>DLHS01000006.1:0-16469 GCA_002483345.1 Bacteroidetes bacterium UBA7662
GCTGCAAGGTGAACGGACCAGCTGCCTGCACAAAACGACGGTCAGCAGGAACGTTTGGTGTTGAACCAGGGCCGGGATTGGTTTCCGACCATTGGAACGGAGGAGCAATCGGATTAGCGAATGATCCACCTATACCCCAGCCTACCGGATCAGAATTACCCGGGAACATGATAGTAGTAGGGATGTTAGTCGAACCTGTTGAGCCAGGATAGCCATTACCACCGTAAACCATCTGGGTATTGTCTTTCCAGCGACCGATCATGTAGTTATAAGCATGTTCCGCGGTGGTAGGGTTACCAATAACAGTTCCATCATTATTGAAGTAGAGGAAGTTAGCCATGATAATCCGCTCTGTAACAGGATCCGGATCACAACCAAAAGGAACAACCTCATCGATTACACCATCCCGGTCATTGTCAACGCCATCATTCAGGTCAGAGAAAGGACCTTCGAAAAAGTCTACGCCAACCGATGGTGGATTTGCACCATAACCATTGATACCTTCATCATCATCGTCACCATTATAACAGATGCCCAAACCGCGGGGAACGTCACAACCGACAAAGTCATCCTGAGCCTGTCCCAGATCCGGGTCTACCCACTGTGCCATATAGGCTTCCTGCAGCACGGTATTCGAGCGGTTGATGATTTTGTTGGTATAAAAGGTCATGTTGTTCAGCTCGTCATTCGACTGATAGGCGAATGCCTGTGTCTGAATCTCCATACCAATGGGTACCGAACCCGAACCGGGAGTATTACCCTTGTCGTTGATCACCCACCAGATGCTCTGGTCACCGAAAACATCCGGATAGTCACCTTCAGAGGGATTGTAGGTACCAAAGGTTGGTCCAACATCTACGAAAGGAGCCATCTGGTCATCCTGACCAAGACTCACGTCGCCTGAAACAGGCCAGTCACGGATGGCTGCCGGAATCACATACGCCGGATCAGCAGATGCGATACCCAGTATGTGTGCCTGAATTTCAGCACGGCTTAATTTCCATTGTCTGTCCCAGCGACGGCACTCATCTGCACTGATGGTCGCGTCAACCGTGCTCAATGGGCCAGGCCAGAAGCCTACACCCAATACGGTTGTCTGACGGTAGGTTTGTGCCGCTACTTTTAAAGTTGCACCGGCATCTTTACCACCAACCCAGATAGAACCTGCAAAAAGCGAGTGCTTTTTTGGTTGTGCCGGGTCATCGTTTTTGGGGATTTCATAACGGGCATTGCCTGACGAACCCTGATCGTACCACATATCACCACCGTTCAGGATCAGTGTCCTGACGTTGTTGATGTCGAGGTTGGTTCGGGCGGTGGCCTGGGCACAATCCGCGGCTACACGACCCTGAATCATGGCAGGGTTCGAATTACGGGGTTGTGGTGCCAGATCTTCGCGGGCAATGGCCGATCCTCCCCACAGGAGTGACAGGACAGAAACACCGGTCAGGAGTTTACTTTTATATTTCATTTCTTTCATGATTGTTTCCTGTTAGAAGTTGAGGCGGATACCCAAACGGATTCTGCGTGGCAGACTGTAGTTGTTCGGATCCATCATCGAGGCCCGGTAGAGGTCGATAAACGACTGCTGGTCGAGTGCGGCCTGCAATTGCTGAGCACCCAGATCGCTTGTCAGGAAGCCATCGTCATCAGGGTCACCGGTGAACTGATAAACACCAATCACGTTGCGGGCGTCAAACAAATTCAGGATCTGAACATATACGTTGATGGTGCTTTCTTTTGGCTTGTCATTTTTGTCACGACCATAGGCAAAAGTGAAGTCCTTGTCAATCCGAAGGTTCATACGGAACTGCCATGGAAGGCGACTTCCGTTGATACCACCTTTGAGGGTAGTACGACCACCGAGACCGGCAGCTACATCACCATCAGGTGTTACGAACGACTGACGGGAGAATGGTGTACCTGAAATAGCATTAGCGACAAAGTTGAAGCCTATGCCTTCGAGTATACGGAACTCCCCGATGCGTGGACCATTGTATTCTTTGCCTTCACCCAAACGGAAATCGAGGGTACCTACCACGCGGTGGCGGGCATCGAAGTTCAAAGGAATAGGTGTCCGCAGGTTATCGATACCAGCCTGGATGATATTCTGTGCCTGTTGTGGTGCAGAACCGGTACCATCTGCGAATTGCAGGGTATAGCTGGCATTGATACGAACGTTACCGGTACGACGCAGGTCGTAGGCAAGTGTCAGTCCCTTTACAGTACCAAAGTCGATATTGCCGTAGGTCTGGTAATCAACCGGATAAGCAAACGGCACATTGATAATCTGAATCATATTCCGCAGTTCCCGATAGAAACCTGAAATAGTCAATGCAGAACTGTTGGTCAGTTTCTGTTTGAAACCAATCTGATAGTCGATGGTACGCTCGGGCTTCAGATTAGGGTTGTTGATGGTTCCGCCAACCTGTTGCAGGAAATAATACTGACGGGGATCAAAACGGAGGAATCCGCTCGGACGTTGCGTAAGTACATCATAGTGAGCAAAGAACTGCGCCTCATCCGAAATAGGGAACGAGAATGCAATACGAGGCATGATGTTAATCTGCGGTGTATAATCTGTGAATGCGTCCTTGGTTACAGCAGTCTGGTTAGGATCAACCAGGAAAGGCTGAACACGACCTGATGAAGAAGCGGCTGCAATACCAGATGCATTCCTGATTTCAGTACCCTGGGCGTTGTACCACTGGTTGCCATTGCGGTAACCGAGAATGGTTGGGTTGGCAAGACTTACATCGTTCACATAAACCACATAATCATTACCCATGGTGCTGGGGTGCTGTCCGCTGTTGCCGGTATTCAACGCTCCGTCTACTTCTCCTACCGTTTTGGAAGAATACAGCAGGAAAGGATCTTTCAGAACAGGCTGGTTGGCATCAAAACGGTCAACACGAACACCTACACGGAAAACGAGGTCATCAAAGTCAAACTTGTCTTCAACAAAACCTGCCATATAAATGGGAGAGAAAGGAGCAATAGGACGGTTTTGAGCATCTTCAAAGAATTCGTACTGACCCGGGGTAGACGAAAGTTTGTTACCCAGATAATCGTATCCATAATAGCCCACATAAGAGTTACCCTCGTTCAGCAACTCTGAAGCAGAGAAGAAACTGAGGTCCAGTTGGCTTGGGTCGAGATTATCTATGTTGATGAACTGGTCGGCACCGGCACCGAGGCTGGCACGCAGGTTACGGTCAAATACCGATTGGTTAGAGGCAATCAAACGATTGTAACGAACTGTATCGCTCAAAGGAATACCTGTAGCAGGATCTGTCTCCACGATAGGATTTGACAAATCCAGATCAAGAATGTGACGGTTGGCCAGGGAACGGGCCAGACCCCACAAACCTATACCACCGGCAAAAGGATTGAGGGTATACTGACGGTCGATACGCTGATCATATTCAAAACCGAACTTGAGAGAGTGGCCACCCACGTCAGCAGAACCCAGGGCTGTCAAACGATAGGCATCATTGTCTGAAAAGGTATAACCGGCATTCTGACGACCCGGAGAATTCCAGATGCCATAAACGGTACCGGGACGAAGTCCGTTGGTCAGACCACCAAACTGACGTACCTGGTTGAGGTTATCAAATTCTGTCAGGTTGAGGGTGTTGAAAAAGCTGGTACCATAGTTCGACAAACTCGGATCAATGGTGCCTGGTGTGAAAGTAAGATTCCGGTCTCCGAAACCAACCTGTTCTACCATGTTAGGATATTCTACCCCACCGATGGTAACGGTTCTTCCGCCTTCGAAAACATCAAATACTTCGTAGTCGAATTTACCCAGGTAGCCGTAGTTGAAGGCATTGTCGCCTAAGCCATCGCCACCATCCTGATAGGTTTTGGTTTTGGTGTAGTCGAACTGTACGGAGTAATAGGCATTTTTAATGCTTCCACCCTGATTTTCTGCGCCGCGACCGAAATTCTGGCGGAAACGCACATAACCACGGTAAGTGTTGTTTTCAAAATTACCAACGTTGTCGCGGTTAAAAAGGCTGTTGGCGCGGGCATATACATTACCGGCAGTACGGTCGTAGTTACCACCAATGGTTACACCAATCTGGTCGTTAGGCTGCCAGTCTACTTTACCCGCAATACTTACCCGGTTTTGACCGGCATTGGGACGTACTTTTTCAAGGGTCATATCACTGGCTCTGACGAACTCAGCATTTTGGTTCACACCGGTACCAAACAAACCCGGACGGTATGGATTGGCTTTGATGCCTTCATAAACGTCGTCATTCAACATCCAGACACCCACAGCAGAGGGGCGGGGGTCTTGTTGTGTCTCGAATTCACCTGAGATGAAGTAACCGAGGGTTGAACGTTCTTCTTTGGTACCCTTGTTGATTTTCATCAGGGGACCTGAGAAGTTCATGGCAAAAAGGTGATAGCCGTAAGGCTCCAGCACAAAGGCAGAACTCAATACCTCAGCACCACCAAAAAACTGACCTGAAGGGCCTCTGGTGGTGATGTTAACGATACCACCTGTGGCATCACCGTATTGAGAAGGAATACCACCGGTAATTACCGTGGTCTGCTCAATCGCGGAGTTTGGCAGGTTGGTACCACCCCTTACCCGGATACCATCGATGAAATACTCTGTGCTCGATTCGCGTGATCCGCGAATGTTAAGACCGCTGCCCTCATCCTGCTGGAATACACCGGCAGTGGTGGCTGCAATAGAGTTAATGTCACGTGTTGGCAAGGCTGCGATTTCTTCGCGGGTAACGGTACCACCGGTAGACGTCTGGTCCTTGGAAATCAAAGGCTCTTTGTACGCATCGATCTTGATTTCCTTCAGGTTGATACCCGAAACCATCTTAATGTCGATGAAGGTCGATCTGTCGGAATTAACCAGTACGCCTGTTAATTCGGCGGGGTTAAAACCTACATACGACACTTTAATGTCGTAACGACCAGGAGGCAAGGCGCTGAACTTGTACTTACCATCCACATCTGTGGTGGTACCGCCTTTTTGCACACCATCCCTAAATAAGACTACGTTTGCGAAGGGTATTCCCTCTTTCTTCGCTTCGTCGAGGACCTTACCCTGGATACCACCGGTACCAGCTTGGCCATACGAGGCAATTGTCGCAAACAGTAGCAGGATGAAACTCAGGTAGAACTTTCTCTGCATAGTTTGATTTCGCTTTAGGTGTATTTTGATTTCAAGTTATACTAAAAATGGATGCGTCAATCCTCCCCGTTTTGGATATGACGAGAGATTGACAATGTTAACATATTGCTAAGACTTCCTTTCAGATGAGTCATTTCACAAATTTTATGGAAACGGCATGCAACTTAAGCTCAAAAAAATTTACATGCAAGCACTTATTTACATTGAGATAATCTAAATCTCTGCCATCTTCAAACTTATGAAAAACCGTATCTGCGACTTATTTGGCATACAATACCCCATTATTCAGGCGGGTATGATCTGGTGCAGCGGCTGGGAGCTCGCCGCAGCTGTCAGTAAATCAGGGGGTTTAGGCATTATTGGTGCCGGCTCCATGTACCCTGAAATATTACGCCAGCATATTCAAAAACTGAAAGCAGCGACCGACAAACCCTTTGCGGTGAACCTTCCGCTATTGTATCCGGAAATTGAAAAACATTTGGAAATAGTTGAAAAAGAAGGTGTGCCCATCATCTTCACCTCTGCGGGTAACCCCGGGAAGTACACCGGACAACTGAAAGCTGCGGGCAAAACAGTGGTTCATGTAGTATCAAATGTCAGATTTGCCCTCAAGGCCCAGGAAGCCGGGGTAGATGCCGTTGTAGCTGAAGGATTTGAGGCGGGGGGGCACAACGGGCGGGAAGAGACCACCACACTTTGCCTGGTTCCCCTGATACGGGATGCTGTCAGTATTCCGCTCATCGCGGCAGGTGGAATAGCTGATGGCCGGGCCATGCTGGCAGCCTTTGCTCTGGGTGCAGAGGGAGTTCAGGTAGGAAGTCGTTTTGTGGCCTCGGTCGAATCATCGGCGCATGAAGCGTTCAAACAAACGGTGATTCATGCCGAAGAAGGCACAACCATTCTGGCGCTTAAACAACTTACCCCGGTGCGACTGATCCGCAACCCCTTCTACGAACAGATACGCCAGGCCGAAGCCAGCGGAGCCGATGCAGCTACCCTGGCCGCCTTGTTAGGCAGAGGTCGTGCCAAAAAAGGCATGTTCGAAGGGGATCTGACTGCCGGCGAACTCGAAATAGGTCAGGTGGCAGCATCCATACGCGACATCAAACCGGCCGGGCAGATTGTGGAAGAGATGTGGGCCGAATTCCTGGCTGCCAAAAGTCGCCTTGCGGCACTCTGAACTCAGAGGATTTCCAACACCGTTCGGAAAGCTACAAAACGCTCGTGGTAACGGTCTGCATGATCTTTTTGTAAACCGGGGGCAAAATCACGGAAATAACGATCGAGGGTTGCCTGATCGTTGCAATGATACTGGAAGGCATAGGTCAGTCCCATTTCCGGTTCCGGATGTATCAGCCGGCAGATGCGGTTGGTGGTGAAACAACCTGTAGCCAGTACTTCGGGAATGTGTTTTTCACGCATCCATTGGAGCCATTCACCGGCAACGGCCGGATCGATGGTAACGGTGACATTGTATAATAGCATATCAATTGAGGGTATCGCCCCGCAAACTTCGGAAACGGCGGCGAGCTTCTGAAACATAATGAGAATCGGGATAATCGGTAAGCAACTGCTGGAAAAGCGCCATAGCGCCTGGTTTATCTGCCAGCCGCTCTTCTGTGAGTCTGGCCAGCGCAAACAAGGCATCATCGCCATACAAATCCTGACCATGCTCAGCCAATACGACCCTGTACCATTGCATGGCCTCCTGAAAGCTGCCCAGCTTTTCATGGATTTGCCCTTTGCGGAACAATACCTCATCTGTCAGCGCATGACCGGGGAACTGTTGCAATAAACTGTCGTAACCCGACAATGCTGTAATATACTGCCTGCAAAAGGCCTTCAGATCGGCACGTGCAAACATTTCCATCGGATAGGTGGTCGTGTCGAGGTCATAATTTTCGGTTATCAGCAACGATAAGGCAATGGCATCGTTCGAAATACGCTGGGTGGTTGATGCCTTCAGCACATCCAGCTGTGCCTGCGACCATTCAAACTCTCCTTTATAAAAGGATAAACGGGCATTGCGGAATTTTGCCTCCTGACCCAGTGGTTCATTCGCATAGTCTTTTTCTACCTGGGCATACATCAGCGACGCATCCCACAACTCACCCGCTATCAGATACAGGTCGCCCAGATCCAGCTTGACCCCGGCCAGTACCCGCTGATCTCCCCGCCGCAGATCAAGGGTGGCCTCCAGCAATTCCATGGCACTGTCTGTCTCCTGCAACTGAAAAGCCCAGACGGCGGCCAGCGATTGTTTTACCTGCGGCAGGTTAGGGAAAAGCGGGAACTCATTTATATAAGCCTTATACTGTGCAGCCAGTTGTTTCCACCCGTCTACAGGGGCATTGGCAGTCTTTTCGAGGCGGGCCTGATCGGTGGTAAGCAGCTTATAACGGGCTTCCAGATAAAATACGTTGTCTTCTTTTTTATCGATTACATAACGGTACATCTCCGCGGCCGCTTCAAACTTTTCGTTTTCGATGGCCGAAGCAGCCAGTTCCATGATGCGCAAACCATTCTCCCGGTTGCGGCGATCCAGGGCGCGGGCCTGCACAAAAGCATTGCTGAAATCGCGTTGCTGTACAAAAAACCAGATCATCAGCTCCGACAAGGCCATATCATCTGGACGAACCCGCAGGGTTTCGAGCAGCAGGTTTTTCAGGGCTGCATAATCATCTTCTGCCAGGCGCGATTGCAGCATATTCTGTACGTAAGCCAGTTGCTGGGGTTGTACTGCCAGATAATCCAGATAAGCCTGCGACATCTCCCTTTTTTTACCCTGGCTGGCATAAAGATCTGCGAGGTCAAGCGGGAAATCGAAGGGAGATCCGAGTAATTTCCGGCCTTCCAGGTAGGTATTCACCGCCATCTCCAGCTCATTCCGGCTGCGAAATGCGTTGGCAAGCCCTATGATGGCTCCTCTCCCGGGTTCCAGCTCTCTGACCAGTTTGGTGTAGATGGCGTTGCTTTTTTTGAGATTACCCTGCAGCTTATAGGCATAGCCCTCATCTACCCGGTAAGCAACTACCTGAGGCTCCCTTTTGGCTTGGGCACGGGCAAGTTTTTCAAGCGCATCGTAAGATTTGAGCTGAACGAAACAATTGTACAGATACACATAGTAAGTATTCAACAGAGGCTCCCGCTTGTGCAAACCCTCGAAAATTTCGACGGCTTTCACAAAGTCACCCTGCTGGTAATACTGAACTCCCAGCTGAAACTGCTGCTGACCCTGCGCATAACCACACAACCCGCTTAAGCTGAAAAAAGCCAAAAGGCTCAAACGCAAAATCCACTTCATAAACTCCTAACGATTTGCTGCAGGCATTCGTGCCTTCCTCAAGGAAGTCGGAAAATACGGATATTGTCGGGATAATACCGCCAGCTGCGGTTAGAGAATCCGCCTGTTTCAGCCCAGCGGACTATGTAGGGATACCCCTGATTCAACTGAAAGCCTTCTTTAGCTACATGAAACGACTCCTCAAAAAATTCAATCCCCCATGGCAGGTTTTTGTAGGAGCGGTAAAACGCATTCGGAAATGTAAAATTGGTCTGCCAGTTCCAGCGACGAATGGAAGCATCGCTGCCGGTGGAAAGATTCAGCAGATTAACTTGCCGGGTGGGCGGATAACCAAAAGCATGCACTTCAAAACTACGTTCATTGCTTTTGAAGAGAAAAAAATTCGGCCAGATAAAATTCCCGCCAATCTCTGAATTCCAGGTAAAAGTATAATCAAACTCCTGTGGCGTGGCGGTTGGTCCTACCCCGTTGTTCTGGTATGGAGCCGTCATCCAGCTGTTGAAATTATTGAAAAAACGTACGGTATTATAATCCTTCTCCAGGGTAGTATCTATGCCGCTGGTGAACAATATGGTCTGATCAAAGGCATAATCGAAGGTGGAGCCGGCAACCGTTCGCAGAAACTCAACGCCCAACCCGTATTCTCCGGTTAAACCATAGGCAAGCAACCTGAGCTTGCCCTTGCCATTCTTCAGGAAGTGATTTTTATCATAGCTCATCTCAAACTGATGACCTAATACCACATCGTTAAAATCATAATCGCCATTGTCAGGCCAACCTTCGTCAAACAGTACATAATGCATCCCTGCGTGGGGAATCAGCAGTTTGATGGCCAGGTTGGGGTCGTTCGGATAATCATCCCAGGGATCCGGAATGGTATCGCCATCGCTGTCGGCCGCGGCATTCCAGATGGCCGTGGCGTTAGCGTCCAGGAAAAAATTGATGGTTGTATTATCCGCCGGAAAGTCAAGCGACTGTCCGGTTACCGGACTTTTGATACGAAGGGTGGGAATTTCGGCCGACAAACGCACATTAAACACCGCCTTCCCCTCGCGGATCGGCTGCCGGTCGATGCGGCGGTCCCGGGTGTCCAATAAATCAAAATACTGACCAAAGCCTGTATCCAGGTTCACAGTGATGATCAGGTTCCGGATAGATGACCAGGTAAAACTCTGAGGAACAGTCATCTCTTCAAAACGACGCTCCGCTACCGGTGCATCCTTTTTACAACCTGCGAGTGCCAGCAACAGCAGCAGGGCGGGCAGTAATAAACGGAATGGAAATCTATTCGTTGGATGCATGTATATTTAGGTCCTTGCAACAAAAATACCACAATAAAAGATGCGCCGTAGCTGCAATCGTCGCACAATACACCTTTCTCACTATTCCCAGTATTGGAAGCTAATCCAATAACGGGACAACAACTCCTTTATTTTGGCTGCAAAAATCAAGATAAACTTCGTTTGCCAATCGTGTGGCACCCAATCTCCCAAATGGATCGGCAAATGTCCGGCCTGCGGGGAATGGAATACTTATGTAGAAGAAATTGCTGCTTCCCCCGCGAAAACCGACAGCCGGACCTTTGGCGGGCAGTTGAACCGGCACCAGCCGGTGGCTGTACCCCTGTCAGAGGTAACCCCGCAATCGGGCCTCCGCTGGGAATGCCCCGACGGAGAACTGAACCGCGTGCTGGGCGGTGGCATTGTGCCCGGATCGCTGGTATTGCTGGGAGGCGAGCCCGGCATCGGTAAATCCACCCTGCTGCTTCAGGTGGCCTTGCAGATGCAGCTTTTTAAAGTATTATACATCTCCGGTGAAGAAAGTGAAGCCCAGGTACGCATGCGTGCCGACCGGCTGGGCCTGCCTCTGCAGCACTGTTACATACTGACCGAAACCGAGACCACGGCCATCTTCCGGCAGATACAACAGCTGCAGCCGCAGCTGATTATTGTCGATTCTATCCAGACCATCTTTTCCCCCCTCATCGAATCGGCCCCTGGCAGCGTTTCACAGATACGGCAGAGTGCCGGAGAATTCATGCGTTTTGCCAAAGACAACCAGGTTCCTGTGTTTCTGGTCGGCCATATCACCAAAGACGGCAGCCTGGCAGGCCCCAAAGTGCTGGAGCACCTGGTAGATACGGTTTTGCAGTTCGAGGGCGACCGCCACCATCAGTACCGCATTGTGCGTACCCTCAAAAACCGCTTTGGTTCCACCAGTGAACTGGCCATTTACGAGATGCAGGGGGCCGGTCTGCGGGAAGTCAGTAATCCAAACGAACTGCTGCTGACCCGCCAGATGGCACAGTCGAGCGGTGTCGCCATCGGCTCTACGATTGAAGGCAACCGTTCACTTTTTTGCGAAATACAATCACTGGTGAGTGCTGCCGCCTACGGCACTCCTCAGCGCTCGGCCACCGGCTACGACGCCAAACGCCTGAATATGCTGCTCGCAGTGCTCGAAAAACGCTGCGGCTACCGCATGGGCAGTCAGGATGTTTTCCTGAACATCGCAGGTGGTTTGCGCGTAGAAGATCCCAGCATCGACCTGGCCGTGTGCGTATCGATGGCCAGTTCGTTCAACGACCAGTCGCTATCGGAAGACGCCGTTTTTGCCGGCGAGATCGGCCTGGGCGGAGAAATCAGGCCGGTTACCCGGGTAGAGGCCCGTATTGCCGAAGCAGCCCGGCTCGGCTTCCGCCGCTTTTATTTATCGTCCTTTAACAACCTCTCCCAGCTTAAAAAACCCGGAATTGAGCTCGTGTCCGTCAACCGGCTCGATGAATTGATCAGCCGGCTTTTTTGATGCCTCCAAAAAAACGACCTTTGCCTCAATGCGCGTACATCCCGCTTTCCTGAAACCCGAACGAGCCATACTGGTAGGCTTGATAACCGCCGCCCAGCCCCAGGCCAAAGCGGAAGAATACCTCGCGGAACTGGCTTTTCTGGCCGAAACCGCCGGTGCTGTCACCGAAAAGATGTTCTACCAGCGCCTCGACCGACCCGAACCCCGCACCTATGTGGGTAGCGGCAAACTACACGAGCTGGTGCAGTATGTCAAAGAACACGAGATCGACCTCGTAATATTCGACGATGAACTCAATGCCGCACAGTTCCGCAACATCGAAAAAGAGTTTAACCCTGATCCGCTGAAAGCAGATGTGAAAGTGCTCGACCGGTCGACCCTCATACTCGACATCTTCGCCTCCCGTGCCCAGAGCGCCCAGGCTAAAACCCAGGTGGAGCTGGCTCAGCACGAATACCTCCTGCCCCGGCTGACGCGGATGTGGACCCACCTTTCGAAACAAAAAGGCGGTATCGGCATGAAAGGCCCCGGTGAAAAGGAGATTGAAACCGACCGCCGGATTATCCGCGACAGGATTATACTGCTGAAAGAAAAACTCAAACTCATCGACCGGCAGAATGCCACCCAGCGTAAAAACAGAGGCAAACAAATCAGGGTGGCCCTGGTAGGTTACACCAATGTGGGTAAATCGACCCTCATGAACCTCCTCAGCAAAAGCGAGCTGTTTGCCGAAAACAAACTTTTCGCCACCCTTGATGCCACCGTCCGCAAAGTGGTGATTCAAAATGTACCCTTTCTGCTCAGCGATACCGTCGGTTTTATCCGGAAACTCCCCCACCATCTGGTAGAATCGTTCAAATCGACCCTCGACGAGGTGCGCGAAGCCGATATACTGCTGCATGTCGTGGATGTATCGCATGCCAATTACGAAGAGCAGATGGAAGTTGTTCTGTCGACTTTGAAAGACATCGGTGCCATCGACAAACCCATACTCACTGTTTTTAACAAAGTAGACCAGCTCATGGCAGAGCGCGTGCAGCATCACGACGATGTGGAATACCTCGAAAGTCATCCAGACCTGCCTACACTTGAAAAAAGTTGGATAGCGAGAAGTAAACCCTGTATTTTTATCTCAGCTATCGACAAAACCAATATTGATCAGCTCAAAGAAGAAGTGAGTCAGGTTGTCAAAAAAACCTGGTTCGAGCGTTATCCTTACAGTCACGATTTTTTTTAAAGCCATGAACAGACTCCTTTCCTTTTCCCTCTTTGCCCTGTTACTCACCGCCTGTGTGGCACAAAAAGACCACGACATGGTGGTTGCCGACCGCAAACGACTTGAAGTTGAAAACAAAGACCAGCAGTCGAAAATCGAGCAGTTGAGTGGCCGGGTAGATGCACTCGACCTGGAAACCACCACCCTGCAACGCGAACTGGCTGGTTTGAAAAATGACACCACCACCCTCGGCAATGAAATCCGCAGGGGCCTGGACCGGATTACCCAGCTCAACAGCCTGATCAACGACCTGGTAGCCACCAACGAAACCATCTCCAACAACAGCATGGCCGAAAACGCCCGGCTGGCCCGCGACCTCAAACAAAACGAGTTACTGGTGAAGAAAAAAGAGGCGGAACTGGAAGTACTGGCCAAATCGCTGGCTGCTACCCAGAAAGACCTCGAAGCCCGTGAAAAAAAGGTAAAAGAGCTACAGGCCACGCTGAGCCGCAAGGATTCGGTGGTAAATGCCCTGCAAAAAGTGGTTGCCAATGCCCTGCTGGGCTTCCAGAACAGTGGTCTGACGGTGGTGCAGAAAAACGGCAAAGTATATGTATCCCTGTCGGAACAGTTGTTGTTCGGCACCGGCAGTGCCACCGTGGATCCCCGTGGAAAACAGGCCATCCAGGAGTTAGGCAAGGTGCTTGAAGCCAATCCTGAAATCAGCATACTGGTAGAAGGTCATACCGACGACCAGGGCTCTGATGAAATCAACTGGGACCTGAGCGTTCGCCGGGCTACCAGCATCGTTAAAATACTGGCCGAGGGCGGCAAACTTGATCCTGCACGGCTCAC
This sequence comes from Bacteroidetes bacterium UBA7662, assembly GCA_002483345.1. Taxonomy (GTDB): domain Bacteria; phylum Bacteroidota; class Bacteroidia; order UBA7662; family UBA7662; genus UBA7662. The sequence goes on from DLHS01000006.1 coordinate 13,345, forward strand.
CGCTGCCGGGCGTGGTAAACACATGCCGATAGATCCTGCCAAAACCGCAGAGGCCCGCAAGAAAAACCGGCGCACCGAAATCATCCTCACCCCCAAACTCGACGACCTGTTCCGCATCATAGAAGCCAACTGAGGGTGGAACAGCGTGCTATTGTACTGGGCCTGATGTCGGGCAGCTCGCTCGACGGGCTGGATCTGGCACTCGCCCGCTTCACCGAAACCCGGGAAGGCTGGCAATATGACCTGCTGGGCCAGGAAACGGTGGCCTATGAAAATACGCTGCGTGAGCGGCTGGCCTCCGCCTATCAGGCTCCTTTGGCTGAAATACTTGACCTGGATGTTTATCTGGGCAGATTTTTCGGTCAGTGTAGCCTCGATTTTATCAGTCGCCACAAAACGAAACCCGGCCTGATTGCCAGTCATGGCCATACCCTTTTCCACCAGCCTGCTTTGGGTTACACCCAGCAACTCGGACACCCCACCCACATAGCGGCAGCTACCGGCCTGGCCGTGGCAGCTGATTTCAGGAGTATGGATGTAGCCCTGGGAGGTCAGGGAGCTCCGCTGGTGCCCCTCGGCGACCGGCTGTTGTTTCCGCAACATGCAGTTTGCCTGAATCTGGGTGGCATTGCCAATCTCTCTTTTGAAGAGCAGGGAAAACGGGTGGCCTGGGATGTAGCCTGTTGCAACATGGTTTTCGACCGGCTGGCGCAGCAAACGGGCAAAAATTACGATGACGAGGGCAAAATAGCCACTTCCGGCCAGGTTTCGGCAACGCTGGTAGCCGGTTTGAACGCCCTCTCCTACTACCAGCTGCCACCACCCAAAAGCCTGGGCCGGGAGTATTTCGAGTCGCATGTCTGGCCGCTGCTTGAAAAATCGGACCTGTCGGTACCCGATAAAATGGCCAGTTATGCCCGGCACCTCAGCGATCAGCTGAAAAACATACTATTACAACATGGCCTGAAAGGTTCGATGCTGGTCACCGGCGGCGGTGCCTTCAACCGTCACCTCATCCGGATGTTCCGGGTGGAGCTGCCGGTATCGGTGGAAGTGCCTGAACCGGCGCTCATCAACCAGAAAGAAGCCCTCATATTTGCTTTTCTGGGCCATTTGCGCCAATTGGGCCGCATCAATGTATTAAGCTCCGTGACCGGCAGTCGCTGCGATCATGTGGGCGGTCACCTTTATTTTCCTCCCGCATGCTGATATTGGTAACCGGCGCGACCGGCTTTTTAGGGACACATCTGCTGCAAACCCTGGTCGATGCCGGGCATCAGGTCAGGGGATTGTACCGCAGCGAACAGAAACGCGCCCAGAACCCTTTGCTCACACCCGCCCTGGTGGCTGCTGTGGATTGGATACAAGGCGATTTATTCGACCTGGTTTCGTTGGAAAAAGCCATGCAGGGTGTCGACCGCGTATACCATACTGCCGCGCTCGTCAGTTTTTTGCCTGGTGAGCGGGATGCACTCTACCGCACCAATGTGTACGGCACCGCCGAAGTGGTCAATTGCTGCCTGAACCTCGGTGTTCCGAGGCTGGTGTATGTAAGTTCTATTGCCGCGCTGGGTCGCGACCCCCTCGAACCCCGGGTGACAGAAGACAGTCCCTGGAAAGACGGGCCCCATAACTCTGCCTATTCCATTTCGAAGTTCCGTGCCGAAAACGAAGTATGGCGCGGCATGCAGGAAGGGCTGGAAGTGGTAGTGGTAAATCCGTCGGTGATTTTAGGCCCCGGCGACTGGACGGAGGGCAGCAACCGTCTTTTCCGGACCGTTTATAAAGGACTGAAATTTTACAGTCCTGGTCAGACCGGTTTTGTAGATGTCAGAGATGTAGCGGCAGCCATGTTATTGCTTGACCGCCGTGATTTTACCGGCAGGCGTTATCTGTTGAATGCCGGGAACTGGCCTTACCGGCAGTTATTCGAAAAGATAGCCACTGCTTTCGGAGTCAGCGCACCCGTTTGGGCGCCACCCCGCTGGTTGAGTGAACTGGGTTGGCGGGTGTTGGGTATGGTAAGTTTGTTCCGTGGAAAAGCACCTTTTATTACCCGGGAAACGGTCCGTTCGGCCTATAACAGCTTTCATTACGACGGCAGCCGCATCAGCAGGGAGACTGGTTTTGTTTACCGGGAACTGGATCAGACCATCGCTGAAAGTTGCGCCTTTATGAAAAAGGAGCTGGCAGACTAAGTTCAGGGAACGGCTGAATTAATCGAGCACTTGTTTTCCGAGCAGGTAAAATACCACCAGCCAGCCGATTCCTTTCAGCAGAAAAAACAGGAAACCTGCTATTCCAAAGCGTTTAAGCCATACTTTCCAGCGTGTATTCACCTGTCCAAAATCCGCACTAAAGGTGAGTTTTCAAAGGATTTCAATGTTAAATTTTTTATCAAACTAATGATATTATAATTTTTATTATTCTGTATATCAGTTATTTACAATAATCAAAAAAACTTAACATACCAAACAAGGCTATTCGGGTAACATTCTCTTCATATTTAGGTAACTTTGACTTAACATAAATGCCTGAGTCATGAAAAAGATACTGCTTTCCCTGTCGCTCCTGCTGGTAGTTACCGCCTTAATGGCACAAACAGCCGGCAATGATGCCACTTTCAGTGGCCGCAAAACATCTTTCCATGCCAATGGTAATTTTAACACCATTGCCAACTTCACGTCGGGTATTCCCGACGGTGAATACCTCAGCTATTTTGAGAATGGTTTGCTGAAGGAAAAAGGCTATTACAAAAATGGCCTGAAGCACGGTAACTGGTCGGCTTACAACGAGCAGGGCCAGGCTACCAGCAGTGCACATTTTAATCTTGGAAAAAAAGACGGTGAGTGGCTCATTTGGGACAATGAAGGCAATCTGCGTTATAAAATCGCCTATGAAAACGGTGTTGCCGTTGGCAATTGGGTGATGTACAAGCAGGATGGCCAGATCGAGAACAGTCGTAAACTGGAAGATCCCGACGCTACCAACGCGAGCAAATAAAGTATTTGTTGTTTAAGTAGGGCCCTTGCTTCGGCAGGGGCTTTTTTTTTGCAGACATCGGGAGACGAGCGGCGAGAAGCGAGCCGTTGTGAGCCTGGCGGCGTGTCCCAAGTGGCCTGTAG
>DLHS01000006.1:16549-148702 GCA_002483345.1 Bacteroidetes bacterium UBA7662
AAGCCGAGTAACCACGAGCGCAGCGAGCACCTACCCCGAGCCTGTAAGGCTCGAACAAGGCAGGATGCCCGAGTGGTGAGCCAAGTCAAGTTTCGCTGTCTTTACCCATGCGACGGCATATTGCCGTGTCTGCACAGTATCAGGGGAAAGCCCCACCTCAATTGACATTCTCCTGACGCACCCTCCCTTATTTTTGGGGAATTTTTCTGCTAAACCAACAAACCGATTACCGTCAGGACACTTTTTAAGCGCTGACTTCATTTACGAAACCCAACTTTTTATGCCAACCCCTTTAGACCTCCTGACAGATCCTGTTTCCTTGGCCTTAATAGCCCTATATGCCCTCCTGATGTTATGGGAAATGCTTTTTCCGGCACGTGTATTGCCACCTGTAAAAAACTGGCGTATCAAGGGTTTATTTTCCTTTTTCGTCTTCTTCTATTTATCGAGCTATCTGCCCCTTGCCTATGCAGCCTGGCTGCCTGAGACGCAGTTGTTCGACCTAAGTAATATGCATCCGGTAACGGCTGGCATAGCTGCCTTGTTGTTATATGAATTCGGGCTGTATGTATGGCACCGCAGTATGCATAAAACTAATTTTTTGTGGCGGGTTTTTCACCAGATGCACCACAGCGCAGAACGCCTTGATACCTATGGCGCCTTTTATTTCAGCCCGACCGACATGATCGGGTTTATCGTGTTGAACACCCTTTGTTTTTCCTTCGTGATGGGCTTGCCGGCGCAATCCGTGACCATACTTATTCTTACCACTAATTTTTTCAGCATTTTTCAGCACGCCAATCTCAAAACACCGATTTGGCTGGGATATCTCGTCCAACGCCCCGAAAGTCATGCTATACACCATGGCAAGGGTATTCATGCCTACAACTATTCCGATCTGCCCGTTTTTGACCTGCTGTTCGGCAGCTTCCGGAATCCGAAAGATTATGTAGCCGAAACCGGCTTTTACACAGGTGCTTCGGCACGCGTCGGGGAAATGTTGCTGGCGAAAGATGTATCGGAACCACGGGCTTAATGCAACCATCGGCCTAAACAAAAGAAAAACCTGCATTGGCCGACCCTTCTCCTGAACCCTGTTATATCGTGGTTGACGGCACGAATCTTCATACAACAGCTGACGTCCAAAACCAAAAAACCCGCCAATGGCGGGTTTTTTGGTTGAATTGCCGGGCTGCTCTTACCGGTTTATGACCAAACGCTGGGCAAAGTATCCCTTGTTGGTCATACCCCGGATGAGGTAAACACCTGCCGGCAGGTCCGTCAAATCCAATTCCGTGTGGCTATTGCCTACTTCTTTGCGTATCAGCTCAGCACCGGTCAGGTTACTGACAGCTACCCAACTGATTTGCTCCTCAGCTGCTACCAGGCGTACGTAGTCGCTGGCAGGATTCGGATAAAGTTTTACGGAAGTCAGCTTTGTCTCCGCTACACTGGTGTTCAGGCCGGTCCGGATCAGTTTGAGGTTGAAGGCTGCATTCGCCAGTCGGTTGCTGACGCCGCTGCCGGCATTTACTGTCCATTGCAGCGTTAAACTATCGCCAATGGCTACGCCCGCGGTGGCAAGCAACTGATCGATGGCCCCTGTGGTCAGGCTGAGGCGTGCACTTGCGCCTGTGCTGTCGGATGGGAAACTAATCGCCGGTGTGCTGAAATTACCGGCCGGATCGGCCAGCCAGGTATAACGTACCGGAGCAGCGGCTGGTGAAGCTGATACAGCCCAGTTGATAACCACCGGTGTAGTAGCCGGCCCGCGTACTTCAAGGCGGGTGTTGTTGGCCGGCGTGAGCAGATCGAAGGCGCTGAGTTGAGCACTGCGCACCAGGAAGATATTGAACGGCGCGGCAGCCAGCCGGCTTACATTTCCGTTCATCGCCCGGACCGACCAGATCAATTGCGTTGAATCACCCGGCAGTACATTGAAGATGTTCAGCAGGGAGTCTATGGAGCGATTCAGGAGTACCAATACCGTATCTGTACCATTGTTACGTGCCGGGAAAGCCAAAACCGGATTGCTGAAGTTTCCGCCCGGGAAATCGGCCACCCACGCATAACTGCCCGCGTTGGATGAACCGCTCCAGTTGATGGTGATGGCTGTATTGTTGCCCGGTACCGTTACAATCCGGGTGTTGTTGGCCGGACCGATCAGGCTGAAAGTGCCCAATTGAACAGGCTCACGAACCAGCCACAGGTTAAAGGCCACCGCCAGGGTGCTGTCGCTTCCGCCGTTGTAGAAAGATTTAACAGTCCATTTGGTTTGTATGGAATCGCCCTGCGCGACGCCCAGTACCGCCAAAATGCTGTCAATCTGACGAACCGCAAGGGTCAGGGTCGTATCGGTACCATTGGCAGCGGATGCCAGGTTAACCAGGCCGGACGCAAATCCGCCGGCGGGCAGGTCGAGTGACCATTTATACGTTTGGGCGTTGATGGCCTTGTTCCAGCTGATCAGTACCGGACTGTTGTTGGTAGCGGAGGTAAGCAGGCGCGTGTTGTTGGCCGGGGTCAACAGCGTCGCGTAATCGAAAGGCAGTAAACCTTCGCCGCGGATGCTGAGGTTCTGAATCCGGAAATCAAGGGATGCAGCGGTTTCCGCCCTGCCATAAGCATTGGTTGCCGGGTGTTTCACCAGCATATACTCGGCAAAAGCATCCTGTTCCGAACCGGGAACCGTAAAGGTGGCTCCACCGGGAGCGGTAAGTACGGTATCCAGATCCCGGCGGCTTGAAGCATAGGCGGCAAACGGATAACCGTCACCACCACCGGCCAGGAAGTTCAGGGTGACAACCTTGTAACTACGGCTGGTATCGCCGTGGATGCGGCCGTTGTGTACAAGGGTATCCAGCCGGTTGTTGGCAGAATCGATGAGTACCACCGAGCGGATGCGGCTGTTGACAGGGGCAGCGGGATCAAAGCTGAAGGCCAGACCACCCACCTGCGGGAAACGGCCGGGTGTGGCACCAGGAACCGACTCGGCTACACCATGCTCCAGCAATGCTTTGATACCGGTAACGGGGATGGTGAGTATGCTCAGACGGTTGTTGAAACGCAGTGAGTTTTCGATGTCGAGCTGACTGATATCGCCTTGCTGTTTGTTGGCAGCCGGGTTGGCGGCTGTTGGCTCAAGCGTAACGTTACCCCCTACTGCATTCACCGTACCCATGGCCTGGCGTATGCCGCCCCCGTTTTTGATGGAGATGGTTACGGCAGGATCAGTCTGACGGGCCTGCCACAAATTGGCATCCGAACTCAGATTACCCAGATTGGTTTCTTCGGTGCGGGTAAATTCACGCCGACCTTCGAGGAAGACGCTGGCTTTACCGAATACGTTGCCGTCTTTGAGCACAATCACGTTCTGAACGGCATTGGTCAGTTCCCTCACATTGGCTCCCTTGCTGCCGGTGACAAAGGCAGCATTGTAGTTACCCCACACCCGGATCACGCCGGCTGAATCAGTGGCGTAAGCTCCATTGATCTGAGCATCCAGGGCTGTGGTATCGATGACCCCCAGGCTGTCGAACTCCAGCACCAGACGGCCCACATATTTGTACTCACTTTGGGTGTTCACGATCAGCAGCGGCTTGTTATCGGCACTGTGGGTGCGGACAGGATAGGTTCCTACCGCTACATCGCCCGGACGCAGTATGTCGTCGGCATCGGCCAGCAGGCTGTGCGAACCACCGGCAATAATCACATCTACCCCCGTCAGCAAAGGCGCCAGCGCCTGCTCCAGACTGAGTTGCTGCAGGTGAGAAAGAACTATGATCTTATTGATCTGCTGGTTAAAACGAAGGCTGTCGATGACCGGCTGCAGGATAGCGGCCAGGGCTGGCATGTCGTTTATCCCTGGTCCGACTACAGTGGTGGCTCCCGGTGAACTGATAGATGCCAGCACCTGGGTCGTAGCCCCGACTATCCCTATCTTCTGGCCACCTCTTTCAATCACCACAGAACGGGCGATGCCCTTCTTCTGGTTATTGGCTGTGATGGTCGGTGAAGTGCGGAAAGCGGTGTCGCGCTGACCATCGGTGGTCACGAGATAACTCAGGTTGATGTCGTTGTTGAAATTGAGGTTGGCACTGAGGTAAGGGAACTGCGCACCTACCCAGCGTTTGTCGGCGCCGTTGCCGCGGATATCGACCCCGATCATGGTGTTCAACTCGCCGGTACCGAGGTCAAACTCGTGGTTTCCAAAAACGGAGGCGTTGATACCGATCAGGTTGAGGATGGCGATGTCGGGACGGCCGATAGACGGGCGTACGGCATGGGTACCAGGGTAAAAGCGGCTCGTCGCGTTACGCAAAGGGGTTTGAAGGGTGGCATCTTCACCGGCACTCAGGAACGGGCTCGGAATGAAGTTGTCACCGCTCGATAAAATCAGGGTGTTGGCATGGGTGCCTTCCAGGGTATCGATGACGGCTGCAAAATGGGGAGCATCTTTAGGGGCATCCAGACCGCCTTCCATGTCGGAAGCATGCAGAATCTGCAGTTTATAGTTGGTATTGAGCAAGGTAGGGTCAAAAGTCAACCGGATGATGCTGAGGCTGCCGCTGATTTCATTGGCTACCACGAGATAAGGGGTACCGTCCGGGCTCTGCTGCGGAGAGATGTACACCATAGTTTCCGCTCCCCGGTCGCCCGACAAGGCTGTCGCGGAACGGGGGTTCAGATAACCGTTAAATACCGGTGCGTTCGGATTGGTGACATCATAAGCCATCACACCCCCGATGCGTTCGAGGCCGATGAAAGCGAAGGTACGGTCGCCAGCTTTAGCCAGGGTCAGACCTTCCGGCTCCGGACCTTTGGACCGGCTGCGGTTTTTGAGGGCGTTGCTTTCGTGATCGGCATTGAACAGCGCGCCGAAAACCGGGTCAAGCTGGGTAATGACTTCTAACTGGTTTTTGCTGTCCCAGACCAACTGGCCGGTATTGGAATTCCAGATGCTGAAAGAACGGGCTCCTACGCTGATCACATCTTCGAAGCGGCCATCGTTGTCGTAATCGCCGTTCTGGTTGGTGATGCGCAAACGACCCACCGCGTGGTTTTCCTTGAGCATGGCGGCATGCGGGAAAAGGGCTGAGTCGAGCAGGGTGCTGCCTGCACCGATGGTCGTGCGTTCGTTCAGCGCGCTGTATTCCCGTTCGTCTCCTTCATTGGCGGTCACCAGATAGGTGGTGCCGTTTACGGTATACTGTCCGATGGCATCGGGCATATAGAACATTTTGGTTGGCCAGGCCACCAGCAATACTTCCTGAATGTTGTCGGAAGCATCGTATCCGTTGCCGGGCTGGCTGTTGTCTTTCAAACCCAAAGGCCTGATAGCCGTAACGGTATTGTTCAGCAGGTTGATCTCCGCGATACTGTTGTTCTCCTGCAGCGTCACCCAGGCTTTGCTGTTATCTGAGGCAATGGTAATGTATTCAGGCTCCAGGTTCTGTGAAAGGGTTCCGATAGTGGAGCCTTTCCGGACACCGGCAGCTATGAGCGCTGCTTCATTGGCATTAAAAGCCGTGAAGTCGACAGTAGTAACATCCGACTGGATGATGTTGGTATCGGCGGTATTGATGATGCTCACCGAACCCTCGGGATCGATGGAAAAAGTAGTATTCGGCTGACCTTCGTTGGCTACCAGCAAACGATTGCCATCGGGACTGAACACCAGCATATCGGGCAGGGAACCTACGGTTACCTGTCCTTTAAAGTTACCCAATGTATCAAAAAAGACAACTGAACCGGGCAGTTGCTCGTTGGCATTGGGACTGGCCACGGCCACAAGACCCGGCTTCACAGCAACGCTGGTAATGCCACCATAAGGAGCCATCGAAACACTCCGCAGTGTTACCGGATTGGCCGGATTGCTGAAGTCGACAATATCGAATCGGTTTTCGATAGCGCTGGTGGTGAAAAGGCGCTTGCTTGCAGCATCGTACACGACCACTTCGGTGGTGCTTCCGGTCGCAGAAGGATCGAAGCTGGTCAGCAGGCTCATGCGCACCATCGAATCACGGACGGGCAACTGCCGGTCGTTGTCGCGGATGTAAACCGTGAAAAAGTCAGGCCCCTGCAACTGAACCCCGTTCAGACTGTCGATCTCAAAAAGGATGAACTCATCGTCTTCCACCAGCTGGTCGTCGATAACCGGAAACTGGATGTTGAGGCTGGTACTGCCGGGCAGTATGTTTATTCTTTGACCGGCGAAAGTATAATCTGACGCAGTTGCAGTTCCCTGAGGCTTCACGCGGAGATAAAAGCTGGCTGCAGTCGGGAATTGCAGGGAAACCGGAAGATTAACGGTACCGGCATCTTCGTTAACCACCATATACCTGCCATTGAAACCGATGCTGGTATTGTAGCTGAAAGTAAAGGTGTAAGCGTTGAACATGGTCAGGCCATCGGCATTGGCGATGCTGTCGATTATAAGGGTATAACCTTGTCCGTTGCTGAAACCCGGGTTGTAAGTGAGGACTACCGTATCTGCCAAAGCACCATTGCTGGTCATGGTTGCACTGAGCAGGCCGGGAATCTGGGTATAACGCGCCAATGCTGTTGCCGAAGCATTTTGCATGGCCTGGTTAAAGGCGATTTCAATCTGGGTATTGTTCAAAACACGGACGCCGGCTACTGCCGGAGGGCCGGGGAAAGCCCAGTTGGGCCAGGTTTGCGCGGCTGTTCCTGATCCCGAAACGACCCAGTAAGCAGGGTTCAGGATGCTGTCGCGTAGCTGCGACCCGGTGACGGGTCCGTTGTACCAGGCATTTACGGAAAGTCCGTTGTTGTTGCCGGGTGCAGTGCTGAGGCTGATGGCATTTAAACCATCTGTCAGGCCGGCCGGTAGTTTGCTTACGCTTCCGCTGCAACTGGTATTCGCGGTTAACCAGGCGTTGGCACTGAGTGCCGTGATATAACCGGGCTGGGTGTTGCTGCCGGTATAAACCAGCACCTGATCACCGCCGGAGCTTAAGCCAAAGGTGCTGCCACTCACGCTGCCGATGTTGGCTGTGCCATCATCCGTACCAATGATGATGACGGTACCCCGGGCTACGCCACCCGCAGGGGCGGTCCAGCTGATACCGCCCGGGCATTGTGCGGGGGTATTGTCGGTATACTTCGCATCGGTAAGATGAATGATGGTCCCCGGTAAAATATTCACCAGGCTGAGCAGGGCGATGGCATCGGGGGTGGAGGTCGCATTCATCCGGTACGCTACGGGTACCAGGTCGCCGGGCTGGAATACGGTTTGCAGCGCGATGGTGGTGAAGCTGGTCTGGTAACCATTCGCCAGGGCATTGCCGGCTAAATCTGTCAGGAGGTTATCGCGGATGCGCAATACATAGGTGATATTGTTGGAGAGCATGGCAGGAACCAGGGTGAGTGTATCACCACTTTTCTGAGTGGTGAAGGCTACCGGAGTATTGGCCGGCTGCGCAAGCAGTTGCAGTATGGTATCGGCCATGGCCGCTGTGAGCGCCTGACCAGTGCTGAGTCGCATGCCTTCGCTGAAAATGATGCGCGGCTGAAGGGCCAGGCTATGCTGGCTGCTGTTGTTCGCCGGGAAAAGGGTTGCTACCGGCGGGAAAGTATCTACCCCACCGATGGCATTACCTTCGAGGGTGAAATTATCGAAACGGTTGTTGCCGACACTGCCACCCGCGCCGGCTGCGAAAGAGATGCGGATTTTAAAATTGCCGTTGTTGCTGACAGCCGGGAGGCTGCCGAAGTTGAGGGTCTGCAGGGTGGGGTTGCCATCTACCGGCAAAATACTGTCGAACAAGGTATAGTTGGTACCATCGGTGGTGTAATGGACGTACTGGGTGGCGGCACCGGAACCTGAACGGCGGGTAGCGTATTTCACCACCACCTGTTCGAAGCCGTTTGTCGGCAGTACAAACTCCAGCTGACCTCCGATAGGGTCGTTAAACCGAAGGTGGGTACCCGACACATCGCCGTTACGGGCATTCGGATTGGTGACTTCGAAACCTTGATTGATATTACTGGTAATCTGTACCGCGCTGATACCACCCGGCAGGTGGTTGATGGCTGCGCCGCCCTGGGTACTGGCCGGTGTGAGCAAACTCTGCTGGGTGGCGGAGTTATTGAAATTCCAGTAGTGGACCAGCAGTTGGGCCTGCCCGTGCTTCACTCCCAGCAAAAGCGTCAGCACAAGACCAAAACGCACAAATAATGTATACATGATAATGGTTTTAAACACCCACAAAACTCTCTGCGGGCTGTTAAGCCAGTATCAAGGCAGTATGAACAAACCGCCCGATTCGTGTTATTTTAAGGTTGCCTGCCAGGGGTTGGCTGCTGCAGAAGCACAGAGGGATACCTGGTGTTAAAACAAACCCATGGTTTATAAACGGAACCCCAATCCGATACACAGTTGCCAATGTCCGTGGCTGCTGCTGGCTTTGCCGCTTTGTGCCGGTTTAGACCAACTGCCGATCACATCCCATTCGTTGGTCCGGATAAGTGCGCCTCTGGGCTGCCAGCCCAGGGTTATCAGAAACTGCAATGACCGGTACATCCCAATTGTACCCATAGTCACAGCAGGTGTTATGCTGTTTATGTGGAACTGTTCCTGTTTTGCATAAAGATTCATGTAATTAAAGGTTGTCAGCAGACTCATTTCAAAAGCGTAATCAAACTTACTTTCCCCATCTTCCGGCAGCCAGTACCGGTAACCTGTCCGCAGGGAAACACCCTGCAAATACCCTACACCTTCCCGCGTCTTCCAGTAACCGATCAGACCATCCAGCTCATTAAAATCTCTGACAGCTACAGTGCGGTAAAAAATGCGGCTATACCGCATCCCCGCAAAAATTTCATGTGCTTCTTTTTTCCAAACAGCATAGTTCACTTCAGCCCAGTAGCCAGGATAACTCCGCAGCCGGTCATAGGTAGGGTCATCTCCCTCCAGGGTCTTTATCTCCGGGAAAAAATTAACCAGGCTACCCGTCCTGAAATGAAATTTACCTCCAAGCGGCTGCCCGCTGACCCAAGCCGGAAAGAACAAAGCCACAAAAAGACATAGCCGGTAAAACATTTACAGGTTTGTTGGTTGTGCTGAATATAGCATTCTTCAAGGATATGCAGGTTATCTCCCGGGACGGGAGCAGGTAACATTTCACGTAAAATTCATACTGGAACCATGGTTCATTCATCACCTTTAATTATATTAGAAGATAAACCAAATTGCTATGAAAACAAAATCTTGGCTGGTCTTAACCTGCCTCCTCTGCAGCTCTCTTGCCTCCGCCCAGTTCAACCGGACATATCTCAGCAGTCTGCTTTCTCCCGGCAACCTGTTGAATGAACCCCTGGTGAATGTGGTCACCGATCAGAACTCCTTTATCCGGATTGTAGGTCAGGTGGGGGACACCATGTCTGCCTACACCTCAGAAATCAGCTTTTCCACGGTCGATAATGCCGGCTCGTACCAGTCGGTAACGCTGTACAACAATCAGGACGAATCCAATTACAAAGCACAAAGTCTCATCGAAACACCGGAAGGGGATTTTATCCTTGTCGGCTCCGTATTCAAAAAAAGCATGGCCACTCAGGTCGCTTATGCCATGAAAACAGACGCATCAGGCAATGTAGTCTGGGCAAAGAATTTTCCAGGTGTGGAATTCCGGATCGTGAACCGGCTGGAAAGTGACAGTATTCACGATTATTTCCTGTTGACCGGAACGGCACTGGATTCCAACAGCCAGCAGCGGGTGTATTGTGTCAGGATAGACGAAGACGGTACCCAGCAATGGGCGTACCTTTACGGATCTGTCACGCCACTTTCACAGCAGGATATTCCGAACAGTCTGGCCCTGACGGATAGCTCTGTTGTCATGGTAGGCACAAGCGACGTCAGTGGTGATGAAGATCTTTTTGCCCTGGTACTCCTTCGCAATGGAGTACCAGCGGCGCCTATGCGGTTCTACGATATCGATAACAGGCACAATTACCAGCCATATATACTGGCAGACACCCTGGCAAACGTGTTTTACCTTTCCTTTACCACCAATGCCAACGTATCGGGTTCTGTTACCTTTCACGGGCTGATACGGCTCAATGGACAACTCAACGCCGATTGGACGAACGTCTACTGGGCGCCTCATTCCAAATACATGATTGCCAATATGGTGCAACATGCTGATTCGAACACCATCATTACAGCAGGGACCCGATACAATGACAACACCGGCGTATTTGAACCGTACACCATGGTGGTGGAAGGCTCCGGTGGATCATTGGTAAGCGCTGCTATATACCCGCAGGATCTGAATCGCTTTGCTTCCAGCTTCACCGTGCACGATCCGCTCAATCTGTTTATCCTGCATACCCATTATGAAGCAGGCATGTCGGCTCCTTTCGACCTCATAATGACCGACCCAGGAGGACTGTCAGATTGCTATACCGTTGAAGAATTCAACCTTTCGGAGATTCCCCTCTATGAAAACAGCCAGGTATATGCACGGGACAGCCTGACAGATCCTAACGAACGCTGGATTTACGACTATCCCGTGGATTTCTGGGATATCAATTGTGATGAATTCTCCGGGGCCTACGCAAGCGCCCCTGCAGGCAACTCCCTGCAGATCGCACAAAGAACCGTGACCGCTTCGCCCAACAACCAGTCGACCACCCGGCTTGCCGTGTATAACCTGCACGGTCAGCTGGTGCTGCAGCTGACCGTGCAGGCCGGCGAGACCGTGCAGCTCCGGGAACTGGTCACCGGAGTTTATATCCTGCGCTATACCACCAACAGCGGCGTAGAACATCACAAACACTTTATCGAATAATCCGGGCCCGGTCGGCTTTCAGCATCCCGGTTGCAGTCTGTCTGCGGCCGGGATGTTTTTTACTGCAAACTCTGATCAAAATTGTCCGAAGAACAGGGAGGAGGTCAAAGCGGCATCACCCATACTGAACAAGCTGGGGTTATTCCGTACCAGTGCACCAGTAATGAACACGATGGGTCAGGAAACATCCAGTTTCAAAATGCTCTCGTTGATGAATGAACAGAAGATACTCATTTGCAACCTTTCCAAAGGAATGATAGGGGAAGATGCCTCTACCTTAATTGGGAGTATGTTAGTAACCTCCATGCACCTTGCTGCTTTATACCGGGCAGCACAATCGCCGGATGCCCGTACTCCATTCTTTCTCTACGTAGATGAAGCACATTCCTTTTTGTCCCTCTCCTTTGCAGATATGCTGGCAGAAGCACGGAAATATGGGCTTTCCTTGTTTTTAACACATCAATACTTAGGTCAATTACAAGAAGACATTCGTGCGGCCATATTTGGAAATGTGGGCACTTTGATTGCCTTTCGGGTAGGGGCAGCAGATGCCTTATCCCTTGCCAAAGAGTTCTATCCAGTCTTTACCCAATATGATCTGGTACATCTTGAAAGATTCAAAATGTATTTGAAATTGCAGATTGATGGCATGACGTCTAAGCCGTTTAGTGCGATGACGGTGGCTGTTCAGAAGGTCTCCGGAGCATAAGTAGATTTGAGATTACAAAGCCCATATGCACTTTTGAACATTACTTCCGTCAATTAATAAATGGAAATCTTAGCTCGTCCATGTGATAAAAATCCCAAAATATATTTGGGTATTTAATTTTATATCGTTCTATATCCACATCTAGTGTAGAAAACCACAAAATATTCATCTTTTTATGTTGCAAGTTTGAAGGGAATTTGACTTCTATATCAGAACCCACAAGAATTGATCTTAATGATTCCAATTCAAAAAGTTGAGGTGGAAAGGATTTAAAACCTTTATTATAAATTGCAATTGTTTCAAGATTCTTTAGTTTTTTTATTTCTTTCGGGCAGGATATAATTAAATTATCTGACAAATCTAATGTCTCCACACGATTATCATCAGGCAATAAATCAAGTATACATGACATATTTTTTATATTACAAGATGTCAAATCTACTTCTGTAAGTTTTTTAAGATTTGTTAGTTTGCAGCATTGCTTACTAGCTTCCAAATTCATACCACAAAATCGTAGGCTTTTTAATTGAGGTAATAAATTTAATTCACATGGTATCTTATCAAAATCATTATAAGAAAAATCTAAAGCTGTTAACTGTTTTAACCCAACAATTCCAGAATCCAACTTATTGAGCTTAGAGTTTGTAATTTGTAATCTTTCGAACCAATGGAGCTTAGATAAATCTTTGTAGAGTGATTTTTGATTAATATTAGTGCAATTGTCGATAAATAAAAATTTAAGATTAGGAAAATTTGAAAAATTAAAATCGAACTCTGATAAATTTATATTAACCATTGATATACAGTCAATATCTGCTCTAAAAAGTTGATGAAGCTGTTCGCTGTTCTTAACTGATAAACATGGCTGCTGACCTAATGCAGCAGCCATGTTAAGAATCAATAAAAATAAAGCCAGTATGTTTTTCATTCTGTAAAAACAACCGAGTTGTTTGGATTATTCGTTACCGGGGGTGGGGTATATTTCATGGTTGCTATAACGCCAGTAGAATTGTAAATATACATTCGCTCATTCTGTCTACTTATAACATACATATTTATTGATTTAAAAACTTTTGCATCTTTCCTAGCATTCATTATATCTGTGCCAGAAGGGGCCTGTATATATCCAGAACCTGTAGGGTGAACATGATATTTAGAAAATAATCCTTGATAAATTGACATACCACTTGCCTCTCGTGCCGCAGAACTAAAATTTAGTTGTACTGTGCTTCCTCCTGACAAATTCTGGCTTATTGAACTTCCACCTATAACAGGAACAATGAAATTATAACTGCCAGCCATTGCGATTAACCCGCCAACTTCAAAATCAGCACCAACCATGTTTGCATGTTGAAACATTTGTCTTTGCAAATTTGCAGATGGCAACTCAACGACATCTCCAGCAACTGATGCCGAAAAATCAACACCTGCTTCTGTGCCACCTTTTATTGTATTAATCACTTGTTGCTGTCTTTCAGAAGTAATTCCATTTACATTTCCTCGATCTCCTCCTGACTCTGGATAAACATCTGATTGGGACTTAGCTGTTTTAACAACATATTCTTTGCCATCTTTTTTGCCATCATCACCAATAACGTTTCCATCCTCATCTTTATAAATTCCTGCATTGTCTCCATTAGGATCAACAAAAAGTATTGGATTATTCGAAAACGTGGCATATCGACTTTCCCAAGGCTTAACTACCGGGTCAATATTCCACCTTCTTCCGATGCGGGCATCATACTGCCAGAACTCAGCAGAATAGGAGTTTCCATTGCCGTAGATTTCATCATCCTTTTCCTGCCCGTTCATGCCGTACCGATAGGCTAGAGATGAGCTTCCAGCGGTATAATGTCTCCCTGGCATGAGCATGCCGAAGGGGTAGTAGTCTAACCCGCGTTTTCGCGCAAAAACAGCGTTTTCATGCTGTTTACCTGCAAAAACTGAATTTTGACAATATGTAGAACTTACCGGTTGCATAATAAAGCTGAACCAATATACACATCAGGTGAGGAATCTGGCTTTCATTGGCAATATCTCAGGTCTGAAGCCATACACTTTTAGACACACCTACCTAAGTTGATATGTTTAATAATATCCTGTCCTGCATTTCAAAGAATATTGAACATGTTATTCGATAATAAAACTTCCATTACCTGATGTGATTTGACCCACCCACATGTTAGAGCAGATATTTTTAAACTCACTTGGAATATTTAGATTAATAAAATAATCATATTTCTTGGCCCTTTTTATAACCGCCTTCTACGTTTTCGTATCCCAGTTGGTTTAGATAATAGATAACTTCCAGAGTATCCTGTGGCAGGATATATCTTAAGTGATCATACCCCTCCATATCTTCAATCTTACAAGGCTCATTATTAGCCTCTGATGGAATAGAATAATCTGAAACAATTCCACCTCTAACATCTCTGTTAGGAAAAACAAATTCCTGAATATTAACCGCCTTCATATAAATCATAGGTAATATGATGGTTTCAGAGCTATGGTTAACATATAGTAGTGTTAGTTTTAAGTCTCTTGAATCAATTTTCTGATTCTTCGGGCAAATAATTTCCAGAGTAGAAGTAGGTGTGTTTTCAACAGCATGGACAGAACAAGCATTGAAAACCAACACTAAAATGCTACAAATTATGGCTCCCCTTGAAGAGCTATTTTTTCTCTTTGTTTTTGATAACATTTTGCTTTACCTCTTTATTATTATTAACATCTACGTCCTGACCATATATAACCTTCTCTGCATATTTACCAACTTCCTTATTATGTAAATTGCTACTTACGCCATTGTTCCCTGTCTGAGTATACTGCAACGGTTCTGCACTGTTTCTAACCCCATCCTGTGCATCTCCAACATGGATAAGTTCATGCAAAAGAGTTGATTCAAACAGGAGATTAGCAAAATCCTTACCATCCTTGCTCAATCCTTCATCACCCAATAATCGGAACAGATTATCATCTAAAGTTACAGTGCTCTTCAGCATGCCTGTCCCCTCATCCATCTCGTGAGTGCTGGTTCTCGTAACTCCTTGTTCACCAATAAGACCATCCTTTTGAAGATTTGGAGCAAGTAAATTCCCAGCCTCCAGTCTAACCGATTTATTTCCATCAGAAAATAAACTAATCAGTTGATTCGCATCTTTGAACTCTCCATACTTCAATATTGCATTTAACTTGTCTGCATTTTCAGGTTTTTGCAATTCTGCTGCAATGTTTTGCAGCATTGGCTTCAGGTTGGGATGCTTTGCTGCCAAGGCTTCTGGGATTTCAAAATTTCCATCAGGATCAGAAAACAAAATAGGATTATCAAAAAAGGAACGATATGGTGACCAACCTGGGGCTTTCGCAGCCAAAGGATCGACACTCAACCACCTACCAATTCTTGGGTCAAGTATCCTCGCTCCGAAGTCGTAGCTATTTCCGTTGCCGTAAACCTCGTTATCTTTTTCCTTCCCATTAAACCCATACCGATAAGCTAGAGATGAGCTTCCGGTGGTATAATGTCTCCCTGGCATGAGCATGCCGAAGGGGTAGTAGTCTAACCCGCGTTTTCGCGCAAAAACAGCGTTTCCATGCTGCTTACCTGCAAAAACTGAATTTTGACAATATGTAGAACTTACCAAGTGCATAATAAAAGTCAATATACACTTCAGATAAGGATATTATTCAACTTTGTATTCTCTACTACCTGAACCCATGCACAATCGTTAAATATTATCTTCAATTAGGAGAGTAATACCTATCTATTTTAGGAAACGTAGGAGGTGATACTCTGTTCAGAATTTCAAATAAACCATCTATCTCTTGCACCTTAAGATTTCTAACTTTTATTTGTTTCACCTTACCATTCAGCCTTAAAACCACTGTCCACTCGTACCCTCCCATTTTACCAGTAGTATAAATAGAGTCTAAATCAAACAATTTATTATTCACTATGTAATTATGAATTTCTTCTAATTGAATCTCAGAGAGAGAACTTGCACCAACTTTTCTTTTGGAAACAAATTTACCACCAACCATACTCCCTTTCTGGGCACTTATTTTTTCATCTTCTAATGAAACAATAAAATCTTGAAAAGAAGATAAATCGCTCTGAATCACAGAAACCATCACCTTCCCATCATTCTGTTGGGATGAAATATTCGTGCTGCACGAAATAGCAAAAAATGCCAAAATTAAAATTGTTTTCATAATTAAATTTTTAATCACATCCTCCAGGTTCACAGTATTGATTGAACCTTTTGATAATGTCAGGGTGAGTACTGTATTTTTCTTCGATAATACTTCTTAAATCCGTTGCACCATAAATTTTCAACAATGATTGACCATAAATATGTCTCATAAACATTGAGGCTGCCCTAAAGCCCTCATATTCATCTTGATAATCATAATTCAGAAATATCTCTCTGTTCTGTTCTGTATCAAAATACGAAGACCATTCACCTCTATCATATCCTGCTCCATGACGTGTCTCGTGTATAAGCGATTGATCATTACCCAAGAAGTAGTCATGTTCTAGTCTGTTTGCCGAAAAATTAAAAGAAGTACCTCCTCCAGAACTATTGTTATTTGTATTTGATTTACCTATGTAATAATGCATTACAGGGGATTGAATGACCTGATCAAATGAATTTTTTATTTCATACAAATCCGCTCTCTGGTTATTCAATCTTTTTATTTGCCTACTATACCGATTGCCTTCATATCCTTTTTCTTTCCATTTATCCATTTTCCTATCAATTCTTGAGCTGAGGGCATTTATTCTATTATTGACCAAATTGTATGTGCCTACAAATTCCTTTCTGGTTTTATCATTTGAAAAGCTTGTGTCAGCACCATTAGGATCTATAAACCAAATAGGATTATTTCCAAATGCAGCATAAGGGCTTTCGTGTGGTTTCACTACCGGATCAATATTCCAACGTCTACCCAGTCGTGCATCATACTGCCAGAACTCAGCGGAGTAGGAATTTCCTTTGCCGTAGATTTCATCGTCTTTTTCTTGTCCGTTCATGCCATACCTGTAGTTCTGCGCTGTTCCCGCGGTATAATGTCTCCCTGGCATGAGCATGCCGAAGGGATAATAATCCTGCGCCGTTTTAACATCGGCAGCATACCACGCATACAGGGTGTCGAATGGATTGGCCTTGACGCCGGTTCTTCTGTCTGCTATCGTGGCCATGACATTCCCCAGGTGGTTTGTTAACTCATATTCCTTCCTGCCTATACGATGCTGTGCCAGGCGGCCCGGTGCATAACCAGCAGGAAGATCAGGTTCTGGCTCCGGTTCTTCATCATCGTTGTCATCATCATCCATACAACCGCATTCCGGATCATAGGAACCGGTGTATGCGCCCAGATTGTCCTCCTCCAGCATGCCCTCAAGCATCATGGAACTATAACTCAGCACATTGTAGTACAACTCCTGTTCTGCTTTGCGCACGCCCAAACGTTTACTACCATAAATATAGTGTTCTGTCAGACTTATTTTCTCTGCATATTCAAGAGAAGATGAAACAGCTGCCAGCACATTGTCATATACCGACTGACCCAGTATCTGCTGAATGAGTTGGAGCAGATCAGTGGCTGAAAAACCATGCATATCTCTCAAAACAGACAGAATAATCGCGTACTCCGTATTCTGAATCAATTCCCCTATCACAACTGAAGGATCATCCCGGTAAATCAGGTACAGCAGGTACTCATCACCTACCGCTGTTCTGACAGGTGTAAGGTTACCACTCAGCCAACTCACTGTAAACGCTTTCAAGTCAGCCATCTTGCCGCAACCAGCCAATGCCTGGCGCAAGGCTATGCGCTGAAACTCTTTGTCGTTCAGCAGATCATCGAATACTTGCGGGTTATTATTCAGAAGTAAAACGAAAAGCTCTTTCATCACAGAATCAACCCCCTGATCGTAACTTTTCAGGAAAGAAATGAATTCCGTCGCCCCGGCATGTTCGATTATACACGGTATATCAATGTCGCAGTAGCTGAGTATGGAATAGCAATGGCTGTAATAAATAGTACTGAAATAAGATATCATTTCATTGTACAGATTGCTTCCATCCGGGAGATTGTTGCAAATTTCCCCGGCCATGTGGTTGTAATAGCTCCCGTCTCCTGTTATTATTTGCTCAAGGAAAAACTCAGCTGCGCAATAGTAAAGAGCCTCAGCTATCATGACACCATTATCCTCCGCGTATAAATCGGCGAGAAAGGTCGGGGATGCATTCAGAAGCACCATTTTCAATGTATTGATATCGGCATCGAAGTAGAAGCCTGGACCCTGCGTCCCTATCAGACTGACATCGTAACCGGTACCTGAGAGTTTGTTCAGTACAGCCGTCATGAAGGAGGGATTGCTGCTGAGCTGTAGTAAAATTGCCTCGAGACCTGGATAACCTGTTTGGTTCAGAATCTCGGTCATGATGTTGTCTATATTACCCTCTGTACCGGGAGCCTCAAAATCCTGCCGGTAAACTGCCAACACATTGCCCTGGGCATCCGGCACATAATAATCGTGGTGCTCCAGGTTCAGATCCCCGTCGGCCAGAATGCTTTTTTTGATTCTTTGTCCCATGGCGTTGTAGGCAAAGTTCACAAAATGGTCTGCCGGCTTTTTCACACTGCTCAGTTTGCCATAGGTATTCCAGTAATACTGCTGTCCAGCCTGTCCGTCTGTCTTCAGGGTGCCATCTGCATAGTAAGTGTAATTATTATTGCCCTGACCATGCTTGAGATCATCGGGATAAGGCGAAGTGGTCACTGCATCGGTGACTTTATTCAGCTGATTTTTACCTGCATTATACGTATAGGTCAGGTTATCCATGGTATTGGAACCCCCACCCCGGCGGACAAGACCTGTGATGTTGCCGTTTTTGTCGTAGGTATATTCGGTCATATAACTCAATACACCGCTGTTGTCCCATTGGTATATTCCCGAACTGTCCATGAGTTCAAAATTGTCGGCACTTATCAGGCGGTTCAGTTGGTCATAGGTATAACTTCTGGCCAAAGCGCCAACACCTTGTATATCGGCAACCATGTGTGTAATGTTGCCGTTATACAGATTGCCGCTTTGACGCTTACTGGCTTCCAGTTTGGCCACTGCCAGATTAACAGGTTCGTAATCCGTACTGTGATACCCCAGTGTAAAGGAAATCGCATCACGTGCCACCAGCAGGGGGTCAGCAGTACCGGCATCCTGGCCAATGTCATGACTTGAGTCCCGGACGGCTGAATTCATTGCTTTCATCCAGCCCTGTAAGGTATAGGCATAATCCACTCCCTGCACCTTGTATTGGCCCAGCTCAACCCTTGCGAGTGGTCCGTGCAGGTAATAATAATACCGGGCATCCTTATCCCAGATCATACCATCATGGCTTGACTCCACTTCGGTTATTCGATTATCTCCGTCGTAAGTGTACCGGTGGTAAAACTGATCTGCGTAACCTGCCTGATAAGAGACAACGTTCACATTGCCACTGATGAGGTCAAAGGCGTAGTCAATCCGTTTGAATTGCTGGTTCATGGCGGCGAGTTCCGGATAATCTTGTATAACTACTGCCACATTACCACTGATATCGTAGCTATAATGAGTTGCATAGGCATAGTCCGTTGAATCTTCCGTCGTGCCGCTTTTGTAAGTATGGTAATAAGCCACCGTAGCCACCCGTGACCGCAGGTTACGCTGTTCTTGTCCTCCGAAAACAGCGTACTGACGCAGTCGTTTATCGTAATACTGTCTGACAACTTCAAATTTATCCAGACTTGCAAGCTGCGATGCGAGCCAGCCCAGAGACTGATTCATTACATTGGAAGTGATGGACGACGGACTGCTGATCGTCACCAAACCTGTCTCATAAGGCCTCCCCAACGCGTCATACAACGTATAGTTGAATTTACTGGTAATATACTGTTCGGCCGTTTGTGACAATACCACCTGACCGGCCCCATCATACCAGAAGCGGGTTGTGCCTCCATCCGGGGTGGTTTGTTCATAGGGTTGGTTGAAGGCATTGTAACGGTATTCGGTCTTCATGGAATGCGATGGCGTAATACCGTTTGTCATGCTGAGCCTGTCGCTGTTGATGTATCCGGAAGAATCAGCGTCTATCCGGAGAACTCCCTGTGGTGGCACTGTTCTGATCAGATTACCCGCAAGGTCATAGTAATAAAGTGTATACTGGTACTGATTATCCTGAAACCTGAGGTCCATTGCTTCCGTGGCGTTGTTCACACAATGGTCTGCCCAGGCCATTTTGAAGGTGTCCTTAACGGCTTCAATATAATTATCATACATGGCAACTCCATTCCGGACAGCATTTACATAGGTAGCCCTTTCGCAGTTGACGGTATCTATGTAACTGAAATTGTTATGTCCTTTGTCACAAAGCGTCACATATTCAATTTCACAGCAATTGGTCACTACCAGATCCGTCCAGCCTTGCAGCCAGATAATCGTTCCCCTGACAACATCATAAAACGGCATCTCAAAAAGATGCGAATTTCCTCTTCCGGCTACCAGACGAGGGCCTGGAGATGACATTACGGACATGTTCTCCGGTGAAAACCCCGGGAAAGTAGGAGCGAAAAATTGTACATTGATGATACGATTCCCTGGCTTAGGCCTTATCTGTAGCCAGAATGAACCATCCCCATTGCGGTTAAAGATTACCTCCTGAAAGCTCCCACCAAATGCTGATACCCAGACGGTGAGATTGACTCCCGGAAAAAACGGTGTATAGGAGGTATAAACACTATCAGACTTGATGGCAATTTCCTCTAAAACATAAGTCAGGGTTGTAAGGTCTGTACTGATTTCTTCACAAACAAACACGGAGCCGTTGCAATCCATACAATCTCCCGGCCCGTAGGCTACAGTGACTTCAGAACCCACAATGGATTCGTTGACCAAATGATCCTTAATTGCCGTTGAGCTCATTTCTTCCATCGATGTTTGGGCATAATCCGTTTTGCTGTAAATGAACCCCCTCACTGCTGCACCAACCGCTTCGCATTCAATACAAGGCCCTGCAGAACTACAGAATCCATTTTCACTGGTGTATACAGCAGGATTGTGGAACGGTCTTCCCCAAAAGACCCTGAAACCATAGTCAACACATTCTGTCCCGGAAAGCAGATATGCCAGTAAGTTGTTTATTTCCAGCATTTGCTCAGAAGAATTCTGAATGTCCCAGTTAATTGCATACTTCCGGACATACCGATCTTCCACACCATCTACGGCCAGATACCCCTCCCAGACAAAATTGATACCATAGCCTCCCAGCGTGCTTGTGATTTCTCCGTCACAACCTGTTTCCGATTCTGAGAAAACATAGAGAATGAGTTCTTCTGTATTATCCGGTAAAATACTATAATCATAAGCACCTGCAGATCCTATGATACCCTCCAGCAGTTCAAGTGCAATAGAATAATAGGCTGCCGGCAGGTTTTCGAACGATATGCAATACGAGGTGACATCTTCAAACTGCTCACGTCTGATTATCAGACCGGGATACAGATCAATACCATTGTAATCCATATAATTCAACAGATTGTCTTCAAACTCACCGAAACCTCCACCGTTAAAGGTTACAGTCGCATCACAATGCCTGTTGAAAAGTGCGTAGTTCCTGGTAAGGCCGCAGCTTTCAACAAGATTTTTATAGTCAGTTTCAGTAGCCAGCAGGTTGAGATGCTGATTCATATAGGCCGTAAGCACCTTGCCATAGTGGGGGGAATTAAAGGGTATGATTTCTCCGTATATACCTGAAAAACCATTGTATGCCTCTGCAAACAGCGGGCAGTTAAGACATTTTTCCCCTTCCCTGAATTGCTGGTGTTCAACGGGATAATCATAAAGAGAGAAATTCATGGTCCATCCCCTGAAAACAGTTGATCCGATATTAATAAGGAAAAAATTCTTGCCCTCCTCTGCCCTTCCCATACTCAGCAAATAGCCCATCATAGCAGTGTCAGGACGGATAGAAGAAAAAGTATAGCTGGAGGCACTGAAAGAAAAGCTACCGGAAATGGCCTGCAGCACTATCCTGAAGTGCGGGCCATGGGGAAAACCGGCGTAAAGATCAAAACGGTGCATATCTGAGCCGATGGAAGCATATTCAACTACAGCTGTTGTGCCTGAAAACCAGGTTTCAACTGAATCCTGAAGAGAAGTTGCCCCCGATATCGTTTTTGTACTGTAGTTGTTGGCCGGATAACTGTCATCAATCTGGTTGAGCAGATTCTGCATCCCGACAGGAGTGGAATAAACGCCAATAGCAGAGGTAACATATTTCCTGCCATAAGCCTCCTCCCGGAAAATCCAGGCCAGGTCTACGAGGTGTATATTACACCAGGCAGGAGTGTATTGTCCGGAAGAAAAATAATTATTTATAATATCCTCGAGATCCGAATAGGTAATTATTCCGTTGGTGCTGCAAACGGATTCCAGATCGCTGATAACGTTTTCCTGATACGTCAGAAAGTCTACGCATCCCTCAAAGGCGGTTATTACCTGTTGGATAACAGCAGTACACTTTGCCTCTCTGGCAGCCGCCAGCGCGTTTGTGACATATGTCTGTCCTGCTCCCTGTACTGTCGGATTGGAAGGATTATCCGCCAGATCCTGAAACGCTGCCGGCAATCCTGCTGTTACAACATCTGAGCCGGTGAGAAAGAGCGGTTCAAGCATGTCCAGCTCATAAAGTGTGATTTTTGCGCATTCCGCAGGCGGATCATAAGCAGTACCCGTCAAATCCTTTCTTATTTCAAGATAAAACGTTTTAAATGCAGACCAGAAATCATCCTTCTTTGAGTCAGAAAGCCAGTTATTTTTAATGTAGTCCCCCTCCACAACATCCTCACACAGATCAAAGTGACTCAAATTGCTGCTCAGGATATCTCCACTGGCAAATGTGGCACAATATGCAATGAGTCGTGCGGCTTTATCAATGTCAAGATTCGTATATGGCGTCCATAAATCAATCCGGAAGTCGGTTGGGCTTGGGGGTGTTATATTATCATAAAGAGGATCAATATCAATTAAAGTAGCAATAGCACTCCCTTCCGCATAGAACCCGCTGGCAACAGCATCCTCATAGGTATTGATGCTGTCCAGCATATCTTCCATAGCATAAAATCCATCTGAAGCGGCTGAAAAACAATCCTGTAGCCGGCAGTATTCCGGGTGAGTAACCAGTAAGGCTTCCGCCCATTCCGGCTGAAAATTGTTCACAAAATCCTCTACCGACATCGTACTGATCATAGATGGTGTCACAACCGTCCCGTTAGGAAGGGTCGTAGTAGCTGGATAACTGATACCACTTATATCCTGAAACAGTCTTCCAACCCCTGAGCCTGTATCATAAGCCAGCAAACTACTGGTATTGACAGGAAAATAGCGGAAGTAAACCCCGGTACTGGCATGAATCGAATCTTTGTATGGAGCATACCGACCTCCTGGGGTCACATCTGCCAGCATGGCCGCCTTCAGCTTATCGCACCGGTCATTTTCTCCGCTTATAGCGCAACCATCAAAATCCGTACTATCCACCGATTTCATTACAAAGAATTCTGTTGTAAGCAAACAGGCTTCTGCTTCGGCCACATAGTTAACCGCCTTGCTCTCCAGATTGGCAGTACTCAGGGTAAGCTCTTTAAGGAGAAAATATTGTCCTACATCCAGGACTTCGGCTAACATATCATTATCCTCAGCATCAAAGGGTTTAAAAAGGACATTATCACAAACAGGCTGGCCGGAAGCTGCTTTTACAACAGACTTCCTGTAAAAAAGCGTGTCTTGCTGACATTCATCCAGCAGATACATTATAAAGTCATATTCGCAGGAAGTACAGATAGGTTCTTCCTCACATTCTGGTGAATATGGCGGAACTTCTATTTCGTATCCGAAAGCATAAGTACCTGCCTTTTCCACAAAAAATGGCTTTCTGAACTGCCAGCCTGAACCCGACGCAAGCATAATCTGCTCCCCACCTTGCAGCAGGTCTTCCGTAATCCATTCGGAAGCCGTGCTTCCCGCCAGGGGTTCAATCGCGTTCCCGGGATCCGATTCACCAGCAAGCATGCTCGCCACGGTTTTACCAGCCTGATTCTGAATCTGGATGGTTGCCTGACCATTCGGATCGAGTACGATGTTAGACCGGTAGTAGTTGGCAAGCCCGATCTCACTTCCAAAAAGCATATTCAACTGTGCCTGAAAAGGCTGAGCATAGGCATAACGCGTATTTTTTTCACCCAGACGAAATGCTGCACCGGCTCCCCCGACACGGAGGGGCCTTCCGGTGTTATCAGGTGTATATTCAGTCTGGATGAATGGGAAACCATCCGCATTGGGCAGGAAGCTCCTGTGGTAGCCACCGGAAGGGCTTTGGGAAGAATAATAAGCACCGGCCCCGAAGTTTGTATCCAGTCCCGGAATCCCTGTGGGCACGCAGTTAAGCCCATCAAAAAGTTCTGCAGTATAAGGTGTACCGGAATTCAACCTGCTATACCCTTCTACATAACGCAAGCGGAAACCACTGACACCACCAGGCAATACCTGTATGGCCGGCCTTCCTGCAAAATTGTAAATCTGATCTGAAACCAGCAGATGACCTGACTGTGAACTAAGCCTGGTCACTGTTTGTCTCGAGCGGAATGTCCCATCCAGATAATTAAGTACAGCCTTGTTCCTGGCGCCCTCCGCAAAGGCAAGGGAATACACCCAGTTAAGTGAATCTCCTTCGTGCGAAGCTGTTATGTGTTTTTTGTGTGTTGCCGCTGAAACAAGACCGCTTTGCGCAGAACCTGTCCAGGCCCCATAATACACCCCCTGGTAGTTAATGCTGTCTGGCCTTATCCGTCTCACCCGGTACATGAGGTATCCATGTTCATACACATTCGGTATTACGTAAGAAGAAGAAGCTGTATAAATACGGGTAGCATTGTGCTGAAAATCATATTTGATTTCACTGGCCGGTCTGTAAGAGGATTCAGCAAGATAATCATCCACAAAAGTCCATTCCAATTCATACAGGGTAGGCCAGTAGGCATATTCCGACCAAGCAATCTGAATGTCTCCGGAGCTTGTTTCAGAATGGGAAACGGCACCCAAAGCAGTACCATAATTGTACCCTGAGCCGGTATAGGACAACTGGTAGAATTGTAACCTGATCTCGGCATCCATTTCCATCTTCGGCTGAAAACTGTTCCAGTTTACCGGATCCCATCCGGAAGAGTCGGGTGCAGATTGCTGTACACTGATGATGTATGGCTTTATTTTATGATAGCCATAGAATTCTATCATCGACCGATCCGTAAAGCTTACCAATTCATCCGGGTTAAACTCAACAATGAGGCTGACCAGCGTATCAGTCATAACATTATCCTCGTCCCAACGGTCTATGCGCAGATTAAATTTGTAGGAGAAGGTTCCCATAACCCTGTGGTCGTCGGGATTAATCCTCAGATTGACCCTGTCAATTATACTTTTGAATTTAAACCGTTGCCTCCACAGACTATATCCGAAGACACTATCAGCCTTAGCATGTTTTACTTCATACCCTGCCATAGCGGTAGTCGGGTTCACCAGAAAGTGCGCCTTTACATCATCTCCGGACAAAATATAAGATTGAAAAACCAAAGGTTTCATTTCCACTGACTGCCCATGAGTCATATTAACAAATAGCAGAATGCCTGTGATACACAGGATGCTGATTCTCAAAACAGATAAAACCATCTTCGAACTATTTTGCGGTTGCGTATAGCTGGTAACCATGATATTTTGATTTTAAAACCAGTTTATTCTTTTCTTTTGAAAACACATCAGCCGGTTTCGGCAAAGTACTGCCTCCCGCCATTGACAGGTAACGGAAAGAAATCACCAGTTCAGGTTCTCTGCTACTCATGCGGGGCAGCAGTTGTGTGGTCTCTGCAACAGCAGGAAAAACATTGATTTTTTCAATCAGGAAAGAGCTTTTGTTGTAGACCAGGCTATACTCTCCTGAATCAAAAACCCTGCTTTTGATGAAAATCTCCCCTGTATTTGCATCCAGCGATTTTATCCGGAGTTCTGAAACATTGGTAAAGATGTTCCTGAAGCTGGCCATCGGATCTATTTCCTCTGGTGAAAGACTTCCTGATTGACTCACATGAACTACCTTCTGACGGTGATTAATCATTACCTGATAACCATCTCCGATGATTATCTCACCGGAAACCGATTTCCTGTACAACTGTTTACGGCCGATATAAAACCTGCCACTATCTGAGACCATACTACCAGATGGAGCTGTCACGGAGGTCTGCACAATTCTATAGCTTATGTGCTGATCCTGAAGCTTATCCATACGAAACCTGATATGCTCAAGTACAAGCAGGGCATCTTGCTGAGCCGGTACAATGCCGGGTAAAAGCAAGAGACATATCGTGAATATCAGCTGTTTCATTGCTTTCTGACGGCTTTACGATGTTCCATAAGTGTCATAATACCTCGTTCAGTTTCTTTTTTCTTTCTTACCAAGGCACCTGTTTCATCGTATTCGAATAGTGTGGCATAATTATTTTCATCCAGAACGGCCATCATCCGATCACTGAAAGGATCAAATACGTAACTAACCATCTGAGCATCCACCGGATATATCCTGAGGTCATCAAAGTATGCACCGACTGTGCCGCCATCCAGTTCTATAACAAAATATTCAGAAACAGCCGGTATGGTTATGGTTCCCTCAAATCGCTGCCAGCGTTCGACCATCGGGCCAGCAGCTTTCAGCTGGTAAGGAATGACTGAGGTACTTTCACCTTTCGTTCTGACCCGTACAGAAGCATTGGCATATCCTCCGTTGAAATTTGTGGCCTGATCTTCCCTTATCCAGCCGGAAACAACCATGTCAATTGAATTTCCTCCTGTTTTGGGCGCAAAAGGATAAATCACATACCCGATATCAATCAAATTAATTCCAGTCAAATCTACACTGTCTGTTAGTACCTTATTGGCATTGACTTTCATGCTGTACCGGCCGGTGTGCGCCTGATCTGCTGATACGGAACCTTTAGATGAAGGAGCCTGATTGTTTTTAATGAAATACTTGCGTCCCTTAGAAGAGGTAAATCCGAATTGTTTAATGAAACCCAGTGAGAACTGAGGAACATAGCCTGCGTAATAGGGCATCAGAAACTCTTCAAAACCTTCTGATGCAATCAGATGTTGCCTGGAGTTCCTGGCCGTAGCGGTTACCAGTCTTTCCTTGTACCCAAACAAGGAAGTATATGGAACGCCAAGCACATCATCATACTCTACCAGATTTCCGGCAATGCTAACCTTCTGAATCGCCTGATCCACTTTCCAGTTCGTCAAGGTCAGGATATCGATAAGCGGATATTGGGCTACAATACCATCGTATTCACTGACGCCAGGGCAAATGGTTTTGGACCAACTGGACGTGAACCCGAATAAGTGTGCAAATGAAGACAATGTTCCATCCACCCGGGCATGCCCGGCATAGCCCCGTGTCCCTCTGAAGGAAAACTTGCTTTGCATAGAAAGAAAAGGAATATAAGCGTCCAGACTGGTGAAAAGCGGTGAAATAGGCTGAGTTGTAAATTTTTTGAGTTGGTAACCAACAGATTTGCCTTCAGCACTCAAAACATTGCCTGACAAAAGCCACAGACTTGATCCCGTCAGCACCGGATTATCTGTAGAAGTGAAACTGTAGGAGGTTTGATTTATTTGATTGGAAGCATGTGTTGTAATGTTCTTCATTTCATAATCACCTGCTGGTATGGCATTTCCTCCGGCATCTTTCAAATACATATATCTTGCCTTTTCACAGCTTCCAGTTACATTAGCATAGCTAATCCATGCTACAGAAAGGGCATTGGTGGATAAATTCCGGAGAAGTAATTTATCGCCAGGGCACCACATGGGATTGATGCTGTAATAATGGCTGGGTGCTGTCCACCATAGATTTGAACTTGTCGGCATGTAGGTCACATGGTCTGTAAAGTTCACCCTGTTGTAAGCCGGACGGAAGACCGGTAAAGTATTTACCTGAACACTATGCGCATATGCTGCCGGAATATTTACCGCATATTGTTTATCCCTGAACTCATTTTCAACAGAAGTTACAATGTCAGCACCTGTGTAAGCGTCCCGTATTATTCTATCAGATGCGATACTGGAAGCATGGTCGAACGTTTCAGTCCTCACCAAAATCCCTGTTTGACTGATGACTTTTGTAACAACCATTGACTTGAATGTTGTTTCACTAACAGATACGTTTTCGAACAACTTGAGAAAGAATACCGGAAAGACAGATGCCATGGAAAAATCAAAATTGAAGCTTCCTTTGGTTGTAATGTTCTTGTTCTCATGATACCTGGAATCCAATGTCATATCAACATCGATTCCGAAAACTGTATTGTCAATTTTTATCCGTTCCTTTTCTTCAGGAACATCGTAATCGACCCATATTGTCTTCGCTTCACTATTAAGTTTGCCTGGTGATTCTTCTCCATAATGATAACGCGTACCACTGGTGACCACGTCGGCACCAGCATCGGACTTGCCATAAGTAATGGTTGATTTAGGTTTCCCGTGCATATCATTAGTTACAATGACATACCCTTGAGAAGCTGTCATCCGCTGGTAGCTGTCGCCCACCTTTCCGACAGATACAGATGAATTCTGAGGAACCATTTTCACCTGGGTATGAGCCAACCGAGTAGGATAATCGTAGGCTGTAAAAAATGCATGCATGGTATACCCTTTTCCAGATCGGGCAGTTTCTTCATGAATATCAGCTACACGAACCTGTCTGTATCCAATACTGGCAGACGGGAAAAACATCTCGCCAAAAGGCTCCTCCTGAAAATATTCTCCCCTTGGTTTCATCCAGTTATCTCTGGTTGTATATTTGGATGGCTGTCTCCACGGATTTTCATCCCCACCTATCATAGGTTCATAAGACGCTACACCACTGCTTATTGTGCCATAAACAGGGTCTTCCATTTCATAGCTGAATTGTTGCCCATATTCTGCCGTTTCTCCCAACTCAACCATTTCCGCCCAGTTATCATACATTTTTACAGAAGCAACCCGACTTCCTCCTCCTAGCTTATCCAGTGTAGGGGAGTTTAGTCGTATCCAGGATTTTTCCAGTTTAACATCACGCCCTCTTCCCTTATCCGTATGAATTTTGAAAGAGTCTTTGAACAAACTTACAATCTCCCCGACAAGACCCAGAATACTTTGCATAATGTTTTCTAATCCGGACTGATTCGGATTTGATCCCGGATAAATAAATTGTGTCAGACTGTTTTCAGCATAGAGCAGGGATGAGACTGTCAGCGGATTATAGTCCCTGTTTTTACGACTTACTGTTTGCAGCTTGATATACGCATATCGTGTATCGGCGCACATACCACTCTGGTTAATGTCGATTTCTGCATATCCCGTAATGCGTTCATAACCACTATTTCCATTGTTGACATCCGCCACCCGAATCTCCGCACTGAAATAAAGATTTTTCATGCCTTCCAGATACCTCTTTCTGAATGTTGCATTTGTAATACCCAAAGGGCTGTCAGCAAGCCGGACATACATATAAGCATTAGACACCGTCTTGGGTGAGAACAAAGCTGTACTTGGTAACAGGGCTGAGGATGAACCAAAACCTGCTATACGGAACATCTCCATAGCGCGTTTATTTTGCACAAAGGCATATCGATCCGCCTCGTATGCTACCTCAATGATACCACCTGAAGGTAATTTGATAGTTTCCAGATTCCATGCAGAGGCCCAGGTATCAGCATTGGTATTTTGCTGGTTGACATAAGGGAATTCCATATTCGTGGCCCAATTGGATGCCTCTTTGTAATTACCCCAGCGATCATATTTGTTCTGGTCATAGCCTGGATTAGTATTGCTGTATGTAAATGTGTATGGACTAAGCTTTCCTTTGTTAGAATTCCCGTAATAGATATAAACACTTTCCAGTGTAAGCTTACCAGGGTCTACATCATCTTCATCAGGGTCAAAATTTGGTATATTTTTACATAGATGATAACTATAAACAAATTCAATTTTCTTCAAACGAATCGCGTTGAGTTTATTAACGACTCTATCAGCTTTATTATAAAGTACTATTGAATCCAGTTTCCATTGCCGGTCCGCATCGGTAACGGAGCCTGGCAGACCTCCGTGCTCCCCTGCAACGCCAACCCCGTCATATCTGGGTGAAATGTAAAACTCTGCTATCTGGTCCTTACTTTCAATGGTGTGCAGATACCACAACTCTTTTACTCCATAAGAATAACTACCCTTGTCATCTGTCTTATCAATGAGGTGGCCCTCACTCAGGCGTGCTTTCAGATTTTCATAGGGAGCTCTCCATTTATATGTTTCGCTTTTCCTGGTATAGTTGAATTTTGTAAAATTACCCAGATCATCATCTGTCACCCCGTCTCCATTAATATCCTCATAATCAGGAGATAATATGCTCGTTAGAAAATAAGAGTGCGCATAAGCCGGGGTTTTAGTAGCCTGATAGAAATGATCTAATCCTCTTTTATGGTCAGGTTTATTCCCACTTAAAGAATAAGCAACCATGCCTCCTGAAGTTGAAAAATTGCTTGCATTGAAGGTAACGTCCTTTTGAAGTTTATTCCACGCAGGCAGGGCATAATTGTAGTGTGTTCCTGACTCATCGAGACAGTTAATCTCAGCAATCTGATGCCTTTTTGCATCATCTTCATCTGTTCCGTAAAGCGCAATACTGGCAACACTGTTTGTGGTATCTGTAAAGTAATTATCGGGATAGCTTGGTCGTGTTTTAAGCATTCCGGCTACTTCCGCCTCTTCTGCACTCAGAAAAAAAACTGTTTTAGATCTTGGCTCTCTGAAATATGTAGATGTGGCTGTTTGAGGCAATGTCCCTACATAGGAGTCATTCGATCGCAGAACGGGCACCGCACTGCTCCCTATAAGTTCCACATTAACCGGGCTGAAGGATCCTACGTTCTTGAAAAACAGGGAGTCTGTAACATTCTGTTCTCCCTCGAATTTGAAGTAACAGTTTTCATAAAAATTGCCTATCCCTTTATGCTTGAAGGTATTGGGCACCATATTAAACTCCTGAGGCTCCCATTTCCCTGATCTTACATTTGAAACCGTAATGGTTGCATCCCCGCCAGCTCGAAAAGCGTTACCCAAACCCAGCTCTAGTCCGACATCCGCATTGGCAACACCATTTGTTTGCAGAAATGGATCTGATAATTGACCAACATCATTCCGATGAGCTCTGACTGTCCCTGCCAATCCCTGCCCCTGAATAGAAAAAACGTCATATGTAAAGTTTGTCACAGGAAGATTTTTCATGTCTTCACTGAATGCTCCATCTTTCTCACGATTCAAATCAAGTAAGCTATTGGCATTCGCATGCTCCGTAAAGACATATCCATAGGCCTTTGAAGCCTGCGTCTCCGTCAAAACAGACTGAGAACTATACTGACCATCAATTCCAAATCCCGGGTGACCGCCAAACAATTCACCGCCAACAGTTGCCTTGAAATTAATGCTGGTTGATTTAAGCCGCAGAGCAGTACCTGGTGTAAAAGAATTTGTATTAACTGGCAGACCAACCCCTACAGAAAGAGGTTTTGGTGACGCAGTTGCACCTGTAAGTTGCAATGACTTTAAACCGCTTCTACTGTTCATACCAGCAGATGCTCCGACAGAAAAAGGATTACTGGTTTTACTGGTTTCTTTCCCGGCCAAAAAAGCAAGCCCCATGGTCGGTTCTACATCCAAACCAGTTTGTGAATTATATCCTAAGGAAAGCTTCAGAGAGAGCGGACCAAATTGCTTTTCAAAAGATTTTCCCAATGTATATCCCATTCCATTGTAATTGTTATGGTAAATAGAGAACCCCAGCGGAACACTAAGTTTTTTTCCTCCGGGCAACTTCAATTTACCCAACAACTCAAGGATGGTTTTACCACCGACACCGTAGGTTTTATTCTCTTTCATATAACGCTCTTCTATGATTTCCTCCCCTTTGAAATCATCCGGAATGCCCCTGACTGCTCTGGTAACTACCCCGCAATTCAGATTCCATCCCAGTCCAACCCAACTTGCTTCCTGATCCATACCTATACCGGCATTGTAGGTAAGGTTTACAGGGTAGCCACCAACTTCAAGCAATGGAATATTGTATTTGAAATCACCGGAGAATAAATCCACCATATCTGTCGCATCAATCTGCTGAAAACCAGCCGTTTCCGGCTGTGATGGCCCGCCGGTCAACGCAAATGCTGTTATTGGAAAAAGTAATTGATTCAGTAATGCAAGAAGTAATAAAAATGCAAGTCCCTTTTTCATGTTAATATCTATTATTGGGTACGATCGGTCATTGAATATCGAATTCAGCTATGCGGCTTTCACCTGTGACTTCCTGAATTTTCAGGAATCGTTTGTCCTCGTGGTTCCCGGAAGATTTGTTGTCCTTGTCAAATCCTGCTAAAAACACATGGGCCCCCTTAATTGCATTAAAGCCCTCATAATGAAAATAAATAAGATTTAAAGCGACCATGCTTTCATTCACAGTGATCAGAAAGTCTGGCTTATTTTTCTCTTTGTTTTTCGGGCTGGCATAAATCGTGAATGATATTACATCCTCCAGCTCCTTCATCCTGGATATCCGCGCGGAATCGGACGGGATGTTTTCTATTTCAACTATGTACTCAGGAGATTTATACTGTACTATGTAACTATAATTCTTTGTTTCAAGTTGCTTGCGAAGGCCATTCTCTGGATTTTCGTACTCCTGTATTACAGATCCTGAGCAAGCACTTAGCATCAGGCCAGGTATCCAGATATTTCCAATGATAAGTTTTATAAAGCTGTTCATTATTTTATGCGATTAGGGTTCAGGTATTTGAAAGTAAGTCGATGTAATCCGGCATTACCCTCAACCTCCAATATATAATCACCTAAATGTTTTAATGACAAGTCTCTGATTGAAATATCTACCCTGTTTTCGCCAGGTCGTAGCGCTACGGTATCCTGTAGAAGAACCTCATCATCGCCATCCCGGAACAAACTATATTTTATGGTTCTTTCCTGTGCTGAAACATTATATCCAAACTTTATACTTTCATAAAAATAAAGTTCAGCTTGCCCAAGAGCTGTAGCTATATTAATGTAGGAAGTAGTAGGGGTAATTAACAGTACCGGTTTCTCCTGCTCAACGTTAAATGACCACACTTCAGAAGACCCAAGATAAATCCTGCCAAAATAGGCATCTATCTGCCATACATAGCTTTTATCCTCTTCCAATATTCTGGCATTCGAAGGGTATAAAAACATGGGGTTATCAAGGCCATTCTGATTTACCAAATGAGGATTGCGTTTAATAGCCTCTTCATTCCGCTGATGACTTAGTTTTTCAGACAGTTTAAAGACATATGACAGCCTTCTAACAATTCCTGCCTCTGTTGAGACCGCTGACCAGCTGAAGTGTGGTCGAAACTCAGGTTCGATTACAGAGCCATCTTCAGGCGTTAATAAGAGAAGATTAAAATTTGAAGGTTTATATAGCTCTCTACAACCGAAGACGGGTGCCGAAGGAGGATCCGTCATTATTTCCAGTTCGGCGCAAAGTTCATAATTCCCGGCAGGGAAGTTTCCCGTTATATCCTTTATTGCTCTGAAATCCGGATTCGTATAGGTAAAGTTAAAATTGGATCTGGCATAGGTCGATAACAATCTGCTACCCGGTCCCAACTCCATTGGAACGGACTGAATATCCAGAACCTTACCTAAGCCCATGAGGTTAACTGTTGCTTTGTAAACAACCATTATCCGTTGCCCTGTCCTGTTGTTCAGGGATACATCCAGCACAGACTTCTCGTCAAGTTGTAATTCCCTGATTCTTTCAAAACTAACCGTAACAGATTGTCCTTCTGCAATTTTCAGCGCTCCTGAAGTGAGGAAAAAAATCAGGAAAATCCTTAGTATGATATGATTTGTCATAGACTACAATTGATTGTCATATTTAATCCTTGTATAACTGCTATCATTTATTTACTTAAAAGAATGCATTTAATCTAACTCTGAAAGTATGAAAAGCAGAGGCCTCCAAACCCAGGTAATCAGATCTGTAAATCCAATCCGCATTTATTCGAAAAAAACCCTTATGGAACCCCAATCCTGAACCGGAGCCAAAAATTTGTCCGGGTACTTCAGGAGAAAGTGAGATTTCCGCACTAAAGGAAAAGTGTTTTGATAAATCAACTGAATAAGAAGCCGTTAAACTTGCAGATGGAATAAAGGCTACCCGAGACCGGAGTGTATCAGCATATACCTCAGACTGTTTATTATAGTAAAACGATAGTGCATACCTGGAATCATTCCGCTGATAGCTGTAGGAAGCAGAAGCACTTTCAGTGCTAAATCTATCCTGATCGAAATCCATCAGACTTTTCTGGTATACCAGCATTACAGTGTGCAATTGTTTCCCGTTTCTTTTTGAATACCGGGACGCACCTCTGAAAATGGCCTGACTGTTTCTTATATATTGTATTGAATCCTGAACATTGGTTTGGTTCTCAATAAAATACGGGGCATAATATAATTCCAGACTTGGCCATCCCCTTGCAGTAAATCTTGTGTCAACAACAACTCCAATGGCATCATTCTTCCTGTCCAAATCGTTTCGCAGATACTTGATTTTGAACTTACTCTTCAGCATATCATTTAAACTCAGGAGGCCCGCTCCCCCGGAGATTTCCCTGAAGTTTCTTCTTTGAAAAAGGTTGCCAATACTATAAAAGGCGGGATTCACCTGTTCAAAACTTCCCTCAATGGTTATCTTGTTAAAATCACGGCTTAACTTTAACATCCCGGCATACTTTTTCGGATCAAGCAAAGCATTGTATAGCAAATCTGAAACTGAGGCGGTCTCATCTGTAAGTCCGTTAATAGTTGCCGCTACTTCATATTCTACTTTTGTCTTATCATAATCACCACTTTGATAGCCTATACTAACAACGGTATTCTTACGATCAGGCATTCTGTTTGTCGAAGCGGTTGCGGTACCATCGAGCATCACAAAATTTGACTTTCGATTGTTCTTATGCTTAAACACAGCTTTTACTGCCGTCACATCAGGACTTTGAGTCGGAAAACCAGCCGCTATGGGATTATTGTGGGTCAACATTTTACCCCTCAGGACAAAAACATCTACTTTGTCAAGGTCGTAGCCAAATGTGGCTCCAGAAACGCCAATATTTAATAAACTATATCTCGAATAAGATCTGTATACCTGCCCGAATTCAAAATCAAGGACTCCAGCTAAGAGCTT
The DNA here is from genome assembly GCA_002483345.1 of Bacteroidetes bacterium UBA7662. GTDB lineage: Bacteria > Bacteroidota > Bacteroidia > UBA7662 > UBA7662 > UBA7662. The sequence continues at coordinate 51,463 of DLHS01000006.1, forward strand.
ATTCGCCTTATCAAGTCTGCCTGCTTTTTTTAGTGTTTTTCTAATATCCCGGGAATCCATTTTATCTTCCGGCCCATCGGGAAACAACTCTGTAATGTTACTTGAATCATAAGCTGACCGTTTGTGGATATTCTGAAGTCTTTCCTGCATTTCCGCTTCTTTTTTGTTTAAATCAGTCAGCGTTTGCTTGATTTTTCTCTTTTGATTTTCAAGTTTGATTCTTTCGTTCAGGCTCAGCGAATCACCGACAATCCGGGAAGATTCCAATTTTTCCAGTTCATTTTGTTTGTCAGTTATTCGCTTGCTAATCTCCTTTCTGGTTGCAGCTAATTGATTTTCTGCCATTTCATTGAGCTGTATCTCCTGTGTATTTGTAGAAATCAAGGATTTTCGCATGCTTTCCATCTCTTGGACAAACTGATCACGATCAAATCTATAATAGAAACTATTCGGCCTATAGAAATGGTTTTGCTCGTTTGAAACTAAAAAACCTAATTGAAACGGAGCTATGCCCAGTTTAACTGCAGCATTTCCGGAAAATCTGAATACCGAAAGCGGAGTCTCATTTACATATGGTGCCTTAGAATACTGTTCGGACTCCAAGGTAATGTCTCCCTTCATAACAACCTTCTTCGAAAGCAAGGGTTTACTACTTTTCGAAATATCTCCAATGCTTATCTGGTCCTGAAAAGAGTTCCCCTGATGAAACAAGGGCAATTGATTTGATCTTAAAGCTGTTGAGATAGGCTTCCAGACCACAAGACGGGCTGTATCGGAAAGCACCCACCCTTTATATTGCAGTTTTACTGAAGACACAGAAAAGAGTGGAATCCTTGGTCCTGAAATTAGGAATACTCCATCATTCGCAACATTGAGTCCTACACTATCCCGGATATATTCCTTTGAAAGAGAAATGCGAAATGGAAACAAGCCCTGTGTCTGCCAGACTTCCATTTTACTATAATCGAGAACCAGACTATCTTCTTCCCACTTTCCTGTTTCTTCAAGCTGAAAAAAGAATGGTTTATTAAAGTCTGCTTCCAGAGGCGCTTTGCAATACCATTTAAAAGAACGCTTTTGTATTAATCCCTCCTGATATAAAATACTGACATCAGCTGATAACTCACCTTTGGGAAATGCACCATACTTTCTCAAAAAGTTAAAAAAATCAGGCTCTATGGTATCAATTCTGGAATAACTAACAGTATTGAAATCAATCTTGCTCCTTCTTAACAGCATTTCGTCGTGTGTTTCTAATACAAGTAAGAGACCGCCCTTGTCATGAGCGATTGTTATTAAGAGCTTTGAAAAGCTGGTATCTGCATTTGCCTTCTTTATAATTAGTTCTGGTAAATGGAGTCCACAGGAGTCTACTCCGGGTTTATCCCAAAACAGTATTGGTTCACTACTTTGTGCGGAAAGCACAGTACATAATCCTGTTATGGTAGCCACAAGGAGACAGATTAATTGTGATAACCGATTAATTAAACTCAACAACAATCATTTTTGACTTTTTGGTACTACATAAACATATGCCCGTTATTCACAAGGCCAAACAAATAATAATGTCTGGTAATCACATGCCTTGTCCATGGCATAAATTACTGATTAAAAAGTCTCAGGAAATATTCAGGTAAAAACTGTACTTGTTTCATACAACTATAAGTTTAGTGATGGTTTATCGTATTCCCTGTGAGGAAGTTACAAACACAATACAAGCAGCAAACTAAATAACCCAAATGAAATAAACAAATATTCCAATATTACAAAATCAGGAATCCCTCCAATAATTGGACGCGGCCACCCCAATTGAGACGTCGTTTCTCATATTGTTACATCATTCCCAATAATAGAAAAATCATAACTGTCTCATTTTCAGAAATAACAATACAAAATTTGTCCATTTATCAAAAGTGGAATATTAGACACTATCATCTGATAAAGGAAACTTTTGATTGCGGAGTTCAAAAATTGTTCTCAAAAAAAAATCCAAAGCAGATATCCTCACTAGTACACAAACCATCAAACTTTGGCTATTGGTCTTATTTATTGAGACACTTCTTCACATTTTGAAAAGCTGATTTGAGCTAAAAATGACATCAAATAACTCATAGCAGATTAAACTACAAACATATCACTCCTTCGAAAACCTTAACCGCTCAAAAACAGCCGATGCGCGGAGTGCAGGGTAAACGGAACAAAGACCTCCGATGAACATCACACCACCAAAAGTGGCGAGTAAATCACCTAAACGCAGACGGACAGGGTAAGCACTTACCAGAAAGTTCTCGCTACCCTCAAATTCCAGCAAGGCATAGGTTTCCTGCGCCCAGCTGAGGCCTGCCCCCAGACCGATGCCCAACCCGGCACCCAGCAGGGTAATGAACAAGCCTAAACCCAAAAATATGATACCGATACGGGTACGGCTGGCCCCCAGACTGAACAACAGGGCTATGTCGCGCTGCTTCTCCAGCACCAGCATCGACAGGGCACCCACCAGGTTCATGGCAGCGACAACGACTATCAAAAGCAGGAAAAAGTAAGTCCACCATTTCTCCGTCTGGAAAATACGAAAGATGGCGTCTTCCTGCTGGTCACGGTCCTGTACCAGAAAAGCGCTCCCCAACTGCTGCTGCAAAGCCGCCCGTGTCTGGGTAGGGGAACTGCCTGCAACAAGCTTTAGCTCCAGGGCCGACACCTGGTTACTGTCCCTGCCCAGCAGCTCCTGCATAAAAGCAAGTGGTACCAGGGTATAACGACTGTTGATCTCAGGCTGCACGTCAAAAAAACCGGCCGGAAGTATCACCCGTTTGTTGAAGGCGGCATCGGGTCGCATGAGGTCGATTTTACCCGATTTCGGCATGTATACCTCAAGCGCGTTTCGAAAATCGTTGAGCGAAATAGAAAGGGTATAGGCCACTCCGCTGCCCGGTATGGCATATGGCAAACCAAAACCATCCCACAATCGGTAACTGCCGCGGATAATGAAACTGTCGATACCTGTAACCGCAGCAAAATTACTGTCAACACCTTTCAGCGTACCGATAAACTCCTGCTGGTCGTAACGGATCATGGCGTTTTCTTCGAGCACCCTGCTACTGGCAGCTATCTCTTTAAAATCGGCCAGGGCAACTTCCAGTTCAGCGGCCGAAAGCCATTTTCCCTGCACCGGACTGATGCGGATGTCCGGATTAAAGCGGCTGTACATGGTTTTAGTGAGATCTTCCAGCCCGTTGTAAACAGATAAAACCACCACAAGCGCGGCTGTACCTACCATCACACCGAAAAAGGAAATGCCGGTGATGATATTGATGAAATTGGTCCGCTTACGCGAAAAAAGATAGCGGAAAATAAAAAGCAGGATCAGCCGCACAGCTTACGCTTTGTAGGCCCTTACCACCAGTTCGCTGCCATTCAGGTGTACGAAATAGGCGTCGATGGTGTTGAGCACAAAGATGACAGGATACATCAGCAGGTAATACAACGGCATAAGCACCAGAAAATGACGCGAACGACGTAACAGATTTTTGGGAATGGCTACACCTATCTGGGTAGATATCCGCCCCGATATACCATAGGAATAATGCGCCTTGATGTTGCGGTAACCGATTTCCTTGAGGAGTTTTTTTAGTTCCAGGTTGTTGTAACGGTGCTGCAACTCCTGATTCTGTAACAGTTTGTTGGTGAAATTGGGCTGCACCTGCTTGCTTTTATCCGACTGTACACTCAGCAACAGCATGCCGCCAGGCTTGAGCGACTGAAACAGATTGCCCAGTACCTTGCGGTCGTCGCGGATGTATTCGATGACGTTCACGGCTAATACGAGGTCATAAACCTCCTCCCTGACCACCTGTTCAAGGTTTTCAGTCCGGAAAAGTACCCGGCTGTAATTCAGGTCATGGAAAAAACGGTTGCATTCGCATACTTCGCTGGCCGATACATCCACCGCATAAATATTCCAAAGCGGAAACTTCCGGGCGAGAAAGTACGTGTATTGCCCCAGCCCCGTTCCGGCATCGAGCACGTGAACAGGCCCCTGTACATGGCGTGAAAAACTGAGAATACCTCTCCGGATATGCCAGAAACTTACAATCAGCACATCTATCAGCACATAAAACATGGAGCGCAGATAGGGCCTGTTACGGAAAATTTCAGAGAGTCGCTTTCTAAGTTCGTTGTGTTGCATGGCGAGCCTTGGGCTCAGTTTTCACCTTTTAACAAATGGTCGATCCGGTCGATATAATCCAGTGAATCGTCGATGTAGAAAACAATGTGCGGTATAATACGGACCTGGTTGCGGATGCGGTTGCCCAGACGTAGCCTTATTTCTTTCTCCGCTTCCTGAAAACCGGAAAGTACTTTTTCAGACGGAGTACCTCCGAATACACTGAGGTAAAAACGGGCTACCGACAAATCAGGTGATATTCTGACCTTGGTAATGGTTACCATGGCTCCGGCTTTGAGCTGTGGCATCTCTTTCTGGAGCAAATCGGCCAGCTCTTCCTGGAGGAGTTTAGCGACTTTCAGTTGTCGCTTCGTTTCATTCATAAATGCAAAAATACGGCAAATAGGTGGTTTTTAAAAACCTAGTTCTCAGCACTCAAGGTATCGTCAGGCATCACGATAAGGCTGTCAGATGATAAGCTGTCGGTACGGGGCAAAAAGGTACGGCAATTCCAGTCTTTGGTAATCTCAACCGTGGGCCGCGGAAAAGTGCCGGGTTTCAGAATTTCATCTTTGTACAACAACTCCAGAAAACGGCCTGAGATAGGCAAGGCGGTCTTACTGCCCTCACCGGTCTGTGAAGTACGGAACCGCACCCGACGCTGGTCGGCACCTACCCAACTGCCTACAACCAGTTCTTTGGTCATCCCTACAAACCAGCCATCGGAATAGTTTTGGGAGGTACCGGTTTTACCGCCTATCTCATTGCGCCAGAAAATATCGTACTCAAACAGCGCCTGGGAGGTGCCACCGGGCTCTTCGGTACCGCCACGTAACATATAGGTCATCAGAAAAGCGGTTTCTACGCTGAGTGCCCTCCGCTTTTCAGGTTTATAGTTGAAAATGAGCTTGTCGTTCATATCATGCACCCGGGTGACCATGTGCGGCTCTATCCACTCTCCTTTGTTCAGTATGGTGGCATACGCCCCCACCAGCTCAAACAGCGATACATCGTTGGCGCCCAGCCCGATAGAGGGTATCTCTTTCAAAGGACTGCTGATGCCCATGGCCCTGGCCGTTTTAGCTACTTCCTGAGGAGTCATGGTAATGGTAAGCTGCGCGGCAATGCTGTTCACCGACTTGGCCATGCCGCGCCGGAGGGTGTATTCGCTGTAGGTGAAATTCCAGTCGGCATTGCGGGGCGACCATTCCATGTCTTCCTCCAGGCCGGTTTTGGGGTTCACTTCCTTGTACTTATAGGTCACCGGCTTGTCTGTGATTTTATCGCAGGGGCCGTAATTGCCCTTTTCGATGGCCGTAGCGTAAACAAACGGCTTAAAGGTGGATCCAGGCTGCCGCTTCGATTGTTTGACGTGGTCGTACTTAAAATGGTTGAAGTCTATGCCACCTACCCACGCCCGGATTTCACCGGTGAAGGGGTCTTCGGCTATCAGTCCGCCCTGCAGAATCTGCAATTGGTAGCGGACAGAGTCCAAAGGACTCATAGCCCGTTTTTCATCGCCTTTCCAGGTAAACACCTTCATGGGGCGGGGTTGACTCAGTTTTTCAAAGATGGCAGGCTCTTCAAGACCTGCTTTTGCCCAGCTTTTGTAATGGTCGGAGGTACGTACGAGGTTGTTGAACCAGGCGGTATCCTCCTTACCCTCGGGAGTTTCCCAGGGAACACGCCCCTGCCAGTGGGTTTCAAACCGTCGCTGAAGTCTTTTCATGATCTCAGCCATAGCGGCCTCGGCATGCTGCTGCATACGGCTGTCGATGGTGGTATGGATTTTCAGACCGGAGGTATAGATGTTGTATTCGTCGCCATATTCCTTTTTCAGATACTCGCGTAGCCATTTGGCGAGTTCGGTACGGAAATAGGGAGCCGGGCCATCGGTTACCGTCTCTTCGGTATATTGCAGCTGGATAGGTTTTTTTACCAGTACATCGTGTTCCTGCCTGCTGATCAGCTCATATTTCAAAAGCTGACTCAACACGGTGTTCCGTCTGCGTAGTGAATTTTTGGGATTGGCAACCGGGTTATAATAGGTCGGGGCCTTGAGCATGCCTACCAGCACGGCACATTCTTCCAGTTTCAGCTTGTCGGGGGTGGTGTTAAAGTAGGTTCTGGAAGCACTTTTGATACCGAAAGTATTTCGTCCGAAATCAACGGTATTCAGGTAAAGCGTCAGTATCTCGTCTTTGGTAAAAAACATCTCCAGCTTCAGGGCTGTAATCCATTCCTTGCCTTTGGCCAAAATGACTTTCAGTCCCGGGATGTAAGAAAGAAGGCCTTTCGACCCATGGCGGGTTTTAAACAGGTTTTTGGCCAGTTGCTGGGTGATGGTGCTGGCACCGCGGCGGTCGCCCGTAGCGGTAGATACCACGGCAGAAACCAGGGCTTTGGCATCGATACCGGCATGCTCACGGAAACGGACGTCTTCTACTGCTATGAGGGTTTCTATCAGTTGCGGGTTGATCTCGTTGAAGGCAACCGGCGTCCGGTTTTCAGTGTAAAACTTGCCCAGCAGCTTGCCATCCGCTGAGTAAATCTCGCTGGCTACGGCCATGTCGGCACTGCGTACCTCCTCCATCCCTGGCATACGACCAAAAAGCCACAAAAAGTTGATTTCTACAGCGAGATAAAACAACAACACCGCCAAACCAAGGCTGTAAGTCCAGCTACCCCATTTTTTTGCACGACTCAGCTGCCTGTAGCGGGGCCGGTTGAGGACAGATGGCTGCCACAATTTGCGGCCAAATTGTTTTATCAAAGCGACAAAACGGCTGTTTTTCAGCTGTTGCCACCGGTTTAACCAGCTTTGCATGCGCATCAGAAAGTGCTTTGGAGTGGTGGACGTTCAATACCCGAATTACGGGAATCTCGGGAACTTCGAAAAATCCGGCTGACGTTTCTCCATAAAGGCGTTTTTACCCTCCTTGGCTTCATCGCTCAGATAGTACAGCAGGGTAGCATTGCCGGCCAGTTCCTGTATGCCTGCCTGTCCGTCAAGTTCGGCATTAAACGAAGATTTGAGCATGCGTAAAGCTATCGGGCTTTTCTGCATGATTTTGCGGCACCATTCAACCGTCGTGGCTTCAAGTTTCTCCAGCGGTACCACCTTGTTCACCAGACCCATATCGAGGGCTTCAGCGGCATCGTATTGATCGCAGAGGTACCATATCTCCCGGGCTTTTTTCTGCCCTACAATGCGGGCGAGATAAGAGGCGCCAAAACCGCCGTCGAAACTGCCGACATTGGGTCCGGTTTGCCCGAAACGGGCGTTTTCAGCGGCAATGGTCAGATCGCACACCACATGCAGCACATGGCCGCCACCGATGGCCCATCCGGCAACCATGGCAATCACAGGCTTGGGAATGCGGCGGATCTGCATCTGGAGGTCAAGTACGTTGAGGCGGGGAACCTGGTCGGTGCCTACATAACCCCCGTGTCCGCGCACGCTCTGGTCGCCGCCGCTGCAAAAGGCTTTACCACCCTCGCCGGTGAGTATGATTACACCTACGCGCACGTCCTGGCGGCAGATTTCCATGGCGTCGATCATCTCTGTGACCGTCAGCGGGGTAAATGCGTTGTGCTTGTGCGGGCGGTTGATGCTGATTTTGGCAATGCCTTCGTAGTGTTGAAACAGGATTTCCTGGTAGCTTTTGATGGTTTCCCAAGGGAGCTGACTGGTCATGCGGTAGGGCTGATTTGTTGTTGAAAGAGTTGAAGTGCTTCCTGATTGGCGGTTGCATGGGTATAAACCACCAAAACAGCGGTCTGGTTTTCCGACCACCACTTACTGAAAGCGCGGGGCAAAGATAAGGTATCGCGGGCGCTGTGCACCTTGAGTCCCCAACCGGCCGCGAGTGCTTCCACATCGGCCTGGCGGGGAGTGGCGAAAAAGGGTTCCCGTTCGGGTTGGTTTTTGGGCCCGTCAATGAGGCGGAATATATCACCACCGCCATTGTGGAGCACCAGTATTTTGAGATTGGCTGGTAAGCGGTCGATGCTGAAGGCGTTCAGATCGTACAAAAACGACAGCTCTCCGGTAATCAGGACCACCGGTTCGGCACTGCCGGTAGCAGCACCCAACGCAGTGCTGGTTACACCGTCGATGCCACTGGTTCCGCGGTTGGCGTGCACCCATTTTCCGGGCGGAAGGCCGGTGGCTGCAAACTGGTGGTAACGTACCGGCATGCTGTTGCCGAGATGCAGCTGAATCTTCTCAGGCAGAAAAGTGAGTGCCGCACGCATCACCTGCAAATCAGAAAAGGGAAGTCGCTCCCACAGATCTGTCAGTTGCTTCTGCAGTCCGGCAGCTGCTTCCGCAAGCGTCGCCGCAGCATCTCCCTGGCCTTTGGGCAGCCTGGTGAGTGCAGATAAGGCAGCCTTTACATCGGCCTGCCACAAACCATTCAGCTGCTGAAAAACATCACTGCTTTTTCCCTGATCATTGATTTGCCAAAGCTGCAAGGCAGGTTGGCGGCGGAAAAACTGTTTGAGGCGTTTGGACAGATACGGACCTCCCCAAATAAGAACCAAGTCCGGAACTGGGACTTTTTCCGGATTCCGGAGCATATCATCTATTCCCTGTAAGGCAGCAGGCTGGTTGGCAATGGGTTCGGCTACCAGACTGACCCTGCCATCTTCACAAAGCCTGCGCAGCAAAGCTGCCTGCACCTCATCAGGTGCCTGCATTCCAGGCAGCAGCCAGATGGAGGCAGCCTTTTCCCAGCTTTGCTGCAGTTGCGGCGGAATGCCAACGGTTGTAGCAGTGCTGTACGTTTCAAAGACCGGAATGGTGGCAGGTTCCAGGGGCTCGGGCAACTGGTACAACGGTTCACGCAGTGGCACATTGAGATGCACAGGACCACCGGAACAGGCTTTCGCCCACAATTCCGACGTCAGCCGGCGGATGTGCCAGCGGTCGTCGTCACTCACCACCACTTCGGGGAGGCTGGCCTGTTGCAGGAGATGGGGCAGCAGGGCTTCGGGTTGATGCAGACTCTGTCCGTCTCCCTGGTCGATCCAGGCGGCAGGGCGGTCGGCAGAAAGCACGATCAGGGGTAGTCCGAGATAATAGGCCTCTGCCACTGCAGGGGCATAATTCAGCAAAGCAGTCCCGGACGTGCACACCAGGGCGACCGGCCTTCGGCTCACGAGGGCCTTGCCCAGGGCAATGTAACCGGCCGAACGTTCGTCGAGTACCGTCTGCATCCTGAAACAACCTTGCCGGGCCATGGTCAGGGTGAGCGGCGCCGACCGGGAGCCGGGCGAAACGACTACTTCCCGTAGCCCGAGTCGGGCCAGGGCCGCGCAAAGCAGCACTACCTGTTCGTTAGGCGTATAAACCGACATGGCGGATGGCTGCTAAAAGGGTATCGGCTTTGGCTTCGGTTTCGAACCATTCTGCGGCGGGGTCGGAACCTTTTACGATGCCGCCTCCCAGATAAAGGCAGGCATTGTGCCGGTAAAGACGGGCTGTGCGAAGATTTACATACAAATCGGCATGGCCGTTTGCAGCTATCGGGCCCAGAAAACCGCTGTAAAAGCTGCGGTCATGGGCTTCATGCGCAGCAATAAACCCGCTGGCGGCCTGCAGGGGATAACCGCAAACCGCGGGTGTGGGGTGCAGGCGCTGCACGATTTGGTAAACGTTGGCATCTCCCTCAGCGGTAATGCGGTTCCGAAGATGGAAAACCTGCCCGGCCTGTATGGTTTCCTGCTGACCAATATGGACATCCAGCCCGCTTTCCATTAGTTTCTGACAGATATAATCTGTTACAATCTGCTGTTCATATTGCTCCTTGGCCTGCCAGCCTTCGTTTTTGTTGGTCTCTGAGCGTGTACCGGCCAGCGACATCGTTTCATACTGCCGGTCGCGCCGCAGCAGCAGCAGTTCCGGACTGGCACTCACCCAGCAACCCAGTCCCGGCAATGAAAAAAGGCTGACAAATGCTGTTGGATAGAAGTCACACAATGCCCTGAATATGGCAGCGGGCTGTACAGACCCTGTCATGGGGAGGGTTGTTGTGCGGGAGAGTACTACTTTTTCCAGAGAGCCGCTTTCGATGGTTTGTAAAGCTGCCGCCACGAGGGCTTCATATCCGGCCCGGGGGGTATCGGCAGGCGGGCTGATTTCTTCGGGAAGTCCGGTCGTCAGCACGTCTTTCAGGCTGCTGTGCAACGCCGATAGCCGGAGCAGTTGCTGTGCACCCAAGGTACCCGTGAGCGCCTCCTGCAGATCGGTTTCAAAGCCTGAAAGGCAAAGGTCGTTCCGCAGCCAGAAGGCATCCTTCCGGGGAAAAAGAAAGGGTGCTATCACAAATCCATCGGCACACGCTTCGTTAAAAGCAGCCGGCGTTTCTTCCAGCTGGATGATGGTTTGAGGCTGTTCGGTACCCGGCAGGCGGTAACTTACCCAGGGCAGGTCGCAGGCGGATGCGGCGGCATGCAGCTGTTGCAGGGAATGTTGTTGCCTGACGGTGGTTCTGATCATGCGCCTTTCAGATCGATGATGGCGGCCGTGAACCGGCAGATACAGATCAATTGCGCCTCCGGACCATAAAGCCTGATATCCCAGATGTGCGTGGTTTTGCCCTGATGCACCAGGGTGGCTTTGGCGGTTACCAATCCGGAGCGTATGCTTTTTACATGGTTAGCGTTGATTTCAAGCCCGACCGCGGCACGGCCGGGACCAGCCAGCATGTTGGAACCTACGCTGCCCACTGTTTCTGCCAGTGCCACAGAGGCACCGCCATGCAACATACCAAAAGGCTGGTGGGTGCGGGCATCTACCGGCATGGTAGCCTCCAGATAACCGTTTTCTACATGGGTAAATAACATTCCCAGCTGGTCTGAGAGCGTGTTTTTACCACTGGCATTGATTTTTGCGAGTACCTCTTCCATGCGAATCAATCAGACTGCGAAAATAAGGCTTAAAAGCTGTTCTACCTGCATAAAACATCCGTACTCCCTGTAATGGTTCTCTCCCCCTGAAAAAAACGGCCGCAGAATCCGAAGTCCGCTAAAATCCGTAAGTCTTGCCACATGCCGGAAGGGAACTGCCGGTTCAGAAGAATGAAAAAAATGCCATTGAAAATAAAACGTGTCAGGTGGTGGCTGCTGCCGTTGCTGATCACTTTCATACTTTTTACAGTCTCCGGTAAAAAACGCACGGATGTTGCCCGGAAAATCCCGGCCTTTCAAAACGATTCAAGCAGGAAAGATATGCCGGGAGACGAAGCCATGCGGGTAAAGACGATTATCTGCCCTTGAGAATTTAAGATTCAAAATTGCTACAGATTAAAAACCGGAAGCCAGAAAGCCTTGCTTTCCGGCGAAACAATTTTGAATTTTGAATCTTAAATTTTGAATTAAAAAACGCCCCGAAGGGCGTTTTTGTGGGTGATAATGGATTCGAACCATCGACCCCTACCTTGTCGAGGTAGTGCTCTAAACCAGCTGAGCTAATCACCCGCGGATTGCAAAAATAGCATAAAAGCAAAAGGATGCGCTCTTATGTCCATCCTTTTAGTCAGCAACACCGCTGTAAACCTGAACCACCACCTGATGTTCGTTGCTGTCGCTGGTCAGGCGGAGTTCGGCAGCTTCCTGCAAATGACCATCTACTTGTACAGACTTCTCCCCGTTGCCCTGATTTTGTTGAACAAGAATGTGGTAAACCGTATTCTCAAAGCGATAATGCACCGTAAAGGATGGCCAGTCATCCGGAATGCATGGCTCAAAACGGAGGGTATCCCCTGCCCTTTGCAGGCCCAGCAATGATTCTACTATCAGCCTGTACATCCAGCCTGCTGAACCCGTGTACCAGGTCCAGCCGCCCCTGCCGGCATGCTGGTTACCCGCATACACATCTGCTGCCAAAACATAGGGTTCGGCCATGTAAACGGACAGGGTCTCAGCATCCGCCGCGTGGTTGACAGGATTAATCATTTCCAGCAACTCCCACACCCGTTTTTTGTCTCCCAGACGGGCAAAAGCCATAATCATCCAAACCGCGGCATGGGTGTATTGTCCGCCGTTCTCCCGGATACCGGGCACATAACCTTTGATGTACCCCGGATTTAAGGAAGAAACATCAAAAGGCGGGTCCAACAGTTGTATCACCTTCGCTTCGGATCTGACCAGGTATTTATACGCAGATTCCATCGCTGTACGCGCCCTTACCGCGTCGGCGGCGCCCGATAAAACCGACCAGCTTTGTGCAATGGAATCTATCTTACATTCGTCATTTAAGGACGAGCCTATGGGCACCCCGTTGTCGAACCAGGCCCGTTTATACCAGTTACCATCCCAGGCAGACGCATCGATGTTTTTCTGCAACTGAAGGGCTTCCATTTCACATATTTCTGCAAAAACCCTATCACCCCTTAGCCTAGCAACGGCTGAAAAACGAATCAGGATATCATACAGGAAAAAGGCCATCCAGACACTTTCTCCCTTGCCTTCCCGGCCGAGTTTATCAAAACCATCGTTCCAGTCGCCTGTGCCTATTAAGGGCAGGCCTTGTCCGCCAAAACGCAGGCCGTGCCTGATAGCCTGCACACAATGCTCGTAGAGGGTAGCCGTTGTTTCGGAGGCTATCGGAAGATCGTAATACGACTCTTCATCCTCATTCAGCTGGCGGCCTTCCAGATAGGGCACCCTGGTATCAAGTATCTCCACATCATTGGTATAGGCAATGTAATTGGCAGCCACCATGGGCAACCACAGGAAGTCGTCGGAAATTCGGGTACGTACCCCGCGACCCACCGGCGGATGCCACCAGTGTTGCACATCGCCTTCCTTAAACTGGCGGGATGCACATCGGATAAGCTGCGCCCTCGCGAGTTTGGGTGCTGTTTGCAACAGCGATACCACATCCTGCAACTGATCTCTGAAGCCATAGGCGCCACCGGATTGGTAAAAACCACTGCGGCCCCACAAACGTGCCGAAAGGGTCTGATAAGTCAGCCAGCCATTAGTCATGAGGTTGGTGGCTGCATCGGGTGTTTCTACCTGCAGCGAGCCCACCGTTTTTTTCCAGTATCGTTTCACCTTTTCAAGCGCATCATACGCAGCCACACTCCCTTTGAAAAGTTTCGCAACGACAATGGCGTCGGCCAGATTTTTACTGGCACCCAACCTGAAAATAACCTCCTGCTCTTCCCCCGGGGCCAGATCAAAAGACAGCTGCAAGGCGGCACAAGGATCGAGGGACAGCCCCGTCTTGCCCGACAGTTTTACCCGGTGAAGAGCCTCCGGATTCCGAAGATTGCCGTTTCTGCCTATGAATTCTGTCCGGTCGGCAGTAAATGTTTTTTTGGGGCCATCGACATCAAAAAATGCTACCCTGTGCGAAAACTCTGTATTGTATGGGTTTTTAGCTATCAAGGCACCGCTGTCGGGATCCATTTCAGTTTGTATGTGCATGGCGGTTTTCATGCGGTGGTCACCCAATACCCACTCCATATAACCCGTGGCCGAAATTTTCCGGGAACGCCCCGATTCATTGCGGACTTTAAGTACGATGAATTTCACAGCAGCCTCGAGTTCCACATAGACGGTCATTTCCGAATAAATACCGGCTTCGTTGTGCTCAAAAATGCTATATCCCAGACCATGGGTGGTCAGGTAATTACCGTTTCCGCCTGCCGGTAAAAGGGAGGTTGACCAAAAATACCCGCTTTCTTCATCCCGGAGATAAAAAGCCTCCCCACCGCCATCCTGTACCGGGTCGTTGTTCCAGGGAGTCAGCCGCAGTTCATGCGCATTTTCAGTCCAGCTGTAGGCAGAACCACTTTCTGAGATCACGGTGCCAAAAACCGGATTGGCAATCACATTCACCCAGGGTAAGGGGGTATGATGCTGCTCGTCGGTAACAATCACATAAGTATCCCCTTCTTTCGAAAAACCACCTGTACCATTGTAAAACAGCAGTCCTTCGGGCAACGGTAGATTTATCTGTACAGCCTCCGGGACAGGTACCGGTACGAGTGGAGGAATTACTACCCTGGCCATGGCTTTGCGTTTTACATGATCGGCGAGGCTGCCTCCGTTATCGGAAATAAGGATACGCGCTACCGACTGAAACAACATCCTGTCTTCATTCGAAATCTGATCGGACGCACGCACGAAAATGCCCCCCGGGCGGTCTTTTAATTCGGCCGGAATAATGGCTTCAAGCGTGTTCTGAAAAATCTGCCGATAGCCGTTGTTTTCTTCATTCCAGATTACCAGATCAACCGAAAGCCCTTTGAAACGCCAGTAATGATGGGCCTGTATCATTTGTTTAACCAGCTGTATATTTTCCTGTTTTTCTATTTTGACCAGTACAATAGGCAAATCGCCGGAAATAGAATAGCCCCATAAACCCGACTGTTGGCGGCGGTTATTGATCAGGATGGTAGCATCGGCCCTGAGAGCCGGGTTGATGAACAGAACCGAGCCTGCCAGACGGCCATACAACTGTGCATCGGCTTCAGAGGCGTTGATTTGACGTAAAACCACCTGGCTGTGGGTCCATGCCAGCTCAAACACCCGGTCTTTGTGGTGTTTGTCCTGGTACTTCCAGATAAGTCCCATACAGGCGTCCCGGGTATCTGCGATCCCCATCACCATATCCACGGTAACCGACGCATCGGGTTCCAGTACAATCCGGTAACGGATAGCCGCAATCGGGTCGAGTACTGCACCCTGATTGCCTGATAAAGGGCCGGGGCTTTGCATCATGGCAGGATTGGCCAGGCTGTTACCCCTGCCTACAAATGCCATGCGGTCGGTTTCATAGGACACTTCTTCAAAGGTATTCCCCTGAATCGTGGCCAGTTGAAACATCCAGGGTGGTTTTTCTTCCGCTGAACGCGCCCTGCGGGTACATACAATAGCATGCTGAACCGGTATGATCTCTGTTTGCACAAATAAATTGCTGAAGGCCGGTTGTGCAATATCGGAAGCCGGTGGCGCGACTACCACCTCTGCATAACTCGTCACTTCTATGATCCGTTTAACATCCGACCGGTTGATCAGCGTAATCCTTCTTATTTCGATGTCGTCTTCCGGTGATACGACGATGATGGTATGGGACTCTATCTCGTTTTTGGTGGTGTTAAAATCTACCCGACCGAGAGAAAAGGCTACCTCATAGGTATCAGATTTTTGAAGAAGCGGTTGATAGGTATTCGACCAGCAGCTGTCATTTTCCACATCTCTGATATAACAAAATGTACCCCGGTTGTCGCAGGTTACATCTTCCCGCCAGCGGGTCACTGCCAGATCTTTCCAGCGGCTGTACCCCGCACCGGCATTGGTAATCATGACATGATAACGGCCATTTGACAACAAATAAACCTCCGGCAAAGGCGTATGCGGCGTATGAATTATACGGGTCTCCGTGCCACTTTCCACATAATCGATGTCTGAGATATCGGTGGTATGGGCAAAAAAGGTAGTGATTTTAGGAATACGTTCCTGTAACAGCAGCAATACGGCCTTGAAGGGCGGATAGGACTCGAAAAGTTTCTGCAAAGGCTTGTCGAGCAGCAGATAACCCAGCGACAGCAGGCTCATGCCCTGGTGGTGGGCCATATAAGAATAAACAATAGCCGCAGACTGACCACGTGGCAGCCGGGAAGGGGTGAAATCTATGGCTTCATAAAAGCCATAGGCACCCATATAACCGCTCTGTTCCAGGGTTTGGAGATTTTCACACGCCTTTTCCGGAACCACCATCAGCGCGAGTGCCGTGGCATAGGGTGCAATCACATAATCTTCTTCCAGACCACGTTTCAAACCCAGACCGGGTGCCCCGAATGCGCGGTATTGGTATTGTGAATTGGCATTGAGCATGTTAAAACCGGATTCGGAAATCCCCCAGGGTTTAGCTGTTTTGCGGCCATACTTGATTTGCCATGCTACAGCCGCCTTGTTGGTTTGATCCAGCAACGTATTATCGTAGGTAGGCATTACCAGCAAAGGCATAAGGTATTCAAACATCGAACCGCTCCAGGAAAGTAAAATGGAGTTCCCTTCAACATTTGTAAGCAGGCGACCCAGTGCAAACCAGCTCTTTTCGGGTAGTTTGTGCTGCGCTATCCCGATAAATGTAGCCAATCTGGCCTCCGAAGCCAGTAAATCGTAATATCCTCCGTCCATGCGGTGATCCTGAACGTTATAGCCGATACTGAACAGATGGCTGGTATTATCGTACAAAAAGTGCCAGTCTACTTCGGCAAAATCCTGACAATAAGTACCGAGTATTTCAATATCCAGCAACAATTGCTGCATACGACTCCTGCTTACGGCTACGGCCAGCTCAAAACCGGCCATCCACCCGGTCTCTGCAGGCAGCATCCGCATGGACTTGTGGCTGTTGATTTCTGTTTGCAGGTCTTCCAGACTTTCATACAATTCCAGCCAGCTTTCAAACCGCTCCATAACCACCAATCTTCCGAATTTGTCAGGGTAAACCCGCAACATATGCCAGGGCTTATAGAAATCGAAAACTTCCGCTATGCCGGCCAGCTGTTGGTCAAGCTTTTGGAACCAATCTGACACCTCATCCTCCGGGCGGTTTTCAAATTTCTCCTGCAGTTTTATAACGGCTGTTTTTAATATATCCAGCTGCAGGGTTGCTGTTTCCATCAGCCCCAGATCGGTTAAAAGGGCTGCCTCCAGCTTCTGCCGGAAGGGTTGCAACAGCGGTTTGTCGTTTTCCGAAATGGTGTCTGCCAACACTTCCAGCGTATCCTTCAGGCCTCGGAAAAGTGCAGCGACGGGCAGTTTCTGGTTGGGTATAGCCAGCAATCCCTGCCTGAGAATCAGTAAATGCCCAACCAGATTGCCGCTGTCAACGGTAGATATATACCTCGGCAGCAAAGGCGACAGGGTTTCCGTATCGTACCAGTTATAAAAATGCCCCTTGTATCGCTCCATTTTGAGCATGGTTTCCAGGGTGGCGCGGCTTCTTGTTATGAGTTGTGCCGGCGTGATATACCCGAATCCTGCTGCCGTTAAATTGGCAAGCAATGAAATACCGATATTGGTGGGTGAGGTGCGGTGCGCCAGCTGCGCAACGGGCTGCTCCTGAAAATTATCCGGCGGCAGCCAGTTGTCGGCAATCCCTACAAACTGCTCGAAAAAACTCCATGTTTTTCTGGCCAGCTTTTGCAGGAAATGCTGCTGTTCTTCAGATAATCTGGACGTCTGCGGAGCCAGCGGACGGCTGATCCACCAGCTGACAAGGGGAGCCGACAACCAGAGCAGTAAAACAGGCAGGGCTACAGGCAGTTTGGAAGGGCTTGTCACCATTAAAAAAACAAGTACCGAAAGGGCCAGTAGTGATTCAAACCACATTTTTACATAAGAAGCCAGCAAACTCCGCTCATGGGCCTTGGCAACCAGGGTCGAAGGACTCCATTCCAGTAATTTTTTCCGGCTGACCAACATCCGCCAGAGGGTCAGCAAAACGGCTTTCAGATTGAGATAGGCTTCGTAAGGAAGACAAATCAGCATAAAAACCGTTTTTATACCGGCAAGCTTAAAATTCCCCGCAGCATTCACCAGATGATTCACCAAACGCACATGCTTCGGTTTTCGGAATACATCCCAGAGGGAGGACAACAACAGGGGAAAAAGAATGATGGAGGAAACAATGATCGTCCAGACCAGGGTATCCCTGCTTACCAGCCATGCCAGCAGCATAAAGGCTGTAAGTGCCAGCGGTATCAGACTCCGGCGGATATTATCACCAATTTTCCAGCGCGACAGGCCTGAGACCGGGCTGCTGCCCCATGGCTCACCCTTGGTGGAATGAAAGGGGAAAATCCAGGAAAAAATCTGCCAGTCACCCCGTATCCACCGTGCATTTCGGGTCATATCTGCCTGATAACTGCCAGGGTAATGCTCAAACAAAAGCACGTCACTTACCAGGCCGGATCGTAAATAACAGCCTTCCAATAAGTCGTGACTTAGGATACCATTCTCGGCAAATCTGCCATCCAGCACTTTTCTGAAGATATCGAGTTCGTAAATGCCTTTTCCTATGAAAGAGCCTTCTTCGAATAAATCCTGATACACATCCGAAGAAGCCCGGGTATATGGGTCGATGCCGGGTTCATTGCCATGCATGCGCGCATAATAGGAGCTGGTGCTGCCCGGTAAACTGACCGCTACCCTTGGCTGTAAGATGCCGTAACCTGCCGTTATTCTCCTTTTACGCGGATCATACCAGGCCCTGTTCAACGGATGAGCCATGGTGCCTATCAGCTTGTGTGCCGAACCGAGCGGCAACTGCGTATCTGCATCGAGGGTAATTACATATTTAATTGTCTGGAAAATTGTCTGATCCCCGGTCACCACCGAAAACCGGTCTTGCGCACCACCTCTCAGCAACGCATTCAATTCTTCCAGTTTTCCGCGTTTCCGCTCATAACCCATCCAAACATTTTCGGCGGCATTCCAAAACCTGGGCCGATGAAACAGGTAAAATAAATCAGCCCTCGGCCGGTCGTATTTTTTGTTTAACTCCGCTATTCTTTGTTGCGCCAGGTCAACCAGCCACAGATCCGCCTCCAGCTTTTCCTGTGAGGCGTCCGTAAAATCGGTCAGCAAAGCAAAATACAAATGATCCTGGCGATTGGCCAGATAACGCACCTCCAAGGCTTCCACCAGGGTTTCTACCTCATCTTCTCCGCTGAGCATGGCCGGTACCACCACCAGGGTCCGGCATGAGATGGGAATCTGCCTGGAAAAATCGAGCCTTGGTAAAAGATTGGGCCTGACCCATACCGTAGCCAGAAAATTTACCATCGAAATCGACAACTGACCAACGCTCAGCAGCGAAAAAAAAGCTACCCAACCCAATACCCATAACGGCTCCCCCAGCCAGTACGCCAGGAAAGTCAATCCCGTGCTCACAAGCAAAGTAATGAAAACAATGGACAGCGCATATAAGGGGAATGTCCGGGCGCGAAGGAACCGTTTGGTTTTCCTGATGGCAGTCGCGGGAACGCCTGCCTGGCTTTCCGTTTCGGTCAGACCTGCACCAATCAGATAGTACCCTACATGTCTGGAAGATGCTGCAGCACCTTCGGCTGCCAGGTTCTTTTTACTACGCTCAATAACCTGATTGGCCAGTGCGAACTCTGTCATACCGGCTGCTTTGGCAATACGTTCTATGACATGCCTGTAGTGATCACGCGTGACAAAATCCATCTGCCCGTATACGCCATCTGTATCTTCCAGGAGTATTTGTTCTACAATGCTGTGTTTTTCAACAAAATTACGCCAGTCCATTGCCCCCAACAGGCGCAGACCATTGATGCTGTTGCTGATAGAAACCTGTTCCATGGCCTGTTTCTGGTTTTCAGTGTTCACCAGCTCAGCGCCTGTCAAGCCATTTTCTGACAGCAATTGTTCTATCCAGTTCAAAGTCAAAGCCAGTCCCGGTCCTTTACCCCGCAATTGCCGCGTTAATTCCGACACAAAAGCACTTACCATCGGCGGGTTGGAGCGAGCCATATCCGCAATTTCAAGTATCAGATTTTTAGGGTCCTGCTCTGCTACTGCTATCATCTGACTGGCCCAGTAATTGGCAAGGTTCTCGTCAATCCGGTCGATGGCTACCCGCGATGATACCCGCCTGATATTCTCGATCAATGCCAGCCGCAACATGATAGGAATGGCCCACAACTCTCCCAGTTTTAAAGGGGTAACGGTTTGGTAAGCCCTGATGAAACCGTTGAGACTTTCTATATCTATCCGGCCATCGCTGTGGGAGATGATTTGAAGTACAATGTCGTAGATACGGGTACGCCCTAAGGCCGGCCCCGCTGCCAGTTGGGGTAAGTCTTTGCTGTAATTTTTAGGAAAATGGGTTTTTGCGATACGAATATGCTCTTCAATCAGATAAAAATTGTCTATCAGCCACTCACCGGCGGGGGTAATCTGCTGTTTGGATTTAATGGCCACCGTCAGCAGTTTGCGTACTTCGATGAGTATTTTTTCGTTGCCTGAGAGTCGTTTGATGAGGTGATCCCCGGCAGAATCTGTGCTAACCTGATGGGTTCCGGCCAACAATCTGCCAAACTTCTCGAGTTGCGCGGCACTCATCAGGGCTGCCCGCAAAGGCTCCTCATCCAGGTAACCGGTTTCAGCATTACCGGACTGAAAAAATGCCCTCATATTTGAAATCAGCTCATGGGCTACCGGTAATAATTTCATCAGGGCGAATTTTACTTTTAAAGCGCTGCCCTCTCCTCCCTTTTGCGTCTGTTACGCAAACGCAATTGTATCCTGGTCAGAAACAGCTTGCAAAAACCTGTTCAGATGATTCTGAATCAGGTTTAAATACACGCCAGGCAATTAAGCTGAAAGATAAAATATTCGGTTTTTCCTGTGTTGCAATTCGTCTGCAGATTATTGCACAATTCACACATTTCCGGGAAATCGCCAGCGCTGCAGGCGAAACACGTTTGAGCCAGGAAGCGCTGTCTGATTGACCATGGTCGATGGTCCATGGACACCTGTCGCCAACCTGACCCGGCAGTTCAAGCCGGTGCTCTCAACTGCCGGGCTGGTCATCTTCAGAAACCAAAATGGCATAAAAGCAAAAGGGTGCGCATGCAGCGCACCCTTTTGCACGAAAGATATTCTTCAGCGGCTCACAATGATCCGCTGCCTGCCTGATTGCTGACCCTGCCTGATTTCCAGCAAATAGACTCCTGCTGTTTGTGCCGATAAATCGACTTCAAAATGCTGAAGGCCGGTCTGTGGGTGTGCTTCCAGTTCGCGGATAAGCCTGCCCTGCATATCGCTGATGCGGAGGAGGGTAAGACCGGATACGGCTTCCGGGTATTCAACCATAAATAAACCATCGGACGGATTCGGATATACCCGTAAGATCAGCTGCTGCTGCAGGCTGGCTACCGAGACATTCCCGACCACGATGGCATTGGAACTGTCGGAACCGCAGCCATTGCTGCCCACTGTGATGGCCCTGTATGTACCATTCTGTGTGATGACAATAAAACTGTCGCTTATCCCGGTCAGTAAAAGTCCGTTGCGGAACCAAGACAGACCGGTGGATACGCTTGAGAAAATGGTATCAACATTGATGCTGAGCACTGGCGCGTCGGGTGCAGGATTTACGGTGATGGTAACCACCGCAGAAGTATCGGAACAACCGGAAGCATTGGTTATCCTGACCCGGTAGTCGCCTGCCTGGGTAACCAACAGGCTGGCACTGGTCTGACCGGTAACAACCGTGCCATTCCGTAACCATACATACGTTAAACCAGCACCGGTACCGGCGTTCAGGGTAACATTGTCACCCGCACAGAAGGTAGTGGCTCCTGCAGGGGTTATCGAAGCGACAGGCGGTGTATTTACAGTAACAGCCGTGACCGCTGAGGTGTCGGAACAACCTGCCGCATTGGTGATCAGCACCCGGTAAGCACCGGCCACGTTGGCTGTCAGCGTTGCATTGGTTTGTCCCGTCAGCACGCTGTTGTTCAATAACCACTGATAAGTAAATCCGACTCCTGTAGCTGCATTCAGTATTACACTGTCGCCGGAGCAGAGGGCAGTAGAACCAGTGGCTGTTATGGTGGCAAGGGGTTTGGGATTAACCGTCACCGTGATGGCTGTGGCGGTATCAAAGCAGTTGGTAGCATTGGTGACAATGACCTGATAATTACCACCGTTGCCGGCTGTCAGGCTGGCAGCGGTTTGTCCGCTTACCGGCGCACCATTCAGCAACCAGCGATAAGTCAGACCCGCACCGGTATTGGCATTCAGCTGGACGGTCCCGCCCTGGCAGAAGGTGGTCGCACCGGCCGGGGTAATCAACGCAGCCGGCCGGGGGTTTTCTGTAACCACCGTCACAGTGGACGTATCGGAACAACCGCCGGCATTGGTCACCAGCACCCGGTAGTTGCCAGCCAGAACGGCATTCAGGGTAGCCTGGACAGCCCCGCTGAGAGGCACGTTGTTACGCAACCATTGATAACTGAGTCCTGTACCAGTATTGGCATTGAGGGCAACACTGCCACCCTGACAGTAGGCTGCCGTAGCTCCCTGGCTGATGCTGGCGGGAGGCAATGCGTTCACGGTAATGCTTCGAAAAGCTGTATCCCGGCATCCCTGCGCATTCTGGGTGGTATAACCGATGCTGAAAGTACCGGTTCCGGCCGTGGCAGGATTAAATACACCGGCTGTCACGCCGGTCCCGAAATAAGTACCCCCTGCCGGGGTACCACCTGTGAGGGTGAGCGGAGAAGTATTGATACAAACCGGATTTAAAACCGACAAGGCCGTTCCGGGCAAAGCATTTACGACTATGGTTCGACTGGCGGTATCGGAACAGCCATTTACCTGAACCCCATATTTAAGGGTGTAGGTCCCCGGGCTCAAAGAAGCTGGTACAAACTGATTCCCAACCACACCCGGTCCCACATAGGTGCCACCGGCAGGTAACCCCTGGGTAAGCACAAAGGGAGGGCTGCCGACACAAACGGCTGTCAGACTATCGAAAGTGACCACCGGCCGTGGATTGACCGTCACCGATACAGCCGGTGTGGTAAACATGCAGGCATTGCCTGTCAGCCGGTAAACGGCTGTGTAGGAACCCGTCTGATTCACCGTAACAGGTCGGACAGTATCACTCAATTGTATGCCATTGCGGAACCAGCGGACGTAGTTGGTTGCCTGTGTCAGATCAAGGGTAACCGAGCCCCCCTGACAAAAGGTTGTAGGGCCAAACGGATCAATGACAGCGCTGGCGGTGGCTGCTGCCACGGTAACACTGTCGGATAAGATACTGCAACCTGATGCGTCGGTTAACTTCAGCACATATTTGCCGGCAGGAACCCTTACAAAGGTATCGGTTGCTCCTGCGAGCATACCGGAAGCTGCACTGTACCATTGATACAGCTGGCCGGAAGCGGGTATCCGCAAAGTAGCGGAATCTCCCACACAAATGGGACTGCCTGTTACCGTAATAACAGGTTTAACGGGTAAAGGCCTGAAAAACAGCTGTTGTACCGCAGAGGTTGTCTGACAGCCATTCGCCGTCGCCCTTACGGTATAAGCCCCTCCCGAAGTAGCTTTGTATACTGAATCCGTTGCACCGGAAAGCGGACTCCCGTTCAGGAACCACTGCAGGCTGTAACCGGCTTCCCGGTACGTACTCAAAACAATGGTATCGCCCGTGCAGGCACGTAAAGTATCGGCATAAGGGGCAATCTGAGCCATCGGAGACGGGTTCACCGTTACCTGTATGGTATCACTCACCACAAAACAACTGCTGTTGAGCGCTACTTTCAGTGTATACTTCCCGCTTTGCGCCGGAGTATAAACCCGATCGTTCGCACCGGGCAATAAAGAACCGTTCCGGAACCACTGGTATTGATAGGCAGTACCAAACGGGCCATTCAAGGCTGTTGGCTGATTGGCACAAAAGGTCACCTGACCGGCCGGCGAAACAACTGCGCCGGGATTGCAAGGCAATACCCGTATGATTCCATTTTCCAGTTTGACATTCGGGTTCCCCTCGTTGAAGTTAAACTGGACATTCAGGAGGTTAAGTCCTTCGTTGGCGGCAAATGCCGGTAAAATCCTGAAACGCAGATAAAACAGGGTTCCTGCCTGCCCCTGTGCATTTGAACCTGCCAGCGCGAGGGTATAACGATTGTTTGCCAGGCGGTTTACTGCCTGCGACCATCCCTGGGTGAGTGTTCCTGTCTGAACAACCCCGATGGGATCCAGCCGGGTGGCATCAAAATCGAAGGTCATATTCAATGCGGTCACGGTTTTGCCCATCGGCAGCGGACCCATGCGTACCGCTACCTCCACCAGGGTATCTCCTGCAATGGCTACCGTGTCTGCAATAAACAGGCGGGTATCGTACAGCTGAATGTTCCCGGAAGTCCGGGTGGCTCCCAGTGAGTCGTTAACGGTTACTTGCACCACACCCCCTTGTTTGGCAAAAAGTAAGCCAGCGGAGGAAATGTCAGCCTTGCTGGTATCGGAGACCGACCATTGATAGGGCGGGAAGCCGTTGCCGACCTGCATCTGCAGGCTTTGTCCTGCTAACAATTCAGCCGTATTGGGTGTAAGATTCAACTGAGGCAATGGATCTCCGTACAAATTGCCGCTACTTACCAATGCAGTATGCTGCTGGTTGAAAAGCACTCCGGAAAGAGCAATCGAATGGCCGGAAGCAAAATTCCCGACCACCAGCAGTTCTATCCGCAGATAACAAAGTACCCCCTCGCCGGTTACCGGGGTGGAATTGGCAAAACTGACATTAAAAGACGTTCCTGAACCTTCGCTGACGGCTACCTGGGGAGTCCCGGCCAGCAAGGTTCCCGCCGTTTCCAGACCCAGAAAGCGGAAATATGCGCTGTTACCGATGTTGAAGCTGAATGTTCCGGAAACGACCTGATAGGGTGTCAGGTTGCTGACATAAACGGGGAACAAAACCTGCGTTCCCTGAAACCGGGTGGTGTCCCGCGTAAACATGCGGAAAGTATAAGCATTAATATCACCGTGGGTTTGCCCGCTGAAGCCGTTGGAATCGACGGCAATCACCCTTACCGGCACATTTCTGGCAGGAAAATACCGCGCCGTGCCGGCTGTCAGGCTTCGGATGGTGCCTGCCGTTGTATCGCTCAGCCGCCAGCTGTATGGCTGCCGCCCGCCGGTGGCTGAAAAGGTCAGCGAATCTCCCAGTATCAGGTTGCCGGTGCCGGGTGTGATGCTGATAACAGGCAGAGACGGAACCGTCAGCGTACCCGCCGCAAAGGTCAGGGATGGGCTGCCCTGGTTGAGGTAGCTGGTCCCGGCGGGGCCGAATCCGATGTTGACGGCATAACCGCCGTACGAAGTCACCGGCCTGAAGCGCACATAGAACAGGACGCCGCTGCCGCTGATGGGTGTGGAAGTGGCCATACCAATGGTGGCCTGGCCGGCGGTGGCAAAGTTGCCGAAAGCGGTGGTCCCGGCCGATAAAGTACCGGCCACAGCCAGTGAATCAGCCATCAGATAAGCAGCATTAAAACTCAGCTGCACCTGGTAGCTGATAACACCCAGCCCTGTAAAACTGCTGTCGGCGTAAACCGGCATCCACAGGCTGCTTCCAACCAGCACGGTGCTGTCGGGTATCCGGAGGCGGATGGTCTGAGCCTTTGTTTCCGTCAGTGAAAACAAACAACCCAGAACAATCAGCCAGTTAAGTATCCTTTTCATAGGCGTCCTTTTGTGAGGTCTTGCGAACAAGGCGCCAGCTTATTTAACCAGAATTTGTTGAACAGATGCCTGACCTGCCACGCTGAGGCGTGCCAGATAGGTGCCGGTGGCTACTCTGCCGCCACCCCGGGTATTACCCGACCAGACAAGCTGATGTGCCCCTGCTTCAAGCTTTCCATCGGCCAGAACCACGACTGTTCTCCCTGTCATGTCCGTGATTTCAAGCCTGACATCCGCCTCCCTGCTGAGGTTGAAACTGAAAATTCCTTCAGCGTCTACCGGATTCGGATAAACCGGAGCGAGGGTGTTGAGGGGTGTACTGGCTTCGGTACCCACGGAAGTTGTGAGGGCATTTATCTCCACAAATCCTGCTTCTGCCGTCAGGAGCAAATCTGTTTCATTACCGGTTACCGCATCAAAACGAATATCTGCCACCGCGTAACTGCCTGTAACAGGTGCTACCTCAAATACAAGCTCTGCAATCCGGACATCGCCTGAAAGCTGCTGAATGCCGGCTACCGAGAGATACAGGGTACCCGTCAGCGGATCCACCTGATGGTTCAGCTGCAGACCCGGCATCACCCCTTCTACGCCCGACCAGTGCAGCAGATTGGCATCGAACTGAATGTTGAGGTCGGCTCCCAGCATGCCATCGGCCTGACGGATATGCAAAGGTACCCTGACCAAATGACCTGGAGCGGCGGCTGTTTTGCCGAGCGCAAATACCGCACGGCTGACATCCGGGAACTGCCGGTTGAAAAACAGCTCCTCCGCGGGGAATTTATTGATGATGCCTGTTACGTATTGCAGAATATAGGAGGCATCCATAGCAGAAACCGTACTGTTGCCGGTTACATCTGCTACCAGCTGCTGGGTAGCATTCAGGGTGATGAGCGACACATTCGCCTGTAGCACCATGGCGGCATCAAAGGCCTGTATCTGCCCGTTCAGGCTCACATCGCCCAGTATGGGGTTGTGCGACCCGTTGATCAGCCACGGGGTGTAACGCACACTATCGGTAACCTTGGCACCGGTACCGGCCGGATTGCCGGCATGGGTCGGACCACTGTTGTTGCCCCACCAGTTATTCCGGGCATCAATGTTAAAGGAACGGTTGGTATTGTAAACACCCCATTCCATGTTTTTGAAATCACAGAAGTTAATTACCGGATTGGAAGCGGCGGAGGCGGAAACAGCCGTAACACCCCGGTCGAAGGTACAATAGGTCACCACCGGACTGGCGCTGATGGTCCGGATGAAACCTTCCGATTCAGGTGAATAAGTAGAACCGTAACGGAAAATGACCCGGTGGAAACGCACCTCGTTGTCGATGGCCTCATTGTTGACTAATACCCCGCGCCAGGTGGTACTGTTCAGTGTATTCTGATTCGGAATGCCGTTGGCATCGCTGTCGCCACCGTAAAAATCATCCATGATGGTGGTCATCACAATGTTGCTGTCTGGTGTAAATCCCCCTTCTGCAACCAGGCCCTTGTTCACGACCAGCTGATTGCCCGGCTCAAACTTCAGAACCAGTCCGGGACTCAGGGTCAGTATGGCGTTGTTGGCTACGGTAAAACCATTCGGGAAATAGTAGGGCACATTGGTCATGCCCCCGAAACTGCGTTTCTGAAGGGTAATATCCTGTACCAGCGACTCACCCGGTATGGCAACGGCGCGGTAGGTAGTTCCTGAAAGTACGTTACCCGAGGCCGAGGCCGGCCAGGTAAGTACAGAGGTATTCAAAGCTTCCCGGTACAGGTTATGGAAAGTACAACTGTCGATTTTTGGGGTACTTGAACCGTACAGGTGAATACCTGTCCGGGTACGGTCGACATAAACATGGCGTAAATCAGGCGATGCATTGCTCATATCGGCCAGGCGGTTTCCAAAGCGGAAAAGCACGTTACGGATAGTGCTGCTATCGTTGCTGACCGGTTTGAAATCAAACATCCACGAACCATTGCTGCCCCCGAATTGCTGACTGGGCGGTGCGCTGGCCGAACCATCGCCATTCATATCTGCCGGGCGGCCATGGGTATCGTCCCGGTAATCGGTCACAATGATGGGTTTCTGCGCCGTTCCGTTCATGTTCAGCCGGCCATCCACGCCAAACACCCCGTTGCCGCCATGTATCTTGAAGATCATACCCGCCGGGATGTTGATGGTGGTACCGTTGGCTACCACCATATGCCCGCCGGTATTGGTAGGGGCTGTCACCCCGTCTCTGAGCATGTAGGTGATGCTGTCGATGCCCGCAAAATTCCTGAAAATGAAAGTCGCATCCTGCGAGAATACTTCTGGTATGAGCTCAATGGTATAATAGGCTACATTCTGCAGTTCGTTGTTAAGATGAATCTCCGGATTCGAAAACATGGAGATCCAAAGCGGCGCATGCGTAGGAATATTGAAGAATTTGGTGTTCCGGATGCGCGGATTGCTGGTACCGGAAATACGGATGCCGCGCGCGCTGATGTGTTCCAGATTGCAGCTGTCGATATAACCGGCACTGTTTACAAAGTTGATCATCGCCTCGCTGCTGTAACCGCCATATTTAATCTGTACATTTTTAAAATAGGCCCGGGTCGAATCCGGCACATTGGTAAAGCGGATGTAGTTGAAATCGGTGTTTTCAGGCACACTTCCGTTGCCATCGTTGTTGGTATCTCCGCCAACCGAATCATCCTTCCAGGAGGTAATGTAGATTTTCTGGCTGTTGGTACCCCTGGCGAAAATACCGCCGGTTACATCCATAAAAGCGGAGCTGTACCAGAAGAGGCGGCGCATTTTAATCACCACCGTCGGATCAATGCTCAAACGACCGCCGCTGTTGATGTTTACCGTCTCAATGATATAGGCGATGTTGTTGATGCCGGCCACGTTTTTCGATTTGAGCTGAGCCGGGCTGTTGAGATTGGTTTCATGCAGGAAAAGGCCGCTGCTGATGTTCTGGCTGAAGACGATGTTCGGACCAAAAACCGGATCAGAAGCATACGACAAGGCAATAGGATCGCCGTTGCAGTTCTGAATGGTGCTGCTGTCGATGTCTGGCCGGCTGGCTTCGTGGGTAATGATGCCGTAACTGCTGGCCTGATTGATCAGGACATTCCGGAAACGGGTGTTGGCATTGCGCAGCACCGTGCCACGGGTGGCATAGCTGATTTCCAGATGCGACAGCAGTGAGGTGGTATCGTTGCTTGGATCCAGAAACTCGATATGATCCCAGTCACCCCGGTTGGGTGATGTGGCCGAACCATCACCATTGGTATCGCCCGGATTACCCAGGTTATCTGCTTTGATCGAAGTAAATACTACCTTATTGGCGGCAGTACCCAGGGTGCGTAAACTGCCTTCCACGATGATGCGGGAACCAGTATTGGCAAACTTGATAATGACCCCGTCCGCAATGTCCACGTGGGTACCCTGGTTGATGTTGATCTCCTCAAAAACCACGTAGGTGATGTTGGTAAAACCGGCCACATTCCGGCGGGCAACCGTACCGTTGGCAGAAACATTCCGTCCAAGCAAACCCAGCGCCCGCCAGCCAACATTGGTAAAGCTGATGTTGGTGAGGGTAGGATTGGCCGACATGCTGAAAGCCACCGGAGCATTGGAAAGATTCACAAATTGTATCGAATCAATCACCGGATTTGAACTCCGGTAGGCAAAAACACCAAAAACACCACTTTCAATAACCGAATTCCGGATAGAAGGGCTGGCATTGTAAATCACCACGGCAGCATCCCTGCGGATGGGTTCGCTGTTATAGGTATACAGGCCGTAATAATAGCCACCGCCCATATATTTCAGGTGCGCATGTTTAATCCGGCTGCCACCACCTGTCTGGGTAATGAAAATCGGCCCCAGATCATTCACGGTAGGCGTGGTGCTGTTCCCGTCCTTGTTGGTATCGAAAGGATTCCCGATCGCATCGTCCTTGACCGAGGTAATGGTAATGACCGAATCTGACTTCCCTTCCATAATCAGGGTACCATCTATCTTGAAAATATTGTAGTAAAAGGATTGCTGCGCATGTTTGATCACAACACCCGGCGCTATGGTCAGGGTTATGCCAGGCAGCACGGTAATTTCAGTACTCAGCATCACATAGGTAATGTTGGTAATGGCACCCAATGAGCGGACCTTGATGATGCTGTTCCGGGTCACCTGAGAACCTATCAGACCAATGGCATCAAATTGATTATCGGAAAAAGAAAAGGTATTGTTTACCATGACCGGATCGGCATTGAAGTCGAGAGCGATGGGTACCTGCTGACTCGATGCCAGGGTGTTGTTGGTGAAGATGGGCGACGACTCTCCTTCGAAATTCACCCCCCGGGTGTTGATGCTGAGGGTACAGGAATCAATGCGGGGAGAAGAGCTGTTGGTTTCTATGGCATAGTTTGCAAAACGTATCTGAACCCGTTTGAACAAACAGGCACTGTCGACGGCCGTATTCCGGATCAGAAAACCTGTCCAGTCGTTGCGGGCCGGCGAAGTGATGTTGGCATCGCCGTTGGAATCACCCCCCCAGTTGTCGTCTCTCAGGGAGGTGAAATAAATCGATTCTCCGGGAATCGCCTCAGCAATGAACTTCCCGTCGATGTAAAAGGCATTCATCGATTTGAAAATATTGTTGCTGGCTATCTGCAGCCGGCCGGCTGTCGAAACCGTCATGCCGCTGGTGAGGTGGTACGGAATGTTTACATAGCCCAGGTAGGCGGGATGATTCATGCTGCCGGCCTCTACCCAGATGAATTTGCGGGTATTCAGCTGTAAAAACTGGTTGTTACCACTCGTCAGCAGGTTACAAACCGCTCCCATCCTGACAGCAGTTCCCACATTGTTGATGGTTGCATTGTGCAGCCTGAAGGTGGCATTGGCTGCCACCGCATACAGGGCTTCGTTATCAATCTGAGAGATATTGGTACCATCGAACGATACCTCAGCAGCACCAGACAGATAAACACCCCTCGAACAATCGGTAATGCTGCCACCCGTAAAAGTGACCAGCGGGGTTCCCTGTACGGAAACCCCGTTGGTGAATTTGTTTACCGTACAATTGGTCATTGTTTTCTGACTTGTTCCAGAGAAATCAAGTACCGTACCCCTGTTAAAAGTACAATTGCTGAAGGTAGCCGACCCGGCTATGTTGAGGCTGTTGTACTGCCCCCGGCTCTGTGTTGTGCTGATGGCGTCAAAAGTGGTATTCGTAGCGACTATGCTGCCGTTTGCATAAAAATTAGCTCCCCCGGGAAATTTAACGGTATTGCCCGTGCCGATGGTCAGCAATTCGCCGGCATTGACCGTATAGGAAGTGGTGAGGTGATAGGGCACCGGCAAACTGCCCCAGTTAAGGGTATCCGCCTGGGTGGTGAAGCCAATGACGACAAACGCATTGGTATTCATTTGCGAAAACGAATTGATACCCGTTGTGAAGATATTGGCAGCCACGCTGCAATTAATGGGTGTACCAATGTTGGATACCGTAGCATTATCCAGCGAGATGGTATTCAGCCCGCTGCTGATCGATCCGAAAGCTATCCCGTCGATCGTATTCATCGACGCATTGTTGAAATTGACGCGGGAGCCGCCAAAAATGGTAAAGCCGCTGGCACAGTCTGTCAAGGCCCCTCCTGCAAACGTGAGGGTAGCCGTGCTCCTTAACGTAATTCCATTGGTGAATTTGGTAACCGTACAACCATTGAAATTTTTGGCAGCTGTACCGGTGAAGTCCAGCAATGTACCGCTCCTGAAATCAGAATTGGTGACACTGACAGTACCTGCGAAGAGCAGGGTGCCGTATTTACCCCTGCCTGCAATGGCGTCGGCTGACTCGAAAGTAACCCGGTTGGCAACAAGGTTGCCGTTAAAAGTCATGTTAACCGCATTATTTACCCGAACTACAACCCCACTGTCGATGGTGAGGGTTATACCGGGATTAACCGTAAGCGCGGCCGTCACCACATAGGGAGAGTTGGCCAGTGTCCAGGATGTATTGGCAGCGATGGTGCCGGAAACATTCACAGCATACGCGTTCAGACCGCCTGCCAAGGCGACCAGTAACGTCAAAAACAGCTTTTTCATAGTTTGGTTTGGTTTAGGGGCTGTCAACACACAGCATCCCTACAGGCCACAATTTGACACAAAGAAGCTACCGAAGCAATACCCATTTTAGGGGATTTTTGGAAGAGGGGCGGGAAGTAGGGATGAGGGACTAGGGGCTTTAACGCATGCGCGCAGGGGTGGGTTCGATAAGCTCAGCCCACCAAGACGCGCTGCTCCACCCTCACTACTCTCTAATCTCTCATCACTCCACTAGCCCCTTATCACCCTCGAAATAATCCCCTTATCTTTCGTAAACTCAGCCAGCAGTATCCCGCCGAAATGCAGGAAGATAAAGGCGAGCAGATAATAAATCGACAGCACATGAACGGCTTCCACCGGCTCCTTCAACGACTTGGGACCCAGTTCGATGATCAGGCCTGTTACCAGAGAAACGGCCATAAATACATAAAAAACGAGATAAACCCAGAACTGGAATTTCACCTGCATGGATAACCCTTTTTTGAAAGGACTTGCAAACGACATCTGCCCGAAAAAAGGCAGCGCCAGCCGTATGGCATAAAGACCGGTTAACACATAACCGAGGTAAATATGCCATTCCCACATAGGGCTCCTTACCTTTTTGGCCATCACAATCAGCTGATCCCGGGAAAGCTCCACATCGTTCTCTAACAGATAGGCCTGCATGATATCGGCCATGTGGTCTTTGTTCATCCAGCCAATACGTAAAAAGATGGTCAGCAGCAGCAAAAGCATACAAATGGCAATGGCCCAGTGCATGATGCGATAGACGAGGGGGTAATTTCTGATTTCCATGGGTTTCAGGATGGGGAGTGGAGAGGGGGGGGGGTGAGTGGAGAGTGGAGAGTGGGGAGGGGAAGCTATCGTAAGGGTGGGTTGCGAAGGGGTGAACTGTCAGCCTTTGACTTCCCTTGCGGGGAGGAGAGAGGAGAGAAACTAAGGCCTGCAAAATCGTGGACTGTGGACCACGCCGCAGGGGTATGTAGGCCATGGACAATTGACCATCGGCACCGACTGCGCACAAGTGCATCCATCCCCTATTCTGCCGCCCTTTACTGCGGCCTGGCTTTAAAACTCAACATCCAGTTGATGCCGAATTTGTCGGTAAACATGCCAAAATAATCACCCCAGAAAGTTTCTGCCAGGGGCATTGTCACTTTTCCACCCACGGAGAGACCGTTAAACAACCGGTCCGCTTCTGCTTGGCTGTCCGTATTGATGGAAATCGAAAAATTGTTCCCCTGCTTGAAATAAGGTGCCCATTCACCCCCGGTATCGCTGCCCATGATACTGGTTTCCTGGCTGATGGGCAACGAAATATGCATAATCTGCTCTTCCATCTCCGGGGGCAACGCCGGCATTCCTTCCTGCGGAGGCATTTCCTTAAACCTGCCTACATACGGAAATTCCCCGCCGAAAACAGACTTGTAAAAATTGAAAGCTTCCTCACAATTACCATTAAAAGTGAGATAGACATTTACAGTTGTCATAACATTTGGTTTGGTATTGATTTCTGCGTCCCCTTATGCTCCCGGGAACAAGTCCCAAGTTAAAGAAAAAGAACCAATACAGGGTTAGGTAAACGGCTGTCGGCCGCGTGGGCTGTCAATGTTCCGGAAGCACGTGGCAGCAGGTTACGGACTATACAATCCCCGACTTCTCCTGCAAGGATGAGATAGGAGAAGGATAAAGTCCGTAAAATGCAAAGCCACCGACCATCCCGTAAGCGCAAACAGACCGTGCAACAGTCGGCCGGTGACTGTCCACCCCTGAAATGATTCCATTTCACGGTCGAAACCAGATTCACCGCACCCAGGCAAACCCCCTCGCTTCACGCTCCACTCCCCCGCTGCCTGAACACCATAAATTAATACCTTAGCACCCAACAAAATGCGTTGCAGGCAGCAAGGAAATGGTAAATCGCAGGTACATACATGAAGCAACAGTACTGCTGCTGTTGCTGGTTTTGAGCTATTTTCCGCTTTTTTATCAGTTAGACAAAGCACCCATCGGCATGTGGGATGAGGCTACCTATGCCAACAATGCCATCGATATGCTGCACAATCGCAATTTTTTTGTCGCGGAGCATATGGGGCAGCCCGATTGGTACAATACCAAACCCACCCTGGTGATTGCCCTGCAGGCCCTGAGCATGCAGTTATTCGGCATCAATGAGTTCACGGTCAGACTGCCTTCTGCCATTTTTGGCTTGCTGACGGTGCTGTTGGTCTATTTTTTCAGTGTCAGGGTCATCGGAAGTCGGCTGGTCGGGTTAATCTCTGCAGGTATTCTCTTGTCGTCGGCAGGTTATGTGGGGAGCCATGTGGTCAGAACGGGTGATCTGGATGCTGCCTTGGTTTTCTGGCTCTGTCTTGGATTGTTTGTTTTAATCGACCTGGTCATCAAAAAACCAGCGGATAGCCGGCTCCATTATCTGCTGCTGGCTGCAGCTTTCACCTTTGGTTTTCTCACCAAGGGGATAGCCGGGTTTTTCTTCGGACCGTTTATGCTGATCATCGCCTTGCTGTTTTACAACCGTAAAAAACTGTTCAGCGACCGCTACCTGTATTACGCCGGCGTACTTACGGTTGTGTTGTGTTCAGGTTATTATTTTATCAGAAATCTTTACACACCCGGCTATTTTCAGGCAGTTCTGGACCTTGAGATCATGCGCTTCAGCAAGGGACTGATGAGTTGGCAGGCACATCCGTTTGACTGGTATTATCAGCAGTTGAAAGCGACCCGGTTTTATCCTTTTACCTACGCCCTGCCGCTGTCGGTTGTGGGGTTATTCGTTTTTAAAGGAGATAAATTCCGGGTGCTGGTCAGTTTGATGATTACGGCCGCAGGCTATTTTCTGCTCATTTCTTATCCGGCTGATAAACTGGCCTGGTACGATGCCCCCCTGTTTCCGGTAATGGCCGTCCTGATTGGGTTTTCGTTTGTGGAGCTGGGCATGTGGGTGTCCGACAAGCTTAAGATCAAAGGCAAAGGGATGGTAAAAACGACCCTGATGGCAGTTTTAGCCCTTGTTTTCCTTGTAAAACCTTACCGGTCTGTCATATCCGGCATCCAGGATACGGAAACAGCACTTTTTCCGATGGTGATGGAGGGTGCCGCCCTGAAATATCTCCATGAAAATGCCCCTGAAATCAAAAAACTGACCGTTTACAAAAAAGAAGAACACGAAGAACATTACGACCAGCTCCTGTTCTACGTCCGTGCGTTTGAGGAAGAGCATGGGTATCAAATCAGGATGACCCGGGAAATGAAGTTTAAATCAGGTGAAATGGTGCTGGTCTTCAGGGAAGAGGATAAAGTCTTTATCCAACAACAGTATAAAGCAGTACCCCTGCGGAGCTGGAAAGGTGTGGTACTCTTCCGGATACCGGGGGTGATTTAAAAAATGCCGGGGTAGCCTTTCTATAAGAAAACCGGTTACGCTTACCGGTATTTACTGCGGTGAAACAGCTATCCTGTAGGGTAACTCATTTTTGTACATAAACCATACTTTCCGGGACCGGATGATTTTTCGTTTTGAGTATCCAGTATATAATGCCACTTAAAATGGCTGCAAAAAAACACCATACACTGGGTAAAGCCTGACTGAAAAATAAAAAGGCAAACATCAGGGAAATCAGGTTTGCGGTAGCAAGTATTTTAGTGCCCTTTACCGTCGAAAGGAATAAAGGAAGTATTGTTACCATTAAATAAACAGCCTGCTGGATGAACAGGAACTGTTTGTTTTTATGCTCAAAAACAAACTTATAATCAATGTGCAGTTCCGCTACATAGGGGATGACCTGGCCGGCTGCAAGGGTATACAGCGCATACAGGCCCGAACCCAGACCCAGAAAAAATAACCAGCGGTTCAGGCTTTTTTTAATTCCCCCGTTTTCAAGTTTGTATACCGAAAGTGGGATCAGTATCGGCCAGACTACCCAGGCAAAAAAAAGGAAGCTGACGGAGGCTAAACCTTGTAATTGACTGTACTCAGGCCTGGTTAAGCTAAGCCAGACAAACCCCTCTATGAATTGCTGGAAGGCGAATAACAGCGGAATGGCCCCGAAGTACCGTTCATTGGAGGTATTGCATGTTTTCAGGGTAGCAACCCCTATAGATCCGATGACTATAGCTGCGGTAAAACTGGCTGTTGCGGAAAAGCACATGGGGAGTAATTTTACATAAGGTAGTTGTTTCCGGGGATTCAGAATACAGATAAAGTGCTTTCCCGCTTCAAATCAATCAGCAAGGCAGCGTCCTGGGAGGTCAGTTCAGGAATATCTCTCCAATCAGATACAGCCGGGCCTGACCGCTGATTTCAACCCTGTCGCCCAGGTGGCGGCATTGCAGGTAACCCCTGCGTTCCGAAAGTTGTATGGCCGATAGCTCCGTCTTGCCCAATTCCTTCGCCCAATAGGGTGTTAAGGTGGTGTGGGCCGATCCGGTTACGGGATCCTCCGTGATACCTGCCTGGGGTGCAAAAAACCTTGAAACAAAATCAACCTCATCCCCCGGGGCGGTGATGATCAGCCCGCGTGCTTTCAAACCTGCTATCCGCTCAAAAGCAGGCATGGCATTTCTGACGGCTGCCTCCGTTTCAAAAACAAGCAGATAATCTGTCTTCCCTTTGAAAGCCGACAGGGGGTGCTGATTGGTGCAGCTTTCCAGGACTTCTGTCAGGGCAACCGGCTCAAAATGATCGGTCGGGAAATCGAGGGTCAGTAAATCGCCTCGTTTGGTTACCGTCAGCGGACCACTCCTGGGCGAAAAGAAGTGAATCACGTCGCCGGTATGGTTTTCATGGTTGAACAGCACAAAGGCAGCGGCCAGGGTAGCATGTCCGCACAAATCCACTTCCACAGCAGGGGTAAACCACCGGATGTGGTACTGATCGCCTTGTCTGACATAAAAAGCGGTTTCCGCCAGGTTGTTTTCCATAGCTATTTTTTGCAGCAAGTCATCACTTAACCACTGCTCCAGGGGACAAACAGCTGCAGGGTTGCCCATAAATACCTTATCCGTGAAGGCGTCGATCTGATAAATTTTCTGTTTCATGAGTCGGGTGGTTTCTGTTTGTTTAACACGGGGGGCACGGAGGGCACGGTGCATGGACGCTCCGTGCCTCCGTGTACTCCGTGGTTTAATACAGGTGTTTATAGTAACAGCGCTTGTCCGAAGGTCAGCAGGTTGTGGTCGGGGTCAAGCAGCGCAAATTCCTGCTGGCCCCAAGGTTTTACCTGCAGATGCCCTGCCGTGGGTATATTGATTTTACGGTCGAGGGCCAGCTGATACCAGTCGCGGATGGCGGTGGTGCGGATATAGACCTGTCCGTAATTTTCGAGGGGATTGAGTGTTTTAAATTCGAAAAAGTGAATCTCTACCTTGTCCTTTTTTACCATCAGGTATCCGGCAAAGTCGGCGCTGCCTATATCTTGAAAACCTAACTGATTCAGATAAAAATCGCGGGTGACGGCTTTGTCCCGCATGGGGAGTTTGGGATGGATTTCAGTGAGCATCTATGTTTATTTTAGCGGTGCTGATCCAATAAAATGACATTGCCATCAGGGTCCGTCATCATTAAACTGGCGGGGCCGGAAGTCTGTTCGTTCGCTTCACTGGTCAGCTTTATATTTTTACTTTTCAGCTGCTTCTGGATCTCCCGGATGTCGTCGAATTTTTCGAGGTTACGGGCGTTTTCGTCCCAACCGGGGTTAAATGTCAGGATATTCCCCTCAAACATGCCCTGAAACAGCCCGATGAGCGCGTTTTCATTTTTCATGATGAGGTAATGGTTTTCCATACTTCCGGCGAAAACGCTGAAACCAAGGTTTTCATAAAATTCCCTGGAGGTTTTGAGGTCTTTGACACTCAGACTGATTGAAAAGGCACCTAATTTCATGGGTTTGGTGGTTGGAGGGTTATCTGTGGATTGCGCAGTTTCAGCCGGAGCCTTGGCCGGCAAAGTAGCTACCGGCTTCAGGAAAAAGCCAAAACAAAAGGATAGAACCAATCCTGTCAGTAAAAAGCTTGTCTTTTTCATGGCGATCGTTGTCGGGTCTGTTCCTTTGATCCGGCTACGGCCGGCCGGTAAGAACCTGACGAATGTAAGAAAAGCCCTGCATTTCCGGCACGAAACTGCGGGACCAAAAGGATAGCCGGAAGCCCGGCTTATTTAATTCCCAGCTTTTCGAGCTTATTCCCGATGGTGGCCGCTTTCATTTCCGCTTCGAGCCGGTCAAATCCCTGCTTATCCACGGTTGTAACGGGCTCCCCCTTTTTCAGCAGATGTATCTCATCGCAGGTGTCGCGCAGGGTCGAAAAAATATGGGAAGAAACCAGCACCGTTTTGTCCAGCTCCCTCAGTTTATGGATGATTTCGGTGATGACCATATTGCTCTGAATATCCACCCCGTTGAAAGGCTCGTCGAGTATGAAATATTTATTCTCCTGTAAAAGAATAGCGGTGATCGCCAGTTTCTTTTTCATGCCGGTGGAATAGGTTGACGCATACTGACGGAGCGGGAGATCAAAGACATTCCTGGCTTCCGGATCCGGGATAGAAAGGCCACGGGCATTACACAACAACCGGATGTACTCGTTGCCGGTCATGTTCGAAAAGAAAAAGGGCTCCGTCAATAAAAGACCCAGGTGGTTTTTAAGCGGACGGAATTCCGAACTGATTTCTCCCTGAAAATCCTCCAAACCGGCGATACACCGGAAAAGGGTTGTTTTACCGGCTCCGTTTTCCCCTACTATCCCGTACACCCTGCCACCGGAAAAGCTGAGGTTCACATTTTTCAACACAAGGTTTTCGCCGTACTGCTTGTGCAGTTCTTTTATCCGGATCATTTCAGCAGCAGGTTCAGGTTTTTAATTGACTTGAAGTAAAAAAAAGGGATCATCACCAGCAGCAGCGGGAGAAAATAAATACTCAGGGCGATCAGGACACCCTCCGGCAGGCCCATTTCATCGGGATAGGCAGCGTATTTGGCCAGGATGATGGTCCATAAAAAAACAAACCCGAAAAAGGCGATAAAAAGCGTCATCTCCGGATGCTGCGGGAAAAACAACAACAGGCTTGCCACCACGGGCAGAACAAGCCCGGCTGCGAAGACAGTGGCCGTTTTCATTTTTTCAAAAATAAAGCCGGAAGGCCTGACCGCGTAAGACCAGACAAAATAGGCAGGTTCAGGTCGCAGATAATAGGTCATCGAAATCCCCCATACCAGCAGCATGGCCAGCAACCCGAGGTTCAGATTCTGAACCGATACCGCAATGGCGGTTAAAATATAGGCCGGCAGCAACAGGTACCAGGTATTCCTGAACCCTACCGTAAATTCAAACGGCTTGCGGTAAAAGGGCGTAGGTAGTGTAAAATTCGGCCTGCCCTTAAGGCGTAAGCCGGCCATGGCTCCGCTCCCCGCGATCAGTAAAAGGGTTGCCGCATAGGCACCCTGGTACAACAGGACCACCAAAAACGGCAGGCTGATCATCAGGTTTTCCAGCAGCCTGATGAGCCGCCCCTTCCGATCGCCAAAAACCAACCTTAAAAATTCCGTTCTGCCCGTGGCTGCCATTTTGGCAAGTATCCCCAGGGCCAGCAGCAGCAGCACCGGCCCGCCATAGGTGGTTTGATGAAAGAGGTAAGTCGATAACAATATAAAAGCAGCAAAACCCAGCAGATACCCTAATACGGGATGCATGCCATAGCCCCGCAGCGTGCGGTTGGTCCGGTTAAACTGAAGCAAAAAATAGGTTTTCAAGACTGTCGGGGGTCAAAAGCAGGGTTCTGCACAACTTTTCGGGATACACGGTTTTGCTCACCAGCACCAAACGCTGCAAATATCCCTTTTGGTATCTGCCGTTTCTCCGGCTGCCTAACTCCTGTCGGCCGCATAAGTCAGCATCAGCAAACCGGTGTCGGATCTTTTCACATCCGTCAGTTTCAGGTTGATCCTTTGCCGGATATCGCTAAAAAGCGGCTTGCCCGCGCCTAAAATCACGGGATGCACCGCCAGCCGGTAAACATCCACCAGGTTCATGTTCACAAAGGTGGTCACCAGCTCCGCGCCGCCATACAGCCAGATGTTTTCGCCGGGCTGACGCAGCAGTTCCAGTATCGCCTCTTTGCTGTCGGCCTGCAGGTAGGTGGCATCGCCCGTCCCGGCGGTCTGGGTGCGTGAAAAAACGTATTTTTTCTTGCTATGCAGCACCCGGTACGCTGCCTTCAGCTTGTCGCTGGCGTTTTCATCGGGTTGGTAGTTCCCCCACATGTCGTAGCTGACGCGGCCGTAAAAAATGGTGTCTACCCCTTCGAGTATGCCGTTGAGTATGTCCCCGAAATCCACCTCCGGGTCATCGTCGAGCCAGTCGAGTTCGCCGTTGGGGCCTTCTATGAATCCGTCGAGGGTGACGGCGAGGTCTAAGATTATTTTGCGCATGGGTGGGGTGTTGGTTCTGCAAAAGTACTTTCAGACATTGAGATTTCGAGAGACGAGAGTGCGAGACGGGATTTCCGGGCTTTGCTGGCCTGGCTTTTTTAACGCAGATTCCACGGAGTCAGAAGAGTTTCACAGAGATTTCATAAGCCTGTCCTTTCGAGTAGGTTTTTCCATAAAAAATAAACCAGGTAACCCCAAAAGCCTGTCATTCGAGTAGGTTTTTCCATAAAAAATAAACAGAGCAAACCCAAAAGCCTGTCATTTCGAGTAGGTTTTCCCGTAAAAAATAAACAGCGTAAACCGTATCGAGAAGGACAGGCGAGCCGCGGTATGGCATAGCTGTGCTGAAAGGGATGTTTTTGTTCAACCCCTACAGGGTCGGAGGGTTGGGGGGTGCGCTTACGCGTATACACAGCTTGTGGCCCTACAGGCCACGGTGGTACAACAAACCCTGCTCCTGATCCATCGCCGGCACCGCCGGCACAATAAAAAAGTCTCGCGCTCTCGCCTCTCGCCCTCTCGATGTCTAAACCCCCAAAGCCAGTTGCAAAATCTCCGTAATCTCCCCCACCGCTAAGTCACCGTTCGGATTTACCCGCAGTATCTTCATCCTGGCCCGATCACCCGCCTCCAGCGCCGGGTGCTCCAGCCGTTTGCCGTCTACCAGCAGCAGATAGGGTTCGGTCGTCTTTTTATCCGTCCACAAATAACAGAACGCCCGCTGGCCGTAGCAGAAACAGGGCATGCCGTACTTCCGGGTTTCGGTAATACCCGGATCCTGCTGCAGAATGAGGTGGCGCAGGGTCAGCAGGCAGCTTTGGTTGGGTTCGGGTTGGGAGAGGTAGAAGGTATCGGGCGTATCAAACATGCTCATTGAAGGCTGGTGAAAACAAACATGGCCATGATTCAGCTAATTACCATGCGGTATTCAGCATTTCACGGGGGTGATCCGGCTTATTCTCCGCAAAAATGCGGTGAATAGAGCGTTTATTCACCGTAGACCGGCACTAACTGCCCTCCCGGCTACTTTTTACTGACAAAATAATCCCAGGCGGCTTGGGTAATGTCGGCTATGATTTTTTCGTTGGTGGTCAGGTTTTCCTTCGATTCGGTGACAAAAACACTGATAAAAAAGTACCGCCCGTCGGGTAGAAACACGATTCCGATATCGTTGACGGCGGCGGTGATGCCGGTCGTTTGGTTTTGCCCCGACCAACCTGTCTTATGCGCTACCACCGTGCCCAGCGGCAATTGCCCCTTCAGGCGGTTTTTTCCGGTGGAGGTAGCCTTCATCAGCTCCCACACAAAAGCATAACTTCTTTCCGACAACAGGCGGTTGTTGTGCTCATAAAAAGTACGCAAAATGCGGTTGGCTTCGAGGGGAGTCGTCCAGTTCAAAAACTGCCCGTCCCAGTTCCCCTGCATGGTTTCTTCGTTAATTTTAATCGAAATTTCCTCAAAACCCAGTCCCTTGAAATAGGCCTCCACCACCTGTGGACCGCCCAACATTTTCAGCAATACATCACAAGCCGCATTGTCGCTCTGGCTCAGGGCATAACGAAGGAGTTCTGACAGGGGCAAGGTCGCGCCTTCCGGGTATTTGTCCCTTAACGGACTCCAAAAACCCGGCAGCAACGCACTTTTTTGCACGACTACCTCCTGCTCCAACGCAAACTTGCCGGCATCGATTTGCGCCAGCATACACAACACAATCGGGAACTTAAACACACTCTGCATCGGAAAATGCCGGTCGCCCCGCACACTCAGGGTATCGGCCGCGTGCATCCCCCGGATGGCCACCCCCACCACCGCCTGCTTGGCCGAAACGATGGCCTCTATCTCCCGGCGCAGTGTTTCGGTGGTTTGGGCAGAGGTGGGGGTGAAGAGGTGCAGGGAGAGGAGGATCAGGATAAGTTTTGGCATTTTCAGGGTTTTGGTGGTGGCTGGTGTGACACTGTCAGACCAGTAGATTTCATAATCTTCTCTGCTGTCCTGACACTGTCAGGACACGTTCTAAAGCCTTCTTTCTGCTTAGAAATGTGGTTCAGCCTTACATTATCCCCTAAACTACCTCGCATAAATCAACTCCATTTCACGCTCCACCATCGGTTTGATGTGCTTCGACAGTCCGCCGGAGGAAACCAGATCAACCCTTGTTTTCAGCAATTGCTCCAGATCAAGCTGCATCTGGATAAATCCCAGGCCAATTTTCTGAGAATAGTCCAGGTCTACTAAAATGTCGATATCGCTTTGCTCATCTGCCTCTCCCCTTGCATAGGAACCATAAACATAGGCTGCCAGAACCGGTCTGGTCCTGAAATAGTCCTGGATGGTTTCAATACTTTGGTGGTCGAGTTGCATAAGGTAAAGATAGTCAATGATCCAATTTGCGCCGCAGCGCCTGCCCCTTGGCCTCCCTCACCCTTCCAGCTCCAGATGCCCGCAAACTTCTTTCAGCAGCTCACAAGGCTCTGCATGGATGGCCAGCGCGATGAGGTAAAGCTCATCCGCCCGGAGTTTGGTGGCGGGGTTCAGGGTTAGTTCGCTGAGGCGGACTTTACTCAGGCCCGTTCTGCGTGATACTTCTGATTTGTTAACCGACCGCTTTGCCAGGTATTTGCCGAGTGGAGTCATCTGATTTTAAGGTTTTTCTTATCCGAAGTTCACCTAAAAATGCCGGATGTTCATAAATTCTGCATGAAATCCAAGACAACAAATGGGCTTCTGTCAAAGAAACGTACTTCGTTCTTCACTCCTAAAAGTTTAAATTAGTCTACTTTTCGAAATGTTAAAAGCGTAATGCCTCCAAAATCTCCCAGTTTTACAGTTTGTTCAAGACCCAGAATATCCTCTGAAGACCCTTGTAGTACTGTAGAAAACCACCTCGAAAGTTCCGTCACAGTTTCATTATACTCAAGAGCATTGCTGTCAATTACTGCTACTTGTTCACTAATATAACGAGAATCAAAGCGAATTGGTAAAGGGTATTCTTTAATTCCGGTTACTTCACGAAATAATTTGGAGCACCAAGAATAATGAAACGTATGGTCCGCTTTCCATTTAATCATTACACTTGCTGAAATATTAAGGTTTACATAGTGCTTGGTTGTGCTTTCAATTGAAGTATCATACTTCGCTTTAAGAATAAAAATCCCTGCAAGTCCTAGTTCCAGTTTATGTGCCAATCTTGTAAAATGAGCTTTGGGCATAAGCAGGTTTGCTGCAAAGTGATTTGCAGCTATTTCAATTTTCT
The DNA here is from genome assembly GCA_002483345.1 of Bacteroidetes bacterium UBA7662. GTDB lineage: Bacteria > Bacteroidota > Bacteroidia > UBA7662 > UBA7662 > UBA7662. Next base: position 94,664 of record DLHS01000006.1, read on the forward strand.
TACATTCTTGTTCGTTTAAATCCCCCTTAAAGGAAAGTGACACACCTTTGGAAAGCTGAGCCTTGTGTGCAGAAATAAAAAAATGACCAAGTTCATGTGCTATTGTAAAACGTATCCGGCCAGATTCACTATGTTCAAGTAGGTCGGTATTAAGAATGATATAAAACTTCTTTGAATAATGTACCAATTGGCCTAGAAAATGATTGCCATAATTGTTCTTAATAAAAGAAATCCGTTTGGTTTTAACAATCTTTTCAAGGTCTACTCTTCCCCGGAAAAGGAAGCGATTACCTATTGATTCTGCTAATTCGGCAATATCGTCTAAGCTCTTATCCATTTATCCCTTCTTTATTTTTTTCTCAGCACTCTTAATGTCATTGATTATCTTTTGCTGAATCTCTTTTGGAAGTTCAGATGTTCCTTCTCTTGCAGCCATCGCAAAATTATCATTCTCTGGTTCTACGGAATTAAATTCTACCTTTTCATTAGGGTAAATGAAAGTGGGTTCTTGTAATTCTGCAGGTAGAATTACATCTGTTGCCCCAAAAATGCGTTCAAATTCCCTCACATCTTCAAAAGTTTCTGGAAAGAGGAATCCACCTGTTTTGAGGGATCTCTCTATCATCCTATTCTGTTGATAATTTTCGGAATTATTGTTCGCTCTTTTTTTCATGATTTTTGTTTATCGGTTTAAAAGCAATGTTTTTTAATTTTATCAAGTGTCCTCTTCTTAATCTGACGGATATTAGCTGAGTTTGTAGTATGTAATTCACAGAGAAGACTCATTGCATTTGAACTAAGTTTTCGCGTTGGATCATTTATACAACCCTCATTCGCATAAGTCTCTATAACATGTCTTTGCACCTCAGTTAAATTTTTCATTACCTCCCTTAATTTTAGACGAAACTCATTTGGGGTTTCAATGGGTTCTTCACCATATAGGCTATCAAACAAATCATAATGCGTGTCTACCTGTCCTAATTCCAAGTCATCTATTGAAATCCAGTTTTTCTTTTTTGCATATTCCTTATTAAAACAGTTATTGGCTATTATGCCTAACCATGCTTTAAGAATGGCCTCGTGCTTTGTTGAGTCCGATTCCCTAGACAAGTCGAAATTTTTGATTTTGCGAAAAGCACTAATAAAGGTCTGTTGAGTAATGTCTGTCGCTAACTCTCTTGAATCACTAAAATTAACGCACTTTTGAATTGCAATTTTATAGATATATCCTTTAAACTTCTGAAAGAAGTTGTTCTGAAATAATTGTAACTTCCTTAAGTCGACATCATTTTTCAACCCATCAACAATTTGTTGGCAGGTGAAGTTAATTTCTATAGGCTTCACTTTGGCAACTACCTGCATTTTAAAAAACGTTTAATACAATAAATACTAAACCGTGACAAGGGATAGAGGCGCTACTTTGTCACGGTTATAGGTTCTATCAATAAACAAATTTCAAAAATGGATACAAACAACAAGTCAGAATCAGGAGTGGAAGTCATTGATGTTGCTCTTTACACCAAGGAAGAAAGACCTGTCCCCCCAGGACATCATTACATTATAATGGTGGATAGACAGCAATTTAAAGTCCAATGCGAGTGTATGACAGGTAGAGAGATTTTAATCCTTGCCGGAAAAACACCCCCTGAAAGATTTCAATTGAACCAACGTTTCAAAGGAGGTAAGGTAGTAAGGATTAATTATGACCAAAAAGTATGCTTTACAGAGCCAGGAATTGAAAAATTCATGACTATTCCATTGGATCAAACTGAAGGATAGTGAGAAGAGACTTTATCCTACCCGAAGAAGATCTTGTTTTTCTTGAAGGTCTGGGTCTACCATGGGAGGCTGTCAATGACCAAGGAATGCAGTGGATAATCGTAAAAGATTACCCTGTTGTCTCTGGGTATGACTGCAAAACCGTTTCTGTTGCTGTAAAGATAGAAACCGGTTACCCACGAACCCAACTTGATATGGCATACTTTTATCCAGCCTTAAAACGCCTTGACAACAAGAATATTAATGCTGTATGCGGCCAATCAATAGATGGGAAACAGTTTCAGCGTTGGTCTAGGCATAGAACGCCTCAAAATCCTTGGAGAGAGGGAATTGATGACCTTTCAACGCACTTTTCCTTAATCAGCTTTTGGTTTGAACAAGAATTCATAAAACAACCCAATGGAATTGCAGCTTAGAATATCAGGGTTTCATTATGAAATCCTGAAACAACATTTGCTTCCAAACGATGGAAAGGAAGCCGTCGCGGTTGCTTTGTGCGGAAGATTCAGTGATACTGAAGCAGAAATATTATCTATTAATGACTTGACCCTGATTCCTCATGATGAATGCTACAGTCGAGAAGGTGACATTTTACATTGGCCAACACAACGTATCCAGCACTATTTTGAAAGAATAGGAAAATCTAATCTTGCGATTTTAAAGATTCACAGTCACCCAGGGGGATTTGACAAATTCTCAAAAACGGATGATATTTCAGATTATGAGTTCTTTGATTCTGCTTTTGGGTGGGCTATAAATGACAAACCCCACGCGAGTGCAGTAATGCTACCTGAAGGGAAAATATTCGGGCGATTTTTCTTTAATGATCTTCACCATGAACCAATTAAGAAAATAATGATTGCTGGCGATACAATTCAGCAGTTTTCCGACCTTAAAAAAAAAAGGAATAGGGATTTTGCTTTAAGAACTATTCAGGCATTCGGTGAAATGACCTATCAGAGTTTAAGCGAATTGACTGTTGGCGTTATTGGCTGTTCTGGAACAGGGAGCCCGGTTATAGAACAACTTGTTAGGTTAGGAGTCGGTAAACTTATACTTGTTGATCCAGATATTGTCGAAAGCAAAAATCTCAACCGTATTTTGAATACAACAGCAGCGGATGCTAAGAAAGGAAAGCCAAAAGTACATGTTCTTGCAGATGCAATTGAGAAAATTGGGCTAGGAACTGTTATTGTTGCTAAACAGATCAACTTATATGATGATATCGAAACACTAAGAGAACTAGCTAAATGTGATGCTCTATTTGGTTGCATGGATAGTGTAGATGGCCGTCATCTATTAAATCAGCTTGCTTCATTTTATCTTATCCCCTATTTTGACTTAGGTGTAAAACTCGAAGCGAATGGATTGGGTGGCATAGACCAAATATGTGGATCTGTTCATTACTTACAACCATTTAAATCATCTTTAGTAACACGCGGGGTTTACACAATGGAGGATTTGAGAGCTTCTAGCCAGTTTAGAAAAAATCCCGCTGAATTTGGGAGTTTATTGAAAAATTCCTATATCAAAAACATTAATGTCAATAACCCCGCAGTAATAAGTGTAAATATGCTGATTGCTAGCCATGCAGTAAATGAATTTCTCAATCGTATTCACCCCTATAAAGCAGAACTTCCATCTTGTTATGCAGCAAGTACAATTGACGTTACAGAAGGTTACATTATCAATTCAAGCGAACCTGATTTCCCCCGGGATACTTATCTGGCAAAAAGATCAGGGCGCGGTGATATAATACCCTTCATTGAAATGTCTGAACTTACTATATGAAGTGGTATCAAAAAATTATTACAAAGCTTATCCAGTGGCTTCAACCAAAATATAAGTATATTATGGTTGAAGATCTCCCTGAAAAAGTTTCTAGCAGAGTCATCTATATAATTGGCGGTAAGGCAAACCTCTGGCTTCTGGCTTTAAAATGCCCATGTGGTTGTCATAGTCTGATTCAACTGAATTTATTGAAAGATTCAAATCCGTGTTGGTCTTACAAGATTACCGCTATGAAAAGAATAAGTGTTTCACCATCAATCTGGAAAACGACTGGATGTAAGAGTCATTTTTTTGTTCGCGAGAGTAAAATTATTTGGGTAAGATGAAATCTCCCTGTTTTTTGGTCTTCACATACACGACCTCCTGAACATCATGAAACTGCAAAACGACCTGCTGCGCAGCGTAAACAAAAAACTGAAAGATGAGCTGGAGGGCGTGAAAGAGCGGGTTTATGCTAAGTCTTGCAGGCGGCGGGTGCTGCCAACGGCTCCCTAAATCCTTCGATGTTCTGGGTCAACCTTCAAAAATAGCCCAAGATATATTTACTTGCTCCTCTGCCTTAGATCCGTCAATCTTTTCAATAATTGATTTTCTATGTGCGGCGCCACACATAAAAATTGCTGAATTGAAATGATTGTTGTTGCAATATGCGTATATATTCCGAATCATGGAATTTTCGTAAGTATCAAGGTTTGTTCTAAATATTTTCTCCAAGTCATTACCATTTAAAATCTGGCTTTCTAATATTCGAATATCTTCCAAAAGATTGATACTTTCTAAACTATTGAGGAATTTAAATCCATGCTCCTTGGCTAAAAACTTGAAATCATCAATCAATCGTTGTCTTTCTGCATTTTGACTAACTATTTTGTTTTTTCGATGAAGAGCATCAGAAAGACTATTTTCACATACATGAACATATTCGAAAAGGGCATTTGTCTGATAATATTTCTGGATTGCGGCTATTTCCAATTTCTTATGATATACTCCATATGTCAAAAATAAATAATTTTCATATTCAGAATAAGTTTCATTATCGGCTTCTAAAAAAATAACCTCTGGACTTATTCTCTGGATAATCTTATATAATTCTTCAGCGTTGCAGTTTCCAATCTCCTCATGGATTGTGCCAATGAAAGTAATAGTATGCATGAGAAATTATTTATTTTCTTAGGGCAAGTTACCTCCGTTCTGATTTTGCACAACGTCAAAATGCCTAAAAACTTCTGAAATGTAAAAAACAACTCTGAATGTGGCGTTAAGAGACTTTTCTTTACTCAATTGAAGTTTAATACAGTCTGTCGTTGCAAGCTAGCTGTACAAAGCTGAAAAATCATATCCCGCCAATAAACAACACTACGTTCAAAAGGCATCATATCAAAAGGTCAAAAATCAGAAACTAGTCCTTGGGAGAGGTTGTGCAACAGCTACCCGTATTATTCCTCGTGATTTTGTCTGCCGTCATTGCAATTTCAGTCTTAAATAATAGAAGTCATTAGGCTTGGGTTGACCAGTTTCATTCATATACTTGTCAACCGCAGCAACTTTCAGAATTATTGAATTGTCTGTTTCCCAAACCAAGTCTTCCGGTGCCCATATTTGCTGATCAAGTTCCAGATACTTTGATAAAGAAATTGGCTCCGCTTGATTATTTTGGTTTCTGTCAATTCGCCAAACCTGGATACCATTTGGAACTCCTTCAAGCCCATAAGTCATAGATAAGTTGGCAATAAACTTATTAGCAGGTGAAATTGCTGGAGAACTCCAAATTATTGTTTGTCTGCCTGTTCTTTTGTCGATAAGATAATATTCAATATGTTCCCAAAAACTACCCTTCACTATGTAGAATCCTATTTTTTCGAATTGTCCAACATAATAATATTGCCTCACTTCAGACTCATCAGTGTCTAATAGAGTGTCCGTAAATGACACAAAAGGATTCCAACCTTCCGCAATTGGTAATTTAACTTCCCCATTAACCTTTTTGTAGGTTGCTGTGTCATAAAGTATCCTATCCACGAAAAACTGTTTTGCTCTGTTAAAGTCGTCTATCGTCGCCTGCATAATCGAAAATTTCTGCAAACTGTCATTGTCAGCAGTCGTGTTTTCAGTCGAAAAACTGTCACACGGTTTTGAGTTTTGACTGCAGGAAATAAGTAAAATGATTAGTATGAATATAAGTTTTCGAGTCATTTATAATGAGTAAAAGTGGCTTAGCGCTTGGCGAAGTGGGGGATTAGGAGCACCAAACTTGATTACAAGCACTATTTACTAAAGTACGAAAAGGTTTCAATTTAGCACTAAAACCCCCATTGCAGCCAAACACGTGCTAGTAGCGCGGGTTCTTTCAACCGCATGCCTTCCACGAGTCATTGATTGAATAGTCTTGACCTCTTCCAACTCTGTTGTGAAAGTTAATCACAATTTGATCTTTTAAATGTAAGCTCTCAAATGTCCGTATGACAGTTGGGAATAATGTGATATAGTCTGCAATGAAAGCACTGATTATAAAGAAAGCTATTTGTAAATTGAAGTTTACCAGCTGTACAAATGTTTGTTCACCAAGCTTAAACATATCACCAAATTGAAATACTGCAACATTTGATGGATGTGAATAAAATGAAAAATATGTATAAATATTATCAAGCATTCCCGCTTTAAATCCCATTACCCTTTCCATGTCATGCCAATGTAGGAATTTGACTTCCTTATCAACAAATCGCATGAGATAGTCTTTCTCCTTTAGCTTTGTCCTTATTTTCTCTTGGTTTTTTTTGTCAAGACTTTGGAAGAGTTTAGAACTTTCAATTTGAGTAACTATATTTTCAATTTGCTCTTTTTCTTGTTGTTGCTTTTTTTTGCTCCCAGGGGTCGTGATTACATTTTCAAATCGTTGTCTGTATTTAAGACCTGAGTGTACCCAAAGGGAATAAAGCAAATCTCTTTCTTCTTTAGATCTTGGGTCTCGATAAATAAGATTAAACATTCCGGCCGTTTCGTAAATATTACGAATTAGGATGGCAACAATTGTAGGGTCAATAATCGTGTGTAATACTGAACCGTCTTTTGAGTTGAATGAAATACCCGAAATGACATTTTTAAGATGCAAAACTTTCGTAAACATCATTTGAAGTACAATTTTAGCTTCCGCCTCAGCATGTGAGTAAACTGTTTCCTTGTGATGATTTTGAATAGCTTTGAATAAAAATTCACCATAAATATCAAGTAAGTCATTACTATCCTCGATTATTTCGCATTTAAATAATCTTGAGCATTCTTCTCTTAACTGTGTCTTTGTCATTACTTGATTATTTACCATTGCTGCTAACATTTTCGGGCTTTGCATTCAGGCAGGTGTCGGAGCACAAAGCTCTAAGGTTACACGTGACCCCTCGTGACTTAAAACCCGTGTTAGCTACAGTTTTATAGTTCAGATATCTTTGATATTATACTAGGTAAGTTTGTATGGTCCTTATACCAAAGGACTTTTAAACCTAACTCTTTAAAAACACCTTCTTGTAGCTTATGATGTAAATTTGAAAAAGTATTGAATTTTTCTTCTGTCAATGAAGATTGATTTTTGTTCAATTGTCTCTGAAGTAAGATATAATGCTTACAACCATCAAATCTTTGTGAAAAATTGCTAAATAATCGCCTTAGATTTGGGTCAATTCCAGATAGACCAACCAGAACGCATGTACTTTCTCTTAATGCTTTTAATTGCACTAAATTTGACCAAGAATATGGATCATTTTGGAGAGTATGATAACCATCTTCAGCAAATACTAGAAGACCTTTTTCCAATTGAGAATAGTTTTCACTCTTACTAGGAACAAATCCATGAACATGATAAATAGGCCTTTTCGTTGGAATTTCAAAGTCGCCCTCTCGATAAATGCTTTTGTAGTCTATATTCTTTCTTTCGAGATGTTGCTCTAATAAATCGTCAAAGTTGTATGTAATAATTGCTTTTATCCCAAGTTTTCCAATTAAAGGTCTGGACGCTTTTGCGATAGCTTCAAGTTGTTTCTGTTCGGTGATTCTTTTAACTCCTTTATATAAAGCTTTTCGAATCTCTTCTAGGAATTCTGAGTCTAGTGCCTTTCGGATATAGGACGCTGTAACTAATGGTGTACCAGATTGTAATTCAGTAAGAAGTGATAATATTTCCTCTTTTTGTTTTTCTGATAGTTTAAAAGGGATTTTACTTTCAATAATTGATACGTTTAAACTACGTAAAAGTTCATCCCAACTAGGAAGCCCAGCATCCTTTGAAACTCCAGCCCCAAGAAAAAAAACAACATCATCGTTTTTAAATGCTTGATTTACTTCATTAATCAGCAAATCACTTTCTTCTTCCCAACTACTAATTGATGCCGCCTTTTCTACAGTTGAATTTAAAATCTCTTTATTAAGGTTTTCAACTATCTCAACAGTTTTTTCTTTGTCGTCCAATACTAACCTTACAATGTCTTCTAAATCCCATATTCTAATTTGGAATTCATTCGGCAATTTTAAGTTAGCATTATCAAAGAAGGTTTTGTCTTCTTTAGTCAACATTGAGCCAAAAACCATAAGAATCGACCTATATTTTGGAAAAAACCGAAAGGAACCAATTAAGAAATCGATGCTAGATTTTGTAAATGTTCTTTTAAATTCAATAATTGTGGGGCCACTCAAATCTTCAATACCTTCTGGAGCTACACCATCAAATTCTCTAAATGATTTTTTACCATCTTTGAATAGGATTTCCTCTTGAACATACTTTACTAAGGACTTATTCTCTTTTTTTAGTTTATTATTGATTAGACTAATTACTAATGTCTCGAATTCTTTATAATTAAATTCATTGAAGCTATTGCTGTTATTGAAATTTATAAAATTGAAGTATTTGTCGAAATTCTTATTGTCACTCATGGAGTATGTTTTTTAAAATTGTAGCTAACTTATCTATACACGCCACTTTTTCACCTCCTATACCCAATATCAGGAGGTAAATGAGTGATTTCCCCCCACCAAACTACCCAAAAAATCCAATAATACAAGGCACCGCTGAAAACTGTAAGTTGTTAACTCAAAATCGAAAACTTCGGTGGGTATATCATCACGCCGCGCACGCTGCCTTCGAGAGCCTCAGGCACCGTCAGGTGTTTACTGCCAGGATAGTAATCGTGCACAACAGATACTTTGCTTGAATTCAAAATTTAAGATTCAAAGTTCAAAATTGATAGGAAATGGCTGAAAGCTGCGCTTTCAGCTCAGAAAACCAATGTTGAACCCCGCACAAGCGGGTTCCACAACAATTTTGAATCTTGAATCCCGTATAGGCGGGATGCTATTTTAAATTTTGAATTCCGCGAAAGCCCCTTAAGCGTACAAACACTCCGCAACGAAACGCCATCCGGCGGCGCCTGAGGCCCCCGAAGGCAAAGCACGACGTCCTAAAATGAAAAACCCCCATAGAAATCTACGAGGGTTATCGTGGGAGCAACAGGATTCGAACCTGTGACCCTCTGCTTGTAAGGCAGATGCTCTGAACCAGCTGAGCTATGCTCCCGAACGGGATGCAAATATAGCGGGATTTTGATTTTCCCCAACCCCCCGGAGATTTTTTTGAAAAAATAAGGGTGGTCGCCGTTGGCGCCCACCCCAATATCCATGATTTCCCCCAATCCATCGGCATTGCCCCATCCATCGGCACCAAAGGTGCCATATAGGGGCGTCGCCCGAGGCGCCCCCCGCCGGAGGCAATGCCCATCCCCCATTCATCGGCATCGCCCCATTTATGCCGCCGCCGGAGGCAATGCCCTTCCCTCATTCATCTGCATCGCCCCATATTATATATGGCCCGGCTCCGGGCCATCATGCGGGGGGCGCCTCTGGCGACGCCCCTATATGATGGGGCGAAACAATAACCATGGAATTTGCCTGTTTTATGATGAATTTTATCTCGTGAATCGTATCAAACGTTGGTTGCTCGGCATCTTGCTGGCTGTCTTGCTCTTATTGGGCAGCGCGGTGCTGTTGCTGAAAATTTACGAGGAGGAGATCAAACGCATCGTGATCCAGGAGCTGAACGAACAACTGATCAGCCCGGTGCAGGTGGGCGGCGATATATATGTGTCGCTCTTCGAACATTTTCCGGCGGTTTCGCTGAGTTTCCGGCAGATACGCGTGCAGGCGGTCGAAAACGGGCTGCCGCAGGATTATTCCCTGGCCGAGGTAGACCGGCTGAGCCTGAGTTTCAGCCTGCTCGACCTGCTCCGGGGTAAATACGAACTGCAACAACTGAGCCTCAGCGACGCCCACATCGACCTCCGCTTCGACGCGGCAGGCAACCCCAACTTCCTCATCTGGAAAAGCGACTCCAGCCGCAGTCCCGACGCGCAGACGGCCTTCGCCATCCGGAAACTGCAACTGCAGCGCGTAAAACTGCATTACGGCAACGCGGCCGACCAGCAGGATCTGTCGCTGAGCCTCACCGATGCCGATTTCCGGGGTGATTTCAGTCAGCGCAACTTCCGGCTCCACGCCGGGGCTACGCTCGAAGCGGGCAGCCTGCAATTCAACGGCCAGACCTACCTCGGCGAACGCGCCCTGCAACTGGCTTTTGCGATGGAGGTGGATCTGGATGCCCGCGAGGTACGTTTTGCCGATTCGCGGGTGGAACTGAACCGCGAAAAACTCCAGCTTACCGGCTACCACCGCTGGAACAACCCCCAGCGCACCAAACTCAGCTTCATCGCGCAGCATTTTGATGCTCAGGAGGTGCTGTCGTATTTCAAAGACCAGAACAGCTTCCTCCGCTCGCTCGACATCAACGGCGAACTGGCGCTGAGCGGTAAAATCGATCTCAGTCCCACCGAAAGCCTGGTCGACATCCGCGGCAAACTCAGCGAAGGCCAGATTGGTTACCTGCCCTACCAGCTCCAATTCACCGGACAGACCGATGCCACCGCCCGTTTCAGCAAAAAAAACGGTCTCTCCCTCCACTTCAACAACATCCGCCTGCAGCGCAAAAACGAAAGTTTCCGGGGTAGCCTCAGCTACGCCGACCGCAGCCAGTTGATCGACACCCGCTTCAGCGGCCAGCTACAGCTTGAAAACTGGCAAACCCTGCTCGACAGCCTCTCGCTCGGCACGGCCTCGGGTCAGGTGAAAGTGGCCGAAACCGCCGTCCGTTTCCGGCTGGGCGAGGACAACTGGCCCGAAGTAGCCGCCAACCTCCAGTTCAGTCAGCTCGATTGGGTGCTGGGTGCTACCCGCCTGGCGGGTTTTTCGGGCAGCCTCCGCACCGAGGGTGCTGAGTACCGCAACCTCCAGCTTACCCAACTCAAAGGCCGCTGGAACGACAGTCCGCTCACCGCCCGCCTCACCTTGTACAACTATCCGGCTTATTTCTACCGTTCCGAGGGCCGTTACAGCGTATCCGGCGAGGCCAGCCTCGACCGTTTCGCCTATCTCCCCGATACCACCCGCCAAAACCCCGGTGAAAGCACCGTGCTGGAAAGGCTGGATCTGCAACTGAAACTCGGAAAGTTCGATTATCCCCCCTATCAGTTCACCAACATCCACACCCGGCTCACCGGTCACCCCGATAACCTGGCCGTGAAGCTCCAGACACTCGACCTGGCTGGCGGCAGCTTGCAGGGTGATTTGCGCTGGCAGGCACAGGCCTATGGCTACAGCCTGCGCGGCGGGCTGAGCGGTCAGGACGTCGGCATCAAGGCCCTCTTCACCCAGTTCAACAATTTCGACCAGGACTTCATCACCGATAAAAACCTCGACGGCCGGCTCAGCTTCAGCAGTTCGCTCGATCTCGGCTTCGATCATCAGTACCGGCTGCTGTTGCCACGGTTGCAGCTCACCGCCGACCTCAAAATCGCGCAGGGCAGTCTCACCAACTTCGCGCCCCTGCAGGGTCTGGCCCGTTTTGTAGACGCGCAGGAACTCAAAAACATCCGTTTTTCGGAGCTCAGCAACCGCATCGACATCCGCGACGGCCGCATCAGCATCCCCAACATGCTCATCAACACCAATGCCGCCGCGTTCAGCATCTCGGGTGAGCACGATTTTGAGAACGCCTATACCTATTATGTGAAGTTGTCGCTCACCGATTTGTGGCAGAAGAAAAAGAAACGCATCAGCTTCGATCCCGCCCTCGCCGAGCCCAAACTGGATGGTGGGGTGAACCTGTACCTCGTGATCAAGGGCAAAGGCAGCGATTTTACCATCAGCTACGACAAACTCGTGGTGAAAAACCAGCTTAAGGAAGTCGCCGCCACCAGCGCCACCGACATCAAACGCCTCATCCGCGAAGAACTGAAGGGAGAGGGCACCAAAACCTACGAAAATGACAATTTAGACGCCTTCAAACCCATTGAAGCCGTGGCCGATACACTCGAAAAACCCAAAGAACCCGAGTTCGACCCCGTTTATCTCCGCAAACCCAAAAGCAGAAAAGATGCCTTCAAACGCGATAAACGCTGATGATTTCGTTATGATTGTGTGCAAATGCTGAGCATCTACTACAAAAAGAACAACTGGAAGCTCGTCCTGTTGGGTATGGCCATCGTGATTGGCGGGGTATCGCTGTATTACACCAACCGGGTGGTGGAGAACATCGCGCGGCAGGAGAAGAAAAAAGTGGAGCTCTGGGCCCGTGCCACCAAGGAAATCAGCAGCGCCGAAGAATTCGACAGCAACCAGGAGTTCCTGCTCGACATCCTCCGCGAGAACGACAACATCCCCGTCATCCTCACCGACGATTCGCTGCGCATCATCTCCTACCTCAACATCGACGCCAAACAGGCGGAAAAACCTGGTTATCTCGAAAAACAGCTCGTGATAATGCGTTCGCAGCACGCGCCCATCATCATTGAGCCTTTCGAGGGCCTCACCCAGTACATTTATTACAAAGACAGCGATCTGTTGTACCAGTTGCGGTATTACCCCTACTTCCAGCTCGGCATGATCAGTGTTTTCCTGCTCGTTTCCTACCTCGCCTTCAGTATTTCGCGGCGTTACGAGCAGGATTTTCTGTGGGTAGGCATGGCCAAGGAAACCGCGCACCAGCTCGGCACCCCCATCAGTTCGCTCATGGCCTGGCACGAATACCTGAAATCGACCGCCCCCGAAGGCGATGAGATGGCCGAAGAAGTGGCCAAAGACCTCCACCGCCTGGAAGTGATCACCGAGCGTTTTTCGAAGATAGGCTCCGTCCCCGTGCTCGAAAACAGTTCCCTCCAGGAAGCACTGCAGCAAGGCGTCGGCTACATGGCCCGCCGCACCAGCGACAAGGTGAAATTCAGCTTCGACCTGCCGGAACAACCCATCACCGCCGCCCTAAACAAGCCCCTGTTCGACTGGGTGCTCGAAAACCTCATCAAAAACGCCCTCGACGCCATGAACGGCAGCGGCCACATCCGCATCGCCCTCAAAACCAGCTCCAAAAACGCTGTCATCGACTTCACCGACAGCGGCAAGGGCATTCCCAAAAGCCAGTTTCAGGCCATCTTCAAACCCGGCATCACCACCCGCAAACGCGGCTGGGGCCTCGGCCTCACCCTGGTAAAACGCATCGTGGAGAAATACCACCGCGGCAAAATTTTCGTCAAAGAGTCGGAGCCCGGCAAGGGCACTACTTTCCGGATTTTGCTGCCGTTGCAGGCTGTATAACCGCCTGGTGGTCTGTGTATCGGTCGCTTTTTGCCTGAAAATCCGTAATTTTGCGCCATGGGACGTTTACTGGCCATTGATTACGGAACAAAACGCGTGGGTTTGGCGGTGACCGACCCCATGCAAATGTTCGCGACCGCCCTCACCACCGTGGCCAGTCACGAGCTCATGCCCTATCTCAAAGATTATTGCAGCCGCGAAACCGTGGAGCAGTTTGTACTGGGAGAGCCCAAAACGCTGAAAAACGAGCCGTCGGAAAGCGCCCAAAAGATCAACGAATTTGCGGTGTATCTGCAAAGGAGTTTCCCGCTGATTCCGGTTCACCGGGTAGATGAGCGTTTTACCTCTGCCATCGCCTCCCAGACCATCGCCATGAGCGGGATGGGCAAACTGAAACGTCAGGAAAAGGGCCGCATCGACCAGATCAGCGCCGTCCTGATCCTGCAAACCTATTTAGCACAAATTCAAGCATGATACTGCCCATCGTAGCCTACGGCGACCCCGTTCTCAACCTCAAGTGTAAACCCATCACCCCCGATTACCCCGGCCTGAAAGAGCTCATTGCCAATATGTACGAAACCATGTACAATGCCAATGGCGTAGGCCTGGCCGCGCCGCAGGTAGGGCAAGCGATCCGTCTGTTTGTGATCGACGCGGAGCAATATGACGAAGAGAAATACAAAGGCAGCAAAAAAGTATTCATCAACGCTGAAATCCTCGAGCGCAGCGGCGAGCCCTGGGCCTTCAACGAGGGCTGCCTGAGCATACCCGAAGTGCGCGGCGACGTGATGCGCCCCGCCAAAATCACGATCCGCTACCAGGATGAAAACTTCAAAGAACACACGGAAGAATTCGACGACATCCCTTCCCGCGTCATCCAGCACGAATACGACCACATCGAAGGTATCCTTTTCACCGAACTGCTGAGTCCGCTCAAACGCAGGATGGTGCTCAAAAAACTGGATCAGATCAAAAAAGGAATTGTGAACGCGGATTACAGAATGCGTTTCGCCAAGGCGTTTCAACGCCGCCGATAATTCCGTGCTTACGGGGTGACTTCCGCTGACCTGTGGTGCTGGTAAAACGGTAAAACGGGGGGGCACCTGTGGTGCTGGTAAAACGGTTAAACGGTAAAAGGGTTAAACGGAGAAAGCACCTGCGGTGGTGGTTAAAAGGCCTTAAAATACAATGTCAACCAACCACAGTTTTAAATAAGTAAACTGTCAACCTTTTTTAGGAAGAGACAAGAGACAACGTTTAACCGTTTAACCCTTTTACCGTTTAACCCTTTTACCGTTTAACCGTTTAACCGTTTAACCGTTTAACCGTTTAACCGTTTAACCGTTTAACCGTTTAACCGTTTAACCGTCTACCCCCCGCTAATCCTTCCGTTTAAAATCGCCGCGTTTTAACGCTTTCACGAATTCTGCCCAGGCGAAGGGATTTAACAAGGTACTCGGAATCGGAATGCCGCCCGGACCGCCCATTTGGGTGAAGTTTTGCTGCCCACCCGCATAGTATGTCTGGGCGATCATTTTTTGCATGAAGAGCTTCTGGTTTTCGCTGCCGTCCATCACCATTTTGGCGGAGATTTCGGCGAGCAGGTCGGCTTCCAGGTTTTTGCGGGCGCGGTCATACATATCGTCATCCACCTGAAGGGCTAAGAAGGCTTCCTTGAAAGCCTCTTTGCTGGGCCAGGGGTAGATAACTGCCATGGGAAGCTCGATCGTATCCTTTTCGAGTGGCATCATCACCGAGTACAGCTCGCGTTCGGTGGCCGGCATGATGAAGTAGTTGTTGCGGAAGCCGATGGCCGAAAACTGCACGGTATCGCCCGGCAGGGAGACGAAGGAGAAGAAGCCGCGCTGGTCGGAAATAGTGCCTTTGTAGCGGTTTTTAACCAGTATGGTTACATAAGGCAGGATACCGAGGCTGTCTTCGGTCACGGTAATGCCCGAAAGCTGGACCGGCCTGGGGTTCTTTTGCGCCAGGGCGGGAAGGGCCAGGGCGCACAAAAGTGCAAAAAGGAGGAAACGTTTCACCATAACAAAGATACCGCTTGAGACCAAACATAGGTGACCTCGCGCTTGTTTACATTGATTGACAAAAGATGTCAAAACAACTTGCGTAATTTGGGATAAAGATTGCGTCGTTACAGACAGTCAAGGCGTCTGAAATTGTGTAATTTTAAACCCATATCCGAACGAAAAGAAACGACTGAAATTATAGATCATGAGTGTACAGAACGAAAAAATGAAAGCGCTTCAGCTGACGCTTGACAAGCTGGAAAAATCATACGGCAAGGGCGTCGTGATGAAAATGGGAGACGCCCGCGTGGTAAACGTGGATGTGATCCCTACCGGTTCGCTTGGATTGGACATTGCCCTGGGCATCGGCGGCTTTCCGCGGGGTCGTGTGGTCGAGATTTACGGTCCGGAATCGTCGGGTAAAACCACCATCGCGATGCATGCCATCGCAGAAGCGCAGAAAAAAGGAGGCATCGCCGCCTTCATCGACGCGGAGCACGCTTTTGACAAAGGATACGCCGAAAACCTCGGCATCGACACCGAAAACCTGCTCATCTCACAGCCCGACAACGGCGAACAGGCCCTCGAAATCGCCGACAACCTCATCCGTTCCGGCGCCATCGATATCATTGTGATCGACTCGGTCGCCGCACTCGTCCCCAAATCGGAGATTGAAGGCGAAATGGGTGATTCCTCGATGGGTTTACAGGCCCGCCTCATGAGCCAGGCCTTGCGTAAGCTCACCGGTACCATCAGCCGCACCGGTTGTGTGTGTATTTTCATCAACCAGCTGCGCGAGAAAATCGGCGTGATGTTCGGCAATCCCGAAACCACCACCGGTGGTAACGCCCTCAAGTTTTACGCTTCCGTCCGTTTGGATATCCGCCGCATCGGGCAGCTCAAGGAAGGTCTCGACATTATGGGTAACCGGGCGCGTATCAAAGTGGTGAAAAACAAGGTAGCACCTCCCTTCAAACAATGCGAATTCGACATCATCTATGGCGAAGGCGTATCCAAAGACGGGGAGATTGTCGACCTCGGTTCGGAACTCGGCGTCATCAAAAAATCAGGTTCGTGGTACAGTTACGGTGATACCAAACTCGGTCAGGGCCGCGATGCCGTGAAACAGCTTTTCAAAGACAATCCCGAGCTGGCCGAAGAGATCGAAAAGAAAATCAAGGAGCTGGTGAAGCCTAAAATGGCCGCGCCGGTAGCAGAAACCGCTGCTGAATAATATAACGTAATATATGTCGAGCTGGAAAACCGGTCTTGTCCTTTCCGGAGGCGCCGCCAAGGGTTATGCCCATGCCGGTGTACTGCAGGCGCTGTACGAGGCCGGTTTTCAGTTCGATGTGATTTCGGGTGCCAGCGTAGGCTCCATCATCGGGGCCCTGCTGTGTGAAGGCAGGACGCCCAAAGAAATCGTGGAGATTTTCGACAAGGAGAAAAATTTCAACCTGGTAAAATTCCGGTTCAGCACCACTGGTTTCTTCAAATCCGACGGCCTCAAAGCCGCCCTCGAGAGGCACATCAAGGCCCGGAGTTTTGAAGAATTACCCATCCCCCTCATCATCTCCACCTCCGAAATGAACACCGGCCGGGTGCGTTATTTCAGCAAAGGCCCGTTGATTGACGTCATCCTCGCCTCCTGCGCCATACCGCTGCTGTTTGCGCCCATCCAGATAGGTGACAATTTTTACGTCGACGGCGGCCTCACCGACAACCTGCCCGCCACCCCCCTGAATGGCCAATGTGAAAGGCTCGTCGGCATCAACATCAACCCCATCACCCCCGTCGACAAGGTGATCGGCTTCATGGAAACCGTGGAAAGGGTCATGAACATCGCCATTTACAACAACGTCGCCAAGAGCATCCCCATGCTCGACATCTACCTCGAACCCCACAAAATGCAAGCGTACCACCTGTTTTCCCTCGACAAAACCCGGGAAATGTTCGAGGTGGGGTATGCGTATACGGTGGAATGGTTGCGGGACCGGGCGGTTGGTTTTGGGGGCGGGGGTATATAGGGCACGGTCGGGGTGGTATAGGGCGCGGTCGCGACCGCGCCCTATACCACCCCGACCGCACCCGCGGTAACCCACCCCGCGCTCCACGCGGCCTGGAAATTGAATCCGCCGGTGAGGGCGTCGATGTCGATGACTTCGCCGGCGAAGTGGAGGCCGGGGATAATGCGGCTTTCCATGGTCCGGAAATCGATTTCTTTACGTTCGATGCCGCCGGAGGTTACAAACTCTTCCTTGAAGGTGGTTTTGCCCTGGGCATCGTAGAGATCGTTGAGCAGCAGCTCGATGAGGCGGTTGATTTGTTTGTTGGAGGTCTCCTGCCAGCGTTGTTCGGGCTTAAAACCGGCCCTTTCGAGCATCCAGGCTTTGAGACGCGCGGGTAAATCGAGCTCCAGTTTGTTGCTGACCTTCGCCTGAGCCGAAAAACGGCGGTAATCCTCGAACTGACTTCGCAAAATATCCGCATCCAGTCCCGGCAGCCAGCTGAGCTGTACCCGGTATCGGTATTGGTTTTCGGCCAGTTCGCGGGCGGCCAGGGCGGAGAGTTTGAGGACCGCCGGACCGCTCAGCCCCCAGTGGGTAATGAGCAGCGGGCCGGTTTGCTCCTGTTTGGAATCGGGCAAGCGCACCCTCACCTGCGGCACGGCCACGCCCATGAGCTGGGTGATGGGGTGTTTGGGCAGGTTAAAGGTAAAAAGCGACGGAACGGGCGTCACAATGTGGTGTCCCAGTGCTTCGAGCCAGGCGTAGGCCTCTTTTTTGGGATGGCCCCCGGCCGCGATCAGCACTTTGCGGGCACGGAGGATACTGTCGGGCAGCTGGAGTTCGAAGCCGGTTTCACCCGGTTTCAGGGCCATGACCTCCTGTTTCAGCCTTATTTCGACGCCGTAGCGCTGGGCTTCCCGCAGCAGGCAGTCGACAATCGACGTGGAATCATCGGTGACGGGAAACATGCGGCCATCCGCTTCTGTTTTCAGTTTCACCCCTCTTTCTTCGAACCAGGCCACCGTATCACCGGTACTGAAGCGGGCGAAAAGCTGGGTGAGCTCCTTTTTCCCACGGGGGTAATATTTGATCAGTTCACCCGGATCGAAGCAGGCGTGGGTCACATTGCACCTACCTCCGCCCGAAATACGGACTTTGGCCAGCAGTTTATCACTTTTTTCGAGTATCACCACCCGCAGGCCGGGTTTCATCCTGGCCGCGTTGACTGCGGCAAAAAAACCGGCCGCGCCGCCGCCGATCACGGCAAAATCGTAGTTGGAGGGAGATCTGGAGATGGCAGTGGCTTTAAGGTTCTGCGAAATTGCGAAAAAGCTCAGGGATTGCGCCAACTGCCGAGTTTTTCGAGCAGTTCTGCGGCTGTTATTTCAGTGGGCTGGTAGTAGATTTCGGCACCATCGCTGGTTTTAAGGTGTACCATGGGTGCACCGCGTTCGTGCAGGAGCAGGTGGAGGGTACGGCCGTCTTTAGTCCTGAACTTGCCTTTCCGTTTGTTGCCGATGGCGAAACCATGCTGTTTGAAGCGGATGGCCGGCAAAGTATCTGCCAGCTCCCAGCTCACCAATTCCGCTTTGGAGAGCCTGATGCCGTACATGCCGGTGACGACCAGCCGGTCGTCGCTGAGCTGCAACTGGTTGGGACGATCTCCATACCACATCAGCAGCCCCACGCCCATGATGGTAAAGACGAGTATGCCCAGCACCACCCAGCCCAGGTTGCGCTGGCTGTTGGCGGAAAAACGCATGCTGCGGTAAACAAAATACACATAGCCCAGCATGGGGAAGATGACCACCCAGTTTACCGCCACTTCGGCATGTCCCAGCGTTAAAAAGAGCAACCCACCGGCCAGGGTGACCGACCCCATCCACCAGTGAAACCGCCGGAAAAACCGGACACTTTTCGCCAGCGGATACGCCGCCTGCTCCTCCTTGCTCAGGGTGTTGTAACCCGACATGAGCGTAGGCGCATTTTTTTCGGTGAGCAGAAAGCCCAGCGTGATGTAAACCAGCGGTAGTATCAGGACGAACCAGTTCATGGTTTGAAAATTTAGCTGCTTTAATTTAGGGATAAATCAAATGAGCCGGACTTAATCGATATCCTCGTCCTTAAAAAACTGCGAAAGGCTGGTTATGGCATCAAACACCTGCATCAGCCGCAGTTGCCAGGTGTTCATGCTTCATACAGCAGTTTCAGGTCCTTTTGTACAGCTTCCAGCATTTCAGGTTTCAGCCCTGACCGCATCACGACATCCACCCTTCTGCCAGCCAGCTGCTGCAGCTGCTGCTGAATTTCTGCTATATCAAACAAGGTAAAATGCTGATTGGTATCCGGCTCGATCATCAGATTGATATCACTTTCGGGCGTTTCTTCCTTCCGGGCAAAGGAGCCGAAAACCCAGGCATTTTTAACCGCCGGAAACTTCTTCAGGGCCTTTCTGAATTGTTTGAATAACTTTTTACGGTCCGGTTTTAAATCCGGCACCTCAAGCAACTGTGCCGCTGCATCCTGTATGGCTTTGAGGCCAAGCGTTTCATCTGCTACAGCCTCCAGTACCTTGTCGGATAACCAGGCGAGCAGCAATTCATTCTCCGGGATTTCGAAGTACGCAGCCAGCTTCAGTACCTGTTCCCTGCCTGCCTTGCGGTGGCCTCTTTCTATTTTACTCAGAATGGCCTGGTCTATATCCAGGTAGGCCGCAACGGTTCTGAGCGGCACAGCCTTTGCGGTACGCAGGGACTTAACGCGTTTACCGAGATTATGCATTTTGAACAAATTTAATTTGACAAATATAGTCAAAGAAAAATTATTCAAAATGACTTTGAAAAGTTTAAGGCTTGTTTAAGGAGTCTAAAAGTGGCCCGGCGAATTTCACGGCCTTCCGGAGCCAGTCTTCATAAACATCCTGCGCGTCAGACGCAGGGAGCTGCCAGTTTGCGGGAGCCTCGCTGCGGATGCGGCTGGTTAGCTCATAGAGCAGTATACCGGCACTGACGCCGATGTTGTAACTCTCGGTGAGGCCGGCCATGGGGATGTGTACCCGGTAATCACACAGCGACAGCGCCTGTTGGGTCACTCCTACACTTTCGTTGCCGAAGATGAGGGCTACGGGCCGGTCGAGGGGCAGTGCTTCGGGGGAGAGGCTGCCGGGCTCGGCCGAAGTAGCCACCAGTGCGAAACCCTGTTCCTTCAGCCGGGTGTAACAGGCGGCTGCCTCGGGCCATTCTCCCACTTCCAGCCATTTGCCGGAGCCCCGGGCGATGTTGCGGTTATATTTCCAGGCGAATTTCTCCTGAATGAGGTGGACTTCCTGCAAACCCACACATTCGGCCGTGCGCAATACGCCGTTGGCGTTTTCGGGATGGTAAAGGTTCTCCAGCACCAGGGTGAGGCGGCGGGTGCGCATAGACAGTACTTCCCGCAGGCGTTCGAGCCGGTTGGCGGTGAGATGTTGTTCCAGCAGGGCGATGCGGTCGGTTTGAGCAGCCATGCTGCAAAGAAACAGCATTGCCGGCGATAGTCGTAAACCGATGTTTACGGGGCCTGCCTGAATTCCGTTTTCTAAACCGCTGACCGACAAGATACTCGGGCTGCTTTTTTATGGTATTTCCGTTCATCCATTCGTAATATGCCGGGCATTTCTCTATATTTGCACCTCGTTTTCAACAACAAACGGGGTGGGAAAAGTCGAAAACAATCAAT
Source organism: Bacteroidetes bacterium UBA7662 (assembly GCA_002483345.1). GTDB lineage: Bacteria > Bacteroidota > Bacteroidia > UBA7662 > UBA7662 > UBA7662. The sequence continues at coordinate 115,665 of DLHS01000006.1, forward strand.
TTGCGCCGCATAAGTATCACGACACCAAGATTTTCAGTGGTGAATCGACCCGGTATTTATCAAAAAAAATAGCCGAAGCTTACGGCAAGCCGCTGGGCGAAATGACTACCCTGCGCTTCAGCGACGGTGAGTTCCAGCCCTGCATCGAAGAATCGGTACGCGGTTGTGATGTTTTCCTTGTGCAAAGCACCTTCGCCCCCACCGACAACCTCATGGAATTGCTGCTGATGATCGATGCCTGCAAACGCGCGTCAGCCCACTACATCACCGCGGTGATTCCCTATTTTGGTCTGGCCCGTCAGGACCGCAAAGACAAACCCCGTGTAGCCATCGGCGCCCGCCTGGTAGCCGACATGCTCACCACTGCCGGTATTACCCGGGTGATGACCATGGACCTGCACGCTCCGCAGATACAGGGCTTCTTCAACGTACCGGTGGATCATCTTGACTCCTCGACCATCTTCATTCCTTATATCAAGTCACTCCAGCTTCCCAATCTCACCATTGCCGCCCCCGATATGGGTGCCGCGGCCCGTGCCAAAGTGTTTACCAAACACCTCGATTGTGATATGATTGTGTGCGACAAAACCCGCGCCCGCGCCAATGTGGTGGAGAAAATCACCATCATCGGAGATGTGCAGGGTCGTGACGTAGTCATTGTCGATGATATCGTGGATACCGCCGGAACCATTTGCAAGGTGGCTGAAGAGATCATGAAAAACGGTGCCAGCAGCGTGCGCGCCTTCTGTACCCACCCGGTGATGTCGGGCGCAGCCTATGAAAAAATTGAAAACTCCCTGCTCACCGAGCTGGTCGTGACCGATACACTGCCGCTGCGCCGTGAATCAGCCAAAATCAAAGTATTGAGCGTTGCCGATTTGTTTGCCAAGTCGATCCGCAGCGTAAAGGAGTTCAACTCCATCAGTCATTTATTCGAAATCACAGTAAAACAACAATAATCCTTAACAATGAAATCTATCAATTTGAGCGGTTCCTCCAGGGGGAACGTAGGGAAGTCGGATGCTAACCAGTTAAGGGCGGAAGGAAAAATTCCTTGTGTATTGTACGGCGGTAATGAGCAAACCCATTTCTGGGCCTATGCTTACGACCTTAAGTCAATCCTCTACACGCCTGAGACATTCAAAGTGAACATCGACATTGATGGCAAGAAGTTCGACGCAGTCGTACAGGAGGCCCAGTTCCACCCACTTTCGGAAGGCATACTGCACGTAGACTTCCTCCAGCTTTTCGCTGACAAAGAAGTAAAACTCGATCTCCCGCTGGAGTTTGTAGGCTCGTCGCCCGGCGTTCGTGCCGGTGGTAAGTTCGCAGCCCGTATGCGTAAACTGAAAGTAAAAGGTTTGCCAGGCAAACTGCCTGCCAGCATACAGGTCGACATCAACAACCTTGAACTGGGTAAAGTAGTCCGTGTGAAAGATATCGCGGCAGCAGAGTACAAAATTCTGGATGCACCTAACAATCCGGTAGCTGCTGTTACGATTCCGCGCGCACTCAAAGGCCAGTTATCGGCTGAATAAGCAACATGAAATTCCTGATCGTTGGGTTGGGGAATATCGGTGACGAATACGTTGCCACCCGCCACAACATAGGCTTTATGGTATTGGATGCTCTGGCAATCGGAGCATCCAATATTGTTTTTAAGCAGGGTCGTTATGCCTGGACGGCAGAGATGCGCTTTGCCGGCAGGACGCTGGTGCTGGTAAAACCTACCACCTATATGAATCTGAGTGGCAAAGCCGTGCGCTACTGGCTGGAACAGGAAAAACTCAGCAAGGAAAACATGCTCGTCATCACCGACGACCTTTCGTTGCCATCCGGCAAGATCCGTATCCGGGCCCAGGGCAGTGCGGGGGGTCACAACGGGCTCAAAAACATAGAAGAAGTGCTGGGTACGAATGAATATCCGCGCCTGCGTTTTGGCATCGGCAGCGATTTCGCCAAAGGGCAGCAGGTAGATTATGTGCTGGGCAGGTTCCCGTCGTCCGAAATCCCGGAAGTAGAGCAGGGCATCCTCAAATCCATCGAGGCCATCAAAAGTTTCGTGACCAGAGGCCTGCCACTGACAATGACGGACTTTAACAAATAAAACTCCGTGTCCTCCGTGTCCTCGGTGGTTAAACACGGAGGACACGGAGGGCACGGGGCTCTCTCGCAAAAGGCCTGGGTGGTACCTTTCCCGAGGTCAAAAAAAAGGGCTGCTCAAAAATGAGACAGCCCCTTGGTTTAAATAAGGCTACCGTTATCGTTGCGATATCAGTTTACCCGTCTGAACAATGATTCCCTTGCTGATTACACGGTAGAAATAAACCCCCGTGGCTAAATCAAAAGTTTCAAAGCTCATAGCTTCTTTGGTAATGGAGCTTTCGATAATCTTCACACCCATGCCGTTGTAAACAACCAGATTGGCTTCATCCAGACTACCCGTCGACTTGAGGATAGCGCTTAAAGAACCTGAAAAGGGATTCGGATAAAGTACAGCCACTTTGCCTGCTTCGTCTCCCGATATATCATCGATGCCGATGGGTATACAAACCAGCAAAGAGGCATTGTCGGAACGGATATCCAGCCCGCAATTACCTGAGACCACCACATTGTAGTTGAAATCATTATCGGTCAGGCTGGCCGGATCAAGCACCAGTGTATTGGTGTTCGCACCTGAGATATGTCCGCCGTCGATTAAGTCGAGGGTACCCCTGCGCCATTGGTAAGTCAGGCCGTCGCCTGTGGCTGTTACGGTGAACGCCACACTACATCCGATACAGGTGATGGTATCTTTGGGTTGGGTCATGAAGAACGGAGCATTTTCGATGGTCAGACTAACGTCTGTCGACCGTGCATCCGGGATGCAAATACCTGTCACTACCAGATAATAATCTGTGGCTGCATCTGCGGTGGTAGCCGGGTTGATGGTGAAGGTGTTGGTAGTAGTACCACTGAGATTACCGCCATCGGTCAGGGCTGTTGCACCTCTGAACCACTGGTAAGAGATGCCGCTACCCAGGGCCGTTGCGGTAAAGGTTACCGTTCCGCCATTACAAACAGCCTGATCAGCAGGTTGCATTTGTATAACTGGCAGTTCGTTGACACTCAAGGCAGCATCGGCCGACGTTACACCTGGTGTACAGGTTCCCCCCACCACTACATTGTAATCGGCAGCTACATCTGCAAACGAAACCGGATTTAAGGTAAGGGTGGCACTGTTGGCACCCGACACGTTGCCTGTATTGGTCAGGTTAACGATGCCTTTACGCCATTGATAAAACAATCCTGAACCAGCTGCACTGACGGTGAAACTCACCGAACTTCCTTCACAAACGGTTTGCGTTGTCGGATTTGCATTAATCGTTGGGGCAGTATTGACTACCAGGGCCGCATCGGCTGACACAACCGGAGGTGTACAGGTACCCGTTATGACGACATTATAATCAGTCGCCGCATCGGCAAGTGCTACACTGCTGATGGCCAGGGTAGCGGTAGTTACACCCGTAATTGTTCCGGCATTTGCCAGATTAACTATGCCTCTGCGCCATTGGTAGGTTAAACCGGCTCCTGTGACCGTCACGGTGAAAGTGGTGGGAGCACCCAGACAAACCGATTGAAGAACGGGTTGATTGGTGATAACCGGTGCAGTATTTACCACAACTGCGGCAAAAACAGAGGTATCTGAAGGCAAACAGCTTCCCGATACAATCACATTGTAGTTAAAACCACTATCGGCAACACTTATCGGATTGATTGTCAGGGTTGCGCTGTTTACACCCGCTATGTTACCGGTATTGGTAAGCAGCGTGCTGCCTTTTCTCCATTGGTAATTCAGGCCGGTACCTGTAGCCACAACCGATAAACTCATGGAAGCACCGGCACACAAGGTTTGCGCGACAGGCTCTGTAGTAATAACAGGTAAGGCGTTGACGGTAAGTGCTGCAAAAACAGAGGTATCTGGTATGCCACAACTTCCGGTTACGATTACGTTGTAATTAACAGCTGCATCTGAAAGTGCCGCTGGATTCAGGACAAGCGTACTGCTTTGAGCACCTGAAATATTTCCTGCATTCAGCAAAACCACATTGCCTCTTCTCCACTGGTAAAGCAGTCCGCTGCCGGTAGCTCCTACTGAGAAACTGACCGTGCTGCCAACACAAACGGTTTGTGCTATGGGTTCAACCGTAATCAAGGTCTGCAAATTCACCGTGAGGGTGGCATTTACAGAAGTATCGTTAGGCAAACAACCTCCGGACACAATTACATTGTAATTCGATGCGGTGTCCGTGATTAAAGCAGGATTGATAATCAAAACCGGACTGTTGGCGCCCGACACCGTTCCTGCATTCAGCAGGTTTACGTTGCCTTTGCGCCATTGATAAGTCAGGCCTGACCCGGTAGCTGTTACCGAGAAAGATACAGATGCACCGGTACAAACCGTCTGCCCTACAGGTTCTGCAGTAATTACCGGAGGTGTTGCTAAAAACAGGCCGGCAAAATCAGAGGTATCCAAAGAACCGCAAAGGCCGGTAACAATTACATTGTAATTGAAAGCTGAATCAGCAAAGCCGGCAACATTGATCATCAGGGTAGCTGAGTTGGCACCTGATACATTGGCGCTGTTCAAAACATTCACATTGCCTCTGCGCCATTGGTAGGCAAGTCCGCCGCCTGTTACAGTCACTGAGAAAGTGGCAGGATTGCCCAGACAAACAACCTGATTGCCTGGCTGGCCTGTTATCTGCAAAGCAGCATCGATTGTCAGACTGACATTTACAGAAGTATCCGCCGGTAAACAACTACCTGATACAATGACATTGTAAAAGGAAGACGTATCGGTGTTACTTATCGCACTGATAAACAAAGTGTCGTCGGTTGCGCCGAGGATATTACCTGCGTTTACCAGGTTTACATTGCCCTTGCGCCATTGGTAAGTAAGACCAGGGCCCGTTGCCGCAACAGAAAAGAAAGCAGTACTGCCCGCACAGGCGGTTTTGCTCACAGGTTCAACCGTGATGGTGGTAACGGCTCCAAAAGACAGGCTCACCAGATTCGAAGTGTCGGCCGGACCGCAGAGTCCGCTTACAATTACATTGTAATTGAAAGCTGTATCTCCGGCACCGGTGCTAAGCACTGTAAACACATTGGAATCTGCCCCTGTGATATTCACCCCATTGACCAGATTCACATTGCCTTTGCGCCATTGATAGCTAAGATTGATTCCCGTGGCTGTCACGGAAAAAGAAGCCGGAGCGCCTAAACAGCTTGTCTGGTTAACCGGCTGACCGGTAATCTGCGTATTCGGGTTGATATTGAGTTTTACGGCAACAGAAGTATCGTTGGGTAAAGAAGAACCGCTCACGATTACAGTATAGGTACCCGCGGTATCGGCTGCTGTGGCAGGATTGATTCTCAGTGAATCGCTGGTTGCACCGGCAATGTTTAATCCGTTTACCAGATTTACACCATTCCGCTGCCATTGATATACCAGGCTGTCGCCGGTGGCTACCACGGTGAAAAGGGCAGACTGACTATCACATACCGTCTGACTTACAGGTTCACTGGTTATCTCCGGTGAAGGCACCAGGCTACAATTCTGAAAAGAACGGATGGTATCCGCCTCCGTATTCAAGAGGCCGGTGGTTGTCATCAAACGGCCATCTACCCGTACCCCTGAAGCCACGTTGATGGCTCCGTTGTTCACTACAACCGTTCCTTTAAAGAAGGAGTTACCGGCAATTGAAAGCGCCCCATCTACTTTCCAGTATACTTTGTTGGCTTTGGCCTCATTGATCAGTATGACCTTGGAACCGGCATTCGTTGTCAAAGCACCATTGACGGTGATTACGAAGACTGCGGTTGAATCGCCCATGGCATCCAGGAAGAGTGAGTCATCAAATTGTGTGGCTGCATCCAGCAGATATACATGCGGGGTAAGAATCAGGTTCCTGCCAAATTGAGCAGGTTCCATTAATTCAATATCTACAGGCAAAGTATTCAGATAGGTATACATCGCTGCCAGGCTATCTGCTGCCCTTGCTGTTATTGAATCGGGAATCAGGTGAATGGTACCTTCCACCAACAAGGAGTCAAAACCTGTCGTCAAGGCTACATTCGTACCTACGTCACCTGTTACACGGCTAATACCTGTATTGGTTACGGCTCCGCTTGCGGAGAAAAGTGCAAAACAGGCCAGATCACCCATATTAGGTTCGGCGGGTCCTGTTAAAGGTATACTACCACAACCTACAGGCACATTCGCACTGATTCCGTTAACGGTAATGGCACCCACGGTGGTGAACAAACGTCCTTCAAGACTATCGAGGGTATTCAGAATGATAGCGCCGTTGTTCACGATAAAGGTACCGCGCACAAAGTTGCCGGTAGCCAGTGTCATAGCTCCCTCTACCTGCCAGTATACATTACACGCCTGAGCACCATTCACCAGATGCACCTTTGCACCCGATGCGGATGTCATCTGCCCCATAATGCGAATGATAAAGTAGGCATTGCTGTCGCCTTCGGCATCGAGATAAAGATTGCCGCTGAGTTGAGAAGCGGCCCCCAGTTCATAAGTACCCGAAATAAGGGTATCACCATTTCCAAAAGGACTGGCTATGAAAAAATTGGGTGTGACCGTATCGATCTGACCGTAAGCCACGAGCAAATCCGTCGCAGCATTGGCGCTGGCCGTATCCTGATCGTGCATACCTCCGTTCACATTACCAAATCCGGTACTGGACCCAACATTGGTCCCGACCTTTCCGGAAATTTGCGAGATTCCTGTGTGACTTACAGGACCATTTGCTGAGAACAACACAAAACTTCCGGCCCTACCCAGATTGGGTGTCTGACCAAAACTCAGTTGCTGCATTCCCAGAAAAACGATGACCGTAACTACACAACGTAGAAATGTTTTCATATTGTTTTATTACTTGATGTGAATTAATTTTCACATGCTGAAAGGTAGCCTGATCCGCGAACGAAAGTCTTACAGTCACCTGATTAAGTCTTGCAGATTTCACGCATTGAAACAATCAAATAAGGCTTGTCATTAAATCAATGTCGCTTATTCTATAAATTATTACAAAGTGTTTTCAATAACAAACACAATCAGTGGTGTTTATTATTCCCTGTGGCCTGATCCGGAATAATATCCGCTTTTTATTTACATAAAAAAGGCCACCCGTTACTTTCGGGTGGCCTTTAGATAACCTTAAATATTCAAAGGAAATTACTTTTTCGGGAGTATGTCGATCAGGACAGTACGATTGTAAAAACGTTCCTCCGGATAGGTATTCTCAAACGGGGTCAGGCTGTTGTCTTCTCCAAAACCATGCACCTCAAAGGTGACATCTTTCCGTCCGGTCCTTTTCAATTCTGCTTCGAGTATGCGACGTACGTCATTGGCTCTTGCAAGTGACAGGCGTTTGTTGTTATCAGCATTTCCGATGTTATCTGTATATCCATGAATGTACACACGTCCGTTCTGGGGGATTTTTTTGGAAACTATCTCCGTGAGGTATTTTTCATAAATCTTGATGGCTTTGCTGTTATTGAACTCGTAGATAACACTGTAGCGATATCCTTGTTCATTGGCATCAGGCATCCACAACACCATCTGTAAACTGGTATCCCGTTGCAGGGTAGTACCGTCTTTTCTGGTTCCTGTCATCGTAACCCGGTACTGACCGGAAGGACGTGTACCCAGAATGTCTTTGCCAGGGATACTGACTTTTTCTTCTGTATAAGGCCCGAAGTTTTGTGCTACGCCCGCTTCATCTTTCACTTCAAACGACCATGATTTGAGTTCTTTCTTTTTATCAATAGCCTCAAAGGTCACATAACTTTCAATGGGTGCTGTTTGTACAACCTGAAGCTCTACAGGTTTAAGCGGGACATTGGCACCGGTGCTGAATTCCATTAGCAACGCTGGTGAGCTGGTTTCAATGGATACCCGACGATCACCTTCACGCAACTGAACCAATTCCTGTGTGCCACCCGGTTTTTCTGAAGCCAGAACAGGTTTCGTCCGGCCGGATATGGCTATCCTGTTGGGCTCAATCGCAAAAATGTTTACCAGGTAGTTTTTCACGGAAGCAGACATGGCTTTGCCATCTTCAGGTCCTTTTTCAGAAGAGCCTACCAGACTCACGGTTGCATTCGGATTTTTCTGCATTCTGTCGCCCAGTACATTCAGTACATTATAATACACAACCATCTGGCGATTAGAACGGCCCGACAAACGTTTAGGCGCAAAAACTTCGAGTTGGTCTTCTTTGAAGTCCTTGACCTCATCACGCTTCAGCAACACATATCTTTCCGGTATTTCGGTTGATCCCAACTCAAAGAATACATAGTTACGAATCGGGAAAGTCTCCCGCATTCTGCGTTCCACGGGAATATTGGCAGGTGCGTATACCGCAAGCCTCACCTGAGACTTCGCAGCAGCAGCCGGAACCACCGGCAGCAACACGCGGTCACCTTCCTGTGGTTCAACCTTATGACCTCTTCCGAATTTCAAGGCGGCACCTACTCTTACGGTCGTCAGATTCCAGGTCTCGGTGGTTCTGGGGTTTTGTCCGAAGTAAGGATGAAAGGAGACAAAAGGAGCCAATACCGTTTTGGTTTTGTTTTCTTCATTGCTCAGCTCAATATCCCAGGCTGCACCAATTTGCATGGATAAGAGTGTAGCACTCATCTCACTGAAATCACCCTTAACAGCCGGATCTGCCACCTGGTCAGGAAAGGCAGGATTAGTCCCGAGCTGATAATTGTATGACTTATTCATGTTAAAAGCCACCCGTGGCCCTCCAAAGAGGTAAAAATTTGATTTAAAAGGGGCAAAACGAAGATTAGGCTCTATCGTAAGATAGTTGAGTCTGGTGGAAAGATCCGCCGGACAATCACAAGCTGTCAACTGCTCATCAAAAGTTCCCTTGCGGCTGTCGTATCCTACCTGAAGCATAAATCCCCAACGTGCATCCGGACGGTGAAAAGCAACCATAGGCGCTGCAAACAAACCCAGTCCGAGCCCATTGTGAAAGGTAACAGGCGGTGTAAAGCCTGCATCCAACCTGTTGGTTGAACCCCGGTAGAAGTTCACATTACCTCCCACAGCCACTCCAAACCACCAGTTCGGATGGGTATAAACGGTTGCCTTTCCGGTTGGAGTAGCCGTTCTTGCTGTATCTTGTGCAATTGCCGGCATTTGAAGCGAAAGGAAAACAAGTATGCCTAAAAGCAGTCCCCGCTTTCTCAGGACTTGCAACGAAGGCAAATCCATGCTGATATCAATGTTAAATTTCATGGTTATAGCTTAAGGTTTGGTGATGGTATTCCCGCTGGTCATGACCACCGATCCGTTTCTGGCGAGCATCCTGCCTTCTGCAACAGCACCTGAATTCATGGTGATGGATTGCAGCGCGAGGACATTTCCTTTAAAGACAGTGAAGTCACCAATGGTGGCAGAACTACCTGTTTGCCAGAACACATTTTTGGCCTGTGCGCCACCTGCCAGGATGACACTGCCACCAGCACCACCCACGGTGGTAAAGGCGGAGGCTACCTGGAATATCCAGACAGCATTTGCATCTCCCTGCGCATCAAGTGTCAGATTGCCGGATTGAATTAGCATGGAAGAGGTCGATTTATAGATGCCGGGGGCAAGTGTTGTGCCTCCGAGGTCACCGGATACCGTCTGGGGTGCGGGGGTTGTTGCCCCTGCTGCAAAGTCGTAGGCTGCCACCAGATCAAGCTGGGCTTGCTGGAGCATGACCGCTGTGCCGGCTGGTATAAGGTCATCTGCGGCATAGATGGCGCCGTTAATCACAACAGCAGGTGGGAAACCTACTACCGAAACCCTGAATCCGGGATAAATCCCTACATCCAGATCATGTATTTCGCTGAAACCGGCATCGTTTCTGACACCCACGCCGGCTATGATGGCAAAACGTGCAACGGTATTCAAATCAACGACTGTTGGCCCTAAAGGTGCCCGGGTAGAGAAGTTCCATTCATAATCGTTGTCGAGGGGTGTTCCGTTCATATCCATGGCGCCGGTGGTAATGGTAGCCATATAGGTAACTCCTGAAAGCAACGGAACATCTGGTGTAAAGGTGGCGGTATTACCTGCATAGGTCACCAAACCATTTACCGTATTGGCTCCCTGCATGACCAGGAAAGTAGTCGACAAAATGGTCAGCTCATCCATGGGTACACTGAAGGTGGCCGTAACCGGCACATTGAGTTCCACCCCTGCCTCGTTGGCAGCCGGAGTTGTCGACACCACGGTTGGTGCTGCTATGCTGGAAGTAGTAAAGCTCCACGAAAAGGCATTCTGTAAAGGAACGCCGGTGGTGCTCTGTGCTCCTCTGGTAACTGTTGCTGTATAAACGGTATTGTTCAACAACTGATTATCAGGGGTGAAATAGGTAACTGCATTGGCATAGGTTACCGTTCCGCTCACCGGAATATTTCCTTGCGACAACAGGAATGTGCTGTTGTTTAAGGTAGCCGCATCCATTGGCATGTTAAAACATGCCTTGACAACCTTGTTTACGATCACATTAACGGCATCTACCGGAGGATCTGAGCAAACAACCATGGGAGATAAGACGGTACCTGTTGAGAATGTCCATACATAATCTTCCTGCAGGGCATTACCCATCGGGTCTTTGGCCGTTCGTTTAATCGTTGCCCGATAAGTTGTGTTTTCCGCCAGCAAGCTGTCAGGCCTGAAACTCAGTGTAGAAGTGGCATCATCGTAGGTTAGGGTTCCGGGAAGTGCCGGAGAAGCCTCCAATGTAAAAACACCATCGGTCATGGTGGCAGGGTTCATTTTCCCTTTGAAAGTAGCCCGGACAATCTGGTCGAGCGGTACGCCCACTGCCCCGCGAAGGGGTATGGTAGAGAGTACTTCAGGGCAGGTTCCGGTTACCTCTTGAAAGGTGTCCTTCTTACAACCACCCAGCAGGACGGCTATCAGTAAGGATAAAAGGGTTAGTAATTTTCTTGGTCTCATGTGGATTGATTTACTGTACCAAAGGCAGCATCATAATAGCATGCCTTAGCACCATCAAAGGTGGTTACCACTCAATCCTGCGGTGTTACTTATAAAACCATTTATGTTGTATAGTTTACTGAAAAGTCCGGCTTTGCCACGAATTAGGTCAAAAACAGCTACCAAAATGCGATTCCTGGCATAAAAAGGCATATTTATCCGGCAATCTGTATTTCTACCAAAACAGTATATGCTTAGCCCTACCGGGTCACCACAAAAGGCTGTAAAAAAGATTTCAGTATCGGCGCGATTTCGCCAAAGGCGAGCAGCTGGCTTATTTGGCCGGGGATTTCCATCGTCGGATCGGAGTATGGAACAGGCATACGGAATGCATCAACTCCATCAAAAATCCTGTCACAGGGGTTTGCCTTTGACAACGAGCGATTTTAACAAAAAACCTCCGCGCCTCCATGCCCTCAGTGGTTTAACCACGGAGTTCACGGAGGCACGGTGTTATTCTACTGTCACGGATTTTGCCAGGTTTCTTGGCTGATCGACATTACAACCGCGCATGACCGCGATGTGGTAAGCGAGCAACTGCAAAGGAATGGTAGCAACCAGCGGCATAAACGCCTCGATGGTATCGGGCACTTCGATGACGTATTCCGATAGCTTTTTCACTTCGATATCTCCTTCGGTAACAATGGAGATGATACGGCCTTTGCGGGCCTTAACCTCCTGGATGTTACTCAGTACCTTGTCGTATTGCGAATTCTGCGTGGCGATAATCACCACCGGCATGTTTTCATCGATCAGGGCGATAGGGCCGTGTTTCATCTCCGCTGCCGGATAACCTTCGGCATGGATGTAGGAAATCTCTTTCAGTTTGAGGGCACCTTCAAGGGCAACCGGGAAAGCGTAACCACGGCCCAGGTAAAGGCAGTTGTGCACGTCTTTGAATTGCTCTGCGATGGTTTTGATGTAGTCGTTGGCTTCCAGCGCCCGTTCAACCCGGCTGGGAATCTGCTCCAGCTCGTACAGGTACTGGTTCAGGGTACTTTGTGAGATGGCTCCTTTTTTATATCCGATCCAGAGCGCGATCTGTGCCAGAACAGTTACCTGGGCGGTAAATGCCTTGGTAGACGCCACGCCTATTTCAGGACCGGCATGGGTATAGGCACCGGAATGGGTGGAGCGGGGAATGCTCGAACCAACCACATTACAAACACCTAAAACGGTAGCACCCTTCGACTTCGCCAGTTCAATGGCTGCCAGCGTATCGGCCGTTTCACCTGACTGGGAGATAGCAATGACGATGTCGTCGTTCAGAATCACCGGGTCGCGGTAACGGAACTCGGAGGCATATTCCACTTCCACCGGAATACGCGCGAAATCTTCAATGAGGTACTCAGCTACCAGACCGGCATGCCAGGAGGTGCCGCAGGCCACCACAAGGATGCGCTTGGCATTCATGAGCTTGTATTGGTACTCCAGCAGCCCCCCCATGTGAATATGGCCTGTTTTGGAGTCGATGCGGCCACGCATGGAGTCAAAAATCGATCTTGGCTGCTCGTAAATTTCTTTCAGCATGAAGTGCTCAAAACCGCCTTTCTCGATCATCTCGAGTTGCAGGTCAAGTTCCTGCACATAGGCAGGCTTGTCTTCGTTGGTGATGGTTTTGATGGAAAGCGTCCGGTCTTTGATGATGGCCATCTCGCTGTCGTTGAGATAAACCACCGATTTGGTATATTCAATAATCGGCGACGCATCGGAAGCCATCAGGAATTCGTTGTTACCTACACCTACTACCAAAGGTGATCCTTTGCGGGCCGCTACCAGCATCTCAGGATCTTTCCTTGAAATGACTACTATCGCAAAAGCGCCATGTACCTGATTCAGCGCCAGGCGTACCGCTTCGTCAAAGCTTACCTTTTCATGGGTGTAGATGTCTTCAATCAGATGAACCAATACTTCTGTATCGGTCTGGCTTTGAAAAACATGCCCTTTGGTTTGCAACTGTGCTTTGATAGCCGAATAGTTCTCAATGATGCCATTGTGAACCAGTGCCAGCAATTCATTCTGACCAAAGTGCGGGTGGGCATTTTCGTCGTTAGGCTCCCCGTGGGTTGCCCAGCGGGTATGTCCTATCCCTACAGTGCCCTGGTGATCATTGGCCATGGCAAGTTTTTCCATGGCTTCAACCTTCCCGGCTTTTTTATATATCTTGATTTTCCCTTTGTCGAGTATCGCAATACCGGAGCTGTCGTATCCGCGGTATTCAAGTCTTTTCAGACCCTTGATAAGAATGGGTGCAGCTTGCTGATCACCCACATAGGCAACTATTCCACACATGCGAAGGTTACTTTAGCTTGGTAAAAGTAAGGATGAGCTTTGGTCGGTACAACGGGTTAACGTTATTGGAGGAAGCTATTACGGCTCTGTTTACACTTGAAACAGTATTCAGGGGTATTAACCGAAGTCCGTAATCAGGCGTTGTTCGTTTTAACTGTTCCTGAATATAACGGGTTATGACAAATTTATACTTACCATCCCGATATTCTCCGTCATAATACCGCTCCAGCAGATCGTTCATGGCGTTAGGCAGATTGACATTCAGAGAGTCGGCCGGAAGTAAAAACATGCGCGTTGGTGGCGGAAACGGATCTGTAACCGACGATGAGATGACCGTAAACTCTATCTCCGCTTTATTAATGGCGACATCAAATGTTTCAACCAGCTTTTGCAGGTAAGGCATATCTACCCGCACCTTAACGCCGGTACCAGCCTGTACGAAGTTTTCTTCAATCAGGGGACTGGTATTGCCGATGGCCGTAGCCAGCTCGGTGCCGGTGTAGTCAAAGGAGAAAGTATTAAAATAAGCAATATCACCCCGGGCTACCATATCAAAACGGCGGCGGGTGGTATCGTTACGATAATACAGATACATGCCATTCAGGGCTGAACGGGGGGTTATGTTCAACATCACGCCGGTTTGTCCGTTGGGAACCTCGGCGGTGATATAAAAACCTTTGAAAAAATTAAGGAAGTTGGTTGTATTCGCCAAATCAGCTGTACCGGAGGCCGCTACAATGCGCTGTGCCAGGGTATTACTCAAAGGTATCCGGATGATGGGCCTGTAACTGATAATGGTGTCACCCCCTGCCAGCAGTGGTTCGCTGATATCCACATAAGAAGCGGGCCGGGGCATATAACTAACCGTTGCCAAAGGGGTCGGTTTGTAGGCCAGGCGGCGGTTGGTATAATAAGAGGAATCGAGGTGAAGTGCCTCGTCGAGTTCATAGACATGAATGGTGACGGGCTGGGTGGTATCGCCCATATAACCTTCGATGGCCAATGACAGTACCAGCGAATCTATGCTCACATCCTGACCTAAATCCACGTTTTCGGTGGTAAGTATGGTCTGGAAATAAGTGGCAGAGGCGGCTTTGCCGAAAACAGGATCGTTGATCATCCCAAAAACCTTGCGGGAAGGAAACTGCGATTCTACCGAATCTTCATCCACCGTATAGGTATTTACAGTAAAGGTGTCCAGTTTAAAAACACCTATCCCATCCACATTGGGTAGTAAATCAAGTCCCAGAGAACCTTCTTCATTACAGGAAGAAAAAAGCCCTGTGAAACACAGAGCCAGGAGACCTAAACAAAAGCTTTTTATCATACAAGAACAGGCTGCAATGCAAGCACTTTTTGATAGAACGCAAAATGTGCGTCAGCTTGTTCAGCAGTGCTCATATTTTCCAATATGGGTTTGTCGAGCTGTTGTACATAACTTCTGACTTCAGCATTTACGTCTGAGCTGCCAAAGCTGATGGCGTCGGCATAGGCGGCACCCCCTTTGTAGAGACTGCTGACATCGCGTCCTTCAAAAGGCTGCAATGCTGCCAGATCTACATCTTCCATGGTCGCCTTTTCCAGAAAATCGGCCGGGAATACTTCTGAGAACTGATTCTCATGCACACCGAAAATCACCTTGCTGTCTTTGAAGACCGGCGTCTGGTTATAAAACTTCTTCAGATAAAGCGGAATCAGTGAAGTCATCCAGCCACTGCAATGAATGATATCCGGAGACCAGCCCAGTTTAAGGACGGTCTCAAGCACTCCTTTGTTAAAGAAGATCATCCGCTCGTGGTTGTCGTCGAAAAACTTTTCCTTTTCGTCGCGCAAAGCATACTTACGCTGGAAGTAATCTTCGTTGTCGAGAAAATAGACCTGCATTTTGGCTTGTGGCAAAGAAGCTACCTTGATGATCAGCGGATTATCGTTATCACCGATTACAATGTTGATGCCCGACAAGCGGACAACTTCGTGTAAACGGTGGCGACGTTCGTTGATGCAGCCGTAACGTGGCATAAGTACCCTTATTTCCATGCCCTTTTCCTGCATGGCTTTGGGTAATTCTAACGCGAGATTGGCAATTTCAGAAAGATTGACATACGGTTGCATCTCGTGTGCAACAAAAAGGATCCGGGTTTTCCTATCCATATAAAGAACTAAATACCTGTTTCAGACAGAAATGAATCACAAAAATATAGAAAAATCCTGTCATTAATGTGAATTCAGTTTACATTTACCCGAAATCCGCGTTTTCTGACCCCTTACTGCGCCTTCTGACGTGATCATTTTTCATCATGCCGACGCCCTGAGCCGGTATCTGCAACAAGCCCGTTCCGAAGGCTCCCTCATCGGGTTTGTCCCTACCATGGGCGCCCTGCATGCCGGACATATCTCCCTGATTGACCGCGCCCGCGCACAAAATCAGCTGGTTGTATGCAGCATTTTTGTAAACCCCACCCAGTTCAACGACCCCAAAGACCTGGCTGCCTATCCCCGTACGCTTCCAGAGGATATAGCCCTGCTGGACGCAGCCGGGTGCCATGTTTTATTTGTCCCTTCTGTATCAGAAATCTATCCCGACAACCTTCCGGTTGAAGATTACACCTTTGGTCTGCTCGAAAATATTTTTGAAGGCGCCTTCCGTCCGGGGCATTTCAAGGGCGTAGGTCAGGTGGTAAGCAGATTATTACGCCTCACCACGCCGCATACCCTTTATCTGGGGCAGAAAGACTATCAGCAATGTATGGTCATCACCGATCTGATCCGTCAGATGCATTGGGAGGATGTGTGCCGGGTAGAGATTTGCCCCACCCACCGGGAAAAAAGCGGGCTGGCGCGCAGCAGCCGCAATCAGCGGTTGTCGCCGGAAGGGCTGCAGTCAGCAACCGCCCTGTACCGGGTTTTGCTGACCTGCCGGCAGCAATACACTCAATATACACCGGCACTGCTACAGGAGCGGGCCCTGGCCAGCCTGGCAGAAGACCCTTGTATAAAACCGGAGTATTTCGCGTTTGTACACCCGCAAACCCTGGAGCCGGTAACAGCGTGGAACAAACAGCCGGTGGTATGGGTTTTGATTGCAGCATGGGTCGATGGCGTACGGCTCATCGATAATGACTTTCTCTTTATGTAACTTTGCGCCGAAATTTTTTTTACAGCATGCTGATTCAAGTCCTTAAGTCGAAACTTCACCGGGTCCGTGTTACACAGGCGGAGCTGCATTATGTAGGCAGCATCACCATAGACGAAACCCTGATGGAGGCTGCCAACATCATCGAAAACGAGAAAGTGCAGGTAGTGAACATCAACAATGGTGAACGACTGGAGACCTATGTAATCAAAGGGGAGCGCAACAGTGGTACCATTTGTATGAACGGCCCCGCGGCCCGTAAGGTAGCGGTGGGCGACATTCTCATCATCATCTCCTATGCCACCATGGATTTTGAAGAGGCCAAAAGCTTCAAGCCATCGCTGGTATTTCCCGACGCCGACAATAAACTGGTGCTTTAAAGCATGCCTGCCTGGCTCAAAAAAACGCTCCAGTTCACCATTCCCCTGGTGTTGGGGGTCGTCATTCTTTATTTCGTTTTCAGCGGTCAGGACATAGACGGCATCCGGGATACCCTGGCGAACGCGCATTACGGCTGGATCATCGCTTCGAGCGCTGCCGCGCTGATAAGCCACTGGTTGCGCGCCAAACGCTGGGCCATGCTCATGGGGCCGCTGGGTGAACACCCCGCTACCGCCCTGACATTTCATGCCGTGATGTTTGGCTATCTGGCCAATCTGGCTTTCCCCCGTATGGGCGAAGTGACCCGTTGTGGCGCGATAGCCCGGCACACCAAATTGCCCGTAAACGGCATTATTGGCACGGTCATTATTGAGCGGGCCATCGATTTCATGCTGCTGCTCGTGATTACCGCAGCAACCGTTTTGTTGAATTTTGGCTTGCTGAAAGGACCGATGTTTAAAACACTCGACCGGCTGGCGGCTTTCCAGCCACTTGGTATAAGCTGGTATTACTGGATTTTCGCGGGACTTGCAGGCGCGCTCCTTTTGCTGTGGTACTACCGGCGCAGGCTTGCACACCTGGATCATCCGTTGCTCATTAAAATCAAGGGTTTCGCGCGCGGGATACTGGCAGGACTCAAATCCATTACAGCGCTTCAAAAGCCGGTATTGTTCTGGGTATATTCTATCGGTATCTGGGTTTGTTATTATCTGATGACCTATCTCTGTGTTTTTGCCTTCGACACCACCAGCATGCTTAACCCGAACGAGGGATTACTCATTCTGGTAAGTGGCAGTTTTGGCATGGTTGCCCCTGTTCAGGGGGGAATAGGCGCCTATCATGCCGTTATCAGCAAACTTCTGGAAGTATTGCCCGGCCGCTCAATCAGTGCCGCGGATGCTTTAAGTTTCGCAACCCTCACCCATGCCGCACAAACCCTGCTGATTTTAGTGGTGGGTTTGTTGTCGATGTTGTGGTTATTTTTGAAAAAACGAACCCATGGGATACAGAAGCTCAGTTGAGGAAAAAATTCTGGATGCCGCAGGCCTTCGCAGGCAGGTGAACAGTTGGAAGAGCGCGGGAAAAAAAATAGTATTTACCAACGGCTGTTTTGATTTGCTGCACCTGGGTCATGTGGACTACCTCAACCGCGCGGCCGACCTGGGAGATATACTGGTAGTAGGTTTAAATACCGATGCTTCGGTAAAAAAACTCAAAGGGCCGCATCGCCCGTTGCAGGATGAGGCCGCCCGCTTGCATATTCTGGCGTCGCTGGCCTGCGTAGCTGCCGTGGTGCTTTTTGATGAGCCCACGCCGCTTGAACTTATCGGCTCCATTGAACCGGATATACTCGTCAAGGGTGCAGATTACAGCATAGACCAGATTGTAGGCGCCAAAGAAGTGCTTGCAAAAGGGGGTAAAGTAGAGACCATTCCGCTGGTGAATGGGTATTCAACCTCTGCTATCGAAAGCCGCATCAAAGCGCAGTAGGCATCCGGCTACCTTTGTATTACCAAAACTCTTTATCTTTAGGAGTCTCCATTGTTTCAAAAACCGCATGCCGCTACGTTTTAAGCTTGTTTTAATCTTTTTTCTTTTTGCTTCCGGCTTGTTTGCGCAATCGAGTTCAACCGATTGGCGCTTCGGTCAGCTGGGCAGGGTAGTTTTTACACCCGGTGGCGCACAGGGTCAGGGAGGCAGTAATCTCACTTCTTTCGAAGGCTGTGCTTCCATTGCCGACCCGGTGACCGGCAACATACTTTTTTACAGCAACGGTGAAATGGTATGGGGTTCGAACAATGCGGCGATGGCCAACGGAACAGGATTATCAGGCAAACAAACCACTACACAGGGAGCTTTGATTGTACCCTATCCGGGTCAGCCCAACCGCTACATTCTTTTTACCCTTACCAATACCCTTGACAGCGCCGGTTTACAGTATTCAGTCATAGATATGAGCCTGAATGGCGGTGCCGGCGGCGTGGTGGCTTCTTTGAAAAACCAGCCCATACTGCCGGGCTTTCCTACCAATGCCATGTCGGAAAAGCTGACAGCTACCAAACATTGTAATGGAACAGATTACTGGGTGATGGGGCATTTTGTGAATTCAGCACAGTTTTTTAAGTTTCTGGTGACTTCTGCCGGTGTGCAGCCCATGGTACTTCAGAGCATAGGCAGCAGCCATCCTTTTCCCGGCGGCTCCAATATCGGATCGAACAAGGGTTATATGAAGTTTTCACCCGACGGATGCAGGCTGGCCCTTGTAACCAATCAGCAGAACGGCAGCCTGATAGAACTCTTCCGGTTCGACAAATCAACCGGTAATCTGTCTGACGCCAGAACCTTGCCGGCAACAGGCGGTGAGTATGGTGTTGCCTTTTCGCCGGATAACGGCAAATTATACATTACTGCTGCCCGCGATTCGCTCAATGGCACCGATAACCGGCCTTACAATACCGTCTGGAGTTTCGATCTGCTGGCAGACAACCCTGCTACCACCAAAACACTGGTAAAAGCCCGTCGGGAAACCGTTGACCGTGCCAAATTCGGAGCCTTGCAAAACGGACCTGACGGTCGTATTTATGTAGCCCAGGAGTTCAGAGACGGCCTCAACGTCATCATCACACCCAATGGTTTTGGCGCCACCGCCAACTATGTGGACAGCATCCTCCAGATGCCCAGCGCGACCACCCGCCAGGGACTCCCCAATTTTATAGACGACCAGTTCACACTTCCGTTCGTACCCAACTTCACCAACGATTTTGTATGTGTGGGTAACCCCATGCAATTCCGCGATTCATCCCTCAGCAATGCCATCAGCTGGCTTTGGGATTTTGATCTGTCCAATGCCGGGACCTTCACCTCCACCCTCCGGAACCCGACCCATACCTACGCCACACCAGGTACTTACAACGTCAAACTGGTTGTCGAAAGAGGTTGTGGTGTTATTGACTCCATTACCAAGCAGGTCACCATTGGCGTTAACCTGCCTGTAGACCTTGGCAACGACACGGCCTTCATCTGCCTCAACGACACGGCCTTTTTAGGAGCAAACGTAGGTACAGCCAGTTATCAGTGGTTTACCGGCGGACCAGGTGCCTGGGTCGTATCTCCGAATGACACTTTGAATTCGCTCGCGGTAACAACCACCGGCTGGTACAGGCTGACTGCCAACAACGGAAGTTGTGACGGAGAAGACAGTATTTATGTACTCGTAAACACCACTCCTGTGGATGTTGACCTGGGACCCGATCAGCTTTTGTGCGTAGGTGCCAACCTCCAGCTGGATGCCGGTAATCCGGGAGCTGTTTATTTGTGGTCGACCGGCGAAACCACCCAGACCATCACGGTTACGCTGCCAGATACCTTTTATGTCACAGCCAGCCTGCAAGGTTGCACCGACACCGATACCATCATCGTCTTCCTGGACAGCATCACCACGGTAACGGTGATGAACGACACCTTTATGTGTCCTGAAGTCTCCACGCTCGAGATAGATGCCAGTGCTTTCGGTATCTCCTTTGTATGGTCTACCGGTGAAACCACCCCAGCTATTACAGTACTGGATACCGGCACCTATTATGTGGCCATCACGACCCCTGCAGGCTGCCTGGTGAGTGATACCATAATCATCCGGAGACTGTGCCCTACCAAAGTGGACATAGCCGATGCGTTCACCCCTAACAAAGATGGCCTCAACGATGTTTTTATACCCACCATCACCTCTGTTGATCTGGGATATGAGTTTACCATCTTCAACCGCTGGGGTCAGCAGCTCTTTTTTACCAACGACACCAACAAAGGATGGGATGGCACCTTCAACGGCCTTGCGGCAGAGGAAGGATATTATCAATATGTAGTCCGTTATTTCACCAATGTGGAGCGGGTGTTTACGTATAAGTCGGGTCAGGTTTATCTGTTCCGCTGATGGACCTGTTAATGCTGTTGGCAGGACTGCTGGCGGGTGCTTCGGCTGCACTCCTGTGGTTTCGGAGCAGACCTCAGCCCCATATTGCTGAATTACAGGATTTACGCACTCAAAACGGCATACTGACTGCTCAGAAAGTCACGCTTTCTGAAGAAAAACAAAGCCTGGAAACAGCCCTTAAACAGGGAGAGCAGCGTATGTTGCAATACAGTGCCGACAACAGCCGGTTGGAGGCCAACCTCCAGTACCAGCAGGAAAAACTAAGCCTGCAACAGCTGGAAATGGATCGTATCCGGGAGAAATTCACCCTGGAGTTTAAAGCCATTGCCAACGAACTGCTGGAAGACAAAAGCAAACGTTTCAACGAACAGAACCAGCAACAGATGGAGCAGATACTCTCTCCGCTGCGGGAAAGGCTGAAAGATTTTGAACAGAAGGTTGACAGCACCCACAAAGAGTCGCTCGAGAAACACGCCAGTCTGTTTAACGAGCTTAAAAACCTCAAGGAACTCAACCAAAGTATGAGTGAAGAGGCGCGTAACCTTACCCGCGCCCTGAAAGGTGAAAACAAAACCCAGGGAAACTGGGGAGAGGTTATACTCGAACGTATCCTGGAACGCAGCGGGCTTACCCGCGATCAGGAATACCGTATGCAGGAATCTGTGACAGGCGAAGACGGTCGTCGCCTGCAACCGGATGTCACCATACTGCTCCCGGATCAGAAGTTCCTGATAATCGACAGCAAGGTATCGCTGGTTGACTATGAACGCTACAGCAGCTCCACCGACGACAAAGAGCGGGAAGCAGCGCTCAAAAGGCACCTGCTTTCCTTGCGCAACCACGTCCGACAGCTGAGCGACAAAAAGTATGAGCAGTTATATGGTCAGGGAAGTCCTGATTTTGTACTGCTTTTTGTACCCATCGAACCCGCCTTTAACCTCGCGGTTCAGCAGGATGGGGAATTATTCGGGGATGCTTTTGAGAAGAACATCGTATTGGTAAGCACTTCTACCCTACTCGCCACTTTGCGTACCATTTCAAGCATCTGGCGACAGGAGAAGCAGAATCTGAACGCCCAGGAAATCGCACGGCAGGCAGGTAATTTGTATGATAAGTTTGTGGAATTCAGCAACGACCTGATCAAAGTAGGCAACCAGCTTGACACCACAACCAAAACCTATGGTGAGGCTATGAAAAAGCTCACAGAAGGCAAGGACAACCTGGTTCGTAAAACAGAACGTCTGAAAGAATTAGGAGCTAAAGGGTCGAAACAAATAGACCTGCGATTGCTCGACCGTTCCGGTGCCGATGAGGCTGTGGAATAAGCAAACGAATTGCATTCATCGGATAATCAGCCACTTTCATCTAAAAAAAAGAAGGTGCTATGAAACCGTATCTACCTTTGAACTGTTTCATAGATAACTAATCTGCCCCGCCATCAGGGTTTAGGGTTTTATCCGGCGGATAGTAGCGTAGGATTAGTTTAGTTGGGTTTGGGGAGCTGTAAAAGGCTCCCCTTTTTTTTGGGCTGGTCGGGACCGCCCCTGGTACCGCCCGACCCTTCCTACTTTATGCCGCGCCGGGTGCGGATTTTTTCGTAGGCTTCGTTTACTTTCTGGAATTTCTCGTGGGCTGCTTTCTGGACATCCTCTCCGAGGGTCGCAACCTTATCGGGATGGTGTTTGGCTGCCATTTTACGATACGCCTTTTTCACCTCTTCGTCGGTGGCTTCCGGGGTTATTTCAAGGATTTTATAGGCATCGTCGTAGGAGGCAACGAACATGGCCTGGATCGACTGGTAATCTGCCGGGCTGATGCGCAGGGCATGCGCCATGGCTTCGAGCAGACGGAGTTCGCCGGCATCTACCGCACCATCAGACTGTGCAATACCGAAAAGGAGGTGCAACAGTTCCAGGCGGCCTGCATGTTGCATGTGTTGGGCAATCTGGCGACAAACCGGTAGCGGATCAAAATCCTTTTCCACGATGTCGCGCAACATGAGGGTCATGTCTTTGGCGCGGGTGAGTCCGAAATTTCGTTTCAGGAATTCCTTGACGTAATCGAGTTCTGATTTGACCACCTTCCCGTCTGCCTTCATGACAGCCGCTGCCAGCACCAGGAGGGTGACCGTAAAATCGGAAGGTGTTGTCTCATGCGTTTCCGGATATGGCTGACCAGCCTTCCGGCTGTCGACGGCATTCCCCAGCACAAAACCTATTACAGCACCGATGGGTCCGCCGAGCACCCAGCCCAGTCCTCCGCCCAGCCATTTGGCATATTGACTCATGCTGCGAATATAAGGATTGGCTTATTTGCTTGTTCGGAAGTGCTGCTGAGACAACAAAATTTGGCGATGAAACGTGTTATAAGTGTCTATTTTTGCCGTATGCCAAATCTCATTCCGCTTCCTAAAAACCGTCGTTTTGTTACCGCTGATCTGGTGCCTGACAGCTGGTCGTCTGTACAACCCTATTTTGAAGCATTAGCCACCCGGGAATTACCCGACCAGGCTGCGCTCGAACAATGGCTGGCCGACCGCAGCGAGCTGGAGGCGGTTTTGGATGAAGACCTCGCCTGGCGTTATATCCGCATGACCTGTGATACTGCCAGTGCCGAAAAACGCAGTGCATACGAGGATTTTATCCGGGATATCTACCCGGAAGCCGCCCCTTTTGAAGACAAGCTGAACCGCAAGCTTGCTGAACATCCTGCCGCGGATCGACTGGATACCCCAGGCATGGCCTTGTATCTCAAACGGGTAAGAAATGCGATTGCCCTGTACCGGGAAGAGAATATTCCGCTTCAAACAGCACAAAAACAGCTTGAAAGTGAGTATGGTGCCCTGGTAGGTGCCATGACCATCACACACGAGGGGCAGGAATACACCCTGCCGCAGGCCGCCCAACTGCTCAAAGGCCATGACCGTGCCCTGCGTGAAATCATCTACCACAAAATGGCAGACCGTCGCAGGCAGGATGAAGCAAAACTGGATGATTTGCTCACCCGGTTGGTACAATTGCGCACCACGATTGCCCGCAATGCCGGTTTTGATCATTACCGGGACTACCGCTTCAAGGAGCTGAACAGGTTCGACTATAACGCGCAGGATTGCCTCGATTTTCACGAAGCCATCCGGAAATGGGTGGTCCCCATCAAAAAAAGCTTTGATCAATACCGAAGTCAGCAACTGGGGCTTGAAAAACTACGTCCATGGGACCTTGATGCCGAGCCAGCCGGTCAGCAGCCCCTCAAACCATTTGAAGGAGCGCGCGAACTTATTGATCGGAGTATTGCTGCCTTTAACGCCATCGATCCCTATTTTGGTGATTGTCTCTTCACCATGGATGTTAAGGGGCAGTTTGATCTGGAGTCGCGTAAAGGTAAATCGCCTGGTGGTTACAATTATCCCCTGATGGAAACCGGTGCCCCTTTCATTTTTATGAATGCAGCCGGATCCGTCAGCGATCTGGAGACAATGATGCACGAGGGGGGCCATGCCGTTCATTCTTTTCTGAGCAAAGATTTGGCGTTGCGGGCGTTTAAGGAGCTTCCTTCTGAGGTGGCCGAACTGGCGTCGATGTCGATGGAGCTGATTTCGATGGATCAGTACGCGCATTTTTTTTCCGACCAGACCGACCGTGTGCGGGCTCAGTACGAACAGCTTCAGCGGGCCCTGAGTGTCTTGCCCTGGATTGCTACAGTAGACGCCTTCCAGCACTGGCTTTATCTGCATCCGGATCACAGCATAGCGGAGCGGAAGGCCAAATGGTTGGAGTTGTTCAAAACCTACGGTTCTGAAGCCGTCGACTGGCAGGGCCTGGAAGCCAACATCCACCTGCGCTGGCAATCCCAGTTACACATCTTCGAAGTCCCCTTCTATTACATCGAATATGGTTTCGCACAACTGGGTGCACTTGCCATCTGGCAGCGATATACTGAAAACTCAAAAAAGGCACTGGAAGACTATAAAAAAGCCCTTTCCCTCGGTTACACACAAAATATTCCCGGGGTATACAAAGCGGCCGGTATCGCTTTCGATTTCAGGGAAACCTATTTAAAATCGTTGTTAAGCTTTACACAGGAGAAAATCGAAGCTTTGCAGGCGACTTTGAAGCGGTAAGCATTTGGTATACAGATGGTATACAGCGGCTTGTTTTAATCTCATCTTAATGTCGGACTGAACAGGAAATGCTAAATTTCGATTAAAATAACCCAACCTACCCCTATGCTACGCAAGTTTACGCTTTTACTGCTGGTTCTTTTTGTCGCGGCGCTTACGGCCGAAATGGCCATGACCAATGCCGGTGGCCCTCCCGGAGGCCATACCGGTGCGCCTGGCGACGGCGATTGTACCTCCTGCCACAGCAGTTTCGCCTTAAACAGCGGAACCGCCACCCGATCCCTGGTGCTCAACAGTGATCCGGGTATTACCAGTTATATCCCCGGTCAGACCTATACTGTAACCTATACCCTCAGTCAGGCTGCGATAGTCACCTTCGGCTTTCAGGCTACGGTAAAAAGGGCTAACGGAAACGCGGCCGGTACCCTCATCAATCCGACACCCGGTCAGATGTCGATCAGCGGCAATTACATCAACCACAACAGCGGCGGAAATTCGGCTACCAGTGCCGGCCAGCGAGTCTGGAGTTTCAACTGGACAGCCCCCGCAGCAGGAGCCGGTACCGTTACCTTTTATGTCGCCGGCAATGCCACCAACGACGACGGCAGCAATTCGGGAGACCGCATTTATACCAACAGTTTCGCCTTTACCGAAGCAGCTGCTCCGGCCGCTGTAAATGCAGCCACCTTTAATCCTGCCGTGATTTGCCGTGGTAACAATGTTACCGTCAACTTCACGATTACAGGTGCTTTCACAGCCGGTAATACCTTCACCGCACAACTAAGTGATGCCAGCGGCAGTTTTGCCAGTCCGGTTACCATCGGATCTGTCACAAGCACCACGGCATCTGCCATTACTGCGACCATTCCGGCGGGAAGTACAGCCGGTACCGGCTACAGGATACGGGTAGTTTCCAGCAATCCTGTCCTTACCGGAGCGCAGAGCACAACCACCCTGAATGTTACCGTTCCTGCCACGGCGCCAACCGTTAGTTTTGACGGACGAACCCTCACCGCCACCGGTGCAGGCCCTTTTATTTGGGCGAGAGACGGGAATACCATCGCAGGAGCAACCGCATCAACCTATATACCTACTCAGACAGGTAATTATACAGCCGCTGTTTCTAACAACGGTTGTTCACCCAGCATTTCCACAGGCGTAAGTGTTGCCGCCGGTATCTCCTTTGCCAATAGCCCCACGGCTGTTTGTCCGGGTGAAATCATAGCCACCAATCCCACCACCTTCGGCACCTTTAATGCAAACAATGTCTTTACGGTAGAATTAAGTGATAATACAGGCAGTTTCGCCAATCCATTGGTCATTGGCAGTGTCAATGGTGCTACTCCCGGCACCCTGGACGCATCCATACCCCACGGTATTACCATTGGCGGAAGTTACCGTTACCGTTTGATGGCGACGAGTCCTGTGGCCATGTCGGATGTTTCTACCGTCTTTACGGCCAACCCGATTCCGGCCACGCCAACGTTGCAGCAGAATGGTTTTGTGATCACCTCGTCTGCGGCAGCCGGAAATCAGTGGTTCCGGAACGGGCAACTGATCCCCAACGAAACAGGTACCACCCTCACCGTCACTCAGAACGGACGTTATAAGGCGATGGTAACCCTCCTGAATTGCTCCAGCGACAGCTCTCTGGCCGTAGATATCACCGATGTTTCTGTCTTCTCTCCGGTACTTCAGGCAGTTAAAATGTATCCGAATCCGGTAAAAGATCAGCTGACCCTCGAGACCACCGATCCCCTGACACTCGAACTGCGTGATTTGCAGGGCCGCTTGCTGAAAAGCTGGTCGCTGGAAGCCGGCAACCACCGTCTGGTCCTCGACGGACTTCCTTCAGGTGTTTATCTCGCAGCTTTGCGCATGGGTGATGCCATCCGTATGGAAAAACTGGTGGTGGAATAAAAAGACTTATATCTAACTTAAAGAGCAGGGCTTTGGTCCTGCTCTTTTTTTTTGGGGGGGGAACACGGAGGGCACTGGGGGCACGGAGTAGCTATCGGAAGGCGAGCCTCCGTGAACGGTACCTCCGTGTATCCGTGAATTCCGTGTTAAAAATCCCGAAGCCGGAATACCAGGAAAACCCCTTCTCGAAATCTCGCTTCTCGAAATCTCAATGTCTAAAGGAACACCGTGCACTCAGTGGTTAATTACATGGAAATCTCCCATGGCTTCCCCAAGTTAGTGCTTAAAAAACAGTATTTTAGTCGCCATGAAAATCATCTGCGTTGGCCGCAATTATGCCGATCATGCCAGGGAACTGAACAACGATGTCCCGACAGAACCCGTCATTTTCCTCAAACCCGACAGCGCCCTGCTGAAGGATGGCAAAGCCTTTTATCTCCCCGACCACCTGGGTGAAATTCACCATGAACTGGAAATAGTGCTTCGGATCTGCAAAAACGGCAAACACATCGCCGAAAAGTTCGCACCCGATTATTACGACCAGATCGGACTGGGTATCGATTTTACCGCCCGGGAGCTTCAGACCACACTCAAAAGCAAAGGATTGCCCTGGGAACTGGCCAAAGGTTTCGATCATTCGGCTGTTTTGGGTCAGCTGCTGCCAAAAGCCACCTTCGCGGGTGCCCCACTGGGCCTGGAACTGAAAATCAATGGTGAAAGCCGCCAGACAGGCAGTACCGCCGATATGCTTTTCTCCTTCGAAAAAATCATCAGTTTCGTTTCCCGCTACTTCAGCCTCCGCCAGGGCGACCTCCTTTATACCGGTACCCCGGCCGGGGTAGGCCCGGTCAACATCGGAGATCGTTTACAAGGGTATCTGAACGGGCAGGAATTGCTGGCGTTCGAAGTTAAATAGGTTGGAGAGTGGTGAGGAAGAGTGTGGGGTTAGGCTGGAAAATACAACCACAAGGCTAAAAAAACGGAGTGGCGATCAAAATCAGCCTCGCCCTTTCGAAATCTGATCGGTCAAACCGCTGCGCTGTCCACGGCTGCGCTGGTCCACGGTCCACTATCCCTCCGCCAGCGCAGCCTTCGGGAGCCTCAGTCACCGTCATATCCCCGTTTTACCGTTTTACCGTTTTACCGTTTTACCGTTTTACCGTTTTACCGTTTTACCGTTTTACCGTTTTACCGTTTAACCCGCCACAGGCACAAAAGTCTCGCCTCTCGCCCTCCAGATGTCTGAAAATATCACCGCCCCTTAAATTCCGGCTTCCGTTTTTCGTTAAAGGCCTTCACACCCTCCCGGTAATCTTCTGAATTACCCGCAATCTGCTGGCATTGGGCTTCGTAATCGAGCATGGTATCCAGGTCGGAATGGAAACTCTTGTTGAGCATCTTTTTCATCATCGCGATGGCCTTGGTAGGCGCGCTGCGGTAATAGTCGGTATAGGTCTGCACCGCGGCATCCAGTTCGGCATCGGGGGCTACTTTGTTGATCATGCCCCACTCCAGCGCCTGCTGCGCAGTGATTCTGCTGGCCATGGTACTCATTTCGAAGGCCCGGGCGGAGCCCACCAGACGGGGCAGGAAGTAGGACGAGCCGCTGTCGAGCACCAGTCCCACATTTACAAACACTTCGATGAATTTGGCGCTTTCGGCGGCTACGATGATGTCAGAGGCGAGTGCCAGCGAACAACCGGCTCCGGCTGCTACGCCGTTTACGCGGGCAATAATAGGCTTGGGTAGGTTCCGCATGGCCCGGATGATAGGATTGTAACGTTTATGCAGCGAATCTTCGAGACTTCTTTTTTCAGCGCCTGAAATGGCTTTCAGATCCTGTCCCGAACAAAAGGCTTTGCCCGCTCCTGTAATGACCACTACCCTGACCTCGTCGTTTTTAGCGACTTGCTTCAGGGCGTCCTGCAGTTCATAGCTCTGTTCGTCGTTGAAGGCATTGAATACATCGGCGCGGTTGAGGGTAATGGTGCCGACGCCGTCGGCCATTTCGAGCAATATGCTGTTGTACATGAGGAGGGTTTTTCAGATGGAGAGACAAATATACAAACTCAGCCCCCCTACCGCATAACCTGCAAATACCTGAGCAGTGGTATGCGCCTGTAAAAAAAGGCGACTGGTACCGACCAGGCCGGCCAGCAAAATAACCAGGGCAAGGGGCCAAAGGACAGGTTGCGTAAAATCACCGGCCAGTGCCAGCAGCATACCTACGGCTCCCCCCATGCCAATACCATGGGCACTGATTTTCCACCTGAAATTAATGGCATAAGCTGCCAGCACCGAAACAAGGGCTCCCAGCACGCTGCCGGTGATAAAATCGGCCAGACCGATGTTCCGGAAATTAAAATACAGGGCGGCCAGGCAAAAGGCATTGATGAGATAGGGTAAACTGCGTTCCTGGCGATCGCCAACCATCACATCACTCACTTTTTTCCACCAGATTAACAGCAACAAAGCACCCATAGGCAACGCCGTACTGATCACAAAAACCTGGAGGAGGATGTAAATCTGCACGGTGCCGCTGTAATAATAGGCCTCTGCCGGTTTCAGCCAAAAAGCCAGCGCGGCCAGATAAGTGGGTAAAAAAAGCGGGTGAAACAAACCCGACAAGAACAAAGCAAGCTGCCGCATCAGAGTTCTTTACGTAAACGCGCCACCGGTATGCCCAGTTGTTCGCGGTATTTGGCAACGGTGCGCCGGGCGATGTTGTAGCCTTTTTCGTTGAGGAGTTGCCCCAGCTTATCGTCGGAAAGCGGGTTTTTCTTCTTCTCGGAGCCAATCAGATCCGATAAAATCTGCTTCACCTCTTTGCTGGAAGCCTCTTCACCGCTGTCGGTCATAATACCTTCGCTGAAAAAGCTCTTGAGCAGAAAGGTGCCGAATTCGGTCTGCACATATTTGCTGTTGGCCACCCGCGAAATGGTAGAGATATCGAGCAACACCACATCGGCGATGTCTTTTAAGATCATCGGCTTGAGTTTGGTCTGGTCGCCGCTGAGGAAAAACTCGTACTGGTGCTCCATGATGGCATCCATGGTACTCAGCAGGGTATGCTGGCGTTGTTTTACGGCATCGATGAACCACTTGGCGGAATCGAGCTTCTGTTTCACAAAACTCACGGCTTCCTTCATCTTCTTATCCTTCTTCTCGGCCTTTTCGTAATGCCGCATCATCTCTTTGTAGGTCTCGGAAATGCGTAATTCCGGTGCATTTCGGCTGTTCAGGCGGAGTTGCAGCACGCCGTCTTCGTTGTGGATGATGAAGTCGGGGATGACGTGCATCACCTTGCTGTTGTCCTGCTGGGTATTGCCGGGGCGGGGATTCAGGCGGATGATCTCCTGGTGCGCCAGGCGCATGCTTTCTTCGTCGAGGCCCAGCTGCCGGGCAATCTTATCGAAATGTTTTTTGGTATACTCATCAAAGTACCTGGTGAGTATGCTGATGGCGTGCTGTACAGGCAGGGTTTGCTTCTTGCGGCGGAGTTGCAGCAGCAGGCATTCGGTGAGGTCGCGGGCACCCACGCCGGCGGGCTCGAACTGCTGCACACGAAACAGCATGGCCTCAATCTCAGGTTCCTCACACAGCATATTGGCGGTAAAGGCCAGATCGTCGCCAACACTTTCGAGCGGACGGCGCAAATAGCCGTCTTCATCAATGCTGCCCACCAGCTGCCGGCCAATGATGTATTCCTTTTCGGTGATACCCATCATATCCAGCTGATCCATGAGCTGGTCATGGAAGCTGTTGACCATCACCACGGCAGGGCGTACATCCTTTTCGTCGTCGTCGGAGTAGTTGCCGTCGTCGTATTTGTAGGAAGGGGTGTCGTCGTCGAGGTAATCGCTTACGTCGAGGTCGTCGGGCGACGATTCCTCGCTGTATTCCTCGTCCTGTTTGTCGAATTCGCGGTCCTCATCCAGGTCGCTGTATTCGTCACGGGGATCGATATCATCATGAACACCCTCTTCCAGCGCCGGGTTTTCCTCCAGTTCCTCCTTCACCCTTTGTTCGAGCATAGCGGTAGGAACCTGCAACAGTTTGATAAACTGAATCTGCTGCGGGGATAACTTTTGTAAGAGTTTCTGCTGAAGCGATTGCTTAAGCATAGGGTTCACAGGGTTGAATTGCGATAAAAATACGATTCAAACGCATTATTTGCCTATTTTAGCGCGATTTTTAAAATCAGGAATTTTATGACGATCGAACGTTTGAAGGAAACCGTTGGCCGGAAAACCACCCTCAAGGGCTGGATATTGGGCAAACGGACGGGCAAAGGCCTTGTTTTTCTT
Organism: Bacteroidetes bacterium UBA7662; assembly: GCA_002483345.1. GTDB lineage: Bacteria > Bacteroidota > Bacteroidia > UBA7662 > UBA7662 > UBA7662. Next base: position 146,811 of record DLHS01000006.1, read on the forward strand.
GTGCTGCGCGACGGCAGCGGCATGTGTCAGTGTGTGGTAGATGAAAATAAAGTCAATACCAACCTCTTCGAAGATGCCAAACGCCTCACCCAGGAGAGTTCGGTGGTCATAACCGGTGAAGTCATCGCCGACGAACGCCAGATTGGCGGCTACGAACTGCAGGTAACCGACCTGGAAATCGTTCATTTGTCGCAGGACTTCCCCATCACACCCAAAGAACACGGGGTCGATTTTTTAATGGACCACCGTCACCTCTGGCTGCGCAGCAAACGCCAGTGGGCCATCCTCCGCATCCGCAACACCCTCATCATGGCCATCCATGAGTTCTTCCAGGGCGAGGGCTTCATCCAGACCGACGCCCCCATCTTCACCGGCAACGCCGTGGAGGGCACCTCTACCCTGTTCGAAACCGATTTTTACGGCGAACCGGCCTACCTCAGCCAGAGCGGTCAGCTTTATGGCGAAGCATTGGCCATGGCCTTCAGCAAAATATATACGTTCGGCCCCACCTTCAGAGCCGAGAAATCGAAAACCCGCCGTCACCTCAGCGAATTCTGGATGATAGAGCCCGAGATGGCTTTCCACGACCTGAAGATGAACATGGACACCATCGAACGCTTCCTGCGTTTTGTGGTGCTGAAAGTGCTCGAAAAAAACACCTTCGAGCTCGACATGATCGGCCGCGATACCACCGTGCTCAAACAGATCACCGAACCGTTTCCGCGCATCACCTATGAAGACGCAGTGCTAATACTCAAAGGTGAAAAAGAAGTGGATGGCAAAAACGCCGTTAAAACCCTCGAAGCCGATCTGGTGGCCGTGCAGGAAAGGATGGCGGCTATCCAGGCCGAAATCACCGACCGGGAAGCCAAACTGGCCGCTCCGGGCATGAAAAAGGGAGAAATCGGCTTCCACCAGGCTAAAATCCAGCAGCTGAAGGAAGAGCTGAGCGAACAGGAAGAAGCCAGCCGCAACATCCCCATGTGGCTGAAAAGCGCCCGCGACTTCCGCATGGGCAACGACTTCGGCGGATCGGATGAAACTGTACTCACCCGCCTCTTCAACACCCCCATCATGGTGTACAACTGGCCGCACGAAGTGAAGGCCTTCTACATGAAACGCGACGAAAATGACACCCGCTGGGCCAAAGGGGTAGATGTACTCGCCCCCGAAGGTTACGGCGAGATCGTAGGCGGCGGCGAACGGGAAACCAACCTGGAACTGCTGATAGAAAAAATCCACGAGCACGAACTGCCGATGGAGGCCTTCGAATGGTACCTCGATTTACGTCGCTACGGCTCGGTGCCGCACGCGGGCTTTGGCCTGGGTCTGGAAAGGCTGGTGGCCTGGACGTGTAAATTGCCGCATGTGCGGGAGACGATTCCGTTTCCGAGGATGTATGGGCGGATTGCTCCTTAGGTGTAGACATCGGGATTTCGAGAGGCGAGAAGCGAGACTTTTTTGGCGCCTGCGGCGGGGTAAAACGGTTAGACGGTAACGGGGATCTTTAGCGATGGTTGAGCGGCGTCGAAACCATAGCAGGTAAAACGGTAAAACGGAGACCTCAGTCACCTGACGGTGCCTGAGGCTCCCGAAGGCATCGCGAGCACAACACCACCCATGCGTGGCCTGTAGGGCCACAAGCTGTGTATGCGTAAGCACCGAACCACCTTCCCCGCTGAACCCGCAAGGGTCAAGTCTACCCAGTGGCCTGTAGGGCCACAAGATGTGTAAGCGTAAGCGCAGCACCCCCTCAACCCCCCAACCCCGCAAGGGTCAAGTCTACCCCGTGGCCTGTAAGGCCACAAGATGCGTAAGCGTAAGCGCAGCACCCCCCTCAACCCCCAACCCCGCAAGGGTCAAGTCTACACCGTGGCCTGTAGGGCCACAAG
>DLHS01000014.1 GCA_002483345.1 Bacteroidetes bacterium UBA7662
CTCGTAAGAAGGACGGGACTTTTTTTGTTTTAGACACCGAGAAACAAGAGCCGAGAAACAAGAGCCGAGAAATGAGACTTTGGACACCTTGTGGTGCAGTCTATCAACTGCAGGACCAGACTAAAGGCGCAGAGACGGAGTAGCCAGGATAACAACGTCCCGTGACCTCCGTGACCTCCGTGACCTCCGTGTTTATAAACTCAAAATCACATTCCCCACCTTCACCCCACTCAAAACGTACTCAAACGCAGTTTTGTAGTCCTCAAATGCATAAACCCGGTCTATAACCGGAGTAAACTGCTGGTCAGCAACCAAAGCCCCAAGAAAATCAACATCTTCCTGATGCAGTCCGGGAATGGGGAACAAAACGCGCTTCCCCTTCTTAAAAGCGTGAGCAATGGCCAGAAACGGGTTTTCATAGTTTTTCCCCAGTTCTGTTGATATGTATTTACCCTGATCCTTTAGTAGTGGCTTACATTTTTTAAATGAGCTCTTCCCAACCGCGTCAAAGATGAAATCAAAACGTTTATCGGTTTGCGTAAAGTCTGCTTGCGTGTAATCTATTACTGTTGCAGCACCCAATTGGCGGACCAATTCCAGGTGTGTACCCGCACAAACAGCTGTAACCTCTGCACCAAAGTACCGTAAAAGCTGTACAGCGGCTGATCCGATACCACCCGTTCCACCATTAACCACAACCTGCTGACCCACCTTTACTTTTGCTGCTTTTAGGTTGCAAAGCGCATAATGGGATCCTTCCAGTATGGCAGCGGCGGTTTCGAAACTCACACCATCAGGTATTCTCCCCAGAGGTTGACTTGCTTTTTTGACCGTATACTCCGCATGTCCACCCATCCGGGCATCGTCATAACCAAATACGCGTTCACCAACCTGGAATCGGGTGACAGCTGAACCAACTGCTTCTATCTCTCCGGCAAATTCATTTCCCAGAATTCTGACCTTAGGCTTCGGAAAACCTGATATCAGGCGGACCAGATAGGGTTTCCCAGATAAAAAACCACCATCTGTCCGGTTTACGGTGGTTGCCCTGACACGAATCAGTACTTCATCAGCAGAAGGAACGGGCTTCGGTACAGTAGTTAGCCGGAGCACTTCCGAACCACCATAAACGTCGTGGACAATAGCCCGCATTTGTTGATCCGACATGAAATCAGGATTGGTTGGCCATGAAAATAGGTATTAAATGATTGTTTTCGGACGTTGAGATTTCGAGAAGTGAGAGGCGAGACAACATGGCGGTGGCCCTTCAGGCCACCAGAATCAGGCACGGTCAGAAGCTCTCACCTCTCACCTCTCACCTCTCGCTTCTCGAAATCTCAATATCTATCTTTCCTTCTGGCGTAGAAATAAATGCATTTTTCCGCCTTATTGTCATAAGTAACTACTTCTTTGTCTTTGTGGAAATCAAAATAGCTCAGCAGCCCAAAATCTCCGCTGCAGAAGGCGGTATGCAGTAGTAAACACCCGGTGAGGGTAAGCGACCAGGGCATGCTGACCAACAAAGCTGCAACAACCAACAGTATGCTGATCACCACAAATGGAGCGAGGGCAGCATAGCGGAAGGCCCTTTTATCAGCCACAAACTGATCTGCAACCGCGAGAAAGTAGAATTTCCGGAGGTTTACCTCATACGAAGTATGCACCGCACCCTTTTTCCTGAAAGCCAGTACATGGATATACTCATGTAGGGGAATAAGCAAAAACGCCAACCCAAAACCGTAAACAATCCGTAAAATGCCACTTGAAAGGCTCACCTCCGAAAAACGGATACCATAAATGAGCAGGACGGAAAGTGCAAACACAATCAACATATTAGCAGCCGTATGAAATCTGGAAAAGAAGGTTTTTTTCTTTAGATATAGTTTGACAAACGGGATAATATCTTCGTTTTTAACGCATTCAAGCAAGCTGTATCCTTTGGTATTAAGATCCGACGGGTGTAGGGGCATAGGGAAATAATAAGCCTGCAATATAGACCATGACGCCAGAAATGACGGTTTACGAAGGGCCAAATAAAGCTAAAATAGCTCACTTTAGCCGAAGCTTACAAAGACTGCTTACCCGTTATGATCTTTTTCATCATCCAACCGGTGAATAATCCGAGAACAATGCCTCCTGCCAGAATAAGCAACAGATTGATCAGGGCAATCAACAAATTGGGTATATCCAGGTTTTTGGTATAATCCATGGTGAAAACCGTAAGTACTGCGAGGCACCATCCGGCAAAATTGGCCACCACCCACCACCAGGCATTTTTAAAGAGGGGTTTGAGCAGTCCGGACTGAAGTAAACCGGCACACAAAGCTCCTGTAGCAATGCTGTAGGCCAGGGGGTGGCTTAGCCAGCCCTCCGGTAAAAAATCTAGGATTACAATGGGAATACCCATACCCAGCAGAGCATACCAGATCCATTTAACCGTAAGCGGCAACGTTTTCCGGAACCACCACCATTGTGTCAAACTAACACCGGCACTCATGCCCACACCCAGATAAAACTGCATGTGCTCAATCCCGATCCCATCCAGTATGGAAGACAGCAGTATTATAAAGGCTACGCCCAATAACCAGCCATAGAAGGTGGCTTTGAGCCAATGTAAGGTGGAGAAAACTTGCTTTTCAGAGGCTTTTTCCTCGGACATCACAGAAGAAATTATTAAAACAGGATAATTACCGGGATTGTGATAACACTCATAAATTTAAAGGCAGACAATTCAAAAAACAAAAAGATGCCACAATGGGCTCTTGGGCTCACCTGGCAATTCCTCTCAACTACCTCCGATACAACACCAACCCACTCTTAATCTTCGGCTCAAAAGAAGTGCTCTTGGGGGGCATCACTTCACCCCGGTCGGCTACTTCGAAAATGGACTCGGCCATAGGAGGCCGGGGAACAAAAATGTAAAGTGTATCTGATTCTCCCAGGAGTGCCTTGAAAGCTTCCAGTTTGATGCTCATTGGGCCAAAAGAAAGTCGTTTATCTGCCTTGGGGTTGGTGATACCGAGTACCTTGCTGATAATCTGATCCTGTAGCAGGCTTACATCCAGGTCTTTGAGGGGGTCGTTGTGGTGGATGGGGGTTTTGGGTTGCAGCAACAGGGTTTTTTCTTTGGTACAAAGAAGAAAATGCTGCTGGGGTAGGTATTGGTAATACATCTGGTCAAGCAGCACTTCGTGCAGCAGGTAGGATGAAGAAAGGGTCTCACACAGACTTTCAAAGTCGGGTAAACCCTCACTTCGATGAACCCTCCTGTAAAACGGGTAGATGGTTAAATCGTTGCTGGGAATCAGAATGGTCAGAAAATAACCCTGGGTTTGTCCGTTTTGCAGCGCATTGTAGGAGGCTACCGCGGCCCGGTGGTGACCGTCAGCTATGTAGAACGCATCCATAGCTGCAAAACGCTCCTGAAGCAGGAGTACCTGCCCGGGATGGGTGATGCGCCAGATCTGATGGGTGGTCACCGGAGTCGATTTGACGTCTATGTCGGGGGTTTGCTGTTTGATGGCGAAGATGACATCGCTCACCTGCTTGTCTGGAGCGTAGGTGAGGAAGACCGGAGTGGTAAACAAACCTGTCTCCGCCAGAAAAGCATGCAGCTGCTGCACCCGGTCGTCGCGGACATGCTCGTGTTTTTTGATGCGGTTCTCATCGTAATCGCGTATAGCCGATAAGCCGATCAAACCAGTTTGTACCAGATTCTTGTGGCTGGTTTGATACAGATAATAGGCTGCTTCCTCGTCCTGGGCGTAAACTTCCTGTGCAATAAACGCTTCAAATACGTTCCGGGCTTCTATGCACGCCTGACCTAACCCGGCCGGATCACCGGATGGATCGGCTGCCCGAAGCACATGGTGGAACGACCAGGGATTGTCGCCCTTCACCAATTGGTTGGTGTGGGGTTTCCATTGTTCATCGGGACCCAAAACGGTTCCTTTCACGAACGCACCCTGCGGCAAAAAGCCCTTGAAAGGCCTGAATTCGGGCATGTTAAGCTTTACCGAAAGCGTCGATGATACGATTGGCCAGTTCCAGCCCGATACGCTCCTGGGCTTCTTCGGTAGAAGCACCAATGTGTGGCGTGGTTGATATTTTCGGGTGGTTGAGCAGATCTGCCCTGGGCTCTGGCTCACCTACAAATACGTCGAGGCCTGCAAAACGAACCTTACCTGCTGCCAACTGGTCCAGAAGCACCTGCTCGTCAATTACTCCGCCACGGGAACAGTTCACCAGGCCTACACCGGGCTTCATCCAGCCGAATTCAGCCGCGCTGAGCAGGGGCTTGTCCATACCAGGGGTGTGGATGCTGATAAAATCGCTGCCGCTGATAACTTCTTTCAATGAGCCAACCTTAACACCATGCATCTTTTCAATACGGGCGGCGAGGGTAGCGTCGGTATTATAGAGGATGTCAAACACCATCACCTGCATGCCGATGCCTTTGGCAATACGGCCTACTTCCTGACCAATGCGACCGTAACCCAGGATACCAATGGTTTTGCCGAACAACTCAATGCCCTCCGCGTAGTTTTTCTTCAGGTTGTTGAAGCCGCTGGCACCTTTTTCCGGCATTTCCCGGTGAGACAACTGGAGAAAACGACACAGGCTGAATAAATGTGCGAATACCAGCTCCGCCACCGAAATGGAAGAGGCAGCAGGGGTATTGATGACTTCAATGCCACGGGCACGGGCAAATTCCACGTCTATGTTGTCCATTCCCACTCCGGCACGGGCAATGAATTTGAGGTTGGGGCATTTTTCAATCAGGTTGCGGCGCACTTTGGTGGCCGACCGTACAATGATGCCGTCGAAGGCTTGTAACTCGGTATCGAGCTTCTCCTGGTCGATTTTGTCCGTGACGACAATGAATCCGGCTTCTTCGAGCAGATTTTTCCCGGCAGTATCAATGCCGTCGTTGGCGAGTATCTTAAGCATCAGGCGTGGATTTGTTCAAATTGTTTCATCACATCTACCAATACCTGCACACTTTCAATAGGCATGGCATTGTAAATAGAAGCCCGGAAACCACCGACCGAACGGTGGCCTTTCAGTCCACTGATGTTGGCTTCTTTCAAAGCCTTGCTGAAGGCTTCTTCCTTGCTTTCGTCTTGCATCACAAAACAAACGTTCATATACGAACGGTCTTCTTTGGCGGCAGTACCGGCAAACATGGTATTGCGGTCAATTTCGTTGTAAAGCAACTCGGCTTTGGCATTGTTGCGTTTTTCCATGGCGGCAATGCCGCCCATTTTTTCTACCCACTGCAAGGTGAGCAATACACAATACACCGGGAAAACAGGGGGGGTATTGTACATCGATTCACCTTCGATGTGGATGTTGTAATCGAGCATCGACGGGATGGTACGACCACTTTTACCCAGTATGCTGTTTTTAACCACCACCATGGTGGTACCCGCAGGTCCCATGTTTTTCTGGGCACCGGCATAAATGAGGTCAAATTTCGAAAAGTCAATCACCCGGCTGAAAATGTCCGACGACATATCGCACACCAGTGGCACCGGTGAGCTCGGGAACGACTTCATCTGGGTACCGTAAATGGTGTTGTTCGACGTGCAATGGAAATAATCCGCATCGGCAGGAACTACATAATCTTTGGGGATATAGCTGAAGTTTTTGTCTTCAGAACTGGCCACTACTTGTACTTTTCCCATCATTTTAGCTTCCTTCACCGCTTTTTTAGCCCATACACCGGTACTGGTGTAGGCAGCGTAGTTATCGGCAGTCAGCAGATTAAAAGGAACCATGGCGAATTGCAGGCTGGCACCGCCGCCCACATATATCACAGAATAGTCATCACCCAAACCCATGAGGCGTTTTACGATGGCGCGGGCCTCGTCCATCACCGCCACATACTCCTTCGAGCGGTGTGACATTTCAAGCAGGGAAAGCCCTGTACCATTAAAATTCAAAACGGCCTGAGCGGCCTGTTGGATGACTTCATCCGGTAAAATGCCCGGACCTGCGCTGAAATTGTGGACTTTCTGACTCATGGTGGTTAGGTTGCCAGCAAAAATAGCGGATTAATACAGCAAGCGGAAGAAACCAGGGAGTGAATTTGTCTTTTCTATGTCATCTGGCTTTTACGTCAGATGTTGACGTTCACCGAAAGGATGTTCGAAAAGAAGGTACGGCTGCGTTCGCCTACATTGGTGATGGCGTAATCGATGCCGAAACGTTTGAATTGCAGGCCAAGCCCGATGTTGGGCTGTACACTGACTTTCTCCACGCCGCCAAAGTCGATGGTGCGCTGGATGTTGTTGATGCCGGTGCGGAAATAGGCGATGCGAGCGTAGTTGATTTCAAGACTCAGCCGGGGGTCGAGCGCGAAGCGGCCGAGATTGGCCAGGCTGTTACGCGGCCCGTCGGTCAGGATTTCGAGACTGAATTCGGGGCGCAGTTGTAGCTTGTAGGGCAGATCGAACAAATAGGCCACCCCGCTCATAATTCTGGGCAGGGTGATTTCGAGGGAGTTTTCGGGAAGTTCGTTGCCGGTCTGGCTGAATATATCGGCAAACTCCGCGGTGTTGAACGACCAGGCGTTGAAAGTGGAGGTGACATCTCTCGCCATCACACCAAACTGCAAACGGTTCCAGTTGCGGGTAGCGCCTACATCAAAGCCAAAACCCCAGGCATCGGCGAAGGGGCCGATGATGCGGCGGATGACCTTGGCATTCGCGCCCAGCTGCCAGCCGTTCTCCAGTTTGTGGGCATAGCTGAAGCCAAAGGCATAGTCAGCCGCTGAGAAGGTACTGATGTTGTTGTAGTTGATATTGCCGTTGGCATCGTACAGGTTCAGGGTGTTCTGGATGTTGTCGATCCCCAGCCGGATGAAGCTGATGCCGACGGCATTGCGGGCATCCAGCTGGTGGGTAACGGCTCCGAAGTCGTAATTGGCGATGCCGCCGAAATAGGCCGCATGCATCAGACTGCCCTGCCAGCGGTGCTGCTCCTGCAGGATGGCAGCGGGGTTCCAGTAGGTGGCGGTTGCATCGGCCAGACCGGCCACGGTGCCGCTGCCGAGACCCATTGCGCGGGCGCCGACACCTATCGAGAGGAAGTCGTTGCTGTACTTAGGCGCCTGAGCCGAGGCCGTGGCGGCTATCAGAAACAAAGGTAAAAGCCGGGATAAAAACTTCATGCAGTCACTGGGGAGCAATAATACGGGATAATAAACAACGCTGCGCCGCTTAAATTGTCACAGATACCGGAATTTTACTGTGAATCCCTAATTTTGCGGCTCAACGCAGCAAAACAAATGAATTTAACAGCAGAACTTCAGTGGCGTGGTTTACTCCACGACATCATGCCGGGAACCGAGGAATTACTGAATAAAGAACCGGTAACCGGCTATATCGGGTTCGACCCGACTGCCGATTCATTGCACATCGGCAATATGGTGCCGGTGATGCTGCTGGTGCACCTGCAAAGAGCCGGTCATAACCCCATTGCCCTTATCGGAGGGGCAACCGGCATGGTGGGTGATCCATCCGGTAAAACTGCGGAGCGGAATCTGCTCGACCTGGAAACGCTGCGCCACAACCTGGCCTGCCAGGAGAAGCAGTTGCGTAAGTTCCTCGACTTCGAAACAACCAAAAATCCGGCAAGGATTGTCAATAATTATGATTGGTTTCAACATTTAGGCTTTCTGGAGTTTATACGCGATGTGGGCAAACACATTACCGTGAACTATATGATGGCCAAAGATTCGGTCAAAAACCGGCTGGAACAGGGCATGTCGTTTACCGAATTCAGCTACCAGCTCATACAGGGTTTCGATTTTGTGCATCTCTACCGTACCCTCGGCGTTCGCCTGCAGATGGGTGGTTCCGACCAGTGGGGGAACATCACCACCGGTACCGAACTCATCCGGCGCATGGAGGGAGGAGAAGCCTTCGCCATGACCGCCCCGCTGGTGAAAAAGGCCGACGGCAGTAAGTTCGGCAAATCCGAGGGAGGCAACGTCTGGCTTGATCCTGCCAAAACATCTCCCTACAAATTTTACCAGTTCTGGCTCAACGTAGCCGACGAAGACGCGTCGAAATACATCCGCATCTTCACCCTGCTGACACAACAACAGATTGAAGCCCTGGAAGCGGAACATGCGCAGGCACCTCATTTGCGCATCCTGCAAAAAGCACTTGCGGCTGATATCACCGAGCGGGTACACAGCAAAGATGATCTGGAACAGGCCCTTGAAGCATCGCAGATACTATTCGGACAAGGTACCACCGAAACCCTGCAGCGCATGCAGGAAGAAACCTTCCTGAGCGTTTTCGAAGGTATTCCACAACATCAGGTATCGAAAGCCCAGCTGTCGGAAGGAATCGATGCCGTAACCCTGCTCAGCGAAGCTACCGGCGTATTTCCATCACGCGGGGAGGCTCGTAAAATGATACAGGGCGGCGGGGTGAGCATCAACAAAGAGAAGCTGGCAGATGAAAATCAGCGCTTTAACACTGAAACCCTTTTAAACGGGAAGTACATACTGGCTCAAAAGGGTAAAAAACAATACTTTTTGATTGTCGCTTCTTAGCGGTTTTTTTTCGGATGTGCTGCGAATTGCCTTAATTAGCGACTGACATTCGCGACATTTCTATGGCAATCAAAAATGCAGGCGCAATCGGCGGAAAAGAGCGCGCCATTATCGAAAATATTACCCCCAACATCGATGGCGGGCGCTTCCCGGTGAAAAGGGTAGAAGGCGATACGCTGACTGTTCAGGCCGACATCTTAACCGACGGTCACGACAAGGTAAACGCCTGCCTGCTGTACCGCAAAGCCGGACTTAAAAAATGGGAAAGCAATCCCATGTTCTCACTCGGTGGAGAACGCTGGCAAGGCAGTTTTACGGTCGATAAAACAGGTTTGTGGGAATATACCGTACAAGCCTGGGTAGATCACCCCATCAGCTGGAATTACGATACCAAACGCAAAATTGAAGGCTGGCAGGAAGTAGGGGTAGAATTGCAGCAAGGTGCCCTGCTGATAGAAGAGTTGCTGAAAAATGCCCCGAAAAAGGATCAGGCTGATCTGAAAAAGGTTGTTTCCATCTTCCGTAATCCCAAAAACTATGAACAGGCCACGCAAATGGTTATCGACAACCGTTTGATGCCTTATTTCCAGAAATACCCACTGATTCAGAACCCCAGCGTTTACGCGCCTTATCTGCAACTCCGCGTCGACCGCAAAAAGGCCAGCTTCGGAGCCTGGTACGAGCTGTTTCCGCGCTCTACGGCCGACAAAGCCGGCAAACACGGCACTTTTAAAGATACCATCAAACAACTGCCCCGGCTCGCCGACCTGGGTATGGATGTGCTGTACCTGCCGCCTATTCATCCGATCGGGCTTGCCCACCGCAAAGGTAAAAACAACAGTACCACTGCTTTGCCCGATGAACCGGGTTGTCCCTGGGCCATCGGGGGTAAAGAAGGTGGACACAAGGATATTTTGCCTGAGCTTGGCAGTATTCAGGATTTCAGGGCGTTGGTGAAAGCTGCCAATGAGCATGGAATAGAAATAGCCCTCGATTACGCCCTGCAATGCTCCCCCGATCACCCCTACGTGAAAGAACACCCGCAATGGTTTAAATGGCGCCCGGATGGGACTGTACAGTATGCAGAAAACCCACCCAAAAAATACCAGGATGTACTGCCTATCAATTTCGAAACAGAAGATTGGGCCAATTTGTGGGAAGAACTGAAGTCGGTACTGCTGTACTGGATCGGCAATGGCGTCAAAATTTTCCGGGTAGATAATCCGCATACCAAATCGTTCAGATTCTGGGAATGGGTGATTACAGAAGTACAACAACTGCATCCCGATGTGATTTTTCTGGCCGAAGCCTTTACCTCACCTGCGGTGATGAAATACCTGGCCAAGGCTGGTTTCACCCAGTCGTACACCTATTACAGCTGGCGGGAGAACAAACACGAGCTTATGCAGTATATGGAGGAGTTGACGAAAGGGGAGATGAAAGACTATTTCCGGCCTAATTTCTGGCCGAATACGCCTGATATCAATCCTTTTTATCTACAGAACGGACCTGAGCCCTTGTTTTTAACCCGCTTTTTTATGGCGGCTACGCTTTCTTCCTCCTATGGTTTTTACGGACCGGTGTATGAGTTTATGGCCAGTGAGCCCATGCCGGGCAAGGAAGAATACATCGATTCGGAGAAATACGAAGTACGTTTGTGGGACTGGAGTCGCAGCAACAAACTCACGGACCTGATTCGACGGGTAAACCGCATCCGAAGAGAAAACGCGGCGATGCAGCAAACCAATAACATCACATTCTGCAGGGTTGAAAACGACCAGTTACTGGCTTACCTCAAACGCGATGAAGCCACGCAGAATTTCCTTTTGTGCATCGTAAACCTTGACCCCAGGCAGTCGCAGCAGGGTTTTGTGAACCTGCCGTTATCGTTGGTCGGGTTGGTTCCCGAGGCGGCCTATATGGTCACCGACCTGATTACCGGTGCCCGTTACGAATGGCGCGGGGAGTGGAATTTTGTGGATCTGAATCCCGATTTCCTGCCGGTTCATTGTTTCAGAATAGAAAAGTACTGACATGGAGAGGCAGGCGATGCTCATGGACATAAATACGGAGAACTGGCCCGGTTTTCTGGAGGAGCATGATTTTCGCGCCTTGTTTACAGCTGAGATACTGCCTGCTTATCTCAAAAAGTGCCGCTGGTTTGCCGGCAAGGCCCGCAAACTGAAAGACATCCGCATCAAGGAAACCATTCGGTTTACCACCGGCGTGCATACTGTTCTCATCCTCATCATCGATGCCTATTACCGCAGTGGTAAACTGGAGCAGTACCTGCTGCCGGTAGTCTGGACCGAACAGGAACCCGAATCTCCGGAGAAATCGGTGCTCTACCGGAACGAAAACGGCTATCTCGTGGATGCCATCTACGATGCCGCTTTCCGGGCAGGCATTTTCACGGCCATGTACCAGCAGAAAAAAATCAAGGATGGCCCCCACAAATTGATTTTCGAAAAGGGCAGCGCTTTTGAGCCATTTGATTTGAATCAGCCGGTCGCGTCTAAAGTCACCTCCTTTGATCAGAGCAATACCTCGCTTTTTTTCGGGGAACGTTATTTTTTCAAGTTCTACCGCAAATTGTTCCGGGATACCAATCCCGATCTGGAAGCCGTTCGTTTTTTGTGTGAGCAAGGCGGTTTTACGCATGTGCCCACCTATGCCGCGAGTATCAGCCTCAAAACCGGCAACCGGGCGGAGATTACCCTCGGCATGATGCAGAAAAGGGTGGAGAGCGAAGGAGAAGTATGGCACTGGCTGCAGGATGCCATGACCAGCTACCTGCGGTCGGGCGGCATACAGAAATTGCAGGCCTCCCAGGGAGGGGTAGATTGTCTCGCATTGGAAAATTTGCTGGAGGCAGCCGGCACTGCTGTAGCACAGCTGCCTGAAAAGGTGGTTAAAACAGTAGCCCTTCTGGGAAGACGTACCGCCGAAATGCACAATGCCCTGGCTACTACCACCCGCGACAAAAATTTTGCTGCCGTTTCTTTCGATCATGCCTATGCCATGTGGCTGTCGCACCACTTTGACCAGTTGCTGGAGAAACGCCAAACCCTGCTGGCCGATAATTACGGCAAATTGCAGGGACAGGCCCGGGAACTGGCCGATGGTTTCCGGCAAAATATAGACCTCATCCGAGAGTATTTTGAGTCGGTACAGAACCTCGATGCCCAAAGCCTCCGCATCCGCATCCACGGCGATTACCACCTGGGTCAGGTGCTCATCCACCAGGGCGATTTTATCATACTCGACTTTGAAGGAGAGCCTGAAAGCAGCATTACCGACCGTAAAGTGAGACATTCGCCCCTGAAAGATGTAGCAGGCATGATGCGTTCATTTCATTATGCAGCCTATGTGGCCCTGATCTTCGGACCTATGGCTCAATCGGGTGAAATCAACCTGGGTAACCGCGAAGAAATCGCCGAACGTTGGTATCAATGGATAGCCGCTACTTATCTTCACCATTATTTTAACACCATCGATCGTGTACGGTTTAAACTCACGGACCCGGCCGAAACCAACCAATTGTTGCAGTTGCATCTGCTCGAAAAGGCGGTTTATGAGCTGGGTTACGAACTGAATGGCCGACCCGACTGGGTCATCATTCCGCTGCAGGGCATCCATCAAATTCTTCGAAAAATAGCCTAATACTACTGCCATGGTTAAACAAACCACCCTTTTCACCGACTACGACATCCATCTTTTCAAAGCCGGCAAACACACACGGCTGTATGAAAAAATGGGTGCGCACCTTATGGAATTTGAAGGAGAAAAAGGCGTTTACTTCGCTGTCTGGGCACCCAATGCCCGGCGGGTGAGTGTGGTAGGCGATTTTAATTTCTGGTCGCCCGGCGCCGATGATCTCTTGACCCGCTGGGATGAGTCAGGTATCTGGGAAGGATTTATTCCCCACCTGGAGCAGGGCACCAAATACAAATACCACATTGAATCGAATGCAGGCGGTCCGCCGATGGAAAAGGGAGATCCGTTCGCTTTGCTGTGGGAAAGTCCGCCCAAAACCGCCTCGGTGATCTGGGACATCGCGTATAGCTGGAAAGACAAAAACTGGATGAAAACCAGGGGCGATCGCCAGAAGCTGGATCAACCTTTTTCAGTGTATGAAGTCCATCTGGGCTCCTGGCGGCGCAAACTGGAAGAAGGCGGCCGTTCGTTTTTGTATACCGAACTCGCCGATGAACTGGTTGGTTATGTCAAACACATGAACTATACCCATGTGGAAATGCTGCCAGTGATGGAACATCCGTTTTTTGGCTCCTGGGGATATCAGATTACCGGTTATTTCGCCCCCAGTTCACGTTTTGGAAGCCCGCAGGAGTTCATGTACCTCATCGAACGCTTCCATGCGGAAGGAATAGGCGTGATACTCGACTGGGTACCCTCTCACTTTCCGACAGACGGACATGGCCTTGCTTTTTTCGACGGCACCCACCTGTACGAGCATGCTGATCCCAAAAAAGGGTATCATCCCGACTGGAAAAGTTACATTTTCAATTACGACCGCAACGAAGTGCGCAGCTTTCTGCTGAGCAATGCTGTTTTCTGGTTAGATAAGTTTCACATCGACGGTTTACGGGTTGATGCCGTCGCTTCCATGTTGTACCTCGATTATTCGCGCAACGAAGGCGAGTGGATACCCAACGAATTTGGGGGAAGAGAAAACCTGGGCGCCATCTCGCTGCTGAAAGAGTTCAACGAAGTGGTTTACAAAGACTTTCCGGATATTCAGACCATCGCCGAAGAATCGACTGCCTGGCCACAGGTTTCCCGGCCTACCAGCGGAGGTGGTCTGGGTTTTGGCATGAAATGGATGATGGGCTGGATGCACGACACCCTGAAATATTTCAAGGAAGACCCGCTTTTCAGGCCTTTCCACCACGACAAGATTACTTTCAGCATCATGTATGCTTTCAGTGAGAACTTCATGCTGCCCCTGTCGCACGACGAGGTAGTGCATGGTAAAGGCTCGCTGATTACTAAAATGCCCGGAGATGAATGGCAGAAATTCGCCAATCTGAGGCTGATGTTTGCTTATATGTATACCCATCCCGGTACCAAACTCAATTTTATGGGCAGTGAATTGGCCCAGGTGCGGGAGTGGAACCACGACAGCAGTGTAGACTGGCACCTGCTCGATTATGCCCCCAACAAAGGCATCAATGAGCTGGTAAGAGATTTAAACATCCTCTACAAAACAGAAAAGGCGCTGCACGAGCTACAGTTCGACGAAGCTGGTTTTGAATGGATAGATGGCTCCGACCGGACCAACAGCGTCATCACTTACCTGCGCAGGGCGAAAGACCCCGGGGAACAGTTGGTGATAGTGGCTAACCTCACACCGGTGGTGCGTCACAACTACCGTATAGGGGTGCCTGAGGAAGGTCAGTATGAGATGCTGTTCAACAGTGATGATCATAAATACTGGGGTAGTGGGGTAGGCAATGGCGGTTTAAAAACCGAGCCCACCCGTTACCACTGGAAAGACAATTCCCTGGTGCTTACACTGCCGCCTTTGGGTTTGCTCGTACTGAAAATCACCAGTAAAAAAGGTCTTTCTTCCAAAAAGGAAACGAAAGTAAAGAGCGAAAAACAAGCAAAAAAGGTGGTTACTAAAAAGGCGGCCTCCGAAAAGCCGGCCGCAGCGCCTGTGAAAACCAAATCCATCGCCCCGCCCCGGCCTGCGGCCAAGCCGGCCAAAGAAAAAGCCCCTGAAGCCACCAAAGCGACAGCAGGCTTGAAAAAGACAGCCTCCAAAGCAGCAACTGTAAAGTCTCCCGCAGCTGTAGCAGCCAAAACGCCGAAAAAGAAAGCCTGATGTTTAGACAGAAAATTACAGGGCGGCTGATAACGCTGCTTGCTATGTTGTGCGCTTCCAGCATGGTTCAGGCACAGGCCGTGAAGCCTGTTGAGCGGATAGAGCCTTTGCACTGGTATGTCGATATGGCTGAACCGGTCCTGCAATTGCTGGTTTACGGTAAAAATATAGGCCAGGCTACCTTGACTCTGACGGACTATCCGGGTGTTAAAATCAAACAACAGCAAACGGTAGCGAACCCGAATTACCTGTTTGTTGATCTGGAGATAGCACCGGGGACCCATCCCGGTTTGCTGAAACTGAATTTCAGTCTTCAGAAGAAAAAAGTGCAATACCGCTACGAGCTGAAAGCCAGACGTTTCCCCGATAACAGGGTGAATGGCTTTCATCAGGGAGACCTGCTGTACCTCATCATGCCCGACCGCTTCGCGAACGGCAATCCCCAAAACGACAGCATGCCCGGGATGCGTGAAAACAAAATCGACCGTAAAACCGACAACCGCCGGCACGGCGGCGATCTGGCCGGTATCCGCCGGAATCTGCCCTATGTGAAAGATTTGGGCATTACCACCCTCTGGCTGAATCCGGTTCAGGAAAACAACCAGCCGCATGAATCCTACCACGGCTATGCCGTAACCGACTGGTACAAAGTAGACCCCCGTTTCGGTACCAATGCCGAATATGTAGCGCTGGTGGAGGAGGCTCACCAAAAGGGGCTGAAAGTCATCATGGACCTGGTGCATAACCATGTGGGCGATCAACACTGGTTTATCCGCGATCTGCCCATGGCCGACTGGGTCAACCAATGGCCTTCGTTTACCCGCACCACTTATCGCGCCATCACCCATGTAGATCCCTATGCAGATGCGGCCGACCAGAAAATCATGCGCGACGGCTGGTTCGACAACCACATGCCCGATCTGAACCAGCGCAATCCGCTGTTGGCAAAGTACCTCATTCAAAACAACATCTGGTGGGTAGAATATGCCGGTCTGAATGGCTTCCGTCTCGATACCTATGCCTATCCCGATGAGGACTTCATGCGGGATTGTGTGGGTGCCATCCGCAAACAATACCCCGATATCGGTGTGGTGGGAGAGGTATGGGTACAAACTGTAGCCGAATCGGCTTACTGGGCGGAGGGTAACCGTCTCCATGCGGAGCCGGCCACCAATCTTCCCGGGGTAACCGATTTCCCGCTGTACGATGCTGTCAGAGATGGCCTGAATGAGCCATTTGGATGGAATACCGGTCTGCGCCGCATCTACTATACTTTGGCTCAGGACGGGCTGTATGGGGATGCCTCAAAGAATGTCATTTTTCTGGATAACCACGATATATCACGTGCATGGGCAGTCTTTAAACAGGATATGGCGCACATGAAAATGGCCCATGTTATGTTGCTGACGATGCGGGGAATACCACAGTTGTATTATGGTTCAGAGTTGTTGTTTGGCAATTATGCCAATGGCGGCGGCACCAATGTGCGTCAGGATATGCCAGGGGGCTGGCAGGGCGACAGTACAAATGTATTCACCGCCACCGGCCGCAGCCAGCAACAAAACGAGCTTTTTGATTACATCAGCCGCCTGGCGAGGTGGAGGCAAGGCAGCGATGCCATCCGCTTCGGGAAACTCACGCAGTTTGTGCCTGAAGACAATGTATACGTCTACTTCCGCCACACAGAAAACAGCAGTGTGATGGTGGTTGTAAATGCCGACAAAACCGATAAAACACTCGATGCCAAACGTTTTGCGAGCCGTCTGAACGGTTTTAAGGGCGCCATGGATGTTGTCAGCGGACAGTATACCGTTGATTTGAACAAACTGCGCATACCGGCCAAAACAGCCCTGGTGCTCGATCTTCAAAAATGAAAACTGGAAAACGATACATCTGCATTCACGGGCACTTTTACCAGCCACCCCGTGAAAATGCCTGGCTGGAGGAGATAGAAATACAGGATTCAGCTTATCCGTACCACGACTGGAACGAGCGGATTACGGCTGAATGTTATGGTCCCAACAGCGTCAGCCGGATGTTGAATGGCAGCGGCAAAATTGTCGATATCATTAACAATTACACGAAAATGAGCTTCAATTTTGGCCCGACCCTGCTCAGCTGGATGGAGGCCAAATCTCCGGAGGTATATGCCGCCATTCTGGAAGCCGATCGTCAGAGTATTGATTTGCATGGTGGTCATGGTTCAGCCATCGCGCAGGTGTACAACCACCTCATCATGCCCCTCGCCAACCGCCGCGACAAGCAAACCCAGGTGATCTGGGGTCTGCGCGATTTCGAAAAACGATTTAACCGCAAAGCCGAAGGCATGTGGCTGGCCGAAACGGCTGTAGATACAGAGACGCTGGAAATACTGGCCGAGCAGGGTGTCGCCTTCACCATATTGGCGCCCCGCCAGGCCAAAGCAGTGCGCAAAACCGGCGAAGAAACCTGGCATGCGGTTCAGGAAGATAACCTGGATACCCTGCAGCACTACCGCTGTGTTTTACCTTCCGGGAAGTCGATTACCCTCTTTTTCTACAATGGCCGGGTATCCCAGAAAGTAGCCTTCGAAGGCCTGCTGAAAGATGGCCGTACCATGGCCGACGCCCTCACCGAAGCCTTCGACCCAGGCAGGGAAGGCCCTCAATTAGTACACATCGCCACCGACGGGGAGAGTTACGGTCACCACCACCGTTATGGTGAGATGGCCCTGACCTTCTGCATGCGCTACATCGAAAGCAACCAACTGGCGGAAATCACCAACTATGCCCGCTATGCGGCCGAAATAACCCCTGAATTTGAAGTGCAGATACAGGAAAACACCTCCTGGAGCTGTTATCACGGGGTAGAACGCTGGAAATCGGATTGCGGCTGCAATACCGGAAAACCCGGCACCCAACAGCAGTGGCGGCAACCACTGCGCGAAGCCCTTGATTGGCTTCGTGACCAGCTGACGGCAGAGTACGAAAGTCAGATGTCGATTTTTACCCCTGATATCTGGAAAATCCGCAACGACTATATCAACGTAATCCTTGACAGGGGCCCTGAAAACATAGCTGTTTTTCTGAACAACCACCTCTATTTCGAGGTAGATGGTCAGCGCCGCACCAAAGTGCTGCGGATGCTCGAAATGATGCGGCAGTGCCAGCTCATGTACACCAGCTGCGGTTGGTTTTTCGATGAGATATCAGGCATCGAAACCTTACAGATACTCCAGTATGCCAACCGGGCCATACAGATTGCCGAAACGGAATCGAATTTATCGCTCGACGAGCCTTTCCGG
Organism: Bacteroidetes bacterium UBA7662; assembly: GCA_002483345.1. GTDB lineage: Bacteria > Bacteroidota > Bacteroidia > UBA7662 > UBA7662 > UBA7662. The sequence goes on from DLHS01000014.1 coordinate 17,701, forward strand.
GCCATTCTGACCCGGGCACCTTCCAATGAGCCGGCGCATGAAAACGGGGGACGCATTTATGAGGAAATCATCAAACCCGGTCGTTTATCGCTGACTAAGGTGGGGATGCATTATGTGGTTAATGCCTTGTTTGCCGATAATCCTGAGAAGTTGTATGTGATGTCGTTTGGTTTTGAAAGCGATTTTTTTGAGCGGATGGAAGCCGGTTTGCACCGCCTGGCCATCGGTCGGACGACTATCCGGAGTAAAATCACCTGTTCGGAGAAACACTTCTCCTTCGCGGTCATTTACCTGGGTCAGCACCACATCATAGGCAGTGCCTCCGATAATCTGCCTGAATCCGTATTTAATCGCCTGTACGAAGAGCTGCGTACCGCCTTCCATGAAGGGAATCTGGCCGAAGTTATTCACCTCATTACCCAGCATTTCGGGTCGGATACCTTCTCTTTCTGGCAGTTGTTCAAGGATGAACAGAAAAAAGTGCTGAACCGGCTGGTCAATCAGGAAACCGAGCAGGCGGAGGTAGCCATGCGGGCGGTTTACGACCGCAACTACAACCTCATGAATGTGCTCAAGCGGGTGAATATTCCCATGCCCATGTTGTTTCGTAAAAACCTGGAGCTGGTAATCAACAACCAGCTCCGCAAGTTTTTCCAGCATCCCGATGCCCGTGCGGTTGAGCTGAAAAGGCTGACAGAAGAAGTAAACAAATGGCAGATACCGATAGAGAAAGAGGTACTCGCTTTTGTCGCCACCGAGAAGCTCAACGAGATGTTAGCTGATTTCGCGGACCACCCCGACCAACTTGCTGCTATCATCAATCTGTACCAGATACTGCAACACCTGAACGAACTGGGTATAGAACCCGACTTATGGAAACTGCAGAACCTCTGCTTTCAGATCGGTAAAACCCACCTGCACCACTGGCAGGGCGAAGATCCACAGGTTAAGGAACTGCGCTGGTTTTACGACCGCCTGGCACAACGGTTGAACATTAGCCTGGAGTTGGTAGCAGTATCCTGATCCGACAGCTTGCAGTCAAATGTCAATCTGTCCGGTGCTGAAATTGATAAACAAATTCGGACACTGACTTGTAATTTTGTCAAATCAAAAGCCAAACGATGGAAATCACCCAGCGCAAACTCGATCTCTCCAAAACCAAAACGCCCACCGGAACCACCCTCAGCTGTAAAGGCTGGGTACAGGAGGCTGCCTTGCGCATGCTGCATAACAACCTCGATCCGGAGGTGGCCGAAAGGCCGGAGGAGCTGATTGTGTATGGTGGCCGCGGCAAAGCCGCCCGCAATGTGGATGCATTTGAACTCATCGTAAAGGCATTGCGTGATCTCGAAGATGATGAAACGCTGGTGGTGCAAAGCGGTAAACCGGTGGCTATACTGCCCACCCATACCGACGCACCGCGGGTGATTATCTCTAACTCCATGCTGGTGCCCAACTGGGCCAACTGGGAACATTTTACCGAACTCGATAAAAAAGGACTCATGATGTACGGTCAGATGACGGCCGGTTCATGGATTTATATTGGCTCGCAGGGCATTGTACAAGGCACCTATGAAACCTTCAATGCCGTTGCCGACAAACATTTTGGCGGATCACTGAAAGGCCGTCTGTGTGTGACAGCCGGTTTGGGCGGTATGGGTGGTGCGCAGCCCCTCGCCATCACCATGGCCGACGGCGTTTGCCTGGCCGCTGAAGTAGAAGCCTGGCGTGCTGAAAAAAGGGTAGAAACCCGTTACCTCGACTACATTGAATACGACATAGACAAAGCCATCGACCACGCTCTGGCCCTCCAGGCAAAAGGAGAAGCCAAATCGATAGGGGTCATTTGTACGGCGGTAGACCTGCTGCAACGGCTGCTCGACCGCAACATCATACCTGATGTACTGACCGATCAGACTTCTGCCCATGATCCGCTGGTGGGTTATCTGCCGCAAGGTATTTCGGTAGAGGAGGGGAACATCCTTCGGGAAAACAACCCCGATCAGTACATCAAAATGTCGTATGAAGCCATGGCACAACATACGAGGCTGATGCTGCAATTGCAGGAACTGGGTTCTGTCACCTTCGATTATGGTAATAACCTGCGGGGCCGTGCACTGGAGGTGGGTGTTGAAAACGCCTTTGATTTTCCCGGTTTTGTGCCGGCTTATATACGCCCGCTTTTCTGTGAAGGCAAAGGGCCGTTCCGCTGGGTGGCATTATCAGGCGATCCGGAAGATATCAGGGTAACGGATGAGCTCATGCTGGAGTTATTCCCGGACGATAAAGGCCTGCATCGCTGGATTAAGATGGCGCAGGAGCGCATCGCTTTCCAGGGATTACCTGCCAGAATTTGCTGGATAGGTCAGGGCGACCGTGAAAAGGCCGGTCTTGCATTTAACGAATTGGTCAGAACCGGCAAAGTTAAAGCACCCATTGTAATCGGCCGGGATCACCTCGATACAGGCTCTGTTGCCTCCCCCAACCGCGAAACCGAAGCTATGCTCGACGGTTCAGATGCCGTAGCCGACTGGCCTGTACTCAATGCCCTGATCAATACAGCAGGCGGTGCTTCCTGGGTCAGCCTGCATCATGGCGGTGGGGTAGGGATGGGTTACTCCATTCACGCGGGCATGGTCATCGTCGCCGATGGTACCACTGCCGCTGCCAAACGCCTGAAACGTGTCTTACACAACGATCCGGCCATGGGTGTCATCCGCCATATGGACGCAGGCTACGACATCGCCCTGGATACCGCCCGCAAACACCGGCTCGACATTCGGGAAAGACTGGCTTGAAGACATCGAGAGGGCGAGAAACGAGACGTGAGACTGGAGCCGTAAGCGTGGCCTCTAGGGCCACAATCTGCGTAAGCGTAAGCGCAACCCAGCGAACCTGTGGCCTGTAGGGCCACAACCCTTATCTCACGTCTCCAGTCTCACGTCTTCCGTCTTAAGCAACTACTTCAGCCGGATGGCCCGTTGAATGCTGTTCTCCAGAGAGATGAATGTTTCGGTACGCTGAATGCCATCGATGGCCTGCATCTGGTCGTTGAGTATCTGGCGGAGGTGATCCGTATTTTTACAGATGATCTTACTGAAAATGCTGTAAGCACCAGTGATGTAGTGTGCTTCCACAATTTCCGGGATGGCTTCCATTTGGGCGATAACGGTTTTATAAGCCGAACCTTTTTCCAGGTAAATACCAACATAGGCTGTTAAGTCATAGCCCAACCGGGTATAATCTACCATCAGCCTTGAGCCGACTACCACGCCGGCCTGTTCAAGTTTTTTCATCCGCACATGAACTGTTCCGTCGGAAACAGGTATAGCCTGTGCAATTTTGGTGTAGGGAGTTTTGGCATCCTCCATCAGGGCATTCAGAATGCCACGATCGGTATGGTCGATTTCGTAAAAAGGCTGGTTTTCTGGCATATCAATTTTCGATATATTATACTGTATAGCATTATTATTTCGAATATACGAAAGTTTATTCTAATTATATTCGAAATTATGATAATTAATGTCATTTTGATAGTTTTGAATCAACAAATGAAACATACTGTGGGGTGGTGAAATTGGCAGACATGCCCTCCTGTCGCGGGGGTGAAGACAACAGGATAAACCGGCTACTGCTGTCGCCGGCTAACTGCTTCGTGGAGGTTCGAATCCTTCTCCTACAGCCGAAATGGGTGAACGCTTCGCTGTTAACGCTGGTGCTTCGCACGTTGCTGGTTTGTTTGCTTTGCAAACGGGAACGCTACGCTGAGGTAGGTTTATGCCTGCTAACGGCAAGACTATCCAGAAAGTCAGCGTAGCGTTCCCCGCGTAGCGAAACCAGTATGCCGGGCACCGGCCCGGCTACGTTCCCAGCGCAGCGTTCACAAAACAAGGACGTTTTTTTTGCACATATACACGGTATACAGCCTTTGGCCATGTAGAACCTTATCTTTGTCGCAAATTATCGCATTCCTTGAAGTATACCGATCAGTTCGAACAGGAAGACAATAAGATGTCTTTTCTCGACCATCTGGATGCCTTGCGTGGCCATCTGGTGAGAAGTGCTATCGCCATCCTTGTGCTGGGAATAGTCGCTTTCAGTTTTAAATCGATTGTTTTTGACGGTATCATATTAGGCCCCAAAAGCATTGATTTTATAACGTACAGGCTCTTTTGCTGGTTGGGGGAGCAGTACAGCCTGCTGAAGGGTTTGTGTGTGCAGGAAATTCCGTTTGTGGTCATCAATATTGATATGACGGGACAGTTTATGCAGCATATTACCATTTCTATCATAGCTGGTTTTGTGATTGCTTTCCCTTATATCATCTGGGAATTCTGGCGTTTTGTGAAGCCCGGACTCAAAGCCAGGGAAATCAAAGCAGCCAGGGGAATGATTTTTTATATCAGCGTACTCTTTTTTGCAGGGGTATCTTTCGGTTATTTTCTGCTGGCACCCCTCAGTATTTTGTTTTTGGGATCTTATCAGGTAAGCCCCGAAGTATTGAATCAAATCACCCTTTCATCTTATATCGGTACACTTACGACACTGGTTCTGGCCACAGGTTTGATATTCGAGTTGCCGGTACTTGCCTATTTTCTGGCACAGATAGGTTTTGTTACTGCAGCATTTTTGCGCAGTTCCCGACGGATAGCCACTGTCATTAATCTCATACTCGCCGCTATTATTACACCATCAGATGTTGGGAGTATGATACTCATGGCTATACCTTTGTTGTTGTTATACGAAATAAGCATTACAGTAGTTGCCAGGGTCGAACGAGAAAAAGCCAGGAAAAATGAATGAGAAAACCACTAAGAAGTTGATGATAGGAGCCGATCATGCCGGTTTCGAACTCAAAGCAGCCTTGATCAGGCATCTCGAAGCAAAGGGAGAGGAAGTTCATGATTTTGGTGCCTATTCAGTCGATTCCGTTGATTATCCGGATTTCGCACACCCTGTTGCTGAAGCGGTACTGGCAGAGCAGACCCTGGGCATTTTGGTTTGCGGCAGTGGTAACGGGGTTTGCATGACTGCCAATAAACATGCCGGTATCCGTGCCGCCTTGTGCTGGACAGAAGCACTGGCAGCGCTCGCACGTCAGCACAATGATGCAAACATCCTTTGCATCCCTGCCCGCTTTGTAGATCAGTCCATGGCCCTGGCCATGCTCGATACTTTCCTGAATACTCCTTTTGAAGGTAGCCGTCATGGCAACAGGGTTCATAAAATCGATTGCTGAGGCCTATGAAAAATATATTGTTAACCGTATGTCTGCTTTGGGGCGGGGTATTGTCTGCACAGTTGCCACTGGCCAATCCTGAAACTATCCGGAAAGACCTCGCTGTACTTACTTCCGATGCCTTCAGAGGTAGGGGCACCGCCGATACCGGCTATAATCTCGCAGCCGCTTATGTGGGAGAAAAATTGCTTGAAGCAGGTATGCACACCCTGAGCGGAACACAAATGCCGGGTGGTAGGCCGGAAGATTTTTTTCTGCCCGTTCCCATGCTCCGTGAAAAGCTGATCGATATCCGCTGGCGAACAGGCAGCAAAAGCTGGAAATTCGGCAAAGATTTCTATACCAACCGCGCCTTTCCAAAGGAAATCATTGTGGCAGATGAAATAGTGGTTATCGGTTATGGCAGGGAAGAAGATGTCAACCAGGCAGTTTTAGCAGATAAAGTGGTGGTCATCTGGCGGAAAAAAACCGGTAAGGAAAAGCCAGCTAGTATACGTGAAATCACCCGTCAACTGAACCGTTCCAATCCAAGGGCCATTATCCTGATCGACCAGGATTTCCCCAAAAAGCCTGCAGCCATGGCTGCGTTTTTACAGACAGAACGTGTCAGCATTGATTATAACCGGGAAATAGAAGAAGGAATCAGCATCAATACCAATCCCGCGGTCCCGATGGTGGTCATCTCTGAAAAAACAGCCAGAAAAATATGGAAAGACCAGGGGCTGGAGTGGAAAAAAAGCTGGGCTGCTTTCGAAACACCAGGTAGCAGGCGACCTCAGGTGATGCCTTTTCAAATGCGTTTACAGGCAGAAATGACGTCAGTACAGGTAAATGTGCCCAATGTAGCGGGGTTTTTACCTGGTAAAAAGTACCCGGACCAGTATATTGTCGTGACAGCCCACCTGGACCACCTCGGAAAACACGATGGTAAAACCTATTACGGTGCCGACGACAATGGCAGTGGCTCCTCCGCACTACTCGAAATGACGCGCTTGTTACAGCAATACCGGGAGCAGGGCGAACTTTCGGACCGGAGCATTGTTTTTCTTTGGTTTACAGGAGAAGAAATGGGCCTCCTTGGAAGCCAGTATTTTACCTATAAATCTGTAATTCCGCTCGAAAACATCATGGCAAACCTGAACGTGGATATGATCGGAAGGATAGATAAAGCCCATGAGCAGGACACGAATTATGTATACCTGATCGGGTCAGACCGTCTCAGCACCCAGTTGCACCAAAAGAGTGAGGAAATAAACAGCAATTGCTGCGGAATGCAATTAGACTATACGTTTAACGACCCGAAAGACAAAAACAGGTATTACGAACGTTCTGATCACTATAATTTTGCCAAACAAGGCATACCATGCATTTTTTATTTCAGCGGTATACATGCTGATTATCACAAACCAACAGATACGATGGATAAAATTAATTTTCATCGCATCGCCCGGATCACAGATCTGATACTGCAAACGGCAGTCGGATTAGGTAATTTAGAAACCCCGCTTCTTCTCGACAAACAATGACTCAGCAGTCCCAAAGTTTTCTTAAAGCTGCAGAAAGCAAGGCGTTTGATCTCAAGCACCGTAACACCATTAATTTTAACATTGGGAAGTACAATGTAGCGGTAGAGAAGGGTTTACAACATTTCAGTAACCTCGAACTGGCGAGAAACAGGGCTAATCACATCAAATGGGCTGCCATAGAAAAACTTGAGCAGTACCTGCTGCAGTTTGAAACCAACTTCCAGGCCAATGGCGGCAAGGTACTTTGGGCTCAGAACGGGGAAGAAGCCATCAACGAAATCCTGCATATTTTCAAAAAAGTAGAAGGCCGCTCTCTGGTCAAGTCTAAGTCGATGGTGACCGAAGAAATTCATCTCAACCAGGCGCTTGAAAAAAATGGCATTGAGGTATTTGAAACAGATCTTGGTGAATTTATCCAGCAAATCGACGGAGAACCTCCCTATCACATCGTGACACCTGCCATGCATAAAAGCAAGGAGGACATAGCTGATCTTTTTCACCGTAAGCTTAATACCGCACCCCATCTAAGTCCTGAGGCACTCACCGATATTGCCCGACAGTTGTTGCGTGAAAAATATGTGCAGGCGGAGGTAGGTATTACCGGTGCCAATTTTATCGTAGCGGATACAGGCAGTATTGCACTTACCGAAAATGAAGGCAATGCCCGCCTGAGCATTACTTTCCCCAAAGTTCACATTGTAATTGCCGGGATAGAGAAGGTGCTGCCTTCGGTAAATGACCTCAACCTTTTCTGGCCCTTATTGGCTACCCATGGTACCGGTCAGTTTGTGACAGCGTATAACACACTTGTCAGCGGGCCACGCCGGCAGGGAGAAACCGACGGGCCGGAAGAAATGTATGTCATCCTGCTGGATAACGGGCGAACAGATATCCTCGCGGATACCGAACAAAGACAATCGCTCTATTGCATCCGCTGCGGCGCCTGCCTGAATGCCTGCCCGGTTTATAAAAACATTGGCGGTCATACCTACGGCACTACCTACAGCGGCCCCATCGGATCGGTTATTACCCCACACCTCCAGGGAATGGAGTCGTTCAAACACCTCAGTTTTGCCTCCTCATTGTGTGGGAATTGTACAGAGGTATGCCCTGTACGCATTGATTTGCACAAACTGCTGCTGGTTAACCGCCGCCAGTCTGTAGAACAGCAATTGAGTACAAAAAATGATAACCGTACCTGGTATTTCTGGAAAAAGGCCATGATGAGTCGTAAACTGATGAACATGGCCAATGGCAAACTCAAAAATATGGCGATGCAACTGCTGGTAAAAAATACCTGGGGAAATCGCCGCAAATTACCAGTCATCGCTGCCAAATCTTTCAATGAACGCTGGCGTGCACGCCAGTCCAAATAATTTACTTTCAGATGTTATTCGATCGCAGGCATTATTCCGACGACCATTTGCGCGGGCTTTACGAGGGGCTTTTACTGCCCCGCATGATTGAAGAAAAAATGCTTGTTTTGCTGCGTCAGGGCAAGGTAAGCAAATGGTTTTCAGGCATTGGTCAGGAGGCGATTGCCGTCGGTGCCACCATGGCCCTCGATGCAGATGAATACATCATGCCCCTGCACCGGAATCTGGGTGTTTTTACCGGCCGGGGAATGGACTTAGGGCAGCTTTTTGCACAGTTTCAGGGGAAATTCAAAGGGTTTTCAAAAGGAAGGGAGCGTTCTTTTCACTTCGGAAGTAACCCGCACCACATTGTTGGTATGATTTCGCATTTAGGGCCCCAGCTCGCCATTGCCGATGGGATTTCCCTGGCACATAAAATAAGTGGTGACAAAAAAATCAGCCTTGCTTTCAGCGGAGACGGAGGGAGCAGCGAAGGTGATTTTCACGAAGCGCTGAATGTTGCGGCAGTATGGGAGCTGCCGGTCATCTTTCTGATCGAAAACAACGGATACGGGCTTTCAACCCCTTCCAATGAGCAGTTTCGCTGCAAGCAGTTTATCGACAAAGGGATAGGCTACGGTATGGAGGCCGTTCAGATCGACGGGAATAACATACTGGATGTGTACCAAACGGTTTCTGACCTGGCCGCATCGATGCGGGAAAACCCCAGGCCTGTATTGCTGGAATGTATCACCTTCCGGATGCGGGGACACGAAGAAGCTTCAGGCACCAAGTATGTTCCGCAGGAATTGTTTGACTTGTGGGGGCAGAAAGACCCGGTGGAGAATTATGAAAAGTATCTCCGCCAACTTGGCGTGATAGATGATGCCTATGTAACCGCAGCCCGCAAAAAATTCCAACAGCAAATAGAAGCAGGACTTCAGTTCGCCTTTAATGAACCCGAGATAGCGCCGGATACCCATTATGAACTGACGGATGTTTATGCACCGTATGTGCAGCAAGTCACCACGGCCACGGGTCCTGTTTCCGAAAAAAGGCTGGTTGATGCCATCTCCGATGGTTTGAGGCAGGCCATGGAGAAACACGACAAACTGGTACTGATGGGACAGGACATCGCCGAATACGGAGGTGTTTTTAAGATTACACAGGGTTTTGTAGAACTTTTTGGCAAAGACAGGGTGCGTAACACCCCGCTATGTGAATCCGCAATACTGGGGGCAGCCCTCGGCTTATCCATTAAAGGGTACAAAGCCATGATGGAGATGCAGTTCGCAGACTTTGTAACCGTTGGATTTAATCAGATAGTAAATAACCTGGCTAAAATGCACTACCGTTGGGGCCAGCAGGCCGATGTGGTGGTTCGGATGCCAACAGGAGCAGGGGTAGGGGCAGGTCCTTTTCACTCCCAATCAAACGAAGCCTGGTTTTTTCATACACCAGGCCTGAAAATAGTTTATCCGTCTACACCGGAAGATGCCAAAGGTTTGTTGCTGGCAGCTTTTGAGGACCCCAATCCATATTTGTTTTTTGAACACAAAGCATTGTACCGCTCTGTCAGCGGCCAGGTTCCGGATGGCTATTATACCCTGCCGATTGGCAAGGCTCGCATAGCCCGGGAGGGGGAGGAGGTTACCGTAGTGACCTATGGCGCGGCGGTGCATTGGGCTATTGAAGAAGCAGCTTCCGGGATGTATGATATGGAAATCATAGACTTGAGAACATTACTCCCGTGGGATAAGGAAACAGTCTTTGCCTCTGTCAGAAAAACAGGGCGTGTCATTGTTTTACATGAAGATTCTTTGACCGGAGGAATAGGAGGAGAGATAGCTGCCTGTATTGCCGAGGAGTGTTTTCAGGTGCTCGACGCACCTGTTGTTAGATCGGGTGCCCTAGATACGCCCGTCCCGTTTTCTGTGGTGCTCGAACAGAATTTTTTGGGTAGAGACCGATTTAAAAACAAATTAAAGTCTTTGATGGATTACTGATTGTAGGCGGCTTTCTATAAATTAGCGAGATAAACTGTTTCTCGCCCGATGGTAAAACGTCTATGCACGCTTGCTTTTCTGCTCTTTAGTACTTTTTCAGTATATGCCCAATTGCCTCCCGGGGTCAATATGCGGTTTTTTACGAGCTTTGAAAACCCTAATCCTTTCGATAGCACCACCTCGGCCTTCACGGGTCCGAATGCAAGTTCTTTCTCTGTAGAAACCACTTTAAGTAGTCCTGCCGGAGGACAATCGGTGCGGTCTATGCTAGGTGCCCAATCTACCATAACCCTTACAACCCACCCGGTTTCAACCCTGGGGCAAACCAAGGTTTGGTTTGATTTTAACCACATTGCCAAAGTAGCTTCCGAGGAACAGGCACAAGTGCAGATTTCGATCGACGGTGGTAACAACTGGACGAATCTGAGCGTAACCAATTGTAATTATCTGGGTGCAGCGCTGGCTTTCAGGACAAGGAATTCATTTGCTGAGTTTGATTACAGTACCTGGGATGTTTTGAATCCTGCCGCGGTGCCACTCAATACCTGGTGGAAACATGAAAGATTCGATGTGTCTTACATCGCTGCCAATCAGGCGGATGTTCGTTTTCGCTTCCGTCTTCAGGACGGCGGACTTCCGGGAGCAGGTTCTCCTCCCCGTTATGGCTGGCTGATCGACAGTGTCATGATTACTTCTGCTTTTTCGGAACTTGTTCCTCCGGTTATCAATCATACCCCTCTTACCGGAAATCAATACCAGATTGACAATGCCATATTTGCAACCATTAATGATGGCCCGGGTTGTGATACCACGGGTATACTCAATACCTGGGCATTCTTTACCAACAACAATGGCCCTCTCGACTCTGTAGAGCTGATTCGGGTAGGAACCTCGCTGATCTGGAGAGATAGTATTGCCCGTCCGCAGGTAGCAGATGGGGATACAGTTTGTTATTACCTGCGTTCCAAAGACTCATCTCCTAACCAAAACATCCGGTATTTCCCGAATCAGTCAAATCCGGGTGACAGCTGTATCTCTTACATCGTATCCGGCCCGCCATTGTTAAATCATACGCCTTTTTTAGGTGTGCAGTTTTCTGCCGGACCATTTGTGGTTACCGCATCATCTAGTGATGCCTCCGGCATAGACTCTGTTTTGCTGTTTTACAGCATCAACGGAGGGGCATGGCAACTGAAAAGGATGAATCCCGGAGCTAATAATAGCTACAGCGATACCATTTTTGTAATAGATGGTGATACGATAGATTATTATCTGGAATCAGTTGATTTGAGTTTACGCCGTTTCAGAACCCGTATTCCGGATACTGCCTGGACTTTTATCGCCTCCGGACCACCAACCATTACTTGGCCGACCGCTTTTGCCCAATGCCCGATTTTCCTTGGAGGTATTTTTGAATCGCCCCCCTTTAATATAGGAGTTCAGATAACCGATGCCAGCCGCATCGATACGGCCTTCCTGTATTATACCATTAACAATGGCCCTCTCGATTCAGTCGGTATGACCAGGATAACGACACCTGGTTTTTGCAACTGGAGCGGGGCGATACCAGTGGCGGCAAATGAAGACACTATTTGTTATTATGTAACTGCTTACGACTCATCGGTCAGAAACAACTATCGCAGTGATCCGGATACAAGTTGTCGTCAGTTTGTGGTTTTATCAGGTATCAAACCTAACTACAACGACGATTTGGAGAGTATTCCGCTCTGGAATGCTTCTTTGGGAACACCGAGTGCGCCGGATGGCTGGGTTTTAGGCACACCTGCCAAAAGTAATATCAATGCAACCCGTACAGGCACAAAAGCCTGGGTAGTAGGTCCGCTTAACAGCGATTATGCTGGTAATGCGTTCTATTATCTGGAGTCGCCGGTATTCGATTTCTCTGATGCTGAAAACCCTACCTTGTCGTTCTGGATGTGGAGAAACATCAGCGATGGTCTTACCGGTGGTGACGCATTGTGGATAGAGTATACAACCAATATCTATGCGCCTGTCTGGACAAAACTGACCGCGGGATTGGGAATTTCAAATAACTGGTACAATAAGATCAATGCAATTCCGGCCCTTCCGGGTACTGCCGGAGGATTCTGGGATGGCAGCACCAATGGGTATCAAAAATCGGAAATAAGGCTTACCGCGCCGGTTTTCCAAAATAACCCTAACAAACTCAAATTCAGATTTGTCTTCCGTTCCACACCTACTTTCCACGCAAATGGTGTTGCCATCGATGATATCAGCATTACCCGACCGGTTCCGGTGGACGTAAACGTTTTACGTGTTGTAAGTAGCTCGCCACCTACACAAGCCTTTGCCGGAACGCAGGTGATAAGCGGAAATCCGTTCAACTTTGGTGTAACCATCCGGAATTTCGGACAGGTTGCCCTGGATACTGTTCCGATGGTTTGGGAACTGAATGGTCTAAGAGATACCACCATTTTGTATCTGGGCCCCTTGGCAGTAAACCGGGATACCACACTTATGCTGGATTCAGTTCGGGGTGGTACCATTAATTGCTGGTCAGACATCAAAGTATGGTCTGCCAAATTGGATGATACCAATCAGCTGAATGACACCACCTTGACCAATGTCTACGGTATTCCGACCGTAAGATTCCCTTATCTCGAGAATTTTGACTCGACAGCCGCCTGTAACTGGTTGCCTCTGGCTATCGGAAGCAATAATATGCCGTGGGAGCGGGGTACACCTGCCAAAGCGACGATTAATGCTTCGTTCAGTACGCCTAATGCCTGGGTGACTGATTTGGATGCCAATCCGATTGCGAATTCGCAAGGATATCTGTATTCACCACTTTTTGATTTAAGCAAATCTGTCAATGGTTTGTTAAGTGTTCGCCTGCATCGCCGGTTTGCAGCGGGGTCTGGGTTGCGTATTACTTATTCGAATGAGAACAATAATGGCCCGTGGCTGCCCCTTGGCATACTCAATGATCCGAACCGGAATTCAAGCAACTGGTACAATGCCAATGTCGCAATTGCGGCGCAAACAGGCCCGGCATTCGGTGGGGTGAGTACAACAGGCTATTCTGAACACATCCTGGAATTGCCTTCGGACTTTAACTATCGGGCTAACAGGGTTCGTTTCAGGGTAGAGTTTGGAACACTTACCACCGTTTCGGAGGGTGTTGCCTTTGATGATTTCCATCTGTATTCTCCTCCTGCCGTGGATGTAAATTTATTGGCCATTACCCGCCCGGTAGCTTGTCCGGATAGCCTGGATGCCAGTGATACCATTCAGGTGCTTGTCAAGAACAGCGGCACGGATACTTTGCGTGGCATATCTTTCGATTATCGTTTCAGGCATTTTTCAGGTACAACTGTCCAGGGAACGCCGTTTACTGCCCCCGATACCCTCGTGCCTGCGGCGACCAAAAGTATTACCTTCCCGGCTTTCCCATCACCGCCTAACGCGCCTTACGGGGATTATACCCTGGAGGTTTACGCAGTACAGGCAAACGATGGCAGGAGAATCAATGATACGCTTACCAGGTGTGTCAAAACAATACCACCTGTTGACCTGATCATGTCAAGCGTAATTGATCCGCTACCCACTTTGTGTTATCCTGCAGGTTTTGTCAATGTGAAATTTGTGGTCAGAAATGTTGGTAACAACACTGCGGCTACCTACAATGCTTACTATAAACTGGATACGCTGCCGCCCGTAATGGAGGTGATTAACCGCCCGCTTGCATCCAATGCATATGATACAATCAGCATGACAGTGCCTTTGCGGATACCTGTAGGGCCTGCTTCATTGATGGTTTATGTGAATTCAACACAGGACGGCAAACAATTCAACGACAGCAGCAGGGTTGATCTGGAAGGGTTGGTTCCTTATGATTTGCCTTATCGCGAAACAAATGAGTCATTCCCTGCGGGTTCTCAGGTACCTTATTGCCATCAGATTGTGTTCAACGCCGCTGGTACACCGGTTGGAAAAATTGAAATCATCAATAATGTCAATTCTCCAAGCAATCCATCCGATAAAGTTATTCTGATGGGTACCGCCTCCAGCGGGTCTACTGCCTGGACACAACCTACGAATCCGTGGGATCCTGCGTTCCAGCCTTTCTTCCTGACCCGCATGGTATTACCGGTAATAACCGATGCGCGTCCGAACATCCACCTGCGTTTCAGGTTGCTGCAGATTGCAGGTACAAACAACAACTTTACATACCTGCGTGTATTGGCCAATGGTGTTGAGGTGAACAGGTTCCAGCCAACAGCCGCTACCCCTGCGACCAATCCATTTGCAACCATCGATCTGGATTTGACCAGTTTCTATACCGTCGGTGATCCGCTCATTATTGAGTTCCAGTCGAAATGCCGCTATTCATTCCTGCAAACCGGTACCAACCGGAATGGTAACCTGATTGATGATATCACCGTTTATCATTCAGTAACCAATTCGGCAAACATTGAGGAGATTACCTATACACCACCGTTCCCGACAGCGAATACGCCGGTAACCATCCGCGCTAAAATCAGAAATACCGGTCAGGCAGTTCTGAACAGCGTTACAGTTGCCGCAGATGTACGTGGAACAGCCCTTCAGACCATTAATTTCCAGCCGGGAATTGCTTTCCTGGAGGATTCCGTACTGGTATTCAATACCACTTTCCTGCCGCTCGTCGGATCGAATGAAGTGTGTGTGGTTACCTCGCAACCTAACGGCCAACCCGATGCGTATACTTTGGATGATTCGCTTTGTCTGGATGCCATCGGCTTTGATCTGGTAACCAATTATCCTTATTGCAACGACTTTGACCAGAATCAGCCACCCTGGCTTACCCTGAATCCGTTTACTTTAAGGGCAGCTACCAGTACCTGGAAGTTCGGAACGCCTCAGAAAGGCCACATAAACGGCCCGTCCAGCGGACCCAATGCCTGGTATATCGGGGCTGACAGTTTGTATGGCATACTGGAGAATTCTGCCTTGTATACGCCTATTTTCACCCTTGAGGCAGATAGTTGTTACCGTGTAGAGTTTAAGAGTAAGTGGCTCACCGACTTCTTCAACAACGACACCACCGAAGCTCCTTTGGGAGGCGATGGAGGTACCTTCGAATATTCGACAGACGGTGGTTCCAGCTGGGATTTCCTGGGAGCAATCGACTCTATTGATTGGTATGTAAGCTATGTGCAGGCCATGCTTGTTCAGGGAAGTGTTCCTTTCCTGCCAGGTTTGGGATGGTCAGGCAAGTCCCCTGACAATTACGTCACACTGAGTCATCCGTTCAGTTCTGCAAGCGCAAATCAAGTGCTGTTCCGCTTCCGTTTTGCTTCCGACAACGGTTTCAACGGAGAAGGCTGGTCTATTGACGACTTCTGTTTTGTGAAGGTTGCAGGCCCTTGTGCTCCGCTTTCAACACCGCAATTGTTCACCGCTGATTTTGATGTAAAACAGAATTATCCGAATCCTTTTGACCGAACTACCACCATTGAGTATAAAATTCCGGCAGCAGGCAAGGTCAACATTCAAGTCCGGGATATGATCGGCAGAATTGTTTCCAGCTATCCGCAGGGTATGCAGGGTGAGGGTGAATACCGGACAGAAATAGATCTCGGTAACCTGAATGCCGGTGTATATTTCTACACCGTAAGTTTCGGTGGTCAGCAGATCACCAAAAAGATGGTTATCAGTAAATAGTAACGCACAACCAAAAGGTAGGGCCCTGATGATTCAGGGCCTTATTTTTTTAAGATACTTTTCTTTTTACAATAGAAACAGTATATTTGCCATCCATTTGAAAGCAATATCATGAAGAAGGGCATCCATCCGGAAAATTATCGTCAGGTCATATTCAAAGACATTTCTTGTGACTATGCCTTTATGACACGGTCATCTATAGACACGAAAGACAGCATTGTATGGGAGGATGGCAAAGAATATCCCCTCATCAAACTGGAAATTTCTCACAAATCTCACCCGTTTTATACTGGTAAACAGATGCTTATTGATACTGCAGGTCGTGTAGATAAATTCAACCAGCGTTACAAAAAGAAGTAATCTGCTTCTCAAGTTTTAGAATCCGGCCTCGTGCCGGATTTTTTATTTCCGGTCTTCCCGGCTTTCAGCCCCTTCCCGTATTTTTAACCCATGAGAAAATTCTTTTTCCTCCTGTTGTTCTGGACTACTGCCGGGCATGCCCAGTTTGTAGATACGCTCACGGTCATGACCTATAACTTGTTGTATTACGGGGTGAATACCAGTTTCTGTACCACCGGAAACAACAATGTAGCGACCAAAAACGGGCATCTTCAGACCATTTTTCAGCATACAAAACCAGATGTTCTGGGTGTTCAGGAGATGGGGGCTGTTTCTTATTCCGTCGGACTGCTGCAGAACGTGCTTAATACCAACGGCATCACCTCCTGGAGCCGGGCTCCCTATACCAATACAAATGCCTCTAGCCTGGTATCGCTGTTATATTACAATACCGATAAACTTACCTTTCAGCGTCACGACCCGGTTCCTACTGCAGGGCGTGACATTATCCTGTATCGCTTATACTACAACACCATTCCGCTTAACAACGACACTATCTTTCTGAACTTTGCCGTCATGCATTTAAAGGCAGGAGGAACTAGCTCCGACCAGGCGCAAAGGGGTCAGGAAGCGCAAACACTGATGGATTTTCTGAACAATCAGGGATTTAAAGGGAATCTTGTTATCATGGGAGACCTGAACGTCTCTTCTTCCTCTGAAAGCGGCTACCAGCATTTTGTGACGCACCCCAACAATGCCATCCGGTTATATGACCCTGTTAACAGACCCGGCAACTGGTCGGCTAACAGCAGTTTTGCAGACATCCACACCCAGGCACCCACCATCAACAGCAACGGTTGCACTTCAGGGGGTGGCATGGATGACAGGTATGACCATTTGCTGATTAACGATTACGTGCGTCAGGATTCAGGGAGGGTGGCGTATGTAGCCGGCTCTTACCTGGCGGTGGGCAACGATGGAATCCGTTACAATGGCGCTGTAAATTCTCCCAGCAATCAGCAGGTGCCCGTTCCCGTAGCCAATGCTCTTGCGGTGGCTTCTGATCACTTACCGGTGCGTTTGAAGCTCGCTATCGACTTGAGTGGTGATGTATCGGTACGCGGCCTTAAAAACACGCAGACTGCGCTGCGGTTTGCGGTGGCAGATGAGGAATTACTGATTTGGTCGGAACAACCCTTTTCCGGAGAATTCCGCCTGGTTGTAAGAGATTTGGCAGGTCGTTTGGTACTGCAAAGGGCAATTACGCTTTCTGAGGGTCAATCGCAGGGGATTCCTGTTGATTTTATCGCTAAGGGGGTGTATGTCGTCAGCTGGACCGACGGTAAATCTCAGGCAGGCTCAGGTCGTTTTATTCGGCCTTAGGTTGTTGGGCGTAGCTCAGGTTACATTGTTCGATGAAAGCCAGTATTTCCTCTTTCCCCTTTTCAGTGTTGGCTGAAGTTAGGTGGATGGCCGGGAGATCGTCCCAATGTTCAAGCATGGATTTTCTGAATGCAGCTACATTGGTTTGAATAGCAGAGGAACCCAGTTTGTCGGTTTTGGTGACAGCAATGACGAAGGGTACGCCATATTCTCCCAAACGATTGGCAAAATCAAGGTCGTTTTGCTGTGGCGGGAGCCGGCCGTCGATCAGCAGGAAGATACAGACCAGGTTTTCGCGTTTGGTGAGGTAGTGCCGGATCATCTTTTCCCAGTCTTCCCGCTTGCCTTTGGATACTTTGGCATAGCCATAACCCGGTAAATCGACCAGATACCATTTTTCATTGATGATAAAATGGTTGATAAGCTGGGTTTTTCCTGGTTTGGCAGAGGTTTTGGCGAGACTTTTCTGGCCGGTAAGCATGTTAATCAGGGAAGATTTACCCACGTTGGAGCGGCCGATGAAGGCATATTCCGGCTTGTCAGAAGCCGGAAGCTCACTCATTTTGGCACTGCTTTTTTCGAAACGACAGCTTTTAATCTTCATACTGCAAAGAAAGGGAAAAAGAAGGGGCGCTGTACGCGAAACAAAGGGCGGCAGGCTTTGTCTATATTTGCAACAAATTCAGAAAATGGCGGAAGTCGTGAAACCTTATCCGGGACAGGAGGGAAGTAAAAAGGAACAGGTGGCAACCATGTTTGACAATATCTCAGGGAAGTATGATCTCCTGAACAGGGTATTGTCGATGGGCATTGACACTATCTGGCGAAAAAGGGCCATTGGCATGCTTCGGGCAGACAAACCTAAGCACATACTTGATATTGCTACCGGCACAGCCGATTTTGCCATTGAAGCCTTGCGTATCCATCCGGAGAAAATTACCGGTGTAGACATCTCTGCCGGCATGCTTGAAATAGGGAGGGAAAAGCTTAAAAAAAGAAATCTGGATGATCGTATTCAGCTCGTGCTGGGAGATTCAGAGAAATTGCCTTTTTCGAATAACAGTTTTGATGCCGCGACGGTCGCTTTCGGGGTTCGCAATTTTGAACATCTGGAGAAAGGACTGGCCGATATCCGGCGTGTTTTACGTCCGGGTGCCAAATTGGTTGTGCTGGAGTTTAGCCGGCCGGCCGCCTTTCCTGTTAAACAATTATTCGCCTTTTATTCCCGTTATATTTTACCGGTAGTTGGCAGAATGGTCTCCAAAGACCAGACAGCCTACACCTATTTACCCGAATCTGTGCAGGCTTTTCCGGAAGGAACGGCTTTTTTAGCGAAGATGCAGGAGGCCGGATTCGAAAATCTCAAGGAGAAACGCTTAACTTTCGGCATATGCTCGATATACGTTGGAGAAAAATCAGCTGCCTGATTGCAGTACTTTTGCTTGTGGCACCCTGGGCCAGCGCACAGCGGAATAATCCCTATTACGACGATAAAACGATACATTTCGGCTTTCTCGTCGGCTTGAATTCCAGCACCTTCTCGATGCAGCACCATGCTGCCAATTATTTGCTCAACGATAGCATGACCTATATTCAGCCCAGCTGGGGGCCTGGTTTTCACCTGGGAATCATCGGCGATTTACGACTGGCAGAACACGCTACGCTGCGGTTTTCACCAACATTGATGTTCTCACAACGAAACATTGATTATTCATTCGTGAATCCGCTCAATGATATCCGACGCAGTATACAGGTAGCCAATGTGGATATTCCCCTCTTACTGAAATTCAGAAGCGATCGCATCGATAACTTCAGAATGTATATGATAGGAGGAATGAAGTACACCATCGACATGGCCTCCCAGGAAAAGGTGGTGGAGGATATAGAACGTGTAAAGATTATCCGCAACGACCTGGCTTATGAAGTTGGTATCGGCTTCGACTTTTATCTTCCCTATTTTAAGTTTTCGCCTGAAATCAAATTTGCTCAAGGTCTGAACAATGTACTGGTGCCCGAAAAGCATGTTTACAGCAATCCGATAGAGGCGCTTCGGGCCAGAACCATCATGATTTCATTCAATTTCGAATAATGTCACGCATTGCCCTTATTACAGGTGCTACCGCAGGAATAGGCGAGGCCATTGCACACAAACTGGCTGCGGATGGATGGTCTCTTATCCTGACCGGACGCCGCCGGGAACGCTTGCAGCGGCTGGCCGGAATTTTCGGGGATAAAGTCCGGGTACTGCCATTCGACATCCGCAACCGGGCGGAAACAGAAGCAGCGCTGCTGTCCTTGCCCGACGCCTGGCAGGAGATATCATTGCTGATCAACAATGCAGGCCTTTCGCAGGGCCTGGATCCGGTACACAACGGGAACCCGGATGATTGGGATACCATGATAGATACCAATGTCAAAGGCTTACTGACGGTAAGTCGTGTGGTAAGCCAATGGATGATAAACCGCGGCATTGCAGGACACATTATACAGGTAAGCTCCACTGCCGGCAGGGAAGTATATCCCAATGGAAATGTTTACTGCGCAACCAAACATGCCGTAGAAGCCATTGCCAAAGGCATGCGGTTGGAGTTGAATCCTTACGATATCCGGGTAAGTACCATTTCACCTGGTCTTACCGAGACTGAATTTTCAGTCGTTCGTTTTAAAGGCGACAGTGACCGGGCCTCGCAGGTTTACAAAGGTTTTGAGCCCCTGCGTGCAGAAGATATTGCCGAGGCTGTTCAATTCATGGTTAACAGGCCGGCACATGTGAATATTGCCGACCTGGTTATCATGCCCGCTGCCCAGGCAAGCAGCGGCCTGGTGAAGAAAAATCTTTCTTAGAACTTATTCCGCCACATTTGGGAAGCCACCGGCTTCACCGTCCGCACATTGTATTTGGCGTTTTTCTTGGTATTGTATTTATTGATGATATCACCTTCCACCGAGAAATAGATCAGTTGCCCGATAGGCATGCCTGCATATACGCGCACGGCCTGGGTACATGAAATTTCAAGTGTCCAGGTGTTACAGAATCCAACATCTCCCTTGCCTGCTGTGGCGTGGATATCGATGCCTAAACGGCCTACAGAAGATTTGCCCTCGAGAAAGGGGACATGGTTGTGGGTTTCGGTATACTCTTCGGTTACGCCCAGGTAGAGGGTGCCCGGCTGGAGCACATAACCCTCGGCAGGAATCATAAACTCATCGATGGGATTATCGGCACGGGCATCCAGCACCTGACTGCGATACATGGCCAGGTATCTCCCCAGATGTACATCGTAAGAATTGGTTCCCAGGTTTTCAAGGCGGAAAGGCTCGATGAGGATGCCTCCTTTTTCAATTTCTTCGAGTATACGTTGGTCAGTTAATATCATGGGGCTGAATGCTTTGGGCGACAAAAATAGAGAGCTTATCCGAAGCTTTCTAATAAGTCGTACAAAAAGGCTTTTACACTGGCTTTTCAGGCAGGAATAATTAATTTGTTATTCTTTTCCAGGCCGGTAGGAAAGCCGGAATAATCAGCCAAATTCGCATTATGAGCAGTAGCCTTCAGGCCTTTTCCGGTAAACGTGTCCTTATGCTGGGTTGGGAATTTCCGCCTGTACACAGCGGTGGACTGGGGGTTGCCTGTTATGGGTTGGCCAGGGCCTTGCGCAGTGTGATTGAACTCACTTTTGTAGTGCCGAGAACTACCGAGGCCTCTGTCCTGGAAGGCGTTACGCTGGTTGGCTTAAATCACCTGGATAAAAAGATACAGATCACCAGGCCGGAGCTGAGCCGACTGGAAGGTAGTTTGCCGGAGCTTGAATATTACCAGCTCAGCGCGGTAGCCTCTGATTCGGTCCGGGCAGGGTATCTGGCACAGGCGGGACTGGAACGGCTCCCCATTGCCGAGCTCATGGATGATCAGGAAGTATACGGATCTAAACTGTTGCAGAAGGTATCGGCTTATGCCGAAGCGGTGGTAGCAAAATATGGCGATCATTTTGAGTTTGACCTGATTCATGCGCACGACTGGCTTACCTACCTGGCAGGTGTACGGTTGAAAAAAAAAACCGGCAA
Source organism: Bacteroidetes bacterium UBA7662 (assembly GCA_002483345.1). Lineage (GTDB taxonomy): Bacteria > Bacteroidota > Bacteroidia > UBA7662 > UBA7662 > UBA7662. The sequence goes on from DLHS01000014.1 coordinate 39,302, forward strand.
ACCGCTGGTGGTTCATGTACATGCCCTGGAAACTGACCGGGCAGGCAAGGAGGTGCGCAATACCATGTATTTTGTTGAACGGCTGGGGTTGCAAATGGCCGATAAAGTCATTGCGGTGAGTGAATACACCAAACAAACCGTGCATGAATTATATGGTATCAGGGAAGATAAAATTGTAGCCATTCACAATGGAATCGATCCGCAACCGGTTTTCAGGCACGAGCACCATGTTCCCGAAAAAATAGTAGCTTTTATTGGCCGCCTGACACATCAGAAGGGCCCTTTTTATCTGTTGGAAACGGCAGAGAAAGTAATCAGACAATATCCGCATGTCCGATTCGTCATTGCCGGCACAGGGGATAAAATGAAGGAAATGATAGACTGGACGGCCTACAAAGGCTTGAGCAGGAATTTTCTGTTTACCGGTTTTATCAACCGGGAGAAAGTAGAACAACTGCTGGCAGTAGCGGATGTATATTTTATGCCTTCTGTTTCTGAACCTTTCGGTCTGACGGCCTTGGAGGCAGCGCAGTTTGGGGTGCCCTGTGTGATTTCAAAACAATCCGGCGTCGCCGAAATACTCAAGTATGCCATCAAGGCAGATTATTTTGATACCACCACCTTCGCTACCGAAATAGTGAAGTTGCTTACCGACGACAATTACCGGAAACAGGTTGCCGGCGACATCGGTCATCAGCTGGAAGATATGAAATGGGATGACGCGGCACTGCGGGTTGTACGGGTATATAAAGACTTCTTAATTAACTGATATGCCAGCCATTTGCCTTTACTTTCAGGTACATCAGCCTTTTCGCACCAGGGTATACGATTTTATTCAGATTGGGAATCAGCACCAGTATTTTGATGAGGAGATGAATAAACATTTCATCGACCGCGTTGCTGAAAATTGCTATCTGCCGGCCAATAAACTGATGCTGGAGCTGATTACAAAGTACGGCCGGGATTTCTCTATAGCCTTTTCTATTACCGGAACAACCCTTGATCAGCTGGAAAAATGGCGTCCGGATGTCATAAAAAGTTTTCAGCAACTGAGTAAAACCGGTCAGGTGGAATGGCTCTCCGAAACGGCTGCACACAGCCTGTCAGCCCTGTATAACAGAAAAGAGTTCAGACGTCAGGTGAAGGAGCATGATGCACAGATTGAACGGTTGTTTGGCTATAAACCCAGGACTTTCCGTAATACGGAGCTTCTTTTCAGCAATGATCTGGTCAATGAACTGGTTGAGCTGGGATATAACCAATTGCTGGTGCCCTCCACGGAGCGATTGCTGGGCATTAAAAGCCCGAATCATGTGTATAAAAGCCCGATGCACAACAAAACACTATGTTTACCCAAAAACTCGAGCCTTACAGCAGAACTTACCCGTTGGTTCGGCGAGCCTGACCATCCCGGATATCCGCTTACCGCAACTAAATTTGCTGAAAAGCTGATGGTCTTGCAAGAAGCCCCGGAATGTGTTAATTTATTCATGGACTATGAAACCATCGGGGAACACAAAAAGGCAGCATCCGGTATTTTTGATTTTTTCAGAGAGCTTCCGGAAGCTATTCTGGCCCTGCCGGATTATCATTTTCTGACGCCTGATGAGGTTTTTAAAAAATTCAGTCCTGCAGGTAAATACGATGTGCCATACCCGGTAACCTGGTCCTATCCCACCTATGACTTAAGTTATATAACAGGCAGCGACATACAGCAGGAAGCCATCAACCGCCTGTACGACCTCGCCCCCAGGATATATGAGAAGAATGATCCGGTACTGTTGCAGGATTGGAGCAGGTTACAATCGACCGATCACTTTTTTTATATGACGCCGCGTTTTGAAGAAAGGGGAGAAAGAAATCATTTCAGCCCTTTTGCCTCGGCCTATGATGCCTACAACAATTTCCTGAACATTCTGATTGATCTTGAGCTCAGAACCAAGTAGGCCTATTCATCACCGATAGAATTCCAGCCTGTTTTACGTCTGGCCATGCTGAGGGCGAGGGCTGATAAATCCGGCTGATCTTCAAGTGAAAACCAGGCATATGCAGGGCCCTGACACACCTTGCAGGAACCCTGCAGGTGGATGTCTCCCTTCTGGTCAATAAACAACCTGTGAATGGGGACGAGGGAGCTGTGTCTTCGGCGGCATTGCTCGCAATAGCCATTGTTTGTTTGTGTTTCTTCAAAACTGCTCAGCACCTCTTCCGGCAGTATCTCCTCCAGTTCTGACAAAGAAATCTCTACCAGTGGTTCGAACCGGTTGAAGTAATTGTCGATCAGTAGTTCCTGTGGCTTCATGCTTTCGGAAAACTAACGGACTTTTGTGAAATACAGTTTAAATCAACTTATATATTTCACACAAACGTCGATTCCTGCCTGTCAGCACTGTTTTGGCCGGAGCTTAAAACTATTTGGCAGCCAGGTTTGAAACAGACAATCTTATTTCTGCCCTGACGCCCCCGTCTTCATTGGCTACAAATTGCAAATCACCGTCCAGGGCCTGTAAACGGGTGCGCATATTCATCATACCCAGTCCGTTTTGTATTTTGAGGATATCAAAGCCTTTGCCGTTGTCTTCATAACTTAACAGTAATTTCCCCTGCTGTTCTTTGAACCGGCAAACCACAAAATCAGCCCCGCTGTGTTTAAGTACATTGTTGGTGAGTTCCTGCACCACCCTGTATATCACTACAGCTGTATTTTCATCCAGTTCTAAAGTATCTGATGCATCTACAAAAAAGCCAATTCCAGCTGGTTCGAGGCTTTTGCGAAGGAGTTCTGTTATGGCCGGCATGAGTCCCAGCGTTATCAGTGTTTTGGGCAGCAGGGCATGAGAGATATTTCGCGCCTCTTCTGCCGAGCTGCTGGCCAGTTCAAGCAGGGGATCCAGTTGTCCGGCCTCCTCAACAGTACTTTTATCACGGAATCGGCCGAGGCCTATTTTCAGGGCAGCAAGTTGCTGGGCAAGGCTGTCGTGCAAATCCCGGGCAATTTTACGGCGCTCCTGTTCCGTTGCTTCCAGCACAGCCTGTATTCCTCTCTTCTGCTCCTGAATGACAGCCTGTTTGAGAGCCAGTTTATTTTTGGTACGTATCCTCCACACAAATACCACCGCTGCTATTAAGGCGAGCATGACCAAAACGAACAGGCCGGTTATCCAGAAACGCTGCCTGAGCAGACTGTTTTCCTGTGTTTGAATCTGAAGGGCCTGGCTGGCAATTTGTTTTTCCTTGATAGCCGTCTCAAATTTTGCATTCATTTCGGCCAACAACTTATTCTTGTCCTCGTTCAGCATGCTGTCGTTGGCAGCCAGGCGGGCCCGTTCGTCCAACATGGCCTGTTTGTAGTTGCCTTGTTTTTCTGCCAGCAAGCTCGACCATTCCAGGGCCAGGGAAAGATTCCGGAGGTCATGGACTTTTTCAGACATTTCCCGGCAGCGGGAGAGATAGGCTGAGGCTTCCTTGTATTGCCCCAGCTGGGTGTAAACTATCCCCAGATTAACGAGTATCGGAAGAAACAGGTGTTTGTCGTCCAGCGGCTCGATAAGTTTTTCAGAGAGCAGCAAATAATGCTTCGCGACACCAAATTGTTCTTCATCAATGGCAATGATTCCAAGGCTGTTGTATACGCTTCCAAGCCCACGGGTACTTTTAATTTTTTCAAAAACCGGCTTGGCTTCAAGGAGATAGTACCTCGACGAATCAAATTGTTTTAAATGAAAGTATGAAATACCAATTTCCAGCATCGACTCACCTATAAATTGCTCGTTTCCTATCCTTTTGCGGACTTCAAGCGATTTCAGGTTCATTTGAAGCGATTTTTTCTGTTCGCCAGTCCTTTCATAGACCATCGCCATGTTGTTCAACGAATTGGAGAGACTGTATAAATCATTATTTTTTTCACCCAGCCGGTATACTTCCTGGAAGCTGGCCAGCGCTTCCGGATATAAAGACTGTTGCAACTGCATTAGCCCCAGGAGATTTAACAGACTAGTCAGTCCGTAGTCATTTTTTAGTTTTTTGTAGATTGGTTTTGCCTGTCCGATGGTCAGGGCAGCCTGATCGTATTCACCTTCCAGATAATGCAGAATGGCCAGGTAATAAAGCGCGTTGGCTTCTCCTGCGCTGTATCCCGATGTTCGCGCAAACTGACTGGCTTTTAAAACCATTTCCCTGGCTTTGGCGGGGTCAGAATCTTTGTAGGCCCAGGTAAGTTTGAGGTAGAGCTGAACCCGGGTGGTATCATCCGGGTTTTGTTTCAGCCGGCGTTCCAGGCTATCGATATTGCCGAAAGCCTGCTGGGTAAGAAGCATCAGGACAAGTGTGCTGAGGTAAATAAATACTTTCATGGAACCGGAATCTGGTGCCAATTTATGCAGCTTTAGGCAAAGAACCCCGTCGATTTTTCAGCAGGGAGGCAATCAGTGCTTTTGAAGGTAGCTTACAGCATTGGCACGCTCTACCACCTCCCGGATAACCTCGTCAAGAACCTGCCCGGAATGCTGGAGTTTTTCGTAAAGGTCGGCTCGTTCTGCCTGCCCCGGATTGATTTCCAGCAGCTCAATCAAGCCCAGAATATTGGCCAGCGGTGCCCGTAATTTATGTGATTCAATCCAGGCAATTTCCATCAATTGTTCGTTTTGCTTCTGAATTCGGAGATCCTTTTCCATCTTCTCCGTTATGTCTTTCCCGTAACAACCTATGCTGGTGATATGATTATGCTCACCCCGGATGGGATAAAAACTTACCTCATTGAAGTGGGTCCGACCCTTAATAACGCGCTCCATCACGATCCTGAAGGCCTCTCCCGTAAGTGCCCGCTGGTAAGCTGTTTCCCATTCCCGGTATTTGTCGGTATCCTGTCGTTCCAGTAAAACGAGCTGACCTTCCTCCGGCCTGAATCCAAAAAGCAATTTGAAACGGTTTTTAAAGGCCTCATTGGCTGTAATTAATTTCAGCTGGCGGTCAACTGACCAGATAGGGTCAGCGGTGTTGTTGATAAGGCCCTCCAGATTACGCTGCTCTTTTTCAAGAGCCTGCTGGAGCAGGTGATTTTCTGTCCTGTCAATAGAAAATACAGCCAGATCAGATTGAACGGGATATATGGCCATCTCAAGCCATTTTTTCAGATGATGGTCGAAAATGCGTTCCTCAATTACTTTTCCGTTCTTCAGCGCTCTTTCAAACAGGGGTTGGTAAACAGTTTCATTCGTTTCAACAAACCACTGCCTGATAGGAGTGCCAATCAGTTCTTCCCTGCTCCGGCTCATCATTTTTTCAAACGATTTGTTTACCGCAGTTATGCGTAACTGATCGTCGAGGGAGTAAAAGGCATCATTCATTGTTTCCAGTATGGTATTGATCTGGTCGTTGATTTTACGGACATCTTCCTGACTGTGACGCAGCTCGGTAATATCTGTTGCAATCCCGTTGATCGTACGGGGCTGGCCTTTATCGTCACGTACCAGAACCGAACGGTCACGGAGATGACGGACACTGCCATCGGCCCTGACAATGCGGTATTCTATTTCACCGGCACCTACCGACTTGATGTAGGAGGTATGTTCTGCCATCCTGGGCCTATCTTCCTTCGTTATCATGTCGAACCAGAGCGCTGAATTCTCATAAAACTCCTCCGGGCTTCTTCCATAAATTTTCAGAACAGCCGCATTCAGGTAACGGATCTGGTAGGTCTGGGCATCTACCGACCATACCACATCGTTTACGGTGCGTAAAATGCTCTCCAATTGCTCCTTGTACGAACTGAGTTGTTCCAGGTACTGCAACTTGTCAGTGACATCCTTTCCTACACCTTGTATTTCGATGATGTCATCCTCCGACCGAATAGCAATAAATTCCCATTCGGTAATCCTGTTCAGCGATGAGACCAGGGAAAGCTGAAGCAGGGTTGAATAATTTTTACCGGGACTGGCCACGCACTGCTTAAACAGGGCTGCAAGTTTTTTGACCTCCGGCGACTCAATCATGTTGTACAGATTATCGGGTTGTTGTATGCCCTGTGAATTGCCAAAAAGTGTCAGAAATGCTTTGTTACGGAAGGAAAACCGTCCTTTAAGGTCCGTCCGGATGAGGTAAGTGGTTTGTGCTTCAATGAGGGAGTGTAAATACCGCTCGTTTTGATAAACCTGTTTGTGCAAGGTCTCATTCTGATTCCGCATCAAACGTTCTTCATTCATATCAACCAGCAATAACAGCCAGCTGTTGGCACCGTGAAAGTTTGTTTCTCTCACATGTACCCGAAGGCTCAGACTTCTTCCGTCCTTGGCCCTGTGTTCCTGCACCTCACCCCAGGTGCTTTGTTTAAGGGATGACGGGCCATATTGGATGAACAAATTATGAAATGCCATACCGATGAGCTCTGTCCTGGTGTAGCCGTACAAAGCGGCTGCGGCATCATTGGCAGCTTCAATCGCTCCTGCATTGGTACACACAAGCATGGGATTCGGATTGTCATCGAAAAGGTGCCGGAATTCTTCGTCAGCCTTTTTTCTTATGTGGAATTGGGTTCGCAGGTAGGCGTAGAGAATGGCCGCGGTCACCATCACATATAAAAGGCCTTTTATGATATTGACCATCAACTCCTGTTCCTCATGGTCGTAATAGGAACTGAGCCACCCTCCAAAAAGCGTATCACTCACCAATATCCAGGCGACACCGACGAATAAATAAGTAAGGGTAATTTTTTTGGCCATTACGGGTTTCTACTTATTTAGAAATCAAACAGCGGGAACGACATAACTGCTTTCGAATGTACAAGATAAAATGCAAATAGCAGATAAGAACTACATCTCTTTTAGAACATGTTTGATAATTAAGCGATCATCCCCTGCCGACCATAAATGACTGTATTTTGAATCCCAGTATAAACGATTAACGCTGTGACTGTGGGCCAATCCCGGAAACTTCTCGTAATCAACCACTTTTTTGAGTTCCAGGCTGCTGCTGTCCCATAGTTTAATGCTTTTATCTCTTCCTGCACTGGCTATCAGCCCGTATTCCGGTATTTCAATGAGGTGATTGATAGTGAAAAGATGGGCTGGTATCCTTTCGATTAATTTACCGGAGGCAACTTCCCACACATGCAAATGGGCGTCGCGGCTACCGCTCAGCAGGTATTTACCCTCTTTTAGAAACAGGAGAGAAAAAACGGAGTTTTCATGGCCTTCAAGCCTGTTTATTTCTTTTAAATCGTCGTTAAAAAGCCGGATGTGATGATCCGAGTAACCGGCAGCAATCAGTCCACCCGAAAGTGCAAGGGCTCTCAGCGGTGCATTTTCCTGATGCCGGATATTGGTCAGCTCGGCGGATTCACCATCGGTCTGCCAGCGTAACAAACGGCCGTCGGCATGACCTGAAAGCCAACCTTGTTCGTAAGCAGCCAGGGTAAAAACCGCCTGTTCATTCCAGCGGTATAATTTTATTTCTTTATTAAGCGCCAGATCTACCCAGTGCAGACCGCCTTCAAGGGTTCCGATCAGCAAAAACTGCCCCAGCCGAAGCATACAATAAACCGTGGCAGGCACCTTCACCACCAACCGGGCATCTCCTTCAGAACGTTTATCCCAACGGGCAATCAACCCATCTCCACCGGCCGAAAGCAGGCAGTCTTCTTCCAGGTCGTCACAAAAGGCATACAGACTATCGCGGTGACCTTTAAATCTGAAAACTGGCTGAAAAGTTAAAGGCATAATTATGTTTGTAAAACTACGTACAATTCCCATATTGCAACCGTATGCCATTTAAACACACTACTACTTTCGAGCCCAATGGTGAACTTATTTTGTGGGAGGTCACCGAAAATGTGCGTTGGTTTTATGAGCGTATGACGCTTTCAAAGAGCCTTGAGAACGATTTCAGAAACATACGGGCCGATGTTATCCGCCGGCAATGGATTGCAAGTCGGTTTATATTGCAACAACTGGCACGCACTGTAGTGCTCGAAGTTGAAAAAGACAGTTTCGGGAAACCACATCTGGTCAACGACCATCGCTTCATCAGCCTGAGTCATTGTGATGGTTATGCTGCGGCCCTCGCCTCTGATGCATCGGTAGGTATTGATGTGGAAAGGGTATCGGATCGCGTTCAAAAAGTTAAAAACCGATTTCTGAATCCTTCAGAAATGGCCATTACAGGAGAAAGTGATGCCCAGCTCATGCTGGCCTGGAGTGCCAAGGAAGCCGTTTATAAGTTGTATGGTCAAAAGGAGCTTGTTTTCAAAGAACATATGCTCATTACAGGATTGGATACGGCTGAGCAACAGCTCGAAATACATCTCAGGAAAGGGGCAATTTCCGGAAAACTGAAAATAGATTATTGCTTTTTTGGGGAGCTGGTACTAAGCTGGGTGGTAGCACCGGTTAACGGGTAATGACAGTGCCCAGTTGCTGGGCCAATTGAATTTTAAATTTCTCAAGCTCCAGGTGATCGGCGATTAACTGATCCAGTTCTTCAGGGGTAGCTTCCTTAATTTTCTGCTGACTTTCCTGCAACAAACGGTGTATTTTTTTGATGTTGATGCGGTTTACAGATGAAACAACATCCAGGGCTACATTATCTTCCAGTTTCACGATGAAAATATCGTGTTTCTTCCAGTTTTCACTGATTTCATAGTGTTTTCCATAAATATCCACTGCTGCTGCGGATATCTCCTTGTCGGTATGATTGATTAACTGGTGTATGTCAGGAACGGCCTGATATTGCGTCCAGCCTTCGTGGTAGATGCGGAATATTTTTTCGAAAACAGGATTATCCCACCCAATTTCATCCAGTGATTCTGTGATATAAGCGATTACAGGCCTTTCTGTATCCGACATGAGGTTGGTAGCGTATAACAGAAGCAATCGAATAATATCCGCTTCCTGAGGGGCGTCGTTCAGGACAGGTGCCTGGGCGGCTTCCATGGTCTGGAAGTTCTGCTGCATACTTTCTGCTGCAGCCCGGTCGTCAGGCGATATCTTTTTAAGCTTGTTGAGACGTTGCCTGTTTACCTCGCTGATCAGGGTTTGTTCGTCGAGATGCAGGAGGGAAGCGGTATGGGTGCTGTAGGTAGCGCGCAGGATGGGGTCGCTGACCCTTGAAATGCTGTCAGCAATGTCGTGGATAGCCTCTGCCCGTTGCACGGGGTCGTTTTCGGTGCCATGGAAGAGCAAGTCGGCTTTGAAGTGGATGAAATCCTTGACTTCATCTCTTAGGTAATCCTGAAAACCTTCCGGGCCAAGTTTGCGGCTCTGTGAATCCGGGTCTTCCCCGTCTGGCATCAGCACTACCCTGACATTGAGGTCGTGCTCCAGCAAGATGTCAATACCCCGCAACGAGGCTTTGATACCCGCGGCATCGCCATCGTACAATACTGTTACATTTTTGCTGAAACGGCGGATAAGCCGGGCCTGTTCCTGTGTAAGCGAGGTACCGGAACTGGCCACCACGTTCTCCACGCCAGCCTGGTTCAGACTGATGACATCGGTATAACCCTCTACCAGAAAGGTGTTTTCTGCCTTCTGAATCGCTTTTTTGGCCTGAAACAGGCCGTAGAGCGTTTCGCTTTTTTTGTACAGCAGGGTTTCCGGCGAATTGAGGTATTTCGCTTCTTTTTTGTCGTTTTTCAGCGTACGGCCACCGAAGCCAACCACCTTGCCACTGAGGTTGTAAAATGGAAACAGTACCCTGCCGCGGAAACGATCGGCCAGACCACCTCTTTCCCGTTCACTGGCCAGACCGGCAGCTACAATTTCTGCATCCGTATAACCACTGTTTCTGGCGAAATCGCTGAAAGCAGTCAGGTTATCAGGGGCGTAACTCAGGCCGAAAAGCTGAATGCTTTGGTCGGTAATACCTCTTTCGCGGAAATAACTCAGGCCGATGGCCTGCCCGTCGTCGCTTTGCAGGTATTGCACAAAGTAGCTCTGCGCAAAGGCATGCAGCTGGTACAGCCGGTCGCGCTCGCTGAGCACCTGCTGCTGTTCGGGGGTAGGTTGACTTAAATCTTCCTCTACTTCAATGTTGTAACGCTGAGCCAACGCCCTGATGGCATCGGGATAACTCAGGTGCTCATGGGCCATCAGAAAGCCCACGCTGTTGCCCGCTTCGCCGCAACCAAAACACTTGTACATACCCCGGGTAGGGTTTACATTGAAGGAAGGCGTTTTTTCGTTGTGGAAAGGGCAGAGGCCCAGGTAATTGATGCCGCGTTTTTTGAGGGTCACAAAATCGCCTACCACCTCCTCAATCCGGGCGGATTCCATAACACGGTCGATGGTAGAGCGGCTGATCATTGTTTTGGCTTCTCCTGGCTTCTTTTTGAAGGAAGAAGTCCAGCCTTCAAAAATGCAACAAAGCAGCCGAATTCTGAAACGCGATTGCATAGCATTTCTGATGGCTCAAACGCAACGCTTTCAGCTTAACTTTGTGGCGCTTCCGGCTGTTCAACCGGAAATACAATCGTTCAATCCATGAAATTCGGAACCAAAGCCATCCACGCGGGCGTACACCCCGACCCATCTACCGGTGCTATCATGACACCGATTTATCAAACTTCCACCTACGTGCAGGAATCGCCGGGTAACCACAAGGGTTATGCTTATGCCAGGGGAAAAAACCCGACCCGTACCCAGTTGGAGGCCAATATCGCGGCTTTGGAAAATGCGAAACACGGACTCTGCTTCTCCAGCGGCATGGGCGCCATCGACGCGGTGATGAAAATGCTGAAACCTGGAGATGAGGTGGTTACCGGCGATGATATTTACGGAGGTTCCTACCGCATTTTTACCAAGGTATATGCCGATTTCGGCATCAAATTTCACTTCATCGACCTGTATGATGCTACCCAGGTTAAAAAATACCTGAACGAAAACACCAAACTGATCTGGGTGGAAACCCCCACCAACCCGACCATGAAAATCGTGGATATCGCCGCCATCTCGGCCATAGCCAAAAGTGCCGGGGTGATGTTTGCCGTCGATAATACTTTTGCTTCTCCTTACTTACAGAACCCACTTGACCTGGGAGCCGACCTGGTGATGCACTCTGCCACCAAATACCTCGGGGGCCACAGCGATGTGGTGATGGGAGCCCTGTGTACCAACGATACCGCCATTCACGAAAAACTGGCTTTTATCCTCAACAGTTGTGGCGCCAATCCCGGTCCGCAGGACTGTTTTCTGGTATTGCGGGGTATCAAAACCCTGCACTTGCGCATGAAAGCCCATTGTGAAAACGGCCGTGCGGTTGCCCATTATTTGAGGCAACACCCCAAAGTAGGGCTCGTCAACTGGCCGGGTTTCGAAGATCATCCCGGCTACGCCATCGCCAAAAAACAAATGCGCGACTTTGGTGGTATGCTCTCATTCACGCTGAAAAGCGGAAATTACGATGCCGCCATGACCCTGGCTTCTTCGATGGAGATTTTCAGTCTGGCCGAATCGCTGGGTGGTGTAGAATCCCTCATCGGTCACCCCGCCAGCATGACGCATGCCAGCATACCCCGCGAAGAACGGCTGAAAGCCGGTGTAGAAGACGGTTTGCTACGGCTCAGCATCGGCGTGGAAGATGTGGAAGACCTGATTGCGGATCTGGAGCAGGCTTTGGCGAAGGTTTGATTTCAGGTCAGTATGGGTTTAAATCAATACATAAAAGGGGTTTTCAAGCAAGTCGTCTTCTTATGATAAATCCTGTCTACGACCGCATCGGAACCACCTATAACGCTACCCGCAGGGCGGATCCGTACATAGCGTCAAGGGTTACGGCTCTGCTGCAGCCGGAGACCGGTAAGTTGTACCTTGATATGGGCTGCGGTACCGGCAATTATATGCACTATCTCACCGAAAGAGGATTCCTTTTTTACGGGATTGATCCATCCGGTACCATGCTGGATGTCGCCCGGGTAAAGTGCCCCGGCAGCCGTTTCATAAAAGGGGAGGCTGAAAATATCCCGTTGGAGGACAGTCATTTTGACGGAGCTATTGCCCTGTTTACTTTCCATCACTGGCATGACAAACCATCAGGGTTGAACGAACTTTTCAGGGTGCTGAAGCCGGGGTGCCGGCTTGTTTTCCTGAGCTTCACCGCAGAACAGATGGATGGCTACTGGCTGAAGCATTATTTTCCCGAAATGATAAAACGCTCAGGCGAACTGGTTCCCGATCAGGATACCATGCGCGATATGCTGCATCAGGCCGGTTTTTCGGCGGTAGAAACGGAAAAGTACTTTGTTCAGGAAGATTTGCAGGATCATTTTCTCTATTCGAATAAATTCCGGCCGGAGCAATATCTCAACCCGGAAATCAGGAAGGGCATTTCCTCTTTTGCAGCTTTTTCAACCCCCGACGAGCTTGAACAGGGGTTAAAAAGGCTTGAAACCGATATTCAGGAAGGGGCCATACAGGAGGTAATCAAAAACTATAACAATGAAAACGGGGACTATTTGTTTTATGTGGTCAGTAAAGCATGAAATTCATCAAGCCCGGCGGTTGGGGGTAATACCAGCCATGTTTATAAGCCAAATTAATCAGTCCCAATACAATTGTAGCGAATGGAACTAGCGTTCAGGCCCATGAAAACAGCTGATTGGAATACGGTCGCTGAAATATACAAACAGGGTATAGAGACAGGAAATGCCACCTTTCAACAGGAAATCCCTGAATGGGAAGTGTGGGACAAAGGGCACCTGACTTCCTGCCGGCTTGTGGCCATGGTTGAAGATGAAATAATAGCCTGGGCTGCTTTGTCACCTGTGTCGTCACGCCAGGTTTATAGTGGAGTGGCCGAAGTGAGTATTTATGTGAACAATATGTTCCGTGGGCAAAAAGTCGGAACACAACTTATGAAAAAACTGATTGAAGAAAGTGAAAATACTGGTTTCTGGACGTTGCAGGCTGGTATTTTCCCTGAAAATGAATCAAGTTTAAGGATACATGCCTCGCTTGGGTTCAGGGTTATAGGTTACAGAGAAAAAGTGGGCAAAATGAACGATGTATGGCGGGATACTATTTTGCTGGAACGCAGAAGCAAAAGAGTTGGGATTGGCTAAGGCAACACATCCAGCAGATCAAGCTGAGGTAAACCCTGGCTCAATCCGCATTGATAATATTCGAGGCGGTTACGGAATTGCAGCCGCACCACCCTGTCGGCCTGTTTCAGCGAATCGGGCAGCCCGTAAATGTGGTAGGTGACGCCTGATTTTTCGGCAGCCCAGCCACAACCATCTACCGAAGGGTCTCCCAGATCTACGATGATAAATACACCGGTTTCCGGGCAGGATCCAGCCGTATAACTGATGTTTTTACAATCAGCTTCGCAGGAATTGCTGTAGGTTACACCATCGGAACCGCAGACAGGAGCATAGATAGCAGGACAAACACATTCGTCTTTTTGACGGCAGGCCTGTAAGGCAATCAGCACGAAACATGCGAGCAACAAGGGTGTTTTCATACAACTAATTTAAGCAATGGAGGCATACACGCTGCCGGAACCACCATTAATTATTAGCAACGTGCCAGGGGCTTCCTTATTTTAGCCGGTCATGTTTGAACATTCTCTGCCTGAACTGGAAACGCTGCTTAACAAAGCACATATATACTACAATCAGCCCGCTTTTATCGCAGCCGACCCTATCAGCGTGCCACATATGTTTAAGAAGTCAGCCGATATTGAGATAGCAGGGCTTTTTGCAGCCATTTTTGCCTGGGGACAGCGGCCCACCATCATTGCCAAAAGCAAAGAGCTTCTGGCCAGAATGGACAATGATCCGGCAGATTTTGTCAGGAACCATGGAGAAAAAGACCTTCAACGACTCCTTGGTTTTGTCCATCGCACCTTTAACGATACGGATTTACTTTATCTCCTGGATTTTCTTAAGCGGCATTATCAAAAGTATGATTCACTGGAAGATGCTTTTTTGCTCGTGGAGCCTGCCGAAACAAATCCTGACAGGAGGGCCTTTCAACGCCTTGCCCATTTTCACGAGCTGGTTTTTGGCGCAGCTTACGCGCCTGAACGAACCCGGAAACACATCGCCAGCCCGGCCAGAGGCAGCAGTTGCAAAAGGTTGAATATGTATCTCCGGTGGATGGTCAGGCAGGACGACCGGGGTGTGGATTTCGGGCTATGGAAACGGATTTCGCCTTCCGAGCTCATCATGCCGATGGATCTGCATGTGCAAAGGGTGGGCACTCGTCTGGGGCTGATGACTGAGGAGCGAAGTGACTGGAAAGCAGCCATCCGGCTCACAGAAAAACTCAGGGCCTTCGACCCTGCCGATCCGGTTAAATACGACTTCGCCCTTTTCGGAATGGGCGTACTTGAAAAGGAATGGTAGGGGTCAGAACGAGGCTAAATCTTCGATATATAAATCGATAGCTCCTTCACCCAGCATCAACGTTGCCAACACTTTTGGATTTTTGACAGCTTTGACAGCCTTTTTTCGGTCTTCTTCGCCGTTTTTTTCCATATAAAGCTCTGTATACAAATCCAACTCCGGGTGATCATTCGGATTTACAACCCCGTATAACATGGTTTCATTAAGCCGGTACATTCTACAAACATCGAATACCTCGAGTTCATCACCCAATACCATGATTTCGGCCACACGATCCAGAATCAGGGCTTTGGCAATTTTAATGACCTCCGGGTCGGTACCATTCAAAAAACAGATGATGGGGCTATCTTTGTCGGCAGCCCATTGACGGATTTTTTCCAGTTTGCTCATGATGCTATTACCTCCGAAAAATAAAGCCTAAACAGCAAATTTGTATGAACCGACCGCAAATTTTCAATACCGATGATACCATCGTAGCACTGGCTACTCCTGCCGGGGTTGGTGCCATCGGCGTAATCCGGCTGTCGGGCCCGAGAGCCATCGATCTGGCCAACCAGATTTGCCGTAATAAAGACCTGAGCGTTCAGGCTTCGCATACCGTTCATTTCGGCATCGTGGAAGATGACGGGAGACGTATTGATGAGGCTGTTTTTACCCTTTTCAGGGCACCAGCATCCTTTACCAAAGAAGATGTGGTGGAAATTTCACTGCACGGCTCTTCTTTTATCCTGGATCAGGTTATTCAGTTGCTCATCCGCAGAGGAGCCAGACTGGCGCAGCCCGGGGAGTTTACCTTCCGGGCGTTTTTGAACGGACGTTTTGATCTGAGTCAGGCCGAAGCCGTAGCTGATCTCATTGCAGCCGATAATGAACATGCCCACCGGGTAGCCATGAACCAGATGCGGGGAGGTTTTTCACAGGAAATCGGTCGTTTGCGGACGCAACTGGTCGATTTCGCCTCACTTCTGGAACTTGAACTTGATTTCAGCGAAGAAGATGTAGAGTTTGCCAACCGCAGACAATTGAAAGAACTGTTGCTCCGTATTGTCCAGGTAGTATCGTCTTTGCAGGAAAGTTTCCGCCTGGGAAATGTCATTAAAAACGGCGTGGCAACGGTTATTGCCGGCCGTCCGAACGCCGGTAAATCAACCTTGCTCAACGCTTTGTTGAACGAAGAAAAAGCCATTGTAAGCCATATTCCCGGCACTACCCGCGATGTGATTGAAGATGTGATCAGCATTGGTGGGGTCAAATTCCGGTTTTACGATACCGCTGGCATACGCGAAGCCGAGGATATGATCGAATCCATCGGGGTGGAGCGTACCTTTGAGAAGATGGGGCAGGCGGCCATCATCCTGTATTTGTTTGATTTATCCACCACCAGTCCGGCTCAACTGCAGGCTGAATTGGATACGTTGGCCAGACACAATGCTGCCTTGTTGCTGGTAGCCAATAAAATGGATGAGATTAAAAGTCTGGAAGGCCTCGAAGCCTATCGTAAAATGGGGGAGATGTTGTTTATCTCTGCCAAAAAGAAAGAAGGTCTCGACGCGCTGGTCCAGAAGTTACTTTCCTGGGTAGAAGCAGGCAAAATCCAGAACGAACCCGTGGTTGCCAATGCCCGCCACTACGAAGCCCTGGGAAAAGCCAACGAAGCCCTGCAATCGGCCGTTCATGCCATGGATGCGGCTTTGCCCACCGATCTGGTAGCGCAGGAGATCCGGCAATCACTCCATTATCTGGGTGAAATCACCGGAGAAGTCACTACTGACGACCTCCTGGGGAATATTTTCTCGAAGTTTTGTATCGGAAAGTAATTACATTTCCTTTACTACTCTAAACCCTTCTTTTACTATCATTTAGGCTGTTTTTCTTTCCTTTACTTGTTGCTAATTTTCCCTTTTTTTGCTTATATTTGTTTCTAATCTGTTACTGACAACAACAGATTTGTTGGTAGCAACAAGATTTTTAGCAACAGGCGAAATCATGTTACATAGAGATACGCCCCGATACAAAGGGGTATTCTCTGAGACATTTTTAAGCCAAAAAGGAAAACACTATGAGCAGCAGTATAGAAGTTCCAAAGATTTGTCAGGACTGCGGAAAGTCTTTCATCGCAAAGACTACCGTTACCAAATTTTGCAGCCACAAGTGCGCCTCCCGAAACTACAAGAAGCGTAAGCGAGAAGGAAAGATTGAGGAGGTTGCCCCTATTGTGGTTCAGAGAATTGAATACAATCAGGAACAGTTAAAGCACAAAGATTTTTTGAGTGTTGATGAAACCTGCAAGCTCTTAGGTGCAAGCCGCATGACAATCTATCGGCAGATAAAAGCCGGAAACATCCGAGCGGCAAAGATTGGCAGTCGCACAATCATCAAGAGAACCGAAATCGATAAACTGTTTCAGATATGAAGGTAACACTAAGACAACGCAACCAGGGCGGACAGACCAGCTTATACCTCGACTATTACCACAAGGGAAAGCGGAAAACCGAGTACCTAAAATTGTACCTCGACCCCAATGCAAAAACCAAGGAGGAAAAAGAGGTCAATAAAAAGACCATGCAATTAGCAGAGACTATCAGGGCGCAAAGACAAATCGAAATTCAAAACGGTGTTTATGGCTTTCGTGATCAGGAGAAGCAAAAAGGCAGCTTCCTTTCCTACATTGAATTACTTGCGCAACAAAGGCAGGACAGCCCCGGCAACCATGGCAATTGGACCAGCATGATTAAGCACCTGAAAGCCTTTTGCACCTATGATTTATCATTCACCGAAGTGGACAGGCAGTTTGTTCAGGATTTCAAACAATACCTTGATAAGAAGGCCATAGCCCACGGAAACCAGAAGCTATCTCAAAATTCCAAGTACTCCTATTTCAACAAGCTTAGGGCAGCACTAAAACAGGCCGTGAAAGATGGTATCATTCCAACCAATCCTTCTGAAGGTGTAGAGGCTTTCAAGCAAGGAGAAACGGAAAGAGAATTTTTGACATTGGATGAGCTGCAAGCAGCAGTAAAGGCAGAATGCGAAATCCCTATCCTGAAAACGGCATTCATTTTTTCATGCCTTTCAGGGCTTCGTTGGTCAGATATAAACAAGCTCCTTTGGTCTGAGGTGCAGCACTCAAACGAAATGGGCTATTACATCCGATTCCGACAGAAGAAAACCAAAGGAGCGGAAACCCTACCCATTTCCGAACAAGCCTTCGGCTTGCTCGGAGAACGTGAGGACAGAGAGGAAAGAGTTTTCAAAGGTTTGAATTATTCGGCATGGCACAACCTGAAATTGCAACAATGGATGATGAAAGCCGGAATCTCCAAAACAATCACTTTCCATTGCGCCCGTCATACCTACGCCACATTGCAGCTTACAATGGGAACCGACATTTACACGGTTTCAAAGCTCTTAGGCCATAGGGAGCTAAAAACAACTCAAGTCTATGCGAAAATCATAGACGACAAGAAAAAAGAGGCAGCCAGTAAAATCAAACTTGACCTATGAGCAATCAAACAAAAATACTTGACGACATTCTCTACCAGGGGCTTCGCCCTTGGTCAGAGAAAAACAGCGTGGACGAAAAGTTTGCTCCAAAGTTCCGTGCCCTAAAAGAAGCCTCCACTGATTATCAATTCCGGTATGAAATCAAATTTGAAAGGCCATTTGACAACAAAACCAAGTACTACTCAAAGCTGATTCTAAACACCCTCAAAACGGACGTTGAAAGGCTCTACAACCTCATCAGTGAAGATGATACTGAAAACCTAATCCGCTATTGGCTGGATGATACTTTGAACAAGCGTTTAAAGACCCGCTTAAAAGACATTGGAAAGCTGATTAAAGAGAAGGAATTTGATTTGACATTCATAGATCCCAAGAAAGCTTCCATTGAGTTTGATCAGGCACACAAAGCCAACACCTATATCATCCAATTGCTAAAGCTTGCATACATGCAGCTTTACCTCGAAATCCAAGATGCTTTCAGCACTTGGATTGATGATAAGTTGGTGATAGAGGATTTTTACACCCAGCTACTACATGAACCCATACCGCAGAAACCATTATTGACCGAGATTCAAATCATTGAGGTTGAAGCAACGGAGAAACCAGTTAAAAAGCCGGAACCCAAACAAAAGGACATTCCATTCAATTCATTTACCTACAAGCAACTCAATACCGCTCAGGAAAAGATTTCCGATTTGTGCAGCAGCTTAAAGTTCAACAACCTGATAAGCCAAGACACAACCGTTCCAAATTTCAAACGAGTATTTTCTAATGCTGAAATAAAAAATCCTGTAGTATGGACAGGCACAATCAGCGAACTATTCTACTTCATCAAACTAATTCACAACGACCTGCAATTGATTGAGAACTTGAAACAGAAGCAATGGGAAGTTACTTGCCTATGTTTTGTTGATGAAGATGGAAAGCCATTTGAAAGAACAAAATTTAGGTCGCAGAAGAAACCGAAACTAACAGCTCAAAAAATTGAAAAGTCCGTTTTAAACCTGAAATAAGGTACTCTGCACTTTACACCTTCTATCTTTTTTCTGTTTTTGTTTAGCCCTCTTTTGCTCAAAAAGGGGGCTTTTATTTTTCATGCCCCACTCTGCACTCTGCACTCTGCACTGCACCTTCCTTTCTGCACTCATAACGCCCTGTTAGCCATTCTAATTTAGCCCTGTCTTCGACAATCGAAGATGACATTTGGCCAGATGTCCATTTCCTAATTCATAATTGATTAAGTCATGGACGAAATAATTGAACGTCTTGAAAATCTCCAACGCCTAATTGAGAGCCAGGGGATTTACACAAAGGAAGTTTTAAACTTCAATGAAGCTTGCCAGTATCTGGAGCTTTCCCAATCTCACTTGTACAAGTTGACAAGTGCAGGGAGCATTCCGCACTACAAGCCTAATGGAAAGAAGCTCTATTTCAAAAGAAGCGAGTTGGAAAGCTGGTTGCTACGCAACCGCAATTCCACTCAGGAAGAAATAGACCAAAGGGCTGCGGATTACCTAATAAAGAAAGGGAGGGTGAAGCTATGAACGAGATAATGGATATGATCTTGACGCTAACTCAAGACATTAAAACAGTCAAAGCCTACCTCCTCAACTTCCATAAATCACGCTTGGAGCAATTCAGCGAGGAATGGATTGATGGACAGGTAGTGATGCAAACGCTTCACATTAGCAAAAGAACCCTCCAATCCCTTCGGGATGGTGGGGTTCTTCCCTACAGCCGAATCAATGGCAAATTCTACTACAAGGTTTCTGATATAGAAGCCTTTCTGGAATCCAATTACTCACCTTCAAAATCAAAGCACTATGGAGGTAAGTAGAAAAGCCATTCTCGACAAAACGCACTACGGCTTAAATATCTACGCCTATGTGTTGCGACAGTACTATCCGGGTGAAACAGTCCTTTCCCTTTCGGGAAGGGACTGCAAACCTGCGAAGAACCCATTCAATGCGGACAAGCCTACATTGTTGGTAAAGGTTGTTGACGGTTGTGCTACGCACACCGATTCAGAAGAAGCCATTGCACAAGGCAATGTCTTTGATTTTGCAGCTCTACATTTCAGCCTCGAAGGGCAAACCCTTCTCGACAAGCTGAATGAAGAACTGCATTTGCGTATCGGTAAGCAACAGGGTTTTTACGCTCAGGCAGAATCGCAACCTGCGGTTGCTCTTCCTGAAATAGTCAAACCGGCTGCGCCAGTTTTCAGCTATTTCAATAAGCCTGTCACCAACGTAACACCAAGTCGGCAAGCCTCCTTGGTTGAAGTTTACAATCTTATCAAAGGCAATGAATTTGCTTCGTGTACAAGTTCACTCCGCAACATTCCCGACCCAAAGGAAGCCAGAAAGTACAAGGCTCAAAATTTCGATTATGTGACCTTCTCAGGCACTTTCTCTAAGAGAAATGATGCAAACCTTCAAAGACATTCAGGTTTGCTCACAATCGATTTTGACCATATTCAGGACATTCCCACACTCAAGACGGCACTACTCAACGACCATTACTTTGAAACGGAGCTACTGTTTGTATCTCCTTCAGGTGATGGCCTCAAATGGGTAATTCCAATCGACTTGACGCAAGCAAAACACCAGGACTATTTCAAAGCAGTGGCAAACTACGTTTCCCACACCTACCATCTCGAAATAGACCAATCAGGGAAGGACATTTCAAGAGCCTGTTTCCTTCCACATGATTCAGAAATATTCATCAATCCTAAATACTTGTAGGACATGGAAAGAAAAACATTCAATCCACAGGATTGGCTTAATCAGCCAACCCCGCAACCGAAAGTTACAGAGCAACCAACTTTCAATACAGATTCCCAATCAGACGAAGTAGAGCGCATCATCCAAAGCATTGAAGCCAACCGAACAGATATTACCTCCAAGTATAGCGATTGGGTAAATATCGGATTTGCTTTCTCAGATGAGTTTGGAGAAAATGGACGTACCTTATTTCATAGGGTCAGCCAGTTTTATCCAGGCTATTCCGCCCCGGAGTGCGACAAGCAATTTGACAATTGCTTGAAATCAAAAGGTCATGGCGTTTCACTAAAGACCTTTTTCTACCTCGCCAAAGATGCAGGAATTGACATTGCCCCTCCACGGACAGAAAAACAGGATCAGCGAACCTTCAAAAGTGAAAAGCTGAATGGTAGTCAATCTGAATACCACCAGCCCGAAAATCAGGAACCGGAAGAAATGCCAACCTTTCCAGATTCCTTGTTTCCTGAACTTCCTGAATTTCTGCAAAAGGTTGTGGCGGTTGCCACTTCCAATGAGGAAAGGGATATTCTACTCCTCGGTTCCCTCGGAGCTATCAGCGCATGTCTGCCCAAAGTATCGGGCATCTATGATGGTAAGCGAGTATTCCCCAATCTATTCCTATTCATTACAGCCCAGGCATCCGCAGGGAAAGGCCGATTGGTGCATTGCCGCCAGTTGGTCAACCCTATTCACAAAGAGTTGAGGGAACAAGCCAAGCTACACAAACAACACTATGAATTGGAAATGGCAGAATACAACTCCAAGAAGGGAAAGGAAGATGGTATCGAGAAACCAGCCAAACCACCTGAAAAGATGCTGTTCATTCCAGCCAACAACAGTTCAACGGGTGCTTATCAACTTTTGGGTGATAGTGATGGCAGAGGACTGATATTCGAGACCGAAGGTGATACCTTAGCCCATGCCTTCAAGAGCGATTACGGAAATTACAGTGATGGCTTTAGAAAAGCCTTTCACCATGAAACCATTTCCTACTATCGCAGAACCGACCGTGAGTTTGTGGACATAGAAAGCCCTTGCCTTTCTACTGTCCTTTCAGGAACGCCAAAACAAGTTTCGGCATTGATACCCAACGCTGAAAACGGCTTATTCAGCCGTTTCATCTTCTATTTCATGAACGTTCGCCCGGTATGGAAAAATGTCTTTGCCAGTCAAACGGATAACGGACTGGACGATTACTTTGAAGCCCTGGGCAATGAGTTCTATGAACTCTACAAAGTCATCATGCAGGATGAACCTCGCCAGTTTCACCTTACAGCAGACCAGCAGGAACAATTCAACCAGTTTTTCGGACAGATACAGGAAAAGTACATGAACCTTCAAGGTTTGGATTACATGGCCACTATCAGAAGATTGGGTTTGATTGCTTACCGAATCTCTATGATATTTTCCGCTTTGCGGATCATGGAAACAGGCGACACTTCCAAAAAGCTGATTTGTGAGGAAAGGGATTTTCAAGCTTCGCTTTCAATGGTCAAAGTATTGGTCAAACATTCAAGCAAAGTGTTTGGAGAACTTCCACAAGAAGACCCCAAGCCATCTCGAATGAATAAGAAGGAGAAGTTTCTGTATGCCTTGCCACATACATTCAATCGACAGAAGTACCTCGAAGTAGCAAAGGCCATGAGCATTCCGGCAAAGACAGCCGAAGGCTACATTGCCAACTTTGTGAAATCAGGGCTCATTCATCGTGAGGCACATGACCAGTACATCAACACCTCACTTGAGGAATCTCAGGATTCTAAGGAAACTAAGGACGAATAATCCTTAGTTTCCTCTATTTCCTCAAAATCCTGAAATCAAAAAAAGCACTCTTTCTTCTCTTACTATCTTTTTCTTTTCCTATATTGTCCTAAATTTGACAAGTCAAACATAGAAAAGTCATGCACTTTGGTGAAAGGATAAAAGAGCTACGAGAAAGCCAGGGGCTTTTACAGCGTCAATTGGCCGCCAATCTTGAAATAGACACTCCAATGTTTAGCAAAATTGAGCGTGGTGAACGGAAGGCAAAGAGGGAGCAGGTAGAACAATTGGCTGAGCTACTTCATGCTGATAAGCCAGCTCTATTTTCAATCTGGTTGGCTGACCAAATATTGGATTTGATAAAAAACGAACCTCAGGCAAATGAGGCAATAGAAATAGTAAAAAAAGAACTTAAAACGTATGAGCATTAATATCCTAAAGTACGAATCAGATGTTTGGCGCACAGCCGATTTATTGATTGGTGCAGGAATCAAGCAGAGTGATTTCCCAAAATACATGATGCCCTATTTCGCCCTTCTTATGGTGGAAAGTAGGTTAATCAGGGAATCCCAAAGGTTGGAAGAAGAAATCGGAAAAGGCAACATTGATGATTTTGTAGAAATGTTCCAGTTGGAAGGATTAGGATATAATGACTACCTCATCCGCAAAGGAAAATCCCTCAAAGACATTTGCAAGAATGACAAAGCCTTTGATATAGACTTTCATGCTTACCTGAAATCTTTTGACCCTGAAACCAAGTATTTATTGGGAGTTGACAAAGGCACTGAAGAAGAGAAGTTTCTGGACATTTCAGGTATCAGTGGTCAACTCAAAAAGAAGCGCATTCTGTTTGAAACGGTAAAGGCTTGGAGTGAAATTGACCTAACCCCTTTCAATAATTCTGAAATCACCACACTTGAAGAACACATCAAACGAAAGTGGGCAGATATTTCAGCGGAAACCGCAGGGGAACAGTACACCCCGGACGACATCATTTCACTTATTTCAGAACTCATTACCTCCAAGATTGAGGACAATGGTAAGTTCCTAACCCTGTATGACCCCACCTGCGGAGGTGGTAACTTACTCTTTGGTGTAGAAGATAAAATCAAGGAGAAATTCAAACGCCCTACAAAAACATTCGGTGAAGACTGGAGCGATAGCCTATACGCCTTGGCAAAAATTGAAAGCCGTTTCAGGGCTGATTCCGAAATCAAATACGGCAATACCCTCACCAATATTTCTTTCATAGAGAAACGCTTTGATATAGTGGTAGCAAACCCGCCTTACGGTGTGGACTGGAAAGGCTACCAAAAAGACATTCAAAACGATACTACTGAAAGGTTTGTCGCATTGCCTTCTATTTCAGACGGGCAGTTCCTGTTCACGCAGCACATCCTTTATCACTTAACCAATGACGGCCTCTCAGTAGTTGTTCATAATGGCTCCACACTTTTTAGTGGTGATGCCGGAAGTGGTGAAAGTACCATCCGCAAACACTTCTTTGATAATGATTGGGTAGAGGCCATAATCCAAATGCCTACAGATGAATTTTTCAACACAGGCATTTACACTTACCTATGGGTATTCAATAAGAATAAACCAGCCGACCGTAAAGACAAAGTAATCCTCATCAATGCCAGTGAGCTTTTCGAACCTTTGAAAAAAAGTAAGGGCAAGAAGCGTAAGCAGATGAACCCCGACAACCGAGCAGCCATAGTAAAAGCATTCACAGAGTTTCAAGACAACGAGTTTTGTAAAGTGTTCGACAAGTGGCATTTCTACTACAACCGCCAGAGCATCATGCTCACCAATGTGGATGTAAACGGTAAGTTCCTTGAAATGCCCATGAAAGAAAACCGAGCAGGTGAAACGGTTGAAGAAAAATCCATCAAGCTCGATCCGGTGAAGATTATCGTAAAGGATGATTCAGGCACAAGCACCATCGACAATTTTGAAATCACGGATTTTGATAAGACCAAATACACCTCATTAGAGGCAAGATTCAATGAGGAAGTAAAACTCAACATTGCAGCACTAGACTACAAAGAGCAGCAATTGAAAGTAGTGACCAAGAAAGCAACCTACTGGTATGATGAAGTCAAAGAAACCATCATAGAAGAAGTAGGCGGCAAACAAACCGAATTGGGTTGTGGCAAAATCGTCATCAAAGCAGCCTACAAGAAAGCTACCAAATCTAAAAAGGCTTACATAGCCATTACGGTAGAGCTGACCAAAGACCTGCAAAAGGATTATGAAATTATCCCCTACTCACCGGATGAAACTAAAAACCATCAATGGATTTCAGATTTCATGGCCAAGTATGTAACCAGGCCATTTGAGTATCTAGAAAATGTGATTGGGGTGGAAGTAAACTTCAATAAGGTATTCTACACCCCCTTAAAGCTAAGAGAAGTTACCACCATTAACACTGATTTGGAGGTTCTTGAAAATGAGTTATCAACCCTTGAAAACGAATTGAGTTTCTAAATGCTAAACAAATACGGAACATACAAAGATGTAGGAGTGGATTTTTTGAATCCAATTCCTTCTCATTGGCAAATTAAAAGGGTGAAGGATATTTCTACGGTTATTTCAAAAGGAACTACACCAACAACTGAAGGTGCTGGATTTACAGACGTAGGAGTAAGATTTCTTAAGGCTGAAAACATTAATGAAAATGGAAACATTAATGAAACCCCTTTAATATTTATCAGTGAAGAAACAGACAGGCTTTTGTCCAGGTCCCGCTTGAAGGAAAATGATTTACTTATAGTTATAGCAGGTGCTACCACAGGAAAAATTGCAATACTTCCTAAGGAAATTCTACCATCTAATACTAATCAGGCGGTTTGCTTCATAAGATTACATAAGTATGAACAGGGAAGCTACTTAAAATATAAGAAGTACGCCTTAAATAGTCCTTATTTTCAAAGTCTTGTTTGGTTGTATGCTGTTACCTCAGCTCAACCTAATCTTCCAATGGCTGTATTGAGTAGACTGAACTTGCATTATCCTCCACTTTCAGAACAAACCGCAATAGCTGAATACCTCGACACTAAAACTCAAGCCATTGATAAGAAAGTAAGCCTACTGGAAAAGAAAATAGGTTACTATCAGGAGTTGCGCAAAGGCCTTATCAATGAAACAGTTACTAAAGGACTTGATAAAAATGTAGAGCTAAAAACCAACGAGCTTGGTTTTGATACTCCCAAAAATTGGCTCAGATACCGTCTAAAAGATTTAGGCTCATTGTATAGCGGTCTATCCGGTAAGAGTGGAGATGATTTCAACCAAGACGATAACATGGATAACAAAGGCTTTATTCCATTCACCAACATTGCCAACAATACCTATTTGAAAAGGGATCATTTGGGTACGGTAGTAGTCAATGAAGGTGAGAAACAGAATCGGGTAAGAAAGGGAGATATTTTCTTCCTGATGAGTTCAGAGGGATATGAAGATATTGGAAAGTCAGCAGTTTTAGCCGAAGAGATTGAGGAAACCTACCTCAACAGTTTTTGCAAAGGTTATCGAGTAAACCCTCGCAAAACCAACCCCTACTTTCTGAACTACCTGATGCTTTCAGACTATTACAGGCAGTTGCTTATTGTGGAGGGCAAAGGTTTCACCCGCATTAACCTCAAAATGGAAAAGGTAAATGACTTTTTGGTGTACATCCCCGATACGCTTTCGGCTCAGGATGAAATCGTAAAATTCTTGGATGCCAAACTGGACACAATCGCCAAAATCATTTCAAACATTCAAACCCAGATAACCACCCTCAAAGAGCTTCGCAAAACGCTCATCAATGATGTGGTTACGGGCAAAATCAAGGTAAGCCATGAGTAAAACGTTCAACATATATTGTGACGAGAGTTGCCATATCGAGCATGACCACAAACCGTACATGTTCTTAGGTTCAATAAGTGTGGCTTACAATCAGATTAAGCTGCATACCGAGAAAATCAAGGAGATAAAGGAAAAGCACCATT
This sequence comes from Bacteroidetes bacterium UBA7662, assembly GCA_002483345.1. Taxonomy (GTDB): domain Bacteria; phylum Bacteroidota; class Bacteroidia; order UBA7662; family UBA7662; genus UBA7662. The sequence goes on from DLHS01000014.1 coordinate 65,680, forward strand.
TCTATGGTGAGATCAAGTGGACTAACGTTTCCAAGTCCAAGTTTCATTTCTACATGGAACTGGTAGAGTATTTTTTTGCCACCGACCTAAAGTTTAGAACCGTAGGTGTGGACAAAAGCAAAATCAACAATGAAGCCTTCGGGTGCTCCTATGATGATTTCTACTACAAGATGTATTACTACCTCTTGAACCACAACCTGAACAGCCTTTACAACTACAATGTGTATCTGGACATAAAAGATACCCTGAGTGCCTACAAAGTCAATAAGCTGAAAGACATTCTGAACACCAAATTTGGCGTATTCAGGAATGTGCAAAATATCCGTTCGCATGAGAGTTTGTTGATGCAACTGACAGATTTTATGATGGGAGCTATCAGTTACCAGCATAATAATGAAGCGAAGGAGAATCAGGCCAAAGCCCATATTATCAGGAAAATACAGCAACACTCAGGCGACAGCCTGATGAAGACCAATTATTCCGAGAAGTTGAACCTATTCTTTATCGAATTACAGTAAGCCATGCCATTCAATCTGTTAAAGACATACAATCAATTATTGGAACTGGCAGGGTTCAACGAATACCAAAGAAGGCAGTCGCTCATGGGCATTTTCGACCGTGACTTTACTAACAATCCCAACCTGCGATTTCGTAACATCCAAATTACGCCTACTCCTCAGGATGGGGCAATTGAAATGGCCACCTTGTTCACCCACCTCACTACCGTGATAGTGGACAAGGCAACACGGGCAAGGGAATTTGACATCCACAGAAGCCTGCGGCTTCATTGGGTACGTTTTCATATAGATTGCCGCAAACAGGAAGATATGCTCCATTTTTCGGTAAAGGAACCGGAAGGGATCAGGACTTACATCTATGACATACCGGAAAAATACGTGGTGGTTTTAGAGCCAAAACCAGCCCAGAACGTCTATTTCCTCCTTACTGCCTATCATTTGCAGGGGAAGGATTCACAAAGGGATAAAATTTTGAAAAAATATAAGAGGAGGCTGAATGAGATACACTAAAAAAGCAAAAAACGCAGAGCTTCTTGGCTTGCGTTTTCCGATTTCCTTCTTTCGAATGAAAGATGAACTCGCTGCAAATGTATGCAATGAAAACGGATTTTCCAAGCCTAAGGTTCATTTTCATGCACCCTCCCACACAACGCAAGTAGTATGAAAGAGTTAGACTTACAAGATAAATACCTCATTAACTTCCTTTGCGAGCGGCCTGATGGCCTTCGCTACAAGGAAGCTAAGGCAAACACCGTTTCGCCTCAATTCTTCATTGTCGAGGACTTAAAACACTTCATTTCGGAAACCGAACTGAATAAAAGCAACTACAAAAAGTTGCTCAAGAAATTCCCAAGCGAAAAAGACCTATTGAATGCTTTTACCCTGTTTCTGGACGAGAAAATAAAATCGTCTATGAACATGGCTATTTTCATTAACACCAACAAATCGGTCACTTTTGAAGGCGTAAAGCTTCACCTGTTCTATCCAAGCGGAAGTGAGTTTGAGGAAGATAAGCTGTTTGACCAAAATATCTTTTCAGTTGTTCAGGAGCTTCCGTATTCGTTCAAGTATGAAGGCAAGCAATATTTCTCTTTCCGGCCAGACCTTTCATTTTTCCTCAATGGAATATTTTTAGGCTACAGCGAACTTAAAAGCAACTGGAACAATCAAACCTCAATCAAGAATGGCAGGAATAAGGTTGTTAAAGATTACCTCAATGCCTCCCAGGAGTATTTGACAATTGCGGACAAAAATGACTTTTCACAATCCATCCGAAAAGACTTTCTCAAAATCTTTGAAAAAGCCATTCACATCACCTCAACTGATATTGCCGAAACCTATGTCATTCGCAGTATCTCTAACCACTTTGATGAAATCAAAGCCACGGTACTGAATGGCAGTTACGATTTTGACCAGTACGAAAAGAAAGTCTTGAAGGACTTCAAGCCTTATCCTCTCCGCAATAAAGAAGCATCAAAGACTGAAAGGTTTGAAGAAGTATTCAAAGCCCTGTACGATAAGAAAATGATAGAGAAAGAAATCCTCTATTACAACTTCATTGAACGTGAGCTTATCAAAAAGGAAGGCAGCAAAACAAAAGAGTACAAGCATAATGATGGTAGGCTGATAAGTCCAAGACCTAAGCAGAAATTCGGTACAGATAAGATACTCTCAAAAATCAATGAGTTTTTGGAGCATGAAGATGAACCGGAATACTTCCTAAAAAAACTTGAAGCGGAGCTTAGAGCCAAGGGTATAGGCGAAGGACAGATAAAAGAACTGGTTGCTAAACGCCAGAAATACCAAAACAACAAGACCGTTTATTCTCTCCTGATGCAGTATGCGGCAGGGTTCGGGAAAAGTAACATCATTGGCTGGACAGCCTTGCAACTGAAAGACCTTCGCAAAGAGGGTGAGTATGTCTATGACAAAGTAATGTTGGTAGTGGACAGACTACAGCTTCGGGACCAATTGGATTCCAAACTGCACAACATGAATATTCAAAAGGGAATGTTCATAGAAGCCACTGACAAGAAAAGTTTCATCACTGCACTCAGTAGCGACAAACGAATAGTTGTTGTCAACCTGCAAAAATTCACTTCGGTAGATAATATTCTGGATGCCACGGTAGTCAAGAAGCTTTCCAAAATGAGGATAGCATTTCTAATTGACGAGATCCACAGAAGCAATAGTGGAGTTCAGCATGAAGAAATGATTAGTGTTTTTGATGAACTACAAAGCAGTTTTGATCAAAGCAAAGAGTACCAGGAGCAACAGAGTAAAAAGAATCTGATAGTCGGTTTTACAGCAACACCAAGCGACCATACTTTAGCCCGTTTTGGTGAGTTCAACAAGTATGCTGAATCTGAGAAAATCTGGATTCCTTTCGATAGCTATACCATGCGAGAAGCTATTGAAGACGGGTACATCCTGAATCCCATTAGAGGGATTGTTCCGGTTTCAGCCAAAATGTATTTCGAAATACCCGACAATGACCTGGAAGGCTTTGAAGGAGATAAAGGCTACGGCTTTGAAGAAATACCAGATGATACAGATACTGGCATTGATGAGTATGGAAAGAAATATGCCATTCGCAAAAGGAAAATCTACCTCAATACACAAAGAATTGATGCCATATCCAAATTCATAGTAGAACGTTTGGTTAGCTCAGTATATCACAACATCAGAGGTACAGCAAAGGCAATGTTGGCGGTTTCATCCATCCCGGCAGCTATCAAGTATAAAGGCTTTATTGACAAGTATTATGCAGAGATTGTAAAAGAGAAGAAGTATGAACGCTTCGAAGAAGCTCCAATCTACATTGTGTATTCAGACAGTCAGGATCACAGAAGCGCAAGCGGGTTGAATGGTGGTTTAAGTGAAGAAAAAGTCCTTCAAAACTTCGCTATCAAAAAGAATGGGTTGATTATCGTTGTGGATAAGCTCCAGACTGGATTTGATGAACCCAAGCTTCATACGTTGTTCTTGGACAAGGAAATCAGGGGTATCAATGCAATTCAAACCATATCAAGGGTAAACAGAACCACCAAGTACAAGAATGACTGTAAGATTATTGACTTCTCTTACAAGAACGTCAATGTAAAAAACATCAAGGTAGCTTTTGAGCATTTCAGTAACGTAGTGGTTTCAGATTTTGACCCATTGGGTGATGAAGGAAAGTTGGCAGACCTGTACAAGGAATTGAATACGCATTCCATTTTCAAGACGCACTTTCCAAAGTTCAAGGCTTACCATACATCAACCCCGGACATTTCAATAATTGTTGGAATTGAGGATGCTTTGGATGAATATATCCGCAATAAGAAAGAGGAAGCTAAGAAAATCAAGGAAAAGGTATTGGGCTATTTCAAAATCCTGAACCTTATTGAGTTTGTCATAGACTTAGACCCAAAGTATAGCCAAAAGCTCTTATTGGACTTTTGGCGCAAATACAACATGCTCTATAATCAAATCAACAAGCAGGATGAGGTTATTGATGATGTGGAAATTTACTTTGATAACCGTATCGGTATCGTGGCTCCAAAAGAACCGAAAGAGAATGGAAGCAAGCCTAAGAATCCAAACCCTACAAATCCGGGACAGCCCAATAAGTACAAATACAACATCCTTAAAGTCATAGAGAAACGCAATCAGGAAGAAGAAGCCATTGCAGAACTAATTGCCGACTTTGAGAGTAAAATAACTGCTCTATTTGAGTTCATCAAACAAGACGAAACTGGTTTGCGCCTTATTGCCAAAATCAATGATGAAGGCTTGGCATTCTCACAGGATGAAATTTATTCAGACTTCTCTAAGCTCTACAGGAAATACACAATCAGAAATAAAGAGTTGGGAGATTTCTTCCTGAGAGAAACAAAAGACAACCTGAATCAATTGTGTGATGATTTTGAACGAACGCTAAGAGAAAGTCAAAATCAAAAACCGATTACAGAGCAAGCAGAAGGCCACCTTTTTATTGATACCGAAAGCATAAAACAGGCTGAATCAATTTTTGATGCGTATGCTGCATTTGCAGAGGCATTAGGTTTCACCATTACGGAAGAAGGCACATTTGAAAAGGGTTCTTGGATAAAGAAAGGTATTAAGATGGTACAGGACTTCTTCAAAAAAGAAGAGGTGAAAGAAATCTACCAAAAAGGCAAACGCAGCTTAGAATTAGCCCACATCGAAAAAGTACAGGCAGAAATAGACGGGCTTAAAGTTGGTGCAGCGGCTCAACTCTTAGCCAGCGTAAAAGACACCACCAATATTGCTCTCAAATTAGGTTCAATCGTTCTGATAAAAGCAATTACCAATGGTCAGGAGCAAACATTGATATTTGATCTTACAGACGAGCAAAGACAGAATCTTGAAAAGAACGGATTCCTACTGAATCAACCGCAAGAATTATTAAAATATTTAAAGGGATAAAATGGCAACTACAATTCAAAATATCGAAATCCTAAGAGCTTACCTGACGGGTGTGCTGGACAGAGCAAATCACCATGCTCAGAATGTAAATGAAATTGCTCTTGCAATAGCAGGCGGTATCATTTGGCGGACAACCGATAATATACGGGTTATGTCTCGTGAAGGAGAAATGAAAAATGTATTATGGCTTCAAGTCGGAAATAGAACCTTGTGTTTTGCTTACAACCACAATACAGGAAATATAGAAGTACGGGAAGGGTCAGTTCAAGGATCAGTAATCACCAGCTTCAACAATTCCACTCCCCTCGCTGATGTAAAATCATTTTTTGAAAATCTGTAATTAATATGAATATCTACGCTTTAAATTCAGGAACACTAAGTCCAATCAAAGAATCTCCTTTCAAATTGGAAAGAGAGATCCAATCCATATTTGAACAAAACCTTAGTGCCGTGATGGACTTGGATTTGGTAAAATCCGAGTTCTCAATAAAGAATAAGCGTATTGATACTTTGGCATTTGACCCCCAATCCAAAGCCTTCATTATCATTGAATACAAGAAGGATAAAAACATTAGTGTAGTTGACCAGGGCTTTACTTATCTGAGTTTGATGCTTGAAAACAAAGCTGATTTTATCATTGAATACAATGAATCATTAAAAAAGCAACTCACAAGGGATGAAGTTGATTGGTCTCAAACAAGAGTAGTTTTTGTATCCACCAGCTTTACTGAAAATCAAAAGTTGGCAACCAATTTCAAGGATATTGCTATTGAACTCTGGGAAGTTAAAAGATTTGAAAACCAAACAGTTTCTATAACGCCAATCAAGAAATCTAAATCAGCGGAGAGTATAAAGCCCATTACCCAGCAAAACAAAGAACTGAAAGCAGTACAGGATGAGATAAAGGTTTATACAGAAGAAGACCACCTTGTCAAACCAACAGAAGAAATCAAAGAGCTTTATGAGTTGTTGAGGAATCGAATTTTAACTCTTGCAGATGACATTGAGGTTGTTCCTCAAAAAATGTACATAGCCTTTAGAAAAGATAAAAAGAATTTCACGTACCTACACCTCCAGAAGAAAAATATAAAGATTTGGATAAATGCCAAGTGGGGTGAAATAAATGAATCAAAAGGAATTGCCTCAAATGTGTCAAACAAGGGTCATTACGGATATGGTGACTATGAAATTGACATGAATGAAGATACCCAATTAGAATATATTTTAAGTCTGATGAAAGAAACCTTGAAGAAAGATGCCTAAACACTGTTTCAACATACTTACATTCAATCACCCGAGCGATTCGCTCACCTTCTATTTTTCTGACAGGGAGGAAGAAGGAACTACACGAATTTATCATTCATTGGTTCCTGATGAGGTCATTGATAAGTATGCAGAACAGGAGCATTACTACACTTCATTTTGCCAAGAATTAGAAGGTTTCATTCCGATTACTAAGCCAACAACGCCAACCTATGAGAAAATCACTACTGAAGAAGGAATTGAAAAATCCGTTCAGGTTTCCAATTCCGCCTTGTCTTCTTCCATTCTCAAAAGGTACTATAATTCACTAATTCATAACCATTTCAAGTCAAAGGGCTGTTTGGTCAAACCCAATTTTGTAAGCGATACAGAAGTTTGGTTACCAAGTGATACACAAGACAAAGAAGGGATATACAAAACCTTTGACCGTTTCTCTTTGAAAGTGCAGTTCAGGACAGTTTCAAACAGCCTTGAATTATTGGTCACATTTGAAGGCAAGTCAAAGATTTTTAAAACTCCTGTATCAGAACTATTTGAAGAAGTACCAGTAAGGGCATTCAATTGGGTTGTCTATGAAAAAGGACTACACCGCTTTGATGAATTGCCGGATGAAGGAAAAAGAAATTACGATAAGGTTTATCCTGTTTGGAATTTTGAAATCAGGGATGCTTTGCATCAGGAAACAGAAGCCCCGGACAAGACGAACAAATACAAGAAATTCAAAACGGCCATTGATAAATTTTACAGAGAGCAGCTTAATACAGCCGAGTTCAAGGCCATCATTCCGCTTTCATCTAAAGGGTTTATACCAGTTGATGAAGTCCGCATTGGTTCAATTGAAAAGTCCAGCAACAAACTTGTATTTGGAAATCAAAAGCTACACCATGTTCCGTACTATGGCATTACTGAAAATGGTCCTTTCGAGTTAAGCCCATCATCAAAGATTCATTTCTTTTTTATTCTCCATGAAGATGATAGAGAAGTAGCTACCAAGATTCACAACTACTTTAACGGCAAACTCAACGGCTTTAGGGGGCTATCAAAGTTCATTCATACACCGTATCATCCAGATAAAGAACTCGCAATCTATTTCAAGGACAGGGATAACCCTTGGCCGGAACTGTATGAGCAAATCAATGACAAGGACTTTGATACCGACATTCAGCACATAGCTATTTACATTACCCCAATCAGCAAGAATGTTCCAGTCAAATCTCAGAGGTTGGTTTACTACAAGCTGAAAGAGCTACTATTGAAAAAAGGAGTTTCCTCTCAGGTGATAGATCCTGACAAAGTCATTAGCAACGACAAGTATCACTTTAGCTTGCCAAACATCGCAATAGCCATTCTCGCAAAGCTCAATGGCACTCCGTGGAGGTTGGACACAAAGCTGAAAAATGAATTGATTGTTGGAGTTGGAGCATTCAAGCACACAGAAGTTGACATCCAATATATCGGCAGTGCTTTCAGTTTCTCCAATACAGGGAAATTCAACCGCTTTGAATGTTTTCAGAAAGACCAAACAAAAGAGTTGGCAGGTTCAATCCTAAGAGCAGTTAAAGACTATGTGAATGTAAATACAGGAATCCGAAGGCTTGTAATTCACTTCTACAAAGACATGAGTAGAGAAGAAGTAGAACCGATTGAAAACGGCCTAAAAGAATTAGAATTGAATATTCCGGTCTTTATCGTCACCATCAACAAAACGGAATCCTCCGATATTGTTGCCTTTGATTTGGACTGGAAAGATTTGATGCCTGTCAGTGGAACATTCATCAAATTGGGTTACAACAGATTTTTACTATTCAACAATACCAGGTATTCAGCATCAGAGTTCAATTTCAATGACGGGTTTTCATTTCCGGTAAAGCTCAAGATAAATTGCTCCAACCCTGAATTGGTTGATGATTACAAAACAGTCAAAGAGCTTATCGATCAAGTGTATCAATTCAGTCGCATGTACTGGAAATCAGTAAGACAACAAAATTTGCCCGTAACAATCAAGTACCCTGAAATGGTGGCAGAAATGCTCCCCTACTTTGAAGGCAACGAGATTCCTGATTACGGTAAAGACAATCTTTGGTTTTTATGATCACTTCGACAACCATATATATCAAAAACATGGTCTGTCCTCGCTGTATAATGTCAGTGAAGTCCATTTTACAAGACCTTTCCATTCAATTCAATAATATCGCTTTAGGTCAAGTGGAAATGGCGGAAGAAATGACAAAGTATCAACGTGCATTATTAGAGGAACGTCTTCTTGCAGTAGGTTTTGAATTGCTCGAGCCGGGCAAGTCAGCCATCATATCGAAAATAAAGACCGTGGTAATTGAACAGATTCATTACTCAAACGAGCCAATTTCTGTCAATTTCTCAAACCTTATCTCCAACAAACTTCATCATGAATATGCTTACCTAAGTCGTCTATTCTCTTCAATTGAAGGTATCACCATCGAAAAATTCATTGCCAAGCAAAAAATCGAAAAAGTGAAGGAACTTTTGTTCTATGATCAAATGTCCCTTTCTCAAATTGCACTTGACATGAATTACAGTAGTGTCTCTCATCTTTCAGCACAATTCAAGAAGGAAACAGGAATGACTCCTACTCAGTTTAAGTCGCAGGCTAATCCAAATAGAAAATCGCTGGATGATCTTCAATCTTAATTTCACAAATCAAAGTCAAAATTATGTAAAGCATTTATGCAGCCCAATGACCAATTTTGTATCTGTAATAATCAAGTATTGATCTATGATAACGAAAACATACAAAATTGAAGGAATGACTTGCGGTGGATGTGTTGCAAGTGTCAAAAAACAACTCGATGAATCTGATTCAATTTCAGACGCTAATATCCGACTTGACTTTCCTCAAGCTAAAATTTCATTTGTAAACGAGTTAGGAATTGAAACACTCCAATCAATCATTAATAAGGCTGGTAATTATACCATCAAGCTAAATGGGTCGGAAACACAAAACACGGAGTTATCACTTCCTGAAAAGAATGTCCGCACCTACAAACCATTGTTACTTATTGTAGGTTTTATAGCCGTAGTAAGTGCATTGACTCAATTTCCATTCTCTTCCTTTTCAGGCATGTTATGGATGCGCCATTTTATGGCTGGCTTCTTTATTGTTTTTGCATTTTTCAAATTATTGAACCTTCAAGGGTTTGCCAACTCGTATAGCATGTACGACATTGTAGCTGCTAAATGGAAATCTTGGGGTTATGTTTACCCATTTGTTGAGTTGGCTCTCGGGCTTCTATACCTTACTAATATTGCACCATTAGCCACCAATATTAGTACAGCGTTAATCTTAGGAATAAGTAGTATTGGAGTGATAAAAAGCAACTTGAATAAGAAAAAGATTAAATGCGCCTGTTTAGGGGATGTTTTCAATTTACCAATGAGCACAGTTACTATTGTTGAAGACCTATCAATGGTCGGCATGTCTCTGATTATGCTCTTTCAATACCAAATCATATAAAGAAAAGTCAAAATTTTATAAAAGTTCCTTCTTTTAATTTCCTATTTTTGCTTTAGGTGAAAAGAATAATCTCCATATCGCTCTCTTTGCTCATGTTGGTTTCCAACGTGGGTTTCTCTATGAACACCCACTTTTGCGGTGGTGAAGCGGTTGAGACCTCTTTTTCAATCGGGCTTCATAATCCTGATTGCGGTATGCCCGACATGGATAGAGATTGCGAAACCATTCCATCCACTGAAGAACAAGTAAAATCGAAACCTTGCTGCGAAAATCAGCATCAGTTAATTCAGTTAGATGAGAACGCTGATTTACAAGCCTTCTCAACTGAGGTTAACCCGACTTTCTTCGTTGCTTTTGTTCATTCGTTTGTTCAGCCGATTCTATTTGCTGATCAAGCTTTTGTTCATAACACTTATTACTCTCCTCCCATACCTGATAAGGATATTCAAGTCCTTTTTCAGACCTTTTTAATTTAATCCGCATAGTACAATTTGATGTTCCTGGTCTTGTGACTATGGAGCATAGTGGCATTTCCAGCCATTGAACAATCCTTTTCTGTTCAATCAAATTCAATTGTATTATGCTCAATAAAATCATAAAATATTTCTTAGAGAATAAGTTGGTCACTGTTCTCGTCCTTACAGGTTTTGTAGCCTGGGGAATTGTAACTGCTCCATTTGGATGGCAAGTGGGTGCATTGCCTTCTGACCCTGTTCCGGTAGATGCCATACCAGACATTGGAGAAAACCAACAAATCGTTTTTACGCAATGGGCTGGCCGTTCGCCACAGGATATTGAAGATCAAATTTCTTATCCTTTAACTACCTATTTATTAGGTATCCCAGGAGTAAAATCTATTAGAAGCTCATCCATATTCGGTTTCTCCAGTATCTATATCATCTTCTCAGAAGATGTAGAGTTTTATTGGTCACGTTCCAGAATACTCGAAAAACTCAACTCACTACCTTCTGGTTTACTTCCTGATGCCGTCCAGCCTGCATTGGGTCCAGATGCCACCGCCTTAGGGCAGGTGTATTGGTACACCATTGAAGGAAGGGACAAAAACGGAAATCCAACTGGCGGTTGGGATTTGCACGAAATCCGCACGGTTCAGGACTTCTATGTGAAGTATGGTTTAAATGCAACAGAAGGCGTTTCAGAAGTTGCTTCCATTGGCGGTTTTATTCAGGAATACCAAATTGATGTAAATCCTGACGCCTTGAAAGCCTACAACATCCCCTTGCATAAAGTCATGCAGGCAGTACAAAAATCCAATAAGGATGTTGGTGCAAAGACCATAGAAATCAATCAGGCTGAATATTTAGTGCGTGGTTTAGGCTATGTCAAGAAAGTAGAAGACATAGAAAAAGCAGTAGTTGCAGTACAAGACAATGTGCCTATAAGGATAAAAGACATTGGTGTAGTATCTCTTGGACCCGCTACAAGACGAGGTATTTTGGACAAAGATGGTGCTGAAGTAGTAGGTGGTGTTGTAGTAGCTCGATATGGAGCGAATCCCTTGCAAGTCATCAACAATGTAAAAGCCAAAATTATTGAAATAGCACCCGGCCTTCCCAAGAAGACATTGGCTGACGGTAGAGAAAGCCAGCTAACAATTGTCCCGTTTTATGATCGCTCAGAATTGATCTATGAAACCTTAGGTACACTGGAAGAAGCCTTGTCGCTGGAAATTCTCATTACCATTCTGGTGGTGATTGTGATGGTATATAACCTAAGAGCTTCATTCCTAATTTCCAGCCTTTTGCCCATTGCCGTACTCATGGTGTTTATTGCCATGCGATACTTTGGGGTGGATGCGAATATTGTTGCACTATCAGGAATAGCCATTGCTATCGGAACGATGGTGGACTTAGGGATTATTCTTTCTGAAAATATCATCAAGCATATTGATGAAGCCCCACCGGGTCAAAAACTAATTGATACCATTTACAATGGAGCATCAGAAGTGGCAACTGCGATATTAACGGCTGTCTCTACCACAATTGTAAGTTTTATCCCTGTATTCACCATGCAGGCAGCAGAAGGCAAACTATTTGGTCCCCTGGCATTTACAAAGTCATTTGCTCTATTAGCTGCATTGATCGTTTCATTGTTGATTTTGCCAACACTGGCACATTGGTTTTTCGGCTTTAATATCAAAAACAAGTTCTTAAAAAAATACGGCCACTACGGCTTAGTCCTTATTGGAATTATTAGCCTCTTTATTGGACAGGTTTGGACTGGAGTACTGTTGGTTCTGTTTGGAGTCATTGGTATTGTTAAAAACATTGTAGAACTCAAAAATGCTACATTACCAACTATAGTAAAGTTCTTACTCAAGTATGCGGAATTAATCATTGTTCTGTTAGGAGTCATCTGGTTGCTGGCAAAATATTGGTTGCCTCTCGGTGCATCTAAATCCCTTCTCCTCAACTTTGTTTTTGTTGCCCTATTAGTAGGTATTATACTGGGTGGGTTTACTCTATTGGAATTTCAATACAAAAAAATCCTCACTTGGTGTTTAAATAACAAAATCAAGTTTTTGATTATCCCGACTATACTCATCCTATTAGGTGCAAATATTTGGCTAGGGTTTAATAGTGTTTTTGGTTTTGTTTCAAAGGGTTTTGAAAAGGTTGGCTGGAACATCAATCAGACCACAGCTTGGTCAGCAATGTCCCAAACTTTCCCAGGTGTAGGAAAAGAGTTTATGCCCTCATTAGATGAAGGTAGTTTTCTTCTGATGCCAACTTCTATGCCGCATTCGGGTGTATCCTTCAACCGCAAAATTATAGGGCAGTTGGATATGTTATTGACCAGTATACCTGAAGTAGAGCTTACTGTTGGCAAACTCGGACGGGTAGAATCAGCCCTCGACCCAGCCCCTATTTCTATGTATGAAAACATTATCAATTACAAGCCAGAATATATTCTGAACAAAAAAGGACACAGGCAAAGGTTTAAAGTAGATAAAAACAATCGCTTTATAACAGTTTCTGGTGATTCACTAACCAATCAAGAAGGGTTAAGTAAAGGCATTGAAGCCAAGGAACTCATTGCAGATGAAAATGGGGAGTATTACCGCAATTGGAGAGACCACATCAAATCTCCCGATGATATTTGGAATGAGATCGTAAAAGTCACCAAACTACCAGGCGTTACTTCCGCACCAAAGCTTCAACCGATAGAAACCCGATTGGTGATGCTTCAAACAGGGATGCGAGCACCTATGGGTATTAAGGTATATGGCCCTGATCTCAAAACCATTGAGAATTTTGGTTTACAGTTAGAAAACATCCTGAAAGAAGTGCCCTCAGTAAAAGCAGAAGCTGTATTTGCGGATAGGATTGTGGGTAAGCCATACATTCACCTCAACATTAACAGGGATGAAATTTCCCGATATGGGCTGAATATAGAAGATGTTCAGCAGACCATAGAAACCGCCATTGGTGGCATGAAAATAACCTCTACTGTAGAAGGCCGTGAACGATTTCCTGTAAGGGTTCGCTATCCAAGAGAATTGAGAGATGACCCTGAAGCATTAGGTAAAATATTAATGCCAACACCCACTGGTGCCCAAATCCCATTGTCTCAAGTAGTAGATTTTGAATACATAAGAGGACCACAAGCCATAAAGAGTGAAGAAACCTTTCTTGTGGGCTATGTGCTATTCGACAAGCGAGACGGGTTTTCAGAAGTCACCGTAGTAAATGATGCTCAACAAACAATTCAAAACAGAATTGACTCAGGAGAATTGATTGTGCCTTCCGGTGTGAGCTATAAATTTTCGGGAAGCTATGAAAATCAGGTAAGAGCGGAGAAGCGGTTATCCATCATCGTGCCACTGGTATTGGGTATTGTATTTCTTATCCTCTACTTCCAATTCAAATCTGTTTCTACCTCCCTAATGGTATTTACAGGAATAGCAATGGCATTTAGCGGAGGCTTCATTATGCTTTGGCTATATGGTCAAACTTGGTTTGCAGATTTATCGTTATTCGGCACCAATTTCCGTGACCTCTTCCAAATACATACCATTAATCTGAGTGTGGCAGTTTGGGTTGGCTTTATTGCCCTATTTGGAGTGGCTACTGATGATGGCGTATTGATAGCTACCTATCTCGATCAAAGTTTTGCTCGAAACAAACCAACTACGAAAGAACAAGTTCGGAAGGCGGTTTTGGAAGCAGGTTTGAGAAGGATAAAACCAGCTTTAATGACAGTAGCCACAACCATGATAGCATTATTGCCTGTGCTGACCTCAACAGGTCGTGGCTCGGATATTATGATACCCATGGCGATCCCCTCTTTTGGTGGAATGGCATTCGCATTAATCAGCATTTTCATCGTTCCGGTGATTTACTGCTGGAGAGAAGAACGTAAAATTTTAAAAGGCCAATCATGAAAAATATAATCATAATCATATTCGCGGCATTTGGCTTTTCCACATTGGTAAATGCTCAATCGTTAGAGGACTATTTCAAGTTAGCGGCAGAAAACAATCCAGGTTTACAAGCTAAGTACAAATCGTTTGAAGCAGCCATGCAAAAGGTGACACAAGTGAGCAGCTTGCCAGACCCCAATATTTCCTTCGGTTATTTCGTGTCTCCGGTGGAAACAAGAGTGGGGCCACAACGAGCAAGGTTTTCGTTGACACAGATGTTCCCATGGTTCGGCACTTTAAAAGCTCAGGAGAATACGGCTACATTAATGGCAGAGGCTAAGTATCAGGAGTTTTTAGATGCCCGTAACAAATTGTATTATCAAGTTTCCGCATCATATTACCGACTATATGAACTACATAGACTTATAGCAATAGAAGAGGAAAATTTAAGTATTTTCTCGTCCTACAAAGACATGGCTACCGTCAAGTTTCAGAATGGTAAAGGTGCAATGGTGGATGTGTTGAGGGTGGACATCATGCTCAAAGATGCAACGACCAACTTGTCCGTTTTAAAGCAAAAGAAAAAGCCACTTGAAACCCATTTCAATTCGCTTCTGAATCGACAGGAAAATGAACCAATTACCGTTCTGGATTCATTATTCACAACAAGCTTGCCTACCGAATACCGCAAGGATTCCCTATTGACTTCCAATCCATTACTCGATGAGTTGGACTTAAAAATAAAGGCAAGTGAAGCTCAGGAACAAGCTGCCATCAAGCAGGGTCTCCCAAAACTTGGCGTAGGCTTGGATTATGTTATCGTGGGTCAACGAACGGATATGTCATTACCTGATAATGGTCAAGATGTATTTATGCCAATGGTGTCTGTGAGTCTTCCCATTTTTCGGGGAAAATATAAGGCAGCACAGAAGGAAGCCCAACTGATGCAGGAATCCTTTTCGCACCAAAAAGTAGATATGGCAAACAGACTTACCAGCTCCTACGAGATGGTTTGGTTCGATATTCAAAAGCAGCTTGAGTTTATCGAACTCTACGAAGAACAGATTATCACATCTCAACAATCTTTAAATCTCCTTTTTACTGCCTATGGCAATTCAGGAAAAGACTTTGAAGAAGTTTTGCGGATGCAACAGCAAATATTAAAGTATCAAAAAATGAAAGCTACTGCCTTGTCTGATTATCACATTGCATTGGCAGAACTGGATTATATCACAGCTAAATCGAAATAATCATGGATCATAAACATCATAATCATACACACGAAGATCACAAGCATAGTCATGAACACCATGACCATAGTAATCATAATAATGGGCATGAATCTCATGACCATCACCAGGGACATCATGCCCACATGATTGAAGATTTCAAGAAACGCTTCTGGGTTTCTTTGGTCATCACACTACCCATCATTGTCCTTGCCCCAATGATTCAGGAATTAATTGGGTATCAACTTCGATTCAACGGAGACCGATATGTTCAGTTTGTTCTTTCCTCTATCATTTTCTTTTATGGTGGTTGGCCTTTTTTGAAAGGAATGGCTGATGAGATAAAAAAGAAAGCTCCCGGAATGATGACGCTGATTGCTTTGGCTATTTCAGTCGCCTATTTCTACAGTTCGGCAGTGGTATTTGGACTCGATGGTAAAATATTCTTTTGGGAACTCGCCAGCTTAATAGTCATAATGCTTTTGGGGCATTGGATAGAAATGAAGTCCATAATGGGTGCTTCCAATGCTTTACAGGAACTCGCCAAAATGATGCCTTCAACCGCTCGAAGAATAAATGAAGATGGCAAACATGAAGATGTACCAATTGCTGATTTAAAAAGCAATGACATCATTTTGGTGCGACCGGGAGAAAAAGTACCTGCCGATGGCACTGTCATGGAAGGCGAAAGCCATGTCAATGAATCAATGCTTACAGGAGAATCAAAACCTGTAACCAAACATAGAAACGATCAGGTTATTGGTGGTTCGGTCAATGACAATGGCACACTTAAAATCAAAGTCAGGCACACTGGAGAAGACTCATACCTTTCAAAGGTTATAGGTATGGTGAAGGAAGCTCAGGCAACCAAATCTAAAACTCAAAATCTGGCAGATAAAGCCGCTGCATGGTTATTCTACATCGCTTTAGGAGCAGGTATTACCACACTTGTAGTATGGTTAAGCCTCGGTAAAGACTTTGAATATGCTTTAGAACGCATGGTAACAGTCATGATCATCTCATGTCCTCATGCTCTGGGTTTAGCTGTTCCTCTGGTAGTGGCCATTTCCACTGCTGTTTCTGCTAAAAACGGATTATTGATCAGAAACCGAACTGCCTTTGAAAATGCACGCAAAATTACAGCCATCATTTTTGACAAAACAGGTACGTTAACGAAAGGTGAATTTGGGGTAACACGCTTTAAAAGTACTTTAGACAAGTACTCGGACAATGAATTACTTCAAATTGCTGCGTCCATAGAAAATAGTTCTGAGCATCCTATTGCGGCAGGTATCGTTCGTAAAGCAAAAGCAAATGATTTGGCTTTACAAGAGCCTGAGAACTTCCAAAATATTACCGGAAAAGGAATCAAGGCAAACTTAAAGGGACAGGAAATCAAAATTGTTAGTCCGGGAATGCTTAAAGAGCAGGGAATTGACACTCCATCTGATGCTTTTAAAACAGAGGATGAAACGGTGGTATTTGTTTTGATTGACAATTCATTGGCAGGGTACATTGCCCTTGCAGACGAAATCCGACCGGAATCTTTATCCGCAATCAATACGCTAAAAGAAAGAGGGATAAAAGTTTACATGGCTACAGGCGACAATCAGCAAGTGGCAAAAGCAGTAAGCCAACAGCTTTCCTTAAATGATTTCTATGCAGAAGTATTGCCCGAAGATAAGCAACGAATTATCAAGGAGCTTCAAGTAAAGGGAGAGTTTGTAGCTATGACTGGTGATGGTGTCAATGATGCTCCTGCTCTTGCCCAAGCCAATGTAGGTATTGCCGTAGGTTCCGGAACTGATGTAGCTGCCGAAACGGCTGATATTGTTTTGGTCAACAGTAACCCAAAAGACATTGCCAATTTGATTCTTTTCGGTGCTGCTACCTACAAAAAAATGGTGCAAAACTTATGGTGGGCAGCAGGTTACAACATTGTAGCCGTTCCTTTAGCGGCTGGTGTTTTGGCAGGTGCTGGCATTATTCTTAGCCCTGCCATCGGTGCAGTTCTAATGAGCTTGAGTACAGTAATCGTTGCTTTTAATGCACAATTGTTAAAAAGACAAATCAAGAAATAAGATGAAAAATATAAATAAAACAACAGTAATCATTGCCATTAGTACCCTCATCATAGGCTTGCTATTTGGTTGGTTAATATTTGGTAGATCCAATGAAAACCAAACGGATGAACATAAGCACCCTGCTTTGGCCGATTCTGAATCAATTTGGACATGCTCTATGCATCCACAGATCAGGAAGAGTGAACCCGGTGATTGTCCTATTTGCGGTATGGACTTGATTCCTTTGGAATCAACTGATGATGAATTAGACCCTATGGCAGTGAGCATGTCACCTACAGCCATGCAGTTGGCACAAGTTCAAACTATGGTGGTTGATAAGGGTAAGACTGATAAATCAATACGTCTGAATGGAAAAGTACAGGCAGATGAACGTTTGCTATCTACCCAATCTTCACACATCCCAGGCAGGATTGAAAAGCTTTCAGTCAATTTCACAGGAGAATTTGTGTCGGCAGGTCAGGTTTTGGCATATGTGTATTCCCCTGAATTGGTGACTGCACAAGAAGAATTGTTTGAAGCCAAAAAAATAAAAGAAACACAGCCTGCATTGTTTAATGCTGCCAAAGAAAAATTGAAAAACTGGAAACTCACAGACAAACAGATTGACCAGATAGTCGCTTCAAATAAGACCATAGAACAGTTTCCAATTCTCGCCAATGTTTCAGGATATGTAACTAAAAAAATGGTCAATCTGGGTGACTATATCAGACAAGGTGAAGCCTTATATGAAATAGCAGACTTATCTAAAGTATGGGTGCTTTTTGATGTGTATGAGTCAGACATGACATGGGTTAACAAAGGTGATGCGGTGATATACACAGTGCAATCAATACCCGGTAAAACATTTAAAGGAAAAATTAGCTACATCGATCCTGTGATCGATCCAAAAACTAGAGTAGCAAAAGCAAGACTTGAAGCAACAAACAAAGGTTTAATGCTCAAACCAGAAATGTTCACAACTGGAACGATAGAAGCAAAAACCAATACCAATTATACATCCTTAACTGTTCCTAAAACTGCTGTAATGTGGACGGGCAAACGCTCAGTAGTTTATGTGATGCAAATGTCAGCTCAAGGTGTCAGTTTCATCATGCGAGAAGTGGTTCTGGGTCCAGAATTAGGAGAAAGTTATGTTATTGAAGATGGCTTGCAGCCTGGTGAAGAAATTGCAGTCAATGGCACCTTTAGTATTGATGCAGCAGCACAATTGGCAGGTAAACCAAGTATGATGAACCCAGATGGTGGAGTAGCCATGACTGGCCACAACCACGGAGGCAATACCAATACAAATATGGAAGCCATGCCTGTTTCATCCAAAAAAACAACAATATCAGATGATGCCAAAAAGTCTTTACAACCGCTTTTTGACAACTACTTCAAATTGAAGGATGCGTTGGCAAGTGATGATTTTGAAGATGCTAAAGCATCGGGAGTAGCTATGAACAACTCCTTAGGAAAGATTGATATGAACCTTTTTAAAGGAGATGCACACTCTTTATGGATGCAACAATCCACTGCATTAAAACCTAGTTTACAGCATATTGAACATCTCGGTGACATCAAAGCAATTAGAGGAAAGTTCATCAGCATATCCAATTTAATGATTGCAATAGCAGAATCTTTTGCCCCATTATCCACTGCTATTTATATTCAGAATTGCCCTATGGCAGACTCTAACAAAGGAGCAGATTGGTTGAGTCTGGATAAAGAAATTCAAAATCCATATTTCGGAGAGTCAATGCTTTCTTGTGGCGAAAACACCAAAACAATAAAATGAAAGAGTGTTGCAAAATCGGAGACAATGCACCTCCCTCAATATTTAATAAATGGGCTTCCAGAATAATATGGGGTATCATATCCTTCATCGTTCTTGGCTTATCACTAATTCAAATGTTTAACTTCTAAATTTTAACACAATGAAAAAATCAAATTCAATCTTAAATCTCGCTTTAGTAGCAGGTCTCTCATTTTCGCTTCTTGCCTGCGGAAATAGTAAATCAACCGATCATAACGATGATAATACTGAACATGATCATAGTGGTATCGATCATGCAGCCGAGCATAAAATGCCCGATGGTTCAGTTATGGAAATGAGCGAAAACAAATCCATTTCTCAATTGATCGATCAATACCTCGCAATTAAAAATGCCTTGGTACAAGACGATTCAAAAGCTGCTGCAAGTGCGGGTCAAAAACTTGCAGAAGAGGCTTCAAGTATAGACGTTAACACTTTTGAAGTGTCCAAGCAGCCCGAGATTAAGGAAATATTGGAAGTAGTAAAAGAACATGGCGAACACATTGCTAAAAGCGAAATGGTTCATCAACGTGAGCATTTTGAAGGAATGGCAAAAGATTTCATGGACATACTTGCAATCACAGGAACGGACAGAACACTATATCAGCAGTATTGCCCAATGTACAACAAAAATAAGGGAGGGTATTGGTTGAGTGACTCCCAAGAGATCAAAAATCCATTATTTGGCAGTAAAATGCTGACTTGTGGTTCGGTGAAAGAAACCATTTCAATGAAATGAAAAAATGGCTTAAATTATCTCTATGGATAGTTTTAATTGTGTTGGTGGGGATTCAATTTGTCCCCGTCCAACGCAATGAAATAAAACCAGTTACCAATGCTGATTTTATTGAGCATTACGAGTCCCCTATTGTCATTGGAAATATTATCCGAGCATCCTGTTATGATTGCCATAGCAACCAAACCAAATACCCATGGTACAGTAATGTTCAACCTATAGGCTTTCTTTTACAGAATCATATTTCAGAAGGAAATTCTGAATTAAACCTATCAGAATTTGGTCTTCTATCAAATCGAATGAAACGGACAAAACTAAAATCAATTCTAAGTCAAATTGATAACGATAAAATGCCAATGCCATCCTACCTATTTCTTCATTCAGAAGCCAAACTGGATTCGCTAAAAAAAACTCTTTTGGTTAGTTACTTTGATTCAATATTAGTTGATATTGATAGGTGAAAAAAAAACCTTTGTTTTTTATAATGGAAATATCTGTATTCAAAATATCACAAATGGATTGCCCTTCTGAGGAACAAATGATTCGGATGAAATTGGATGGAATAAACGAAATCAAACAACTTGAATTTGAGATACCTCAAAGGAAACTAACCATATTTCACATTGGCAATACTACGGAAATTGAAAGGATATTAGCAGAACTAAAATTAGGTTCAAAACTAATATCAAACACACAATCACAGGTAGTAATTGATGTAGAATCAGACCCAAGCAACCAACGAAAAATCCTTTGGGCTGTTCTTATCATCAATTTTGTCTTTTTTGTTCTTGAAATGCTATTCGGCTTGATTTCTAAATCTATGGGGTTGGTGGCAGATTCTTTGGATATGCTAGCAGATTCGTTAGTGTATGCATTAAGCTTACTGGCAGTAGGTCAAACATTAATTCGTAAAAAGAAAGTAGCTAAACTAAGTGGGTACTTTCAAATGTCATTAGCTCTATTTGGTTTATTGGAAGTCATTAGACGTTTTGTAGGATCTGATGGCATACCGATTTTTCAAAACATGATTATCATATCCTTTTTAGCTCTTTTGGCAAATTCCGTTTCACTTTACCTGATTCAAAAGGCGAAGAGCAAAGAAGCACACATGCAAGCTTCTGCAATTTTTACTTCCAATGATATTATCATCAATTTAGGTGTAATTTTGGCTGGAGGCTTAGTCTACTATTTTGAAAGTAAAATACCTGACTTAGTTATTGGTTCTGTTGTTTTCATTATTGTATTTAGAGGAGCAACAAGGATTTTAAGATTAGCGAAATAACCCCACCCTCACCCATGTGCTTCCAGTAGGTTCATTGCATTCGTTCGTACCTCACTCTTTACATTCACCCACTTCCTGCACCACACAGCAAGAGCACTCCTTCATTCCTTTCCGTTGCACTACAATCCATTCAGTCATACACTTGCTTTTCCCAACGCACACCCCAACGCAGGTAAAGCGGTGTTCGTCAATCGTTCCGTTTTGTTCCGCAAAAACATATCTGCAAGGGTAAAATGTACTCCCTTCGGTCGCCCTTGCATATACCGTTCACTTACCAGGTGGTTTGTGCTCCAGTAGGTGCTCACCACCTGCCGTTCACTTGTTTTGCTTCACACACTACTCTCAATCCTCACTTGCAGCTACTTCATCCCCCCAAACCCCAATAAGGTGTTCGCTGTACTCACAGAAGAATTAAATTGGGGGTCTGTCGCTGCATGTGTTTTTGCTCGCCTGCGGGTCGCTGCGGGCTGATCGGGCTGTCATGTTTTTTGCTTTCCCCAATGTGCTTTCAGTCGCTTCGTTTCAGTCATTCGTTCCTCATTCCTTCAACTCAGCCACTTTCAGCACCGCTCACAAGCGTAGCTCTTTCACTTCACTACACGAGCCAATGCACCGTCATTCCGCAATCTGCCTGCAATCCTCCTCCAATGGGTTTGTACTCCAATCAAAAAATACAAACCCTACCAAAGCTATTGCAGGCAGTTATTGCTCCATTCCTTTCCTACAATCGTTTCGTTCCGTTCAGTCGCTACCCTTGCCTTTGCCGACCCTGATGCAAAAAAACACGCCAGCCCTGCCGTAAACGGTAGGCGTCTGCCGCCCTCATTCTTCGGGCTTTTGCAGCCACCACCCTTGCTCCGCTCGCAGGCGGCTCGCAGAAATGGCTTCGCCTGGGTTTACCTGCGTTCACACACCTATCGTAATGAAGCTTATCTCTGATTGATATATTTAAGTATTTGCTTAAATATTAAACTCCTTTTCCTTTCTTTGTATTTATTTAAGTAATCTCTTAAATACGATTCTATATGACGAAAACTTGTATTAGGGTTTATGCTGATGAACAACAGATCAAACAGTGTAAGACAGCCATTGAAACAGTAGATGATGAAGTAATCCGAATAGCAAGGGCACTCAACCTTGCTGGTAATGAAGTGCGCCTAAAAATTCTGTTTCTATTGGACAAGGAATCCAAAATGTGTCCATGTGATCTTAGCGATATTCTGGATATGACAGTTCCTGCAATTTCTCAGCATTTGAGAAAGCTCAAAGATGCAGGGCTGGTTGAAACAAACAAAGTAGGTCAAACAATATTCTACTCTATTTCCGAATCCAACAACCTCATTCTAAATCCAATATTGGAGCTATTAACATCAGAAAAAGAATCAACAATATGACGAACAAGAAATCAAGCTCATTAGTAATTACAAGCGTATTGACGGCTATTAGTGCATCACTTTGTTGCATTACACCAGTGTTGGCACTACTTGCAGGTTCAAGTGGAGTAGCTGCAACATTTTCTTGGTTAGAACCTTTTCGCCCTTGGTTGATTGGAATAACAGTAGTCGTTTTAGCATTTGCATGGTATCAGAAATTGAGGCCAAGAACGGAGGAAGAAATTGCCTGCGTTTGTGATGAAGAAAAGCCCTCTTTTTGGCAGTCAAAGAAATTCCTTGGTATAGTGACGGTATTTGCAGCGATCATGCTTGCATTCCCTTATTACTCAGATACTTTTTACCCCAAAACCAAACTATCAGAATCAGAAAATGTCAATTTCGAATCAACCTACGAAATCAATATTGTTGGAATGACCTGTACGGGATGCGAAGAACATGTAAAACTTGAAATTGGTAAGCTTCCTGGTATTTTAGGATTAGAGGTTTCTTATGAAAAAGCAAATGCAGTGGTAACGTTTGATGAATCTAAAACAGACATTGAGCAAGTAAAATCAGCTGTTAACAAAACAGGTTACAAAGTAGAATCGGTAAACAAATCAAAATGAGTGAAGTAGTCCTTAAATCAACAATTTCTTGTCCTAAATGTGGACATGAGAAAGAAGAAACCATGCCTACAGATGCGTGTCAGTATTTCTATGAGTGCGAAAATTGTAAGGAGATACTTAAACCGTTACAAGGTGATTGTTGCGTTTACTGCTCTTATGGTACAGTGGCTTGCCCACCAATCCAAGAAGGTGGTAACAGTTCATGCTGTAGGTAAATCAGATAATAAATAACTCAAACATAAAGCAAAGTTACAGGCGTGCGGATGCGAGAGCTGCAAGGGTTCGCTTCGCCTGTTTGGTAAAAAAATCTCCACCCTACGGGTAGTATTTTTTTCCCACAGCCCTTGCTGCAATCGCTCCGTCCTGTATTGACAGGGCATTATGTTTAAGTTATTATTCAGAGTCCGTTTCGGCAGCCGGTGGTTGTTGGCGGGCGTTCGCACCTCAGGTCGTCCGTTCCATGCAGGCGTCCAGCGTTTCGGTATCACTGATTATACGCTGCGTGTCTTTTGGTTCGAGTTGTGCCTTTCAGAGCTTCCTTTTTAGGGGGCTCTTTTTTTTACTCGTTAAGGGAAAATTTTAAAAAGAGAAAAGCAAAGATAGGCGGGCTCGCACATGCCCACCGCACTTTCGGACAGTCAAGGTCAAGCCCTACGGGTTTTGAAAAAAATCTCCACCCTTCGGGTAGTATTTTTTCCAAAAACCTTGACAGCCGAGCCTCACCCGCCTGAAAGACAGCTTTCTCTTTTCTTTTTTTCCCTTTTTTCTTTTCTCTTTTGAAAAAATATATGCGAAGCGCAGCGAGCAAAACTTTAATGGCTCACTGTATGAAATCGTTTCGTATCAAAACACACCGACTGGAAACCAGCTACCAACAACCGCACTTCTTTATTCTCAACAAGGGATTGAACAGCGGAAAACCGCTCAACCGAGCTTGCCCGAATTGCTTTGTTTGCCTCACCGACAACCAAGAGGACAGGGAATTTCTCTTTTGGCTTTGCTTTGGATTGTGGAGGTCAAAATCCTTTCACTATCTCCTGAAAGGCTCCGTGATTCCATTTGTGACTATTGATGAAATCCGAAAGATGATCCGGGAAAGCTCTACCAAAGCAAGCTGCAAAGCTCAGGCATTTCAAAAGGCAATTCAAGCCCTTCAACTACTCGATACCAACGAGCAAAAAATCAAGGTCACACTAAAGATGATTGATACTGCCAGACAAGCTATATTTTATGACTTGATGAATGAAGCAGGTGCAGGATAGATTCCTGCCCTGCCAAAAAAACAGGGCAACAAAAGCAAAATAAAGCACACCACCGCAACAGCACCCAAGAGAGAACTACCGCCTAATTCTTGAAGTAATTTAGTTGGCGAAGGGCAAATCCATGGTAAGTCCGTGTCAAGTCCAAGCAAATGTTTAACTCCTTAAAAATCGTAAAGAGATGGGAAAAATTAATCAAGGTATTCTCGGTGGCGTATCAGGCCAAGTAGGGAATGTAATCGGTGGAACTTGGAAGGGCATCGATTACCTGCGCATCAAACCTTCCAGTGTAGCGAACCCAAGAACAGAAGGTCAGGTTGACCAGCGTTCGAAATTCTCAACTGTCTTGCAGTTCTTGCAACCAATGACAGATTTCCTGAGAGTCGGTTTCAAGTTGTATGCAAACCGTATGACCCAATTCAATGCGGCCATGTCTTACAACCTGAACAATGCAGTTACCGGAGCTTATCCAAACTTCATGATTGACTATGCAAGTGCATTGGTTACTCGTGGTAACTTGACAGGTGCAGCCAACGGTGCAGCTACTTCTCCAAGTGCTGGAAACGTAGAAGCAACCTGGACAGACACCTCAGGAAGCGGAAGTGCTCAGGCAACAGACAAAGCTCTGATTGTTCTTTTGAACACTACCCGAGGGGAAGCAGTGTTCACCACTGCCGGACCAGCAAGGTCTGCCGGATCAGCGACCATTCCAGTGCCTTCTGAGTACTCAGGAGAAGATGTTGAGGTCTTCTTAGGGTTTGTATCAGAAGACGGAACTAAAGTCGCTAACAGCGTTTATTTAGGCTCTGTAACAGTTGCGTAAAGCGATTGGTGTTTTCCTTGAAAACCGCTTCCTTTGTGGAGCGGTTTTTTTATGCCCATACCTCTCGATTTTTCCTTTATTATCGCTTAGTTTGACATTCCTAAGCGTTTTTTGTTGCTAATACGTTTCTACCATTTTAGCAACACATTGAAATACAGTAAGTTAAAAGCGTTTCAAATATTTTGTATCGGGAAGTGAAAACAGGAATTAATGCCAGCTACCTAAAAGCAGCCTTTTCCTCCATATGGAAGACAGCTTAAATGGACTGAAAATCATCATATTATGTATGATTTTCGATTTATTTAGATAAAATCTGATAAACTTTTCTGCTTCCGGTCATCAGCCACTACACCAAAGCACAGGCACCTCCGGCACAGGCGGCTTCCGCCGTATGTTCGGTAGTATCATCGTCTTCATAAACCTGACTCAGATCCAGGGCATGCAGCCGGCGAATCAGGTCTGTATAATCCGCTGCCGTTATATCGGTAAAGGGAGCCTGCCTGTAATTGCCGTTATCAAAAGGAAGCACACTCAATCCGTTGTAAGAGGCTTTGTTAGCCCACATCCACTGCCCGACCGCTGCCCATTCGCCGTTTTTGATCGAAATGGTGGCCGAAACATTGTTGGTATTGCTGCCACTGCGGTAACCGGGCCTGACCCATTCAGTATTAAACTTCCGGATACGCTCCAACAAACCAAGGGCACTTTCGTCGCGCAGTATACTGCCTTCAGGAGCCGACTGGGGTATGCAGATGATGGCTTGTTTGGGGTTCAGCAAATCATCTTCCAGCAATTCCGGATGGTTATTGCTCAGGAATCGGTACAACGCCTCATCTTTTCCGATGCGGATGCGCCTTATGTAAAAATCGTTGTGCCAGGCATGTATGCCCGAAGAGGTGCCGAGTACCAGCGAACTGGTACCGGAGGGTTTGATGGTGGTACACCGGGCTGCAGGCTCAATGCTTATGAGTGCGGCTACTCTTTCGTTTTCCGCTTTTACATTTTCCGCGGCTTCGGTAAGATTGAGTCCTAACACCCGCCCGCTAGCTATTCCTGTCATGCCAACACCTATCAGGGCGTCTTTTTCCGAATGGCGTTTCCATATCTCCCGGAGATAGTGGAAATCGGTAAAACCTGCCTGCAGAGTCCCGAAAAAGGCTGCCGCCCTCGCCCGTTTGTTCAGATCTGCCTGATCCGCCACGTCCGACACATTTATCTCACACAAATTGCAGAACTGGAAGGGGCGAAGGGCGATTTCGCAGCACGGATTGGTACCCCATTCAATGTCGTTGGTGAAATAGAACCCGGGTTCACCAGATCCGCTTAACTCTATTTTCTGCCACAGCCCGAAAAATTCAGCCTCTCTGATGCGGTCACGTTGTATGACCACCGAGTTGTTGGCACGACCCCGCTGTTCATTCAGCTCCCACCAGGCACCATACTTACAACTCAGCATTTCCTCATCGTCGAAAGAGAAGAGCGAGATCATAGCTGACCGTCGGATACCACCTGCCAGCACCGCATTGGCAATGTGGCACATCATATCATGGCACTCAAGCGGACTCAGTTGCTCACCGTCTTTTTTACGGTCGAGTAAGGCACTCAGGTGCGCTACACAAATTTTGAGCGGCTCCGGTCCGGGCGCTTTACCACCCGCTGTCACCAGCCGTGTGCCTTTCGGCCGGATGTCAGAATAATCGAAATCGGGCATGCTGCTGCTCAACCCAAAATAGGCCTTTAGCAGTACCTTGATACAATCAGCCCAGCCTTCCAGGCTGTCACCGACCAGAAATCGCCTCCTTTTGTGCGATTTCCTTATTTCCGGCAATTTAGCGACATGGTGGAATTGAACCGAATAACCAACCCCTGTACCGCCCAGCAACAGAAACATCGCTTCACTGAAAGCCCGTATATCATCAACCGGCATATAGGCACAGTTGTAAATCCGGCTGTGGTTCCGCTGAATGGCGGGCCCGGCGAACTGCATGGCCCGCATCGATGGCAGTATCTTTTTCGACTCAATCATGGGCATCCAGGCAGCAATTTCGTTTTCCATATCCGGGTACTGGTCAGACAGCATCTGTCCGTAACGGGCGCATATTTCAGGCCATAACTCCCGCCGGTGTTTATCCGGACGGTAGCGGGCATATTTCATATGAACAATAAGATCGCTGAGGATGGCCTGATCGGTTTGCATGGCAGATAGGGTTTGTTGCTAAGTTATTTTGGGGTCAGGAGTGCTGTTTTTGACACCCTCGAACCTAAACATAAACCTATAACAGATTTTAGTATCTAATAATCTAAATAATCAACATTTGCATAAAAAATATCCACTTTTGTACGCCGGTATCCGGAAAAGCCGGTACCGCACGGGCCTTTGATAATGTCATGTTTAAGACGAGAAATCTTACTTTTTAGTATGGCAGAAACTTATTCCCGCTTATGTTTTTCTTCAATTTTAGTTTGCAGAAACCGATGTATTTATGTTTATTTTTAATGGAATCAACCCAGCTACTTATGGAGGCTCCTGAGGAAGCAAAAACGATAAATCCCGATCTTCTCCGTGTTTACGGAGCTACTTCCCTGAAATTACAGAAGGGTGAAATCGTGTTTTTTGAGGGAAATACCGCCCGGAACTATTATCAGCTTGTTTCAGGCGCTGTACGGATGTACAATCAAAGCAATGACGGCAAGGAGTTTACCCAGGGAATATTTTTTGCCGGGGAAAGTTTCGGAGAACCACCGCTTTTTTTGAACGAACCGTATCCTGCATCTGCGCAGGCTTGCCAGGATAGCATATTGCTGAAACTCAGTAAGACGAAATTTATGGGCTTGTTGGCCGAGCATCCTGTCAATCAGATGAAGATGTTACAGATATTGTCCAGGCGTACTTACAACAAGTCTCTATCTGCCAAAAATAACTCCATTTATGCACCAGAAACACGCATCCTGCGGTTTCTCACGCAATACAAAAAAGACAGCGCAGCTTTATGTGAACGGCTGCATATTCCCTTCACACGCCAGGAAATAGCCAATTTTACCGATTTGCGGGTGGAAACGGTTATCCGGGCACTCAGCCGTTTGAAAGAAGCAGGGAAAGTAGAGATCAAAGACCGTAAACTGTACCTATGAAGGTGGGCTTTAATACTGCGCATTGGCTCAGTTGGTCGTTTTTTAATCTTTTACTGGTTGCCGCGCTTGGCCTGGTGATGCGCATGAAAGTATTGTTTGAAATGCCCTGGGTGAACCAGAAACACCTGCAACTGGCACATGCCCAGTTTGCCTTTCAGGCGTGGATAAGTCAGCTTCTGCTCGTACTACTCATCAGCCGGCTGGCAACTGAACTGTCCCCGGTAAAGGCAAAAATGTTCAACAGGCTTTTGGGGGGGCATCAACTGCTCAGTCTTCTGCTTTTGGCGACCTTATTGGTAAGCGGCATGGGCTTGCCCGGGTTTTTGCTGCCATTGCTGATTTATGTGCTGCAGGCAATACTGATCGCGCAGTTGTACCGGCTTTACCGCCAACAGCCGGGACTCAGGGTAGCTGCCAACTGGCTGGGCTGGGGGTTTACATTTTTGGTGTTTTCCTGGTTGGCATCCCTGTGTCTGGCGGGCTTTTATATGCTGGGCAAAATGAACCTTAACAATTACCTCGCTTGGCACTATACTTACCTGCATTTCCTGTACAACGGCTGGTTTTTCTTTGCGGCAATAACACTCGTCATGCAAAGCCTGGGAGACAGGGTAAATCTCTTTGCTCATGACAAGACAGTCAGGTGGGCGATAGTTGCTGCCACCCTTATTGGGGTGACTTTGTCGCTGTTATGGCTGAATCTGCCACGCTGGGTCGAAATGCTGGCAGGTTTGATGGCAATTATTCAGCTGGTTGCGTGGCTCATTTTTGTGCGGCAGACAGGCAGGCCATTTTTCGGATTGACAGAACTGAAACCCTATCGCTGGCTGGTGCTTCTGGCAGTCATTGCCTGGACCATTAAGCAACTTCTTCAGCCCGCCCTGATCTCAGATACGGTTGCCGGCTGGGCCTATGGTTTCCGACCCATCATCATCGCATATCTGCATCTGGTTTTATTGGGTGTTTTCAGCCTCTTTCTGCTTTTCTACAGCCATACGTTTTCAGCTTTGTCTCAAAAGAAAAGCAGCATGCTTTGGGTGAAGATATTTGCGGCAACCGTGGTGCTGAACGAACTGCTGCTGGCAGGGCAGGGGGTGACAGCTATCCGCTATGTTTTGGTGCCTGGCATTGATCGGGGCCTGCTGGTTGCTGCCTTGCTTTTGTTCGGGTCGGCCCTGATGATCTGGCTGAACAGTCGTACTAAAGCTTCTGCTGCATAAAAAAGGCAATATTGGAAGCCCTTGCAATGATGTTTTCAGCGTTGGGCCCCTCGAAAAGTTCCCGAACGGTTTCTTCCCAGTGTTTTAACCAGCGGTCAAAAGCTGCTTTGGTAAGCGGGTGCTGTTGGTGGATATGCTGGTGCACTATCATAGGATTACCCCTGTATCCGCCAGTGTGAAAAAGGACATTGCTCCAGAAAGTATACATCCTGGGCAGGTGCTTGTCCCAGTTTTCACCTATCCACTTCCGGAAAACCGGAGCCAGCAACGCATCTTTCCTCACATGGGTGTAAAAACTGTTGACCAGTAGTTTGATGTCGTCTTCCGACTGTATATCCTGCTTCATGGCTGTTACAGGTCCTTTTTGTTGAAGATGCGATTGGCTACTGCAATGGGCCAGACAGCCCAGATGAGCAGGGCAGAGAGGGAGAAAAGAATACCCTGGTAGCTGCCGAAAAAGTTACGGAAGAAAGCACCTGTATAACCCATCAGAGCAGAGATGTCCATTTGCAGCATCATGACGATGCGCGCCAGATCGATGGGATTCAGACTGACTAATATCAGGGTTGGCTGATCCAGGGGATAATCGCTGAAACTGTAAAGCAGCCAAAGCACAAAAGCATCGTATATCAGCGAGAAATAGAACCAGAACAGAAGGGCTATGCCGATGGCACGAGCCTTGTCGCGGGTAAGCACCGAAGCCAGGAAAGCCAGGGATACAAACACGATGGTTAGTAAAAAACCGGTGCCAACGAGTATCAGACTACCGCCCCCTGCGCCAAACAGCAGCATAGGGACGCCAATGCCAACCATAAAAGCGAGTCCGAGCGAAAGGGCTGTAGCAAAAAATTCCGCAAAAAGCACCCTGCTGCGGGGGACCGGCTGCGAAAGCATTAGTTCAATGAATTCATAAGAGTTATGAAAGTGAATGGTGCTGAAAACGATGCTCACCAGGGGTACGACCATCAGTAAGATGTTGAGTAAACTCAGCATCACCTTGCCGGGGTCACCATCAATCTGATACAACCCAACGGTGCTGAGAAAAAGCAGCAGGGTGTAGAAAAGGGTAAAACGCGACCGGAGCAGGTCAAGCAGTATGTAACGGATTATTTTCAGCATGGGTCAGGAATTAACAGAATCGGACATCAGTTTGGCAATGGCCCTTCCGAGACGCTCTTCGCCGGTTTCAGCCTTCAGTTTCTGGATGGAATCGTTGTAGAGCAGCTTGCCTTCGTACAAGTAGACCATTTCTGATGCGATGTGATCTAAATCGCTCATGATGTGCGAACTGATGAGGATGAGTTTACCAGCCTCCTTTTCAAGTTGAATTTTGTCTTTAAGCAATTCTACCGATAGCGGGTCAAGTCCGGCTGTAGGTTCGTCGAGTATAAGCACATCGGGTTTAAACATGAAGGCCAGAACGGCGCTTACTTTTTGACGGGTACCGCCGGAAAGGGTGTGCATACGCTTGTTCAGTAGTTGATCAAACCGGAAAGCTTTGTAAAGATGGTCATCGAAGGCTCCGTGGTATTGCCTTATATCCTGCACCATGTTGAGTAACTGCCCAATACGGATATTTTCAGGATAATGACCGATTTGTGGCATATAACCGATCTTATCCCGGTATTGCCAGTGTTTGCTGATATTCTCCCCATCCATGTGAATAGTACCGC
This sequence comes from Bacteroidetes bacterium UBA7662, assembly GCA_002483345.1. Lineage (GTDB taxonomy): Bacteria > Bacteroidota > Bacteroidia > UBA7662 > UBA7662 > UBA7662. The sequence continues at coordinate 96,998 of DLHS01000014.1, forward strand.
TGTCAGGCAGCACAAGGCCAAGTATACTTTTGATGAAAGTGGTTTTACCCGAACCGTTCGGACCGATCAGGGCATAGGAGCAGCCAGCCTGCAGTTCAAGGCTAAGCGCGTCGAGCGCCTGGAGTTTGCCGAAACGTTTGCTGAGTTGGTTAACGGAGATCATAGGGTTTCATACTGGGTGAATGGTCTTTCAGGTCTTCCGGGGTGATGGCAGGTAATACACTTTCTGCGCGGTTGAGTAAAAACACCATAAAACTTCGCCACAAAAGCATGGCGGGAGGAATACGCTCTACGATCATCGAAAAAAGGCTCACAGGGTAGAACGGGATGTCGCCGGTGCCGTCCCGGTTGAGGTCGTAACCCTGGTATTTGTCCCAGTAGTTATGGTCGGTCGTATTCAGTACCAGGCTGCCATTGGTGGCTATGTCGAAGGTGTTGCCGATAAAGTTATTCCGGTGGAAGCTGTTGCCGTCGCAACTGGCTTGTAGCTGGACCGCCCAGCCGTTGTTTTTGAATGTGTTTCGCTCAAATCGGGTGCGACTGGTGCCTTCCATATAAACACCGCTGGTATTGCCGGTGAACCGGTTGTTGAGTACTTCGCTGTCGCGGATGTCTTTCAGCAGTAGTCCGTAAGATGAAGCACCCCAGTTCTGGTCAAATGTATTGCCTTCCATATGTACCCTGGCTGTATACATTACGGCTACCCCGGCGCCGTTGTTGCGAAAGGTATTATTACGGTAACTGTTGTCGTTTGAAAACATGAAGTGCAGACCGTAACGTTTGTTTTTATAGCTGTAATTGGACTGAATGCTTGTTTTGGTCACAAACTCAAAATAAATGCCGTCGCGGTGACCTTCTATTCTATTCCGGTGGATCCGGGCGCTGTGGCATTTCCACAGATGGATGCCATTACCCAGTTCATACTCCAGTAGTGAGCTGGCTTTCAGCTGATTGTGGTGGATATGCACAAAATTGCTTTTCGATACATGAATGCCAAAAAAAGTTTCAGAGAACTCATTGTGACTTACCTCCAGAAAATCTGCCCCCTGGGCCTTTAAACCTGCATAATCATCTATGTTAGAGCGGCCGGAGCGCTCGAAACGAAAACCGCTGACTTTTACCCTGGCCGCTTGGATGGTCAGAATTTCATATTTACCCTCCCCATCCAGCACCGGTTTGTTTTTACCCAGCAGTGTCATGGATTTCTGAATAAGCAGATTGCCACTCCGGTGACGCCCGCCGATGACCACGACCGTATCGCCGTTCTTTGCCAGACCGATAGCGCCTGCCAGGCTCAGCCTGCTTGCCGGACTTACTTCCAGCACACGGGCGTATGTGCAGCCGGGAAAAATGATTAAAAGAAAGAGCAGCGTCCGGAAATACATATCAGTCGAACAGTGCAGCTGTGGCTGCCCAGTTGTGTTGACCGGCAGTCCATTTTTTCTTCATCTTCGAACAGTCTCCTGCATCGCCGAATGCTGCTACCTGACCGGCCATCGGACTTTTGATGGCCGGAGATTGAAGAAAGCAGGCTGCATCCGCATCAATCAGCGTACCGGGTTTGTTGTAGGCTATCACAAGCTGCGCAGAGAGCGCATCGTCGCTGATGTTATGCCTTGTTTTATATTTCCAGAGACAGCTGATATCATCGAATTTATAAGCCTTGCCCTTGCGGGTAACCAGCTCTGCGCCAAAATGCCGGTCACTGATAATCATGCGGCAGTTGTCGCAGGCATCTTCTCCAAAACGGATAGGCTCCGGTCCGCCGCCACAACCGGCGAAGGCTGACAGGACAAGTAACAAAACAGCAGAGAGCGCTAATTTCATGATAAGCGTGTTTTTTTATTCATTTTGATATCTAACCAAAGGGCAATGATGACCAATACCCCGGAAAAACCCAGCGCGATACCACCCCAGTCCGGTGCGGAATAGGCCACAAAATTGAGGAGTTCTTTTGAGCCGATCAGCGGGGGCTGGTAACTCATGCCAGGCACTTTGATGGCAGCAGCAGGGTCGAGGTTATGGCCATAATCGTAACCCCACAGGTAAAAATCTGCCAATCCTGCAGCACCGGCCACCAGCAGTATAATCAGGAAAGCCAGCACGAAAGATCGTTTGGCCAAAAAGGCTGTCAGCAGCCCGAAGGCAATCATCCCTGCCAATATGTAAGGCATATAGGTGAACTCAGGAAACATTTCCACCTCTATGTGTTTCATGCCGATGTAGTGATTCAGGCCGTTGATAATGTCAACATCGCCGGTAATCTTGTTCAGCCATATTTTCATGTGGAGCCACTCCGGATACTGAGGTGCCCACATTTCTATCTTCCAGAAAGGGACGAAAAAAGCGATGACCATGAGCAACGATGCCGTAAGGACCAGCAGGCGCGCGTAAGGATGTATTGTCTTCATGGATAAAAAATGAGAGGAGCTGTGCCCGGCACAGCTCCTCAGGTGAATCAGTTACCGAGTGAATACTTCAGTGATACATTGCTGCCCGCCGGCGAAACCCGTATGTAACCCTGCATCTCCTGGTGGAGGGCTGAGCAGAAGTCGGTACAATAGAATGGGAATACACCCACACGTTCCGGCACCCATTTCAAGGTTTGGGTGACCCCCGGCATGATCAGTAGTTCTGCTGTTTTGGCACCTTTTACGGCAAAACCATGGGGTACGTCCCAGTCCTGTTCCAGATTGGTGACATGGAAATATACTTCATCCCCAATTTTAATACCTTCGATGTTATCCGGGCCAAAGTGAGAGCGGATAGATGTCATGTAAACATGTACTTCTTTTCCTTTTCGCTCAATTTTGGTTTCTTCCTCGCTTTTGACGGCATACGGGTGGGTGTTGTCTTCCAGCCTGTAAAATTTCACCTGTTTTTTCATGATTAGCGCTGCCGGTAATGCTTCTCCATAATGGGGTTCACCAATCGTAGGGAAATCAAGGAGCAGTTTCATTTTTTCTCCGGAAATGTCGTACAACTGAGCAGAGTGGCAGAGTTCAGGGCCGGTTGGCAGATAGCGGTCTTTGGTGATTTTGTTGTAGGCCACCAGGTATTTACCGTGCGGTTTGGCGGTCGGGCCACCAGGAATCATGAGGTGACCAACGGAGTAATAGGTTGGCACACGGTCAATTACTTCCAGTCGTTCGATGTTCCATTTAACAACCTCTGAGGATACAAACATCGACGTATAAGCATTGCCTTTACCATCAAATTCGGTATGCAATGGCCCAAGACCTGGTTTTTCAACAATACCATGCAGGGCTGATTCATACTTTATCACTGGCATACCGTCGAACTTCCCTTCAAAGTCCTTGTTTTCAATCGCCTTCATCAGTTTCGTGAAAGAGAATACAGGGATCTGCGCAGCCAGTTTACCACTGCCGATGATATATTCACCGGTAGGATCCACGTCGGTACCGTGCGGTGATTTGGGGCAGGGGATAAAGTAAGCGATATCAGGAAAATCTTTGATGTTGAGCTGGATGACTTCTTCCCGTATGGTTGATTTGGCTATTTGGGTGCCATGTTCCAGTTTGTTATGGGCATATCTCGCCTTTACTTTGATACCTTTTCCGGCTTTGATATACTCCTCCGCTTTTTTCCAGTTCACAGCCAGGATGAAGTCTTTATCCTTTTGTGAGGCGTTTACTTCCAGCAGGGTGTGGGCAAGTTCGGTATTGTAGGTAGAGAAGAAAAACCAGCCATGCGATTTGCCTTTACCGGCACGGGCCAGGTCAAAGTTTACACCTGGTGTCACCAGCTGGAAGGCGATGGAAAGTGCACCGTCTTCGGGAGCGATACGGACAAAGCTGATGGTGCCCTTGAAGTTCTCCTTATAAGTGTCGATAGGTACATCCCGCTGCTTATCGTCACCAATAGGCACCGAAAAACGCGAACTGGCTACGAGATATTCCGTATTCTCGGTGATGAAAGGAGAGGAGTGGTTACCCCCGCTGTTTGGAATTTCAAGGATTTCGGCCGTTTCAAAGGTGGTCAGGTCGATACGGGCTACCCGGGGGGTATTATTGGCATTGCCAAAAGCCCAGCGGCCATCGTGCTCGCCTTTGGTGGTTGAAAGTGCTATGTGGTGCAAATCATCCCAGGGTACAAAACCATTCGATGTATTCAGCATAGGTTTTGATTCTTCACTGTAGCCGTATCCGTTTTCAGGGTGGACAGAAAATACAGGGATAATCTTAAACACCCGGCCCGAAGGCAGGCCAACAACACTCATCTGTCCGTTAAATCCCCCGGAAAGGATGTTGTAGAATTCATCGTATTTGCCGGGAGCGACATATACTTTGGAAGCAGCATCTCCGGTTTCAACCGAACCGGGAGTTTTAGGTTTACAACCACCCAGAAACAGGGTGCCGAGTGTAACTGCGGCTATGGTTGTCAGCATTAATTTTTTGGTCATGTCGATATGAATTTGACTTATTTGGGAAGTAATACCTGGTCTATGATGTATACAATGCCATTCGAAGCTTCAACAGAGCCAAGAACCCTGGCGCCGTTGATGGTGATTTCATCGCCTGATTTAGCCAGGGTGACATTGCCACCGCTAACCTGATTCAGGCTCATGCCGTCTTTGATCATGTTGGGACGGATAACACCGACATAAACGTGATACTGTAAAATGTCAGCAAGGGCAGTTTTTTGATCGGGTTTGAGCAGATTTTCCACTGTTCCGGCCGGTAATTTGTCGAAGGCTTCATTCACCGGTGCAAAAACGGTGAACGGACCTACATTGCTGAGCACATCTACCAGCTCGGCTGCCTTCACTGCCGTCACCAGCGTAGTGTGATCGGCCGAGCCTACGGCAATCTGTACCACATTGGGTTTGGAATCTTCATCCTGAACCGCAGATTGGCCCGCTGTCAGGTTTTCATCTCCGGAGGAACCTTTTTCTTCAGCAGGCGCCTCGCAACCATACCATATCCCCGCGGAGAGAATCAGTATGCCGATGCTTTTGAATAGTTTTTTCATAGGGTTTATAGACTCATTTGGTGAGGTCGTTGCTTCTCATGAAGGCTACAATGGCCTTGGCTTCATCTTCCGAGACATTCTGGTTGGGCATACGCACCAAACAGATTTCGAGTTGCGACTGCAACACCGGATCCTTGTCAATCATGGGGTCAGGGTTGGTGATGAAGTTCATTAGCCAGGCACCTGTATGACGGTCAGTTACTCCCTTCCAGCCGGGACCTACAAGTCTTTCGTCTGTCATTTTGTGGCACGATCTGCATTTTGAACCGGCGATTTTATCACCGTTGGCTATCAGCTCCGGGTCAGGTGTTTCCGGGAAGACATAATCATCGTATGGGCCGATACCCCGGTTCGGGTCATATTCGGCTGTGGCAGGCACCTCTTGAGAGGCTGCTTCCTGTTGGCTGTCGGAGGAACCGCTGCCACCGCAGGCAACAAGTAACGCAAAAAGAGGGGCGATCAGGAGGAATGATTTTTTCATGTACAGTCATTTAATGGATACAAATATCTGTTTATCCTTAAATCGGTTTTATGATTCAAATCATAAACCGGAAAATATCCGTATGTAATTCATAATCAATTATTTAACGGTATATTCTGCTGAGAAGCTGAATATGCGTGTCACCGTATACCAACTGCTGGCCCTTTAGGTATCCGTAAAAGAGGGAATAATTGACCCGGTTATATTATTTGCCGACCACCACAGACGTATCCATACGGTGGCTGTTTTTAAGCTTACGAAAGAGCCTGATACAAAAAACCAATAACAGCAAAGCGGCGATAATACCGAAGCTAAACGCGAGCACCAGCCAGGGTTGATGTTGCGTTTTCAGAGTTTGAAAAGCTATATGATCCCGTAACAGTCCGGTTCGGAGCCCTATGAAAAGGAGCGACCCGAGGAAGAGGCCGGTGAACCACTGAAATCCGTTGATAAGCCTGAAGTCAGCAGATGAAAAAAAATGTCCCGGAACATGATAGCTGATAGCCGCCAGCAAGATCAGGGTATTGATTCCTATGGTTGTTCCCATAGCATGAGCCACCGTCACATGGGTGCCGTGCGTGTAGTAATTTAAGGCAGGCACAGATATTAAAATGGCGGGCAGCAGATTGACCACCACCCAGACATCCGCATACTGCAAAAGACGGTCTGTAAGGCCAATCGCACGGGGCCTTCGGTAGTCGTATAGCAATTTAGCCAGCAATAGGATTTCAGTCATGCTGACATAATACCCCAGTTGCAGCAACCAGCCGGCAACCGGTGCTGAATAGATGTGGTGCGACCAGTTAAACATCAGATTGGTCAAACTGAGCAGGTAAATGGCTGTTTCGGTTTTGGTAGCAGGTACTGCATCGCTGGTTTGGTTCAGTCGCCTCCCCAACCAGATGGCTGTGCCGTAAACCAGCATATTCCAGGAGCCGACCAATGAACCGTAAGATTTCCACTGCAGGCTGAGTTCGCGAACCGGCTGCTGCTGAACGGCTGGAAGATGCCAGAAAAGTGATTCCAGGAAAGTAAAGGCGAAAAAAACCACACCGGTGAGCCACATCCAGCGGTAGATGGGCATGGTTTTTTTCCAGGGGATTCCGGCAAGCGTTTCCCGTCCGAAAAGAAACCAGACCAGTAAAATACCGGTGATAAAAACCGGAGGGAATTCCCAGTATTCCCTGCCCCCGAAATAACCCAGTACATAGGAAAGCAGGATAGCCAACCCGAGGATAAGATACAGCCAGAGGAGCCTGTTATGGTTTTTCTGTTCGTTTTCCGGCCTGTTTTCGGCCAATGCAAGCCGGATAATGCCAATGGCTGCAGCAAAAATCCACCCCAGCGCACTGCTCACATGCAGGGGTCGGAGTTTGCGAAACGAGAGATAGGCATCCATCCGGGCATCTCCCATATAACGGATGGAGGCCAGTATGCCCAGGAAAAGGGTGAGACTTAGCGCGGCCACGGCCAGAAGCAACCACAAACGATTGTTATTCTTTTTCATCCGACCTTAGATTGCGTCTTGCGGCATTGTCTGCCATCCCGACTTCCTTTAAATAAACAGCCAGTTGTTGTGCTTCTGATTCACTTACCCCCAAAGCTGGCATACCCTGAGAGCCATTCAGTATAAAGGCCAACACATAACCTTCCGACTTTCCGTGCTGGTCGAAAATGTTGGTGAGTTCAGGACCTAAATACCCACCCAGCTTAAACAGCTGATGGCAACTCTGACAGTTGTACTTCGCCCATACTTCCCGGCCTTTTAAACCCGTGTCACTGAGTGAAACACCCGGTATATGGCTGTTGTCGGAGGTGACAAAATAGAGCTGCGCACAATAGACAAGGTAAACTGCCAGAAGCAGACCGGTCAGCGATTTATAGTTCAGATAGCTCATGGCAGTGGGTTTTGGAGGTAACTGCTGTCGGTTAACGTATGGAGAAACGCGACCAGATCAGCCTTTTCCAGGGGAGTAAGCTGTAAACCCGGAACACTGTGTTGTTTGTAAAAAAGCGGATCAAGATTGGGAGAGGTCTGAACCCCACTGCTGTAAAATTCTACTACTGCTTCCATATCCGGAAACCTGCCATCATGCATATAAGGAGCGGTGAGCGCAATATTCCGCAGACTTGGGGTGGCGAATTTACCCCGATCATGGTTTGTCCCGGTGAATAGCCCCCTGCCTTCATGCCTTCCCGAAGGTGTCTTTTCCAGGCCGATGTCGTGAAAGTCATGGTCGGTGAAAAACGGAGGGGTGTGGCAATGGAAACACTCGCCCCGTTCAGAAAAGAAGAGGAAATATCCCCGCAATGCAGCTGCTGAAAGATCTGTCTGACCCAGCCGGAAGCGGTCGAAGGAGCTGTTGGCCGAGACCAGCGACCTCAGGAATTGCGCCAGCGCTTTGGTGATCAGATCGGGTAGGGTGTCGGGGTAGTTGGCTATGCTGACCCCGAAGGATTCGTAAAAACGCCGGGGATAGGATGCATGCCGGATCAACCTGGTTTTCATGGCTGTCATATCCGTATTGAAGAAGTCGGGGCCAAAATCGGCATGCGGGACATCTTCCAGCAACGCTTCATTGCCGGTCCAGTTATAGGCATGTTTCCACCCCAGGTTCTGATGCGGCATAATCTCATAAAATCTGCCGGTATCCAACCCTACTACCAGCCGGTCAGCTGTAAACGCCCGCTGCTGCCAATGGCAGGACGAACAGGATCGTCCGTTTTCAGAAAGGATGTTGTCATAATACAGTGAGCGCCCCAGCCTAACACCTTCGGCCGTCATCAGGTTATGGGCTGGCTGCCACATGACGGGAAAAAAAGGTGGCCGGGGGGAGGCCAGCACGGTGGGATTAAATACCCAGTCATCTTCCTTGATCACCACCTCTTCGTGCCGGCACCCCAGCGAGGTTCCGATCAGGAAAAGGGCTGTCAGGTATTTAATGGTTGAATACATATTGCCCGTTTTGTGCCAGCATCTGCATGGCTGAATCGTTGTGCATGGTGTGGGTGAGTTGTTGGTTTAAATCCCAGATGACAGGAGGACCAAACCACCGGTTAAGTTGCATCCGCAGTTCATAGCGACTGTCTGAACCGGCGGGTGAGGGGGTTACAGGAAGATGCCGGACCAGATGCCTGCTTTTCCCCAGATGGAAGGCAAAACCACTCAACTGGCTGTTTCCGGTGAGAAACTGCCCTTCAAACTTCAGGAAATGGTAGCCACCACCCATTATTTCCGGCCAGGCCATGAGCATGATTTCTTCCTGTACGTCCCAAAGACCTGACTGATTAAGGGCGCTGTCGAGCCCAAGATGGAAGGAAAGCTGCAGGGGATAGCCGGCGTCGTTATTTTGGGGGAGCTGTATGGTATCAGGGAGCGCGTCGAAAGGGTCTATGTACCAGGGCCCCCGAAGATATCGGGAGCTGCCATCCTCATACTCCAGGGTGATTTCAGAAATCAGATAATTCAATTTGCTGACGGAATAGGGGTTTCCGGCTACATTCTCATACATCAGGGCATGCTGCTGCAACGGAACACTGTCCACAAAATGCAGGAGATGCAACACAAGGGGTTCACCGGCGCTGGCCGGAACCACCGGCTGCTCTTTTTTGCAGGCAGCAAGAAGCATAAGCGCAGTCAGTAGATAAAAAAGAAGCGGTTTTTTCATCTTCAGTAGCTTATAAGGTTTGTTGATCATACCAATCCCAGGAAGCGGAACTTTGAGCTGTTTCCCATAAACGGGCTTTTACTACCCGGATACCTTCCGGTAATGCCGCATCTATCTGTTCAGCCATCCAGCAAACCAGCCTTTCACAGGTCGGCTGAAAGGGTAGCAATAGTATGCGTTCAGAAAGGGTTCTTATGGCTTCCAATTGTTGGCTGGTCAGTGTGTCGGGTACCAGTACGGCATGGTCGCATGGCTTGATAAGGGTATCCTCTACCAACTGTTTAAATTGTTTCAGATCCATGACCATATCACAGGCTGAATTTCCGGGCTGGTCCTGCAGACGCCCGCGGATTTCCAGCGACAGCCGGTAGGAGTGACCGTGTAAATGGCGGCAATTCCCTTCATGCCATGGCAACAGATGCGCGGCTTCAAAACGGAATTCCCGGTTAAGCCGGAGGACAGGAAACAAGGTTTTCATGAGGGCAGGGATAAATTATGACGGCTTTGCCGGAAGATTAAAGAGATGGCGGCTAACAGCATCAGGGCTGATAACCACAACCAGATGTTGACGATGCTGTAGCCATTCCATTGGAGATGGCTCAGAAAAGGGCTAAATAACAACCCCAGTTCTGTAGCCATAAAACCAGCGATGTACCATCGGATCGCTGCTTCAATTCCGCGACCCGCGTTGACTTTCAGCAGGGTCACCCAAAGGATGGGGGTGAGTATGCCTAAAAAATTGAGGTGCAGAAAGGCTATTTTAAAAGCCCTTATGGGAGAAACATAGTCGCTTACCCACGGTATCAGAAACACAAGCTCAAGCAATAGTTTAAGCCAAAGTGCCGGAAGCACAATACCAATCAGCCAACGCTGCCAGCGGGGAAATAAATGCAACGTTTTAAATAACTGAAAACGCAAGAGCGAACGCAGGGTGATTAGCATCAGGGATGCGGCTGCCACCATGCCTAAACCTGCCGCAACCCCACCCCGGGGCACCAGCAGGCCGGCTATAAAGTATGTGATGACATAATAACCCCCGAGCCGAAGAAGCTGCTGTATCCGGTATTGGGTAAGCGTCCCCTCCGGCAGTCTGAGCCAGCCAAGCAGGGCGGCAGCACCTCCAAATATAAACCATCCCGAATGCTGGAAATACAGGTAGAAATGAAGCGCCAACTCGTACAATTCCCGGTTTTCGGGTGCCAGTGCCAGCACTAAACCCAGCCCAAACGGACCAAGGCCGGAGACAAACAAAAATCCCAAAGCCCAGTCAGCCGCGATTCTCACGGTCGTGGGCACTGCTTTCCGGGCGACCCAAAACCACCAGCCGGCAAACCACCAGCTTCCCAGAATATGAAGGGTGGAAAAGACAATGGAAAGCGTACTGTAACCCGTCAGCGGAAATGACACCACCATCCCCAAAACCGGAAGCTGTAAGGCCCACCACAAACTGTTTATCTTACGTTTTGGCCCGGGATATAAACCGGTAACCGAAAGCATGAGCATATTAAAACCCCACCCTAAAAAGGCCATGTGTGAATGGGAATGCAGCCACCAGGGATACCGGAAGTCTGCTATAGGGGTAACAAAGTGCCACCTGATTAAAATGCCAAGCACATTTACCAGTAGTAGCCATCCCAAACTTGCCGTTATCTGAAGCCTGTGCATTTTGAAATCAGCGGTCTTTAAGGGAGGTGCCTGAATTATTCTGATGGTAGTAATTGATCATTCACTGACAGATAACTTTTGTTTTCAAGGTATTTTTCAGCCAGCAACGCAATGGTGGTTGTTTTTAAGGAGAGCTCCATTTTGGACCGTATCACCATAAAATCATCATGCATGGGACAGGGATGCTGGGAAACACAGTTTTTCAGTCCCAGCCCGCAACCCTGCAGAAATCCGATGCCGTCGATGGCTTCCACGATGCTGTAAATGGTGATTTCAGGCAAACTGTGGTCCAGATAAAACCCGCCATGCATACCCCGGTAGGAATTAACCAGCCCTTTCCGGCTCAATACCTGCATTATTTTGGCCGCATACGACTGTGGCGTGTCGGTATGCCGGGCGATTTCCGGTACACCCATTCTTTTGCCGTCCAGACTTCTGGCATGTACATAGGTAAGCAGGCGGATAGCAGTTTCGCTGGCGGCAGAAAAAAAGACCATCTCCCTTAATTTTGATTCCGGTTCAAGGCTCCCGGAAACAATATGTTGTTTTCCAGGTGAATGTGCCGGTGCAGGTCAGTCTCAAATTCTTCCAGCATGCGGAAGGCCACCCGATAGGTCTGACAACCATCTGCCGGTGGCGTATAATCATTCGCCAGACTTCTCATTTCGGCGAATCTGTCGCCTTCCTCGCGGTGTTCCGCTTCCATTTGCGCTACCGGACCCAGCATCTGCGCCAGCAGCTGCTGTTGACTGGCATCCTGATTCAGTTGCTGAATCAGTGGGAAAAGGATATGCTCTTCTTTCTGCATATGCGAAACCAGCGCCAGAAAACCCGCCCGGAAAAGTGTCGCAATCCGAAGGAGTTCCGGATGCCGTTCGCCATGAACCTGAGCAATTTTGACCAGGTAACCGTCGAGCGTTGGCCCAACCGACCGGATGTAGGCGTGGTGCTTGTCGATGATATAGGTAACCAACTCAGTCAGCGACAGGCTGTGGGCAGGGTCCGTTTCTTCGGGTGTGCCTGCTACTTGCTGCAAAGCAGTTATTACCTGGTCAGGAGCCAGGTTTTTGAGTCTGCAGGCCTCCTGCAGACTGATGCCGCCTTTGCAGCAGAAATCGATGCCGTATTCGGTGAATATGCGGGCAGTGCGGTAATCGTCGCTGACGATTTTCCCGACTTTGGTTGTTTCGAGTGTGTCCATAAGTATTTAAGTTGAGTGTAAATGTATAAATAGATTTAAATACCTAATAGTCCTATTTATAAAATTATCCCGGATTTTTTTCACGAGTCAAGGGAAACTCAGGTCGAAGCATCCGGTTGGCTGCAGGCTGACTGCCTGGATAAATTATATTTTTGTCAGGTTAAAGCCTTACTTTATGCTTTATTTTGTCAGGTTATATACTTACATTTGTGTATTAAAAATCAGGCTATAGCCTTACGTTATGGACAAAAAAAGACTCCTGAAAAGTCAGTTGGAAGACAAAATCAAAGTATTTGTGCCTGCTGTCAAAGCTACTGTCCCTGCAACCGGCTGGATCAAAGCTATCCGGATGGCTTTTGGTATGTCGCTGGAACAACTCGCCGGAAAGCTCTCCATTACCCGGCAAAGTGTTCAGGCAATAGAAGTCAGGGAAAAGGAAGGAACCATTACACTTAAAACACTTCGGGAAGTGGCCCGTTCGATGGACATGCAACTGGTGTATGGTTTTGTGCCCAACGACGGCTCTCTGGATGCCCTGATTGAAAAGAAAGCCAGAGCATTGGCCACAGCACTGGTCACCCGTACTTCCAACACCATGAAACTGGAAGATCAGACCAATTCAGAGAAGCGCCTTAAAAAGGCGATATCCGAACGGACAGCCAGCCTTAAACACGAAATGCCAAAAGTTTTATGGGATTAGACCTGACCTATATCCAGGGTCAGACACCACTGGACGAAGAAGAAAAAGAGGGACTGCTTATACCAACCATCACCACGCAGGCGGAACTCAATGAATTTGAACAGCAAAACATTGAAGATGCCATGCTGTGGTTGATCGGTCGTCCGCTGAAGGCAGAAACCATCTTTACTGAAAAATTTATCCGGGAATTGCACAAACGCATGTTTGGACAGGTATGGGCCTGGGCAGGGGATTTCAGAAAAACGGATAAAAATCTGGGAACGGATAAATGGCAGATTCCCGTATCCCTTCGCACGCTTTACGAAGATGCTTTGTACTGGTTACAGGAGGGGACTTATCCGCCGGATGAGCTGGCGGTTCGTTTCAAACACCGCATCGTCAGCATTCACTGTTTTTCCAACGGAAACGGGCGGCACAGCCGGTTGATGGCAGATGTTATCATAGGGAAGGTATTCGGGCTGCCCGTGTTCTCCTGGGGTGCGGGTGATCTGGCCAATCAGAGCAACACCCGGACAACCTACTTAAACGCCGTCCGGGAAGCCGACCAGGGCAATATAGGACCTCTCCTGACTTTTGCCCGGGCATAATGCCTTAAAACTTCTGCTTAAACCCTATCTGCAAAATATAAGCGGTGAGCGGGTCGAGGCTGTTAAGTGCCTGGTCACGGAGCAGGGCCAGCTGCCAGCGTTTTTTTTTGCTTTGATCCCAGCTGAGCGAACTGGTCAGACGCCAGTTGTCGGGTTGCGGACGGTCGGGGTGGGTAGCCAGCCAGAAATCGGCCGATAAACTTGCGGTGAGCTTGCGGGGGAGGTTGAAGTCGGTGCCGAATTTATGCCGGAGGTAGGAACTGCCGATGCCTTCTTCCCGGAATACGCCGAAGTCGGTAAACTGATTCTGGTAACGCAGGCGGTAGGAGAGTTCCACCTTCCCGATTTCTTTTTGCAGCTTCAGATCAGCATAAAACCGGTGCCGATGATCATAATGATCCCGCCGGTTGCGTACGATATAGCGGTAGTAACCCGAAATATGCATCCATTGGAGTGGACGGTATTCCAGCCCGCCGTCGACCAGAAACCGGTCAAGGTTACGGAGGTTCTGGTCGAAGCGGAATTCCGGCGCCAGTTCGATCCGGAATTTTTTGAAGGGGGTGAATTGCGCCTGATAACCGACCCATAGCCCGAAATCATTCTGCTGCGCGCCTGCCTTACCCGCAAACGCGCATATCCCGAGTACCAGACAGCCAATCCTAAAGCGCATCCGGTCAGTTTTCGTAATAAAATACCCTCAATTGCGCTGAATCCCGCACGAAATCAAGCTTCTGTATCTGAACCCGGTGCACCGGCAGTCCGGTTTTTTCTCTTAAATCGGCCAGTAATTCGGCCTCCTTGTCTTTCGCTACCAGCGAAATCTGGTCGTAGAACACGGTTTTCGCGCTTTCCTTTTTGAACAACCACTTGCTTTCGAGCAAGTAGGTAATGCCCAGTATGATGCCCGATATAGCCAGCTGCAGCTTCCAGCCACCGGTAGAAACGGCGGTTAAAACACCCAGCGCAATGCACAGGAATAAATACGACATATCCTTGATGGAGATGTCTTCGGTGCGGTAGCGCAGCATGCTGAATACGGCAAACAAGCCGAAGGCAGCACCCATCGAGAGTTCTGTCTGATTCAACGAATACGAAATCAGGAAGATGACCAGGTTGAAGATGATAAAAGTGAAAAACAGATCCCGTGTTTTATAAACCGGGAAGTATATCAGGCGTACCAATATCCAGACAGAGCCCAGATCAACCCCGAGCCGCACCAGAAAGGTGCCGGATAACTGGTCGAATAAATCAGCGGGTGCCAGGAAATTTTCCTGAAGGCTAAGCAGTAGATGATACATGTGCAGAGGTTAACAGCTGTTTCAGCCGGAGTTTGAACAGATTTTGTTTGAGTTGCGGATTCAGACAGGCCATGCCAAAGCAGTACTTGCTCAATCCGCCGGGACGGATATTGGCTCGCCGGAGGGCATCTACCATGGGTGAAGCGGCAAAGCGGTTTTGCTTTACTTCAATAATGACCAGTTCGGGAAAACTGATCTGATGTTCCCGCAAAGCAAAACTCAGCTGTAAATCAATGGTGATACGTTCTGCTGAAAGACGGTTTACAAGCGTCAGCCGGTGGTATTTAACCTGCAGTCCGGCCTGCAGCGTATCGGGTCGGAAGGGAGAATACAGTTGTATGAGCTCCCGGATTTCGGGGGTCCGGAATCCTTCCAGTTCAGCAGCTATTCTTGTTTTCCGGGTTCTTTTTTTATTGTTACGCTCTTTAACTTCCCAAAAGGTAGTGGCCGTTTCTACGTAGGTGCGGTGGCGGACTTTGTAACGCTCACCTCTTTGCCCGTGATGCTGGTGATAACAATCCAGCGAAGGGGTATCAAAATACCTGGTATCGTAGGTTGTCAGCCGATTACCTTCAACTTCCAGGATGCGGTAATGTGGAATCAAAGGAGCCAGCAGCTCGTCAAGCCCGCCAACAGGGAGGTGATACTTGCGGTCTACGCGCTCCATGAGTTGTGCACTCCCTAACTCGGTGATGCTGATGGGCTCAAAAAGCGGAAGTGAAAGCGGTGTCATTTTTTGATTACAATAGTATCCAGCGTGACTTCCTGCCTTTTTTCCTTTATCTCAAATTCAAGCAATATGGGTTCTGTTTTGGAAGTATTCCCGGCAGTTTCGAGCCTGTCGGAATAAGCATATACTTTGTATTTGCCGGGATACAGGTACTTAAAGGTATAAGCACCGTTGTAGCTGGTCTTTTCATCAGCCCCGTAAGTAATGTCTTCCCCGAAAACAAGGTAAACATCTTCATCCATGGCGGCATAGGTCGATTGAATGGCTGTAAAACCGGCGTTCCAGTCTTCTACCCAGATTACGCCACTGACACGGGCAAAACCACCGATGCCAGGATCTTTCTGACAACCTGACAAACTTAAACCTGACAGAAGAAACAGGCTGAAAAGGCGTAACTGCATGTTCAAATATCTTCAAAAAATTAACCTAAACTTAACTTTCGTATCAGCGGGTCGTCATTTTTTTTAATATTTCAAGATAGCATTTGGCAATGCCGGCAAACGGCTCCCCTGAAAAAATGATGTCCTGACATTAAAAAGTTAATTTCAGGAAAATCAGGACAGCCGTTTACTGATTTGAATGGCATAAAAGATGTCAGAAACGCCTGACCGAAAAAAGCCCGGATGACTTAATAATTTCTTAACATTGAAGCGGATTTCCGGCCGGCTAACCCGGTAGCTGTTAACATTTTACTATGCTTATGAGGTCAGTATTGTTCGTCCGCCTACTCCTGGTTTTACTGCTTTTTTCAGGTGTCGCAACTTCGCAATCCCTGCCGTCGGAAATGTACTATTCGCCCGATGGCCGGATGCTGCTTACCGGCGGGCAGGCGGCAACGGGTTTGTATGATAAGGACAGTATTCAAAATGTATACCTGAACTTTCCGCAGGCTAATTATTGGTCGCAATTAACTGCTAACTATGCCTCTGAAACCAATATTCCGGCGGCTTTGGTGTACGATGGTGTAACCTACGACAGTGTTGGTGTCCGTTTTCGCGGAAATACTTCTTACACCCAGATTGGCAGTTCTCAGAAAAAATCCTTTTCGGTAGAACTCGATTTTTACCGCCCAAACCAGGAATTACTGGGGTATACCGATCTGAAACTGAACAATGCCCATGGCGACCATACCTTCATGCGGGAGGTGTTGTATGGTCGTATGGCCGCACGTTATATTCCGGTTGCCAAGACCAATTATGTACGCCTGTACCTGAATAATGTCGACTGGGGCATCTATCCGAGTATCCAGAATGTAGATAAAAGACTACTGAAGCAGTGGTTTCTGAGCAACGACGGCGCCCGTTTCAGAGCCACCAAGGAAAACACAGGCATCCCGCAAGGTGGTTGGGGAGACGGCACGGCCGGCATGAATTATCTGGGGGCTGATTCGGCTTTGTACAATAACTATTACAGCCTCAAATCGAGCGATATTCCGGATCCCTGGGCAAAACTGGTCGCTGCCTTTCAAAAACTCAGCACCGCCAACGCAGCGACGCTTGATACGGTCAAGGCTTACATCGATGTCGATAAAGCACTCTGGTTTCTGGCTGTGGAGAACATCTTTACCGATGATGACAGTTATACCATGAAGGGTAAGATGGACTATATGATCTATTATGAGCCTGAAACCGGCCGGACTACCCCCCTGGAATATGATGGTAATTCAACTTTCCAGACGAATCTTGCCACCAGCACATCCTGGGGGCCCTTTAAGAATGTGACCCATGTGAATTACCCGCTGCTGAACAAACTGCTGAACATACCGGAACTGCGACAAAGGTATCTCGCGCATTACCGGACTATTTTACAGGAAACCTTTACCACCGCAAATGCCAATGCCCTGATTGATGAACTGGATGGACAAATCAGCAGTCATGTGGCTTCTGATACCAAAAAATTATATACCATAACCCAGTACAACACAGGAGTACCGGCGCTGAAGACTTTCGTGGTCAATCGCAGGGCTTATCTGTTGAGTAACACGGAGGTAGCTCAACAAGCCCCGGTCATACAAGCGGCTCCCTACTACAACAGCCAGCAACTGCAGTACACTGCTCCGCTGGCGAATGAAACGGTTACTGTTAAGGCTACCCTCGCGGCGTCGCCGGCAGCACAGGTGGTATACCTCTGGTATGCTACCGGACTGGTCGGCAATTTGACCAGAACCGAAATGTTTGACGACGGTTCACATCAGGACGGAGCGGCAGGGGACGGGGTTTATGGCGGTCAGATTCCAGGATTTCAGGCGTCGGCCATTGTCAGGTATTACATTGAGGCCATTGCCAACACTGCAGCGAAATCGGCGTCTTACCTTCCTGTGGGTGCCGAACACGATGTATTTGTTTACAAAGTCGCATCCATGGCTGCTCAAAACGGGGTGGTGATCAACGAATTACTGGCCAGTAATGCTACCGGAACGGTTGATTCGGCAGGAGACCATGACGACTGGGTTGAATTATACAATACGAATGGAAGCCCTGTGGATATCAGTGGTTTTTACATCACTGATAACCCTGCCAATATCAACAAATGGCAGTTTCCGGCCGGCACCCTTTTGCCTGCAAACGGTTACCTGATAATCTGGGCGGATGAAGAGCAGACAGAAGGTACTATGCACAGCAATTTTAAACTTTCTGCCTCCGGGGAAGACCTGATTTTATCGGATGCCGCTTTAAATGCCGTTGATCAGCTTGTTTTCCCGGCCCAGACCGTTGATGTAGCTTATGCGCGGGTACCCAATGGAACCGGTAATTTTGTGTTTCAGCAACCCACTTTTGGCAGCAACAACGATGCGGTGGTAAGTGTAAGGCAATCCCCCAACATGCAGCGGCTGTTGCTGTATCCCAATCCGACCAGCGATTGGGTGAACATCCGGCTGGATAACCCGCTGCAGGAAACCCTGGTTTGGGATGTATTCGACAGCCAGGGCAAAAAGATGGAGACAGGTACCACCAGGGAGTCGGATCTGGCAACCCTGAATTGTGCCGAATGGAATGCGGGCTTGTACATTGTCCGTATTCAAAAGGGAGATACCCTGCATCTGGCCAGATTTATCAAAAAATAGAAATTGTTGATTAACTCAGTCGTAAATCAGCGCAATACATCCGGCCGAATGCTGTAACTTTAATTTTCAGCCTGTTAATTTGATTTTTTTGAATACAATACCTCCCGTTTCCGGCAAACTGCTGTTACTAATGCTATGGTTGCTGATTCCGGTTATGTCCGGTGGACAGCTATTACCTCCGACGGGTCACGTATTCAATGACCAGACCGTAGCGAGGGTTGATATACTGCTGCATCCCGACAGCCTGAATGCCCTGCTTCAGCAAGGCAACTGGTACAGCGACCACGAATATCCGGCTGATTTTGTCTTCACACGGGGAAGCAGAAGTGATACAACCCGCAATGTCGGATTCAGGTTAAGGGGCAATACTTCCCGTTCAGCAGATAAAAAATCGTTTCGGGTTTCGGTAAATACCTTTGTTTCGGGGCGCAGGTATGAACTGATCAAGGATTTTAACTTCAACGGCAATCACAACGACCCCTCGATGTCGCGGGCGAAATTTTTCTGGGACCTTTGCCGGCTCGAAGGGCTGGCTGCCCCCAGGGCCAATCATGTGGCGCTGTATATCAACGGGCAATACAGAGGGGTATATCTGAACACCGAGCACATCAATGAAGATTTTACCCAGTTGCGTTTCGGTAGCAAAAGCGGCAATCTGTACAAATGTCTCTATCCGGCAAGTCTGACATATATCTCCGGCAACCCCAACGATTACAAACTGGAAAGCCAGGGCAGAAGGGTGTATGAATTACAAACCAATACCGATACAGATGACTACAGCGACCTGGCCCATTTTATCCGGGTGTTGCATCAGACCCCGGCTGCACAGATTTATTGTGCCCTTGACACCATTTTTAACGTTGAAGATTATCTGCATACACTTGCGGTAGATGTGAGTACAGGTAACTGGGATGGTTATTATAACAAAAACAACTTCTATCTGTACCATAATCCGGCTACCGGAAAATTTGAATACATCCCCTACGATACCGACAATAGTTTTGGCATTGACTGGTTTGGGATCAACTGGCAAACCATCAACGCTTATAACTGGAAGCCATCCGGTGACGCGAGACCGCTTTACGAGAAGCTGATGGCCAATACGGAGGCCCGTAATATTTTCAGCTATTATCTTAAACAGGTCAGTGAGCAGTTGTTGGCTAACAGCTGGGGTGCAGGAATTGATTCCATCAAAAACCGAATCACACCCTGGGCACTGAATGATACCTACCGAACCCTGGATTATGGCTTCAGCCAGAACGACTTCCTCCAGTCGTTTACAACCACTTCCGACGACCGGCATGTAAAAATCGGGATAAAACCATTCGGCATCAACCGCGCAAACAATACACTGGCTCAGCTGCCGGTTGGTTTGAATATCGCGCCGGTTATCAGCAAGCTCGAAGTAACCAATCTGGTAACAGGTCGTCAGCCGCTGATAAAAGTAAGGGTAGAAGACGAAACGGCGGTTTCCATAGTCATGTTAACCTATACCTGGCAGGGCAATACCCAATCGTTGGCGCTCTTCGATGATGGTGCTCATCAGGATGACGCTGCAGGCGATGGTATTTATGCCAACACACTCCCGGTGTTGCAGGCAGGTGGCTGGTTGGGGGTACGGGTTTCTGCCGTAGATGGGCAGTCGAATACCCGGTATAAGCCCTGTGCTCCGGCACTTTTTCAGGTATTCGAGACGGGGCCGCTGGTGTTAAACGAATTTCTGGCTGATAACAATAACAATATTGAAGATGAAGCCGGAGTAAACAGCGATTGGGTAGAACTGTATAATACGACCTCAGAACCCTATTTTCTGGCAGGTCATTACCTGACCGATAATCTCAGCAATCCTGATAAATGGGCTTTCCCGGCCGATACGATTGCACCTGGCGCACACTACCTGGTATGGGCCAGCAATGTAGCAGCCAGAGGGTCCCGCCATGCGGCTTTTGCCTTGTCAAAATCCGGTGAGGCGCTCGGACTCTTTAAAAAAGTGGGTAGTGATTATGTCGCGCTGGATACCCTTGTTTTTGGGGCACAGCTGGAAGATGTCTCCATGGGGCGTCAAAGTGATGGACATTCCCAGTGGGTTTCCTTTAATACACCAACACCCAATGCTGCCAACAGCGTGGTGAGTGTGGTTGAGGTAACTGAAAACTTCCCCTTGCAGGCTTATCCGAATCCATTTACAGACGGGCGTTTTGTAGTATATAATCCCTCGGAAGCGGCTGCCTACACCTTGTACAATACCAACGGACAATTGTTGCGTCAGGGGGTGCTGCCGGCAGTAAGCACCACCGAAATCCTGGAAGTAAAGGGAAATGGTTTGTTCGTCCTGCTGATCCACCGCGCAACCAAAGTTGAGGTACTGAAGTTGTTGGGAACGGGGAACTGAAGCCCGCTTAATAGCTGTCGCGCAGACTTTTGTAGCTGAGGATAAAGGGCAGGTCTCCCATGAGCGTTTTATAGGAAACAACAGTCCTTTTCCCCGGAATCAAATCAAAGTAATTGTCTTCAAATTCATA
The DNA here is from genome assembly GCA_002483345.1 of Bacteroidetes bacterium UBA7662. GTDB lineage: Bacteria > Bacteroidota > Bacteroidia > UBA7662 > UBA7662 > UBA7662. The sequence goes on from DLHS01000014.1 coordinate 117,906, forward strand.
ACCCGGAGCTTGCAAACGGAGGTTTTTTATCAGGCTATTGCTTATAATTTCCAGTTTTCCTGCTGTGAGAGGACGCCATTGAAGCTGAAATTCTGCCAAATCCAGGTCTTTGGGGCGCAGGAAAAAGAAAGGCTCCGCTGTTAAAGTATCGCTCCCTGTATAAAGTTGTGCAAGCATAAAACGACGGGAAGAATCTACAGAAAATGCTGCCCGTGTTAAGGTACAGAGTTGTTGTACATTTTTCCCGTTGAGCTTAACGGGCAGGAGGCTGTCCGTGAATAGGTTTCCTTCTATATCCATCCATTGCAGCCGCAGGAACCCGCTGTCGGCAACCGGCTGTTCCTGCGTCCATTGAACCATTAATTGTTCTCCCACCGTATCAAACCGCAAAACTGCCGGTGCAAACGAACGTTTTGCCTGATAATAAAGGGCTTTGGGCTGGTTGTAATAATCGATGGCGCTCCAGGAGATGGCCGGCCAGCTGTCGTTCCATTGCCAGAACAATGACCCCATACAATAAGGCTGCGCGAAACGGTGGCTTTCCATGGCTATTTTCATTCCACGGGCCTGAAGCAACTGCGAAACATAACTGAAGTCATCCGGCTTCTCAGGTACGCGGTAATCCCGTTCCATATAGGCCCGGATGGTTGAATCACCGAGCGGGTGTTTCTGATGCTGCCGGAGGGCAGGGGAGCCCAGCGTATCCTGACCCGGAGGCAGGAATTTGTTCAGACTGCGCATCTCCGGCATACTTTGAAAACCGTATTCCGAAACAAACCGTCCCACCCTGGCGCGGTAATTTTCGAAGGGCTCCAGTCCCCACCAAACGCCCCAGAAATGCACATCCCCTTCCGTATAGGCTTTTGGTGTACCCCAGCCGTTGGCTGGAGAGGAGGGGTGGTAATAGCTGTCGCCATCCAGCTCGTTTACCAGTTCGGGCAGCAGCTTGTGGAAGATTTTCTGATAATCCTGATACAGTTGCAGACTGTCTTTTTCGGAATAACCCAGCGTTTCCTGCCAGTGCCAGTTGAACCAGCCTTCGCTGATTTCGTTGTTGCCGCACCAGAGTGCCAGGCTCGGATGATTTCTCAGCCGCAGGATTTGCTGTCGGGCTTCGGCTTCAATGTTTTCCAGGAAATCGCTGTCGGCCGGATAAAGCGCGCAGGCGAACATAAAATCCTGCCAGACCAGGATGCCGGCACGGTCGCAGGCGGTCATCAGGGCATCGTCGGCATAAATACCGCCACCCCAGATGCGTAACATATTCAGATGGGCAGATTTTGCCCGATCTGTCAGCGCTTCATAGGTTCCGGGAAGCACCCGGTGCGGGAAAATATCGGCAGGAACCAGGTTGGCGCCCTTGATGAAGATGGCTTTGTCGTTTACTTCGCAATAAAACCCGGTCCCGGCCGGATCAGGTGGCTGAAGCCAGCGGATTTTACGCAGGCCGACATCCTGAAACTGCTGTTCCAGTATTCTGTCCTTTACCAACAGACTTGTTTTAAGCCTGTACAGATGGGCCTCTCCCCAGCCATTCGGCCACCAGCGTTGGGGCTGCTGAATGACAAAACTGGTTTCGAAATGTTGCTGACCTGCCGCAACAGCTATGTTCCGCTGTAGGTGAAAAGTATCTTTGCTGATATCAAAACGGACAATCACCGCTGTTTTGGCAGGAGCTTTCAGGCGCCCGCTCAGACGCACCAGGGCCTGCTGTTCACTGAGCTCCGGGACCTCCACTTTTACATCGCCTAATTGTACAGCCGCCGGAAAAGTCAGCCGGACTGGCTTCCAGATACCACCTGCAGGCAAACGTGGCGCCCAGTCCCACCCAAACTGATAGGGTGCCTTGCGCACATAAACCCCCTCTCCGCCCGGCAGGGTAAGGGGAGATCGTTTTGCAAGGGCCCTGGCCACACCGGTGGTTGATTTGAAGAGGACGGTCAGCCTATTTTTACCCACTTTCAGCTTGCCGCTTACGACGGTTTCCCAGCGTCTGAACATATTGTCGGCCCTGAAAAGCCATTTACCGTTGAGGTAAACATCTGCATAGGTATCAATGCCTTCAAAAACAAGTACTGCACGGGGGTGATTGGCCTGTGCGGCAGTGAGTTGAAAGCTGGCGAGATAGGTCCAGTCTTTTTCTTCCACCCAGCTTACGGTCTTTTCATGGTCGCTGATGTAGGGGTCTTCTATCAGCCTGTTCTGTAGCAAATCGGTATAAACGGAGCCGGGTACCCGGGCAGCCACCAGGCCCGGGAAAGCCGGGTTTACGGCATTTTCATCTTTCAACCACCAGCTGGCCTGACGCAGGTCCAGGGCAGGAAGCTGCGCTTGCAGGGAATGACACACAAACAGCAGCAGAATGGCCGGAAAAAGCTTCATGCTTTTTCCAATAGCTCCTTTAACCGTTTGATTTCTGCAGCATCTGCCTCCAGGGAGCCCGGTTTTAAGGCAGCACTGTGGTACCATGACAGGGGCGCCTGTTGCAGCAATTGTCCGAGGTTTTCCGACCTGATACCTCCGCCTGCCATGAATTGAACCGTGGTGACGGCCGACTGCCATTTGACAAGCTGCGCGGCACCTTCCAGCGCTGTTTTTGCTCCGCCGGAAGATAAAATATAGCTGAACCCCCAGTTTTCGGCCTGTTGAAGGGCCGTGGCGGCATCGGCTACCCGGTCGAAGGCCCGGTGAAGGGTACATGGCAATCGATTGGCTGCATCAATCAGTCTGCGGTTGGGGAAGGGCGCCAAATCACCGGCCACACTCAGAAAACCGAAAACAAAACCATCTGCCCCGGCCAGGCGGAAACGCTCCATCCGGGCCATCAATACCTCCATGTCACCTTCATCCAGGTTGAAATCAGGATTTTCACGCAGCATGACAAAAATGGGAATGTCGGTCGCTTTGCGCAGGCTTTGAAAATCTTCCAGCGCGGGCGTTAAACCTCCGGAAGTGTAGTCTTTACAAAATTCAATGCGGTCGGCACCGGATTTTGCTGCCAGCAGGGCAGAGGAGAGATCGAAGCAGGCGATTTCAAGTAGAGCACTCATTTCAGGTAATAGTCAGGTTCGTTTAATCGGTTGCCTTCGTGGTTGTAAACAGCATAGTTGAAGCCCTTTTGCAGGCAGTAGGAACCGTAGGTGCCATCTTTTCGGATGGCAATAAAGCCTATTTGTATTTCTGTGAGCGATTTATTTCTTCTTTTTTGAGCAGCCACTACCCGCAATACGGCTTCTTTACACGCTTCTTCCGCCGTACGGCCCTGCCGCATCAGTTCTACCACCAGGTGGCAGCCGGCTATCCGGATAACCTCTTCCCCATGACCTGTGGCGGTAGCGGCACCCACCTCATTGTCGACAAACAAACCGGCTCCTATGATAGGTGAGTCGCCCACCCGGCCATGCATTTTGTAGGCCATGCCGCTGGTGGTGCAGGCACCCGACAAGTCTCCCCGGGCATCCAGGGCAATCATGCCGATGGTATCGTGGTTTTCGATGTTAACGATGGGCCTGTACTGACTGGTTTTGAGCCATTCTTTCCATTCCCTTTCGGAATCGGGAACAAGCAGGTTCTCTTTTTGGAAGCCCTGAGCCAGTGCGAATTGCAAAGCACCCGCTCCGACAAGCATCACATGGGGTGTTTTTTCCATCACTGCCCTGGCTACTGAAATGGGGTTTTTAACATGTTCCAGACAGGCAACGGCACCTATGTTGGCCATTTCATCCATGATACAGGCGTCGAGGGTCACCCGGCCGTCGCGGTCGGGGCGACCTCCGTAGCCTACGCTGCGTTCGTTGGGGTCGTCTTCACACAAACGAACACCTTGTTCTACGGCATCCAGGGCCCGCCCACCCGCCTGAAGCACTTTCCAGGCAACTTCATTCGAACGCAGTCCGAAATTCCAGGTCGATACGACCAGCGGACCTGCTGCCCGGGGTGGTGCATTCAGGGCAAGTCCCTGCAGCGGTTTAAGCGCCAGCCCCGCAGTGGCGAGCATCTGCCATTTGAAAAAATTCCGGCGGTTCATAGGTTTATTTAAGGGCGTGTGGGGCGTAGGGGATTTTTTGCGCGTCGAACTGTTTCGCATGCACCTTCATGCGGCGGATAAAATCAGCGTAATCCTTGTTTTCGGGCTGTGTCCACAATACTTCTGACAAGGCGGGCAAACGGGGCAGTATCATATAGGTGACATGCTCAAAATCGGGCATGTATTCGGTCCATACATTGCCCTGGGCGCCTAATATATAAGGACGCTCCGTTAAATTCAGGGCAGCAGGGGTGGGTTCGTAGGCATAAACTGCCTCCACGGCGTTAAAGCCTCCGATGGCGAGGGGTTCGGTGCTCCTGTCTTCGCTCTGGTAATGGTCGAAATAACAGGGTTTGCCGGGAGTCATCACGGCATAATGTCCTGCCTGCGCGGCAGCGATGCCTCCCTGGGTGCCTTGCCAGCTCATCACCGCGGCATTGGGGGCGAGTCCGCCTTCCAGTATTTCATCCCAGCCGATGAGTTTTCTTCCCTGGCTGTTGAGGTGTTTTTCGATGCGGGTGATGAAGTACGACTGCAGCGCGTGTTCATCCTTCAGTTGATGAGCCTGCATACGCGCCTGGCATTTGGAGCAGTTTTTCCAACGTTCTTTCGGGCATTCATCCCCGCCCACATGGATATAGGTAGAGGGGAAAATAGCTGTAATTTCATCCAGTACGTTTTGCAGGAAGATGAAAGTGCTGTCGTTACCTGCACAAAAAACATCTTCAAAAACACCCCACCAGCGACCGGTTTCGAACGGTCCTCCGGTGCAGGAAAGGGCAGGATAAGCCGAAAGTGCCGCGAGCGCATGCCCGGGCATTTCAATTTCGGGAACGACGGTGATGTGCCGGGCAGCCGCGTATGCCACCACTTCCCGCATCTCGTCCTGGCTGTAAAAACCGCCATAAGGTTTGCCATCAAACGTCATCTGGCCGGAGGGTCGGCCGATGAGGGTTTCTTTCCGCCAGCCACCAATGCGCGTGAGCTCGGGATACCGTTTGATTTCCGCGCGCCAGCCCTGGTCGTCGGTGAGATGCCAGTGAAAGACGTTCATTTTGTAGTGCGCCAGGTAGTCTATATAACGTTTTACTTCATCTACTGTGAAAAAATGCCGGCTGCAGTCGAGGTGCATACCCCGCCAGGGGTAGCGGGGCTGATCGCTGACAACCACCGGAGGTAGTTGCAGACTCCCGGCAGAAGCCAGTATCTGCTTCAAAGTAAGCAGGCCGTAGTAGGCACCGGCCGCATCACCGGCCATGATTTGTATTTGATTTTCGTCGATTTGCAGCTGATAGCCGCCGGTAGCAAAGCCCTGCTGTTTAAGCAGAAACACATTCTCCCTGCCTTTTCCAGCCTGAACAGGCGTTTTTTCATCCAGCATTTGCTGAAGCAGCACGGCTTCCTGCGGGAAGTCAGCGGATCGGGCCGGTCTGGCTTTTTTCAGGTCAAAGCCGGCACCTGTTTTCCAGACCATCGATTGCGGACGGGGTATCACCGCATCCGGCTGGGCATGGGTTATATGCGGGGAAAGAAAAAACAAGACAGCAGAGACGAAACAACACCGCAGACAATTACCGATCATACATAAATTCACTTGGTGAACCAAGATAAGGATAATCTGACCTTAATTTGAAGGTGACGGAGTCGTTTCAATACAGTAGTTTTACAATAGATATCAAATCATGCTATTATGAACAAATACCTCAAATGGACCCTCCTTGTACTGGCAGTACTCGTGATAGGACTCTGGCTGGCATTCAGATATATGACCGCCAATACCAAAAAAATGAGCCCTGAGCACCGGGTTGAATACAAGACGAACGACCGTGAAATCAAACTCTTTTTCAACAGCCCGTCTAAACGGGGCCGTGAAATTTTCGGAGCACTCGTACCCTTCGGCGAAGTATGGCGTACCGGAGCCAACGAGCCCACCACCTTTACCACTGCAACCGATCTGACCATAGCCGGTAAAGTACTCCCTGCCGGTACCTATTCGATCTGGACCAAACCCGAAGCGGATAAATGGACTGTTTATTTTAACAGCGGAGAATATCCCTGGGGTGTTAGCTGGGGAGGCAAAGCCAGCCGGGAAGCGGATAAAGACGTGCTTGAAGTAGAAGTTGCCCCCATGACCCTGGAAGAAGTGCAGGAGTCACTTGTTATCAGCATAGAGGAAAACCCGCTGCGCATGCGTCTCGCCTGGGATCTTACAGCGATTGAGGTAGTCCTCGAATAAACCTGTGCAGCCGTTATCCGGACAAGGACCCGATCCAAAGTTGCTGCTTGATCTGGTCAGGACACCTATGCCCTTTGGCAAGTACAAAGCGACCCTGATTTGTGATTTGCCGGTCTTTTACCTGGAATGGTTTTCGCGAAAGGGATTTCCTCCCGGTAAACTGGGGATTCTGCTCGAAACCATGTTTGTGATCAAATCGAACGGTCTCGAAGCACTGCTTAAACCGCTCCGGAAAGGATAGAAATGTGATTCTAAAGCGCTGACAGACAAAGTGTTTTTCTTTTTGAGAATTTTTCCCGATTTGAAAGTAATTCTCGGATATTAGCGCATCCAGAATGTGTTGAGTGACCAAAATGACCTTTTTTAAATGTATCTCGGGCAGTTGTTTGTTGCTGTTACTGGCATTTTCCCAGTTGCAGGCGGCAGCGCCCAAAGGCAGTTTGTTTATGATAGGCGGAGGGCTCGACAGTACCCTGACCGCCCGTATGGTGGAGTTGGCGGATGTCCGCTTCGACAGTTATGTGGTGATCATACCCCTGGCCAGTGAAAATCAGGATTCAGCCGCTTATCTCGCCAGACAAAGGTTTGAGGCAGCAGATGTCCGGGTGATTTACAGCATGTTTATCGGTCAGACCGAATCGGCCACGCCCGCCCAGCTTGATAGCCTGCGGGGTGCCCGGCTCATTTATTTCACAGGGGGTGACCAGCAGATACTGGTGCTGCTTGCCCGGCAGTTGGGCATTACGCCCGTGCTGCATGAAGCCTATCAGCAAGGGACCATGTTGGCCGGAACCAGTGCCGGTGCGGCGGTCATGAGCAAACAGATGATTACCGGGAATCAGTTGAAAGCCCCTGCCTATGAAACCACTTTTTCAAGCCTCCGGGCAGGGAACCTCGAACTGGGAGAAGGTTTCGGTTTTCTGACCCGTACGGTTATTGACCAGCATTTTGTCACGAGAAGCCGTTACAACCGGCTGCTGAACGTGGTGCTGGAGTTTCCAGGCATCACCGGGGTTGGGATCAACGAGGGTACGGCCATTTATGTACAGGACGGCAGGGCGGAGGTTTTCGGGTCTTCACAGGTGATTGTGATCAGAAACAAAAAATCAAGGAAACCGAAGGGAGATTTACTTTCGGCCCCCAATATCAGGCTCACCATTTTGTGGGAAGGGGACCGGTTTTTTCTGCGGTAGTCATGTCAGCACCCGCCTGATTGGTTTTTCAGCAGAGACAGGGTGAGCGACCTGTGGGAAGCGGCTTGGCCGCTGTGTCTTTTAAAATTTTATCAAAAATTTTTCCTGTAAATTTTAATAGAAACGGATGTCCGAATCCGATAATACAACCTACACAAAATAAGCCGATTTTACAAAATGGCATCTGAAAATCAGCTATTTATGTAATATTCCATAAAATGGAATATGTTCCTTTATAGGACAGCGCATTCATAATAAGATAGCTGGTTTTGTTTTGGTACGGTTTCCATTTTTGATAACACAGGAAAGTTTTTTTGTGTCAGACTGATTTTATAGTTTCCGTTATTGTGTTATGTGTTTTGGCCTTATGGTTCAGCAGATAGCGCGACCAAACCTACTACTATGAAAGGCATAACCGGCACACTTGTATTACTTGTATGGTCCTGTGGCTCCCTGTGGGGTCAGGGGAACAGCCCTTTACTTTGGCTGAAGCCAGATTCCGTTACATCGGGTCATTTGATTTTCAAAGATGCCGGCACCCAGGGGCTCGAAGTTCAGCTGACGGGTTCCGGACAGCTTCCGGACTCAGTAGGTTTTAATTATAATCCTGCACTCTATTTTAACGGTGCTTCGCGTCTCACGCGGTTAAATCAGGTGCCAGCTCTTCAGAAGCAGCTGACATTTATCGCGGTTTATGAGGCGGATACCTCCGACCAGGAATTCGGGCTTTACCGGCTTCAGAAAGATACTACGCTGATCATAGGTTTCAGCACACAGTCGATCAGGCAGCTTTCTAAAACGGTACGCTACCTGGATTCTACCAATACACATGGTTTAATCAACGTACTTAGCCAGCATATCCATAAAATGCCGGGGGGCAGCAATCCTTCCGAACTGATACTCGGCACGGACGGGAACTCAACATTCAAGGGTAAAGTCGCGGAGGTTCTGCTGTTCAACTACAAGTTGTCCAGGGTTGTCAGGAACCGGTATGAGTCTTATCTGGCCATCAAATATGGCATTACCCTCGATTCTCTGGATTATTTCAACGCCTCGGATTCCTGCATCTGGAAAAGAAAAGATAATGCCGCCTATCATTTCGGAATGGCAGGCATCGGGAAAGACGGGGTTCTTGGCCTGAACCAGAAGCAATCTTCCGGCCATGCGGGTAACGACATCGTAGGCATTGGCGCCGGCAAGCTAAGTCAAAGCAATGCAAAAAATGAAACTGTCCTCCCGGAGCAGCAATTTCTGCTGTGGGGACATACCAATCATCCCCAAACGGCGGTCTACAAGGATACCATAGGTACTGATTCGGTGGTGATTCATCTGAGAAGACAGTACCGCATCAGACCTGCCGGCGATTCTGTTTCAGATTTGCCCACCGAACTCTTTTTTAAAGCCGGGTTATACCCTGGTTACGAAGGCGTTTTTATGAAGAGGAGGATGGATGATGTCTCTGCCGAAAACATCTTTTTCCCGGACAGCACAGACGCTGAAGGAAATGCCTATTTCAAACAAATTTACTGGGATCAGGATGGCTCCGGTTATGATGTGTTCTCTTTCGGGTTTCAGGGAGAAGTATCCCAGATACCGCTGAACAACCAGCTATCGGTCGTTTCAGCGAACAATGCCGCTAACCAGCAACAGCAGAGCCATACTACCCTGCAGGAATTCGGAAAACTATCGGATTTAAACGCCAAAGTGTACCCGAACCCCACCACAGGGCCTTTTAAACTTGGTATTCAGACCTCTTCCACGGAAGAAACGGCTATTATCTGTTATGATCTTTCAGGCAGAACGGTTCTGAAACGCAGTGTTTCAGGTAGCCGCGATTATCTGATTGAAGACATTCAGCTGGCCAGAGGTCATTATCTGCTGGTGGTTCACAATACCGCCGGCAGAAAAGTACTGAACCTCTTTGTTTACGAATAGCATCCCACTACCTCCCAACCCTTTCAATTTCCAAGATTATGAAAAAGATGCATTTCTTCATCTTATCTGCCTTCATATTGATTTTTGCAGGCTTCCGTCCGTTTTTTGGTCTTTTTAACGACCCGGAGCCGGGTGATGCCGGGGGTGTGGTAACGACCGGATGGGAAACCACCCCGGCCGTTCTGCCGGCTGAAACAACCGAAGCGGAAGTAGTCGGCACTGCCGCAGCCCGGGTATTTGCTGCGAAGACCGGATCAGGTGAAATCGGTCTGACCGCGGGAAGAAAAACCGACCATCCGTACGACAATGTTTTCAGCATAGAAGTGCAGGAAGATTTAACCGGAAACTGGGAAGTATGGCTGGAGTATGAACTGTATGGTATTCAGCATTTCAGTGGCGTATCCAGGTCGATCAACGATGAGTTGTCAACGGGGGGTGTATTTGTGAAAATCAATGAAGAATGGACGGTTCAAAGGGAGAAAATAAGTCAGAAGCAGTTACGGACGGGGACCAATATTGTACGGTTTACGGTGCCTGAAGAGGCCCGGTATGGGTATAAGGTGAAGGATGTCCGGTTCAGGCTGTTGCCGGCAGCCAAGGCGCCGGATGCAGTTGTGCTGGCTGCCGACCACCAGCTGCCACAGTTTGACGGGGTAGGTTATGTGCGTGGTTATGTGAACGACCCGCAGGTAAGGGTGTATGTGGATGGTTTGCCGGTTGAAACCCGCAACGGTGTTTTTGAAGGCGTTACCCGGCAGCATGGCGGCAGAAGCTTCAAAGCGGCGGTTCAGCTGCAATGGGTGGATAAAAAGGTGGAATACCACCAGCTCAGTTTTGAGGGGGCCGGCCAGGCGGATGTGAAAAACAAATTCGTCCGCTTTGCAGATCATGCTGCGGTGCATGCCACGGCGCAGGCCGATTGGAAGCTCGAAATGGCAGGCATCGTGGTGAGCGGTCCGGCCGGTCTGTTGCAGGAAGAAAAGGAGATTACCGTCACCGCACTGCAGGCCGTGGATATGCCGCCTATGGGGCCCGGTATGATCAATGTAACGGCACATGCCAGTGGTTATCGCCTGTTGCCGCATAATTCAAAGTTTGCCGGTGCCTTATCGCTTAAAATAGCTGTCGACACCACCAAACTGCCGGCTGGGCATTCGATCAAAAATGTGCGCACCTTTTATTTTGATGAAACCACCAACAAATGGACGATGGTGCCCAAAGACACCCTGCCGGTGACCGGCTTATGGGCCGGTGCCCTGACCGATCACTTCACTGATTTTGTGAATGCCATCATCAAATCGCCGGAGTTGCCTGCCTCTCAGGCTTACACCCCCACCATGCTGAAGGATTTGAAGGCCGCCAATCCGCTGGAAGGGGTGAACATGATAGCCCCGCCCCAGGCAAATAACAACGGTACAGCCTCCATATCCCTGCCCATCGAAATCCCGGCAGGCAGACAAGGCATGCAGCCGCAATTGGCCCTCCAGTATTCCAGCGAAGGCGGCAATGGCTGGCTGGGTATAGGATGGAATCTCAATGTGCCTGCCATTAATGTGGACACGCGCTGGGGGGTGCCGCGGTATTACAGCGATCTGGAAACAGAAGGATATTTGTTAAACGGAGAAGAATTGAAGTGGATTGATGACAGTGACAGTATTCACCCGCTTGTTCACCGGACCACTTTTGTCGCGCGCAACAGCACCCCCGGCAGCAGTCGCCGGTACATTCCACGGGTGGAGGGGAGCTTTAACAGGATACTGCGTAAGGATATAGCACCAGGCACCTATTGGTGGGAAGTGACAGACAAAAACGGTGTGACCCATTATTATGGAAAATACAGTACAGATGCAGGTGTCAATGACAGCTGTGTGCTGAAAAAAAACGGGAAAATTGCCTATTGGGCATTGGCAGAGTCGAGAGACCTGTTTGGCAACTTTGTGAAATACAGCTATCAGGTGGATGTAAACAGTGGCCGGTTCAGCGATTCCAATCCGGGACTACAGTTGTATCTGACTAAAATTACTTATACCGGTCATGGTACCACGCCTGGCAAGTATACCGTGGAATTTGCTTCCGAAACGACTCCCCGGCCGGACACCATCATCAATGCCCGCTACGGTTTCAAGGAGGTGACGGCAAGACGGCTGAGCCAGATAAGAGTCAAGTATGATACCACACTGGTACGATCCTATTTTCTGCGTTACAAAGTGAGTCAGTTTAATAAAAGCCTGATCTGTTATGTAATGGAATCTTTCGGCAAGGACAGCATACCACAGAACAATGACGATGCCAAAATCTGTGACGTCCAGAACATCGTCACACCTATTGAACTTCCGCCTGGTTACAAGGTCCACCGGTTCGAGTATCACGATACTAATCAGCTTTTCGGTGATCCGGTAACGGTAACGGGTGTTCCGCTCACGCTGTATATCCCGCCTTCCGATTTCGGGAGTATCAAAACGGAGCTGCAAAACGATGCACTCATCGATTTTCCAGGTCTGGTTACCGGAGATTACGACTCCACCCTGTTGGGATCCTCCCAGGGAACATCACTCGGCGGTGGGGCAAATTTTTATTTCGGCATTGGAAAAAAGACTAACTCCAAAATGAACTCCATTTCGGGGTCGTATAACTATAATTGGGGAAGGTCCAAAACAGCTTCCACTTTCATGGATATCGATGGAGACGGTTTCCCGGACCGGGTTTTCCTGTACCAGGGGGATGTTTTCTATCAGAAAGTTCATATGTCGGGCGGTGTTCCGGTAGTGGATTACCTTCCGGTAGCAGTGTCAAGTATCGGTCAGCTGGGAAGACAAACCAGTCATACCCATGGGGGTGGGTTGCAATTAGCCGTGGGACTTTCCGAATCGGTCAGTGCCAACGGCTCAGTAGGATATTCCAGAACCAAAACCACCATACCGTTTTATTTTTCAGACGTGGATGCAGACGGACTACCGGATTTCATCAACAACGGAACCGTTTATTTCAACCGGCCTGATGGCAACGGGGAAGTTACTTTTCAGAACTTCACCTCTGATACTGTGCAGATGGGAGGAAGCTGTGAGTACATCCTGCACACCGGGGAGATCAACGACAGCATCAGCATTACCGTAGAACCGGAGAATCCGGATCCGTTTGACGGGTATATGATGGGTCATCAGTCAGTGCGCATGTGGAAAGCACCTTTTTCAGGTATGATAGACTTGTCTGCAGCCATTCAGTTGATTGAAGATACTTCCTATTCCCGCAGCCAGACCACCTCTACAGACGGGGTAAGGTACAGTATACAGCACAACAATACCGAATTGGTAACGGATAGCCTGCTGGCCGGAGATTACAATGTATCTAACGGAGATCCGCTTCAGGTAGAAGTAAACCGGGGAGATCACCTTTATTTCAGGCTCATGCCAAGAGAAAGCCGTACCTGGGACGATGTTTCCTGGAATCCGGAGATTCACTATGTCGCCTTTCCTGACGGTGAGGGTTGGACAGAAATAGATAATGGTATTATAGATTCCGACCGGAAATACATTTACCGCTTCAAAGCCTCCGATGATTTCCTGCTGATGTATCCGCAGGTGCTTTCTATGCCCTATGATGGCACCATCCGCATCTATGGCAACATCAGTGCTCCTGCCATGAGCGATTCCCTGCGGTTCACTATCAGTAGCGCAACCGGAAGTGTGCTGTACCAGCGAGCCTATGCGGGAGGTTCCGGGATTAGCTTCAATGTAGATACCACCCTGTCGGTTTCCGAAGACGATACCCTTTATTTTAATGCGTTGGTGAACAGCCTGGTGCCATACGAGGCACTGGGTCTCCATCTTACGGTAGACTATACCAGCATTATAGATACGTCCGGGACAACCACCATAGATACCGCTGATGAAGCGGAACGGGTTCGTTTTCATCCGGGAGTGAAGATCAGTCTGGTAGAAAATATTATCCGGTCAACCGGAATCTACAGCCTTCCCGGGGGAAGTACCTCCGCAACCGCCCGTCTGCAGTTTTCGGGCAAACCGTCGGGAACGCTCGTATTCACGGTCAAAAAAGACCGGCAGCTGGTTGCTAAAAAGACCATTACTGTCACGAGCGGTGTCATTACAGGTGATTCCGTTATTAACTTCAGCAACGCTACGGACACCCATTTTTTTGATTTCCATACTACCAGTCCTACCCTTGCGGCAGCGCTCACCAATGCCTGGGTGAAGATTACGCAGGGAATGACTAATACCGTTACCGCCGCTGGATTTTTTGGCCAATGGCCGGATACGCTGCAGAAATTCGGCAACCTCTACCGGGGCTGGGGTCAGTTTGTGTACAATGGAAGCCAGACTTCACCCATCAACCAGAGCCTGCTGGTGGTGAACCGGCATTATTCTGACAGCAACAACATCAAGGTATTTGATGCCGGCGACATTACAAGCATGGCAGCTTCGATGTCTACAACGAGCCTGAATGATCTCATCAATGGATTCGGAAACAATCTGGACGATATGCTGGATCCTCCTTTTCATACCATGATGCCCGATTACGAGGCAGGTGTCTGGAGGGGGCCGGGTAACCTGACCACCGTCGGAAGTGATTATCAGAGTAACAGCATACCCCTGCTTTACGGGGCCAGTGAGGACTATGACTCACCGGTACCCTTAACTACCAACAGCCGCGATAAAAAGGCGGTACGCAAACAGACCCTGCAGAAGGGCTGGTCGTTCGGCGCCTCTATCGGGCCAAGTTCGGTTAATGTTGAGGGAACCCATTCCAGGAGTAAGGACGAAATGCTGGCTGATTTTATGGATATGAACGGTGACCGGTATCCCGATGCCGTTGGGCAGATGTATGTCCAGTACACCTACCCGCAAGGTGGGTTTTCACCCCATGTGGTAAAACACGATATCATGTTATCCGGGGTAGAACAAACCATCAGCGGCAATAACTCGATAACAACAGGGGCCAGCATAGGAGGGACACCCATTCATTTCACCAAAAATGCCTCCTCCGAAGTAAAAGGTGGTGAGGGAACGGTTAAGTCCAATGCGCCCAAAGGAAACATCAGCGGCAGTACCGCCGCGGGCGATAATTCAACAGCCTTTACCATGATGGACATTAATGGCGATGGCCTGCCCGATAAGGTGAATGGAAGCGGACAGGTGGCGATTAACCTGGGTTATGGTTTTGAACCCTTCGTTGATTGGGGCTTTGAAGACATCAGCATAAGCGGAAGTATCAATTATAGTGTTTCACTGGGTGTTAGCATACCTATCAGGGAAAAAGGAGAGAATAGCTGGTCGGTCGGCCTGAACGGCGGGTACTCTGACAACAATACTTTCCGGATGCCGCTCGATATAAATGGTGACGGACTGACAGATTTTATCGCGGCTACCTCCGGTGCCTATACCATCCACCTCAATACCGGTAACGGCTTTGTGGCAGTTGGCGGACAGTCGATCGACCTCAGGGGATCCAGCATCAATTACAATATCACCGGTAACGGCGCCGCTACCTTTGGCGTATTCATTCCCGTACCTTTTGTCAGTATCAAAATTGGCGGCGGCGGGACTTTTGACCTGTCGTTCTCGCGGGCCTTCGAAAAGACCCAGTTCCTGGATGTGAACAACGACGGATTTGTTGATTTTGTTTACGAAGACGGCAGTACCTCAACCAAAGTCCGTTTTTCACAACTTGGTAAGCAGAACCTGCTGACCCGGGTCCAGACATCCGTGGGGAGTTCCTACACCCTGGATTATACACTCAAACCCTCCTCACAGCTTATGCCACAGAGCAAATGGGTTATGTCATCGCTCAAGGTATTTGATGGTTTTGAGGGTGACGGAAGTGATACAACCTACTACTCCTATGCCTATGACTATCCGGTTTACAGCCGTTTTGAAAGGGTGTTTTTTGGTTACGACACCGTGGTCACCTCCCAGCACCGCGCCAACGGCAATGTGTACCGGTCGACCCTGCAACGGTACCATACCCATGATTTTCTGTTTAAAGGGTTGAAGTATTTCGAACTGGTGCGCGACAGTGCCGGCAACAAATATGTAGAAAACATCACTTCCTACCGTAAAAAGGAGATCAGCACCGGCGATGTGGTAGAGGAAGCCAACTCGTGGTGTTTCGGGCCTTATTATCCGGCCCTGTACCGCGAGGATGCCTATTTTTACGAAGGCCAGGGGACTGCCCAGATCCATACCCAGAAAGAGTATGAGCACGGGCCATACGGCAATACGAAGAAGTATACCAACCGGGGCGATACCACCGATACCAACGACGACTTTTTCGCTAACATCAGCTATTCGGTCAATACCACCCTCAACCTGCTGGCCATGGCCGATACCATCAAAGTATATAAAGGGGCTACTTTGATGCGGGAAAGACGGGCCACCTACAACACCGCTACCGGCCGGATGACGAAAATACGGGCCAATACCGGTTCGGCTTTTGCAGAGACCGATTTCGGTTACGACAGTTATGGCAATATCATCCGGCAGATTTTGCCTGAAAATCACAATTCGCAGCGTATGCGGTATCTCTATACCTATGATCCTGTGGTACATACCTACGTGACCGAGGTGGAAGATTCCGTTTTTTCCCTTGTATCGGAAACGGCATACGATTACCGCCTGGGCAAACCCACCCAGGTGACCGACGTTGCGGGTAATGTGACCCAGTACACCTACAGCGCTTACGGCCGGCTCAAAACCATTCGGGGACCCAAGGAAATCGCCGCGTCAAAACCTTACACCCTGAAGTTCGATTACTGGGATGAGTACACTTATTTCTACCCATGGGGTGTGCCCTCCTATGCCAAGGCGGAGCTGTGGGCCAGAACCTCTCATTACGATCAGTTTAATACAGGCAACAATATCACCACAGTACTTTTTGCCGACGGGGCGGGTAAGGTGATACAGACCAAGAAAAAAGCCACAATTGCCGGCACAGACTCCCTGGTAGCTTCCGGAAGGGTATTTTACGATGATTTCGGCCGGGCCGTCAGCAGTTATTATCCGGTAACCCAAAGCCTTGTCTGGGATTCGATCTTCAACTCGGCGTCTATCGATCCCGTTAATCCGACCCAGACCACCTACGACCTCCTCGACCGCCCGGTACGGCAGGTATATCCTGACCTGACCCGCGACAGCACCGTTTACGGATTTGGTACCGACAGCGCCTATGGCAAAAAGCGGTTCAAAACCAGCGTAACCGATGCCAAAAACATCACCACCCACGTATTCAAGGACCAAAAAGGACAAAACACCACCGTTTCTGCCCCCCACGGAGCCGTAACAAGCTTTAAGTACAATCCGCTGGGTGAACTGACAGAAAGCAAAGACCCGGAATTAAACGTTACCTCCTACACCTATGACCTCTTAGGCAGGAAGGTTTCGAGGACTCATCCGGATGCAGGAATAACCAACTACACCTATGATAAGGCAGGTAACCTCAGAACTGTGGCTACACAGGAGCTCATAAATACTAGCGATTTAATAACCTATGCTTATAATTATAATCGTCTGACCAGCATCGGTTACCCCAGCATCGGTATGGATGTCCAGTATGCTTATGGTACTTCCGGTAACGAGACGGGGCGTATAATCAAAAGTCAGGATGCCGCAGGTATTCATGCCTATGAATATGGCAATATGGGAGAACTGGTCAGGAAGACTACCACGTCATATGTACCGGTTGTTTCGGGAAGTAATTACACATTCTCCACACAATGGGCGTATGACAGTTTCAACCGCCTTAAGTCGGTGTTTTATCCTGATGAAGAGATGGTCACCTACACCTACGACCAAGGTGGCCAACTGACCCAGGTTCAAGGGACTAAAATGGGTGAATATTATGACTATATCAATTTCATACGTTATGATAAGTTCGGCAGCCGGACGGAGATGGAATATGGCAACGGGGTATATACGCAGTACACCTATGAAGATGAGACCCGGCGTCTGAGTCATTTATTCACAACAAACTGGACCGATGACATGCAGGATATTTCCTACGCATACGACAATGTGGGAAATCTGGAGAGCATAACAAATACGGCCACCGGTTCGGCAGGTCTGGGAGGTACTTTTGACTATGCGTATACCTACGATTCATTGTACAGGCTGGTTTACAGCGACGGCCTGGGTCTTGGCAATGCTTATGAGCTGACCATGGCTTATTCCCCTTCCGGCAATATAACCCGTAAAACCATTACGGCTGACAAGGATATTCTTGGAGGTTTCCATATAAGTTATGATGATGAGTATACATACGGAGGTCCGCATAAGCTCGCATCAATAGAGGATCTTTCTTATGGTAAACCGGTTACCAATTATAGCTGGGATGCTAACGGGAACATGACGGGACAGGAGATATGGGAACCCACCCACAGCATTATTTTAAGTCGCGCACTTTGTTGGGATGAGGAGAACAGGCTTTCAATCAGCAGGGATGACAATTATGTGAACGTCAATTTCTACGATGCCTCCGGCAACAGAGCCTGGAAAATATCAGGTGGTTTAAGCAGCGTCTGGATAAATGGTGTTGGCATGGTAGGCACAGGTGACCTGAATTTACGTACCTTGTATCAGAGTGAGTTTATGACCATGACCGATCAGGGCTATACCAAACACTACTACATTGAAGGCCAGCGTATCGCGAGCAAAATAGGCAGCGGTTTTGTGGGTATGGAGGATGTAAGTACCATAAGCACGGGGCTGACTCCGCTGAGCGGCGATTTGAGCAGTCTGCCGGAGCAGATTTGGAACGAAAAGCTCGGGGCGGATTTTTATTGTGTTGATCTGGATATAAACAGCTTTAATGGCGACCCGGAACTGGCAGCGATGGCTGATCTGCTGAATTCGGGAGAGAACAGGGAGGAAGACATCTATTACTATCACGGCGACCACCTGGGTTCTTCGAGTTATATTACAGATGCCAGTGCATATCCCACCCAGCACTTACAATACCTGCCGTTCGGAGAAGATTTTATTCACCAGCAGAACAGCGCGAGCTATTACAGCCCCTACACCTTCAGCGCCAAGGAAAAAGATTTCGAGACAAATTTCAGCTACTTCGGCGCCCG
>DLHS01000013.1 GCA_002483345.1 Bacteroidetes bacterium UBA7662
GCTGCAAGGTGAACGGACCAGCTGATTGCACAAAACGACGGTCATACGGTGAATTGGGATTGGCGCCCGGTCCCGGAAACCGCTCAGACCAATCGAATGGTGGCGCGATGGGATTCTGTAGGGTGCCACCTATCCCCCAGCCTACCGGATCGGAAGCATCGGGATACATAATACCGCTTGGAATATTCGTTGAACCAGCCGATCCGGGATAGCCATTACCACCGTAAACCATCTGGGTATTGTCTTTCCAGCGACCGATCATGTAGTTATAAGCATGTTCCGCGGTGGTAGGGTTGCCGTTCACCGTTGCATCGTTGTTGAAATATAAAAACTTCGCCATGATGATGCGCTCTGTTTTGGGGTCAGGGTCACAACCGAAAGGTACTATTTCATCTACCAGACCATCGCGGTCGTTGTCGAGGCCATCGTTTAGGTCTGAGAAGGGCCCTTCAAAAAAGTCTACCCCCACAGAAGGCGGATTTTCACCATACCCGCTGATGCCTTCGTCGTTATCATCGCTGTTGTAACAGATGCCCAAACCGCGGGGTACGTCACAACCGACAAAGTCATCCAGGGCGTTTCCCAGCGCAGGATCTATCCACTGTGCCATATAGGCTTCCTGCAGCACGGTATTCGAGCGGTTGATGATTTTGTTGGTGTAAAACGACATATTATTCAATTCGTCATTGGCCTGGTAGGCGAAGGCCTGCGTCTGAATCTCCATACCGATGGGTACTGAACCCGAACCGGGGGTATTACCCTTGTCGTTGATCACCCACCAGATGCTCTGGTCACCGAAAGTATAGGGGTAATCGCCTTTGTCGGGTGCATAGACATTATCACCGTCGGTATCCACCCAGGGTGCCAGGTTAGGATCCTGGCCTAAGCTCAGATCGCCCGACACCGGCCAGTCACGGATGGCTGCCGGAATGGAATAAGCCGGATCGCCACTGGCAATCGCCAGGATATGTTCCTGAATTTCTTTCCTGCTAATTTTCCACTGTACATCCCAACTGCGGCATTCATCTGCACTGATGGTCGCGTCCAGGGTACTCAGGGGTCCCGGCCAGAAACCCACCCCCAGCACAGACGTTTGGCGGTAGGTTTGCGCCGCTACTTTTAAAGTTGCACCGGCATCTTTACCGCCTATCCAGACAGAGCCGGCAAAAAGAGACGTTTTTTTCGGTTGTGCCGGGTCATCGTTTTTGGGGATTTCATAACGGGCGATGTTGTTGACCAGGTCCCACCACATATCTCCGCCGTTGAGGATGAGTATACGGGCATTGTTGATATCAAGATTGGTTCGGGCGGTGGCCTGCGAACAATCAGCAGCAGTGCGCAAAATCAGCAGCGCCGGATCAGAAGCGGGTGGCTGTGGACTTAAATCGGGCTGTGCATACAGAGAAAAAGGGAAAAGACCTAAAATCAGTCCTAAAAAAACGCTTTTTGCAGCCAAAAGGAAGTGGGTATGAGGCATCCGGCGGGGGTTCAGTCGTGGTCAGACTGTAAGTTAACCCATCTTTACCTTACTATCAAAAGCATCACTCATGCCATTACCCATCAGATTGAAGGCAAGCACCAGCAGCAGTATGACAGCACCCGGTACCAGGGCCAGGTAGGCAGCGTCCATAATGATGTACGGATAGTGCTCTTTGATCATTAAACCGAGGGTAGGCACGGGAGGTTGAACCCCGATACCCAGAAAACTCAAGCCCGATTCCACCAGAATGGCAGAGGCAAAATTTGACGCCGCCATGATAATAAGGGGGCCCACCACATTTGGCAGCAGATGCCGCAGCATAATGCGGATATCTGCATAACCCAGGGCCCTGGCAGCCTCTACAAATTCCTTTTCGCGCAACGACAAAATCTGCCCACGGACTATCCTGGCCACATCTACCCACATAGTAAGCCCTACGGCCAGAAAAACCTGCCAGAAGCCCTTGCCCAAAGCCAGCGAGAAGGCTATGACCAGCAACAAAGACGGAATTGACCAGGTTACATTGATAATAAACTGAATAAGCTGGTCGACCCAGCCCCGGTAATAGGCAGCGAGTAGCCCTAACAGCGTTCCGACCGCAATGCTGATCAGCACTGCCATCAAACCCACTGCCAGCGATATCCTCAGACCAATGATAAGCCTGCTCAGCAAATCCCGGCCGAGCACATCGGTTCCCAGCCAATACGTTTTATAAACAATGCTTCTTTGCTGACCGTCTTCCAGCAAGGCAAGCTTTTCTGTTCCGTTGCCCGAAACCGTTCCTGCCTCAAAGGGAATAAAAACCAGGCTGTCACCGGCTATCTCCACCTTACGGACTAACAGATACTGCATGCTGCGGTTATCTCCTGAAAGCCATCTTTCCAAAAAACCGGGACGGGGTTGCTGTTGTGGTTCTGTTAAGATATAAGTAGCCCGCGTACCGGGTGATTGCGCTACAAGTTGCAGTGTTTGCTGGTTGGCATCGCTGCTGTCGTCGGGTACAATGAGATATCCCGCAACAGCCAGAAGCACTGCCAGTCCGATGAAAACGGCGGAGGAGACCGCTGGTATATTTTGCCTGAAACGACGCCATACCAGGGTGGCCGGGCTTATAATCTGAGTTTTTCCGCTCATCTCACCCTTCTGCCCTTCCACTCATAACCTTTGAACCGGCTTGAGATGCCGATGATAAGCACGTATAAAACATGCAGGACTTGTTCCGGAATCAGCAGCCTCATTTGTTTCGAAATCCCATAAAAGCGTGTCAATTCTCTCAAAAATAGGTACTCTGCACCAATTTTTATGCCCCAGACAACTATGCTCAGCCAGACAGGCACCCAACCGAAAAAAGGAGCTATGAGCAGGTAAAGCATGAGTACATTAAACAAATAGGCCGCTATCAAGGCATAGGTGACTCCTTCCAGGTCGTATTCCGTACTTTTCGAAACCCAACGTTTACGTTGCCTGTAAAAAGATTTCAGATCTGGTTGAGGGGGCGTGGTGATAAGCGCTTCCGGGTCATACACAAAACGTACAGAGCCTTTGCGGCGCATATGCATCTTGTGCATCAGGAACTCATCGTCGCCGGAAGCCAGGTGGTCGTTGCCCTGATAGCCGCCCAGCTCGTAAAATGCAGCCTTCCGGTAAGCAAGATTGGCCCCATTGCACATGGTAGGCCGCTGTAAGGCAAGAGATGCCGCCCCTATACCGTTGAGGGAAGCAAATTCCAGCTGCTGAAAGCCCCCAAACAAACTTGTCGCCGGCGACAATACTACCGGGCCTGACAATAAATCAGCCTTCCCTTCCTGCACGGCCCGGTCAAGGGCGCTCAGCCAGTGTGGTCCCATAAGGCAATCCGCATCCGTTGTAATAATCCAATCGCCGGTAGCGGCCGCTACTCCTTTTTGGATGGCCCCTTTTTTAAAAGGCAGGAAATTATCATCGGGTGTTCTTTGCAGCAGGCGAAGGTGGGGATTGGCCATTTCTGTAACCAGTCTGGCGGTTTCATCACTGGAGAAATCGTCAATAACCAATACCTCAAAAGCTGTGGCAGGGTAATCCTGGTCCAGTACTGCACGCACACTGTGCTGTATGTTAGAGGCCTCATTACGGGCTGCTATCAGGACTGAAAAATGGGTAGGTGTTCCTGATGCAGGGGGTGATGATTTGAGTTTACGCCAGCCGGAACGCGCCAGAAGCACAAAAAAAGCATAAAATGCCACATAAAGAATACTAACGACCCACCCAAACATCCTGCAAACGTAATTGAATCAAACTAAACCAGCCCAGCAAGGCCGGGAAAATAATATTCATTCCCCAAAGCAGGTAGGATGGCAACAAGGCCAGTACGGCAGAACCGGCCCAAGGTTCAAACAGCAACAGGGCCAGGCCTCCCCTTACCCCCAGATCGGTCAGTACAAAGCTGGGAACCAGGGTCTGGGCCAGAAAAAGAAGCGGAATCAAAGTAACCGCTTTCACTATATCCGGCGGAAATCCGGTAAAAAGCATGAGCGCGTACAACTGACTGCTGAAAATAAGGTACCGCAGGGCTGCAACACCCAGCACCTGCCTAAGTTGTGTCGTCGAATAACGTCCGCTGAGCAAGAGGTACCGAAGCCAGCGGTTACCGTACTTCCACGATTTCAGCCGGTGAACAAGTGCTGTAGCCCTGAAATACAGCAACAACCACAACACACTGGCCAACACCGCCAATAAAATGAGTACCCAGCGCCAGTTGCTCAAAAAAGGAAGGGTGCTTGATGAATACAGCAAAGCCGCCAGTGCCCCCAGCCAATAAATGACATACTGGGCAAGGCTTCCCATAAAAGTCGCGAATATACCCGCGATCCGGTGTCTTGGCGGAAGATACAGGATACGACCTGCAAACTCACCAATGCGGTTGGGTGTAAACAAACTGACTGTTAAACCTGTAAGAACTGCCTTTAAACCCGTGAGGGCAGGCATTGGAATCATTCCCCAAAGTAATTTGCGCCATTTCAGCGACTCCAGACCGATGTTGAAGGGCATCAATGCAACAGCCAGCAGTAACCAGTAACGGGCAGGGCTGTTCCAACGCGCTCCCAGGGAGCGCAGGCGTTCACCCAGGGTAGCATCTTCAGAAAGCTCCTGATAAATGAGTCCAAAAAACAACAAACCCAGGGCAATTTTAAGCGCAGCAGATAACCAACCGGGATAAGTAACTTTACGTTTCATTACAACCTCAAAGAAAGCAAAACAATTGTCAGCAGTATTACACAAAAATGAAAGGATTATCCTTGGCATCGACCCGGGAACTACCGTCATGGGATTTGGCGTGATAAAAGTTGTTGACAAGCAGATGGTGTTGCTCGAGCTGGGAATCCTGCGGCTGGAGAAACTTGCCGATCACCCACTCAAGCTGAAAGCCATTTTTGAGAAAATGCTTGCCCTCATCGACAAACACCATCCTGATGAACTGGCCATTGAAGCGCCTTTTTATGGCAAAAATGTGCAATCCATGCTCAAACTGGGCAGAGCCCAGGGAGTAGCCATTTCTGCAGCCCTCTCCCGGGAGATCCCCATCACCGAATACTACCCGAAAAAAATAAAACAGTCTGTTACCGGCAATGGAAATGCTTCGAAAGAGCAGGTGGCAGCCATGCTTGACACCTTGCTGCACACCAAACTGGCTGCCGAAAAACTCGATGCTACAGATGCGCTGGCAGCGGCAGTGTGCCACCATTTTCAGACCGGTAACAAAACCAGTACAGGCTCCGGCAAAAAAGGATGGAAAGGTTTTCTGTCAGATAATCCCGGCAAGATTATAAGTGCGACCTGATAGCCGCAGCCGTTTCTGCCAGCGACTCCTGCGAGGGGTTCAGTTTCGGATTCGCAAAATTCATATCTGCTACCTTATTCATTGGAATAAGGTGGATATGGGTATGCGGGACTTCCAGGCCGATCACAGAAACACCCAGACGGGCACAAGGAACTGCCGCCTTGATGGCCGGAGCAATCTTCTTGGCAAAAAGCATCAGCCCGCAAAGTGTTTCATCGTCGAGATGAAAGATATAATCAACTTCTGTTTTGGGTATTACAAGGGTATGGCCGGTGGCCAGCGGAGAAATATCCAGAAAAGCAAGGTAACGCTCGTCCTCCGCTATTTTATGACAGGGAATTTCACCCTGGATAATACGGGTAAAAATGGTGGCCATCAGATGGTGATTTCCAATACCTCAAATTTCACAATACCGGAAGGCACCTGAATTTCTGCTATTTCACCTACTTTTTTGCCGAGAAGTCCCTTTCCAATCGGACTGCTGACCGAAATACGACCACTTTTCAGGTCGGCTTCCTTCTCTGATACAAGGGTATACTGCATGGTAGCACCGTTACTCAGATTTTTGATCTGAACGCGTGTAAGCGCCTGCACCTTACTGGTATCAATCTGAGACTCATCTATCAAACGGGCATTCCCCATCAGGGTTTCCAGTTTTGATATTTTAAGCTCCAGCAATCCCTGGGCTTCTTTGGCAGCATCATATTCGGCATTCTCCGAAAGGTCCCCCTTGTCACGCGCTTCCTGAATAGCTTTGGCCATTTCGGAACGGCCGCGTGTACGCAAATCGTTCAATTCAATCTTGAGTTTCTCAAGACCCTCTTTGGTGAAATAGGATACCTCACTCATAGCTGTTCGCTTGTATTAGATGAAAAAAAAGAAACGCCCTAATCCACATTAGAGCGTTTCTGAAAACAAAATTAAGAAAATCAGAGAGAAATTCTCACCCCATACATATGAGTTCCGTTAAACGGCTTGGTTGAACGGTAAGCATAATCCAGGGAGAAGCGGCTTGCACCAAAAGGAGCATTGATCGAAAAACCTGCATTGATAAAATCATGCGCAGTCTGACGCTCTGTATAATCCCGAATACCGTCTTCGTACTGATAACCGGCACGAACAGCAAACATGCCTTTCCAGCTGAATTCTCCACCCAGACCAAACTGGTCGTTGGTAAATGAATTAGATGTGAAGTTTGCCGCTACGGTCAGTTTATAATCATCCTGGCCTACCAGCCAGAAATCATACGAGCCACCAATGTTCATCAGGGAAGGCAATTCAAACAACTGCGAACGCTGTGCAAGGGTGAGCGCGATGCTCGATCCCTGCATGGTACCACGGGCTGCCAGACCATCCCCACCAAAAGCCATGGGCGTACCCACGTTGCGGAGGGCGATGCCAAACTTGACACGGTCCTTTTCACCTGTGATGTATTGGATACCAGCATCAAAAGCAGCTCCCTGAGAACTCACATCGGTAGTCGATTGAGAGATGATACGCAGGGTGATACCACCATGAATACGTTCTGAAAATGAACGTGCATAGGATAAACCCAGGTTCACAAAGCTCGGCTTAAATACGCCAAGCCCGCCGTCAGGCTGACCTACCGTGGTGATTTCAATGTCTCCGGCATCTATCGACATCACCGTTATACCGAGTACACTCGATTCGTTGAGACGCTGACCAATACCAAAGGCATTTACGAAGATATCACTGCCGCTCAACCAGGTTGTGCGGGTAAAGTTCAGCTCGGTTTTGCTCAAAAAAGCAAGACCAGCCACATTCATTCGCTCGGATTCAATACCGCGGACATTGGCAGAATTGATGCCAGCCCAACCGCCACTCTGTGCCCATGGCTGAATAAGCAGTTCTGTTGCGCCGGCCTGACCACGACGGTCAGGGTTACCGGCATACACTGCAGAAACTGCACAGGCCATTGCAAGAGATGCCAAGCCGATTCGTTTTATGATAGTTCTTTTCATCGATTTGTAGCTTGAATTTTCTTAGAATGTGTCAAGGTCAACCGGTCTTACAACACCGAACCACTTC
>DLHS01000018.1 GCA_002483345.1 Bacteroidetes bacterium UBA7662
TACCCATACGTAGCTCGCATTAGCAGCCTGGCCAGAGATTGTAAAGCCATTCACAGTTATGGCAGTATCTACCGTAGTAACTGCGAGCTGAATGGTAATCAAAGAATCACAGGATATTCCTGAAATTAGTCTGGTGTAGGTACCTGCTGTTGTATAAAGCTGCCCTGCAAAGCTAAAGCTGCTGCCATGACAGATAGTAGCATTGATGGTACGTGTTGGTGACAGGCTTGTATCGATACTCAAAGTGAGCGCTACTGCCGAATCACAACCGAAGCTGTTCTGGAAGGTGTGGTTGTAAGTGCCTGCCGTTGTTAGCGTTTGACCGCCGAAATTATATGCCCCACCAGGACATATACTGGCTGTAGTTGTGATAGTATGTATCGGATTTAAACTCAGGGTGAGGGTTACCACAGAATCACAACCAAAACTGTTCTGGAAGGTGTGGTTAAAAGTACCTGCCGTAGTAAGCGTTTGCCCGCCAAAGCTGTAACTGCCACCTGGGCAAATGCTGGCGGTGGCTGTGTTGTTGTGCGCTGGATTCACACTCAGGGTAAGGGTAATTACCGAATCACAACCATTGAGTGATAACAATGTATCACGGTATGTACCTGCTGTGGTCAGTTGCTGACCAGCGAAGCTGTAACTGCTGCCCGGACAAATAGCTGCTGAAAGGCTGCTGGTAAGTATAGAATTAAGGGTAAGGGTGAGCGTTACCACCGAATCACAATTGGCTGAAGTATTAAAGGTGTGGTTGTAGGTACCGGCTGTAGTTAATTGCTGGGTGCCGAAAGTGTAACTATCCCCTGCACAAATAGCCACAGCGGTTTGTACCGAATCTCCCTGCACCTGTAAAGTCAGTATGGCTACCGAATCACAACCTGCAGTATTGGTGAAACTGGCATAATAAGTACCAGCTGTACTCAGCTGTTGCCCGCCAAAAGTATAATTGGTTCCACGGCAGATGGTAGCCGTTTGTGGTACGGAATCAGGGGTAATTATTGATAATGTAAGGTTTACAGTAGAATCACAACCCCCATTACCAGCAGCAAAGGTGTGGTTGTATGTACCTGAATTGGACAAGATTTGTGTTCCGAAAGTAAAACTGCTACCGGCACAGATACTTACAGCTGCCGGAACAAAGGCAATCTGGCAAAACTCATGTGCACCGATGGCAGGTGTTGTCAACGAACGAACATAACCGTTGATGTCGTGGGTGATGCCAGCTATCGGCTTGCCAGCGTTTCTTAAAGGAGAAGTAATACTGGGAAACAACTCCGAGCCGGTGTAAAGCGGATCACTTTGGAAGGAGTTGCTATCGAGGCTAAACGCAGTTTGCCAATCAGATAAGCTGTTGTAGATAGTGGCCGGGAGGTTGATACGTGCAAAATCAACAGCTGTTGGAAAATAGTAATTGTTGTTGCTACATTCCATAACTAAAGTACGGTTGGGATGAGACACGTACCAGCTTCTCATATTAGCAGGAGTGGTACCCGTAACATGAAGGCTGTTGTTCTTAAATTTCAACCCTGCAACGGAAATTGAACTGGAAGTGCCTCCTGTCAAATAAAAAGCGCCATTTTGGGTAGTAGCCGAGCTAGTAACCTGGATTTTGAAGGAATTGTGATATACTTCAGCATAGTCGAGACCTCCTGTTGCACTGCTTGCGAAACGTATTGCATGAGGCGCGGTATGTGTTAGGGACACATCTACAGAATTATTAAAAATAAAGTTGATCGGTTGCAATGTATCTCCGGAAAAATTAGACAGGAATAGTCCGGCTTGTCCAAAAAGACCTGAAATTGTGTTGTTTGAAATAGTAAAACGGGTCGCATGGGTAAGATTGATACCGTGGCCATTACCTACAACCGTCATATTTTGATTGTCAATATGATTTTGGTCTATGGTGATTCTGTCAGAATGTATACTGGTTGATTCCCCTTGTAAATAGATGGGCGTCAGGTAGATATCCGTGAAGGTATTATCAACGATATGAATGTTTGAACGTATACCATCTCCAGTTCCAAAAACACCATAATAACCGTCTTTGAATTGATTGCTGGAAATAGTCACACTATCACTGTTGCCTTGAACAGTTATTAAACGGTTATTATCTGAAATACTAGCTGTTTCTCCTTTAAATACACAATTAGTAATTTTTATTTTGAAACAATCCTCTATATTAATTGCGTCTCGTATATCAGTAGGCGGAAGCGTGTCGAGGAAACTAATTTTATCAATATGTATGTTTGATGCTCCTTTGAATGTAAAACTCGCTCCACTTGTATTGCCACCAAAAACAATGTCATTTGCATTACCTGTTTGAGATGTAATGGTAAGTCCATGAAGGTTGGCACCTGGTATGAACCCGAATTTATAACTCCCGTTGTATTGACCGGATGCAAGCAAAAGTCGAACCGGAGCGCCTAAACCGGCACAGGCCAGAGCAGTCATGGCATCTGCCAGGCTGTTAAAATCAGCCGAAATACCCCCGACTGTATAATCCCCAGCCATGGCCAAACAAAAATATTTAACCATAGTATCGTTGGCCGGATTAAGGTCCGGGCCACTTCCGTTGGGATTGCGGGCCCATACTTTTAAGGTAAAACCCTGATTGGGTATTGTAATCGGAACGTTGAAAGTAAAAGTGTCCGTCTCGCCTCTATATAAGAGACCATTCCAAGAGGCAATAATTGGAGGCTGATTATCCAGCATATAACCAACCTCTGCCGATGTAAGTGAATCTACCCCGTCATTATAGATTAGGAGGCTTACAATGCTGGTCTGGCCAGTCACAGGCAAGGGCAAAACAGGCTCATTTATGATGCAGCCAACGTCTTTATCATGTACCTTGTATTTGGCAAGATATATATCAGCATTACCAACTGCTTCTAATAATTCAACCCGTGGACCAGGGTCGAAATCTATTGTTTCCCTAAAGGAACCTACCATATATATATCATCAGAAAATCCTATTGAAAATGCTGAACCAGATATCCCTCCTGTTCCGGAAAGGCCATTAGCCCATAGATAATTTCCTTGTGAATCATACTTTGCCAAAAATGCCCCGGAAGCTATATTTGATATAAGATTAGCTACTCCTGCACCCGGATTAAAATCAGCAGTTCCATTAAAGTACCCGGTTATATATATACTTCCCTGAATGTCCAATGCAATTACATTCGACTGGTCGGCCAAGTTAGACCCTACACTTTTTGCCCATAGATAATTCCCCTGAGCATCATATTTGGCAAAGAAAATATCGGAACCACCAACAGATATCATCAGGTCTGAAATGCCGCTATCCGGGTTAAAATCAACAGTATCGTTAAAAAGACCCGTTATATAAATATTTCCGTTTAAATCCAGAACAATATCTCTTGCTATATTAGAATTAGGACCTGTTCCAACCAAACTCTTTGCCCATAAATAATCTCCCTGAGCGTCATATTTGGCGAGAAAGACATCAATCCCTGCAGAACTTAAGTTAGAGATTCCGACGCCTGGATCAAAATCAACCACAAGGCCAAATTGCCCTGTCACATATATATTCCCGACCTGGTCTTGTTCTATTCCATATGCTACATCAGATCCATTACCTCCAATACTTTTTGCCCAAGAATAATTACCCTGTGCATCATACCTGGCTAAAAAAAGGTCAAGGGAATTTCCGGTTGCGCTCAAAGTTGCTGAGCCGGGTCCCGTATCAAAGTCAGTAGCACCCCGATGCTCTCCAGCGATATAAATTGAGCCTAATCCATCAACTAAAATATCATTAATGTAAACACTAGTTGTACTTCCAATGCCGGCTGCCCAAATATAATTTCCCGCAGAATCATATTTTGCAATAAAAACATTTGCTATTCCAGATGAGCTAAGAACATCAGATCCAGATGGGTCAGGATTAAAATCCACAGAATTTTGGAATAATCCTGTTACATAAACATTCCCGCTATTATCAAGGATTAGCCGGTTACCGATATCAGTACCAGTACTCCCTATATTTTTGGCCCAGATTAAACTACCCGAAGGATTATATTTTGCTAAATAAATATCCTCGCTACCATTAGAAACCAATAACATGGCTCCGGAATCAGGGTCAAAGTCAACTGATTCCCGAAAATAACCGGTTGTATACAAATTGCCTGATGCATCCAGGGCAATTGCATATCCTAAATCAAAGCCCGTCCCCCCCATACCTTTCGCCCAAAAATTCTGTGCATATGCACCGCCGGATACAATAAGCAACAGGCCGATAAATAAAAAATTCAGGTAGCTAATTTTCATAATAAGTAGGTTTTATAAATTCAGAAAAGCCATTCGCTGCAATCGTCAGACAATGGTTATTTCAAATGTAGTCTGCCCCGGGTGGCAGACATAATTCAAGAGTATACAAAAAGTATACAAACTAACTATTTGACATACAGGGCTTTTAGTTTTGAATCGCTTTGTGCGAATAAAAAACTAAGTGCATACATGACATTGCTGTGACGTCATGGCCACTGGTCAATTTAAATCCGGTAAAAAATCGAGGGGTAACGACAGCGTAAGGGCTAAAAATACCCCAACACTTATGCCACAGACATCCTGGTTTTCAGACATAACCGGCCTGGTAGAGCCCCGCATACGGAGCAACACCGCTACCTTGCTCTTCCAGTTTGGCAATGAGGTTGATGATGTCTTTACTTTTACTAAGTCCCAGTTTATCTCTTACCCGTTGCCGTGTCTGAAATACAGACCGGGGTGCAATCCCCAGCATGGCAGCTATCTCAGGTACCGATAAATTAAGTTTAATCAATACCAGAAAACGGAGTTCCGCCACGGTAAGGTCGGGATATTCCTGCTGCAACATTCCTGTAAATCCAGGGTGCACTTTTTCAAACAGGCGTTTGAATTCTATCCAGTCTTGTTCTGTGAGAATAACAGCAGCATGTAATTGATCCAGCAATTTGGTCTTTACCGGGTGTGCACTTTGGCTGTCGGAAATGTCCACTCGTTCCCGAAGTTGTTCAATGAGCCGGTTTTTTTTTCTTACATCCTCAATAAAGTGTTTAAGCTTATTGCGATAGTTATTCACCTGCTCCTCTGCTTTGTGTTGCTCCCATTCTGCCTTTTGTTTCTCAAGTTCAAGTATGCGCTGTTTCCTTCGTTGCCGCATCCGAAGACTGTACAACATACCCATGAGTGAAATGATGGTCATGCCCGAAATAATCCAACTGGCATTTCGAATGGCCCTTTGGCGGCTGTTTTCCTTTTCGAACACTGCTTTTTCGGCCATATAATTCTCAGCCGATACCTGTGCTTCCAGATTGGCAAGCATATGGGCATCTTTCTCACGAGTGAGGCTGTCATTAACCACCAAAAAGGAATCGAGATAAAGGGTTGTCCGGGAATAGTCCTTTTTTGCCTGATAGTATCGGGCACTTTGTTCATAATAACCAGATAGAATGGTGTATTTATTAAGTTTATGTGCTTGTATAAGGGATCTGAGCGCTGTTCTATGTTCATTGGCAGCAGCTAAATCGTTTAATCCGATTTCTATTTCCAACATTCGGGTAAGCACCGTACTTAAACAATCCCAGCATCCAAACTGGGTGTTCAGCCGATATGCTTCCTGCAGTAGTTTTTTGGCCTTTCCGAATTCTTTTTTTTCGGTATATACCGTGCCGATATTCGCTTTAACCTTAGCCATTGCGACACTGTCCTGAAGTTCTTCGCTTATCACAAGTGATTTTTGAAAATAATGAAGTGCTTTATCATAAACTTCTTTCGACTTCCAGTTCAACGCCAATTGGTTGTAGATAACAGCGTGCCCCTTTTTGTCAGCATCACCATACTTCAGAGCAGCTTCCAGGTAATAAATACTTCTGTCGTAGTTGGAGAACAAACGATAAGCCTCGGCAAGCCAAACCAATACGCGGTGAACCTTCGGAAAGTTCTCATAACCGGTTTCTTTCAATATTTTATCCCCACGCAACATATAACCGAGACCTTCAGCCTTTTTACCGGTTACCAGCAATTCATAGCCCAGTATGTTGGAGATGATGATTACTTCATCACTTATATGGTAACGCTCAGCCAATTCAAGCCCTTTTTGGAAATGGGCTATAGACTTTGGGGCAATCATATCCGTGGCCAGGTTGGTAAAGTATGCTCCTCTGTAAAAATGGGATGCAATTTCCATCCTTTCATCCCGGTGTTTGACAGCGGATTGCTCCAGCGTATCTAATATTAGAAATATTTTCGCACTGTCAAGTGTACTATACAAGGGGCCTATAATCTTTACCGATGCAGCCTTCCGCTTTTCCTCCGGCAACTCAAAAAGTTTATCCCACACACCCGCCCGGGCCGAAACCGAAGTCAACAGCAGCCAAACAACTATGTGCAAAGCCTTTCGCATATTTGAATATACGCATATTCCCCAAAGCGGGCAATTACGTTGGTTTTAAGGGGTTTAGCTTAGAATAAACAAATAAGGAATTTTCAGGTAGGTTTTGAAATGGGGCAGGTAATAGTTATGTCAAAGCACGTCTTTCAGACATCGAGAGGGCGAGAGGCGAGAGAGCGAGACTGGCTTTCCTTGCTGCTTTGGCCTGGTGGCTTTTAACGCAGCGTAAACGGAGTTTCGGGAGTTACACGGCGTCAGGGAAAGCCCTCAACAGCGCCGCAGGTACAAAAGTCTCGCCCTCTCGCCTCTCGAAATCTCAATGTCTGCAAAAAAAAAAGCGGCTGCCCAAACCGGACAGCCGCTTCTGTAAAGTGATAAAGTTGCTTATTTCTTCTTTTTAAGCAGTTTTCCCGAATCAAGCACTACCGCCGACGCGATGAAAATAGAAGAATAGGTACCCGCAATCAAACCAATCAGCAAGGCGAATGTGAAGCCTTTGATGACCTCTCCGCCAAACAGGAAGAGCACCAGCACCACAATGATGGTGGTAGCGGCTGTAATGATTGTACGGCTGAAAGTGCTGTTTATGGCACTATTGATCACTGTTTCGTCATCTTCTCCATGATGAAGTCCCAGGTACTCTCTCAATCGGTCAAACACAACCACAGTATCGTTGATCGAATAACCGATGATGGTAAGAATAGCCGCAATGAAAGCCTGATCTACTTCCATAGAGAATGGCATAACTTTCCATAGCAGAGAGAAGAGCGACAAGACAAACAATACGTCGTGTAACAATGAAAGTGCTGCTCCCAGCGAATACTGCCATTTGCGGAAACGAATGAGAATATAGGCAGCAATTACCAGGATGGAAATGATAATCGACATGATGGCGGAAGCTTTGATATCATCGGCGATGGTCGGTCCGACTTTCTGAGAGCTGAGAATCCGCTCCCCTTTGAAGGTCTCAAAATCAATTTTATTGGCCATGATGGTACTCAGACCTTCGTGCAGCTTCTGCTCCACTTCAATATCCGCTTCCGGCGTGTTCACGTCAATTTTGTAAGAAGTGGTTATTTTGAATTTATCAGCGGCACCAAAAGTTTTGACTTCAGGGGCTCCTTCAAAAAAGGGTGCAAGTGCCGACCGGATATCCGTTGAACGTTTGGACTCATCGAACTTGATTACATAACTGCGGCCGCCTTTGAAATCTACGCCCTGGTTAAACCCGATAGTTGCCATGGAAATCAGACCTGCCAGAATAACTGCACCGGAGAACGCGTACCAGTATTTACGGCGTCCCAGGAAATTCACATTCATATTTCCAAAGACCTTGTTACTCCAGGCAGTGCCAAAATTGATGGCCTTTTCACGGGCAACCTGCCAATCGATCAGCATACGGGTAATGAAGATGGCGCTGAAAAGAGAAGTGAGGATACCAATAATGAGGGTTGTGGCAAAACCACGGATCGGACCGGTACCGAATGAATAAAGAATGATACCTACCAGTAAAGTCGTGACGTTCGCATCGATGATGGAAGAATAGGCGTGTTTAAAACCATCGATAATGGCTTGTCGCATGGTCTTGCCCTTGGCAAGCTCTTCCCTGATCCGTTCAAAAATCAGCACGTTGGCATCTACCGACATACCAATGGTAAGTACGATACCTGCAATACCCGGTAAGGTCAGGACAGCCTGCAGAGACGCCAGCACACCAAAAATGAAGAAGATATTGGCCAGCAAGGCAATGTTGGCAATAAGTCCGCCTTTGGCATAGTACGCCATCATAAAAATAACCACCAGCAACAAGCCGGCTACCATTGATATTACACCCGAGTTAATGGCCTCGGCACCCAGGCTTGGGCCTACAATGGCTTCTTCCACAATGCGTGCCGGAGCCGGAAGTTTACCTGCTTTCAGAATGTTAGCCAAATCTTTGGCCTCATCTGTCGTAAAGTTGCCCGAAATCGAAGACATACCACCTGATATCTCTCCTTTTACATTCGGATAAGAATAAACATTGTCATCCAGCACGATGGCTATGCTGCGCTCTACGTTGTCGGCAGTGAGACGGCGCCATGTTTTGGCACCTTCAGCATTCATGGTCATGCTCACTTCTACCTGTCCGAAATTGTCAATAGACTCCCGGGCATCCGTAATGACATCTCCTTCGAGTGGTGCACGGTTGTCGTTTGCGCGGGTTTTGATGGCTACGAGGTCGAGGAATTTATTGCCTTCGCCGCGACCTTTAACAGTCCACAACAAGCGGAGGTTGCGGGGCAACATCGCCTTTACTTCAGGGGATGCGAGCAGGGCATTTACCGCGGCTGTATCCCGGAAGCTGGCAGTACCCACTGCCGGGCCCTGTGCGGCACGGGTGGAGCCATCTTCGGCCTGAAACACCGCAGGCATCAGCACTGCAAACAAAGGGTTTTCAGCACGTGATTGCGCCGCATCCATACCACCGGTGGTATCGGTGCTGGCCTTTTCTGCCAGCTGACTGAGCAAATCGTCTGTTTTTTTGGTGGTGTCGGTGTTTGCAGCGGCTGTGCTGCTTACAGCCGTACTGTCTGTTCCTTTAGCCAGTTTGCTGCGATCACCCAGCATTTTGTTCACTTCAAACAAACGTTCGATGATCTCACCAGCCTCGTATGTTTCCCAGAATTCGAGCTTAGCGGATCCCTGCAGGAGACGGCGTACGCGTTCAGGATTATCAACACCCGGCAACTCAATGATAATGCGGCCGGTACCCTGCTGCCGCTGGATATTGGGAGATGTCACCCCGAATTTATCAATACGGGTGCGGAGAATGTTGAAAGAACGGTCTATGGCACCTTCCGTCTCCACGCGAATCACCTCCATTACCTGGGCATTACTCGAATTGTAATCGATTTTACCCTGGTTTTCACGGGTAGCAAAGATGGCTGCGAGTTTTCCATTGGGTTCAATCTCCGAGAAGCTTTGTTCAAAGAGGGTTACAAAATCAAGCTGACTGCTGGCCTGACGCTGTGAGGCAAGTTCAAGGGCTTTGTTGAAGCTCGGATCTTTGCTGTAGTTGCTCAAGGCGCGTACTACATCTGTTACCGACACTTCCATCACCACGTTCATACCACCTTGCAGGTCAAGGCCGAGGTTAAGCTGCTGTTCTTTGGCCTGCTGATAGGTAAAACTGCGGATACCCAGGTTGTAAACCGTTACATCGGCAACGGAGTCAAGATAACGGCGTTCAGCAGCAGCATCACCTTTGGCATATGCTACGGCTTTTTTCTCTACACGGCTGGTTACCAGTGTAAAGGAGAGCTGGTACAAACATACCAGCGCGAAGGCGATCACGAAAAAACGGACCATTCCTTTTGCTTTCATGGAATTAGGATTAAATGGATTTAAAATAAAATGAGGGAGACCTGAAATCGGTCGGATTTACGGAAAGCAGCTTTGCTCAGGGAGCCTGGGCAGGCTGAATACAGGTAAAAAGTGTTTCCTGAAACTGTTTCAGGTGCAAATGAACGGCACCGGCTTCGT
Source organism: Bacteroidetes bacterium UBA7662 (assembly GCA_002483345.1). Taxonomy (GTDB): domain Bacteria; phylum Bacteroidota; class Bacteroidia; order UBA7662; family UBA7662; genus UBA7662. The sequence continues at coordinate 9,908 of DLHS01000018.1, forward strand.
TTTGGGCAACGGGCGCCAGTTCAGGAACAACCGGCCAGATAACCGGTAGCGTTGCTTCAGCACGCAGATTCAGCTGGTAACTGCTGCCCGGCTGAATAAGCTGCATGGGCTCCAGTACAGGTCTGGTTTCTTCTTCTTCGGGTGTGTCAGCGCCTGAAGTCGTCGCTGTGGTTTCAACCGCATGATCACTCATCCAGCCGGCAGAAGCCGTGGAGAGCCCTATCAGGAGGGCAAACAGACAGATGAATAAGTTTTTGAGCGACATACAGCTTGCGAAAATAAGGCTTATGTACTACTATACAAGCTATTTATTGAGATCTACAAATTTCTCGATATCGGTGTTTTTTCCCAACAGTATCATATAGTCTGTATCATACAACACCGTATCCGACTTCGGAACACCCAGTATATGGTATTCTGTGGTCGTTTCACCTTCTTTATTTACCGCCTCATATGCCCTGCGTAAAGTAATGAGGTTGAGATTATACTTATTACGCAAACCAATGTCAATGACTGTCTTGCTGGCCACACCGGCCGGCGTGCGCAGCTCAACAATCTGATAATCGTCTGGTAACTGAAAGAAACTAACCAGATCGGGGTTCAGCAAACGGCCGGCCACCGAAATACCCACCTCATCCTCAGGCGAAAGTACCTCCTGCACCCCCAGTTTCAGGAGAATGCGCTGCTGCTGCTCATTCGAAGCCCGGGCAATGATGCGCTTCACTTTCAATTCCATCAAAACTACCGTGGTAAGCAGCAAAGCTTCAAAATCCTGACCAATGGCCACAACGACGCCTTCCAGGTCCTGTACATTCTGCGATCGCAGGGCTTTGATATCGGTAGAATCAAGCTGAACCGCAAACGCCACCTCATCCCGCAGGGCATCTACCCGTTCCGCGATATTGTCGATGGCCATTACCTCTGCTCCACGGGCCGAAAGGGTGCGGGCAATCGTGGTGCCAAAACGGCCAAGGCCTATAACACCGAATCTGTTTTCCATGGTACTTGTGCTTTGAGGTGGTGGACAAGGACTTCAAGTCCTTTGTCGAATGAGGTATTGTTGGTGATGATGAGATCGCTGTATGCTTTGTAAGGCAATAAATACTGCTCAAAAGCAGGGGTAACGTGGTTGTGCCATTGGTACATGACCGTGTCTTTGGGATAACCCCGCTCCTCCGCATCTCTTTTGATACGACGTTGAAGTTTGACATCCTCCTCCGCATCAATAAATACCTTCAGATCAAGCAGTTCCCTTATTTCTTCGTAATGAAATACAAAAAGACCTTCCATGATAATTACAGGAGCGGGTTTGAACACAAGTAGTCCCGGTTCTTTGTCAGGATTGTTGAAGGTGTATTCGCGCAGGTATATCTCCTCTCCTTCCAGCAACTGGCACAAATGACGGTAAAACTCACTGCGGTTGATGGAAGTAGGCAAATCGTAGTTGATTTCACCGTTTTCATCGCAAAGCTGCTGTTCCTGGGGAACATAGTAGTTATCCTGAGAAATGACACACAACTGGTCTGTATCGAACTGCGCGGCCAGTCGCTCAATAAAGGTGGTTTTCCCGGATGCGCTGCCGCCAACGATGCCTACGATATAAGGTCTTTCCAAAGTATGGGTTTGTCCGGTGTCAAATATACCGACTGCGCCTCAAAACTCGGCAATCAATCGCAGGTTCAGGGTACGGGCAGTCAAATAATTAGGGACTGCCTGCTGGAAGCCTTCCGTATCGACTATCCAGAGATAGGAAATGGTATTGTTAACCTGCAGCAGATTAAATACCTCTGCATTCAGCCAGATAGAGCGGAAACTTTTCCAAAAAGCACCTTTAGGCTGGCGTTTGGTATTGGAGCCTACCAGTTGTTTGGCAAAACCAATGTCGACCCGTCTGTATGGAGGCATACGCAAAGTGTCGCGGCTGCGGTCGTAATCAGGTGGCCCATAGGGCAAACGGCTGCCATACACCACATTAAGATGTACGCGGTAGCTGGGGTTCACCGGCAGATAATCCTGAAACATGATGTTAAAGATCATACGCTGGTCGCTGGGGCGTGGGATATACCCGACTTCCTGTCCGGTTGAACTGCCATCCGGATTCGTATAAAAATCACCGCTGATATCTTCTCCTGTCTTCAGAAACGAGAGGGATGCCCACGATTGCAACGAATAAACAAACTCCCCGTTGATCCGGAAATCTATGCCCTGCGCATACGCGCGGGCATTGTTTTGTCCCAGATACCGCAATCTGACATTATCGAGCTCATATGGCACGATGCTATACATATCCTTGTAAAAAAGCTCTGTTACAAAGCGGAACGGTCTATCCCAGGCTTTGAAACTGTAATCGCCCCCGGCCACATAATGAATCGCACGCTGGGCTCTGATAGCAGGATTCAGGGTCCCGAAGGGATCACGCATCTCCCGGTAAAATGCCGGCTGACCATACAAACCTGCGGCAGCCCTGAAAACCCAGTCCCGCTCCCAGCGGGGTTTAAAAGATATCTCAGCCCGCGGGCTGACAAGCAGTTCGTTGCTGTAAGTCCAGTAATTGAACCGCATACCGGCCGTTAGGTGCAGTTCATATAAGTCGTTCAGCAAATAGCTGTCCTGCACATAACCGCTGATCCGGCTGGCATTTACCCGGTTGGCAGCATAAATGGTTTCGTACAAATTCACCACATCGCTGCGGGCAGGCTGTCCGCCGGGCAACGCGAAAGCTGCCGAGTCGATGTTTTTCCATTCTGTCAACCGGTCGGCAATATACTCCTGCTGCACGCGTAAACCCCATTGCAGATACCCATAGGTAAGCGACTGATAATACCCTTTATGTTCCAGCGCATACACCTGTACGGTTAGCTGGTTACGGGCATAATCCTGAAAACCACCTATTCCACGTGTAAAAGCTACCTTCCCGAAGTTTTCAGAGCCGATTTCGGTATCGAGCTGATTGAGCAGCCAGGCGCCTTCTACATCAAAATTTTCTCTTTCATCTGACGTATAAGCCGATCCGATGAACTTAAGCTGCATGCGCGGGAATGGTTTGTAAGTAGCCGTTGCACCGGCTGTGAAAGTCCTGAACTGGGTAACCTCCTGCCCGTCGAAAAACACCCGCAGTTGCAGGGCTTCTCTAACCGTACCAAAAACGGTCTCCCGATTTGCCGGAACAACGGTATAATCATTCTGGTTGTAACTGAGCAGCAGACCATACTCCCATTTGGGGCTGGCTGTATAGCCGAAGTATCCCTGCACATCCGTAGAAACTGGTCTGTATTCTCCCTGTGTATCCAGCGATCCGAGCAAATTACTGAGGGTACGGTAGCGGCCACCGATCAGCCAGCTTAGTTTTTTATTGTTGGAACGGCCTTCCGTGGTCAGGTTTGCCCCCATCAGTCCCGCCTGAACCGTAGTCCTGAATGTTTCCGGACGGCGGTAACGTACATCCAGCACCGAACTGAGTTTATCCCCGTAGCGGGCTTCAAATCCACCTGCGGAAAATTGTATGGAGCCCACCATATCGGGATTGATAAAACTCATGCCTTCCTGCTGACCGGAACGCACCAAAACCGGCCGGTAAATCTCTATGTCGTTGACATAAACAAGGTTTTCATCAAAATTACCTCCCCGAACGGTGTACTGCGAACTTAACTCCTGTGTAGGTCGGGCACCCGCCGCCTGCAGCAGCATCTCAAAATTCCCGGTAGGGTTAGCGAGGCTGCTGCTCACCTTAGGGTCAAGCTTTACCACCCCGGTGGTCCGTATCTGCCTGTCCTCTACGGTGATATCGGTGATATGGATGCTGTTGGTTTTAAGAACAACATCCAGGAGTTTTTGCTCCCCTGGTTTAAGCCGTATGCTTTGCTGTACTTCCTCGTGTCCGATATAACGAAATATGATCCGCAAATTGCGGTTGGCCGGAAGTTCAAGGCTATAGGCCCCGTTATCGTTGCCGGGCACCCCGCTGTTTAATTCGAGTACCAATACACTGACCTGCTGAAGCGGATTGCCCTTTTCATCTTTAACCGTACCATACAGACGTGCTTTATCCTGGGCGTGGCCGGTATAGGCTACGCTCAAACCCAGGCAAACAAACAGCAGCAATCGCAACATCCGTGGCTTAACGTTGGTGAGGGGTCAGAGATTGTGACGGACGGAAGCCGCCCGTAAATCAGCTATCGTGGCCACCGGATTTTCAGCACTGAACACAAAATTACCGGCAACCAACACATCCGCACCGGTTTCCACCAAACGCGGTGCATTCTGCCGGTTCACCCCGCCATCTATTTCTATTTTGAAAGAAAGTCCTTCTCTGGCTCGGAAATCTGCCAGCGCCGCCACCTTCCGGTAGGTGTTCTCAATGAATTTCTGTCCACCAAAACCAGGGTTGACACTCATCACACAAACCAGGTCTGCATCGCCCAGTATATCGTACAGACCGCTTACAGGGCTGTGGGGGTTGATGGCTACGCCAGCCTGCATCCCTGCAGCTTTTATCTCCTGAAACGAACGATGCAAATGTACCGATGCTTCCAGGTGAACGGTCAGCACCGCTGCACCGGCTTCCGCAAAACGGCTGATATAACGTTCCGGCTGTACGATCATAAGATGTACATCAAGTGGTTTACGGGCTGTTTTGCGGATGGTTTCCAGTACAGGGAATCCGAACGACATATTGGGAACAAAAACGCCATCCATGATATCTATATGAAACCAGTCAGCCTCGCTGCTGTTGACCATCTCAGTGTCTCGTTGCAGGTGGCCAAAGTCAGCGGCCAGCATAGAAGGGGCAATTAATGCTTGCATGTCGCAAAGGTAGTTTTTTTGCGTATGCCTTCGGCTGTCCATCGACACTGCGTCTTTAGTCCATGGACCAGACAACAGCGCTCCACAGTTCAGTATCGTTTAAATATGCCGCAGGTGTGGCAAAAAATCCCGGCTCTCGCTTCCCGGAATTCCGATGTCTGTATGACCCGGATCCCTGACGACAAGCCGGTTGAAACCTGGCGTTTATGGAGAAACCCGCGTAAGGCCGTAAGGATAATGCCCACTCACCAGTTCCGTCATACGTTCGAAATGGGCCGGGTTTTCGAGGTAGTCCAGCTCATCTGTGTCAATCAGGACACAGCGCAAACCACTTGCCTGCTCCATAAAACTGAGGTAAGCCGCGTCAATCTGCTCCAGGTAGTCAGCTGAAATCTGTTGCTCAAAATCACGTCCCCTTTGGGCGATTTGCCGAAGCAGTTTGGGGGTACCTGCCTTCAGGTAAACAAATAAATGGGGTTGTGGCAGTTTGCTGTTGATGATGCCGAAAATCTCCTTGAACAGTTGGTATTCATCGCCTTGCAGGGTTTTGCCCGCGAAAATGAGGCTTTTGTAAAAGCTGTAATCCGCCACCAGCCCCTGTTGACGGAGGTCTACGGCTGCAAATTCATCGTGCATCTGGCGGTAACGTTCTGCGAGAAAAGCTGTTTCGACTGAAAATCCATACCGTTCCGGCTGGGCATAAAATTTAGGAAGAAAAGGATTCTCCATGTATTTCTCCAGCAACAGCGGTACCCCCCAGTATTCAGCCAGGCGATTACTGAGGGTGGTTTTACCCGCCCCTATATTGCCTTCTATGGTCAGGTATCGGTTCATGATCGGGGCTCCCACAAGCTTACATCGAGGGTATCGGTACAAATCTCCAGCAATGTTGCCACATCTTGTTGCAGTACGGGGTGATTAAATGTCGGTGCAATTTCAGCCAGGGGTGCGAGCACAAACCTGCGGTTATGCAATTGCGGATGGGGCAGTTGCAGCCGGTCGGTTTGCAACACCAACTGGTCGTAAAACAGAATATCTATATCCAGTGTCCGGTCAGCCCAGCGTTCCCCACGTTCTCTTCCCGCCGATTTTTCTATCTCAAGGGTAATTTCAAGTACCTGTTCCGGTTTATATGAGGTTCTTAGCCACAATGCCTGATTCAGGTAGGCATGAAGCGAATTGCTTCCCCAGGCAGCGGTCTGATATACAGCCGACATAACAACCAGCCCGCCCAGCTTTTCCAGCAGCTGACCTGTCGCAAATGTTAAGCTTTGGTAACGGTCGCCCAGATTAGCGCCTGTTAATAAGAATAGATCGTGCTGGTTTCGCACAGAAATGTAATTTTGGAACGCAAACTTATCCCTTATGCGTCAGTTTCTGAAATTTACCCTTGCTTCTTTTACAGGCTTCCTTTTAGTGTTCCTGGTTATCTTCCTGATCTTTTCCGCCCTGGTGGCAGGTTTGATGAGTAAAGATGATAAAGTAACCGAAATCAAGAAAAACAGCATATTACACCTTGATTTCGCAGACGTCATCGCCGACAGAGGCACCGAAAATCCACTCAGCGGCATCGATTTCACCTCACTGGAAGGCTCTCAGACAACCAGCTTCCGCGACTATACCCGGTCCATCCATGCAGCCGCTGAAGACGACAAAATCCTTGGCATCTTCCTCGATCTGAGCGACATACAAACAGACATGGCGATCCGTCAGGAAATCCGGAATGCGTTGAAAGATTTTAAAAAATCGGGCAAATTTATCTACGCCTACAGTGAAACCTATACCCAAAGCAGCTATCACCTGGCTTCGCTGGCCGACAGTATCTTTCTTTATCCAGAAGGTGACCTGATGTTTATGGGTTACGCCAGTGAGCCGATGTTCTTTAAAGGAATGCTTGATAAACTGGGCATTGAAGTAAAACTGATCCGGGTAGGCAAATACAAAAGTGCCGGGGAGCCGTTTATCAGAGAAAACCTCAGTGAAGAGAACCGCTTTCAGGTGAGTTCTTACATCAACAGTCTTTACACCAATTTCCTGAACGATGTTTCTGAAGGCAGAAACATTCCGGCAGATAGTCTAAGGGCCATTGCCAATGATTTAAGGGTAGAAAACGCCCGTATGGCCGTCGAACAAAAGCTGGTCGATAAACTCGCCTATATAGATGAAATCCATGACCTGCTGATGGCCAAAGCCGATGTAAAAAAGCTAAAAGACCTGAATCTGGTGAGTGTAAGCGATTATATGCGCGCTGTACCCAAAGGCAGCATCTCCGAGAAAAACCGCATCGCCGTGGTTTACGCCATTGGAGACATCACCAGCGGAGAGGGTGACGATGCCACCATCGGCAGCGACCGCATTGCCGGAGCCCTGCGGGATGCACGCCTCGACGAAAATGTGAAAGCCGTGGTTTTACGTGTAAACTCTCCCGGGGGCAGTGCCCTGGCATCAGATGTCATCTGGAGAGAGATGACCCTGCTCAAAAAGAAAAAACCGCTGGTTGTTTCCATGGGCGGACTGGCGGCGTCGGGCGGCTATTACATTGCCATTGCAGCCGATACCATTTATGCGGAACCTACCACCATCACCGGCTCTATCGGAGTATTTGGTCTCATTCCCAACATCTCGCCTTTTATGAAAAACAAACTTGGCCTGACTTTCGACCGCGTAACCACCGGTAAATACGCTGATCTTGGAACGGCTACCAGAGCCATGACCCCTGAGGAAGAAGCCATCATTCAACGATTGGTGAACAATATATACGATGATTTTACCACCAAAGTGGCCAAAAACCGGAAACTGAGCCTCGACTCTGTGCAGGCTATGGCGCAGGGACGGGTCTATACCGGCAGCCAGGCCCTCGAAATTGGGCTGGTAGACAGACTCGGAAATCTCGATGATGCCATTGCCACTGCAGCCAGGATGGCAAAACTTGACAAATACCGGTTGAAAGAATTGCCTGAAATGAAAAATCCGATTGATGAATTACTCAGCGAACTTACCGGTATGCAGGCACGTAACCTGGAGCAGGAAATCGGGTTGCCGCTGCGACAATGGAAAACGGTAAAAGGTATACTTGAAAATGACCGTATTCAGGCCCGGATGGAGTTTTTACCGGCTGTACAATAAGTCAAAACCACATTTTAATACTTGCTTAACGGGCAATGGCATAACAAATATGCTGTTGCCCGTTTATCTTTATAACCCCTGTCAAAAGAAAATAACTGCCTTGAAAATACTCATCATACGTTTCAGCTCCATCGGCGACATTGTACTTACCACGCCGGTGATTCGTAGCCTGAAACAGCAGTTACCCGGTGCTCAGATACATTTTCTGACAAAAAAAGCATTCGGCCAGCTTCTCCTGGACAATCCTTATGTGGATCGGCTGCATTTGCTCGGAGACAGTCCTGACAACCTGCTCAAAAGCCTGAAAACCGAACGATTTGACTATGTGGTAGATCTGCATAACAACCTGCGAAGTCTTCGTTTTAAGTTTGCGCTGGGGGCACGGAATTTTTCCTTTAACAAGCTGAATGCAGAGAAATGGCTGAAAGTCAGGTTCAAAATTGATTTGTTACCGGCCAAACACATTGTAGACCGTTACCTGGATACCGTAAAAAGCCTGGGTATTGTAAACGACGGGCAGGGCCTTGACTTCTTTATCCCGGAAAACAGCCGGGTAAATCCCGACCGGCTGGCACCGGTGTATCGGTCAGGTTACATAGGTTTTGTAATTGGCGGACAGCATGCCACCAAAATGCTTCCCCGTGAGAAAATAGCTGCCGTCTGCGAGGCCTTAAATTATCCGGTGGTGCTGATAGGCGGGCCCGACGATAAAGCCAACGGTCAATGGATAGAAGCTAAAGGAAATGGCAGAGTCCTGAATGCCTGCGGAAGTTTCAGTCTGGCTGAGTCGGCCGATTTGGTTCGTCAGGCCAGGGTTATCATCACCCACGACACCGGGCTGATGCACATTGCTGCTGCATTGCACAAGAAAATAGTAGTGGTCTGGGGTAATACGATTCCGGAATTCGGCATGTACCCTTATTTTCCTGATGGGAGCAGTGATTTTATAAACTTTGAACAAAAGTTAAGCTGCAGGCCCTGCAGTAAAATTGGTTATGCGAATTGTCCAAGGGGGCATTTCAAATGCATGCAACTTCAGAACACAACAGCCATAGCCTTGTCAGCGCATGCCTATCTGGCAGAAGATATTCAAGAATAATCGCTAAATATTCAGGCTAATTTCGGGAGGCTGATTAGATTTGAAATATGAAAAAAGCAGCCCCCAAAACTTTCCCTGCCTATTACAACTATTATATGGAGTTGTCGGAAGGCGAGCTTGTTGAAAGCCTGAAAAAGGCACACGATACCACCCAGATTATTCTTACCCGGATCAGCGAAGAAAAAGCGGCATTTGCCTACGCTCCCGGCAAATGGACCATCAAAGAAATCGTACAACATCTGATTGATTCAGAGAGAATATACAGTTACAGAGCACTGCGTTTTGCCCGGCAGGATAAGATTGAATTGCCAGGTTTTGAGCAGGATGACTACGCCGCTGCAGCCTATGCCAACAACCGGAGCATGGCCGATCTGGCCCATGAGTACGCCATGGTCCGCAATGCGACGGTAGCCTTATTTGAAAGTTTCACCCCGGAGATGCTCAGCAGCCGGGGTGTTGCGAACAAAAGGGAAGTCACCGTTGAATCAATTGGTCGCGTTTGTGTAGGTCATGAAATCCACCACATGAACGTCATCAAAGAAAGATACCTTTGAAAAAGCCCTTTGCAGCCTCCGAACTCATCCTTACACCTGCGGGTGCTGTTTATCACCTGAATCTGTTGCCGGAGCAACTGGCTCCGAAAGTGATATTGGTAGGTGATCCCGACAGGGTGCCGGCTGTTTCAAAATACTTCGATCAGTTGTATTACAAAGTACAGCACCGGGAATTTATTACGCATACCGGCCGTATTGGCAACTCCATGTTATCGGTGGTAAGTACCGGTATAGGGACCGATAATATTGATATCGTCGTGAATGAACTGGATGCGCTGGTCAATATCGATCTCATCAGTCGTTTTGAAAAAGATCGCCCTGTCAGCCTTCAATTGGTGCGGCTGGGCACCTCTGGTGCGCTTCAGCCCGATATCGCGGTAGACAGCCTGGTGGTCTCTTCCCATGGCCTTGGCATTGATGGTCTCATGCCTTTTTACGAGGCCACCGAAGATGTGTCTACCCTTGCCATGCTCGCTGAAATTAAGGAGAAGATGCCCACACTGAAAGAAGTCGCTATTCCTTATCTGACGGCAGGCTCCGACCGCTTGAAACAGCTGCTGTTACGAGATGAAGTTGCAGGCATTACCCTTACAAGTCCTGGTTTTTATGCTCCTCAGGGTCGTCAGTTGCGTTACAAGGCTCGTTACCAGACCTTGCTGGAGGATGCCCGCAAAGTAACAGTCAACGGCGTCCGGATTACAAATTTTGAAATGGAAACAGCTGGTATTTACGGGTTGGCTCACCTGCTTGGCCATGAAGCCTTGTCCATCAATGCCATCATTGCCAACAGACCGCTGGGTAAATTCAGTCAAAAACCTGCTGCAACCATCAACAGAATGATTACGACGGTGCTGGAGCGTTTTACAAAAGACTGAGGTGAGCGGTATCGTTGCTTTTGAGCAGCTGCCAGCCCCCTTCTTTCCATTGGAGCAGGTATAAACTCAGGTTGCTGTGCTCAAAATTATCCATTTCTGAATAGGGGCGTTGTAGCAGCTGGCATAAAAAAAGCCGCAGGGCTCTCCCATGCATACAAATCAGGATATTTTCAGCCTGCTCCGCTTCCAGCAGATGTATAACCAGCTGCTGGCGGGAAGCCACTTCGTTCGGACTTTCACCCTGAGGAGGTTTGGCGTCATAATCACCCTTCTTCCAGTTTGCCAGAAGTGTCCGGTAATCGTGATGAAACTCCCCGAAACTACGTCCTTCAAACAAACCCCAGTTAAATTCATCGAGCCCCTCGTGTTTTACAAAGGAAATACCTTCCCGGATAAAAGGCAGCGCTGTCTGATAAGTCCGGACAAGCGCTGATATGTACAACTTGTCAAATGAAATATGCCGGTATGCCTGATAAAAAGCTTCTGCCTGTGCCCTTCCCGTGTCGTTGAGGGAGGTGTCCATCCCCCTTCCCTGCACCATACCTTTCCGGTTAAAATCGGTTTCTCCGTGGCGGATAATCCAGAGCATCTTCCTGCTCATTCTTCCTCCACCGGTTTATAACGGGCATAGTCACGCCATTTTTCAAGCACACCGGCAAAATCTTCCGGCAGTGCTGATTCGAAAAACAAACGTTCACCGGTCGTAGGGTGGGTGAATCCCAGAGAACGCGCATGCAAAGCCATGCGGGGCATCAGCTGAAAACAATTCTCTACAAATTGTTTGTAACGGGTAAAGGTCGTGCCCCGTAAAACTTTGTTCCCGCCGTAAGTGGCATCGTTAAAAATAGGATGCCCGATGTGTTTGGTATGCACCCTGATCTGGTGGGTACGGCCGGTTTCCAGTGTAAATGCCAGCAAACTTACATAGCCAAAACGTTCAAGGACCTGATAATGTGTTGTCGCATGTTTACCCCGGCTGCCGTCGGCAAAAACAGCCTGTACCATACGATCCTGCAGACTGCGGTCGATGTGCCCGGTTATGGTGCCCGTTTCTTCCTCAAAATCTCCCCAGACCAGCGCATTGTAGGTGCGGTCGATACTATGATCAAAAAACTGCTGGGCCAGGTGTGTCATGCTGTATTCTGTTTTGGCAATAACCAGTATCCCGCTGGTATCTTTATCAATGCGATGCACCAGTCCAGGTCTGATTTCACCATTGCGGTGGGTTGGGAGGCCGGCAAAGTGATGGACAAGTGCATTCACCAGGGTACCGCTGCTATGCCCGTGTCCGGGATGAACAACCATACCGGGTACTTTATTTACGATGAGCAGTTCATCGTCTTCAAACAAAATATCCAGGGGTATGTCTTCCGGATAGATGGTGGTGTCGCGCGGAGGAAAAGCGAGGATGATTTGAATCACATCATCGGGCTTCACTTTATAACTAACCTTTACCGTTTGCTCATTCACCTTCACCGAACCGGCTTTGATGGCATTCTGCATGCGGTTACGGGATACTTTGGGCAGGCGGTCGAACAGAAATTTATCTACCCGCAATTGTGACTGCCCCTTGTCGACTACCAAACGATGGTGTTCGTACAATTCATCCTGTGATTCGCCTTCATCAGCTAACCAATCTGCTGCTGCTTCTACCCCTGTTGCCATGTTATTTTCCAGATGATGCGGGTATTTTCAGTGACCGGCGCAGCGGCTGAACGCCTTACGCCCGCTACCCAGATAACTTCTTCCGCGCTGCAAAGAACGGGAAAGTTCTGCCTTTCGGCGGTACCAATGTGCGCGTCGGTGTAGAGGTCACTAACTTTCTTGTGTCCGTTCAGGCCAAAAGGCTGCAATTGATCGCCTGATTCCCAATGTCTGAGCAAAAGTGGCCTGGTCAGCAGCGCAATATCAAAATAAGCCTCCTCATTATGCTGTGAAATCCTGTATCCCTGTTCTTCTGTTACGGTCAGCCTGCCACTCCCCCAGCAGTACGCTCCCGGCGACTCTATCTCCAGCAGCTCTGCATGCATCCTGTTTTCGATGGCCTGAATGCGGATGGCATCCTGTTCCCGGATAATACGCCAGTATCCTGTTTCAAATTTGCGCCCCTTTTGTTTGTCTCTCAGTCCCATACAGCCCGGCAACAAGCTCATTGGAAGCTCCAGCCGATGCAGCAGCATATGCCAGAGGGTCGCGGCATCGGGATGGGTAAGCGGCGCTTCGAGCCGGATAAGCCAGCCATTGGCCTGCGCTTCCGTAAGTCCTGAAACCACCGGCCACCAGCTTTTTTCGAGCCACAATCTGGCTTCCTGCAGGTGTTCTGCGCTTCGCACAATGGCAGGTACAATTCCCGGGATTTCAGCTTTAAGTACAGGCAAAATCCTTTGCCGGAACCTGTTCCGGAGATAATAATCTGCCGCATTGGAACTGTCGTCGACCCACCGAAGCCCCTGACGGTTCGCATATGCCTCTAATTCCGTACGGGTATAGCCCAGCAGGGGACGTAAATGCTGACTGGTTTTGGCAGGCATGCTGCCCAGACCTGTCAGACCTGCCCCCCTGCCCAGTTGCATGAGCAAAGTCTCCGCCTGATCATCTGCCTGATGTCCTGTTACATAAAAATCAAACTTCAGGGTATCCAGCAAGGTGGCCAACCAGCTGTATCTGATTTCACGGGCCAGTTCCTGTACAGAGCGTCCCCTGCGTTCCGCTGCCTCCACGGGCCGGTCGAATACCTGAAGCGGAATCTGATGAAAATCGGCAAACTGCCACACGAACTGCTCATCCTGATTTGACTCTTCACCACGCAGGTGGTAATTCACATGCGCAAGCTGAAGTTTATAGCCCAGTCGGTGAAGCAGGTAACTCAATACCACGGAATCAAGTCCGCCACTGATGGCTACCAGTAATCTGCTGGCAGGTCCTATTCCCCATTCACTCAGCAATTTTCTGACGTCCTGTTCCAGCGGGTCAAGTTTCATCTTCGAGTAATAAACGATTTTTATGGTATTGGATGCGGGCCTTAAAGCGGCTCAGTATATCTCCGCCCAGAACGCCATGAAGCGTCCCCAGACCGAGTTGCTCGTAGGAGTCGCGGATGTTCTGCAGGTCGAGTACAGCCACGGAACAATGTCTGATTTGCAATTTGCCGAGTTTAAGTTCGGGTAGCAAAGCCAGGTAACTTTCCATCGTCATCGTCCCGAGTCCGGCAGAGTGCTGATCCTGTTTCTCCAGGTTCAGGCCGGGCAACAGCTGACGCAGCCAGGTCTCATCTATGGCCGTTTTGCTGGCACCGGTATCAACTACCAGCCGCAGTTTTTCCTGGCCGATTCTGGCTTCCATCACCAGGTGGCAGCCATCAGCTTCCAGCGCGATGCGTTTCAGTTTGATTTTATATTTCATCCAAAAAAGAAAGACGATGCCAAGGCATCGTCTTGCTAAAATAAAAGGTTGACAAATTAATTAGCCATCATGCGGTCGAGTACATCCATTACCTCTTTCACGGCAACAGCACTTTCTTTCACCAGGGCCATCTCAGCGTCGTTGAGTTTCAGTTCAATGATCTCTTCGATGCCTTTTTTACCCAGTTTCACCGGTACTCCCATATAGATGTTTTTCAGTCCGTACTCACCGTTCAGCCAGGCACAGACAGGGAAAATACGTTTTTGATCCCGTACTATGGCTTCCACCATTTGTGCTGCTGATGCGCCGGGGGCATACCAGGCAGAAGTTCCCAAAAGATTTACAATTTCACCACCCCCTTTTTTGGTACGGTCGATGATGGCATTCAGTTTTTCTTCAGAAATCAACTCCGTGACCGGAATGCCACCTACTGTGGTGTAGCGGGGCAATGGCACCATGGAATCGCCATGACCGCCCATCAGCACAGCCTGAATATCTTTGGGAGAACAATTCAGCGCTTCCGCCAGAAAGGCCCGGTAACGGGCGGTATCCAGCACACCGGCCATACCAAACACGCGACTGGGATCGATTTTAGCCGCGAGATACGCGCAATATGTCATCACGTCGAGGGGATTGGAAACCACGATAATGATAGCATCAGGGGAATATTTAAGCACGTTTTCCGTTACGCTTTTCACGATACCGGCATTGGTCGAAATCAGATCGTCGCGGCTCATCCCTGGTTTGCGGGGAAGGCCGGAGGTAATCACAACCACTTCGGAACCTGCAGTTTTGCTGTAATCATTGGTAGAACCCGTCATGCGGGTGTCATACATATTCACCGGAGCAGTCTGCCAGATATCAAGGGCTTTTCCTTCAGCGAAATTCTCTTTGATGTCAACGAGGACAACTTCGTTGGCCAGTTCTTTTTGGGCGATAACATCGGCACAGGTTGCCCCAACATTACCTGCTCCTACTACGGTGATTTTCATGGTATGGTGAAATTTTATGACATTGCAAAAATACAGCATCAGGGTTATTTTCATAACTTTATGATTGCTTTGACCGGGTCAGACTTATCGAAGCATCACTAACGTCAAAACAGCTAAATTCAAAATGAAAAAAATTTACGCATTACTGGCCGGCCTGCTGCTGACAGCAGGTGCACAGGCACAGCAAAGCAAGAACTGGTGCGGAACCGGAGAGCCGACCCCGGCCAACCTCGAATTTCTGGAATCCTTACGTGATAATGGCATCATGGAGGCCAAAGTGGTTAATGATATCATCTATATCCCCATGAAATTCCACATCATCCGCAACAGCCAGGGTGTAGGTAACTATACCATTTCTGACGCTTTGCGCAATATGTGCGAACTCAATGACTGGTATGCAGGTTTTGGCATACAGTTTTTCATGAGGGGAGATGTCAATTTCATCAACAATACAGCCTGGTACAGCAATTTCGCTGAAGGCGATGATGCCACCATCAATCCTATTCACAATGTGGCCAACGTTATAAATGTGTACTACACCAATATGACAGCCATCGGACTTTGTGGTTTCGGTAATTTCCCTGGCACAGGTCATCCTGCCAGCACTACCCGTCAGGGAGCTGTTTATCTGAGTCCGGGTTGCAGCGGTGCCGGTAATACCACCTTCGCACACGAACTCGGTCACCACCTCAACCTGCCCCACCCTTTCCAGGGTACTTCAGGTGCCCCTGCCGGCATCAGCGCTGAGCGTGTAACCCGCAATACAAACGAGATTTCTCCCCGCCTGTCTTCCAATTGTGCTACTGCCGGAGACCGTTTCTGCGATACCCCTTCAGATTATATCGGAGAGCGCTGGAACTGCCCGCGCACCCATACCCAGGTTGACATAAACGGTGATTTATTCGATCCGGATGAAACACTGATCATGAGTTATGCCAACGACAATTGTGTTACAAGATTCAGCGATGAGCAGGTAGCAGCCATGCGCGCCACCGTTACCATCGTAAATGGTGTATCCGGTCCCCGCCGCTACTGGCTGGTTCCGCCAATGGATCCGTATGATACCATTGCCAGTATGCCCGCACCTCTTGAACCCGCCAACAATGCTACCGGTGTACCTAACAACTGGGCCTATTTCAAATGGAGCAAAGTTCCCGGTGCTACCATGTACCTGCTCCGTTTGCGCTTCAACTTTACTACACTGGAAGAAATCATTGTATCTGACACCTCTTATCTGTATACAGGCACAAAACTGAATGGTAATGTAAACTACCGCTGGTCGGTTGCTGCAATCAACCACAAACTCACCTGTGTTAACTGGACAACAGAACGTTTCTTCACCACTGTTTCAAATGGTGTTGGTCTGGAGGCTTTGGAAGCTCTTAAATTTCAGGCATACCCTACGCAATTAAGTCCTGGAGAACAACTTCACCTCCAATTTCAGGATGGCTTGCAAGGTGATCTTGCTATTACCCTCCGGGATATGAGTGGCCGTCTCGTGCAAAACATTCAAACAACAGTGCCGGAAAACGGCTTATACGAATTCCCGGTTGCAGCACAGTCACCCGGTGTATATTTCGTTCAGGTGAATCAACATGGCATGAGTCAGTTTGAGAAGATTGTCATTACCCGATAGATCGGTATTAAATATGCTTTAAAAAGCCGGTCAACACATGCTGACCGGCTTTTGTTTTTTTAGTTTTTCCCTTAAAAACAGTGCAGCGAAGTGTGATTTTGTGTACTTTAGAATTTGAATTGGTTGGTTTGATGGGTTTTACAAAGCAAATCAGTCCAAAACTTTAGAAGCCCTGATGGGTTTTATGATCCTACTGCTTTAGTTATGAAAAAAATCTTATTGTTAATTGGTCTTGTCGTAACAGCCTCTTTGGCTGTCGCTCAAAATAATGGCGGACAATCCTGTGGAACGGGCCCTGTTCCTGCTGCTGTAAAGGAATTTCTCAAAGACATTGATTATACAGCCCCTGCAACAGAGGACATTATCAATGTTCCCGTAACCATACACATCGTAAGACCTACCGGAGGAGGTGGCAGTTTTTCTGCTGCCCGGGTCCTGGATGGTATTTGTAATGTAAACTCCCGCTTTGCCTCCGCAAGCATGAACTTTTTCATAGCCGGTGACATCCATTTTATTGATGACAGTGATCTGCTCAACATCACCAATTATCAGATGACCACCAATATGATTATTCAGCATAATGTTCCCCGTACGGTGAATATCTATTATACCAACCTGAGCGCCATGAGTCTTTGCGGCTTTGCCTACTACCCCAACAGCGGCCCGGGTGGCTCCAATAATCAGGGTGCTGTAGTGATGAGTTTTGCCTGCTCTACCCCTACCGGCACTACACTCGCCCATGAATTAGGACACTTTTTTGCCCTGCCACATACCTTCGATCAGACTTCCGACGATCCGCTGGATCCGTTTGATGCTGAATTGGTGACTCGCAGCACCAGTGAAGTGCTTCCCCGCAGAAATGCCAACTGCAACACTGCAGGAGACTATTTCTGTGATACACCCTCAGATTTTATAGGCTACAGATGGGCTTGTCCGACCGCGGCTTTTCAGACAGACCTGAACGGAGACAGACTGCGTCCCGATTCCAGTTTTTATATGAGTTATGCCAACGACATCTGCACCAATCGTTTCAGCGAACAGCAAATTACAGCCATGCGCGCAACACTTGCACATGCCAATGCGTCCAGGGGATACCTGCTTACCCCGCCCATGCCCAATTACGCTGCCATCACAACTACCCCTGTACTGATTAGTCCTGCCAACGGGGACTCGAACATAGCCGGTAACTTTGCTTATTTCAGCTGGTCGTCTGTTCCAGGTGCTACTTTCTACAACTTCAAAATTTATCAGTTTGGCGGGATTCTCATGGATACTTTGATTCAGGATACGACCCATCTCAACCTGACTACTAATATTCGCGCCAATCGTACCCTGGAATGGGAAGTAAGAGCCATGAACCCTTCCAGTCTTTGTGCACCCGTATCGAGCCGATTTACATTCAAGACAGGCAATTACCTTGCCTCTTCCAGCAAACAGCTGCTGGATGAAAAACTTAAAATATACCCGACGGTGCTTAAACCAGGTGAAACCATCAAACTGGAAGGACTGGAAGATGGCCCGTTGGTCGTTGAATTCAGAGATTTAAGTGGTAAAGTAATCCAGCGGTATGAAACACTTGTAGCAGAGCATTATGCTGAACTGTCTGTCGGATACTGGCCGGCAGGTATTTACCTGGCGCTCATTCGTCAGGACCAGCAGCTCAGCCACCGGAAAATACTTCTACAACCCTGAGGCAGCATCCTTAAACAGCCATTAAAAACAACTTACGATACTTTTAATGGCTGTTGTACTTTCACCCCACCGGGCGGATGTTTATTCCATTTCTGTTAACTGGAGGTTGAATCCCTCTAAATCAGCGGCAAATTGCCTGCTGAGCGTAGCCGAATATTCCTTGAGTTGTGGGATCAGGGTTTGATAGTACTGCATACTCTGCCTTAAATTTGCCTGAACTTTGGTAAAGTAGCCGGGTCTGAAGTCTTTCAAATTCGCCTTGTGCTGCCTGTAAGCTTCCTTAAAGTAGTTTAAATTCAGTACCAGTTCGTTCATGAACATATGGGGCCGGGGCAGCTTGTTCAAATGGTTGTTACGACCATAAATATGATCAACCATTTGTGCCAATGTAAATACACCGGAAAAATAGGCCAGATTAGGTCCGGGACAAATGGTCACAGCCGTTAGCTTGTGGCTCGGCGGTATATGATGCACCTGCAAGGCAGATGCTGTCAATCCTTCACACAGACAATCCTTTGCAACAACTGCCTCTATATGAACTGATTCGATATCAGCCGCCATTTTTTTAGCTTTTATCTGTTCAATTTTTAAGTGTTGATATTGCCTTGAAGCAACACAAACAGGCCTTTCGGTGAATTCCGTATCAAAGGTCAGGTACTCCTTATAACAGGGACTTCCCGGACGGTTTTTGGCAATTCTGCTCTTTCGCTGTGCTTCTGAAGAGCTCGGTCTGAAATTATTAAAGGGAACGCCCAGAGGTGACGCATCACTGAGAAAATAGTCTTCCGGTCGGGCACCGGCAAGCTGCTCAAGTGTTTTTCCATCCACGCTGGTAGCTTCAGGAACCAATAAAAACGGACTTCCCCAACCAATGCTATCCAATCCATAATAAGCACGTAAAAAAGTGTGTTCCGCAGCGGTCCCTACTCCTCCCTGGGCGGTAATTCTGACTTTCGTCTCCTCCGGAATAGTTGGTTTCCCCGATGAAACAAGTGCTTCGTTACAAATCTGAATCAGTTCTTTCCTAAGTTCCTCCCTTTTAATTTTGAACTCCTCTAATATTGGCCCCAGCAACATGCCATCGGATACAAAAGCGTGCCCGCCACAATTTAATCCTGACTCTATCCTGAATTCCGCTACCCAAAGGCCTTTTTTGGCCAGGAACTTTCCCTGAATCAATGCCGACCGATAATCGCTTACTTTAAGCACAATTCTTTTCCTGAATTTGCCGGATTTATCCGGGTAAAAATCATCAAAAGTGGCACAATAGCTATACAGACGTGGATTTAATCCTGCAGAAAACACGATAGCCCCTTCCATGCTGCTCCTGGCAAACCCCCTGAGTGCCGACATGGCATCGCAATAGGCCGCAGGAAGTTCTTCTCCCTGAGGGGAATAATTGGTTTTATCAAGCTTGGTCATGATATTGACCTCTATTGCACCTGCCATCATACGCTGGCGGAGCTTATGCTGCAAAACTTCTTTTTCAGGGCTTTCTGTCGTTGTCATTTCGACATAATCCCTTTTTAAAGGACTGTTATCGGCTAACAGCTCAAAATATTTCAGGATATCCTTCCCGCTTTCAAAGGGTTCCGCCCTGATTTTATCCATTTGGGCATGAATCAGGTCGCTTGTCAGGTCCAGAAAAGCGGTGATCCGCCTGGCCCGATAATCTTGTTCTTCTGCTGAGATAGCTATAAATGTTCTGTTCTCTTTTTCGCAATAGGTCTTTCGCATTAAATCCAGCAGTTCATCCTCAATAATTGATACAACGGACGAAATGCCAAATCGCGCAATTTTCAAAGGGGTATCAATGGTAAAACCTATACCCATCACCGGAATATGAAAGGAATGAACAGCTGCGTTTTGCATTTTTATTTTAGATTATAAGATGCAAATATCTGCTATATTTCTAATACGAGAGAAAAATATGTTTACAGAACCGTATTCCTGTAAACCTGACTTCCCGCTGAGGTAAAAAACGAAAAACGATTAAAGAGTGGCTGTCGATCTCCCCTAAACAGCTACCCTTCAACGGTTAAGCGATTTTTTGTTACCCTGAAAAATTCAGGGTTCTTGCCATAATTTATACTTATTTTAAGTAAATTGTACCATTAAAGTAAAAAGCATTCCCTCTCCCGTGAGTTTATACCCTGAAATGAAAAAGATAAGTCTACTCTTCGTTTTGCTGCTTTCGCAGCTTTTTGCATTCGCCCAGGATCGTTGTGGCACGGAGCCTCCTACCAAAGCTTTGTATGATTATCTGGAACAAATCGGAGATGCCTATCGCAACGGACACCATAGGGTGCGCATAGACAGTGTGCTGGATGTACCGCTTAAAATGCATATTGTTACCAGCCCCAGCGGAAGCAAGTACAGTTACAACACCATGCTCACCGTTATTTGCGAGCTTAATACCAAGTATCAGCCGGCGGGTATCCGTTTTTATCTCCACAGTGTAAACTACATTGCAGACCCCAGTTTGTATACCCATTTCTCCTTTCAGACCGGGTCACAGATGATGGAGCAATTTAACGAGGCCCGGGTGGTAAATGTTTATTTTGTCGATCTCGGCTCTATTGGATTGTGCGGATATGCTTTCTTTCCCAATACCGGCCCCGGCTCTTTTCTCCGGAATGGCGGTTTGATGATGAGCGTTCCCTGTTCCCAGATAGGGAATACAACCCTTGCCCACGAAATGGGCCACTACCTCGCACTCCCGCACCCATTTGACGATACCTCTAACGACCCGTCCAGTCCCATTTCGGAGCGGGTTACCCGTAACCCCTTCGATACCGTCGGTGGCCGTTTCCCGGCCAATTGTACCTGGGCAGGTGACCGTTTTTGTGATACCCGCGCTGATTTCATAAGTACGCGCTGGTCGTGTGCCGGGAACCCTCCCGTTCAGCTGGATGTGAACGGGGATCAGTTTGATCCGGACGAGACTTTGTATATGTCCTACTCATTGGATCAATGCGCCAACCGGTTCTCGGAGGAGCAGATTATGACCATGCGGACTACCCTTCTGGGCAATGGCACAACACAGGGCTCGCGTCAGTACCTGATTATTACACCGATGCCGGCCGCTGATCCGATTACTGCCAACAGCACTGTCATTGAACCCAACAATCCCAATACTATCATTAACAGTGACTGGGCCTTTTTTAAGTGGACCAAAGCTCCCGGTGCCAGCCAATACCTCTTCCGCATTTTACGCAATGGTCAGATGGTAGAAGAAATTGTAGTGGCCGATACACAATATGTTTATACAGGTTTCAGGCTTACTTCCGGGGCCGCCTATACGTGGAATGTCCGTCCGTTTAACCATGCTTATACCTGCATGCCTGCTTCTGCCAATGGCCAGTTCAGGGCAGGGCAGAACTTTGGTACTTCGGTCAGACAACTGGAATCAGATGCCATCAGTCTTTACCCTACCCTTCTTGAAGAAGGCCAGCTGTTGCAGATTGGTCTGGATAACCTGGCTGAAGAATCACTGCAGTTTGAATTATATGACCTGCAGGGTCGCCGTATAAAAGAAATGACCTTGTTCGGAGAAACCGTTCAGCGTATTTCTCTCGAGGGTCTGAGCCAAGGTTTGTACCAGGTTCGTATCAGCGGTGACGGCATTCTAAAACACGGCCGCATCGTCAAACAATAGGTTAACCCTACCCACATAAACGGCCATCAGAAGATGGCCGTTTGCATTTTCACGCCATGGATTTATGTTTGCCCTCCCCGCTTCAGGCTGTTAACTGGAAGATTAAAGGGGAAAACTATCCGCTCCGGGTTAAACGCGACGACCTGATCCACCCGCTGGTGAGCGGTAACAAATGGCGTAAGCTGCGTTTGTTGCTGGAAGATGCAAAAAGGCAGCGAAAAACTACGCTGGTCAGTTTCGGAGGCGCCTGGTCCAATCACCTGATGGCCCTGGCTGTTGCGGCTCAAAGGATGGGATTCGAGGCCGTTGCCTTCATACGGGGTGAGGAGCTTACAGAAAACAGTAATAACCAGCTGGCCGGATACAAACAATACGGCATGGAATTGATAGCCGTGAACAGAGCTGATTACCGGGATAAAAACCGCCTTTTCGAAAAATACTTCGGGGAAAACCAGGCGGCCTTTTTTATCGACGAGGGTGGTGCCTCTGAGCAAGCGCAGGCAGGCTGCCGGGATATACTGACGGAAGACGAAGTAAGCTGGGATCACATCTGGCTTCCTGTCGGCACAGGAACTACCTTGCTGGGGCTGGCGGGGCAATTAGCATCCGGGCAGCAGACCAGCTGTCTGCATGGAGTATCTGCCGTACAATCAACTGCCTTTTCCAGGGAACTGTGGATGCGTGCGGCAGTACAATATCCCCACGTGCAAATCCATCTCCCGGAAAACGGACCACGTTTCGGTAAATTCAGTGAACGTCAGTTAAAAATCGGACAAGACTGGTATCAGCAAACCGGTATCTTACCAGATCCGGTTTATGGCCTCAAAACCCTGGAAGCCTTGTTTGATTTTCTGGAAAAGAAAAACCCTGCCGAAATCGGCAGGGTTTTATGGATTCACACGGGTGGTCTTACCGGATGGGCCGGTTATCCGGCAGCAGCAGCTTTGTTCCGGATTGATTAAGAAACAGCCTTCAGTTTGCTGATGGTGGAACGTTCAAACTGATTTTTAGCGTAATCTATCTCCAAACGATATACTTCGGGCTTGGGGTCGGCTGTCGGTAATTCAAACATGGCTTCATTCAAAATCACCTCACAGATAGACCGCAATCCACGGGCACCCAGCTTGTATTCCATGGCTTTGTCAACAATGAAATTCAGAACATCTTCTGTTATTTCCAATCGAATGCCTTCAAACTCAAACAGCTTTTCATACTGGCGGAAAAGCGCATTTTTGGGCTCTGTGAGTATTGCCCGGAGGGTCGGCTTATCAAGCGGATTGAGGTAGGTAACTACCGGTAAACGGCCAAGGAGTTCAGGAATTAAACCAAACTGTTTGAGATCATTGGGTTGAACATACTGCAACAAATTCTCTTTATCGAATTTATCACGGTGTTCGATACCGTAACCAATCGCATTCAGTTTGACCCGACGGGCAATGATTTTTTCTACACCATCGAACGCACCTCCGCAAATGAAGAGAATGTTACGGGTATCTACCTGGATGAACTTCTGCTCAGGATGTTTGCGTCCTCCCTGTGGCGGTACATTGACTACCGTACCTTCCAGCATTTTCAGCAGTGCCTGCTGCACACCTTCTCCGGAAACATCTCTGGTAATAGAGGGATTATCACTTTTACGGGCAATTTTATCTATCTCATCGAGGTAGACAATACCACGTTCGGCGGCTTTTACATCAAAATCGGCCGATTGCAGCAACCGGCTGAGGATACTTTCCACATCTTCTCCCACATAACCGGCTTCTGTGAAAACAGTGGCGTCGGCAATGCAGAAAGGTACATTCAGCTGGCGGGCAATCGTACGGGCTATCAGGGTTTTCCCTGTCCCTGTTTCACCTACCAGAATGATGTTTGATTTCTCAATCTCAACTTCCTGATCGGCTATCTGGTTAATTCTTTTATAGTGGTTATAAACGGCGACCGCAATGCTTTTTTTGGCGGCATCCTGCCCGATAACATATGTATCCAGATAATCCTTGATGAATTGCGGTTTTTGTGCCTTATAACTTTTGACATTTTTGGCCGATACACCATCCCTGGCTTCCTCACTCATGATAGCACTGGCCTGTTCAATACAACTTTCACAGATGTGCCCCTCCAGCCCCGCTACTAAAACCCGGGTCTGGTCCTTGTCTTTACCGCAAAATGAACAGTGAAGTTTTTGTTTGGTCATCTCTATTTGGTCTTTTTGACCGAGCGGATGAGTACATCGTCAATCATACCGTAAGCTTTCGCCTCTTCGGCAGTCATCCAGTAATCGCGATCGGAGTCGGCCATGATTTTTTCGAAAGTCTGGCCACTGTGATTTGAAATGATAGTATACAGTTCATCCCGCAGTTTCAGCGTTTCCTTGAGCGTAATTTCCATATCCGATACCTGACCCTGCACACCACTCATAGGCTGGTGAATCATGATACGGCTGTGTTTGAGCGCAGTACGTTTGCCTTTCTCACCGGCACACATCAATACAGCGGCCATAGAAGCTGCCATACCGGTACAGATGGTGGATACTTCAGCACTTACAAACTGCATGGTGTCGTAAATACCAAGACCTGCATAAACAGAACCACCCGGGCTGTTGATGTAAATCTGTACGTCCCGGCCGCTGTCAACCGAATCGAGGAACAGCAACTGTGCCTGAATAATGTTGGCAACCTCATCGCTTACAGGAACACCCATAAAAATGATTCGATCCATCATCAGACGTGAAAAAACGTCCATAGAGGCCACATTCATGGGCCGCTCTTCGATGATGTAGGGGGTGAGGTTGTTTACCTGGTGACGGGTATAGCTGTCGATGGTGTTGCCGTTCTGACCGAGGTGTTTTACGGCGTATTTGCGGAATTCAGTTCCAAAATCCATAGAGTCCTTTTTTATCTGTAATTAAACAGATTTTTTCTGAGTTAGTTTCTCAAAATCGGCGTAGGATATCGACTTCTCATCAACTTTAACAAGTTCCCGCACGTGGTCTTCTACTTTGCGGAATTTCACAGAGTAAAAAAGATTGGCGTAGTTATCGTCTTTGCGGAGATAATCGAGGGCGTACTTATTTAAATCTTTTTCCTCGATGGGAATACCATAACTCGAGAACTGCCGGTAGAGCAAACCACGGGCTTCGTTCATGATTTCTTCCGACTCTATCTGCAGCTTATTGGCTTTCAGAATATTATCGATAATCAGGTCGCGGCGCAGTTGTTTGGCGTATTCAGGGTATTGGGTTTCCAACGTTGTTTCATCGATGGGGTTTTCGGTCGCGGTTTTCAGCCAGCGTTTCAGGAAAGCGTCCGGGAGTTCGATGTTTTCGTCGTCGAGCAGTGCCTCCATGAGGTCGTTGCGGAGTAAACGTTCTGCATCGGCTTGCAAGGCACGGCCGAGTTCCAGTTTGATGCGGTCGTTGAAAGCTTCTTCTGTATCTATTTCTTCATTGCCGAAAACCTGACGGAAGAAATCTGTATTCATATCTGCTAAGCCATCGCGCATGATATTGCTTACCGTGATTTCAAAAGCAGTATTTACAGACTCCAGCTCTTCAACTGACTTTTTAATTCCTGCCGCAATTTTTTCCGGATCGTTGCCAAAGATGGCGCTGAGTTCATTGCGGGTGCTGTAATCTTTGCCGATGCCGGTAAGTTCAGCCTGTAATTTGCTGTCGGCGATATCCGCCAGTTTCACCAGACTTACGGTTACCACACCACCGTTTTTGAGCTCGCCGTTTTCGTCGAGTTCTTTGAGACGCAGGAATACGTTGTCGCCTGCCTCTGAGGTTTCAGGGTAGGCATTGGTAAAGTAACGTTTGCGGAGGTCGTTGGTATAGTTGGTGAGCAGGTTTTGATCCGGCTCTACAGCATATTTTACAAACGACTTCGCAGGAATATTAACGGCTACTTCCGGTTTCAGGCCGATATCAAAGCGGAAAGTGAAAGCAGTCGCTTCTTCCAGTCCACCTTCAAAAGGATCGTGGCCTTCTTCAGGAACCGGTTGTGCAAAAATCTCAAGCGCCTGTTCTTTCAGGAAAGCATCTACCTGCTCCTGTACCAGCTTGTTGAGCTCTTCGTACAACAAGGCTTTGCCATACATCTTTTTCACCAAACCTGCCGGCACCATTCCTTTGCGGAAACCAGGCATGCTCACCTTGCGGCGATAGTCCTTCAGGGCTTCCTCAAACTTAGCCGAATAATCGGCCGGCTCCAGCTGGAGGATAACTTTGTTCTCGAGTTTGCTGATTTTTTCTGCGGTAATATTCACTTCAAGTGTCGTTTATGGGTGATAATGCCCGGAGGCATGTTTTTCAGGATTCAAAATTTAAGATTCAAAATTCAAAATTGATGTCCGAAATGTTCCAGTGAGGCTTCCCGGATGTGTCGTTTTGAGGAGCACAACTCCAAAAAAGAGTACAACCACAACTTTGAATTTTGAATCTTAAATTTTGAATTAAAAAGTGCGGATGGAGGGACTCGAACCCACACACCTTGCGGCACCAGATCCTAAGTCTGGCACGTCTACCAATTTCGCCACATCCGCATACTGCCACAGCCGTCTGCTGCGGGAGCGCAAAGGTAAGGGTAAATGGCGGGATTTTCAAATACAACTGTCGCTATTCAAGCCGCTGGCTGTCAGTCCCGGAGACCTGCATGTGGCAGCGTGGAGCAGGCTGGCTGGTTTTGCCAGACTGCCGGTTTTCAGGGCCATTGATTTTGACAGACAGCGGGCTAAGGCTTTGTCACCCACGGGGCCGGCAAACCGTTGGTTGATCTGAGGCAGAAATAATCGCAATTCCCTGGCAATCCTACAAAACCGGCCGGCTCGCTCAAGTCAGGCATCAGAACACCAGAAAGACAATTCATGATAGCGGAATGACCTGATACTTTATAAGTATCAATATTTACTTATTGCACCCACATACGCTGCTTTTCCTTATTTTTAAAGCTTCACTGGCCGTTTTAGTGTATTTATGGAAGTTGTCCCCCCTGTTTCAAGAGAAGAAGCTGAACGCAAGGAAATTTTACGTCGTTACCGGGCACTGTTAAGGGCTTGCAAACCTTTCCTGAAAAAGGGCGACAAGCGCCTTATCCGGCTGGCTTTCGACATCGCGCTCGAAGCCCACAAGGACATGAGACGCAAATCGGGTGAGCCTTATATCTATCATCCCCTTGAAGTGGCCCGCATCGCGGTGGAAGAAATCGGACTGGGTACCACTTCCATCATCTGTGCCCTGCTCCACGATGTGGTGGAAGATACCGACATAACCCTCGACCAGGTTGAAAAGGAATTCGGGAATGTAGTGGCCCGTATCATCGACGGGCTGACCAAAATCACAGGGCTTTATACAAAATCGACAAACAGCTCTGATCAGGCCGAGAACTTCCGGAAGATGCTGCTTACCCTTGCCGACGATGTGCGCGTAATCCTCATAAAACTCGCCGACCGCCTGCACAATATGCGCACGCTCGACAGCATGCCCAAGGAGAAGCAACTCAAAATCGCTTCTGAAACCGCTTATCTCTTCGCCCCCCTCGCCCATCGCCTGGGTTTGTATGTGGTGAAATCGGAACTGGAAGATTTATCGCTCAAATACACGGAAGCAGAAGTTTACCGCGACATCGCCCGGAAACTGCGGGAAACGCGCTCGAAACGGGATCGTTTTATCCGCGACTTCATCGAACCCCTGCAACAGGAGCTGGATAAGACCGGTCTGGCCTTCGAAATCAAAGGCAGACCCAAGTCTATCAACTCCATCTGGAACAAGATGAAGAAGCAGGGTATCGAATTTGAGGAAGTATACGACCTCTTCGCCATCCGCATCATACTCGACAGCCAGCAGGAATTGGAGAAGCCGGATTGCTGGCGTATTTACTCCATCGTCACCGATATCTATCAGCCTAATCCCAACCGCCTCCGCGACTGGATATCAACCCCCAAAGCCAACGGTTACGAATCGTTGCACACCACCGTGATGGGTCCCGGCGGGCGTTGGGTAGAAGTGCAGATCCGTACCCGGCGTATGGATGAGATTGCTGAAAAAGGCTTTGCAGCGCACTGGAAATACAAAGACCAGACCGGCGACAATGCCTTCGACGAATGGCTGACCCGCATCCGGGAAGTGCTCGAAAACTCCGAGCCCAATGCCCTGGAGTTTATGGACAACTTCAAGCTGCAGCTGTATGCCAAGGATTTGTTCGCTTTTACCCCCAAAGGCGACCTCATCAAACTCCAGGCAGGCGCCACCACCCTCGATTTCGCCTTTGAGATACATACCGATATCGGCATGAAATGCATTGGTGCCAAGGTGAACCACAAAATTGTACCGCTGAGTTATCAGCTGCAGAACGGCGACCAGGTAGAAATACTGACCTCCAATATACAGAAGCCCAAGTCAGACTGGCTGAATTTCGTGACCTCTGCCAAGGCCAAAAGCAAGATCAAACAGGCACTCAAGGAGCTCAAGCGGGAAAACTCTGATCTGGGGAAAGACATCCTTATCCGCAAACTCAAGCAATGGAAAATCGCCTTCAACGACGATACCCTGCAAAAAATAGTCAGCCACTTTAAGCTGCATTCGGTACTCGATCTCTATTACTTCATTGCCATCGAAAAACTCGATCTGGCTCAGGTAAAGGCATTCCTCACCAAACCGGAGAAAAAACAGGGTCGTGTAAACCGCATTGACGAGCAGAATTTCGGTGATCTGGTGAAGTCGAACAACGCCAAAAACGATGACCTGCTTATCATCGACGACAAGCTCAGCAAAATCGATTATACCCTGGCCCAGTGTTGTAATCCCATTCCTGGTGATGATATTTTCGGCTTTGTGACTGTGAGCGAAGGCATCAAAATACACCGGGTGAGCTGTCCGAATGCTGTTCAGCTCCTCTCTAAATATGGCTACCGCGTGGTCAAGGCCAAGTGGACCAAGGCCTCGGAAGTCAGTTTTCTGGCCGGTATCCGCATCACCGGGCTCGACGACATTGGTATCATAAGCGGCATTTCTACCGTCATCTCCAACGATCTCAAGGTCAATATGCGTTCCATCTCCGTGGTATCGAACGATGGCATGTTTGAGGGCGATATCATGGTGTATGTAAACGATACCAAACACCTCGAAACCCTGATGCGGAAACTGAAAGATGTTAAGGGAGTCCTGAAAGTGAGTCGTTTTGACTCTCAACCTGATTAACTGAAACCGGAAAGCCGTATAAATTGTTGAAATTCGCACAAGCTATCACTACACCATGACCAACAGCGCAAGCGTAACCGAAGAAGTAAAAAAGATATTCTCCGCCTATCTGGAAGAACACGGACATCGTAAAACACCGGAGCGCTTCGCGATACTTGAAGAAATTTACAGCCGTACAGATCATTTTGATGTGGAGTCGCTCTACATCCAGATGAAAAACCGGAATTACCGGGTGAGCCGTGCGACCGTTTACAACACCCTGGATTTGCTGCAGGCCTGCGATCTGGTGACCAAACACCAGTTCGGCAAAAACATGGCGCAGTTTGAACGCTCCTATGGTTTCAAGCAGCATGACCACCTGATTTGTATCGAATGTGGGCGGGTGGAAGAGTTCTGCGATCCGCGTATTCAGGAAATCCGCAGTGATATGGGTGAATTTTTCCACCACAAAGTGCGTCACCACAGCCTGCATTTGTACGCATCCTGCGAAAAACTGACCGATACAGGGGAATGTCCACATTTCAACAAAAACAGCTGATACCGAAAAAAGACGTTTAACTTTGGGCTTTAACAGCTTTCAATGAAGGTAGACGTACTGCTTGGTCTCCAATGGGGAGACGAAGGCAAGGGGAAGATTGTAGACGTTATCACCCCACAATACGACATTATCGCCCGTTTTCAGGGCGGTCCGAACGCCGGTCATTCCCTCGAATTCGATGGTAAAAAGGTGGTACTCAACACCATTCCTTCCGGCATTTTCCATGGCAGTGTACAAAACATCATCGGCAACGGGGTGGTTATCGATCCGGTTATCCTGAAACGCGAGATCAAAAACCTCGAAAACATGGATGTGCCGGTTCACGAGCGTCTGGTGATTTCACGTAAGGCGCACCTCATCATGCCTACCCATCCTATATTGGATGCCGCCTACGAAAAGGCAAAAGGAGCGGAAAAAATTGGTTCTACCTTAAAAGGCATTGGCCCAACTTACACCGATAAAATCGGTCGTTCCGGTTTGCGGGTAGGTGATCTGGTGAGTAAGAACTTCCGCACCACCTACGACACCATCAAAAAACGACATCTCGAAACCCTCGCGGTATACGGCTATGAAGATCCTGCTTTTGCCGAGAAGGAAAACGCCTGGTTTGAGGCGGTCGATTTTTTAAAGACATTCCCATTCGTCGACAGCGAAACCCTTATCAACGATGCCCTTAAAGCAGGCAAAAAAGTGCTGGCAGAAGGCGCTCAGGGTACCATGCTCGACATTGATTTTGGTTCTTACCCCTTTGTAACCAGCTCCAATACTGTTACAGCAGGCGCGTGTACCGGTCTGGGCATTGCCCCTAACCGGATAGGTGAGGTGTATGGCATCTTCAAAGCCTACTGCACCCGGGTTGGCGGTGGCCCCTTTCCTACAGAACTCGACAACGAGACAGGTGAACGGTTGCGGCAGGAAGGCCGCGAATTCGGTGCCACTACCGGTCGTCCGCGCCGTTGTGGCTGGATAGATCTGCCTGCCCTCAAATACGCCATCCTGTTGAACGGTGTTACCCAGCTCATCATGACGAAGTCGGATGTACTGAGCAGTTTCGGGGAGATTTTTGCCTGTACCCATTATGAGGTAGATGGTCAGAAAACCGACCAGTTGCCCTTTGACCTGAACGAAGCAAAGCCTGTTTTTAAAGCCGTTCCGGGATGGAACATTGATTTGACGCAAATCAAAGACATGAACCAACTGCCTTCGCAACTGATGGACTACATCTATTGGCTGGAGAAGGAGCTGGAAGTACCTATCCGCATCGTTTCGGTAGGTCCTGACCGCAACCAGACCCTTTACCGCTAAGCATATGTTGCCCGGAGACGAGCAGATTTTGCTGCGCAAATTGCTGTTTCATTTCCGGGATGCCCGGCATGTAGCCGTATACAACAGCAACAGCAGCCGGCAGGCCGAATTGCCCATGGGCTACCTGACCTTCGACTGGTTGCTGGGCTTTTCAGCGGAGGATGCGGTTTCTTTGACAGCACCTTATTTCGAAAGTCTTGACCAGCTTTTCAGGGAGCAGCCCGACTATTACCTCGGATACCTGGGTTATGACCTGAAAAACGAACTGGAAAAGCTTGAAAGCCGACATCCGGACCGGTTGGATTTTCCCCCGGTGCTTTTTTTCAGGCCACAGCTGCTAATTGTTTGCAGCGGAGGACAATTGAAAGTGCTGCGCGACGAAACCGGCAGCGCCTGGGATCAGTCTTTGATTGAACAACTTCCCGACATCCCTTCCGGCGATTTTCAGGCCGTTCAAATGCAATGCCGCACCGAAAGATCCGCTTATCTGAAGCAGGTGGAAAACATCCGGCAAGCCATTGCGGATGGCACCGTTTACGAGCTCAACTACTGCCTGGAATGGTACAATGCACAGGCCGATGTTGATCCTGTGGTTTTATATCAGCGTATCAACCAATTATCACCCACCCCCTTTTCCGGGTATTTACAGTCGGATGGCAAATACCTGATTTGTGGCAGTCCCGAGCGTTTTTTTGCCAAATATCAGCAAACACTCTTTTCCCAGCCTATCAAAGGCACCCGCAAACGCAGCAGCAACCCGGCAGAAGATCAACTGCTTAAAAAAGGGCTGGAAGAAGATGAAAAGGAAAAAGCAGAGAATGTGATGATTGTAGACCTTGTCCGCAACGACTTTGCAAGAAGCTGCGTGCCGGGAAGTGTCAAAGTGCCGGAACTGATGCAGGTTTACAGCTTTCCGACGGTCCACCAGATGATCAGTACCGTAACCGGAACCCTGCGTCCGGAGGTAAGTATGGTACAGGCCCTGCGCAATGCTTTCCCCATGGGGTCGATGACGGGCGCCCCTAAGGTAAAAGCGATGGAACTGATTGATGCACTGGAAGACAGCAGAAGAAGTCTGTATGCAGGAGGGTTTGGTTACTTATCGCCTGAGGGTCATTGTGATTTTAATGTGGTTATCCGGAGTATTCTTTACAACCAGCACAACCGTTACCTGAGTTTCCAGACGGGAGGTGCCATCACCTACGATTCCGTGCCTGCGCTGGAATGGGAAGAATGTCAGCTGAAGGCTGAAACCATGCGGAAGGCACTTTCGGGAGATTGGTAAACCGGACACTAATTTTTCACTTTAGTGTCATTTTCGTCGTATTTTTTGTTTTGTTTTCAGCAATAGGTTAGTTTGACTATCAAACCTACTGCTATGAAAAAAATATACCTGATCTGCTGCCTGGGACTTATGCTCAGGGGGGTTGTGCAGGGGGCAGCGCCAGCCGATGAAATTCATGCCCCTTACAGCCGGATCATGTCAGGCTGTGCGGAGGCAACCAGCCGTACCAACATCGCCATCAACACGATACGTTTCAGTATTTTTAATGGAGGTGACCGCTGGCCTTATCAGACGGGTGGTGGCCTGTTCAATGGTTTTGAAGTACCGAAAATGAGTGGAAAATCACTCAGTTTCGGAGGATCTCTCTGGATTGCAGCCAAGGATGGAAATGATGTGTTGCACACTTCCGCACAGACCTACAGGCAAACATCGACTTTAGGCATTAGTTTTTGGCCCGGCCCCCTGGGCATACCCCTTACTGCGCCAGACTCCATCAACTGCCGGGAATACGATAAAATCTGGCAATTGACAAAACAACAAATTGAGCAACACCGGCAACAATATAGTCAACCCGGTTATCAGGCACCCGCTGATTTATTGCATTGGCCAGCTCACGGGAATGCTGCTAAAAACCATGCTGCATTTTTAGCACCTTTTGCTGATTTAAATGGCAACCTTATCTACGAACCGCAATCCGGTGAATACCCGCTGATAGCCGGTGATGAAGCCACCTGGCATATTTACAACGATCTGGCAGGTGGTATCAATGGCAGTGGTTCGGTGTCGATGGGACTTGAAATACAGGAAGAAAATTTTGCTTATGCAGCAGCCAATCCGCTGGAACGAACTGCCTTTGTGCGGTACAAAATCATCAACCGGTCAGCCCATGTGTACGATTCAGTATACTTTGGCCTGTTCAGTGACCCTGACATCGGCAGTTCCATGGATGATTTTATCGGCTGCGATGTAGGCCGTAACCTGGGTTATGCCTATAATTCAGCTAATGATGATGCCACTTATGGTATAAATCCGCCTGCTTTTGGTATTCTGCAATTGGAAGGACCCTTTGCTATCCCAAACGATGGCATTGACAACAACCGGGACGGTCAAACGGATGAGGTTGCAACAGATTGTAATGGTCGCCCCTTGCCAGAGCGCATAGCCATGACCAGCTTTATCTATTTCAACAATGACGCTACTCAAACAGGTAACCCAAGGCATTCCCGTCATGTAATGCAGTATTTAACGGCGCAATTTCAGTTTGCCTACTCACTTGTATTTGGTGGAAACGGCGTGGTGGGACAGGCAGGGGGATCCACAAATGTGCCTTACAGTTTTGCCTTTCCGGGCAACAGCGACCCTCAGGGCTGGGGTTATGTTTATGCAGGGGGTAACGCAACCACCCCTCCTTTCGAGTGGACAGAATCTAGCCAGACAGGCCTTCCTATTCTTGGTGACCGCCGGTTTGTCATGGGCAATGGTGCCACCCGTATGTTACCGGGTGATATTCATATACTCACTTATGCCGGTATCTGGGCAAGAGATTCAGCGAGCACCGACTCACTGGCTACCTTTAATGCTTTGCTCGCCACGGCTGATTTTGTAAGAGCACAATATGACAGTTGTTTCCTCTCCCTTCCAAACGTATTGGTTACTTCTCAAAAACAGCAGGAGTCTGCTGCCGGATGGATTGTTTATCCCAATCCTGTTAACAACAACCTTGTTTATGTCCGTGGAGATTTTGATGGCACAGAACCTGTCAACATACGGCTTATCGACATGCAGGGGCGTGAAAAAGCTATCCGGCTTATACAACAAACCAACCGGCAGCTTGATCTGGTATTAGATGGGGCAGCTGCGGGTCTTTACCTGCTCGAGATCCGCCAAGGCAACCGTGCGCAACAACAAAAGCTCTTCGTGACGAGGTAATGTCTTAGACATCGAGAAGCGAGAGGCGAGACGGAGGATAGTTTGGGTCTTGTATTTGACACTTATTTTTGAGCGTGTTACAGCCAAAAAGCCTTTCTCGCTTCTCGCTTCTCGGTGTCTACAAAAAAAAAGCTGCCTCTCACGAGACAGCTTTTTTTTAAAGCAGATCAGCTTATTCGCCTACTACTTCTACACTCACGTCAACTTTCACGTCGCGGTGCAAATCAATCTCAGCGGTATAGGTACCGATGGTTTTGATTTCACCTTTCAGCGCGATTTTGCGACGATCGATATCGAAGCCTTTGTCTTTCAGTACATCTGCTACCTGAAGGGTAGTGACAGCACCGAAGATGCGACCGTTTTCACCTACTTTGGCACCTACCTTGAGGGTAAGATCTTTCAGCTTGTCAGCCATCGAAACGGCGTCGTTTTTGATTTTCTCTTGTTTGAAGGCAGCCTGACGAACATTCTCGTCACGCTCTTTGCGGTTAGGGTTGTTGGCAACTACCGCCAGTCCTTGCGGAATCAGGAAGTTACGGCCATAACCGTCTTTCACCTTGATAACATCGTATTTGTAGCCCAGACCTTTGATGTCTGCTTTCAGAATGATTTCCATGTCTTTCTATCTCCTCTTATTTCATTCCATCAGCTACGTAAGGCATCAGGGCAAGGTGACGGGCGCGTTTCACGGCTTGGGTCACTTTACGCTGAAACTTCAGGGAAGTACCTGTCAGACGACGTGGCAACACTTTGCCTTGTTCGTTGACGAACTTCAGCAGGAAGTCTGCGTCTTTATAATCAATGTACTTGATGCCGTTCTTTTTGAAGCGGCAATACTTTTTGCGGTTCTCGTCCTTTTGTGGAACGGTTGCGAAACTGTTATTGATCATGATTAGGCCTCCTCTTCGATTTTGGCAGCAGCCGGTTTACGTTTCGAAGCATTGTAGATAACGGCATACTTATCGAGTGCCACGGTGAGAAAACGCATGATGCGCTCATCACGACGGAACTCGAGTTCGAGTTTGTCGATGATATCGCCTTCTGCTTTGAACTCCATCAGGTGATAGAATCCGGTCGTTTTTTTCTGGATTGGGTAAGCAAGTTTACGCAAGCCCCAGCTGGCTTCGTGAACAATCTCGGCGTTGTTTTCCTTCAACACCTTCTCAAACTTAGCGACCGCATCTTTCACCATTTCCTCGGTCAATACCGGGGTCATGATAAAAACGGTTTCGTAATGGTTCATACGTGTGTATGGTTTATGGTTAAAAATGGACTGCAAAGATAGGCAATTGACTTTTAAATACAAATAGTTGTGTACGCCTTCGGCTGGGAACGCTGCGCTGGGAACGCAGGTGGCCTGAAGGCCACCATGCTGAGAACGCTGCGCTGATTTCCAGGATTATAACGAAGATAGCCGTACGCTTATAGCAGTAATGACAGCAAAGCGTTCCCAGGTGGCGCAGCCGCCATTCCCAGCGCAGCGTTCCCAGCCAAAGGCGTTCACACTTCCGTGCAGAAATACATTATACTAAAACCAGCGTCTTTACGTTATACGTTCGCTAAATCTGCCGATTTATACCTGGCTTTATGACGGTGTGAACCTTTGAGGTTGCCGTTACTTTCAAAATTCAACTTCTCAAACGGGTTATTTACCTAAGTCTGTAAGCTGTATTTGTGAATTTGTATATAAAAAAGCCAAATGCTAACCATCCTTTAAACAGTACTTATATCATGAAAAAAAACCTGATATGGGTTCTGCTGCTGACAGTCGGCAGCATAATCCTCTTCGCTTGTAACAAGGAAGATTCGACACAAGACGCGCATGTTCAATTCAGACTGACCGATGCACCCGGTGCTTTTGATGCGGTGTATGTTGATATACAAAGTATCGAAGTGAAAGCAGGTGAAAACAGTCAGACCATTACGCTGGTCAGGCCGGGGATTTACAACCTGCTTGATTTTACCAACGGGCTGGATACGCTGATGGCTGATATCAGCCTGGCGCCCGGCCGTTTAAATCAAATCCGACTGATACTCGGCTCCGATAACAGTGTGGTTGTGGGCGGCATCAGCTATCCGCTGGCAACACCTTCCGCTGAACAATCCGGTCTTAAACTCAATGTCCAATACGATCTGCTGGCGGGTGTCTCCTATACCTATACGATAGATTTCGATGCCGGCAGAAGTATTGTCCTGCTGGGGAATGGCAGTTATTTACTTAAACCGGTTATCCGTGTCAGAACCAATGCTGTCAATGGTGCCATCCGGGGAGATGTCAATCCCGATTCTGCTGCGGTATATGTCATGGCCATCAGCGGAACCGATACTTTTGGCACCATTCCAACCTACAGAGGACAATTTTTAATCGGAGGATTGGCGAGCGGCAGTTACCAGGTGGTTGTGCAGGGCAGGGATAACCTGGGTAACCTGACCATCAACGCGGTTGGTGTTACCAACGGGTCGGTAACAGACCTTGGCAGTATAGAATTCTGAATCCTGGTTTAAGGCAGGAGCCATTTCCGTCGGGAGTGGCTTCTGCTGTTTTTGCATGTGTACAATGTGCATATCTCAGCCTATTAAACGCCTTTCAAATAGATTACATTTGCCAGATGGAGCCCTACGTTGTTTCCTTCCGTAAGTACCGCCCGCAACGCTTTGATACCGTGGTGGGGCAGACGCACATCACCTCCACCCTGATGAATGCCATCAAGTCGAACCAGCTGGCGCAAGCCTTTTTGTTCTGTGGTCCCAGGGGTGTGGGTAAAACTACCTGTGCCCGGATTTTCGCCAAAACAATCAACTGCACAGACATAAGCGCAGAAGGGGAAGCCTGCGACCAATGTGAATCCTGCCTGAGTTTCAACCGGGGCACTTCGCTGGCCATTCACGAACTGGATGCCGCCTCCAACAATTCTGTCGACGACATCCGCAACCTGGTAGATCAGGTTCGTTACGCGCCACAGGGCAGCAAATACAAAATCTACATCATAGATGAGGTGCACATGCTCAGTACCGCTGCCTTCAATGCTTTTTTGAAGACACTGGAAGAGCCCCCCTCCTACGCCATCTTTATTTTAGCCACCACTGAGCGGCACAAAATTCTGCCAACCATCCTTTCACGTTGTCAGATATTCGACTTCAACCGGATTCAAATCGCAGATATCAGCAAACAGCTGGCAGCTATCTGTGAAAAAGAAGCTGTTGAATATGAACAGGCGGCCCTGCACACCATCGCCCAAAAGGCCGACGGCGCCCTGCGGGATGCCTTGTCTATACTTGATCAGATTGTAAGCTTCAGCAGTGGTAAACTAACTTTTCAGGCGGTTATTGACAACCTGAATATCATCGACCATGAGTATTATTTCCGCTGTACAGATTTCCTGCGCGAACAGGCACTGGCTGATGTAAGCCTGTTGTTCGATGAAGTCATTCAGAAAGGATTCGACGGCATCAATTTTATGGTTGGTCTGGCTACCCATTTCAGAAATCTGCTGATGGCGAAAGACCCCCGGACAGTCAGGTTGCTGGAGCAAAGTGAAGATGTAAAAGCCCGTTATCTGGAGCAAAGCAGTCGGACCGATGCCGGCTTTTTGCTTACTGCGCTGAATCTTGCCAGTTATTGTGAGGTAAACTACAAACAGAGTAAGCACCCTCGCCTGCTGGTAGAACTTACATTGATGAAAATGTGCTTCCTGAACCAATTGGTGGCACCCGCCGCGCTGGCAGCCGGAGAAAAAAAAAAGCTGACTGAGCAGGAAGTAGTGGTCGAGCTCACCGCTGCACCTCCTGCAGCGGCAGTTATTGTAAAACCGGCAGCCAAAGCCCTG
This sequence comes from Bacteroidetes bacterium UBA7662, assembly GCA_002483345.1. Taxonomy (GTDB): domain Bacteria; phylum Bacteroidota; class Bacteroidia; order UBA7662; family UBA7662; genus UBA7662. Next base: position 47,821 of record DLHS01000018.1, read on the forward strand.
GTAGCTGAAAAACAGGAAGTAACTGCCGTCATACCTGTTCAGTCACCCCCTGCAGGCACTTCCCGCTCTCCCCTGAAGGTGAGCAGCAGTATCAGCAAAACAAAATCAAACCTGAGTCTTCAGGCAAGTCTGGCAGAAGCAGCCGACGCTGAAATAAAGAGTGCCGCGAAGACAGAGGAAAACATTGCGGTAGTCGGTTTTGAAATGGCCTGGCAAAATCTGCTGAAAGAAATCAAAGACCAGAAAAAGGAATTTCTTTTTTCCATACTCGACGGACTGAATCCCGTACCCGATGCTAACGCCCATTTCGAGCTGCCTGTTCACAACGAAGCACAGTTAAAAGTATTCGAGGAAGTAAAACAGGACCTTTTAGAGAAACTCAGAAAAGCATCCGGAATTCCGGGCTTAAACTTCTCCTATAACCACATAGAATTGCCCGACGAGGCTATCCGACCGGTTTCATCCATCGAAAAAATGGGCAAAATGGTGGAAAAAAACCCAAATGTTTTAGAATTTGTAAAGAGATTCGATTTAGAAATACAATACTGAAACATAACCTTTTATATTTAGGCCGTGTTGTGTTTTAAGCCGAATTTTTAACAACCCCTTTTCTACCATGCTTGTAAAATTACCACTCAAAAACTCTACAGATGTAGCCCTGGTTGATGACCATGTATTTGAGTTTTTGTCAGAGAACCCCTACCTGAAAAAGATCGGGTTCCTGCCTAATCTGCGTCGTCACTCCCGTGGTTATGCCTTTTTTCAGAAGAACTGGCCCCTGGAAGGTGGCGTTTACAAAAACGAAACCATCTACCTCCACAAACTCATAGCAGAGAAATTTATTCCGAAGCATGAGTCGCCGGAGCGCCTTTTGGTTAACCTGATAAACAGCAATCCGCTGGACTGCCGCCTGGCCAACCTTGAGTGGGCTATCCGGGCCAAAGTGGTACGCAATACCTCCAAAACAGAAAACCAGTTCGGATTCCGTGGTGTAGTAAAAAGCGGTAAAAAATTCCGTGCCATTATCTTCTTCAATAAAGAGCGTATCGACCTGGGTCTGTTCAAAACGCCTGAAGAAGCTGCTTTGGCTTACAACGCCAAATCCATGGAGCTCTTTGGCAAGACCAATGGTCTGAACCAGGTTCCTGAGAAAAAGGATTAATTTCCTTTTCCCTTCTTTTCTTACTTATCAGGACATCAGCTCCTCGTCGGAAACGGCGTGGAGCTGATTTTCTGAATGGGCTACCACAACCGCTACGGCTGCATCTCCGGTTACATTCACAACCGTTCGTGCCATGTCTAAAATACGGTCGACAGCAACTATCAGGGCAATCCCGGCTGTGTCAAGCCCTACCGACTCCAATACAATCACCAGCATGACCATACCGGCGCCAGGCACACCGGCGGAACCGATAGATGCCAGTGTAGCGGTCAGTACGATGGTAAGTTGTTGCATTATCGTCAGGTCGGTTCCGAAAGCCTGTGCGATAAAAACGGTCGCGACCGCCTGATACAAACTGGTTCCATCCATGTTGATGGTGGCACCCAATGGTAACACAAAGCTCGACACTTCCTCACTCACCCCCAGGTGCTCCTCAACCCGCTCCATGGTTACCGGAAGCGTGGCGGAGCTTGAACTGGTACTGAATGCCAGCATCTGGGCAGGTGCTATCCCTTTGAAGAATCGTTTATAGCTGAATTTGGTAAACAGCTTGAACATGAGGGGATAAATCAGGAATATCATGGTCAGCAAGCCCAAAACCACGGTGAGGCTGTACATACTTAAAGCCTTCAGCAAGTCAAGGGCATCTGCCGGATTAGGCCCCGCAAACTCAGCTATAAGGGATGCCAGCAACGCAAAAACACCTATCGGGGCCATCATCATAATCAGGTCGACCAGTTTCAGGATGATTTCGTTGACACTTTCAAAGAATACTTTGACCGGCTTACCCTTTTCATCTGGAATCAGAATAAGGGCTATCCCGAAAAAAACAGCAAAAAACACTACCTGCAACATATTGATGTTATTCGCCATGGCACCGAACAGGTTCTCAGGCACAATATCGATGATGGGCTGCAAGGGGCCATTCTCTGCTACTTTGCCCGCCGTTTCAGAACTACTTTCAGCTACGGTGGCATATCGTGCCTTTAATTCATCTCTTTTTTGTGCCGAGAGATAACTGCCAGGCTGCAGGACATTCACAATAACCAGCCCTATGGTAATGGCAATGACTGTTGTACTGAGGTAGATGCTGATGGTTTTGGTTCCCAGCCGTGATAACTTACTGACATCTTTGAGGCTCGCTACACCCACAATCAGTGATGCCAGCACCAGCGGAACAGCTATCAGTTTCAGCAAATTCACAAAAATGGTTCCCAGGGGTTTCACCCAATCAATGATGAACTCATTTTGCCCGTAACTACTGGAGATGAGGCCAACTACCACACCGATTGCCATTCCAATGATGATTTTCCAATGAAGGGCCAGTTTTTTGTTTTTCATATTTTCAGAGGCTTGCACTCCTTTGGCGGAGCAGGTGATCGGCCAGCACCAGGGCGGCCATGGCTTCTACAATAGGAACCGCACGCGGTACCACACAAGGATCGTGACGGCCTTTGGCTTCCATATCTACAGAATTCCCGGCACGGTCAACACTCTTTTGTTTTTGCTCTATGGTTGCAACGGGTTTAAAGGCGATGCGGCACACAATATCTTCTCCATTGCTGATTCCACCCTGTACGCCGCCAGAATGGTTGGTGCGGGTTCTTACCTTTCCTGCTTCCATATAAAAGGAATCGTTCATAGCGGAACCTGCTGCTGCTGCTGCTGCAAATCCGGCGCCTATCTCAAATCCTTTGACAGCATTGATACTGAGCATGGCCTTGGCCAGATCGGCCTCAAGCCGGTCGAAAACAGGCTCTCCCAGCCCCACCGGCATGCCTGTAGCACGCAGGCTTATCACACCACCCAGCGAATCTCCCGCCTCCCTGGCTGATTCAATCGCTTGCTGCATGCGGGCAGCAGCATCCGGATCCGGACAGCGAACCAACTGGTTGTCTATTTTTTGTAATTGTTCCAGATCAGGGATTTCATTCCAGTTTTCAGAACCAACAGCGCTCACATAAGCATATACCGCTACCCCAACGGAGCGTAGCAGCAATTGGGCCAGCGCTCCGGCTGCTACCCTGGCAGCGGTTTCGCGGGCAGAAGCACGACCGCCCCCCCTGTGATCCCGAATGCCATACTTGCTTTCATAAGTATAATCGGCATGCGACGGACGATACACCTCCTTCAAGGCATCGTAATCGCCCGATCTGGCATCTTTATTACGGATAAGCAAAGCGATGGGCGTACCGGTGGTTTTCCCTTCGAAAGTACCGGAAAGTACTTCTACCCTATCAGCTTCATCGCGCAGGGTTGTAAGCACCGACTGCCCGGGTCGGCGGCGGTCGAGTTGCTTCTGGATAAAGGCTATATCAAATGACAGGCCGGCCGGGCAACCGTCTATCACCACGCCTATCGCCGGGCCATGCGATTCGCCGAAGGTGGTGATGCGAAAAAGCTGACCAAAACTATTACCTGCCATCGCTGCTTTTAAGTTGAAAGCCGAATTTCGACAAATCTTCCCAAAATGAAGGATAGGATTTTGCGACGACCTCCGGTTTTTCGAAAACCAATTGATGACCTCTCGCAACTAACAAGCTGAGTGCCATCGCCATACGGTGATCCTGCCAGTCATCTACAATCATGGGATTTTTGGCAGGAATACCGGCTGTCTTGCTAAGAACAGCACTGTCTGCGGTTATCTGCAACATAGCTCCAAAACGGGCTAATTCGGTCTGTAACGCCAGCAAACGGTCACTTTCCTTAATTCTGAGACTTTTAAGACCTGTAAAAACACCCTTTATGCCCAGTGCAGCACAAAGTACTATCTGGGTTGGTGCCAGATCCGGACAATCGCTGAAATCCCATTGCACTGCATCCGGCAGTACCTGTCCAGACCGGCCTGTCAAACGGAGACCGGTGGTTTCAAACTGATATGACAACCCTAATTCGCTGAGCTGGTTCAATATCCGTCGATCTGCTTGCGGGGTGTTGTCTTTTAAGCCGGTGAGCAACAGTTCTCCGGGCAGCAAACAGGCAAAGGCTATCCAATAGCCTGCCGATGACCAGTCAGGTTCCACAAAAACTTCGGCTAATGCATAGGTACCTGGAGCAACTTTCAGCTGATTGTTTGTTTTTCCCACCGCTATCCCTGCCTCCCGCATCAATACGATGGTCTGTTCAACATAGGGAGCAGAGGATAATGCTCCCTCCCAGTGAATATTCAACCCGTTGGAAAGATATGGACCTATGAGCAACAAAGCCGTGAGGTACTGGCTGCTGACACTTGCATCAACCGTTAAATCACCGCCTTTCAGTTTTTTGCCGTTGATTCCGAGTGGCGGATACCCCTCCTTTTCCAGGTAGCGGATATCGGCTCCCAGCGTCCGGAGGGCATCGACCAAAATAGAAACAGGCCTTTCATGCGCTCTGTCGAGGCCACGGAGCAGGTAGCTGCCGGGTTTTTGGGCAAGATATGCTGTCAGAAACCGCATAGCGGTACCTGCCGCACCGGCTGAAATCTCTTTCCCCGTGGTTTCAAGCGCTTTTGTCAGGTAAACGGTATCTTCTGAAGTGGAAATACCCGCTATCGGAGCCTCCGACTGCGCCAACGCCTTCATGATGAGCCAGCGGTTACTGCTGCTTTTCGAGCCCGAAAGTGTCAGGACACCCGCCAGCCTGCCTGGCGCCCCGGATAAAATCAGTCCCATTGCGTTTGCAGGCTTAACCAGGCTTCCCTGATTAGTTCTTTGTCAACAGGCTTGTCAAAAACCGCTTCTCCTATTTCCGTCAGCAGTACACATTGAATGCGACTCCCCGTATTTTTTTTGTCGTTGTCGAGATATGCTTCCCAGCTTTCAAAAGGTAATTCCGGCCTGAGCTGGGGAAATAAATTCCGCAAACCGGTTTGTATCTGTCTGGCAGCTTCCTGCTTCATAAAACCGGTTCTGGCAGAAAGTTCGGTTTCCGCGAGCATTCCCAGCAATACAGCTTCCCCGTGCAACAAAGGGTTTTCGCTCTCCATGGCTGCACTTTCAAGCGCATGCCCGATGGTATGGCCAAAATTGAGGAGTTTGCGTTCCCCTTGTTCAAAAGGATCGCGTGCCACAATTTCTGCTTTAAGTTGCACAGCTCTTTTTAGCTGACTGGTTTCAGGCAACCTGCCGGGTACCAGGCGGAGCAACTCCTGCCACAGTACGGCATCTCCGATAAGGGCATGTTTCAACATCTCGGCTTTTCCTGATTCAAGTTCTCTCACCGGCAGGGTTTCCAGCAATAACCGGCTGAAAAAAACCGCTTCCGGCTGATGAAAACTCCCGATGGCATTTTTAACCTGGTTTAGGTTGATGCCGGTTTTACCGCCATAAGCTGCGTCCACCTGAGCCAACAGACTGGTAGGGATGTTAATATATCGTATCCCACGTTTATAGGTAGCTGCGAGAAAGCCACCGAGATCCGTTACCATGCCCCCCCCAACATTGATGACAAGGGCTTGCCGGTCGAGACCGATATCGAGCCAGGATTGCCAGATTTGTTCAGCGGATGCCAGTGTTTTCTGATTTTCTCCCGCAGGCAATACAAACAGGGAGGCACCTAACCTGAGCGCCAGTGGCTTTGCATGTTGCGCTGTATTTTCATCGGCCAGTACTGCAATGGCAGAAATAGCTACTCCATGGATGTGTTGCTCCAGCGCTTCGTACAGTTCATTGGTAAAAATGAGCTGTTGGTTCATGATTTCTTTTTGGGCAGTGTGTCGCGCTGATCCCGGAACACTTTTACCTGCGTATTGATGGATTCCTCATGCAGCAGATGCAGCAAACGGCTTACAAATCCGGCATCAAGGCTTTTTTCTCCTGCCTGTGCCAGGCGGGTATCAAAAATCTGTGCCCAGCGGGTGGGTTGGAGGATGGTGATATCGTTTTCCATCTTCACGGCACCAATGTCACGGATGATGTCGAGCCGGTCGCGGAGCAGGGCAATCAGGGCATTGTCGATGGTATCGATACGCAGCCTGAGTTGTTCGAGTTGTGCGTTAAAGGCAGGGTCTTCAATGTGTTCGCGTCGAAAAACCAGCTCATCCACCAGGCGTTTCAGCTGTTCCGGTGTGATTTGCTGGCTGGCATCACTCCAGGCATGTGCCGGATCGTGATGGGTTTCAATCATCAGCCCGTCGAAATCGAGGTCGAGGGCTATCTGTGCCGTATCCGCTACCAGCAGGGCGTTACCGCTGATGTGGCTGGGATCACAAATCATCATGAGTTCAGGTAACTGACGCCTGAGTTCGATCGGCAACTCCCAGTTAGGATGATTGCGGTAGATGGTTTTTTCATAGCCTGAAAAACCTCTGTGAATGGCTGCCAGCTGGGTAATACCTACCTTGTGCATACGCTCCAGAGCCCCTATCCAAAGTTCCAGCTCCGGATTTACCGGATTTTTAACCAGCACCGGGATTTTTGTCCCTCGTAAGGCCTCGGCTATTTCCTGCACCATAAAAGGATTAACCGTGGTGCGTGCACCAATCCATACCATGTCAATACCCGCAGCGAGACTCAATTCGACATGTTTTGCACTGGCTACTTCAACCATCACGGGAATACCGCTGCCGGCAGTGGCTTCTCTGAGCCAGATCAATGCCTCAGGACCAATACCTTCAAAAGTATTAGGTCTGGTACGGGGTTTCCAGATACCCGCCCGGATGGCATCAGGTTTCAAAGGAAGCAGCCCCTCCATGGTGGCACGCAACTGCTCAGGCGTTTCTGCTGAACAAGGCCCGGCAATGAGATACGGGCGGTCACTTTGGGTCCAGCTGGATTTAGGTTGTATGTCGGACAGGGAAGTCATGTAATCTAAATGCAAAGAAAGCGCTTTTTGTTCAGGCTTACTGCTTCAAAAAAGAAGCTTTCTCTTCACAGTTACGTCATAAACTACCTGAAGATTGACTGTACACCAACGGACGCAAATGGATGTATTAGTCTTAATTTCGCATCAAGATAGAGTTATGGATACGCACCCCGCGCTGAATTTCGGCGATACCCACATCGCCTTTGCCTCCAAGTCCGACAATCAACTCCGCAAAGCCTACTGGCTGTTTCGTATGATGCATTCCCCCAGGCTGGTTCGTCTCCTGACCAGCGCGGCCAGCATCAGTTTTAAACTGCATCTGCCTGTCGACTGGGCTATACGCGCGACAGTCTTTGAACATTTTTGCGGCGGAGAGTCTATTGCAGGCTGCGAACCTGCCATTGAGGAGCTGGCAAAATATAAAATTGGCACCATACTCGATTATTCGGTAGAAGGCAAAGAGGATGAAAAAGATCTCGACGCCTGCAAATTCGAAATCATCCGTACCATCGAAAAGGCCAGGCACGACTCAAGGATTCCCTTCAGCGTGTTTAAGGTTACAGGCGTCATCCGTTTTGAGCTACTTGAGAAAATTAACAGTCAGACCCGGCTCTCTCCCACCGAAACCGCCGAATGGACCAGGGCCAGAGAAAGGGTGCACGCCATTTGCCATGCCGCCTGGGAGGCCAGACAAATGTTGTTCATTGATGCCGAAGACAGCTGGATACAGGATGCGATTGATGACCTGGTCACTGATATGCAGCGCACCTTCAACCAGGAGCAACCTATCGTATTCAATACCCTCCAGATGTACCGCCATGACCGGCTGTCATATCTCCAAAAAAGCTATGTGCAAGCACGGGAAGCAGGGTATTGGTATGCAGTAAAATTGGTCCGCGGGGCCTATATGGAGAAGGAAAGAGACAGAGCGGCACAAAAGGGATACCCCTCACCCATACAGCCGGATAAGGCTGCCAGTGACCGCGACTACGACGCCGCCGTTGCCTTTTGTGTGGAGCACATTCACCACATGGCTGTTTGTTCGGGTAGTCACAACGAAGAAAGCAACCTGAAGCTCGCCGCCCTTATGGCGGAAAACGGATTACCGACCAATCACCCGCTGATCTGGTTTGCCCAGCTCTATGGTATGAGTGATCACATCAGCTACAACCTGGCACATGCCGGTTACAATGTAGCCAAATACGTGCCTTATGCCCCCATCAAAACCATGATGCCCTACCTGATACGCCGTGCACAGGAGAATACTTCCATAGCCGGACAGATGGGCCGGGAGCTGGGGTTGCTGGTACGGGAGCTGGACAGGAGAAGAAACCTGCGTTGAGTTGAGGAAATCAACTCGTATGATCATACACAATCACCCACCTGCCTTGCTTCTTTTTGAAGAGCAGGGTGAACGGGCCTGAAGGTTTGTCTTTCTCCCTGAAAAGCGTGTATTTTCCTGAAACCAGCCAGCAATCATCTGCCAGCGGTATCATTTGCCAGATTTCGAACTCCAGGGTCCCCATGGCTGCTTTATCGGGGTATCCTTTCTTATAGCCATCCAGGGTGGCCTGCCAGCCATGGCGGATACTTTTGCCTATAAACTGAAGGGAGTCCGACTTCCAGTAACCTTCCATAAAGCCTTCCAGATCGCCCTGGTTCCAGGCTTTTTGCTGATTTTCCAAAACCAAACGAATATCCTTTTCTGCATTCGCAGGTTGTGCATTTGTGAAAAATGCAGCCTGAACAAGTATCCAGATAAAAAAAAGTATAAATCCGGGACGAGGATAATGCATCTGCTCCATAATGTTTTACAATCTCGCCGCGGCTATCAGCTCCAGGTTGGTGAAGCTCATGTCGAATTTCTGGCTGAGGTATTTGTTGGTGAGATTGCCGTTGAAGCAGTAAATACCTGCCCGGAGGCCTTTTTCTATCCAGAAATAGCTGTCGATACCCCCGAATTCACCGGCTTCGATGAGCAGGGTGCTCAGGATATTGCTCAGCGCCATGGAGGCTGTCTGGGATACCCGTGAAGGTATATTTGGTACGCAGTAATGGATTACGTCGTGTTTCTTGAAGGTTGGTTTGGTGTGGTTGGTCAGTTCGGAGGTTTCGAAACAACCGCCCTGGTCTATGCTCACATCTATAATCACCGAGCCGGGTTTCATCTGCTGTACCATCTCCTCCGTGACCACCATAGGCGCCCTGCCGGTTTCGGCATGGATGGCACCTACCACCACATCAGCACTCTTCAGCTCCTGTGCCAGGGTATCCGGTTGTATCACAGAGGTATAAATACGCATACCCAGGTTGTTTTGAAGACGCTTGAGCCGGGTAATGCTGTTATCGAAAATACGGACGTCACTGCCCAGACCAATGGCGGTACGGGCGGCAAACTCCCCCACGGTACCGGCTCCCAGTATGACTACCTTGCTGGGTGGCACACCTGAAACACCCCCCAGTAATTTACCGCTGCCCTGAAACTGGTTGCTCAGGTATTCGGCTGCAATCAGAATGGCAGAACTACCGGCTATCTCACTCATCGAACGTACGATAGGCAGGCTGTCGCTGGCATCTTTCATATACTCATAAGCTACCCCGATGATACGTTTCTCCACCAGGGCCTTTACATAGGCATGGGTAATGGTAGGTAGATGAATAGCCGAAAAGACAATCTGACCCGGACTCAGGTACTGAATCTCTTCCATGGGTATCGGGCCTACTTTTACAATCACATGCGATTTGTAAAGTTCTTCGGCACTGTACACAATGTTGGCACCGGCTTCTGTATAATCCTTGTCGCTGTAAAAACTGGCGATACCAGCCTTGCTCTCTACCGTAACCTCATGCCCCATGCTCACCAACCGACCCACCGCCTGAGGGGTAAGTGCTACCCTGTTTTCCTGATAACCTCTTTCCCTGGGTACTCCGATAGACATCTGGGTGGTTTTCCGGGAAATACGCATGGGCTGCTCCAGCGGAGTAGCAGCAAAGCGGGAAAGCGATGAAGGTTCAGCAGACATGTTCACAAATCAGTTGACGCGTACGATCTTCGAAGATACGCAAAGTGATTTGCAGATACGCAAGCGGAAGCAAAGGTTGAATGATTTCCGGCCATTCAATCAGACAAAGGGAACCACTGTCAAGATAGGTTTCAATACCCATGTCCAGGGCTTCCCCGATTGATTTAAGCCGATATAAATCGAAATGATAGACGGTTTGACCGCCTGCCCTGTACTCATTCACCAACCCATAGGTAGGGCTGCTCACAGCATCTTCTACTCCCAGACGGGAGCAAACCGAAGCAATCAGCGTGGTTTTCCCAACCCCCATAGGTCCTTCAATACACCATATCTTACTGTCACCAGCTTCACGCAACAGCCAGTCTGCTGCTGCCGCCAGGTCTTCCGGGCCGGAAAGATCGTACGTTGATTTCATCGGGCAGTAAACACAGCAAAGGGTACAATCATCTCTTCCAGCGAAATACCTCCGTGCTGAAAGGTGTTACGGTACAAATTGACAAAGTGATGATAATTGTTAGGATAGCAGAAATATTTATCTTCCGTACCAAATACGTAGGTAGAACTAAGGTAAGGTTTGGTAAGGCCCGCCTTTTCCGGTTTGTCAACTACAAAAAGCTCCCGGTCGTCATAACCCAGGTTCTTTCCTTCCTTGTAACGCAGATTGGTGGTCGTGTTTTTGTCACCCGCTATCCGAACCGGCTCTCCTACCTTGATGGTACCATGATCGGTGGTAATGACCAGCCGGTGCCCCTTGGCAGCCACCTTTTTAAGCATCTCAAACAAAGGAGAATGTTCAAACCACGACCGGGTAATTGACCGGTAAGCCGCCTCATCATCCGCCAGTTCTTTGATCACGTTCATCTCCGTCCGGGCGTGACTCAGCATATCAACGAAGTTGTAAACAACCACATTAAGCTGGTTGTCAAACAAATTAGAGAGGTTTTCGGTCAGCTGTTTGCCATGGTGGAGCGTAGTAATCTTGTGATAGCTGAACTTCATATCCCTGCCAAATCGTTTCAGCTGTTCATGCAGAAAAAACTCTTCATGCATGTTTTTACTGCCTTCATCGCTGTCTCCATCGTTCCATTTATCCGGGTATCTTTTTTTGATTTCAGCTGGCATCAGCCCCGAAAAAAGGGCATTTCTGGCAAACTCGGTACTCGTAGGCAGTATGCTGAGGTAGGGCTGCAGTACGTCCAGCCTGAAGTATTCGTTGATGTAAGGTTCCAGTATCCGGAACTGGTCGAGGCGCAGGTTATCAATGACCACCAGCCAAGTCGGCTTTTTATCGTCAAGCAAAGGCACCAGATTTCTTTTCAGGAGGTTGTAGGATAAAGTCGGTGACTTATCCGGTGCTTCAAACCAATCCAGGTAATTGTCTTTGATAAACTTGCCAAACTGACGGTTCGCTTCGGATTTCTGCATCGCAAAAACCTCCTTCATGCCGTCATCCTGACTTTTTTCGAGCTCAATCTCCCAGTAAACAAGTTTTTGGTACAAATCAATCCATTCTGCCGCATCCAGCACATCATTGACTGCCATTCCGAGATTGCGGAAATCCTGCTGGTAACCGGAAGTTGTTTTTTCACTTACCAGTCTTTTGTTGTCGATTATTTTTTTGATAGACAATAAAATCTGGTTGGGGTTCACTGGTTTGATGAGATAGTCGGCGATTTTGGAACCGATGGCTTCTTCCATCAGATATTCCTCCTCGCTTTTGGTAATCATCACCACCGGCAGATTGGGTTGGAGATTTTTAATGCGTGGGAGGGCCTCGAGGCCGGAAACACCGGGCATATTTTCATCGAGGAAGACGATGTCGAAGCTGTTTTGTTGCACTGCCTCGACGGCATCTTCCCCGTTGGTGACGGGTGTAATTTCGTATCCCTTTGATTTAAGGAAGAGAATATGGGGTTTCAGCAGGTCGATTTCATCGTCGGCCCAGAGAATGTGAATCTTCTGGCTCATTCAGCTATTTTTAAGGCTTGAAAGGGTAACGAAATTACGGCCTTTTCCGTACAGCTTTTAAAAGCAATACTTTGAATAAAAAGAAAATCATCAACGATCCCATTTATGGTTTCCTGCAATTGCCGCATGAAATCATTTACGATCTGATACAACACCCTTATTTCCAGCGACTCCGGCGCATCAAACAGGTCGGCATGACCTACCAGGTTTACCCTGGTGCCATGCACACCCGTTACAACCATGCACTGGGAGCTATGCACCTGATGCAAAAGGCGATAGAAGTGCTGCGTGAAAAAGGACATCAAATCAGTGATGATGAGGCCCTGGGTGCCTACATTGCCATACTGCTGCACGATATTGGCCACGGCCCGTTCAGCCATGCCCTCGAATTTCTGTTCATCCGTGATGTTCACCATGAAGATATTTCGATGCGGATGATGCACGACATCAATGCAGAGATGGGTGGTAAACTGGAAACGGCCATTTCTATTTTCCGGGGCGACTATCCCAAAAAATTCCTGCATCAGCTTGTCAGCAGTCAGCTCGACATGGACAGGCTCGATTATCTTACCCGGGACAGCTTTTTCACCGGTGTATCAGAAGGAGTCGTGAGCTGGGACCGCATCATCAAAATGCTGGAAGTGGTAGATGACCAGCTGGTCATAGAAGAAAAAGGCATTTACAGCATTGAGAAGTTTATTATAGCCCGCCGGCTCATGTACTGGCAGGTGTATCTGCACAAAACAGTTTTATCTGCCGAGTTTATGATTGCGCGTATTCTAAAGCGCGCCAAAGAATTGGCCTTGCAGGGAGAAAAATTATTTGGCACCCCTGCCCTGCTCTTTTTTCTGGAACAGGATATTGATGCAGACCGGTTTCACAAAGATCCGGAAGTCATCAGACAATTCGCTTCACTCGACGACCATGACATTTTCAGTGCCCTTAAGGTTTGGTCGACTCATCCTGACCTCGTGCTTTCCCATTTAAGTTATGCCCTCTTCAACCGGCAGCTCAATCGGGTATACCTGAGCAATGAAGCCTTTTCAACAGACAAAGTAGAAGCCTACAGGAATAGGTTACTATTGCTTTATCCGCAACTGAAAGGCCTCGAAGATTACCTGCTGGCCACGGGAACAGTAACCAACAATGCTTACAATCCAAGTACAGACCGGATTCTGATTCTCCGTAAAGGAGGCGCTGTGGCAGATGTAACCGATCTGTCGGACAATCTGAACCTCAAAACCTTATCTCAGACCGTTGTAAAGCACTATCTGTGGGTTCCTAAATTCCTGGAAGACAAGGTATAAAAGCTGCCGGTCGGACAGGGTTGGCAATCAAATGCAGCAGCTTTTTTGATTGTCGACCTATTTTCGGATATTTGTCAACTATTCAAAGTTGATTGATGCAATTTACCGCACAGGAAATCGCTGATCTGGTGGGTGGAAAGCTCGAAGGAGATCCAACCGTTCAGGTGAGCAAACTGGCCAAAATCGAGGAAGCAGATGCCCAAAGCATCAGTTTCATTGCGAACCCCAAATACCTGGGGTTCCTCAATTCTACCAAGGCGGCCCTCCTGATTATCAGCAACACCCTTGAAATTCCGGAAAAGCCTGCTGCTACTCTTTTGAGGGTAGAAGATCCTTATTCCAGTTTTTCCAAACTGCTCAGTCTTTACAACAACAACAGCATAGAAAAAAGTGGCATTGAGCCGAATGCCTTTGTTTCGCCGAATGCCCAGGTAGGAGAAAACGCCTACATCGCAGGCTTTGCCTATCTGAGTGACGGTGTGGTGGTTGGCCGGAATGTCAAAATCATGCCAGGCGTATACCTCGGGCCGAATGTGAAAGTTGGTGATAACACCATTTTATTTGCCAATGTAAGTGTGCAGCACAACTGTGAAATTGGTGCCAACTGTATACTGCACCCGGGTGTGGTTATCGGCAGTGATGGTTTTGGTTTTGCCCCGCAAAAGGACGGCACTTACCACAAAGTGGCGCAGAATGGCAATGTGGTGATAGAGGATAATGTAGAGATAGGAGCCAATTGTGCCATTGACCGTGCTACCATGGGCTCCACCCTGATTAAAAAAGGCGTAAAACTGGATAACCTTGTACACCTGGCGCACAATGTGGAATTGGGTGAAAACACGGTGATTGCCGCCCAAAGTGGTGTCTCCGGCAGTACCCGCCTCGACCGGAATGTGGTTGTTGGCGGTCAGGTAGGTTTTGTTGGCCATTTGTATATTGCGCCGGGTTCCCAGTTCGGTGCCCAGAGTGGCATTACCCGCTCCCTGACAGAGCCCAATAAAAAATACAACGGCACACCCATTCAGGAGTATATGGGCTCCATGCGGTCGAATGCCACCATCAGACGTTTGCCTGAACTGGAGAAACGTATACAAGAGCTGGAAAAAATCATTACCCAGCTGCAGATAACAGAGAAATAAGTAGCATGACCGATAATCAACGCACCATTGGTGTTCCAGTGAGCATTTCCGGCGTAGGCCTGCATACGGGCGCGCAGGTGAAGATGACCTTTCGTCCGGCACCCGTGAACCATGGTTTTGTATTCAAACGTATCGATCTGGAAGGAAATCCGGAAATTCCGGCACTGGTTGATTATGTGGTAGATACTTCCCGTGGTACAACCTTGCAAAAGGGCGCTGCCAAAGTGCATACCGTTGAGCATACCCTGGCTGCTTTGGTTGGTATGCAACTCGACAACATACTCATAGAACTGGATGGTGCCGAAACACCCATTGCAGACGGCAGTTCCATCGAGTTCATCAAAGTGCTCGAACCGGCCGGTATTGTAGAGCAGGATGCACCCCGCAACTACCTTGAAATCACGGAGAATTTTCATTTCTATGATCCGGAAAAGGATGTGGAAATTACGATTCTTCCTTATGAGCGTTACCGCATTTCGGTGTTGGTAGATTACGACTCTCCGGTTTTAGGTACCCAGCATGCTACCCTGAATCACATCAAAGACTTCAAGGAAGAGATAGCAGCCTGTCGTACCTTCTCTTTTCTGCACGAATTGCAGATGTTACTCGACAACAACCTCATCCGTGGCGGTGATCTGAACAATGCCATCGTGGTTGTTGACAAAATTGTGAATGAAAAGGAACTGGCAGAACTGGCCAAGGCCTTCAACAAACCCCATATGGAGGTTCGTCGCGAAGGAATCCTCAACAATGTGGAACTGCGCTTTGTGAATGAACCCGCGCGGCATAAGCTACTGGATGTGGTGGGAGATCTTGCCTTGCTTGGCCGTCCTATCAAAGGTCATGTGATCGCTTCCAAGCCCGGCCATGCCGGCAATGTCGATTTCTGCAAAAACCTCAAAAACAGCCTGAAGAAAAAACCAGCCAAATACGATATCCCACGGTATGATCCGGATGCGGAGCCCGTTTTTGACGTGAATAAAATCATGGAGTTCTTACCACACCGCTACCCGTTTTTGCTGGTAGATAAAATCACAGAACTCAGTGATACCCACGTTGTGGGTGTTAAAAATGTGAGCATGAATGAGCCACATTTCATAGGTCACTTCCCCAATAATCCCGTCATGCCCGGCGTTCTTTCCATTGAAGCCATGGCACAGACAGGAGGTATTCTCTGTTTAAGTCTGATGGATGATCCCGGAGGGTACTGGACCTATTTTCTAAAAATAGATAATGCAAAATTTAAAGATAAAATTGTGCCGGGTGACACCCTTGTCTTTAAATTGGTGCTCAAAGAACCCATACGTCGCGGCATCTGTCAGATGTACGGACAGGCATTCGTAGGAACGCGCCTGGTAGTAGAAGCCGACCTGATGGCACAACTTGTTAAGAAGACAAACTAATGAACCAACCGCTGGCCTATATTCATCCCGACGCGAAAATCGCGGCCGATGTAGTGATCTCTCCTTTTGTCACCATCGAAGGCGATGTTGAAATCGCTGAAGGTTGCTGGATTGGCTCCAATGTAACCATCTTCAATGGTGCCAGGATTGGCAAAAACGTTAAAATTTATCCAGGTGCTGTTATTTCAGCCGCCCCTCAGGATCTGAAATACCAGGGCGAGCAAACCCTTACCTACATTGGTGACAATACCATCATCAGGGAATGTGTTACCGTTAACCGTGGTACCCGCGACCGGATGAAAACCGTCGTAGGCAATGACTGTCTGCTGATGGCTTATTCCCATGTAGCCCACGATTGCCTGGTTGGCAACCATGTAATTCTGGCCAACCTGGCAACCCTGGCAGGGCATATTCTGGTAGAAGACTGGGCGATTCTGGAAGGCATGGTGGCAGTTCAGCAGTTTGTGACTGTTGGCGCCCATTCCTTTGTAGGAGGTGGCTCCCTTGTCCGTAAAGATGTCCCTCCTTTTGTGAAAGCTGCCAAAGAGCCCCTCTGTTTTGCGGGGGTGAATGTTATCGGCATGCGCCGGCGGGGTTTCAATGAGGAGATGATTCGTCAGGTGGAAGACATTTACCGTATCATTTACGTTCGTGGTTACAACATTTCGAAGGCGCTGGATATCGTAGAGAGCGAAATTGCAGATTCCGCTGAAAAAGCACGCATACTCGACTTCATTCGCTCGTCGACCTATGGCGTGATCAAAGGAATGATCGAATGAGTGCCGGGGTCGGCTTCCGACTCCAGCAAGCAGGCAAACGTTTCAACCGCGACTGGATATTCCGTCGGCTGGATCTGGAACTTCATGCCGGGCAGCAGATTGCCCTGACCGGACCCAATGGTTCCGGCAAATCAACACTCCTTGGTGTAATTTCTGCCTACCACTCGTTGTCGGAGGGGAGCATTCGCTGGACCCGGGCGGGTCAGGTGACAGAACGCGACAAAGTATACAGCCAGCTGATGCTGAGTGCCCCTTACCTGGAACTTCCCGAGCACCTGACGGCTCATGAACTTTTCGATTTTCATTTTGGCCTGAAAGGCTGCACCTTCTCCGGCGAATATCAGGAGTTGCTCGATAGTGCCGCTTTGTTACAGGTGAAACACAAACTTATCCGGGATTATTCCTCGGGCATGAAGCAACGACTTAAACTGCTGCTTGCTTTTTACAGTCACATACCACTGTTATTACTGGATGAGCCGACGGCCAACCTCGACCAGGCCGGTATCAGCTGGTATCAAAAGCTTAAAAATGAAGCCGGTGCAGGAAAAAGTATTGTCATTGCAAGCAATCTCCCTTATGAATATGAAGGCTGCGGGCAGGTGATTGATTTGAATCAATTCAAGTAGTTAAAACTGTCCTTTTTTTCAGAATAGTGGACACTCTTTCTGAAAAAGTGGACACACGGCTGTTTCTCATCCTGTACAGGCAGGCTTAAAAAGGCGTTTTCAATAAATTCAGCCTGAATTTCTATTTGTGGCATCATGCTTGCCGAAATAGGTTGTCTTCATTTTCATCAGGTAGTATTTTTTTAACATTAGGGGTCTCAGGACCCCTTTTTTTATGTTGTCCGCTTATAGAATTTACCGGGGAGGCTTCTTACCAATCCTTTAAACTCGAGTGCCAGCAGTACGGTAGCCAACCTGCTGAGCGTGAAATTTCCCTGGGTACACATTTGATCAACCGACAGTTGCTCTGCCAGTGACAACATATCCAGCAGTTGCTGCTCTTCCGGTTGCAGTTCCGCAAACAGCTGTGTTTGTCGTACGGGTATTTCCTTCTGGTCCGGCAGCCAGTTCAGGGCTTCGAGTAATTCGTCAGCACTTGTGAGGAGCGCTGCCTTGTTTTGCCTGATCAGTTGGTGGCAACCCGCGCTGCCGGCATCGTTAACTCTCCCCGGGAAAGCAAATACATCCCGGTTGTAGCCATTGGCCAGCTCGGCAGTTATCAGAGCCCCACCGTTTTCCGCAGCCTCCACCACAACGACCGCATCCACCATTCCTGCAACAATGCGGTTTCGTTTGGGAAAGTTTTCTTTATCCGGAGCCGCTTCATGCCAGAGTTCTGTCAGCAGGCCGCCCTGGTGTACCATCTTCTCGGCAGCATACCGGTTGGCGGCGGGGTAGATGCGTCCAAGTCCGTTTCCCAGAACCCCGAGTGTTGGTAATCCGGCTTCCAATGCCGCCCGGTGTGCAGCTATGTCAATGCCATAAGCGAGTCCGCTTACGATTGTTACATTCAGGGCACTAAGGCCGAAGATGAGCTGTCTGCAGAGATCGATGCCGTAGGGTGTTGCTTTCCGGGTTCCTACCACCGCAATGATGCGGTGACTGTTGAGGTCGGCCTTGCCTTTAAAAAATAACAGCAGGGGGTAATCTGCACATCTTTTAAGTCGCTGAGGAAAAGTATCCTGCTGGTGATGTAATAACTGTATTTGATGTTTTTCGACATACTGCAACTCCGCTTCTGCCAGCTGCAGACTTCCTGGCCTGCGTACGGCATCCGCTACACGCGGGCCTATTCCCGGTACACGCTCCAACAGCTGGCGATTACTTTTAAAAACCTCTCTGGCAGAGCCACACCGATTGATAAGGGCTCTTGCGTGGTTGTTGCCAACACCAGGAACTTGCAATAAAGCAAGGGTATATAATAATTCTGTTTGCTCAGATGTCATAGTGGCTCGTAAATTAGCCGGAATATGATTGCCCGTTTTTCACTTTTCACGCAAGTTTTACTCTGTTTGACGCTATTTATGGGGCTGAATCCTGCAAAAGCGCAATATGTGGTAGAGGGCGTTGTGAAAGATGCCGGAAACGGACAGCCCTTGCCGGGCGTCAACATAGCCGTTGGAAGCGGGGGAACAATAACGGATCTGGATGGGAAATTCATGCTGCGTTTCGAAAGCAGGGAGGAAGTCCTCCTGCGTTTCAGCTATATCGGCTATCAAAAGATCCAAAAGGTAGTCCAGCCGGGCGACAGTATACTGTTCCTGAAGATTTCGCTGAAAGCCACTGAAAATGCCCTTGACGAAATCATAGTTACGGCCAGTCGTTTTGCCCAAAGTCGCAGCAGTGTTACCCAGAGCACTGAAATCGTAAAAACTGATCAGGTATTATCATTTAACTCCGTCAACCCGGACGATGCCCTGAACCGCATACCCGGATTAAATGTGGCCCGCGGCCAGCTTAACATCCGTGGTTCGAGCGGTTTCACCTACAATGTGGGCAGCCGGGTGATGGTGCTGCTCGACGGATTGCCACTCATTTCAGGGGAGTCGGGTGAGGTACGCTGGAATGTGCTGCCGATGGAGATAGTGGAGCAGATTGAAGTCATCAAAGGTTCTGGTTCTGCCCTGTACGGCTCTTCCGCCCTGGGGGGGGTGGTGCATTTCCGGACACGCAAACCCGGCCTGGAACCCCGCTCTTACTTCACTGTTTTTCATACCCTTTACGATGCACCACCTGCAGAACACCGGGATCCGTGGGTAGGTATTCCCCGCCCGACAGCTACCGGCATTCAATTTTCACATCTCCGCAAAATCAAAAAACTCGAACTGGGTTTTGGTCTGAATATGATGGATGATGATGGTTACCGGGTGGCCGATCCGAGCAGGCGGCTGCGGTTGAATATGCAGACAAGGCTGGAGGTATTAAAAGGCCTCTATATCGGCGCCAACATCACCCACCTGATTGATTCTACACGTCTCTATACTTTCTGGGAAAGTAATTTTGATGCATACACTCCTTTCCCCGGCTCAGTAAATCCGCAGCTTAACCACCGCACAGCTTTTGATCCTTTTGTAGAGTATATTCCCAATGGCGATTCAAAACACAGCCTGCGAAACCGCTATTACCGGTCGCGTACCAACTACAACAACGAAGACTACGGCCTGGGAGAAACCTGGTTTACAGAATACCAGTACCAGCAACGCTTTCATCTGGGCTTTGCCAAAAGCAGTGTTCTTACAACTGGTTTCGTAAACCAGCATAACCTGATCGGAAGTGACCGGCTGTATGGCACCCAGAATACCGACAACCGATCAGCCTATCTGCAGCTTGACCAGCAAATCTGGCGTTTCACCTATGCGCTGGGAGCCAGATACGAACGTTTTGTGGTGAATGGGGTCAGTCAAAAAGACAAAACTGTTTTCCGGGCAGGCCTCAATTTTGAAGTAACCAAAACGACTTTCTTAAGGGCCTCCTACGGAGAGGGATTCCGATACCCCTCTGTTGCAGAGCTGTTTTCCAATACATTCATTGGTTCGGTCAGACTGAGCAGCGACCCTGGTCTCCGCCCTGAACAAAGCAAAAGTCTGGAGGTAGGCCTGCTTCAGTCCTTTCAACTGGGCAATTTTGAAATCCTGCTTGACCTGGCCTATTTCCGTACCGACTATACCGATATGATAGAGTATAGTTTCGGGGTAGTGTTACCAACAACCTACACCCCTCAGGATTCGGCAGATATTGCGATCAATAACTGGGCGGCTCTGGCCAGTCGTTATGCCCGTTTTCAGCCTGGTAATGTGGTGCAGGCGCAGATTACAGGCATAGAAAGCTCGCTGAGGGGCAAGGGAAAAATTGGTTTGTTTCATACCGAGTGGCTGTTAGGTTATACCTACATCGACCCTGTTAACCTCAACCCATCCCCTTCCGTTTATGGTCTTCCGGTTGATTTGATGAAATACCTGAAGTACCGCTACAAACACCTGGCGCGCACAGATCTGAGTCTGGGATTCGGAGTCGTTTCTGCGGGAGTTAATGTCCGGTACAACAGCACTATACTGAATATAGATGAAGATTTCTATCGCTTTATGCCAGGATTGATCGATTACAGGCTGGCGCATATCAAAGGTGACCTGATCACAGATCTCCGGCTGGTAGGACAATTAGGTCCGCTGTTCAGGGTGAGTCTGATTGTCCGGAATGCAGGTAACCGCTCCTTTATGGCTGTTCCGGGAAATATTGGAGAACAACGGACTTTTGTGATACAGCTTCATGCGCAATTATGAGCTAAGTTTGTTTAAATTGGATACTCTATGAAGCAGATTTCAGTGCTTTTGTGCTGCTTATTATTGTATATGTCCGATACGCAGGGTCAGGTGGTGCGCGGTATGGTAAAGGATGCCGCACAAGGAGGCAGTCTGCCCGGGGTGAATATCATTTACGGACAACAACAGGGTGGCATTACTGATATAAGCGGACGTTACGAGCTGAAGTTACCCGGTCCCGGCAGTTATACCCTTCGGTTTAGTTTTGTAGGTTATGCAACGCAGCAAAAACAACTCAAAATAGCTACGGGGGAAACCATTGAGCTGGACATTCAGCTGAAAGCCGATTTTGGAGAACTTGATCCGGTGGTGATAACAGCCGGCCGGTATGAGCAGCACCAGAATGAAGTGACAGTATCGATGGAAGTATTAAAACCATCGCTCATACAAAACAACAATTCCACCAAATTCGACGATGCCATCGACCGTATTCCGGGGGTGAGTGTTTTAAATGGTCAGGCTAACATACGGGGTACCAGTGGCTTTGCCTATGGTGCCGGCAGCAGGGTATTGGTACTGGTTGATGATATGCCTTTACTCAGTGCGGATGCCGGTGATGTAAAATGGGCCTATATTCCCATTGAAAACGTATCTCAGATCGAAGTCATCAAAGGTGCTTCCTCTGCCTTATTTGGTTCAAGTGCCCTGGGTGGCATTATCCATTTGCGGACAGCCTACCCTACCGGCCGGCCAAAAACACAGCTGCAGACCTTCTTCGGCCTTTATGGCAAGCCAAAGGCATCATTCACCAATCCCTTTACCGACAGACCCCATATACAAGGTGGTTTCAGCGCCCTGCACAGCCAGCAATTCGGCAAACTGGATGTTACGGCCGGTATGTATAGTCTTTATGATGAAGGGTACCGCATAGGCGATTACAGTAAACGATTGCGAGGTAACATAAACCTCCGGTACCGCCTCACCGATCGCTGGAGTATTGGCCTGAACGTGAATGCCATGCGTGATTCGTCGGGTAATTTTTTCTTCTGGCAAAACGATACGGCTGCCTTTTTCCCTTTTCCCGGCACCAACGATACACAGTTGGGTATCCGCTACAACATCGACCCCTTTGTGCAATACACAGGTCGCAGCGGCCAGAAACACAGTTTTCGCAACCGCTATTATTTCACTGAAAACCGCGCCAGTGCCGACCGTAAAACGATTGGTCACGTGTATTACAATGAATATCAATACCAGCGACCACTCAAACTGCCCTTTGCCCAACGCACGATGCTGACGGTGGGTGGGGTTCATATCTATAACGGCATCAACAGCGGTATTCTGTATGGCAACCGCGACAGCCGCAACCTGGCAACCTATCTCCAGTTTGATCAATCCTACAACCGGTTAAATTATTCATTGGGATTCCGGTACGAATCGTTTGTCATCAACAGGGAAGCCCCTATCAACTATCCTGTTTTCAGGGGTGGCCTCAATTACCGGTTGCTGCAAGCCACCTGGCTGCGGTCCTCTTTCGGGCAGGGCTTCCGGACACCTTCGGTCGCGGAGCGTTATGCCAATGCCGCTACAGGTGGTATAACCGTCATCCCCAACCCGCAACTGGGCAGTGAAAGCGGCTGGAGTGCCGAAGCGGCCATCCGCCAGGGGTGGCGCTGGGGTAGTTTCAGCGGGATGATAGATCTGGCGGGTTTCTGGACGCAGTTCGACAATATGGTTGAGTTTAACTTCGCTTTTGCCAACGGTTCAGCAGGTTTTCAGGCCATGAACCTGACCGATCGCCTGACCCGGGTCAGGGGCCTTGAACTAAGCAGCGGCCTGCAGGGTAAGCTCTGGGGGACTGCTGTACAATTGCAACTGGGACACACTTTCATTGAACCCATTGAAAGGTTTACACCTGTACCCAGTCTCCCCGATTTCACCATTGATTCCACCTTGAAATACAGGAGTCGCCATCTTTTCAGGGGAGATATAGACCTGCGCCGCGGGCGCTGGCAAGCCGGACTGAATGTAAGGTACAACAGCTTTGTAGAACGGATTGACCCGCTGTTTGAATCGGCCATACCAGGTGTTTCAACCTACCGGGCGCAAGACAATCAGGGTGATTTTGTCCTCGACCTCCGGTTGGGCTTCGATGTGTATGCAGATATTCAGGCCTTGCTGGTTGTTCGCAACCTCCTGAATGAAGCTTATATGATTGTGCCGGGCAACATTGGTGCTGCCCGAAACTATTTATTGCAACTCACCTACCGCATAGGCGGTTAAACCCACCGATATGATGAAGTATCTGAAAATCAGCCTCCTTTTGGTCAGCATGACAGCTACCAGTCCGTTGATGGCACAGTTGAACACCTCCTATCAACGTCCGCCCGAAGAAATAGCTGCCCTGCTGGAAGCCCCCGGCACACCTGCGATTGGTATATCTCCCGACAAACAATGGATGGTACTGTACGAACGAGCAGATTATCCGGGTATTGAATCTGTTTCCAGGCCGGAGCTGCGGCTGGCGGGCTTGCGTATTGATCCGAATAACTTTGGCCAGAGTCGTGCGAGTTATTACATCGGCATCCGCTTCATAAGGATTGCTGACGGAGCAGCGTTTTCGGTCACCGGCCTTCCTGAAAAGCTACTTTTATCTGGCGGAAGCTGGTCGCCCGACAGCAAAAAAATAGCCTTCACCCAAAATGATGCCGCGGAAATCAGCCTCTGGGTGATTGACATGGACACCCGACAGGCAAGAAGAGTCAGTCCCCGGAAGGTAAACGACGTAATGGGCAATACCTACAACTGGCAGTCTGACAGTCAAAGCCTTCTCTTCTCAGCTGTCCCGGAAGGTCGCGGGCCGGCACCAACCATCAGCCGGGTGCCGGCAGGGCCGGTCATTGAGGAAAATCTGGGTAAAAAGGCGCCCTCCAGAACCTATCAGGATTTACTGAAAAACAGAGACGATGAAGTGCTTTTCACCTATTATGCCAGTGCTGACCTGGTACGGGTACAGCTTGATGGCGCTGAAAAGACGCTTATACCCAATCAAATGCTCTATGGCTTCTCAAGCTCACCCGACGGCCGTTATATACTCACCAAAATTATCCGGCAACCTTTCAGCTATCTGGTGCCCTATTACCGTTTTCCCAATCAGGTAGCCGTGTATGGTACAGACGGGAAGCTACATAAGACCATCTTTGACATTCCGTTAACCGACTACATCCCCAGTTCGTTTAATGCCGTTGAACGCACCCCACGTTCTCACAGCTGGCGCTCCGATGAGCCCGCAACCATTTACTGGGTAGAGGCCCTCGACGGGGGTGACCCGAAAGTAGTGGCCGAATACCGGGACCGGGTCATGCAGCTGCCTGCTCCCTTCGATAGTTTTCCATTAGAGCTGGTAAAGACGCAGTTGCGTTTTGCCGGTTTGCAATGGGGAGATGCGCAGCATGCCCTGGTAACTGCCCGGTGGTGGAACAACCGAATGGAGGAAGTTTACCTGATTAATCCGGCCCAACCATCCAAAAACAAAAAAATCAGGGAACGGAATTATGAAGATTCCTATGGTAATCCCGGTAGTCCTGTTATGAAAACCAATGCCTACGGCAGGACCGTCCTTAACATTCACAACAACCAGCTTTTCCTGACCGGAGCGGGTAGTTCGGAGGCCGGTGATTTACCTTTTTTAGATCAGTACGACCTCAAAACAGGCAAAACTACTCGTTTGTGGCGTTGCGAAGCCCCTTATTATGAGTATGTGGTTACTTTGCTCGACCCGGTTAAAAAAACCTTTGTGAGTTCAAGAGAATCGCAGACCGAAAACCCCAATTATTATTTGCGCACCGCGGGTAAAAATGAACTCAAAGCACTTACGCAATTTCCCAATCCGTACGAGGCTTTAAAGGGAGTACAAAAAGAACAGCTGCGTTATAAACGTGCAGACGGGGTAGAACTTACTGCGACACTTTATCTGCCGGCCGGTTACGATAAGAAGCAGGGGCCCCTCCCTGCGCTGGTTTGGGCCTATCCCCGTGAATTCAAAACCCAGGCGGCTGCCAGTCAGGTACAAGGCTCGAAGCATACCTTCACCCGTATCAGTTGGGCAAGTCCTGTTTTCTGGGTGCTGAGGGGCTATGCAGTGGTCGACAATGCATCGATGCCGATTGTCGGAGAAGGCACCCTGGAGCCAAACGATACCTATGTGAAACAACTGGTAGCCAATGCAGAAGCTGTCATAGATTATACGGCCGGCATGGGAGTAGCAGACAGGAACCGGGTGGCGGTAGGTGGCCACAGTTACGGGGCTTTTATGACCGCCAATCTGATGGCACATTCAACCCTGTTCCGGGCAGGAATCGCACGGAGTGGTGCTTATAACCGAACCCTTACCCCCTTTGGTTTTCAGGCGGAGGAGCGCACCTACTGGCAGGCGCCGGAAGTATATTATCAGATGTCACCTTTCAGCTTTGCCGACCGTATCAAAACGCCTTTGCTGCTGATACACGGAGAGGCCGATAACAATCCCGGAACCTTTCCTATGCAGAGTGAGCGCTTGTACAACGCCATCAAAGGGCATGGCGGAACCGTCAGATATGTTGTTTTACCCCATGAAAGCCATAGCTACCGGGCCAAGGAAAGCCTGCTGCATATGTTATGGGAGATGGACCGGTGGCTGGAAACCTATTTAAAATAAGAATTTCAGCTCTTCCAGGAATCTTCATCCCCTGATGTATACCACTGCTTTGGTTTCGTAATAAGGATTATCAAAGAACCTTGGAATAGGATATACTTTATACGGTCGTCGGGCTTCATCCAGTTCTTCCATCAGATCGCCCCCTTTGAGATAGAGTATCCCATTTTCAAGCGGGTGGTGGTTGGTGGTATAGAATTTATCTTTCACCCATTCATAAAAGGGTGCCATGCGGGTAACTGCCCGGCTTACAATAAAATCAAATTTTCCCGGTACCTCCTCTGCCCTGCCGTGGATGGCTTGGATATTCTGAATGCCGCTCGCGGCAGCGACTTCCGTGACTACTTTAATCTTCTTGCCAATGGAATCCACGAGTGTAAACTGGGTTTCCGGAAAAAGAATGGCCAGGGGAATTCCCGGAAATCCTCCGCCGGTACCGACATCGAGGATTTTGGCAGCCGTATTAAAAGGCATGACTTTGGCAATAGCCAGGCTGTGCAGCACATGGTGGATGTAAAATTCATCCATGTCTTTGCGAGAAATCACGTTTATCTGTGCATTCCATTCGGTGTAGAGTGCTTTCAGCCCTTCAAACTGTCTGACCTGATTTTCAGTAAGACCGGGAAAATAACGAAGCAATTCTTCCATCACCAGCCGCTTTTAGAAAACAGAGCCCGTATAGACCAGCCGATCTGCAGCAAAGGATGGTACAAATCAATGACGGGCAGGAGCCACACCAGCCGGGTATCCCCGAATTTACGGGCTGCCAGGCCTATGAATAACCAACGGTGCAGCAAGGTGAACGCAAATACCGCGCTACTGATGTACAACCATACAGGCTGGGAGAGATACACATATAAGCTATACCCAAAGGCCGGAAAAAGCAATAAATGGGTGAGCGCGAAAAAGCTGAGCCAGTTTCTGTCTGCCCTGCGATAATATTTACCCGTGCTGGCATGCCTCGTCTTCTGACGACTCCAGGCCTCCCAGCTTTTTTCAGGCAGCGAAATGGTGAACGATTCAGGCTCCAGATTGACCCGTACATTTTTTCCTGTGCTGGCCTGGTTCACAAATAAATCATCGTCGCCGGAGGGGTGTTTGATATGTGCCACAAAACCTTTGTGAAAGAAAAACAGACTTCTCAGATACGATAAATTTCTACCTACGCCCATATAGGCTCTTCCGGCAATGGCATGACTGAAATAATGCAGGGCGGTTAGAATCGTATCATATTGGATAAACAGGTTAAGCAGCGTTTTCTCTCTGGCATAGGCCCCAAAGCCTAATACAATCTCTGTTTTATCGATGTATTGCTTCTGCATCTGGCGTATCCACTGATCAGATGCCGGGTAACAGTCGGCATCGCTGAATAAAAGCAGGTTATTTTCGGCCGATTTAATCCCCAGCGTCAGCGCGAATTTTTTGCCGGTGGGATATTTGGGCTGTTCCTCTATGGTGACCACCTTCAGCCGGGGGTATAACAACTGCATCTCTTTCAGGAGATCTGCACTTTCATCGTAGGAACAGTCGTTCACAACAATTATTTCAAAATCAGGATAATCCTGTTTCAGAAAAGCCGGGAGAAATCTGGCGAGATTCTCTGCTTCATTGCGGGCTGCGATGATGACCGAAACAGCTTGTTCCTGTCGGTTAAAGGCCGATTGTTTGTCTTTGTAGGTAAATAACTTCAGCCAGAACCGGTACTGATAAAACAGGTTCAGCAGGAGGAGCAGTCCCAGGAGGGCGAGGGGCAGGTAAAAAACCAGGTTCATGTAAGCGGGATTTCCAGGCGTTGGATACGTTAACTTTGCGCGCGACAAAGCTAAGGCTTATCCGTCCCTCGTTTACAGACAATTTTTGAACAGATGTCGTTTTCTCTTTCAGCCCAGGATCCACACTCCAAAGCCCGTGCGGGCAGTCTTGTTACCGCACATGGCACCATCGAAACACCCATTTTCATGCCGGTAGGTACGGCGGGCACCGTAAAAGGGGTCCATCAGCATGAACTTAAAAACGATATCAAAGCCCAGATAATACTGGGGAATACCTATCACCTCTACCTGCGGCCCGGTACTGAGTTACTTGAAAAGGCTGGCGGATTACACAAATTTAACGGCTGGGAAGGCCCCATACTCACCGACAGCGGTGGCTATCAGGTATTTTCCCTGTCGGATATCCGGAAAATAAAAGAGGAAGGCGCTACCTTTTCGAGCCATATCGACGGGTCCAAACACCTCTTCAGCCCGGAACGTGTGATGGACATCCAGCGAAGTATTGGTGCCGACATTGTGATGGCCTTCGACGAATGTACCCCCTACCCCTGCGAATACCGTTACGCCAAAGATTCCATGGAGCTGACCCACCGCTGGCTGCAACGGTGTATTACCCATTTTGACCAGAGCGAGCCTAAATACGGTTACCATCAACTGCTTTTCCCGATTGTTCAGGGCAGCGTTTATCCCGATCTCCGGAAGGCTTCCGCCGAATTTATCGCCGGCACCAACCGGGAGGGTTATGCCATCGGCGGGCTCAGCGTGGGTGAACCCCATGAAGACATGTACGCCATGACCGACCTGGTGACTGCGATACTTCCTGCCGACAAACCCCGCTACCTGATGGGCGTAGGCACCCCTGCCAACATATTGGAAAGCATCGCATTGGGTATTGATATGTTTGATTGTGTGATGCCCACCAGAAATGCCCGCAACGGTATGCTGTTTACCAGAAACGGGGTGATGAATATGCGGAATGAAAAGTGGCGCAGCGACCTCAGCCCCATCGACCCGGAGAGTGACCTTTTGGTTGATCAGGTTTACAACAAAGCCTACCTGGCACACCTCATCCGGAACAAAGAGATGTTGGGGGCTCAGATTGCTTCCATCCACAACCTCCATTTTTATTTGTGGCTGGTGAAAGAAGCCCGCAGGCGTATTCTGGCAGGAGATTTCAAAAGCTGGAAAGACAGTATGGTCACCCAACTGATGCAGAAGCTGTAAACGTAAATCTTCATCCCAGCTTATTGGCATTCGGTTTGGAAAGCTTATTTTTCAAGCATGAAGCAATTTGCCACGCTCTTCGCCCTGCTGCTGGTTTTATCACGGACCAGTGGCGCCCAGACCCCTGACTTTAAAGTGCCTGAATGGGCCAAAAAGGTAGTATGGTATCAGATTTTTCCAGACCGTTTCCACAATGGTGACACCACCAACGATCCTCCACCGGGCAGTCAGTTTCATGCCTGGCCACATGATACTATCAATCCGTGGCAGATTCATCCCTGGACGAGCGACTGGTATGCGCTGCAACCTTATGAAAAGGCCAATGGCAAAAATCTCTCCCACAACCTGACCCGCCGGCGTTATGGTGGCGATTTGCAGGGGATACTTAACAAACTGGATTATTTGCAGCAGCTGGGCATTACGGCCATCTACCTGAACCCCGTGTTCTGGTCGCCAAGCCACCACAAATACGACGGCTTTATGTACCACCACATCGATCCGTATCTCGGCCCTGATCCGGAAGCAGATATAGCCCGGATAAACAAAGAGACTTATAACGACCCGGAAAGCTGGACCTGGACATCGGCCGATCTGCTGGCCCTCAAACTCATCAAAAGTTGCCACGAACGAGGCATCCGCATCATCTTCGACGGCGTATTTAACCACCTGGGCAGCGGCAGCATCCCCTTTCAGGATGTGCTGAAAAACCAGCAGGCATCGCCTTACAAAAACTGGTTTATGATCAAAAGCTGGGACGACAGCGTGGCGGGCACCCGCTTCGCCTATGATGGCTGGTTTGGCGTGTCTACCCTGCCGGAAATCAAAGAAGACAGCAATGGCATTGTGGCCGAACCCAAGGCCTACATCATGGCCAGCACCCGCCGCTGGATGGACCCCACCGGCAAAGGTGATCTGAGTGCCGGTATTGATGGCTGGCGGCTGGATGTGGCCTTTTGTGTAGCCCATCCTTTCTGGAAAGAATGGAGAACAGTTGTGAAAAGCATAAACCCCGATGCCTACCTGACTGCAGAAGTGATAGATGAGATACACAAAGTCCAACCCTATTTACAGGGAGATGAGTTTGACGCCATCATGAACTACAATTTCGCCTTTGCCTGTGCCGATTATTTTGTGAGCGAAAAAACCCGAATCACCACCTCTGCCTTTGAAAAACAGTTGGAAAAGCTGCGCCAGGCCTACCCACCTTCGGTGACCTATGTGCAACAGAATTTGTTTGGAAGTCACGATTCAAACCGCCTGAACTCACACATTGTAAACCGCGATTTTGCCCGTTATGGCGACTGGGGGGACTATTTTGGCAAGTCCCGCTCTGAAAACGTCCACTACAACACCCGGAAACCCACACCCTCGGAATATGAGATACAAAAGCTCTTTGCCGTTTTCCAGATGACCTATGTAGGTGCTCCGATGGTATACTACGGCGATGAAGCCGGCATGTGGGGTGCCAACGATCCCGACTGCCGTAAACCCATGGTTTGGGCAGAATTTAACCATGCGCCGGAGATGGTCAAAGCCGACGGCAGCAGCTATCCAGAACCTCAGGTGGTTGCCGTAAATCAGGATATGCTGGCACATTACCGCAAACTCATCCATATCCGCAACAACTATCCTGCCTTGCAGACGGGTGCCTACCGGACCCTGGCCACTTTCGATAAAGAGCAGGTATTTGCCTTCGAAAGAAGCCTGCCCGGAGCCAGAACCGTATGGGTAATCCTGAACAACAGCTCCGAAAACCAGGAGTTTGCGCTATCAATTCCCAAAAAAATGCGTGAAATCTATACTGGTGAAAATTTTACACCTACTCAAAAAATAAAACTGGCGCCTAAAAGTTTTCTGTTGCTGGCTGCTCCACTGCCTTAATCTTGCTATATGGCATATAAGATTTTCTTTTCCTGCTGTTTCATTTTATTATCTTCTGTGGTACAGGCGCAGTTTATACAATTTATGAGCAGTGACCGTCCCGGACAAAAACTGACACCTATGGCGGTAGGAAAAGACTATCTTCAATTTCAGGGAGGTGGTGAAATCGGGAAACGCAGGCAATCCGCCCCTGGTTCGCCCATTCCTGCGGCACAATTTTCGGCAGAGCACTTTTTGCTGAGATACGGAATCAGCCAGAAAGCTGAGCTGAACATCGGTTTCTCTACCGAACAACAAACAGTTCTTAACGCTATCACCGTTCCGGCGGGAGGGCTCAGAAATTACAGGGCTTTTGACCGCAGCCCGCTTCAGGGAAGTCTTGGAATGCGGTATATGTTCTTTTCAGAAGAAGACCGGGATTTTAGCCTGGGCGCGGTCGGCTTATTTATTCTGGGGAAAGAAAATAACTCCGGGAATTTAAATGTACCGGGTGCCAAAACAGGCCTTTCGGCTTCCAAACTGATTACGGGCAAAATGTTGGCCACCGGAAATATGGGCATTCACTGGAACGAGCCATTGGCAGGACACCTGTACTATTATACCATCCAGCTGGGTTTCGATCTGGGGAAAAACTTTGGACTTTTCGCGGAGGCAATGAACCAGAACAGTTTCAATGCATGGGGGGACTACCGCCAGTTCCTCAACGGAGGATTCAGCTGGAAGCTGACACCCAATTTTATGTTTGATGTTTCCGGAGGCTGGGCGCGTACCCATGCTTTAGCCTTT
This sequence comes from Bacteroidetes bacterium UBA7662, assembly GCA_002483345.1. Lineage (GTDB taxonomy): Bacteria > Bacteroidota > Bacteroidia > UBA7662 > UBA7662 > UBA7662. Next base: position 79,006 of record DLHS01000018.1, read on the forward strand.
AAAGAAGATTATTTCTTCGGCGGATTTGGGGTGTCGTGGAAAATCAAAACCAGGCCTTCAACGGCACAACGGCTGTAAATCCAAAAGCTCCGTGCCTCAGTGCCCTCAGTGGTTAAACACGGAGTACACTGAGACACGGAGCTTTTTTTAATGGATGGTGCGCATCAGCCTGTTCCAACGGATTTTGTTGAAAAAAGAGGCATTGTAATCGAGGCTCAGCCAGACAAAAACGGCTTTACCTACGATGTGATCTTCGGGCACAAACCCCCAGTAGCGGCTGTCGAGCGAATTGTGCCGGTTATCTCCCATCATCCAGAAATAATCCATCTGAAAGGTATATGAGGTGGCTTCCTGGCCATTGATGAAAATTTTACCCTCCCGCTCTTCGAGTTTGTTCTTTTCATAGACCTCGATGGCACGACGGTAAATATTGATATTGTTGGCATCCAACGGCATGGTCACTCCTTTTTTAGGGATGATGATCGGGCCATAATTATCAAGGTTCCAGGGGTAGTGTTTGGTGAAGGGGAATATTTCTTCGGTATAATAATGGGCAGGCGCGTTGTAGGGCTCAATGAACTGTACGTTGGCGAAACTCTTCACTTTATCCGCATTCTCTTTGGTAAGATTCAGCAGGAAATCGCCCTCTGCCGAAATGGCCCCTCCTTCCGTGATGTCAAGTTTTTCGAGGGTTTTGGGGTTAAAGCCACTGCCGTCGGTTTTTACATGGTATTTGTACTGACTGCGTTCGGGCTGATCGAGGGCTTTGCCATTGATGAACACCATCCTGTCGCGGATTTCAAGTGTATCGCCTGCAATCCCGACACAACGTTTGATATAGTTATCCTGCTTGTCAACCGGCCGGAAATCCTCCATAGGGTAGTTGAAAACCACCACATCATTGTTTTTGATTTTGCCGAAGCCAGGCAAACGGCGATAATCGAATTTGAGCCATTCGAGATACGATTTGGTCCCCAGAACCGGCATGGTATTGTGTGCAAAGGGGAAGCTGAGCGGCGTCATCGGCAACCGCGACCCGTACGACAGTTTACTTACGAACAGGAAGTCTCCCACCATCAGCGACTTCTCCATAGAAGGCGTAGGAATGGTATAGGCCTCTATCATAAAGGTTCGGATCAGTGTCGCAGCTATAACTGCAAAAAGGATGGCCTCCACCCATTCACGGGTTTTGGACTTGGGCTTGCCAGATTTTTTCTTTTTCTGCCAGAATTTCCAGTTCATGGTTGTTTTATTCAGTTGTTGGGTCCTGAACCGGGTCAGAACGTTTTTCCGTTTCTAAAATTGTTACTCCTTTTACCCCGGCTCCGAAATCGTAGACCAGTTTGCCACCCAGCCACCCACCATACAGCATCAGCAGCACAGCAACGGTATAAGCTCCTACAAAAACGCGGGTTTCATTTTCTTTCATATAGGCTCTTCTGAGCAGCTTCCATACGAAAAGCGCGGCAATGATCCAGGCCACCACAAAACCGATGGTTTCGTGCTGCTCCACCGCTTCATGCAGGTTTTCCGACATGGTGAGCTTATCTTCCTCCCAGCCTCCGGTGACAACTGCCAGCACTGCTCCGGCAGCTCCGCCAAGCAGCATCCAGAACGACATCTCCCCGAAAAGAGACTGCTTCCGCAACAAACCAATCACCTCAAATGCCAGCCCGACCACAAGCAGGGCTATGGGGAAATGAGTAAAAAAGGGATGCAGGGGTGTACTCATCAGCCCATGAATTTCGAAAGATCAAGTCCGGGAATGTTGGGGATTAATCCATCCGTCCCTTTTTTGAACTCTTCTTTATAAGTGCGGTGTGCTTCACGCAAAGCATTGTTTACAGTTGAAAGCAGTACCTCTTCGAGCATGGCTTTGTTTTCGGGCTTCAGCAAATCGGCATTCAGCTCGATAGACTGAATATGCTTGTTCACGGTGGTGGTTACTTTCACAGCATCGTTGTCGCCGCTGGCACTAACAGTAAGGCGGTCGCATTTTGCTTTTACATCACCAACAGCATCTTTCAGCTTGCCGATTTTGTCCATCATCCCAAATAAATCGAACATATTTCTAATCTTTAAGTACTTACTATAAGCAGCTGCAGCTATAAATTCTGCCTGCTAAAATTACGGGAATAAATTGAAAGGACAGTTTCAGCCTTCCAGGTCGAGCTTGAATTTATCCGCAACTGTTTTCATGTCCGCGAACACCTTCTCATTGATAAAAATGCCGTTTTTCTTACGGTCTCTGTATTGTTTCATTTCCGGTTCACCGTGCACCAACACAGGTTTTTCAGCGTTTGCAGGTACTGCTCCTTTGAAACGTTTGGTCCAGATGTCGATGGCGTCGTAATATTCATCCAGCTCCCGGAAGGCATCGATGCGAAGCGCACCTACGAAGTGCCCGATTCCTTTGCCTACAGGATCAGCCGGTGGCTGAAGGAAAGAAACAAACGGGGGTACCCATGGGCCGAAATTAGCCCCTGAAAGTACACCGCTTAGTAAATCTGCAATGGCTCCCATGCCGTAGCCTTTGTGGCTGCCATGCTCAAAGTCTCCTCCCAAAGGCAACAAGGCCCCTCCTTTTTTGAGTATAGCCGGGTCTGTACTTGGATTTCCGTCTTTATCCATAGCCCAGCCTTCGGGTATGGGTTTGCCTTCTCTTTCTGCCAGCTCCATCTTACCGTTGGCAGCAGCCGAGGTAGCCATGTCAAACACCAGGGGATCATACTGGCGGGTTGGAAAAACCCAGCAATGCGGGTTGGTGCCGAGCAACCGTTCCTTGCTGTAGGTAGGCGCCACCAGCGGACTGGCATTGGTCATCGACATGCCTATCATATGGTGCGGAACCGCCTTGAGGGCATGGTAAGCCGCAATGCCGAAGTGATTGGAATTGCAGATGCTGATCATGCCTATGCCCGTAGCGGCTGCCTTTTTGATGGCGATATCCATAGACCGGGCCGCGACAATCAAGCCGAGACCTCCGTCACCATCTACGGTGCCGGCAGCCGTTGTTTCCCTCACCAGCCGGATATTAGGCCTGGAGTTTACACGGCCGGCTTCCCAAAGGCGGACGTACCCAAGGAGTCGGGCAATACCATGGGAGTCGATGCCACGCAAATCGGCTTCAAGCAAAACATCGGTAGCCAGGTAGGCATCGTCGGAACTGTGTCCCATGCGCAGGAAAACATCGCTGACAAAGGCCCAGAGTTGTTGGTCGGACAGGTAAACAGGTTCTTTTTCCATGGTAAATCAGGCTTCCCAACCGCTGGCCAATACATCGGCAAGGTGCATGGTGCGTAAGGGTAAATTATTTTTTTGAATATAACCTTCCAGATGCATAAGACAGGATAAGTCAGCAGACACCAGTATTTCTGCCCCCGTTTCAAGGGCATTCTGGCATTTCTGTTCGGCCATTCCGACTGAAATAGGCTCGTACTTAACCGAAAAAGTACCCCCAAAGCCGCAACAGACCGTATTATTTGGCAATTCTATCAATTCCACTCCCTTCACATGCTTCAGCAGTTGCCGGGGTTCGGCATGAATACCACATTCCCGCAGTGCGGAACAGGCATCGTGATAGGTGATTTTATGCGGAAAATCAGCTGACAATTTACTGAGATCAAGAAATTTAAAGACAAACTCTGAAAATTCATAGGTGTTGCGCTGCAACTGCTTCCACTGGTTGTGAACAGCGGAATTATGAAAAAGATCGTGATAATAGTTTTTTACCATGCCGGCACACGAGCTGGACAAAACAACCACCGGCCGGTTGTTAGGAAAATCACGCAGGCATTTTTCTCCTACTTCCTTGGCCTCCTCCCAGAAGCCGGCATTAAAGGCAGGCTGACCGCAACAGGTCTGGTTTTCATTGTAAAAAACTTCACAGCCAAGTTTTTCCAGAACCTTGACGGCATTAAAAGCGGTATCCGGGTAGATCTGGTCTACAAAACAGGGTACGAACAGGTCAATCTGCATCCTCAGCCCTTGTGTATTTTAAAATTGGGAATACGGCGCATCAATAAAATGCCTATCACAAAAAAGATGGCAAGACTTAAAGCTGAATTGCGCATTGTTCCCGTCATTTCGTTGATGAAGCCGAATGCAAAAGTACCGAATACGATGGCAATTTTTTCGGTCACATCGTAGAAAGAAAAGTAGCTGGCATGGTTGGGTGTTTCATCAGGAATGAGTTTGGCATAGGTACTGCGAAGAAGTGCCTGCATACCGCCCATAACCACGCCTACAACTGCAGCGAGTGCGTAAAATTCATATTCGTTGTCGACTATATAGGCCGCAACACATATACCCATCCAGATCAGAATACCGATGAGCAATGTCCATATGTTTCCCAGCTTTTTGGAGATGGCAGAGAATAAAAAGGCTCCTCCGATTCCAATAAACTGAATAATCAGCACCGTGGCGATGAGTTTGTCGGTGCTTAACTTGAGTTCATCCGAACCAAACAAGGTGGCGAGGTACATAACTGTCTGCAAACCGGCGCTTGTAAAGAAAAAGGCCAGGAGATAATTGCGGATTTTCGGAAGCTTTTTGAGTTCGTTCCAGACCTTGCGGAGTTCCCTGAAACCATTGGCCAACAGGTGGCTTTTGAGCTTACCGATGGCGGTTTCTTTGGGCAGGCGGAAGAGGGTAATCTGGGCAAACCCAATCCACCATATCCCTACCGTGATAAATGAGAGTCGGGTGGTTAAGCCGCTGTAGTAGCTTTTGGCGCTTTCAAGCGCTGCATCCGCGCTCATCCCACCTGCCACAAATTCGGCTGTTTTACCATCAACATCGAACAACAAGGCTGGAAACATGATGACTATCAGTTGGGCAACCAATAAAATGATGCTGCCTGCGTAACCGTACGCATACCCACGGGCACTTACTTCATCGTAGCGGTCTTCTGTTACAATTTCGGGTAGAAAAGAATTGTAATAAATCACGCTGCCGGCCCAGCCAAAGGCAGCCATCATAAAGAGAAGAAGACCCAGCAAGACGTTCTGATCTGTAAAAAAGAACATCGACGCGCAGCTTACCGACCCAATGAGGGCAAAAATACCCAGCATCCGTTTTTTAAGGCCACCATAGTCAGCCATACCACTCAATACCGGCGTGATGATAGCCACCAGTAAATAGGCAACCGACAAGGAGTAGCTGTAGGCAGCCGTATTAACCACCTCCCGTCCGAATATCCTGATGTAAAAATGATCAGCATCAGGAGAAGCGCCAGCCTGGATGGCTGCGGAACGGGTGACAGCATTGTAGTAAATCGGGAAGATAGCCGTGGTGATGGAAAGATTGTAGACCGAGTTGGCCCAATCGTACATGCACCAGGCACGGATCTGTTTGGGGTCGTTGAGTAGCGCCATTAAACCAAAAATAAATGGTGTATGCTTGGGAGAGGCTGCAACCTAAGAAATATTGTGGTTAAAAAAGAGGCCTTCCTTCCGTCTTGCAAAAATCTGAGCTGGTTGCCGATGAAAAACGGGCAGCCTGTTTTGGGTCATCAGTGTTCCGCCTTCTTCCTTAAATTGCAGCCATGCTTGCCGATACCCTGTTACTTGTACGCCCTGCTGCCTTTGGCTTTAATGTTGAAACAGCCGCCTCGAATGGATTTCAACCCTCCCTGCTACCGGTAGAAACCAATTTACAAACAACTGTTCTGGCTGAATTCGAAACAGTCGTAGCCCTCCTGAACGCCGCAGGTATACAACTGCTGATACTCAACGACAGTCCTGAACCGGCAAAACCAGATGCCATCTTTCCCAATAACTGGTTCAGCACACATCCCGAAGGCAAACTATTCCTGTATCCGATGGCGACAGCCAACCGCCGTACAGAAGTGCGTACAGACTGGATTGATCAGCTTGCCATGCTGGGTAAAACAGCAATCAAAGAAATAATCGACCTGCGGGAAGAGACCCCGACCGGTGATTACCTGGAAGGCACCGGCAGTCTGATTCTCGACCCGGCCCACCGGCAGATTTTTATGAACCGGTCGTTGCGGAGCGATGCTGCAACAGCTGCTAAGGTTGCGGCAAAACTGGGTTATTCCCTGTGGGTGTTTGATGCCTTCGGATCGGATGACCAGCCGGTGTATCACACCAACGTATTGCTGGCTATCGCACCCGACCTGATCATAGGTTGCCTCGACACCATACCGGAGGGGGCAGAAAAACAGGCGGCCGTTCAGGCCCTGCAAGCCGGGAACCGGCCAGTGCTTACCATCAGCCGGACTCAAATGGATCATTTTGCAGGTAATGTGCTTTTTGTTCAAAACAAGACCGGTGAAAAATTCGGCATCATCAGCCAAGGTGGCTGGGACAGTCTGAACGAAACACAGCAAATGCTTTTCCGTCAATACTATCAGCCGCTCTGCTTTCACATACCCACCATTGAACGGATAGGCGGAGGCAGTGCGCGTTGTATGGTGGCAGAGTTGTATTAAGACGCACTCATGGCCACCGGCTTGAACACAGGGAGGATCCGCATCCAACGGTATTATTTTCAGGCTATTCAGAAACCGAATCTGGTCGGATATCCGAAAAGTTTCTGTCGTTTCACCCTTCGTTTCCTTCAGATTCAGGGCAGTGTAGTAGCTTTGAACAGCAACCGTGTTTAGGATTACAAGCGGATGGCAGATTTACCATAAAACCGGTCTGACTTCTGTCTGAATCTGCCACTTTAAACCATCAGGACATGTTATCACCCTTCTGTCACCCTATTCAAATACATGACCATGACATAGATACCCTTGGGCATGTCAACAATGTGGTTTACCTCCGCTGGGTGCAGGAAGTGGCGGCCGCGCATTGGGCTATACTCACCGGGGAAGAGGAGAAAAAACAGCTGGCATGGGTAGTCCTGAGACATGAAATTGACTACCATGCACCTGCTTTGCCCGGCGATGACATAGTAGGAACCACCCGGGTAGGCACTTGCAAAGGGCCTCGTTTTGAACGATTTGTATTCATCCGGAATGCACAAACCGGCAAACTCCTGGCCGAAGCCAAAACCGTGTGGTGTTTGCTGGATGCAGCCACTATGCGGCCAAAACGTATTGAAACAGCACTGGAAGAGCTGTTGCGATCAGGCAACGAGGGTGCTTCCTGATTTTCTGGCTGAAAAATTGCTTAGAGCCCTTTTAAGACATCCTGATGACAGCGTTTAACCAATATGTTTTGCAGCCGGCAATCCTCTGACCAAGCTGAAATATTGTTTAAGCCCCTTAAAATGATGACTTGCCCTGTATTCTTATGTCTTTGTGACCTCCTGCAGATTTCATCCTGTTTTGCCCTATTACCCGCATCTGCAGTTGCTCCCGGATTTCACCTCAGGCGACAAATCCTAAACTTTCATCTATTTCTCAGGCAAAAGCCTTGTGGATAAGAATTAAAGCATACCTTTATCACTTCATCAACTACATCATCACCAATTATCATGAAAGAAGGAATTGTTAAGTTCTTCAATGAAACCAAAGGTTTCGGTTTCATCAAGGACAATGCTTCAGACAAAGAGTATTTCGTACACGCAACCGGTTTGATCGACAAGATCAAAGACGGAGACAATGTTGAATTCGATGTCGAAGAAGGCAGAAGAGGTTTGAACGCCGTGAAAGTAAAGCGTATCTGACGCTCCAGATTTTATCGCAACAACCAAGACCCCGGCCTCCGGGGTTTTTTTATGCCCTGTATTTTCAGGGTAAGACCGGTAGAGCGGGCATGCTGTAAACCTCCTGATTCGATAAGGCCAGCCTCCCATGCAACTCCACGCTCCCAACCCCAGGTGCCCTTCAAAAAAAAAATTGGAATTTGAAAACAGGAATCTGGATTTTTACAGCATGACCATAGCCATAGATTTCGACGGTGTACTACACCATTACAGCAAAGGCTGGAACGGCGGAGCCATTTATGACCCTCCGGTACCCGGCACCAAGGAAGCGTTGGACAAACTGAAAGCTGACGGATGGAAAATCTACATTTTCAGTACCCGTACAAACAAAATGTTCCGTAAAAAGGACGAGCCGGATCAGGAGATTGCTATGAAAGCCTGGCTGTCGGAACATGAAATCCCCTACGACAAAATATGGAGTTTTGGCAAGCCCATGGCCGATATCTACCTCGACGACCGTGCCATTGGTTTCCGGGGTGACTGGAAACAAAGTATGGCTGAGATTGCAGATTTCAAGCCATGGACGGGAAATCAGGAAGGATGAACAAACGTGCTCAAATGGATGTATTGGTGGCCAGACTTGAAAAACTGACGCCGGAAACCCCGCCCCGCTGGGGGAAGATGACCGCTCAGCACATGGTTGAACACCTTGCCATCATGACTACCCTGAGCAACGGAAAACGTACGGTCTCTATTCAGACACCCCCTGAAAAGCTGGCATCCAGGATGGCGTTTTTATACAGCGATGCTGCCTTTCCCAGGGATTTTATACCCGGAGGTGGTTCAGGAGAGCTCCTGCCCCTGCGTTTCGGCAATATTCCTGCGGCCCTTGAAGCTTTGCGGAAGCAGTTGCGGGATATGGACGCCTGGTTTCAGGCCAACCCCGACAGTGAACAGAATCACCCCATTTTCGGAGCGCTTAAAGCAGAGGATTGGTATACTTTCCACCTCAAACACCTCACCCACCACCTTACCCAATTCGGACTGCTGGATACATGACCCGCCTGCTCAAACGATATCGGCCTTCCGGAAAAGAATCCGGATTGTTAGCGGCGGTTTGTATCGTATTGGCTCATTTTTTTATTGCTCTGGGAAAGGACAGCAGCCTGCTTGCCCTTTGGAGCGACCGGCTTTACTGGCAGGATTTACCGGGTGTCTGGTTTATGGCTACCAGCTGTTTCCTGCTGGTACGCACCGGGATATTAGTATCCCTGGGTAATCAGCGACAGCTTTCATTTTTATCTTTTCGGTTTTTAGTGCGCCTGCTGCCACTGGGAATCATACTTCCAGCGATTTTTGTACTGGCTGCACAATATCTGTATGCCCGGTTTATCTGGCAGCAGGATATCAGAATCGGGAGCTTCTTTCAGTATGAGTACCCCATGGCGGTGCTGGTCATTGTATTTATCAACCTGATTTACCTCCTCTGGTTTTATCGCAAGCCCTTTGAAGAAGCTGTTTCAAACCTTACACAAGCCGGCACTGTGATAACGCTGCTGGCGAAGCAGGGGAAAGAACAAATACCCGTTACCATAAATCAGATAAGCCACATTCAACTTATCTCCGACCAGTTGGTACTTCATTGTCTCGATGGCAGACAGCTCAGAATAGATGGGACACTGGAACAACTAGCATTGAAACTACCGCTGGCTATGTTTTTCAGGGCAAACAGACAGGTTCTGCTGGGCAAAACGGCCTGCGGTAGTTTTACCACTGAAAGAAGCGGCCGACTCCTTTTACAGCTAAAAGACGGTTCGATGACCATACCCATCTCCCAGAAAAAAGCACGGGACTTCAGGCAATGGCTGAAATCAACCTGATTTCAGCCGGTTTTTACCTGACCTCGGCCACTTCAAAGAGGTAGCGGATTTTTTCGGCAGAAAATCCCTGCTTCCTTTGCACCGCATCAACCCAACATGATCCGATTAATTTTATGGCTGTGCCTTGTTTCATTGAGCAGCCAGGCACAACAGACCATCGGTCTTAAAACAGGCCCGTCATGGCTTAAACGACAGGACCTCGTCTTCTCTGCCAGTACCCGTTCCGCTTTTACACCCGTCAGTACAGGGATTTCCTATGAGCATGCCGGCCAAAAACACAGGCAGCAGATACAACTGCTATATACCGGGCTGACCGGCAAAGAGCATGTTTTTACCTATCAGGAACAGTATTTCAACGGCGCTACACAGACCAGTCCTTCGAATTGGCTGTTCCTAGACCTCCACTTCCACTGGCAATATGTTGTAAAGGAGGCCGGCAAATACGACATTGCCCTGGGAGGTGCAACCGCTGCGCAGTTGGGCGCGCTCTTTTATGGTTATGCCGATCAGGTGTTTGGCTATACACATCAGTTCAGAGTCAGTCCGACCCTGACCTGGCGTTTCAGGCCTGCACCTAAACACCAGTTCACACTGCATTATGAACAAAACCTCATCGCCTGGGTGGCACGCTCACCCTATGCCATGAACGACGATGCCTTTATTGCCGATCAACAATCGCACAACGATTTCAGAACCCTTTGGAATACCCTGGGGAGGGCCCGGCTTGTCGGGCCGGCTGCTTTCATACACGCCCGCCTGCAGCTAAACTACCGGTATAGGCTGGGTAAACACTGGCAAACAGGACTCGTCCATACATTGTATTACGAGCAAACCGACCTGGGTGCACCGCTCAGAGCATTAGGATCTCACCATTTACTCGGATTTTATTACCAGTTCTGACATGAAAAAAATCTGCTGCTGCCTTTGTATCTGTTTGTACAGTTGCACCCCCTTTGGTTTTTTACCTGAACCGGCAGACCATCCCGTGGCGGTGGTGGATGAGCTCTACAAGCAATTCAAAGACAGGTATGCGCTGTTTGAGCAAAGGGGCCTCAACTGGGACAGTACGTATGCTGTTAACCGGGGAAGGGTATTTGAAGGCATGACAGACGACTCTCTGTTTAATGTTCTTACCCGGATGCTTGCACCCCTTGATGACGGGCATGTGCAACTGATGGTTCCCGGTAAGGATAAATGGTACAGCAACCGGATTTATCGCGAAGGGCTTGGATTTGAGCTGTTTGATACCCTTTTTATCCAGCAAAACTACCTGCGTGCCACGGAAAGGGGTGATGGTTATTTCAAAGGACAAATCGGGAACCACCTTTATGTTCATTTTACCTACATAGGGGCTCCCTGGCTACAGCTTCCCGGCTGGTTAAAAACCATGCCGGCCAACAGTGTGCTGATACTGGATTTGCGGCATAATTCCGGAGGAGATTTTACGTATGCCCTCGAAGCCTTGCGTTGGCTGAACGGGGAAAGACGCAGCGTTTTCCTTTCACGCACCAAAAACGGACCGTCAGGTGACGCCTATACTCCCTGGTACAACTGGTTCCTGGAAAAGGTGGATAATCCGGTTCAAAATAAAGTTATTGTCCTAACTGACCGTTTCACGTTGAGTGCCGCCGAAAGAACCACCATGATGTTGCGTTCGCTGCCGAATGTGAAGCTGCTGGGGGATACGACGAACGGAGGGATCTCTACCGTGGTTTACCGCGATTTACCCAACCGATGGATTACGCGTATTCCGGTACAACAGGTACTGAGCCCATCCGGGGAGAACTTTGAAGGGCAGGGCATACCCCCGCAGGAAATTGTGTTAAACCCATCGGCACCTAAGCTTCTGGGAACCGATCTGGTATTAGACAGAGCCATTCAGCTCGCTAATATGCCCTGATTGCCTCTCTGCTCTTTGAACCGCAGCTTCTTTGAAAAGAAGGCAGGATTTCAATGCTCATGCGGTATTTTTACAAAATGAAGTACCTGATCCCGCTTTTCCTTTTGGGATGGATGGCCTGCGATACCACCTCAGAAAAAACAACTGCTACTGACGGAACACCCCTGGTGGTTTATGAGGGAATCATTCCTTGTGCAGATTGTGCCGGCATCAGACTGGAACTGGCTTTAGATGAGGCGAGCAGTCTGCCGCGTCGCGCCTACCGACTCACTGAGACCTATCTTGGGACTACTGAAAAAGACAGTATTTTCTCCCGTTTCGGCAGTTACAGGGTGATTCGGGGAAACAAACAGCATCCGGATATCGAGCTTTATGAAATTGACCCTGATTTAAAAGAAAACCGGTATTTCATCCGCAAAAGTCCCGACACCTTGTTGGTTGCTGACCGGCAAGGCAATTTGATCGACAGTAAACTACCCTATTACCTTATCCAAAAACCATGAATCAGGAAACGTTAAGTCTGAAACAGGCTCAGGAAGATGTAGACGCCTGGATAAAAAGTATCGGTGTCCGTTATTTCAACGAGCTTACCAATACCGCTATCCTCATGGAAGAAGTGGGTGAGCTTGCCCGTCTGATGTCCCGTACTTATGGGGAACAATCGTTCAAGGAGAGTGACAAAAACCGTGATTTAGGAGATGAAATGGCCGATGTGCTTTGGGTTTTGATCTGCCTCGCGAATCAAACCGGTGTTGATTTAACCGCCGCCTTCAAGGCCAACCTTGCCAAAAAAACAAACCGGGACAGTGAAAGGCATCTCGGGAACAAAAAACTAAGGTAGACGCACAAAGAGGAACAATCCACAGGCATATATCCCCCTCTCCACTCTCCCATCTCCACTCTCCACTCCCCACTCCCCCATCTCCACCGGAAGTCAATGGTCCGTTAACCCGAACCCCGCTCTCCGGGCTACCCTAAATATCCAGCTCCGCACGCTGACGCGACCAAAGCACTACGGCCCCTGCTGTCACAAACATCATAAGACTATAAATCGCGGCTGGAATCGCTATTTCAGTATTATTCAGTATAACAGGACTCAAGGCAATGGCAATGGCCAGCGTGCCATTCTGAATGCCTGTCTCGATGCTGATTGCGACCCTTTGTTTGAAGTCGAGGCGCCAGAACAAGCCTGAGATATAGCCCAGCAGCAAGGCTCCCAGATTGAGCAGCAAGGCCGGCACACCTGCTTCCCTGAAATAAGGAAGAATATTTTCTCTTTCCTTCAGGATGGCAAGCAGCAGTATCAATACAAAAAAAACAGCCGAAATAATGTTTACTGACTTAAGTGCCCGGTTTGTAAAGTCCGGAAACCGTTGTTTGATATACATGCCAATGCTCACCGGGAAAATAGTTACGGCAAAAATCTGTGCGAATGTCTCAAACAGCGGTAGTTGGACTGCTTGTTCCCCACCCATAAAATAAGACAGGGAGAAGTTAAGCATGAACGGCAAAGTAAAATTGGCTATTACACTGCTGATTGCAGTGAGCGTGATAGACAAGGCCAGATCTGCTTTGGCGAGGTGGGAAATAAGGTTGGAAGTAGCTCCGCCGGGACAAAGTGACAGTAACATCAACCCTACTGCCAGTTCTGGTCTGAGGTCGAATGCCATCACCAGCAAAAAGCCGAGCAAAGGCAGCAGCACCATTTGGTTCCCTAACCCAATCAGGACAGCTCTGGGGTATTTGGCTATACGTTTGAAGTCGTCGAAAGTAAGTGTCATGCCCATTCCAAGCATGATAATGCCCAATGCAAGGGGCAGAAAAAGTGCGGTGACGGCGCTTTGTTCCATAACTTATAGGTTCAGTTACCAGCAAATTATGAAAAAAAGCCGAACTAGCTTACCTGAAACAGGTCAGTATCCTGATTAGTGCGCGTGCAATTCTTCCCCCCGCAGGACAGGCAGGCTGCGGCTCAGGTTGAGGGTCATACAAAGTTTGATATCTTCTTCGATGCCCATTTTAGCCAGTCTCTGGTAGTGAGAAGAATGGCGGATAAACCCAAAAAGGTCTTTTTTAGCCTTTTCGTATAATAGTTTGGCTGCCAGCGCCGCATCACAACTGATTTGTTGTTTCACAGCCAGTTGTTCCACTACTGCTCCCGCAAAGAGGGTATCTTCCAGGTTAAAATTATCTTTCCAGCCGGCACAAACCAGTAACACATCTTCCGGGCGTTTGGCCAGGTAGTCTACTACCACCTGCAGATTCACAAAACTCCCGATGAGTACTTCCCGGGCAGATGCTGAAAGTTGTATGGCTTTGGTGCCGTTGGTGGTAGTTAGGGCAACTTTTTTGCCTTTGACCTTCCCATTCATGTAGGCGAAGGGAGAATTGCCAAAATCAAAACCATCCACTACCTGCCCGTTTCTTTCGGCAGCAGCCAGATAACCTTGCGATTTGAGCGCGAGACTTTCTTCCGGAGTTGCTACCGGGCGGATGCTTTGAACGCCATGCTCAAAGCCCATACAGATGGCTGTGGTGGCACGTAACACATCTATCACCACCACCAGTTTGTCTTCGAGCTGATAAAGCGGCAAAAGCAGCGGGGTCAGGCAGACCTCAATCTTCCTTCCTTCCGTCATGCTCAGGGTGCCTGGTAAAAAGGCAATTTCACGACCACCGCTTTAATCAGCTTATCCCGGATATCGATGAAAAGTTCACTGCCAACCGAAGCATATGCGGATGTTACATAACCCATACCTATCAGTTTGCCGGTAGAAGGTGATTCACTGCCGGAGGTAACTTCTCCCAGTAATTCACCGGCTGCATTTTTAATACTGTAATGCTGACGGGGAATGCCTCTGTCGATCATCTCGAAAGCCACCAGCTTTTTTTGAAGTCCGGCGGTTTTTTGCTGCTGCAGATAATCGCTGTCGATGAATTCTTTGGTGAATTTGGTGATCCAGCCTAAACCGGCTTCCAGGGGAGAAGTGGTATCGTTGATATCATTGCCGTAAAGGCAAAAGCCCATTTCCAGCCGCAGGGTATCGCGGCAACCCAGACCAGCCGGCAGAATCCCGTAATCGGCACCTGCTTCCATGATCAGATTCCATACTTTGGTAGCAGATGAATTGGGAAGATAGAGCTCAAAACCACCGGCTCCGGTATAGCCTGTTGCCGAAATGATTACATCTTCCACCCCGGCGAAGGTACCGGCTACAAAATGGTAATAAGGAATATCGGCCAGCTTCACCTCCGTAAGTTTTTGCAGTACTTCTGTTGCTTTAGGCCCCTGAACCGCCAGCAGCGACAGGTTTTCTGACATATCTTCCAGCTCCACATCCCATTCGTTGTGTTTGCTGATCCAATTCCAGTCTTTTTCAATGTTGGAGGCATTCACCACCAGCAGATATTTCTCATCGCTCAGGCAGTACACCAGCAAATCGTCTACGATTCCGCCTTGTCCGTTTGGCAAACAGCTATATTGTACCTTACCTGGTGAAAGTTTAGCGGCATCATTACTCGTAACATACTGGATGAGATCAAGTGCGTGCGGCCCTTTCACCAGAAATTCGCCCATATGTGAAACATCAAACATACCCAACGCCTGACGAACTGCCTGATGCTCAGCCTTGATCCCGCTGTAGCTCACAGGCATGTTATAACCCGCAAAAGGGACCATTTTTGCACCAAGTTTCAGATGAGTTTCATAAAGTGCAGTATTTTTCATCGGGGCGTAGTATTTTGGGCAAAAGTACGATAAATCTGAGTTCCTCACCGCCCCATTTTTACTGATTTCATTGTCATGAAACTGCAACAATCCATAACCCTTGGCGAAGCCGCCAGCTACCTCAAATGCCGCATGATCGGAAATCCCGAAATGAGCATTCACGGACTGAACGAAATACACAAAGTCACTGAAGGAGATCTCTCCTTTGTGGATTATCACAAATATTACGACAGAGCCCTGCAATCAGAAGCATCCGTCATACTCATCAACGCGGAAGTTGATTTCCCTCCGCACAAAGGCATCCTCATCAGCGATGATCCATTCCGCGATTATAACCGCCTGGTACAACGTTATTACGATACCAATCCAATCATGGGAGATAAGTACATCGTTGGGAAAGATGTCAGCATGGGAAAAAATGTGGTGCTGATGGAAAATGTGGTGATAGGTGACCGTGTAACCATAGGCGATAACTGCCGGTTTTTCCCGAATGTGGTCATCCAGAACGATACCGTAATCGGCAACAACGTTATCATTCACGCCAATTCAACCATCGGATCGGATGCTTTCTACTATAAAAAAAGGCCATCAGGCTACGATAAACTTCTCAGCTGCGGCCGGGTGGTGATTCACAACGATGTGGAGATAGGTTCCGGCTGCACCATCGACAAAGGTGTCAGCGGTGATACCATCATCGGGGAAGGCACTAAATTCGACAATCAGGTACATATCGGGCACGGTGCTGTGATTGGCCGTAATTGCCTTTTTGCGGCTCAGGTGGGTGTTGGCGGAAAAACCATCATTCAGGACGAGGTAACCCTCTGGGGCCAGGTAGGGGTCCAGAAAGATATCCTCATCGAAAAAGGAGCCGTCGTATTGGGGCAGTCTGGCGTGTCAAAATCGCTCAAGGGAAATAAAGTATACTTTGGCAGCCCAGCCGGCGATGCCAAAAACCGGTACCGGGAACTCACCTACCTCCGCCGCCTGCCCGATTTTATGGACGGGTTTAATACAAATCCGCATCACGATTAGCATACCCGACAGATAAATAATCCTTACCTGCTGAGATATACACTGGTTCCTTTCTGGCGTATTTCACGACTGGCCACACCCAGTAAAGTAACCCTGACTGCATAAAACCCGGTTTCGGCAGGAAGTCCGTTTATGTTGCCATCCCAGGCCTGTGCGGGTTCTGCAGACTCAAAAACAACTTTCCCCCAGCGATCGAAAATGGTGAGCTCAAATAGCTGCGGGCTGCAGTCGTATACCGGCATATAAACATCATTTAATCCATCCCCATTGGGGGTAAAGGCCGTTGGCAAAAACAGCTGACAATCACACCTTTCCCTGCCTATGCGGACATTAAGCTGCTGCTGAAAACAAGGGTGGTCTACCGCTACATATCCGTCAAAGGCTTTTGTCAGGCTTCTTACCGCATTGGTATCGCCATCCTGCCAGCGGATGTGGGTATAGGCATCCCAGCTGAAATCTGCCAGATAAGGCAAACTCTGGCAAACCACCGTGTCGGTTTCCGTCCATGCAGGCGCATATAGTTCCCGGATATGAATACTGTCGACAAATTTGCCGCAATGGTTCTCCACAACCACCGGAAGAACCCCTGTACCCGACGACCAGGTATAGCTATCGCCCGAGCTTCCATCCGGCCATTCCCAGCGATAATTGCCAGGTTGGATTTGTAAAAGAAGGGCTTGACCTGCACAAACCACTGTATCGGCAGGCAGAAGGGTGAGTGGACGGGGGTTATGACTCACATAAAAGCTGTCGCGGTACTGCCCGCAGGGGCCTTGTACTTCTACCCACCACCAGCCTGGTTGCGATATTACTTTAGAAGCCACACTGTCGCCGTCCGACCAGCGATACCCGAAAGTGGCGGCCTCTTCCTGGGAAGCCTGCACCACAAGGCTGTTGCCGTCACAAACGGTTGTGTCCTGCAGCTTATCTTCCGGGGGCCGGGGGATGAATACAGAGTCTTGCATCACCAGGGTTTGCCCGCAGTAGGTGGCAGTAGCTGTGATATGGTAAGTGCCAGGTTGCACATAGTGGTGGGTAATGTCATAGAGGGTATCGCCCTGATATAGCTGACCATCCCCCATCTCCCATTGTATGTGCCGGAGGTTTCTGGTTTCATTCAGTGAGAAAGTAACCGGTTGCCCGGTACAGGCTGCGGTTTTAGAGAACCGGAAACGTCTGGGGTGGTTATAATGGGCGCGTGTAACCGAAAACTGATACTCCCCGAATATTTCTGTCCGAAAACCAGGGAGGGGCAGGTAGCCGAATTCGAGGGTTGCAACGCCTAAAACTGAATCTGCCTGCTGTATTCTGCCGATGGCTGTATTTCCGTTGATGATTTCATAATGCACAAAATACACCCTGCCGTCGGGCATGGCTGCAAAATCTGAAATCAGCGTATCCTGTAAATCCCGTGCGATAAAACCCCTGGTTACCGCCAGAGAATCCCAAACCGAAAGATCAAACTGGTAAAACCGCTGTCGGAAGGGTATGCTGCGGAAATCATTGGTGAAAAGGTATAAAAACTGCCCGGAAGGGCTGTACTGCATGGCCGTCAGCTGTAAATCACCTGCCAAAGGCCGGTAATAAATACTTTGCGGATAAACCGGCAAACGATCGTACAATCTCCCCTGGCTCCTGTCGAATTTAAAAAGGGTAAAAGCACCCTTCTGCATGTTCAGGGTGATGTTTGTTTCATCCGGACTGAGCATACAGTTGGTAAACACAGGAGGGTCAAAACTGTGGATATAAACCGGTGCATGTGGGACGGGTAACCCAAGTGATTGTCCGTCGAACAAGCGCACCACTGGCTGATAATAGTTATGGCCCATTGCCCTGAAGTAAACCAACCAGTTATCCCGGCGATTTTCATGGCGGATGACCTGATGCATTCCGAAGACCACGGAGTCGCTGAGGCGTTCAACCAGTAATGTATCAAAGGTAAAACGGTTATACGTGACCAAGGCAAGCTGCTGAACCATGGAGAATTCCGGGTACTTTCTCCTGAAAGGCATCAGTACATGCATCAGGCTGTCATTGGTCCAGTCGGGGAACGGCAGCGAAAACCCTCTTCCGCTGGTATCTGCATAAATCCCGGCATTTTCGTAACCGGCACCGGCCCTGCTTCTGGTGAAGATGGTGCTGATCTGATGATCTATGCCGGCACCGTCACAATCAGGGTGAATAGCCTGATTCGTAATATCAATAAAATCGAAGGTATCGTTGTAATAAACCTGCTGCGGCCCTAAAGAAGGGAGCCCCACCAAATCAGGCGGTTGCAGCTGAAGCATCAGCCTTCCCTCGAAGAACAAAAAATTACCTTCCTGCTGTGCGCGGAGTTTGCCATGCATGGCAAGAACTCCAAAAAAAAAGCAAAAAAATATCCGGCAAAGCACAGCCCAAGATACTGGCTCAAGGGCTCAGTTCAGATTAAAATATGCTCAAAAAAGCTTCAGCTGACGTGCCCTGAGGTTGAAAGAAAGGCGATGCAGGGGGGTAATGCCAAATATTTCAATCGCTGCCCGGTGGTCGGTGGTCGGATAACCCTTGTTCCGGTCCCAGCCGTAATTCGGATAACGTTCATGGTAATCGAACATCAGCTCATCCCGGTAGGTTTTGGCCAGAATGGAGGCGGCTGCAATGCTGGCGTAATTCGCATCTCCCTTTATCAGGCAGCGATGCGGTATGGTTTTGTAAGGTTTGAAACGATTCCCATCTATCAGCAGCATATCCGGTTGCACCTCCAGCTGGTCGATGGCTTTGTGCATGGATACAAAACTCGCCTGCAGAATGTTGATGGTATCTATCATTTCATTGCAGGTGCTGCTCACAGCCCAGGCGGTGGCGTTTTTTTCGATGTGTTCACGCAACCGGAAGCGTTTTTCTGCACTCAGCACTTTGCTGTCGCGGAGCAGGCGTATGTCAAAATCAGGAGAAAGGATGACCGCGGCAGCCACCACGGGACCTGCAAGACAACCCCTTCCGGCCTCGTCGCAACCTGCCTCTATAATGCCTTCCTGAAAATGCCGATGCAACATGAGAATGAATCTAACCATTGAAGCCGAAAGCGGCAAAGTTTCAATTCGATTTTTTTGTTACCAACATTCAGACCCGGCTACCAATAGAAATATTGCTACTTCTGTCCTACCTTTGTGACTTCAAACAAGCGCCATGAAATTCAAACTCGCCGCCTTCTTTACTGTCATCACCCTTGCTTTTTTTGGTCTGGTGTTTTATCTGGGCATTTTTAATCCCGATGCTTTGAATTATACCCACATGCTCATCCTGACAGTACTGATTTCGATTGTCAGCTATTTCATCAGCATGGGCGCCTTTGCCGACATCGACGACGAACGGGCAGGCAAGTAAATCATGAGTGCACGGGCTCAGGAACTGCTGAAAGATTACCAGTTGCGTTTAACCGACTGCCGGATTGACGTACTGGACTTTCTGCTGGTCAATCAACGTGCTGTTTCACAGCCTGAGCTGGAACAGCAACTATCGGATCGATTCGACCGCGTAACGCTGTACCGTACCCTCAATACTTTCAACGAAAAAGGCCTCATTCATGAAGTGACCGACACCAGCGGCACCATGAAATTCGCCCTTTGTGGTGAAGCCTGCCACGGCAGCGACCACCACCACCACGAACATGTGCATTTCCATTGCACCCAATGCAATCAGACTGTTTGTATCAATGAAGTGGATGTCCCCCACCTCTCCCTGCCTACAGGCTTTAAACCACAAAAATTCAGCTTTATCATCGAAGGCATCTGCCAGAGTTGCCAACAATAAGCCTGGTATTCTTTCGCAGATGAACCAAATCCAATGATTTCGGTTATTTTTGCAACTCCGTTGCAATCATGCGCCATTTCCTTGTTTTTCTTCTTTTGCTTTCCACCTTACCGGCCAGCGGACAATTCAGTCTGACAGGAACTGTAAGCGGTAATAACGGAGGACCTCTCCCGGGGGCAACCATTTACCTGCATGAACTTAAAAAAGGGGTTGTCAGCGATGCGGCCGGTGCTTACCGATTCGACAACCTGCGCCCGGGTCACTACCACCTCCACACCCAGTATATAGGACATATTGCCCGAACCATCGACATTGAAATAGGCAAAACATCGCTGCGATACGACATTGTCCTGCAGCCTTCGTCCCTTGAACTGCGCGAAATCATTGTAGAAAGTGATCTGCTGAAACTGGATGAAAAGGGACAAAGCCAGTCGGTAGAGGTTGTAGGTGCCGAACAGATCCGTAAATACAATGGCATTACCCTGATGCAAAGCCTGGAGCGCCTGCCTGGCATCAACAGCATCAATACAGGGATTGGTGTCAGTAAACCCGTAATCAGGGGGTTGAGCTTTAACCGGGTGGCTGTGACTGATCAGGGCATACGCCAGGAAGGGCAGCAGTGGGGGCTTGATCATGGGCTGGAGATAGATCAATTCGGGGTCGGAAGGGTAGAAATCATCAAAGGACCGGCCTCTCTCCTGTATGGCAGCGATGCCATGGCTGGTGTGGTGCAGATAAAGGCGGCCCCCTTTCCGATGGAAGGAAAAACAAGTGCACAATTATCACAACTGTACAGGAGCGTAAACAATCAGTACGGTATGAGTGCTGAATTCGCCGGACATCACCATGATTTTGTCTGGCGCATGCGCGGCACCCTTCAGGATTACGGAGATTACAGCCTGCCCGCAGATTCATTCCGTTACAACCGTTTCACCCTGGCCCTGCCCGACCGGCAACTCAAAAACACGGCAGGGACCGAACAACACGGAAGTATCACCGGGGGCGTTCAAAAGCCCTGGGGGTTCAGTCAGCTTACTTTCAGCAGGTTTCATCAACAGATCGGCTATTTTGCCGGTGCCCTGGGGCGTCCGCTGGCATACCAGCTGGTACCCGATGGCAATAGCCGCAACATCGACCTTCCCCGACAGCAGCTTACACACAGCAGGATTGTCTGGAACAGCAATGTGCAGCTGGGTAATAACTGGCTGGAAGCGGATCTCGGCTATCAGCACAACCAGCGGGAAGAACATTCTTATCCGCATGCACACGGCAGGCAGCAGCTCGACAGCAGCAATACACTGGCGCATGGCCTCCTCCTTCAAACGGCTACTTTTAACCTGCGTTTTCACTGGCGGCTCGATTCATTACACAGACTGGTAG
Organism: Bacteroidetes bacterium UBA7662; assembly: GCA_002483345.1. GTDB lineage: Bacteria > Bacteroidota > Bacteroidia > UBA7662 > UBA7662 > UBA7662. Next base: position 100,334 of record DLHS01000018.1, read on the forward strand.
CAGGTATGAACGGTCAGGCCCAGTGGCATCATATCAGTGGTTATGAGTTTCTTGTTCCTGATTATAAGACGGCTCAGTCGGGCATTTTTGCCCTTTGGCAATTCAAAAAAAGTACGGTGTGGCAATGGAATGCCGGACTCCGCGTGGATGTGGCCCGGATGCAGTCAACCGCCTACAGCGAAATCCTGGCTGATGGCAGTGTGCGCGTAAGGGCAGTAGCTGTGAACCGGTTTTTCAGCAATTTGTCGGGATCTGCCGGCGTTTCCTGGAATCCGACCCCACTCTGGCAGATCAAAGCGAATCTGGGCAGTAGTTTCAGGATGCCTGCAATACCGGAGCTGACTTCAAACGGCGTACACCATGGCAGTTTCAGGCATGAGACAGGAGACGTAAATCTGGAGCCTGAACGGGGTTATCAGCTTGATCTGGGGCTGGTATTCAGGCAGGAAAAAATGGAACTGAAGGTATCACCTTATGCCAGTTATTACCAGCATTACATCTACCTGCGCCCCACGGGTCTTTTCAGCTTTTTACCCGATGGCGGTCAGCTGTACCGCTATGAACAGGCTCCTGTTTTTCACACGGGTACAGAGGTTTCCGCAGAATTCCACTGGATAAAATCCTTTCATATGGGTATCAGCGGGGCGTATACCTGGCTTACCAATCTGGAAACCGGCGTTCCACTGCCCTTCACGCCGCCCTTACAAGCCATGCTGGATATGGAATACAGCTTCCGGTCACCAGCCAGCTGGCTTGCCGCACCCTATGTGGGGGTAGACCTGCAGCTATTTGCTGCTCAGAACCGGGTCGACAGAAATGAAGCCACCACTCCATCCTACAGCCTGATTAACCTTCACCTGGGGAGCGAGCTGGTCTGGAAAAAACAAAAAGCAGAAGTCCGCCTACTGGTAAACAATCTATTCGACACGCCTTACCTCAACCACCTCAGCCGCTACAGGCTCCTGAATCTCCCTGAACCCGGCCGAAATGTGCAATTGATGCTACATATCCCCATCGGATAAAAATTCTTCATAGCTTTGAATTATGCGCCGCATACTGCTAATTTTCAGCTGCTTATTGTTTTATACTGCCTGCAAAAAGGAAAAAGCTGATACCCAGCCTCCTGTACTCACCGCTGACCCAAGTCTGAATGGTGCAGGGTTTGAACAGGGCGAAAGTTACCAGTTTACCTATACCGCCTCCGACGACAAGAACCTGCGTGATTTGCATATCAGCTGGAATCATAAGTTTGCCGGCATTTTCACAGATCTGGGACTACATCCCTGGGAAGGGGAAGAAGTACAGTCGCTGGTGGGTAAAGAACAAAAAGTCAGTTTTGCCGGGCAGGTTCCGGCAGATGCACAGCCAGGTTTATATGTACTGGAGGCTACTGCCAGTGATGTAGACGGCCGTAAATCGCCACAGATTACCCGCGAATTTCTGGTTATAAACCCGCGAAATCTGACTGCTCCGGTAGCTACCCTGTCAAATCCTGCTCCAGGGGGCATGCAAGTGACTGCCGGCCAGCCTTTTAACATTGAAGGACTTGTAACTGATGACGACGGACTGCGAATAATCGCAATAAAGATTGTCAGGAGCAGTCCTCCCGGGGAAGGCGCTGTTTTATTCGATAAAAAGCTTACTGCTTTTAACAATCCAAGGCTGATAAGCCTCAAAGAACCTGTAATCATTCCCACCACCCAAAGCGCAGGTACCGCTATCCTGTATTTGATGGGTGTTGATGCCGCAGACAACACCGCTTTCCTGCAGCGTAGCCTCGTGATTCAATGAAGGCTTTTTTTTGCAACACTATTGCATAAGTAATTCCTTTATCGCAACTTTGTTGCATAAACAAAACTATGATGAAAAAAACATTGCTTTTGGCTGCGGTTGCAGGTCTTGGTCTGCTGGCCTGTAAAAAAGAAAATACAGCAGATGTCACCAAACCTGTGATTCAGGTAACTACTCCAGCCGCGGATCATCTTGACAGTGCTCCCGGCAACAGTTTCGACCTTGTAGCCACACTCACCGACGATATAGCCTTATCGCAATGGAAAATGAACATCCACGATGCGGACGGGCATACACACCGGATTACTACCTATGCGTGGGAATGGACTGAAACCGGTGATGCGACCGGCAAAAGTTTCGTGCTGACCAAAAGTATTGCTGTACCCGACTCTGCTGAGCTATCCACCTATCACCTTGAAATAGAAGCCACTGACAAATCCGGCAATGCGGCTACTCCGGTGATTATCGAAGTACATGTGGAGTAGTGGGGCGTGGGGGAGTGAAGAGAGTGGAGAGGGGAGAGTGAAGGGTGAAGGGTGAGGATGGGCAAACCATACAGTCCTCTTTTGGTTCGACAAGTTAATCATAGCAGCCTCTCTGTCCCGTCCTCCCCTCTCCATCTATTCTCCCCTCTCCACTCTCCCCTCTCCACTCTCCACTCTCCCCTCTCCACTCTCCACTCCCCACTCTCCACTCCCCACACCCAGCATTCCCATTTCCAAAGACTTATTCCCAAAATTGGAATAAGTCTTTTTTTTGGACTTTTTTAGAAAATGATGTATCTTTGCAACATCGAATACAAACCGTTGTTCAAAAGACTTATACTCCTCTTTTTTCTGAGTGCAAACACCGCTTTAGGGCAATTCTCTCCGGATTTTAGCACCAACAGCGATTGGAAGGACATCTTTATGCCTAAGGTACATCCTTTCATGTTGTTTCACCCGAATACCCCGGGGTTGGCGGTCGGACTTGAAATCAGGCCACTACGCAGTCTTTCCGTTCAGGCAGAATATACGCTTCCCTTTTACGGACTGACCTTTTACAACAACAACTTTGGTAAGTTCGATCAGCAGTTTCAGCGGGTTCGTGCGGAGATTCGTTTTTACCCTGATCCCAATGAGGACTGGGAGTACTATTTTGCTGCAGAAGGCATCTATAATCAGGAGAAATACTTCCGGGAACGAAGTTTTATCATCAGGGATGAACTGGCTTTCAACTATATACGATCAGACATCACCTTAAACAGCCTTGGAGGAACCTTGAAAGCGGGGTATCAGTTTGTTATTTTTGATTGGTTTATAGTAGACACCTATGTAGGTGCCGGTGCCAAAGCAGTTACAACAACCCATGCGCCTATCGGCCTTTATGAAGTGCCCCTTACCCGTGAAACGACCCGTGAAGGGGGAGATCAGTTTGAGGGGACCAAAATCAAACCTCATTTTTCAATAGGCGCCCGGCTGGGGTTTTCCTTCTTTCCCCGTTATTGAGGCACTTGTTTAAAAGCCTCGGGCCTTTTTATATCTTGTTGAAAAAAACATGACCCGAATAACTGGTTTGGGCGGCATATTTTTCAAGGCCAAAAATCCCGAACAACTCCGCGACTGGTATAAGAAACACCTGCATTTTGACATTTCTCCCTGGGGTGGCAAGACCTTCTTCTGGCGGGAAGCCGAAAATCCGGAACAAATCGCCCGCACTGAATGGAGCATCATGGATGACAAAACCACCTACCTCGATCCCGGACAAAAAGATTTCATGATTAATTACCGGGTAGAAAACCTGGAACTGCTGCTGCAGGAACTAAAGGCGGAAGGTGTTACCGTAGCAGGGGAGATTGAAAGTTATCCTTACGGGAAATTCGGCTGGATAATCGACCCTGAAGGTCAGAAAATAGAACTTTGGGAACCGATAGAAAGTGGTTTTGACGAAGCGGCTGAGCCCTCATAAAGCAGCTTTCAGCCCTTTTGCCAAAGGAACAAATTGAACACTTTCAACCAGAGACCATGTACATTCCCACTCATTTTAAAGGAAAAGATACACAACAGGCTATCGCTTTCATGCAACGGTATATGTTTGCCACTTTTGTGCGGGTGACCGATGGCGTGGCAACTGCTACCCACCTGCCCATTGTGGTAGAATCACAAAACGATAAAATACTGCTCTCTGCCCACCTTGCCCTTGCCAATCCGCACAGTCAGCAATTGGACGGTGCGGAGGTACTTGTCATATTTCAGGAGCCACATGCCTATATCTCTCCTGCACATTACGATAAAAGGGAGAACGTCCCCACCTGGAATTACATAGCGATTCATTGCAGCGGAAAGGTAAAAGTACTTGCGGGTCGGGAAGCACAGGAACGGCTCATGGAAAAGACCATACTCACCTTTGAACCTGCTTATCTCCGACAGTTTAAAACTGAAGTCAGTGAGGCCTACAAAAGCGCCCATTTTAAGGCTATTGTAGCTTTTGAAATTGAAGTAAAGACTTTGGAATACAAGACCAAGCTAAGTCAGAACAAATCAGCAACAGAGCGGCGTCGCATCGCAGGCGCACTACAGCAAACTGAAGAAGGTGCAAGCCGGGAATTGGGCGGGTTTATGTGAGCGCGCTGAAAGTGGCAATAATCTCTTCTATAACTATCTATTCCTTTTCAGCTTAAAAATGACCTGTAATTGGCGACAGGCAAGTACTTGTAAATTTCTGTTGGCACTGTACTACAAGAATGTAGTTACTTTTTGTAAATACCCTGGCTGAGGGCTTGTACAGTTACCGGCTGGTGACAGGTTCAGAAGTTGGTCACGGGAAGTTTATCATCCGCAGATAAGCGCTTGTCAATAATGACAGAAGCCGTCTCAATTTGTGTTGAGGCGGCTTTTTTTTTTACATTGAAATTTCGAGAGACGAGAGGCGAGACTTTTTTTGGGCGCCGGTGTCGCTGAGAAGGCGTCTCATGTGGTGATGGTTTTCGGAAATGCTTCCTGCCCGGATTGTAACCCTGCAGGGTACTGGTTTTGTAATCAAGCATAACGAGTTGCACTATCCGGTGGGGGATCAAGGGGCATAACCCGCGTGACCGTAAGCGTAGTACATAGTACCAGCATTCCCAGCGCCACCGGCGCCCAAAAAAAGTCTCGCCTCTCGCCTCTCGAAATCTCGAAATCTAAAAGAAACTACAGCTCGCGGTTCATATCCCACTGCTCGAGATAATCGGCCACACGGCGTACAAACATGCCCCCCAGCGCACCATCTACCACCCGGTGGTCGTAGCTGTGTGACAGGAACATCATCTGACGTATGCCGATAAAATCACCTTCCGGTGTTTCGATAACAGCTGGTTTTTTACGAATGGCGCCTACGGCGAGAATGGCCACCTGTGGTTGCGGAATGATTGGTGTCCCCATTACATTACCGAAAGTACCTACATTCGAAACCGTATAAGTGCCCCCCTGGATTTCATCGGGTTTGAGTTTGTTTTTACGGGCGCGGTCTGCCAGATCATTCACCCTTTTGGCAAGACCTGCGAGGTTGTACTGATCAGCATTGTGGATGACCGGCACTATCAGGTTACCGCTGGGCAAAGCGGCAGCCATACCTACGTTGATATCTTTTTTAACAATGATATTGTTGGCATCCACCGAGATATTGATCATCGGAAAATCCTTGATGGCCCGTACAATACATTCAATGAAAATCGGAGTGAACGTCAGCTTTTCGTTGTAACGCTTTTCAAACTCCTTCTTCACCTTTTCCCGCCAGTTCACCACATTGGTGAGGTCGGCTTCGACAAATGAGGTTACGTGGGCAGAAATGCGCTTAGAAGCCACCATGTTTTCGGCTATCATCTTACGCATGCGATCCATTTCTATGATCTCCACATTACCACCCACGCTTACCGCAGGAGCTGCCGATGGTGCGGCTGCCGGTGCGGCAGCTGCGGCGACAGGCGCAGGCGCTGCAGCTGGTGTGGCTGTCACAGCAGGCTGTCCGGATTTGCGGGCTGCCACATAGGCAAGAATATCTTTTTTGGTCACCCTGCCTTCATTACCGGTACCCGGCAGAGCCTCCAGTTCGGTCATACCTATGCCCTCCTGAGCGGCAATGTTGAGTACCAGAGGACTGTAAAAACGATTACCTGAAACAGCCACAGGCTGCGTCATGGCATTTGACAAAGCTGCTGTTTCAGCAGGCATGGCAGCGGCAACAGGCGCCACAGGAGCGGCGACAGGAGCAGCTACAGCTGGTGAAGGGCTTATGGCAGCACCGGCTTCGGTTTCAATTTTAGCAAGGACAGCCCCTACCGGCACAACATCCCCCTCCTTAAACTGAATACTTACAAGTGTACCGGCAACCGGCGATGGCACCTCAGAATCTACCTTGTCGGTGGCTATTTCAAGCACAGCCTCGTCGAGTGCAATGCTTTCGCCTTCTTTTTTCAGCCACTTTAAAATGGTAGCCTCGGTGATGCTTTCGCCCATTTTGGGCATCAACAACTCTACTTGTGCCATGTTGCGTGCGTTTTGTCGGTTTTGTAAGAGCGACAAAGGTACGGGATTAGCGAAGAAAGGTCAATTTGTTGCCAGCATTTTCCATAAAAGGTACAAAGCCTGCATCGAAGCCCTTTCGATGTTGAGGGCTCGTTCGGTGCCGAAGTTGTAGGAACGAACCACTGTTTCTGCCGGACCCTGCACAGCTATCCACACCAAACCCACTGGTTTTTCGGCAGTTCCGCCACTAGGACCCGCTACACCACTGATGGCAATACCAAATTCTGCTGCCAGTTTTTGGCGCGCGCCGGATACCATCTCCAGTACCGTTGCTTCACTGACCGCTCCTTCTTTTTCGAGGGTTTGGGAAGATACTCCCAGTAAATCCATTTTAGCCTGATTGCTGTAACTGACGATTCCCCCGTTGAAATAATCGCTGGCACCTGCAATGCCTGTGATGAGCCTGGCAATATTACCACCGGTACAGCTTTCTGCCAGAGCAAGTCTGGCATGGTGGGAACGTAATTTTTCACCGATGGCTTCTTCCAGAGATACATCATCGAAACCATATACATGGTGACCCAGTTCGGCCACGATACGCTGTTCAAAGTCAGCTATGAAGTCCGACAGCACTGCCCTGCCGGCACCTCTGCCACTTAAACGCAGGCGGACGATGCCCGGACGGGGCAGGTAAGCCAATTTAATAACTGCAGGCAACGCCTCTTCTATGGCAGCAATCCGTTCTGCAATCATCGATTCAACCAAACCTGTAACCATTAGTGTCCGGTGCAGGATGGCCGGAAGGCTAAATTCTTTTTCCAGCAGTGGCAAAAGCTGGTTTTGAACAATCCATTTCATCTCATAAGGCACACCAGGCATACTGAGTATCAGTTTGCCGTTTTTGCGCCACAGCATACCCTGCGCAGTACCCAGGTTGTTGTTGAGAATCTCTGCATTGTGGGGTAGATCGGCCTGTTTCCCGTTCATGTCGCTCATCACCCGGCCCCGTTGTTCAAACCAGGTTTTGAGACGGGCAAATACATGGTCATTTCTGACCAACTGACTACCAAAATAACCGGCCAGGGTATGTTTGGTAATATCATCCTTGGTAGGGCCAAGGCCGCCGGTAAGCAGAACAAGATCCGCTCTTGTCTGAGCAGTCTCCAGGGCATCTACAATGGCTGCCTGCTGGTCGCTTACAGACGTAATCTGAACAACTTGTATTCCCTTGAGACTCAACTGCCTGCCCAGCCAGGCCGAATTGGTATCAACTATCTGACCGATCAGGATTTCGTCGCCTATGGTGATGATTTCTGCACGCATGGATAAAGCTGTTGACTGGAATTATTGCTACAAAGATGGATAACCAATTGAAACAGGCGAAGGTTTTTCAAAAAGGAGTTATGGCCTAAATTGACCCACAGAGCCAACGGGTATCCGGCACTTTATCTCAGATCATACCAGTCACGGCGGCGGGTAAGCCGCAATTCCTGCAACATCCTTCCCTTGGCATTGATGGTGAAGGTGTAAGAACGGTATGCGCCAAAGGGCACCAGGTTAAACGCCAGCTCCCAGCAATGTAAATCGCGGTAAAAGTTGAGCATGGTAGAAGTCACCTTTTTATTGGTAATGTCGTAGCCCGAATTAAATCCGATTTTCCACTTCGGGGTAATATTAAAATCGCCAAAAAACACCAGCTGCTGGTTAAGGCTGTTGGGCTGGCTAGGCCGGCTGCTTTTGAGGTAGTTGAGGGTATAGTTGAAGCTCAGGGTAAAGGGCGCATTCCAATCCACAAACCTGTCCCACTGCTGTTGCCGGCGGATATCTTCCAGCTCTGCCTCCTCCCGGGCGTCGAGTGGTTTGGCTTCGGTTGTTTTTTTACCCCCCGGACTAAAACTGCCGCTGAAGGTGAGGTTGGCGTTTGTCATTTCAGCCAACCGGCCATTCGCCGCCATAAACCGGTTGAGGCGGCGTCCCAGGGTGTCCCGCTCGTAGGGTTCGAACTGAGCACCAAAAAGAAGGCTGAAATTATTGGTAAAGGTGGTCCGTCCGCTGAACTGAATAGGGGATAAATTCAGACTGTCTGCTGCAAAATTGTAATTGCCTGAAAAACGGAAGCTGTCGAATATTTTGATCTTCTTCAGGTTTACACCAGTATCGGTTACCTGCCGGACCTTCATTTCCAGGATGTTATCTACACTCATTCCCAGGCTTCCCGAGCGTCCCGCACCTGGTCCTCCGAAGCCAAAACCTGCAAAACGATTGTATGTCTCCACCCGTCCGGTAGAATCGGCCTGCACCCGACCATAAAACCCGAATTTACTGTCACTGAAGTCGGGCCGGAGGCTGTAACTCAGCTGTGGGTTAATCACATGCCGGATAGCCGCAATTTTACCCTTTTCAAACTGCTTAAGCCCGTAAAGGCGGGTATTCATGGAAATGCTGAAAGCATAGTCGTAGTTCCTGAAAAATCCCTGCAAAGTATCCGTAAACACCCTGCCTGAATCCGCATCCCAGCGTTTTTCGACGCTCTTCACCGACCAGCGTTCACTGTAATTAAATGATGGGGTGAACTGAAGATATTTCGCTACCACAAAGGCAGAAGTGCTGATGGGAAGGCTGTGCGACTGCCCTACATCCATCTTTTCGAGGAAATTACCTTTGAAAAGGAGAGAATCGTATTCGTTGATGGTTGACCTGAAATTGGTATTGTAATTAAAGCCTACTTTCTCATACCAGCGTTCTTTGCCAACCCTGTTTTTTTGCTTAAAAGGCTCCAGGCGATTGACGGTAAAAACGGCATTGGGCAAGGTAAGACTCACCTGTTTGGTTGACGTATTCTGAGAATGCCCCAAACTGGCGTTAAAGCTGTAAGGTTTGTTCGGGAAGATGCGGGTAAAATTGATAGACGACCGCAACTGGTTCTGCAAAAACTGGGTGCTGGCAAAAGAGTTGTTCGACAGATAACTGCTCGACCCTGCGGTTACGCTGGCTGTAAAACGCCGGTAAGGGTTGGCGCGGGGATCCTGGTTATGGCTCCAGCTCAATAGAAAATCACGCTGCCGGAAAAAATCACTGGCCTCGCGGTCGCCTGCCTGCAAGCTGCTGTAATTGATTCTGACATTACCACTGTACTTATACCGCTTGTTGTAACTCGACGCCGGACTCAGCCGCCAGCCACCCATCGAGTATATATCGCCCTGTAATGATAAATCCAGGTGATCACTGATAGCAAAATAATATCCGCCATTCCGCAAAAAGAAACCGAATTGTGGCGATTCACCGTATTCAGGTGGCAGAATACCCGACCGTTGACCACGTTGTGTGGGAAAAATCCCAAAGGGTAAACCTATCGGCAGCGGAATGTCTTCGATGACCATATTGGACGGCCCGCTGATGACCCTTTTGTTGGGGATGATTTTGGCTTTATAAAGATTAAGGTAGAAGTGCGGATGATCGGTATTGCTGCAGGTTGTGAACTGCGTGTTTTTGATGTAGATGGTTTCGCTGTTATCCATCTTCACATCCTCCCCTATCAGGTAAGTCTCTCCTTCGTTGGAGACCATGTGATTGATTTTCGCCTTTTTACTTTTGAAGTTGTAGGTAATTTTATTACTCACAAACTCCTGACCTTCATCGGAATAAACCGGCTTACCGATTGGTTTTCCGGTACTATCGGCACCCGGAATGGCGGTCACCTGATTGGTGGTCCAATCCTGGTCGATTTTATCTCCTGTCAGGTTTATTTTCTGGTAATTGACTTTTGCCTCTCCATGCAGCGATGCGCCTTTGCTGCGGAGGTTAAAAATAATACTGTCGCGGGCTTCGTATTTGACTTCAGCCTCCAGATCGCCGGGTCGACGGGTGGCGAACTGGCTGGCTGAATCGGTCCGGAGGCTGTCAGCAACCGTACTATCGGTGCTTTGGAGGCTGTCGGTGGATAAAGAAAAGGGCAGCTGCAGGGTGTCTGTCGGCGTACTTTTGGTACTGTCTGGCAGGGATTTTGACTTCTCCTGCGCGTTCACCTGACCAATAAAGTAGATAATACACAGGAGAATGAGGAAAAAGCGTTGTAGGTTGGGTAGCAAAAGCAGCGCGCGCAGGTTAATTTTGTAGCAACAAATTAAGGTCAAAAGTAACTAAATGAATAAGATCAGCATAACGATCACAACCGTTCTCGTGTTGTTACTCGTGGCCGTAAATCCTACAGGTCTCCGTGCCTACAAGATTCGTACCGTTGTGGTAGACGCCGGGCATGGTGGTCACGATGTGGGTTGTCTGGGCAAAGCAGGCCGTGAAAAAGATGTTGCCCTTCAGGTTGCCCTCAAATTCGGCAAGCTGGTGGAGGAGCACATGAAAGATGTCAAGGTAGTTTATACCCGTAAAACGGACAAATTTATAGAGCTGCACGAAAGGGCCTCGATGGCCAACAAAGCCAATGCCGATGTCTTCATCTCTTTCCACTGTAATTCGGGTCAGCCGGCTGCTTTCGGAACCGAAACCTGGACACAGGGTCTGCATGTAACCAAGGCCAACCTGGAAGTTTCGAAAAGGGAAAATTCTTCGGTATTACTGGAATCAGACTATACCGAGAAATACGATGGTTTTGATCCCAAAGACCCTACTACCCACATCATCTTTGAACTTTTTCAAAGTGCGTACAGAGGTCAGAGTATCAAACTGGCTGAAAAAATAGAAAATGAACTGGTAAAGGTTGGCCGAAAAAGCCGTGGGGTTAAACAAGCCGGTTTTCTGGTGCTTTACCGCACCACCATGCCGGCGGTTCTGGTGGAGACTGGTTTTCTTACGAATCGGGAAGAGGAAAAATTCCTAAATTCGCCTGACGGCCAGCTCAAAGTGGCGTCTTCTGCTTTTGCTGCTTTTGAAAAATTCAAGGCGGAAATTGATAAGGAAGATGCCAAATCAGAGTCTAAAGGTCGCTGAGACCAATCACAGTCCATATTTTGAAAAAGCTCAACGTATCAAACGAAACGCTGGTAGGTGCGCTCGCATCTATCGCCATAGTCATTCTTATCCTGGGCTTTAATTTCCTGAAGGGAGAAGAGGTGTTCAGCACCACTACCAACTATTATGTGCGCTACCCCAATGCTTCCGGCCTGCAGAACTCCGCTTCTGTACTCAATCAGGGCGTGAAGGTAGGTTCGGTACGCAGGGTAACCCTCTCCCAGGATGGAAAAGGAGTATTGGTGCAATTTTATATGAATGACAAGGTAAAGGTTACCAAAGGAAGCCTTGCCAAACTTATCAGCACTGATTTATTCGGTACCAAAGCCCTGAATGTAGAAGTAGCACCCGGCACTAACTATCTGAGCAGTAACGACACCCTCGAAGGCAGCATTGAGCCTTCACCACTGGAAGCACTCGGCACCGACCTTAATCCACTCCGTGAAAAGGCGGAAAACCTCATCGTCAGCATCGATACCCTGGTGAGCGCGCTGGAGGCAGCACGCATCCGCGCCATCCTGGCCAATCTCGAAAGCACTTCCTCCTCACTAAGCACCATGGTATCGTCGCAGAACAGCCGGCTGAACACCATTCTGGCCAATGTAGAATCTATTACCGGCAATCTGAAGAAGAATAATGAGCTCATCAGCGCCGCCCTGGCCAATGTACATGCCATCAGCGATTCCATTGCCAAATCAAATCTCACCAATGTGATTGAAAATGCCCGCAAGGCCCTCGATCAGACACAGACCATACTCACCAAAATCAACAACGGCGAAGGCAGTTTAGGTTTACTCGTAAACGACAAAAACCTGTACAACAATCTCAACCAGTCTTCTGCCGATCTGGACAAACTGTTGGTTGACCTCAAAAAGAACCCGAAACGCTACGTTCACTTCTCAGTTTTCGGGAAAAAGCAAAAGGAAGCGGAGCCCGAGGGGAAGTAATTCAGCTATGATGTGCTGATTTTCCCGGGTCTGTCTTTTCGAGTAGGTTTTCGCGTAAAAAATAAACAGGGCAAACCGTATCGAGAAAGACAGGCGAGACGGGTTACTCAGGCATGGCAGGTTTTTAACACAGAGGACGCAGATTAAAGGGCGTTTCGCAGATCAACAGCCCCGCATGTCCGTGGCCAAAAGTCCCGCCCCTCCCGCCTCTCAAAATCCCGATGTCTAAAAAAACATCGGCACATCAAAAAAAAATCAGCACATCCACATCGTCTCGCCCTCTCGCCTCTCGAAATCCCGATGTCTTGTCAACGAATCACTATCCGCTCGTGGTGCGTACTATGACCGTCGTTCAGTTGCAGCAGGTAAATGCCTGCAGGAGGGGTGGAAACATGGACTTCATTAGCACCGGTTTGTACGGTACCAGTTGTCAGAACACGCCCCTGCAGATCACGCAGCTGATAGCTGGCATCCCGGTCCGATTCAATGATGAATTGCCCCTGATTCGGGTTTGGATAAACTTTCAGATTGACCCATTTCAGCTCTTCCACAGAAACACCCAGGGTATTCTGTCGAAAAATACTGCTGCTCAAGTCTTTCAGAATAGATTTATTGGGATCGAGCTGCATGGTAGTAATGGTGCCGTTTACCTGAAAAACATTCACCGGAACATTCGGGTCAACCCGAATGGTTTGGGTGCCCAGCCCGGTGGCAGAAAACATCAAAGGAACCGGTATACTGAATGCTACCGGATTAGCGGTTGTGGTTGTCTGACTGACGCTTACATACAAAGTAGAATCGATCTGATTCCAGCGAACCTGATAGGTTGGGAAACCTTCTCCATATACCCATTCGTTGAAAAAACTCTGCAGCGACTGTCCGCTTACCTGTTCGTAAACAGCCCGGAATTCATCGGTTGTTGAAACTGTATCGCCTTTAATCCGCAGATACTCCTGCGTAGCTGCAAAAAAGAGGGAATCCCCGATGAGATACCGCAGCATATGCAATACAGAAGCTCCCTTTTCATAGGTCAGATTACCATTGAAAATCCGGTTCACGCTGGAACCTGCCGGCACATAAACCGATCCCGTAGGAGCATTCCGTGCAGAGCTGTGCGAAGCATCCAGCCAGCTGGCTGCTGAGGCTGCACCGATACTTTCCCTGTATATGTATTCCATATAGGAAGCCCAGCCTTCGTTAAGCCAGATATCACTCCAGGTTGCGCAGGTCACATAATCGCCAAACCACTGATGTGCCAGCTCATGCGAGGTGAGATCCATGCTGAAACCTCCCATCGTCGACATGGTCTGGTGCTCCATGCCGCCCCCGAGATTGGCCTGCATATGTCCGTACTTCTCTTCATAAAAAGGATACAGCATTATTTTTTCGGAATAATGCTCAATCATACCAGGCGTCCGGTCCAGACCTACTTTGTTCTGAGCAAGTGAGCCGTTATAGATATAATGCTGAATAAGAATAGAATCGCCCATCAACTGAGCCGGATGCGCATAGTTCAGATACTCCTGATAATTGGCTACCGAAAAAGCAATGAGGTAGAAGGCCATTTTGTAATTGGTCTTCCATTCGTAACGGACTTTATTGTTTGGCAGGGCTACCACATTGGTCAGCAAACCATTACTGCCCACTTTGGTGCCTGTATTGGTGGTGGCAAAAAACCAGACTGAATCAATTTTATCCCATAAATCCTGTTTGCATGGAAGCCAGTCCGGCGCACTGAAGGGCTCACTGAGCGTCCAGGTGGCACCATTGTTACTGGTTATGCCACTGAAAAAACCAGCCGAGGCCGGTGTTCCGTTGTAGTAAACCCTGCAACTTACTTCCTGACCCTGTGTCATAGGTTCCGCCAGCGGCACACGAATGACGTCGTTGGCACGGATCAGGTTTGTCCTGCGGACACCATTCAGCACAACGCTGTCGATGGTCATAAAATCCTTGAGCTCAAACCAAAAGGTATCCAGGGTAGCAGACGTTACCAGCGAATTAATCAGCACATTCCCGCTGAGCGTGGTGCTGGTATTAGAGACATTCAGATCGATGTGGTAAAAATGGATATCATAGGTATCAGCCCCACGATTGGCCATGATGCGGGCCGAAGGCGTATTTCGGCCGAAGGCGGCCTGTTTGCCCTCCGCACAAGTTGTTTCAACACCCAACTGCTGCGCCTGCATCGTGCCGATGGAAGCTAAAACACTTAACAGAAAGAAAAACTGCTTCATAAAATTGATTAACAATCTGTTAAAATAAGAAAATGGCCTGAATGTTTAAGCGATGAGCCGATTTTTACAAATCAGCGACAGGCATTTCATGAAACTGCATTTCATACAGTTTACGATAAAGGCCCTTTTTGCGCAATAAACTCTGATGAGTACCTCTTTCCGCTATTTTCCCGTGATCTACCACCAGTATCTGATCCGCATCCCGTATGGTACTTAAACGGTGGGCAATCAGGATAGAGGTCCTGCCTTCGGTGAGCTTGAGGGTAGCCTCCTGTAAAATGTGCTCTGTTTCCGTATCAATGCTGGAAGTAGCCTCATCGAGCACGAGAATAGCCGGATTGTATACCATGGCCCGGAGGAAAGCAATAAGCTGTCGCTGACCTGCCGAAAGTGCATAACCCCGTTCATTTACTTCGTACCGGTACTGCCCGGGTAGCTTTTCTATAAACTTATCGATACCGGTATAGGCGGCCATGGCCTTGATCTGTTCCAGACTGATATCCGGGTTTTTGAGGCTGATGTTTTCTTCGATGGTTCCCGAGAAAAGAAAAACATCCTGCAAAATAATCCCAATATGCCTGCGCAGGCTGTCAAGTTTGTAGTCACGGATGGAGATGCCGTCGATGGTGACTTCTCCCTGCTGAAATTCATAAAAGCGCCCCAGTACATTGATAATAGAAGATTTACCGGCACCGGTAGCGCCGACAAGCGCCAGTTTTTGCCCTGCCGCAAGGCTGAAACTGATGTCGCGCAGCACATATTGTTCGCCCTCATAAGCGAACCACATCCCCTGCATCTCTATCTCCCCTTTGAGTCCGTCGGGTTCAACTGTGCCTTCATCGGTAATGATTTCTTCGGTATCAAGCAGTTTAAAGACCCGCTCCGAACTAACCATGCCCATTTGCAGGGAATTAAATTTATCCGCCAGCAAGCGGATAGGTCTGAAAAACTGGTTTACATAGAGAATAAACGCAATGAGGGTACCAATCGTAAAATCATCGCGCAAAGCCCCATGTGCCCCCCACCAGACCAGTAAGCCCAGGGATGCAGCCGTGATGATATCCACCACCGGGAAAAAGACGGAATAATAGAAGATACCTTTCAGATTGGCTGCATTCAGTTCTCCGTTAATTGCCCTGAACTTCGCTCCCTCTGCCTTTTCACGGTTGAAAATCTGCACCACACTCATCCCGGTGATATGCTCCTGCAGAAAGGCATTGAGCCGGGCCACATGCGCACGTACTTCCTGAAAGGATTCCTTGACCTTCTCTTTAAATAACCAGGTGCTGTAAAGCAACAAGGGTAACACCGAAAGGCTGATAAGGGTCAGCCTCCAGTCGGTCAACAGCATGACAATCAGCAGGGTAACCAATTGCAGCAAATCACCCACTATCGTCAGCAAGCCTTGCGAAAACACCTCTGAAATCGTCTCTACATCACTGACGGTCCGGGTGGTGAGGGTGCCGATAGGTGTACGATCAAAAAACTTGAGACGCATCCGGCTCAGGTGGTTGAACAGGCGTTGCCGCAGATCCTTCACAGCCGACTGCCCCAGCCAGGTGGAGGCATAACTGAAAAAGTAGCGGAAAACGGTTTCGAGCACCAGGGTAACCACCATCAAAAGTGTCATATTCACCAGACCGGCATAGTCACCGGTGGCAATCTGGTTATCGACGGTGTACTGAATCAGCCAGGGACGCAGTGGCGCGAGTAAGGACAGCAAAATAACCAGCACTACCGTCAGCCAGAAAACCTTTTTATAAGGGTTTACCAGCGACAAAATCCGTCGCAGTACTTTCCAGTCAAATATTTCGCCCAGCTTACTCATTTAATGCCAAACTAAAAACCCAATCGGGATATTTCACCTCAGTAAGATACAAGCCAAAACCCGGTGCCGACATACCGGCTGCACTTCTGCTTTTGAGGGCCAGCAGTTCATGGATAGACCCGGCCGCTCTCCTGCCCTTGCCCACTTCGAGCAAGGTACCTACCACGGCCCGCACCATATTTCTCAAAAAACGGTTGGCGGTGATGGTAAAAATCAGGCGGTGGTCGTGTTGTTCCCAGCGCGCTTCGGTAATATGACAGATGGTTGTTTTGACCTGGGTATGGCTGCGTGAAAAGCTGGCGAAGTCCTCGTGTTGTCGGATGATTTCAGCAGCCTCCTCCATCAGCGGAAGTGAAAGCGGATAAAAGACGTAGGTAGAACGTCCGTATAAAAAAGGATCCTTGCGGGTATGCAGGTGGTATTCATAGGTCCTGCTTAAAGCAGAAAACCGGGCATGTGCCTCTGCCGGAACCGGGAAAATACGATAGACATAAATGTCCTGGGGTAGCAATAAGTTCAGCCGGAAGAGCAATGTTTCGGGGAGTGGGATTTCCAGGTCCAGGTGGCAGTAGCTGTGGGTGGCGTGGACACCGGTATCGGTACGTCCCTGGCCGGTCACCACCACGGTTTCTCCCAGCAGCTTCGACAAAGCCCCTTCGAGCACTTCCTGTACGGTAATGCCATTCGGTTGACGCTGCCAGCCATGGTATTGGGTGCCTTCGTAGGCTATTTCTAAAAAGTAACGTTGCTTACCCAAGCTATCAGCACCTTTCATAAATGATGGCAGCACCTTGCCCCACCCCTATGCACATCGATGCCACCCCATACCGGACCTCCGGGCGTTTTTGCATTTCATGGATGAGGGTAGTGGAAATACGGGCCCCGGAACAACCCAGCGGGTGCCCGAGCGCGATGGCGCCACCGTTTACATTCACGATAGCAGGGTTTAATCCCAGTTCTCTGACGCAGGCCAGTGCCTGACTGGCGAAAGCCTCGTTCAACTCCACCAGTCCCAGATCAGAAATTTGTAACCCCGCCCGGTCCAATGCCTTGCGGATGGCCGGAATCGGGCCAATGCCCATAACCGCAGGATCAACGCCTGCAATGGCATGACTCACTACCCGTGCTAAGGGCTTCAGTTTATATTTTTTGACTGCATCTTCACTCACCAGCAGCAGACAGGCCGCGCCGTCGTTGATACCGGAGCTGTTGGCTGCGGTTACGCTGCCGTCTTTTTTGAAAGCAGGTTTGAGTTCCGCCAGCTTTTCGAGTGGTGATAAACGGGGATGTTCATCGATTTCGAACAACACGGTTTCTTTCCCTTTCTGGACCGGAACTGCTATTCTTTCGCCGGCAAACTTGCCCGCTTTTTCTGCTGCCAGGTATTTTTCCTGAGAACTCACGGCGAATGCATCCTGATCATAGCGGCTGATCTGATAACGTTCGGCCACATTTTCAGCCGTTTCTCCCATGGAATACGGGTGGTACAGGGCAGCCAGTTTTTTGTTGGTAAAACGCCAGCCGATGGTGGTATCATACATTTCCGGAGTACGGCCATAGGCGGTTTCCGATTTGGCGATCACAAAGGGTGCCCGGGTCATGCTCTCAACGCCTCCGGCCAGATATACTTCGCCATCGCCTGCCTGAATCGCACGACTGGCATCCATGATGGCCTGTAAACCGGAAGCACAGAGTCGGTTTACAGTCACTCCACCGATGTGCGTCGGCAGTCCCGCGAGCAACAGAGCCATGCGGGCTACATCACGGTTATCCTCCCCGGCCTGATTGGCGGCTCCGAAAACCACGTCTTCAATCGCCGATGCCGGAACACCAGGGTTACGCTCCACAATGGCCCGGATAACGTGAGCTGCCAGATCATCCGGACGGACGCCAGCCAGGCTGCCGCCAAATTTTCCGATGGGGGTGCGCAGGGCGTCGATGACATAAATTGCTTTCATGCTACTTTATTTGCGCTGCAAAGTTAGGAAAGTGCACCGTGGGTAAGACTTACATTTGAAAAGCTTTACTTTTGATACAAAAAAATCCATGTTACAACGTATTCAATCGGTATATCTGCTTTTGGCTGTCGTGAGTTTGTCCCTGATGGCCCTGCACCCGCTGGTCACTTTTACGGCTTCGGAAAATGAAAAACAGGAGCAACTGGTTTTTACGCTCTATAAAATCGAGTACAAACAAATCAGCCCGGTTGTTTTCAGTGCCGATCAGGACAACAAAGCGCTGGCTTTTCTGAGCTATGGCGTTGCCCTGATTTTGCTGGCAAGTATATTTCTGTTCAAAAACCGCCCCTTGCAAATGCGTCTCGCGCGAATGGGGATTATACTGAGTGCTGCACTTCTTTTTTCTATCTCAGTCACCAGCTACCGTGCCAGCGAAACCCTGCAACTCCCGAACCCGGGCTGGAGCCTGGGCTGGACCTTCTTCCTGCCGCTGGTAGCGCTGATTGCCTGTACCCTGGCCTACTTCCGCATCAAAGCCGACGAGGCCCTCGTAAAATCCGTCGACCGCATTCGCTGAGAGAACGCTGCGCTGGCAACGCTTCGCTGATTTTCATGGGAGATACCTGTTCCTCACTACATTTCTGCAAAGGAAAAATCACTCCCTGAAAATCAGCGAAGCGTTCCCGTTTGCGAAGCAAACAAACCAGCGCAGTGCGAAGCACGAGCGTTCCCAGCAAAGCGTTCACCAAGAAACATTCCGCAAGGCACCCCTCGCTTAAACGATGTAGATAATCCACCCGGAAACTTTAAAGGGGGCGTTTCATACGGGCTGTTAATTGGCTACCTTTGCAGCCCAATACAAAAGCATATGCCTCATCAACGCTTCAACCCCTGGCACCACGTGGCCATCGGCAACGACGAACCCGGACTCATCAACGGTATCATCGAAATTCCAAAAGGAAGTCGCGCTAAATACGAACTTGATAAAGAGAGCGGTCTGCTTCGCCTCGATCGTGTTTTATACTCTTCGGTATATTATCCCGCCAATTACGGCTTCATTCCCCAGAGTTATTGCGATGACCACGATCCGCTTGACATCCTGATCCTATCTCAGATTGATGTAGAGCCCCTTTGTATTGTCCCTGCCCGGGTGATTGGGGTGATGCGCATGCTTGACCAGGGAGAGGCGGACGATAAACTGATTGCCGTTGCTGCCGGGGATCCCAGTGTAAACCACTACACCGATATTTCAGAACTCCCCCCACACTTCATCACCGAAATGAGGAGCTTTTTTGAAGACTACAAAAAGCTGGAACACAAAAGTGTGGTCGTGGAAGATTTTCTCGGACGCGACCTCGCTATCGGCATCCTGAACGATGCCCTGAAAATGTATCAGGAGCAGATTGCCTGATAAATCACCCCTGCGCAGCGTGTTGCCGGGTGTGAAACGAGTCAAGTTTCTCGAGTAAGCGTACCAACTGAACCCGCTCTTCGGGGCTGAGATCAGCCAATACATCTGGCAAGGCAACCAGTGCCGCATAGGTCTGCCCTAATAACCTGCTTCCGGCGGAAGTGATGGTTATCAGTTTTTCGCGTTTATCCGCAGGATTTACCTGCTCTGTAATCCAGCCTTGTTTTTGCATGCGCCTTAACATGTCCATGCCGGTCGTCAGTTCATTGAGCTGTTCGCGTATGACCACTTTTTTAGTAGTGGTCTTTTTGGCATCGATGGCGGCCAGCAGGCCGAACTCGTCGGGGCTGCTATACCCCAGATCGCTGAAAATATGTTTGGAATACATCCGCACAAACTTAAACAGTCGTCCGATGGCATAACCTGCCTTGGCACTGTGATAAATGTCTCCCTGAGCGTAGCTGTTCTCCGAAAAATATGCGTCCATATCATCAGTATAAGCTGCGGCTGCACGTTTTTGCTGCAACATCCATACGGCGAAGTGCTCCAGCGAATCATTGCCTGATTCAGCCAGATAGGCCTCCCACTGTTCAATGAGCGGCAGATAGCTGGTGTTATGTTTCTTTTTCCCCGACATCTCAGAAAACAAACATACGGCAAGTGGCAGCTTATTTGTTGCCACCTGCCTTTTTTCGCAAATCCGGGTTACAAGTCAACCAGTATCTGGTTGCGGGTAATGTCTTCAAGCGATTCCCTTTGACGGATGAGGTGGGCCTTGTTTTTATAAACCAGCACTTCTGCCGGGCGAAGACGGGCGTTGTAGTTATTACTCATCGTGAAACCATAGGCACCGGCATTCTGTATGGCCAGGATATCACCTTCACGGACTTCTGAAAGTTTGCGGTCGTAACCAAAGGTGTCTGTTTCACAGATATTCCCGACAACTGTATACACCCGCTGCGTTCCCTTGGGGTTGCTGATATTCACAATCTCGTGGTGCGCGTTATAAAACATGGGGCGGATGAGGTGGTTTTGTCCTGAATCTACGCCTGCAAAAACGGTAGCCGTAGTTTGCTTCACCACATTCACGGAAGTAAGCAATACACCCGATGCGCTGACAAGAAATTTGCCCGGCTCGAACATGAGGGTGAGTTTACGTCCGTAAGCATCGCAGAATTCGGCAAATCGTTTGGTAAGTGCGGCGCCCAGTTCATCAATGTCGGTGGTTACATCCCCTTCTTTGTAAGCCACTTTGAAGCCACTGCCGAAGTCAATATAAGTTAGCTCAGGAAAGTGTTCGGCACATTCAAACAACAGCTCTGCGCCCCGCAAAAACACCTGGGCATCGAGTATGTCGGAGCCGGTGTGCATGTGGAGGCCATTGATGTGCATGTTGTGGGTTTTCACCACCCGTGTCAGATGACGGAGTTGATGGATAGAAATACCGAATTTGCTGTCGATGTGGCCGGTACTGATATTCACATTACCCCCTGCCATGATGTGCGGATTGATGCGTACACAAACCGGAACACTGTGTCCGTAACGATGCCCGAATTGCTCAAGTATACTAATGTTATCAATATTTATACGAACACCCTTCTGCACCGCCTGTTCGTATTCCGACATGGAAACACAGTTAGGCGTAAACAGAATATCATCCGGCTGGAAGCCTGCGAGTAACCCCAGTTCAACTTCCTGGATAGAAACAGCATCCAGCCCGGCCCCTTGTGAAAGGAGCAATTTCATCACATTGAGGTTGTTAAGCGCTTTACAGGCATAGAGTAGTTTCAGGTCCACTCCCTTAAATGCCTTTACCAAACGTTTGTACTGTTTTACGATCTGGTTGCCATCGTATACATACAAAGGGGTGCCGTTGGTACTGGCAATTTCGGTGAGCGAAAGCCCGCCGAGGGTAAATTGGTTTTCCTGAAATTCCATCTTGATTTTTTGAATTAAGGATGCAAAGATATTTTATCTAATTTTGTAACCAGCTCTTCCTTGTAAAAACCACGTCATTCCTTAAAAAAACAAGCCGATTAAGGTTCGCCCGGAGATTTTACGCCGATGAGATACCCATCTTGTTTAATAATTAATTTTAAAAGTTGAACAAAGGCCACCGGCTGCTGTTTCTTCTACCATGCAAGTCACCATAGCACGCAAAGCTCATTTTAACGCCGCACACCGGTTGCACAACCCAGCCTGGGACGACAACCGTAACCGCGAGGTATTCGGGAAATGTAACAATCCGAGTTATCACGGGCACAATTATGAGCTGATCGTGCAACTTACAGGAAATATCGACCCGGAAACAGGTTATGTGATGGATATGAAAAAACTCTCGGATTTGATTCAGGAAGAAGTCTGCGAGCGGTTCGATCACAAAAACCTGAATCTGGATACGGCCGAATTTTATGCTTTAAATCCGACAGCAGAAAATATCTGTGTAGTAATCTGGAACCTCTTGCGTGCCAAAATCGATTTAAACAAGCAGCTTAAAGTTACTCTTTATGAAACCGAACGAAATTTTGTCGCATACGAAGGACTTGCGTAACCAACTTGCGATCGAAGCCATGGGCGACGATCATGTTGGCACTGCAAGTGAAACACCTCTTCGGCTCGACGCCTTCGAAATTGACAACGAACTGAAGATAGAACTCATCGAAAAACACTTTCGGGAGATTATGCAGATACTCGGTCTTGATCTTACCGACGACAGTCTCAGGGGTACTCCCAACAGGGTAGCCAAGATGTACGTGGAGGAGATTTTCAGTGGTCTTGACCCGCAAAATAAACCCAGCGTTACCCTTTTCGAAAACAAATACCGCTACAACCAGATGCTTGTGGAGAAAGATATTACTCTTTATTCCAACTGCGAGCATCATTTTGTGCCCATCGTCGGTAAAGCCCATGTGGCCTATATTTCAAACGGCCACGTAATAGGTCTCTCGAAAATCAACCGCATTGTGGAGTATTTCGCCAAACGCCCGCAAGTGCAGGAACGGCTTACCAAACAAATCGCCAACGAACTGAAACGAGTGCTTCAAACCGACGATGTAGCCGTAGTGATTGATGCCCACCACATGTGTGTGTCTATGCGCGGCATCAAAGACCGCACCAGCAGCACAGTAACGGCTGACTACAGCGGAAAATTCCTCGACGAAGGGACAAGGAATGAATTCCTGAAATATCTTGAACTCTGATACGGATTCCGGATTTCAGATTCCAAATTGTTAAGGGTGTTAGTTAAAAGGCATGGAAGCTTGGCTTCCATGCCTTTTAACTTTAAACAATTTGGAATCTGAAATTTGAAATCCGGAATCAATAGCAGAATATTGAATTAAAATGACATTAAAGCTCAGGTTGTTAAAAAGCTGTAGGTTTAAATTGTCAGAATGAAAATTTGTGCAGCACAAATGGAGTCCTTGAGGGGGCATGTCGACGAGAATATGGGTCGCCACATTCGCCTCATCATCACCGCCCTTTCTTATGAGGCCGATCTGATAGTTTTTCCTGAACTTTCGCTGACCGGTTATGAACCTGGTCTTTCCAAAACCCTGGCAACCCATCAGGATGACAAAAGATTTGACATTTTTCAGGTAATCAGTGACACTGAAAATATCTGCATTTGCTCCGGAATCCCAACAAACGGCAGCTCCGGCATACTTATCAGCATGCTTGTTTTTCAACCCGGCCTGCCCAGACAATCATACTCCAAACGTTTTTTGCACGCAGATGAACTGCCCTTTTTTGTCCAGGGTGGTAAACAGCTATACATTGAAACTGATACCAAAAGGATAGCTCCTGCTATCTGCTACGAATCACTTCTACCCGAACATGCCGAAGAGGTTTTTGAAAACGGGGCTGAAGTTTACCTGACCAGTGTGGCCAAGTCGGCCAAAGGCGTTGCAAAAGCTCATAAACACTACGCCAACACCGCCAAAAAATACGGCATGCCGGTCATCATGTCGAACTGCATCGGTTTCTGTGATAATTTCGAAAGCGCCGGTAAATCAGCCATCTGGAATAAAAACGGGCAGCAGATAGGCTCGTTAAATGAATCCAACGAAGGTCTCCTGATTTTCGACACGGAAACGGAAGAAATAATCCGATGGACCGGGCTTGAAAAAAGGCCGGGGACTTTTTGATTTCAGGTTGTTGAAAGCCAAAAGGGATGGAAGCTTTGCTTCCATCCCTTTTGAGAAATCTTCCGAATAATTTGGAACCTGGAATTAAAACTACCTCATGGGCAATTCCTTTATGTTCCGTTAAAAAGCTGATGGATTAGCTACCCTTCAAAGCCTTTTCAATTTTGTAGCGGAGATGCTCCCGGTGCGCTTTTGTTTCAGCATCACCAGCTGCAGCTGCCTTGAGTTGTGTATTGAGCCGTGTCAGATTGGCCAGGGCGACAGATTGTGCGATGTAATCATGTCCGGTATTTTTGCCTTTTTCCAGACCGGCAACCAGTATCAGGCGCTCTACATACTCCTGCTGTAAGTTCTGACGGAAGCTATTGACATTACCCGCTGCGTCGGCCTGAAAGATACCATTGGTCAGGTCGGTCATCATTTCTGCCAAACCATACTGGTTTCCATAGAGCTTGCTGTCGGTAATACGCTGCATGGTGGCAGGATGCAGCAGATGAGCGAGCACCCCTTTCTGGATATTAAGGGCACGACCATGAATTTTAGGATCTTCACCGGCAGCAAAAAAGTTGAAACCGCGACGTTGTACCTGCAAATAGCTATAGAGATCATTGGCGGCATCAAAGGCGTTGGGGGCAAATACATATTTATTCAGCGTATTCATAGCACGCTTCTGATCGGCTTTGCTTACCGGGGTAAAGGGTTGTTTGGCACCTTGCTGTCCAATAAAACCGCGTTCTACATACACACCACCCACATAACGGGAAACCGTTGCCGCTGCGTTGAAAGTTTCTCCTCCCAGCACCATATAGGCATTCAGCATTTCCTGATAAGACTGCCCTTCCTTGCTGTATTTAGCTTTGAGGTCGCCGGTCAGTTTGTTCACCAGTTGAAAACGCTCTTCGCTGTATGCTATGGCATCCGACGACATATCATTCACGTTCACCCGCGGGTCAATGGCTTTGCCAGGCGAACGCATATCGTCTGCATCGTTCCCGAATGTGAGGGCAGGCTCGGTTGAGCGGGCCAGAATTTTGTTCAGGCGTTCTTCTTCTGCTGCCGCATCTTCCAGCGCCTGGCTGTAGCCATACTCTATCGCCCATACGTCGTAAGGGCCTGTGCGGGTAGTAAAGTAGTTGCCTTGTTTGTTTTGATCAAGGGCAATGTTGACAGCCGGGTAATCCATCACCGATCCTACCAGGCCTACCGCTTCGGTGAGCAGTTTGTTGTGCAGGTCTTTCGGGGCGTGAAGCTGACTGGCTTTCATGTTGTGGTTCAGTCCCATGGTGTGTCCCATTTCGTGAATCACCAGGTAGTAAAGAGATTCGTCGAGATAGGCTTTTTTACGCTCAGCTGAGGCACCACTGGCTTCAAGCATCTGCATGCCCAACTGGTAGTTGTGCTGTAAATGACTTGCCATCGCACAGGCATGGCCTGCTACTGCCGGATTGGTTTCTTCCTGACCTACCAGGCCACTGTTGTTGTACAAATCAGCCTGACGCAGACGATTGGTCACAAAAACATACTCCAGCATGATATCGGCACCTAAAATCTGACCAGTCATAGGATTCGTAAAGCTGGGACCATAACCACCGAAAGGCGGGTAGGGAGAAGATGTCCAACGGAGCACGTTGTAACGGATATCACCTGCATCCCAATCCGCTGTGTCAGACTGAATTTTCATAACCACTGCATTCTTGAAGCCTGCCTTTTCAAAGGCTTCATTCCATTTTAAACCGGCCGCCATGATGGTTTCCCGGAATTCCGACGGGGTTGTGTTCTCGATCCACCAGGTAATGGGCTCAACCGGCTCGCTGATGGCGGCTGTCGGGTCTTTTTTTACCAGATGCCAGCGGTTGATGACGTCCCGGAAAGGAGTCGCACCAGGAGATGTCATATCGTCTACCTGGCGACCGAAATAACCAACACGCGGATCATCACGTCTTGGTTTGTAATCATTCTGCGGCACTTCAATGAAACTATGCTGCAAACGAACGGTAATCGCCCGGGGGTCGGTCACATCTTTTCCACCGCCATTCAGTGCGCCCGGATTATCATACACGAGATCAACCACCACATCGGTATTGGCTGGGTATGATTTGATGTGTACATATTTTGATTTGGCCTTGTTTAAGCTACCCAGGCTGAACTGGGTAGGTCCCCCACCCGGAAATTGCGGGGGCTTCACCCGGTCAAGTTTTTCGTCCATGAGCAAATTAGCCGCTTCTATGAGGATAAGTCCTTTTTCTGTGTCTTCTGCAACCACCTTTTCGCTGAGCAAGAGCGCCGGACTGACATTGGCCTCCGCTGATTTGCTGATGGCATTGGCAGGATCGAAGAAGAAGTTGGTATTGAGCATTTCAAAATCAATGCGGTCGAAATAACGGGTGATGCGAAACATGGCATTGTTGCGGAAGGACCCCCGAAACAACCCCACACGTGCCAACCCGTTTTCTGAATAACTCCAATAGATAAACTCCTTGCCTATCTGGTCTTTTTTCAACAACAGATATGTTTTACCATCCGTGGTATCCTGATAAACAGTCATCAATCCTTCATACTTGATGGCGGATTTGGTCTTGGAAGCAATGGTCGCCTTTTTAGCATCAGCCGCCGGGGCTGCTTTGGGCGCTTCTTCCCCTTTTTTCTTCTTTTTGTCGCGGGCCTGTGTATCAGCCGGACTGAAAGCGATGACCGCCATCAATGCCGCAACTGCCCAGATAGATTTTTTCATAAATCAGATGCTTTGCTTGCGTTTAGGTTATATCCAAAAATACAGGCTTTGGTCAATCTTGTTTGTTAAAAGGACATAATTGATGGCAGTCTGATGCCATTGGGCTCGCCCAGACATCATCCGCTGCCAAAAAAAAATCACTCAATCGCTATCTGAGTCTGTTTATTTGTTCGTCCAGACTAAATTGCCGCATCAGATCTGCACGGGTTTTAAGCTGAAAGTTTTCTGCCAGATCGCGTATATCCTCATTCCCCGGCCTGTTTTTAATCTCTTCCAGCAAATTATTGGCATCTTGCTCCAACCCCAGGAATTTCAGGTTAACAGCGTAGGTAATCAGCAGATTTTGGAAATCGCGGGTGCTGGGCGCGAGCACATTCAGCTGCTTTTTATAACTTTTATATGCCTCGATGAATTTCTCCCTTGCCTGCAGACTGTCGCCGTTTAATTCCAGAAAGATGGCTGTCATCGCTTTTACATCCCCGCTTTCCGGGCGGAGTGCTTCCAGTTGCTGCAGGCTTTCATAGGTCGCCTCGCGGCGACCGAGGTGATTTTCAAAGATCATTTTATTCCACCTCGCGGCATAAAAACCGGGTTGTAAGGCGAGTGCTTTCTGCCACAGGCCGATAGCTGCTTCAATTTGCGTCGAATCAAAATTCCGGGCGAGCAAAACCGCGCTGTCGTTTAACGCGACGGCCTCCGGGTTGGGTTCATCCTGCTGTGCGCCGGGGTTAGAACAGGCTGCAAAAAATAGGATTGCGGATAGAAAAAGGAGTCTTTTCACAGGCTTGGGGAATGAACTGCAAAAGTCGGTAATTCAGGTGTCAAACCGGCCACTTCGACCAGCGGAATTTATACTGCAATCCTACCCGGAACATGTGGGTGGTTAAATCGCGAAAAGCGTACTGGTAACCCGCGAAACAGGAAAAATCACCCAGTTCCCTACCCAATTGTAATCTGCCCACTACTGGCCGGTCGCCGTTGTTTATCCAGCCGGTATACCCCCCGAAAGCCGGACTGAGTATCCATTTTGCGAAATGAAAATCAGTCCGGAGTCCATAGTTAAAGGCATCATTCTGACTGTTGATGCCCTGTTGCCATACAAAAAGACCGGCATTTCCGTAAACATCCACCTGGTGAAAAATCCGACCCGGCAAACGTATCTGACGCCCGGCATGCAGATCGAAAATATAGCCCGGGCTGTTGGTATGCCGGGCGTTGTCGAAATTTTTGCCGGCGGTGGTTTTAACGGTCACATGCAGGGCCAGATCGGGCCAGCGGGGGTTCACTTCCTGCCTGACAAGCTGAAATTCACTTGTAATCCAGACATCTCCCTCACTTTTACCCCTGCCGGAAGCATCGCGGGCCCGGCGGTAATCGCGCACCGCTGCCGAGGTTTCATACCATTCCACCGAACGGTAGGTAAGTGCCAGAGCGACCCGGTTGGCAGCCATCGGAACCCGTATATAATGGAAAAGGTTGTTGGTGTTATCGCCGGAAGCCCGGTGCATATCAAAGCTGCTTTCTATCTCCCAGCTTTCTCCTACCCTGGGATAACGGTTGATGGGTACCGGCAAAGCATTGGGCCCCATGTGCCGGGGACTTCGGATGATATAGTTTTCCCAAGGCGTGATACCATCCCAGTTGACAGCCGCTTTCCAGTGCGCATAAGGATCCTGTGCCCATGCGACCTGACTCATCAGCAAGTTCACAAAAAATGCAAAGTAAGAAACCTGAAGTCTTAAGAAACGTTTACGCACCTGATTATGCCTATTTTCGTACAAAATAAGACAAAGCAACCCGCCATGAAACACCTACTGCTCGGATTTATGATTACCATCTTCAGCGGCCTGCTGTCGGCCGGCGATGTGCAGGCCCAGGCCACTCCCAAACCACGTAAAAGTCCGATGGCTGTTGCTACCCTCAAATCGGGGAAAACCTATATCAAGGTCGTGTATAGTCAGCCTTTTAAAAATGAAAGGGAAATTTTCGGCAGTCTGGTTCCCTTTGGAAAAGTATGGCGTACCGGTGCGAATGAAGCCACCGAAATCACCCTCACCCAGAAAATAAAAATCGGCGGGAAGTCGCTGGCTCCGGGCACTTACAGCCTTTTCAGTATCCCGCAGGAAGACAAATGGACTATCATTCTCAGCAAAGACCTCGGTCTCTGGGGTGAATATGAGTACAATGCAAAATGCGACCAGCTTCGGTTTGATGTTCCTGTGAAAGCGGTCGATCAGGTATGGGAAGCCTTTACCATTAAACTTGACAAGGAAGGTACCGGTGCTAAACTGACACTGGTGTGGGACAAATCTGCGGTAGAAATCCCCATAGAACTACTTAAATAAAACATTTACCTGGATTGGCTCCGAATGTCATAAAAATGTAATCCGGCCGTTAAACGTTGGGTAAATTTAATTGTCCAAGCGAGGTCCACCTTTGGCCGACTTTGTACTTCATACCGTTTTATTCTGTGAAATCTATCTTCCGACTCACTGCCCTTTGGCTGCCTCTTTTCCTGAGTTTTTCTGTTACTGATGCCCAAATGCCGGGCGGAGCCATGCCTGGAGGCAGTATGCCCCAGCGACAAATGCCTGCAGTATCACGTATTTATGGCAAAGTGCTCGACAGTGAAACCCGTAAAGCTGTTGAATTTGCGACGGTTACACTGCTTGGCGTACGTAAAGACACCATTATCGGAGGTACGCTGGTTCGTCAGAACGGAGATTTCAGTCTGGAAAAACTTCCTTTCGGACGTTACAGGATGCGCATCAGCTTCATTGGTTATAAAACGTTGGAGAAAACCGTAGAGATAACACCCCAGAGAATGGAACAGGATCTGGGCAATTTCAGGCTGGAGCTGGATGCTGCCCTGCTGGGAACGGTTGAAGTAGAGGCTGAAAAAGCCACTGTGGTCATGAGCATCGATCGCAAGGTGTACAATGTTGAAAAAGACATCAGTGCCCGGGGAGGTACCGGTCTGGATGTGATGAAGAACCTGCCTGGTGTTTCGGTAGATGCGGAAGGTAATGTGAGCCTGCGCAATGGCAGTCCAACGGTCTTTATTGACGGCAGACCCTCCACCCTTACTTTAGAGCAGATTCCCTCCGACCAGATCGACCGGGTGGAGATTATTACGAATCCCAGCGCCAAATTTGATGCGAGCACAACCGGTGGTATACTGAATGTGGTGCTTAAAAAGAACAACAAACCCGGCTATAACGGTAGCATCAATGCAGGCTACGGTTTTTTCAACCGTTACAACGGAGGGGGGAACATCAATGTGAAAGAAGGAAAGCTGAATGTGGGACTGAGCTACAACATCAACAGCAGGCTGGCCAATACGACCGGCTTTAACAAACGTACCAGCTTTTTTAATGACCAGATAATTGGTTATTTCGACCAGGAAAATGACAACCAAATGGGCCGTACCTTCCAATTCGGCCGCTTGAATGTAGATTATCAGCTCAGCAACCGCAGCACCCTGACCCTGGCACAAAATATCGGCGGAGGTAAATTTATCAACGACGACAACCAAAGTTTTTTCACTTATGATGGCAACCGCACCCTGTTGGAATCGGGTAACAGGGTGAATGACCAGACCAATTTCTTCCGCAACTACACCACCCAGCTGATGTGGCGACAGACTTTTCCGAAAGAAGGCAAGGAATGGAGTGCCGACCTCAATTACAGCCTCGGCCGGAATGGTACAGATGCCAACTTCCGTACGCTGTTATATGATGGTCAGGGTGTATTAAAACCCAATCAACCCGAACTGCAGATTAACACCGGTGGTGGCCGCTCCAATGTAGCTACTTTCCAGTTTGATTATACCGATCCGCTGACACCCACCAGTAAACTTGAATTTGGTGTGCGCAGTAATTACCGCATCAATACCTCTGATCTGAATGTTACTCTGTATGATTATGGCACAGGTCAGTATGTTCCTGATACTTTTCTGACGAATGAATACCGGGTAGACGATATTGTAAATGCAGCCTATGTCACCTATTCGGGTGCTGCCGGCACCTATTTTAACTACCAGGCAGGGTTACGTTTTGAGCAAACCTATCTGGTTGCCGAACTGGTTGGCAAAGGTCAGAAGTTCTCTTACCTCTATCCCGATGGTTTCAGCAATCTGGGTAAGGCCTTTTTCCCGAGTTTGTATCTTTCACGAAAGCTGGAAAACAACCGGGAAGTGCAGTTAAATTTCTCCAGAAAAATCAATCGTCCGGGTTTCCGGCAGATAACGCCTTTTATCTTTTTTGCTGACAAACAAAATTATACCATTGGTAATCCGGCACTCGCACCAGAGTTTATCAACCTGGCAGAAGTCAATTACAGCAGTAATTTTGACCGGGGAAGTTTTCTGAGCTCTGTTTACATGCGTTATACACAGGATGTTATTACGAATTTTGTGTATGTATTGCCTACTGATTCCAGCGTTCTGGTAAGCACTTTTACCAATGGCACCAGTCAGAGCTCTTACGGAACAGAAAACACCCTCAAATACAAGCTGACCAATAAGCTGGAAATTACGCTGAATGCCAACGTTTTTTACACCAATATCAGCGCATCTTCCAACGGCATCAACCTCAACAACAGTGGTTTCAGCTGGAATGCTAAAATCAACGCCCTCTACAAATTCCCTAAAGATTTCAACCTGCAGCTCAACAGTGATTACGATGCTCCGCGTATCATCCCGCAAGGCCGCACCCTTGCCACCTACAGCACCGACCTCACCCTGAGTAAAGACATCAAAAGGGTATGGTCATTTGCAGTCAGCGTTCAGGATGTATTCAACACCCGGCGTTTCGGACAGTTTTATGAGACTCCTACCTTCACCCAGGATTTCAGCCGACGCCGTGATACCCGCTTTTTGCGTGTAACCGCGAGTTATCGTTTTGGCGAGTTTGATGTTTCCTTGCTGAAACGGCTCAGGAAAGGTGCTCCGGCCGGGAATGGCATGGATATGGATTTTTAGGAGACTTTCAGATTTCGAGAAGCGAGAGGCGAGATTTTGGGGGAACGCTGCGCTGGGAACGCGGTCCGGCTTGTGGCCGGACTTGCTGGTTTGCCTTCGGCGGGAACGCTGTGCTGATTTTTCTTGTGATGCCTGTGAACCCGGAACTCCGCCTACTCTGGGTTAAAAACCTGTAAGCCGATAATGATACGATGATGTGCTGATTTTATCCGGCTGTCATGTTTGTGCCAAAGGAGAGTCCTTTTGTTCGACCCCTACAGGGTCAGTGGGGTGCGGGGTGCGCCTGCGGCTTACCCATCTTGTGGCCCTACAGGCCACTTGGTGCAGCGCAAACGGAATAATCCCACATAATCAGCGAAGCGTTCCCGCCGAAGGCAAACCAGCACGGCGGCCCGAAGGGCAGCCTGCGTTCCCAGCGAAGCGTTCCCTTTCCCTGGCTTGTGAAGGAATACAACACCCGGAATTCCCCTGCATCCCTTAAATTCAACCGCATGAACGAGTCCTTTCAACCCGACCAAATCCCTGTTATTCTCCCTCCGGGTGAGGGAAGAAAATATTCAATGGGTGCTATGCAGGCTGTTTTTAAGGCTGATGAGGTTGAAACCGATGTCCGGTACAGCGTTTCCGAATGGTGGCTTGACCCGCATTCGGAAGGCCCCGGAGCCCATCTGCATGAAGCCAATGAAGAACTGTTTTATGTACTTGAAGGCACCACCAGTTTTCTGGTCGGGGACAAATGGATTGACGCCCCCAAGGGTACCTTTCTGCGTATTCCGGCCAACACCCTGCATGATTTCGCCAACCGGACCGATCAAAGAACCGGCATATTCAATGTCTATATTCCAGGTGGTTTTGAAAGAAATATGCCAGAAATCGTGGCCTGGTTTGAGGCCAATCCGTCTGGTTGACAGCTAAATAAACGCAAAGCTGTGGGGGATGCCAGGCCCTGATAAACCATCTTTGATAGTATCATTTGATACTATCAAATGAAACCCCTATGATATTACTCCTTAAAAACTCCGGCTGATTGTTTCCGTTTCAGAAGCATCCGGTAACCAGCACTTCTCAAGGAAAGCGTACATGGATATCTTTAAAGATATCAGTAGTGCTACTGCCAGCCGTGATATCGCCAAAGGTATCGCCCTGGGCTGGCTTGTAAAGTCAGGGGATAAAAACCAAAGCATTTATCAATTCATCTGACCGGCCACGGATTGAAAGGATGGTGAACTACCGTCCTCCGGGCCTGAAGTCTGCTGCAAAAAAAAAAAGCTTTCCGAATACGGAAAGCCTTTTGGATCAGGAAAAAATCTGTTTTATGCCGTGGCCAGCTGAATATCACCCAGCAGGCGGATATCGTCGCTCACGAGCAGATCGCCCGCTTCGGTTACTACATGGAATTTCAGACCGAAATCCTGCCGGTTTACTTTGCCGGTGAAGCTCAGACCTGCCTTGGTGTTACCCCACGGATCAACTTTTACACCGCCCACTTCAACCGCGAGACTTATTTCTCTGGTTACATCGCGTATGGTCAGGTCACCTACCAGTTCAAAGCCATCCGCATCTGCATTTTTAACTGCCTTACTCACAAAAGTGAGCTTGGGGAAAGCCTCTGCATTGAAAAAATCATCTGACTTCAGGTGGTTATCGCGCTGTTCGTTGTTGGTCGTGATAGACGTGATATCCGCTTCGAATTTAACTTTGGCTGTACTGAAATCATTACCCTCTGTGGTAACGTCTACGGTGTAGGTTTTGAAAGCACCGGTGACTGTGGTAATCATCAGGTGTTTTGCCTTGAAATTGATTTCGCTGTGGGCAGTGTCGATAGCCCATTTGGTTGTACTCATATGGTTAAAAATTTAAGGTTCTGGTATAGTTGATAGTCCAACCTGAAAAAATTCTACATTTTCAATGTTTGAACATCATTTGCAAATATAAACGATGTTTCAACATTAAAGTTCAGTCCGGATGGAAATTTTCCAGAACTTTGGGCAGGGCTTAAACGTTTTGTTGTTTTTGGCGTCAGACAACTGCTTTTCGGTATGAAAAAAATAATGCTGTTTTTCTGTGGTCTGTTTTGGTTGCCAACGGCATCTGCCCAGCTATACTATCCGCCGGTGAGTGGAAATCAATGGGACACCCTCTCCCCGGCCGCATTAGGTATTTCAGCGACTGCGATTGATTCACTTTATCAGTTTCTGGACGGCAAAAACACCAAAGCCTTTATGGTTTTGAAGGATGGTAAGATTCTGTACGAAAAATATTTCGGGACTTTTGTCCGTGATAGCATCTGGTACTGGGCTTCGGCGGGAAAAAGTATGACCGGTTTTGCTGTAGGCATGGCGCAGGAACAAGGATTGCTGCACATCAACGACCTTGTATCAGCATACCTTGGCACCGGCTGGACCAGTGCTACGCCGGCACAGGAAGGCGACATTCGTATACGCCACCAGCTCAGCATGACGAACGGTCTCGATGACAATGTTCCGGACGACAATTGCACGACCCCTGCCTGCCTGCAGTACCTGGCCCCTGCCGGAACACGCTGGGCGTACCACAACGCGCCATACCATCTTGTGCACGATGTGGTAGCCGCTGCCGCCGGCCAGAGCTGGCAGCAGTTTTACAACCAGGAGATAGCCCAGCGTACGGGAATCAATGGTTTATGGGTAGATCATGTCATGTACAGCAGGGCCCGCAACTTCGCCCGCTTCGGATTGCTGATACTGGGAAAGGGCATCTGGGATGGTGATACGCTTCTGGCTGATACAGCCTATTTTAATGCCATGCTCCGGCCCAGTCAGACTTACAACCTTGCCTATGGTTATCTGTGGTGGCTCAATGGTCAGAGCAGCTATATGGTACCGGATTTGCAATTTCAGATTCCGGGCATGCTTATTCCCGACGCACCGGCCGATCTGGTGGCAGGATTAGGCAAAAACGACCAGAAGGTATATGTAATTCCAAGCAGGCAGCTTGTGGTGATTCGTATGGGTGAAGGTGCCGGTTTTGCCAATCCGGTGGCCTTCGACCGGGAATTGTGGCCTTACCTGTCGGCAGCTTTGCCGGGTGGTCCGGTTTCATTACCTCCTTCTCCGGCATCAACCCTGATAGCATGCTGGCCTAATCCTGCCAGGGAATGTGTCTCTGTTGCATTGGAAGAAGGAAATTATACAGCGCAATGGGTGAACCTGACGGGACAAATACTGATTGCCAAACAGCTTCCCTCAGCCTCTCCTCAATTTGAAACACCTCCCGTTGCCGGCCTTTACTGGCTGTTGATCCGGGATGTTACCCGCAACAAATCCTATGCTGCCAGGGTTCTGGTTCAATAACCTTAAAAGCAATGTCAAATTCATACACCAAAACCTTCTGGGATGAACGTTACAGGCAGTCAGCATACGTTTACGGAACAGCGCCCAATGTATTTTTTGCCGAACAGATCCGGGATCTAAAACCGGGTAAAATGCTCCTCCCTTTCGAAGGAGAAGGCAGAAACGCGGTCTGGGCCGCACGACTTGGCTGGGAAGTAACTTGTTTTGATTTGAGTTCGGCAGGACAGGAAAAAGCATTGAAGCTGGCAGAACAGGAAGGTGTTTCCATTAAATACCAGGTCTGCGATTTCAGGGATTTTGAATGGCCGCAGCAACATTACGACCTCATCATGCTGTGCTATGCCCATTTACCTCCTGATGAAAGGACATTACTGCACAGTCGTATTATGACGTCCCTTGAAATCGGAGGCATATTATTACTGGAAGCTTTTTCAACCAAACAACTGGGCCTTCCGTCAGGGGGACCTCAGAACCCGGAGATGTTGTATACCCCGGAAATGATGGAAAATGATTTCGCCCGCCTACGCAATCGGGTAGTCAGCGATATGACCATTGATATCAATGAAGGAGTGCATCACCAGGGCGAAGCCAAAGTTATCCGGCTGGCGGGCATGCGGTGATAATTCCAGATTTCAAATTCCGAACTCTACCTGGAAAATAGCGCCCCAGCGATTACCCGGGTGATTGGTATGGATTACGCCATCACGCCAGCGGTAGCTGAGGTGTCCCTGGGCTTTGATGCGGTGACCGTTGAAGTATCTGCCACCCCCCAGCCAAAATTCATCTGTACGACGTTCGTAAGTGCGTATGCTTACTTCAGGCCATAGCTGGGTGTAACGCATGGCAAGCTCCACCTTGTTGGGAAAACAATAACTCAGTTGCTGATTTAATCCTGCACCATCATAGATATACCGAACCTGGCCCAGCGTATTAAACGTGAGCGGCTGGTCAGCTTTTCTCCGGAGATATTCCATGCTGTAGGCCCATCCCCTGTATTTAAATAAAAGGTCGGTGATAAAGGTGCCGAAATCACGAAACTGATACAGATCCGATCCCAGTTGCCCACCCGTGCGGGTACTTTTAACGTTATAGCTATATCCCCCTGCCACAGATAACTTGGGCGTGGTTTCCCGTTCCAGATCACCTTCCGAATAATCACCACCATTTTTGAAGCTGCCAAAAGGCAACCACTCCATCCGTGCGGTATAGGCCAGGCCATCGTTGATGGCGGACGCGTTGCGCCCGTCGCCGGAAGTCACGGCCGCTTTAATGTTCCAGATACCGGCGGTGGATGGCAGGGAATAATAGGCGAAAAAGCCGAAATCCCTGTCCAACGTCAGCATGCTGTTGGCCATGGAACGGTCGGCAAACTGCTGGTTACCTGAAGAAATAACCCGCTGACGGTTACCGGGAAGTTTTGACTGTCCAAACCCCATATAAAAACGGGGGGTAAAGTGATAATACAGAATGGCATCCCGGATGATTTGTGAAATAGTGCCTGTTTCCAGATCCTGGTCAGCTTTGCTGAAGGCCAACTGCACATAATATTGCATCCGCTGGTTGAGCACATAACCATCGAGCCGGAGTCGCATGCGTCGTACACGGGCCTCTATCTGGCTGATATGGAGATCGTCTCCGCTTACCGAGCTGATCCCAAAACGATTCTGCATCCTGAAACGGAGGTTCAGTAAAAACAGTGAATCCTGACTGATACTGATGCCATTTTTGACTGTTATCAGGGCTCGTTCGTCTGATTCATTCTGAGCGAAAATTTGCCCCGGCACTATGCAGACAAGGCAGAAAAAGCTAGTTAAAACCCAACAAAACTTCCTCATCCTACTCAAATACCGTACTTACTTTCCTGCCACCAGGGTTGATTCGGAATGGGGCATACAATGGTCAGCATTTCTTTGGTCACCGGGTGTTCAAACGACAGCTTGTGGCTGTGAAGACCAATGGAATGGTCAGGGTTGCCATGCGGATACCCGTATTTTACATCTCCGAGTATCGGATGGCCCATGTGGGAGAGTTGTGAGCGTATCTGGTGCGGACGGCCTGTTTTGGGCATTACCTCGAGCAAGGTAAACTTGCTGTAATATTTCAGGGCCCGATAAGAAAGCTCCGCGCGTTTCGATTCTTTTACTTCTTTATCGTATGCAAAAACAATGTTTTTATCGGTATTCTTTTTAAGATAGTTAACCAGCTCACCACTTTCAGGAATCACCTTATCGCGCACTACGGCCAGGTATTTTTTCTGAACCGTACGGTCATGGAACATTTTGTTCATGCGTTCAAGCGCTTTGCTGGTTTTAGCCAGCAACACCAGACCGCTCACAGGCCTGTCAATGCGATGAATAAGCCCCACGAAGGCCTCACCCGGTTTGTTGTATTTCACCACCAGATAATCCTGTACCCAGTCAAGCAGCGATTCATCGCCGGTATCGTCGCCCTGGGAGAGAAGTCCTGCCGGTTTATTGACCGCTATCAGGTGATTGTCCTCATAAAGGACTTGTAATTGGTTAGCCACTAGTATTGTTCTTTAGCATTCGGAAAATCATGCGATTTCACATCGCTGATATATTGAGCAGTTGCCCCTTTGATTTGTTCGTACAGATTGAGATAACGACGCAGGAAACGCGGGCTGAAATCATTATTGATACCCAGCATATCATGCATCACCAGAACCTGACCATCTACGCCGCCGCCTGCACCAATACCTATCACGGGAATACTGACAGAAGCCGCCACTTCGCGGGCCAGTCCTGCCGGGATTTTCTCCAGTACCAGGGCAAAACAGCCTGCCTCTTCGAGCAGGAGTGCATCTTCTTTCAGTCTTTTGGCTTCCATTTCTTCTTTGGCACGAACGGTATAGGTGCCGAATTTATAAATAGACTGCGGTGTAAGCCCGAGGTGCCCCATAACGGGTACGCCGGCGGTTAAGATGCGTTGTACAGATTCTATCACTTCCCGGCCACCTTCCAGTTTGACGGCATGAGCCCCTGATTCTTTCATGATGCGAATCGTGGAGTTCAGCGCTTCCTTGGAATTGCCCTGATAGGACCCAAATGGCAGATCAACGGTGATAAGGGCTCTTTTAACCGCTCTCACCACCGATGCAGCATGGTATATCATCTGATCGAGGGTAATAGGCAAAGTAGTTTCATGACCCGCCATTACATTGGACGCCGAGTCGCCTACCAGCAACACATCAATACCTGCATCGTCGAAAATACCGGCCATCGAAAAGTCATAGGCCGTAAGCATGGCTATTTTTTCTCCCCGTTCTTTCATTTCACGCAGGGAGTGGGTTGTAACCCGTTTTACTTCTTTGTTCACCGACATAGGCGTACTTTGAACCTGCAAAGGTCGCAAATAATGCTGAATAAGCCTTGGGTCACAGTAATTTCAAAAAAAACACCACAGGGCCACCATACCTGACTTTTTCCCAATTTCTGCTATCTTTGGAGGCTTATGAATAAAATCTGGTCAGTACTCCTTTTGACAGGGGCACTTTTTTCTTCGTGTTCTACAGAACTTGACATCAATGCGGATTGGGAAGAGAAAACAATTGTCTACAGCATCATAAACCGCAATCAAACCGAACACTTCATCCGTATCCACAAAGCATTTCTGGATCCTGCCAAAGGAGCGTTGGCGGTGGCACCCATCAAAGACTCGCTTTATTTTCAGCAGGCGGATGTCATCATCGAACAAATCAAAAACAATGCGGTAGTGGCTACCTTCAATTGTTCCAGGTTAGATACCAATGCCATCGTTCCGGGGCCTTTTGCCTATCCCGACCAAACGCTTTACCGGTTTTACACCCCGGCCGGAATGGATAGTTCCTGCATCTACAGACTTAAAATAACCACCCCGGGTGGTAATATCATTACTTCGGAGATATCCCCCATCGGAGGTTATCAAAGCAGAAATGCGGAGCAGACTATCTTCCCTCCCAATACAGCTACCTTCCAGCAATTTCAGGGACTGAACTGGAGCAGTCAGGCACCTTTCAGAGTGGCTTTCCGGGCTCCCCGCAATGCTAAAAGTTATAATCTGCTGATACGCGTCATATACAACGAATGGCCTACCGCAGGTAACATTGCGGATAGTGTGGTAAAGACCGTTGACTGGAAATACATCAACCAGAAATTGTTCACGAATGTAAATACGAATGAATCGGTGGAAGACAGGATTTATGGCCGCGATTTGTTTGGTTTTATGAGAAGTGCCATTCCGGTCGACCCAAGCGTAAGCCGCAGGATGCGGGGGGTGGCTTTCTTCCTGAGTTTTGCCGATGAGTCGCTCACCAACTTTCTGACACTCAATACCTCTTCTCAGAGTGCAACCGATATCCGGCCTGAATACACCAACATCAACAATGGTCTGGGTATTTACGGGACAATATACAGTCTCCCGGAAAAATCAAGTATTCCTGCCAACAACCCCTATCAGGCCTTCTCTTACCGTTCAACAGCCGGTGGCGTAGGGACTGACAGCCTCAGGGCACGGTATCCTGAACTGAATTTTATCCCGTAGGGGTTACAACCGGTTCACGCCAGCCAGCCGCTTCTGACAAAAAGTCACGAAGCGGCTTTCTTTTTGCCACGGCCTGTCATGCCTTTTGTCAGATTGGCCCTTTTTGGCATGTCCTGACGCTGTGGCATATTCCTTGACAAACAGGCCTCAGAACAGAAATTTTTTAATCATGAAAAAGATAATTGGCATTGACTTGGGCACCACCAACTCTTGCGTTTCCGTCATGGAAGGCAATGAATATGTGGTAATTCCTAACAGCGAAGGTCGTCGTACTACCCCGTCGATCGTCGCCTTCTTAAACAATGGCGAGATCAAGGTAGGTGACCCGGCCAAACGTCAGGCCATCACCAATCCTACCAAGACCATTGCATCCATCAAACGTTTTATGGGCCGCAAACACTCTGAGGTAAGCGAAGAGCTGAAGTATGTTGCCTATTCCGTGAAGAAGGGTGAAAACGATACTCCGCGTGTCGACATCGACGGTAAGTTTTATACTCCGCAGGAAATTTCTGCCATGACCCTTCAGAAGATGAAAAAAACGGCTGAAGACTATCTTGGCCACGATGTTACCGAAGCTGTTATCACCGTTCCTGCCTACTTCAACGACGCACAACGCCAGGCCACCAAAGAAGCTGGTGAAATTGCCGGTTTGAAAGTAGCCCGTATTGTAAACGAGCCAACTGCAGCAGCCCTTGCCTACGGGCTTGACAAGAAACAGCATGACATGAAAATTGCTGTATTCGACTTAGGTGGAGGTACTTTTGATATTTCTATCCTTGAACTGGGAGATGGGGTATTCGAAGTGAAATCAACCAACGGAGATACCCATCTTGGTGGTGACGACTTTGATCAGGTAATCATTCATTGGTTGGCTGATGAGTTCAAAGCGGAAGAAGGCATGGATCTTATCAAAGACCCGATGGCGCTGCAACGTTTGAAAGAAGCCGCAGAAAAAGCAAAAATCGAGCTGTCAAGTTCTTCGGAAACTGAAATCAACCTCCCCTATATCACAGTTGTAGACGGTGTTCCCCGTCACCTTGTGAAAAAACTCAGTCGCTCAAAATTTGAGCAACTGGCAGAAGCACTGGTAAAACGAACCCTGGAACCTTGTAAAAAAGCTTTGAAAGATTCGGGGTACAACGTAAGTGAAATCGATGAGGTTATCCTCGTAGGTGGTTCAACCCGTATTCCGAAAATCCAGGAAGTTGTGGAGCAATTTTTCGGCAAAAAACCATCTAAAGGCGTAAATCCTGATGAAGTTGTAGCAGTTGGTGCCGCCATTCAAGGTGGCGTACTCAGTGGCGACGTAGAAGGTGTATTGCTGCTCGACGTTACCCCGCTCTCACTGGGTATCGAAACCATGGGAAATGTCATGACCCGTCTGATTGAGGCCAATACCACCATTCCGGTGAAAAAGAGCCAGATCTTCAGTACTGCCGCCGACAATCAGCCTTCGGTGGAGATTCACGTGCTGCAAGGCGAACGCCCGATGGCCAACGACAACAAAACCATCGGCCGCTTCCACCTCGACGGCATTCCGCCTGCACAGCGCGGTACGCCTCAGATTGAGGTAACTTTCGATATTGATGCCAACGGTATCCTCAGCGTTTCTGCCAAAGACAAGGCCACCGGTAAGGAGCAAAAGATCCGCATCGAAGCCTCTTCCGGTTTGAGCAAGGAAGACATTGAAAAGATGAAGCAGGAAGCCGCTGCCAATGCAGAGGAAGACAAACAACGCATGGCAGAAGCCGAAAAAATCAACCAGGCCGACACGCTCATCTTCAGCACCGAAAAACAGCTGAAAGAATTTGGCGATAAAATCCCTGCTGAAAAGAAAGAGGTCATCGAAGGGGCTCTGGCCAAACTGAAGGAAGCCCATGCCGCCCGTAACCTGGCAGAGATAGAGGTACAGCTCGACGCACTGAACAAAGCGTGGGAAGCAGCCTCTGCTGACATGTACAAGGCCACCGAAGAAGCCGGACAACCTGGTCCGGAAGCATCTGCTTCGGGCAAAACGGACGATGTAACGGATGTGGATTACGAAGAAGTGAAATAATACTATCCGCGTTGGATTTCTAACCCCGGTCCTTACAGGCCGGGTTTTTTTATGTCCCTGTTTACCGGATTTTCCCTGTTTTCTCCGGATGCTCCGGGAGAGCCCGTCAACTAATTACCTATATTGTTTATCCAAACTTAAGAGGATGACTAAATTTCTGACATACCTGCTGGTGGTATTTCCATTGGCTGTGTTTGCCCAACAGAATACCCTGCTGACCGGTCAGGTTAAAAACCACAAAGGCACTCAGGTAAGTCTCAGCTGGCCGAATCTGCTGGGAGATGGTGAAGAGGAAGTAACGGCCGCTGTGGACAAAAAAGGTTATTTCAGGTTCAGTTTCGCCCTTGACAGAGGCAGAGAGATGAATTTTCATGTGGGTAATGAACAAACCCGCCTGTATTTATTCCCAGGCGACAGTCTCCACCTCACTTTAAATACCAAAGCAGTAGATGAAAGTGTGAAATACAGTGGTAAAAATGCCGGGTGCAGTCAATACCTCGCTGCTTATTACCTGACTTTTGAAGACGACGCCAAAAAGCTGACCTCAACGGAGGTTGCGGCCATTTACGCTGTTAAAAAATATACGCCGCAGGAATATCTGGCTTACACAGACAAACAGATGTTTCAGGACCTTCAATACCTGGAAAGTTGGAAAGACAGGCTTCCGGAAGCTTTCTATGAGGAAGAAAAGCTGGTCATCAGTTATAAATGGTCGGATCTTAAATTAATATATCCTTCCTATAAATATATGTTCACCCGGAATACCGACCATCCGGTAATGCCGGAAAGTACACCGGCTTCTTATTTCTCCTTTCTGGAAGAAATGAATCTCCATAACGACCGGGCTGTGCATCTCCAGACCTATAGGAACACGGTCAGGGAGGCACTGGAATTTTTCAGTAAGACCTCCCTTATGACCCAATCAACACCAGAGGAGGTTTTCATGGCCAAGTGGTCAGATGCAAGCCGCATTTACCGGAATAAAACCCTCGAATACCTACGTGCCGAACTCTTACTCGACGGCTATGAAAATGTATCGATGAAAACCATGGATGACCCTACCCATGAGTTTTTACTGCAGGCTGAAAATGAGGAACTGAAACGGTATGTGACAGAAAGATTCAACATTGCACGCCGACTGGCTCCTGGTCAGCAGGCACCCCATTTCTCTCTCCAGAACGAAGCCGGCAAAACCATTTCTTTAGGAGATCTGAAAGGAAAACTCATTTACCTCGATTTCTGGGCCAGTTGGTGTGGTCCCTGCATAGAACAAATGCCGCATGCCAAAAAAGTCAAAGAGGCGTATGCCGGAAAAGACATTCTGTTTGTCTATATCTCGGTAGATGAAACCGAAAAAGCCTGGAAAAAAGGTATTGAAAAGCATAATATTGAAGGTATTCACCTTTGGGCAAAGGGTTTCAGGAATGAGACGGCTCAGGCTTATAATGTAAGAGGCATACCCCGATATGTGCTTATCGGCAGAGATGGTACCATATTGAATAACAAACCCCCTCGCCCATCCAGCAAACAATTGCCAGAAGTACTTGACAAGGCACTTTTACCGTGATGAACGGACTTGCCCGTTAAACGGGGAGTGTGGTGTCTCACCTGTATGTGCCAGCAATACAATGAAGGAAGCATAAGCACTCCCCTTTTAAAGTACAACGGCAGCACAGGGAATACGTTTGCAGATACGTCCAAAGAAGGAACAACAGTGCTTTTTTCGGGTCTTCTTCCTGTCAGGCACAGCAGGTAAATATTCTGCATAAACAGATGAGGCGTGGCAACACTTATGGGTGCCGGCAACCGTTTGCAGATAAAACAAAACGGGCCGCCTCTTTCGAGGCGGCCCGTTGCTCTTTTACTTTCAAGGCTTAGTGTTTCACCACAAAGCGTTTTACCAACTGACTTTGTGCACCAGTCATGCGGGCGAAGTACACACCTTCAGGAAGGTTAGTCACTTCCATTTCCAGCAAGCCATTGGCGCTGGCAGCAATGTTCTCAGTACTTACCACTTTACCAAGCATATTAACCACTTCGAGTTTGATACTGGCTGTCTGCAACAATTCGTAGCGGATGTATACTTTGTCGGTGGCCGGGTTAGGATATAACTGAACTGCCTGGAAAAGTTGATTTTCTTCGACAGAAATCGGGAATACCTGACCACGGGTGAGGGTAATGTTGAATGGTACGGTAGCCAATTTGCTTGGTGCA
Organism: Bacteroidetes bacterium UBA7662; assembly: GCA_002483345.1. GTDB lineage: Bacteria > Bacteroidota > Bacteroidia > UBA7662 > UBA7662 > UBA7662. The sequence continues at coordinate 143,953 of DLHS01000018.1, forward strand.
CCACCTGTCTGGCTGGCACGTACCGTCCATTTGAGCGGAACAGTAACCCCTACATTTACACCGTTGTTTTGCAACAAGGTATCTATCATGCCAAAAGTAAGCGTCAGCGAGGTGTCGAAACCACCGGCATTCGAAGGCATGCTTGCCAGCGGTGCACTGAAATCACCATTCGGCAAATCAAGCAACCAGGTATAACTGACAGGCGGGCTGATCAGAGACGAGGTAAATGTCCGCTGCCAGGTGATGTCTACTGTCTGGCCTGCGGAACCGTTGATAACCAAAGTGGTATTGTTTGCAGGAGTCAGCAGGCTGAAGTTACGGAAGGTATCCACCGGAGTGCTTCCGGCGATGATATCAGCCTGATAACGTGGCACAAACTGGTAGCCAACTGAATGCGGGCTGGTAGCGTCGAACTGACCGCCCAGACCAACCGCATCGAACGGACTGGCAGGAACAGGTGTACCGAAGAGGTCAACGTCGTTATCAATACGAAGGTCAAAGCTATCAACACCGTTGGTGACCCGAACCGTATTACCAGAACCGGTGGTACCCGGAATCGGCCACTGAGCCGGATTGATGATGCTCAGGTTGTTGATCCGAATGAGTCGTGATTCTTCGTTTTCACCGAAATTGGTTACGACAACCGGAGCAACCAGGGTGCGGTTTGTGGCAAGTACCACAATTGAATCGACATTGATCTGTCCCAATCCGTTAAAATGCGCCACTGTTCCGATAACCCGTATAGAGTCCCCTTCCTGAACATTGTAAGCAGGGGTCACATTGGCACTGCGGAATATACCGATACCGGCATTTGAAGTGCGATCAAAAATGGTGAATTCCAATCCGGCAGGGCGTTTGTTAAAGCCATAAACCACCCCGGTTGTTTTCACATTCAAACCCACAGAATCAGGGATACCGTTGGTATTGGCACCACGCAATTGTGCAATGGTGCGTGTAGGAATAGCTGCGGGTACCGGGTTCAGGATACGCAGCAGGAAGCTGTTACGTGTACCAATGGTCAGACCACCGGTAGCTGAAACAATGGTAAAGCGGGCACTGTCAACACGTCCCTGCGGGGTATTCTGGTTTACAATTATGGTAACCAGTTGCTGGGTAGCACTGGCTGCAAAATTCAGCACCAGGGTATCACCGGTCGGAGCCGGCAACAGGCTGTATTGTGTGCCGTAAACTGTAGGTGCAATGTCATCCACCAGAATTTTCACCGTAGTTGCTGTGGCAACAGGATTGACAATATTAACCCGCATGGAAGAAGCACCCGGACCTGCAGAAACGTTCACTGAATCACCTGTCAGCTGGAATTCAACGGTTGGCTGGGTTACAATGACCGGAATGATATCAGCGGCACGCATGGGCACAATCTGATAAATGTCTGTAAACGGATTTGAGTTGTCGTTTTGAGCTCCGAAACCGATTACGTCAAACGCGCCGCTTGGCTGGGTTGACCCGGGAACATTGGTAACGCTGATGAGGAACATCTGGAAAGTAGCCGTTCCGTTGGTTACAGTCAGGTTGCCATTAACACCGGCAGCAGGCCATGTACCACTTACAATGGTGAGGTTGTTAATCCGGATGAGTTCGTTTTCAGTGGCTTCACTTGGATTTGTTACCACCACCGGCTGACGCAGGGTGCGGTTGGTTGCTACCCGGATGACAGTATCTACATTGATTTGTGTCAGACCGTTGAATTGCTCCATAACGCCTTCTACAATCACCGAGTCACCTTCGGTCAGATTAGCAATGCCAAAGTTTGTGCCGGCTTTGCGGATGGTAATACCACCGGTATGGTCAATCATGATCCACTGAATACCTACCGGAGTTGAAGAACTGCGGTAATGATTAACACCATGCAAAGTTCCGCTCAAACGCTGACGGGTTCCGAGTGAGTCGAGCACGCCGGCTGCATTGATGCCTTTTACCTGCGCGATGGTTCGTTGTGCCAACGGCGGTACAGCAGGGTTACAGGTGCCAAACACAACGGCAGGCAATGTAACGTTTACGTTGGGGACAATGAACATGCGGTTGAATCCACCGAGGCCGTTCGAAACACCACAACTGGCCGGTACTTGTTCTTCCGCACTCCAGACACTGTCGCGGAGGAATTTATACTGAACCGTATCGTTGGAATTGATGGTAAAGGTTTTTTCGTAAATGCTGGAAGTACCGATGCGCGTCATGACAGCAGAAGCGGCATTCGGTGCCCATCCCTGGAAGCTACCGGCAACACGAACACCACCAGGACCAGGAGTCAGGGTATCCATGTCAACACGGAAGGTTACTTGCACAGGTACCACTACTTGTGGCAGGATGATGTCGGCTGCATTACGCGGGAAGAGCTGGTAACCTGATGTGAATGGGTTTGAATTATCAAACTGTCCTACCACACCCACAATATCGAAAGTACCGGATGGTGCAGCACCGCCAAGATTTGTTCCATTGGCGACAATGCGTAAATCAAAGGTATCAACACCCGTAACTGCTGTAACGGTTGTACCATTTGAGGTTGAACCGCTAGCAGGCCAGTTGGTACCGATGAGGGTTACATTGTTAAGACGAACCAGCGTATTCTCCAAAGATTCGTTTTTGATAGTAGGAACAACTGCAGCCTGGACAACAGGTCTGTTAATTGCGTAACGGCCTGCAGTATCCAAAGTCAGCTGCGCCAATCCGTTAAATTGTGAAACTGTTCCCTGTGCCCAAACGGAATCACCGATGGCCAAAGCTCCCAACCCAAAGTTACCGGAGCTGCGGAAAATGGTGAAACCGCCAGTATTGTCCTGAATCACATACTGCATACCTGCAGGACGGATGTTGTGACTGATAACAGTTCCCTGAATTGCATAGGTGCGACCCAGTGAATCGGCCACACCGGCTGCATTCATGCCACGCAGATTACCAATGGCAATGAGGGTATCTGATGGTCCGCCAACTGTGGCAGGCTGAATTATGTCAGCTGCGCTGCGAGGGAATAACTGGTAACCGCTCGTAAAAGGATTACTGTTATCAAACTGACCCACGACACCAATGATATCAAACGCCCCTGCAGGAGCTGCACCACCCAGGGTGGTGCCGTTTGCGACAATGCGTAAATCAAAAGTATCAACGCCTGAAACTGCGGTAACGGTTGTTCCATTTGAAGTTGAACCAGAAGCAGGCCAGTTGGTGCCAATGAGAGTTACATTATTGATGCGCACCAAAGTGTTCTCTCTGCTTTCAGCCTTGATGGTTGAAGTAAGAAAAGGAGTTACTACCGGGCGACCAACTGCGATTCTTACGGCTGTGTCAATGCTCAGCTGTCCCAATCCATTGAACTGAGCAACAGTACCCTGCGCCCAGATAGAATCACCTACTGCCAGCTGGCCCAGACCAAAGTTGCCGCTGCTGCGGAAAATAGTGAAACCACCTGTATTGTCCTGGATCACATATTGCATACCTGCAGGACGGATATTGTGACTGATAACAGTACCTGCGATAGCATAGGTACGGCCCAAGGAATCCAGTACACCATCGGTATTCACACCGCGCAGGCTGGCAATATTGATTAAGGTGTCAGTAGGTCCTGAAACAGTCACATTACAGGTTCCGAAGAGGAATGGTGAAGTAGAAACCGCGGTTGTTCCAATTACCAACTGACGGTTGCCATTCACAGCGCAGGCACCCGGAACCGATTCATCGGTACCCCAGGCGTTTCCGTTCAGGAATTTGTAATCGTACGTTGTATTGGGGTCTACCTTAATGGTATAGGCATATATGTTATTCGTGGTGAGTGTGGCCATGGCCGCGCCCGGCGTCCAATGGGTAGGACGCTGGAAATTACCGGCTACCGAAACACCGTTGGCAGAAACCGTCTGACCTGTCATATCGATGTGCAAAGTTGCATCGAGGAGGTTGGCGTAAGGATTACAGCGACCAAAGGCAACTGCTGGCAAATTCATGCTGGCTGCATTGGCAATCAACTGACGATCGCCGCCCATTCCGGTGGCACAGGCGCCCGCTAGGTTTTCCCAACTGGCATTAGCACCTCCGAGGATAAACTTATAGGCTACCGTATCATTCAGGTTGAGGGTATCTGTAAATTCATAAACAGTGGTAGTACCCACTTGCGTCATCTGATTGGCTGTAGCATTCCAACTGTTAAAAGATCCGGCAATAAATACGCCGTTCGGAGCTGTAAGTCCGTTGATATCAACCTGGTATTTTACAATAGAAGTAGTTGCAGGTGCTGCATTGGTGACCGTCATATTGAAGTTATCAACGGCATACATACCATCAGAACCTGTAACATCAGCATCTCTCCAACGAACCCACAGGGTAGTAGCATTCGGCCAGGCGAGGTTGATGATTCCGGTAATATTGGTTTGGTTGGCTGGGTCATTCCCGTTTACAGCTGCTGCAGTGGTGGTGGTGGTCAGTTTTTCGAGCATATCCAGACTGCTCACCGCCACCCAGGTTGCAGATGCGTCGTTCAGACTATCCGCATCAAGACTGTATTCAAAGGTCACCACTTCGTTGATAGCCGCGCTGGATCCTGATTTCCATTGCTCCATAACGGCAGAAATGTTAACCGAGCCCACATTGCTACCCGTGTTGTTTACAAACGAAGCACCAATGGCGGGAGCTGTTGACCCGGAGGCCAGTACCCCCAAAGCCCTTTCGGTGCTTGCTATTGTCCCCACATTGTAGGGAGCACCTGAAGCAGCACTGCCATTGTTAACAATCAGTAAGACGGCAGTAGATGATGATCCGGCATAACGAACCCCGGTCCATCCCGTAGGATAATTCGGAAGTGTATCCATTACATCGAAATTCTGACTGTGCGTCAGGTTACCCGACGTAAAGGTGAACGCCTGACCGAAGGCAGTGCCAACGCTCAGAAGCAACATGACCAGCATGAATGCTCCTTTTTTCATAAAATTTGAATGCATATCTAAATTTTTGATGCTACAAAGATAATCTCCCGTAAGGGCACGCAAGTTAACCATAGGTTAATTAGCTGCCAAAGATTTCACATACAAAGCAGACCATGTTGTCCACTTTTTAATGTTGATTGTGCCGTAAACTGCGTATTACTACGGGTGTTTACCCTTTCAGGCAGACAGGGAAGATGAAATTTTCATCAAGCTTACCACATTCGCCGTCGACCGCGATATAATTTCACCTTCTTCCTTAGCTTTGCAAACGCATGATGTACCGCCCGTACCTATACCTGTTTCTCGCCATCCTGATGGCCTTTTCAGCCTGCCGGAAAACCGATATTACCGGGGAACCAACCGGCAACGAGGCTCCTGAAACCTATACTGTCGTTGATACCATCTTCCGCTCCGGCCCCGACCGCCTTACAACAACGGTTGCCATACAATGGTGGGCCGATGATCCCGACGGTTTTGTGACCGGCTACGAATTTACCTTCGATGAACCCATCACGCCGGCCACCAACTGGATTTATACAACCCGCCTTGACTCTACTTTTTTGCTGGCAGTACCGGCAGGCAGCGATACTTTCGACTTCAGTTTTACGGTCAGGTCTATTGATAATCTGGGACAGCGTGACCCGGACCCTGCCCGAATCAAATACCCTGTTAAAAATTCGCCACCAACAGTTTCATTCGTTTACGCGCCCAATGGTGGTAATCCGCTGGCAGGAGGTAATCCTGTTGTAAGTTTTCCCGCTGTTAAATATGAGTGGACAGGTAACGATCCCGACGGCCTCCAAACCCTGGAAGGGTATGAACTTTATCTTAACGATACCAACGGCACTGTCTTTTTGCTCCCGGCCGTTTTTAATGCTGTGATCTTACGGGCTACCGATCTGAGTGGGCTTGTCAGTGAAGCAGAAGTATTTGCAGGCAGTAACAACAATCCCTTAACCAGTCGCATCAACGGGATGCTGCTCAATGATACCAACCGGCTCTATCTGAGGGCAGTAGACCAATCCGGGGCCAAATCCCAGTTTCAGGTTGCCAATGCTATCTACATTAAAAAACCTGCCAGCCGCTTTCTGCTGGTAAATGCATACGGTAACGACCCCAATCCCGACCAGAATGCAGACGCTGTTGATGCTTTTTATGAAGGTCAGTTTACCATGCTTGGCATAAGCAGTTACGATAAAGTCCAGATTTTCAGGAGAGAAAATAACCGGTTTGTCCGCCTTTCCCCGGACAACCGCACCCAAAGTATGGTTTTCGGATTTTTTGACCAGATTTTATGGGCAGGTCCGGATTTTGACTACAGTATCGTATTCACCCGGAATACCATGGGCACTTTTCTGGGTAATGGCGGGAAACTTTTGTTGAGTACCACGGCTGGAGATGCTTCGCCTGTTACGAGTAATTTCTTTGAATTATCGCCGATTGACAGCCTGCTTCCGGTTCCGGAAGGCACCAGCAATCTGATGACGGATACCTCCACCGTGCAGCCGGCAGAGGCAGGTTATCCTGTTTTGCGACACAAAGGATTTTCATCCCTCGTTCGGCCCATGCGTTTTGTTGCAGGGACAACAATTTTATACCGTGCCAATATCCTGTCGCGCGATAACAGCACTTTTCAGATTACGCTGTATCAGGGTCGTCGTGACATCATTGGTTTACGGACCAACCCGGTGAATGGCAGTAAATTCGTCATGAGTACGCTGGAGTTGCACAGACTGAACAACAACGGCAATATTGACCAGTTGCTACAGCGGATTTTACAGACTGAATTTGGCATTTAATGAAAAAAATAGCAGTTTTTGCCAGCGGTTCGGGCTCCAACGCCGAGCGGCTGTACGAATATTTTAAAGGCAGTACTGTCGCCAAAGTCACCATGATTGTTTGCAACAAACCCGATGCGGGGGTAGTTGCCAGAGCACATCGGTTACGCATCCCGTTGGTACTGATCAGCAAACGTTCTTTTTATGAGAGCGACAGTTTATTGTATACGCTACGCCAGGAAGGTATAGATTTTATAGCACTGGCCGGTTTTTTATGGTTGATACCCGATTACCTGATTGAAGCCTACCCGGGCAAAATGGTGAATATTCATCCGGCCTTGCTACCGGCTTACGGCGGGAAAGGCATGTACGGACATAAAGTACATGAGGGTGTCATTCAAAACGGAGAAAAGGAAAGTGGCATCACCATCCACCTGGTCAATGCGCATTACGATGAAGGCGCGGTGATTGCCCAGTTCAAAACAGCCATCTCTCCTACCGACACTGCCGACACGCTGGCGGAAAAAATTCACCTGTTGGAGCACAGGCATTACCCGGAGGTGGTAGCTACACTCGTTTCTTCTATTTCTTAGACATCGAGATTTCGAGAGGCGAGACTTTTGTGCCACATGTGCGGCACTGTCTATAGTCCATGGCCCATGGACTATAGACTATTTGCCAGTCCGGCCTGCCTCTATGAGCAGCGCGAAAAGCACTACCCCCAGGCACCCGACTACATTGTACCACAGAAAAGGCAGGTCGCTGAAAAAGAAAAGTCCCAGAATAATACTTTCCGAGAGCACTGCGCCTATAAATACTGCCCTGCCCCCTACCCGCTTCAGAAAAAAGGCTACGACAAAAATGCCCAGTATGGTCCCATAAACAAGGGATCCTAAAATATTAACCGCTTCTATCAGGGTACCCAGCCGGTTGGCAAACATGGCAAAAATGATGGCATAAATACCCCATAAAAGTGTGCTCCATTTCGAAACTTTCAGATAATGCGCATCGCTGGCATCGGATTTTATCATACGTTTATAAACATCTACCACCGTCGTGCTGGCAAGTGCATTCAATTCAGAACTTGTACTCGACATGGAAGCCGAAAAGATGACCGAGATGATTAAGCCTATCAAACCCACTGGCAGAAAATCGAAGACGTAGGTGAGGAAGATGTAGTTGGTGTCATTTGTATCGGCAGCGGGGTCTGTTTTTTTAATCCAGCCTTTGGCCTCTTCCCGGCTTTTATCCAGCAAAGCCTGGCCTTCCCTGAGCTTTACAGCTTCCGCTTCCAGCAACTGGTCATTGCCACTTCTGGATGCTTCTACCAGGGCGTAGGCGCTGGCTTTTCTTTCCTGATGCAGCTGGGTGAAGGTGGTTTCTGTCTGGCGCAGACTATCTGCATACACCCCTTGCCGGGTCTGTTCAAGCACTACCCGGTTAAAAAATACCGGCGGGGTTTGAAAGAGATAAAAAACAAAGACCATGGCCCCCACAAACAGGATGGCGAACTGCATGGGTATCTTAACAAGGCCGTTGAAAATAAGGCCCATCCGGCTTTGTGCGATGCTTTGTCCGCCGAGATAACGTTGCACCTGACTCTGGTCTGTCCCGAAATACGATAACATCAGGAAGGTACCGCCAATCAGGCCGCTCCAGATGTTGTAGCGGTCGTTGAGATCAAAACTGAAATCGACCGCCTGCAGCTTGCCCATTTTGCCGGCCAGTTGCAGGGCATCGCCAAATGCGACCTGCTCCGGCAGCATGGCCACCACCAGATAACCCGCAATGAACATCCCTGCCAGTATGATAGCCATCTGCGTTTTCTGGGTGCGGGCAACAGCCTGGGTACCGCCTGTAACCGTATAAACAATCACAATCAGGCCAATGGCGAGGTTGGTCCAGTAAATATTCCAACCCAGCAGACTACTCAAAATGAGAGAGGGTGCAAAAATGGTAAAACCGGCCGCCAGACCGCGCTGGGTCAGAAACAGGAATGCGGCCAGGGTGCGGGTCTTTAAATCGAAACGTTTCTCCAGGAATTCATAGGCTGTATAAACGTTGAGCCGGTAATACAGCGGTACGGCAAACATGCTGAGGATTACCATGGCGATCGGCAGTCCAAAATAGAACTGCACAAAGCGCATTCCTTCTGTATAAGCCAGCCCCGGAGCCGACAAAAAAGTGATGGCGCTGGCCTGCGTGGCCATGATACTTAACCCGATAGTGAACCAGTTCATGCTGCGACCCCGCAAATAGTCCTCCATGCCCTTTTGCCGGCGACTTTTCCAGACACCGTATACTACGATGAGCAGTTGTGACGCCAGGAGTACCGTCCAGTCGAGCCAACTCATGCCCAGGCTTCTGAAAAGAGATAAAACAAGACAATCAGCACTCCTAAAAACAGCAACAATAATCCATAGGCCTGCTTCCAGCTTTTGATAAACCGGGGCATGCCTTCCAGCGATTCTTCTTCGGGCTGTTTAATATCCTGATTCACGGTTTTTGCGTTTTCAGCGGCTGTTTCGCTTCAATCATATTGACGAGCAAACGGTAGGCCCCACCAACTCCTGCCGGGATTTCCCGGAAAAAGCTGAGTCCTGTATAGATATAAACACCTTTCCCGTACCCGCCGTACAATAAAGAACCATCGCTTGGCTTTTCGCCCGGATCTGCCAGGCGTAAAAGCGGCTCAAGTGCCTTGTCCCAACTGCCGGGATAGTACAATCCGCGCTCCTGCACCCAACCGGTGAAATCGTTTTGAGTGATTTTGTTAGGTTGATTAAGTAGAAAATGTTGCGGTTGCAACAAATTTACAGGACTCCCTTCCACTGTAGTGCGCTCTCTTGACAATTTCATTGGATATGGCCCCAACTGGTCGGTTACAAGTCCCTGTGAAGTATTGTATTGCTGAATAAGCGTACCCCCGGCATTGACAAAGTCGAGCAGCAGCTGATTTTTTACCGCCAGTTCAGGTACGGTGTTGTAGGCCCTTACACCGGTGAGCACAACCTCATAATTTTTCAGGACTTCCGGGCTTAGTTGGGCTACATCCACTACATCCACCTTATAGCCCAGTTGTCGTAAAGCTACCGGGAGGTCATCGCCGGCACCGTCGATGTAAGCAATGCGGCGGGGGGTGGTTTTAAGCTCTATCAACTGCAGCGGCACGGCAGTAGCGGGCAGCATGGTTTGTACGGGTAAATGTTTGTATTCGATGCGTTGTAATCCTTTGCTGTATGTTTTGCCGGCAGTGGTAACGATAGCCGTCAGTTGTCCGTTTCCGGCATTCTTGCCTGGTCTCACGACAAATTGATACCGTTGTTCCTGCCCTGGAATACCAGCTTTAATCTCCTGAAAAGCAGGCAGGCTGAGCCATCCATCCGGCAATTGCAGCTGGAGGGTGCCTGCAAAATCCTGTTGCTGGTTTTGAATAAGCACTTCAACGGCTACATCTGCATAACCCCTTGAGAAGTAATGCCCGCGGTCAAATGACAGCGTTGCGGCCGGCAAAACCTCCAGGGGACGGTAACGTTCTCCTTCTACAGGATCGGTCCACCGGTACAAGGCCGGTTCAAACAGACGGATGACAGCCGTTTCACCCCCTGCGGTTATCTGATAGCGGACTTCTGCCCTCAGCACTGCAGGATTTTCGGTTACACCTACCCATTGCTGACGTGGGAGGTCAAAAAAACCGGCATCAAGCCTGCCATTGAGCCAGAATGGCCCGCTATATGGCACATCCTCCAACAATTTGAGGCGGGTTGACCTGACGGTTTTCTGGTTGAACAGCATATCGGTTCCCTGCCCATCGGTAGCTTCGGTTACATAATGGAAGGGAAGGATAATATCTCCCTCCCAACGCACACTTTGCCAGGTGAGTTGCTGAAGTCTGACCGAAGCAGGCCGGCGGACCAGGGTTTGCAGACGTAGTCCGAGGCTATCGCCGGGACTGTAACTGAATTTTTCGGCGCTTACCTCCTGCCAGATACCTGCGGTTTCGGCAATAAGCAAGTCGAGCTGCTGAAGTTTCTCGCGGACAATGATTTGCCGGGCATCCATGCTTTCCAATGCCTTACGGGCCTGGAGCAGGAACGGCAGCATACGCTCCGGGTGGGTAGGGTCAAAGGCATTTTCGGCAGCTTTCAGGGCAAGCTGGAGTTTCTGACTGTCTTTGATACGCGACCAGTCGGTTGATACCCCATGCATGAGCAATTGGGTTCCGGCGGCACCTCCCAACGGTTTGAGATATTCTATTTCATCTCCCCGCTGCCGGGCGGCACCGAAGCCCTGGCTTTTGTGCATGGAGCGGCTTTCAGCGGCTATCTCTCCGTAACCCGTTCCCAGCACACTGTTGAAACTCCCGACCGATAGGGCCAGGAATCCGGTTTTATCAAAATCTTCCCGGCCATAAAACCACCAGCTGGTATTCCAGAAGATGCTTTTAGCCTGCCAGGGTTGCACATACCGCAACTGCTCCGGGAAACGTTTCGAATCGGCAGCAGCCTCGAAAGCAGCGACTGCCAGCTGCGCCGAGGCGGTATGGTGACCATGGGTAGGGGAAGGATCAGGATTAAAGCGGGTGATGATAACATCCGGCTGGAACTGGCGGATGACCCACACCACATCGGCCAGCAATGAATCGCGGTCCCATTTGGTGAAGGTTTCTTCCGGTGTTTTGCTGTAGCCGAAATCGTTGGCCCGGGTAAAATACTGACGGGCGCCATCCACCCTGCGGGCGGCGAGCAGCTCCTGTGTCCGGATCAGTCCGAGTCCTTCGCGCACTTCCCTGCCAATGAGGTTCTGTCCGCCATCTCCCCGTGTCAGCGACAAATAAGCGGCCTCAAACTGCTGGTCTCTGGCCAGCCAGGCCAGCATGCGGGTATTTTCATCGTCGGGATGGGCGGCAATGTACAGCACCCGGCCGGTCACCTGCAGTTTCCGCACCTCTTCCAGCAACTCACCGGATGAGAGGTTACGGACCGGCCCGTAATTGGGCTGGGCAAAAGCGAAGGTTGCTGATAGCAGTAACAGCAGACTTCCTGAAAACTTAATGCTTTGCAAAATGGACATTGGGGTTGAAATAAATTAGAACAGGCCCTGATTGGCCATCTTTAATTGCAGAAAGTCGATGGTCCATAGTTCATGGACAATGAACCATGGACCATCGACTATGGACCATCGACTACCGTCTCTACTACTTCTTCTTAGCAGGCTTCGCCTTGCTCCATTCGGCAATTTTAGCGGCGATATCGGCTTTATAAACATCATAGAAGCCACTTGGCTCGGCATCACCGATGCGTTTGGCTTCATTGGCTGATGCAAGGGCCTCTGCCGGCATGCTGTTGGCAGAGAGGGCCAGCGATTTGATGTAGTGGCTGAAGAAATGTTTGTTGTTCAGCTCAACCGCTTTGTTGGCATAACCGAGGGCATCCGCAGAAGATCCGCCATTTTCGATGATGTAACGGGCTGCACTGGCATAATTAATCCATTCGCCGGCACTGTTGCGGAAGTATTTATTCATACCGCTCATGGCCAGTTCTTTGGAGTTTATTTTAACCGGAAAACCAACTTTTACATTTTCCCATTTAAGCACAACGTTTGCTTCGTTATCGCTTACATAGTCGATGTAATAGCTGAGGCGTTCTTTGGTTTTTTCAAGTTTTTCGGCTTTTACCACTACACGGGCTACGTCCAGTTCCTGTTTGTAGCTGGTAGAGCCCCATTGGTTGGCGTTGGAGTTGATGATAAAAGTCCACTCCGTTTCACCTGGTATGGTAAAAAGGGCGTATTTACCGGCTTTCACCTCTTTGCCGCCAATCATGACATCGGTGCTGAAATGAATTTCTGTAGCAGAATTGGCACCACTGCGCCATACTTTTCCGTAGGCTTCGAGACCGCCGAAAATGGTTCTGCCTTTCACACCCGGGCTGCTGTAAACGATGCTGATTTCGGTGATTCCAACCGTTTGCATCACAGAAGCCTTGGGGGAAGGCTGTGGAAGACTCAATTGCGCGAAGGCCACGGCAGTCATGCTGAGGCTGAGCAACAAGGCAAATAATTTTTTCATGTTTTGGGGTTTGATGTTTGACCAAAGATAGCAGATTGGGGTCAGGATAGGGAGCGGGACTTGTTACGATACGCTATTTTTACCGCAGTACTTCCGAATGAAGCGACGAATACTGATTTTTGACTTATGGAATTTATCATCGTAGAACCCCGCTATGAGCCGCATATCGCGCTTATCCGCCTCAACCGCCCCAAAGAGCTTAATGCCCTCAACCTCGAACTCATGGGTGAAGTCCGCGATGCGCTCAAAATGCTCGACCAGGATGACGAAGTCCGGGTAATCATACTCACCGGCAACGAACGGGCCTTTGCCGCTGGTGCCGATATCAAACAAATGGCTGGTCGTACGGCTGTTGACATGCTGAAAATAGACCAGTTCAGCACCTGGGATCAGATTAAAAAAACAAAAAAACCCATCATCGCGGCCGTCTCCGGTTTTGCCCTGGGCGGCGGCAATGAGCTGGTGATGCACTGCGATATGGTGGTGGCTTCGGAAACAGCGGTTTTTGGTCAGCCGGAGATTAAAATCGGTGTAATGCCCGGGGCCGGTGGCACCCAGCGACTGCCCAGAGTAATCGGCAAGGTGAACGCGATGGAAATGGCACTCAGTGGCAAATTTATCAATGCCGAAAGGGCTTACCAGTTAGGCCTCGTAAACAAAGTAGTTCCGGTGGAGCTTTATCTCGATGAGGCGGTTAAAATGGCGAGAGAGATCGCTCTGCTGTCGCCAATTGCCGTACGTCTGGCCAAAGAATCGGTACTGAAAGCCTTCGAAACACCGCTGAGCGAAGGGCTTGAGTTCGAGCGCAAGAATTTCTACCTGCTTTTTGCCACTGAGGATCAGAAAGAGGGCATGGCTGCTTTTGTAGAGAAGCGGGTGGCAGCGTTTAAGGGCCGGTAACCTGCTCAGACATTGAGAGGGCGAGAGACGAGACTTTTTTTAGCTTGCTTTCGCTTTGCGAAACTCCTTTAATTCCAAAACTTTGCGTTAAAATCTACCGAAGTACGGAGAGGCGATAAGTTGGTTGCTTTTTTTAGCTTTAGGCATGCAAATACCTCCGGTAAACAAACGTATTGAGAGCATCGACCTGTTGCGGGGCCTCGTCATGGTCATCATGGCACTGGATCATGTACGGGACTATTTCCACCGCGATGCTTTTTTATTCGCCCCTACCGACCTGGACCAAACCAACGGATTCCTGTTCTTCACTCGCTGGATTACCCATTTTTGCGCGCCGGTGTTTGTATTTCTGGCCGGCACCTCCGCATTTCTGGCAGGGGAACGCAAGGGCAAAAAAGAACTCAGCCGTTTTCTGATAAGCCGGGGACTCTGGCTCATTTTGCTTGAACTCACGGTCATCAATTTCGCCTGGTTTTTCGATACAGGCTTTCATAATATACTGCTCATTGTAATATGGGTAATAGGCCTGGGAATGATTGTACTGAGCGGCCTGATCTGGTTGCCCCGGCGCTGGATACTTGGATTCGGACTGGCGCTTGTTTTAGGTCATAATTTATTGGATGGCATGACTGTTCCCGGTCAGGGTGTAGCGGCCATTTTATGGTCGGTGATGCACCAGTTTCAGCTGTTTCAGTTCGGGGAATTCACCCTTTTTATTGGCTACCCCGCCATTCCCTGGGTGGGCGTAATGGCATTAGGGTATGCTGCGGGGAGTCTCTACAGCAAGGCTGCCCATCCGGAAAATCGCAGGAAATGGTTACTGAGGATTGGACTGAGCGCAACAATCGGCTTTGTGCTGCTCCGGGCGCTGGATGTGTACGGAGATCCTTCCGGTTGGGAAGTCCGTGCCAATCCGCTGTTCACCCTTCTCTCCTACCTGAACACCAGCAAATACCCACCTTCCCTGCTTTATCTGCTGATGACACTCGGTCCGGCGCTGCTGTTTCTCAGGTTTGCAGAAAAAAAGAATATTCCGCTGCAAAAACAACTTTCAGTAATTGGCAGAGTACCGCTGTTCTACTATGTAGCCCATCTCTATCTCATTCATGCAGTGGCTATGCTTGCCGCTGTGCTCACCGGCTACCCCTGGCAGGCTATGGTACTACCCGTTTGGGTGAATTTCGCCACTAGCCTGCCCGGTTATGGTTTCGGCCTGCTTTCCACTTGGTTTATCTGGCTTGCGGTGGTGGTATCGCTTTACCCGGCTTGTGTATTATGGGACAAGTTTAAGGCACAACACAAACACAAGTGGTGGGTGGGGTATGTTTGATGTTGGGTTGAGGGGTTAAACGGCTAAACGGTAAAACGTGTCAATTTTAGCGGTGGTTGAGCGAAGTCGAAACCTTAGCGGCTAAACGGGTTAAACGGGGTTTTCTCGAATTCTCGTTTCTCGCTTCTCGTTTCTCATTTCTCGTTTCTCGCTGTCTCAATGCTTTGCAGGATAAAATTTATAGCCGGAAAAATATACCTTCGCACAACTTTCCTGCCTATGACTTCTGTAAAAGACAGCAACGGTAATCCCCTCAACGAAGGAGATTCCGTCATCCTCATTAAAAGTTTGCCGGTAAAAGGCACCAACATCACCCTCAAAAAAGGCATGGTGATAAAAAATATCCACCTCACCGAAGATGAAGGTGAAGTGGAAGTTAAAGTTGAAAAGGTTCGTATGGTACTGAAGACCATGTTCCTGAAACGCGGCTAAACTACCGCTTCACAAATTTACCTCGATAGAAACGGCTTCCCTGCCGGAGACTGGTTACATACATCCCGGCCGGCAATGCGCTGACGTCCAAAGATCCTTCATATCGACCTGACAGCAGTTCACGGCCTTGTAAATCGGTTATGACATAGGTGGCTTCGGACCCTCCGTCCTCTAAACGGAGGTTCAGGACATCTGTAGCAGGATTCGGGTAGAGTTGTAAAGGCAAAACCACCAGGTTTTGTACCGAGGTTCCTGAAGTAGTATCTGTAAAGTCGTCGGTAAACAGCCGGTCTATTTCGGTAGGGCTCAGGGCACGGTCATAAATTCTGAATTCATCTACCACTACTTCAGCCGGCAGATATATGGTAGCACCTCCTGTTTGTCCGCCACCCGTAGCTCCCATCCTGCCGATGTTCAGGTGGCCATTTCCGGTATTCCAGGTTTTGTTTCCCTGTGCCTCCAGCTGACCATTGAGGTACATTTTAGCCATCCCGTTTTCATAGGTAAGCACCAGATGCACCCACTGATCGAGTAAAATGCTGTTTGTCGACCATAAATCAGGGGTCTGGTTCTGGGCATTATCCGTATAACCTGCGAACAATACACGGCCTGATTGGTGTATGCCCAAACCCATGCCTGCATTAAGAGCCATATTGCCGTAAAAAAATGCAAACGCATATTCCAGTTGATCAGGAAAAGCTGTCGGCAGAATCCATACGGAGAGGGTTCTGTTGGTATTTGCTTTGGGCAATCCATTGCTGTTACCCAGCATATGGTCATTACCTCCTCCAAAAACAACTGCCTGCCCTACCTGACCGAGGTGGTCAGTACCTGACTGTACGCCTTGCTGGCTTGAAAGATGCCGGCTGTTGCCACTGCTGTCAGCTAAAGTAGCCTGATTAAAAGAGTACCAGGCAATCAGACCGTTCTGGTGCCAGCTTTGTGCCTCTGCTATGCCACAGCACAGCAACGCGGCCATAGTAAATAAATGTTTCATCAAAGGGTCTTGTTGGGGTTAGACCCTGCAAAAATGACTATCGGTACCCAGTTAACCTAAAAAGGATGGTATACAAATGGTAAGCATACCGTTATCAAGATAAATACCGTGCAACAATGGGTACCCGTCGACCCATGCCAAACGCTTTGCTGCTCACACGCAGAATGGGTGGCGTCTGATGCCGTTTGTATTCATTCATATTTACCAGTCGCATGACTTTTCTCACAACTGCTGCCTCAAAGCCTGCTTCCATAATCTGGGCAGGTGCCTGTCGTTGCTCAATGTAGCGCAATAAAATCTGATCGAGCAGCTCATAATCCGGCAGGCTGTCGCTGT
Organism: Bacteroidetes bacterium UBA7662; assembly: GCA_002483345.1. GTDB lineage: Bacteria > Bacteroidota > Bacteroidia > UBA7662 > UBA7662 > UBA7662. The sequence continues at coordinate 160,724 of DLHS01000018.1, forward strand.
CTTTCTGATCGGGTCTTAACTCTGCGGAGGGTGGTTTTATAATGATATTGTCTGGAATAAACTCCTTTACCCTGTTAATATGACGACAAAGTTCAAACACTTCTGTTTTATACAAATCACCAATTACAGATAAACCACCGCACATATCTCCATACAGGGTGCCATACCCTACCGCCAGTTCACTTTTGTTGGTTGTATTGAGCAGAATGTAACCGAACTTATTGGTGTAGGCCATCAGCAACATACCCCGGATACGTGATTGCAGGTTTTCTTCTGTAATATTGGCGGGTTGTCCCTTGAAAGGATCGGCCAGAATTGCTTCGTACGCCTCAAAAGCCTTTTCGATGGATAATATGTCGTAGCTGACTCCCAGGTTCCGGACCAGGGCAATGGAATCGGCAATGCTGTGATCGCTGGAATAACGTGAGGGCATGAGCAAACAATGTACATTTTCAGAACCCAATGCACGGACCGCCAGCACCGTCACCAGGGCTGAGTCGATGCCACCGGAAAGTCCGAGTATGGCTTTCTGAAAACCAAGTTTCTGGAAATAATCCCGTATGCCGAGTGTAAGGGCTGCTTCAATAGCTGCCATCTTATTGGTATCGGCAGATAATGGTGAAACCGCAGACCAGCGGTTATCTTTCAAATCGACGGTTGCAAAATCCTCTTCGAAACTTTTAAGCTGCAAGGCCAGGTCGCCATCAGCCTGAAGGGCCATTGAACTGCCATCAAAAATAAGTTCTGTTTGTGCCCCTATATGATTTACATACAAGATGGGCAGCTGGTATTTGGCTGCATTTTCACGCAGGACAAAAAGTCGCTCCGCCTGTTGATCGGTTGAAAACGGGCTGGCAGCAATGTTTATGATAAGGTCAGGTCGCTGTTCAGCAAGCTGATCCATGGGGCTCCGGGGATAGATGGCGTGGTGCCCCACATTCCACAAATCCTCACAAATGGTAAGGGCTATCCGCTTGCCGCCGAATTCCACTACCTGGCTTTCTTTGGCAGGCTCGAAGTAACGGTATTCATCGAACACATCATAAGTGGGCAGCAGCGATTTGGCTACTACCGACCTCACCCTGCCATCTGCCAGTAGTACGGCAGCATTGTAGAGTCGCTTGCCCTGACCCAGCTGGTTGTAAACCGGTACTCCTACAATAGCGCCTATACCGACGCAGGCGGTTGCAATGCGGTCGACCGCTTCTTCACAAAGCTGCAGGAAGTGGTCAAACTCCAGGAAATCCCGGGGAGGATACCCACAAACGGCCAGTTCTGCAAAAACAACCAAATCAGCACCGGCACTTTTTGCCTGTGCGACAGAAGCCAGTATTTTTTCAGTATTCTGTAAAAAATTACCGGTGTGGTAGTTGTTTTGGGCAAGTGCTACCCGCATATTTTAAAAGAAAAGTCCGAGGTGCAAACCCATAAACGGCGCACGGGCAGTCATTTGCGGGCCATTAAAATGATCGGTAAACGGATTATTAAAACGTACCCCGGCGACAATGTGCGTATTACCACTTACCAGGTATTCAACACCTGCGCCCATGAGTATCCCCATCCGGAAAACGTTGACGTTATCAGAAAAAGTAACGGTAGGGATTACCTCATCTTCAGATCGGTTGACGAAGAAATATTCATCAGGATCGAAAAGGGGTGCTCCGTTTTTGACCATCGCCTTTGCCTGTAACAAAATGCCCATTTCTACCCCGAATATGCCATAAACACGAATACCACCCCCCATTTGATTGGTACGCATTTTAATTGCGAGGGGTATTTCGAGGTATTGGGCACGATAGCGATAATTTACATCGAATATTTTCTGCATGTTTCCCGGCGCACCTGTATTGCGATATGTATTGGAATCAAGCGAAACAAAGTGAGAAAGCTGGTTGATGCCCAAACCTGTATGGAACATATAATTATCAGTGAGTTTATACTCCGCCATCAAACCATAGGAGAAGCCGAAACCCGCTGACTCAGCATTTACAAAACGGCTTTGCGGGGAAACCCAGCTGAAATTGGGACTAAACTGAAGTCCGAATCTCAGGCGTTCATATTCGGATTGAGCCTGCACGCCGGAAATAGCCGGGATAAAAAGCAACAAAAGAGCAAATAATCGTTTCATACAACAGCTAAAGTTAGGATCAGGACTAAGTCAGACACCGCAATTCAAAATGCGAAACCTTAACTTTACTTCCGTAAAATCAATGCAATAATGGTGAAAAACAAGGGAAAACGGAAATGGTACCTGCTTACTGCAGGTCTTGCTTTGATAGCAAGTGCTGTTTATTGGTGGTTGCCCGCCTCCCATATAGAAACGCCTCCCCCGGCAGATATCACCGTGCAGTTCACCACCAAACGTTTTGACCGCGATCTGTGGGAGACGCGAGACCAGCTCCGGGCTAATGCAGCAGCCCTGGAAGCAACTTATGGTAACTTCCTGCCTTTTTATGCAGAACAAATGGTACAGGTCAGCCGGGCCAATGACCCCGGGCTATACGACAACCTCTCCGCTTTTCTGCATGACCCCTATATAGATACCGTATACCGGGATGTACTGTCTCATTACAAGGACTTTTCAGTCATTGACAAAGACTTCGACAAAGCTTTTCGCTTTTATAAAAAGTATTTTCCGGAGGCACAGACCTATGACATCATTACTCTGGTGAGTGGTTTCAAATACAAAACTGCCCTGATCGACAGTGCTGTCCTTGTAGGACTGGATCTATATCTTGGCAGTAGTTACCGGTATTATCCGATGGTCGATTTTATGACACTTTATCTCATGCGCCGACTCACAGCTGAACACATCGTGCCCGACGCCATGCAACTGATACTGGAAGATCTGATTCCCGACTATGGCACAAGTACCAAAATGCTGACCCGAATGCTGGAAACCGGTAAAGTGCAATACGCGCTACACCAGATATTGCCGGATGCGCCAGATAGCTTACTGTTTGGTTACAGCAGCGAACAATGGGATTGGATTACGGTAAATGAACGCAATATATGGGCCTATATGCTCAACCGGGACATTCTTTACACCGATGATTTGGGCGAAGTGGCCCGTTTCATGAACGATGGCCCGTTCACCAACGGCCTCCCTGAGGCATCTCCTGCCCGCCTGGGTGCCTTCATAGGTTACAGAATCATAGCTGCTTATTTGGAGCAAAACCCTGAGATTAGCCTCCCTGCTTTATTTGCAAACAACAATTATGAGCAGATTTTCAAGGAATCGGCGTATAAACCGAAGGGGTAGGGAGAGTGGAGATGGGGGAGATGGGAGAGTGGAGGTGTGGGGCATGGTCATAGTGAGCTTGTCGAACCATGCGTCCATGAGTTTATTGCTCCCAATAAAACCCACTCTCCCATCTCCACTCTCCACTCTCCACTCTCCACTCTCTAATCAAAAAAAGACCGCTACTCAAAACAAGCAGCGGTCTTTTTAAAGGGGATCAAACGTTCAACACGGATTTTACATCACCTCGTGTGTAGCATACTCCTTGAGATAAGGATGCTTCATCGGAATCAGGTTCGCTTTCGACATATTGCGTGCTACCACGAAGGTGAACAGGCCGATAAAACCAAGGAACAGGCTGATTTCAACAATACCGAAATGAGCATGAGCACCTACCGCACCCGGCATAATACCCTGATACAGGTCGATGTATTTACCGATTACCAGCAACACAGCTACCAGCAACATCATCGTGTCATTTCGTTTCGAGCCACGCGTCATGAGCAGCAGGAAGGGCGCCACAAAATTGATGAACAGGTTTACGAAGAACAATACCTTGAAATTCTCAAAACGCTCCTGGTAGTAGATGGCCTCTTCCGGAATGTTGGCGTAGAAAATGAGCAGGTACTGCGACAACCAGATGTAGGTCCAGAAAATACTGAAGGCGAACATGAACTTGCCGATGTCGTGCAGGTGGTTTTCTGTGATCGATTGCAGGTAGCCGTTTCTACGCAGCAGAATGGCAATAATGGCAATGATAGAAATACCGGTGACCCATGCCGCAGCAAAGTGGTACATCCAGAAAATGGTTGAGTACCAGTGGGTATCAATAGACATGACAAAGTCCCAGCATGCCATGGCCCAGGTAACCGCGTAGATTGGCAGAAAAGCTACCGCGAGGGTTTTGTTCCGCTTCATATAACGCAGGCCCCCGTTGAGGTCTTCTGCCAGCGAGTTGCGGCGATACGCGCGGATGAACAACATCCAGGCGATAAAGGCAACAATGGCACGGGCAGCCATGAACGGTATGTTCAGATAGGCCACCTTTTCGGCTATGATTTCATCGAACTCTGGGTTGGCACTGCCATCCGCCAGAAACTGATCGGCAATACCGGGATGTGTCCAGTGATAGACATGGTTCCAGTGCATGGCCATGCTTAGCAGGATTACCAGAAAGCCTACAAAAGCCACCGGCATATAGCCCGACATCGCCTCGGCAATACGTTTAAAGCCAATTGACCATGCCGCATTGGTAGCCGACATAACGAACACAAACAAGGTGGCAGCCATGGCAACACCCATAAAGTACCAGTTACCCAGCAGGAAATTGGCCCAGAAGCCATGTGCATCGGTCATCAGACCGTACACCGTGCCAAGAATACCCAGACCCATGAGGCCGAAGGTGATGTTGCGCAGTTTGCTGGTAAAGACGAACTTTTCTTCTTTAACAGTGATCTCGTGGTGATGTGATCCCATGGTCGTTATTATTCTCCGGTATAACCTCTTAATTGATTCACATACATGACAATCTTCCAGCGGTCCTCAGGACGAATCTGGGTACTCAAATCCCACATACGGCCTTTGCCCTTGGTGATGACATGGTAAATATGTCCTGATGATTTATCAGCAATATAGCTTGCCTTATAATTAGGCACACCACCATACACCTGACCCACCGGGCCATCTCCCTTACCCTCGTCGCCATGACACGGACGACAGTAAGTGGTGTAGTAATACTTTCCTTCTTTCAGGATTTTATCGTTTGCCTCCAAAGGGTTTTTAAGCACCTGAGCAGCATATTCAATGCTGTCTTTGCCGATAGGATAATTATGCATCAGCTCCAGGCGGGTATTGTCGTAACCCGTACCATTGCGGGCAATGGTGCCCGCAACCGGTTTACGCATATTCATACCATTGGGATTGATGCTGTTTTCTTCAACCTGCGAATAAGGCTCGTAAGGTGTAGAAACATACATCTGAGGTGCAAATTCATAGCCGGTATCCTTTTCATCCTTGATTAAGGCACAGGAATTCAGGATAGCCAGGGCCAGTGCACCGAATATTAGTTGCTTTTTCATAGTTCTACCTCCTCTACTTTAACCTCTTCGGCACCATGCTGACGCAGTACAGCTTCTACAGCTGCCTGATCTGCACCTTCACTTTTGATGGCGATGCAGAATTTGTCGTTGGTAACCCTCAGATCGGGTTGTTTGGGTGTAGCGCCGGGGAAAAATCCGCAGGCGTACAGATAGGTTGCTACCATGCCGAGGGCGGTCAGCAATACCGTGATTTCAAAACTCACCGGCACGAAGTCGGGCCATGCCAGAGCGGGTTTACCGCCGATGTTCATCGGCCAGTCAAAACCCAGCATCCACGCTTGCATCAACACCGCTAAAGAAAGTCCGGCAGTTCCGAACAAAAAGGCTGCTTTGGGCAAACGAGACCGTTTCAGGCCCATGGCATCGTCGAGGCCGTGGATAGGAAACGGGCTGTAAACTTCGTGGATGGCATTGCCGGATGCACGGAGCGCACGTACCGCGTCGAGTACAGGTACTTCGTCGCTAAAAATTCCAAGTATGTATTTCTGGCTCATGATCAGGCGATTTGGGGATGAACTTCTTTAAGATCGATGCCCTCAGCCTCCGCTGTTTTGGCTATCTCCTGCTCCGCCGATGTTTTCACAATCGACTTAACCTCAGCAATGGCGATAACCGGAAGGAATTTGGCAAACAGAAAGAACAGGGTGAAAAACAAACCGAGTGACCCGATGAACATGGAAATCTCCACCCAGGTTGGCGAATACATGGCCCAGCTCGAAGGCAGGTAGTCACGGTGCAGCGAGGTTACGATGATAACGAAACGCTCGAACCACATACCGATATTCACAAAAATAGAGATGATAAACACCGCGGTGATGTTACGGCGGATCTTCTGCGACCAGAACAACTGAGGTGTGATTACGTTACAGGTCATCATGGCCCAGTACGCCCACCAGTAAGGTCCGAACATCCGATTCATGAAGGCATAGCGTTCAAACGGAACCGCTGAATACCAGGCCATAAAAAACTCCGTGATATAAGCCGAACCTACAATTGATCCGGTAACCAGGATGATCTTGTTCATCACATCGATGTGATAAATCGTAATGTACTCCTCCAGACGCATCACTTTACGCATGATGATGAGGAGAGTCAGTACCATCGCGAAGCCCGAGAACACCGCTCCTGCCACAAAGTAAGGCGGGAAGATGGTAGTGTGCCAGCCGGGAATTACCGAGGTGGCAAAGTCCATGGATACAATGGTGTGTACCGAAAGTACCAGCGGTGTAGCCAGACCGGCGAGGATGAGCGATACGGTTTCGAAACGCTGCCAGGCTTTGGCAGAACCGTTCCAGCCGAAACTGAGGGCGTTGTAGATGGTTTTACGCAATCCTTTCGCCCGGTCGCGGATGGTGGCCAGATCAGGAATCAGACCTACATACCAGAATACCAACGAAACGGTGAAATAGGTAGAAATCGCGAATACGTCCCACAACAGCGGTGAGTTAAAGTTGGCCCACAACGAACCATAAGTGTTTGGCAAAGGAAATACCCAGTAAATAACCCAGGGACGACCGGCGTGCAACAGCGGATAAGTACCCGCGCAGATAACCGCAAAGATGGTCATCGCTTCCGCCGAACGGTTTACCGCCGTCCGCCATTTCTGACGGAACAGCAACAATACAGCCGAGATAAGGGTACCGGCGTGACCAATACCTACCCACCATACGAAGTTGGTAATGTCCCAACCCCAGTCTACTGTTTTATTCAAGCCCCATACACCTACACCGGTGAAGAGCAGATAACCAACTGCCAAAAGCCAGAGCCCCAGCGCCGCGACCGAAATCGCAAAGCCCAGGTACCACCATTTGGTGGGTGCCGCCTCAATGGGCGTCACAATGTCATCCGTGATTTTGGCGTACGAGGTCTTCCCTGTGATAAGGGGACGCCTGAGTGGTGATTCGTACATAACTTCTTATTCGGATTGAGATTAAGCTACGGTTGATTTTTTGTTGCGCACTTTGGTGAGATAGTTCACTGAAGGCAACACATTCAATTCTTCGATAACGCCATAAGCACGCTCATTGAGGAACAATTGCGATACCGCACTGTCCGGATCGTTCAGGTCACCGAAGACGATGGCATTCGAAGGACAAGACTGCTGACAGGCTGTTTGAACCTCTCCATCCAACGGACGGCGGTTGTTGCGTTTTGACTCGAGTTTCACCGCCTGGATCCGCTGTACGCAGAAGGTACATTTCTCCATCACCCCACGGGCGCGAACGGTGACATCCGGGTTCAGTACCATTTTACCGAGATCGGTCTGGGCAGGGTTGTTGGCAAACTTGCTGTTGTCAACATAACTGAACCAGTTGAAACGACGCACTTTGTATGGACAGTTATTGGCACAATAGCGGGTTCCCACACAACGGTTATAAGTCATCTGATTGAGCCCCTCATCGCTGTGGGTGGTTGCCAGTACCGGACAAACCGTTTCGCACGGAGCATTATCACACTGCTGACACATGACCGGCTGGAAAGCCACTTCTACATTGTCACCTTCCTGGATGTTGTCGTATTCTTCCTCTTTGGTAATTTTCTGGTCGCTGCCGGTTGTTTTGAAAGCATAATAGCGGTCAATACGCATCCAGTGCATTTCTCGGCGACGGATCACCTCTTCTTTACCAACTACAGGGACGTTGTTCTCAACCTGACAACTCACGACGCAGGCACCGCAACCGGTACAGGCGTTGAGGTCAACGGCCATGGCCCAGTGGTGTCCTTCGTAATCGCGGCGATCCCAGAGGGTAACAGCGTTACGGCTGATACCGGGATAAACCTTCTTCGTGCTGCCATCTTCCTGCTTCACGTTTACATAAGGGCGGATGTTGCCGTCGGCAGCATTCTCTTTGTAGCGGTCGAGGGTGGTTTCCTTGACGATGTTACGGCCTTCGATGGTGTGGTGGGTCTGGGTTTGCGCCAGCTGGGTTTTCAAACCGGTATTGCTGATGTTCACCTTTACCGATGCTCCCTTGCGGAAAGGATAGGCATTGGCGCCGATGTTGGTGCCGGTTTTTCCGGCAGCAGTGCGGCCATAACCCACGGCGAGGGCCACGGTTCCGGCAAAAGTACCTGGCTGAATCAGTACAGGAACTTCTACGCTGTAACCATTGGCTTCTACTTTTACGATGTCGCCATCGCTCAGGGCATTGTCTTTGGCGTATTTCATCGATACGGCCAGGTAGTTATCCCAACAAGCCCTTGAAATCGGATCGGGAAGCTCCTGCAACCAGGGGTTGCCGGCATGCGCACCATTTCCGATACCCATTTTTTCATAAGTCACGAGCTCTACCTCAGCCGATTCAATTTTGATGGCAGCGGCAGCGGCAGCGACATTGGCGCTGAAAGCAGGCTGTGAACCGGGTGCAGCGTTTTCAGCCACCCCGTTGTGGAGGGCTTTACGCCAGAAGGCACCAAAATCAAGCTCGTTGCTGTTGCTCTTCCAGTTGGCTTTAAGGTAGTCGTAAACCGATGTTTTGTTGCCTGTCCAGGCCAGGAGGGTTTCCTCGAACGAACGGGTGTCGAACAAGGGGCTGATGGCAGGCTGCTGCATGCTGTAATATCCTTTGGCAGGCTCAGCATCTCCCCAGCTTTCCAGATAATGGCTCGCTGCGGCAACGTATTTTGATTTAGAAGCTGTTTCATCCGTAAACTGAGAGACAGAAACTGTAAGTTTCGTTTTCTCCAGTCCTGTCAGAAACGCTTTGCTGTCGTGGTAATCATAAGCAGGGTTTACACCATGCATGATGAGCGCGCCCACTTTGCCTTCGTTCATCTCTTTCACAAGATTGACCATATCCGCGTCGATACCCTGACGGAGATAAGACGGCACACTCATGTCGAGGGTAGTGCCATAGCTGCCGAGCAATTGGTTGATGGCATTCACCAGGGTTTGCACCGCAGCATCGTTCGAGCCGCAAACTACGAGGGCTTTGCCACGGGCTGCCCATAATTCTTTGGCGGCCGATTTGATGGTGTTACCAGCCACATCGTAAGCAGTGGTGTCAACCGGGGCTGCACCTGCCAACGCTGCGATGGCGTTATAAAGATTCGTAACCACCAGGGCCTCTTTCGAAGCCTGGTAGGTTGCACGCTGGTCGGCGTTCGAACCGGTAACCGTGAGGATGGTTTCGAGCTGTATGTGGCGTGACATGGTCGGATTCGCCTTGCTCACCTTGCGGTTTTTGATGTAGTCTTTGGTAAACTCTACCGGCGAAATCCAGTTACCCAGGAAGTCGGCACCGATACCTACGATTACTTCTGCTTTGTCGAAGTGATAGGTAGGCAATACCGCGCTGCCAAAGGTGGCTTTGTTGGCTTCGAGCATACCCGACTGCGAAATAGCGTCGTAAACGACGTGGCTGGCAGTAGGATATTTGGCTTTGAAGTCTCCGATGATTTTTTTGGTAGTCGGGCTGACAATACTGCCGGTAAGCAGGCGGATGGCTCCTCCGGCGGCGCTGATTTCAGCGAGTTGGGCACCTACCTCGCTGTCGAGGGTTTCCCAGCCGGTGATTTTACCGCTTTTGGTCGGATGCTGCAGGCGGGCATTGTCGTACAAGCCCAGTACTGAGGCGTGTACCCGGGCGTTTACACCTCCTTGTGAAATACCGGAGAAGGTATTGCCTTCGATTTTAATCGGGCGGCCTTCGCGGGTTTTTACAATGATACTGGCGTAATCGTAGCCGTCGCTGTAGGTGGTGGCGTACCAGGTCGGAATCGAAGGCGACATCTCTTCGGGCTGTTGCACGAAGGGAACGGCGCGTTTCACCGGAGTTTTGGTACATGCAGCCAGGGTGGCAGCGGTAACACTAAAGCCAAATACCTTGAGGAAGTCACGGCGGTTGGCATTCAGGTTCAACGAATTTTCGCTGAGGAGCTCGTCTACCGGAATTTCTTCCGCAAACTCTTTGGATGATTCTTCGATGAATTGGGGGCTTGCGTTGAGTTCTTCAACACTTCTCCAATACTTCTTTTGGGCGATGTCCATCAAAAAAGAGAATTATGTGGGCGGATTAATAATGACATTTTGAACACTCGAGACCACCCAGATTGGCAATGGTGAGGCCTTTTTCGGTAAGGGCGTTTTTGAATTTCTCAGAATCGCCATGCACCTGCTGGTAGTAACCGTTGTCGAGATTGACTTTGGTTTCGCGGTGACAGTTAATACACCATCCCATGGTCAGGTTGCTGTGCTGGTACACTTCCGGCATTTCCTGAATAGGACCGTGACAGGTCTGGCACTCAATACCGGCAATTTTATAGTGCTGGTAGTGGTTGAAATAGGCGAAATCCTGCAGGTTGTGAATACGCACCCACTCAATGGGTTTGTTATTCTCATACGCCGCGGCAATCTTTTTAATTTCAGGAGAGCTGGTTTTGATCTGGTTGTGGCAGTTCATACAAACGTTCACAGCAGGAATAGTGGCAGATTTACCACGTTCAACACCGGTATGGCAATAAGAACACTGTATTTCGTGTTTGCCGGCATGCAACTCATGTGAGAAAGCAATGGGTTGTGACGGCTGATAGCCTTGCTGAATACCCACATGCTGCGCCACATCTATGCCCCAACCGATACCGCCGAGGAGGAACAGTCCTAAACCACCCACGACCATATAGCCGGGTTTAATTTTGATGCGGGGTTTTACCTCTATCAGTTTCTCCGGATCGAGCTGTCCTTTTTCAACCTGGTTCTCGTAGCTGTTCTGATACTGCTTCTGCATACGCACCAGCAGGTAAATCACAGCAGCAGCGAGGAAGATAATGATGTATAACAAAGTCGACATCGGGAAAGCATCGTCACCTGCAACCAACGCCTCTGCATCTTTCAGTGGGTCGCCGGTGGCGGTTGTGGCGGCAGTCGTAGCTGTTTCCTGCTCCTTGATGTAAGCCAGTACCGATTTGATTTCCTCATCAGACCAGTCGTAAGCCGGCATGGCTACTTTATTCCACTTGGCAAAAAGATCAACGGCATACTGGTCACCCGACGCAATAACGGCCTGTGAATTCCGTATCCACTTGATTAACCATGCTTCGTCATGGCGTTCAGCGATGCCTTTCAGGGCCGGACCTACGAGGTCCTGATCAATTTTGTGGCAGGCAGCACAGTTGTTTTTGAACAGATCTACACCGTCAGATTGTGCCTTGCTGTCGAACGACACACTGCTAAACAGCAGTAAACCAAGGGCAAACAGTGCAATTCTGCGGAAAGAAAATCTTTGATTTTGAATCATTTGTGCAAGATTTTTTTGGAGCGATAACGCCTTTTCAGCATCAGCGCAAAATTAGGCGGAAATGGCATTGAACCGCCTCCTGTCACAAAAAAATCAAATGCTTTACGCTATTTAAAACAAATCTAAATAGAACAAGCCCATCCCTGCACTTAAATGCCTACCAGATCGGTCTGCAGCAACTTCAGATTACGGTACAAACCGCCTTCTATCTCCATGAGTTCCACATGACTACCAAATTCTACGATGCGGCCCTGATCTAGTACCAGAATTTTATCCGCATCGCGTATAGTACTCAGGCGGTGGGCTATGATGATGCTGGTACGGCCTACCATCAGCTGGTTCAGGGCATCCTGCACCAGGCGTTCCGATTCGCTGTCGAGCGAAGAGGTGGCCTCATCGAGTATCAGGATGGCAGGGTCACGCAAAACAGCCCGGGCAATGGCAATGCGCTGCCGCTGCCCGCCGGAAAGTTTAACGCCACGCTCCCCTACCACCGTATCAAACTGCTCCGGGAATGACTGGATAAACTCCAGCGCATTGGCCTTGCGGGCAGCTTCTTCTATTTCTGCTTTTGTAGCGCCCGGCTTGCCGTAGGAGATATTTTCTTCTATCGTACCCCCGAAAAGAATAACATCCTGGGGCACTACTGCCAGGTTCTGGCGGTAATCGGTGAGCGAAAAGGTAGTGATATCACTGCCATCAACCAGAATACGGCCGGAAGCAGGCTCGTAAAAACGTTGTACCAGACTTACCAGCGTTGATTTACCGGCACCGCTGGGCCCAACCACAGCCAGCTTCTCTCCCGCTTTGATGCTGAAGTTAAGATCATTTAAAACCTGCCGGTCGGTGCGGCTGGGATACTCAAAACTGACATTTTCAAATACAACACTACCCTCTACCCGGACCGTAGTCTCTGCTCCCTGGTGCTCAAGGCGGATGTCTTCAGTTTTTTCGTTCAATATTTCAAAGACGCGCTCCGTGGCACCCAATGCCTTCTGAACCTGGGCATACAATTCGGCAAAACTGCCCATGGCGGCCCCCACAAAGGTGGAATACAGCACAAAACTGGTCAGACTACCTACACTGAGCTCTCCGGCACTTACCAGACGGGTACCGTACCAGATTACCACCACAATGCTGCCCAACAGACAGAAAATGATAAAACTGGCAAAAGCTCCGCGGTAGGCAGCCCCTTTTAAAGCGTAAGCAACCACTTCTTTGATGTTGCCTCGGTAACGTTTCAGTTCAAACCATTCGTTGGTATAGGCTTTCACGCTGGCGATTGCCTGCAGGGTCTCTTCGACCACCGTATTCGAATCGGCCAGCTTATCCTGGGCCTGACGGGCTACTTTGCGGATTACTCGTCCGAAAATCACCGCCACCACCACCAGCACCGGAAAAACTGACAGCATAAAAATGGTGAGCTGCCCGGAGGTATATGCCAGCAAACCAATCCCGCCTACCAATACCACCACCTGCCGGATCAATTCGGCGAGTGTTGTTGTCATGGTGTCCTGTATCTGGGAAAGGTCGGCGGAAATACGGCTGTTCAGCTCCCCCACCCTCCGCTGCGCAAAAAAATCCATCGGCAGCCGGATGATGCGGTGGAAGGTATCCATCCGTAAATCGGCGAGCGAACGTTCGCCTACCTGTACAAACAGATAAATGCGGAAGAAAGAGATAATGGCCTGCCCCAGCAAAATAGCCAGCAAAGCAATGGCGATGGTGTTGATATCGGTAAAAATCCCACCATCTACCTTGTTCATGGCAGCATCGATAAGTTTACCCATCAAAAAAGGGAAACCCAGCGACAGTAAACTACCAACAACCAACAAAACCAGTCCGGTGATGAACATGGCTTTATAAGGTGCCAGATACTGCAGTATGCGCCTGGCTTTCTGCAGATTTTCTTTGTTGAATTTTGCTTTGGGGAGCTCTTCGGTTGTTTTGCTACCGCTGTTAAATCGTTGTCGGGCCATTCAGGGAAGGAGTCGTTTGGAGATTAAACTGTCAACCAGCGCAAAAAGTTGCCTGGGATGGTATTTACGCCACGATAAATCATCCAGTTCACCGCCAAAATTGATATAGTAGTCCAGGTTACCGGCTTTCATCTCTTCCAGTACATGCTCCCGGAAGTTGAGGGCTACAATCCAGCCGTCTTCCAGGTCGCCGAACCAATCCTCATAGTAAACATCGTCGGAAACATGGAAGTTGAGGATGTTCTCACCTATTAATATAAAGCGGGTCACCCCGGCATCTATCAGCAGGTCGGCTACTTCCTGTTTAAAGGTCATCACATCGTTGGCGATGGCATCGTTCCATTCGCCCAAAAACTCGATGATGGTGTATCCTGCCTCATAATCGGTGTAGAGGATCTTCAGAAACAAGGTCTCCGACCCAAAATGATCCCATTGCGGATGGATGTAGTGGTCGTAAATGGCATGGGTATAGCTGAAAGCGTTGTAGTCACGGCCATAAAAAGGCGACAACTCATCTTCGGCCGCGTTGTAATCGTCTATCCAGTTATAAAAAGGTTCAATGTTATGCATCAACCTTGTTTTTTAGCGGCTATCACCTTGTTTACCTGTCCGTATTCCTTAAGCCAGGAGGCGGCAGTGTTTTCATCTACCCCCAGTTCCTGCATGATCATGCGTGTACCACGGTCGACCAGCTTGTTGTTGGTTAGTTGCATATGCACCATTTTATTGCCTTTCACAAAGCCCAGACGTATCATCACTGTGGTAGAAAGCATATTCAGCACCAATTTTTGAGCTGTGCCACTTTTCATGCGGGTAGATCCTGTGACAAATTCGGGTCCTACCACCACCTCTACCGGAAAATCAGCTTCTGCAGCGACCGGCGATCCCGGATTACAGGTGATACAACCCGTGGCAATACCCTGCGCCCTGCAGCTTTTAAGTGCCCCCACCACATAAGGTGTGCTGCCGGAAGCGGCAATACCCACTACCACATCGGCCTGACTCACGTTCCAGGCCTGCAGATCTTTCCATCCCTGTTCAGTATCGTCTTCGGCAAATTCAACTGCTTTGCGGATGGCGGTATCGCCACCGGCAATCAGGCCGATAACTTTATCAAAAGGCACACCATAGGTAGGCGGGCATTCGGAGGCATCGAGTATACCCAACCGGCCGCTGGTACCGGCTCCCAGGTAAAAAAGCCGACCACCCCCGCGCATGGCTTCATACACCCGTTCTACCAGCTTTTCCAAGGCAGGTATGGCCTTTTCTACAGCCAGGGGAACCCCTTTGTCTTCCTGATTGATGCCACGCAGCAAATCCAGGGTAGAAAGTTTTTCCAGCCCTTCATGGGCAGAGGAAGCTTCGGTAATACGGTGAAAGGATTTATCCAAAATATGTCAACTAAGGAACTGGTATACAAAATTACCTGCAAATTTGCGGCAGACGGGCTTCTGAACAAACTTATTTCGGACCGACTGAGTTACTTTACCATTTGATTACATACTGTGAATAATAAACGAAACATCTGGCTCCCCCTGCTTTTCAGCCTTTTTACAGCGCTGGGCATGTTTATTGGCTATAAAATGAACCCCGGCAGCGGTTCTGTGACCGTTAAAACCGGCGGAAGTCAGCTGGAGCAGGTGATACAGCTGATTGAATCCCGTTATGTAGACAGCGTTGACAGGCAGGAAATTTATGGAGAAGGAATACAAGCCATGCTCAGCCAGCTTGACCCCTATTCTTCTTTTATTCCGGCAGCTGATTTTGAACAGGTAAACCAGCCTCTTGAGGGGAATTTTGAAGGGGTCGGTATTGAATTCTACCGCCTGAACGACACCATATTGGTAGTAGGTGCCATTTCAGGTGGTCCATCTGAAGCAGTAGGCATCCGGGCGGGAGACAAAATTGTGGTGGTCGATGGCGAGGATGTAACAGGCCCTGATTTCACCAATGAGGACGTAATCAAACGCCTCCGCGGTCCAAAAGGCAGCAAAGTGAAGGTAGATATAGTCCGGCGTGGCAGTGGTAAAGTATTACCGTTCACTATCACCCGTGGCAGAATACCTATTTACAGTGTAGATGTGGCCTACCGGCCGGCAGCTGAGGTTGGATACATCAAAATCAATAAATTCAGTGCTACCACAGCAGAGGAATTTCAGAAAGCCTTTCTGAAACTGGCAGGAGACGGCCCTATGAAATCGCTTATACTTGACTTGCGGGGCAATCCGGGTGGTTATCTCGATGCAGCTATCCGTTTGTGCGATGAATTTTTAGGCAACGAGCTGCTGATTACCTATACCGAAGGCCGTGCGCAGCCCCGTCGCGACTACAAAGCCACCCGCTCTGGTTTGTTTGAAAAAGGTCAGGTCATTGTGTTGATAGACGAAGGTTCGGCCTCGGCCAGTGAAATCGTCGCTGGCGCTATCCAGGATCAGGATCGTGGCCTGCTCATCGGTCGCCGTTCGTTTGGCAAAGGCCTGGTGCAGGAGCAGTTCGGCATGGCTGACGGTTCGGCCGTTCGCCTGACTGTTGCCCGGTATTATACCCCGAGTGGGCGTTCTATTCAAAAACCCTATGTAAAAGGTGAGTCTGAAGATTTATTCGAGCGTTTTACCCACGGGGAATTTTTCTCCCGCGACAGCATACAGGTGAATGATTCGCTCGCCTTCAAAACCAAAAACGGTCGTACGGTATACGGCGGAGGTGGTATTATTCCGGATGTGTTTGTTGGCGCCGACACCTCCAGCTTTGGTCCATTGCTTAACCAACTCTTCAACAGTGGATTACTGGTCGATTTCAGTTATACGCTGGCCGACCGGGAAAGAAGTCGTTTGCTGCCGCTGGGTTCGGCTAAAAAATTCATCTCCGGTTTTGAACCGGATGACAAAATGATCAAAGCATTACTGGAGGAAGCCAAAGCGGAAGGTATCAGCTTTACCCCGGTTCAGCTTCAGAAAGAAGCCGCTCAAATCAAAAGATACCTGAAAGCCTATGTAGGGCGTCAGCTTTTTGGCAACGAGGCTTTTTACCCGGTGGTGAATGAAAACGACCTGGCCTTTCTGGAGGCCTTGCAGAAAAGTCAGGAGCAGCGCTGAGGCCGCCGCCAAACCCCGATAAATCAGGTCATAAAAAAACCCCGTTCAACCGAAGTTGAACGGGGTTCGTTTTTCTTGCTTAGCTTATTGAGCTGGAGCAGCTTCGGTAGCAGCAGCAGCAGTGTCAGCAGGAGCTTCTTCTACAGCAGGAGCTTCTTCAACTGGAGCTTCTTCAACTGGAGCTTCCATTGTGGTCTCTTCAGTTGCTTCTTCAGCGTTTCCACAAGCTACGGCGAACAAAGCACCGGCTACGAGCAGGAGGGCAAATAATTTTTTCATGGTAGATTTTTTTTAACACCACAAAGGTAATCAGCCATCAGTCACATGCAAAAATTATTTTATTCACATTTATTATGGACAACCGACTGAACATGAGTAGGTTGATGTGAATAAGTTGTTTTGCTGCTGTAAATCAGACCTTCAAAAAGCGCGGATTTACTTCTCCCGGAAGAAAATGTTGATCGGAACGCCGGTAAAATTAAAGTTTTCGCGCAGCTTATTCTCCAGGTATCTTTTGTAAGATTCACGGATATATTGTGGCAGGTTACAGAAGAAAACGAAAGTAGGTGTAGCGATTTTTATCTGGGTGCAATACTTGATCCGGATATACTTGCCTTTCCAGGCCGGTGGCGGATAGTTCTCGATTACCTGCAGCATGATTTCGTTGAGCTGGTTGGTTTTCACCTTCTTGCTCCGGTTCTCATACACTTCCAGCGCCGTCTCTACGGCTTTCATGATCCGTTGTTTTTCAGTAGCCGATGTAAACACGATGGGTACATCGGTAAACGGCGCGATTTTCTCTTTGATTTTATCTTCGAAAACCTTGGTGGTTTTGTGGTCCTTTTCGATAGCATCCCACTTATTCACCACAACCACTATCCCCTTCATGTTTTTCTCTGCCAGGTGGAAGATGGCCAGGTCCTGGGCCTGAATGCCTTCCTGCGCATCGACCATCAGCATGACTACATCGCATTCTTCAATAGCCCGGATGGTACGCATAACCGAATAAAACTCGATGTCCTCATGGACACGGGCTTTTTTGCGCATACCAGCGGTATCAATCAGGTAAAAATGGTGCCCGAAGGCGTTGTACTCTTCGAGTATGGTATCGCGGGTGGTGCCTGCGATGGGGGTTACAATGGTGCGTTCTTTACCCAGCAGGGCATTGAGCATGGTAGATTTACCCACATTCGGGCGGCCAACGATGGCAATACGCGGCAGGGTGGCATCGTCTTCCTCGGGTGCGGGTGGCAGGGCCTTTACCACATCATCGAGCAATTCGCCTGTGCCTGACCCTGATTGTGAAGAGATATTATACACTTCTCCCAAACCAAACGCATAAAACTCAGCCGAAGCCGACATGCGTTCGTTGTGGTCGACTTTATTCGAAATCACAAAAACCGGTTTTTTGGTCCGACGGAGCATGTCAGCCATGGCTTCGTCCAGATCGGTGATGCCGGTGGTTACGTCGACCATAAACAAAATCACATCCGCCTCTTCCATGGCGATGTGTACCTGGCTGCGGATAGCCGCTTCGAAAATATCATCAGAACCGTGCACGAAGCCGCCGGTGTCGATAACAGTAAATTTCTCACCTATCCATTCCGACTGTCCGTAATGGCGATCGCGGGTTACCCCGGAAAAGTCGTCGACAATGGCCTTGCGGCTTTCGGTGAGACGGTTAAACAAGGTACTTTTGCCCACATTCGGGCGGCCAACAATGGCAACTACACGACTCATACTCAGTGATTATATCCGAAATAGCGGAGCATACGATCGTCGTTCCGCCAGTTCTCCTTTACCTTGACAAACAAAGTCAGCATGACTTGTTTGCCGAAAAATGCCTCGAGATCCTTGCGGGCCTCGGTGCCAACCTTTTTTAAACCAGCCCCCTTGGGGCCGATGACGATGCCTTTTTGTGAGGCCCGTTCAACATACACCATTGCATTGATACGCAACAGCTTTTCTTCATCTTTAAAACTATCCACCTCTACCTCGCAGGCATAGGGAATTTCCTGACGGTAGTTCATGAATATCTTTTCCCGGACTATTTCAGCAGCCAGAAAACGTTCGCTTTTGTCGGTGAGTTCATCTTTTTCGTAAAAGGCAGGTCCGTCGGGCAACAGCTGAAGGATGTGTCCCATGAGTCCGCCTATATTATGGCCTTGTTCTGCAGAGATCGGCAATACAACCGCATGCGGTACTTCGGTTTTCCATTTGGTGATCAGCAGGCTTTCTTCCCCGTCGCGCAATTGGTCAACCTTATTGAGGAGTACAATCAGTTTGGGGGCCTGTATAATCTGCTCCTTATATTCCTGAATGTCGGTCTGGTCGGTGACATCTATTACCCAGAGGATGATATCCGCGTCTTCGATGGCTGATTCCACGAATTTCATCATGGAGCGATGCAGTCCGTATTTCGATTCGAGGTAGCCGGGGGTGTCAGAATAAACAATCTGGTAGTTGTCTTCGCTGACGATGCCGAGGATGCGGTGGCGGGTAGTTTGTGCCTTTGGAGTGACGATGGAGAGTTTTTCACCCACCAACTGGTTCATGAGGGTCGACTTCCCTGCATTGGGTTTCCCCAGAATATTTACGAAGCCGGCCTTATGTGACATTATTTTTGAAAAAGTTTGGGATGCAAAGAACGGAATTATATCTTTGCAATCCAATTCAGAGAGTGCGGGGTAGAGCAGTTGGTAGCTCGTTGGGCTCATAACCCAAAGGTCGCTGGTTCGAGTCCAGCCCCCGCTACAAGAAAGAGGCTAACATTACGTTAGTCTCTTTTCATTTTAAAGATTTTCTTGTCCGGATGTTTGTTGTTTATGCACTCTACTCAGCAAAATATGATCAGCTATATATTGGTTATACCGCTGACCTGATCAGCCGGTTTCATGCTCACAACAGCTTAGCTACTTCAGGACATACTGTCAAATACAGACCTTGGATAGTAGCTTTTGTAGAGGTGTATGAAACCAAGCAACAGGCTATGAAACGCGAAAAAGAACTTAAATCGTCACGAGGAAGAGCCTTCATAAGAAAGCTGATCTCCTCTCTTTAAGAAAACTCGTTGGGCTCATATCCGTCAGCTGACGGACGCTGGTTCGAGTCCAGCCCCCGCTACAAGAAAGAGGCTAACATTACGTTAGCCTCTTTTCATTTTAAAGATTTTCTTGTCCGGATGTTTGTTGTTTATGCACTCTACTCAGCAAAATATGATCAGCTGTATATTGGTTATACCGCTGACCTGATCAGCCGGTTTCATGCTCACAACAGCTTGCTACTTCAGGACATACTGTCAAATACAGACCTTGGATAGTAGCTTTTGTAGAGGTGTATGAAACCAAGCAACAGGCTATGAAACGTGAAAAAGAACTTAAATCTTCACAAGGAAGGGCCTTCATCAGAAAGCTGATCTCCTCTCTTTAAGAAAGCTCATTGGGCTCATATCCGTCAGCTGACGGACGCTGGTTCGAGTCCAGCCCCCGCTACAAGAAAGAGGCTAACATTACGTTAGCCTCTTTTCATTTTAAAGATTTTCTTGTCAGGATGTTTGTTGTATATGCACTCTATTCAGCAAAATATGATCAGCTATATATTGGTTATACCGCTGACCTGATCAGCCGGTTTCATGCTCACAACAGCTTGGCTACTTCAGGACATACTGTCAAATACAGACCTTGGATAGTAGCTTTTGTAGAGGTGTATGAAACTAAGCAACAGGCTATGAAACGCGAAAAAGAACTTAAATCGTCACAAGGAAGGGCCTTCATCAGAAAGCTAATCTCCTCTCTTTAATAAAGCTCGTTGGGCTCATATCCGTCAGCTGACGGACGCTGGTTCGAGTCCAGCCCCCGCTACAAGAAAGTCATCATAAGACGGCTTTTTTTTGTGCCAGGACTTTTTTTGGGGTGCCTTTGAACGGGCTTTTCTTTTTTTCTCGCGGAGGCGCGGAGGACGCAATGGAGGGTGTCTCGAAATCTCGCTTCTCGAAATCTCGATGTCTAACAAAAAAAGCCCCGTTTCCGGAGCTCGTGATTTCTGTTTGCGAGAAGATTACCCTTGTTTGGTCAGGTCGCGCAGGTAGTTGATGAGATTCCAGCCGTCTTCGTCTGAGATGCCGTAGGTGGAGATTTTGAGCATGGCGCCTTTGCCGTTGAGAAGTTTCCAGTGGATTTCGCCATCGGTTTGGGCAGGGACTTTTTCCTGGAGATTGGCCGCATTAACAGCTTTACCGGCAGGAGCATCTCCCAGACCTTTTTCACCATGGCAGCTTACGCAGTATTGCGTAAAGAGAGCCTTACCCTTTTCAGAAGATTCTGTTGACATGGCAATCGGATTGGTTACCGCTTTGGCTTCTTCAGGGGCAGTCCAGATAGCAGGGACTGCGGTTACCGCTTCTTCGGTGGCAGCAGGTGCCTCAGCAGCTGTTTCTTCTTTTTCTCCACCACCACAGGCTACAACGCCGAGGGTGAATGCTGCCAACAGGAGACCGAACAATAGATTTTTCTTATTCATGGGAATTGGATTGTTTAATGAGTATGACAAAGTTATGACAGCGCGGTTTGTTTTCCTTGTAAAAATACGGAAATTAAGTATCCATTGGCGACAATAAAATATATTAGGACATGACTATCCATTTATCATAATATCTTCTTTAATTTGCATTCAGTAAACCAATGGCTGTAACCACCCCTTCTGCCACCACTCGTTTTGTGTGCGCCCATTGCGGCGATGCAGCTGATAGTGCATTGCAGGATAAACAAGGGCATATTTTCTGTTGTAACGGATGTGCTTCTGTTTATGGCTTGTTGCAAAGTCATGACCTCGGAAATTTTTATGAGATATCGGGCGCCAGGGCAGTAAAGCCGCGGGATATAGATCCAAGTCGTTTCGATCACCTCAATGATGCGGGTGTACAGGCGCTGTTTTTTACTTATCAGGATGAGCGTATATATAAGGTGTCGTTGCGGTTGCCGCAAATACACTGCGCGGCCTGCATCTACCTGCTTGAAAATCTGTATCGGTTTGATACCGGTGTGGTGCGAAGTGAGGTTGATTTTCTGAAAAAGGAAGCTCATCTCACGGTGAAAAAGGCAGAACTGCCATTTAAGGCACTGGTTATCTTGTTGGCAAGACTGGGATACGAACCCAATCTGCACCACGGACTTGATTCGCAAAAACCGGCAGCTGATGAACAAAAGGCTCTTATCCGTCGATTGGCGGTTGCTGGATTTGCCTTTGGCAATATCATGCTGTTGAGTTTTCCGGAGTACCTTTCAGATGGAGGTGTAAAAGAGCCGCTGCTTCGTTCGGTTATTCAAACGTTGAGCATTTTACTCTCTCTCCCCCTCCTGTTTTACAGTGGCCGTATTTATTTCGAACAAGCCTGGAAAGGTTTACTTGCCCGAGACCTCAACATAGACATCCCCATTGCGCTGGGTATGATTGCTTTGTTCGGGCGGTCTGTTTTCGAAATTGTAAGTGGGGTGGGGCATGGTTATCTGGACTCATTAGCGGCATTGATTTTTTTTCTACTCATCGGACGTTATTTCCAGCAAAAAACATATGATCATCTCAGTTTTGAGCGCGATTACCGGTCGTTTTTCCCGCTGGGGGTAAGCAGGGCCGGAGCTAATGGAAAGGCTGAAGAAGTGCCTATCAGCAGCCTGAAGCCGGGTGACAGCATGTGGGTACGCAACGAGGAGATTATCCCGGCAGACTCCATTTTATCGTCTGAAAGAACCCTCATCGACTACAGCTTTGTGACAGGAGAAAGTGAGCCGCAGGAGAAATTCAGGGGAGATGTATTATATGCGGGTGGTAAAGTGCTGGGGGCCATGGTGCAAATGGATGTACTGAAGGAAGTAGCACAAGGCTATCTCACCCGATTATGGAATCAGGAGCATTTCCGCAAGGAGCAAAACGATAAGTTCAAAACCATCACCAACCGCATCAGCCAGTATTTTACACCCGCGGTGCTTGTATTGGCGTTAGGGGGTCTGGTGTATTGGTATCCGAGTTCCCCTTCTACCGCGTTTCAGGTATTTGCGGCAGTGCTGATTATTGCCTGTCCGTGTGCGCTGGCACTTTCCGCTCCGTTTACTTTTGGTCATGCCATCCGCATACTGGGGCGCAACGGCTTGTTTGTCAAAAACAGTGCGGTAGTCGACAAACTCTCACAACTGCGACAAATTGTCTTCGACAAAACAGGCACTCTTACGCAGAGAGAGCAGGGAGAACTGGATCTATCGGCGGTTGAATGGGATGAGGATGACAGGAGGCTTGTTAAAACGGCTTGTCAGCACAGCACGCACCCACTTTCCAGACAACTCGCGTCCTCCATTGAAGAGGATGTATGGCCTGCGACTGATTTGTTTGACGAACAAAAAGGGCGGGGTATAGTGGCGGTCATTAACGGCCACAGGGTATTGATTGGGTCAGCGGCATTGGTTGGGCTGAAAGAGGAAAACAACCAGCAGGCTACTATCGTATACATCCGTATTGACGATTTATTGCTGGGCTATGTTCGTTTCAAAAACCGCTATCGCACCGGTATGGAAAATACTGTTGCGCATCTGGGTGAGCACTACGGACTGGCTGTTTTATCAGGAGATAATGATCAGGAGCGGCAATATCTCCACAAAGTTTTCGGAGAGCATACGTCCATCCGGTTTAATCAGTCGCCTGCAGATAAACTGGAGGCCATTGCCCAGATCAAGCAGCAGAACAGCGGGTTGCTGATGATGGTCGGCGACGGGCTGAATGATGCCGGTGCTTTGCGTAAGGCTGATGTAGGCATGGCAGTGAGTGAGCAAAGCGGCCAGTTCACCCCCGCGAGCGACGCTATTCTGGATGCAGGCATGGTTCCATCGCTGGATAAACTGCTCGCCTTCGTCCGGCAAACCCGGACAGTCATCTTTTCCAACCTTGGCTTATCACTGATTTATAATATCACCGGTATCAGTTTTGCGCTGAGCGGGCTGCTTACGCCTGTAGTAAGTGCTATTCTGATGCCCTTAAGCAGCATAACCATTGTTCTCAATGCCACCTTTATGACCCGCTATTTCGCCCGTAAAAACCAACTCCGCTGATGGAAATCATAGTCCTCCTCATCTGTATCTCCATACTTGTTGCCGTGGGTTTCCTGGCAGCTTTTATATGGAGCATCCGCAGCGGGCAGTATGACGACAGTTATACGCCTTCCATCCGGATGTTATTCGACGACACAACCAAAACCTCTGATAAACAACCTAAAGCGTAATTATGTCTCAGCTTACCATTCACTACGACAACCGGATCGTCCGGAATTTCGCCATAGCCACCCTGGTCTGGGGGGTTGTGGGCATGCTCGTAGGTGTGCTGATTGCCTTTCAGCTCGTTGATCCCGCGCTGAATCTCGGCAACCAATACACCACCTTCGGCCGTCTAAGGCCGCTACACACCAATGCGGTGATTTTTGCCTTTGTGGGCAATGCTATCTTCATGGGTGTGTACTACTCGCTGCAACGGCTTACCAAGTCGCGCATGTGGAGCGATTTACTCGGAAAGATTCACTTCTGGGGCTGGCAGCTTATCATCGTTTCGGCAGCGCTGACGCTCCCCTTTGGCATCACCACGAGTAAGGAATATGCGGAGCTGGAATGGCCCATCGACATCGCCATCGCGCTGATCTGGGTAGTTTTTGGCATCAACATGATCATGACCATCATGAAACGGCGCGAAAAACATATGTATGTCGCGATCTGGTTCTACCTGGCTACTTTTATCACGGTAGCGGTACTGCACATTGTAAACTCGTTTGAGTTGCCTATCGGCTTTATGAAAAGCTACAGCTGGTATGCCGGGGTACAGGATGCGCTGGTACAGTGGTGGTATGGCCACAATGCGGTCGCATTTTTCCTCACTACCCCTTACCTGGGTCTGATGTACTATTTTATGCCTAAAGCAGCTAACCGGCCGGTGTACAGTTACCGATTGTCGATTATCCACTTCTGGTCACTGATTTTCATCTACATCTGGGCAGGTCCTCACCACTTGTTGTACAGTTCATTGCCTGATTGGGCGCAATCGCTGGGAGTGGTCTTTTCTCTCATGCTCATAGCTCCTTCCTGGGGTGGTATGATCAACGGTCTCCTTACCCTGCGGGGTGCCTGGGACAAGGTTCGTGAAGATCCTATCCTGAAATTTATGGTTGTAGCAGTTACCGGTTACGGTATGGCCACTTTTGAAGGCCCTATGCACTCACTGAAATCAGTGAATGCCCTGAGTCACTTTACCGACTGGATTCCTGCCCACGTGCACGTAGGTACCCTTGGCTGGAACGGCTTTTTCACCTTTGCTATCCTTTATTGGATACTACCACGCATGTTCAACACCAAATTGTACAGCCAGAAACTGGCCAACTGGCACTTCTGGATAGGTACCCTGGGAATGTTGTTCTGGGTAATTGCGATGTACTGGAGTGGTATTGCGCAGGGCCTGATGTGGAAACAGTTTACACCGGAAGGTTATCTGCAGTATCCGAACTTCCTGGAAACAGTAATTCAGATCATTCCGATGTACGCCATCCGCGGATTGGGCGGCACCTTATACCTGCTGGGCTTCCTGCTGATGGTTTACAACCTCTGGAAAACCATGGCCAGCGGCAAACTGGTGGCCAATGAAGCAGCCGTTGTAACCGAAAGAGAAGACCACGGCACTGCCGGCCAAAGCTGGCACAGGAGGCTCGAAGGCCGTCCGCTGGCCTTCACCTTGTGGGTCACTATCGCCATCCTCATCGGGGGTATCGTAGAGTTTCTGCCTGCCTTCCTGATTAAGTCGAATGTACCTACCATCGCTTCAGTTCAACCTTATACGCCACTGGAATTACACGGCCGCGACGTTTATATTAAAGAGGGTTGTGTGGGCTGTCACTCGCAGATGGTTCGTCCTTTCCGCTCTGAAACCGAACGTTATGGTGAATACTCCAAGGCCGGGGAGTTTGTATACGACCACCCCTTCCTGTGGGGTTCGAAACGTACCGGACCGGATTTGCACCGGGTGGGTGGCAAATACCCCCATGCCTGGCATTACAACCACATGGTGGAGCCTACTTCGATGAGTCCGGGGTCTATCATGCCAGCGTATCCGTGGTTGGCAGAGCAAAACATCGACCTGGCACTTACTCCCAAAATGGTAAACGCCATGCGGACACTCGGTGTGCCCTATGCGGCCGGTTATGAAGACAAAGCCAATACAGATTTACAGGCGCAGGCTGGTAAAATCGTGGCTGATCTGAAAAAAGACGGCATCAACGTGGTTGCCGAATCTGAGATGGTGGCTTTGATCGCCTACCTGCAACGTTTGGGTACCGATATCAAATCCAATAAATAAGCTGCACCATGATACGTGAATCCTTAGAAGCTATCACCGGGGTGAGCATCTACCCCATCTTCTCTTTTGTACTCTTTTTTACCTTCTTCGCAGGCATGCTCGTATGGGTATTCCGGAAGAAGAAGTCAGAAATAGACTTCCTGAGTAATCTCCCGCTCGACGACAACCAACCTAAAGCCTAAGACCATGGCCAAAAAACCAGATGAACTAACCGACCACGACTACGATGGTATCCAGGAGTACGACAATGACCTGCCCCCCTGGTGGACCTTTCTTTTCTACCTGACCATCATTTTCGGCATCCTTTACCTGCTCAATTACCATGTTTTTGGCACCGGCGATTCACAGCTGGTGGAATACCAGAAAGAGATGGCCCGGGCAGAGATCGCGAAAGCCAAATTTGAAGCCAGTCAGGGCAACGTAACCTTAACCTTTCTGGAAGATGCCGCGGCACTGGAAAACGGCAAAAAAGCCTACGAAGCGAACTGTATTGCCTGCCATGGCATCAACGGTGAAGGCGGCGTGGGGCCGAATATGACCGATAACTACTGGATACACGGCAATACAATCGACGACATGGTCAAGGTTATTACCTATGGTGTGGCAGAGAAGGGCATGATTCCCTGGGAAAAAACCCTCTCCAAAAAGCAGATTGTGGAAGTAGCCAGCTATATCCATACCATGCAAGGCACCAATCCTGCTAACGGCAAAGAACCGCAAGGCGATTTGATCGAGTAAAGAAGAGCGGAGCGAGGGGATGGGTGATTGAGAAAAAATCTATCGCCCATCCCCACGCGCTCTAATCTCCCACTCTCCACTCTCCACTCTCCACTCTCCACTCTCCACTCTCCACTCTCCACCACCACCACCATGTCACAGCAGGAATCGTTTACGCTCAGAACAGATAAGAGTTTCCGTGACAGCCTTTCATCGGTTGATGAAGCAGGCAATCGTATCTTTTTCCACCCCAAAAAACCGAAAGGCCGGTATTACAACTGGCGGAAGATTCTTAGCTATTTCCTGCTCTTCCTCCTGTTTACAGGGCCCTTTATGCGCTTAAACGGGCATCCGTTTATGCTTTTCAACATCATCGAACGTAAATTTATCCTGTTCGGGGTGGCATTCTGGCCACAGGACTTCAAACTGCTTGCGCTGGGCTTTATCACCCTGGTGGTGTTTATAGTCCTCTTTACAGCCGTCTTCGGGCGTCTTTTCTGCGGCTGGGTTTGTCCGCAGACGATTTTTATGGAGATGTTGTTCCGGCGCATCGAGTACTGGATTGACGGCGACTGGTCGGAACAGAAAAAACTGGTCTCGGCTCCGTGGAATGCCGATAAAATCAGGAAACGCAGTCTTAAATTCATCATTTTCGCTGCCATCAGCTTTCTGATTGCCAATACCTTTCTTGCCTACATCATCGGCAGCGATGCCCTGATCGATATCATCACCTCCCCTGTTTCAGAACATGTCGGGGGCTTTATTTCAATTATCATTTTCACCACCATCTTCTTTTTTGTGTACTGGTCGTTCCGCGAGCAGGCCTGCACCATTGTTTGCCCCTACGGCCGGTTACAGGGGGTATTGCTCGACAAAAACAGCATCAACGTCGCTTACGACTTCCTGAGGGGTGAGCCCCGCGGTAAACACAGCCGTAACCGTGATGAAAAACTGGGTGATTGTATCGACTGCAACCAATGTGTGGTGGTATGCCCTACCGGCATCGATATCCGCAATGGCACTCAACTTGAATGTGTGAATTGTACCGCCTGCATAGATGCCTGCGATGAAGTGATGGACAAGGTGAACAAACCCCGCGGATTGATACGGTATGCCAGCTACACAGGCATCGTCACCAAGGTGAGGAAAATATTTACCACCCGGGTAAAGGCCTATTCGGTGGTTCTGCTGGTGTTGGTGAGCTTGTTTACCTATTTTCTCACCACGCGTACCGAAACCCAGACCAGCCTGCTGCGGGCCCGCGGCACCTTGTATACCCAGGTGGGCGAAAACCAGCTCCGGAATGTGTTTATGGTGAAAACCATCAATAAGAGCTTTGATCAGAAAGAAGTCAGTTTCAGGCTGAAACAACCTGCCGGTACCATAGAACAAATAGGCACAGGATTCGTCATTCCGCCTCAGGGTTATCGGGAAGGCGGTTTGTTTATTACCTTAGACAGAAATCAACTCACCGGCGTAAAAACCAACATCATCGTTGAAGTAGTTCATGGTGATGAAGTACTGGAAACTATCAGAACCTCCTTTTACGGTCCCGCACAATGAAAAAATCATCTAATTTCTGGCCTTACGGCATTGTCGCTGCCTTTCTTATATTCTGCAGTTTCATGATAGGTTTCGCCGTTTACAGCAGTCAGCATAAAACAGAGCTGGTGGCAGATGACTATTACGACCAGGAAATACAGTATCAGCAGGTAATAGATGGCAAAAAACGGCTGTCCACGCTGAGCCGTCCGGTAAAGGTAACTGCCTCTGCCGAGCAGATTCTGATCGAAATCCCGGATGAACTGATGCAAGCCGACAGCGGGCACATTCGTTTCTATCGTCCCAGCAATGAAAACTGGGATTTCAGAGCCGAATGGGTAGTATTTCAGGCTGGCAGTTACAGTTTGCCCGCTTCCGACTTTGTATCAGGCCCTTACCAGTTGGTCATGCAGGCCTATAAAGACGGCGACTTGTATTTCCACGAACAACGTATTACCATCGAATGAACAGTCCGCTGCTGACTGGATTGGCCCTTGGCTTTTTCGGCAGTTTGCACTGCGTGGGCAT
Organism: Bacteroidetes bacterium UBA7662; assembly: GCA_002483345.1. Classification (GTDB taxonomy): domain Bacteria; phylum Bacteroidota; class Bacteroidia; order UBA7662; family UBA7662; genus UBA7662. Next base: position 189,536 of record DLHS01000018.1, read on the forward strand.
GTGCGGCCCCATTGTACTGGCTTTGCCGGGAAAAACCGCTCTTTTTTCGCGTTTTGCATCCCTTCGGCTGGTATACAATCTGGGAAGAATCTTCACCTATAGCTGGCTGGGTTTGGTATTGGGTATTTTTGGCAAACAACTTCAACTCAACGGCTGGCAGGAGATCATATCTGTCAGTACAGGTGTTATCATTCTCCTTTTCACTCTTTTGCCCATTTTATCTGTCCGTTTTAAAAACGTGTTTCAACCTGGCAGACTGCTGGGGGGTATTCTGGGAGATTTTTTATACAAGCCTACTTATGCCGGACAGTTGATAACAGGCATGCTGAATGGGCTATTGCCCTGCGGCATGGTTTATCTGGCGCTTGCGGGTGCTTTGCTGGTTGGAGATCCACTGGGTTCTGCATCTTTCATGGCTGCCTTTGGTACCGGCACTTTGCCCGCCATGCTGGCGGTGGCCCTGCTGGGCAGGCAGGTATTAGGTAACTGGCGGCCCTGGTTCCGGAAACTCACTCCCGTTATTGCCGTTGCCATGGCCATACTTTTTATTTTACGGGGTTTATCACTGGGTATTCCTTATGTAAGTCCCCAACTTCAGGCGATCCCCTCTACGACATCAGAAGCAGCTGTTTGTCATTAAAATGACAATTTTAGCAGTCTATAAATCTTTAAAACATCATCTGGAGATAGCATGCAGTTAACAGGCTGTATTGTGAATAACTTCTGCATATCTGACGGCCAACTTTTGTTAGTTTCAATTAACTGAAACTAAGCTCCCATGGAACCCCAGGCTTCACAGATAAGTCCGGAAATGCTCGACCTGCTTAAGGTCCTCACCCGGCCAGATGCAGCAGATGAAAAAGTCTATCACGGCTTTTTCCCTGCCGAAGATGTTGAGTCCTGCCTCGACGTTCCCCTTGACTCGCTGAAATTCCGGTTACAGCAGGCCTGCCCTATTTGCAAACGTCATTCCCACCATTTGCGGTGGATACGTTACTCCAGCCCTGCCTCTGCCTGGGAAAGAGGCGCCGGAGTAGTTGGTGCCCTTTCGCTCTGCGACCAATGTGGTATTCAGGTTCAGTTTATCGCTACCCAGCCGCATTAGCGGATGATTACCTCATCCATAAAAATATAAGCCGGATCGGGATAGCCCAGGTGACCTTGCGGTAATTTACCAAAGTGGGTAATTTTCAGTTTTACATACCGGGCTTTTTCCGGCTTTTCAAGCACTTTCCCGATCTGTTTACGGATAACCGCTTCATCCAGCGCATCTGCTTTTTCGTTCACCACAAACAGACTCCTGAACGTTTTTCCGTCATCGCTTATCAGTACCTCCACTGTTTTAGGAAGTAAAATCCAGGGTTTGCTGTCCTGAATAAAACTACCGAAAACGGCGTTCAGCTCCCTGACTTTACCCAAGTCGATGCGCAATTCAACATCCTTGCCCTGCCAGCCTACCCAACACCCTTTGCGCCAGTCATCATCGCCATACAACGCATCAATGAGGGTGCTTTCCCCTCCTGCCGCATACTCTTTTTTGGGAGCAACCGACCAGCTCAGCTTCCACTTTTCAGGTATGCGATGAAAATAAGCCTCACTTTCATCGCTTGCATAGGCAGGCCTCCCGTTTTTGAGACTCCCGGGAAGGTATTGAATCATCCTGATATGAGTACTTTGGTGTATGACCAGGCTGTTTACCAGGGCATCTGTCCCTGAATGAGGATCACTTCCATCAAGGGTATAGCGAATGCGGGCACCGGGATGAGCCTGCCAGTTTATTTTCAGACTGTCGTAAAAGCCCATACCGGCTGCCTGAATGGCAGGGGCGGGAATCAACAGGCCACTGGTTGCAGAACGCCAGCTTTCGTGTCGTTTGATACCCCAGGCCGACAAGGCATTTCCCATCTGAAACACTATCAAACCTCCCTGCCGGATGCTGTCATGCGGCAGGTAGTTGTTGGGCCAGTCCCGACCATTCAGCGTCACTGATTGCACGAATTTCCCATCGCCCTTTCTCCTGAATTCAAACACCTTCCCATTTTCGAGCTGCAGGCTTGCTGTCGGGAAAGCGGGCGCTATCAGCGCATAATTGACATTTCCGGGGGCAATGGGGTAGATTCCGAGGCTGCTCATCACCAGCCAGGCACTCATCTGGCCACAGTCTTCGTTGCCACTCAGCCCATCCGGAGCATCGTGGTAGAGGGTATCGAGAATAGCATCGACCAGGGCCTGGGTTTTATGGGGTTTGCCCAGGCTGTTGTAGAGGTAGGCCATGTGGTGGCTGGGCTCATTTCCATGGGCATATTGCCCTATTAAACCTGTAATATCTGCCTGATTCCGACCTGTAGTGGTTGAATTTACCGAAAAAAGACTATCGAGTAATCTTTCCAGCCGGATTGGTCCACCTACACTTCCCGTGAAACCACTGATGTCGTGCGGGACATAAAAACTATACTGCCAGCTATTGGCTTCCGTGAAATTATTATTCACTTCCCACGGGTCAAAAGGTGTCAGAAAACCGCCATTGTTCCGGGGACGCATGAGGCCGGTTTTCGGATCTATCATGTTGACCCAGGAACGACTCCTGTAGTCATGTTTCCTGGCAAGACCTGTTTCGCCCAGCCAGGCTGCTACCCTGCTGATGCACCAGTCGTTGTAGGCGTATTCCAGGGTTTTGGAAACCGATTCGCTTTCGTCGCTGATTTCGAGATACCCCTTCCTGCGGTAGGTTTCGAGTCCATACCGGTTGGCTTCGGCGGTACCAATCATAGCCGCCAGCAATTCTCTTGCAAAAGCCGTATCTACCAGCCCTTTCATCACCGCGTCGGCTATCACAGAGGCACTGTGATAACCTATCATACACCAGGTTTCATTGCCCGCCAGCTCCCAAACGGGTAAGTGACCTGCCTGTTTATACATCATTAAAAAACTGTGGAGATAGTCGAGGGTTCTCTTTTCATCTGTCAGTGTATACAGCGGATGGGCAGCCCGGTGGGTATCCCACAAGGAAAAAACCGTGTACTGCGTATGATAACGGGCTTCGTGCAATTGCCCGTCAATGCCCCGGTACCAACCATCGGCATCGCTGAAGCGGTTGGGGACGATCTGGGTATGATACAGCGCGCTGTAAAACTTGCGCATACTGGTTTCATCTCCCGAAACCCTGATTTTGCCCAGTTCCGTGCGCCATTGCTCCTGACTGTTTTGAAGTGCTTTCTCAAAAGAGAAACTTGTTTGCCCGTGATTCAGCAGTGCCCCTGCCTCATCTACCCCCGAAAGACTCATTTTAGCCTGTAAAAGCTTATTTCCTTTGCCCCGGAACCAAACTTCTCTGACATTCCGGGGATGAGAGTCGCCTGTCAGCACACTTCCGACTGCATCAGACATTTCTACGTTCTGATCAAATTCGAGCGTGAAAAACAGCTTCTGGTCGGTTGCCCAGGCTTTGCTGTGCCGGTAGCCAACAAAAGTGCGGGGTCCGGTGCGTTTGATTGCGGAGGCGGAGGTCTGGTCGCGGTGATCGAATCGAAGCACCACCCATTGATTTTCAGCTTCAGGATATTCATACCGGTGAAAGCCCGAATAAGTCGTTGCGCTAAGTGACACGGTGATGCCATTTTTCATTTTCACCCGGTAAAAGGCAGGTGAGGCTTGCTCTTCCTCATGAGAAAATGCGGTTCGGTAGGCGTAATCCTGACTGGTATCGGGGCCGTTGAGATGGGGCATCAGCAATAAATCACCATAATCGCTCACCCCTGTACCACTCAGGTGGGTATGGGAAAAGCCATAAATCACCGAGTCGCTGTAGTGATAACCGGAGCAGCCATCCCAACCATCGAGCCTGGTATCGGGGCTGAGCTGTACCAACCCGAAAGGAGCGGTAGCGCCGGGATAGGTATGCCCGTGCCCGCCAGTGCCGATGAAGGGGTTTACGTATGAAAGGGGATCAGATTGAGAAACAGCCAGGAGGGGAAACAGCAGGAGTGCTGAGAACAAACGCTTCATAGAATAAACCTACACAACGCCACTGAGCTATAAAAGAGAAATTTAGGCCTTGCTGTTAGGAGAACGCTTCGCTGGGAACGCTGGTGCTTCGCACTTTGCTGGTCGGAGCTGCGCTCCGGGGAACGCTTCGCTGACATACTGGTCAATATTCGGGTAAAGGAGTATCTTTCAAACAAAACATCCCTACCCAGATCAGCGAAGCGTTCCCCGGAGCGCAGCTCCAAACCAGCACGGCGGCCTTCAGGCAGCCTGCATTCCCAGCGAAGCGTTCACAAAAAAGCCAATCCGGGGTGGACTGGCTTCATGGGTATAGTTGGGTATTCGGGTTTTAATCTCTGTATCGCAGGCGGATGGGTACAATGTATGACTGATTCGCCAGCCAGAAAGGATCTGTAAGTACCAGCGCCTCCAACTGGCGTTCTATGCTGGAGCTAAGTTCGGTTTCCGCACCGGATATTTCTATTACTTCAATACGGCCGTCCTCTTTTACCAGAAACTGGGCTTCTACCAGCACATCCATGCCAGGAGTACTTAAAGTGGACTCCAGTCGGATGCTCCGATTCAACTGCTTCCACATCTTCTGAATTGACAGTTCTTGTTGGGTCATGCCGGTTTTTTCATCGCCTCCGGCCTGGCTTTGCAAAGTGATCAGGCTGAGGGTCAGCACCAGGATCAGTTTTAAATGCGTTTTCATAGTAGGATATAATTGGGTCTGTGGGTTACTGTTTCTTTGACGTTACAAAGTTGTGACAGGTTGCATGACCCTGCAATTAAAGAAGACGGAAGTGTTGGATGGGTGGTGTGAACGGTTGGAAAAGGGGGATGAATGGTGAAACGGGTTAAACGGTAAAACGGCTTTGGCGGTGGTTGAGCGAAGTCGAAACCTTAGCGGGTTAAACGGAAAAAGGGGTTAAACGGTAAAACGTGTTAACCGCAACAATTAAGAACTTTGAATCTTAAATTTTGAATTTTGAATTCCCCTGGCGGTGCCTGAGGCCCCCGAAGGCTGAGCCCGCGGCGTTAACCACGGAAGGCACTGAGGCACGGAGGGAGAGCACCAGGGAGTGCGTGGGCGGTACGTGGTCAATGGTCGATAGTCCATAGTCCACGGTCCATGGACCATTGACCATTGACCATTGACCATCGACCATTGACCATGAGCAATTCATGGGAATCGTAAGCCTTTCCCTTTGAGTAGGCTGACCAAAAACCAAACCCCATAGCCTGTCATTTCGAGTAGGTTTGATCAAAAAAAATAAACAACCCAAACCGTAACGAGAAACAGGCCACCCAAAACAAAAAAAAGCCACCCTCCAGGGCAGCTCCTTTTCTTACCGGATGAAATAATCAGTACAGTTCTACCGACTTCACTACTTCGTAGCCGAGGTGTTTCTTCAGGATGTTAGCATAAGCCTCTGTTGCGGTAAAGCCAAAACCTGCTTCGAAAAACTCGTTGAAGGCCTGCTGCCAGTCGCTGTCTTTGGGTAAAATCATAGCAAAACGTTGTTGGTCGAGACTTGCGATTCTATGGATTTTGAGATTGGCAGGTTGGTTTTTCAAATAGGCCCAATAGGTAAGCAAATCAACATAACCATAATATTTTCCTTTGGTTTCCGCTACCAGCTTCACCACTTCCGACGGGCGTTCCACATAATTCACGCGCATGGTTGGGTGATGTTTTTTCTTGATTTCCATCAGTTGTTTTTCCAGGACAGTCCCCCGGTTTACTACCGCTGTCATTTCTGCAAAACTTTTAGGAATATCATCGTAGCTGCGCAAAGAAGGTGTTTCCGTATTCGAGATGAGCAAAGAAATATTCTTCAGATAAGGGGGCGAAAAAGAGACTTCCTGTTGTCTTTCCCGGGTAACTGTAACAGAGGCCAGTCCGACAACGGCACCCTGTGCTGATTTCACATGATTGTAAACCTTTTCAAAATCGGTTTCCGGCAAATAAGTTGTTTTTACACTTGAAAACTCTTTTGTCTTTTCCAGCCAGGTCACAAAATGATTGAAGATATCAATTTCAATTCCTGTCAGTTTTCCTTCTCCATCTGTATAGGCAAAGGGAAAATTTTCAAGGTAGTGAACAACAATATCACACTTCTTGTCAGCCTGCGCCTGCTGCCAGCTTTGCTGAGCGCTGAGGTTGCTGACGCAAAAAACTACAAAAAAGCTTAAAAGGGTAATTCGTTTCAACATTTCAGTTTGGTTTTAATCCAATATGGATAAAAAAACTGAGTTGAACAAGTCTTTAGATGAGCATCCCGGCAATGGCGCCGTTGAGCAAACAGGCGGCAGTCCCTCCTATCAGGGCTCTGATACCAAGGGCTGATAACTGGGCGCGTTTCCCGGGTGCCAAAGAGCCAATTCCCCCGATCTGAATACCGATAGACGCAAAATTGGCAAATCCGCAAAGGGCATAAGTGGCAATGATAATAGAGCGCTGATCTGCAAACAATCCTGCCTCCTTGAATCCAGCCAGCGAAGAGTATGCAAAAAATTCGTTCAAAATCGTCTTTTCTCCCAACAGCTGCCCGATGAGCAGCACATCATCTCCCCTGACTCCGATCAGCCATGAAATTGGCGCGAACACATTACCCAATATATACTGTAAGGTAAAGCCTTCATACTTACCACCTGTGGCCTCCACAATGACTTTATTTAAACCTGTTGTTTCGCCAATCACAAACTGAAAGATATAATTGACCATGGCCATCAACGCGGTGAATACCAACAACATGGCTCCGACATTGACTGCCAGTTTAAGACCGTCTGTGGTACCATTTGAAATAGCTTCCAGCACATTTGAACCTATGTTTTCCTTGCTTACCCTTAATTCTTTATCAAAGGGTTCTGTTTCCGGCACCAGTAATTTGGCAGCCAGTAAACTTCCGGGGGCTGCCATGATAGATGCAGACAACAGGTGGGTAGCGAAAAGTTGTTGCTGAGCCGGGTCAGAGCCGCCCAAAAAGCCTATGTAGGCTGCCAGTACACCTCCGGCAATCGTAGCCATACCGCCTGTCATCAACGCCATGATTTCCGATTTGGTCATGCGTTCGATGTAGGGTTTAATAAGCAGTGGTGCCTCGGTCTGGCCCAGAAAGATATTGGCAGAAGCCGCCAGACTCTCAGAACCCGAAAGGCGCATCAGCCGGTTCATCACCCAGGCAAAGGCGAAAACCACTTTTTGCAGTATCCCGAAATAATAGAGGGCAGAGGTAAGTGCAGCAAAAAACAGAATAGTGGGCAGTACCTGAAATACGAAGATAAATCCGAAGGAATCGATATCGCGGACCAGTGAGCCGAACAAAAACTCCGACCCAGCCTGTGTAAATGACAATAACCTCACAAAAAAACCTGAAAGAACCTGAAATCCTGATTTTACCAAGGGCACCTTGATGACCAGAAAAGCGAAGGTAAGCTGCAAAACCAAAGCCATGCCGATGGTGCGCCAGTTGATGTTTTTACGGCTGGTAGAAAGCAGGAAAAGTATCGTAAGAATCGAAACAATGCCGATAAGGCCATTCAGGATTTGCATCATAGGATCAGTCAGAAAATCACCCGAAAGTTTGTCCGCGGGCATGGCCTGAAAATAGGGAAATTTTAGGTGTTAAGAACTTTTCCGGCGATCTATCTCGTCGCGTAACTGGGCTGCTTTTTCGTAATCCTCATTCCGCAGCGCTTCTTCGAGCAGTTTTTCGAGCTCATCGGTGTTTTTGCCCGACCAGCTTGTTTTCAGCGGTTTTATTTCCGGAACAGGATTGACAGGTGCTGTGGGTTCATCTTCTGACTCAAATACTACACCATCACTCTCGAGTATATGCTCGTAGGTATAAACAGGGCAATTAAACCGGATTGCCAGTGCGATGGCATCGCTGGTCCGTGCGTCTATTTCACGTAAGTCGGTTCCCATTCGGCAATATAACCGTGCAAAAAAGACACCTTCTTTCAAATCAGAAATGATTACTTCTTCCAGACGAATCTGAAACGCGTCGGCAAAACTTTTGAATAAATCGTGGGTTAGCGGCCTGACAGGTTTCATTTTTTCGAGTTCGATGGCAATGGCCTGGGCTTCAAAAGCGCCGATAATGACCGGCAATCGGCGGTTACCCGATTTTTCCCCCAGCACAATAGCAAAGGTATTATTGGATGCCGTGCTGTCTGACAGGGCAATGATTTCGAGCTCAATCTTTTTCATGCTCACCGAAAAAGGATAAATCCAGGACAGCCTTAATTGGCTGCCTTGAATTTACGGATAGCTTCGTTGAGTTTGGGCACCACTTCAAAAGCGTCTCCTATGATACCATAATCTGCGATTTTGAAAAAGGGTGCTTCTTTATCTGTGTTGATGGCCACAATTACTTTGCTGCCGCTTACACCTGCGAGGTGCTGAATGGCTCCTGAAATACCGATGGCGATGTACAGATTCGGTTTGATGGTGATACCCGTCTGTCCAACATGTTCTTCGTGGCCCCTCCAATGCAAGTCGGAAACCGGCTTCGAACAAGCTGTGGCTGCCCCCAGGAGACTGGCCATCTCTTCAATCATACCCCAGTTTTCAGGGCCTTTCATACCACGGCCGGCAGAAACTACGAGTTCTGCTTCGGTAAGAGGTATTTTACCACTTACTTTTTTCAGCTCAACAGTTTTAGTCTTGAAATCAGCGGCGGCAACCGGATTGGTCAGGGTACTTACAGTACCGGCTTTATTCAGTTCCACCAGCTTATAGCTGTTGGGCGTGAGGGTGATAACCTTGCGGTCGCTGTTGAGGGTGATATCTGCAAAACCTTTGTTTGAAAATACCGTCCTGCGAACCGTCAGGTTGTTTCCGTTGGCAACAGGTACATCTACTGCCCCGGTAGCCAGGGCTGCACCCAGCTTTACACTGAGCCGGGGTGCCAGGGCCTTGCCGGAATAGTTGTTCGAGACAATAACTGTTTTGACACTGGCAGCGTCTGCCGCGGCAGCAATAGCTTTGGCGGCCGCATGGGCTTCAAAATTATCGAGGCTGGCATCGCTGATGTGCACTATTTTATCGGCCCCATAGGTACCCAGAACAGCCAGTGCATCGCCTGAAATAGTTCCGAGTACAACGGCTGTAACATCAGTACCGGAAAGTCCCGCTACGGCAGCGGCATAACTTACGGCTTCAAAAGTGGCCTTCTTGAATTGACCACCGCTGTTTTCTGCAAATACAAGTACTGACATATCAGATGACTTTGGCTTCGTTGTGGAGGAGTTGAATGAGGGTTTCAGCTTCGGCGGCATCGATGAACTTGCAGCCTGCTTTGGACTGCGGCGCCTGGTATTGGCTGATTTCGGTTCGTTTTTCAGCAGCTGCCGGGGCAATTACCTGCAAAGGTTTGCTGCGCGCCATCATGATACCACGCATATTGGGAATGCGGGGCTCTGTGAGCTCTTTCTGCGCGCTTACGACAAATGGCGTGTCGACACTCACCACTTCCCTGCCACCATCGATATCACGCTCAATAGTAGCGGCATTACCCTGTAAAGAGATGCTGTTGATGACATTCACCATCGGCAAATCGAGCAGTTCAGCTATCATACCACCCACCTGGCCACCGTTGTAGTCGATCGACTCCCGGCCGGTGAAAATGATGTCAAAACCTTTGTCTTTGGCATAGGCAGCAATTTCGTTAGCTACAAAAAAGGCATCGGTCGGTTCAGCATCGATGCGTACGGCATCGTCGGCTCCTACAGCCAGGGCTTTGCGCAAATTGGCTTCTGTATCGGCAGCTCCTACGTGAATTACGGTTACGGTACCGCCGCCTGCCGCTTCGTTCAGCTCCAGGGCTTTGGTCAATGCCAGTTCATCGTATGGGTTGATAATAAATTGAACGCCGGCTTTATTGAAAGCTTTGTTGTCGGGCGTAAAGGTAATTTTGGTCGTGGTGTCGGGCACGTTGCTAATGCAGACAAGAATCTTCATATCTACTCGAAAAAGTTAATTTCGCTCCTGAAAAACAAGACCACAAAGTTAGGAGAAAAACCGATGTCGTCAGCTAAAGATAACCACAGGATTGCGCAATTATTAACCCTTATGCAGCAACAAGGTCCCGATGCATTCAGTTGCTACGCCCTTGCCATGGAGTACCGCAAAACGGGCGACAGCCAGCTGGCAATCGGCTGGCTGCAAAAGACCCTGGCACTTGACCCGGAATACCTGGCGGTTTTTTACCAGCTGGGGGAACTATATGCCAACCTCGGCGACACCAAAAATGCCCTGAACGCTTACGATCAAGGCATAGCATTGGCCGAAAAAAGGAGAGACACCAAGACACTGGCTGAACTCCGGAACGCCCGCTTAAATCTGGAACTGGAACTTTAGTTCATCCAATACATTTTTTTTGTACCTTTCTTTCCTATGCCCATCAGGACATTTCTCCTGTTGTCTTTTTTTGACTGGCAAGGTTTGGTTTATGGTCAGGATTATCAGCCTGTATTCCTGCCATCCGGCTTTTCTGAAAAATACGGATATCAGCCCCTGAAACCTCCCCTATCACCACCCGGCTGAAAAAAACACGATATGAAAACACTGCTACTTTCACTCGTACTGCTTCTGTCCGATTATGCAAATACCGCTGCCCAGGCGTATATGCCCCTCCTGCGGGAAAACAGCAAGTGGGATGTAGTCAGCTATCAGTCCGGCCTGATCTGCACCCGTGGGAATGTGTCTCGCATGTTCTTTGAGGGCGACACAACTATCAATCAGGTGACCTATAAAAAGTTACAAACCTACAGTTCTGTTCCTTCCGACCCCCACCCTATTTCTCAAAGTGAAGGTTGTTTGCCGCACTACATTGTTCCGAATCAAGGAACAGTCACCAACCGCTTTTTCAGGGAAGACACCGTAAGTAAAAAAGTGTGGGTCTTGCATCGTGATGCTGCAATACCAAACAGCGCTTTCCGGGAAAGTATTCTTTTCGACTTCAACCTGGCTGAGGGAGATACCTTTACATCACCCTATCACGAACTCACCGACGGCCAAGCACTGGTAGTAGACAGTATACGGCTCCATCACCCACCCTGGGATGCCTCCCTTCAGGTAAGAACTTTTTATATGTCAACGGTAAATCTCGATGCTGGCTTACTACCTGAATTACGCATTTTTGAAGGTATTGGGAGTGGCACTTTTATCTTTCCCATCACCCGCCAGGTCGGTATGGGCTTCGGGCTATATCTGGATTGTTATATGCATACTTCAGCGCCTGTGGCGGGCTGTTCCCGATATCTGAGCACCCTTGAAACAGCCATTGAAACACTGAAGATTTATCCCAACCCCGCAACTGATTTCATTCAGATAGCTGGACTCGACGAAAACAGTACTTCCAATGTTTCTATCCGTGACCTCCGGGGCAGATTACTGCTTCAATCCGTTATCCAACCTGCCGAAAAAATGGATGTCAGCAACCTGCATCCGGGCATCTATCTGCTGCAACTGGAATCTGACGGGAAGTTTAAAACAATCAAAATTCAGAAATACTGAATCAGGAAGGAACCGTCGGCTTTCGGTTGGCTTTAATCCAGCCTGAAATTCAAAGTAGCCTGCAATAAGGTCTGGTAATTCCTGAACTGCACATCGTACTGATTGCGCCCTTCGAGATAATAGGGCAACCAGTACCCTTTGGTCCGGTTATGCACTACAGCCAGGTCAACTCCCACTTTCCCTAAACGAACCCCTGCCCCTGCGGTATAATCCAGCCGGCTATAGTCGGCACCACCGGTGTTCACACCTTCCTGATACGGACTGCCCCAATAGGCAAAACCAGCCCGGAAAGCCATCGGACCATAGATATACTCTCCCCCAACCCTGAAATTACTCGCCGCCTTAAAACTGGTTCTGACCACATTATTAAGATTGGAAGCCCAGGAAGCAGCTCCTGCATCGGTACTGGTCTCAACCTTCATTTTACTGTAATCGATATAGTCATAATCGAAAGACAAAGAAGCCGTTCCTCCGAATAAAAAGGCAAGTCCGGCACTGATGCGGCCAGGTTTGTTGTAATCGTATATAAAGGGCAGAAACAAAGGCGAGGTTGCCGTTGCAAAAACAGGCACAGAATCAAAATTGGCATCGATGGATGTCTGATAGTCATCGGTGACATTGTACCAAGTCGGCGATTCATAGGACAATCCCAGCCGTAACCATTCTACAGGCTGTAAAATGGCTCCCAGTTTGATGACAGCTCCATCGGCAGCGACTATTTGTGTCTGCTTGAACGTATAATCCTTGAAGTCAAAAATAGTGTCCATGTGGTCGCGCTCCTTGTAAGCACTGACAGAAGTGAAATTGCTTGAAACCAAAGCAATGGTTGCCCCCAGATAGAGGTAATTGTCATAATTGGCCCCTAAGGAAAACCCATATTCCTGGGTAGCACCTTTGGTTCGTATTTTATCACTTTGTTCAACACCCGCATTGGGCACTATCCCGAAAAACTGACTTGAATCATTACCTGGAACACCAGCATAAATCAGGCCGGTTGTTTGTGCCAGCGCTGCTGTAAAAGGATAGTCATCGGGTCGGAATACAAAGGGATCGGCATTGGCCTCCCCTACAAAATAGTCCACCAGGCTGTGATCTGTATTTACACCCTTATAGCTTTGGTTTCCGAAAAAGTTGTTCGTTCTGTTTAATGTGAAACCATAGTTTAACTGGTTCCATTTAGAATCACTGCCTCCGTAACGCATTTTCAGGTTTTTGCTGTGTATATAACTCAGCTGACCGATAAAACCTCCAACTCCTTTGTCGTTCATTTTTTCTCCGAGATAGGTACCTTCCCCCCCGACAAAATTTAATGCGGGCGAAATGGAGGCAGATGAACGCCTGAAAGTACCCAAACCCGCCGGGTTGATGGTAAGTCCACCGGCATCGGCACCCAGGGCATTAAAAGCACCTCCCATGGCAGCCATACGGGCGGTCGGGCTGTAGCGGGTAGTTGCCAGACGCAACAAATCAATTTCATTCTGGGCATACGACATGCCAGTACCGATGAGCCAGCAGGCTCCGATTATCCATAATTTTTTCATGACATTATTTTTAACGAGGTCTGCTGCCACCTACGCCTGAAGGCCTGCTACTGCTGCCGGTTGAAGGACTGCTGCCACGACTTCCACTGTCATTGGACCTGGAAGGGGGCGAATAGGAAGGTCCGCTGTCACGATTAGGGCGTGATGGTGCGGGAGCCGGCGCGGGTGCTGATGGGGCACTTGGACGGGAGAAACTACCACCCCGGTTGGTAGGTTGGGTACCAGGATTCACCCGGGGTGCGACAGGTCTCGGACTGTCATCACGATTCGGGGTGGGCTGGGTACCCGGATTCACCCGGGGTGTAACGGGTCGTGGGTTGTTATCGCGACCCGGTGTGGGCTGCTGTCTGGATGGGGTTACTTCACCAGGACGATTCATCTGCTCCCGATTGATACGGGTTCCCTGAGGACGGCCAGTAACAGGAGTACTGCGCTGAGGTCGGGTAATCTCTGCCGGACGGGCATTGGCCGGTTCTCTGACGGATGATCTCGGACTGCTGAAAACTGTCCTGGGTCGTGGTGGAGCAGTGCTCCCTACGCGGTTGTTACGGACCGGCTGGCGGGGAACAGACGGCCCCGCATTGCCCCAGTCACCGGCACCGGCCCAGCCACCACCGTAGTAAGGATTGTACCAGGGGTTGTACCAGGGATTATACCATGGGTTGTAGAAAGGGCTGTAAAAGGGGTCATAAAATCCTCCCATCCAGGGGTTTCCATAGCCGAATCCCATCCCAAAACTACCAAAACCGTAACCAAAAGACAGGCTCCAGCCCGGGCGCATCGACCAAAACGGCGGGAAATACGGATTAAAGAGCATATAACTACGCATGCCCCAATAACCACCTAAACCGCCACCAAAATAAGGATCGTACCAGAGAGGGTCGTTGTATCTGTCCAGATTGCTGTTGTAAGTACGGTCTTCATAACGATCAGCCTGATCGTATTCATCGGAATACTCCTCGCCGGAAGATGGCCTTTCGTTAAGGTAATCCTCATAGGTAGAGGCTCTTTCCGAAGGACGGCGAGCGGGCGGAGTTTCCACTGTGCGGGCGGCTTCTCCGCTTGATACGTAATATAAGTCGTCGTCGTACCGCTGTTGTGCGAAGCGGCTGGTTGGATTACAGGCCGAGAGGGCGAGCAATGCAATCAACAAACTTGCTAATGGCCAATGTTTCATAATATCTCCTCCTTAAAGTTACGCATATCCATAACGTTGAATGTGGTTATCTTTGTTCGCGGATAACGAAAATATATACGGCAATATCCATTCCAAAAAGTAAACGAATTCATGGCCAAAGAAATTACCCCACGCAGTCAGGACTATTCACAATGGTATAACGACCTGGTTATCAAGGCAGGTCTTGCCGATTATTCGGCAGTTCGCGGCTGTATGGTTATCAAACCTTATGGCTATGCCATCTGGGAAAATATGCAACGGGCGCTCGATCAGATGTTCAAAGACACCGGACACAGCAATGCCTACTTCCCGTTGTTCATCCCCAAATCTTTTTTCAACAAAGAAGCCGCCCACGTGGAGGGTTTTGCCAAAGAATGTGCGGTAGTAACACACTACAGGCTTAAAAACGACGGAGAAGGCGGTATCATCGTGGATCCGGACGCCAAACTGGAAGAAGAACTCATCGTGCGTCCTACTTCTGAAACCATCATCTGGAATACTTACCGCGACTGGATTCAGAGTTACCGCGACCTGCCTTTGCTCATCAACCAATGGGCCAATGTGGTGCGTTGGGAGATGCGTACCCGGTTGTTTTTGAGGACAACGGAGTTTTTATGGCAGGAAGGCCACACCGCCCATGCCACCGCCGAAGAAGCCGTAGAAGAGACCCGCAAAATGCTGGAAGTATACGCCACTTTTGCAGAGGAGTGGATGGGAGTTCCTGTCATCAAAGGGGTTAAAACTGCCAACGAACGTTTTGCCGGAGCCCTCGACACCTATTGCATTGAGGCTTTGATGCAGGATGGCAAAGCCCTGCAAGCCGGTACCTCCCACTTTTTAGGACAAAATTTCGCGAAAGCGTTCGATGTACAATTCGCCAACGCCGAAGGAGGCCGTGATTACGTATGGGCCACCAGCTGGGGGGTATCTACCCGCCTGATGGGTGCCCTGGTGATGGCGCACAGCGACGATGACGGGTTGGTGCTGCCTCCGAAACTGGCGCCGGTACAGGTGGTCATCGTGCCCATTTATAAGGGAGATGAAAGTGTGGCTGCCCTTCAGGCTGCCGGCAACAAACTCAAACGGGAACTGGAAGCCAAAGGCATCCGCGTGAAGTTTGATTCGGACGAAAAATCCCGTCCGGGCTGGAAGTTTGCCGAACATGAGATGAAGGGCGTGCCTGTACGCATCGCCATGGGCATGCGCGACCTTGAAAACGGCACCGTTGAAGTTGCACGCCGCGACACCCGAGAAAAAGAAAGCCTGCAAAACGCCGATCTGGGAGATAAAATGCTGCATCTGCTCGATCAGATTCAGCAGAATATCTACCAGAAAGCACTCGACTACCGGGCTGCCATGACTTACACTGCAGACAATTGGGATGAATTTACAGACATACTGGACAATAAAGGCGGTTTTGTAGCTGCCCATTGGGATGGCACCCCTGAAACTGAGACCAAAATCAAGGAGATGACCAAGGCCACCATCCGCTGTATTCCGTTGAACAATCCGGAAGAAGCCGGAAGTTGTATTCTTACCGGCAAACCTTCCGTTCAAAGGGTGTTGTTTGCCAAAGCCTATTGAGATGAGCGAAAAAAGAGAACAGATTTTTCAGCTGTTGCAGCATAAATCAGGCTTAAAACAAGCCATTTACCGCAATACGCTGGCGCAGTTTGAAGCGCTGAAACTCAAGCTGGAGCAGATAGAAACAGATCTGGGGGCCAGAATGGAAGTAGCGAATCCGAATGTGGAGGTTAAGTACAACAACCGCAGTCTGTTTGAATGTGAGCTGAAGTTTTCGGGTGATATGCTGGTGTTTAACATGCACAGTAATGTGTTTTCGTTTGACCACAAGCATTTTATTCACCAGACTCCTTATGTGCAGGAGGATATGAACCGGTCCTTTTGCGGCAAGATCGACATCTACAATTTTTTGTCCGACAGCTACAAATACAACCGGCTGAACGATGTGGGGCACCTCATCGGCCGGATTTTCATCAACCACGAAAATCACTTTTTTGTGGAAGGCAGAAAACAACTGGGTTTCCTGTTCGGGGATTTTGCCAATCAGACACTCGATGATTCCAAGTGCTGCGAAATCATAGAAACAGCCATGTTGTATGCCCTGGATTTTGATCTCGTCACACCACCCTTTGAGCTGGTGCAGGAAGTGAGTCTGGCCCAAAAGCTGTTCGAAAACGGCAATGCCGGTATTACCACGGGCAAGAAGCTGGGTTTTTCGAACGGGAAATGATTGCACCACCTTGCCTCCAGAAAAATGCCCTGGTTAATATGCATTCGCGGAGCCGCGTTGCTGGTCTATGGCTTGGGGAATATCCCGGAAATTTTGAGAGTAAGTTGTAAATCCGGGAAAAGCAACCTTCCGGCAGCTTGCACTTGCTCAAGTATCGTTTAAATAAACGATAATTTACATTATCGTGTTTTAAAACGATAAATTGAATTATCGTTTATTTAAACGATAATTATTTTTGATATCGCCAATAAAACCGATAAATTTGATTATCGCTTAAAAACACGATAATCAGATGATAGGGGTAATTACCGGCGATATCGTTGCTTCACGCAGACAAAAAAACCCGGAACTTTGGCTGAAACCACTCAAAGCGCTTTTTGAAGGTGTCGGTCAGGAAATCAAAAGTTGGGAAATCTACCGTGGCGATAGTTTCCAACTGGAGATTACCGACGCAGCAGAAGTTTTGCGGGTAGTCTATAAAATCAAAGCACTGCTTAAAAGTTTAGGCGGGTTGGATGTGCGCATGGCGATTGGCCTGGGAGACATCAGTTATACCGCCAGCCGACTTTCGGAAAGTAATGGAACGGCTTTTATCTACTCGGGTGAAAAATTCGAGACGCTGAAACAGGACAAAATCAAACTCGCACTCAAAAGCGCTGACCCGGACTTTGACAAAACGATGAACCTGCTGCTAAAATTCGCGTCCATAAGTATGGATAACTGGACGGTAGTTTCAGCGACAACAGTTTATACGTCACTGGAACATCCGAATGCCACCCAAACTGAGTTGGGTCAGAAGCTTCAAATCAAACAACATACTGTAAGTGAACGCCTGCAACGAAGCAGGCTGGCTGAACTCATTGAATTAAATGAACTTTACCTGGAAAAAGTAAAAAAAATAGCCCCATGACACTGCTTCTCCAGCTTTTGCTGGCACATTTGATTGGTGATTTTTTGCTACAGCCAAGCAGTTGGGTGAGAGAAAAAAAGCGACTCAAGATTGCCTCCCCAAAGCTTTATCTCCATGTGTTGGGGCACGGATTGTTCGTTTTTGTATTGACAAACTACTGGAAACCAGCACTTATCCTGTTAATAGTTCACTACCTCATCGATCTGGCGAAACTCTATTTTCAGGAAGAAAAAACGGAACGTCATTGGTTCTTTTTTGATCAGTTACTACACCTCCTCAGCCTGCTTGTAATCTGGATAATTTTTGAAAAACCAGACCTGCAACTGATAGTTACAGATCAGCAGTTACTTTTAATTTACACCACTGCTATTGTACTTATGAGCTATCCGGCTGCTGCCGTACTCAAACAAGTGCTCGCCATCTGGTCGCCTTCGGCAGAAAAAGACAGTGAAAAATCACTCTCCAATGCAGGCACCTACATCGGAATAACAGAGCGGATTCTGGTGTTTGTTTTTATTGTAACCAACCACTGGGAAGCCATTGGTTTTTTACTGGCAGCTAAATCAGTATTTCGTTTTGGGGATTTAAAACGCGCCAAAGACAGGCGATTAACGGAATATATACTGGTGGGTACGCTCATTAGTTTTGGTCTGGCAATCCTCACCGGCATGACCACCCTTTACCTGCAAAGACTAACCAGTTAAGCCCGCTCCAAATCAATAAACTGGTATTTGAGGCCGGCAGCGGTTTCAAACACTTCACTTTTTTCGGCTTCCTTCCATTCCATAGATGGAAGTTCGGGGAAAAAAGTGTCGCCTTCAAAATCTGCCATCACGCGGGTCAGGTATATTTTATCTGTAAAGGGCAACGCCTGCCGGTAAATTTCGCCGCCGCCAATGATCATCACTTCAGCTTCATCTCTGCCTAACGCCAGGGCAGCCTGCAGATTTGATACAACCACACAGCCTTCTGCTTTGTAATTCAAATCACGGGAAATGATTACAAATCTCCTTCCGGGCAGTGGTTTCCCGATACTTTCGAAGGTTTTCCTGCCCATGATGCATAGTTTACCCATGGTAAGCGCCTTAAATCGCTTCAAATCTTCAGGTATACGCCAGAGCAGGTCGTTATTACCCCCTATGGCATTGTTTCGGGCTGCTGCTACCAGGATGGAATTCAAAATTCAAAATTTAAGGTTCAAAATTGTGGTTTCGCCGGTACTGCGCTCCAGTGGTTTCGGCTCCGCTGGTTTCGGCTCCGCTCAACCGCCGGAGTGTAGTTCCCGGAACCATTACTTCTCACGTCTCCGGTCTAAAGTCTCCAGTCTCACAACTCCTAAACCGCCACTGGTGCCTTGATATGCGGGTGCGGATTGTAGTTCATCAGTTCAAAGTCTTCGTATTTGAAATCGAAGATGCTTTTTACCCCAGGGTTAATTTTCATTTGGGGCAACGGACGGAAATCGCGGCTGAGCTGCAGCTCCGTTTGTTCGAGGTGGTTCAGGTAGAGGTGTGCATCTCCGAAGGTATGCACAAAATCACCGGGTTGCAGGCCGCATACCTGAGCGACCATGAGGGTAAGCAGCGCGTAGGACGCGATATTGAACGGAACTCCCAGAAAAATATCTGCAGAGCGCTGGTAAAGCTGGCAACTGAGTTTGCCGTCGGCCACATAAAACTGGAAAAAGGCGTGACAGGGCGGCAAGGCCATATTTTCTATCTCTCCTACATTCCAGGCAGAGACGATGATGCGGCGGGAATCGGGATTTTTTTTCAGGGTCTGAATCACCTGGCTGATCTGGTCGATGTGGCGGCCATCGGCTGTGGGCCAGCTGCGCCACTGATAACCATAAACCGGCCCCAGTTCGCCATCTTGTCCTGCCCATTCATCCCAGATGCTCACACCGTTTTCTTTCAGGTAGGCGATGTTGGTCTCTCCTTTCAGAAACCACAAAAGTTCATGTATGATGGACCTCAGATGCAGTTTTTTAGTCGTAACCAACGGAAATCCCTCCTGCAGATTAAAACGCATCTGATAGCCAAAAACACTGACAGTGCCGGTGCCGGTGCGGTCTTCTTTGCGTGCGCCGTTTTCGAGCACATGGCGCATGAGGTCGTGGTATTGTTTCATATGGAAAGTAAGAACGAAAGTAAAACAAGCAAACGTTTAAAAATGCACCGCTTTTACACAAAGTGAGTTTAAACCCCTGCTCACACATATTAACAGACAGGGAAACCGCCCGATTGTGTATTTTAGTGCATAGAAATTTGATTTTATGAAGCGAATACTATGGATCAGCCTCCTCGTGGCAGGTTGCTCAATTTCAGCACTGGCTCAAACGCCGGGCAAAACAACCGGCGGTGGTCAGCAACTTACACTTCAGGAGATTTTTACCAGCGGTAAATTCAGCGCCAGATCGTTATATGGTGTCAATCCGCTGAAAGACGGTAAAACTTATGCTTCGGTGGTTTATCAGCCATCGCAGGCCTTGGTGGTTTATGATTTTGCCAGTGGTAAGGCCGTGGACACCCTGCTCAAACGTGCCTGGCTTACCCCTCAGGACAGCAGTAAACCCATCCGTTTCGGAAACTACACCCCTAATGCCGACGAAACCAAATTTTTGCTGAGCACAGACGAAGAACAGATTTACCGTCATTCAAGCCGGGAGAACAACTTTGTGTTTGACAAAAACACCAAAAGTCTGAAGGCACTTTCTCCTCATGGCAAACAGGCCTACGCCAATTTCTCCCCGGATGGCAAAAAAGTCGGTTTTATGAGAGATAATAACCTGTTCATCATCGACCTGGCAACGGGCCGGGAAGAACAGTTTACTTTCGACGGCAAGCAGAATGAAATCATCAACGGGGGCACCGATTGGGTGTATGAAGAAGAATTTGCTTTTACGAGGGCTTTTTTCTGGTCGGCCGACAGCAAAACCATCCTCTACTACAAATTTGATGAAAGAGCTGTGCCAGAGTTTCTGATGCCTATTTATGACGGGCTTTACCCTACCAATTTCCGTTTCAAATACCCTAAAGCAGGAGCGCAGAATGCCACGGTTAGTTTGCATCTCTACACCATTGATAACAAAACCACCCGTAAGGTGGAAATCGGAGACGGCATAGAATATGTTGCCCGTGCCGGCTGGACAAAAGACCCGAACATTGCCTGGTTTCAGCGGCTTAACCGCCACCAGAATAAGCTGGAACTGGTGCTGGTAGATGCCCGTGACAATAGCAGCAAAGTTATCCTCACTGAAACCGACAAGGCCTGGGTGGATGTGGAAGATGACCTTACCTTTCTGGATCATAAAAAATTTATCTGGAGCAGTGAGAGAAATGGCTACAAACATCTTTACCTCTATGACCTCAGTGGTGCCGAACTGGGTGCCATCACCCGGGGCAATTGGGATGTCACCAATTTTTACGGGGTAGATGAAAAAGCCGGGCTGGTGTATTTTCAGGCAGCTGACCCCAATCCTATGTCGCGTATGGTGTACAGTGTAAAGCTGGATGGCAGCGATATGACCAAAATCAGCTCCAGAGGGGGCAAAAATGCCGCTACTTTCAGTAAAAACTTCAGTCATTTTATCAACTATCACACCGATGCCAACAGCCCCACCGTTGTTTCAGTACATGATAAATCGGGCAAGGAAGTACGTATGGTGCAGGACAATGCCGATCTGCGCAAAACCCTGGCAGCGTATAAGCTGGTTAAAAAGGAGTTTTTCAGTTTCGCTAACAATGGCGGAGAGAGCCTGAATGGCTGGATGCTGAAGCCGGCCAATATGAATCCAAAGAAAAAATACCCGGTGCTCATGTTTGTATATGGCGGCCCCGGCAGTCAGACAGTCGATGAGTCGTTCGGGCAATATTTCATGTGGTTTCAGTACCTCGTTCAGCAAGGATATGTGGTGGTATCGGTCGACAACCGGGGTACTGGTGCCCGTGGAGCAGCCTTCAAAAAAGTGACCTACCAGCAATTGGGTAAATACGAAATTGAGGATCAGATAGACGCTGCCAAATACCTCGGAACCCTTCCGTTTGTGGATGCCAAAAACATCGCCATGTTCGGCTGGAGTTATGGTGGCTATATGAGTTCACTGGCTATCACCAAGGGTGCCGATGTCTTCAAAGCAGCTGTAGCCGTAGCTCCGGTCATCAACTGGCGTTTTTACGACAGCATTTACACCGAACGTTATATGCGTACGCCGCAGGAAAACGCTGCAGGCTATGACGATAACAGTCCCAGCTCACATGCTGAAAAGCTCAAAGGCCCCTACCTCCTTATACATGGGACAGCAGACGACAATGTACATTATCAAAACAGTATGGTGATGGTACAGAAGCTGGTAGATGCTAACAAACAATTTGATTTCATGGCCTATCCGGATAAAAACCATGGCATGGGGGGAAGCAGGACCAGTCTACAGTTGTTTACCAAGATTACCGGCTTTTTGAATGCTAACCTGAAGTAGGAGACATCGAGATTTCGAGAGGCGAGAAACGAGACTTTTGATGGTATGTGGCCCTTTGGGCCACTCGTTTAGGCACAAAAAGGGCTGGTTCAATTGAACCAGCCCTTTTTTTTTAAAGTCTCGCACTCTCGCCTCTCGCACGCTTGATGTCTATTTCACATCCCCCATCAGCTTGCGCATGAGGGGTGAGATGACTATAAGCACAACACCTGCAATGAGGGCATAGAGGGCGAACTGTTTATACCCTTCTGTGTAAGAGATCAGCTTATCCATGGCCGTTGCATTTTCAATGTCAGATACAATACTGGCACCAAAAAGGCCGGCAACATACTGGCCATAGGCCGATGCCAGGAACCACATACCCATCATGATACCCTGCAGGCGTGCAGGTGATAATTTGGTCATGATAGAAAGGCCGATAGGCGATAAACAGAGCTCTCCGAGAGTCACCACGAAGTAGGCAATGGTGAATACATCCAACGAGGTAATACCTGCCGCGGAGGCGAACAGCCGCGTTGAGAAGAAAGTATAGAAGGCAAGCCCAAGCATGATAAAACCTATACCGAATTTGATGACGGTGTTGGGCTCGATTTTCTTTTTGGCCATCGCAATCCAAAGGAGGCCGACGATAGGCGCGAAAATGATGACGAAAAGGGAATTGGCGGAGTTATTCACGCCGTTCGGGTCGAGGGTAAACACCCCAAGCAGCTTGTTGTCCAGATTGTTGGCGGCAAACAGGCTCAGAGAGCCTCCTGCCTGCTCGAAAATAGCCCAGAAAACAACTGAGAACAGAATAAACAACAGGGCCGCTATCAGTTTTTTCACCTCATCGCGGTTGTGTTTAGTCATTTCATAAAACAGGTAAATCAAACTGAACGGCCCGATGATGTACATGAACCAGTCGGTATATACCGTGTTTGAAACCATTTTGATGATGACAGGAATCGATAACAGGCCTCCGATGTAAACGGCATATTCCTGCCATTTCTTTTTGTCTTTCACCAGGGTTGCATCACCAAGTTTGGCGGTTTCAAAAGGCGATAAGCCGATGGGGCCCATGGTTTTGCGGGTGAATACAAAGGTGATAAGGCTGATGGTCATCACCACGGCTACGAGTCCGAAGGCAACATTCCAGCGGGCGGTTTCCGGCACAATGGAGGCCAGCATATTCCCCTTGCCAATGGCGATACAGGCGTATCCACCTAAAAGGGCACCCAGGTTAATCCCCGAATAGAAGAGAGAGAAACCGGCGTCTCTGCGGGTATCATTTTTCTTATAGAGCGCTCCCACCATGGTAGAGATATTGGGCTTAAAAAAGCCCGTTCCGATGATGTTGAAGCTCAATCCGAGAAAGAAAAACTCCTTCGGATCATAACATAGTATCAGACTGCCGGTAATCATCAGCAACCCTCCCCAGAAGAGCGATTTTCGGAAACCCAGGATTTTGTCGGCAAACAAACCTCCGATAAAGGTGAAGGCGTATACAAAAGCCTGTGTGGCGCCGTATTGCAGGTTGGCAGACCTTTCATCCATGAAAAGCTGGTTGACCATGAAGAAGGTAAGCATCCCCCTCATGCCGTAGAAACTGAATCGTTCCCACATTTCGGATAGGAACAGGTACCAAAGCTGCTTTGGATATTTCCCTTCGAAGTTTTGTATGGCTTCTAATTGCATATTAAATAGATAATTATCGTGAATGAGTTCTGACAGCTGTTTCTACGCTTATCAGTTCCCGCTGGTTGTTTTTACTTAACATTGTTCTCGCGCATCACGCCGTTCATCCACTTCAGCATGAGTATCATGACGGTAGCGGCAACCATGACGAGGACAAAATTCAGCAGGAAGAAATTTTCCTTCTGCTCAATGCCTTCCCACAAGCCCGATAACATACCGGAAAGTTTGTTCCCTACAGAAACCGCCAGGAAAAAGCCGCCCATCATAAGGGCTGTAATACGGGGTGGTGACAACTTGGACACCAGGGAAAGGCCCATGGGCGACAGGCACAACTCACCGACAGTGATGACGCCATACGATGCCAGCAACCAGAATGACCCTGCTTTTATCGATAAATCGTTGGTCGCAAACACAGCACCTACCATCACCAGTGCCGAAAGCGCCGTAATGACCAGACCAATCGCAATTTTAGAAGGCGTGCTTGGTTCTCTTTTTTTACTGCGCATAAAACCGAAAATACCCACAATCACAGGGGTCAGTACGACTACCCAGAAAGGGTTCATGGACTGATACAACTCTGTTGAATACAATTTCAGGTTTTCACCCTTGGCCGGAATTTCCTCTGCCGGCAAGGTGGCAAAATATTTACGCGACTTCTCCAGCTGACCGATGGAACTGGAAAACCTGGCTTTGGCCAGTAATTCTTCTACAGAAACTGCCGGCATGGCTGCTTCCTGAGCACGAAGTACGTTGATGGTAGAATCGAAAGTGGCTTGTGGTGCCGAAACGATGTCGTTGTTTACCACCACCTGGGCCATTCCTACCTTATCAGCCACTTGGGCGACACTTTCGGACATCTGGCGATCGGTATGATTTTCGGCCCAAACGGTGAGCGCATCTCCGTTTTGGTGGAAGATGGCGAAAAACAGGATGATACAGGTAAATGCTGCCAGCAAGGCTTTGATGGCCCGGCTTTCTTTGGCTTCAGATTTGAATGCCAGGTATACAAAAAAAGCGATGACAGGAATACAACCAATGATAAAGGCATCGTTGGTATCGGTTCCCAGGAAATTGCCGGGTATGAGATAACCGATGATACCAAAAATAAACATCGGTACGACTGTCATGGAGAATATTTTGCCTGTAGACATGTCTCCCTTTTGAACCGGTTTGATTACATCTACATGTTTGATATGCCGGGTTCCTGACAAGAAAATGAGGACACCGAGCAGCATACCTACACCAGCCGCTGCAAAGGCATAGCCCCAGCCATAATTGATGCGCATATAGGCAGCTACAAAATTGCAGATGAAGGCACCGATGTTGATGCCCATGTAGAAGATATTATACCCTGCATCCTTTTTATCCTTCATATCGTCGGCACTGTAGAGATTGCCTACCATGGTGGAGATATTCGGCTTGAAAAAGCCATTACCCAGGATAATGAAAAGCAGACCGGCATAGAAGGTCGTAGTATCGTGGATGGAAAGCAGAAAATAACCCATGGCCATAGATAAACCACCCAACACAATGGCTCTGCGGTAGCCTAAAATTCTATCAGCAAGGAGGCCGCCAATAAAGGGGGTGAGATAAACCAACCCCAGATAAGTACCATAGATGTCCGATTTTTTGATGGGGTCGAACCCCATCCCCCCGTTGTTCCAGCCATCCAGCATATACAACGAAAAGATTCCCAGCATCAGATAGTATCCAAAGCGTTCCCACATCTCGGTGGCAAACAAAAACCACAAGCCTGTGGGATGCCCCTTTTTAATAGCATTTTCCATAAAATCGATCAGGTTTAACAGCCGAATATAATACAAATTCATGTTTAGCAGCCATTGCAAGGCCGAATTAGCTACTTAAATCAAACGCTGTTTTCCCGTCGCTGAACTGCAGGTTTGAATCATTTCCAGACAGCCCCTGCCTCGCCCTGGTTAAACCCTTGCTTTCAGGAGATTTAAACAATCCGGACGGGCTGAAAAACAAAAGCCCTTCTGTTTGCACAAAAGGGCTTTGTCATTGCATCGTCTGTAATCAGTGGCGAACCATGATTTTGCCGCTGGCAGATTTTGTTTTACTGCTGATCTGGTAACTGTACCAGCCATTTGGCCATACCTGGGTATCAATTTCCACCGAATGGGCATCTACTGCCATTTCGCGGCGGTAAACTTCTCTTCCAAGGGCATCAAAAATTTTCAGGATGGTTTCACTGTGTAATGCTTCTTCCCAGGTCATGAAAACCTTAGCATCGGCAGGATTGGGATAGGTGGTTACAGCCAGTTTACCAGGGTTGTATACACTTCCTCCGAAAAGCACTTCCTTGCACAGACTATCCTGTGATCCTGATATCCAGACACAGACCACATTGCTTTGCAAGGCGAAAAGAATCGGCAAGCTGAAGGTAAATTGAATTGAATCGCCGGCTGGAATAGGCTGCGATACAGTATTGGCAATAATCGGGCTGCTGCCGTTCAGGTTGTAGGTCACTTCGAACGGGGTGGTCGATGTATTTCCGCTGTTACCAAGCATAATGCGCACGTCATGTGGGCCTATACCGACCGGATGGCTTTCGGGGCTGATGATGCGCTTTATAAACGGCGCACTCAGCGTGCCTCTGATCAGAATAGAGTCACTCAGGGTACAAGTGCCCCTGTTCACTTCCAGTTGAATGTCACGATCCTGGGTAATGGCAATTGACAATGTTTTACCTGTTCCCAGTATATTACTGCCATCCAGCCATGCTACACTATCGAGTGGATCTTCCATGATAAAGGCACCATTCATAATCGCAAAACCAGCAGAAGTGCCGTTCGGCTGATTAAACCGCAGTCCGTGATAAACCGTCAGATTGCTGTCGGTAGCTGCAACCGTGGTAGCAGACTGTCCGGCAGACAGCAGGAGCGCCGCTGAATCAGCTGTTTCAATTTCAAACATATATCGTCTGCCTTTCATCAGCATGACCGGTGTTTCGAAGTTAACCCGGCTGTACCCATTAATATCCGGCAAGGCACCGGGTTTAACGACAGCGGTGACCAGTTTGCCCCCATTAAAACCGGGTGCATAAAGGTTGCCATAACGGACCGTGACAGAAGTACGGCGACCAAGACGGACATCCAGGGCGCTTACGATTCCGGTCCGTTTGGCATCCACCTCAAACCGCAGTTTCTGTCCGTTCTCTCCACCACCTGCCGACACCTCCAGTCTGCTATCGTACATGAAGCCATCCAGCAATACCACCGTTCCTCCGTTAGAAATAGTTCTGTCCGGCCCCAAAACCGGTTTGGTAGCCCCATCCACATAACGAAACAAGGCACTGGTATCGGCATTGCCCAATATGCTGCTGACAACTGCCTGTAATTCTATTTCTTCGCCCCAGTTTGCCGCAGGAACGGTAGCCAGAAATGCCCCTGCTGCAGGGCTGAAAGTGGCTGTCACCGAACGTGGTCCGGTAGGGGTACGGTATGCTACAGAAGCGTTGGCAACGGCCGTAGGGTTTGGCACATAGATGGCCACGCTATGTGTAATCGGTGTACAATTATCTCCTGGGGTTACATCCACACCGGCAATCAGTGCATTGGCCGGTTCTTCCAGATGTAAATCGTCGATGGCAAACCCTTCCCCTTGAATGTTATTGGCATTGCTGAAGAAATTAATCCTGAAAATGACACTGCTGTTACCACGCAAGGCTCCCAGAGACATGCGTGCTTCGAGCCAGTTGGTGCCACTTTGATTACCGGTCCATACAGGCTGTCCATGAGAAACAACCACACTGTCTGCATTGTACCAGCTACTGCCTGAGCCCACTATACCCAGCACCTGCCAGCTCTGTCCGCCGTCGGTAGAATAGGTAACATTGGCCCCAGCGTTCACAGTCATGTAGGCACGATACCGGAAGCTCAGTTCAGGGCGAACGGCATTGGTAAAGTCAAAACAAGGGCTTTGCAACCATGAACGTTCTTCAAAATGGTAGTTACCGCTTAGATTGGTCGCCCATATCTGTGTTCCGGCTGTTGCTGAATTGATGAGGGTAGCTGTTGGCACACCCCTTTCCCAACTGCTGTTTCTGCCTCCTGCGTACCAGTCACCGGATGTTTCAAAACTATTTGCATAAGGCATGGAAGCTGCAGCAAGGTAAACTACTGTTTTGCGGATAGTGTCCAGTTCATATTCGGTATCTGACCCGAGGCTTGTATTCACCTGAAGCAAATAAGCGGTATTGGGTGTATTGAATCCCAGTGGCAAACTAAATATAGCCGTATCCGTTTCACCGGGCTGAACCGCTGAAGCAGGTGTGTGGGTAAGATTAAGTACTGTTCCCTGATCTATCCGGACCTCCACAGGAATAGCTGCCAGTGCATTTAAACCGTCATTCCTCAGCAAAATTTTCAGATCAGTATTACTACCGAATGAACAGGCATCGGCAGGAGACAGGATTGCTGCCACTGATGGGTCTTCGAGCGGATATTCCGCAAACCGGATGTCATCGATGGCGTAATCTCCTTCAAAACCGGCACCACGTTCTACAACAAAACTAATGCGGGTAGCATTGGCTGGTAAAAGCATCCGGTGCCGTTTCCAGGGTTCACGGCTGTAAAATTGTTGCTGACCGCGTAAGGTATCCAGTGGTAACCAGGCCGGTCCTGAGGTCTGATAAAACAATTGAAGTTCGTAAATATCTGCCCCGTAGGCATGGTACCAGAACTCCAGCATCGGATGGGTCAATGCTGCCAAATCCAGACAAGGCGAAACAAGCTCGGCGGTAGAGCCTGCCGAACCATTGGAAGATTCCACATAGAGATAACGGCCACTACCGCTTCGGGTAGTATGGTCCGCATCAGGGCCTGTACTTCCTGTAGAAGTAGGACCTGCCTGGCTGAACCAACGGAAAGTACCGGCACTGGAAGTCCAGCCATTTTCAAAGGCCGGCAAACCTGGATTAACCGACTCAAAATTTTCGACGGTTGGAAATTGATTGATGCGTTCATTGGCCACAACTACCCCCAGGGTATCGTTGCCTGCATTAAAATCATGCTGATCCAGATAAAACCGGAAACGATAAACGCCCCCGTTGAATAAATTGGGTCGGGTTTGTAAACTGATGACTTTACTGCTGTTAGCCAAAATGGTATCCTGAATTGTTTCAACTCCCAGAAGTTGATTATTCATATAAACATTCAGGGATGCACCATAAACCGGGTCGGTACCATAATTTCTCAGACGCAACTGCAACAGTTGATTCGTGTCAAGTCCGCAGTTGGTAACCGGACTTACCAGACTGTCGATCGCCAGGTCGATAGCGGGAGCTGTGAATTCATACGCTCCTATATCCGGAGTCGTTATGCTGCGCACCTGGCCGGCAATATCTTCCCCCAGCCAACTCAAGGCTATTCCTTTGTCATCGATCTGCGGAGAGGTAGGCATAGGATCGGACAAGCTGGAAAAAACCGGATTCAGGTTACTTCCAACCGTATCAAAACCAAAGGTTGAACGCCAGACCTGTATAGAATCATAATCAGCGACGGGGCTGTTTACCCGGAACAACGGTCTGTTCGCGCCGATGATGAAATAATTATTGTTTTGAATGTTTGCTTTCGTAAATATTTCAGGAATACTGACAGTAAACGCTCTGAAACCGGCTGGCATACCTGTGGTTCCGTTAGGATATGCCGTGATTATGTTATTGAATACAATCAGACTGTCAATAGCAGGATTAGTTGCTGAGCCACCGGAAATGTAGAATGCTGCACAGGTAGTACTCGTAGAAGCCGAGTTAACCCCTATCAGTACCGTATTATTCACGATTTCCAGGTAATCTCTCGGGTTTGGAGGCGAAGTTGTACTGCTTTGTACCGCCGTAAAAGTTAATCCTGAGAGAATGCCCGTGGTGCTACTCATGCTGGGCGATTGGAAAGCAGCAATATAATTGTTGTAAACCCTGTTAGACGCGGAACTGCTTCCGTTGGCGTCATATATAAAAATCGGATAACGTGAAATACCGCCTGTGATACGGTTGTTGTACAATTGCAGACGGGTTAATCCTCTGACCTGAATACCCGATCCTGAGGTGGTAGTGCCGTTAAAATCACGGACAAGATTATTTCTGACTACCAGAGAATCCTGATTGGTAAAATATATACCATCAATTTTATAGGCTGTAAGCTCATTGTCCTCCACCACATTCAGATAGGGATAAGGCAAGCCTCCTTCTCCATAAACAGGATGAGCAAATCCATTGAAATAATTCCCCTTTATCAGATTATTACCTGATGAGGTAATACCAAGCGCCCTGTTGAAGTCTTCAACGGCTCCCAATGAATCAATAAAAGAGCATTCCGTTATTTCATTGAACCCAGCTCCTCCCTTGAGATGCAATACATAGGTATCGCTGGTATTGGGAAGTACGTTGCGTACAAAGGTCAGTTTTTGGAGCTTTACATAATCCGCGCCATTTAAAGCCATGTTCTCGGAAGGTAAAACAGCGACATTGTTATATATCCGGACTGCTCCCGGCGCCTGAGCGGCACCACTGATGGTTACCACCTTCCCTGGCCCTGCTCCCGGAATGGCTGACAGTTCAAACGGCCCCGTGTAGTTTCCAGCTGCCAGGTCGAGATTTACGGCTCCCAGAACCCCGCCACAACTCACCGCCTCCAAAGCTGCCTGAAGAGTTGTAAAATCGGATGAAGGAGTGCCTACCGTATAAGTACCTGTTGGTATTGCCAGACAAAAATTGCGCTGTATACTGTCATTGGCAGTGTTCTGATCCGGTCCTTGTCCATTGACACTGCTGATCCAGGCACGAATCTCAACAGCTCCTGAGGCTGGCATGGTAACAGGGTTCAGAAAGGTAAATTGGGCTCCTGTGGCGGGAGCCAGATTCCCTGTCCAATTGTAGCTCATAGGAGTACCATTGTTCAGGCTTATATTAACCGTTGCGTCAGTGATTGCATTTACACCCTGATTGAACACATCGAGCACCGGTAATTGTATACTTCCTGAAGCAACCGGTGGCTGTGGTGAAATAAGCGCATCGATTCTAAGATCTCTTTGCAAAGGCACAGAATAGTAAATACGGACGTTTGGTCTCTTTTTTCCATCACTTGTCGTGTTATTCAGAACCGCATTGAAGGATGTTGAACCGGTTACCCCTACTATCATGTCCTGCGTACCATTGGTAACATACCAACTGAATTTAGCCGTTCCATATGGGGAACTCCCTCCGATCTGATTCTCAGTCGCTATTTCCAGTCCGCCTCCTGTATAAGTAAAAGGAGTATTCAAATTAAACTGCACCCAACCCGGGACACCAGGTATGGTTGTATTGCTGTTCTGATATACCAGGGTATGCGTCGATAAAATACTTGTCCAGGCAGTAGTGGTAGGCAAGGGTGGTGTCTGAGAAGAATTCGCCATATACAGACTCAGCGTCAATGGAGAGGCAGGCACTGTGGCGCCAGCGTTGTGTTTTTCAAATGCAATGGCGGTAATCGTGGCCCCGGCAGGAATACCAAGTGCCGAAAGCTCTCCAGCCGTCAAAAGCATATTCCCTCTGTTTGAGCGCGTCCCGGAGTTGGAACTGGCCCGGTAAACCGGTACAAAGGCACTTGCTGTACCCGTCACAGTATCGGTTCCTGTACCAACCTGAATAAAAGTCTGACCACTAACTTCAGAACAGGCCACACAAAACAGCAGCCACAGCATAAACAATCTTCTCATAAAGAACTTTTGGATTTGCAATTTAGAGCGTAAAAATTTTAAATAAGATTAAACTTGACACGAACCTATTGGAATCATTCCAAACCTTAAAACAATGACAGATAATGTCAAAAAAAAAGAGGCCCCGAAGGGCCTCTTACTTTTCAGCTTATCTGAATCAATGTTTGACAATAAGATTTCCGTGCTGTACCTGATCTGCAGCAATGAAGCGGTAGCTATAAATACCCGCTGCCCAGTTTTCAGTACGTACACTCTGAACATTGCCATTTTTCCTGTCAACAGCAATGGAGGCCACTACCCGTCCCAGTTTATCATGGATTTCGAGCAAACCCTTGCCGGCAAACTCATTGAACTCAAAGTTCACAAACGATTCAGCCGGATTAGGATATACATTACCAATCAAACGATTGTTCAGCAACAGATTCTCCACACTTACCGTAGATACAAGACTTACGCATGAAGTATCGTTTGAACGAACCAACTCATTCGGCATACCGGTCGTGTTGGCACACAATGCAACCGGACCGGCTGTAGTTGGCGTCCACGATACCGTAAAGGTATGTTGCAGTGAATCTCCCGGATTAATGGTTTGGGTAATGGAGTTGGTAACGATAGATACCCCGCCATTGATTCTGTACTCAACATCAAATCCCGAAGCAGGAACAGTTCCGTAGTTCTTCACAATCACCGTCACAGGAAGGGCAGTAGCACCATCCAATACTGTAGATGTAGTAGGACTTACAATTCTGCTCACCCCGATATCAGGATTCAGCTGAAGTGGATTTACCGTTACTGTAACCGTATCCGATTTAGTACAAACAGAGTCTGTAACCGTCACAATATAGGTAGTTGTGGTTGCAGGGCTCACTTTCAGGGTATCGCTGCTACCCACAACCGTTCCTCCCAATGTTGTCCACTGCGCGGTAAGCGCAGAACCATAGTACACTGTGCCAACCCACAAACGAGGGCTGCAACAAACTGTCCAGTTAGTACAGAAACCTTCTCCGTTTGTAATCGACAAATCAGTATTCGAAAGGCTGGTTGTTCCTGTAGCATACTGAGAATGGTATTGCAGATAAACACCATAGGTTGCACCGGCAGGAATTGCAAAACCACTCGTCAGATTCAAACGCATGATTCCTGCTGCTGTCGGATTAATCGTATAGGTTCCTTCCAGTGTCCAGGCAGCCTGATTCGCCTGCTGGCCATTCTTGGTACCGGAAATGTAGTAAACAGAAACAGTCTGGCTGCCTGTATTGAACGGATTGATATCAAATCCTGAAATGTACAAGGAACTTGTCGCTGTGGTAAGATCGAACATGAAACCACCGGCACAGTTGGTACCTGTTGCCGCAGCTGCATTACCCAGCGAGCCAGCAGCACCAAAACCGGTGCTAAGAACCAAGGTAGCCGTATCGCCCTGAATGATAGTCGTGTCGTTGCCGGCACTTACTGTCAGGTAATCATCCTTGTAACGACCTGCAGCAAAGTTTGGCGCAAAGTTACCAAGGCTATCCCTGGCAATGATGGTCACGATTACAGCCTGATTCGCTGCAGGAGCAGCAGGTATGACACCTGTCCAGGTACCATTCAAAGAAGTACCTGCCGTTCTGGTCAGGAGAATAACAGGTTGTTGTACCCCGGCTACGGTATAGCTGGCAGAAACACTGTCAATACCACGACCACCGTTGTTATCACGAGCATAAACCGTTACTGTACGGGCAGTTGCCACACACAAATCACCTGAAGGACTGATGTCAACAGAGTCGATGCTTGGCGGGAAAATATCCGGCAAAGCAATACCTGCAAACTCATAAGCACCCATATCAGGGGCTGTACCAGTGCCGGCAGGACGATTGTTTCCTGCATAGTCTGTATTCGGTGTGCCCAGGCTGCTGATTACGACTGCACCGGACTCAATACCCGATGTAGTGCCTGCAGGAATATGAAGATCTGTAATGCTCACAAACGGTGGCAAACTGCGTCCTACCGGCGGAACCGACAGGTTATCGTTGTTCGCGTTACCAACCGATGAAATCAGCTTCCAGTCTGCAACCGTAGCATAGTTACCACTACCAGCTGTTGTACCTACCCTGCCCACAAAACATTGTGCATTGGTATCAACATGATACGCGTTGTTGTTCAGCGTAAGATTCGCAAAGTTGTATGCCGCAACAACCCATACCGCGTTAAACGACGAAACAGGTGTTGTAGAGGTAGCATTCATCGCAAAGATGTTGTTGCGCACATCGCCTGTAACAGCAGTAGCTGTTACTCCGAAGGCCGCACCAGCTGCACCAGCTGTTGTCACATTCGTGTACGTACCATACAGATAAACACTGTTGTAATGAACACTATGCGCCAATCCACCTGCCAGGCGTATACCAAAGGCATTGTAAAGCTGGCTGGTGTTCGAGTAATTAACTGTTTTCAGGTCGTAGATAAGGTTGTTGTCTATCGTAACCGAATCACCCGACACTACATTGATACCATAAGCACCCCAGCCTCCGGTGTTCAGGTTCTTAACGCCCCAAACCGTGTTGCGGTTGATACGGACTCCACGAAGTGAGGTACCTCCCACTTCTATCGCCGCCTGGGTAGTGGCTGTAGGACTCACCAGATTAAAGACCTCGTTGTCACGAATACTCGCACCAACAAAGTTCTGAACATCAATACCACGGAAAATAACGAAAGATGCCGTGTCAAGAGAGCCAATACTGTTGTTCATCACCTGGATGTTCATGCCTGGGTTCGCAACCGTGTTGCGTGCATAAATACCATAGTAGGCTCTGGTAACCACGTTGTTCTGAATCGTCAGATCCAACATCGAATCGCCCGTTCCGGTAGTAGCTATCGCTGCTCCCTGGGCTGTAATACCAAATGTGGAAGTAACCGTATTCGTACCACCCACTATCTGCAGGTTCTTGAGTGTCGTATGCTCTACCGTCTCTCCCAGTATACTCCGCAACCAGACCACAGCACTGGTCGCAGCCGACGAAGTCGAACGAAGTGTCAGGTTACGGCTCGAAGTACCATTGTTTGAACCATCCAGAGTAAACCACTTAACACCCCGCAGCACAAACAAACCTGTGCTACCAGGGGCCGAACCTTCTACAACGACATTCGAACGCGTAACATCAGGCTTGAAGGTAATCGTATTCACAGAACTCACTCCGGGACGTCCCTGAATCGTAATAGGGAATGTCTCAGAAGTACTGTACAACGAGTCTATCAGCAGGAAGGTCGCGGGACCGTTAACCAGACCCGAACTCAAAAAGTTAGCAGCAGCCGTAAGCGTAGGAAAATCAGCCGTACCACTTACACCAACCCGGTAGGTACCCGATACAACTGGCAATACCTTGTAGGCATAAACAGAAAACGGGGCAACTGCATTGTAAACATACAAACCTGTACCACCCAAAGGTGACGTGGTGACCGTATTCGTAGCGTTACGAACAGCCACGTAATACTGGATCGTATCCATTGCCGCAACCCCGCCAAGCAAGGTGTAATTGACTGTAAAGGTATAGTTGTTGCCAGCTATCACCGGAACAGTATCCAGCTGCCAGATGCTCTGCGTGCTCTTCTTGTAGAACATACGCGCGGAGCCCGCAACCAATGAACTGCTCGAATCCGTGATGGAAGCCGTTACATAACGGTTCGGCCCAACCAGCGTATCCTGCAAAGTAGTCACTGATATCTGAGAAAAAATGGAACCCACAAATTCATAGGCTCCAATGTCAGGAGTTGTAAGTGAGCGAGGTGTACCGTCAATATCAGCAGGCACATAACTCAAGGGTGTTCCAAGGTTGTCGAATCCAACGCTGCTCGGAATCGGAGGATTTGTACTCAGGAAAACAGGGTCAATAGTTCTTGACAAAGTATCCCGGAATACACCCGTCTGCCAGTCAGTCAGGGCAACATACTCCGTTACAGGTGAGTTGTTCCTGAAGAAATTAGGGACTGTAGCGCCACCCATCCGGTAGTTATTGTGTGAACTCACCAGACTGTCAATGATTGCTGTAATAGCTACACGGAACAACCTGAAGTTGGCAGGAAGACTTCCGCTGATCGGGTTTACCTCAATGTGGTTGTTGAAGAACCCTATATAGCTGTAAGCAGGCAATGCGGCTGTTCCACCAAGTATATACACCCCACCCTGTGCAGTGGAGGTAGTAGTTGTATTCAAAGAGAATATCACCGTATTATTGGCAATCTCAATCGCATCCCGGGGGCTTGGCGGCACAGAAGTAGTAGAGAATGTACCAGAGATATACAAGGGCGTCGGAATCATGGCAGTGCTGGTGATAGTCGACGCCTGAGAACCAGAAATAACATTGTTAACTACCCTGTTGGTATTAATAAAAGGAGAAATAGTATCCCCGTTAGGATTTGCAACCAATATACCATAAGCAGACATAGGCCCGGTTATGCGGTTGTTTGACATATTCATACCATAGGTAGCAGATGTCCAGATACCGGCACCACCGGTAGATGTACCTGCAAAATTGGTGATGGTATTGGTCTCAATTGTTACAAAATCCTGATTCAGCGCATAAATAGCACGATAAGTATAGCTATCAAAAGTATTGTTCTGAATATTGTTCTGCTGTTTGAATGGCAATGAACCTTGTCCTTCGAGGTAAGCAGCGTAATAGAACCCTTTGAAACTATTGTTCAAAATAAAGGCCGTACCTGCTCTGTAAATCAAACCAAGGTTGCTTGAGCTGGTCGACAAAGTCTGGTCATCGAATACACAACCAACAATCTGACCTTCATTGGAAGTAGGACCGTATACAAGCACCCCCTGTGCAGCAGCCGGAACCGTTGACCTGCGGAAGGTCATGTTCTGGAAAACAACTTTCGGGGTATTGTTAATCGTAAAGCTGGTGCGGGTAGTGGCGGCGGCGGCCGTATCACCCATAAGAATCACGTCGGAGGCTACTCCTGTGCTGCTTGCAAAAATAATCTGGTTTGCACCACCCGAACCAATAACATTACTCAATGTATAAGCCCCGTAGTAAGTGCCCGGGTTTACATTAAAGGTTACAGAACCATTGATACCGCATTGATTAAGCGTATTGACAGCATCGGTGAAATCGAGGAAGTCAGCTGAAGGGCCGCCCAAAGTGAAAACACCACTGATGCCGGTACAGATGGTGACCGACAGGGTATCGTTACTCGTATTATTATCAGCACCCAATCCATTGGCGTTGGTTGCCCATACTTTCAGGGTATGGGTGCCCGGAGCCAGAATGTTTATGGGTGTGCTGAAACTATAGTTTTCTGATTGCCCCGGCCCCAGTACAGATGACAGGGAGTATCCATTCACCGTAATCGGTGCATTGTTATCCAACTGGTATCCGATATCGGCGGTAGCAATGGGGTCAGCTGCAGCATTCTGGATAACCATTTGTACGCTGTTGTTACCAATGGTGAGGTTGGCAGGAGAAATAAGGTTGGCAATCCTGACATCACGGCCTGTAGCAGGGCGGAATGAAATACCTCCTGTAAACTGGCGTACGTGGTTGGTTGGTGTTGGAGGCGGGCCACCGTATCCGATATTAAAACCGGTATAAATGGTCACAAAACCATTGGTAAAAGTATCAACCCCTACAGGTGGCAGGTTGGTTGTAGTTCCGGTGTAAGCAAAGCTGCCCGTTGAACCACTTGTAATACCCACGGCAAAACCATACACACTACCAGCATTCATCAATAAACCGCCGGGTATGACCACCGGTGAAAAAACAAATCCGTTAGCATTGGTAGTGGTACTATTTCCCAATACTGCCGGAAAAGCGGCATGAATCTGCGTCCAGGCTGGAGCCTGAATCGTAGGGGCACCATTGATAGGCGTGGTATTATACCAGGCCTGCAGGTTGGTTGAGGCACCCACTGTACCATAAAGCGGTACCCAGATGGTGTCAAGAAACACACTGGAGATTGCTCTCAGGTTAAAAGTAGTCCCTCCTGCGCCGTTACCACCCAGCAATGGGGGTGAAGTAAACAACGAAAGTTGACCCGATGCATTCCCCGTAAAAAGGAACAACACCACAATTAGCAGTCGTAGATAGTTTTTCATAAATGGAATTTGGACTTGTAATTTCAGGATATATCTCCCCTGAAAAGCCCGCCTGTCCATTAAAATGAAATTAAAATATTAAATCATGATTAAGAATTTACAATAATCAGTCAATGGTTTTAACTTTTTTGCTAAAAAAATTGAATAGAGTAAAAAAGCTGCCCCGGAAAATCCGGGACAGCTTTTTTAAACTCAAGGCTCTGCCTGTCTCTATTTCTTCACTACCAGGTTGCCATGCTGAACCTGATCGGAAGCGATGAAGCGGTAACTGTACATCCCGGCCGCCCATGTTTCGGTACGTACCGACTGAACAGGGCCATTCGCACGGTCAACAGCCACCGTAGCAACCACCCGACCCAGCTTATCATGGATTTCAAGGGTACCCTTGCCCTGGAATTCGTTGAACTCAAAGTTCACAAACGACTCTGCAGGATTCGGATAAACCTTACCAATCAAACGGTTACTAATCGCCAACTCATCTACTCCTACGGTTGACACAATAGTTGCGCAGGCAGTATCATTGGCCCGGTTAACTTCATTCGGCAAACCGGTTGTATTAGCACAGATAGAGAAAGTAGCACCGGTTGCAGGTGGTGTCCATGCCAGTGTAAAGGTGTGCATCAAAGAATCTCCGGGTGCGATGGTCTGGGTAATTGAGTTTGTTACAATTGAAAGACCTCCGTTAACCCTGTATTCCACGTCGAAACCTGAAGCTGCAACACCTCCGTAGTTTTTAATCCGGGCTGTTACATCGATAGGAGAATTGGTATTGATGGTAGAACCCGAAGCAGGAGCTGCAATGAGTGACACCCCGATATCAGGAGGGCTGGCACCGACAACGACAGTAGCTGTAACGCTTACATTACACCTTCCGTCACTCAGGGTTGCCGTATAGGTGAAGGTACCGTTGGAAGTGAACGGACCAGCTACCAGCGTGTCGCCGTTGGTGGGAGGAATTGTATTCCAGACAATGCTACCGGCACTGGTACTCATGGTCATACCTGTGTTCAACGAACCAACTGACATCAGCGAAGTGGCTGATGAAAGCACCCAGTCTGCCGCGTCATTGTTATCGCTGTTAGTACGGATAACCCCGGCAAGTCCGCTGGATGAAGCCAAATTACCACTCCAGTCAGCTGCAGTAACACCACTGGCAACATCGAATGTATACCCGTTGGTAGCAAGCGCATCTACAATTGTACCGGCAGCATCTTTCATAATATAGCCCGTAGCAGAACCGGAAGAAATACCATCCGTCGTGCCACCTGTATTAAAGTAGGCGTTGGCCGGATCATCTGTTCCTGTGCCAAGGTGAAGGACAAGCGTTCCATTACCCGGAACAATAGCGCCTGCAGGGAAAGTATAATTACGGGCACCTGCTCCTACCATATCAAAAGTAAAGCCTGTCAAATCAGCAGGGCTTGAACCCAGGTTGCTGATCTCGACCAAATCCTCACCGGAAACATGCGCAGGATAAGTAGGGGTCTGACCGGTACCGGTTCTGTACTGTACAACCTCTGTGATTTTAACATTGGCAATGCCGGTAGCAAAAGCACGTAATACCACGGTATCCCCTATGAGCGCTGTTCTGTTTAAAGGGAATACGGTTAAACCCAGATAGTTGTCTTTATACGAAATCGTACCGGAAGTATCTGTCAGGCCAATCGAATCAACCACTGTTACAAAATAACGATTCCGGACAGCAGGCGAGCTTACAGGAATGGTTGCAGTCCAGTTGCTTGAAATACCCACCCTGGTCATCGGAATTGCTGTAAACGTTCCGGAACCAACCAGATCATGGTGCAGATTTACAGTGGTGAGAGAACGGAACTGTGTGATATTGGCAGTAATCTCACGGGTAGCATTGATACAGCTGTCGGTAGCTGTCGTTACTGTCTGAATGATAGGATCTGTCGGCAGATCAACCCGGAAAGAGTCAATGCCGATACCTTCATTTTCACCGCTTCCGTCAGAACCGAATAAGAAACGGAAACGTACGCTTGCCTGGTTGGCAAGTGCAGGAATGGTGAGTTCAGCCGGCAACCAGCCACCTGAGCCAGAACCATTGGTATTTGCCCACACCGGAAGACCATTACTTGCACCTACAGAAGCTGCGCTATACCAGTTAACACCAGCTCCAACTGCCCCTGCAACTGACCAGGTGTTACCACCATCAGTAGTATATTGAAGGGTAACGCCATCCCATCCTTCTTCTGTTTCATACCAGATTCCAAACCGGACCCTGACATTACTCAAGGCACTTAAATCGAAACATGGAGAAGTGATGTGTGACTGTTCATTAGAATTATAGTCACCCGTCAGGTTAGTCACCCAGGCGTTGCTGTCGCTATATGCCGGTGAGGCACCCCCTGAGGTGGTTGGGATACCCAGAGCCCAGCTGGAAGCTGTTCCACCTGCTATCCATCCACCTGCACCGTTTTCCCAGCTTTCTGTATAAGGGAATGAGCTGACAATAGGTATGTTGTTAAAAGTTGTTCTTGCGGTATCGTTGCTGAAATCACCATCACCGGCACGGCCATGGTAGGCAACAATGTTATAAACACCGATAGTACTTACGTTCACGAGGGTATTAAAATTGTAAATTATGGTATCACCAGGGTTGATAGGACCGGCAAAGGTCTCTGAAACCGGTGTGCCCCCGTTCAGGGTGTAAATCAACGGGAAGGCTGATTGTGCAGCTGTTCCATTGTTTATCAGGCGAACCGTAACTGTATCATTGGTGAGACCACAACCTTCGGTTGGGCCCAGTACCCTGTTAACTGACAAGTCAACCGGTGGCGGCAGGAAGACGCGGAAATTATCCAGGTCAAAATAAACATCAAGACCACTCGTCTGCTCAAAAACAACCCTCAGGTAAATCTCATCGCCTGTATAGGCATTGAGGTTGATCCGGAAATAAGTGAACTGATCTGAAGCGACATAGTTCTGATCCGTAATTGCTGATACCGTCTGGAAACTTACACCACAATCGGTAGAAACCTGAACTTTGATGGTATCGCCCACTCCCAAAGGAAGTGGTGTACCCGGCCAGCTCCAGCCGCTCCATTCGGTCATTTTATATGCAAACTCAAAAATGTACCCACTGGATGGGATTGGACCAAAAAATGGCAGTGTCACACTGGAAGCATTTACACCATAAACATTGTAACGCAAACCTGCTGTCTGATCCAAACCTGTTACAGTATTGAAACCCATGTTTGATACAAAACCGGCAGGAAGGCTGGTAAGGCTGTTAAAGTTCTGTGTATATGGAACTGCCGTTGGTGTCACGAAAGATACGGTCCTCGTTCCGCCATTGTTCAGCAAATTGCCATCCGTCGGAGCAACCAGATCAGCTGTCAGCGTATAAGTGCCGGGGGTGATAAAGTTTACTGCCGATGACACCAGATAAGTCCTTGAGCTGTCTACCCTCAGTGAGTCACTGGTTATATTCAGGGTAAATGCCTGAGCAATCGGACCGGCGATGTTCACACTGATGGTTGAGTTATTAGCTGCAAAGTTGTAAGTCTGAAAGCCTACATTCTTAAGGGTTACCCGAATACTATGGTTGCTGTCAGCACAGGCTGAATTGGATATCACAGCTGTAATACCCAGGTCAAATGGCGAAGGCGTAAATTCATAGGCGCCCATATCCGGAGCTGTAGCACTGCGGGTTGTACCCAAAATATCAGTGGAAACAGCTGGTATAGGCGTTCCGAGGTCGTTGCTCAAAAATGCCGTAGGAATCGCCAGGATTGGAGAACTGAAGCCAGGGTTACGGCTGACAGAGTTAGCATCTCTTGTGGATGCAGTTGTCCAGTCTGCCAAAGTCAGATAATCAGTGGCATCCACCTGAACCAAAGCATTGGTGAGGGCAGTACCATTGGACTCGTCATACAAATAGAAATTATTGTAATTCGAAACCGTCACATTCTTAAGAGTGTCATTACTGAAATACAAACCACGCATGCCGGAAGCAGCGTTGGCGCCGGTAGGCTGATAGGCTACCATCATATTGTTCATGATGGTGGCACCATTCCAGGCCGGTGTTGTGTTCGAACCACCTGTCATAAACAGAGGCGCCATGGTGGTGGTTGCCCCTGCCAATACATTGGCTCCGATATTTACAGAATTATGCAATACCGACACACGGTCGAGCGGATTTACGGGGGCTGTAGCGGTTGCACTGAACGAACCGCTTACATAAATACCGTACAAAGAGGTAAAGGCACTGGTATGTATGAATGACTGTCCTGAAACAGCATTATTTACAATAAGATTTTCAAGACCTGTGCTATCATTCGCATTGAAAACATAAATACCTGCATTCCCGATGGTTCCTGAAACAACGTTCTGGGAAATATTGAAGCCGATAACCCGCGATA
Source organism: Bacteroidetes bacterium UBA7662 (assembly GCA_002483345.1). GTDB lineage: Bacteria > Bacteroidota > Bacteroidia > UBA7662 > UBA7662 > UBA7662. Next base: position 231,267 of record DLHS01000018.1, read on the forward strand.
AATAAATCCCGTATCCAAAAGTTGACGCAGCAGTACTGACCGTATTGCTGTTTACATTCATCATCGACTGATTTACACCATAAATACCATAACGGTAGTTGGTCAGTGTATTATTCAGCACCTGGTTGAAGCTTTCATAACCATTGTTGGCAGTAGGTCCTGTCAGGTAAATGGTATAATAGAAACCATTGAAGCTGTTTCCTGAAATGTTCAGATTATCTGAATTATCAGCAAAAATACCATAGTTGCCGCTTGAAGTAGAAGACAATGGTGTCTGGTCATCAAATACACAACTTACGACGGTGCCAAAATTAGATTCTCCGCCAAAACGTATCTGATAAAATGAACCTGCCGGAGCATTCAGCGTCCGTCTGAAAGTCAGGAGAGAGAACGTTACATTGGGTGTATTGGTCAGATTAAAAATACTCTTATTCGTAGCAGCGGTTGCTGTATCATGTACCAGAATTACATCTGCTGCATTGCTGGTGGCCGAGGTAAAAGTGATGCTGTTGGGGGCAGCTGCACCCAATATATTTTGCAGTACATAACTGCCATAATAAACGCCCGGTTGAATCTGAAAAGTTACCGGAGCAGATATTCCGCAGTTTGTAAGGTCGCTGACTGCTGCAGCGATGGTCGTATAGTTACCGGTAGCACCTATGGTGTAGGTACCGAAAAGTCCCGTACAGATATTGGATACCAGGGTATCGTTACTGGTGTTGTTGTCCGCACCCAGTCCATTGGCATTGGAAAGCCAGGTTTTGATGGTGTAGGCACCTGGAGTCGTAATGTTCAGGGGTGTCGAGAAGGAGTAATCAAATGTTTGTCCTGCAGCCAAAGGTGTCGGCGGTGAAACTGCCGTAACTGATACCGGAGGGTTGTTGTTCAATTGATACGACAAATTAAAGTTCGCAATCGGGTCTGCAGCCACGTTTACAACCCGGGCGGTCACCTGATTGTTACCTATGATAAGGTTAACCGGTGAAACCAAACTACCCAAACGGGCATCCCGACCTGATGGAGGCAGGATACCAATACGCATATTAGGGCGCTGATTCGCTACGGCCAATACAGGGCCAAAAGCATTGTCTGTTGCATAGCTACAGTTCCCGTTTCCGTCACTCCTGTAGTTGTAACTGGATACAAAACTTGTAGTAGACTGATTAACAGAAGCATTGTTGGTATAAGTCGTATTGTTATGACATATTTCAATGATAATGTTACTTACACCATCCCATTGAAATGGGGTAGTAAAAGTATGGGTATTCCAGCCCAGGACTTCCTGATAACTTGCAACTGTAAATACCTGTGTTAAACCAGTCACGCCAGAAGTCGGAGCTGTTGCCGGAAACTCTGTGAGCGTGGTGTGCCCTATTTTAATGGTAAAATTCGTCAGTGCTGTTGAATTTGCACCAACGTAAGGATTCACAGCTGAAACATCAAATGCCAGCGACTGAATCATACCAGGGGTTGCACCAACCGAACTAAGCTCAGAAGCCCGGATGATGTACTGATCTGCCGAGCCCCAATAATAGTTACCATAAGGTGCCGGATAGCTCGTGGATGAGTTGGTTACCGTGCCAGTGCCAATTTCGTATATCACCTGTGCCGAACTGATGCCGGAGGCCAATACCATTAACAATAACAAGGACCATGAACGTAGATTTTTCAACATAGCCAAAATTTAAAGTACCAATCTAAGAAAATTTTGACCTGACTTTTTCGTGACAGAGAAAAAAATAAGAAAAAAAAGATACGGTCAACGTCAAAAAAGTTGCCGATTCCGTCAGATTTTAAGCTGAAAACGTCGTAGTCAGATTAGTTAAAGACCTTTTAATCCTTATTAAAGCAGGATTATAAAACAGGCTTATGACATAAATATGACAAAAGTCCCTCCCTGAAAGGGCGGATACTTTGTTCAAAAAATGCTATCGGAAATGCTACCTTTTGATGAACCGGCCACTTTGCCACTGCTGATCCGTTTTGAAACAATGTATGATTTATCAGGCGTCAGAATTTGTTGGCGCAGTGTCATTTGAAAGTCAATCGTTTTCCCCTGACAGCTTCATTCAGCTTACCCTCACTCCAGACCAATTCCCCGCTGACCAGCGTATGTTTTACATGCTGGCGGAAAATTGTTCCTTCCAGCGGCGACCAACCACATTTGTACAGGAGATTTTCTTTGCTTACAGACCAGGTTCTATCTTCTATAACCGCTAAATCTGCCCAATAACCTTCACGCACAAAACCTCTTTCCTGTATCCCAAACAATATGGCAGGATTGTGTGCCATCTTCTGAACTACACTTTCCAACGATATTTTACCCTGTCTTACAAATTCAAGCATGGCTACCAGGCTGTGTTGTACCAAAGGTCCGCCAGATGGCGCTCTGAGCAATCCCTGGCTTTTCTCTTCCAGGGTATGGGGGGCATGGTCTGTGGCCACCACATCAATCCGGCCATCAAGCAAGGCCTCCCATACCCCTGCCCTGTCGGCCGCGGTTTTTACCGCGGGATTCCATTTGATCAGGTTACCCAGTCTTTCATAGTCTTCATCAGAAAACCAAAGGTGGTGAATACAGGCTTCTGCTGTTATTTTCTTCTCTTCCAGGGGGATATCATTCCTGAATAGCCCGGTTTCTTTGGCTGTAGAAATGTGTAATACGTGCAGCCGGGTGCCGTGTTTCTCAGCCAGCGCTACCGCCCTGGAAGAAGAGGCATAGCAGGCTGCAGCATTTCTGATCAGCGGATGAAGGCTGGGCGGCAGATTTTCGCCGTATTCCGCTTTGTAACGGGCCAGATTGGCAGCTATCATCTGGTCGTCCTCGCAATGGACTGCAATGACTGCTTTTACTTCGCTGAAAATACGGTCCAGGGTACTGCTGTCGTCAACCAGCATATTACCGGTGCTTGACCCCATGAATATTTTAAGACCACACACCTGGCTGAAATCTACTTTGCGGATTTCAGCCAGATTGTCGTTGGTGGTACCCATGAAAAAAGAATAATTGGCTGCCGAGACTTCGGCGGCACGACTGTACTTCTGCTCCAGCAATGCCAGTGTAGTAGCTCCCGGAACTGTATTGGGCATTTCCATATAGCTGGTTACACCACCTGCCACGGCAGCAATAGATTCTGTCCTAATCTCCGCTTTATGGGTCAGACCCGGTTCTCTGAAATGTACCTGGTCGTCGATGGCACCCGGTAAAAGTAATTTACCCTGAAGGTCGAGCACCTGATCTGCAACAGGCCGTTTCTGAAGGCTGTCAAGCTGCCAGATACGACCATTTTTGACCAGAACGTTGGCTTCAAAGTCTTCTCCTTCGTTGATAATACGGGCATTCCGAATCGCAATGGTCCTCATTTGGTGTATATTAGTTGGCTAAAACAAAAGTACTGGCTGAATCCTTGTCAATGTTAGGCCTTTCAAAAATAAACGAATGAAGAAACTTCTATGCTGCTTTTCATGCCTGCTGCTCAGTTTGCAGGCTTTTGCACAGTCCGGCATCATTGATGAAGCCCTGTATCAGCAACTCAACGACCCGCAGCGGCAGGAAGAATATTTCAGGGTACGCATCCTTCTGGCTGATCAGGTAGACCTGGCCGCGCTTTCGCAGACACTCGACCAAACGCGTGCCGATCGAGACACCCGTATCCGTACTGTGGTGAAGGCCTTGATGGACAAAGCTGCGGCTACCCAAACACCACTGCTTGAAACGCTGAGCAGCCTTAGCAAACTTCACAGAGACGATATCAAATTTTATGAGGCCTACTGGATTGCCAATCTGGTGGTCACCGATGCACGACCTGCGGTTATACTATATCTGGCACAATCGGTCCCGGGCATTGCCCTGATTGATCCTGACCTGGATCTGGAGTTCAAAAACGACCCTGTATTGGAAGAACCCGGACATTTTAGTCCGAATGCTGTCAATGGCAGTGAAATTGGTCTGCGCGTCATCAAATCAGATTCGCTCTGGAAAAAAGGTTATACCGGCAGGGGCCGTTTGGGCATGATTATCGACAGCGGAGCCAGCGGCAATCACCCTGCCTTGCGTTCCAGGTGGCGTGGTAATTTTGTACCGGTGAGTCATGCATGGCTGGGGCCGAGTGGTTCTGTTTTCCCCAATGAGTGTGGTGGTGACCATGGTTCACATGTGATGGGCATCATACTCGGACTCGACCGGGCCACCAACGATACCATTGGTTCAGCTGTTAATGCCCAATGGATAGCGGCATCAGGCATAAGTTGTTCCGGGGGTCCGTCTACCACCGCCTCCTTTCAATGGGGACTGAATCCTGACGGAGATTCCAGCACTACAGCTGATGTGCCGGATGTAATCAATAACTCCTGGGGCGGCAGTACCGGTGGTACCAGTCAGTGTAACGGGAGCTACGTGCCTGTTTTTAATGCCCTGGAAGCAGCAGGAATTGCGGTTGTTTTTTCAGCAGGTAACAGTGGCCCCAATGTATCCACCATTACTTCCCCCAAAAACATCAATACCAACGAAGTAAATGTATTTTGTACAGGCAACATCAACGGGAATAACAGCAGCTTCCCAATTGCCAGCAGCTCCAGCCGCGGCCCCTCCATCTGTTCGAACCCCGAAAGTGGCCTTCAGATTAAGCCGGAAGTGGTAGCACCAGGCAGCAGTGTGCGTTCTTCCATCGGAGCCAGCAGCTATGGAACCAAAACCGGCACTTCCATGGCTGCACCCCATGTATCAGGGGGTGTCTTACTTCTTAAGGAAGCCTTCCCCAACGCACCCGGCAGCGATATACTCCGAGCCATCTATGTTACGGCTATCGATATGGGTACAGCGGGAGAAGATAATACCTATGGCAATGGCCGTGTTGACCTGAATGCTGCCTTCAACCACCTGGCGCTCACCTACAATCCCACCCCTCCCCAGGGCGGCGCCTACAATGTAAAAGCAGAAAGTACTACCGCAACGAACATGGCCCTGTGTGGTGACAGTCTTGCCACAGCCGTCACGGTGCGTAACATCGGTGATTCTGTTATCACCAGTATTCAGCTGGATGTTGCCATCAACAACAGCTCCGTACTTCAATACAACTGGACAGGTAGCCTGGCCAGCAATGCCAGTACCAGCATACAACTTCCTTCTATGTGGGTACCAGCTGCGGCAACCAACAACAGTCTGTCCATCAGGGTGAAACTCGACACCAACCTGGCAGAGTTAGACACCTTTGACAACCGTATACTGACTTCATTTCAGGTAAGGGTCAATGCACCCACACCTTTCCGGGAACAATTCGAGGCTTCCAACATAAACACCACCCCATTTTATGTGCGCAACCCTGACAATGGCATTGGCTGGGTAAACGGAAGTGCCACCGGCCAGCCAGGTTCCTTCAGGTCGGCTATGATGAACTGCTACAACTACAGCAGCCGCGATCAGTTTGACTACCTCGAAACCCCTAATTTGCAGCTTCCCGATACCGGACAGGCTACCCTGCGTTTTTATCTGGCCTATGCACAAAACCCGGGCAACAGTGATAGCCTCTTTGTACAGCTTTCTACCGATTGTGGCCAGAGTTTCAGCGCACCGGTTTACGCAAACGGCGGCGCCAATATGGGTACCACAACCGCCCGTAACACACCCTTTACCCCCGTGACTGACAGCGACTGGAGGAGAATTGACATCCCGCTGAACAGCTACATTGGTCAGGGCCGCGTCATTGTCAGGTTTGCCGTCAAGAATGATTTTGGCAACAATATTTATCTGGACAGATTAAGTATTACCAGCAACAGCAGCAAGCCGGTAGCTGATTTCAGTTATGACTTGCCATCGGGCTGTGCTCCCCTGAACGTTGATTTTGACGATGTAAGCTTGTTTGCGGGCACCCGCAGTTGGCAGCTCAACGGTACTCCGGCAGGAACTGCAAACCCGAATACCTTGAGCCTGACAGCTGGCAACCACACTGTAAGCCTGATTGCCAGTAATTCATTCGGCAGCGATACACTTACCTATAGCGTAAACGTGCCCTCCTCTCCGATAGTAGATTTTAATGTTTTGATCGATACAGTACGCCAGGGCCAGCAAATCAATCTGGTGAATCTGAGTCAGTTTGCCACTTCATTTCTGTGGGAATTCGGAGATGGCACCGTCTCCAACGCCTTTGGTCCGAGCAAAATCTATGCTGACACGGGCTGGTACGACATCAGCCTTACCGGAATTACCAATGGCTGTGCCGTGAGACTGGATAAACTACGTGCCGTTTATGTCCAGGGAGCCACGGTCAGTGTACACGATCTCGGCGTATCCGGCTTTCGGATTTACCCCAATCCTGCAAAGGATCAACTGACTATAGACGCAGACGAGCCCCTGCTGCAAGGTATTCAGCTTGTTGACTTACTCGGTCGCAAACAACTGGACGTAGCTCCGACCTCAGCATCAAGTATTCATATATCCCTGGAAACCCTTAAACCGGGCATGTATCTGATACATCTCCCAACTGAAAACGGTGTATTGATCAGAAAACTAATCAAAGAATAAGGTCTCCGTGCCTCCGTGAACTCAGTGATTTAAGCACGAAGCACACAGAGGCACGGAGTATCTATAACCTGTCAGGGGTAAACTGATACCGCAATCCTAAAGTCAGCAGGTTATTGTATGTCCCCCGCTGAATAGCGAAAAAAGGCAGAAATCCGGCCTGAGGATCGATGGAGAACATGGAATAATTGGCACGGGCAAAGACACTCAGCTTTTCCCGAAGTTCATAGCGAGCGCCGAAAATCATGGCAGTCTCAAACCGGGTGAAATTGGTATTAAGCACATTATTGCGCAGGTCATTGTATTTCCAACCCAGTAGGAGGTTGCCGCTTACCCCTCCTTCCAGACTGAACCGGTCATCGTATTTCCAGTTTACAAGTAAAGGCACATCGATGTAATGCATCTGCAGGCGAATCCAGGGGCCTGCATCCAGGGTTTCGGGTTTAACAACCCTGCGGCTCCCCTTCTGACTATACGCCAGCTCAAATTGCCACGACCAGTCGGTATTGATAGCCCTGCTAACAAAAAGACTGGTATAGAGTCCTAATTTATGATACCCTCCCAGTCCGTCGCCATCTACCTGAGTGCCGCTGAGTCCTGCGTGGAAGCCTGCATCAAAGTTCTGAGCACGTAAGCCGGTGGCCAGAAACAAAAACGGGATGATCCAATACCATTGTTTCATCCCGTAATATACAAACACAAATTTTTCAGAGCGCCATCAGCCGGTCGAATACCCGGCGTAAATGTCCGCTGTCGATCATGGCCGCCAGATGGCCGTCGTGGAGGGCTTCGTTGCGACTGTGGGCCGTCATAAGCCGCTGAAGCGTGCCCAGGTCGGCCTTATCAACCAGCTTAGCATCTTCCGCCAGTTTATCCGCTTCTTTGCCCCAGGCCATCCAGTCGAAATCATAGATAAAATCGCGGGAACGCATTTCATCCAGCAGGCTGTACAAGGCATCGGCGTAACGGATTAATTCGATTTCCTCGTATTGTTCCCTGCCGTACCAATTGGAAAGCGCCAAAACCCGGGCTACATATTGTTTCAACTCCGGTAAAGTGGCGGCATCAAATTCGCTCAACATCAGGCCTGCGCGGTTGGTCCTCCGAAAGTCATGGGTACACCACCCTGACCGTGGTCGTTCATATCGATTTCGCCGTAAACCTGCTCAAACTTGTCGAGATTATCAGCCAGGGCGTGCAGCAGGCGTTTGGCATGATGCGGGGTGAGGATGATGCGTGATTTGACCTTTGCCTTGGGAACACCCGGCATCAGGCGTACAAAATCCACTACAAACTCGGCATTGCTGTGGGTAATGATGGCGAGGTTTGAATAGGTACCGTCGGCCATCTCTTCGCTCAGTTCAATATTGATCTGATTCGGGTTTTGAATATCGTCTTGCATGATAAATTTAGCTTTAAATGGAAAGGGAGCCGGTTATCGGCTCCCTTTTGAATTGAATACTATTCCGATCAGTTGACGGTCATCTCTTCGGCGTGTTTCGAAGCCATGAGCTTCTCATACTCCTCCATAGAACCTACCACCACCTTCTCGTAAGAGCGCCAGCCGGTACCTGCAGGGATGAGGTGACCAACCAATACGTTCTCTTTCAGACCCACCAGTTCGTCGACTTTGCCTGCGATAGCAGCCTCGTTCAACACCTTGGTGGTTTCCTGGAAGGATGCCGCGCTCAGGAAGCTGCGGGTACCCAAAGATGCTCTGGTAATACCCTGCAACATCGATTGTGAGGTAGCCGGAATGGCCTCGCGGTATTGTACCGGCTTGAGGTCTTTCCGCTTCAGCATCGAGTTCTCATCGCGCACCTTGCGGAGATTGATGACCTGGCCAACTTTCAGATTCGACGAATCGGCAGCATCGGTGATGATAACCTTGTCGTAAATCCAGTTGTTCATTTCTGTGAACTCAATCTTATCGGCTACTTCCTGCTCGAGGAAGCTGGTATCGCCCGGATCAATGATCAATACCTTCTGCATCATCTGGCGGACAATCACTTCGAAGTGTTTGTCGTTGATTTTCACACCCTGCAGGCGATAAACCTCCTGGATGTTATTCACCAGATACTCCTGAACGGCACCCGGTCCTTTGATTGACAGGATAGCGGCAGGCGTGATAGCACCATCTGACAACGGATCACCGGCTTTTACAAAGTCGTTGTCCTGCACCAGAATGTGCTTGCTCAGAGGCACCAGGTATTTTTTCACCTGACCATCGCGTGATTCAATGATGATTTCGCGGTTACCACGTTTTACACCACCAAACGATGCCACACCGTCGATTTCGGTCACAATGGCCGGGTTCGATGGGTTACGGGCCTCGAAGAGCTCGGTTACGCGTGGCAGACCTCCCGTGATATCGCGGGTTTTCGAAGTCGACCGTGGAATTTTAGCGAGAATCAGACCAGGGATGATTTTCTCACCGTGCTCTACCGAAATGTGGGCGCCTACCGGCAGGTTGTAGCCGCGAAGAAGCTCTCCACCTTTGGCATTCATCACACGGATCGACGGGTTACGGGTCTTATCCTTGGTTTCGATGATTACTTTCTCTTTGTGACCGGTTTGTTCGTCCGACTCTTCGCGGAAGGTCATACCTTCTACAATGTGTTCGAAGTCGGCCTTACCTTCGAACTCGGAGATAATCACCGCGTTGTAAGGATCCCAGGCACAAATCTTATCTCCTTTTTTCACCATATCACCCGGCTTCACATTCAGCAACGAACCGTAAGGCAGGTTGTTGGTCATGAGCGGCTGTTTGGTATCAGGATGTACAATTTTCACCTCACCAGAACGCGATACTACCACTTCCTGCGGAGCGTCGCCGCCCTTGTAGATAACAGTCCGTACTTCGTCAAACTCAACGAGACCGTCGAATTTGGAGATGAGTTGAGATTCTGTAGCGACGTTACCGGCCACACCACCCACGTGGAAGGTACGGAGGGTCAGCTGCGTACCAGGCTCACCGATCGACTGCGCGGCGATTACACCCACAGACTCACCGATTTGCACCATGCGGTTGGTAGCCAGGTTACGGCCGTAGCATTTTACGCATACACCTACCTTGGATTCGCAGGTCAGCACCGAACGGATTTCCACGCTGTCAAGCGGAGAGTTATCGATCCGGATGGCAATGTCTTCGGTGATTTCTTCACCGCCGGCCACCAGCATTTCCTTGGTCAGCGGATCAATCACATCGTTCACCGTTACACGGCCTACGATACGTTCAATCAGCGATTCCACGATGTCTTCGTTGTCCTTCAACGCAGCAGTCTCAATACCACGGAGGGTACCACAGTCTTCTTCGCTGATGACAACGTCCTGAGCCACGTCGTGCAAACGACGGGTCAGGTAACCGGCATCCGCCGTCTTCAGGGCGGTATCAGCCAGACCCTTACGGGCACCGTGGGTGGAGATAAAGTACTCCAATACTGACAAACCTTCTTTGAAGTTCGAAAGAATCGGGTTCTCAATGATTTCCCCTGCTCCACCGGACTTCTGCGGCTTGGCCATCAGACCACGCATACCACCGAGCTGACGAATCTGCTCTTTGGAACCACGCGCTCCGGAGTCGAGCATCATGTAAACCGAGTTAAAGCCCTGGTTATCGGTCGATATCTCACGCATCAGCGTATCAGTGATACGCGAGTTGATACGGGTCCAGATATCAATAACCTGATTGTAACGCTCGTTGTTGGTGATGAAACCCATTTCGTAGTTCTGGGTAACCTCGTTTACCTCTTTCTGCGCTTCGTTCAACAAAGTGATTTTGTTGTCAGGGATCTTCACATCGTTCAGGTTGAACGAAAGACCACCCTGGAAAGCCATACGGAAGCCCAACGACTTGATATCGTCGAGGAAATTAGCGGTAGTAGGCAGGTCGGTAAAACGAACGATGGTACCGATGAGATCGCGGAGCGATTTCTTGGTCAGCAATTCATTGATATAACCCACACGCTCCGGCATCACCTGGTTGAAAAGGATACGACCCATGGTAGTGTCGATCAACTTCATTTCCAGTTCGCCGGTATCTTTGTTACGCACGTTGTTTCTTACTTTCACCCAGGCATGCAGGGCTACACGGCCTTCGTTGTAAGCGATAATCGCTTCTTCAGGCGAGTAGAACTTGAGGCCTTCACCGATTACTTTTTCTTTCTCGGTGCTCTTGCGTCCTTTGGTGATGTAGTACAGACCCAATACCATGTCCTGCGAAGGAACGGTAATAGGCGAGCCATTGGCCGGGTTCAGGATGTTGTGTGATGCAAGCATCAGCAACTGCGCTTCCAGAATGGCTGCATGACCGAGCGGTACGTGTACCGCCATCTGGTCACCGTCAAAGTCGGCGTTGAAGGCCGTACATACCAACGGGTGCAGCTGAATCGCTTTTCCTTCAATCAGCTTAGGCTGGAACGCCTGAATACCCAAACGGTGGAGTGTAGGGGCACGGTTGAGGAGAACCGGGTGTCCTTTGAGGACGTTCTCCAGAATGTCCCAAACCACGGGATCCTTGCGGTCAACGATCTTTTTGGCTGATTTAACGGTCTTTACAATACCGCGCTCAATCATCTTGCGGATAACGAACGGCTTGTAGAGTTCCGCGGCCATGTCCTTAGGCAACCCACATTCGTGGAGTTTCATTTCAGGCCCTACCACGATAACCGAACGACCGGAATAGTCGACACGTTTACCCAGCAGGTTCTGACGGAAACGACCCTGTTTACCTTTAAGCATATCGCTCAACGATTTGAGGGCACGGTTACCTTCGGCTTTAACGGCGTTGATTTTACGGCTGTTGTCGAAAAGCGAATCAACCGCTTCCTGCAACATACGCTTCTCATTCCGGAGAATCACATCCGGTGCTTTGATTTCCATCAGGCGCTTCAAACGGTTGTTCCGGATGATTACACGGCGATAGAGATCGTTCAGGTCGGAAGTCGCAAAACGACCACCTTCCAAAGGCACCAGCGGACGGAGTTCAGGCGGAATAACGGGAACCATCTTCACGATCATCCACTCCGGACGGTTTACACCGCTTTCGTTGGCGCCACGGAAGGCTTCCACAATTTTCAAACGTTTGAGGGCCTCGGTTTTGCGCTGCTGCGAAGTCTCGGTCGCTGCCTGGTGACGCAAAGCATAGCTCAGGTCATCGAGGTTGATGCGGGCCAACAAATCGTGCAAGGCATCCGCACCCATCTTGGCGATGAATTTATTCGGATCCTGATCGTCCAGCATGTGATTTTCACGCGGTAAAGAGTCTACGATATCGAGATACTCTTCCTCTGTGAGGAAGTCCATCCGTTTGATACCGTCGGCTTCTTTGATACCGGCCTGAATCACCACATAACGCTCGTAATAAATGATGGCGTCAAGCTTTTTGCTTGGCAGACCCAGCAGGTATCCGATTTTGTTCGGAAGTGAACGGAAATACCAGATGTGGGCAACGGGCACCACCAGCTTGATGTGACCCATGCGCTCACGACGCACTTTCTTTTCGGTAACTTCTACACCACAACGGTCACAAACGATACCCTTGTAACGGATACGCTTGTATTTACCGCAATGACATTCGTAGTCTTTTACCGGACCAAAAATGCGTTCGCAGAACAATCCACCCATCTCCGGCTTATACGTCCGGTAGTTGATGGTTTCCGGCTTCACAACTTCACCGAAAGAACGATCCAGTATCGACTCCGGCGAAGCGAGGCCGATACGGATTTTGGTGAAGTTACTTTTGAGTTTAAACTCTTTTTTATACGACATATGGGGATGCCTCCTGATTAATCAAGTGATACATCTAAGCACAAACCACGGAGTTCGTGCAGCAATACATTGAACGATTCGGGTACGCTCGGAACCGGCAGGTTGTCGCCTTTGACGATGGCCTCGTAGGTTTTCGCACGACCGATAATGTCATCCGATTTAACCGTGAGTACCTCCTGGAGGATGTTGGCAGCACCGAATGCTTCGAGTGCCCACACTTCCATCTCACCAAAACGCTGACCACCGAACTGCGCCTTACCACCCAGCGGCTGCTGGGTAATGAGCGAGTATGGTCCGATTGAACGGGCGTGCATCTTGTCATCAACCATGTGACCCAGTTTGAGCATATAAATTACGCCCACCGTGGTTTTCTGGTCAAAACGACGACCGGTCTGGCCATCGTGCAGATACGTCGCGCCCAAATCAGGCACACCTGCTTTTTCGGTATAAGAAAGCACCTCTTCGAGGCTCGCGCCATCGAAAATCGGGGTGGCAAACTTAACGCCGAGCTCCATACCGGCCCATCCGAGTACCGACTCGTAAATCTGACCCAGGTTCATACGCGATGGTACGCCGAGGGGGTTCAATACGATGTCGACCGGGGTGCCATTGTGGAGGAAAGGCATGTCCTCGTCGCGAACGATACGGGCTACAATACCCTTGTTACCGTGGCGACCGGCCATTTTATCACCCACCCGGAGCTTACGTTTCTGAGCCACGTAAACCTTGGCGAGCTGGAGGATGCCCGAAGGCAGCTCATCACCCACCTGGATGGCGAATTTTTTGCGTTTTACCTCACCCAAAATCTCTGATACACGTACCAGGTAGTTTTTGAGCAACTCTTTCACCTGTTCGTTTTTGTCTTTGTCGGTCAACCAGCCATCGGGATTAACGATGCTGTAATCGAGCTCAGACAATACTTTTTTGGTGAATTTGGTACCCTTAGGCACCACCTCATCGCGGTAAGTATTGGTAACGCCCTGCGATACTTTGCCTTCCACAAGGACGAGCAATTTATCGATCAGGATGTTGCGGACAACATCTACCTCGCGGTTGTACTCGGCATCCAGTTTTTCAACGATTACCTTTTCTTCCTGTTTGGCAAGTTTATCCTTCTTCACACGGGAGAAGAGCTTTTTGTCGATAACCACACCCGTCATGGATGGTGGTACACGCAACGAAGCATCTTTTACGTCACCGGCTTTGTCACCGAAGATGGCGCGGAGGAGTTTTTCTTCCGGAGAAGGATCGCTCTCGCCTTTCGGGGTGATTTTACCAATGAGGATATCGCCTTCTTTTACATGGGCACCCACGCGGATTACACCATGCTCGTCGAGATCCTTGGTCGCTTCTTCGCTGACGTTCGGGATGTCGGCGGTTAATTCCTCTTCACCTCTTTTGGTATCACGCACCTGGAGTTCGAACTCTTCGATGTGGATAGAAGTATAAAGGTCTTCCCGTACCACACGCTCCGAAATCACGATGGCATCCTCGAAGTTGTAACCCTGCCATGGCATGAAGGCCACTTTCAGGTTGCGTCCGAGGGCCAGTTCGCCTTTCTGTGTACCGTAACCTTCTACCAGTACCTGCTCCTTCTCAACACGCTGGCCTTTCTTAACGATTGGCTTGTGGTTGATAGAAGTATATTGGTTGGTTTTGCGGAATTTGGTCAGATAATACGTTTTAGCATCTCCGTTGAAGCTCACCAACCGATCATCCTCATTACGGTCGTAACGGATGGTGATCATTTTGGCATCCACGTACTCTACCACACCTGAACCCTCTGCTGTCAGCAAAGCGCGCGAATCGCGGGCTACACGGCCTTCGAGACCAGTACCTACAATCGGCGACTCCGGACGGAGCAGTGGCACAGCCTGACGTTGCATGTTCGAACCCATGAGGGCCCGGTTGGCATCGTCATGCTCGAGGAATGGAATGAGGGAAGCGGCTATACCCACAATCTGGTTGGGGGCCACGTCCATGAATTGTACTTCACCTGGAACTACTATCGGGAAGTCGCCCATGAGGCGGCATTTCACCAGATCGCGTTCGAAATTGCCTTTGGCATCCAATGGCGCATTCGCCTGGGCGATGGTGCGCTCGTCTTCATCTTCAGCGCTGAGGAAGATAACCTCTTTCTCAATCTGAACGCGACCATTCTCTACCTGACGGTAAGGAGTCTCGATGAAGCCCATGGCATTGATCTTGGCATGCACACAAAGTGACGAAATCAGACCGATGTTCGGACCTTCCGGGGTTTCGATGGTACACAGGCGGCCATAGTGGGTGTAGTGCACGTCACGAACCTCAAAACCTGCCCGTTCACGTGAAAGACCACCTGGTCCAAGGGCTGAAAGACGACGTTTGTGCGTAATCTCTGCCAAAGGGTTGGTCTGGTCCATGAACTGGCTCAGCTGGTTGGTACCGAAGAAACTGTTGATTACCGAACTCAGGGTACGGGCATTGATCAGATCGGCCGGCGTAAATACCTCGTTGTCGCGGATGTTCATGCGCTCGCGGATGGTACGGGCCATACGGGCCAGTCCCACACCAAATTGCGCATACAACTGCTCTCCCACAGTGCGTACACGGCGGTTGCTCAGGTGATCGATGTCATCCACATCGGCTTTCGAGTTGGAAAGCTGAATGAGGTATTTTACGATGGCAATGATGTCCTCACGGGTCAACACGCGCACTTCCGAAGCAGAATTGAGGCCGAGCTTCCGGTTGATCCGGTAGCGGCCTACTTCGCCAAGGTCGTAACGTTTGTCGGAGAAGAACAGCTTGTCGATGATCTGACGGGCTGAATCCTCATCTGGTGGCTCGGCATTCCGCAATTGACGGTAAATGTGCTCGAGTGCCTCTTTTTCCGAGTTGGATGTATCTTTCTGGAGGGTATTGTAAATGATGGAATAATCACCATGGAGGTTTTCATCCTTGTGCAGGATGATCGACTTCACGCCGGCGTCTACGATCATGTCGATCATATCGTCTTCGAGCATGGTATCGCGCTCCAGGATAATCTCGTTGCGATTGATGGAAACAACCTCACCGGTATCCTCATCCACAAAATCTTCAATCCAGGTCTTCAAAACCCTGGCAGCCAGACGGCGTCCCACGACTTTCTTGAGACCGGCCTTGCTTACCTTGATCTCGTCGGCAAGGTCGAAGATATTCAGAATGTCTTTGTCAGAATCGTAACCAATGGCACGCAACAGGGTTGTTACCGGAAACTTCTTCTTACGGTCGATGTAGGCATACATCACATTGTTCACGTCGGTCGCGAATTCAATCCACGAGCCCTTGAACGGAATGATACGGGCCGAATACAGCTTCGAACCGTTGGTATGCACCGTCTGACCAAAGAAAACGCCCGGCGACCTGTGCAGCTGTGATACAATCACACGCTCTGCTCCATTGATCACAAAGGTTCCTTTCGGAGTCATGTAAGGAATGGTACCGAGGTACACATCCTGTACGATGGTTTCGAAGTCCTCATGCTCCTCGTCGTTACACGACAAGCGCAGTTTGGCCTTCAAAGGCACTGAGTAGGTCAGGCCTCTTTCAATACACTCTTCGATGGTGTATCGAGGTGGGTCCACGAAATAATCGAGGAACTCCAAAACGAAGTTGTTTCGTGCATCGGTAATGGGGAAATTTTCCGCAAATACCTTGAACAAACCTTCGTTGCGACGATTTTCCTGCAAGGTGTCAAGCTGGAAAAAGTCTTTAAACGACTTGATCTGGATCTCCAGGAAGTCGGGATATTCGATCGCCGACGCGATAGACGCGAAGTTGATCCTACCCTCTGGTGTGATGTTGGCAGCCAAAGAATTGATGTTTAGTTATACAACCGTTATCACGAACACAAATAGCCGTAGGCCTGGCAACCATCGTGGGTTGCAGGCCTACAGCTTTAAAGGCTGAGGAGCCGTAATTCAAATTACTTAATCTCTACCTCAGCACCTGCTTCTTCAAGCTTAGCTTTCAAAGCCTCAGCTTCGTCTTTAGGACACTTCTCTTTCAATGCTTTTGGAGCTGCATCAACGAGTTCTTTCGCTTCTTTCAGGCCCAGACCGGTAAGGTCTTTAACCAGCTTAACGATCTGGAGTTTTTGAGCACCAGCGTTTTTCAGGATTACGTCAAACTCAGTTTGTTCTGCAGCAGCAGGTGCACCAGCACCGGCGCCAGCAGCAGGACCGGCAGCAACAGCAACAGCTGCAGCAGCAGGCTCGATGCCATACTCGTCTTTGAGGATTTGGGCAAGTTCGTTTACTTCTTTCACAGTCAGGTTAACCAACTGGTCCGCGAACGCTTTAAGATCTGCCATTTTATTAAAATTTAATTGTTTTTGTTTTTGTTAGTTTCTTTCTTGTAATGTTTTCACAATGCCGGCCAGTTTGCCACCGCTCGACTGAAGCGCCGAAATAACGTTGCGTGCCGGTGATTGTAAGGTAAAGATGATACCTGCGATCAACTCTTCTTTCGATTTGATGCTGGTCAGTGCGTCGAGCTGGTCGTCACCGGTATAGATGGCGCTGTCGATATAGGCAGCTTTCAATACTGGTTTTTCTGTACCACCCTGACGGAACTCCTTCAGCAGGCGGGCGGGGATATTTCCCTGCTCGGCAAACATGATAGAAGTAGGTCCTTTTAAGGAAGGGAACAACGGAGAGTAACCATCATTCAGACTTTCCATAGCCTTTTGCAGCAAAGTGTTCTTTACTACTTTGAATTCTACGCCACGCTGGTAGCAAAGGCGACGGAAACGGTTGATGGTTTCCACCGGCAGATTGCTGGCGTCGGTAATGTAGAAAAACGGGCTTGTTGAAAGCTTATCGGCCAGTTCCTGAATAACTAATGCTTTTTCTTCTCTGGTCATGATCAGATCCCCGCAATTGATTTTGTGTCAATGTTGATACCAGGACTCATGGTAGAGCTCATAAAGACGCTCCTTACATAAGTTCCTTTTGCAGCCGAAGGCTTCAGACGCACTATGGTCTGGAGAAGCTCAAGAGCATTCTCTTCCAGTTGTGCAGGCGTGAAAGAAGCCTTGCCAATAGCAGAATGTACAATACCGAACTTGTCTACTTTGAAGTCGATTTTGCCACCCTTTACATCGGTAACCGCTTGCCCAACGTTGTCTGTTACAGTGCCTGTCTTAGGGTTAGGCATCAGACCACGGGGGCCTAATACACGACCCAAACGACCGACTTTCGCCATAACGCTTGGTTGAGTAATGATTACATCGACGTCCGTCCATCCTCCCTCGATTTTTTGGATGAACTCGTCCAGTCCTACGAAGTCAGCTCCGGCCGCTTTGGCCTCGGCTTCCTTGTCTGGGGTGCATAACACGAGTACTCGTGCTACTTTTCCGGTCCCATGAGGAAGGGTTACCGTACCCCTAACCATCTGGTTAGCTTTGCGTGGGTCCACTCCGAGCCTTACGTTCAAATCTACCGACGGGTCAAACTTAGTAAAGGTAATTTCCTTCACCAGGCTTGTCGCTTCGGTAAGCTTGTACGCCTTGGTACGGTCGAACTTTGCGTTCGCCAACTTTTGATTTTTGGTCAATCTAGCCACTCTATAAATTAATAGTGTTTTCTAACTTATTCCCAGGGTGCTGACCCTGTTACATTCAGGCCCATGCTGCGTGCGGTACCGGCAACCATTTTCATGGCCGACTCTACTTTAAACGCGTTCATGTCCTGCATTTTGTCTTCGGCGATTGCCTTCACCTGTTCCCAGCTTACCGAACCGACTTTGAGACGGTTGGGTTGGGTTGAACCCTTCTGTACTTTAGCAGCATCCATCAACTGGATAGCCACCGGAGGGGTTTTTACGATGAAGTCAAACGACTTGTCTGCATATACCGTGATCACCACTGGTAATACTTTACCGGCTTTCTCCTGGGTTCTGGCATTAAACTGCTTACAGAATTCCATGATGTTCACACCTTTAGAACCAAGTGCTGGTCCTACCGGGGGAGCCGGGTTCGCTGCGCCGCCCTTGATCTGGAGCTTGATAAACGCGCTGATTTCCTTTGCCATTTTTGTATCTGATTAGGATATTTTCTCTACCTGCATATAATTCAGCTCAATAGGTGTGCGACGACCGAAAATCTTCACCATCACCTTGAGCTTCTTTTTCTCCTCGTTCACTTCTTCGATGACGCCAGTGAATTCGTTGAACGGACCGTCCATCACTTTCACCGACTCACCCACTGTGAACGGATTCGACATTACTTCACCGGCTTCGGTCATTTCATCTACCTTGCCGAGGATTTTATTTACTTCCGACTCTCTGAGTGGCGTTGGATTATCGCCTCCTAAAAAACCGATCACATTGGGAATACCGATGATGGTTGATACAAGATCAGGATTCATCGCTGCCTCAATGAGGATATAGCCGGGAAAGAAGTTGCGTTCTTTCACAACTTTTTTACCGTTGCGCAACTGCAGTACCTTCTCCATCGGGATGAGAATCTGAGGAATCAGCTCTTTCAAACCCAGCCGGTTTATTTCGTACTCCAGGTACTCTTTCGACTTGCGTTCTTTGCCACTGATGGCGCGAACTACATACCACTTCAATTCCATGTCTTACTGGAAAAGGTGATAAAAAGCACTCAAGACATTCGAAAAAGCAACGTCCATGAGATAAATGACAATAGAGAAGATGAGTGATGCCACGAGGACAACAATCAAACTACCCTGAAGTTCTTCCCAGGTCGGCCAACTTACCTTGTGCAGGAGTTCGTTGGTGGCTTCTTTGACGTATAAACGAATCTTATTCATGGTATCTTACTGCTGCACGGGTGGAGAGACTCGAACTCCCAGCCTGCGGTTTTGGAGACCGCTGCTCTGCCAATTGAGCTACACCCGTATAGACAGGGAAAACTCTCCGGGTTAGGGAGAGTCTTCCACTATCAGGTTTACGTTAATTAAGCGATGATCTCAGTCACCTGACCGGCACCTACGGTACGGCCACCTTCGCGGATCGCGAAACGAAGACCTTTCTCCATAGCGATAGGAGCGATCAGTTTCACGTTGATGGTGATGTTATCGCCAGGCATGATCATTTCAACACCATCTGGCAGGCTGATTTCACCTGTTACGTCAGTGGTACGGAAATAGAACTGTGGACGGTATTTGTTGAAGAATGGGGTGTGACGACCACCTTCTTCTTTCGACAATACGTAAACTTCAGCCTTGAATTCATGGTGAGGTTTCACCGAACCTGGCTTACAGATTACCATACCACGACGGATATCGGTTTTCTCAATACCACGGAGGAGGAGACCGGTGTTGTCACCAGCTTCACCGCGGTCGAGGATTTTGCGGAACATCTCAACACCAGTTACGGTAGACTTGAGGTTTTCAGCACCCATACCGATGATATCAACCGGATCACCAGAGTTGATTACACCACGCTCGATACGACCGGTAGCAACAGTACCACGACCAGTAATCGAGAATACGTCTTCAACCGGCATGAGGAACGGAAGGTCAACCATGCGGGGAGGAATCGGAATGTAGGTATCTACAGCAGCCATGAGTTCAAGCACGGTATCAACCCACTTCGGCTCGCCGTTGAGGGCACCGAGGGCAGAACCACGAATCACAGGGATATCGTCGCCAGGGAATTCATAGAATGAAAGGAGTTCACGAACTTCCATTTCAACGAGGTCGAGCAATTCAGGATCGTCTACCATGTCAACTTTGTTCATGAATACTACCAGGGCAGGTACACCAACCTGGCGAGCGAGCAGGATGTGCTCACGGGTTTGTGGCATCGGACCATCAGTTGCAGCTACCACGATGATAGCTCCGTCCATTTGGGCAGCACCGGTAACCATGTTTTTCACATAGTCGGCGTGACCCGGACAGTCTACGTGTGCGTAGTGGCGATCCTGGGTTTGATACTCAACGTGTGCGGTATTGATGGTAATACCACGCTCTTTTTCTTCCGGAGCCGAGTCAATCGATTCGAAAGAACGAGCTTCTGACCAACCTTTTTCTGCCAGCACCTTGGTGATGGCGGCGGTGAGGGTTGTCTTACCGTGGTCAACGTGACCGATGGTACCGATGTTTAAGTGCGGTTTGGAGCGGTCAAATTTTTCCTTAGCCATTTTGTAGTCTTATTTAGTTTGTCCTGTAATGATTTGTCTTGTTGTTCACTGTTGCCGAAATAGTACTGGCAGTGTCGTCAGCGTCTGTTCCATTAACTGCTTGAGCCGTTGAACAGAATTGAACTGTCGACCTCTTCCTTACCAAGGAAGTGCTCTACCACTGAGCTACAACGGCAATCTTCTTTGACTTCCCTCCCGTCTGGAGTTTGGTCCCGGTTTGCACCGGTGATATGGTATTTCGGTCAGCCCGAAAGTTGTGAGCGGGAGACGAGTCTCGAACTCGCGACCTATAGCTTGGAAGGCTATCGCTCTACCAACTGAGCTACTCCCGCTTTTGCGACTCACGTCACCTTTGCATTAAGCAAATTGGTGGGGAGAGGAGGATTCGAACCTCCGAAGATTTCTCAACCGAGTTACAGTCGGTCCCATTTGGCCACTCTGGTATCTCCCCATCAATGAGCCTCCTGCCGGATTCGAACCAGCGACCTACTGATTACAAATCAGTTGCTCTACCAGCTGAGCTAAGGAGGCGAACATCCTTTAAAAGAACATTCCTTTCCGGCCTCTACCCAGGGGTACCCGCCAAAAAGGAATGCAAATGTACTAATAAATCGGACTAGTCAATAGCCCTTCGAAAAAAAATACACAGTCTCTGCAACTCAATCTTTGAGCTTTCCAATCTGTTTGCGCAACGATTCTACCGCCAGGTCGGTGGCTTCTTCAAATGTTTTACATTGTTCTTTGGCAAAAAGTACTTTGCCGGGCAAATGCATTTTTATCTCTGTAATCTTATTCGCGCTGTCATCTGCTTTATCTACTTTGAGAAATATGTCTGAACTGACCACCTTATTGTGAAAGGTTTCAAGTTTGGCAACTTTCTTTTTGATAAAATCGGTGAGCTTCACATCGGCATCGAAGTGAATAGATTGGATGTTAATGTCCATGGTTCCTCCTGTTTTAGGCTTTAGGGTGAGACTTACGATAAACTTCTTTCAGCTTTTCCACGGAATTGTGCGTGTAAACCTGGGTTGCAGCAAGGCTGGTATGACCCAGCAGCTCTTTGACTGCATTCAAATCGGCCCCCTGATCGAGCATGTGAGTGGCGAAAGTATGGCGCAAAACGTGGGGACTCCTTTGAGATAAAGTGCTTACCGTGCTGAGGTAATGATGCACCATCTTATAAACCAGTGTCGGATACATTTTATTGCCTTTCTCCGTCAAAAAAAGCCATTCAGGGGCTTCTGCGAATGCTTCTGCCCTGCTCTGTAAATATAGCCTTAATTGATCCCGAAGCAAAGTATGAAAAGGGATAATTCGCTCTTTATTTCTCTTTCCAAGCACTTTCAACTGTTGCTGAAAAAGATCGATGTTACCCACCTTGAGTCCAAGCAGTTCGGAAGCCCTTAAGCCACAGCCATAAAACAACTCCAGTATAGTTTTATCGCGTACGCCTTCGTAACCATCCGGAAAAGGAAGGTCGTCGAGCAAACGATCCATGCTGGGACCATCAACTACCATAGGCAGTCTTTTGGGCACCTTAGGCCTTACGATGCGAATGGTTGGATCCTGTGTGATGAGGCCCTGCCGCATCATAAATTTATAATACGCTTTGAGGGTGGAAACCTTGCGGTTGATTGAACGCGCCACCAGTCCTGATGACAATAAAAAAACCATCCAGGAGCGGATGTGCACATGCACTACCTCCTGGATGGTTTCTATTTCGTAGGTTTCCCGCAGGTAACCGTAAAAATCTTTCAGGTCACCGGCATAAGCCGTGACTGTATGGCCCGACGCGCGCTTTTCAAAGCGCAGGTAATTCAAAAAACTTTCAGATTCGTGTGCCGCCATGCCGACAGCAAGATACGAAAGCGAAGCTTAGATTGCCTCATTCTGCTGCATCATCTGGCGATAAGCAGCGCGGAGTACCTGTTGGCGACGAACGATGGATGGCTTTTCAAATGCCTGACGACCACGGAGTTCTTTCAAAACACCTGTCTTTTCAAACTTCTTTTTGAAGCGCTTCAGCGCCTTGTCTATCGACTCGTTCTCTTTAACCTCAATTTTGATCATGTTGCTTTTTTGAGAGGGGCAAAGGTAGTGAATAAAATGATAAATACAATTACTTGAGGATGTTCCTGGCAATTACCAATTTCTGGATTTCCGACGTTCCCTCTCCTATAGTGCATAATTTGGAGTCGCGGTAATATTTTTCTGCCGGAAAATCTTTGGTGTATCCGTAACCACCGAAAATCTGAACGCCTTCCACAGAAGCTCTTACAGCCACTTCAGAAGCATAGTATTTCGCCATGGCCGACTCGGTGGTTACCGGCTTGCCCTGGTTCTTCAGATCTGCTGCACGGAAGGTCAGCAGTTCAGCTGCGGCAATTTCTGTGGCGATATCGGCCAGCTTAAAGGAGATGCCCTGGAACTCGCTGATGGGTTTGCCAAACTGCTGGCGTTCTTTCGAGTATTTAAGGGCGGCTTCGTAAGCACCCTTGGCAATGCCCAGCGACAGCGAAGCAATGCTGATACGGCCACCGTCAAGCACTTTCATGGCTTGAATGAAACCATCGCCTACCTGGCCGAGGATGTTATCTTTATGGACACGGCAGTTGTCGAAGAGCAGCTCGGTGGTTTCTGAGGCCCGCATACCGAGTTTGTTCTCCTTGCGGCCGTGTGTGAAGCCGGGGGTACCTTTTTCGATGACAAAGGCCGTCATGCCATGGGAGTCAAGTAACTCGCCGGTACGCACCATCACAACAGCCACCTGGCTTGATTTACCATGGGTTATCCAGCACTTGGCACCGTTGATGACCCAATAGTCACCATCCTGAACAGCAGTAGTCATCATCCGCATGGCATCAGACCCGGTATTAGGCTCGGTAAGCCCCCAGGCGCCTATCCATTCGGCCGTTGCCAGTTTAGGCAGCCAGCGTTTTTTCTGTGCCTCATCGCCAAATGCCAGGATATGTCCGGTGCACAAAGAGTTGTGAGCCGCCATCGACAAACCGATTGAACCATCTATTTTGGAGAGCTCGGTAATGGCTGTTACATACTCCAGATAGCCAAAACCGGAACCACCATATTCCTCAGGGACCAGCACACCCATCAAACCAAGTTTGCCAAGTTCTTTGAAAAGCTGCACAGGAAACTCCTGGCTTTCATCCCACTCCATCATATGGGGCTTGATGTGCTTTTCACCAAAACTCCGGATCATCTCGGCAATCATTTTTTGGTTTTCTGTCTGGGCAAAATTCATGTGCTGTCGTTTTTTAAATATGTAAGGCAGCTGTGCCTGCTTTTGTTTGAAGAGGAACAAAATTAGGCATTATGGGGCTTGTTGCGCCGTTGACCAATCTACATAAGGTGACAATTGTTTCACCAGGGCAGCATCGATGCCATAAACCCTGAGCAAGGACTCCGCATCTTTAAAAGGCCCGTGTTGTTCCCTGAAAGCAATCATACGCCGTGCCAGTGGAAAGCCTATCAAAGGGTGCCTCCCCAGGGTATTTAAGTCACAACTATTGACAACGAGTCGTTTAACCCTCGTTGCATCCAACAAAATAAATGGCGCCCAGTCTGCTGTTTTTTGACTGTCTACTCCATAAATCTGAAGTAATTGTGTGGTTTCAAACCACCCTCCCCAGCGGTTTCTGGCTTTGAGGATACGGCCTGCAAAGGCCGGCCCTATGCCAGGTATGGTAAGCAAAGTCAATGAGTCTGCCGAATTGAGGTCGACCCTGACCAAGGGTAATTTCGGTCTTTCAGGCTTAAAACCAGCCTGTTGTTCATCCGGCTGTTCTATCTTCACATATGCTATCAAACGATCGGCATCGGCAGCTTTGAGGGTGTATAACTTCCGGATATCTGCTGCCTCCCGAAACTTACCTCCTTTGTTCCGGAAGTTTATCCAGCCATCGGCTGTTTTTTCACGCAAGCCAAATGAAAGCAGGGTGGCCTTACTGACCTTATTGGGATCAAAAGGATGAAGCCGGATTTCAGGCTTTTCAAAGGACGAATAAATGTCTTCCCTGCTCTTTTCTGCTTCATACTGTTGTTGCAGACTATCGAGTGCCGCCAGCGCTGCTTTGTCGGGCTGGCCTGAAAGTGAGCCAGCCGGACTCAGCCAGCCGGGTAGCCACAGACTGAGGAGTATGCACACCAGCAGAAAGAGTATACCCTGCCGCTCGGTTTTGCCCAGCACCCAGAAGTTTTGCCAATAATGCATGGCAAGGAGTATTTTTGACTAACGAGGCTCCTCGTCGTTTTCCGAATAAGAATCCGGCTCAGGCCGGGCTGGGGTGGTCAGCACTTTGTAGAAAAAGTAACCCGTAATGACTGTCACCAAAATCTGGACCACCATCATGGTGATAAATGCACTGTTGCTCATGATGCTAATCTCCCTGAAAGTTTACGTTTAACGGTGGCACGGTGTACCAGATAAGCCAAAAAGCCAAACAACAGCATCAAATACAGACGGGACATATCCGTGTAAAAAATGCGGTTTACAAAAGAACCGGTTGCCAGGTGATCGGATTTTTGCACCAAATCTCCTTCCCTTACCTGCAAGGCGTGTTTGGAGGGGCTGAAATCATAGGTTGCGCGTTTCGCACCGCTGGTCTCATCTACTATCTCCATCTTCACACCATTACGTTCCGTATAGATACGGGATACTTTACCGCTGACTCCTGATTCAAAGTAGTCTGCAAAGTAATCCCTGTTCACATCGATGCCCAGGTGGGTGATATTGCCTATGATAGAGGTTTTATCAAGTTCCCAATCTCCGCTGAAAGCCTTCTTCCAGTCATTGTCCTTGGGCGTAAACAGAGCAGCCAGGAATACCACCAACAGCAAGAGTGGGGTAACATACTTGATGATGGGTTTGTAAATGCGCGGCACCTTCATGTCGGCACCCATGTTGATTTCTTCCCAGCCTTTGTCTATGCCGAAAATCCAGGAGAACAGTATGGTTTCCGCCAGGGCAAATACCACCAGCGAGACAGTCCCTGCCCAATAGTCATATTCATCAAAAACACCTTCCTGAAAGAAGAAAACGGTGGGTAGTCCCATCAGCAATACGATGAGTCCGAACGACCAGGCTCCTTTTTTCAGGTTCCAGCCAAATTCGTCCCGCATGAAGCCCATCCAGGGAGTACCCATGGCGAGCGACGAAGTAATACCCGCGAAAAAGAGCAAGCCGAACCACATAAAACCAGCTGCCGTTCCAAGGAAAGTACCCCATTTCTGGAAAAGATACGGCATGGTCTGGAATGCCATCGAAAAGCCTGCGTTTTCTTTCACCCAATCAAGACCGAGATAACCTACCGCGATCGGAATGACGATAGAAGCACCCAATACAATTTCCACAAAACCGTTCATCCAGCCGGCCGACATGGCATTGAGGGCGATGTCATCCGATTTTTTCACATAGGCAGCATAACACTGTATCGTACCCATACCGACCGAAAGGGTGAAAAAGATCTGTCCGGCGGCAGCCAGCCATACTTTCGGTTCCCACAGGGAGGTGAAATCAGGCTTCCAGAGGAAGTCAAGGCCCAGAAAACTATTACAATCTGTACAATCGGCTGAGGCTCCGCTGTCTCCAAGGGTCCAACCTTTTAAGGCCAGCAAAAAGCCGAAAGCAATCAAAAGCGGCATCCCGATTTTGGCAACTTTCTCTACGCCTCCGCTTAAACCTTTGGATAATATCCAGGTGTTCAGTACCAGACAGATGATGTAAAACACCACCGCTTCATACGGTATGCCGGTGGTAGAATGACTGACATCGGTGTAGGAACTGAAAAATCCGGCTATGCCTGTCTGGCTCATGCCTGAAAAGGTCTGCATCACCGAATGATACATATACGACAGTGTCCAGGATTCAATGTAGCAATAGTAGGCTGCCACCGCGATGTTGGTGAATATGCCAAATACCCCGAAATACTTCCAGAACTTCCGGTGGGTCATGTTATCGAGTATAAAGGGCGTGGAATGGTTGCCGAAACGGCCCCCAAAACGGCCTACCGACCACTCTATCCACAACAGCGGGATACCCATCAACAGGAAACAAACCAGGTAGGGAATGATGAAGGCACCGCCTCCGTTTTGTACGGCCTGGACCGGGAAACGCAGAAAATTACCCAAACCAACAGCGTTGCCGGCCATCGCGAGGATGAGCCCGACCCGTGTGCCCCAGGATTCTGTAGTATTTGACATGGATGAATTTGGTTGTTAAAAGAAGCTTTGAAAGTAAAGAGCCAAATCGGCAATGTCAAATTCCCGGCTATTTAGCTGCGTTAAATTGTTTCATAACCAAGCCAATCCCCTCTTCAAAAGTATGGGGTGCGTAGCCCAGTTCCTGTCTTGCCTTGTCGATGATAAAACCCGAAATCAGCGGTCTGGCTGCCTTTTGGTTGAGGGTAGATGAACTGACCGGGGTGATATAACCCTCATCGAGGCCAAAATACCGGGCCACCCTGCGTACCAACTCTTCTACCGACATATAATCGGCGCCGCTGATGTTGTAAATGCCCTGAGCGCGTTGTTTGGCAGCCAGTATACATCCCTGGGCCAGATCCTCTGCCAGTGTAGGCGTTCTGAACTGGTCGTTGACAATACGTAATTGTTGCTGTTTTTCAAGCGCCGATTTGGCCCACAAAACAATATTGCTCCTGCTCATATCTTCCACTACCCCGAAAACCAGTACAGTCCGGAGTATACTCCAGCTCAAACTGCTTTCCTGTAGCAGTTTTTCTGCTGCCAGTTTGCTTTTGCCGTAAAAACTCAATGGGTTGGCCTGGGCTGTTTCCAGATATGGTCCCTCCGCCCCGTCAAAAATGAAGTCGGTCGACAGGTGTACCAAATGGGCGCCGATTTCTGTACATCCTTTCACGAGATGAGCAACAGCCGTCACATTCATCTCCCAGCACAACTCCTGTTGGTCTTCACAATCGTCGACCTGTGTCATGGCGGCGGTGTGGATGACGACATCAGGCCTGTATGCCTGTAACACTTGAAAAATAGCCTTCCCGTCGGTGATATCCAAAGGTGCATAGGTAAACCCTGATACAGCCTTGAGCCGGTTGGCACCCCGCGCAGTGGCTATCAGCTCCACGGCCGGGTCGTTGTGTAAAGCAATGACCAGTTTCTGACCGAGCAATCCGTTGCTGCCGGTAATGAGTATTTTCATAGCAGATAAATACAGGGGATTCTAATCCCAGATGATGCTTTTACGTTTCAGGTATGATTTCAGGTCGAGCCAGAAGGCTACAATCAGATAAATGACCAACGGAGAACCAAACGACAAAAAGGACAGGTAAATAAACACGTTTCTGACCCGGTGGGTAGATAAATCAAACTTCTCTCCCAGGTAGGTACAGACCCCGTAAGCCCTGGCCTCGAAGAAGTCTTTGATGTCGTTGGTAAGCTGTTCAACTATTTTCATGGTGGTGCTTTCAGGAGCCAATGGTTGCCGATGAGGCAATCCAGACATCGTTTGGAGTTGCAATATACGGCATGTAACTCCAAAAGTCCCTGACTTTGCAAGGCATTTGACACCTTTAAACCAAGTTTTTCGTACTGTCGGGTGATTTGATTCTCCTCTGCCGCGAGACTTTCCAGCCAATACAGCGCTTTGTCGGTCAGCGCGGGGAGCTGGTGGAAATGGCCATAGGCGAATACCAGCGGAACTGCACAGTTGATGAGCCAGCGGTTCATGGTTTCTCTCCCCGGCCTGGCGGTATTGAGCATAGGTTGTTTATCCCCGAACGCTGTTTCTTCCTCTTCAAAGACCTCAAAAAGCTTGTGCAGGTCGGAGGTTTCCTTTGCCTCCAGCAAATCTGCCAGCACACGGGGGTGTTGCTGCACCATCTGGTACAGCTGTTGCAGTCTTCTTTCAGGAAACGAAGCCGGAAACATCCGCAGCCGTTTCCATTGCAGGCCCAGGGGCGGGCGGAGTTTGTGTTTGGCAGCTACAAACTGATACTCCTTTTTCAGTTTCCGGGTGTATTCTCCTTCCGGTTCATTCAGAAAACCGGCCTGCCCGAACAAAGCGGCTTCAAGTTGCAGGGGTTTACCGGCCAGGCGTTGAATGGTTTTCCAGGGCAGGCTGCCGGCCAGGCGTTCAAAAGCATCTGCATTGACCCGCTGACCGAAAGCCCGGGCCAGCCACAACCAGCCGGCCGCCTCCCAGTCACCCTGGCGGTCGTCGACCAGCTTTAAAATTTTCTCCGTCCTTTTTTCCAGCCGTTCGGCAGCGGCTCGTTCCAGCATCTGCCAGGCAGCGGTGGGGAAATGACCCTTCCAGTGCCGGGCGCAGGGGATGGGTTCGGGACTGAAGTTCAGCAGCCGGTATCGTTTCAGCAGGGCCTTGTCTACCCGCTTTTCCAGGGTCAGCACCGGCAGGCGGGTGCCATCCGTCAGCAGCACCTCCTCCTCGTGTTTCCATACTACATGGAGGATCACGTTTTCGTAGGCGGGGTCGTTACTGTGCCCGTGGGCTTTCCATTCGCTGCTGTTTACGTGCAATTCCACACTGCCCATCCAGCGGTGACTGCCTATCCGCAGCAACGACTCCTGGAAATCAGGGCCTGCATCCCGGTTGTAGAAGCCAGGGTGCAGAACAGTCAGTTCTTCCCCGCTTTCGAGGCGTAAATTGCTCGTATTGAAAAGCCTGTGCCGCCACACATAATGAAGGAAATACTCATGCATACCACAAGCTAAAGTGCCTTTCCGAAGCAAACAAGCGGCAGCCTGCAGATTGCGCCATCTGCGATAAAAGATGCGTGATACTTGACAATTCGAGGCATCACGCTATATTTGCACCCACTTGTGCTCGGGGTGTAGCGCAGTCCGGTTAGCGTACACGTCTGGGGGGCGTGTGGTCGCTGGTTCAAATCCAGTCACCCCGACTTTTGAAAGCCCGGTTCATTTTTGGACCGGGTTTTCTTTTGAGAGCGCGAGAAACAAGAGGCGAGATTTCGAGAGGGTATTTTCTTACTATGCTCCTCTGGCACTCTTTTGATACAGCATACACTGATTTTGGGGTTTCACAAAGTTTCATGCCAAACTTCGAACTCCCTATCTTGCAATCCATGCCCCTGAAGCTCCAAATCACCTCCATACAACCCATCGGCCCCTCCGGCCGCCTCATCCGGTTTCAGAAGCCGGAGGGTTGGGTGCATCAGCCGGGGCAATATCTCACCTTGCTGCTTAACATCGAAGGCCAGGAAGTCCGGCGTTCCTACTCGCTTTGCAGCCTGCCGGAGGAGGCACCGGCCATCGCGGTGGAGCGGGTGACCAACGGGCTGGTTTCGCGCTGGTTGATAGCGCATGTCAAACCTGGCGATGTACTGGAAAGTCTGCCGCCTACCGGGCGATTTGTATTGGAAGAAGTGTATCCGCCGCTGCTCGTTTTTGTGGCGGCGGGGTCGGGTATTACGGCTGTTTTACCGCTCATCCGGCAAAGTCTGGCCAGCCGTCAGGGGGTTGTAAAACTGGTGTATGCCTGTAAAAACAGGCATACGGCCTGGTTTGGAGCCAAGTTGATGTTATGGGCACTTGAAAACCCGGATCGTTTTGAACTGCACTGGTACGAAAGCCAACCTGACGACGATGCACCCAGGCACCTGGGCAACCTCCGCCTCGAGGAGCTGGTAAACAGCTGGCCAATGAGGCAAAAAGCGCATTATTATCTCTGTGGCCCTTTTGCTTTCATGCGGATGGTACGTATCACGCTGGGCTTTATGGAAATACCGGAAACAGCTATCCACCAGGAAAATTTCGCCAGCGAAGGCCAGCGGTTTTTCATCGGCAAAAGTGTGTCAGACGAATCGGTGGCATGCGAAATCCACTACCGGAAAGGAGATAAATCGGCGGTCTGGATGGTCAAAAAAGGCGAAACCGTGCTCCAAAGTGCTAAAAAAGCCGGTATACATCTCGACTACAGCTGCGAAAACGGTTTTTGCGGCACCTGTATCCTGCACAAAAAATCAGGTGAAGTGGTGCACCGCATCAACGAATTCCTCACCGATGCCGAACTCGCCGCCGGCTGGATACTCAGTTGCTCCGCTTATCCAACCACGCCCAAACTGTGGCTCGAAGAGCTGAATACAAATCCGTGAAAATCATAACCATCCGTGTCGTCCGCGGCCCATCCGCCGGGTTCTTATCCGAGCAGCTCCGCCATCTCCCCCTGCATCCGCAAAGCCTCTGCCCTGGCTGCCTCCGCAAAATCGGCACCTGAAGAAGCGTACAGTATGCTTCTGGAGGCATTTACCAGCAGGCCTGTCTGGCTGTTGGCACCATTTCGGTACACTTCTTCCAAGCTACCGCCCTGTGCGCCAACGCCCGGAACGAGTAAAAAATGTTCCGGAAACTGCTCACGGATGCGTTTCAGTTCTTCCGGCCGGGTGGCACCTACCACAAACATGGTGTTTTCGGCTGTCCCCCAACCGGCAACCTGCCGCATGGTGGCTTCGTAAACCTTTTCAGCACCGGTAGAGAGATATTGAATATCGGCAGCGCCGGGATTGGAGGTGAGGCCAAGTACAATAGCCCATTTGCCCGGATATTGCAAAAAGGGGGTGACAGAATCGCGGCCCATATAGGGGTTCACGGTGACACTGTCGAAGGCATAGGTATGGAAAAAAGTACGGGCATAGGCATCAGCGGTATTGCCGATGTCGCCACGTTTGGCATCTGCGATGGTAAAAAGGCCTTCGGGTATGGTTTCAAGCGTTGCCTGGAGGGTTTCCCAGCCTTTGGGGCCGAGGGCTTCGTAAAAGGCGAGATTGGGTTTGTAGCTCACCGCGAGATCGTGGGTGGCTTCGATGATAGCCCGGTTGAAGCTGAGTACCGGGTCTTTTTCGTTTTGGAGGATGGCCGGAAGTTTGGCTGGGTCGGTATCGAGGCCTACACAGAGGAACGATTTTTTCGCCTGTATCCGGTCGTGCAACTCGGTTTTGGTCATGCCTGGGGTATTTGGGTTTCGCTCACGGCTTCAACCCCCGTAATTTCAGGAATGGCTTTTCGGATGGTTTTTTCGATGCCTGCTTTCATGGTCATGGCACTCATGCTGCAGCTTTCACAATTACCCACCAGCCGGAGGCGGACCACCATTTGGGGGGTGATATCGATGATTTCTACATTTCCGCCATCGGTTTCGAGATAAGGGCGGATGTTATCGAGAGCAGTTTCTACCCTTTTGATCAAGTCGGCATTTCCCATACGTTTGCAAAATTACGCTATTTACCAACAGTTTACCCCACCGAAGCGTTCGCTGTTGCCATATTTCCGATGGAAAGTTGCTGCGCCACCGCGCCCGCCAGCAAATTGTAGTATTTTCCGGCGGGATTGCCTTCATCCATGACAATGGGCCGGCCGTTATCGGCTGCTTCGGCTATGCCTTGTACCAACGGGATTTGCCCCAGTAAAGGCACTTGCAGCTCTTCAGCGAGGCTGACACCACCACCCCGGCCAAGCACATAGTACTTCTCGTCGGGATGCGCCAGGGGGGTAAACCACGACATATTCTCGATAACCCCCAACACCGGTATTTCAATCTGCGGCATACGGAACATGGCTGCTGCCTTGCGGGCATCGGCCAGGGCCACCTGCTGCGGGGTGGTAACAATAACAGCTCCGGCTACCCGAAGCAGTTGGGCCAGGGTGAGGTGGATATCGCCGGTACCGGGGGGCAGGTCGATGAGGAGATAATCAAGCGCTCCCCACTGCACATCGGTAAAAAACTGACGAAGGGCATTGCTCACCATCGGGCCACGCCATACGATGGCCTGGTTGGCATCTACCAGCAGCCCGATCGACATGGTGGCAATGCCATGCTTTTGGATAGGCAGGATTTTATCGCCCACCATTTCGGGCCGGGCTCCCTGCAGACCGAACATCATCGGCAGACTGGGGCCATGGATGTCGGCATCCATCAACCCGACTTTGGCACCTGTTTGCGCCAGGGCAATCGCCAGGTTGGCAGATACGGTGCTCTTCCCTACACCACCTTTCCCGGAGGCTACCAGTATCACATTTTTAACCTCCGGTATCAGGTCGCGGGTATTGCCCTGACCTACTACGCGGGAACTCATTTGTATCTCAACCTTCATGTCCCCAAAATCCACCGCCAGTTCCCGGCGGCAGTCGGCTTCTATCTGCTCCTTCAGGGGGCAGGCAGGGGTAGTAAGTTCGATGGTAAATCGCAGGCCTTCAGGTCGTATTTCTATGTCCCTGATCATTTTAAGGGTTACCAGATCCTTGCGCAGATCGGGTTCCATCACGCGACTCAGGGCAGCCAGAACAGCGGTTTCAGTGGGATGTAAAGCCATGGCACAAAGATAACGACCCTACCCTCATCTTGTTTGAAACAAACCGGAGAAGCACATACAGCAGTCCCTGCCATCCCGGCATACGTTAAAATTTGAAAATGTTAATTAATAGTCATTAACAGGCTTAAATGCCCAAACAAGCTGACATTTGGGAGAACCCAACCAGACTATGAACATCCGCTACCGCCCCTTGCAAACTGATCAGTTGGAAGAGGTAAAATCTATTTTTGATTATTACACGCAGCAGACCACCGCCAATCTCTTAACTGAGCCGATGGGGATGCGTGATTTTCAACGCCTCATTCACCTCGACCACCCGGTATACCCGGCGCTGACCTTACTGAATGAGGAAGACAAAATTGTGGGTTTTTGTGCCTTGGTACCTTATCAGAATTCGCTGGCTTTCCGGCGTACCGCCGAAGCCTATGTGTATATCAAACCGGAATATTGCCGCAAGGGGTATGGCTCTGTTGCGCTGCTGCAGTTAGAACAACAGGCCCGTAAAACAGGTGTACTCAACCTTCTGGCTACCGTTACAGGTTCTGCCCCTGCTGCCTTCCGTATGTTTGAACAGGCTGGATACATCCAGATAGCCTGGTACCGCAACATTGGCGAAAAATTCGGCATGTTACTGGATCAGGTGGTGTTTCAGAAGGCGTTGTAAAGGTTTTTTGGGTGTTTTTTAAAAAACACCCAAAAAAAACCTACGGCTGTGTTCCGAGCCGTTTCAGCATACGCATGTGCGAACCAAGCGCGCTGCCGAAAGTCTGGTGGATGTGGTAGGACACCTCAAACTCCCGGGCCGTTTTTTCAACGATGGGTGCCAGGTGTTTGTAGTGAAGGTGACAGATATTCGGGAACAGGTGGTGTTCTACCTGGAAATTCAGGCCTCCAAGATACCATGTCAGGAATCTGCTGCGGGGGGAGAAATTAGCAGTCGTTTTAAGCTGGTGAACAGCAAAAATATGATCAATCTGACCCTCTTCTGCTTTGATTTGTTCAGCTTCCTCCACGATGTGGGCCAGCTGAAAAATCACCGACAATATAAAACCGGAGGTAAGGTTGATGGCCAGAAAACCTATCAATACCTGCCAGATGGTTACATCCAGCAACAACATGGGTGGAACCAGCAAAAAGGCGAAAAAGAAGAGCTTACCTATGATGAGCATGGTAAATTCACGGATGAACACTTTTCTGGAGGTATCCTTTCCCCAATTCCAAACCTGGCGGAAGTCTTTTATGTGAAAAGCGATGGTCATCAGCGTATACAACGCGAAGGCATAGTAATGCTGAAAACGATGGGTTGACTTAAGATCGTCGTTGCGGTCGAGACGCAGGAAGGCTTTTCCGGCAATGTCCTCATCGGCATGGTGAACATTGGTAAAGGTATGGTGCAGCGTATTGTGCTGGATTTTCCAGTTATAAACATTGCCACCTACCAGATACATGCTACGGGCAAACAATTTGTTCACCCAGCGCTTCTCAGAGAAGGCACCATGGCAGGCATCGTGCATGACAGACATGCCTACGCCGGCCAGGCCTGCGCCCATCCATATACACAGAAACAACATGGTCCACGGACCAAACCAACCTGTAAGTATCAGGCCGTAAGGCAGGAGATACAAACTCAACATTCCGATCGCTTTCCATACCATGCGGTTACCGCCGGTTTTGGTTAGTTTGTTTTCTTCGAAATAGTTGTCAATGCGGTTTTTCAACTCACGGAAAAAACCGGTCTCGTCCTTGCGCTGGAAGCGTATGGCAGGTGTAATCATAGGTATAGTTACGTACAAATGTCCCTTTTAATTATGGACATCGAGGTACAAAGATACGGCTAAATCCATTCTCTATTGCAGTCAGCCATACATTTTATAGCATATGATGTGTTAAAATTAAGTTTGTGTATGTTAAGCTATTGCCAAAGGCGTACATACAAACGGCCGTTGCTGTCTTTGCTGGCCCGGAGCATGGCCCGGGTGTTAAACGGCATGTGAATGTTGCCGGATTTATCGATTGAAATGAGTCCTCCCTTCCCTCCAATATCCGCTAACCTATTCATTACCAGCTCATCACCCGCCTGTTGCAGACTAAGGCCCTTATATTTCATCAGGGCCGACAGCTCGTGTCCAACCACCTCCCGTATAAAATACTCGCCATGTCCCGTACAACTTACGGCCACGGTTTCATTGCGGGCATAAGTACCTGCACCAATAACCGGAACATCGCCCACTCTGCCATATTGTTTGCCTTGCATACCGCCGGTGGATGTGCCTGCAGCCAGGTTCCCGGATTGGTCGAGTGCCACGGCACCTACTGTTCCGAATTTGGTATCGTGGAGCTGTGCGACTTCCGGCACTGCTCCTTTTAACTCCGATTTTTCGAGAAAATAGGCGGGATTTACCCATTCAACCTTCATTTTTTTCCCGAACAATTCTGCTCCTTCTCCAATCAGCAAGACGTGTTTGCTACTGTCCATCACCAGCCGGGCCAGTGTAATGGGGTTTTTGATGTGGTGGAGACCGGCCACTGCCCCGGCTTTGCCGGTTTTCCCGTCCATAATGGCTGCATCGAGCTCGCAACGGCCATCGGCTGTGGTGACCGCCCCTTTGCCTGCGTTAAAAAGCGGGGAGTTTTCGAGCAGGCGGATGGCAGCTTCAACTGCGTCGAGGCTGGTGCCACCTTTTTCGAGTATGGTGTACCCGGTTTGAACCGCCTCGGTCAGGGCAACGGTAATGGCCAGCCGTAATTCAGGTGACATGCGGGCCGAATCAACCGCACCTGCCCCGCCGTGTACGGCAAAGGCAATGGGTTGGGCAGTAGCCACGGCTGCAAGAAACAGCCACAGCATCATGAGTATGTAACGTCGCATTGTGCTGATTTTGAATCGGTGTATGTTATCTCTCCGAAAGTAGCTACTTCTCCCACACTTTTAATCCTTCGCTGCAATTCCGGCAAATGTCAATCTGCTTTCTGCTGGTCATCAGTTCAGCCCTGAATTGCCTGTAGTTCTTATTCTGCCATATTTCCTTGAACGACTGTTCCTTCAGGTCACCCAACTTGTGGGTAGCGTCTTTGTCAAAGCAGCAGGGCACAACCAGGCCATCCCAACTCAATACATTTCCACTCCACAGACGCCAGCAGTGATTCGCCATACCGTTTTTAACCTGCATCTTGCCTTGTTTGTCGCGCTTATATCTGCTGTATTTATTGTTTTCTGGAATCAGCTGATTCGGGTCATTTTCATAGTCATACACCTGAGCTGTTTTAAAGCGCACCTGATCAACCCCAATTTCTGCCGCGATGCGCTTGATATCCTCCAACTGGTGTTCATTTGGCTTTACGACCAGAAACTGAAAAAAAACAAAAGGTCTGGTGGCGTTCAACGCCTTTTTCCATTTCACAATATTCCTGGCGCCTTCCAGTACTTTTTCAAGTTTACCCCCTACACGGTAATTTTCATAAACATCCTGCGTGGTGCCGTCGATGCTGATAATCAGCCGATCAAGGCCGCTCTCTACTGTTTTCCTGGCCTTCTCGTCGTTCAGATAATGGGCGTTGGTGCTGGTGGCCGTATAAATTCCTTTGGAAGAAGCATAACGCACCATGTCGAGGAACTTCGGATTAAGATAAGGCTCTCCCTGAAAGTAAAAAATGAGGTAGAGCAGGTCCTTATATATATCATCAATGGTACGCTCGAAAAAATCCTGTTGCAGCATTCCGGTGGGCCGGGTAAACTCCCGCAAACCACTCGGACATTCCGGGCAACGCAAATTGCAGCTGGTAGTAGGTTCAAAGCTGATACTGATGGGTAATCCCCATTGGATGGGTTTCCCGGACAGCCTGCTCAACTGAAAACTTGTATAAACCTTCAGGGCATTCCAGCCCTTGCGTACAGTGAATCTGGAGGCAATATTAAGGGTGTCGTATAAATTAAAATACAATGGTTTTCTACTTTTAAGCATCCAAATAAGTGCTTTTCATCCTTTTCTCAAAAATGTTTTTGTGTGATGGCTGTTACAAAACAGCCGCTGAAACGCAAACCTTTGTCTAAAAAACCAACGGCTGTAATTAAACCTGAGATTGTCGTTAAATTTGGTGTGATCTTCCGTAACCATGCAAATGCTCCGACATCTCCCCAACCTCATCACCCTGACCAACCTGCTGTTCGGCTGCATTGGCCTGGTACTGGCCGGATGGGGTGATCTGACCACCGCCGCCCGCTGCATTTACATCGCCGCCATACTCGATTTTTCTGACGGTTTTGCCGCCCGGGCCCTGAAAGCAAGTTCCCCCATTGGCAAAGACCTCGACTCGCTGGCCGATGTGGTGAGTTTCGGGGTGCTACCAGGCATTTTGCTGTATCAGCTTTCCGCATCTGTACCAGGTATCGTAGGTTTGGAGTACGCCGTGCTGATTCTTCCGGTTTTATCTGCTTTGCGGCTCGCCCGTTTTAACCATGATACCCGGCAAAGTGACAAATTCATTGGTTTGCCTACGCCTGCCAGTGCTATCCTGGTGGCTTCGCTGCTGATCTGGCTTTTCAGTACCGATACGTCGGCGATGACACATCTCAACAAAACCCTCGTGGCGGGCTTTGCCCTCGGCCTGGCCCTGCTGCTGAACGCTCCTTTCGAGCTTTTCGCCCTCAAATTCAAAAGTTTCGGCTGGGCTGAGAACCGGCTGATTTATGTTTTTCTGATTTTTTCTGTGATTCTCATCGCCAGCCTCTCCTACCTCGGCCTTGCTTTTGTAATTTTGGCCTACATTTTAGTGTCGGCCCTGCTGGCACTTACAAAGCCCAAGACAACATGAAATTCCGCGCCGAAATCGACATCATGCCCCTCGAAGCCCTGCTCGATCCACAGGGAAAAGCCGTAAACGCAGGCTTACGCAACCTCGGATTGAACAATATCAGCTCGGTGCGGGTGGGTAAACACATCACCCTCCAGCTCGAAACCGCCACAGAAGCCGAAGCCCGTGCCGAAGTGGAAGAAGCCTGCAAAAAACTGCTCGCCAACCTCATCATGGAGTCGTATCGCTTTGACCTGGTGGCGCTCTAAAATACTCCTCCTTCTTTTCTGCTGTCCCTTATTCAGCTCGGGACAAGACCGATCCTACGCCAAAAGCTGGGTAGATACTCTCGCCAGTGACACTTTTGCAGGCCGGGGTTATGTCGATAACGGACAGCAACTGGCAGCCGATGCCATCGCCCGTGAGTTTTATCGCTTAGGCCTCGAAAGCATTGGCAAAGACTATAAACAGTGGTTTTCTTTAGAGGTAAACAGCTTTCCGGATACCCTCGGGTTGAAGCTCAATGGAAAACTGCTTCATCCGGGTACTCACTATCTGGCACATCCCATGAGCCAGCCCGGCAGCGGGACGAAGGCACGGCCGGGTAAAACCGTTCAGGTGGTTAAACGGGAAGAAACTGCCAGGCAACTCGCCCATCAGTCGCCTCCGCCAGTGCTGATCGAAACCACCAGTCAGCCTCTCATCTGGTCGGTAGGCCGCGATGTCCACCGGCAGGTGCGGTTCATTGTGCAGGACAGTGTGATGCCTAAAAAGCTCCGCCGGGTGGATTATATCATCAACAGCACTTTCAGCGAGCAGCAGCAGGCCAATGTGGTGGGGCTGATCCGGGGCAGCCGGCAGCCGGATTCCTTCCTGGTCATTTGTGCGCATTACGACCACCTTGGTAAAATGGGCACCCAAACCATGTTTCCGGGAGCCCATGACAATGCCTCCGGCACGGCGATGGTGCTTGATCTGGCAAGGCATTTTAGTCAGCCAGAAACCCGTCCGGAATACTCTCTGCTTTTCATTGCTTTTGGAGCAGAAGAGGCGGGTTTGGTGGGCAGCCGTTTTTTTGCGGAAAACCCGTTGGTACCCCTCTCAAACATACGTTTTGTTGTGAACCTCGACCTGTTGGGTGGCGGTAGCGAAGGTTTAACGGTGGTAAATGCCACCAGTCACCCGGATGCCTATGATTTTCTGGTGACGCGCAATGCCTCCCGCTACCAGCTCCCCAAAATTGTAGCCAGAGAAAACACCCAGAACAGCGATCATTATCCCTTTACCCGCAAAAAAGTACCCGCGTTTTTCCTGTATACCCTGGGTGATGTAACCGCCTACCACAACATATACGATACCGCTGATATGCTTCCTTTTTCGCGTTACGAAGCGGTTTTTGGTCTGATAGCCGATTTTGCCACCTATCTTCAGGGCCGTGAATACTGAAACCGGCAGCCTCGTACTCATTCCTACACCCATCGGGAACCTGGAAGATATCACCGCCCGCGCCCTGCGGCTGCTGACGGAAGCTGACCTCATTTTATGTGAAGACACCCGCACCAGCGGTGTTTTGCTGAAACATTTCGGCATCCAGAATCAGTTGCAGTCGTACCACAAATTCAACGAGCATCAGCAAACCCAACGGCTGGTTGACATGATCGCCGCAGGCAAAACCATTGCCCTCATCTCCGATGCCGGAACGCCCGGCATTTCCGATCCCGGTTTTCTGCTGGCGCGTGCCTGCGCGGAAGCAGGTCTGAAGCTGGAATGTCTGCCCGGCGCCACCGCCTTTGTCCCGGCGCTGGTTACTTCCGGACTGCCCTGCGACCGTTTTGTGTTTGAGGGTTTCCTGCCACAGAAAAAAGGCCGGCAAACGAGAATGAAAGAACTTGCCGCGGAGACCCGTACCCTGGTTTTTTACGAATCGCCCTACCGCATCGTAAAAACGCTCGAAGAGCTGGCCGTGCATTGTGGCGCTGACCGGCAGGCTGCTGTTTCAAGGGAAATCAGCAAAAAATTCGAAGAAACCCGCCGCGGCAGTTTGACCGAACTGGCCGCTCACTTCAAAAAAACTACTCCCAAAGGTGAATTCGTACTCGTTCTGGCTGGCGCAGCCCCGCTCCGCTAAGCTGCTATATGCCCTGCTGGGCGCTTTGTGTTTCTGGCTGGCTTTCCCGCCGCACAACCAGGTTTACCTGTCCTTTTTTTTCCTGGTTCCACTGTTATTGATTGAAGACGACCTTTTCTTCGGCAACCGCAAGGACAGTGGCCGGCGCTTGTGGCTATGGAGCAGTCTGCAGTTTTTCATGCTCAACTTCCTTTGTCTGTGGTGGATTAAAAACGCTGCCTGGATAGGTGCCATTTCTTCTGTCATTGTCAATACCCTGCTCATGAGTCTGGTGTTTTTCTTCTTTCATCAGATGAAAAAAAGAGCCGGCGAACGCCTGGCCATGCTGGGTCTGATCAGTATGTGGATAGGATATGAGTATCTGCACTACGAATGGGATTTTGATTTCCCCTGGCTGACGCTGGGAAATATGTTTGCCAATACGCCGGAGTTGGTTCAGTGGTATGATAAAACGGGGGTCTTTGGGGGAAGCTTATGGGTATTGTTGCTGAATTTCGCCTTGTTTTACGCCCTGAAGCATACCCTGCTCCGCAGAAATCCGGCGCTGGACCCAGAAGAAAAACGCTGGTTTGGCTGGAGTGCCTTGCGGTATTATGTCCGGTTTTTTGTGCTGCTTAGTGTACCCGCAATCTGGTCTTACAGCAGCTATTCCTCCTATCAGTCAAAAGGTGTTATCGCTGAAGTAGCGGTGATTCAGCCCAATTACGATCCCTATTCCTTAAAATTTGATGATGCGCTTTACGGCAGGCAACTCGACACCCTGCTTTTACTGAGCGACCGGGCCATGACACCTGAAACCAGGCTGGTTTTATGGCCTGAAACCTCTGTTCCCGGCAATCTTTGGCTCAATGAAGGAGACAAAAACTGGCAACAGAGCACCATTAAAAGCTTTTTATCCAATTATGAGGGCCCTGCTTTTCTGGTTGGCGCCAGCGCGGTAACCTATTTTGAGCAAGGCGAAAAATTACCTGACGTTGCCCGCCCGCATCCCAATGGCGGGTATTATCTCCCGTATAACAGTGCTTTGTTGTACCGCAACGGGGCTGAGCCACTGGTTTACCACAAATCACGTCTGGTAGCAGGAGTAGAGAAATTACCGTATCCGAAAGTAATGGGCTTTCTGACAAGCTTTTCGATTGACCTGGGAGGCATGAGCGGCACGCTTGGCACGCAGCCTGACAGGGCTGTCTTCCGGCATGCAGGGATTGCTGCAGCACCGGTTATCTGTTATGAATCCGTCTTCGGTGGTTACCTGACGCAATATGTACGCAACGGTGCCAATCTCATCACCATCATCACCAACGACGGTTGGTGGGGTGATACCGATGGCTATAAACAGCATTTGGCCTTTGCACGACTCCGGGCTATTGAAAACAGGCGGGATATCGCCCGGTCTGCCAACACGGGCATCTCTGGATTCATCAACCAACGGGGAGATGTGGTGGCAGCAACCGGTTGGTGGGAACAAACCAGTATGACAGCGCAGGTGCATTTAAACGAAGAAACGACGTTTTATACCCGGTACGGAGATTATCTGGGCCGTACGGCCGCATTTCTGGCTATCTTACTTTATCTGATTTCTTTTACACGTTCAAAATCCAAAAAAACCCGCCTGAAATGACGCCTGCAACCCTGCTTGAACTCACCCATCAGGTCATTGAACTCAGCAAAAAAACAGGCCGTTTTCAACTGGACGAATTACAGCATTTCGGACGGGAAAGAATTGAATACAAAGGCCTGCACGACCTGGTGAGTTATGTTGACCGGGAATCGGAAAAATCGCTGGTGGCCGGTTTAGGCGAATTGCTCCCCGAAGCCGGTTTTCTGACTGAAGAAGGCACTGTTGTGCAGGAGGAGAAAGACTGGCGCTGGATCATTGATCCGCTCGACGGAACCACCAATTTTATCCATGGTCTGCCCTTTTTCGCCATCAGCATTGCCCTTGTAAAAGGTGATGTGCTGCAAATGGGCGTGGTATATGAAGTAAGCCGAGGAGAGTGTTTCTGGGCTGTGAAAGGTCAGGGAGCGTTTCTGAACGACCTGCCTATCCGGGTGAGCAAAGTCCCCAATATGAATGAAAGCCTGCTCGCAACGGGTTTCCCTTACTACAATTTCGATAAGATGCCGGCTTATCTGGAGGTATTGCGGCAGTGTATGCAGGGTAGTCAGGGCATGCGCAGGCTCGGCTCTGCTGCCCTTGACCTGGCCTTTGTGGCAGCTGGTCGTTTTGAGGCTTATTTTGAATATAACCTCAAACCCTGGGATGTAGCGGCCGGTGCTTTGCTGGTACAGGAAGCGGGGGGGGTGGTCACCGATTTTAACGGAGGTGACAAATACCTGCACGGACTCGAAATACTGGCAGGGAACCCGCCTGTATATGCCGAACTGGCGGCAATCCTGCGTAAACAATTTCCTGCTTAAGCTGAAGGCAGCATGCTGTTGCCCTATATCATAGCCTATCTCGGAGTCACTTTGTTGGTGGGTCTGCTGGCGGCACGTCTGGTTAAAAACAGCCGTGATTACCTCAGCGCAGGCAGGCGTATACCCCTTTTTATGAGTTCGGCAGCTCTTTTTGCGCTGTGGTTCGGTTCTGAAACCATTTTTGGTGCCAGCAGTGAGTTTGCCGAAAATGGCCTGCTGGCGGTGATTGAAGATCCGTTTGGGGGTGCTTTGTGCCTTTTGCTGTTCGGACTCCTTTTCAGTCGGAAACTGTATGGCATGAACCTGCTCACTCTCGGTGATCTATATCGTAACCGTTATGGGAAAAAGGTGGAGATACTTGCCTCCGCCTTCATGCTGCTTACCTTTTTTGGTTACATAGCGGCCCAACTCGTTGCCCTCGGTCTTTTGCTGGAACTTGTAACCGGTATGAGCCTTGCACAAGGCATCTTACTGAGCACGCTTATTGTAACGAGTTATACCCTCGCAGGCGGCATGTGGGCCATCTCACTCACTGATTTTGTCCAGAGTATTTTTATTGTGGTGGGTCTTGTGGTGGTTGCCTGGCAGCTGAGTTCAGCGGCAGGGGGTGTTTCGCAGGTGCTGAACCGCACAGAACCGGGGTTCTTCCGAATACTTCCCGCCGCGCATCCGCACGACTGGCTGTTATATCTCGCGGGTTGGATGACATTGGGGCTGGGTAGTCTGCCCTCTCAGGACATTTTCCAACGCATGAACGCCAGCCGGAATGTCACGACCGCGACTCGTTCTTTTTATATCGGAGCAGGATTATATCTCCTCATTGCCATGCTGCCACTTTTTATTGCCCTTACCGCACGACAACTTTACCCGGAATGGCTGGCGGGTGAAACCCAGCAACTCCTCCCCCGTGTTGTATTGGCGCACAGTCCGCTTTGGGTACAGGTGCTCTTTTTCGGGGCGCTGATCTCTGCCATTTTCAGCACCTGTTCCGGTGCTATCCTGGCACCTGCTTCTATTCTCACCGAAAACATACTCAAACCACTTTGGGGGCACAAACTGAGTGAACGGCATTTTCTCAGGATGTTACGCTGGTCGGTACTTATGATGGCGCTGCTGGGCTGTGGGATGGCCTTGCTTCGCAACAATATTTACGAGCTGGTAGGAGAATCCTCCGTTCTGGGCCTGGTAACACTGCTTGTACCCATGTTCAGTGCCCTATATATCAAAAAGGCCACCCCGTTGGGGGCAGCCTTGTCTATGCTGGGTGGTGGTTTTGCCTGGGTACTGTTCGAATATTTCGTTCCCCTGACGGTACCCGCGCTGTTACCTGCTTTTGTGATCTCTGCCGGTGGAATGGTTGCCGGAAACCTTATTCCGGTAAGATCACCAGCCGCCGGGTAATGCTGTACTGCTGGTCAGAAAACCGAATCACATAGGTACCGGTAGCCAGACCTGCTGTCGAAATAAAGGTCTGATTATCGGCAGCACCTGTTCCTGCCAGTACCCCCTGAAGGGTGTAGAGGGCGTATTTCAGTGGCTTATCAGTGGCCATATTAACCGCAAAACCGGCTGTTGCAGGGTTTGGATAAACCACCAGGGCCTCCAGTGGGTTAATGATTTCATGGACAGCCGTACCACCACCACCTGGACCATAACTGGCAAGCCAGAGGTTGTTGTAAGATACTTCTCCAACCGGCAGCATCAGACCACCACCCAAATCTACGGTACCGAATCCATACAAATTACCACCTATCATCAGTTTGCCGTTCTGATAATCGGTCGCACCTACCCCTATGGTAGCACCGGAACTCCCGTAGCCCTCTGCTGTAAGTGCCGAGCCGGCATCGTTAAACTTAGCCATGTAAAATCCGGAAGGTATATGATCAGTTGTAATGGTGTCGATTCCCCACGCGCCTGCACCGGCATTGCCGAATACATAAAACTGATTTGTTCCGATGGTCTTCAGTTTATTGATGAATTTACTGCTTTTGGTTAACCAAAGCGGCTGACCATTCGTCAGATTGAGCCCGGCCACAAACGGCGTACCGATAGCACTATCGTTGCCGATTTTAACATAACCGCCGGCATTGCCAATCAATACCAGCGTATTTGCTGTTGCGGCAACATCGGTAGCCCAGTCCAACTGCCCTTTTACCTGTTGCGCCCATACAAAACTGCCGTTAGCCAGGTCATAAGCTGCCACAAATAAATTACGGCGGTTACCGGCATTGGATTCAGGACTCACCACGCCCATGGCCGTTGCCGCGTCAAAGCGGATACTGTCGCGGAAAGCCCCGGCTATATACACCCGGTTGTTATCTGCTGTCATGGCAGCGAGCCTGTCTTCCTCTTTGCCATTGGTTTTGGTTGCCCACAGGCAATTTCCGGCAGCATCAAAACGGGCTACAAAACCCACCCTGTCTATATTCGGATTGACGGCAAAGCTCATCCCTCCGCCAAAATCAATCGATTCGGTGAAATATCCGGCGAGCAGGAGATCACCATTGGCCAGGGAGCTGGCTTTGGCAGGCTGACTTTTGACGGTAGCATATACCTTCAACCACACCAGATTACCACTCGCATCAAACTGAGCTCCGAAAAGACCATTCTGTCCAAAGCTGTTTCGCGGATTCACAATGGTCTGACCACCAATGGTCAGAGAATCTCTGAACTGCCCG
Organism: Bacteroidetes bacterium UBA7662; assembly: GCA_002483345.1. Taxonomy (GTDB): domain Bacteria; phylum Bacteroidota; class Bacteroidia; order UBA7662; family UBA7662; genus UBA7662. The sequence continues at coordinate 276,034 of DLHS01000018.1, forward strand.
AAAACCGTAGCAATGCCGTTTGCATCGGTTGTCATAGCCATCACATCACATTGGGAAGCCACATTTCCGGCACGGGCCCTGAATCCATTGGCCCAGATCAACTGCCCTGTCGCCGAATATTTTACCAGGTAAGAGCCGGGAGCATGCTGCGGATTACCCCAGGTAGGCAAAGTAATGCCGTCGAATGTAGTTGTATCGTTGTGCTGACCGGCAGCATATACATTACCCTGACTGTCTAGGGCAATGGCACGCAGGTACTCATGCCTGCCGTTGGAACCGGCGGTTTTAACCCACTGAAACTGAGCATAACCTGAAAAAGAAACGCTCATCAGCAGCCATAGCAGGAGAACAGATATCGGTGATTTCATAAGATATAATATTTAAACATTACAAATATGAAGCCTTCAAAACCCTGTGAAATCCCTTCAAAATGGCAAAAACAGTGAAGTTATCTACCCTCAAAAGGGTATGGTTACTACGTAGCACCGTATCTTTGTAAAAAAACCACCCATGAGAAAATACATCTTGATTGCCTGTTTAGGGATGCTGGCTTCTACTACAGCCGTACACGCCCAGAAAGGCTACAGCAGCTCCGGAGGCACCAGCATAGGTGCCCGTTTCGGCTCCGAGCAAGGTCTTACCCTCAAACACCACCTCGGTGGAGGAGCAGCCGTAGAAGGTATACTGGCAGCCCGTACCTGGTCGACCAACCTGACGGTACTGTATCACTTCTTTCATAAACCAACCGGCATAATCGATAACCTGGATTGGTTTGTTGGTGCGGGCGGACACATCTGGTTGTTTAACACCAACCACCGGAATTTTGACCAGAATAACTATAACGGCAATGCCGGCATCGGTATTGATGGTGCTATCGGTATGCAGTATAACTTCAGCGAGGTCCCTATCAACGTTTCCCTTGACTGGAAACCTGCCTTCAACATTGTAGGCGGCAGTTATTTTAACGGAGGCGGCTTCGGATTATCGGTACGTTATCGGTGGAGATAGGGAATAGGACACGGATTTTCAGGATTTCTATGATTTTCGCGGGTTTAAATGCCGCGAAAATCATAGAAATCCTGAAATCAACGTGCCATCAGGATAACCGCTTAAGTCCCGCCCTTGCACGGATATGCATCCCGCTGGTATAAGGGTGTTTGTCGTAGGTAAGACACTTCTGAAAGTAAAAACGGGCTCTCACAACATCCTTCCGTTCTTCGTAGATGGCACCCAACTGCAGACAGGCGTTGGCTGGCAGATAATTGCCATCATTACTACCCAGTTTTACACAATCGGTATAGGGCCGCAAGGCCTGATCAGCTTTTCCCCAGTCGTGCAAAACACGCCCAAGGCGGTAATAATATTCTATGCGGTCGGCCAATGTCAATTTTTCAGGGTCAATTGTTGTCAGTAACTGGTGCGCGCGACTGAAATAACCACCGTCATAACGTACACGGGCTTCCAGCAGTTGTACCTGATAGGGGCTTGTACGGCTTACCTCCTTGATCGCCTGCTTGTCCTTTTCGTTTTTGTCGCTGCCAATCGTCTTCACGAGACGCTGATAGTAGCTGAATTTTTCCTGATCACCTTCCAGCAAATAATACCAGGATAGCCGCATGGCGGCATCTTTTTTAAACTCATTCATCTCCTTTTGCTGGAGATAACGGGTCAGATAAATAACACAACGGTCATCCCCCTTGTAAACGAGCAAAGAACCGAGCTGGTAATTAAAATAAGGCAGGTTAAGATACGATTTGCCTGCAGGCCGGTTTATCAGTGCTTCAATACCCCGGTCGTTTTCTCCCAGTTGCCTTGCGGTATTACCGATGAAAAAACAAGTCAATAAATTGGTTTCAGGGTTATTGGAAGGGTGATTTACCAGCTTCCAGGCGGTTTCCTTGTCTTCGCGTATGTGCATATACATATACGACAGTATCAGTCTCACCTCTGTGCTGAAACACTGGTATTCTCCTTTGGCGATCTGTCCCAGCAGGCTTTGGTATTGTTTCAAACCTGTCTCCTGATCTCCTTTAAACCCGGCCAGATCTGTCATCCAGCGATAGTTTTCGGGAACCGATCCGAAAACGGCATCCAGCAAACCGCTGGTCTTGCGGTTGAGGATGAATCCCGGGTGCTGCTTCTGATTGTCAGCTGAGGCATTTTTTGCTTTGTTCAGAGCCCGGATGGCACTTACATAGTTCTTTTGCGCAGCATGCAGGAGTGTCCACTGCAACTGCATTTCAGCATAGGCAAAACCTTTCCAGGCTGAAGGACTCCGGTCGTTTTCCAGCCGTTCAAACCTATCTGAAGCCAATGCCTCCCGCTTTTCGAACAGGGCATCGTTGTCATAGAGGATCAGGCGGTAAAAATCTATGTAGTTTTCGAGTAATACTACCAGGGTATTTTTAGGGGCAGCTGCCTTTTCGGCCGCCAGCAGCTGTTCGGCCAGGCCCATTTCGAGGCGTACAGCCGCATCAATGCCCCGGCTGATGTTGGCGGAAAAAACAAAATCGGCCTTGCAGGTCGACACGAATGTCATGCCTGCAAGGCCGATGCTTATAATCAGCTTTAAAATCATCCCTGACGGATGGATTATGCTTCTACGGCGTCGATCTCGGCATCTACCAGGATACGGCCGCAATGTTCGCAGATGGCGATTTTTTTACGGGTCCTGATATCCATCTGGCGCTGTGGCGGAATCTGGTTGAAACAACCGCCGCAGGCATCGCGCTGAACGGTTACCACGGCCAGACCGTTGCGGGCGTTCTTGCGGATGCGTTTGTAGGCTGTCAGCAAACGTTCTTCGATTTCAGCCTCTGCTTTGGTAGAACGAACCTGAAGTTCTTTCTCATCCTTTTCCGTTTCAGCGATGATTTCATCAAGCTCGCCTTTTTTGGCAGCCAGGTCTTTCTGGCGACCGGCATGCTCATCGGTGAGTATTTGTAAATCAGCGGTACGCTGCTCGAGCTGAACGTTAAACTCCCGGATTTTCTTCTCGGCAATCTGAACTTCCAGTCCCTGGATTTCAATTTCTTTCGACAAAGCGTCGTATTCGCGGCTGTTTTTAACCGTCATCAGCTGCTGCTCGTATTTGGCTTTGAGGGCCAGCGCATCCTTGATGAAAGCCTGTTTCTCGGCAATGAGTTTTTTCAGACCTGCGATATCTTCATTGAACTTGCTCAAACGGGTTTCCAGGCCGATGATATCATCTTCCAGATCTTTTACCTCCATGGGCAATTCCCCGCGCATTTTGCGGATGCTGTCGATTTTGGTGTCGATCTTCTGGAGTTCGTAAAGGGCCCGCAGTTTTTGCTCTACAGTGGTTTCCATGCTTGCTTATAAATAATTGACTGGATTCGTCTTCGTTTCAGTTGACAGGGTTGCAAAATTAGTGAAATTTTCGCTTAAATAGGTAGCCAATAAGTTGATCGTAAACTGCTCGCTTTCAAAGTGTCCTATATCTGCTATCAGAATGCGGTTATCAGCTTCCAGAAATTGGTGGTATTTGAAGTCAGCCGTAACCAATACATCGGCTCCCGCTGCCACGGCAGTCTCCAGCAGGAAAGACCCGGAACCGCCACAAATCGCTATTTTCTGCACCTTTTCAGCAACAGGATGGGTATAACGGACACTTCCGCCAAAATTGTTTTTGAGCCGTTGTAAAAAATCAGAAACGGGGAGCGGTTTTTCAAGTTCTCCCAGCATACCGCTGCCTATCTCCTGATGGCGGTTCTCCAGTTCATAAATATCGTAAGCCACTTCTTCATAAGAATGGCTGGCAAAAAGCGCTTTGAGGATGCGGCTTTCTTTGTAAGCCTCATACAAAACCTCCACCCGGGTTTCATTTTCGGAAGAAAGCACACCTACCTGCCCGACACTTGGCCGGGCACCTGCCAGCGGGCGGTAAGTCCCTGTTCCAGTCACATTGAAGCTCGCCTGGTCGTATCTGCCTATTTCTCCGGCCCCCGCGGCAAACAAAGCCGACCGCAATGCGGCGGCCTCCGCGGTCGGGACGAAGGTTACCAGTTTCCTGAGCAATCCTTTTTTCGGTGCAAGCATTTTTGTTTTTACAAGCCCGAGCTGTTGGGCGAATGCCTGGTTAACGCCTGCCGCCACCTGGTCGAGATTGGTATGGATGGCATAGAGGCAGATGTGGTTGCGAATGGCCTTCAGCAGGGTGCGTTCGACCCAGTGTTTACCGGTGATAGATTTTAAACCTGTGAATATCAAAGGATGATGACTGACAATGAGGTTGCAGCCACGTCGGATGGCTTCATCGACTACGGCTTCGGTAAGGTCGAGGGAGACCAGAATTCCGGTTACGATAGTAGCAGCTTCGCCGGCAAGCAGTCCGCAGTTGTCATAAGACTCTTGCAGCGAAAGCGGCGCCAGTGATTCCAGTTGTCCTGCAACATCGGCAACAGTAATCGTTTCGCTTCTTTGTTTATTCATGGCTCAAACATACTAAATACGGGACTTTATGCCGATAACAAAGCTACGTATACCGTGAAATACGGATAAGATCAGCTCACTTTTGGGATATTTCTGCCGATTTTGTAGCTTCGAATCCTATCATGCGACCAGTCCAGTATTTCTTGTATCCGCTTGCCATGCTTTACGGACTAGGCGTATGGATTCGCAATGCGTTTTACGACGCTGGCATTAAAAAATCTCATGGGTTTTCACAGGCGATTGTAAAAATCGGGAACCTGAGTGTGGGTGGGACGGGCAAAACACCGCATACCGAACTTATTGCCGCCATGCTGGCTGAGAGTTTTCCGGCCGTTGCCATTCTCAGCAGAGGGTACAAACGTAAAACAAGGGGTTTCCGTCTGGCCGGTGAGTCGGATAATGCCCAAACCATTGGCGATGAACCCTTCCAGATGTACCTCAAACTGCCAGATGTGCAGGTAGCTGTTTGTGAAGACCGGAAAACCGGAATCGAAAAACTGAATGAACTCAATCCCTTTCTTTCAGCCGTTGTGCTCGACGACGGATATCAGCACCGCCGTGTAAAAGCCGATCTCAACATTCTGCTCAGCGACTACAATGAGCCCTATTTCAGAGACCATCTTTTGCCCCTTGGTAAACTGAGGGAGTTCAGAGGTGGCTTTCGGCGGGCAGACATCATCATCTTCACCAAGGCCCCTGAACGTATCAATGTGTATGATAAAAAATACATCTACACCAAAGTAGGCGCGGCTGCCCATCAACTCGTCATCTTCTCCCACATCCGTTATACCGATCCGGTATTCATGGAGCCCTTCGAGCCCTTTGCCATTGACAAAAACACCCATGTGCTTCTGGTTACCGGTATCGCCAATTCCCGTTCCCTGACAGATAAGCTGAAAGCCAAAAACATCCCTTTCACCCACCTCGCATATGCCGATCACCAGCGTTACGGACAGAAACAGCTCAAACAAATCGCCAGATCCTGGGGAGAAATTGAGTCGGAAAGAAAAGTAGTCCTCACAACTGAGAAAGATTTCGTAAAACTTCGCGATTTTGGCGACTGGTTTGTAACCAACCAAATACCGTTGGCAAGCCTGCCGATAGAAATCGGCTTTGATGAAGCTGACAGAGCGGCTTTCATCGCTAAAATCGAAGATTATGTTAAGCAACATCAAAGAAACCGTTGAATACCTGCAAGAGCGTATTGGTATTCTCCCCCGTACAGGCATTATTTTAGGAACCGGCCTGGGTTCCCTGGCAGATGAAGTAGTTGTATCGCACAGCATTTCTTATTCTCAGATTCCAAACTTCCCGATTTCTACTACTGAAAGTCACCGTGGTCGCCTGCTGATTGGCAAACTGGCCGGGAAAGAAGTGGTGGTGATGTCCGGACGCTTTCATTATTATGAAGGTTACAGCATGCAGCAGGTAACATTCCCTGTTCGGGTGATGAAATATCTGGGTGTAGAGACCCTCATTGTTTCCAATGCATCCGGAGGCCTAAATCCCGCCCTGAAAACATCGGATCTCATGATACTGAGCGATCACATCAACCTGCTCCCGGAGCATCCGTTGCGTGGACTGCATATTCCTGAGTTTGGCCCGCGTTTCCCGCAGATGTCAGAACCCTACGACCACAAGCTGATTGATCGTGCGATGGGTATTGCAGCCAAAAACGGCATCAAGGTGATGTCAGGTGTGTACGCTGCTGTGCAGGGCCCTGCCCTCGAAACACCTGCCGAATACCGTTATCTCCACCGTTTGGGTGCCGATGCAGTCGGTATGAGTACGGTTCCGGAAGTAATCGTAGCCCGTCAGATGGGTATTCCCTGTTTTGCTATTTCTGTCATTACAGATGAGGGTTTTCCGGAAACTGCCGAGGAGGTGACCATCACCAGCATCATAGATGCGGCCAAAAAGGCAGAACCTAATATGTCGCTCATCATTAAGGAACTCATCAGCGGCTTGTAGTACCTTTGCTTCTGCATGGCGTTTTCTCCGGTTTTATTTCGTTTTACTATTCTATGCAGTCTTCTGACCGCCGGTCTGCTGTTGCCCCATACCGGGTTGGCGCAGATGGGTAATTCGTCCCAGACGGATTCACTGGATGTAGACGAAAAGGAACTGCGACTGCGCCGGTATCAGGAAACGTCCTTTTGGTTTGATACCCTCCTGACCCAAAGTCCTGACACCCTCCTGCGCGGCATACAATGGTACGACCCGACCCAGCGAAATCTGGGGTTGTTTCAGACCGGCGGCATCTTAGGTAGCTTTGCACGTCCATTTTTGTATGAAACCGGCCCCTATGCTCCCATCCGGCTCGGATTCAGGCAGTACGAGCTTTACCAGTTTACAGCCGAACAAAATGAGTACTGGCAGGTATCAAAACCCTTAACGGTGGTGGATTTCCTGACCGGAGGAACAGTACAGCAACATTTCAGGGTACTGCATACACAGAATATAGGAGAAAATTTTAACCTCGGTGCCGAATACAGGCTGTTATCATCGGAAGGTTTTTACGCCAGACAAGCAACCAACAACAAAAGCCTGCGCCTTTTCGGTTCTTTTGTTTTGCCGGGAAATCGATATGCTGCTTACATCAACTACCTCACGAACAATCAGTTGGATGAACAAAGCGGCGGTATTACCAGCGGCACCTTGTTCGACACAACAGTTGCCTTTAACCCGCTCAGCGTACCGGTAAACCTGCGTCTGGCAAGCTCGAGGCACAATACCCGGACATTTCAGCTTACCAGCTACTACCGCCTCACCGGCAACGATAGTAGTTTCTCGGGCTTAACAGCATTTCACCGCTTTCGTTTCGACCGGGAATATTATCGTTACGAGGATGAAAGCCTGCTCAATGCCGGCAGCTTTTATCCGGCAATTTACCGCGACAGCAGTATTACATTTGATACAGTTGGTATCGAAAGTTTCAGCCACAGCCTCGGTCTTCGTCGGGAGGCCCCTTTCGCGGGTTTACAGTGGGAACTGGCCGCCCATATACAGCATGGGGTTTCAGACCTGGGTTTTGGCCGCGAAAACTTTGTCTTAGCCAGGTTCACCGGGGATGTGCGCTATCGGCTGGCTGAACAGTGGGATAATACGCTCCGTGTAGATGTGAGTCCCTACCACAGTACACAAAGCAGCAGTTACGCCGCTTTTTTCAAAAGCAAGTATCAATTCCGTAAGATAAGTCTGTCGTTTGAATTGGATAGTCGTTTACAAAATCCCGACCTGGTCAGTTTGCGATACAATACCAACCACCACCGCTGGAGCCAGGCGTTTGGCAGTATAGGCCAGCACAGTGCCGGGTTACGTTTGGAGATGCCGGTTTTATGGGCACAGATCAGGGGGCATCAGCTCAACAACGGTATCTTTTACCAGGCAAATGGCCAGCCTTTTCAGTTTGCCGGAGATATCAGGGTACTCCAGTTGGGTTTGGGTGCCCGGCTGAAATTCTGGAAGATGCACCTGGAACTCAACCACTGGCGGCAGTTCAATGATGCTACCTATTTGCGTATGCCTGCGTTTGCCAGTCATGATGTGTTATACTTCGAAAACCGTTTTAAGGCAGGTTGGGTTATTCAGCTTGGGGCAGATATCAGATTCAACAGCAGCTATACCGCCAATGCTTTTCGTCCCGAAACGGGTCAGTTTGTACTACAGGACAGCCTGAGCATCGGAAACTACCCGGTTATTGACCTATTTGGGGCTATCAAGGTTAAACGCACCCGTCTTTTTGTCCGTTTTGAGCATGCCAACCAGGGTTTCCCACGGCCGAATGTCTTTGCAACACCCCTGCATCCGCTGTATGGCCGGGCCTTTCGTTTCGGGCTGAGTTGGGCGTTTTATAATTAGACATTGAGATTTCGAGAGGCGAGAGGCGAGACTTTTTTTGCCGCTTGCGGCATGTAGCTTTTACTGAACCGTGCAGCCATGGACGATGGACTGCTGACCATTGACAGCCCCGCACATGCGGGGCAAAAAGTCTCGCCTCTCGAAATCTCGCTGTCTACCCTACGTTTTTTGTTTCTTTTTCTTAGCTGCCGGAAACAGAATATTATTCAGAATCAACCGGTAGCCTGGGCTGTTGGGGTGTAGGTTTAAATCGGTAGGCGGCTCCCCTACCATGTGCTGGTAATCTTCCGGATCGTGCCCCCCGTAAAACGTCCAGGTACCCTTGCCGTTTTCACCATGAATGTAACGGGCTTCTCCCAGCGCTTTGCTCTCTCCCATGATCAGCACATTGGATTTGACTGTTTCTTTCCTGAAGGCGGTGGTTTGCCCCATAAACCCTTTGATTACCTGGGTGTGGTTCTGGCAAAGCATGGTAGGCACCGGATCCCATTTGGCAGAAAACTCGAATAGGCTGAAAAGATCGTTTTGTTCTGTCACAAAGCCCCGGCTTTGGGTGGCATCGATGTCGGAATATTCGTATTCGAAGGGGTTACGGGTTAGTTTAAACTGCTGAAAGGCGAATGTTTTGTTGAAATCAAGCTTTTGCTGTGCCTGCGGATCGACAGGGTCGCCATCGTACATGCTTTCGCAGATATCGACCCCTTCGGCCGACAAGGCGATGTCGTAAGTGTCAGTCGCAGAGCACATGGCGAAGAGAAAACCGCCACCGGTAACAAAATCCCTGATGCGGTGTACGACCGCCAGTTTGAGCTGCGAGACTTTGCTGAAGCCATACCGACCGGCTGTTTCGTTGTTCTCCCTCACTTCTGCCTGATACCAGGGTGCGTCTTTAAAGGAAGCATAAAAGCGGCCGAACTGGCCGGTGAAATCTTCGTGGTGGAGGTGCAGCCAGTCGTAGAGCGGCAGTTTGCCATCCATTACCTCATCATCGAAAATTACCTCGTAGGGTATCTCCGCATAGGTAAGGGCCAGGGTAACGGCATCGTCCCAGGGCTGTTTGGTTTTGGGAGAATAAACCGCGATTTTAGGCGCCTTCTCCAGTTTTACCAGGTCCATATTCACCTCCGGATCCGAGATCTGGGCTACAATTCCCTGATAACGCACATCAGGTATCACCTCAAAACTTACTCCTCTGATGCGGCATTCCTGTTCAAGCGTTACCGTATGGGCCATCGAAAAGCTGCCTCCCCGGTAATTCAGCAACCAGTTAACCTCCAGTTCTCTTTCCAGGCACCAATAGGCGATGCCATAGGCCTTGAGGTGGTTTTTCTGTACCTGATCCATGGGGATAAGCAACTGCGCGGCAGAAGCCGACCATGACCAGCATGTAAGCAGCACAAAGAATAGAAAACGCATAAGACGAAGATAACGTAAAACGGCCGAAGGGCGTATGAAAGCACTTTCCTATCTTTATCGATATGAGCCAGCTGCGTACCCGTTTCCGCTACAACAAAGCCAAAATAGGCGCTAAACCCGGCACCATTCTCATCCCCCAGGATGCGCAGGAAACCCGGATTTTTGTACATGCCCACCAACCCGATTATCACCTCGAAGAACAGGATGTCAGTTTTGAACGGGTAGATGAAATTGTAGCCTTGCATCAGGAACATACTATCTGGATAGACATCCGGGGTGTAAAAAACCCGCATCTCTACGAATGGCTGGCAGATAAATTTGAGATTCATCCCCTTGAACTCGAAGACATCGGCAGTCAGCAACAGCCTAAGGTTGAGTACAATTTCGGGCATCTGTATGCCATCAGCAGGATGTTGTATAGCCCCAACGGCAAAATACTCTACAACGAACAGCTTAGTATATTCCTCTGCGGATCGGTGCTCATCACCATCCAACACACTTACGACGATATCCTGGAACCTGTTCGTGAACGCATCCGCGACGCCAGCATGCCGATGAGAAAACGTAAATCTGAATACCTTGTTTATGCCATTTTTGATGCTGTGGTAGATAATTATTTTTCTGTGGTCAGCGACCTCGGCCAGCACCTGGATACACTTGAAGACCAATTGCTGGCCAACGCACAGCGCAAGCACCGCAACCAGATACTGGAACTTAAACATGAATTGATGGACATCCGGCGGATTGTATGGCCTGAGCGGGAAAAAATAAACAACCTCATCCGCCACGACCACCTGAACCACCAGGACAATCTCGAAATCTACCTCCGTGATTTATACGACCACGTAAGCAGTCTGATGGACCTCGTAGAAAGTTACCGGGAAGTAGCCTCCAACCTCATGGATCTGTACATGGCCAACGTGAGCAACCGCATGAATGAGATTATGAAGGTGCTTACCATGTTATCGGCCATTTTCATCCCTTTAAGTTTTGTGGCCGGTTTGTACGGTATGAATTTCGCGCGCCAGGCTGAAGACGGCAGTCCGCTTCCCTGGAATATGCCGGAGTTATACAGTCCCCTGGGATATGTGGCCGTGCTGATTTTCATGTTTCTGACAGCCGTTGGTTTACTGGTATTGTTCTGGAAACGGGGGTGGTTTAAGAAGTGGTGAGGGGTTGGTATGATGGATGATGGGGGCGTTGTTGATTGGGGAACCGATTGTTGACGGGGAAAAATTTTATAGGGACGGTCGCGACCGTCCCTATAAAATTTTTCCCCGTCAACAATCGGTTTTCATTAATCACGCATCTTTTGTTTCAAATGAATCATACCGGTAATTCATTGCGTTTTCTTCTTCTTATTTGCAGGAAAAAATCGAATGGAAAAGCGAAGAAAACGAATGCGTCACCCTGGCTTCGATTATGCTGCCGATAGCTTTTATTTTATTACCAGTTGTGTAAATGGCCGAATACCCTATTTAGGCACTGTTGAGTCGGGCTGTCTCCATTTGAACCATTACGGACAAATTGCTGATGCATATTGGACATGGCTTGAAGAGCAATATGGTTATTTACAGGTGCATGCTCATATCACCATGCCCGACCATATTCATGCATTGGTTGAAATAAACAGGCGACTTATTGGTTCTGATGATAAAAAAATAAAACCTGTTCCGGAGTGGGTAGGTGCATATAAAACCTCGACAAGCAAGGCTATTCATCTGGCTGGAGGGAACGACTTTCAATGGCAGCGTTCCTACTACCTCCGTGTAATATTTGGTATAAAAGCTATCCGAAATGTTATGCAATATATTTACGATAATCCGAAGAATTGGTCTGACAAACAGGTTTTTCCCGCCTGAAATTTTCGCCGTGAATGATCAAGAGCCAAAAAAAATAAACCCTGCTATCTCACGACTGCAGGGTTCCTAAAGCGAAATCTGATCTATGTACTATCCTGCGTAGGCAGGGTCTAGTTGGGTTGGGGGTTTAGAGTACCGCCGGTGCTGTGGCCGGTGTATCCGGTTCCTGCGGTAACCTTTCTTCTTCTTCTTCTGCCGGCCGGGGTTTACAGCTCAGGCATTTCAGCCCTTCATCGGTGAGGATGAATACCTCTTCCGGTCCAAGGAGGATTTCATCATAGTTGAGGATTTCATTGTCCCAGTAATAGCGGTTATCGATGCGAACGGGTCTGTTTTTGGGAATCAATATCTCCAGTTCTATATGCTGACCACGGAACCTGGCGCCGGGTTTGAAATCAATGCCTCTTCCGAACAACCAGATGCTGTCTGTTCGCTCAATGTCATATTCAATCATCGTAGCATGCTGGCGGGCAATTTCAGCAGATGAACCCCTGGCCTCGAATATTTTCCGGATTACTACACTGGTATCATCGGTATTGGCCTTCCATTCGGTGTGTATCCAGTCGTAGCGGTCGTTTTCATCTTCTTCCATCGGCCGGAAAGTAGGCACTTCGCCTTTCCTGAGGCCGAATACCAGCTCCTGAGTCACACGACCCTCCCGCTGAAATTCGCTGGCGGTGCGTACCCCCATAAAAAAGGCAATTAGCAGGGCCACCGCCCAGATGCCCGCTCCGGTTATAATAACAGGACGTCTGAATAACTTACGGTTCAGCAGCAGGCGTACACCGAGATACAGGAGAAGTAAAAACGGTATCACCACGAGTATGAACGACAACAGCATGATCAGCACATCAGAACCCACGGAACCACTTAAGGCCTCGAGCGGAATCGGGATTTCATCTGTTTCAAGATGGCCGGTAAAATGGGCAATGGCGACTGTCAGTGCCGCAGCGGTTCCGAACAGGACAACTGTACTCAGAAAGATGAAAAACACCCCTCCTACTATCCGGAATATACCAGCCAGGCTGTTTACCACCACGCCGATAGCACTGGCAATCAACCGCAGCAAATCGACCGGCAAAGACAATAAACGCGCCATGAGACCTTTGTCCTTTTCTTCCTCGCGGGGGTTTTTAGCATCTTTCATATTGGCCAGATTAGCTTCCTGACCACGCATTTCAACCTTTTGCGCCAGGGTACGGGCTTGCGGCATGGCAATCCACAGCAGCAGGTAGGCCAGGATACCGAAGCCTCCCCAGACAGTAGCAATGATAAAGAGCAAGCGTACGGCCAGCGGATCAATGTTCAGATAAGCCGCAATTCCGGCAGATACCCCTCCCAATACCTTTTCATCCGCATCCCGGTACAGGCGTGCATTTTTACGAAGTTTTTCTTTGTCCAGCGGCTTGCCTACGAAGGTCTCGTCTGATTCAGGCACAGCTATCCAGAGTACCAGGTACAGTATGAGCCCGAAACCGGCCAAAAAGATAGTGCTCAGGATAAAGAGCAGGCGGACCAGGCTCACATCTACCTGCAGATAAACAGCCAGTCCGTTGGCTACACCTGCCAAAATGCGGTTGTAGGTGGTGCGGAACAAGCGCGCCGGACGGTGGGGGTGTTGGTCATAGGCTGTATCAGGAGCTTCCCTGCCTTCGGTCTGTTCATCGGCTTCGAAAGCTTCGAAATCGTTCACAGTACCCATTTCAGCAATCAGCTGCTCCACATCGGCCGCGTACAATACCTGCCGGTTGTCGGCATCAAGGGCCAGACGGAATTTTTCAGCGATGCGGGCTTCGATTTCGCTTACAATCTCCAGACCATCGGCCTGGCGACCGAAATAGGTTTTAACGGCGTCGAGATACTGTTTCAGCAGGGCGTAGCCGTCCTCCTCGATGGTAAATACCATTCCGTTGAGGTTAAAAGTGACGGTTTTATTCATGGCCGGTAGATTTTTTCGTATTGGCAATAATGTGGTTAATCGAGTCACTCAGCTCCTTCCAGGTAGCATCGAGTGCTGCCAGAAAGGACGTACCAGCCTCGGTGAGGCGGTAGTATTTGCGGGGCGGGCCGGCCGACGATTCTTTCCAGGTATAATCGAGATAACCCGATTTCTGGAGCCGGTTGAGCAAGGGATAAAGGGTACCCTCCACCACGATAAAGCGGGCCTCTTTCAGCTCGTCAATCAGGTCGGATGTGTACACCTCCCCGCGGGAGATCACCAGGAGTATGCAGTACTCCAGGGTGCCCTTGCGCATTTGGGTGGATGTGTTTTCAGTTTGCATGGCTTACTTGCTATGTATGGTACAAAGGTATAACAGCTACTTGTTTATGCAAGGTACTATATGTAAAAATTTGTTAATTATGTGAAATATGGCGTTTAGACATCGGGAGGGCGAGATACGAGAAGCGTGTCTTGGCCCCGCAGGTGCGGGCGGTCGATGGACCATTGACCGCGGACAATTGGCTATGGACCATCGCCCGCCGAAGGCCAGCAATATTTCGCTTTGATTGCGTTGGTGTGTGCTTTAGTTTTGCCGGATGCACGCCCGCCTGAGCAGTACGGAAGAGAATTATCTCAAAGCTATCTATAAGCTTACCGAGCACGATGTGCAGGGAGCCAGCACCAATGCCATTGCTGATCAGCTTCAGACCAGGGCTGCCTCGGTAACCGATATGCTTAAAAAACTGGCTGCCAAGCTGCTGGTAGATTATAAAAAGTATCAGGGAGTTACCTTAACTGAACAAGGCAGGCTCACCGCGCTCTCTATCATACGCCGGCACCGCCTGTGGGAAGTGTTTCTGGTCCAGAAGCTTCATTTCGGCTGGGATGAGATTCACGACATCGCGGAAGAGCTGGAACATGTCAGCGAACCCAAACTTATCCAACGCCTCGACGATTTTCTGGGCAACCCCACTGCCGATCCACATGGTGACCTCATTCCGAGTGCCCACGGGGAACTACCGGAAACCGACCAGATACTGCTGAACAGGCTTCAGGTAGGCGACAGCGGCATGATCATCGCTGTGTTTGAACACGATCCGAAATTTTTGCAGTATCTTGATGAAGTAAACCTGAATCTCGGCAAACAGATTGGCGTCGTGAAGCGCGTAGATTTTGATGACTCAATGACCATTCGTTTTGCCGACGGCCGGGAACTCGTCGTATCTAAACTGGTGAGCAGCAGTATATTTGTTCAAAAGCATGCATGATACCTGCCTTCAAGCCGGGAGATAAAAAACACATCCGTCACACCGTCAGGGAAAGTGATGCGGCTACGTTTGTGACCGGGAATGTGCATCCGGTATATGCCACTTTTGCGGTGGCCCGCGAAGCCGAATGGGTATGCCGGCAGTTTGTACTCGAAATGCGGGAAGCAGACGAGGAAGGCATAGGTACTTTTGTTACCGTAGAACATCGAAGCCCTGCCCTCATCGGACAGGAAGTTAATTTTGTGGCCACTGTAGAAAGTATTACCGGAAACCACCTCATTTGCAGCTATGAGGCCCGTATCGGGGAACGTTTGGTAGCAGCCGGCAGACAAGGGCAGAAAATCCTGAAAAAAGAACGCATCGCACAGCTGTTTGACAGCCTGCGCTGATTGTGTCAAAAGCCCGTTTCATACTTTATTTTCCTATTTTTGCGGCCCATGGCAACCGCCCCCATCCATATTGTCAACCGCAGCGCCTCCTTTGAGTATGAGCTTTTACAGCAATTCGAAGCGGGCATGGTATTGACCGGCAGTGAGATAAAATCAATACGTGTGGGCAAGGTCAATATCAGCGATGCCTACTGTGTATTTCAATCGGGCAAACTGGTGGTGCGTAATCTGCATATTTCTACCTACAAAGAGGCTTCCTACCTCAATCATGAGCCGCTTCGCGACCGCATCCTGCTACTCAACAAACAGGAACTCCGGAAACTGGAACATCGGGTCAAAGAAAAAGGATTATCTATCATTCCGGTCAAACTAGCCTTCAACGACCGTGGGTTTGCCAAACTTCACATTGCCCTGGCCCGTGGCAAAAAGACCCACGACAAACGCGACGCGACCAAAGAAAAAGACGTAAAGCGCGAAATGGCCCGCGGCGAGGGGTAATTCCAGATTGGAGACTTGTTGTCAATCTGAAATCTGAAATTCACTACCAGCCCTGCTTCCCCAGCAACGGGACAAATTTGAAAGCATCAAATTCTTCTGATATGACCGTGCCGTCGGTTTGTTTGCGGAGACGAAGCATTTGTTGGGTATCCTCATCGCCAACAGGGATAACGAGGATGCCGCCCGGTTTGAGCTGTTCTAACAGCGATTGGGGGATAACCGGCGCGCCTGCCGTGACGATAATTTTATCGAAGGGTGCAAATGCCTGCAAACCCAGGGTTCCGTCGCCGAGATAACAATTGATTTTAAAACCCATCTCAGCCAGCAGCTTTTTGGTCTTTTCGTAGAGTTTGCGCTGGCGTTCGATGCTGTAAACTTTGGCTCCCAGTTTTTCCAGTACACAAGCCTGGTAACCGGAACCGGTACCTATCTCCAGTACCTTATCCCGCTTCTTCAATTCAAGCAACTGACTTTGGAAGGCGACCGTAAAGGGCTGGCTGATGGTTTGTCCTTCGCCTATCGGCATGGCACGGTCGTCGTAGGCAAGCTCCAGAAAGGCAGTTTCCAGGAATAAATGCCTGGGAACACTGTTAATAGCCTCCAGTACAGTTTCATCGGTGATGCCTTTCTGGCGGAGAACGTCGACCAGCTTTTTACGCAGGCCTTTGTGTTTGAAGGTATCGGGAAAGCGGGTACTGGAAGCGGGACTCATGGTCGTGCAAACATACGCAAGGAAAGCCACAGATATGGAGAAGAATTACCCACTTTCCCGCATTTTATGCGTTTTGATTGCCATTTTACCGACGATTCAAGCTATTTTCGCAGCTATCAAATCGTACGCATGAAATTAAAGATCGGGGTTCTGGGTGCCGGTCACCTGGGCAAAGTCCATTTACGCTGTATAGGCCTGTCGCCCGAGGTATTTGAACTCATTGGGTTTTACGATCCCAGCGATGAAAATGCTGCCAAAGCGGAAGATGTTTTCGCCATTCCGCGTTTTCAGAAACTCGAAGAACTCATTGATGCCGTTGACATCGTGGACATCGTAACGCCTACCCTCTCGCATTACGACTGCGCTCTGTTGGCTATCCGAAAGCTGAAGCATGTTTTTATAGAAAAACCTATTACCAATACGCTCGAAGAGGCCCGTCACCTGATCCGTATGGCCAACGAAGCCAACATCAAGGTACAGGTAGGGCATGTGGAACGCTTTAACCCTGCCTTCCTCACGGCCAAACCTTATGTCGACAAGCCCATGTTTATTGAGGCACATCGTCTCAGCCTGTTTAACCCCCGCGGCACCGATGTGAGTATCGTCCTCGATCTCATGATACACGACATCGACATTGTGCTCAGCCAGGTACGCAGCAATATCAAAAACATCAGTGCCAGTGGCGTTTGTGTGGTATCACCCACACCCGACATTGCCAATGCCCGCATCGAATTTGAAAATGGTTGTGTAGCAAATCTTACAGCCAGCCGCCTTTCTATCAAAAATATGCGTAAAATGAGGCTGTTCCAGCACGATGCCTATATTTCTATCGACTTCTTAGACAAAGAGACAGAAGTTTTGCGTTTAACTGATTCGACCGAAAACCAACTACCGCAAAACATGGAAATCGACCTCGGTCCCGGCCGCGGCAAGAAGGTAATCGGATTCGAACGTCCACAGGTAGCGGAGTTGAACGCTATCCAGACCGAACTAACCGAATTCGCACGGGCGATACGTGAAAATACACGTCCGCTGGTGACCATCGAAGACGGCTACAAGGCACTGGAAACGGCGCATCGTATCCTGGAACAAATCGAAAAGAACCAGCTACATTGAAAAAACTGCTCCTCTGCCTCGCCCTGCCACTTGTGGCAACCAGTTGCCGCTATCTCTACGAACCGGATGCCGGCATTCCAGCCTACATTTACGTGCCCGGGGTGGTGGTAAATACCGTTCCGACGGTGGAAGGAACCAATTCGCACAATATTCAGGACGTCTGGGTGTACATAGACAACGAACCACAAGGTGTTTATACCCTGCCTGCCTTCATACCGGTACTCGAAGAAGGTACTATCAGCCTGCGTTTTAACGGAGGTATCTTGCTGAACGGGATTTCAAGTACACGGGCTGCCTATCCGCACTATGCCGGTTTTGATACGCTGCTGAATCTTGTCAGGGGCGAAACAGACACCATAGTGCCTGTTTTACACTACAATACAGATATTACCTTTTTGTGGATGGAGGACTTTGAGTCCCAGGGTTTTACCCTCCGAAGAAATGTGCAGAGCGACACTACCCTTACCCGGGTGAACCGGACACAGGACAGCAGCCTCGTTTTTGAAGGTCAGAACGGACTGGCCGTTTGGACGGACAGTGAACGGCCTTACTTTATGTGTGAAACAAACAGTGCCTTCCCGCTGATTCGCGACGGATCCAACTACTTTCTGGAGTTGAACTACAAGAATAATATCCCGATGGTGGTGGGCCTGATTGTATATGCACCGGGGGGTTCTTCTTACGAACAGCCTATTATTCAACTTAATACTACCGATACCTGGAAGAAACAATACATCAATTTCTCTCCTTACATCAGTGGAAGTTCCGGTTACACCTACCGGGTAATTATTGCTGCCAACTACAACCGGACAGACGGTCAGGCAGGCACTGTGCTGCTTGATAATCTGAAACTCATCCACTGATGCAGAAGCGGTTCGATACCATACAGTACATTGTTTTTGACTGGCTGTCGGCCGCCCTTGCCTGGTTTCTGTTCTTTTACTACCGCAAATTTTATGTGGCTTCCGCGTTTTTCGGGGAGAACAATTATTTTGATTTCGACAAAAACCTTGTAGCCGGAATTCTCATCATTCCAAGTTGCTGGCTCATTTTATACACCCTGATGGGTACCTATGGAGATGTGTACCGTAAGTCACGCCTGAACGAACTCGGGCGTACCCTTTTGGCCTCTGTCATCGGGGTCACCATCCTCTTTTTCATCATCATACTCGACGATATTATCTTTTCTGTCAAAGGATACTACCAGTCATTTATCACCATCTTTTTCCTGCACTTCGCCCTGACTTTTCTCATTCGTTTTGTGCAGCTCACCAGTATTTCGCATCGGTTTAACGCAGGGAAAATCAGCTTTAATACCATCATGGTAGGAGGCAATCAAAGTGCCCTGGAGCTGTATCAGGAGATTCAAAGTCGGTCGAAACCACTGGGTAACAATTTCATCGGATTCGTTTCACTGTATGCCAAGGAAAAAACACCGCTGAATGAGCATCTGGTGAAACTGGGAGAGATAGAGCAATTACCGGAACTTATCAGGGAGCACAAAGTGGAGGAAGTTATCATAGCACTCGACGACCACCAGCATAAGAAGTTCAGCAAAGTGGTAAACATGGTGAAAGATGAGGGTGTGATTATCAAAATCATACCCGATATGTACGACATCATGCTGGGGCATGTAAAAATGCAGCAGATTTTCGGTGCTATTCTCATCGAGATTTACCCGGCCATCATGCCTGCCTGGCAGCGTACGCTGAAACGGATTTTTGATGTGACTGCCTCTCTTTTTGCCTTGCTTATACTGCTTTTGCCGATGATCTACATCGCCTTCCGGGTAAGATTATCCTCGAAAGGACCTGTTTTCTATAGTCAGGAACGTATCGGCTACAAAGGAACTCCCTTTACCATCTACAAATTCCGGTCGATGTATGTAGATGCCGAAGCCCAGGGCCCGGCGCTTTCCAGCGACCACGACAGCCGGGTGACCCGCTGGGGTGCCTTTATGCGGAAGATGCGGCTGGATGAGATTCCTCAGTTTTACAATGTGCTGATCGGTGAGATGTCGCTGGTAGGCCCCCGGCCAGAGCGGCAGTATTTCATCGACCAGATCATGAAAGTAGCGCCGCACTACAAACACCTGCTCAAGGTAAAACCCGGCATCACCTCCTGGGGTCAGGTGAAATACGGTTATGCCGAAAACATCGACCAGATGGTGGAACGGCTCAAATTCGACATTCTCTATATCGAGAATATGTCGTTGCTGGTCGATTTTAAAATCCTCATTTACACCATACTCACCATACTGGAGGCACGAGGTAAATAAAATGCCGTTCGGTACGGATAGCAGAAGTGGCATAATTCCCTAATTTTCAGCTTCTGTACTTATGATAAGTTCCCTCATCATTGCCCTGGTACTGGTTCCGTTGCTTCGAAACAACGGCGATATCCCACCCTATTATGCCTGTGAAGGCATGGTGGTAAGTGCCCATCCCATGGCTACCGAAGCAGGCCTGTATGTACTCCGGGCAGGTGGCAACGCCTTTGACGCCGCTATAGCCACGGAATTTGCTTTGGCTGTCGTTTTTCCGATTGCCGGTAATATAGGAGGAGGCGGTTTCGCAGTATTGCACACAGAAACAGGAGAAATTATCAGCCTTGATTACCGGGAACAAGCTCCTGCAGCTGCCACTAAGCAGATGTATCTCGATGAAAAAGGTACAGTCGTGCCTGAGCTCAGCACCCGGGGTGCCAGGGCCGCCGGCATACCCGGTACGGTGGCGGGTATGTATGCGCTGCACCAGCAATATGGCTCCATCGCCTGGGACAGCCTGCTCATTCCTGCCATTCATTATGCCCGATTCGGCTGGCCGCTGACCGAAAAAGAGGCTGCCCAGCTCCATAAGTTCCATGCCGCGCTGGCGCACGAAAACAAACAGGCCAGCTACCTCACCCGGAAAGCCCATTACAAGACTGGCGAAATGCTGGTAAACCCCGAGCTGGCCCGTACCCTCAGTTATATTGCCGAAAACGGGAAAAACGGCTTCTACGACGGTCCTGTCGCCGACAGTCTGGTAGCCTGCATGCAACAAAAAGGCGGATTGATAACCAAGAAGGATCTCGCAGCTTACCAGGCCATCTGGCGCCCTACCCTGAGTTTTACGGAAGGAGAATATACTTTCCACAGCATGGGGCCCCCATCTTCCGGAGGCATCATTCTCTCCCAGCTCTGGCAGATGACGCATCAATACCCCATCCAAAAATGGAGCCGCAACGATGCCAGAAGCATGCAGCTCATCATAGAAGCTGAACGGCGGGCTTATGCAGACCGTGCAACCTATCTGGGCGATCCCGCTTTTGTGGAAATACCCGTCACGGGTCTCACCGACCCTTCCTATCTCCGGCACAGGATGAAAGACTTTGACTGGCAGATGGCCTCCAAATCCGCTGAAATCGGCGCCGGAACACCCATGCCTGAACCCGACCAGACAACACACTATTGCGTAGCGGACGGCAGAGGCAATCTGATAACCGCCACCACCTCACTGAATGGCGCTTATGGCTCCAAACTGGTGGTAAGCGGCGCCGGTTTTCTGCTCAATAATACCATGGACGATTTCAGCATCGCACCCGGAATCCCCAACAGCTATGGACTGATCGGCAACGAAGCCAATGCGATAGCACCCGGCAAACGTATGCTAAGTTCCATGACGCCTACGCTGGTGCTGAAAAATAACAAACCCTATCTGCTTACCGGTACCCCCGGTGGCAGCACCATCCCGACCACGGTTTTTCAGGTATTGTTAAATGTACTCGTTTACAACCAGGATATGCAATCGGCTGTCAGTCAGCCCCGCTTTCACCACCAATGGATGCCTGATGAGGTGCGTTTCGAAAAAGGCAGTTTTAACAAACAGCAGCAGCACACCCTGAGAGACAAAAATTATAAGCTCATACAGGTTGCTCCCTACGGCCGCGCAGCGGGTATACGCATCTTACCCGACGGTACCCTGGAAGGCGGTGCAGATCCTCGCGGGGACGATGCTGCAGGTGGTTTCTGAGAAAATTACTGGGCGTCGGCTACTACCTCTGTTACTTCGGGCAGCATACGTTTGAGCAGGTTTTCGATGCCTGCCTTGAGGGTAATCATGGAAGAGGGGCAACCGCTGCATGAACCCTGCAGGGTTACAGTGACCACACCGGTTTTTTCATCAAAATGTTTGTAGCTGATGGCGCCTCCATCCTGTTCTACGGCCGGCTGAATATAGTCGGTGAGGATCTGACGGATGCGTTTGATGGTTTCGGTATCGGCAGAAGTGTCTTCCACCACCTGCTTTTCAGCTAATATCGGCATACCCGCCTCCAGATAACTTTTTACAAAGTCTTTGAGGATGGGGGTGATTTCAAACCAGTCATCATCAGCCTTTTTAGTGACCGTAACGAAATTAGAAGCAATAAAAATGCCTTGTACAAACGGAAACTCAAACAATTTGGCAGCAAGCGGTGATCCTGCTGCTGCAGTTGCGGCATCGGTGTACTCGAGGCTGGTGTCAGGCAGGATGTACCGATTTGAAACGAATTTCATCGTTTCAGGATTCGGCGTGGATTCGCTGTAGATGGTAACGAGGTTCTGTACGGTCTGCATGGTCATAATAAGTACAAAGTTAGGCAAAAGGTTCGTTTTGCAGACAGCGAGATTTCGAGAGGCGAGAGGCGAGACTTTTTTTGCGCCTGCGGCACTTTGTGGCCAGCTGATGGCGCTGATTTTTTAAGGATTTGTGCGGATACTCCTGGTTTAATGCGTAAACATTGATGTTTAACCATTATTAATAGGAGCCCTGCCTGATACGAAATAATATCCGCTGCTACGGTTGTTTCAGCAGACAGCCTCTGTCTATATCTTCTCCAGCTTTTCGCGGGTTAATTCGCTTTTGGCATCTCCGGTGTTCAGGGTTGAAACGGGCTCAAACATCAGGATGGAAACCTCCTTTTCAGCCACAGGCCGGTGTTCTACCCCTTTGGGGACGATGATGATCTCATCTTTCCGGAGAGTGATGGTTTTGTATCTGAACTCCATGTTGAACTCTCCTTCGAGTACTAAAAATAACTCGTCTTCGTGGTCGTGTTTATGCCATACGAACTCACCCTGGAACTTTGCCAGTTTAACGTGCTGGCCATTTAACTCCCCGATAATTCTGGGATTAAAATAGTCGCTGAATAAGGAGAGTTTAGCTGCCAGGTTTATTTTTTCCATCGGTTATGGTCTTTTCTTAAAGTTATTTATTCAGGGAGATTTTTTTACTTCCGGTTTGTAAGGGCAACCTGTATCCCCAGCCCGATTAAAGTTAATCCGCATATTTTGTTGATGTAGGCCGAAGATTTTTTGTTTTCCTTCAATCTGGCAAATAGGGCGGATGCAAAAGTGACCAGGATCATACACCATATAGTGCCCGTGGTGACGAAAGTTGCCCCGAGCGCCAGGAAGGGCAGCGTTGCATTTTTGAGTGCAGGATCAATAAATTGAGGCAGGAAGGCCATGAAAAACAAGGCGATTTTAGGATTCAGGATATTGGTGATAATCCCGCCTCTGTATATTTTCCAGTAATTGACCGACCCAGCTACCGGTTGTGTGTTGGGATTCAGTTGAATTTTATCGGTCATCATCCGGTAACCGATATAAAGTAAATAAGCTGCTCCGGCATATTTGATGGTATTGAAAAGCAGCAGGGATTTTGCAATGATCAGGGAAAGTCCGAAAGCTGCTAAAATCGTGTGCACCATACTTCCGGTAACCACACCAAAGGCTGAAATAATACCCGCTTTCCGGCCTTGTCCGATACTCTTCGTCAAAATGAAAACGGTGTTATTGCCGGGGGTAATGTTTAACAAAATCCCTGTCAATAAAAATGTTTCGAAATTGATTATGCCTGTCATAAATTTTGTCGTTGTCTTTTTTCCATTACCGTCCACCATGTTTTATAAGTACCCCGTTGTGCTGCCCTATATCAGCAGTAAATCACAGTTCACTTCAACCGGATCGATAAAGGCTCCCTTGTTTTTGTAAAAGCTTATCGCATTGCTGTTCCAGTTGGAAACCTGCCACCTTACCTTCTTACACCCTTCCTTTTTTGCGGTCTCCACAATGGCATCAAAAAGTTTTGTTCCGATTCCTTTTCCCCTGTGTTGTTCCTGCACATACAAATCATCTAAGTATAGTGTTTTGCCAATCCAGGAATAGTAGGCAAAAAAGTAGGTGGAGAACCCAACTATAACGGCATTCTCTTCAACAACCAGACATTGAAAATAATCCCTATCCCTGATCATCTGATCCAAGGTTAAGGATACCTTTTCGGGAGTCCTGATAAATGAAGCAAATTCCTGAATTAAAAACATTATAGTTTCAAAATCTGCTGCTGTTGCTTTTCTTATTTCCATTTCTCTTAAAATCATCAGCCTGATACCAGTTAAAGTGCATTCTTCATTTTACAACTGCAAAAAACCCGTTTAACTGCCGGCCTTCGGGTAGCGTAAGGGAATAGTAGAAGCTCCCGTCTTCCAGCTCGCGGGGTTCCCAGTCGTTGTTGTAGGCAGCCTGACTGAACACTTCCTGCCCCCAGCGATTAAATACCTGCAGTTTGCTGCCGGGATAAAATTCGAGATTCTCCACATAAAACCGGTCATTTATCCCGTCCCCGTTGGGCGTAACCACATTGAAGATTTTTACTTCTCTTTCGGGGACTTCAAAGGGTATCCAGTTGGAGTAGGATCTGTAATTGTTTGACGGAGAGATAGTCATAATGCGTGCATGGTATTTACCCGGCTTTATAGGTTTGGTAAACTCCATGTTTGTATCGATTGTACCGGATGTTGTTTCAGGAAATTGCCATTCCTGAATATGTTCCTGATTACTTTTATACTGTAAAAAATAAAGAGGATTCTGCCACCCTTCGTAGGGAGACCACTGCATGGAAAGTGTAAGTTGCTCCGGTTCATCCGGGGGATTGTTTTCAAGCAGTATGGTCCCCAGTTCGTTCGATAACGGATTACGAAGCAGATTAATCAGGGAGAGGTTGACTTTGTAATAAATACGGCTGTCCCTGGGAAGAATCTCAGGGTATACATCCAAAAAATAACGGGCAGCCGGGTTGGGTTCCGAGTAAATTACCCGCTGATAAGAGGTATTCAGGATATTATCCCTCCGCCAAAGCAAAAAGTTACTGAACCAACTGTAATTGAGTGTATCAGGGCCTGTCCATTGTACATAGGTGGCATTTTGGTTGACTGAATCAACCGATACATTCACCACCTGGATAGGGGTCTGATAAAGCGGACAGTTACTTACAGCTATGACAAGTGTATCAAATTCTGCCATAAACCGACCGCACCTGTTGCCTATGGTATTGTCATCCAATCCCTTTCTGGCAACTACATAATAGTATCCATTTTGTCTTAACGGCTCAAACAAAACGAGATCAATTGATGTGGTTTGATTTTTGGCATTGCATGTATCTGGTTGGGCTGAAAGAATTTGAATAAGGTTACCATCAGGTGAATACAATCTGAACTCCGATGCATCCTGACCTATGTTGCTGCAATTAACACGGGAATCTAACGGGATTCTGATATGTTCTTCATAACAATAAGTATGAAGCGTATCCGCTGCGTAGGAAATACTTTTGGGCTGCCCGATGATATAGGCACCTGCAAAATCAGCATTCGTAGGAAAAAATACGTTTGAAGGATTAGGCCCACCCAAAAATGTTATTTCCAAACCAATTACCACATCAGATGGTGTCAAATTGAAATGTTGTATAAAATCAAGACGGGCTATGTAGCTATTGGTGCTATCGCTATGAGGAGCACAACCTGTATTGGTTACCAGAAAGCCATTACTTGCTACTCTGGGTAATTCACTCCAGTCTGATGTGTTTACCTGATGTATGGCAGAATATATGCCGGTTGATAAGATAAGCCTTACCTCATAAAATGACAGGTTATGCATTGACTCGAGTAACAGCCCCTCATACTCAAGGTCGGAAGAAGACCAACCCTGACAGAAAGTACCTGAAATTTTAGATTGGTAGGGAAAATTAGTATGTACCAGTACATCAGGAAACCCGGTAATATAAGAAGCGTCGCAACCGGTGGGATGGTTATAAATCTCAATAAGGCAATCCGTTAGGTTATACCCTCCTAATGTCTGGCCCCTTGCAGTCCAAAACAGGCTTGTTAACAGAAATAGCAAGCAATACCTCTTCATTTTTTATTTGGCTTAGAAAAAGCGCCCCTTGTTCAGGGGCGCTTACCCAAAAAACATTTAGCGACTTATCAAGAATCTGCGAACTGTTTGTTCTCCTTTTTGACTTTTTATGATCACAGCATACATACCTTCTGCCAAATCGAGGTTCAGTGCAAACAAATTGGCACCTGCATTTACTTCCAGTTGCTGAACATATACCTTCCTTCCTCTTGCATCTAACACCTGCAAGTGTATAGGATCTGCTGCTGCAAGCTCAAAGGCAATATGAACCACCCCTGTACTTGGATTCGGATAGAGCTTTATATCACTCATTCCAACGATCTCATCTACACCAACATTCGTAAACTGATAGCAGTTTGAAGTATCCACACAACCATTCTGCGTTACTATCACGGCATAGTTTCCATTCAGACTAACGGTATAGTCCCTGTTTGTAGCTCCGGCCAACGGACTTAAACTATTACAGTTTAGCCACTGATACGTCGCGTTTGAAGCATTTGCGGTGAGGGTAAGTCCATTCACATTAACAGCAGTATCAACAGGTGTAACGGTGAGGGTCAGGGCAATCACTGAGTCACAACCAAAACTGTTTTGAAAAGTATTGTTATAGGTACCACTTGTCGTAAGTGATTGGCCGCCGAAATCATACACGGCACCCTGGCAAATAGTAGCGGTTGTCGCAGCACTGTGAACCGGGTTTACACTCAACTGGAGTGAAACCGTGGAATCACAACCTGTTCCAGTCTGATAAGTATTGGTATAGGTACCGGCTGTAGTCAAGGTCTGGGAATCGAAAGTATAACTATCTCCCTGACAAATGGCAGCCGTAATATTGGTCGTAATCACATTGCTTACCTGCAGCGTGAGGATTACGGTAGAATCACAACCCGTTGCATTCTGGAACAGCCCCGAGTAGACACCTGCGGTAGTAAGCGTCTGACCACCGAAAACCAGACTTGTTCCCTGACAAATACCCATACTAACCGAATCAGTGGTTGATGGACAAAACTCATGAGCGCCCATGTCCGGGAACTGGGCATCGCGGAGCGCCCCTGAAAAGTCAGTAGTCACATAGGATACTGGTAAAGCACTACCATTCAGTGCCGAATGGTTGGGAACATAATCCGGATAAGCAGGCACCCTGAAAAGCGGATCCACACTTACGCTCAAAGAATCATAGCTACCCGCAATACGGGTCTGGTTCTGCCAGTCTGCCAGGGTAGGGAAAGCGGTAACCGAGTTAATAATTCCGAAAAATCCAAGCGTATCTGCCAGACCAACCGGACCCTGCTGAATGCTGCCGGGTGCATCTACATAAAAATTATTGTTATCGGAAGTAAAAGTGGTATTGGAAAGGGTGTCTTTAATCAGCATGCCGAGTTTCCAGCCGCTGCCCCCTTTTTTGACGACCACATTGTTGTTTTTGATAACCATATCCGTAACAATACCATCAAGACGAATGCCCTCTGCTGGCCCTGATCGCGCCGCTATGTGATCCAACACAATTGTATTGTTGATTATTTCTGCCCGGTGAGCAGCCCTGGTATATACGCCAACAGTATGTTCCTTGCTATTATTTAAATTATATATCAGATTATTATAGACATAGTTGCGTCCCGGTTCCAGAATAGATCCTGGATTATTATTGGTCAGGTCGATTCCGATGGCGTGGGAGGTGTCGTTATCTCCGGCGGAGGTATGGCTATCATGGAAGCGATTGTTCCTTACTATAGTGCCGGATGTATTGCCGGTAAGATAAATTCCGATAAAACCGAAGGATTCATCCTCAGCCCAATCCGTCCGATGAACATCATTATTCTCTACAAGATTATTTAATGCACTGTCCATATAAATACCATACTCATCAAAATCCGTTATTTCGTTGTTTGAAATAATGTTATTATCAGAAGTTGAAGTTAATTGGATTCCAGTATAACCGCCCCTGATGAGGTTTGAGTGAATCAAATTATAGTTTGCCTCATTGGCAGAATACCTGGACGACTGATCTGTGCTGGCACTGGTTACAATTCCAATGTTATCACTTCTCCCGATAGCACTACTCAAATCTATTATATTATGTTCTATAACATTACTATCAGCACCATTTCTCAATTGTATGCCTCTGAGATAGGTGGAATTTAAGGGTTTAATGTAGAAATTCTTTAATGTGACGTGCCTGGCTCCATCAAACAAAACCATACGGGTGATTGCAAACAGGCCAGAGGCGGCATAGGTAAGGGTGTCGCCTTGCCCGTCAAATACAACGGTATTAACTGCACTTGCTCCAGGAATAGCGTAAATATCAATGGTCCGATTTAAAGTATTCCCTGGGAAATCTGCAGAAAACGTTACAGGACCCGAAATCCCGGCGCAGGCCAATATTTTGAATAATTCAGGTAAATCCGGATAGTCAGATGTTGGTCCACCCATCGTATAGGTCCCTGCCGGAATCGGCAGACAAAACGTAAAAGTCAGGGAATCGTTGGAGGACAAACTATCTGTTTGCCCATTGGGGAGTGAGGACCATATGCTTAACAAAGGTGTTCCAGTCATCGGTAGAGTAAGAGAAGAAGAAAAATAAAAATCAGCAGTATCACCAAATGCCAGGTTTCCATTGAATACTTCAGTTATTATGGGGCCATTGGCAAATTGATAATGCATATTGGCTGTCCTCAGTGTGTCGTAACCATAATTAATAAACCTGTACGCAACACCATGCACAGAACCTGGAATGGCAGCTGCCACAGTGGGTGAAATGACCTCATAGGCATAGATATCTTGTTGAGGAATGTTAATTGCCCGTTCATAGGCACCTATTGAAGGTGCTGTAGCACTCCGTGAATTTCCATTCACATCTGTTGTAATTCCTGCCACGGGTATACCGGCCGCCAATATTGGTGAACCGGGTAAGGGAATAATAATGTCATCCCTGAAAAAAAGTGGATCAGCAATAAAAGAATTGGCATCCTGACCTGTCTGGGTCCTCCATTGTACCAGACTATCAATATCACCGGTACCTACCCTGGCAAATTTTATGGCCATAGGGTTGTAAAAATCATTGTAGTCACTGGTGAGTATACCCGGAATGTAATTATTGCTGTTACTGTGTCTGTTAATACAAAAATTTCTCAATTCAAAACCTGGAGGAAAATTAGCAGCAGAATTAACCCTAAATACGTTGTTTACAAACGAAAATGCACTGAACGCAGGCGTTCCCGAGGTAAAATCACTAATTGTAATCAACGCATCCTCATTACTACTGGAATCACGAACACTTGATATGATATTAAACGAGTTATTAAAAACTTCTAATGAACCAGGCCCTCCCAAAAGACTTACAGCTGCCGACTCTATGCGGATTGCTGTTGGCGTGAGGGTGCTAGCGTAATGTACACTGACAACATTGTTAAATACTTTGTTGTTCGATCCTGAAAAATCTCCTATTTCGAAGCAATCAGATCTCAATGTGCCGTATATTCTATTATTCGACAAGGTTATATTGCTCGACCTATTTACACGCATGCCGCTTCCACCATTACCTCCTGAAGTAGCCAGTGCCATGTTATTATCAATATTTACCCGGTTACATTTTTCTAAAGTTATAGGTGTTGAGTAAGTATTCTCAAATGTGTTGTTAATAATGTCTATTCCTGCTGAAATCCCCACCGGATCTGCAAAAACCTCTACTCCACGATTCCCAAGTTTAAACTCATTATTAGAAATTAGAACATTATCACAATCAGAAGATAAAAATAACAGATTATTGTCTGCCCCATTTGTCCCTGGCATTCCGATTAATTTACAGCCTGTCAACGCAAAATTATCGGCATCTTTTAGAATAATATTATTGTTTTCTGGGGCAGGAATGGGCGATGAGTCAGTCCTAACGAATGTAAGGCCATTTAGGGTCACATTTGGTGTCTGTGTAACTTTAAATACAGGACCTGCTCCGCCATTATGAATAATCACAGAATCTGCGTTCCCCGAAGCTGTCAAAAAACTTATGCTGTTTGTCTGACTTCCTGCTACATCGCTCAAAGTAAAATTGCCGGTATAAGTTCCATTAGCCAGTGAAAATTGAACCGATCCGGCTATACCACTGCAATTAAGGGTATCAATAACGTCATTTAAGGACTGGAAATCGGCAGAAGGTCCACCAACTGTATACACACCTCCAGCTAAGGCTGTACCACAATAATTCACGACCAAAGTATCATTAACCGGATATATATCTGCACCCGCCCCATTCAGGTTGGTCACCCATACTTTCAGTTCAAATGCTCCTCCTGAGGCTGGCATGGTAATCGGGTTCGTGAATGAATGTTGTAAGAAATTGTCAGGCGTCAGATTACCCGTCCAGCTTTCTATTACAGGTGTTCCATTATTAAGGCTATAGCCAATATTAGCCGATGTTATGGCCGAGTTGCCTCCGTTAAAAAAACGCAGACTTACCGGTACAGAAGCACCTGCGGATACCGGGTAAACCGGCGACAGTATTTCCTGTACGCCTGCCTCAGCCCCTGGAAAAAGATAGTAAATACGTATGTTGGGCCGATTATTACTACGATTAGCTGCAAAATTTACAGTTGCCAGGTTGGGATTATAACTTGTGGCCGTCACTCCTGCAGCCAAACCTGGTTTGTTTTCATATTGAAAACGGATTAACCCAGTACCCTGCCCCAGACCAAAATACCGGGCAAGTACCTTCAGATTCCCTCCAGTATAGGTAAAATAGTTTGCAGGTTGCAATGAATGAGCTATCCAGCCTCCACCTGCAGGTAAAGAATAATCACTATCAATTCTAACGGCAGTAGCTGAGGCAAGATGGCTGCTGAAGTTATTTCCGGTGGTAATAGGTATAGTAGCATCCCCTGTATTGGCCATGTATAGATTAAGGATATCACCTCCATTAATACTGGGTGCCCCACTCTCTGCCTGCCAGTCTAAGCGTGTGATTATAGCCCCGTTAGGTAAGCCAAGTTCTGTAGATCCGAACAAATAAACATAATTGGCACTGAATGGCGGAGCAGTCGGACTAACTATTTCATTGACTTGCTGAAACACCGGACCATAAAAATGAGATTGCTGAGCCGTGTTCATACCTATCTGATTGTAATGCTGCGCATCAACAGAGAGGTAAGCACTCAACATTCCGATAAGAATGAGGTAAAATTTTTTCATTTGAAAACCTTTTAAGTTTAGAGGAAGGATAGATTTCGTTTGACGGTACCTTTTGGCAATCGTCTATTCCAAAACTACCCAAGCCTCATGGCAAAGCACTATTTTGGCTAAGGACAAAAAGAGGACAATATAAAATACTGAATATCAGATAATTGCATTTTTATAAAAAAAGCAAAGTAATGTTTCACATCATCTGATGACGTAAAAATGACATTTTAGCAAACTCACAAAATTAGCCCTGTCCTATCTCTGATAAAATAACAGCTTTTTTTACCGGAAGATCATCCATAAGCATCAACAGAAACAACCAATGAGGCAAGAATATCAGGAGAAAACAGCCTCTTCCTCTTGTTTTCCTGTACCTCCATACGGTGTATCCTGTAACTCATTCACCAAAGCCAGCATTTCTTTGTGATTACTGAACCCAAGTTTTTTTCTAAGCCGCCACCTGGTTTTCCGTACCGAAGGTATATTAATACCCAACATGCTTGCTATCTCCGGTACAGCCAGGTTCAGTCGGGCCAAAACCAGGAAGCGGATTTCAGAGGCGGTTAAATCTGGTAGTTCGTGTTGCAACACCTGAATAAAGCCGGGATGCACTTTTTCAAACAATCGTTTGAATTCAATCCAGTCTTCTTCTGTCAGAATAATGGAGTCGTACAATTGCTCCAGTAACTGTACATTTTTGGATTTCTCAGCATCGTTAAGTGCTGAAACCGGATGTTGTATCTCCAGCTTTTCCTGCATTTGTTCAATCAGGCGATTTTTCTCCCGTATCCCCTCAATAAAAAAGGTGAGCTTATTCCGGTAGTTTCTGGCTTGTTCTTCTGCCCTTTGCTTTTCAAGCAACAGAATGTGCTGTTTCCTGCGCTGGCGCATCCTGAGACTGTAGAGCATACCACTTAAAAGTAGCAATACAAGTCCCGAAATAATCCAGCTTGAATTCCTTAAAATACGCTGCCGGCTGTTTTCTTTTTCAAGCAGTTTTTTTTCAGTCATATAGCTTTCGGCTGCCAACTGCGCTTCCTGATTAATCAACATAACAGCACCATTTTGTTCAATGACTTTTTCCCTCAAATCAACAAAAGAATCCAGATAAAGATTGGCTGTAGCGAACTGCCTTTCAAGCTGGTAAAGCCTTGCTAAATGCTTGTAGTAAGCTGTCATAGTCTCATCGCTTGTAATAGGATATCTTGCAATATATTCCTGAAGTTCCTGCTTTTTGGACCGTGCATCTGTAAGATTGTTCATAGCCAGATCTACTCGAATCCCCTCCAGCAATGCTCTGGTAGCACAGTTATGACAGCCATTTTTAACATTCAGTTGCCAGGCCTGCTCTATCAAAGGTTTGGCTGTTTCATAATCACCCTTTTCTGCATAGGTAATTGCAATATTAGCAACATAAAAACCTAAAAAAGCAGCAGAATCTGAACTCTCCCTAGCTAATTGAAGAGCTTTACGGAAATGATACAAAGCAGAATCGTAGTTATGCCTTCCTTTCCATATTTTACCCATAGTGTTATGGAGTGTATGATCTGTTTCCTTGTCAGATTCACTGTAAACCATGGCCTTTTGCATATAAAAAAAAGCCTTGTCATAATTTTCAAACATGAAATATACTTCTGCAATTCTATGAAGTGGCAGGTATATATTCTCGTAATTCTCAAAACCAATATCTTCAAGCAATTTGAAAGATTTAACGAGGTAAGTAACGCCCTCCTTAACCTCCCCAACTTCTACAAGCATATATCCTAACCCATTATTCATACGAGCTATGTAGTGTTTCAGTTCATAGGCTTCTGCCAGTTCCAGAGCTTGACGGTAATAGTTCAAAGCAACAGGGGGGCATATCCTGTTAAAGAAATCAATATGATATTCTGCTTTTTTTATTATTGTATTTACTTCAAGCTCTTTATGATTATTCGTGCGGGCAATTTTTATGAGCTCATCCAAAGCTGACATGGCTTCAGCTGTATCAAGCTGCATCACTTTTGCTTTGTATATTTTTTTAGACAGTTCTATTCGCTCTGCCTTGGGGACCAAAAACAGGCTATCCCATACCCCTGCCTTTAACGGCATCACTGCCGTCATCGATAAGATTACTGCCAACAGGATTCTGTACATACCTATAAATATAGCTAATTATGCATATCAGGTGGGTTGGAGGAGGCGGAGATTTTGAGAGTCGAGAAGCGAGAGTTCGAGAAGGGGTAGCCTTGGTCGTAAATTTCATCCTGAATCTAAAAGCGCTGTCCTTCTCACTCCGTGGCTTCGGGGGCCTCAGCCACCGGTATGGTACAACTGCTGAAGGGATGGTGCGACCTCCCCGCACCGGTAATTTCGGCTCCGCTCAGTCACCGGTGCTGCGCAACCGCTGAAGAGCTGGTGCCGATCGGTAAGATGCACCCAACACAATCTGTGTAAGCGCAGCGAGCACGCAGCCCCCACCCGAGCCTGTAAGGCTCAAACAAGCACGATGACCGAGTGGTGAGCCAAATCCATCTCGCCTCTCGCCTCTCAAAATCTCGATATCTACAAAAAAACCGGCGCTGCAACGAATCACAGGCCGGTTTGGACAAACAAATAAGTAGGTTTAATCTTCCATCACCCACGTATTCATATACTGGGTATTGAAGTTCCCGGCACGGAAGTTTTCATCCTTCAGCATCTTCTGGTGGAAAGGAATGGTTGTTTTTACCCCTTCAATCACAAATTCGCTGAGGGCGCGTTCCATGGTGGCAATGGCCTCGTCGCGGGTCTGGGCGATGGCGATTACCTTGGCAATCATCGAATCATAGAAAGGCGGGATGGTATAACCACTATAGATGTGGGTATCAATGCGGATGCCGTGACCACCGGGTACGTGCAGGGTAGTGATTTTACCCGGGCTCGGACGGAAGTCGTTGTAGGGATCTTCAGCATTGATGCGGCACTCGATGGCGTGCATTTTAGGGAGGTAGTTTTTGCCGCTGATGGGAATACCACTGGCGACTTTGATCTGCTCCTTGATGAGGTCATAGCTGATGATCTCCTCGGTCACCGGGTGTTCTACCTGGATGCGGGTGTTCATCTCCATAAAATAGAAGTTGCGGTGTTTGTCGACGAGGAACTCGATGGTTCCGGCGCCTTCATAACCCACGGCCATGGCTCCTCTTACAGCCGCTTCGCCCATCCGCTGGCGGAGGTCGTCGGTCATGAAGGGAGAAGGGGCTTCTTCGATCAGCTTCTGGTGGCGGCGCTGAATGGAACAGTCCCGCTCGGAGAGGTGACAGGCCTTGCCGTACTGGTCGCCTACAATCTGAATCTCGATGTGACGGGGTTCTTCGATGAATTTCTCCATATAAAGTCCGTCGTTCGCGAAAGAGGCACCGGCTTCGCGCTTGGCCTGGTCGAACATGGTATCGAGGTCTTCGGCTTTCCAGATCACGCGCATACCCTTGCCACCACCACCGGCTGTTGCCTTGATAATGACGGGGTAACCGATCTTTTCGGCTGTTTTTTTGGCCGTTTCGATGTCTTCGAGCAAGCCTTCACTGCCGGGTACCACGGGTACGCCGGCGGCTTTCATGGTTTCTTTAGCAGTGGCCTTGTCGCCCATGGAAGAGATGGACTCTGGCGACGGACCGATGAACTTGATGCCGTAATCGCGGCAGATTTCAGAGAATTTGGCATTTTCCGACAAAAAACCGTAGCCGGGATGGATGGCATCGGCATTGGTGATCTCGGCAGCAGCCAGAATGCTGGGAATATTGAGGTAAGAATCGGCGCTTTTGGGCGGACCAATACACACCGCTTCATCGGCAAAACGTACGTGGAGGCTCTCCCGGTCGGCAGTAGAATATACCGCTACCGTTTTGATGCCCATCTCCCGGCAGGTGCGGATGATGCGTAACGCGATTTCGCCTCGGTTGGCTATCAGAATTTTTTTGAACACGATAAGGGTTTTTAAGCGTTCAGCGATGGGTCAAGCGGCTTAAGCCGGATTAACCAGGAAAAGTGGCTGATCGTATTCAACCGGATTGGCGTTGTCGACCAGGATTTTCACGATGGTACCACTGACCTCCGATTCAATCTCGTTGAACAACTTCATGGCTTCGATGATACAGACCACCTGGCCTTTTTCGACCTTGTCGCCTACTTTCACGAAAGCTTCTTTGTCGGGGCCGGCAGAACGGTAAAAAGTACCGATCATCGGCGATTTGATAGGAACACCACTGTCGGCAGCAGCGACGGGGGCTTCTGCCGCTGGTGCAGCAGCTGCTGGTGCAGCTACCGGAGCTGCCTGTACGGGCGGTGCCATCATCACAGGAGCCTGTTGCACATAAGCAATCTGTTCAGCCGGACGATCCGACTTGATTACGATTTTGAAACCGTCTTTTTCCAATTCTACTTCAGTCACACCCGACTTCGATACGAAGCGAATGAGGTCCTGTATTTCTTTCAGATCCATGGTTTTCTTGGTTAGTGGTTTTTATTTGACACGTTCTACGTAACGACCTTCAGCCGGATCTACCTTAATACGGTCGCCGGTATTGACAAACAACGGCACATTGATGCTGTTGCCGGTTTCCAGGGTGGCCGGTTTCAGGGCATTGCCGGAGGCAGTATCGCCGCGAACACCGGGTTCGGTATAGGTAACTTCGTATTCGATGTGCTGTGGTAATTCACAGCCGAGTATGCTTTCGTCGTCGGTATTCACAAGCACCAGGCAGATGATACCTTCTTTGAGGAAGGCCGGGGCGTTGATGCGTGGTTTGTCGATGGTGATTTGTTCGAAAGTATCGCTGTCCATGAAGTGGTAACCGATATCATCGTGGTAGAGATACTGGTATTCGCGGGTTTCGATGCGCACAATGTCGATTTTGGCGCCTGCAGGGAAGGTATTCTCCAAAACCTGACCGGTGGTCATGCTTTTGAGTTTGGTACGCACAAATGCGGCACCTTTGCCGGGTTTCACGTGCAGGAATTCCACGACCTTATAGATGTCGTGGTTGAATTTGATGCAGAGTCCGTTGCGGAATTCGGAGGTACTGGCCATAGGGAATGCAAGTTATGATTTACGGGTATTCAGCGGCAAAAATAAGCCTGATTATTTCGGGTCGTATGCCCACTTCAAATAAAGTGCACCCCAGGTAAAGCCACCACCAAAGGCAGCCAGGATAAGGGTATCACCTTTTTTGAGCTTAGGTTCCCATTCCCATAAACAAAGGGGAATAGTACCATTGGTGGTATTGCCGTAGCGTTCGATGTTGATCATGGTCCGGTCTTCAGGTAATCCCATGCGTTCTCGGGTAGCATCGATGATGCGTTTGTTTGCCTGATGGGGCACCAGCCAGGTGACATCATCGGAAGTCAGGTTATTACGTTCCATGATATCAGCCGCGGTTTCGGCCATGTTGGTCACCGCAAACTTGAAGACGGTTTTACCTTCCTGGTAAACAAAATGTTCCTTGTTTTCAACCGTTTCGACCGATGCCGGTTTGGCTGAGCCACCGGCTTTCTGGTGGAGATAATGGCGGCCATTACCGTCGCTGCGCATGATGGAGTCAAGTACGCCGTTGCCTTCGGTATTGGGCTCAAGCAAAACAGCGCCACCGCCATCCCCAAAAATGATAGCAGTAGCGCGGTCTTCGAGGTTGAGGATAGAGGTCATTTTATCCGCCCCTACTATCACAACCTTTTTATACATACCGGCTTCAATGAATTTGGCACCGGTGGTGAGTCCGAACAAAAAGCCCGAACAGGCAGCAGACAAGTCGTAACCGGCTGCATTTTTTGCGCCGATTTTATCACAGATGATGTTGGCGGTTGCCGGAAATGCCATATCCGGTGTGGCGGTACAGCAGATAAGTAATTCGATTTCTTCAGGTTTCAGGCCTGTTTTGGCCATCAGCCCTTCTACGGCATGCACACCGATGTCGGAAGTAGCGGATCCCGGCGTTTTGAAAAACCGGCGCTCCCGGATGCCGGTACGGGTTTGTATCCATTCGTCGTTGGTGTCCATGACCTTCATGAGGTCGAAATTGGTCACTACGTCTTCGGGTGCCCAGGCATGAATGCCGGTGATGGCAGCGGTAATTTTTGTCATTACTTTCTTTCAGGAAATAAGCAAGCGGTCGCGTGTGACTTCCACCGCAAACGGTCGTGCAAATTAGAACTTTTCAGCTTTATGCAAAATCAATTAAAGGCTTCCCGAATCTTATCGGTCAGGCCCGAACCGGCAATCTCTACAGCATGCCGGATCATATTCTGTATGGCCAGGCCACTGGAGATGCCGTGACCAATGACTACAGGGGCGTTCAGACCTAAAATCGGGCTGCCACCATAATTTTCATAATTAAAACGATCAAAGAATGGATCGGCCACCTGACGGTGCGTCACCAGCTCATGGAAGGATTCCGCCATTTTAATGAGCACGTTGCCGGTAAAGCCGTCACACACAATCACATCGGCCTTGTCGTTGAATAAATCCCTACCCTCTATGTTGCCGGTAAAGTTGAAAAATTCGTTGTCCTTCATCATTTTGAAGGCTGCCTGTGCCAGCAGATTACCTTTTTCATCTTCTTCCCCGATATTCATCAAACCAACACGCGGATTTTCAATTTTGAGAATCTGTCGTGCGTACAGATTACCGAGTATGCCGAACTGCAGCAGGCTGTCAGGACGGCAATCTGCATTGGCGCCAACATCGAGAATAAGGCCGTGCGTACCGTTTTCTTTGGGAACAAGAGAAGCAATGGCCGGACGTATCACACCCGGAATGGCTTTGACGGTGTACATGGCGCCTACCAGCATGGCACCGGTATTGCCTGCACCTGCAAAGGCATCGATTTTGCCGGCGCGTAAATACGAAAACCCGACCACAATGCTGGAGTCGGGGTTATGGGGGATGGCTTTGGTGGGATGTTCACCCATGGCAATGACCTGAGTGGTATGCACCAGGGTCACACGACTCCCGTCGGCTCCGGCTTTCGCCAGACCGGCTTCGAGCGTCGGCTGGTCGCCAAAGAGCGTCAGCTGCACATCGGCAGGCAACGACTTCAACGCGCGAACAACCCCGTCGAGGGTGGTTTCCGGGGCGAAATCGCCCCCCATCATGTCAATGCCTATATTCACTGACCGGCTTTGGTTACTCTGCAGCAGCGTTGTCGATGACAACCTTGCCTTTGTAGTACATCTTACCTTCGAACCAATGGGCACGGTGGAAAAGGTGCGGCTGGCCGGTAGTAGGGCAGGTAGCTACGGTAGCGGCTTCTGCTTTGTAATGCGTACGGCGTTTGTCTCTTCTGCTCCGCGAGTGGCGGTGTTTCGGATTTGGCATCTTACTTGAACTTTAAATTTTTCAGTTTCTCCCAGCGTGGGTCGATCGGACCATCGGCCTCCTCTTCTGCTGCTGCTTCTTCTGCTGCCTCACCGCTGTATTTCGAAAGCAACGCTTCCACATCGGCCCGGCAACCTTTATTCGGTCCCATCTCACAACTTACCCGGAGGGGTATGTTCAGATGGATGTTTTCATAGATATAAGGCGCGAGATTGTATTCATAAGCCGTCATGGGCAACCAGATCAGATCGTCATCGTCTGTACCGGGCTGGCCGCTCTGGCGGATTATCAGCTGCGCTTTGCTGTCGACCGGCACCTTTACGGCAGTCAGACAACGATCGCAGGGCAGCTCAATCTGTCCTTTTATCGCGAATTGAAGTACCAGCGAGCTGGTCTTTTTCTCAACCTCCACCACCACTGCTACATCACCTTCTGTGACCTGGCTGCCGGGGAATTGGCTGAAAAACGAAGCATCCACGTTGTAATCAAACGTATGGAATCCAAGACCAAGGCTTGAAAACCGGAACTTGTATGCGTGAAGTGCTTCCAATTCGGGACTGCAAAGGTAATGATTATAGATATATCTGCAAATAAAGTTGCTTGTGTAGACATCGAGATTTCGAGAGGCGAGCGTGCGGGACTTCCCTGATGATTTGGCCTGGCGGGTTTTAACGCGGAATCTCTTAAGCCTGTCATTTCGAGTAGGTTTTCCGTAAATAAGCATTGTAAACCGTATCGGGAAAGACGGGCGAACCGCGGTAAGGCATATTGGTGCCAAGGGTAAGCTTTTTGTTCGAGCCCTACAGGCTCGGTGGTGGTGGGTGGGGCTCGCTGCGCTCGTCATTACACATATTGTGTCCCTCCGGGCCACTTTTTGGTGGGGTTAGTATACCTCGTTGGTGGTTGAATAATACTTGCATGATACGGTAGCCAAGGCACCCGAAGCCGCCGGAGTGGAAGAGTAGCCTACGAGGGGCGCCCTTAAGCCCGGTGCAGCGTTCCCGCCGCAGGCAAACCAGCATGATGGCCGCAGGCCGTCTGCATTCTCAGCGAAGCGTTCACAAGTGTCATCTGCGCATCAGCAAATCACCCGCGCCACAGGCGCAGGGTCAAAAGTCTCGCCTCTCGCCTCTCGAAATCTCGATGTCTACACCAACTACTCTCCATCCTCGAATTTTACCTTCTGCGGTTTGATGGCATTGGCTTGCAACTCCACATTTTCGGCGCGGGTTTTCGCGATGTCGATGGCGGCGAAGACGGCCTGACGGAAGCTGCCTGCGTCGGCGATGTTTTTGCCGGCGATGTCGTAGCCAGTGCCGTGGTCAGGGGAGGTGCGGATGACGGGTAACCCCGCGGTATAATTGACGCCGTTTTCGAAGGCAAGGGCTTTGAACGGGGTCAGCACCTGATCGTGGTACATACCCAGTACGGCATCAAACTGCATGAACTGGTTGCTGCCGAAAAAGCCGTCGGAACCATAGGGGCCGAATACCAGCATGCCCTCCTGGTTGGCGGCTTCGATGGCTGGCTTTATGATGCGCTGCTCTTCGTCACCGAGCAGGCCGTTATCGCCGGCATGCGGATTGAGCGAAAGTACGGCGATGCGGGGTTTGCGGATGTTGAAATCAAGCTGCAGGGATTGCTGCATGATACGCAGCTTGCCCAGTATCGCTTCCTTGCCGAGTTTATTGGCGACATCTTTCAGCGGGATGTGACCGGTGAGTGTGCCCACGCGCATGCGGTCGCTGACGAGAAACATGAGTACATCTTTTACACCGAAGGCCTGCTGTAGGTATTCGGTATGGCCCGGAAAGGCGAAATTATCGGCCTGGATGGTGTCTTTGTTGATGGGCGCGGTGACGAGCGCATCAATTTTACCGGCTTTCAGATCGGCTACAGCCGCTTCCAGCGATTTGAGGGCATAAGCCCCCACTTCCTTGCTGGCGACACCTAATTCGAGGTTGACCTCTTCCTGCCAGACGGTGACCAGGTTTACCCGCTTGGGGTTGGCTTCGGCGGCATCATTGATAAGGTTAAAGCTCCAGTCGGTAATACCCATCACCTTGCGGTGATAACCGGCCGTGCGCGACGAACCGTATACAACAGGTGTACAAAAGCTGGTCATCTTGGCTTCCATGAAGGTTTTGATGATAACCTCCATGCCTACGCCATTCAGGTCGCCTACGCTTATGCCGAGACGGATTTTGGCCGACTTATCCATGGATTTTGCTCTCGATAAAGTGGTACAACAAACGAACACCGGTGCCGGTACCGTGTTTGCCGCGGTAGCTGCTTTCGGCATCGAGGAAGGCCGGTCCGGCTATGTCGATGTGGATCCAGGGGTAATCGATAAAATGCGCGAGGAATTTACCGGCAGTAATGGCACCACCCTCCCGGCCACCGATGTTTTTGATATCGGCTACTTTCGATTTGATCATCTCTCCATATTCTTCCCAGAAAGGCATTTCGGCAGTACGTTCGTATACCGCATCTCCCGATACCTTCAGGTCGGCCAGGGCTTCAGTGGCCGTTCCCATCACCACGCTGCCGTGGGTACCGATGGCCATCACCGCGGCACCGGTGAGGGTGGCGAGGTCGATGACCAGTTCGGGATCGTATTTTTTGGCATAATGCAGGGCGTCACCCAATACCAGCCGGCCTTCGGCATCGGTATTCAGTACCTCAACGGTTTTGCCGCTGAACATGGTAATAACATCCCCTGGCGTATAGGCATCTTCACCCGGCCGGTTGTCGGTGGCGGGTATCAGGCCGATGACATGAACAGG
Source organism: Bacteroidetes bacterium UBA7662 (assembly GCA_002483345.1). Classification (GTDB taxonomy): domain Bacteria; phylum Bacteroidota; class Bacteroidia; order UBA7662; family UBA7662; genus UBA7662. The sequence continues at coordinate 317,050 of DLHS01000018.1, forward strand.
GAGTTTGTTTTTGGAGATGGCGTACATGGCCCCCACCACGGCCGCGCCGCCAGCCATATCGCATTTCATACTGTCCATGCTGCCTGGGGTGGGTTTGAGGCTGAGGCCACCGGTGTCGTACACGATGCCCTTGCCTACCAGCACCAGCGGTTTGCTGTTTTTGGCGTTGGCGGGTTTCCATTCCAGGATGTTGAAGGTAGGCGGCCGCTGGCTGCCGCGGTTCACCGCGAGGAGTCCACCCATTTTGAGGGCTTCGATTTTGGCTTTGTTCAGCACTTCCACCTTAAAACCGGCTTCACTGCCGAGTTGCTGCATTTCACTGCTGAATTGTTCGGCAGTAAGATAAGATACCGGCTCGTTCACCAGCGTCCGGGCATGAAAAACAGCCTGCACCAGGTTTTGCAGCCTGGCAATGGCATCCGTCGACAAGCTGCCTGCATCAATTTGAAGGGTAGCGAAGCTGTATTTTTTATCCTCTTCTCCTGTCTTATAACGCAGGAACTGGTAGGTAGAAAGGGCTAAACCTTCCACAAAATCTGCTGTGCGGCTGGCGCCCGGCTGCGCCAGGACAGCTGCTTCACGGATATCATATTTGTGCAGCAGCTGGTAAACGCTGTGACCAGCCTTGCGGGCTGCCTCCCGGTCGGTTGACAGTTCGTCTTTCACAGCAGGTTTCACCACGATGAGCCAGCTGCTGAGGCGGTTGATTTCAACGACAGCCTTTTTGGCCTCCAGTTGTTTCTGAACAAAGGCTGCTTCCGCGGCACTGAGACCAGCAGCTTCGGTGTTGAGATCAGTATCGGTAAACCAGATCAGGCAAGCGTGGTTTTTGGCCTGAGCGGTGCTTTTGAGTTGTATCATGAGATTCGTTTGCGTCAAAGTTACAAGGTTGGAGATAGCTTTTGAAAGAAGTCGCAGACTCCGTTTTGGCAAAATAGGACAGAAAAACACGGAAAGCGCTGCTATCTGTTATTTTTGAGGCTGTTCCCATGAGAAAACCCTACGATCCCGACAAAGTACGCCCGAAAAAAGGCCTCGGTCAGCACTTCCTGACCGACCAGCCGACGGCCCGCCGCATTGCCGCCACCCTGACGGGTTACGGCGGTTATCAGACGGTGATAGAAGTCGGTCCCGGAACCGGTATGCTTACCCAATACCTCAAGGAACAGCCTTATAAGCTGCTTTTGAGCGAGGTAGATACAGAATCCATCGCCTACCTCACCCAGAAATCAGGGCACGCTGAATCGGATTTTGTGGGTGATTTTCTACAGCTCGACCTCCCCTACCATGTGCGTGGCCTGGTAGCTGTCATCGGCAACTATCCTTATAACATCTCCACCCAGATTGTTTTTAAGGTACTGGAACACCGTAACCAGGTACCTGAAATGACCGGTATGTTCCAGCGGGAAGTTGCCCAGCGGATTTGCTCCACCCATGGAAACAAAGAATACGGCATCATCAGCGTGCTGGTGCAGGCCTTTTACCATGCCGAATATCTGTTCACCGTGAACGAAGGCGTTTTTAATCCGCCACCAAAAGTAAAATCCGGGGTTTTGCGACTACAAAGGCTGCCACGTGATCCGGATTGTGATGAAAAGGCGCTTTTTCTGGTCGTTAAAACCGCTTTCAACCAACGCCGGAAAATGCTCAGCAACGCGCTCAAACAACTCCTCCCGGAAGGTTACGACGATCCGATGGGTATTATGAGCAAAAGAGCCGAGCAGCTGTCGGTGGATCAGTTTGTGGAACTCACCCGTTCGCTCTACCCCCATGGCCGCTGAAGCCTTCCGCATCCTGATAGCCGACGATGTACATCCGGTACTGATGGACAGGCTGCAGCTATTGCCCGGGGTAGAAATCGACTATCAGCCGCATATCCCTGCCGAAAACATCGGTGAAGCAATGCGGACAGCAAATGGCCTGGTAATCCGAACCAAATGTCAGATCACCGGCGCCATGATGGCCGCGGCTCCCGGCCTCCGCTGGATTGCCCGGGCAGGTGCCGGCCTCGACAACATCGACGAAGGGGCGGCTTCAGCCCTGGGCATCACCCTCTTCAACGCCCCCGAAGGCAACCGCGATGCAGTGGGTGAGCATGTGATCGGCATGTTACTGACCCTTTTCAACAAATTACACACCGCCCACCGGGAAGTCATAAACGGCGTGTGGCAACGGGAAGCCAACCGGGGTGTCGAGCTCATGGGTAAAACCGTGGGACTGATCGGTTACGGCAACAACGGCCGGGCGACTGCGCAGAAACTATCGGGTTTCGGGGTAAAAGTGCTTGCCTACGACAAATATCTCAGCGGTTACGGCGATGCCTATGCTACCGAGGCCGGCATGGAAAGACTGTTTGAAAGCTGCGATGTGCTGAGCCTCCATCTCCCGCTCACTACCGAAAGCCGGGGTATGATAGATGCCGATTATCTGGGCCGTTTTGAAAAGCCCATCTACCTCATCAATGCTGCCCGGGGAGAATTGGTCAGACTAAAAGACCTGGCACTGGCCATCGACAAGGCACAGGTAACCGGCGCGTGTCTGGATGTATTGGAGAACGAAAAAACAGGGTTGCTCAGCCCCGAAGAAAAGGCGTTGTATCAACGCCTGGCCGATACCGGCCGCGTCCTTTTTTCGCCACACGTGGCGGGTTGGACGGTGGAATCGTACAGGAAAATTTCGGAGGTGCTGGCGGGGAAAATTTCGACGTGGCGGGCATGATTTTTTTA
>DLHS01000002.1:0-58984 GCA_002483345.1 Bacteroidetes bacterium UBA7662
GCAAAGGCCCGTAGGGACTTAATCTGCGTACCCACCTAAGCTCCAGGCACCTTCTCCTCCCGCCCCCTTACGGGCCCGCACCCTGGCATTTTAAAGCACAGGCAAGGCCTGGCCCAGCCCCTTCTTCCTCCGCAATGAACCAATTTCACCCCCACATCGTATTTTAATCCAAACGCAATCACACAATCAAAGCTGCGTTTGCTAAATTTGAAATACCTAAGCAATACAACCATGCGCAAATCAATCATCACCGCTCTTATACTTGTCGGCGCCACCGCCTTCTTCTTCACCCAAAATCAGCACGATGCTACTGCCCAGACAGGTGAAAACTTCAAAATCGGCCAAAAAGCTCCCGATATCGAAATGGCAGGTGTCGATGGTAAAATGATCAAACTGAGCTCCCTCAAAGGACAAATGGTACTCATTGATTTCTGGGCATCCTGGTGCGGCCCGTGTCGCCGGGAAAACCCGTCGGTGGTGAAAGCTTACAATGAGTTCAAAGACAAAAAATTCCGCAACGGTAAAGGTTTTACCGTGTTTGGCGTATCTCTTGACACCAATAAAGACCGTTGGATCAAAGGTATCTCGGATGATAAGCTGGTCTGGCCTTACCATGTAAGCGATTTACAGGGATGGAAAAATGCCGCTGCACAACAGTATGGCGTATATGGTATCCCCATGAGTTATCTCATCGATGGCGATGGTGTGATCGTTGCCATCAGCCCCAGAGGAGAAGCACTGCCCGCAAAACTGAAAGAACTCCTGAAATAAATCCAGGTGTTCCGAATACGAAAAAGCCATCCCCCGGGGATGGCTTTTTACTTTATTGCTGAAGTAAACTGATCCGGGAAAATCCTGCAAAGCATAAAAAACCGCGTTCTATCCAAGAACTCCTTACCGGACGTCATATCTTTTTCGGACTTTTGCACCCGCAGCACACGCTGACAGATTGACATGAAAAACACCGATGGCAAAAATGTTGCATCCTGGTGGAGCAAAACAAAAAATCGCATGAGCAAGGATAAAGAAGCACCAGAACTGGAACCCAACGAAGCAACTGCCGAAACGGCTGCATCTGCCGACAATATGGCTGCCGATGCAAACGTATCCGGACAGGAGGCGCAAACGGTGGATGAGGCAGAAAAACTCCGAGGCGAAATTGACGAGCTTAATAAAAAATACCTCTACCTGATGTCGGAGTTTGAAAATTACAAACGCCGTACCTCCAAAGAACGCCTGGAGCTTTTCAAAACGGCTTCCAAAGACATGATTGTGGAACTGCTGCCTGTCCTCGATGACTTCGAAAGAGGCTTGCAGGTGATGGAAACAGCTACAGACGTTGCTTCTGTCAGAACAGGGGTTGACCTCGTCTACAACAAATTCCGCCAGGTAATGGTGAGCAAAGGCCTGAGTCCCATTGAAGCAGCAGGTAATGAATTTGATCCTGAATTACACGAGGCCATCTCGCAGGCACCCGCCGGACCGGAGGCAGTGAACAAGGTCGTGCAGGAAGTTGAAAAGGGCTATCGCCTCCACGATACCGTGGTGCGGTACGCTAAAGTGATTGTAGGAGTATAAGATGTCAAAACGCGATTATTACGAAATCCTGGGTGTTGACCGCCAGGCGGGTGACGATGAGATCAAAAAGGCCTACCGCAAGGCGGCCATTAAGTTCCACCCTGATAAAAACCCAGGTGACCACACAGCCGAAGAGAAATTCAAGGAAGCTGCAGAAGCCTATGAAGTCCTCAGCGATAAGGACAAACGAGCCCGCTACGATCGTTTTGGCCACCAGGCCATGGGCGGCGGCGGCGGTGGCGGTCACAGTATGGAAGATATTTTCAGCCAGTTTGGAGATATTTTCGGTGAAGGCAGCCCGTTCGATAGCTTTTTCGGCGGCGGAAGCCGGGGTGGCGGAGGCCGTACCCGTGCCGCCCGTGGAACCAATCTGCGTATCCGCGTTAAACTGACACTCGAAGAGATCGCGACCGGGGTAGAGAAAAAAATTAAGGTTACCAAAGCCGTTCCGGCCGAGGGAGTAACATTCAAAACCTGCTCAAGCTGTAACGGACAAGGGCAGGTACACCGGGTAACCAATACCATATTGGGGCAAATGCGCACCACCCAAACCTGCCCCACCTGCGAAGGAACCGGCCAGGTAATCGACAAACGCCCTGCAGGTGTGGATGCAGATGGCCTTACCCGCAAGGAAGAAGTCATCAGCATTCAGATTCCGGCAGGGGTGGCCGAAGGCATGCAACTTACCGTATCAGGCAAAGGCAATGCCGGCCGCAACGGCGGCCCTGCTGGCGACCTGATCGTATTGGTAGAGGAAGAAGAACACGAACACTTCAAACGCGACGGCAACAATATCCTCTACGACCTGGAAATCAACTTCTCAGAAGCTGCCCTGGGCGCCCAGATAGATGTGCCGGTACTGGATGGCAAAGCCAGAATCAAACTGGAACCAGGCACACAACCCGGTAAACTCCTGCGTTTAAAAGGCAAAGGCTTACCCAGCGTGAACAGCTATGGCAGGGGAGATATGATTATATACGTCAACGTATATGTTCCGCAGCGGCTCAGCCGGGAAGAAAAGGAAATCATAGAGAAGCTGAAAGATGCCCCGAATTTCCAGCCAGGTGCCGACAATGCCAAAAAATCTTCCTTTGTCGACAGGATGAAGGACTTCTTCCACGGGGAGTAAATCCACTCCGTGCCTCCGTGAGCTCTGTGGTTAAACCACCGGAGGCACAGAGTGGCCGGATTCCGGAATCGCTTCGTTTCAGAAAAACCGCTACCTTTCCTGCTTAAAGGGTGATATGCGGTATTTACTGCTACTTTTCATTTTGATAACCTCAGCCGCGGCCGGTCAGGATTTTGAGCGGGTGTTGTACGATACCCTGTTGAATCAATATGATGAATCCGGCAATGCGGTGCAGGTTGCCTATCGGCTGGATGAATATGAATACCATATCCGCACAAAAAAAATAGACGATACAACCAAAATCGCGCTGCGACTCATGATTTTTGACCGCGATGGAAAACTTGTATTTAGGTCGGAACCTTTGCGGGAAAGCCGCACCCATAAACTTTGCTTTTTTAAGTCTGAAAGATTCCCCAACCGGTTGATAATTCTTGGTTATAACAGCAACGAATATACCTGGGGAAGCGATGTTTATCTGCTTGAAAGTGGTCGGTTTAAGTATCTGGGACAGATGTCAGTGGCTGCTTACAAGGAGGGAGAGGTACCCTGGGATGTTTCCGCATATACGAGGGTAACGGGTGAGCCGGGGCAGCTTATTTTCAGCTTCAACCACGATCAGCTGATTTTCGATCCGGGTGGTCCGCGGGAGCAGATGCTCTCGAATAATCAGATCAGCTACCGCTATAAAAACGGAGAATGGAAGGAGATGGTAGTGCATGAATAGGGGAGATGTCGAGATATCGAGAGGCGAGAAGCGAGATATCGAGAGACGGGGGGAGGATTGGGTTTTGGCTTTGCTGGGGATGCTGAGGTAAGGGGGTAAGCTGCTGTGAGGGGTACAAAAATGAAAATTTTCGTTGTTCTGCTGAGGGGGGTAATGCCGAAGGGACAAAACAAGGTGCCTATGGCGCAGTTGCGGGATGTTTTAACGACAGCTGGTTTTACTGACGTCCAAACCTGGATACAAAGCGGCAACATTCTGCTGAAATCAGATTTACCGGCCAGGGAAATCAGTAAAAATATCCATGAACTTATAAAGGAGCATATTGGTGCCGATCTTCCCGTAGTTGTCAGAACGCCACAGCAGATCAGGAAAATGATGCTTGACAACCCTTTCCGGACAGAAGGGAGAACCCACGAACTTTTTTTCGTGTCTTTTGAAAACAAACCCGCAGCCGAACGGACAGCTGTTGTACTTGCACAGGATTTTTCTCCCGGAAAACTGGCAATCATGGGCCATTCAGCCTATTTGTTTGCCCCGGAAGGAGCGCCTCTAAGCCGGCTGGACAACAACTACCTGGAGAAAAAACTGGGCGTGAAGGCCACCACCAGAAACTTTAACACCATAGCCAAAATGCTCGAACTGAGTGAAAGAGATGAAAAATAAACTTAGCTTGCCTTCGATTTGGTACCCTGAAAATGTACTGAACCGGTAAGTTCCCACAGGATGTTTCGACTGATACTGCTATTCACTTTTGTAACCACCCTTGCCATCGGGCAGGATTTTGTGTCTGTCCCGTACGACACCCTGCTTGTTAAACAGGATTCTGCCGGTTATGATTTGCTGGAAGCAGGCCGCATGGATGGCTATACCTATCATGTACGCTGCCGGATCCTGAACGACTCAGTCAGTGAGGTGCAACGCCTGCTTATCTACGACCGGAATGATTCACTCATTTTCAAGTCCATGGCATTGCTCGAAAGCCACACTTATCGCCTGCGTTTTTTTAAATCAACCCAGCTTCCTGATGTAACAATTCTTCTGGCACATTACAGTCTGCAACATAGCCTTGGTAACGATGTCTATACCATCGAGAACGGCGTTGTAAGGCATCTGGGGTTGCTGGATATCGGCACTTATAATGTAGAAGACATACCGGGAGATATTGCGGATTTCCTGAATATTTCGGTGGAAGATGGTGCTGTTATCTTTCGTTTTGTACCTGCAGAGGTAGTATTTAATCCCGGCGGACCTGCCAGAAGAACCCTTCGCAACGAGCAGATTCAATATGAATACAGCCACCGGGAGTGGCGGGAAATGACTATTTATGAGTAAAAAACAACTCCTCCGGAGTTTGTTTTAGCTGGTGGTCAGGCCTGATTCTGTTCTGTCCGGGATAGAAATTTTGGAAAGCATGTATTTTCAGGATCACCGGGGATGAAAGTAGCGCTAAGTCCTGAGAAGTAATGGGCCAGATTCTATGGCCTGATGCGCCTGAATTGATTTCTTGTTTTGAGTTTATCCTTTCTCAGCCGCTCGCCGCAATCGGTCATTAATGGCCCTGCCCAGGCCGGTTTCAGGTACTGATTCTGCCAGTACTACTTTGATATCCATGGCCGAAAAGGCACGTAAATGTGCGAAGAGCTGTCGGGCTGCTTCTTCCATATCTCCCGAAGGGGATAAGATACGCTGATGTTCAGCCGGAAAGCCGGGAAGTGCCTCGCGGAAGGCCAGTATGCCTGTTTCGGCAGGGATAGCCGTCTGTGCAAGTGTCTTCAAATCTCCCAAAAGAACCGTTTTGCCAGGATTATAATGTTTCAGCAACATGCCCGGCGCCGTCGGGTTGGAGCTGGAAAGCCGGATCTGGCTGATTTTTTCACCGGCCGCAGTTTCCAGTGCTTCCAGCGACAAGCCACCGAGCCGAAGTACAATCAGTTCCGGACCGCTTGCATCCAGAATGGTTGATTCGAGTCCGATGCGGCAAGGGCCTCCGTCGAGTATATAACCAACAGCATCTCCCAGCTGATCTGCCACATGTTGTGCCGTGGTCGGGCTCACAAATCCGAATGGATTGGCACTCGGAGCTGCCAGCGGGAAGTCAAGCGAACGCAACAGTTCCAGCGTCATCGGGTGATCAGGGATACGGATACCAACAGTTTCATGACCGGAAGTAACCAGATCGGGGATAAGACTTGTTTTGGGCAATATGTAGGTTACTGGTCCCGGCCCTAGCACGGCATACAACCGCCTGACCACATCGGGGATGTATTTTACATACGGTCCGGCATCCTGCAGGGAAGCGACATGTACAATAAGCGGGTCGAAGGCCGGCCGGTTTTTGATACGAAAGATGCCGGTAACCGCATTTTCCGACAAAGCATTGGCAGCCAGGCCATAGACGGTTTCGGTGGGTATAGCAACAGTAAGCTGTTGGTTCAAACACGCACGTGCAAAAGTAAGATCGGTTCCTGTCGCCGGCATAGCCCACAAAATTACGTTCCTGCAGTTCCAAAAGCATACGTATGTGGTGAAAATCTGTAATTTTAAAATCCTGCTGCCAGATGCTTCAACCACTTGCCTTTTTTGAAAGAACCACCGCCAAACGGAAAGATTGGACGGACAACATGCATCAAATGGCAGCCAGGGCTATTTCAATTGGATGAATAAACCTATGAAGCTATTTTACACACTGTTTTTAAGCCTGGTGGTTGCTTTTTCTGCACAGGCACAACAGGATATGATTCGCTGTTACACCGTTGAAAATGAAGCAGCCATGCGGGAAGCCGGACTGACGGTTGAAACAGATTTACAGTTTGAGGTCTGGATGGCCCGGAAACTGGCAGAAAGACGCCAGCAACGAAGTCCGGAAACCGTTAATTATACTATACCGGTGGTTTTTCATGTGCTTTACCGCAGCGCAACCGAAAACATCAGCCTGGAACAGATTATGTCTCAGATGGAAGTCTTAAATGAGGATTTCGGACGCTACAACCCTGATACCAATAATACACCTGTAGGGTTCAGGCCCGTAGCTGCCAATACCGGCATTCAGTTTTGCCTGGCTCGGCAAGATCCGGCAGGAAATCCTACCAATGGGGTGGTGCGTTATTCGTATGCTTCAGGAACCAGCTTCAGTACAAATTTTATAAACAATACGGTTAAACCGGCTACCCAGTGGAATCCCGACCATTACCTCAACATATGGGTCGCGCCGATGTCAGGGGGTATTCTGGGGTATGCTCAGTTCCCGACCGGATCAGGACTGCCGGGCTTGGGTGGCAGTGGCAGTGGCAATACAGATGGTGTTGTTTTATTGCACACTTCGGTAGGCCGGCCACCGGCCAATCCTTTCAGTGGTATTTACAATGGAGGCAGGACGGCAACCCATGAGGTGGGGCATTATCTGGGGTTGCGCCATATCTGGGGAGATGGAGGCTGTGGGGTAGATGATTATTGCGCCGATACACCAGAAAGTGATGCCGCCAATTTTAATTGCCCTACAACCCATGTTTCCTGCAGTACGGTAGATATGGTTCAGAACTACATGGATTATACCCAGGATAACTGCATGAATATCTTCACCCTGAATCAAACGGAACGCATGTGGGTGGTGATGGATAACAGTCCCCGCCGGATGTCATTAATAGCGTCGCCGGGATGTCAGCAGGCTGTACAACGTCCTGTGGCTGGTTTTATCTACTCGGCCGATACGGTTTGCGTTGGTGGCAGTATGTCTTTTTCTGATACCAGCACCAACCTGCCGCTTAGCTGGAAATGGTATTTTCCGGGAGCAACCCCGGATTCTTCCGGCAGCCAGTCGCCATCTGGCATCGTTTACGGTGCGCCAGGTGACTACAGCGTAACCCTGATTGTTACGAATAATGCCGGATCCGACACACTGGTACGCACAAATCTGGTAAGGGTAGTCACGGGAATTCAGGCACAACTCAACCAGCTTCCGGCCGTTTGTCTGAACGACAGCATCTTTGAGCTCACCCAGGGCTTACCCCGGGGCGGTATTTACAGCGGACCGGGCATTTCGGCTGCCCGCTTCTTTAACCCCGCTACCGCCGGGGCAGGTCAGCACATCATTCAATACCAGGCTGCCGGTTGTGGCCTTTCAGATACCGCAGTCATCACAGTTTTGGGTGTCCCATCAGTACAGTTTCAGGTAACAGACACGGTTTGTCTGGCAGCAGCCGGTATCACCCTGACGGCTCTCCCGGCAGGAGGAACATTCAGCGGGACAGGCGTAAGCAACGGACAGTTTAATCCAACTGCAGCAGGAGTGGGATTGGTTGAAGTATACTACACCTACCAGCAGGCAGGCTGTGCAGTTACAGATACAGAGCGGGTCAGGGTCCTGGCTCCGCCTGTCATCGGTTTCAGCGGGCAGGAGAATCACTGTATCTCAGCCGGAACCATTACACTTGGCGCCACGCCCGCAGGGGGTGTTTTCAGTGGCCCGGGTGTTACCGCCAACGGTCAGATGGATCTGACTACAGCCGGGGTTGGACTGCATACGGTGACCTATACCTACACTGACGGCTTCGGTTGCAGCAACAGCGGAACCCGTACCGTGATTGTCACAGCCAGGCCAACCATTTCTTTCAATCCGATAGGATCCGTTTGTGTGACTGCAAACAACATTGTTCTGAATCTGGCGTCACCGGCAGGGGGTAGTTACAGCGGTAACGGGGTACAGTTCGGAATCTTCAATCCCGCCCATGCCGGCGTTGGTTCGCACCGTATATATTATACCACCGGTGTAAGCGGCTGTACATCCACCGACTCTATCACCCTGGTCGTAACGGCCGCCCCAATGGCTGAAATAGAGACAGTCGGAGATAGTCTGCAATCCCGGTTTGTGGCCGGGGGTTATCAATGGTATAAAGATGGAACGGTTATCAGCGGTGCTGTTAACCGCACCTTTACCCCCTTGGAAAATGGTCTCTACACACTGGTTGTTGACAGCGGCGGATGTTTCTCATTACCCTCAGGGGCAGTCAGTTTTTTCATGACTTCTACAAATATGTTGCTTATGCAACATATTTCAGTATTCCCTAATCCATCAGAAAGCGGACGTTTTGAGTTAAGACGTGTCCCGCTCCCGGGCAAGCTAAGTTTAAGTGTCAGAGATGTAAGGGGAAGGTTATTACAGGAGCAGGTAGTAGAAGGTGCATCCACGGAGATTCATCTGGAGACCCAGCCTGCCGGTATCTATCTTTTGCAGCTCATCCATGAACAGCAGACAGTCGTTATCCGGTTGATCAGGAAATAATTTTTGCTTTAAAAATGGCGTTTAAGCCGCCTGTATGAGGGAATTGTCAGCAGGCGGTTTGTTTTTTTTCGGCAGAGGTTTGTTTTATTGAAAGTTATCCCCCTACATTTGCAATGCGTTTCTGACGCACATACTTATCAAGAAGAGCAGAGGGACAGGCCCTGTGAAGCTCTGGCAACCGGCAAATAGCAAGGTGCCAATTCCTGCTGATCCGAAAGGGTTGGGAAGATAAGGAGAAGACATGCACAGCTGCAGATGTGGTGCGCTTTCGACTTATCGGGAGCGTTTTTTCATTTAACGCTTCCGGTAAAATTTTGATGAGTACGTGTGGCGGACGCCTAAAAAATTTAGCGTCTTATGAATATCAACACACAAATCCTCCACAGCATCCCGGTTGATGCACTTACAGGGGCCATTTCGGTACCCATTTACCAAACCTCCACCTACGTACAGGAAGCTCCCGGCGTCAACAAAGGTTTCGACTATGCCAGAAGCAACAACCCCACCCGGCTGGTGCTCGAAAATCTCATCGCCAAACTCGAACACGGCCACAGCGGTTACGCCTTTGCCAGCGGCCTCGCAGCCATCGACGCGGTGGTAAAACTGCTCAAAAGCGGCGATGAAATTCTGGCGATCGACGACCTCTACGGGGGTGCTTTTAGGCTGTTTACACACGTTTACGCCAAATTCGGGATCAAAATCAGGTATGTAGATACCGCTGATACCGCGGCGGTGGCAGCAGCCATTGGCCCCGACACCCGGCTGATCTGGCTCGAAAGCCCGTCGAACCCGACCCTCAAAATCTCCGACATTGCCGCCATCGGCAAACTGGCAAAAGCCAGAAATGTACTGTTCTGCGTCGACAACACCTTTGCCTCTCCCGTTATTCAACAGCCGATACTGCTGGGAGCCGACCTGGTGGTGCACAGCGCTACCAAATACCTAGGTGGTCACAGCGACCTCATCGCCGGTCTGGTGGTCTGCGCTTGTCAGGAGCTGGGCGAACAAATCAAGTTTATTCAGAATGCTTCGGGCGGCATTCTGGCACCTTTCGACTGTTTTCTGGTCATCCGGGGCATTGAAACCCTGCCCTTAAGAGTACGGCAGCACAGCGAAAGCGCCCTGCTGATTGCGCGCTGGTTACAAAAACAGCCGGAAGTGCAGGAGGTTTACTACCCGGGCCTCGAAAGTCACCGCAACCACGCGGTGGCAGCTACCCAACAGCTTTATTTTGGGGGTATCATCAGTTTTACCCTCCGGGAAGATACCGAAGAAACGGCTGTCCGGCTCGTGACGTCTACCCGCCTGTTTAAACTGGCTGAAAGCCTCGGCGGAGCCAAGAGCCTTTGCTGCCACCCGGCTCAGATGACTCACAAATCTATCCCGGTCGAAAAACGCCGTGCCGCCGGGGTAGCCGACAGCCTCATCCGCCTGTCGGTTGGACTGGAAGACGCCCACGACCTCATAGCTGATCTGGCAGATGCTTTCGCGCTGGCAGCAGTTTCGGGAGATGTATTGGAGCAAGCCTGAAAGGAGGGTTTATGCAAAGAAAAGCCATACAAATAGGCCTTTTTGGGTTTGGTTGTGTAGGTCAGGGACTTTGGGACGTGCTGCAACGCAGTCCCGGGTTCCAGGCCGGCATTGCCAGAATATGTGTGAAAGACCGAAGCAAGCAACGCAGCGTCCCGTCCGGACTCATCACTTTTGAAGCCGGTGATATCCTCTTCGACCCGGATATTTCAGTCATTGTAGAACTCATCGACGATGCAGAAGCGGCCTACCACATCGTAACAACCGCCCTCCGCCAGGGCAAATCGGTGGTGACAGCCAACAAAAAAATGCTGGCGGAGCATCTGGCCGAATTACGGGCCTTACAGGCGGAAACGGGCGGTGCCCTCTTGTATGAAGCCGCCAGCTGCGCCAGCATACCCGTCATCCGCAACCTCGAAGAGTATTACGACAACGATTTGCTCGAATCTATCGAAGGCATTATAAACGGCAGCACCAATTATATACTAACCGCCATGCAACGCGATGAGAGTTCATTCGAAAATGCGCTGGAAAAGGCACAGCAACTCGGTTTCGCCGAAAGTAATCCACAACTCGATATCAGCGGACAGGATGCCCGGAACAAACTGGTCCTGTTGCTGGCGCATGCCTTTGGCTTGATAGTAGTGCCCGATGAAATCCCCTATTTCGGCATCAATCGCATCGATGCGCTGACCCGGAAATTCGCCAGGGAACAGGGTTATCAGCTTAAATTGCTGGCAGAAGCCAGGCGACTGGAACAGGGTATTACGGCCTGCGTATGGCCTGCTTTTGTCAAACCCGGTCATGAGCTTTTCTCCGTACCAGATGAGTTTAACGGCCTGGTAACCCAAAGCTGCTTTGCCGACCGACAATTTTTCATGGGGAAAGGGGCAGGTGCTTATCCTACTGCCTCAGCAGTCCTCAGCGATTTATCTGCCCTGACCTACGATTACCGTTACGAATACAAAAAACTCAACCAGCAGCACAGCTATCAGTATGCCGGCGATCCGCTTTTTTCTGTTTTTGTGAGTCATGCAGGCAAAAAGTTGCCTGATCTGGCTGATTTCGAAGCGCTTTTCAGCAGCTATCAGGGTAGCGACGGCGCCTATCTCACAGGAAACATTCGTTGGTCGGTGCTGCAAAAGGCTCCCTGGTTCCAGGAAGAAGGCTTCAGCATCGTGCGGCTACCGGAACCCTTGCAGCTTGGAAATTGCCTGGAGGAGCGGCATTTGGTGGCAGTTGCCTGAGGGCCGGGGCCTGGAAGATGGGAAACGGATTTTCAGGATGGTTGTGATTTTCGCGGATTTGAGACTCAGCGCTTCGGGTTAAAACGCATATTGCTTTTAGACATCGGGATACGAGAAAAGAAGAGATATGCCGTACAAATCATAAAAATCAGCCTTATCCGTGTCCCATCGCGGATGATTTTTAACGCAGAACAGGCTGAGTTAAGGAAGTTTCACAGACTTCGGGAAAGCCACTCGCTTTTGAGCAGTCCAAGCCAGAGGGCATCGTGGAAACTCCCGTTAAAAAACCGCTGATCCCGGAACCTGGCTTCCTGTACAAACCCGTGGCGGGCCAGTACACGTAGGGAAGCCGGGTTGTCGGGGTGAACATCGGCATCTATTTTATGCATGCCCATATTTTCGAAGCCATATTGCAGCACAGCGGCCAATGCCTCGGTAGCATAACCTCTGCCGTGAAACCAGGGTGCAATGATATAGCCCACCTCTGCCCTGAAATGTTCGGGTTGCATACGCCAGAAACCCATCATGCCCACAAACTGTTCGTCTGCATCCGACAGTACCCATACCATCGACTTGCCTGCTTCAACATCCTCCAGCATGCTGTTGAGCAGTACCTCAACCTCCCCAACGGATTGGGCAAGCGGTCGCTGGATGTATTGCATTACATCCGGATTACTGCGCAGTTTATAAAATACTTCAGCGTCTGAAAGACGTACTTCCCGCAGCACAAGCCTTTTGGTGTATAGGATGGGGTGATTATCAGCCATGATTTACTGGTGCCAGCGCAACGGCTTGCTTTGGGTACGTTTCATCAAACCTTTGGCTTCCAGATCAAGCTGTACACATTTACACCACCACATCGCCTTCGCACCGCCCGGATACAAATCAGCCGGCAGATACGGCAGTACCGCCAGTTGCATTTCCTTCTGGGTCAGACCAGGCCCCTGCAGCGGCAATGCCTGCTGCAAAGCTTCTTTCATCGCCTCATACATGGCAGCATCAACGGTTACCAGATAACCGGGGACATTGACGTTTTCGACGGTGATTTTTGGTTTGGAGACTGCCATGCGCGGAAAGAGTTGGTTCCGGACACTAAATTCACAAATTTGTCGGAACTAAGGTATTAAAGCTTGTTAAGCCGTTCCGCTTCGCTGCCTGGCAGCCCGCAGGACTCCGCGTCGATTTCGGTCTCGATGGTATAATGCTCAAAAGGATATTTTTTCATCACAGCCTTCAGTTGGTTTTTGACCAGCAACAGCTCATTCAGGCTGTTTATAGGGTCTAATTTCACATGGGTGGTAAATACGTGGTGTTCCCCGTCGAGCGACCAGATGTGGGTGTGGTGGATGGATTTTACATGCCCGATGTTTAATATCTCTTTTTCGATGAGATCCTTGTCAACATCTGCCGGCTGCCCCTGGAGGAAGATAAAAAGTGTTTCCTTCAGTCGTTTCACCACATTCCACAAAACGTACAGGGTAATCAGCAGCGACAGGGCCGGGTCGAGATAATGGATATCCTTGAAGTGAAGGACGATGGAGACTACCAGGACGGCTGCCCACCCCAGTACATCTTCGAGCAGATGCCAGGAAATGACCCGCTCATTCAGGGTTTTGCCGGAACTCATTTTCCAGGCTGCATAGCCGTTTACGGCCACACCTATAAGGGCAAAAAGCAGCATCCCCTGCGCATCGGAATGCTCCGGTGTTATGATGCGACCCACGGCTTCTTTGATGACATATACCGAACCTGCAATGAGCACAAGACTGTTTATCAGCGCTCCCAGCAGGGAAAACCGTTTATAACCGAACGAAAAAGACTTGTTAGCTTCCTTTTTCGACTTTTTCTGGAGATACCAGGAAGTCCCCAGCGACAGGCTGTCGCCCAGGTCATGGATGGCATCCGAAAGAATGGCCACACTGTTGACATACAAGCCGCCGATGATTTCAAAAACGGTGAAAGCCAGATTCAGGAAAAAGGCTGTTCTGAGATTATTGCTCGCGTGGTCGTGTTGGTGTGCCATCTGGAAATCTGCTTTTCAGGTTCTTTTGAATTTTGAAGGCGTGTTAATCGGTTAAATCATAACCCAGGCTGGTCAGAAAATCATGCCGCCATCGGGCTATCTGCTGCACCCAGGCAGGGTCGGTCCAGAAGAAGTGACCTGCTCCCTCCAATGGGTGGAACGACAGGGTATTGCCGGCTTTGACCATCTCATCCCTGAACTTTTCGGCAGTAGGGTAGGGACAGTTCCGGTCGCGGGTACCGTGAATCAGCAGGAGCGGGGGTGTGCCTTTTTTTATCAGGTGGTTAGGCGATATTTCTTTTACCAGCGACTTGTCGCTTAGATTTTTGCTGATCCAGGAGGTGTTTTCCACCGTGAGGTCGAAAGCGGCGGCATTGACCAGCATGGCGTTGGGTACCGGACTGAATTGCAGCCGGTCGCTGCGGTCATTCCACCGGTCGGCCAGGGCGGTGGCGAGTACCAGATGGCCTCCGGCTGAATTGCCCGCGGCCACGATGCGCTGGGTATCTATCTGATAAATCCCGGCATGTTCCCGCAGCCAGCGGATGGCGGAGCGTACATCCATCACCGATTCAAAGGGCAGACTTCCGTGCCGGCCAACCGTCCGGTATTCCACTGCCACGCCAACCCATCCTTTCCGGGCATAGGCGGCACAGCTTGAAAACCCCCAGTCGGGTTTGCCCTCCGACCAGCTGCCACCATGGACATAAACATATACCGGGCGTGCTTTTTTCCCGTCGGAGGTGTCGGGCAGGAATAGATGCAGATCCAGGGTGAAATCGGGGAAGGTTTTGTAGCTGACGATCAGGTGGTCTTTTCTGCCGGCCGAATCCGCGGCATAAGACTGGTTGATTTTGTTCAGGTAAGCGGTATCCGTGCAAGTGGCCCGGAAATCGTTCAGGATGCCATCAAGATATTTGATGCCGTTGTCGTCAAGGTGCGCTGTAAGGTAGGTGTACTGCCAGTATTCCCGGCAGGTCCGGTTGGTGAATATCACGGGAAGCTTCGCCCAGATAAACTCCAGCAGCTGATTACCCTGGTGCCGGGCATGGCCATGTGCTTTAGCGGAAACAGCGGCATGATACAGCCAGGCTTTTACGTATTCCGTAAAATCCGTATTGGTCAGCAGCTCCGGTTTGTTGAAATCTGCCAGATTCTGATCCAGTCTTGCCGCCAGCCCGGCTGAGGGGGTGGGGGTGGTGATTTGCAGGTAGGTGCTGTGGGCGTTTGGATAATCCAGCAGTATTTTATCGAAATAGTATTTTATCTCGGTCTGCTGCTGACTTACAAAAGCACTGTCAAGACCATCCTTGTATTTCCGGAGTAAAGCCCCGAACCGGAACCGGACGGAATCTATTTTCGAAACAAAATCTTCCTCAGGCAACTTGTGTATATCGGCATACCCTGGATAAAACCAGCCGGAAAACGATTTTCCCAGGGCTTTCAGTTCAGCCTGATAGGCCGCCCGCTCGGGGCTGTTTTCGCTGCTCTGGCCACGGATAAGGGCCGTTTGCGCAACCAGAAGTAAAATCAGGCAGCTTATCTTTTTCATCACGCCTTTTTGGGGTTGGTTTCTAAAGATAAAGTTTAGGCCGGTTATTTTAAGCTACTTCCGGCAGCAGCAGGTACGGTTTTCTGCAGGCGGTTTTCAGGTGATTTGTACCGGCTTTGGTGTTATCGGGGATGGAAAAGTATATATCGCTTATCCCTTTTTGAGGCGGTTTAACCAACTGCATTTAAACCAAAGGAACAGCATTTCATGCCGACTACTTATTTCTTCTGCCCCACCAGATCAGAAACCCGGTCACCGGCAACGAAGCGATGATCAGGCTCGCGAAAAAGGCCAGTATTTTACCGGGAAGACCGAATATACTACCGATGTGGATGTCGTAATTCATCCGCATCAGCTTATCAGAAACAGAGGTTTCCTGATACCGGCCCCACATATGTTCCACCGGAAGCTCTTCGAGACTGTACTGATCAAAATAGCGGTAGTCTATCTGCCAGTAGGTCATCGGGTCGGGATTGGCATTGGCAGCGATGGCCGACAGCGAATCTTCCGGTATGTGAATCTCAATCGATCCCGCCTCCGGGTATTCGGCAAGCATGCGCAGCCAGATTTTGTCGATCACCGGGAGACTGCCGGTTTCCGGCGACCTGTAAACCGAAGGGGGCTCCTGGTATTCCACAAAAGTCTTCCCGCCGGAAATGAGGGCATAATACCCCTTGTTAAACCACTGAAAGCCCCAGACCAGCCCGGTAATGATAAAAATCAGCGCCAGCCAGCAGACATAGAAACCCAGGACATGGTGCAGGTCGTAATTTTTCCGCCGCCAGCGGGCATTCCATTTGATGGTGAAACGCTGTTTTCGTCCGTTTTTTTTGCGGGGCCACCACAGGTAAAGACCTGAGAGCACCATCACAAAAAAGATAAGCGTCGTCCAGGCAACCACCGGCTGCCCTATTTCAGGGGGCAGCCAGAGGTAAAAATGCCCGTCGAGAATGAAGTTGAAAAAACCGGCAAACTCATCGCTGACTTTAAGGACTTCGCCGGAATACGGATTGATATAAACGAAATAGTAGTACTCCTCTTCCTCGCTGTAAAAGATGCTTTTGGCTGCATCTTCCAGCCCCATATACATGACGGCATGCAAATGTTTGCCCGGAAGCGCCTCCTCACCGATAGCCTTCAGGGCTGAAGGAGGCAGCAGGGGTTTGTTTTGCACCTTCACAAAGCGGTAGGGCTGTGTGAGGTTTTGAATCTCCTCCTTAAAGGCATACAGGCTGCCGGTTATGGCGATGATAAAAACCAAAAGCCCGGTGATTAAGCCGAGCCAGAGGTGTATTTGCCTGATGGTTTTTTTGAGGGTCACCGATCAGAATTTGTAATGAACCGACAAACGACCGTTTCTGCCTGGTTCAGTCTGCCAGTTATAGGCACTCAGCCATTGGTAGTATGAACCGGTGTACAAATAGTCGTCGAGGAGGTTGAAGACATTGGCCGTGATTTTGAAACGATCCTTTTCCCAGAACAGCCCGCCATCCAGCTTGAAGTAATCAGGCAATACCTGGGTAGGGTCGGGCGAAACATCCCAGAACATCTGCCGGTCAACCAGATAGGTGAATCCGGCTGATATTCCCGTTCCCTGCAATACACCACTTTGGATTTTATAGCTTAACCAGCTGTTGAAGGTGTGTTTGGCGAAGTTGGGGACCACATCGCCCACCTGCATGGTCGTCACACCATCCGCTACTTCCGTTACCCTGGAGTCGGTGTAGGCGTAGTTGGCTATCAGGTTCAAACCCGGGAAAATCTGCCCCATCAGGTCAAATTCGATACCCTGAGCCCTTTTTTGTCCCAAAACAATACTTAGTCCCGAAGCGGGAGGGCTGTTGGGGTCGGCGGTAAGCTCGTTGTTTTTGACGATGCTGTAAAGGGCCAGGGTCGTATTCCACTTGCCATCGAACCAGATTTTTTTCAGTCCGATTTCCATATTGTCCCCGGTGATGGGCTTCACGCTGCTGCCATCGGCCATGCGGCCGTTTTGAGGGATAAAGGCCTGGTCGTATACGACATAAACAGCCGTTTCCTTGTTCAGCGAACCGCTGATACCCACCCGTGGGGTGAACTGTGCAGCTGATTTGGCTTCACCACCCCATTCCGATTGGCTCACCGTGGTATAACGGCCGGCCAGGGTCAGACGCAACTTATTGTCGAAAAAGCCCAGTTCATCCTGCAGATATAGGGAGGCATAGCGCTGATCCATCGAACCACCGGCAGCCAGAGCCCTTTGTTCAATGGGAGAGCTGTAGTCGAAGGCAGGATAGCCGTTCACCGGAACCCCGTAATAGGGGTCATTTGCATCAAATTCAGCACCCGCTGAATCAAGTACATGGTATTGCCCCCAATCCGCATGGTATGCCTTGTTTGCCATGTCGATGCCCGCAAGCACCCGGTGGTGTACGATGCCGGTATGGGCCTCACCGGTGAGGAACATCTGCCCCATGCTCATGATGCTTTTGGCATCCCAGCTGCTCACCGCCCGGATCATTTTCCCGGTAGAATCAACGCTGGAAGGCCACATCGACGAGCCTTGCTGCTTGTAAAGGTAACGCGACAACTGGGTGGTGATTTTCCAGTTGCTGTTGATTTGGTGTTCGAGATTTACCAGAAAACTATGGTCATGGATGTTGGTGGCCGGCATGCCGGCAGGCAGACTGGTGAAATCTCGCGGTAAAGTGGCAAAACCTGCCGTGGAGAACACATAATAAGAACCCACATCGCTCATGTGCGCCTTCTGATAGGTGTATTCCAGCGTAAGCTTCGTTTTGTCATCCAGCTGATAGGAAATCACGGGTGCAATCACATAGCGGTCGTTGAACTCATTCGGCCGGTGTGATTTTTTGTTCTGTGCCGACAGATTCAATCGGTACAACACTTTGCCGTTGCTGCTGAGTTTACCGTCGAGATCGAGGGTTGACCGGTATAAATCGAAGCTGCCAAGGGTTAAGCCGGCTTCCCCTTTGGTCTGACCGGTGGGTTTTTTGGTAACGACATTGTACAACCCGCTCGGATCGCCATTGGATAGCATAAAACCGGCCGGGCCTTTGACAAATTCGATATGGTCTACAAAACTCATATCCTCTGTAAGCGGACCCCAATAAGAGTTTACGATGTTGAAACCGTTGCGGAAGGCCTGAATCTGCGAACCCCGGCTAACGATATTGGTGTATAAATCGCCCCAGTGATCCAATCGCGCCGTACCGCTCACATTGCGAATCAGGCCGTCGCTCATGCTGATGACCTGCTGGTCCTGCAAGGCTTCTTTGGTCACCAGCTGTATGTTTTGAGGCGTTTCCAGCAAAGGGGTGTTCAGCCGGAGCGTCGCTGAAGGAACCGTGGTACTATAGCGGTTTATATTGGCCGAAATCACCACCTCCCGGAGAAGCTGAGCGTTTTCCCTGAGGATGATTTCAGGAACCTGGGTAAGCTGATCAGCTTTTACTTCCACGGCAACTTCTTTCGTTTCAAGTCCGACAAAAGAGACGACCAGGGTGTAATTTCCTTTGGCTACGTTTTTAATCTCGTAAGAACCTTTTTTATCTGCAACTGCGCCCCGGGTAGTGCCTTTCAGACCCACAGATACATATTCTGCAGCGGCTCCGTCGGAGGTTCTGATGGTTCCTTTGAGGGTGCCGTTCTGGGCTTGAAGCGCCCAAGTGGCCATGATAAAGGATAAGGTAAGCAGGATATGTTTGAGCATCGGTAGTTTTGTTTGTGCGGGGCAAAACTACAATTGAGAATGATTCTAAACAACTTATTTAGAATAATTCTTAATAAACTGAAAGTAAAGAAGATAGCCCTTTCCTGAGCAGAATTTAAAGTTTTTGATAACCAATAACGCCTGAAAAGCAGACTGCGGAGCAGCTTTCAGTAGTTTGGAGTCATAAAAGCTGCTGTGGTGACGGTTTTTTTACTCCAGTTCACCAAACTTGATCAGCTTATACTCCGGAGAACACTCAAAAAGATGCTTCAGGATTTCAACATGCCCCCGACCGAAAATGACCAGGATACGGTCGTCCGGAGAAGTGGTCAGCTGCTGGATATGCCTGAAAATGCGCAGGTTCCTGCTGTACCAGTGCATGGCCAGGGCGTCGGCTCCACGGGTGTCCCCCAGCTTAAAATCGCCATTCAGATAGGCACCGTAACCCCGGTTCAGCATCTTGTCAGAGTTGCTGTATTTAAAATATGCGAGCAACGACATCTGTTTTTTCAACTGATCGTTCGCGTTGTAGTACCGTGTGTAAAGGGCACTGATGGTATCATCGCTGCTGAAATCCCAGTCTTCGTAAATGCTGTCGAGCACCGGCCGGAACACCAGTGAATCCTTGTGGTTGTACAGATCGTTGAGGATGTGGTTGTCGTTAGCTCCATAGAGGGTGTCGAGCTGAAACCGGTCCATCAGCCGAAATCCGATCTGTTCTATCTCATCCTTGCCCAAAGGCCTGCTGCCTGCCTTGTAGGCGCGGTATCGGCTCATGAGATAACCGGTATTGCGGCCTCCCTCTACCACAATTTTGGTCGGTTTGAACCGGTAGAGATAATCCAGCAGCTCTTCCATCTCCTTTTGTTTCTGAGGAGATAGTATGTCAACCTGATCCTCTTTCGCCGTTTTGTGCGCATCGAAGTTGTAGTAGGCAAAATGAAAACAGCCCACCAGCATCACCGTGGGTTGAGGCCGGTTACCGACCAGGATATCATCCGGATCCGGGATGGTTTGCTGCGCATAACCGGCGTGATAAGGGCCGGTCAGCAACAAGAGCAGCAACAGCCTTTTAAGTTTTGGCGTGAACATGGTAAAGGGTTGGGTGGGTTAGGTTTTAGGTTCAACAATACCGTAGCGGCTTTTTCCGGCAACTACCTTATTTCTTACTTTTTTTAGCCTTCGGATTAAAATCCAGACACAACTGCAACCAGTCGGCCAGTTTTTTATCATCTCTGAAGCCTGCTTCCAGCACAAAAACGTAGCCGTTCATCGGCCTGCCGGTGAAATTCATGGGAATGCAGTTGGCTCGTTCTATGGCAACCGGATAGGCTACTTCGCCGATCCTGCAGAGCAAAAAACTTTCACCGCTTTTTTTGTCGATGTGGGTACCGCAGCACATTTTGTCATCTACCATAAAACACAGGCCACTGAACATCCGCTTTTCGGTAAAACCGGCCCCTTTGTCGTACATAATCTGCCGGATGCGGTCGGCTAAATGCTCATCAAATGCCATGGTATTGTGCTTGCTTACCCTAAGATAGGGGAAATTCAAAATTCAAAAGTTCAAAATTCAAAATTGGCAGGCCCTCAATTTTGAATTTTGAACTTTAAATTCTCGAAGCATTTACCCAACGGTACTGTAGTATTTCTGATTGTAGATATAGGAAGTAATCGCGACACCGAAAATCAAGGCCATAAACAGCATGCCCGGATCAAAACCATGCACCATGAGGTTGGAGTAGGTGGCGCCGATGAGGTCGAAAATAAGCCCCGCGTAAGCCCATTCCTTGATCTTTTTGAAACCCGGAATCAGGATGGCGATACTGCCCAGAGTCTTGGCAAAACCGATGAATGAAATGAAGTAAACCGGGTAACCCAGCTTGGTGATAAACTGAACGGTTTCTTCTTCCAGTAAAATATCGGATATGCCCGACATCAGCATGAAGCCGGCGAAAAGGATGGTTGCGGACCAGTAAATGATTTTAGTCTTTTTCACGGGATTTATTTTTGAACGGTTGCTAAAAGTTCGTCCAGACCTTCCATGGCCATGGTCATGCCTTCTTTGAAACCCATCTGCAGGGTAGTTTCAAGCTGCGCCAGCTCATCAAAGCGGATGATGAATTCAACCCGGGTGCGTTTGCCCAGGTCGGTGAAGGTAACTTCCCAGGAGGATACCGGCAGGCTGGTGTCGATGTTGCCGGCCAGGTCGGCAAAAGCATCTGTGCCGGTAAACCGGTCACGCGGTTGAATGGTTTTGTACTCGGCAACGGCCCAATGTTCTTCTCCTTCCGGCCCTACCATGGCATAATGCCAGAAACCACCCGGCCGGAAGTCCTGCGATCTGGTCCTGGCTTTCCAGGGTTTGGGCGCCCACCACTGATCGAGGATTTCACTTTTGGTGTAGGCATCCCACACCAGGTCACGCCCTGCCGCAAATTCACGCAGGATGGAAATGCTGTTGTTTTCTTTATCGACCTGAAAGTCAAAGGCTAATGGCATACTCATTTTTTATCTTTTTGAAGGGTTAATAAAACATGGTCCAGCTCGTTGAAGCGGTCTTCCCACAGCTTGCGGAATTGCTCCAACCATTTGTCGACTTCTTTCATCTTACTTACTTCCAGCTGGTAGTAGATTTCACGACCACTTTGAGCCGGTTTCACCAGCTCGCATTCCGTCAGAATGCGGAGGTGCTTGGAAACAGCCTGCCGCGTAGTGTCAAAATGTTCGGCGAGCGCGTTGGGTGTCATGGCCTGAAAGGCTATCAGCAACAGGATAGCCCGCCGGGTAGGATCTGCAATGGCCTGAAATACATCTCTCCTCATGGAAGTAAGTTTTTTTGAAACCGTATGGTTGCAAATATAAGCAACCGTTTGGTTTCTCAAAATTTTTTATGCGGAGCATAAAAGAGGGGAGATGTCTGCTTTACTTAGCCAAGCTTAAATAGAAAGTTTGCTCGCGCTTATCCAGCTTCTCCACCGCATACCGCAAGGTAATCCGCGGCATGGTGGCCGCATACCGGTCGAGCAGGGTGCGTAGTTTTTCCGGCGCCCGTTTGCCGGCTTCCCGTATCCAGCTGCCTACAGCTTTGTTGATGAGGTCCTCCGGGTCGTGTATCAGGATTTCCGCCAGCCGGAAGGTGTCGTCGGTATCGTTCGCGCGGATGAAATACCAGGTGGCCACGATGGCGGTTCTGCGCTCCCAGATATTGGCTGATTGAGCCAGCCGGTACAGCGGCTCCCGCGATTTATCGGCCAGATATCCACCCACCACATGCGGCGCAGCGCGGTCGACCAGGTCCCAGTTGTTGATGCGGTCGTGCCGGCGGAGATACAGGGTATACAACTGCTCCCGAACCTCCGGTGTTACTTTTTTATCTCTGGCTTTGAAATCCAGTATGCTCACCGCCGCCATGCGGGCTTCGTAATAGTCGCTTCCCAGTAGTTTTTCAACTTCTCCCAGCGACATGGACGTTTGGTTTTTGGCCAGCTCAAAAATATCAGCCATCCGCAACCCCATGGTTTTGTTCCCGGGAGCCATCCCTTTGAAAAAACGGCTGTTATCCACTGTTCCGGCCGAGGGAAGCGACAGCAGGGTTCCGAGCATGGCTGTGGCGGTGTAAGAATCAGGAGCGGTTGATTTCATGCTGAATTGCGTTTAAATCAGGCTCCGGTATTGCAGGTCGGAGGCACCTTCTAAAATAGCAATTAAGACAGGTACAGACAAAGGAAATTCAGCGCCCCATTTTACGCTGAAGTGCCTGATAAGCCCGTTCATAAGTGGGCGCTTTCAGATGAAAAGGTGCTCCCTCCCGGATGACATAACCGGTGAGTGCTTCCAGTTCGGTCTCGCTTTTTTGCTTACTGAAGTCGGAATGCATGGAGGAGGTAGCTTCAAAAGGCATGGAGGTGAGCTTCGCCAGCGTTTTTGCCCGGATGTCGGCCGGAAGATCAATTTGCTTCGCACGAGCCAGTTGTATGACTTCATCCAGCAGTGCCAGGATGGTTTCATTAGAATTGGCCGTAGCCAGCACGGTTCCGATGCCTGCATCAAACCAGGACGTAGCGGTAGCCAGGGGGGAAAGGAAAATGAATTTTTCCCAGATGACTGTCGAAATCAGGGTAACATAGGTCGCTTCCAGACCCGCGGCACGGAGCAGCCCTTCCAGTTGCCGCAGCCGGTCGTTTTCTGGTCCGTCCATGCCAAAATACAGGCTATGAATGTTGCCGGAATTTTCAACAACCCCTGCTTCTTTGAGGCGGGCGAGGAGGTAAACACAACCCTCGGTGACCAGATTACCGGGATAAATGGCTTGTATGGTTTTCCGACTGTTCACCCCATTCTGCAAAGGGATAAGTACGGTTTCCGGACCAACACAAGGGGCAAGCTGCACCAGCAGTGCTGCCAGATCATAAGTTTTCGTGCAGAGGAGGATAAAATCAACCTTCCCGATTTCCGCCGGCTGATCGGTAGCCAGCCAGGGCTTAGCCACGGTTTCCTGCCCTCCCTGAATGATTTTCAGACCGTTTTGCCGGATCTGCTTCAGGTGCTCACCCCTGGCCAGAAAGGCAACTCCTACCGTCTCGCTGTGCCGGAAATGACGGGCCAACTGCCCGCCGAAGTAGCCTCCCACGCCACCTAAGCCGGCTATCAGCACCAGGGTCTCAGGTCTTTTCATCTGCCCAGTACGGTTAAGGCTTCGGAAAGCGAACCCACAAAGCTGATTTGTTTACCCTGATTGCTCTCAAAAATGAAATCGCGTATGCTTTTTCCGGTGAATTTCGAAAAATCGCCTACCAGCGCCAGTCTGACCCGGTAATTGGAGAATTTCTGCAGTATTTCACCGGCGAGGCCGTTTTTCAGATCGAAAAAGTCCGGCGTCAGGTTTTTTTCGTGGAGGATAATGCTGTTGTAATCCTGATAGTAGAGATTGCCCAGCAAGTCGAGCCCGTCTTCCGTGGTTTGAATGACCAGCCCTTCTGAAATAACTTCAGCGATTTTCACATCATTCAGGGTATGGATTTCAATTTTCATGGCTCAGCTGTAAGGGCTTACACGGTTTTACCGGCAAACTTTGCAATGATACAAAATGCCGCCGGGCACCTGAACAGTTTTGAAGTCTTTGTCAACCGGGAATCTCTTCCACCAACAGCAACTGACCTTTTTTGTCATAATAGGTGCAAGTCATTTGCTCCAGACAAACCGCCCATTTATGAATGCCCATCCCGGCACATTGGTTGCAGAAAGTAAGATAGTCGGTTTGACCGGCCTGATGCGCTTTCAGGGCCTGCCTGAACTGCTTCGCATCGCTTTGATCAGCAATGGGCAGCAGGTCATACTTTGGCGGTGAAACAGTCTGATACCCTTTGGCCCCCGAATAATCTGTATGCCCGTCCGATACAAAGGTTTCGTAATAGGTAACCCCCAGAGCTTTGATCTCCCGGATGTAGGCAGGGAAATCTGCGCCTGACTTTACTTTTGAATGGGCGAGTTTGATTTGTGCTACTGTAAACATGAATTTTTGTTTTGAATCGTTGAAATGGTTCATCCATTTCCCTGATGCAAAACTCCGGAACCGACCCGGCGTGGAATTGTAAAAAATCGTTTATTCCGGCGAACGTCTGAAGTGCTCCGGTGTGTCGCCCGTAAACTGCCTGAAATCGTGAATAAAATGCGCCTGATCAAAAAAATCGTTTTCGTAGCAGATCTCCGTCAGGGATTTGGTGCTGCCCAGACTGTCAAGCACGGCATTAAACCGGATGATGGACGCGAATTTTTTGGGACTGGTACCGACCACTTTCCGGAATCTTTTTTCAAAGGGGCTCTGACTCAGATAAAGTTTTTCGAGCAGATCTTTTATCCGGATGGTGCCTTTCGAGTCATAAATCAGCCTCACCGCTTCGAGAATCAGCCGGTCGTGCTGCATTTCCTTCAACTGGGAAAGTAAAAACCGCTCGACGAGCTGAATGCGCAGCAAATCGGTTTTGGCCAGGTATAGTTTTTCTTCTGTTTCACGCACTTTGTCCGGATCAAAGAGCTGATCCAGTGAAATGCTCTGGTTGAATAATTCATGAACCGGATGGGCCTGAAAATGCGCTAAACCGGTTTCGCTGAAATAGACCAGTATGGTCCCGATATCAGCCGAATTTTTGAAGATTTTGTAATGGTCCGTCAGGCCGGTAATGCCGGAGGGGGTGAGCCCGATATCCTTTTCTTCCCGGACAACAGACAGCCGCCCTTTGTATTGAAAGCCGATAACGAGACTGGCCCCCGGGAATACTTTGTACTGACCCTCCAGCGTGTGCTCCGAAACCACATACTGTCTGATGTAGGGTTGAAGGGGAGGGGAGGGTATGAATTTATCAAATCGCATGGGATGGCCAGCACCTGCAATCAATTTTACACATTGATTTAAACAGGATTTTTGATGTTTAATGCAAAATTGATTATACTTTCAACGTGAATTTTAGTTGTGTCGAACACGGGTAATTTAAAATCTTTTTGTTCAATTAACATAGGTATTTCTGTACAACCTAAAATAATTCCTTCAGCGCCTCTTTCAATTAATTCATGGGCATATCCGATAAATTTTTTCTTCGATTCTATATTGATATATCCTTTTCCAAGTTCGTTTTTGACGATATTTTGTATTTCTTCTATGTCTCTTTTTTCTGAAGGAATAATAGTCTCAATGTTATATTCTTGCAGTTTTTTTCTGTAAAAGTCCATTTCCATTGTAAACTTTGTACCTAACAATCCTACCTTATTCAATTTTGCTTTTTTTATTTCTATTGCAGTAGCTTCTGCAATATGAATAATTGGAATGTCAATTCTGGATTGAATTTCGTCAGCAAATAAGTGTGCTGTATTGGCACACAGAACTATAGCGTCTACATTGCCAGATACAAGGTTTTTACAGGCATCGAAAATCAGGTCAAAAGAATTTATCCAGCCTTTGTCTTGAATATCCGAAAAGTTTAGTGAATAGATTATACATTCCGCTGAGTTTAAACCGCCAAGTTTTTCATTGATTCCTTTATTGAGGTATTTATAATAATCCAATGTTGATGCCCAACTAATTCCTCCTACAAGTCCGATTTTTTTCATTTTTTAATATTCAGTGCAATAATCCTGATATGAAGCGTCAAGATATTAAACTTTCCGCCCTTACGAAAGGGACGGCTTCCGGAGTTATTCAGTCCTTTTTAACCCGGCGGCTATGCCCCTTTTAAGCAGATCACCAAAGCCATCCGGCGCGAGAAAAGGGGTGAAGGAAAGGGCCAGTTGGTAGTTTTTCCTGGCATTTTGTGGATCTCCCAGGTCTTCATGGCATTTTCCGATATTGAGATACAGCGAAGGATAGGTGGCTTTTATCTCCTCACCGGCTATTTGCAGCGCGAAATCCAGGGCTGTGGTGTCCCACTTTAATTTTGCTGCCGTATCGGGCTGGTGCCGGGCCACATAATGTGCGGCGATGAACTTCTCCTGCGCGTTGGCTGCTTTTTGCCAGGCTTCCTGAAACAGCTGCGCGGCTTCTTCCGGCTTGCCTTCACCTTCCAGCAGCATGCCGTTTCCGCAAAGCTGTACAATAGGGTTTTCGGGATCAAATTCCATTTCGAATCATTTGCCAAACTGACGCAGGTGGTGGTCGGTATGTTTGTAGGCCAGCACCCCGATTTGTTCCAGGGTCATCTTGCCGAAAAAATCATGGATAAAACCAGGGTTCGAGTAGCCGGCATAACCTTCAATCAGCCGGACCCAGTTTGTCTTCAGCTGTGTCAGGTCGCCATCCTTTTCTTTGATAACCAGGAAAGAGCTGGTAGGTACATTTTTGTCAAACGGGCCGTCATCCTTTATCATCCGCCGGAGCGCTATTTTGCCAAAGAGGTAACCTATAAATTCCTGCTTGTACCGGGGATTTTTTTGGCCCAGTACCCATTCATCCCACAGGGAACAATGCCGTATCATTTGGAATACGTTCATTTTACCCCATTGCGCAGCATCGCCGGCATCGAGGGTTTTGATCCGGTCGATTAATTCCTGTCGTTGGGTTTCTTCAAAGATGGACTTCATGAGGCCTTATTTTGATGCGCTTAAATTACATTTTGACGGGCAAATGATACTGCTAAGGTTTTCTCGTCAGTTTGTATTGCATGGTTTTTCTTTCCGGCTCAGCCCCCTCCTGATCGAAATTTTCGATCAGGAAATGATTCTTATCGGTAAAAGTCAGCTGCTGCCGTACGTTGATCTGACCCCTCGATACGGGATTTGTAAGTGTTCCTTTCAGCTGCGCTACTTTCGTCTGCTCATTCCAGATACCACTCAGCGCCAAAGTTCCGGTCCCTATATTGGTGAGGGTGGTCAGGGCGAAGTGCTGATCAATGGTGTTGTAGCCAAGGGTTGTCACCGCCTGATAATCCATGTCCATCAGCTTGCCCGCCTGCTTCATCTCCAGAAATCTGCCCCCGAGTATCATGCTGTTCGTGCTGCCGATTTTCATCACTACCGGTTCTTGCCCGGGCGCCATCCACAGGGTGATCTCCAGCTCGAAATTACCGGTATAGCCTGCAAGCAGTTGGTGGACAACGGCAGGGGTCATGTAAACCGACCAGGGGTCATCCGCCTGCCCAAGGGCGGTAAAACCAGTGGTCAGCAGGGTTAGCAGCAGCAGGAAATTTTTCATCATAAACCTTTTGAGGTGCTCTGTATTCCGGAAGTAAGCGTTGGAATTTTCAGGTGAGATTCCGGAAACAGAGAACACTAAGCTAATAAAAACGACTGTTTTTGACGCCCGCTTAAAAAACAAAGCCCCACGGAGCGGGGCTTTGTTTGCGGACCTGATAGCAGCTGTTTTTAGCCTTTACAGGGCCGGATGCATGGTTTCCGGGTAAAAATGGACAACACCGGTAGTAATATCATGCGTACCGCCTACGATGCCAATCTGACCGCTTTCGACCATTTCTTTCAGTATAGGACTGCGCTCCATGATGGACCTGACCGTGCGCTTAACATTGATGGTCGACACATTTTCTACAAAAACCGGATTGTTGGAATTCCGGTTTTCCCTTGTTGCTGTTTCATCCTCTACTGCGGGCCGGATTTTGGTGAGCAGCGCGGTGAGATTGCCCATTTCCACATGGTCGCAGGCTCCTTTCACAGCGCCACATTTGGTATGCCCCAGCACCACGATGATTTTGGAACCGGCAACCTTACAGCCAAATTCCATGCTGCCCAGAATGTCTTCATTGAGGATGTTACCGGCAATACGTACACTGAAAATATCTCCCAGCCCCTGGTCGAAGATGAGTTCCGCGGAGGTACGGCTGTCGATACAACTCAGGATGACTGCAAACGGATGCTGTCCGTCGGAGGTTTCGTTGGCCTGTTGCAGCAGATTACGGTTGATTTTCAGATTGTTCACAAAACGTTTGTTCCCTTCTTTCAGCAATTCCAGCGCTTTGGCCGGGGTAATGGCTGCCTGCATTTCTTTGGTGAGTGTTTTCATCGTTTGATTGTTTAGGACAAATAAAAGTTATGGGATTGAAGTGGTTGCGGTACGTCGGTTGTTTTCAGCAATTGCTTCAGATTGATTTCAATGGTTATGGCAATGGCCGTCATGGCTGTATCAGTAGGTTTGTTTTCAAAAGGGTCCTGCATGTGGGTGGCCGATTTTTCGAGCAGGAAAAAGGCGGCGGCAATCACAAGCAACAGGGGGATTTCAAAGTATCCGGCCACGTCCTGCAGGGCGATGGAAAGGGTAACTACAAACAGGTAGATGATGGCATGCAGAAACAGGCGGTAGGTAACCGGAAAGACGGTGGTTTTAATTCTCTCGGCCCTGCCCTGCGCATCGCAAAGCCTTACCAGGGTGTCGTCTAACTGTATCAGCGAGAAAGCATCGAGCTGGTTGTTTTGCCGGAGTTCCCGCAGATCACGGGTATGCTGCTGCAGGAGTGCCAGGGGCTTGTTGTGGTGGAGCTTCAGCTCTTCCAGTTCTGCTGCCGACAAATAGCCCTCAAGCTTTTCAAGCGGATCCAGGCCACGGAGGGCACGACCCAGGGCATAACACCAGGCCATTTGCCGGTAGGCCATCCGCCTGACCGTTTCTTCGCTGCCGCTGCCGGTCAGCGTCTGTAACTGCAGAACCAGACTCCGCGAGTCGTTTACAATACTGCCCCATATTTTCCGGGCTTCCCACCAGCGGTCGTACGACTGATTTAATTTGAAGGAGAGCAGGATGGAGATGGCGGTACCGATAAAAGCCGGGATAGTCAGCGGCATCTCCGGGAGCAAGGCCTGATACCTGGCCGTGATAAAAAGCACGAAAAGGGAGGCTAAAAGGACGTAAACAAGGTCGTATTTAACCTTATTCAGGATGTAAGACAGCGGAATACGTTTGTTCAGTAACATGGTTGTAACTTAAACTCACTGACAAAGATAGAAACAGTTTCTTAAATGATAGTAATACTATTAATTTTAGTTGTAAAATTATTTTAGCTTTACATTGCTTTTGGCAGAAGTTAATCCAGCCCTTTGATGAAGCTGCAGTTACAGATAAAAATGAATGAGGCACTGTTCCTGCGTGACCCTGAAAGTTCGGCCCTTGGAAAGAACATTCTGAGTCACGGTATACAGCTTATTTACAAGCACGGTTTTGAGGCTTTTACCTTCAAAAAACTGGCCGAAGACATCGGTACGACCGAAGCCGGCATTTACCGCTATTTCGAAAATAAACACAAACTGCTCGTATACCTCACCGCCTGGTACTGGGGCTGGCTGGAGTTTCAGATCAGTTTCCAGACCAACAACATTGACGATCCGGCTGTTAAGCTGAAAAAAGTAATCAGGTTGCTGGCCATGGCTGTTGAAGACGATGAACAGACCAGCTACATCAATGAAAGTCTGTTACACCAGATTATCATTTCGGAAGGGTCCAAGGCTTATCTCACCAAACAGGTGGGAGAGGACAACAAGCAACAGTTTTTCAAACCTTACAAAGACTTGTGCGCCGTCATCGGGCAGATCATTTCCGACTGCAATCCGGTTTATAAATATCCCAGGTCGCTGGCATCCACGATTGTGGAGATGGCTCATTTTCAGAATTTCTTCATGTACAACCTGCCTTCTCTCACGGATTTTGGCAAAAAAAAGGAAGAAACGGAAATCATCTCCTTCCTGAATCACCTCGTTTTTTCAAGCCTGGAGATAAAGCAGGAGCACGGCTGAACGTGGACGGTTTGCCCGGTCACATTTACCTTTTCAGCTCATAGGGAAGATAATTTTCCCAGCGCCAGGGAGTAAAGGTATCCCCGATTGCATAGGCAAGCAGTTCCTTGAAGATGCTTTCACCATTGTCGTTGTTGGTCATGACAATCAGGGCAATTTGTTGGTCCGGGAAGCAGATGGAATAATGCCCCCAGCCATCATCATGCCCCTCCTTGAAATAGGCCCTCCCGTAAGGGGTCTGGAAAACACCTACCCCTAATCCGTAACCCAGCAGGATGGTATCATTGTCGGAAACATCTACTGCCGCCAACGGTCCGAACTGACTTCCGGAACGGATACGGATTTGCAGGGATGTCATCTCCTGCATACTTTTGGCTGTTAACAGCCTGCCCTGGATAAAGGCCTGGTAAAATGTCACATAATCGTCCAGAGTAGTACTCATAGAGCCACCGGCACTGGCTTCGTTCCATTTCATCAGTTCATAGGGTTCATTGGCAGCATTGTGGCCATAACAAATGGCGGTGTCGAATCGGGCCTGCCAGATCTGGCTTGTCTGACGCATGCCCAGTGGTTTGAAGATTTTTTCTTGTGAAAGGGTCTCATAATCTTTACCCGTGATTTGTTCCAGTACAAATTGCAGCAGATAGAGGCCCTCCCCGGAGTAACTGTACCGGCTACCCGGATCAAAACGGAATTTCAGCTTTTTATCAGCCTCCAGCCAACGCCAGTTAGGGAAACCGGTGGTGTGGGTAAGGCACATCCGGGCGGTGATTTTTTCGTAACGAGGGTCGTTTTTGAGGTCGTGATACCCCCGTCTCCACCCCTTGATTTTATAAGCAGGAAGGGGTTTTTTCAGATATTCAACCAGGGGTTTGTCGAGTTCAAGCACACCTTCCTCCACATACTGCAGGGCTATACAGGCAAATACCATTTTGGCAAATGAAGCGGCATACAGCACTGAATGTGACTGCAAGGCTTTTTTATCCGGAACCCCGGCGAGTCCGAAGGTCTGTTTGAAAACTGCCTCGTTTTCGTTGAAAACTGCCAGCGCAACACCTGAAACGTTGGCTTTTTGCATCAGGTCCTGAACCTTCAGCGTCAGGCTATCGGCCGGGTAACGACTTCCGTCGGTCTTCCGGATATGCTGGCCTTCAGAGCTTGCCCAACATAAAAGCAACGAAAGCAGGGAGAAAAAAAGCTGTTTCATCGGCAAATAGTTTAGACAGCTCAAATTATCGATTTTCAGTCTATTTTTTTGGCCTGAAAGTTAGTCTGTGGAGGCAGGAGCAGTTGTTTCCTGTATGCAAAATAAACAGGCGTTTGTTGGTTCAGGACTGACCTGGGAGCAGGGCGGAGTTTTTTATTTTTCGACACTGTGTTATTATTACAGGATAATAGCTCTTACCCCAACCTAATCACTACCCCATGAATATACTTTTGGTATATCCTAAGATGCCGGATACCTTTTATGCGATGCGGCATTTTATAGATGTGATAGGGAAAAGGGCGGCTTATCCGCCGCTGGGATTGCTGACGATAGCAGCCATGTTGCCGGAGGGCTGGAACAGACGTCTGCTCGATCTGAATGTGGTGGACACCTTAAACCCGGAAGAACTTGCCTGGGCGGATTATGTGTTTCTCTCCGCCATGAATGTGCAACATGAATCAGTCCGGGAAATTGTCAGCATCTGCCGGGAAAAAGGAGTGAAAATTGTCGCCGGCGGTCCGTTGTTTACCCATGAATATGAAGGTTTCCCCGAGGTGGATCATTTTATTCTGAATGAAGCGGAGATCACTTTTCCGTTATTTCTGGAAGATCTGAAAAACGGGAACCCAAAAGCCGTTTACGAGACCAAACAGTTTGCCGATATCACCACCTCGCCACTGCCTGCCTTTGAACTGGCGGATATGGATAATTATGTCTATTCGATTGTTCAGTATTCGCGGGGTTGCCCGTATATGTGTGATTTCTGCGATGTGACGGCATTGTTTGGCAGAAAACCCCGTATCAAATCGAGCGAACAGATCATACGCGAACTCGAACGCATCCATGCCCTTGGAGATACCAAACTGATCTTATTTGCCGATGACAATCTGATAGGAAACAAACGGGAGCTGAAAAAAGACCTGCTGCCTGCCCTGATTGAATGGCGCAAAAAGGTAAACCCTCCGTTTTTCTTCGCCACCCAGCTCACCATCAACCTGGCCGACGATGAAGAACTGATGGATTTATTGCTCAAGGCTGGCTTCCGCCACATTTTCATCGGCATTGAAACGCCGGACGAGGACGGATTGAAGGTTTCGCATAAGACCCAGAACCTGAAAAGAGACCAGCTGTTCAACAT
The DNA here is from genome assembly GCA_002483345.1 of Bacteroidetes bacterium UBA7662. GTDB lineage: Bacteria > Bacteroidota > Bacteroidia > UBA7662 > UBA7662 > UBA7662. The sequence goes on from DLHS01000002.1 coordinate 32,345, forward strand.
GAATAAATTACACCAGGCAGGTTTTATCATTTCGGGAGGATTTATTGTGGGATTTGATACCGATACCCCGGCCATTTTCAGGCAGCAGATCGAATTTATTCAGCAGAGCGGCATACCACTCCCCATCGTGAACATCCTGAAAGCACCTCCGGGTACCGAATTATACGACCGCATCAAAATGGAAGGCAGACTGAGCAAACCTTTCGCCTTCACCGAAGGCGAAACCAACATCACCCCCATGATGGAGGAAAAAGTGCTTTACGATGGCTTTCTGGAGGTTATGGCCAACATCTACGAGCCTGAAAAATCCTTCGAAAGGATCATCCGCTTCATGGAGCTGTATCAGGTGCCGAAAACCGGCATTAGAATTCCTGAAACCTACAAAGTCCGGGAGTTGCTGATGGTTCTCAAGGTGGTGTACCGGATTGGCATCCGCTACAGTCACCGGGCCTATTTCTGGAAACTGCTTTTCTGGACTTTCAGGAACAAAAGGGCTTATCTGGATAAAGCCTTCTTTTACGGCGTAATGATGTATCAGATGCACCAGACTTTCCTCCATATCCGCAAAAATGTACTGATCGAGAATCATGTACTGTATGCGGAGGCAGAGGAAAAGGCGGCTTAATGAATTGAAAATTCAACCCTGCTCAGTATCAGATCCGGCCTTTTCGGGTGCAGCATCCGGGCAGACAACGCTACCGGCTTATTTATCAAACGGGAAAGGCTCCACTCCGGGAAAATGAATGGAGAAGATCACATCGGTGATCCACCAGCTTCCCTCGGCCATTACCAGGTTCCACTTTTCATGACCCCATTGAATCACCTTGTCATCTGCCAGAAAGCTGTAGTCAAAAGAAACTGCCGCTATCCTGCCATCCGAATGCGTTTGGATATTGTAACATTTCTCCTCCTGCTTTTGGTTGTTTTTACAGATTTCATGTATAAACCGCTGACTATTTGAAACCGAAACGCCCTGAAAGGCAGGGTTTTTCTTTTGAACAGATGCTTCTGTCTTTTTTGACATAATACCCGTAAACGGTACTTTTTCATGGAAAAAAAGGTTTTGGAAGCCTGCACTGTCTTTTTCAAGAATGGCCTGCTGAAAACGGGTAATCAGATCTTTCAGCCCGGCGGCGGTAGTGTCGGATACCTGACATGACCCCGAAATACTGCACAGGGACAAAAGAGTGGCGAAAACCAGGATTTTAAGTTTCATTTTTTCTGTTTGAAGATGGGCTTTTTTATACTTTTCTATTGGGTCATGCAGGCTGCAGATACGATATTGTCCTAAACCTTAAAATACTCTTTATACCAATCAATTTCATGGTGATCTTTCTTAGTGGTGTCGATGCGGTGATTCCCGTTGATTTTGGCGTAGAGTATTTCCAGGGCGGCGTAATCGCGCTGACTGATAACCTGGAAGCCGTTACGTAATAATTGCGCCGCACATACGCCGGCACCAATCTGGTAGACTTTGTTTTCTGAGAAACGATTGCCATCGTAAATCACCTGACTGCCACAGGCAGCGCTGATGTCCATCAGCACAGCGAGTTCAATAGCTTCCTGAGTGGCCAGAGCGAGCATTTTTTCAGAGGCGGCTATCATGCCTGTCGTCCAGTCATCGCCCTTTTCGGTGAGCACCCTGGCTTTGCCATCCAGCACATCGAAACCCGTCCCGCCGTGGATGTCGCACATGGCGCGGGGCGTTCCGAAAGCAAAATCTTCCGGACAAAACCTGACGACCCGGACGGTATCGTAGGTCAGTATCTTCAGCGCCGACGGATATTCCCCGTTGGCAGTGCCATCGTAGCCACAGTAGATGCCGCTCAGGCAGGCACTCATTAAAATACGCAGGGGGTTTTCCCGGGTTGGGGTACGTAATTGTTTCAGATAGGCTCGGTCTGTCATGGGTTTTCGCTTTCGGGCCGACTGTGGGCAGACAGCTTTCGCAATACTAAAATAAGCAGATCAGCCGAATCAGGGAACAGGCGGTGCGGAGTTTGCCCTCCGGAACCCTGGCCGGATAAGGCCGTAATTACTTCTTTTTTTTTGGTTTGGGTTCCGGTAATTCAGCAACGGTTACACGAACCAGTTCCTGCAGCCAATCCCGGTCATCCAGCTTATCTCCGATCAGAAAGCTGGGTTTGGCACCGGGATAGGGGGGTGCTTCTGTAACCTCCTTCATGAAAGCTCTTCCTGCCAGAGTAGGTTTTATAAACAGCTTGTTGTCACAAACCAGCGCAAAGATTTTTTGGTCATAATACAGACCATATTCCCCGAACATTTTTCTGGCGCTGGTCCGCTCTGAGCCAAGCTGATCCAGGATATAGTCGATGAATTGCTGATTGGTTGCCATGGGGAACTTTTACCTAAAAATATTAATTTTTGCCGACCATCGACAGTTTCCCCTGATTTGGCCTGGATGGCTGAAGCTTTTCTGCGTCAACATCAGACCCTTAATACACCCCTGAACCCCCTCGCGCCATAGTAAGATTGCGCCCCGTTGTGATATACAAAAACATGGTTGTAGCGCCGGTCGCAGAAGAGTGCGCCGCCAAGATCCCGGATGGCAACCGGCGTTTTTATCCAGCTGGAAGTGACCAGGTCAAAGGCGCCCAGTTGCTGTAATTCCCGGTATTGCGCTTCCGATAGCAGTTCAATACCCATGGCTTTGGCCATGTCAAGGGCGCTGTTTTCGGGTTTATGCTCTTTGCGTGCGTCCAGCGCATCGCGGTCGAAACACAGGCTTCTCCGGCCCTTGGGGCTCTCTTTCGAACAATCGAAAAAGATATACTCACCGGTAGCGGCATCAAAACCCACTACATCTGGTTCACCACCGGTTTCTTCCATCTCCCAAAGCGACCAGCATCTGGCAGGATTGGCTTCGAGCTTTGCCTGCACCCCGGCCCATTCCAGCCCTTTGTGACGGCTCATGTTTTTCTCAAAGCGGGTTTTTAATACAGGCAGGAGTTCAGCCTGTTGTGCCGGTGGCAGTTGTTCTGGATGACTTTGCATGGGACGGCTCTTTTACATTATGATTTAACGGAAACCAACTTTTTATCTAAAGGTCTGAAATACCAGGAAATAACCGTCAATACCAGCAGCAATAACGAAGGCGCTATTTCACCCAGTCCGTCACCTGCCAGGATACGGGAAACCGTGGCCCCCGACATGGCAAAGAAAAAGCCGGCGTAAGCCCACTCTTTCAGCAGCGGAAATTTCGGAAGGAGAATGGCAACGACGCCCAGGATTTTCCAGGTACCGAGTATCGGCAGCAGTAAAACGGGATATCCCAGATCGGTAATGTTTTTGACTTCATCTTCCAACTGGATTAACTGCACGATACCGGTCGACAGCATACCCAGGGCAAGCCAGAGGGTAGAAACCCAGTAGATGATTTTATTTCTTTTGGTCATGGTGGTTTATTTTAATGGGTTAAGGACTTCCTGTAAGCGGTTATGCGCCATGTTCAGGCCGTAGGCGAAAGGCAGCTTCAGCATCTGATCCCTGAGTTCGGTAGTCCGGTACACCTGGTGCATGCGGAGTTTACTGGTTTCAGATGTGAGGTGCTCAAATTCCAGGAATTCGAGCTGTACGTCAAAAGGAGAATCCTCCATCTGGAAGGTTCTGACTATTTTCTCATTGGGAACAAAGTCGTGGTAAACCCCGTTGGCCCTGAAAACGACCTTACCCTGCGGATCGGAAGTCTCGAACTGCCAGCCGCCATGAGGTTTGTTTTCAAGTTTCAGCACTTTGGTGCCCATCCATTGGGCTAACAGCTCAGGGTCTTCATATGCTTTGAAAAGCAGGTGCAGGGGAAGATCAAATTCCCGGGTGATGGTGAGATCCTGCCGGCCGGCCTCGGCATGGATTTTTGTCTTTTTTTCCATGTCAGCTTATTTTTTGGGTTCGTATTGTTTCATCAGAGCTTCCAGTTTATTGAAGCGGTCGTCCCACAGCTGGCGGAAGGGCTCTATAAAATCGGCTATCTCTTTCACTTTGAGCAGGTTCAGCTGGTAGTAAATTTCCCTGCCGTGCGGTTCCTGTGCCAGTAATTCACATTCCGTCAGTATTTGCAGGTGCCTGGAAACCGTAGGCCGGGCCGAGTCAAAGTTGGCCGCGATGGCCCCGGCCGTCATGGATTGAGTGGCGACCAGCAACAAAATGGCTCTTCTGGTGGGATCGGCAATGGCCTGGAATACGTCTCGTCTCAGATTCATTGTGTAGCTATTTGACTACAAATATAAGTGTAGCTATGTGGCTACGCAAATTTATGACAAAGAAATTTTCCAACCCTATGCTACGGGTCAGCAGGCAGCTTTCCAGACCTTGCATGGCGTTCCGGAAACAGATTACGTCCTCTCAGACTGATTGAATGCAGTAGGAGGTTATCCTTTGAATCTGATTGAGCTCATTGAATGCATACAGGTCGCAGGCCGAAACAAATGAAATCCTTTTATGATCTCTCAGAAATTCCGCGGTACCACTGACAACAACCTGCTGTCCTTCTGAGATGGTATGGAGGGTTTTGAAGCGGGTAGTAACCGTTTTAAAATAGTGGCCCACCTGTTCGTATTGGGCGACAATGGCCTTTTTACCCTCAAAGGTGTTTTCACCCACCACTTCCCATACGGCATCGGCTGCCAGATGGTCGTAGGTTTCTTCAAAGGCTCCGACAGAGAAGGCACGGGCTATTTCAGTAAGGGTCATAAGTCACTTTTTGGGATGAAAGGTTAATGTGCAGGCCGCTGTTTGGCCGGCCATTCAGCTGGGTAATCCTGATACCTGCCGAAGGTGTTTTTCCAGTCTTTCCAGATTTTCTTTCAGGCCTTCACCTGCTTTATGCGCCTTGACTACAATGTCCCGCAACGCGGCTGTTTCAAATTGCAAACACCAGTCAATTTGCGTCATCTCACCCTGTTTTTCAAAAAGAACGGTTGTGATGAAGTTAGGATTGAAGTGCTCAAATACAATTTTTTCAAGGGGAACAATCTCCCGGAAGATGCTCCGGTTCGGGTATGAGGTGCCATCCGGTCCGTGCATAGTCAGCTTCCATTCGCCCCCTTCCCGGAAATCCATAGCGTGTATGGTATTGGTAAAGCCATGCGGACCCCACCAGTGAACGATGTGTTCAGGCCGGGTCCAGACTTCCCAGATCAGTTCAAGGGGGGCCTTGAAACTTCTGACAATCCGCAGTTCCCTGTTTGCTGTATTTTCCATCGGTTGTTTTTTATGCCTTTTTTCGCTGAAGTTCTTCCAGGTATCTTTCCATATTGTCAAAGCGGGCATCCCAGATTTTTCTCAATTCGGCTAACCAGAAATCTGCCTCTTTCATCCGCTCCATATTGAGCCGGTAGTAAATTTCACGGCCCTGCTGCTCCGATTCAACCAGGCCACATTCTGTCAGAATCTGAATGTGCTTCGAAATCGTAGAACGGGCGTTGTCGAAATGATCGGCTATGGCACCTGCCGTGATGGTCTGCGATGCCAGCAGCAGCAGTATCGCCCGCCTGCTGGGGTCCGCGAGGGCCTGAAAAATATCCCGCCTCCTGATCATTGTGTCGCTATTTAACGACAAGATAATACGGCGTTATTTAACGACAAAATATTTCTGAACCTTCTGATGAAAAAAACCGCCTGCTTATTGTATCAGGTGCTTCCAGACATAATCCAGCGCCTCCTCCTGTTTTGTTTCAATGTCAGGTTTTACGCCCTTTTGATCAATTCTGAAACCGTCGGAGGTGTAGTAATCGGCGGTGGGAATGTACATGCTGAATCCCTTGCCCAGCGGAAATTTTTCGCCGTTCAGCATGACACCGGCCGTCTTTTCTCCAATAATCAGCGCTCTTTTCCGCTGCTGAAGTCCGTACACAAGGGGCTCACAGGTGCTCGCGGTTTTACCGTTGGTGAGGATAAACAGCTTTCCGTTGTAAACGAGGGGTTTTGGTATCACTTTCAGACACAAAACATCGGTCTGGTGTATGCCCTCAATGATCAGATCAAAGTTGGCGGCTGTGAAATGCGGGTAAGCCGGATAACTTTCAACACCTGGTGGTTTTTTATGTTGGTTAAACCATTTCTGGGTCAAAAAAACACCCCCGTAGAAAGTGCTGTCAGCTACGCTGGTCGCGAAGGACATGCCTGCCGCTACGCTGCCTCCGGTGTTGTTGCGCAAATCAACTACCAGGTTTTGGTAGTTTTTTTGGATGATTATCCGAAATATGCTGTCCATTTCCGCTGCCGTTCCACCAAAAGAGGTGATTTTCAGATATGCGGTCTGCGCTGTCTTCTCTTCGAGAAATACATAATGACTTGTGTCCGGAAGGGCGGCTTCCTTTTCCGAATCGTCGGTTTTCAGCAAGGCATAATGCGATACAGGCAACTTGCCGGTATAATAAAAACTTGCGAAGACCATCTCAAGGTCATCCTGAACCCTGGTGGTCACTTTCCCCATATCATTTACATACTTTTTCCAGGCTTTGGTCTGCAAAATCTCTTTGTCGAAGATTTTATCTGCGGTCAGTTCCTGCGAGGCCCGGAACAAAGCCGGATAATCCTCCAGCGGCCCGACATACTTTTTTCTGACTCCACTCATAGCTCCCCGCTTTTCCCCACGCCCGTTGGTCAATACGGCGTACAATCGATCACCGGCCACAAATCCCCTGAAATGATAATTCCCCATGGCGGAGGTAAGTATTCCGGCCAGCTTTAAGGTGTCGTTTTCGGTGGTGTAACTACCGTTGACTACCCGCAAAAGGCTGCCCTTTTTAAAGCTTTTTGTAAAAGTTCTCCCTAAAAAAGAAGTCCACCCGCCTAAAATATCCCTGTCGGCGTTTTTTCGGGTGTAGGCTTCAAACCGACTGCCATCTGTTTCAAACTGCATAAATGTTCTGACCAACCCGATATCGTTGTGCCGGAAATCCAGAGACCAGTGGCCATGCAGCGGCTCACTTTTCAACGGAATTTGTGCATGGGTTGAACATGAAAAAAACAGAGAAAGAATAATCGGTAAGTAGTTCTTCATGGCAGCAGGCTTTGCATGGCTTCAGGCAGCCCGGATGATCGGAAACCGGCTTTTGCATGCGGCAGCGGCTGGTAGTCTTTTTGAACCGGGCTGAATTAAAGCCATAGATCAATTTTACAAAAAACTATCGTACGAAACACCTCCGTGCATTTGAACGGCTTTCAGGCAGGGGACTGCAATAATTGATGATGCGGGAATAACGCGGTATTTCCGGGAGATTGGTTAAAATGCTGCTTCCGTCATCATATTGTTTACCACAGCACCGGCGGTATTGCCGGTAGCCACGGCATTGGCTACCGAACGCATCATGGTCACATTGTCGCCACAGGCGAATATGCCCGGGATATTTGTTTTTTGAAACATATCTGTTTGGAGCAGGCCATGCTCTGTGCATTCGCAGCCAAGGCTTTCCGGGATTTTGCAATGTTGTTCAAAGGCTGGTCGTGCATACAGGGCGCGGAGGTTGAAGGTTGTGCCATCCCTGAAAACAAGCTGTTCAAGCTTTCCGTTCAGGTGTTTGAAGTGGGAAATTTCCTTTTCAATAACCGGTATCTGGTGCCGGTCAATTTTTTCCCTCTGTTCCTTATTCAAAGTTGATTTCCCGTTGGTAAAAATGGTCAGGTCCTGGGTCCAGTTGCGGATCAGCTGCGCATAATGGAGCGCGAAATCGCCGTTTGCCAGAATACCGGTTGTTTCATTTTTCACTTCGTACCCATGGCAATAGGGGCAATGGATGACCGTAATTCCCCAACAATCAGAAAAACCTTTTATATCCGGCAGCAAATCTCTGACACCCGTGGCGAAAATCAGTTTTTGGGCGTGAAACTCCTGGCCGGAGGTGGTTGTGATGGCAAATCCGATTTCCGTTTTTCTCCCGCTGATTGCCAGGTCGTTCAGGAAATGTACGGTTTCGTATTTCAGGACCTGGGCTTTGGCTTTCTCAGCAATGACTGCCGGTTTTTCACCGTCCTGTGTAATGAAGTTGTGAGCATGGGGGGTTTGCCTGTTGCAAGGCAAACCACTGTCGATGATCAACACCTGCCGCAAGGCTCTGCCTAAGGCCATGGCTGCCGAAAGCCCTGCGTAACTTCCGCCTATGATGATAACGTCTGAATGCTGTTTATTTTTCATATGAATATATTCCGTAAAGGCAGGTGGGCGCAGGGGCAAAGCCAACGCCCTCCTGGCCGGGCCAGCTTGTTTGAGGCAGTGTTTTCCTATCTGCTTTGACTGACTCATGCCATACCCTTTTGGTTTCCGGCTTTTTACTTTTCTGATAAACCGCCATAGGCCAGTCTTTAAAATCAGGAGTTGGCATGATTGTACAATTGTTTCCCGTACAGGCTTTCGATTCTCTCCAAAGGGCGGGTAGCGCAAGATTATTATGCAACACTGTTGCAAATATAGTCTTTACTTTGTAAATGCCAAATGTGAATGGGGTTAAACTGTAAAATGGTAAAACGGTAAAATGGTAAAACGGTAAAACGGTAAAACGGTAAAACGGTAAAAGGGTAAAACGTGTTAAACGGTAAAACGTGTCTCGTTGTAGGAGGGGTTAAACGGTAAAACGGCACTTTAGCGGTGGCTGAGCGGCGCCTAAGCCTGAGCGGGTTAAACGGTAAGGGGCATCCTGGAATCTGAAATCCCCCGGCGGTGCCTGAGGCCTCCGAAGGCAAAGCCATGGGAGTAACCCTCAGGCACGGAGATATACCTGTAGACTGTGGACTGGATTGCGGCGTCACATGAATCCAAAGGAAACAGGGACGTCATGGTTCACGACCCTCAGAGGTTCTGATAATAGATCGCCCAATTGATGCCGAATTTGTCGGTGAAGCCACCGTAGTAGGCACCCCAGGGGACTTGCTGAATCTGCATTTCAATTTCGCCACCGGCTGAAAGTTCATCGAACAGCCGTTGGGCTTCTTCTTTGGAAGCCGGTTCCAGATTGATGTGCATATTGTTTCCTTGCTTTACCGTGAAGCCCATTTCTTTGGGTGCATCGGTTCCCATCAGGATATGCCCGCCGGTGATCGGGAGCTCTACATGGAGGACCATCTCTTTCACCGCATCGGCTATGGGAGGCTGTCCGGGATGCGCCGGTACTTCGCCTAAACGCTTAATGCCGTTGATGAACTCGGTTCTGAATACCGATCTGTAAAATTTGAAGGCTTCTTCGGTGTTTCCGGGGAAGTTTAAGTAGGTTGAAACCCTGGCCTGATTGCTGGTTTTGTTTTGTTTCCGCAGGTAGAATTGCGCGGAAATGTACTGATCCAGGTTTTCCAGCGCGGCAGAGAAGCCCTCCTTCATGCCCATGCTGATGATGGTTTCGAGGTCCTTCAGGGTTTCAAACTGCAGCTCAACGTTTACGATGGTGCCATTTTCTGCCTCCCGGAAGCTGTTTTCCCACCTGACCCTGGGTTTGGTGTTGTTCGGCACTTCGTTTTCATCGCAGAAGGCATCGGTGCCTGCATAGAACTTCAGGGGGTTGATGACTTCATAGTCAAACAAACACCAGTGAATGTCGCCTTGCGGGCCGGCCATGTGGTAGTGCCAGCGCCCGCCTTCGGCAAAGCGCATCGATTTGGTAATAGCCCGGTAAGGTTTGGGGGCCCACCACTGGTCAAGTATGTCAGCTTCCGTCCAGGCAGCCCATACGAGGTCAACCGGCGCGTCAAAACTTCTTTCTACTTTGATTTTGTTATTTTCCTTATCAGGAACGAAGTTGAATAATACAGTCTTGTTCATTTTTTATTGGCTTTTAATTGTTTCAGTACGTAATCAAGCTGGTCGAAACGTTTGGCCAGTAACTGCCTGAACTGCTCCAGCCATTTTTCAATGTCTTTCATTTTATCTGCATTGAGGTGATAGTGTATTTCCCTGCCTTGTTGTTCCTGTTTCAGTATTTCACATTCGGTCAGTACCTGAAGGTGTTTAGAAACGGCCTGTCTGCTGGTGTTGAAATGTTCTGCCAGAGCATTGGGTGTCATGGCTCCAACGGCCAGGAGCAGGATGATGGCCCTGCGGGTCGGGTCGGCTATGGCCTGAAAAACATCTCTTCTCGTTTCCATCTGTCGTTTATTTGCTACCAGATAGTTGCAAATATATATGCAACTATTTGATTGCGCAAAATTTGTTTGAATTTTTCGCGGATTTGCCTGCGTTTTCAAAAAAACGCAGGGGGAATCAGTTCTTTTGGACTGATAGCAGGCTTATTCAGAACTTTTTTCCTCATCGAGGAATTTCTCCAGAAGCGGGACGATAAAGTCGGCGTCTTTGGAATGGGAACCCAAAGTGGTGATTTCGCCCATATAGGCACCATGCCCGCCGGGCAGGATGGCAAGCCGGCAGTCGGGAATGAGCTTCGACATGGCCACCATGTGTTCGGAGGAAGCTACATCCTGATCGCCATTGATGAGTAAAACAGGCGTCTGTATGGATTGTATTTCATTGTCCGAAAATTCACGGAAGTTGATCATCCGGTCAGCGCATTTCTGAAACATATTCATCAGTTTGGTACTGTCGGGGTTCACTTTCAGAAAAGCGTCTTTATATGCCTGCGGCATTTGTTCAAAAGTGCCTTGTTTCATAAACTCCCAGAACTGGGGGAAAGTCCCGTCTTTTTTGAGCAGGGCAGAACCGGCTATGATCTTATTACACAGTTGCGGATGCCGGATGGCCAGGTGCAGCGCCGTGTTGGCGCCGTTGCTGAACCCGAAAATATCGGCCTTGCCGATACCCAGGTTTTTCAGGAGTTGGGCCACATCATCCGCGTCCTGCTCAAAGGAAATGGGGGTGTTTCTGTCGCCCGAACGGCCATGTGCCTGCAGCTCCACGCAGATCAGCTGCCGGTGGCGGGCAAGGAGGGGGATTACCTGCCCGAAGCTTGTCTGTATGGTCGAACCACCGCCATGCAGCAGCACCAGCGGTTTCCCCTGCCCGTATATTTCGTAGTAAATTTTCATTCCGTTGACGTCGGAATAGCCACTTTTGGCAGTGGTGTCGGCGAGGGTTTCGGTTGTCATCCGTGCATTTTTATCGTTTGTTTTTTGCGTTTCACCGCAGGCGGCCAGAAGCAGGAGTGAAAGCAGGAGGGAAGAGGCAATTTTTAGCATTGGTTGCATTTACGCAGGTTTTAAAGGCTCTTTAATCCGAAATTAAACATTATCGTGCCTATTTTCAACAAAGTACATGTCCACTTCTCCCTTGTTTTTGGCTTTTATTTTGTTTTGCAGCGTCCGCCATTTCCGGCAGATACTCCTTATTTATGGGGGAGATATCTTATCAATCAATAGTAAACCATCAAAATGTTTATTCAGCCGTAGTTTGTTGGTACCTGTGAGGTCGATAAAGGTGTCGTTGATGGTGGTTTCCCCGAATAAAAAGGCATTTTCATCGGTTTGCACTTTTGGAATTGCTAAAAAGTGCACCTTATTTTCGAGCAATTGTATGACTTCCCGGATGTCGGCCGCTTCTGTTTCTACCGGTCCCATTTGTTTTATTTTCCCGGCATTATCCGCAAAGCTTCCGTCACCCGCAAATACCCCCAGTGCGTAGGTTTCTGCTCCAAAGGGTTGCAGCAGAAACTCACCCATGACGGCTTCCTTTTCATTAAATCTGGCTATGTGATAGTTATGCGCTACGATAATGATTTTTTTGTTTTCATAAAGGTTGTGAATCAGCCACTCCACATTCGAAGCCATCATCGAATCCCTGTCCTGCCATCTTTTATGCCAGTTTTTAGTTTGGGTAAAGGATAAAAAATAATGCAGATAGAAGATTCTGTTCTCCAGGGTTCTCCGGACAATCAGGGTTGCCTGCGTGTTGTTTTTTCCTGCCTTAACGTTGATTTGATCAGATAAAATTTGATAATCACGCAGCAATGCCTCTGTGGATGGGCGTAAGGAGTCGTATACCGCCTTCCGGTCGGAGAGCAGGTTTTTCTGCTGATTGAACCGCGATTCGAGTTGATCGTAACTGCCAGCTTCAAGTTTGAGCAGGCGGGCTTGCTCCTCCAAGAGGGTGTTAAAGGCTCCACCTGTTTTCTGGACATCAAAGCCACCGACCGATAGCTTGTTCTCCTGCACATATTCCATTAAATCCCGAAACTCCCGGGTTCTCCAACCGCCGAAAAAACCCGTGGTCAGCTGTTCACCGGTCAGGGAATCTTTCTTTAAATCAAGCGCGCCAACTTCACCTAAACCCGACTCAAACAGAATAACCTCAAAACCCAGATCCTGATGCAGCTTTTTTATGAGCTCATTTCTGGTGATAAATATCTCTTTTGAGCCGTGATTTAACTCCCCCAGAAGTACGATGCGTTTACCCTGAACAGCCGTTAGTACGGCCTCCCAGTTACCGTTTTGATAGCCGGCATCAACCCCTATATCATGCGCCAGGGTTTTAACCGGATGTTCCGGAAGCTGCGTCTGTTGCTGACCCGTTGCTTCTTGAAGAAAACACAGTAGTCCCAGTATGATCATTGTGCCTATATTTTTCATCCCCATCAAATTATGGTAAACGGCCGCTTGTCTGAGCACCTCCGTTGCTGATTCTAATATAGTTACCCCCGTAAACAAACCTATCTACCGGATTGAATCTTAAATAAAATTTCCTGTTAATGGTTTGTTTTGCCTGTCTTGACCCTGTTTGCAAGTGTTTCACAGGGTCGTGGTCAGCTTGTTTTATTTAGCGTCAAGGTAAATGTACTTCCTGTTCCAAATTCACTGTCTACGCTAAGCTGCCCACCCTGCGCTTCAATGAATTCCTTGCTGATGGCTAAGCCAAGGCCGGTTCCTTCCTTTTTTGTTCCGGGAACACGGAAGTAGCGGTCGAAAATTTTGTCTTTGTATTGTGGTGCTATTCCTTGCCCGGTGTCTTTTACGGAGATTTTAACCTGTTTAGGGGTTTCCCGGATGGCCAGATAAATGGTCGAGTGGTCGTAGGAGTAGCGAATGGCATTCGAAATCAGATTGGTAATGACCCACGCTGTTTTTTCATTGTCGGCTTGTATTTTAGGAACCATGTCAGGACAATCAATTTCAAGGGTTATCTGTTTCTGTTCTGCCTGGGTCTTTGTAGCAATGATAGCATACTGCAAAATTTCTTTCGGATTTGCGGGAAGTATGGAAAGTTGAATATTCCCGCTTTCTACCTGTGTCATTTTGAGTAATTCTCCTGTGATTTTAAGCAATCGGCTCGCATCGTCTTTTATACTCTCCACTAAATTCACCTGTTCCTCATTAAGCTTGCCTATTTGCTCATTTTCTAAAAGTTGCAAGCTCATTTTTATGGATGAAATCGGGGTTTTGAATTCGTGTGAGAGCGTAGCGATAAAATTTGTTTTGGCAGAATCTAACTCCTTGTATTCAGTAACATTGCGAAGCAGGATAACGTGTCCGATAACTTTAGCTTCAGTTTCTCCGGTAGGCACCAGGCTGATGTGCTGAATATCTTTTTCAAAATAGCCCTCTTTTCCATTCGTGTAAATTTTGATTGGTTTTAAGGGTGTAGAAGAACTTTTAGCTTCCCCCACATCTTTAATCAACTCACGCAATAAATCGTTCTTTAAAGCCAGGTCCTTTGAACTGCAACCAATCAGCTCTGAATCAGGCAAGCCCAGAATATGATTGGCTTCTTCATTGGCAAAAATGATTCGCATCGTATCATCCAGACCAATTACCGGGTCATGCATTTGGTCAATAAGTGTTTCTACCCGCTTTTTCTCCGTCATAAGTTTGGCTAAATTGCTGCTGTTGTATTCTTCCAATTTTTTAGCCATCGTATTAAATGATCGTGCCAGCTCACCAAATTCACTGTGGCTTTCAAAATGAACCCTTTTTGAATAATTCTTCGCTGCAATTTGTTTGATGCTTTCTGTTAATTCTTTAATCGGATTTGCAATGTTGGATGGGAGATTGATAAGCAGAATAAATGCAATCAAAAAGCAGGCAGTACCTGAAAGGGCAATCCAAAAAACAGCACTGCGGACTGTTTCCTGAGCCATTTGGCTTTTACGCTGGATAGATTGCATATTCATATCCATCAGTTTGAAAATATCTTTGCGAATTTCAAATTTGATGAAGTTATCTGTTTGATTTTTTCTATATATCTCGAAATGACCGCGCAGTTCCTGTGTTACTTCCTTTTCGTTGATTTCGGAAATATTGTTTTCCTGTTTTACCAGATTTTCGTCTAACTTATTAACGGAGTTTTCCGGGCTATCATCCAATGCAATGAGCATATTTCTTGCGTATTCCAATGTACGGTAGTTATCTACCAATACATTTTCAGTATCGGATTTCAGCTCATACATATATCTTGCGCTGACGATACTGAGTAATATAATCATTAAAAAAAGCAACCCAACGCCAAGCGTCAATTTCGTTTTAATTTTCATTTATGAAAGAATTACAAGGTCAATACTGCTTGATGAAAGTTTTTTCAGAAGTTCATTGAATACGTTTGTTGCCAGCAGTATCTTCAATAAATTCAAATGCGGTTTACCCATGCATATGGTAGTGATTTTTCGCTGTTCTGCCTGTTCAATAATTGCCTTTGCTACCGTAGGACTCTTTACTCTGATGATTTCAGCACCTAATTCGGTGGCTAATTTGAAATTGTTAATCAAATGCCTTTGCTTATCTAATGGAATCTCATCTGCACTTTCCCTGGGGATTTGTACATATAGCACGTACCACTTACTATGGTAATAATTGGCAAGTCGGGCGGTTTTTCTAATGACTGTTTTGGCTGTTTTTTCGTTACTGCTGATGCAAGCAAGAAATCTTTCATGTTTTAGTACATTGGGTTTTGTCACTTCCGTTTCTACCTTCCTTTCTACCTGCGACGCAACTTCTTTCAATGCCAATTCCCGAAGCTGTAAAATATGCTCACTTTGAAAAAAATTCTTCAAAGCAGTTTCAATTTTGTCCTGTTTGTAAATTTTTCCCGTCTTTAACCGCGCGATTAATTCATCGGCAGTCAGGTCGATATTTACCACTTCATCGGCGAGTGCCAATACCTTATCAGGAATTCTTTCCCGTACTTCAACGCCGGTGATTTCTTTGATTTCTTCGTTTAAACTTTCAATGTGTTGAATATTGACAGCGGTAATTACATTAATGCCTGAATCGATAATGTCTAAAACATCCTGCCAGCGTTTTTCATTCTTGCTCCCCTCAATATTTGAATGTGCTAATTCATCTACCACAACTACTTCAGGACGAAGGTTGATGATGGCTTGCAGGTCCATTTCCTCTAATTCCTTTCCTTTATAATAAAGTTTTCTTAAAGGAATAATCGGTAACCCTGGAATTAATGCGTGCGTTTCTTCCCGGTTGTGGGTTTCCACAAATCCGATTTTAACATCTATTCCGTTTTTAAGCAAGGTGTGGGCTTCTTGCAGCATACGGTAAGTTTTACCCACACCGGCACTCATACCAATGTAGATTTTCAGTTTACCCCTCCTTGATTTTTTAATCAGGGTAAGAAATTCCTCTGCAGATTTTCTTGTTTCCTCCATACAAGTGAGTATCGATATCTTGCTATTTCAGAATAGCATATTATTATACGAAATTATTAAAATGAAATACTGAATGATGTTCCGGCGAAGTAATTGATGTCTACAGGGGTCTGCTTTGAGTCAAGAAATATAGGATCTTTTTGACTGTTAAATGCTCTTGCCTCCAGGCGCCAAAGCACATTTTCCAAAACCCGAACATCCATATTCAGCGAATACCCGAATGTTTGAAATCCATTTGGTGTTCCGGTTGAAATGATTACCTCACCTTTATCTGAATAATACTCTGCTCTTGTTGCAAAAGTTAATTTTTCTGTAGCCTGATATCGTGCAATCACAACAGGGGAGTACCAAACATTGTAATTGCTGCTGCCTTTTGTTTGCTGCTGGGCACCCATATCAAAGCCGGTAATCAAGCTTAATTTTTTGTTGAGTTGAAACTGACCATAAAAGTTATGGAAGTATCTCATTTGTCTGGAGCTGTCCGGGGTGTCGCTACCTATGAAGGAGCTGCTGTTAAGTGTGATTTTTTCGTTGGGTTTCCAGGTGAGTTGATGACCAAAAGCAGCCGTCTGATTCCCGGGAATTCGCTGTATGCGTTGCCAGCCGTTCAGGATCAGGGCACTCAGAAACCACTTTTCATTATCGCTGGTGTAAGAGATTTTGGCACCTGATAAATAGTATGGTGAATTTTCTGCTAAAATACTTCGTGTCATATTCCAGCAATCAGCACCAATGGCACTTTCAAAACCAATATGGGACGCAAATATGCCGGCATCTACCCAAAGGTTTTTGGTTTTGGAAATTTTTACCCCGGCATTCGCTTCAAAAATGTTTTTCAGAACACCTGGTTCAGCCGCCAGGTTGGCATTGGCATAGGTACCTGCCATGAAAGCTAAGTTCCCCCTTACTTTATCATGGTTATACGCTGCCTTTATAAATCCGGAATTCAAATTCACTTCGTTATGCCTGTTAAAGGAATACAAAAAATCAGGCCGGTTATGGTCGGCCGGATTGCCAAAATCATACACATAGTAGGTATCCAGGTAACCACTTATTTTGAATGAAGTTTTAGTTGAATCGGACTGGGCGGCGGTCAGATTCACAAAACCACTTGCGATTAAGATTGAAAAGAGAATTTTTTTCATCGATGTAGTTTTTTACAACTTATCTAAGCCAAGATTGAGTTTTAGAACATTGATTCTTTCGGTGCCAAATAAACCAAGCAAAGGTTTTTCAGTGTGCTTTTCCACGAGTTGCAGCAGGCTGTTTTCTGTAAGGCCCCTGGCCCGTGCAATCCGTTTGACCTGCACCAGGGCCGCCTGAACAGATATATGCGGATCTAAACCACTGCCACTGGCGGTCACCAATTCAGAAGGGATTTCGGATTTGTCAATACTGGGATTGTGTTCCAGAAAATGGTTGATTCTTTGCTGAACTTCGGCTAAATGGTCGGGATTGGTCGGGCCGTAATTGCTACCTCCCGAAGCTGCGGCATCATAGGCAACGGCTGATGGACGAGACCAGAAGTATTGGTCTGATGTAAAGGACTGACCGACATTGAAGTGATAGTTTTTGCCGTTTTCGGTGATGACAAGCCCTTTTCCCTGGCCGGGAGAAAGTTGAGCCACTGCCCAAACGGCCAATGTATAAAGGCCACAGAAGAACACCAAACAAACAAGTGTCAATCGTATGGCGGGTATCAGATTATTTTTCATGGTTGCTGAATTTTAAAGAAATGATGAAACAAAAATGTCAATGAGCTTTATGCCGATGAAGGGTACAATCACGCCACCTAAACCATAAATGAACAGGTTTCTGCGTAGCAAAGCACTTGCGCCAATGGGTTTATAGGCTACACCTTTTAATGCCAGAGGAATAAGTAAAGGAATGATAATGGCATTGAAAATGACGGCTGAAAGCAGGGCGCTTTCAGGGCTCTGCAGATTCATAATGTTTAAGCCTTGCAGGGAAGGAATGGCAACAATGAACAAAGCCGGAATGATGGCAAAGTATTTCGCCACATCATTGGCAATGCTGAATGTGGTGAGCGTTCCTCTGGTCATTAAAAGTTGTTTGCCAATTTCTACTACTTCAATCAGTTTGGTTGGATCATTATCAAGGTCGACCATATTACCGGCTTCTTTTGCAGCCTGTGTGCCACTGTTCATGGCTACTCCTACATCTGCCTGAGCTAAAGCCGGGGCATCATTGGTTCCGTCTCCCATCATGGCCACTAAACGACCTTCTGCCTGTTCCTTTTTTATATAGTTCATTTTGTCTTCAGGCTTAGCTTCAGCAATAAAGTCATCAACCCCTGCCTTGTCGGCAATAAACTTTGCCGTTAACGGATTGTCACCGGTAACCATCACGGTTTTAATCCCCATTTTTCGAAGGCGTTCAAAGCGTTCCCGAATACCTGGTTTGATAATATCCTGTAATTCAATGACACCAATCACTTTTTCATTTTCGGAAACAACCAGCGGAGTTCCTCCATTGCTGGAAATCTGAGTAACCCTTTCAGCTGTTTCATCGGGGAAAGCATTACCTGCTGTTTCGGACAATGTTTTAATGGCATCAGCAGCTCCCTTGCGAATACGTGTATTTTCAAAGTCAATTCCCGAACTTCTTGTTTCGGCTGTAAACTTGATAAAGCGGGCATCTTTTACCTCATAACTCAAAGGATCGATTCCGGCCAGTTCAAGGATGGATTTTCCTTCGGGTGTTTGATCTGCCATTGAACTCAATACAACGGACTTTATAAAGTGCTTTTCATCCATGCCATTGGCAGGATAGAAGTGGGTTGCTTTCCTGTTACCAATGGTTATCGTTCCGGTTTTGTCTAACAGCAAAACATCAATATCGCCTGCGGTTTCTACTGCTTTGCCCGATTTGGTAATTACGTTGGCTCGTAATGCCCTGTCCATTCCTGCAATACCAATGGCCGATAGCAGGCCACCTATGGTCGTTGGAATCAAGCACACAAAAAGCGAAATGAAGGAAGCTATGGTTATGGGCGTGTTGGCATAGTCGGCAAAGGGTTTTAGCGTAATGGTCACGATGATGAACACTAAAGTAAATCCTGCCAACAGAATAGTCAGGGCAATTTCATTCGGGGTTTTTTGACGGCTTGCACCTTCTACCAGGGCAATCATTTTATCCAAAAAGCTTTCGCCCTGGTCCGTCGTAACTTTTACAGTTATTCTGTCAGATAAAACTTTTGTTCCTCCTGTAACCGAGCTTTTGTCGCCACCTGCTTCACGGATTACAGGTGCAGATTCTCCTGTAATGGCACTTTCGTCTATGGTTGCCAGTCCTTCTGCAATTTCACCATCTGCAGGAATGATGTCGCCGGCTTCACAGAAAAACAAATCACCTTTTTTCAATAGCGATGATGGTATTATTTCTACCGCATCACTATGAATTTTTCCAATAGATGAAACACGTTTGGCAGGCGTTTCCTCTCTTGTTTTACGCAAACTGTCAGCTTGTGCTTTCCCTCTTGCTTCCGCGATGGCTTCGGCAAAATTGGCAAACAACAAAGTGAGCAAGAGCAAAAGGAAAAATGTAAAATTGTAACCGAATGAACCTTGTGCATCACTTGTAAGTGAATACAACGTTACAATAAGCATTATGAATGTCCCGATTTCCACGGTAAACATTACCGGATTGCGGAACATAATTTTGGGGTTGAGCTTCACGAAAGATTCTTTCAGTGCTTCCTGCACTAAGTCTTTCCGGAACAGGCTCGTATTTTTATTTTTCATTTTTACAGAAATTTTGAATTAATACAAGGAAAAGTATTCAGCCAGGGGGCCTAAAGTCAGGGCAGGAAAGAATGCCAATGCGGCCACAATAGCAATCACCGCAAAGATCAAAATGCCAAAGGTGGATGTGTCGGTTTTGAGTGTTCCTGCACTTTCGGGAATAAACTTTTTGGAAGCCAGTATTCCTGCGATTGCCACTGGTCCGATGATGGGTAAATACCGGGCTAAAAGCATGACCAATCCTGTTGCAAGGTTCCAGAAAGGGGTATTGTCCCCCAATCCCTCAAAGCCACTTCCATTGTTAGCAGAAGAAGAGCTGAACTCGTAAAGCATTTCACTGAAACCGTGGAATCCCGGGTTTTTGAGCCAACCTTCATAAACCTCAGGATTACCCGCATATAAAAAGCTCGCTAATGCTGTTCCGCCTAAAATCATCAATGGGTGCAGTAACGCAATAATCATGGCGATTTTCACTTCTTTTGCTTCCACTTTTTTACCCAAAAACTCCGGAGTTCTTCCGACCATCAACCCACCGATAAAAACTGCCAGAATGATGAATATATAGAAGTTGATAAAGCCTACGCCCACGCCACCATAAAAGCTATTAACCATCATTCCAATCATTGCAAACATACCTGTGAGGGGCGTCATACTATCGTGCATGGCATTGACTGAACCGTTGCTGGTGCTGGTGGTATTAATGGCCCAATAAGCGGATGCTGCTGAACCAAAACGGACTTCCTTACCTTCCATACTGCCCATATCCTGTGCAATGCCCATTTCTGCGATGGCAGGGTTACCGTTCATTTCATAATAAATGGCAGGAATTACCAAACAGAGGAAGCCTGCTGTCATCACGCCATAAACCATTAAAGCCAGTTTTCGCCGCTTCAATACATAACCCATTGCAAAAACAAGCGCAATTGGAATCAGGAAGATAAAAATCGTTTCAAGGATGTTGGTCAGGTAGTTAGGGTTCTCCATTGGATTGGAGGAATTCGGGCCATAGTAACCACCTCCGTTGGTCCCTAATTGTTTTATAGAAACAAAAGCAGCTGCAGGGCCTCTGCTGATGTGCTGCTCGGCACCCTCCAGCGTGGTAAGGGAGTCTTTGCCTTCAAAAGTCATGGGTGTTCCGTTGAATACCAGAATCACCGCACCTGCGAACGCAATGGGCAACAAAATACGGGTGCAGGCGCGAACGAAGTAACTGTAAAAGTTACCGAGTTCATGGGTGGTTCTCTCTTTCATGGCATTAAACACAACTGCACAAATGGCAATACCAGTCGCCGCACTTATGAATTGCCAAAGCATCAGGATGAGTTGCCCCATATATGAGAGGCCGGTCTCACCTGAATAATGCTGTAGGTTGGTGTTGGAAACGAAACTCACAGAAGTGTTAAAAGCCAGATCCCAACTCATGGATGGATTTTTGTCGGGATTCAAAGGCAACCAACTCATATTGGAAAGCACGAAAAGTGATAGGACAAACCAAACAGCATTCGTTGTGAGCAGTGCTGCCAGATGTTGCTTCCAGTTCATTTCTTTGGATGGATCTATACCACTTAGTTTGAAAAAGAGCCTGTCCAGCGGATTGAAAATTTTATCCAGCCAGGTATTTTCGTAGTTGAAAATTTTACCAATGTAACGACCAAGGGGAATTGCCAAAGCTACCACTGTCGCGTACATCAGGACTACCCCAAGTATTTCTGTGTTCATTTTTTTAATTTGTTAAAAGGTGAAACAACAAAACCAACAACCCGAAACTGCCAAAGACAATCAGGAAAACCCTGAAAATCCTCGCTACGGATAAAAAATCCTCTGTTAGTTTCTGCCTGTTCATTAGTTTGTAATTAAAACTTTTCTGGTTTGACTAACACATAGCACAGATAGCCAAAAACGCATATCGCGATGATGAATAATACTGTCATTGCGGGTTATTTTTTTGTGTTTCGATTAAAACTTTGATATACACTGCCCAAAGGTTTTCAGGTATGCTTTTGAGATGATTCATTAAATCATTTACACCCAATTTTGTTGCTAATGCCGAAAGAAATTCATTTTCTATAGCATTGCAGGTGAAAAGACTTTTTCGCTGATACACCCTGTTTATGGTGTTAAGAATTTCTTTGGCCTTTTCATTTTCAAAATGTTGAGCACAATAACTTCCGAAATGATGCAAGACCTTATAAGTAGTAAATCGGCCATTATCCGATGTGGCCGGATATATTTCCGGAAACTGTTCTTTGAATTGTTGAACGATGGTATGCATAACGTCAGATTTTTTCAAAGGCATCAAGGGCCTTAAAGAGCAGGGCATATACTGCCAGCCCTGTGAGATACATCACTATTGTCATGGTCATGAAGGCTTAGATTCCTGATGAATTGATTTGCCTGCAATACGCTGTTTTCAGTTGCTGAGGGAATAAATTCAGATACTCACGCCCCCAACTATAATTCATCTCCAGGAGTTGACCGAGTGGAGAAATGAACTTGTGGGCTATTATAGAACGTGTGTAGTCGCTACCCTGAATGTAAAGGCGTTCAGCTTTTTCATAAAACTGTTTCACCTTTTCCTTTTGCCCCTTGAAGATGGCTTGGAGTGTTTCAACTTCCAAATCTTCAATTGCTTTGGCCTCCATGATTTGCTGCTGTGTCATAAGAAAATTATTTGTTCAATTCCCTTATCACAAATGCTGGTCCTGAAAGGTTGATTTAATGTAATCGACTGTAAAACAATTGAATAGGATATTTTTTGCCGTACCAAAACAAAAAACCCTTTCGTTTTGAAAGGGTCAGCCATAGCGTTTTGAAAGGGTAGGGTTATTCTAGATCATATTCTGAAATTTTCCTGTAAAGGGTGGTCAGGGCTATGCCAAGAAGATCGGCGGTTTTTGTTTTGTTGAAATTGGTATAATTCAACACTTTCTGAATATGCAGCTTTTCAACGCTTGCCAACTCAAATGCAGAAAGCACTTTCCCCTTTTGGGTTGAATCGGATGTGTTTTGTAATTCAAGGGGTAAATGTTTAATCGTCAATTCATCATCACTAAGAATCACGCTTCTTTCAATTACGTTTTTGAGCTCACGGATGTTTCCATTCCAATGATGTCGTTTTAACGCCTCGATAAATTCCTTTGAAACAGATCTTATTCTCTTGTTGGTTTTGACAGCAAATAATTGCAAATAGTGTTGGGCCAATACCTCAATGTCAGCTACCCTTTCCCTCAGCGGTGGCAGATGAATCTGAAAAACTGAAATACGGTAAAACAGATCTTCCCTGAAATGTCCTTGTTCAATTTCTTTTGGTAAATCTCTGTTTGTAGCAGCGATAACCCGGACATTCACTTTGGTGGATTTATTGTCTCCTACCCGGATAAATTCACCTGTTTCAATCACCCGCAATAGCCTGGCTTGCAGATCCAGCGCCATTTCGCCGATTTCATCCAGAAAAATCGTCCCGTTATTGGCTTCTGCAAAAAGACCCGACTGGTCTTTCGTAGCTCCGGTAAATGCGCCGGCTTTATGACCAAACATTTCACTTTCCAACAGCTCTTTACTGACTGCGGAACAGTTAATTGCGACAAAATGTTGTTTATTTCTTGGACTGGCCTGATGAATGGCCTGGGCAAACACTTCTTTCCCTGTTCCGGTTTCACCTGTCAGCAAAACAGTTGTATCCGTTACTGCAACCTTTCTGGCGAGATCAATCGCTTTTAAAAGGGGGTGTGAATGACCGATGATCTTGTCAAAAGAGTACTTATCACCTAATTGTTTTTCGAGTAACTGTACACGTTTGGCCAGATCAACTTTTTCTATGGCCCTATACAACAGCGGGATTATTTTGTTGTTGTCATCCCCTTTGGTGATGTAGTCGAATGCTCCGTTCTTAATGGCCTGCACGCTGTCAGGAATGTTGCCGTAAGCCGTTAGTATAATGATTTCTGGTATCGGATACGTATCTTTTATTTGCTTGGCAAGGGCAACGCCGTTTTCTTCGGGCAGCTTCACATCACATAATATTACGTCAATATCGGCTTGCTCCAATTTCTGCCAGGCCGCCTTGCTGTCAGCTGCCTGGAACACTTCAAACCCTTCCAATCTGATAATTCTGGTCAGCAGGGTTCTTAACTTCTCTTCGTCATCTATGATTAAAACTTTTCTCAAAAAATTGTCGATAAAATAGAGTGCAAATCTAACATTCTTAACGGGTTGACAAGAGGGTAGCAAAAAGGCAACGCCATTTGGCAGTGGGGGAAGTTAACATCCTGTATCCAAAGATACTTTGCTGAAAGGGAATGTATGGGTCACTTTTTTCTTGTTTCCGAAGAAGCCTGGTGCCGTCAGCAATGTACGTGCGTACATGCCAGCCATAACTAACCAACCGTTTCCTGATCACTGCTTTAGCCGACCGGATACTTTCCTGAAAAGACAGGGGTGGCACCTTTTCAAATGATTTCACAGGAAGATTTGAGTTCCCTTAGCCAGATTAACGGATACCGCATGCGACCTCCTGCGGGTGGTTTTAAACTTTCGTCAGTCCCATGGCCCGGGCAATCAGAAAGGTGTCGGTGTATTGATGGAAAGCCGTTATTTTCCCATCTTTTACTTTGTATTCACAGGCGAAATCAGCCTGCATATACTTACCTGTAGCCTTGTAGGTTCCTTCGTAAAAACCGACCACAAAAACACCGTCACCGCTGTCAATGTAACGGGTAATGGTCGCTTTCCAGTCGGTCCAGTTTTGTCTGAAACCGCCGAATACTTTTTCAAATACGGCATCCGGACCTATGTGCTGCCCTCCCCCCGGAAAACCTTTCATCTGGTTCCAGCTTATATTTTCGTCCAGTATTTGTCTGATTGCTTCATTGTCTTTCGTGGCAAAAAGCGCGTACATATTTTTTACGGTTTCAATATTGTCCATAGATGTGTTTGATGCTGATTCAAGATAGGAGGGATCCCGAAAGGAGCATAGAAACCACTTCCGGTGGCGGTATGAACGGGTAACCGTTTGGTTGTATTACCTCAGTTTGTCACTTTTGACCATTTTTAACCGATCTTTTTTTCCAGCGTGTTTTAGAACGGATTTGTCGTAAATCGCAGGCTAGTTTGTCGTATTTGCCCTGTGACGGGCTTAGAACGTTTCGATATTTTTGTTTGATCACGCTAAATCCTTAAAAATGAAATCAGTAGAAATCATCATGGTACCCGTCAAGGACCGGCAAAAGGCGAAAGCATTTTATCTGAAGCTTGGCTTTCAACTGCTGATCGAAGCACCTGACCCTCATGGTGAAACCTGGATACAGATGGGCCTCCCCCATACCGATATTACTGTTTCACTCGCCGGGTTTCATGGCATCATCTTCACTACCGATGACATTGAAGCGGAAATCAAAACACTGAACGCAAAAGGTATCCCTGTAGCCGACATTGATGAAACGCCCTGGGGCCGCTTTGCCTGGCTGAAAGATCAGGATGGCAATGAACTGTGTCTGCATGAAAAAGGACGATAATCCTTGAACCCTACACGGTTCAGATGCGGTCAGGTTGGTGTTTGGTCATTTCGCTTTCGGCGTTGCCGGTATTCAGGGTTGTCGCCGGTTCGAAAAGCATGACAAAAACTTCCTCGTCGGCCACAGGCCGGTGTTCCACTCCCCTGGGAACAATCAGAAATTCGTTTTCATATACCCAAACCGTCCTGTCGCGATACTCCATTTTGAGCGCTCCCTGAACCACAAAAAACAGTTCGTCTTCCTGCTCATGTTTATGCCAGACAAACTCGCCTTTGAGTTTGACCAGTTTTACCTGCTGGCCATTCAGTTCACCTACTATTTTCGGTGACCAATGTTCTGAAAACAGCTTGAATTTCTGCGTCAGATTTACCTTTTCCATTTTTTGCCTTTTGTCAGCGATTCAACATCACGTAAAGTCAAATATCACCTGTTTTTCCAATCGTTGGTTCGTTTTTCATCCGGGGATCCTTCCGGTCTTTGAAGTTTAACCAGCTTATCCGGGAAGGATTTGCTGAAGCCCCGAACCACCACTACCCAGGGGGCCGGGAGCATACTTTTCTGCTCTGACAACAACTGACTTTTACACAGGAAAGGAATCGGGATACCTGAATTTATGAGGGATCCTGATTTATGGCCCGGACAGGCCGTTTTAAAGTAACCCTGCCCGGGCTTACCTCTGATGCTTTGCGGCATGCATAGCTATGCCGTTTGCAGGGGTTAAAGCAGTAAGGTGATGCCCGACATATCCGCTTTCCCGCTTTTCAGAAAGGCATAGGTGATATTGTCTGCCTGGCAGTTCACAAACCGGACGCGCTTCAGGTCATTGTCTTTGAAAAAGGTGTTCATCAGGGTCGCGTTCTCGAAGGTCACTTTTTTAAAGTCGCAGCCTTCAAAAGAGCAATCTTCCAGCGTGCCGGTAAAAATGATATCGGCAAGATACATGCGCATGAAAGCGGTACGGTGCCAGATGGCTTCTGTCACCGGGTTGCTCTGAAAGCCACCGGATTTGAAGGTTGTCCCGCTTAAATCAGTGCCGGAGAAATTGCAGTTCATGAGATGACTCGACGAAAATTCGGTTTCCTTCAGCAGGCAGTCTTTAAAGGAATTGTTGGCCAGATTGGAACTTTGAATATGACTTTGGCTGAGGTCGGAACGGGAGAAGTCACAACTATCTACATTGTTGCCTTTCAACAGCAATCCCGACAGATCAGAACCGATAAAAAGGCATTTCTGCATGTTGGAGGAACTGAAATTTTCATGCAGATCTTTCAGTCCGGAAAAATCAGCGTCCACCCAGTTCCCGCGCGACATATTCCGGCTGAGTTTTTTGTCCTGCTTCCCGGAAGATGACCCTGCTGCCGGTCTCTCTGATACCACTGGAGTTGCCTTTTCGGCAGCAGTGGAAGGGAAGTTGTCTGAAAAGTAGTTGAGGTCAACCCCCAACAGCTCTGCCAGCCGGTTAAAGGTGGTGATGTCGGGCATGGATTCACCACGTTCCCATTTGCCTACGGCCTGTGCGCTGATAAACAGTTGCTGCGCAAGCTGGGTTTGAGACATATTTACTTTTTTTCGTGCCTCAGCCATTTTCTGGCCAATCATTTTGGTTGTTAACATGAGTTCAATGTTTTTGAATGCGTACAAGAATGTTGTTTTTGTCGATTCAAAATTACCTGGATGTTTTTTCGGAACTGCCACCTTCACAGGCACTTTTAGTTGTAATTACGCTATTTTTAGTTGTTTTTCAACAACTGTTGGTTGTGTTTGGGGTAAACTATAGTCAGGTCTCGATACAGCTATGCCATCTGCGGCACAAGGCCT
>DLHS01000002.1:59016-59153 GCA_002483345.1 Bacteroidetes bacterium UBA7662
CGACCTGACAGTTTGTGATATGCCTTCTTCGGCACGGGGCTTTGATGGCATAGCTTACTCGACCTGACCGTTTGTGATGTGCCATCTTCGGCACGGGGCTTTGAAGGTATAGCTTACTCGACCTGACAGTTTGTGAT
>DLHS01000007.1 GCA_002483345.1 Bacteroidetes bacterium UBA7662
CCCCGACGGGTTGTACCGTTCCTACTCCAACTGGGTGCCTTTTGAAGTACCGGTAAGAGAAGTAAAAACCTTCAATGTGGTTACGCCCAACGGAGATGGGATAAATGACCGTTTTTTTGTAGAGAACCTCGAATTCTACCCCGGTAGCAAACTACAGGTGTTCAACCGCTGGGGTCAGCAGGTATATAGCCATACAGCCTACAACAACGACTGGGAACCGAATGAGCTGGAGAACGGGAGTTACTACTATAACCTGGTTTTACCGGAGGGGAAACAGCTGACTGGCATGTTTGCGGTGGTGAGATAGTTTTGTTGCAGACATCGAGAGGGCGAGAGGCGAGAGCGCGAGACTTTTTTTGTGCCTGCGGCACTGTTGACGGCTTTCCCTGACTCCGTATCTCCGCGTTAAAAAGGCACCAAGCCAAAGCAGCAAGGAAAGCCCCGTCTCGAAATCTCGCCTCTCGCTCTCTCGATGTCTGCAAAAAATCACCCCCCGTCCCGCAACCGCTCCGTATTCTCTGCCAACTGCAACGCGTCCAGCATCTCCTGGATATCGCCCCCCAGAAAATTATCCATATTGTACAGGGTGAGGCCGATGCGGTGATCGGTGATGCGGCTTTGGGGGAAATTGTAGGTGCGGATTTTGGCGGAACGGTCGCCGGTGCTGACCATGGTTTTGCGCTGGCTGGCGGTGGCTTCGTTGCGTTTGTTGAGCTCCATCTCGTATAATCTGGTGCGGAGCATGTCCATCGCCATCTCCCGGTTGGCAAGCTGCGAACGGGCTACCTGGCAGGTCACCACTATCCCGGTGGGTTTGTGGGTGAGCATCACCTTGGTCTCCACTTTGTTTACATTCTGACCTCCTGCACCCCCCGAACGGGCGGTTTGCAGTTCAATGTCGGCCGGGTTGATCTGCACATCCACTTCTTCGGCCTCGGGCATCACCACCACGGTGGCTGCTGAGGTATGAATACGCCCCTGGGTTTCGGTAGCAGGTACGCGCTGCACCCGGTGTACCCCAGATTCGTATTTCAGGGTACCGTAAACCTCGTCGCCACTCACTTTGTAGATGATTTCTTTGTAGCCCCCTGCGGTGCCTTCGGTTTCGTCGACCAGCTCGACTTTCCAGCCGCGTTTTTCGCAGTAGCGGAGGTACATCCGGGCAAGGTCGCCGGCAAAAAGGCTGGCTTCATCGCCACCGGTACCGGCGCGGATTTCTACCATCACATTGCGGCTGTCGGCCTCATCTTTCGGGACCAGCAGCAGGCGCAAGGCCTGCTCCATGGGTTCCTGCTGCGGCAGCAGGCTTTCCAGCTCTTCTTTCGCCATCTCCAGAAACTCCGGATCCTTTTCGGTGGCGAGGATTTTTTTGTTGGTTTCGATGTTGCCCAACAGGTTTTCGTAGGCCTTAAAAGCGTTTACAATCTTCTCCAGCTCGCGGTATTCGCGGTTCAACTGGGTGTAACGCTTCATATCGTCAAAAATGCGGGGGTCGAGGAGCTGTTCGCTCACGACTTCAAAACGGCCTAAAAGGGCGGGATACTTATCGAGCATGGTGGTTATGGAGCCAGCAAAAATAACTGTTCGCCGTCGAACACCCACAATCCGCTGTTATTTACCCTGAATTGTATGGGTTTTACGGTTGCCGGAAGGGAGATGGGATGGTGTTGGAGACTCAGGGTATCGTAATAATATAATTGTCCTCCCTGCGCATAATACAATTTGCCGTCGTGAACGGTAAGCTGTGTCTGATGCAGGATGGGAAGGGTTTTAAGATAAGAGCCGTACAGGTCGAACACCAGTATGCCTTGCTCGGGGTCGGTGAGATAAAGCTGTTCGCCGGATTCTGTCAGATCGGTAGGCGCCAGCTGGGTTTCGATTTTGTTCTGCAGCCATTCGCCCTCAACCACCACCCGCAGGTCGTTGGCGAGTTTGCGGAGTTTGAATGCCCGGGCATCGTACAGCCAGATGTTGTTGTCGAAGGAGCGGCATACCAGTGAGTTTTCGCTGAGGTTGAGCTTACCCACCTCAAACTTATTGGTGGTATACAGCATATTGTCGAGCTGCAGCAAAACCGAAGTTTCGGGGTAAAAAAGGAGTAACTGAAGCGGATTCGTTACATCTGCCTGCTTCAAAGACCCCAGAACCTGGTTACGGTGGTTACCCACCCACTTGCCGGTGACATCATATTTCACCAGCTCCCGCGAACGGGTCAGGAAATAGTAATTGTCCAGGCCATCTACCCAAAAACCACGGACGGGCTGATCAGGCACAATTTGCCGCACAATACGCAGACTATCCTGCCCGAAAGCAGGATTAATCAGCAGGATAAGCGCGAAGCTCCAGCGTATGGCCGTCGAAAACTGCATAGGTAAAGTGAACGAGCCAGTCGCCCAGATTGATATAATGACTGCCCGGTCCCACCTCCACATCTACCGGAAGATGACGGTGACCAAACACAAAATAATCGTAATGCTGCTGCTTCAGCTTTTGGGCGCAGTACAGATACAACCACTCCCGCTCTTTCACAAAAACAAGGGGATCGTCGTTGTTCACCCGGCTTTTATACGACCAGAACTGCGCCATCCAGAAGGCGAAATTAGGATGCAAACGGGCAAACAGCCACTGCGGTACCGGATGCCGGAAAACCTTCTTCAGCAGCTTGTAACCAGTGTCGCCGGGGCCTTTGCCATCCCCGTGGCCTATCAGGAATTTTTTGTCTCCCAGCGTCACCGAAATGTTTTCGCGGTGCAGGATCACACCCAGTTCCTGCTCGAGATACCCGAAGGTCCACATATCGTGGTTGCCGATGAAGTAATGCACGGGCACCCCGCTGTCGGTAATTTCTGCGATTTTACCCAGCAAACGGGTGTAGTATTTGGGTGCGGTGTAGCGGTATTCAAACCAGAAATCGAAAATATCGCCTACCAGATAAATCGCGGCCGCATCGTGTTGGATGCTGTCGAGCCAGGCCACGACCTTTTTTTCCCGCTCCAGCGATGCCGCGTAATCGGGCACACCTAAATGGAAATCACTGGCAAAATATATGTTCTGGCGATGGCTCACGCAGGCTCTTCTTCCACCAAAAATACATAGAATTCCTTGGGCCCGTGTGCGCCCAGAACCAATGTCTTCTCAATGTCGGCCGTACGGCTGGGACCGGTGATATTGCTTACCAGGGAGGGCAAACGGCCGCCATGCCTGCTTTTGACAAGCTCAAAACCTGTTTTAAGGTCGGGTACAAGCTGATTTAAGAAAGCAACTACAATATGTACCGGGGGATAAACCGTCATCGTACGGCCCAGTTGCTGGGCTGAACTGACCATCACACTACCCGTCAGCGCTACCAATGCTTCACAGGAAGTGACGCCTATCTCCATCTTGTCGAGCTGACTTTTGTCTTTGCGGTAGGGGAATTCAATTTGATCCAGCAGTGCCTGAATTTTTGGCTCAAAGCAGAAAATCTCACCGGCCCCGTGGTTCTGAACCAGGGTGATGAGATTTTCTGCAAAATCAAGCATGTTTTCGCAAAAGGCAAACTGACCGTTGATGGCCACCAGCCTGTCGGCGAATTCAAGGGCAAGATCAGCGCCGGGTTTGTGATAAATAGCACCTTCCAGGTCCATCACCTGATGTTTCGGTGTGGTTTGGTGGATCAGCGCTTTGCGGATCTTTTTGAGGACTTTTTCTTTCGAAGTGGTCTCGCGCATGCTTTTATCAGGCTTCGGGCTTCTCTTCTGTTTCTTCTGCAGCGGCTGCTACGTCGGGTAACTTCTCGCTGCTGATAACCTGTGGAATTTCGGCACTCAGATCAGGAACCTGATTCGGGCGCGGCCCTACCAGCCGTTCGATGTCACCCGTGAAAATCACCTCTTTCTGCAACAGTTCCTGTGCTATCATTTCAAGTTCATGACGACGCTCCCGCAGCAGGTCTTTGGTTTTGTTGTAGGCATTTTCAACCAGCAGGCGCACCTCCTCGTCGATTACCCGCGCGAGTTCTTCGCTGTAGGGCTTGCGGAACTGGTACTCACCATTCGGATCGTTGAACGACAACGGGCCCACTTTAGGGTTCATACCATATAAGGTTACCATGCCGTAAGCTACCCGGGTGATGCGCTCCAGATCGTTCTGGGCACCGGTGCTGATACGACCGAAGACAATCTCTTCGGCGGCACGGCCTCCAAGGGTCATACACATGGTATCGAGCAGTTGCTCGGTGGTGTAGAGGTATTGCTCTTTCGGGAGATACTGGGCATAACCCAACGCAGCAACGCCACGCGGAACGATGCTCACCTTCACCAGCGGGTCGGTGCTGTCGAGGAACCAGCCTACAACTGCATGGCCGGCTTCGTGATAGGCCACGATCTTTTTCTCTTCGGGAGAGATGATTTTGTTCTTCTTCTCCAAACCGCCAATCACCCGGTCGATGGCCGCGTTGAAATCGGACATGTCTACTTCCTTTTTGTTCGAGCGGGCAGCAATCAAAGCCGCTTCGTTACAAACGTTGGCGATTTCAGCACCCGCAAAACCGGGGGTTTGTTCCGCCAGTTTCTTCGGACTTACATCTCCAGCCAGTTTCAGCGGCTTCAGGTGAACATTAAATATCTGCTCACGACCTACCAGATCCGGTTTGTCGACCGTGATCATGCGGTCAAAACGACCAGGACGCAACAGGGCTGAATCAAGAACATCGGGTCGGTTGGTAGCAGCCATCACAATGATGCCCAGATCGGTGCTGAAGCCATCCATCTCTACCAGCAACTGGTTGAGGGTGCTTTCCCGCTCGTCGTTGCCACCCATCATCTGGTTTTTCGACCGTGAACGGCCTACAGCGTCGATCTCGTCAATGAAGATGATACAAGGCGCTTTTTCACGGGCCTGTTTGAACAGGTCGCGTACACGGCTGGCACCTACCCCTACAAACATCTCCACAAAATCGGAGCCGCTGAGGGTGAAAAAGGGCACCTGGGCCTCTCCTGCAACGGCTTTCGCCAGCAGGGTTTTACCTGTTCCGGGAGGGCCTACCAAAAGCACACCTTTCGGGATTTTACCACCGAGCGTGGTGTATTTTTTAGAGTTTTTGAGGAAGTCGACTACTTCCATGACTTCCACCTTGGCCTCTTCCAAACCGGCGACATCATCAAAAGTGATGTTTTCGCGGGTGTTTTTGTCGAAAAGGGTGGCTTTGGACTTGCCAATGTTGAAAATCTGGGCACCGCCGCCTTGTCCGCCTCCGGTAAACCGGCGCATGAACAGCAGCCACAGGCCTATGATGAGGGCCATCGGCAACAGAATGCCGAGTATGCCTGAGAACCAGTCGGGCCGGCTTTCCCATTGTACGGAAATTGGCTGGAGGTCCTTGTGTTCTTTGAAAACCTCGTTCAAACGTGTTTCAAAGGCTTCCGGAGAACTTTCGGTGAAGTAATAATGCGGGCCGGTGGCGCCGGTGAAAGAGTCGTCTTTCACCTCTTTGTGTTTTTCCAGTCCGAGCTTGTCTTTTTTGATGAAGACTTCGATTTTATAAATATCATCCGACCGGTAGCCAATGAGTTTGTCGACTTCGCCGGTTTCGAGCATGCCGGTTTTAAATTCCTGCCAGTCGATTTTTTTGAGGGAGCCTCCGGAATTCAGTACCTGCATGCCGATAAACAGCACGGCAATGATGATGTAAATCCAGTAAAAGTTGAAACGAGGCTTATTTGACTCGGTTTTAGGAGCCGGAGTCTTTTTATTTTGGGGTTCTTTTTTGCTCATGCGCTTGTTGCGTAATGTGATGCTAACGTGACCCGTTGCTTAAAAGTTTAAAAATCAGCGGAGAAAGCCATTATTCTGCGATATCTGTTCGTTTAGCGTCATTCCACAGCTCTTCTATGCCATAAAACTCACGGTACTGGGGTTGAAACAAATGCACCACTACATCTACATAATCGAGTAGTATCCACTGTGAATTTTCCAGGCCTTCTACAGACCAGGGGCGTTCACCGACGGCTTTTTTCACCTCCTCAACCACCGATTCAGAGATGGCTTTCAGTTGTGTCGATGATTCTGCTTCGGCGATGATGAAAAAATCGGTGACCCGTTCTTTCAACCCGCGCAAATCGAGCAGTGTAATGTTTTTGCCTTTTTTCTCCTGAATACCGTGGATGATGTATTGCTGGATGCTTTCTGCAGCCTTAGCCATTCGTAATGATTAGATTTGTGCAAAAGTAGGGATTTCTTTTGCAGAAACTGAATGGCAACAGCCTCTTCCTCGGCCGCGACTACGCGATGCTGGGCATGGTCGATAGCACCAACGACCGGCTGTGGGCGTTTGCAGCCGACGGATTAGTGGAAGGATATGCCGTAGTTGCTGATTTTCAGGAAAAAGGACGTGGGCAGACGGGTGCATCCTGGTTCAGCGATGAGGGTGAAAATATACTTTGCAGTGTTTACCTGCGACCTGTTTTTTTGCAGGCATCGGAGCAATTCCGCTTGAATATGGCCATGAGTTTAGGTGTTGCCGACTTCTGCCGCCTCTACCTGGGAGCGGGTGTACGGGTTAAATGGCCCAACGACATTTACTACCGGGAGAAAAAACTGGCAGGTATTCTGATTGAAAACAGCTTGCAAGGCAATCGTATTACCGAAACGGTTCTGGGCATGGGCATTAATATCAACCAGGGGTATTTTCCGCCGGTTTTGCCTAATCCGGTCTCTTTCCTGAATATAACCGGTCGTTATTACAAAATTGCAGACTTGCTGCCTGTCTTATTCAGCAGTCTGGAACAGCGTTACCTGCAGCTTCGCGACAGCCAGTTCAGTAGGCTGGAGGCCGATTATCTCGATCAGTTGCTGGGCCACAATGAGCAGCGCCGGTATCAGTTTCAGGGCAGAGAGCTGTATGCAACAATCCGCGGAGTGGATGCCGAAGGACGCTTACGCCTGGATGGTCCCGACGGCCCCATGCTGATGAATCACAAAGACATTCAATTCTGTTTCGCATGAGCCACAACCGCCGTTTGGTCATAGATGCCGGCAATAGCCGGGTTAAAACAGGCCTTTTTGAAGGAAATGAGCTGGTGCAGGTCGACAGTGTCCCCACCGAGGCCTTTCTGGGAGCGCCACTGCCGAAAGCTGATTTTGCGGCTTTTGCCACCGTATCCGTATCGGAATCGCTGTTACTGGACGCGCTGAAGGCCGCAGGGATCAGCCGGTACACCTTTTTCGGCGCTTACGACAGCCTTCCTTTCCCCTCTGCCTACAAAAGTGCCGATACCCTCGGACAGGACCGCAAGGCGGGTATATTGGCAGCATTGCATAAATACCCCCGAAAAGCCTGCCTGCTGATAGGGTTGGGGAGTTGCATCACCTACGACCTGATTTCAGCCCAAGGCCTTCATCTGGGGGGAGATATTTCACCTGGTTACCGCATGCGGTTGCAGGCTATGCACACCTTTACCCGCCGTTTACCGATGCCCGATCCCGAAAAAACGGCTCCGGTTCTCGGATTTGATACCGAATCGGCCTTGATATCCGGCGCTTTTCACGGCATGGCCGGAGAATTATCAGCCCGTATCGAGGCGTTTGAAGCACTGGAAGGCGATTTAACCATTATTTTATCCGGTGGAGACGCTCCGCTTTTTGAAAAAACCTTTCGAAAGCAGATATTTGCCGAGCCTAATCTGGCGTTATACGGCCTGAATGCCTTACTTGATTCGACTTTTTTCCACGGTAAGTAAAAGCTTACCGTTTCTTTTGCTGTTTGCAGGGGCTCATGCCCAGACAGCCAATACCGGTTCTCCCTACTCTCGTTTTGGGTTGGGAGATTTACAGCCCTACAACCTGGTACAGAACCGGGGTATGGGCGGATTAGCTGTAGCCATACACGATCCGCTGGCCCTGCACATTACCAATCCGGCTGGCCTGGCTGGCCTCAAGGCCACAACTTTCGAATTTGCAGCGAGTGGCCGAATCCTGAATCTGCAGTCGAATACCCAGCAGCAATACCAGAGCAACGTCAACATCAATTATTTCACCTTTGGCTTCCCTATCTCCAAAAACTGGGGTTCGGCCATCGGTTTTCTGCCTTATTCTTCTACCAATTACGCGATAAAAACCAGGGTCGACTCTTCTTTTTCGAGCTGGGATGAATATTACAACGGTATCGGAGGCATCAACCGGTTGTATTGGACCAATGGTTTTCGCCTCAGCGACCAGTGGCATGTGGGTATAACCGCCAATATTCTGTTTGGCACCATGAACCAGGAGCGCCGCTTTGAGTACAACGATACACTCAATACCTTCAATCTCAGGGTGCAGGATGAGGTGAAAATTTCGGATGTGAATTTCCACCTCGGGCTGCAATACCGCACCAAATTACGTAACAACCACCGCCTGAATCTTGGTTTGGTAGCGGAAATACCCTCTTCACTCAGCGCTACCCGTTCTTTTACGGCCGATCGTTACACCTATGCCGGAACCAGTATCCGCGTCAGAGACACTGTTTCGGATGTGGCAGATGTAAAAGGCAGCATTGATCTCCCGCTGGCAATAAGTTTGGGAGCCGCCTATGAAATTGATAACCGCTGGCTGTTTGGTCTGGAGGCCAGGACACAAAACTGGTCGGATTATCGTTTTATGGGGAATAATGATTCGTTGCGCAACAGTTTTTCACTGGCAGGGGGCGCACAATTTCAGCCTGATGCCAATGCTGTCGGAAATTATTGGAAAACAATTCGTTACCGGACTGGTTTTCGGTACAATAGCAGTTATTTACAACTCCGTGATCACGCCATTAATGAGATTGGCATAACTCTTGGAGCTACCTTTCCGCTTCGCCGTTCAAATTCAGCAGTCAGTTTTGCTGTAGAGACAGGCACAAGGGGGACAACCAGCAATGGATTGATCCGTGAACAGTATACCCGTTTCACCTTTGGCTTTACCCTCAACGACAGGTGGTTCATTAAAAGAAAGTACGATTAAACTTAAGTGTCATGAAAAGTAGTGTCAAAATCCTCAGTTTAGTATTCGCCCTTAGCTTATTCGGCGGGATACAAGGAGCCTTAGCAGACACACCGCTGAAAAACAAGTGTGATCAGAAGTGGGGCCCCGACAGCGTAAAAACCATCCAGAACATTTCGGTTTACCGCGAATTCTTCAAGCAAAAAAACTATGATGCAGCCATCGAGCCCTGGCGTTATGTGTATGCCAACGCGCCATGTGCCCGGGAGCAAACACACGTAGATGGTGTTGTGCTGTTCAAAGACCTCATCAAAAAGGAAAAAGATGCTGCCCGCAAAGCGCAGTTGATCGACACCCTCTTTGGCATTTACGATACCCGTTCCGATAATTTTCCGGAAAGTGCCGGTAATGCCGTGGGTCGTAAGGGAGTTGACATGCTCAATTACCGCCCGGAACCAAACGTTGATATACTGAATACCTTCAAAAGGTCAGTAAAACTGGGAGGCAACAACACCGAGTATTTTGTGATGCCTTATTATTTCAAGGTAGCGCTCAAAGAATTTTCGGCCGGTAAACTCACCAAAGAGCAGGTGATTGAGATATATGAGTCGATGGATAAAATCATCCAGTTTAACCTGACCGCAGAGAATAATACTGAAAAGTACCTGGAGGCCAAACAATCGCTCGATGCTGACCTGGCGGGAAATATTATCAAAGACTGTGATGAAATCATCGCGCTTTTTGAAGCTAAGTACAAGGCGGATCCAGCTAACAAGGAAATGCGTGATCTGATTTTCAGCCTCTTGCTCAGCAAGGGTTGTACCAACAAAGATCTTTTTGTTACCGTGGCAGAATCCAAATATCAGGAAGCACCTACGGCTACTCTGGCTTTGGTGCTGGGTCGTAAGTTCAAAGACACCGACATGAATCAGTCGGTAAAATACTACGAGGCAGCCATCAGCAAGGCAGAGTCCGATTCAGCTAAAGCTGTCTACACCTTCGAAATGGCAGGCGTCTACAGTTCAAACAATCAGTTCAGCAAAGCCCGTCAGGCTGCGATGGATGCTGCCCGTCTGATGCCGGGTTGGGGTAAACCTTATTTGTTTATCGGAGATCTGTATGCTTCCAGCAGCCGTCAGTGTGGTTCAGGTATTGAGTCGCAGTCGGTTTTCTGGGCTGCCGTTGATAAATACCAGAAAGCCAAGTCAATTGATCCGTCTTTAGCCGAGGATGCCAATAAAAAAATCAACCAGTATGCAGGATACTTCCCCCGCAGCGAAGATTTGTTTTTCAACAACATCGCCAAAGGAAGCAGTTATACGGTAGGTTGCTGGATTGGTGAAACCACCACGGTTCGCGCTTCAGACTAAAAAAATGAACCGGCTCCTTTGGATCGGTATGCTCTTCCTGGGTTTCTCCTGCCAGAATTCGCAGGAGAAACTCAGGAAGTTTGCATTAAACCCCGATATGAAAAAAGAGACGGGAAAGGATGTCACCGTACTTTATTCTGATTCCGGCAAGGTAACTGCCCGTATCATGGCACCAACCATGCTCCGGGACCTTACCGACAAGCCTGTAACGGAGATGCCGGATGGTATTGAAGCTATTTTTTACGACCGGAATGGTGAAATAAGCTCAAAACTAACAGCTAACCGGGCAATCAACTATACGGCTACAGGCACCATGGAGGCTTATGGCAACGTGATTGTCATCAATGAACTCGGGGATACCCTTCGGACAGAGAAGCTGATCTGGCTTGAACAGGAGGATAAAGTATACACCGATCAGTTTGTACGCATCAACACCCCGGAAGAGGTTATCTATGGGGATGGGTTCGAGTCGAACCAGCGATTTACCCGTTACCGCATCCTCAACATACGTGGTACGGTTGCGCTGGGGAGCGAAGCGGAAGCGGACCCCAAGGTTGATTGATATAATCCCGGGCAAAGCTGTATTTTGCACCTTCTATCTCTATGGATATCCTCCTGATCATATTTTTCAGTCTTGTATGCTCGGCCTTTTTTTCGGGCATGGAGATTGCTTTTTTTCAGGCCAACCGCTTTCGGGTTGAGCTGAAAAGCAAGCAGGGGGAGTTGAGTGCCCGGATTATTTCAGGATTTCTGAAACACCCCAGCGACTTTATCGGGGCTATTCTGGTAGGGAACAACATTGCCCTCGTCATATACGGGTCGATGATGGCAGCTTTGCTGGAACCCAGGATTGCAGCATTCCTGCCGTATGAGTTCAACAACGAGCTTAGTGTGCTTGCCCTGCAGACACTCGTTTCAACGGCCATCGTATTGCTCTTCGGGGAATTTTTACCTAAGTCCATCTTCCGGCTGCAGGCCGACAAACTACTTTATCTTATGGCGCCTGTCATGCAGCTGTTTTACTGGCTGTTTTATCCGATAGTTTGGCTGATCGTAAAATTCACAGGACTGGTGCTGAAATTATTTTTAGGCATGGACTTGTCAAGTCACCAGCAGGTTTTTGGCAAAAATGATTTGGATCACCTGGTGCAGGATACCACAAGTCTGGATGAAGCAGGAGATACCGAGGTAGACCTGAATTATTTTCAGAAAGCCCTCTCTTTTACCGAAGTTAAGGTGCGTGAATGTATGGTTCACCGGACTGAGATTGTAGCCATTGATAAAGAAGCAAGCCTGGAACAATTGCGGGAACGTTTCGCTGAAACAGAACACAGCAAGGTGTTGGTTTACGAAGAAAATATCGACAACATCATAGGTTATGTGCATTTCCAGTCAATGTTTCATCCGCAGCACGACATCGCCTCCATCACCATGTCAATTCCGATTGTGCCGGAAACCCTGCCGGGGCTTGATTTACTGAGGCAGTTTAATGCGGATCGTAAAAGTATTGCCCTGGTGGTAGACGAATTTGGGGGTACTGCAGGTATCATTACCGTGGAAGACCTGATTGAAGAAATTTTCGGAGAGATAGAAGATGAGCATGATGTGGACGATATGCTCGAAAAAAAACTAAACGATTTTGAATTCATTTTTTCGGCCCGTCATGAAGTCGATTATCTAAATGAAACCTATAAATTCAAACTTCCGGAAGGCGATTATGAGACGCTGGGGGGCTTAATTTTCGAAAACCATCAATCCATACCCGAGCCCGACGAAGTGATTCAGATACCCGGTTACAGCTTTGTAATCCTTGCGGTTTCTGAAACCAGGGTCGAAACGGTACGATTGATAGTAGATCAACCGGCAGATTAGCACTTTATACTACAGCTACTTCTTGATATTCTGCTGCTAAACTTTATTTTTGCGAACTCTTAAAATCACAATTGAATGTCAATTATTACCAAGATCAGGAACAGAGCAGGTTTGCTGGTGGCGATTATCGGTCTGGCCATCGTCTCTTTCCTTGCTATGGATGTATTCAGCGGCAACGGTATCTTCTCTAACCGCCCTACCAATGTGGTGGGTGAAATAGATGGAGAAGAAGTAGGTATTCAGTATTTCGAAACCCGTATACAGGAGGCTGTAGACAACTACAAAGCCAATACCCAGCAGGATAAGGTAGACGAAAGCACCCTGGCCATGTTGCGTGATCAGGTTTGGAATGAACTTATCAGGGAACAACTGGTCAGTACGGAATATGCTGCCCTCGGATTAGGGGTCGGTATCGATGAGCTTTTCGACATGGTGCAGGGAACCAATATTCACCCATCGGTACGGCAAGCGTTCACCAATCCGCAAACCGGTCAGTTCGACCGCAACCAGGTGGTGACTTTCCTGCGCAATCTGGATCAGCAGCCGGAGGATATGCAGAAACGTTGGGCCGGATTTGAGAAGTACATCAAATCAGAACGCGAAACCCAGAAATACAACAACCTCGTATCCCGTGGTCTGTATGTAACCAAAGCAGCTGCGGTGCGCTATAATACAGAATCAGGCAAAACAGCCGCCGGCCGCTTTATTCTGATCGATTATGCGAGCATCGTTGACAGCACCCTGAAAGTGGAGGAGTCGGAGTTAAAAGCCTATTATAACGATCATCAAAAGGAATACGAGCAAAAGGATGCCGTAAGGGCTATTGATTACGTGGTTTTTGAAGTACAGCCTACTGCTGACGACACTGCCCGCACCCGTCAGTATCTTACCGATTTGCTTGGTGACTTTGCTGCTACCGAAAACGATTCTCTCTTTGTAAGCCTGAACTCTGATTTGCCCTATGCCAATCAGTGGGTGCGTGCTGATCAGTTGACAGAGCGTGAAAAAATGATGTTTGAGTTGCCTGCAGGCAGCATGAGCGAAATATATGTCGACGGCAATGCCCTCAAGGTAACTAAAGTGGTTGCCCGCAGCATGCGTGCAGATTCTGTCCGTGCCCGCCACATACTCATTCCCATCGAAAACAACGATGCGGTTGCTGCCAAAGCGAAAGCCGACAGCCTGAAGAAGCTGGTTGACGGTGGAGCAGATTTTGCAGCTTTGGCAATAGCCAACTCTACCGACCAGGGGTCAGCGGTGAAAGGGGGCGATCTTGGATTTTTTGCAGAAGGCCAAATGGTAAAACCGTTCAACGACGCCAGTTTTGATGGAAACAAAGGCGATATCGTTCTGGTGGAAAGCCAGTTTGGTTTTCACATTATCAATATCACCGATAAAAAGGGCCTCCGTCCCACAGTGAAGTTTGCAACCATCACCAATACCATTGAGCCATCTACCGATACTTATCGTGATGTATTTGCCCGCGCAAACCGTTTCCAGGGTGAAAACAGAGACGTGGAATCGTTCAACAAAGCTGTTGAAACCGAAGGCCTGGTAAAACGGACGGCAGAAAATATCAAAATCAGTGACCGGTCGGTTCCTGGTTTCCAGAATGCCCGCGAACTCGTACGTTGGTTGTTTAAGGCTGAGATGAATGATGTAAGTCAGACTTTTGAGCTGGAAGACCGGTATCTGGTAGCGGTAGTTACTAAAATTGCTGAAAAAGGCACCCGTCCATTTGAGGATGTAAAAACAGAGATTGAAGCAGCTGTCCGTCGTGATAAAAAGGCTGAAAAACTGATTGCCCAGGCCAATGAGGCCCGGACAAAAGCTAAAAACGACTTTGAAGGGATTGCCCGCAACCTTAACAACGTAGTTCAGAGTTTTGCAGGGGCTACGTTCCAGTCGAACTTCATGCCGTCTATGGGCCGTGAGCTTACCGTATTAGGCAAGGTTTTCACTGCCGAAAAGGGTAAAATCATCGGTCCGGTAAAGGGTGAGCGTGGTGTTTACCTGATAGTAGTTGACACCTTTACCGATGCGCCTCCTGTGGCAGATGTTGCTGGTTTGCAACGGAACCTTACTGCTCAGTATGCTTCCCGTGCCCAGAATGAAGCCAGCAATGCTTTGAAGGAACGTATTGAGCTGGTTGACAATCGTCACAATTTTTACTAGGTCACAAGACTTAAACTTTTTGCGAAGCCTTTCCGTTATGCGGAAAGGCTTTGTCTTTATGGGAAAAACCGTCGTCTATGGAAGTTATCAGGAATAAAGTTGCCGAAAGCGGAATCATCACCCTGGATCCGGCGAAACTTTTGCCTGAAATCAGCCCTGTTGGCTTTGATTTGCAGGAATATCTTCAGCATGGGTTTGTGTTGCGGGAGAAAGAATTCAGGCAGGCACTCCAAAAAAAAGACTGGTCTGCCTATAACGGCAGGCTTGTTGCCCTGTATTGTTCCACCGATGCCATTATTGCCTCCTGGGCCTGGATGTTGGTGACCCGTTATGTAGCAGAAGCCGGCGGAAGTTGTGTTTTCGGTCTGCCTGCATCGGTTGCGGAGCAAAACATGCTTCGGGCCGCAGAATCCCTTGATGTGAAAGCATATGAGGGTGAACGGGTCATCCTGAAAGGTTGTGGCGATAAAAGCATTTCCCCGGCTGTTTACACCGCTCTGACCCAAAAACTGGTCCCTGTGGTGAAGTCGCTGATGTACGGAGAGCCCTGCTCAACCGTGCCGGTGTTTAAAAAGACATAAATGGATAAGTTAAAACAGTGGTCGAAGAACAAATTTGTGCAAAGTTTTGCCCTGGCCTTGCTGGCGAGTGTTGTTTTTCGGATGACCACAGCCAGCCGTTACACAACGGAAAGTGAATACCTCGAATCTTTCTGGGAATCCTATAAAATCTATGCGGTTCCACTGCCGGAAGAAATGTCGTTTGCAGGGGAGAAAGTTCCCATGTACGATTTCGAAGTACGCGAACGCATCGACCGCGAAATTCTGGTAAATACTTATTACCAGTCGCAGACGCTGATTTTTTTCAAAAAGGCCAACCGTTGGTTTCCTGTCATTGAGAAAATCCTGAAAGAGCAGGGTATACCCGAGGATTTCAAATACCTCGCCGTCATCGAAAGCGGCTTGTCGAATGTAGGTTCGCCGGCGGGTGCCATTGGTTTCTGGCAGTTCATGAAAAATACGGCACTTGAATATGGGCTGGAAGTAAATGATGAGGTAGACGAACGGTATGACCCCATCAAGTCAACCTATGCCGCAACCAGGTATTTTAAAAAGGCCTATGCCGAATTCGGCAGCTGGTCGCTGGTGGCTGCGGCCTATAATATGGGGCTTACGGGCTTAAGGAATCAGGTGAAAATGCAGGGACTGGATGATTATCATGGTTTGTACCTTAACAGTGAAACCTCCCGTTACCTTCCCCGCCTGCTGGCTGTGAAAGCTATCATGGAAGATCCACGCAAATTTGGTTACAACTTCCGAGAGCAGCATTTGTACCAGCCGCTCAAAACAAATCCTGTATATGTTGATACGGCTGTAAACGATCTGGTTGCTTTTGCCAAAAGTCAGGGTATTCAATATAAACACCTGAAGGTTTTTAATCCCTGGTTGCGGAAAACCTATCTCCCTAACAAAACCGGCAAGCGGTACCGGATTGATATTCCAGACCCGTCTGTTTTTGACGAGGTGCGTGAAATTAAACCCCAGTACATGATTACCCAGCCGGAGGTTGTTGCCATCGAAAAGAAAACCACCGATGCAGCCTACGTCAATGTAAAGCATACGGTTAAAAAGGATGAAGATATCCGCAGCCTTGCCACCATGTTTGGTGTGAAAGTGGTTGATTTGGTGCTTTGGAACAAGCTGGAATCAACAGATCTTCAGAAGGGGCAGGTAATAGAAGTACATGTTTTAAAACCGGAAGAGGAGCTGCCTGTTAAGCAATGAGAAATCATTGCTTAGTTTTGCAGCCTGATGGAGCATTTGCATACCCTAACGGGAGAAGCCGAACAAATTGAAGTATACGGAGCCCGTGTACACAATCTGAAAAACATAGATTTAAACATACCGCGCAACCAATTGGTGGTTATCACTGGTTTGAGCGGGAGCGGTAAGTCGTCGCTGGCCTTTGATACTTTATATGCCGAGGGTCAGCGTCGTTATATGGAGAGTTTTTCTGCCTATGCCCGCCAGTTTATTGGCGATATGGAAAGACCGGATGTAGATAAAATCGAAGGATTGAGTCCGGTTATCTCTATTGAACAAAAAACCACCAACAAAAACCCACGCTCAACCGTCGGCACTATCACGGAAATTTATGATTTCATGCGTTTGCTGTATGCGAGGGTTGGAGAAGCGTATTCCTATGTCACGGGTGAACGTATGATCCGGTTTACGGATGAACAGATAGAAAAAAGCATACTCGAGCGCTACCAGGAAAAAAAAATTGCCATACTGGCCCCGCTGGTCCGTGCCCGCAAGGGGCATTACCGCGAACTCTTTGAACAGGTTCGTAAACAAGGTTTTCTTAAAATCCGGGTAGATGGAGAAATGCTCGATCTGACGCCCCGCATGCAGGTAGATCGCTACAAGGTGCATGACATCGAGTTGGTAATAGACCGGCTGGTGATGGATGGTGAGCAGGGCAAACGACTCCGGCAATCCATCGACAGCGCCTTGCGTACCGGTAAAGGGATTCTGCAATTGCTCGACCTCGATACGCAGGAAGTAGCGTATTTCAGTCGCTTCCTGATGGATCCGGCTTCCGGTCTGGCCTACGACGAACCTCAGCCCAATAGCTTCTCCTTCAATTCTCCGTATGGCGCCTGCCCCTCCTGCGATGGATTGGGCAGCCTGCCTGATGTAGATGCCGGTCTGGTATTACCCGACCATAGCCTCAGCATTGTTTCCGGAGGTATAGCTCCTCTGGGTGAATACCGCGACATCTGGGTTTTCCGGATGCTCACGGCCCTGTCGAAAAAGTTTAAGTTCAGTCTCACCACCCCTATCAGTCAGCTACCTGCCGAAGCCGTTCAGCTTATCTTGTATGGCAGTGATGAGAAACTGGAAATACCCGGCAAATTTGACGATGGGTATGGTCACAACGTAAAATGGGATGGCATTGTAAACCTCATTAAAAAACACCACGACGATCCCGCCTCTATTTCAATTCAAAGCTGGGCGGAGGAGTTTCTGACCCATACCACCTGTCCGGAGTGTCAGGGTGGCCGTTTGAAGCAGGAATCGTTGCATTACCGCTTACGCAACAAGAACATTGCTGAGCTCAGCCAGATGGAGCTGAATGAACTGGCCGACTTTGTCGAAGGATTGGAGGGATATTTTGAAGGCAAAGACGCGGTTGTGGCAGTGGAAGTTTTGAAGGAAATCAAAACCCGGCTGGGTTTTCTGCTGGATATTGGCCTGAATTATCTTTCGCTGAACAGGGGTTCTCATACGCTTTCCGGGGGAGAATCACAGCGGATCCGGCTCGCTACCCAGATAGGGTCACAGCTCGTTGGGGTACTTTATATACTTGATGAGCCAAGCATCGGCCTGCACCAGCGCGACAATGAACGGCTGATTGAGAGTCTGAAGAGATTGCGGGATTCGGGTAATACGGTGATTGTGGTTGAGCACGATGAGGATATGATCCGCCAGAGTGATTATGTCATTGACATGGGGCCCGGCGCCGGTGCTTTTGGCGGTCAGATTGTTGGCGCGGGTACACCGGCGGAATTTCTGAAGCAGCATACCATCACTGCTGAGTATCTGTCAGGAGAGCGCCAGGTGGGCATCCGGCCGGTTCGTAAACCCAAAAATCAGCAGTTTCTCGAGCTGAAGGGTGCCCGGGGGAATAACCTGAAATCGGTTGACGTGCGTTTCCCGCTGGGACAGTTCATTTGTGTGACAGGGGTATCGGGTTCCGGTAAATCAACCCTTATCAACGAAACGCT
The DNA here is from genome assembly GCA_002483345.1 of Bacteroidetes bacterium UBA7662. GTDB lineage: Bacteria > Bacteroidota > Bacteroidia > UBA7662 > UBA7662 > UBA7662. Next base: position 18,148 of record DLHS01000007.1, read on the forward strand.
GTACCCCATTCTCAGTCAGGCGCTTTATAACAGTCGCAAAAAGCCGATGCCGTACGATAAAATAGCCGGTCTGGAACTGGTGGATAAGGTCATTGAAATCGATCAGGCACCTATCGGCCGGACGCCACGGTCGAATCCGAGCACTTATACCGGGGTTTTCAGCGATATCCGGACACTTTTTGCAGAATTACCGGAAGCTAAAATAAGGGGGTATAAACCCGGCCGTTTCTCATTCAATGTAAAAGGCGGGCGTTGCGAAACCTGTGGAGGTGGAGGTCAACGCATCATTGAGATGAATTTTCTGCCCGATGTATCCGTGATTTGTGAGAGTTGTCAGGGCCGACGTTACAACCGGGAGACGCTGGAGGTGCGCTATCGAAGCAAGTCGATCAGTGACGTGCTTGACATGAGCATTGATGAGGCGGTGGAATTTTTCGCGAACATGCCCAATATCCTACGCAAGATTAAAACCCTGCAGGATGTGGGGCTGGGGTATGTGACCCTTGGGCAGCCGTCTACTACCTTGTCCGGTGGGGAAGCCCAGCGGGTAAAGCTGGCGGCAGAGCTGTCGAAACGCGATACCGGCAAGACCTTTTACATACTCGACGAGCCTACCACCGGTTTGCACTTTGAAGATGTCCGTGTTTTGATGGGTGTGCTGCATGAGCTGGTTGACCGGGGTAATACCGTTTTGGTGATCGAACACAACCTTGATGTGATCCGGACGGCTGATTATCTGATTGACATGGGCCCGGAGGGTGGGAGATTCGGAGGGCGGTTGTTGTATGCGGGGGAACGGAATGGGCTGAAAAAAATCACCGAAAGCGCCACTGCGCGCTTTATTTGACCTTTTTTCCCATTGTACAGGATTTCCAAATGAAATGAAGGCTAGAAATCCAAGCTTTTTTAGATAATCATTTTGTAAAATTTTTTTGTTTACGCGGTTTTCTTCCTAATTTCCGAGCTAAACAGAAAACTAAATCCTGTTACTTATGGACAAAATTTACCGAAACAAAAGGCGATTGCCGATATCTCGAAGGATATGGCGGGGCGCTAGGCTAACTGCAGTTTTACTGGGAATCTCCGTTGGGAGTGCTTTAGCGCAAGTAAGTCTTTATGGCTTGACAACACAAACTGGGCAAACTTACACAAGCTTAACGGGTGGAACAGCCCTTACAGCAGATGCTAACCTCACAAGCGGTACTTCTGATGACGGCTATGTTCATGTTATCATGCCATTTTCTTTTACTTTGGATGGTTATTCAACTGACTCAGTAACCTTTTCAACCAACTATTGGATTGCCTTACGTCACCAGGCTCCTACTGCTTCGCAGGGAAGAGCCGCTAGTAATTTGTTCAGCACAACGTTGCCTAACAGAACACTTGCAGCCTGGTTCAGAGATGGTAATGCGAATTTTGGAGCGATCGGATTAGGGGAGATGCGTCATGGACTTGATCCCAACGCTACGGGTGTTTATGTGTTTGAGTGGTTCCAGGCAACTGGTGAAACATATAATCCTTCAGCTACTCAGAGAATAACTTTTCAGATTAGGTTGTTTGGCCCGACGTCCTCCAATCCCGGACGCATCGAGTACTGGTATGGACCAAATACGGGTGCAACCAGTGCAGCTGCATCTATTGGTATTGAGAACGGTGTAGGCGGAACAGGAAATTACCTGAATGCGCTTACAGGTTCATCTAACTCAACTACAACTTCCACTGAATGGCCTGGTAACGGTTTCGTTTATCGTTTTGACCCACCTTCACCGATGCTTTATACAGGGTCGCAGGTTCTCTCTATTACTGGCCGAACAATTGGCAGAGCAACAACCAATCAGTCGATTGCTGTTTTAAATTTACAAACAGCAGGAGCGCTTACACCATTAGATGCAACCAATATTCAAATTAATACTGGTGGCACTAACTTATCTAATATTTCAAACCTGAAAGTATACTACACAGGTTCAAGTACTGCTTTTTCAACTACCACCCAATTCGGTACTACAGTTGCATCCCCATCTGCATTTAATGCAGTTACAGGTACGCAAGTGTTAGGCCCGGGAAATAACTATTTCTGGGTAACTTATGATGTTTCTGCAACGGCCACCATTGGTGATTCTTTGAAAGCTATCATTCCTGCTGCAACGGTTGCTGGGGTTGTAAGAACCATAGCAGATAGTGCACTGGCGCTCCCCCGGGGAGTTGCAGCTCCTTTGAGTGGAACAGTAAACGTGGGGAATGGCCAAACACATACTACCCTCACATCCTTATTTACAGCTATCAACAATGGTGGTTTGAGTGGCAATCTTATTGTTAATATAACCAGCAACATTACAGAGCCAGGTGCCGCAGGTCTTAATGAGTGGATTAATGTTGGCGGTGGCCCATTCAAACTTGATATCCGGCCGACAGGCGGAGCGAGAAAGATATCGGGTGATGTAGGAAACTCAGGGGTAATTGTATTGAGTGGTGCAGACAGAGTAACCATTGATGGTCGTATCGGCGGAACAGGTACCGGTCAACACCTCACCATCGAAAATACAAATACCACCCTGCTGTCAACAGGTATTTTGTTGGCAGGTCAGGCTGCCGGATCTCCTCTTGGCGGATGTACCAATGTGACCATTCGGAATTGTGTAATTCTTGCCGGTACCAATACTTCCTCACCAGGCTCCGGTGCCATCTGGACCCAGGGTACAGGCTTGCCGAATGACAGCCTCGTGATAACAGAAAACATCATCAAACGGGCTTACCGAGGTCTTTATATCAGTACCAATACACCAAGCTCACGCGCTACAGGTGTCCGCATTACCAAAAACACCATAGGATCCTCCATAGAATCTGAGCGTATCGGCTTCAGGGGTATTCACCTCAACCAGGCCAATCAGGCAGTGGTAGAAGACAATTTGATTTTTGATGTAATAGCGCCCACGTCGGCTCAGGGAGTTGCAGGTATTGAGCTTGGAACCAACGACACAGCCGTATTGGTTCAACGTAACAGTATTCGCAATGTGATGTCCAGTCTTGCCGGTTCAAGCTCCAATGCAGCAACAGGCATTTTGGTTTCAGCAGGAAACAGCCACCAGTTGATAAACAATGAGATATCAGGTGTGTTCACCAATAATGCAAGTGCCACTACTGCTGTAACCAATGCTTTTGGTGTGCGTTTTGGGGCGGGTACCGGACACAAGCTGTTCCACAACTCCATCCACATGTTTGGGGAGTACACCAATACCAACAATACCGTTGCAGGTTCCGCAGGTGTAAGTATCAGTTCTACATCTGTTACATTAGAAATGCGTAATAACTTGATTGTGAATAAAATCACAACCAATGCTACTGGTAACAAAAACATGATGGGAATCTGGATGGCTTCTTCTTATCCGTTGGCCAACCTGGTTTCTGAAAACAATAACATTGTTTTGGGTCCTGGTACGGATACAACCCTCTATATCATTGCGAAAGTTGGTACAACCTTTGGTTCCGGAAACTATGCCTCAATGGCTACCTGGAGAACTACAGGCAAGGACTTACTGACTACTCAGCATGAGCCGGCTTTCGTAGACAACCTGATTTTGTTGCCTAACAGCGTTGCTCTGAATAATGCAGCGGCAGCACTTCCTGCTGTCACAACGGATATCCTTGGAAATGCAAGAAGCGCTACAACACCTGACCATGGAGCCTACGAGTATACTCCTGCCAACGTTGATGCCAGTGCAATTGGAGTCATTTACCGTACACTTGGCTGTTATACGGCCAATGAGCCTATCAGAGCTGTTGTGCGCAACACCGGTTTGTCAGCATTAAATCTTGCCACGAATCCTTTGACAGTAACGATCTATAGAAGTGGAGTGGTTTCAGATACTATTACGGCTACTGTAAACTCAGGAACCATAGCTGTAGGAGATACCATGCAGGTTCTGGTAGGCGTTCGCAGTATGACAGCCTATGGCACTTATACGCACAATGGTTTCATTGCTATGACTGGAGATGGTATTTCCTTGAATAATACGTTACCTGCTTCAAGCACAACTAACATTGCTCCGGTTGCTAATCCTTTTGGTGAGAATTTTGAGTCTGGGACTTTGCTGACAGGTTTGACCAACTGGGTATTCGGTAATCCATGGGTTATCGGTGCAAATAACCATGGTAATCCCGGAAATGGCTTGTACTTCAATCTGTACGATTCGCCTGCATATTTGACCCCCACGTTCACATTGCCAAAAATCTATGGCATTACAGCTACTACAAACTTCAGTTTCTCTTACCGGTTGATGAATTATACATCATATCCGCAGGATTCTATTGTGATAACTTCGGGAGACAGTATTGTGTTCGAACTTTCGACCGATTGTGGAGTTACTTTTACCCGCCTGCACAAAATCGACAGCAATACACATGTGCCTTCCAGAAACTGGTCTAACATCAGTGTTCCGATCGGACAGTATGCCGGGCAGGAAGTAACCATCCGGGTACGCGGTCAATGGGCAGTTGGTGATTATTATTTGGATCTTGACAATATTGTAATCTCTGAGCCATTGCGCCCGTTCGCTCTGTTGGGGCCAGCTTCCAATACTACCATTAATACAGGTGGTTATGCATCTTCAAGCATCAGTGCCGGCTGGAATGCGGCACAAACCGGGCCGGTAGTTTACAGATGGCAGCTGGATACCATTTCTGGTGATTTCAGCAACCCTTATTTGAACTTACTGTCAAACAGCAACGGTGCCGATACTTCTATCACACTCACCTTGGGAGCCATCAATGATTTCCTGGATTCCCGTGGTATTGCTGTAGGAGGTACACTTGCTGCCAAATGGCGTGTAACTGCAGCTTATGGTGCACAACTGGGTATTTCTACCAACGTTAACAACCTGACGCTGGTAAGGGGTGCTATTACACCGAATTGTCCTATCACAATAGCTCCGGTAACCATTGGAGATACCGTATGTGGTGTCGGTGCAACGGCTACCTTGGGTGCTACCTCTGTAGGTCCTTATGATGTAGTATGGTACGATGGTACCGTTATCAGAAGTGCAGGAAATACTATTGAGGTGCCAAACATTACTGTTCCTACAGCCGTCAACGCTGGATTTGCAGGAAGAGCCAATGACTCTATCTTCAACATCGGACGTACCCCACCCGGTACAGGTACATTCCCTACGGGTATGTTTAGCAATGGTATGTATTACAGAGCTTTGAGTAACATCAGGATTGATTCAATCACACTCTTCTCCAATGGAGCATTAAGTGGTGTGATGCAATTCTGGAATGCTAATCCAGTTCTTGACCCAACAGCTGTAATTCTTCAGGAGGCTCCGTTCGCGGTAGCTGGTGCTGGTGTAAGTGTTGTGCCTATGCAGGCTTTCCTGACAACAGGTTCATACTATGTAAGAGCTGTCAGAAGAGCCGGAACCGGTGTATTGTTCAGAACTGTAGGAGGATCAACATATCCGTATGTTGTTAATGGCAGATTGTCGATTGACTCGGCTCACGTGGCCGGTACAAACGGAACATCTGCGAACTACTATTATTTCTACAATCTCAGCGTTTCAGACATTTGCTTAGGACCAACAGCTCCTGCCAATGCTACCATTGAAATAGCCGCTCCTGGTGAACTGCCATATGCAGCTTCTTTGGAGGCCGGTATTCCATGTAACTTCATCATTGATGGAGGATGGCAGAGTGGTACAGCAGCGGGATTGAGTGGTACAGGTTTTACTATTCCTACCCCTGCGTCTGGTACAGGCATTGCTGCAGCCAAAACAGCAGGCCGATTGATCAGCCCATCAATTCCGTTTGGAGATGTGACAGCAACAGCTGTGACCAGCCTTACTTTTGACGCTTTCTACAATGGTACCGCAGGCTCTAAAGCCTATGTGGAAGTATCGACCGATGGAGGTCAGACCTTTACCAAAATTGACTCTATGGCAGCCGGTGCTGCCTGGCAGGCTAAAACAGTAAGTCTGAATGGATACGCCCTTACTCCCATGCTGCATGTGGTGTTCAACCATGCAATCAATGGTGGTGCCGGAAGTGGATTTGCAGTTGATAACATTCAGATAAACAGCGTATGTAATGGTGCTGAGGCAGTAGTGAAGATTCGGACCGATATTTATGGAACAGAGTTGAGCTGGACTATCACAGATAGCATCACCGGCAATCTGATTGCAAAAGGTGGACCATATCCTGATATCAATCCTTACGACTCTACGGCAGCCACCCATGTTCACAACCTCTGTCTGCCTTCAAATGCTGTGCTGAAGTTCAGAATCGAAGACAGTTATGGTGATGGTTTGTGGGATGGAACAAGATCGGGTACTTATGACCTGAGTCTTCTTTGCCCTGCCGGCTTGGTTAGCCTTTTCTCTGGCGCCGACTCACTGCCTTACGGCAACACTGCTAACCCGCCACAGTACGATACTGCCTTCGTAAGAACTGCTTGTTTTGTTCCTGATACGATGTCGGTATTTAACTTGCTGACTCCTGCAAACAGCAGTGCCGTAACGCTGGCAGGTGCTCCTACCCAGACCGTTGACTTTACCTGGCAGGCATCTACCCGTTCGGTAGGTACTGAGCCTGTAACGTATACCTGGACATTGGAAACTGCTACCGGTAACCCTGTTGCCATCACATCGCGCAGCGGCTTGACCAGTCCTAACGTAAGCCTTACCTATCTCACGCTGGCAGATACATTGGCCGCCCGTGGTTTGCTGGTAGGAGGAACGTTTAACGGTCGTTGGAAAGTAGTGGCCAACAGTGGTGCATTGAGCAAAGACGCCGTTGCCAAATTCAACATCAGTATCACACGTGGTGTGATTACCTCGGTGGATGAAAATGAGCTGGGTCGCTCGATGAATCTTTATCCTAACCCAACCAGCAAAGTGGCTACCCTTGCCTACAACTTCAACAGCAATGTTGATTTGAAAGTAGTCGTAGTAAATGCGATTGGGCAGGAAGTACTCACGCTTAACGAAAACGGCGCAAGCCGCGGAGAACTTTCGCTTGATGTTGCCAGCCTTCAGGAAGGTCTGTACTTTGTACGGATTACTGACGGTGTTCAAACAGCAGTGAAACGCCTCATGATTCAGCGTTAAGGGTTGACATGATTTAATCCAGAGCCCCCACGTGCAAACGTGGGGGCTTTTTTGTTTAACTTTTACCTATGAAAAAGCTGCTTCAACTCGAATATCTCGGACAGTGGTTTGCCGCCTATGCGCTTACCCTTTGGTTTGGCTTTCCTGCCTGGTGGTTTTGGGCCTGGCTGCTGGTGCCAGATGTGAGTATGATTGGTTACCTGATCAACCGGCGGGTGGGTGCCTGGAGCTATAACCTGGCCCATCATCACCTGACTGCTTTTGCATGTGTTGCAATAGGTTTATCGTTGGGCACATCTTCCTATCTGCTGTTTACGGGTTTGTTGTTGTGGGGACATAGTGGTATGGATCGGTTGTTTGGGTATGGCCTTAAGTACGAGCAGGGGTTCAAGTTTACGCATCTCGGCAAAATAGGCCCAGAGAAGGGTCCGGCAGAATTGCTCTGAAACGTGTGAAATTGTTTTATATATTTGCCCTGTACTTTGGTTCCCGGCCTCAACAATCGGGATGAAAAGGGAATCCGGTGAAATTCCGGGACAGTACCCGCTGCTGTAAACCCCATTGAACCTCAAATCGGCATGCCACTTCTGTAAAGAGGGAAGGTGATTTGAAGGGGGGTGAGTCAGAAGACCTGCCAACGTACACCAAAGAAAGGCTTTCGGGAATAAAAGCCGCTTCGGGATTGGGATACAGTCCGCTGTATCTTCTTTTCGTAGCTACCCCTGAAGCCTGCCCGTATACGATGAAACGGACAGGATTTTTTGTTTTAGCCCTCTGGGGGTGTTTCGGACTGGCAAAAGCCCAGCATGCCGATACGCTTCAGCTTCTTCCGGTGGAGGTTGAGGCCAGCCGTGCCACATTTCATACAGGCTACCGGACACTGATGCCCGACAGCTTGCTTGTCAGGCAACTGCCCGGGGCAAATCTCTCTGATTTGCTGGAAAGACAAGGTTCGCTTACGTTACGGACCTATGGCATGGGCAGCCTGAGTACTTCTGCTGCCCGCGGTGCCGGTTCGGCTCACACAGCTGTGCTTTGGGATGGATTTTCCTTGCTGAGCCCTATGAATGGCCTGAGTGATCTGGCCCTGTTACCACTCTTTTTTGTTGACGACAGCCGGGTGCAGCAAGGTGCTTCTGTGGCCATGTTCGGATCCGGTGCCATGGGAAGTGCCATCCAGCTGGGGCAATCGGTTCCACAGCAGTCTAAAGTAAGCCTCTTTTATGAAGGCGGGAGTTTCGGACAGCATACTGCAGGTGCACAGCTTAGCCGTAAGTGGCGACAGACGCATCATGACATCCGTTTTTTCCACAAGCAGGCGCGCAATAATTTTCCCTACTCCAATACCGCACGTTTTGGTGCACCCACCGAAAAACTGTCCAATGCCTCCCTGGATGCCCGGGGACTGATATATCAGTTTGGCTGGCGGATCAACAGAAAAGATTCTCTTTCCGTGAAGGGGTGGTATCAGCAATACAGCCGGCAAATTCCCCCTGCCATGACAGCAGCACAGTCGGTGTCGGTGCAGGATGATCAGGCGCTTCGTGCCCAATGGCGATGGCTGCATACAGAAGGAAAAGCCGAATGGGAGTTCAGGCAGTTGTGGTTGCTGGAGTCGAATGTTTTCGAAGACAGCCTGGCAGATTTGTTCGAAGACCACCGTTTTGTGGGCATGATCAGTGAAGCAGCAGTCAAACGACCTCTCACAGAACACTGGCAAGCTCAGCTTGTAGTCAATCATACTCATTATCAGGCATTTTCACCCGCTTTCGATACCCTTCAACCTCCCAAACAAAACCGTTTCGCCTTTTGGCTGGCAGCCCGTTATGCCGGTACGCGGTGGCGGTTGCAACTGCTGGCGCGTCAGGAGGTTTTTGCCGGGCAACTGGTACCCTTTACACCCGGCATAGGGTCAGAGTATCAATTGACGGCCCAATCGTTGCTCTATATGAACGCAAGCCGTTTGTTCCGCTTACCGACGCTGAATGATTTGCATTGGCAGCCGGGGGGTAATCCGGATCTGAGGCCAGAGCTGGGTATATCAGCAGAGGCGGGTATCCGGCAGATTTTTGTGGTGGCAGGTAAAAGGCAGGAAGTAAGCATGGGCTATTTCAGGCAACGGATCAACGACTGGATTATCTGGTTGCCAGGTACTGCCGGTTACTGGGTACCTGAAAATTTGCTGTCGGTAGCCTCCCAGGGCCTGGAGTTCAATGCAAAGTTGCAATATGCGCTCAGAGGCCATCGTTTCCGACTCCATGCAGACTATGCCTGGGTAAAGTCTGTTCATAAGGAAGTAGGTCCGGGACAGGAAAACAGACTCAACAAGCAGCTTATTTATGTGCCGGAGCATCAATTGCGGGCGCAGTTATGGTATGAGTACGGCCCTTTTTATGCAGGGGTTCTCTACAATTTTACCGGACAGCGTTTTGTAACCAGTGACCACAGCAGCCAGTTGGATCCTTACCAGCTGAATCACCTGCAGACTGGCGTTAGCCGGAATATCCGGAAAGCTGATATCCGCCTGGGCTTGCAGGTCAACAACCTCTTTAACACCCGATACCAGGCCGTGCAATGGCGACCTATGCCGGGACGATATTATTTACTCAACTTAACCATAACCTTTTTATCATGATTAAATCAATGCGTTTGGCAGGAGCACTCCTGTTGTTTGTTGCAGCTGTCAGCTGTAAAAAAGATGATCCCATCACCCCGGTGGTTACTGATACTTATGAAGCCGGTGTTTATGTGACCAGCGAAGGTGCTTTCCCGAGTGGCAGCGGCAGTCTGAGCTATCTGAATCGCCAGAACGGTAGTTTTGTACAGCATCTTTTTGAGCAGGCCAATGGCAGGCCACTGGGCAATACCACTCAGACAATGGCTCACTGGAACAACACAGGTATCATCGTGGTGAACAATGGCAATAAGCTGGAGTTGGTTAATCTCACAGATTTTAAATCGACCGGAGAGATTACCGGATTTGAACTCCCCAGCCGAATCGCGGTTGCCAACAACAAGGCCTATGTAACTGAATGGGTAATTTTTGGTGGCAATGGCCGTTTAAAGGTGGTGGATATGGCCTCCGGAACTGTCACCGCCACCCTGCCCACAGGCGTTTTCCCGGATGCGATTCTGGCTTATCAGGGTAACATTTATGTGGCTAACAGCAACAGTAATCAGGTACTGGTCCTGAATACTGCTACCGATACCTATACCGACACGATTGAAGTAGGCGATTGGCCCAATAGCTTTGCCGTAGATGCGGACGGATTTGTTTGGGTACTTTGCGGCGGTCAGCCCTCTTTTGTAGGAACGGCCACCGAGGCCAGTCTCTGGAAACTTGATGGCACCATTACCCCTGCGCACATTGATCTGGGCCTTGAGACCTCACCGACTGACCTGTGTGCCAATGCCGACCGTACCAAGTTATACTATTCAATGCAAGGCAAGGTTTACGAACATAATCGTTTGTCGTTGTTCCCCAGCACCACCACAGTGGTTGACCGTAACTTTTATGCCATCGGTTTTGATCCGGTAACCGGTTATTTTTATGGCACGGATGCAGGAGATTTCAACAGTGCCGGTAAATTGATGAAGTACGATCTGGCTTTTACCGCAGTTGATTCCTTCTATACAGGTGTTGCCCCCGGTTCTATTTATTTCAAATGATACCCAAGCCTGACAACACTACTTCAAAGCCCCTTGTGGAAGGCGAAGATTTCTACTTCAATGAGCAAGGGTATATGGTGTTTACAGAAAAGTTTCACCTGAAGCGTGGCTTTTGCTGCAAAAGCAGTTGCAGGCACTGCCCGTACGGGTTCCGGAAAAAATAAGCCCACAAAGGCGCTCGCAAGAGCGCCTTTTTTGTTGGGTGGAGGCTTCCTCTTCGGGGTATTTGCTTGGGGTTTGTGAGGGATGTGGGGTCGGTTTAAACCGCCCCCTATGGCGGGCTGACTTCCTCAACTAAATTTCTACCTTTGTGTCCGGTTTAAGCGTGCAACTTAACACCCAAACGTATGGTCATTCAGAACAAAGTAAACCGCAACGAATTGCGGGCCCGGCTGATGCAGGAGGATTTCCGGCGCATCACCATTTCCTTTTACCGTTATGTCATCCTGGAAGATGCTGCCCGTACCCGGGATGAGCTGTATGTCGCCTGGTCGGCTTTAGGCTGTTTCGGGCGCATTTATGTGGCCCGGGAGGGCATCAATGCCCAGATGAACGTACCGGAGCACCACTATGAGGCCTTCCTTGCCGATCTCAACAGCCGTTCCTGGCTGGCAGGTGTGCCTATTAAGCAGGCGGTGGAAGACGATGGCAAATCCTTCTACAAGCTGGCCATCAAAACCCGCGAAAAAATTGTAGCTGATGGCCTCGACGACCATGCTTTCGATGTGACCAATGTAGGTACCCATCTTACAGCGGCACAGTTTAACGCAGCGATGGAAGATCCTGATACCATTGTGGTCGATATGCGCAACCACTATGAAAGCGAAGTAGGCCACTTCCGAAATGCCATTACCCCGGATGTAGACACTTTCCGGGAAGAGTTGCCGCTGGTGGCGGATATGCTGCAGGATAAAAAGGACAAAAAACTACTGCTGTACTGCACCGGAGGTATCCGTTGCGAAAAGGCCAGTGCATATTTTAAGCATGAGGGGTTTCAGGATGTAAACCAGTTGTATGGCGGAATCATTGAATATGCCCGCCAGGTAAAACAGCAGGGCCTCGAAAGCAAATTTGTGGGCAAAAACTTCGTATTCGACGAACGCCTGGGCGAACGCATCAGTGCCGAAATCATCAGCCATTGCCATCAGTGCGGTGAACTGAGCGACCACCACACCAACTGCCGCAACAGCGAATGCCACCTGCTCTTCATACAATGTGAAAAGTGCAGCGAAAAATTCCAGGGCTGCTGCTCAGCGGCCTGTAAGGAAGTCATCAACCTACCGGAAGCAGAACAGCGCGCCCGCAGAAAGGAACTGGCTAAACCTAAAGCAGCTGATTTTAAGAAGGGCCGGTGGAATGTTCGTGCCGCGGCTGGGGAATGAGGGAAGCGACTGCCGGCATTTTCTGAAAACGAAAATTTCTCAGAAGCTCATTTTACATTTATAAAGCTTACTCAACCCATTTTCGCTGCCAGTGATACAGTCCTGAAATGCATTCAGGTCTTCAAATTTCTCAGGAATCAGCGTACTCCTCCGGCTGGTGAAATAAAGGGTATTTGTTTGAGGATCATAAAACGGACAATACTCCATATATCGGGTGTTGAGGGTGCTGCCAAGATTTTCTGCAACGCCCCATTCCCCTTTTTCATTCTTTTTCGACACATACAAATCACCGCTGCCCATACCATCCTTTGCATTGTATTTGGTGTAAAGGAGGAATGTTTCATCTTTAGCAATGAAGGCGTTAAATTCAAATCCCTCACTGTTGATGTTTTTATTCAGTAAAACCGGCCTGGAATAGACCGTTCCATCCCATATACAGCAATATATATCGTCTTTTCCCAAGCCTGATGCTGATTCCAGGGTGAAATACAAATTGCCGTTATCGGCCAGGGTTGGATAAAATTCGTTGCCTTCCGTGTTTACCTGATTACCCATATTTACGGGCTTTGACCAGGGACTATTTTTATTGCTTCTTTCCACATACCAAAGGTCGAAATCACTTTTAAGGCTTTCCGATTCCGTTTTAGGCCTGTCAGAAGCGAAATAAAGCCTGCGGCCATCTTTTGATAAAAAGGGCTCCATATAAGCGTATCCATCGCAAAAAGGGAGCAGCTCCGGGTTGCTCCAGTTTTTATTTTTCACACAAACAAGCTGCGACAAGTCTTGATTGGGACTTTGAATGGTAAAATAGGCTTCCGATTCATCTGATGAAATGCAAAAGTCGCGCAGGTTCTGAAACTTATTTAAGTCCTGACTCACAAGCTGAACAGCTTGTCCGGATAACGATTCTGACATCAAAATCAGAAGGGGAAGGAGGACCTTTTTGCGCATCGTTTCTCTTTTAAAATGGCCGCCAAGGGCAGTCCAGCTGAAAACCACTGTTCAATTACCCCAAGTTAGTTAAAATCGGATCCATAGCTACCGGTTACGTTGAGGTCCTCCCTGCTCTACAGACGGTCTTAATTAGAGTTTTCAGGCATGTAGCATTACACTTACTTATAATGGCAGTCTGTCTAAAAACCTCTGAAATGTAAAAAGCAATGGCAAATACAGCGTTTAAAAGACTCCTTTCTTTGCTCAATTGAGGTTTTAAGACAGTCTGACGGTTTGGCGCTTGGCGCAGTAGCGGATTTCGGAGTACAAAACTGTCAATACACCATCCCGCACGTTCGGGAATGCGAGATAGAATGTTCAATTAACCACATCACCCGCCATTGAGCCAAACGCCTGTTGGGTGCTGGCCTTCTGTCTTTCGTCATCCTACTTGGTTTTCTGAGTAATGTCCTTTAATGTGTGCCAAGAAGAATTTCCCTACTGAATCACTTCCAATAAATTCATAATAGGTGCTTTCTGGAAAGTCGTAATACTGCCAAACTGCACCATTTTTTTTGAATTCAATTTCAAGAGTCGATGTATTTGGGTCAAACCCAATACCAGTTATCATTGATGATTCTACATATTCTCTGTCCATATTTAAAATTTTTGTTGTCTTATTCTTGTTACAACGGTTTTATAGTTTTCTTCATTAGTCGGGTGCTCTTGTTGCCATTTTTCAACAAGTTTTGGGTCATCACTTGTTGGTCTTGGAACATTTAGTTTGAGTCTTACCCTTGAGGGAATTTTGATTGCTTCTCCAACAATTATAGCTTCACCTGTCCTTAATGAAGGAAGTAGGTCAATTAAGCTATTTAAGTTGTCGGGGGCTGAGGATTTAACTATGGATTGGTCGCCCGAATTGGTTAATCGTAACGCAATGAAAGTTCCCACTTGGGCTAAGATTGTTTCTGAAATTTCTGATGGTCTTTGTGAAATCACTAATGCTCCTAAACCAAACTTTCTACCTTCTTTAAATACTCTTTCTACCGCTGATTTTGAATAACTGTTATTGTCATTTTTGTTAAGATAGTTGTGTGCTTCTTCATACGCCAAAAGGAGAGGTCTATTTTTTCCTGTATATGTTTCATTCCGCCCCCAAAACATACTGTCGTAAACAAATCTTGTTATAAGCCCAACGGTTATATCAAGAACTTCAAAAGGAACTCCACTTAAATCTAAGATTGAGAGTTTACTATCACTTCCAATCCATTCATTCAATAGATGATGTAAATCCTTATCTGAATTGGCATCTTTGAAGTCCCCTGGATTAAAAAGGAAATCAAATCTTGAATCCTTGAGTCTTGAAAGTATCTTCTTTTCGTATGAATAATACTCTTGGTGTTTAGACTTAAAAGGCTCTGTATTGTTTGTTGGATAAGGTGTGAATTGAGCAGGAATTAAGTTTTCACAATCACCTGCATTTATTTCTTGTGCGGTTGCTCGTGTTTGGTCGTCTTTATTCGAACTGCTAAACGTAGCATTCAACAGCCAATTCATTTCGTGCCATAATTTTCTAGCACTAAAAGGAATAGGAGAATCAGATGTTACAAAGTCAGGATTTACTACGCCTGATTTCAGATTGCAATTTTCTTTTTTCAAAGTTGTTACCAAGTCTCTAAATAGGCGATAATCAGGCTTTTGGTCATCTGTCGGTTTGGCCCCTACTAAAAAATATGCAAGTTCATCGAAAGACATTAACCAAAAAGGAATGAACAATGGATTGGCTGGGTCATTTATTTTTAAAACTTTAGCTTCGGGAAAAGCAGAAGAGTATTCACCGTGAGGGTCAACAAGGATAATTCTTGAACCTTGATAACCATTCAAAATTGCTTTGAGGATACTAACTGTTGTATTAGACTTTCCACTGCCTGTTGAACCTAAAATTGCACAATGTCTTAGAACTAATCTGTGCAAATCTGCATAGACACTTAAATTTTCAGATGATGAATGTTTGCCAATTTCAATCGAGCCTGCATCTTTTTTGCCATAAATATCAAAAAGGTCTTTTTCAATGACTATGTGGACTTCATCATTGATCGTTGGATAAGTCCCAATACCTTTTTCAAAATCATCTTCTCCTACTTTTTCACCAACAAGTTGAACGGTTAAAAACCTTGATCCAAAACTATATTTTAAAATTGCTTCATCTGTTTTGCTTGGGGTATTACTTACTGATGAAACAATACCGTATATAGTGATATTGCCAATTGGAATTTTTACGAATGTTCCAATTTGACCTATTTTATATAGGCGACCATTGATTATAGGAGCTGCCGATGGTATTTCGTTTGAAACTTCAACTTCAATTGTTCCCGAGTCAACTCTTATTATGTGGCCTAAATATGTTATCTCGGTTTTCATTTCGTAAAGTTTTCTATTGCTTCTCTTTTTCCTGAATTGGAAATAAGGAAGTTTACAAGCTCATTGAAGTCACCAAGTTTGAATGTGCTTGTGTTGGAATCCCAAAAAGTTTCTGATTTTTCATTCGGTTTCAAATCATCTGCGGAATAGTGCCAATCTCCCAAATTGCCATTTACAATAGCCTTTGTTGGTCCAAAGACTATAAGATTCATATATGAAGACGTTAGTTTATGCAAATTCACTACTTCAGCATCTTGGAAAAAGAAAACCAAGGCAGTTAATCTATTATTTTGTCTTAAACAGTTAAATATAATTTCGTTGATATGTTGGTCGAAGAATGAATAGCCTGAGAAAATAAATAGGAGCTCGCCGCTAAGTAAATAGTTTTTTAGTCTGTCGAAATAAGCTATAAAAGGCTGTTTCTTAGATGAATCATATTTTTCCTTTGAGGGATAAATTACAAGTTCATTTTTTTCATCTTCTATTTTTTCAATTTTCCCTTGTCGAATGATTTTTTGTGCCTTTGTGGCTGGGTCAATTTTCCAAAACCAACTCAATGAGCCGTGAATTTTCCAAAGTCTAATCCAATTTTGTGTCAAGTCATTTTTTGACACAAATTGGTCAATACTTTCTTGCCAAAAGAATGGTTCAAATGAACCAACAAATCCATCAAAGTATGGGATTTGGCTAGCTTCCAAAGATTTCTCAATTATTAGATCATAATTTGTAGTGAATATTTCTTTTGAAAAGTCTCTATTGAGCATACTTAGCCAAGCAAAGAATTTTTTTGTTTGACTTATGTCTGCAACCGCTTCTTTTGCCGCAATGATTTGATAAATTATTTTACAAATTTCTATATCAAGGGTTTTGGCAGATTCACCTGTTATGTCTTGATAGCTTTTTGTATTGACTTCTCCCGTAATCTCTCGAATCCTTCTAATATGATTTAAGATGTCTTCAATATTGACATTTCGGTCTTTGATAATGGGTTTTAAGTCTTCCTTAATCGCAAGAAAGTTGGCTTTGTTCGCTCCATTTAGTTCTGCTTCTATGCCGGCGGTCAATTGCTCAACATTTGGTATTTTTAACGCACAAGAAGTCCCTGCGCCAAAAAAGAATCCTATGTTCTTGGAATAGGATAAATGTGTTTTCAGTTCTCTTACTTCTCTTATTAAGTTTATTTTTTCCATTTCATTCGATTTGTCAATTTGGTCTGTGGTCGTCCTTTAGGCTTGCACCCAACTAGTTTATATACGCAACAAACATGCGCTTTTAAGCCCAATAGGCCCGTCTACACGAAGGTTTATCGCCCCGAATATAAACATTTCCCACAATCCACTGCTATCTCCCTGAAAAAGAATGGATAAGGGCTTATATGGCCCTCCGGAACACCCGCCAATCCTCCAGCGCCGTATAATCCTTCGCATAGGCCTTGTGGATGCGGGAACGGAGCGGACCTTCGGCTAAATCTCCGGCGGGATCGAGCAAAGCGGGTTTGAGACGGGGAAGTTTTTCCTGATGGGGGTAACCTACCAGGGTTTTACGGCCCGCCAACAGACCCAAAAGCGCCAGCGGGTTTCGACAGGCAGCCGGATACCACCAAACACCAAGCGGATAAAAAAGTAATAAGACGATGCCTGCCATGAAATCAAGCACCCGCTTGTTGCGGCGTGCACCCGGCAGGTTAAGGTTGAGGTTAAAATCAGGGGTATATAAATCACCCGGATAGTCCACATGGTTGCTACCGATTACATAATCGGTTCCCGGAGGTACAATTTTAAGCTCATCTACCTGTCCGCGCAAAATATCAAAGTTCGAAATGATGGTTTTGTAGGGGAGATCTTCCCCGCAGAAAATCACCTCCGAAACATCGAGCCGGCTGACGGCCAGCTGAAGCTGGCTGCTGTCGCCCAGGTAAAACTCGTTGGCGGCATCTGCTTTCCGGTCGCTGAGGAAGCCTACAAATTTGCTGTTCACTCCTGCCCGCTGCAGAATGGCATGTACACGGTCAACTTCACCGCCGCTACCGACTATCAAGGTCCGTTTGCTGCTGTGTTTGTGTTCTACCCAACGGCCATTGAGGAGGAGGTTGATGATACCCCGTGCCAGCAAAGTGGTCGCGACAGCCGCTGCAGTCCCGGCCAGAATCAAACCCCGGCTGAAACGCAGTTCAGGTGGGAAGAAGGCATAAACGGCAGCAATTACTACTGTTCCGAACAATAAACCCCGGATGAGGCGGGCTGGTCGGAAGGGTTTGTCATAAGCACCGCTGAAATAGGCGCTCAACACCCAGATGACCACAAAAGCCGGTACAATGCCCTGCATAAACACAGCCGGATAAACCGTTCCTTCGGCTACCTTAACATTGTTTTCCCAGAAATCTTTCAGGAAATACATACCGGTATAAATGAGGCCCGCATCGAGCACAGGATTAAAAAACACCTTGCTCCAGCGTTTCAGCAGACTGATAAGCGCCCTGAAAACAATGCCGAACTGAATGAGCCAGCCAAATAACCGGGCGTTACCCGGACTGAAGTACTGCCTTGCGAAAATGGCCATGGCCTGGTAAAACACCCGCACATAGTTGACGCTGTCTTTTTTAGTGCTCTCACCTTTGTAGTGAATGATGGGGCTATCTGCAAAATACCAGTTTTCGTAACCGGCCAGGCGAATGCGGTAGCTCAGGTCAATATCTTCCCCGTACATGAAGTATTTTTCGTCGAGCAGGCCGGTCTGGTCGAGCACCGATTTACGCATGAGCATAAAGGCCCCCGCGAGTATGTCGACGGGGTGATTTTCATGCTCATTCAGGAAGGTGAGGTGGTAGCGGCCGAAACGCCGGCTTTTGGGGAAGAAGGCTGAAAGGCCGAATATTTTGTAAAAAGCAACTTCCGGCGTAGGAAGTCCGCGTTTTGATTCTTTCAGGAAATTACCCGATCCATCCAGCATCCGGATACCCAGTCCACCTGCCTGTGGCCGTTCATCCATAAAAGCGACGGCCTGACGGAAGGTATCCTCGGCCACCACAGTATCGGGATTCAGCAACAGCACATATTCACCGGACGACAAGCGCATGGCCTGGTTATTGGCCTTGCTGAAACCCAGGTTTTTATCGTTGGCAATCAATTTCAACTGAGGAAATTTCTCCCTTACCATCTCAGCAGAACCGTCAGACGACCGGTTATCTACCACCCAAATCTCGGCCTCCAGCCCCTCACACGCCTTCATTGCTGCCCGGAGCGCCTGCTCAAGGAAGTATTTGACATTGTAGTTGACGATGATGACGGAGAGTTTCATGGGTGACAAGCGCTACAAGAATAAGAAAATACCTGCTGAAAGTCTTGTTTAACCCCCAAAAGGCACCCTGTTAAGGATAGAACGGCCCAAAGTAAGCTCATCGGCATACTCCAGTTCACCGCCGATGGCGATGCCCCGGGCGATGGTGCTGATGCGGACCGGCTGGCCGGCCAGTTTTTTGGAGATGTAAAAGCCGGTGGTATCGCCTTCCATGGTGGCGCTGAGGGCCAGCAGTATCTCTTTCACTTCGCCGGAAGCAACACGGTCGAGCAGCGATTGTATCTTGAGCTGGTCGGGGCTGACGCCTTCCATGGGGGCTATAAGGCCACCCAGTACGTGATAAACACCGGTGTATTGCCCCGTATTTTCAATCGCTATTACATCCCGGAGATCAGCTACCACGCAAATTGTTCCTTTATCACGGGTTTTGCTGGCGCAGATGCGGCAAACCGGTTCGTCGCTGATGTTGTGGCAGCTGCTGCAGTACACTACCTTGCTGCGCAGGTCGCTGATAGCTTTCGCCAGCTGCTGTGATTCTTCTCCCGGTTGCCGCAGCAGGTAGAGGGTGAGCCGCAGCGCCGATTTGCGGCCGATTCCCGGGAAACGGGAAAAGGCATTGACAGCCTCTTCAATCAGGCGGGAAGGGTAGTTCATCTTACAAAAATAGGAGATGAAACGAGGGGAGGAAGTGCAATTATTTTGGGAAACCGTCTACTTTCACAAACGGACGTTTTGGTTAAACGGTTAAACGGATGTTTTGGTTAAACGGGGTTGTATGAAATATGGATTGGGTTAACCCGATCTTAAAAACCGGCTATCTGGCAAAACTGGCTATCTGGCAAAACTACCCCCCGTTGTGGATGGCGATTCCCGCGTGTATATTACCTTCGTAACAGATACCCGCCACATGACACCAACGCTTATCCTGCTGATTATCTCCCTGTACTTTCTGTTGCTGATCGGTATTTCCTGTTTTACGGGCCGGAAAGCCGATAACCAGTCGTTTTTTCTCGCCAACAAAGCCGCGCCCTGGTATGTGGTGGCTTTTGGCATGATCGGCTCATCGCTCTCAGGCGTCACCTTCGTGTCGATTCCCGGTACCGTGGCCAGCCAGTCGTTCAGTTATATGCAGCTGGTGCTGGGCTATCTGCTGGGTTATTTTGTGATTATCAGGGTATTGCTGCCGCTGTATTACAAAATGAACCTGACCTCTATCTATGCCTATCTGGAACAACGGTTCGGGTTCTGGTCGCACCGAACCGGAGCGTCCTTTTTCCTCCTTTCACGTACCATCGGGTCGTCTTTCCGGCTGTATCTGGTGGCGATGGTGCTGGATACCTTCGTTTTTGCCGCCTGGGGGGTGCCATTCTGGGTAACGGTGGTGGTTACCATCGTGCTCATCTGGCTGTATACGTTCCGGAGCGGCATCAAAACGATTTTGTGGACCGATACCTTGCAAACGGCTTTTCTGATAGGATCTGTTGTCTTATCAATCTACATCATCGGTCAGGATATGGGATTGAGTACGGCAGGGCTCGTCAAAACGGTTTCCGACAGCCCTATGTCGCAAATATTTTTCTGGGACTGGCAGGGTTCCCAGAACTTCTTCAAGATGTTTTTTTCAGGGGCATTTATTACCATCGTGATGACCGGACTGGATCAGGATATGATGCAAAAAAACCTCAGTTGCCGTAGTCTGAAGGATGCGCAGAAAAACATGACCTGGTTCAGCATCGTGCTGGTGTTTGTAAACCTGCTTTTCCTGTGCCTGGGTGCCCTGCTCTATATTTATGCCGAAAAAAGGGGCATCGCCCTGCCCGGGAAAAGCGATGAACTCTTCCCCATGCTCGCGCTGCAGCATTTTGCACCTATCGCCGGTTTTACCTTTATTGTGGGGCTCATTGCCGCGGCCTATTCGAGTGCCGATTCGGCACTTACCGCCCTGACCACCTCATTTTGTGTTGATTTTCTGGGCTTCAACAGTGAAAAAGGACCTGTTAAAACCCGCATGAAGGTGCATGTCGGCATGTCGCTGGTGCTTGGGGTACAGATTTTACTTTTCCATTCGCTGCACAACGACTCCCTGATTACCCAGCTTTTTAAGGTAGCCGGCTATACCTATGGGCCTTTACTTGGTTTATTTGCTTTCGGACTGTTTTCGAACCGGGTGGTAAAAGATAAGTGGGTGCCCCTGGTAGCCATTCTTTCGCCGGTGATTTGCTATATATTGCAGGACAACAGCGAAGCCTGGTTGTGGGGATATAAGTTTGGATTTGAATTATTGATATTAAACGGAGCCATAACTTTCCTCGGACTGCGTTTGTTAGCTGTACCAGGTAAATTTGTGACCAAAGAATTGCTATGACTGACGATAAAGAAGAACTCATCCGCGGCGCGTTTGAGCAAAAAAGCTGGACAGAGATAAAAGCTGCCTCTTCCTGGCAGATTTTCAAAATAATTGCAGAGCTGGTAGAAGGGTTTGAAAAACTCGCCCGCATCGGCCCTTGTGTATCTATTTTCGGATCGGCACGTACCAAAGCCGATAGCCAATACTATAAGCTGGCAGAAGAAATTGGTGCATTGCTTACAGAAAAAGGCTTTGGTGTGATTACCGGAGGAGGTCCCGGCATCATGGAGGCCGGAAACAAAGGAGCGAAACTGGCCGGTGGTAAGTCGGTAGGACTGAACATTGATCTGCCTTTTGAGCAATTCAGCAATCCCTATATCGATAGCGATAAGCTCATCAATTTCGACTATTTCTTTGTGCGTAAGCTGATGTTCATCAAATATGCCCAGGGATTTGTTGTACTCCCCGGTGGTTTTGGAACGCTCGACGAGCTGTTTGAAGCCATGACCCTCATTCAAACAAAAAAAATAGGAAAATTCCCCATCGTACTGGTAGGCAAAGACTACTGGCAGGGCCTCATCGACTGGATGAAAAATACCATGCACGACAAGGAACACAACATCCATCTCTCCGACATCGACCTGATTGCGGTGGTAGATACTGCCCAGGAAGCAGTTGACCACATAGAAGACTTCTACTCCCGCTTCGTACTCAGCCCCAATTTCTGATGGGGCGGAAGTGTTTCCATATTGCCTTCCTCGCAGGATGGCTGGCAGCGCTTTACCTGCCGGTCGGGGCGCAGCCTGCCTACCCTAAAAACTATTTCAGGCCACCTTTGGATATCCCGCTCAAGTTATCGGGAACTTTTGGAGAGCTCCGGACCAACCACTTTCACAGTGGCCTTGATATACGCACCAACAGCGTGGAGGGCCTGAACGTATATGCCGTGGCAGATGGTTTTGTGAGCCGGATCAAGGTTTCTGCCTATGGTTACGGACTGGCGTTGTATGTCGACCATCCGAATGGTTATACTTCGGTGTATGCACATTTGCAGCAGTTTCAGGGCCCTATTGCCGATTGGGTGATGAAAAAGCACTACGAGAAGGAATCCTTTGAACTGGATGTTACCTTGTATCCGGATGAATTACCGGTAAAAAAAGGGCAGGTGATTGCGCTGAGCGGCAATACAGGTGGTTCAGGTGGCCCGCATCTCCATTTTGAGATAAGGGACACTAAAACGGAGGACATCCTCAATCCCCAGCATTTCGGGTATGAGATAATTGACCGCATTGCACCAACCTTCGCTTTTGTGGAGCTGGTGCCTCATGCCCCCGGCAGTCAGATCAACGGGTCTGGTAATCGCAAGAAGATGTGGGTTCAAAAAACCAAAGCGGGGCATCCAACGGTGGCCAGTCACAGCCTGACTGCCTGGGGTACTTTTTATGTGCAGGTGAAGGTCTGGGATAAACACGATGGTAATGGCTTCAACAATGGTGTTTACAGGCTGATATTGCTTGCAGGTTCTGACACGATCTATCGTTTTCAGGCCGATGAATTTGCCTTTACGGAGACAAGATTTGCCAATTCGGTCATGGATTATGGGCAACGCATGGCTAACCGCGAATCTGTTTACCGTTGTATGCGGGAGCCAGGGAATAAAACATCTCTGTTATCACGGCTGCAGGGCGATGGTGTACTGCAGATTGCCCCTGGTGAACAGTTGCCTCTAACCCTGGTAGTTTCCGATTACCAGGGTAACACCCAACAGCTGTCCTTTCTGGTACGTGGGGCAGAAAACAAAGAAGCAGAGCTGCATGCAACGGCTCGGGGCAGCGAGCGGTTTACACCCGACAAAGGCATTAACCTGCTCAAAGACGAACTGCGTATTTCAATGCCTCCGTGGAATTTTTATGATACCATAGACCTGCAATACCAGAAAATCAGTCAGGCCGGCGTGCTTTATTCCGCGGTTCATCAGTTCCATGATGCCGGTACGCCCGTGCATGGTTTTTACAACATTGCCATCAGAGCCAATGTATTGCCCGACAGTCTGCGTCCGAAAGTGGTTATGGTAAATGTTGGCCTCAACAAGCAAAAAAATGCAAGTACAGGAAGTTGGAAAGCCGATTTTTTTGAGTCGAGGGTACGCAGTTTCGGGACGTTTTATCTTTCTGTGGATACAACGCCACCCACTATCAGAAGTTTGAATTTTAAACCCAACGCTACCTACAGACCGGGGCAAAAATTCCAGTTTCGCATCGGTGATAACCTGATAGGCCTTGCTTCTTACGCCGTTTACATAGATGAAAAGTGGCAGTACCATTTTTTTGACGGCAAAACGGCTACCTTAATGTTACCGCTTGAAAAAAATATCGCAAGCGGAAATCATACGCTTGAAATAGTTGTTAAAGATGGCGTGGGAAATACCCAACGATACCAAGCAAACTTTTATACACCATGAGCAGACCACAAGCAGGCGACAAGGCACCGGCCTTCAGCGGCCTCAATCAAAAAGGCGAAACCATATCGCTCGACCAGTTCAAAGGCAAAAAAGTAGCCCTTTATTTTTATCCGAAAGACGACACTCCCGGCTGCACTGCTGAAGCCTGTAACCTACGCGATAATGAAACCATGCTGAAAGCCAAAGGCATAGAGGTCATCGGCATAAGCAGCGACAATGTAAAGTCACACGATAAATTCGCCAGTAAATACAGTCTGCCCTTTTCTCTCCTGGCCGATGAGGACAAAAAAATCCATGAGGCTTACGATACGTGGGTGGAGAAAAGTATGTACGGACGCAAGTATATGGGTACTGCCAGGGTTACTTTCCTGATTGATGAAAAGGGAATTATAGAGAAGGTAATCGAGAAGGTGGACACCAAAAACCACGCGGCTCAGCTTTTATAGGTGTATTCTGGTGCTTCCCGCCCTCACCATGTCTGAATAAAAGGTGTCTGACAGCTTCCGGAGCGCTTAATACCGGATAAGCCGCAGGCTATCCTGATCGAGCCGTATCTCCAGCCATTTTCTGAATTTTTCGAGTTCGGCAGCACTTGTTTTTGGCTTCACTTCCACAAATACGGTTGGCAACGTGTCTGTTTTTTTAATGCCGATGTTCGTTTCTGCCAGTTTCACAAGCGCTACTTTTTCTATCTGAGGATATTGTAACCGTATTTCTTCCATCAGTGTGGTGTTTCCTGATGCATCTAAGTACACTGCGGAAAATTGTGCCTGAAGGCTTTCGATCGTCAGGTTTTTTCGGGACAGATCTGCCTCATTTTTCTTGTACAAATCTTCTATGATACCAGATTTGAGATTGTTATTGAGCTGCATCATCAGTTCACCATCCATGCTGCCTGCCTGATGTATGATGAGTTTGGTATGTTCAAGTCTGGGTCTCTGACGCATTTTTTCCCTGAGCTGCAGCTGTTCCTGTAAATCCATCGGTTTACCCAGCAGCGCAATTTCAATCACAGAGGAGTCGCTTTTGTATTCAAGATCGGTGCGTATGACCTGCCGGTCTGGGCTTTCCACATAATCCTGGATAAACGACAGGGCCCTGTTCTTGAAAAATGACTCCTGAACTACGTTGTAGGCAATCCATATACTCGGAATCATCGTTATGATGACAAATATGCTTACATAATTTCTGGCTTTTTTAGCCATGGCAGTCTGTACAAAACCTACCGGTTTAAATTTCAGGTAACGGACTATGAGCAGCGTGGCAAAACCAATGAAAACGGAATTGATAAAAAACAGATAAAAAGCACCGAAGAAATAACTCATGTTACCCGTAGCCAGTCCGAAACCAGCGGTACACAAAGGCGGCATGAGTGCCGTAGCGATGGCAACGCCGGGTATCACATTGCTGTTTTGTTTGCGCGAACCAGCGACGATGCCTGCCAGTCCGCCAAAAAAGGCAATGAACACATCAAAAATGGTTGGGGTGGTACGGGCCAGCAACTCTGATTGTACCTCACTGAGGGGTGTGATACTGAAATAGAGGGTTGAGGTAAGTACTGAAAAAAATACTGCCGTTGCGAAGTTCTTAAGAGACTTTTTAAGCAGTACAAAATCGAAGATGCCGATTGCCAGTCCTATTCCCAGAATAGGCCCCATCAGCGGAGAAACCAGCATGGCTCCTATAATGACAGCGGTACTGTTGGTATTCAGTCCCACCGATGCAATGAAAATAGAGCAGATAAGAATCCAGAGGTTGATGCCTTTGAACTCCACCCCATTTTTGATGCCTTCAATGGTATTTGCCTCATCGGTCCCGGCCTCGATATTGAAGAGTCTTCTCAGGTAGGCCCTGGCTTCCGGAAGGAACATGGCCGAAGGGTCGGAGTTATTATTTTCTTGTTTCGCCATGACTTAAAATTGAATCGCGAGTCAAAATGCAAGAACTTACTGGTATTTTCAAGCCAAACTCTTTTTAAATGCTTCTGAACATCCACTGGCAACTTCCGCTGCAAGACTCTATTATCACCTTTGCATTGGTCTTGTTTGTGATTTTGCTGGCGCCTATCGTAATGGGTAAACTGCGAATTCCGGGTATTATCGGATTGATTCTGGCAGGGGTGGCATTGGGTCCTTACGGACTGAATGTAATTGAAAAAACCAGCATAGACCTTTTCGCCAAGGCTGGATTGTTGTATATCATGTTCCTTGCCGGACTGGAACTTGATATGAACGAGTTCCGTAAAAACCAGAACAGGAGTCTTTTATTCGGACTTTTTACGTTCAGCGTGCCCTTTCTGCTGGGGTATTCCGTCTGTCACTACCTGCTTGGCTATGGCGTGCAGGGCTCGATTCTGATTGCATCCATGTTCTCAACCCATACCCTGGTAGCGTATCCCATCGCCAGTCGCCTGGGAATTGTACGCAACGAAGCGGTGACAGTAACGGTGGGGGGTACCATCATCACAGATACGCTGGTGCTTTTGATTCTCGCTGTTATCACCGGATTGGCGCAAGGCAAAAGCGATACCATGTATTGGGTACAGCTTGCGGGCTCGCTCGTGTTATTTTCTTTCCTGGTTTTTTACCTCTACCCGCGCATAGGCCGCTGGTTTTTCAAAAATGTAGAAGGTGAAAAAAGCTCCCATTTCATTTTTGTTTTAGCCATGGTGTTTTTAGCAGGGGTAATGGCAGAAATGGCAGGTGTCGAAGCCATTATCGGTGCCTTTATGGCTGGTTTAGCATTAAACAGGCTTATTCCACATGGTTCACCGCTCATGAGCAGGGTTGAGTTTGTCGGGAACGCACTCTTTATCCCGTTTTTTCTGATCAGTGTAGGGATGCTGGTAGATCTTTCTGTTCTCTTAAGAGGGCCTCAGGCTTTGAT
Source organism: Bacteroidetes bacterium UBA7662 (assembly GCA_002483345.1). GTDB lineage: Bacteria > Bacteroidota > Bacteroidia > UBA7662 > UBA7662 > UBA7662. The sequence goes on from DLHS01000007.1 coordinate 44,644, forward strand.
TGTGGCTGCCGTTTTAACCACGGTAGCCCTTACCGGTAAATGGCTGGCAGCACTGCTGACAAAGTTTGTATTTGGTTACAGCTCTCTCCAGCGGCGGGTGATGTTCGGATTGAGCAGTGCGCATGCTGCCGCGACCATTGCGGTGATTCTGATTGGTTACCGCCTCGAAATCATTGACGAAAATGTACTGAACGGAACGGTTATCCTTATACTGATAACCTGCCTGGTCAGTTCTTTTGTAGTTGAAAGAAATGGTAAACTCCTCGCTATCCAGGAGAACGATGCGCCAACCGATGCTTTGGGCGTGCAGGATCGTATACTGGTGCCGTTATCGAACCCTAACAGCGTAGAGCGACTGATGGAACTGGCCATGCTGGTACACGAACCTGCCGAAAATGAGGCGCTGTATGCCTTGTCGGTAGTAGATGATGGTGATGAGGCCACCAAAGGGCTGATACAGGGAAATAAACTCCTTGAAACAGCCGGGAAAATGGCAGTGGCAGCGGAACGAAAGCTTGAAAAACTAACCCGGGTCGACTACAACATCACCTCGGGGATAGTACATACCGCCCGCGAAAATGGGATTACTGAAATCATCATGGGCTGGAAACCCAAACCCAATGCGGTTGACAAGTTTTTCGGCGGCATCATGGATAATCTTTTGAAACGCACCGATCAGATGGTGGTAATTTCCAAAGTGGAGCAGCCTTTTAATACCATCCGGCGTATTGTATTGGTAGTCCCTCAGCATGCCGAGCTGGAGCCGGGTTTCGGCAAATGGCTGGGAACGCTGCGATCCATAGCCGTTACACTGAACACCCGCTTTTTGTTGTACTCCGAAGGACAGACAGCCGAGGTTATCAAGGCCATCAATAAGAGTGCGAAGCAAAAAATAGAACTGCAATACGCCGATTATAGCGGGGTAGATCAACTTCCGCAGATTGCGGAAGACCTGAAGGCAGATGATCTTATGGTTATGGTTTGTGCCCGCAAAGGGGCAGTTTCACATACCGAGGAACAGGAAAAGGCACCGTTGTTACTCTCCAGGCATTTTGAAAATGCCAATTTTATCATGGTTTATCCGCAGGAACCTAACTATCCTTCGGTAGACGGGACATTCCAGATTGATGGCAGTCTGCCACTTTCAATCCGTCAGAATCTGGAAAGGATTAACCAATTAGGCAATTTTGTACGGAACGTTATCCGGGGAGATAATTAACCTCAGAGGGTGAAGCGAAGCGCACTCATCACGCTGCGTGGAAGAGAAGGGCCGTAAACATAGTTGGCATCCCGCAAGGCGCCGGTATCAAAATCACGCTGATAGCTGTTCAGCATATTATCGATGCCAACGACAGCCTGCAATCTGGCGGTTTTAGACAGAAAAAAGTCGTAGGTCAATCTGAAACTCAGGTCAACAAAAGGATCGGAGAACTTAATTTCGGTGAACTCAGTGAGCGGGTTGGTTACATGGGCTGCCCACATACCTCCGGTAAAATTACCCATGAGGGTGGTACCCCAATGCCTGTTGATGCGGTAGTTCCCTTGGAGATACCCATATAAATCAGGACTTCTTAACATCTCATGGGTGACTACGGAAGTTAAAGTGCCGTTCCGGTCACCTGACCAGATAACAAGGGGCTTTTCGTACCTGCTTTTTTGCCAGGTAAGAGATGCCTGTACCAGCCATCGGTCGCCTTCAGCCATCCGCAGTTCCAGGTTCATTCCCTGAACCCGGGCACCGGGGCCGTTCAGTTTTTGAATGACAGAAATCCCATTGGGCATATGCAGGGGCGAACTCCAGACAAAAGGTCGCTCCAGCAAGGTAATAAAGCCATCAAGCACAAAGTTTACGGGCCTGTCTCCCCATCTGTCAGCGAAATCAAGAGAAGTCGTAAGGTTTTGAGAACGCTCCGTCAGCAAATCCGGGCCAAACGTACTCATACGGGCAGCGCCCCCGACGGTTTCCAGATGCAGGTCTTCATCAAATGCCTGCGGTGCCCGATAACCCTGAGCATAGCTGAAACGCATGCGCCAGTGATCACTGGGCTGATACATCCAGCTGATGCGGGGTACCGGCACTACCCATTGGTTTATCTGGCCAAAACTGGTATCGTAAAGGGTATAGGCGCCGTCTGTCCGGAGGAGGTCGAGCCTGCCTCCTGCCAGGAGGGTGTGTTTACGGTATTTGTATTGCAGCTGAACAAAAGTTCCACTCGTATAAACACTTTGGTCAATCCGGCGGTTGTAGCCCGGAATGCGCTCCAGAACCCGGTTGTAAATGACCTCTGTCCCCAATACCAGCGTAAATCTGTCGTGCAGGTATCGCTGCAGGCTGAGGCCGGTCACGGCGGCAAGGTCGTTGGCATGCCCGTAGGCATTGAGTGCAAGTATATCCTTTTGGGTAAGGCTGTCTCCGCTTGCCAGCACCCTGCCACCACCGCCATAGTAACTTTCACGCGCGGTGTATTGCGCGGAGCTGTAAACGCTCCATTTATTGCGGTAATCTTTGCTGAGCTGGTCGTACTGTATCATGCCACCATAAATACGGTGTCGTAACTGCTCTGTAATATCCGTCTGGTGAGGCTCGAGCTCAAACTTGTTACCACCTCTCCGGAATTCGTCTATCGCATGACCGGATACCAGCAGTTTGCGGTATTTATCAGGCTTCCAGAAGGCCTGCAACCCTTTTGTGAAATTCCGCAACCGGGTGAGTTCTGAAAAGCCATCGCCATTGGCGTCAAATTCTTGGCGTTTGCGGAGTTGGCTGTAAATGGTTAAACCTGCTGTCTGATGTTCATTTACCCGGGTCGTACTGAGCTGGTAAATATATTCAGGACTTTGCTCCCCGATGACACGGGCCTGCACGCTGCTTTCCAGGTTATTGTCGTAAGATTCGCGGGTGATGAGGTTGATGGTTCCTGCCACTGCATTACCTCCATACAGAGCCGAACCTCCGCCACGAACCACCTCTATTCGTTCAATCATGGTGGCAGGTAATTGCTCAAGTCCGTAAACACCTGCCAGGGCGCTGTAAACAGGTCGGCTGTTGATGAGCACCTGGGTATAAGCCCCGGGTAAGCCATTCAAACGGACACTTGTAAAGCCGCAGTTCTGACAGTTTGTTTCTGTACGTACCCCGGGCATAAAATTGAGACCGGCGGATACGTCCACTGCCTGAATGCTCGTCAGTAAACGACGGTCGGCAACCTGTACCAGGATAGGCGCATCCCGTTGCGCTACCTGATCCCGGTTTGCACTCACCACTACCTGCTGCAATCCCAGGGCGTCTCTTCGCAGGCGGATATTCATTCTTCCGGGCCATTCGTGGAGGACGGTATCGATGGCCAGGTAGCCTACTGCCGTAATGCGAAGTGTCCAGGGAAGCTTTTTGGCAGATATCAGCTCAAAGCTGCCATCAGCCCGGGTAACGCAGCCATCATTGCTGCCCTGAAGCATTAAATGCACGCCAGCCAAAGGGCTTTTCTGGCTTTCAATCCTGCCGGTAAGGCTGTTCTGTGACCATCCAAATGCCGGCAGAAGCATAAAAAGCAATAAAATACTACGGATCATGGCACAAATATAAGTCATCTAAACTAAAATTTAGATAAGTCTAAAAAATAGAAGTGTCAAATGGAAAAAATACTTAGAATGGGGTATAGGATATGGCGGTTTAATTGTTTTACTTGCTCGTAACCAAAACTATCCATATGAAAAAATACCTACTCTTTCTGTTCCTGGCCTGTATGCCGGCATTGTTGCCTGCCCAATCCAGCTCTGTTGACGTCAATCAGATGAAAACAACCGTCTTCCCGAACGGGGCTTTGTTTTACAGTGGCACCAGTGTGGGGCTGGAGGTGCCCAAAGGGTCGCTTAAAACAACAGTTTATGCTGCCAATATCTGGGTAGGTGGTTATGACCGTCAAAATGTGCTGCACATGGCTGCCCAGGCATACGGCGCGGCGGCTGATGGTGGCCCTGGTTTTTCACATGGACCCTGGGCCACTGCCGGGGCATATACTGCACCTGCTTTGAACAGTCTTTTCAACAGAACCTCCAGGTTCAGCAAAAGTGAAATCGACAGCTTTCGGTTAAATGTCGGGCAAACCGGTTATACTATCCCGGCAGCTTTTACTTCCTATCCCGGAAAAGGAGATACCACCAAAGGTGTCAGCTTATTACTTGCTCCCTTCCACGACAGCAACGGGGATGGTCAGTATGATGCTGTGAATGCAGATTTCCCGGTTATCAGGGGCGATCAGGCCGCCCGGGCGCTGTTTTCAGATACCCGCGTGGTGCCTGCGAACCCCAATACACCCACTAATTTTGATTTTCAAACGACGGTATATGCATTTAGCGCGCCAGGAATGGATTCCGCCTTGTCCTATACCACCTTTGTGAACTATCGCATTGTGAACCGGAGCAGCGAAGATTTTGATTCCCTGTACGTCGGACACTGGAGCGACCTGGACTTAGGTTATTATGGCGATGATTACATTGGCAGCGATCCTGCCCGCCATATGTTTTATGCTTACAATGGCGATAACGACGACGACGGCAGTCAGGGAGGCTATGGCGCTAATCCACCGGCTCAGGGCGTTGTTTTTCTCAGTCAGAATATGTCACGTTTTGTGTACTACAACAACGACACGACCAACAACGGTGACCCGGTTACACCCGCACAAAAATATGCCTATTTGCGGGGTCAGTTTAAAGACGGAAGCCCGCGTCCGGCAGCCTTTGCTTTCGATGGCAATCCTGTAGAGGGTACGGGCAGCAATGAGGTTACCCTGGCCAATGTTTCGGGTGATCGCAGGGGATTGGGTGTTGTTGGTCCGATATTGCTTCAGGCCGGAGAGGAGTTGTGTATAGACCTGGCTTATGTCTACGCCAGAGGCACCAGCAACCTGAATGCGGTAACAGCGCTGAAAGCACGGGTAGATGCAGTCCGCTCCTTTTATCAGAACGAGACCAACAGTTGTGAAACGATGTTTACATCGGTGGCTACCCCCGGAAACAAGCTCGAAGCAACTGCCTGGCCGGTTCCGTTTGACAACCGTTTGAATCTGCGATTTGAAGCCGGCCAGCACGCTACCATTGTAACTTTATATGACTTGCAGGGCAGACAACTGCAGTCAGAAAGTTTTGGGGCAGGCACGGGTGAGGCTATCCTGCATACTGAAACACTGCAGGCAGGTCTTTATCTGGTTCGTCTGGAGCAAGGTAGCAGTACGCGGGTCATAAAGGTGGTAAAGCACTGATTTTTAACAGAGATGAAGGAGTGGAGAAAGGAATCTAAATCCATTCTCCACTCCCCCTCTCCCTACAGGAGGCAGCTCCCTCAGCTCCCCCAACTATCCCTATCCAGACTCCTGTACTGTATGGCTTCCGCCAGATGCTCTACCTGGATGTTATCGCTGTTGCTGAGGTCGGCGATGGTACGGGCCACTTTCAGGATACGGTCGTAGGCACGGGCGCTCAGGCCGAGGCGTTCCATAGCTGTTTTGAGCAGCAACATGCCGGCAGAGCTGATCTCGCAGAACTCCCTTACCTGATTACCATTCATCTGGGCATTACAGTTGATTTCTTTGCCACCCAGGCGTGCTATCTGCCGTTCACGGGCTGAAAGCACACGCGTCCTGATTTCTTCACTGCTTTCACTTTTGCGGTTATCGGTAAGCTCGCTGAAAGGAACCGGCGTGACTTCCACATGCAAATCAATGCGGTCGAGCAGGGGGCCGCTTACTTTGTTGAGATAACGCTGCACATTGTGTACGCCACAGATGCAGTCTTTGTCGGGGTGGTTGTAGAAACCGCAGGGGCAAGGGTTCATCGCGGCTACCAACATAAAACTGGCCGGGTAATCGACTGTAAACCTCGCCCTGGAAATGGTCACGCGGCGTTCCTCCAGGGGTTGTCGCATGACTTCCAGTACGGTTCGTTTAAATTCCGGCAGCTCATCCAGAAACAAAACCCCGTTGTGTGCCAGTGAAATTTCACCGGGCTGCGGATGGCCTCCTCCGCCTACCAGCGCCACATCAGAAATGGTGTGGTGCGGACTACGGAAGGGACGTACAGCCACCAGCGAGGCCTGGGTGGGCAGTTTACCTGCTACCGAGTGAATTTTGGTCGTTTCCAGGGCTTCATGAAGGCTCAGGGGTGGTAAAATGGTTGGTAACCGCTTACTGAGCATGGTTTTTCCGGCTCCCGGCGGCCCTATCAGCAGTACATTGTGACCCCCGGCAGCAGCAATTTCAAGTGCACGTTTGATTTGTTCCTGGCCCTTTACATCGCTGAAATCGACTTCAAAATGGGATTGTTGTTCGTAAAACTCGTCACGGGTATTGACCTGTACGGGATCAAACAGCTCCGGCCGTTCGAAAAACTGCACTACATCACGCAACTGGTCGAAACCATATACTTTCAGGTCACTGACCAGGGCGGCTTCACGGGCATTGGCAGTAGGTAACAGCAAGCCTTCAAACCCTTCTTTCCTCGCCTGAATGGCAATGGGCAAGGCACCTTTAATGGGCTTGAGGGCACCATCCAGCGACAATTCACCCATGAGTATGTAACGGTGCAGCTTTTCATGCTTCAACTGACCGGTTGCTGCCAGAAAACCGGCTGCAATCGTCAGGTCGTAGGCCGATCCTTCCTTGCGGATATCGGCCGGGGCCATGTTGACAACACATTTGTAGCGCGGGTATTTGAACTGGCTGTTGAGAACTGCTGCTTCGATGCGCTGCTGCCCCTCTTTCACTGCGGAATCGGGCAAACCTACCAGAAAATAGCCGGTTTGCCCGGGGGTGATATCTGCCTCCACGGTGATGGTATAAGCACTTACACCCATCACTGCACTGCCATATGTTTTAATCATTGCCATCTGAAGCGCAATGATAAGCGGCCTGTATACATTTCCCAAGCAGATGCGTCATTCACGACAAAAGACGCGTTACTTTTGCAAATCATGTACCTCTACGTCAAAGCCCTGCACATCATTTTTGTGGTGACCTGGTTCGCCGGCCTGTTTTATTTCGTACGCCTGCTCATTTACCAGGCCGAAGCCAATGAACGCGCTGAACCCGCCCGTTCCATACTGCTGGAGCAGTATACCGGCCAGTTGAAACGTTTATGGCGGGGCATTACCGTCCCTTCGGCCATACTTACCGGCTTGTTCGGGTACTGGATGTTTAGCCTGTATGGCAGTCTCCCACCCTGGCTGATGACTAAAATCGGTTTTGTAGTCGGCTTATACCTCTACCATGGCAGTTGCTGGTGGTTGTACAAGGAACAGGCGGAAGGCCGTTTTCCGTGGAGCAGCATGCGGCTGCGGCTCTGGAATGAGGTAGCCACCATTTTTCTGGTCGCCATCGTATTTCTGGTGGTACTCAAAAATACCCTGTCGATGGCCTGGGGTTTGATGGGCTTGTTCCTTTTTGTGCTGGTGCTGATGCTGGCCATCCGGGTATACAAAAAGCTCCGTTAAGATATATTCACAGATGACAAGCTATTGTCAAGTTCATTTCCAGATAAAACCCAATCTTTCTTAGTTTTTTAAGACTTCTTTGAGTTGGTTAATCTGCATTTCAGTTGAAAAGATAGAATCCTCTATGCCCTGCATCTGATTATTCAGTTGATGGATATATTTCTCTATTTCTATTTTGTTCTTTGTAGCAGTTCGGATTTGAGCCTCTCGCTCCGATTCTGTTCTAAGTAACTGGAACTGCTTTACTTGATTAATGTCATCTTTAGCAACTTCCAGTTCAGCTTCTGAATTTTCTAGTTTTTGTTCTATTAAAGCAATTTGTTGCTTGAATTCTACGATTTTTTGTTGGTGGAATTCCAAGTCATACAAAGCTCTTGCTTTTTCTTCTTTGGATGTACATGCTGTAATCAACAACAGTAACAGCAGGCATTTTAGACTGCATTTTTGAAAATTAATCATCGGTTTACTTGGTTTAGTCTCGAGAAATTTACAAACATTATACCACACATAGTATAGGGTAGAATGTAAATGTAATTTGACGGGAGAACCTTGAAGAACAGGAAGACCTACATCGACGTAATACTCAATTCACTCTTTTCAATATCATTAGAAATCAGGATGTTACTGACCTGACTCACGATGAATTTCTCCAGTGCGTCGATGAGGTGGCGTTTGGCATAGGGACGATGGTAAACCAGACTTACTTCACGCACCGGCAGGGGCATGTCGAAAAAGCTGACTTTGCGTTTTTTGTGTTCGGGCAGGGAGAGATAATACAATTCGGGTATAAGGGTAAGTCCGCCGAAGCTGTCGACCATATTCAGCAGCGTATCAAACGAACTGGCTTCAAATTTCAGGTTCTGCAACACGCTGTCGTTCTTTTTGAGGGAGCAAAGGTTGATGAACTGAGCCCGTAAACAATGGCCCTCTTCGAGCAGCCAGACCCGGTGTTTGCGGATTTCATCGGGGATGAGATAACTTTTGTCTGCATCTACCTGACCATACACCATCAGACTTTCGTAGTACAACAGCCTGTGTTCGATGCCGTCGCTTTCGAGTGGGGTAGAAAGGATGCCAAGGTCCAGGCTGCCGTCCTTTAATTGCCGGAGGATGTTGCTGGTGGTACTTTCGGTGATGTCGAGGGTGAGGCCCGGATAGGTGTCAAGCAGGGGTTTTACCAGCAACGGCAGCAGGGCGTTGGCAATGGTGGGAATGATGGCAATGGAAATATGCCCTTCGATTTTGCCGCTGAGTGCGCGGGCTTTGTCGCTGATCAACTGACTGTGGAGAACCACCTTCCGGGCATCTTCCAGTACCTTCAGACCACTATCGGTGGTAAGGATGGGATTACTTTTGCGGTCGAACAGCACCACCCCCAGTTCCTCTTCCAGTTTCTTAATCATGGCACTCAGCGTGGCCTGGGCTACATGACAGGCGTCGGCTGCTTTGGTAAAACTTTTGTATTTATCGACTGCAAGCAGGTATTCGAGCTGGTGGATATTCATTTATCATAGATATTGCCTATGATAAAGATAGAATAAATCAGTTATGTCAATGGTATTGCAAAGGGTAGATTTGACCTGATAAAATCAAATAACTGCTATGAAGACAAATCTGATGACTGTACTACTGCTATTGGGCGGTTTATCGGTTGCTTTTGCTCAAAAGCCACTGACTACCAACAATGGTGCACCGGTAGGTGACAACCAGAACTCGGTAACCATAGGCAACGAAGGGGCTGTGTTGCTGGAAGACATCCACCTGATAGAAAAACTGGCCGCTTTCGACCGGGAACGCATCCCTGAACGGGTGGTGCATGCCCGGGGCGTGGGAGCGCATGGTGAGTTTGTGGCTGCTGTAGATATGTCGGCGTATACCAAAGCAAGTCTTTTCAGTGTATCTGGTAAAAAGACCCCTGTCTTTGTGCGTTTTTCAACAGTGGTACACAGCAACGGATCGCCCGAAACCCTGCGGGATCCCCGTGGGTTTGCCACCAAATTCTACACCGATCAGGGCAACTACGACCTCGTAGGGAACAATCTTCCCATCTTTTTCATCCGCGATGCCATCAAATTTCCTGACATGGTGCATGCGTTTAAGCCTTCGCCTGTGACCAACAAGCAGGATCCCAACCGTTTTTTTGATTTTTTCTCTCATATACCCGAATCCACCCACATGCTTACCCGTTTGTATTCCGATTATGGCATACCCGCCAGCTACCGCGAGATGAACGGTTCCGGCGTGCATGCTTTTAAATGGATAAATGCCGGCGGAGAGGTTACCTATGTGAAATACACCTGGAAAACGAAACAGGGCGAACGGAACCTGACCCTCGGGGAGGCGGCGAAAATGCAGGCCAGCGACTTCCAGCATGCCACGGTTGACTTGTACGAAAACATCCGGAAGGGCAATTTTCCGCAGTGGGAATTGTATGTACAAATGCTGAAAGCAGCGGATTTTGCCAAACTGGATTACAATCCGCTGGATGCCACCAAAATCTGGAACGAAGCAGATGTAAGACCGGTATTGGTGGGAACGATGACCCTGAACCGCGTACCTGATAATTTCTTTGAGTTTACAGAGCAAGCGGCCTTTTCGCCCGCTTCTTTGGTGCCTGGCGTGGAAGCGTCTGAAGACAAACTCCTGCAAGGCCGCCTGTTTTCGTATTTCGATACCCAGCGCTACCGCCTGGGGAGCAATTTTCAGCAGATCAAGGTGAATGCGCCGGTTGTGGCTGTAAGTTCCAACAACCAGGATGGTACTTTCAGTCAGCGTGGTACCCAAAGCAACGTAAATTATCAACCTTCACGCACGGCCGACAATAAACCGGAAGATACCCTATACCGTCACAGCAATGGCCGGTATGGAGATGTGTCGGTTACCCAGGCCAAAATAGGTAAGCCCAACAACTTCAAACAGGCAGGTGAATTTTACCGCAGCCTGGATGAAACCGGTAAAGCGAATCTCATCAAAAACCTGCTGGCGGATCTGGGTCAGGTAAAAGACCGGGAAATACTGAAAGTTATGACGGGTTACTTCTACATGGCTGACAGCGACTACGGCAAACGTGTAGCGGCGGCCCTGAAACTGACCCGTGAAGAAGTAGAAGCCGCCATGACCCCGGTAAAATAAAATCTCAGTGCCTCCGTGTTAAACCACTGAGGACACCGGGTACACGGAGGAGGATTTTTATGAAAAGCTGTTTGTTTCTTTTTTTGCTTTTATCTCTGAACACACAGGCGCAGCAGCCCATCTTTGATTCAGCTCGTTCGGGCGATACCACAGCTGTTCTTCAATACCTGGAGGCAGGTTATGCTATCGATACGGTTAACAGTGCCGGACACAGCCTGCTGATACTGGCGGTTTACAATAATCAGCCGCAATTGGTACAACTGCTGCTCAGACAGGGTGCTCATACTGAAATCCAGGATGCTTCCGGCAATACGGCCCTGATGGGTGCCAGCTTCAGGGGTTATACCGACATTGCCCGTTTGTTGCTTCGGAGTGGTGCCAATCCGGATACCAGGAATTTTAACCTGGCATCCGCCCTCTTTTTTGCTGCCACTTTTGGCCATCAGGAAATTGTAACCGCCTTGCTGGAGGCGGGGGCTGACAAATCCTTCAGAGATGGGCAGGGTAAAACTGCTTTGGATTATGCCAGACTTCAGGAGAATGAGGCAATCATTGATTTACTGGAGAAAACATCTGTAAAGTGAATTTTGCAACTATCCGGACACATCTTGTAACAATAAGTCATATAGAGTTCGGGACCTTTGTAAGATGGTGAAAAGCGCATATCGTTCTTTACCGGATCTTATGAAGAATATGAAATTTTATGTGTTTGCAGTGCTATTTGCGGTAGTTGCAGGTACTTTAATGCCTTCTTGCAAAAAAGGAGAAGACGATCCGATTATTTCCGTGGTTACCCGTAAAGACCGATTTACAAATACCTGGACGATGGTTAAATACGAGAAAAATGGTGTTACGCAAGACATCAGTGGTGCTACCTATACCTATTCGGTATTTGATAATGGCACCCTTACTCAAACCATCGAGGGTTCCATTTTTGGTTTCCCGACCCGCCAGACAAAAAATGGCACCTGGAATTTTTTCAATGATGAAGAGGATGTAAAAATCATCATTGAACAGGATACGGTCAACTATAATCTGCAACGCCTCGCTGCGAAGGAATTGTGGATTCGTAATACCACGGATTCTGACACCTTCGTTTATTATTTCGAGGGTTTGTAGTATTAACGGTTCATTGGTTTCAAAGCTACCCTCCGGGGTGGCTTTTTTTATGATATATCAGCTGCTAAACCGCTTTCGAATAGCGGGGGCCTGTCGTGGATTGTCCGTGGAGATAACTGTCAAAAAGGCTGCAGACATTGCGGGTGAAAAGGCGTCCGGTAACCGTTGTTTGTATTTTTTGTCCGTCAAACAGGATAAGACCGTCTGTCAGGAGTTGTTGCAGCAACCGGTTGGCAGCCGGGCTAAACACATAATCGGAATCAAGCAGGGTGCTGCCTGTGCAGGCGATGTCAAGGATATGGCGACGATTGACCTGGTCTGCTTTCTGAAGGAAATAGCCCCTGTCATGAGGCCATTGTCCGGCAGCGACCTGTTTGAGATAGGTGCTGAGTTCGCGTGTATTCTGAGCATACGCAATGGCGGCATCACTGATGCTGGAAACGCCCAGTCCGATTAACAGGCGGCTCTGGGTGGTGGTATAGCCCATAAAATTGCGGTGCAACCGGTTTTCGCGGGCGGCGATGGCCAGTGGGTCGCTGTGCAAAGCGAAGTGGTCCATCCCGATGTCGTCGTAACCTGCCTCACCAAACAGTGTTCTTCCAAGCTGGTAAAGATTCATTTTTTCTGAAGTGGAGGGCAGATCTCCCTCATCGTAGAGCCTTTGGGCCCTTGATTTCCACGGGATGTGGGCGTAACTGTAAAAGGCAATGCGGTCGGGCCTAAGTGTCAGGGTTCGGCGTATGGTGTTGTCCAGACCTGTCAGATGCTGTTTCGGCAGACCGTAGATGAGGTCAAAATTAACAGAGTCATAGCCGATTTCCCGGGCGGCCCTTGTCACTTCTTCCAGTTTTTCGAAAGGCTGTATGCGGTTAATGACACGCTGTACCTCCGGGTCTAAATCCTGCACGCCAAAGCTTACCCGCCTGAAACCATGGTCAAACAGGATTTGTAATTGTTCACGACTGGTGTTGTTGGGATGGCCTTCAAAGCCAAACTCAAAATCAGCATGCAGATCGGCCCCTTCGAACAATCCGGAAATCAAACGCGCCAGGTTACCGGCCGAAAAAAAAGTAGGTGTTCCGCCTCCCAGGTGTATTTCTCTGATAAGCGGTCTTTCAGGAAAAAGAGAAAGGTAAAGGGACCATTCCGATAACAAAGCCGCTATATAGGGTTCTTCTACCGAATGATTGGTTGTAATTTTTTTGTTACAACCACAATAGGTGCAAAGCACTTCACAATAGGGCAGGTGGAGATACAAACTCAGGCCATCGGGTTTGTTCTGAAGCCGGAAGGTTTGTCTGACGGCGGCTTCCCACCGCAGGCGTTCATGGGCACCCGACTGACCTGTAACAATATCCTCCGGCATATCCCACGCTGTCCAATGTGGTACAGTAGGATAACTGGTATAACGCGGAATAGCTTGGTTGTAGCGGAGCAGGAGTTCGGGTAACGCCATTATAATTGGATATATAGCTCCAAATATAGGCATAACCTTTGTGTTTTTCAGACATCGAGATTTCGAGAGGCGAGAGACGAGACTTTTGGTGCCTTCGGCACCCCCGCTGATTGAGTCTGTAAAAATCGCCACGCAGTGGCCAAGTCTCGTCTCTCGCCTCTCGAAATCTCGATGTCTAAAAAGAAGAGGTCATAGCAGCTTCGACCTGCCCGATGAGGATGTGAATAATCTTGATATGAAGCTCCTGTATCCTGTCGGCATAACCGTGGTGGGGTACACGGATTTCAACATCGCATCGCGGCCCGATCTCTCCGCCATCTTTGCCGGTAAGACCAATAATCGTAAGGCCTTGTGACCGGGCAGTTTCAACCGCTTTGAGCACGTTTGCAGAATTTCCGCTGGTACTGATCGCGAGCAGCACATCCCCTTTCTGACCAAAAGCTTCTATCCAGCGTGCAAAAACCTGTTCGTAACCATAATCGTTGGCCGTACAGCTCAGATAAGCAGGGTCGCTGATGGCCATGGCCGGCAGTGCCGGGCGGTCGTCGCGGAAACGACCGCTTAATTCCTCAGCAAAATGCATGGCGTCGCTCATAGAGCCGCCGTTGCCACAGCTGATCACTTTACGTTGCTGCCGGAAAGCGTGTGTCAGTAAATCTGCGGCATAGGCAATCCGTTCCAGCTGTGTTTCGTCTTGCAGAAAGGTATCCAGTAGCTCACGGGCTTCTTCAAGCTGCTGACGGATGGCTGTGTGGCGTGACATCTTATTGTTTTTCTTTAAATGCCTCCAGACCACTTTTCAGGAAGTCGGTATAATTGGCAATGTCAAGGTTGAATGCCTGTGGCGGGACCAGCGCTGTTTGATCATGGTTCATCAGCACATAATAAGGCTGAGAATTGATATTGAAAGTAGAGGCCTGCAGATCACTCCATTTATTACCAACGGTTTTGACTTTTTTACCACTGAAACGGGATACATATTGTTCTTCTGCCGGCAAATCTGTTTTGTCATCAACATACAGGGAAATCAGCACATAATCGTTTTTGAGCATACGCAGAACCGTCGGATCTACCCATACACTGGCTTCCATTTTACGGCAGTTTACACAGCTGTGTCCGGTAAAATCGACCATGACCGGTTTGTTTACTTTTTTCGCATATGCCAGCCCCTGTTCCAGATCGAAAAAACAATCTATGCCGTGCGGGCAATGGAAAAGATCGCCATATTTTTTGGCTTCACCACTGGCAGGGTTATGGGTGGCAGGTTCGTTGTTGTATTGCGCGGCACTGAGATCAAAATCCTGTGTGGCCATCGGCGGTAAGAAGGCATTGACCGATTTAAGCGGCGCACCCCACAAGCCAGGTATCAGGTAAAAAGTAAAGCTGAAGGCGGCTACGGCAAAAAACAGCCTCGGAATACTCAGGAACTGAACGGGTGAGTCGTGCGAAAAACGGATGACACCAATCAGATACAAGCTCAGCAGCAGGAAAAGGGAAATCCACAAGACCAAAAATACTTCCCGGTCGAGTATACCCCAGTGATAGGCGAGGTCAACATTACTCAGGAATTTAAGGGCGAAAGCGAGTTCAAGAAATCCCAGCACTACTTTCACGCTGTTGAGCCAGCCACCTGATTTCGGCAGGCTTTTCAGCCAACCCGGGAAAATGGCAAACAAGGTAAAAGGAATGGCCAATGCCAGTGAAAAGCCAATCATGCCGATGGCCGGACCAAGGTAATTGCTGCCTACGGCCGCCTGCACCAGCAGGGTACCGATGATGGGGCCTGTACAGCTGAAGGAAACCAAAGCGAGGGTAAAGGCCATGAAAAAGATACCAATCATGCCACCTTTGTCACTTTGCTGGTCTGCTTTATTCACCCAGCTGCTGGGGAGCGTTATTTCGAAGGCCCCTAAAAAGCTCGCGCCAAATACTACCAACAGGACAAAAAATGCGAGGTTAAAGACAATGTTGGATGCCAGTGCATTCAAAGCATCGGCACCGAACAACAAGGTGACCAGCATGCCAAGGCCTACATATATCACCACAATGCTCAGTCCGTAAGACAGGGCTTTAAAAATGCCCTGTGTCCGGTTACTGCTTTGTTTGGTGAAAAAACTCACCGTCATCGGTATCATTGGGAATACACAGGGAGTCAGCAAGGCAAGTAAACCGCCCAGAAATCCGGCGATAAAAATGGCCCACAGGCTTGAGGGAGTTTCTGCCGTTGTCGGATCCTCTACCTTGGTCGCAGAAACGGTGGCTCCTTCCGGCTCTGCAGGGGTTTCGGTTACAGCTGCCTCCGTAACCAGGCCGCTGTCGATGGCAGTTGTACTGTCAACGGCTGTTGTGCCGGTCTGTGCTTTTCCGAAACCTGTTTCTATGTACTCAAAGGGAACTTCTTCAGGTGGAATACACTGATGATCGTCACAAGCCATAAACTCCAGATAACCTTTGACTACGAGCCGGGGCTGCAATACTTTTACTTTCTGGGTGAAAGTTGCCTGATCACTGAAATATTTAAGCTGTACCTCAAATACAGGGTCAAAAACATCGCTCAGATTGCCCTTTTCGACTACCGTGCCTATCTTTTTGTATGACGGATGCGCTTCAAAGTTAAAGCTGGTCGGTATGGGGCCTTCCCCGACAAACTGAGAATAGAGGTGCCAGGTTTTATCGATTTTAGCCGTGGCTTTGAGAAGGGCTTCGTCGGGGCCCGTTTTTTCTACCGAAAAGCTCCATTTCACAGGAGTCAGAATCTGTGCCTGCGCGGGGCCCGCCAGGAGGAGCAAAAGGAACAGCAGTCTTTTCATAAATGCCTAATGTCGCAATAAGGTGGTTGGTTCAATTTTCCCAGATGCCGTATTCTGTAATTTCTACGAGATTACCGTCGGGGTCTTTGATGAAGATAGCACGGTGTCCGCTGTCACGGGTGGTTTCTTCCACAATTTCAATGTCGTCGTAAGCCAGGTCTTCTTTGTTGGATTCATACTCGCCTTTCGAAGACTCCAATACCAGGTGACTGTTCGGGTACTCGGCGGCAGGACCTTCCTGCTCGTTGCCTTTAACGAGGTGACAGACCAAAACCGTACGACCTACTTTAAAAATGGCGTGTTTTTCCTTGACATAGCTCAGCGTCATAAAACCGAGGATGTCCTGGTAAAACGACAAAGTCTTGCGCAGGTTTTTCACCTGTATGTGCATCTCTTTGAGCTGGGTAAAATTCATAAGCGTTTTGTGAACAAGCGCTAAAGATAAGGCTTTCGACTCCAGCAAGGAAGAGGCAGCCTGACGACCCGCAATTTTGTCTATTTTTGAACGTTTTCCAGCTCTATGAAGTTTATTCCGCTCTTTATACTTTTCAGTTTTATTTTTCTCAACGGGCAGGCGCAGGACAGTACCTACAATGAGTACCTGAACAATGGCAAGTCGAAGCCGGCACGGACAAACGACTATAACTGGAGGAACCGGTTTTATTTCGGTGCCGGCGGCAGTTTTCTATTGATAGAAACCCCTTATTACTTCAGGCAGGTAATACCGTTGGTTTCGCTGGTACCTCGTTTTAATGTGATGGAATTCGAGAATCTTACCAGCCTGAGTTTGCTCAGCAACGCTGGTTTTGTGCTGCAGTTCAGTAATTATGGAACAGCGAGCATACTGCACCTTCCCCTGATGCTTGAATACAATATCGGCCATGATGCTACGCTGGAATCAGATTTCCCGGTGGGCTTTAGCCTGGGGGGTGGTGTTGAATACTTCGGGTCGAGATTCGGCACCAACCGTTTCCGGCAATGGGCGGCCATCGGTTCTGCGGGATTGAGGTTTGACTTCGGGCAGCGATCCTATTATCTCCGGGCAAGTCAAAGTTTTATGTCGAGTCAGAAATTTCCGACTACGCTGATTTCATTGGGGAGTTCTTTTTAGACATCGGGATTTCGAGATTTCGAGAGGCGAGAGGTGAGACTTTAGCCGCTGCGCGGCAGTATTATACCTGAGAAGTGGCTTTTGACAAATCGAAAAGCGCCACAGGCGCAACAAAGTCTCGCTTCTCGCCGCTCGAAATCTCGATGTCTTGACCACCTCCGGTAAAAAAAAGCTATTTTTGGACATCAAAGCATTCACATGGATCTGAAAGGCATCGTCAACATCTCCGGTAAACCCGGTCTTTACAAGGTAATCAGCAGTTCGAAAACCGGCTTTATCGTCGAAGCAATCGACGAAACCCACAAACGTATTCCCATTCCCGGCAATGCACGGGTAGCCGCGCTGGAAGATATCAGTATTTACACCCTGGAGGACCAGATTGCCCTCAAAGATGTATTTCAGCGGATTCATGACGAGAAAATTAAACTCGACGGCATTGATTCCGCGAAAGCCGAACCGCAGCTTATCACCACTACATTTGCCAAAATCATCCCTGATTACGATACGGAGAGGGTGTATATGAGCGATATGCGCAAGCTGATCCGCTGGTATCAGACACTTGCGCCGGTGCTTGACTTCTCGAAAGAAGAAGAAAAGGCAGCAGAAGTGACTGCAGAAGAAAAAGCACCCGCCAAACCGAGGAAAAAAGCCGCCGCCGCCGAAGAAAAAACCGGGACACCCCCTAAGCCGGCTGTCAAAAAGGCCGCTGCGAAGAAAAAGGACTGATAAAAAAACCCGCGAAAGCGGGTTTTTTGTCAGATCGGTTCGGGGTGAGAGAAGGGGATGCTGCTCCCTCCCTTCCAAATAGTAGCCCCAGCGGGAATCGAACCCACATTTAGCGTTTAGGAAACGCTCGTTCTATCCGTTGAACTATAGGGCCATCTCAGACAGCTTTGTCTGTTAAGCGCCACAAAAGTACATTTTTCTGTTGAATACTGGGATTAACGCACCACCAAACGCCTGGTAGTGGCGCGATTTCCCTGTTGCACGCGAAGGAGATAAACTCCTGCCTGCCAGCCTTGCAGGTCTATTTCCTCGTGGGTTCCAGCTGACTGGCTGATTTTCAGTCTGCCCTGCATATCATACACCTGAAGCAGGCTGTTTTCCGGTAATCCTTCCAGTTGTACCCTTACAGCGGCAGGGTTGGGATATAATTTCACGCCGGGAAGGCTGTTTTCCGGGAGAGACAAGGTATTGTTCATAAAGGAATAGGCAAAGGAAGCAAGCGCCTCTTTAACCGTTGCCCGGATGGAGGGGCTGCTTGCAATGTCGTGACCTGCTCCCTGCAATACGGTGAACAGGCTTTGATAATTCCGGTGCAGCATCCGTGCATGCAACAAGGAACTGCCATAAAGCTCGACGACCGGGAAGCCACTTACCTGTGCATAGCCCCGCCCGAAGGGCACGGTCTGGTCGGCCGTTCCGTGAATATGGAGTGCCGGAACCCCGCCCGTGGTCACCAGGCTGGTATCGGCAATGGCCCCAGCCATGTTGAAAAGGCCATGTACCCTGCTGCTGTAAGCGTTATTTCCCGACATACCTTCCAGGCCACCGACCTCCTGAAGCATTTGGCGGATCAGCGGACTGGCGGCATTGGTATCGGTAAGCAAAGCGGTGTGGATGGCGGCAATAGAACCGGCAGAGTAACCTCCCAGCAAAATCCGGCTGGTATCAATACCATAAGGATTTCCCTCGGCATCGGCTGATCTGCGCAAAAAACGGACAGCAGCTTTAACATCCTGCATGCTTCGGAGGGTGGCCTTGATGAATTCCTGCTCGATGGTAGCCAGGTTGGCTGTATTAACACCCAGCCGGTAACTTATGGTAGCGGTTACATAACCCCGTTTGGCAAAGCTGATACACAAATCGCGCATAAATGGATCATTCCGTACCCCACCGATGAAGGAACCCCCATGAACAAAAAGCATGAGCGGTCGTTTACCGGCCGTATCTCCGGCAGGTTCGTAGATGTCCAGCGCGAGACTGACAGCGGTATTGTTCCAGCTTTGATTCTGACCATAAACAATGCCTGTTGTACTGTCGGCTGCCGCAAAAACTTCGTCGAAATAGCGGTTTTGCGCCAGTGCGGTACTAAGGCTCAGGCCTAAAAGAAAGGTTAAAACGGCACGCATCTTCAAATATTAACAGTAAGCCAAACTAATTGGTTTTCCGGGATAAATCACCATAGTTGGAAGGTTTATGGAATCGATAAATTCACCAAGATGTTCGGGAATGGCTACAGCAAGGTTGCAGGCAGGCTGTTAATTCCAACGTCAGACCTTTGCATATAAGACCTATAAATCAGCTCCGGGTACCCAACGCCCTCTGCCCAGGGAAACCTGGCATTAACTAATGCCGGCCCCCGGATTGGTTGATTCGGACGGGGAGACAAAAACAAGTTTCCCATCCGCGTTTTCAGCCATGAGTATCATGCCCTGCGACACGATTCCACGTAATTTACGGGGAGCCAGATTGGCCAGTACGGTCACTTGCTGACCAACTATGGCCTCAGCCGTGAAATGAAGAGCGATGCCGCTTACGACAGTACGCTGTTCAAACCCAAGGTCCACTGTCAGTTTCAGTAGTTTATCAGCACCTTCCACCTTTTCGGCAGCAATGATGGTACCTGCGCGCAAATCAAGCCTGGCAAAATCGTCGTATTGGATTTCGGCTTTCAGGCCAGCTGTTGTGTTCCGGGGTTCAGGTTTGTTTTCCATCTGAATGGGTGCGGGTTTGATTAGTCTGGCGCGCTGAGCGTCCATCTGTTCGTCTTCGATGTTACGGAAAAGGAGTTCTGGCATGCCTAATTTATGACCCGTCTCGAGCGGTGCCAGCAACATGCCATCTTTCCAGAAAGCCTTGTACATTGTTTCATTGGCCTCCCAGTTCAGTTGTTTTTGCAGTTTGGCCGCTGTAAAAGGCAGGAAAGGGGCGCAGGCAACGGCCAGTGTTGCACAATCCTGTGCTGCCTGTAAAAGTACGGCACCTACTGCCTCTTCATCTTCCTTGATCAGTTTCCAGGGTTCGGTTTCAGCGAGGAATTTATTACCCGACCGGGCGATGTTCATCATCCATGCCTGTGCATCCCGGAAACGGAATTCCTGGATGGCTTTGAGTAATTCAGCCTGGTGGGTGAGCATTTCTTCCTGATGACCCCGGATGGCATCCATCACGGCGGCACGTGCCGCGGTATCGGGTTTGATGCGGCCATCGGGCACAGCACCCTCGTAATATTTGTGGATCAGCACCATCACCCGGTTCACAAAATTACCGAGTATGGCCACCAATTCGCTGTTTACACGCAACTGATAATCCTTCCAGGTGAAATCGCTGTCTTTGGTTTCAGGAGCGATGGCAGTGAGGGTATAACGCAGCTCGTCCTGTTTACCCGGAAAGTCTTTCAGGTATTCGTGCAGCCAGATGGCCCAGTTTCTGGAAGTAGATAGTTTCTCCCCTTCCAGATTCAGAAATTCATTGGCCGGAACCTGATCGGGTAATATAAAGCCACCGTGTTCGAGTAGCATCATCGGGAAAATGAGGGTGTGAAACACGATGTTGTCCTTGCCAATAAAATGAACCAGCCGGGTGTTTTCGTCCTGCCAGTAATCTTTCCAGCGGTTAGGCTCTCCTTTTTCCAGAAAATACTCCTTGGTGGCCGAGATATAGCCGATAGGAGCATCGAACCAGACGTACAGCACCTTGCCTTTGGCAGCATCGAGGGGAACAGGGATGCCCCAGTCGAGGTCGCGGGTCATAGAACGGGGATGCAAACCTTGCTGAAGCCACGAATTAAACTGTCCTTTTACGTTGGTTTTCCAATGTTCTACACGCTTCTGATACTTTTTAAAGGCTGGCTTTTCAGCCATCCGGTCCATCGGCAAAAACCAGTTCAGGGTCTTTTTGAGGATGGGTGCAGCGCCGCTGAGCGCCGATTTCGGGTGGATGAGGTCGGTAGGACTTAAAGAAGTGCCACAATTCTCGCATTGATCGCCATAAGCCCGGTCGAAACTGCAGTTGGGGCAGGTGCCTATGATGTACCGGTCGGCCAGAAACTGCCCGGCTTCCTGATCGTAATATTGTTCGGTTTCAATCTCGTCAAACTGCCCTTTTTTATACAGTTCCAGAAAAAAATCCTGAGCGGTTTCATGGTGAATAGGCCTGGAAGTACGTGAAAAGTGACTGAAAAGAATGCCCGCCTCTTCGAAACTGTCCCGGATGAGGGTGTAATATTCGTCTACGACAGCCTGCGGGGTTTTGCCTTCCTTGCGTGCCTTGAGGGTGATGGCTACGCCATGCTCATCGGTACCACAGATAAACAACACCTCTTCTCCTTTGGCCTGCAGATATCGTACATAAATATCGGCAGGCAGATAACAGCCAGCCAGGTGCCCGATGTGTACGGGGCCATTGGCGTAAGGCAGTGCCGCGGTGATGAGATGACGCTTTTTCATGAGGGGCAAAGATAGGCTTTTTCGTTATCGGACGTGGGGGGAGAGATTTCGGGAGGCAAGAGGCGAGAAACGAGAGGGGGTTTGGACGCTGCGCTGATGTGCTGATTTTTTGATTTGCTGATGTTAAAACGGACTTTGTTGGCTACGCCACCGGGAACGCTGCGCTACCCGGATTTTGGCTCTACAGGCTACTATTGTTTATGCAAGTATAGCAAGTCGTACGGCCCGGTGGCTGTAGAGCCACAATCTGTTTAAGCGTAACGAACCCCCGACCCTGCAAGGGTCTTGGACATACATCTCGTCTCCGTATCTCAGATCTCGGTATTTCGCCTCGTGCCTGCCCTAAAACCAGTATGTCGCCCCGGGGGGCGACATACTTCGTAAAGCGGTTCAGGCTTTGGTGTTGGTCTGCCACCTTATCTGGTGGCCTGGTAGAAATCGGCTCAGGCGAGGCTGGTTTCCTGCTTGAGCCGTTGCTTGAGTACATCATCCGACAAGCGGATTTTGTATTTGGCGAAAAGGTACCGTTTGATAACGGCTAATGACTTGCGACGCTTACGCGCTTTGGCAAGGACATTCGAGATCAGATCGTTCATGGTTTCTGTAGTTTAAATGTCGTTGTCAATATAATAAGCTTCGCGGATAAATATTCCACATAATTTTTAACCGGGATGTTAATTTATCTGAAACCATAAAAAAATCTCAGCCCGGGGTTGGGCTGAGATTCTAACATAGCGTAGAGGATTTTCTCACCACTCCGTCCGGACTCCCTTTTTAACGCCGGATGCCTTAATTTTTGGAGTACACGGAGGGTTATATCCAGCGAACGAGGTTCAGATCGTGTTTGTACGACAACAGCTTGCTTTTGGGTGAGATGCGGAAGCCGTAATCGAAAACGCCAGAGTTTTTCATGGGGATTTTGCTTTCAAACAGGATGCGGCTACCGTCTGCTTTAACGGCTTTCATCTCTTCGCGCAGCAACACTTTATGAGCCTCTTCTTCTCCTACCTTTTCTGCCAGTACCAACTCTACCGCCACTTCATCTTTACTGAGGTTTTTGAGATCGAGTACAATTTTGGCATTGAAGGTTTCGCCCAGTTGCAGGGCGTTGTTGAAGGAATCGAAAGTATCTACACTCAGTACTTCTATGCCGTCCCAGTTAAAATAAACCCGCGCTTTCCATTCCGAAAGCTCTTTGGCTAAGGCAAATTGTTTGGCTGAGAATGCCTGACCACGTTTTTGGAGCTTCAGATAGAATTTCTCAAAATACTCATCTATCATTCGTTTCATGGTGAAATGAGGTACGATATCACTGATGGCATACTTGATACGTTTGATCCAGGCGATTGGTAAACCAGCCTTGTCGCGGTCGAAATAAATTGGGATAACCTGGCTTTCGATAATGTTGTAAAGCGTTTCAGCATCGAGTTCGTCCTGGAAATCTACGTTTTCGTAGGTTTTTTCTTCCGGCAACGACCAGCCGCTGAGCGGGGTATAGCCCTCGGCCCACCAGCCATCAAGTACCGACAGGTTCAAGACACCGTTCATGGTGGCTTTCATGCCTGAAGTGCCGGAGGCTTCCAGCGGACGGGTAGGAGTGTTCAACCACACATCCACGCCATGCACGAGCCTGCGGGCCAGGGCCATGTCGTAATTTTCTACAAAAAATACCTTGCCGGCAAACTCCGGCATCTGTGATACCTCTACGATACGTTTGATAAGATCCTGTCCGCCTTTGTCGGCCGGGTGTGCCTTACCTGCAAAGACAAACTGCACCGGTTTGCCCGGAATGTTCACAATCTGCTTCAGCCGCTCCAGGTTTTTGAAGAGGAGATGTGCTCGTTTATAGGTCGCGAAACGCCGGGCGAAGCCGATGGTGAGGGCGTTTTCGTCGAAACTGTTTACGGTGCTGATGATTTTGCCCGGGGTTTCCTGCCGCAGGGTCAGGTCTCTGGTCATTTTTTTGCTCAGCGAATCGAACAAACGGCCTTTCAGTTGTTTGCGGGTTTCCCAGAGCTCAGCATCGGGGACCTCATGAATTTTTTTCCAGCGGCCGGCGTCTGCCTGGTTATCCAGTATGCCCTTGCCCAGGTATTTATCGTACAGTTTCTGGAAGGCTACCGACGTCCAGGTGTAGTAATGCACGCCGTTGGTCACATAATCCACGTGAATTTCATCTTTGGCATAACCGGGCCACAGCGGATTGAGCATTTCACGTGAAACCTCTCCGTGAATCCTGCTTACCCCGTTTACTTCCTGCGACATACGGGCAGCGAGGTGGCTCATGCTGAAGTTTTCGTCGTGACGATATTCATCAATCCGGCCCAGGGCCATGAATTTATCCCAGCTGATCTGGAAAATTTCGCTGTAGTTGTAGAGATAGGTTTTCAGCAATTCTTCGCCGAATGCATCGTGACCGGCCGGAACGGGGGTATGCGTGGTGAAAAGGGAAGTAGATTTTACTACTTCGATCGCCTGATGATAGCTGAGGTGTTCCTGCTGGATGTATTTTTTAACCCTCTCAAGACCCGTAAAGGCGGCGTGACCTTCGTTGCAATGGAATACTTCGGGTTGAATGCCTAAAGCATCGAGGGTTTTGATACCGCCGATACCAAGCAGGATTTCCTGTTTGAGGCGATTTTCCCAGTCACCGCCGTACAACTGGTGGCTGATCAGCCTGTCTTCTTCGCGGTTTTCATCCAGGTCGGTGTCGAGCAGATACAATGGGACACGGCCAACATCTATCTTCCACACCTTGGCATGGAGGGTACGACCCGGCAACTGAAGATTGATCATCACCCAGGTACCATCGGCGTTTTTAACGGGTAGTACAGGGAGATAACTGAATTTCTGCGGTTTGTAGTTGGCAATCTGCTCCCCGCCATAGCTCAGGCTTTGTTTGAAATAACCGTAACGGTACAACAAACCAATGCCCACCATGTCGTGGTTGCAATCGCTGGCTTCTTTGAGGTAATCGCCGGCAAGTACGCCCAGACCACCGGAATAAAGCTTGATTACGGAATGCAGCCCGTATTCCATACAGAAATAAGCAATTTTCGGGGTTTTGGCTGCTTTGGGTGCCTTCATATAGGCATCGAAAGTGGCGTATACTTTTTTGAGCCGGGCGTTGAAGTCTTTGTCGCTTACCAGCGCCTGAAATTTTTCAAACGAAAGCATTTCAAGCATCGAAACAGGGTTGTGTTGCGATTTTTCCCAGAGATCCGGATCTATCGACTCGAACAAATCCATGGCTTCGTAATTCCACGACCACCATATATTACGGGAAAGGGTTTGCAGGGGTTCCAGTTGTTTGGGCACTTCCGAACGGACCAATACCCGTTTCCAAACAGGGTCATTATTTTTAGGATGCATAAAAGTGTGCTTGAGAATATTGCGAGGGGTAAAAGTAATAAAATATGGGGTTCGTCCCTTCTGCACCGGGTGGGCTTCCTGCAATGATTTCATTTTTTGGAGCGGATAACACGGAAATCTTGGATACTTGCTAATCAGGTATATATTTGTTAAAAAAGTGTAGATGGAAACTGATTTGCATTGTCCGTCCTGCGGTGCAGGCGACCGCTTTGTTAAAAGCGGGGTAGTAAAAGACCGTCAGCGTTACCTGTGCAAAGGCTGTGGCTACCACTTTTCGGTACAGAAAATGGGCCGTTCAATAGACCAGTACTATGTTATCAAAGCACTGCAATTGTATATGGAAGGGGTTAGTTACCGTGAAATAGAACGATTACTGGGGGTTAGTCATGTATCAGTACTCAATTGGGTGAAAAAATACGGGGTCAAAGCGCCTCAACAATCGGAGTATCACCCGACCTATCGCATCCTGAGCCACGGTGAATTGCTGAAAGTGCTTGAAAACAGGGAGCAACTCAAAAGCAGCGGGATGATCATCACAGAGTTGGGGGATAAATTTATGCTTATCAAATGGGAACGGTTCAGGCATTGAACCGGCTGAATAATTCTCCTGACATTAACAGGGGCCTTTCCACAGGATTTCTATAATTTTTTAACGGCTATCTATACCTGGTTTTGCCGATACGCATCGTTTTACAAGTTTGCTGACATGAAACCACCCCGGTTTCACCAACTTAAACCGAAAACGATGCGACTGAAAAACATCTGCCTGTTAACAGCCTGCTGGCTCACCACCAGCCTCACGGCGACAGCACAAGGGTCTGAGAATTACGGTTCCGGCCTCAAGGTGAATATCAAACCAGACGGGTCATCCTACGTAAGGTTCATCATCTGGAATCAGGTGTGGGCGAGGGGAATTGAAAACAATCCCGGCACCCTGATAAACGGTACTGCTGAAAACTTCAGTACGGATATTGGTATCCGACGTGCCCGCCTGCTTGCCTATGCACAGATAAGTCCACGATATCTCATCCTCACCCATTTCGGGATCAATAACCAGACGTTCACTAACGGAGGGGTGCCCAATGGCGGGGTTACGGGTAACGGAGGCGCTTATACCAGCGGTAAAAAGCCTGGTTTGTTCTTCCACGACGTCTGGAACGAATACGCCATCATTCCGGCCAAAAACCCTGAAACAGGCGAAGCCAACAAATACACCCTCTACGCCGGTGCAGGTTTGCACTACTGGCACGGTTTGTCGCGGATGACCAGCGCCAGTACCCTCAACTTTCTGATGATAGACGCGCCCATCTTCAACTGGCCGACAATTGAACTTTCAGATCAGTTTGCCCGCCAGTTTGGCTTCTACATCAAGGGCGACCTCGGGAAGCTGGCTTACCGCGCCAATCTGAACAAGCCCTATACCACGCTTACAGCGGCTCCTTCAGCTGCCGGAACCAGGGTGATTGATGTGGCGGTTGATAACAACACGACCAACAAGTGGTCGACGGGCGCTTATGCTTTCTATCAGTTTCTGGATCGGGAAAGCACCCTTTTACCATTCACGGTGGGAAGTTATCTCGGAACCAAAAAGGTATTCAACATCGGGGCAGGTTTTTACCGCAGCCCGGAAGGTACGGTCAGTAACCAGGTGAATGCCCCCGGCGATACCACCCTGGCCCGTCATGACATTCAGTTGTTCGCTGTCGATGCTTTTGTGGATATGCCTTTGGGTGCTTCCAAAAAAATGGCTTTGACTGCCTATTCTGTTTTTTATCTCCACAACTGGGGTCCGAATTATTACCGCACCGTAGGCATCATGAATGCAGGCACTGCCGATCCGGCCTTTACGGGTACCCGTTCGCAGACCGGAGCCGGCAATGCGCGGCCATTGCTGGGAACCGGCAGCATCTGGTACACCCAGGCCGGCTTACTGCTGCCCAAGGATTTCCTCACTAAAAAGATGCGTTTTCAGCCTTTTGCGTCCTACACCATGCACCAGTTGGATGCCCTCAATGCTGCTGCCAGCAGCTACGACGCCGGGCTGAATCTGCTGCTCGACGGTCACCATGCTAAAATTACCCTGCAATACTCCTCCCGGCCGCTGGTAGTGAACAATACGCCGGATGGTCGCCGCGGAGAGTTTTTGCTGCAAACGCAGATTTACCTGTAGTCGATAGTCTATGGACTATCGACCCACCTATAACGCACCAAACAATACTAAAAAAACTACCTATGACACCTAAAAAAGACATGCAGGCTTACTGGCGCAAAAATCTGCGCTACCTGCTTATTCTCCTGGTCAGCTGGTTTGTTGTGAGCTACGGCTTCGGCATACTGCTGGTCGAGCCGTTGAACCAGATCAAAATCGGCGGCTTTAAGCTGGGTTTCTGGTTTGCGCAGCAAGGCAGTATTTACGCTTTCGTCGTGATCATCTTCCTGTATGTGAGGTGGATGAACCTGCTGGACAAAGAATTTGATGTAGACGAAAAATAACACTCTCAGACTTACTACAATGGATATTTTAACCTGGACTTATATCATCGTAGGGCTTAGTTTCGCCCTCTATATCGGCATCGCCATCTGGTCACGTGCCGGTTCTACCAAGGAATTTTATGTAGCCGGCGGAGGTGTTTCTCCCCTGGCTAACGGTATGGCTACGGCTGCTGACTGGATGAGCGCGGCATCTTTCATTTCAATGGCCGGTCTCATCTCATTTATGGGTTACGACGGTTCGGTGTATCTCATGGGCTGGACAGGCGGCTATGTACTGCTTGCTCTGCTGCTGGCACCCTATCTGCGGAAATTCGGCAAGTTTACGGTGCCTGATTTTGTAGGTGACCGGTATTACAGTCAGACGGCAAGGCTGGTTGCTGTTATCTGTGCCATCTTCGTTTCCTTTACCTATGTAGCAGGGCAAATGCGCGGGGTTGGTATCGTCTTCAGCCGCTTTCTGGAAGTCGACATCAATACGGGCGTGATCATCGGGATGGTTATTGTACTGTTCTACGCCGTTTTGGGTGGCATGAAAGGGATTACCTATACCCAGGTTGCTCAGTACTGCGTGCTCATTTTCGCTTATATGGTGCCGGCCATTTTTATTTCGATACAGCTTACCGGTAATCCCATTCCGCAGCTTGGTTTTGGAGGCAATGTAGCCGATGGCACGCCGCTGCTCGACAAACTGGATGGTATGCTCACAGAGCTGGGTTTTACGGCCTATACCTCAGGCAGTAAATCGATGATTGATGTATTTTTTATTACTGCCGCACTGATGGTAGGTACTGCCGGCTTACCGCATGTCATCGTACGCTTTTTTACGGTTCCGAGGGTCAAAGATGCCCGTAAATCGGCAGGATATGCCTTGATTTTCATCGCAATTCTTTATACGACAGCTCCTGCCGTAGGTGCGTTCGGCATTTATAATATGGTTAATACAGTGAGCGAAAAGCCTATCGATGAAATGCCGGAATGGGTAGCTAACTGGGGTAAAACAGGACTTATTTCGATAGATGATAAAAACGGTGACGGCAATGTACAATATGTAAAAGATGCTGATGCCAATGAGCTTACCATCGACAAAGACATTATGGTGCTGGCCAATGCTGAAATCGCCTCCTTACCTAACTGGGTGGTAGGTTTGGTGGCGGCCGGGGGTTTGGCGGCAGCGTTGAGTACAGCGGCCGGTTTATTACTCGTTATCTCCACCTCTATCTCTCACGATTTGCTCAAAAAATCGCTGATGCCTGCCATTACAGAAAAAAACGAGCTGCGTGCTGCGAGAATCGCTGCTACTGTGGCAGTGGTAATAGCCGGATATTTTGGCATCAACCCTCCCGGTTTTGTGGCTCAGGTAGTAGCTTTTGCTTTTGGTCTGGCTGCCTCTTCGTTCTTCCCGGTTATCATCATGGGTATTTTCAGCAAAAGGATGAACAAGGAAGGCGCTATTGCCGGTATGATAGCAGGTCTGGTATTTACAGCTACCTACATTGTTTATTTCAAGTTTCTTGCACCTGAGCTGAATGTGCCTGAAAACTGGTGGTTTGGCATCTCTCCGGAGGGTATCGGTACTTTTGGTATGCTGGTAAACTTCGCTGTTTCGCTGGCGGTGAGCAGGTTTACCCCTGCGCCACCGATGCACGTACAGGAGATGATTGAAGATATCCGTATTCCACGTGGCGCGGGAAGCGCGCAATCACATTAGGTTTTGACCTTCGGTTGGTAGGTAGATGGCTAAACGGTAAAACGGTAAAACGGTAAAACGGTAAAACGGTAAAACGGTAAAACGGTAAAACAGGGTGGTCACCTGGCGGTGCCTGAGGCTCCCGCAGGCTGAGCTGAACGGAATTTAACCACGGCGGAGGGCCAGGAGCCAGGCACATTAGCGGTGGCTGAGCGGAGTCGAAGCCTTAGCGGGTTAAACGGTAAAACGGTAAGCTTTAGCGGTGGCTGAGTCGAAGCTGAAGCCGTTACAGCTTAGCGCCTGACTGGATGTGGTAGAAGGAAGATACTTGAAACAGGGTTTTGGGTACTCTGGGAAGAATGGCCGGACGGTTTCGTCTGGCTGTTCTTGTTGGGGTAGACATTGAGATTTTGAGGGGCGAGATTTCGAGACGGGCCTTCCTCGTTATTTTAGCCGGGTGGTTTTTAACGCAGATTCCGCTGAGTTCGGGGAGTTAGCTGGGTTCACGAAGCTGCACAAACCCGGGAAAACCCGTCTCGAAATCTCGCCCCTCAAAATCTCAATGTCTAAACGGAATCTGCGTTAAAACAAAGCAGAAAGACTAAATTGAGGCAACAAAATGAAAGACAGGCTGCGCACGCAAAATTTTCTGGTAATCGCCCTGCTTTTCGGGTTTTTTATCCAGTTTCCATTGCTTTCGCTGTTCAACCACAGTACCCTGGTTGGCGGTATACCGATGTTGTATGCTTATTTGTTTGGTTGCTGGCTGACCCTCATTGTAGTGCTGGCGTTGCTGGTGCGGAGGCGGAAGGTGAAAGAAGATAACCGATGAACAGCTGGGCACTTATCGGGATTTCTTTCGGCTATTTGTCATTGCTGTTTGCCATAGCATTCTGGTCGGAGCGGCGGTCGAAACAGGGGCGGAGTATGGTGAGCAATCCTTATATCTACGCCCTTTCGCTGGCCGTGTATTGTACGGCCTGGACATATTACGGTTCGGTGGGCCGTGCCGCGGCAGGCGGCATTGATTTTCTGGCTGTCTACACCGGGGCTTCGCTGATGGTGCCGCTGTTTTGGCCGGTGTTGCGCAAGATTATCCGTATTTGCAAAGTACAGCGAATCAGTACCATTGCCGATTTTATCAGCTCCCGTTACGGTAAAAACATCTCCCTCGGCAGCATTGTGACCGTGGTATGTGTGCTCGGTATTATTCCTTATATATCGCTGCAACTCAAGGCTATTTCGGTGAGTTTTGAGGTGCTGGCCGGTAATACGGCCCTGGCACCAGCCCACTGGTGGCGCGACAGTGCCCTGTACCTGGCCATCGGACTGGCTTTTTTTACCATTCTTTTTGGTACCCGCCAAATTGAAGCCACAGAGCGGCATGAGGGGATGGTGACGGCCATCGCCTTTGAAAGTCTGGTGAAGCTGATTGCCTTCCTGGCCATTGGTTTGTTTGTGACCTTCGGGCTGTATGCCGGTTTTGATGATTTATTCGGGAAAGTACTGGAAGATCCTGATTTGGCACAGAGACTGAGTTTGCAGGGTGATTTTGCCTATGGGGAGTGGTTTTGGGTGAATATACTTTCAATGTTTGCAGTGGTTTTGCTGCCCCGGCAGTTTCAGGTGTCGGTGGTGGAGAATGTGAATGAAAAGCACCTGAACAAAGCCATGTGGCTGTTTCCGCTGTATTTACTGCTCATCAATATATTTGTATTGCCCATCGCCATGGGGGGGGTGTTAACGCTGGGCAGCGGGATTGATGCCGACACCTATGTTTTGGCCTTGCCGATTCATGCCCATAAACCCATTTTAGCTGCCATGACCTATATCGGGGGTTTTTCGGCTGCTACCAGCATGATCATTGTCTCCACCATCGCCCTCAGTACCATGATTTCGAACAGCCTGGTGATGCCGTTGCTGGTGGCCAATACCCGTTTGCAGCAGCGCATCCGGCCACGTCTGGGAAGTTTTCTGATTTACAGCCGCCGCATCAGCATCGTATTGGTGCTGTTGCTGGCCTACGCTTATTTCAGGGGGGTGGCGGCACCTTATGCGCTGGTATCTATCGGACTGGTCAGTTTTGCTGCCGTGGCACAGTTTGCTCCGGCTGTTTTCGGTGGGATATTCTGGAAAAATGCCAACCGGCAGGGAGCAATCAGTGGTATTCTCGTTGGTTTTGCCTTGTGGGTCTATACACTGGTAGTGCCGTCTATAGTCGGTGCCGGTATTTTACCGGTCAGCTGGATGGAGCAGGGTCCTGCCGGTATCAGCTGGCTGCGGCCTTTTCATTTGTTCGGGCTCGAGGGTATGGACTATCTCTCCCATTCGCTGTTCTGGAGCCTGGGCATGAATGTGCTGGTATATGTGCTGGCATCCATCTGGTTTAAGCAGGATTCGAAAGAGCGTAATCAGGCAGAAGTATTTGTGGATATTTTCCGCTATTCTACGGTGTACGAGAGTTCCATTGTGTGGAAGGGAACGGCCTATATGCCCGATTTACGGTCGTTGCTGGAGAACTTTTTAGGCCGTACCCGGACGGTACAGGCCCTCAATGCTTTCCGGCAGAAGTATCATGTTGACTGGGAGCAGCCGGGTAAGGCCGATCCCCGGCTGGTAACCTATGCCGAAAAACTGCTGGCCGGAGCCATCGGCACGGCATCGGCCCGTATCATGGTCAGTACCGTGGTGAAAGAAGAAGAAATAAGCCTGGAGGAGGTGGTCAACATCCTTCGGGAGTCGCAGCAGCTGATGAGCGTAAACCGGGAGTTGCGGCGGAAATCGGCTGAGCTGCGTAAGGCTACCGAGGAACTCACCGAGGCCAATAACAAACTCCAGCAGCAGGACGAACTCAAGGACGAGTTCCTGTATACGGTTACCCATGAGTTACGCACTCCGCTGACCTCCATCCGGGCGTTGAGTGAGATACTCCATGACAATCCCGATCTGCCCTCGGAGCAGCAACAGCAGTTTCTGGGTACCATGGTGAAAGAAACCGAACGGCTCAGCCGCCTCATCAGCCAGGTGCTCGATCTGGAAAAATATGCCTCCGGCCGACAGAAACTGCAACTGGCCGCCACCGACCTGGCCGAGCTCATAGCCGATGCCGTGGAGGCCGTACAGCAGCTGGTCGACGAACGCAGGCTGCAGCTCCGCATCGACCTGCAACCCGGCATGCCCCTTGCACAAATCGACCGGGACCGTATCTTTCAGGTATTGGTAAACCTGTTGAGTAACGCCATCAAATTTTCGGAAATCCGGAAAGGCCGCATCGTACTTTCCGCTTATTTTCTTGATGGTGATTTTAAGGTGAATGTTGCCGACAATGGCAAAGGCATAGCACCGGAACAGCAGCAATACATCTTCGATAAATTTTACCAGGCCCGCAACCAGACCACCCGTAAACCCAAGGGCACAGGACTGGGCCTTGCCATCAGCAAAAGCATCATCGACCTGCACCAGGGCAGCATCTGGGTAGATTCAATACCAGGCAAAGGCGCCCGTTTTTCTTTTACACTACCCCTTTCTTCCCAAAATCATGGCCAAGACCGTACTGATCGTTGACGACGACCCGAGCATTCTCCTCTCCCTCGAATTCCTGATGAAAAAGGCAGGATATGCCGTCTTTATTGCCCGCGATGGCGACGAAGCGCTCACCCTCGTGGCGGAACACCTGCCCGATGCCGTGCTGCTCGATATCATGATGCCCGGTGTTGACGGCTATGAAGTATGCCGCCAGATTAAAACCAACCCCTCCTGGCAGCATGCCAAAGTCATCATGCTCAGTGCCAAAAGCCGCGATGCCGATATCCAGAAAGCCCGGGAGCTGGGTGCCGACCACTATGTAACCAAACCTTTCTCGACCAAACAACTGCTTGAAGAAGTCAACAAACAACTGCAATTCTGATTATGGAAAACGACCGCTACCGCCTTGCATACGATCAGAGCATCCGTGAACCGGAAATTTTCTGGCGAGAACAAGCCCAAAAGCTGAACTGGGATCTTTTCCCCGACACCATACTGACGCAAGCAGATGTTCATCACAGCAGCTGGTTTCCCGACGGGTTGCTGAACATGAGCAGCCTTTGCCTCGATCACCACATCGATCAGGGAAGGGGAGGGCTGACGGCACTCATCTACGATTCACCGGTTACTCAAACGGTTAAAAAATACAGTTTCCGGGAGCTGCGCGACGAAACTGCCCGTTATGCGGGTTTGTTCCGAGATTTGGGTGTAGAGCCAGGCGACCGGGTTGTGATTTATATGCCCATGATACCGGAGGCGGTTTTTGCCATGCTCGCCTGCGCCAGGTTGGGGGCCATACATTCGGTGGTTTTTGGTGGTTTTGCCCCCCATGAACTCGCTGTTCGCATCGATGATGCTACCCCGAAACTGGTTATCACAGCCTCTTACGGCATAGAAGTAGATAAACTTTTGCCCTATAAACCCTTGGTTGACCAGGCATTGGAGGAGGCAAACTTTCAGCCGGAGCATGTACTGGTCTGGCAGCGTGCCGGCCATGTTGCAGATCTTCACGCACCCCGCGACCTCGATCTGGCCAAGGCGCTGACCGATGTGGTTCCTGCAGGAGCCGTACCGGTTCCGGCCACCCATCCCCTGTACATATTATATACCAGCGGTACCACCGGCAAACCCAAAGGCATCGTACGCGATACCGGCGGTTACGCGGTAGCGTTGCGTTTCAGCATGGAAGCCATCTACAACAGCCATCCCGGCGACGTATTCTGGGCTGCTTCGGATGTGGGCTGGGTAGTGGGTCACAGCTATATTGTGTATGGCCCGCTGTTGCTGGGATGCACCACTGTTTTGTACGAAGGCAAACCCGTTAAAACCCCTGATGCCGGTGCTTTCTGGCGACTCATCGCCGAGCATAAAGTCAATACCCTGTTTACGGCTCCTACAGCCATCCGCGCCATCCGCAAAGAAGACCACGATGGTTTACTCCTCGACAAATACGATATCAGCAGCCTCCGTGCGCTTTATCTGGCCGGCGAACGTTGCGATCCGCCTACCTGGCAATGGGCACATGAACAGCTCAATCTGCCGGTCATCGATCACTGGTGGCAAACCGAAAGTGGCTGGCCGATGGTAGCCAATCCCATGGGATTAACACCCCTGCCTGTAAAACCGGGTTCCGCCTCCGTTCCGGTGCCCGGCTATTTTATTCAGATACTGAGCGAAGACGGACACCCCCTTATTCCGGGACAGGAGGGGCTGGTTGCCATAAAACTACCCCTGCCACCTGGTTGCCTGCCTACCCTGTGGCAGGACGATGCCCGTTTTATATCCTCCTATCTGAAAGCCTATCCCGGTTATTATCTCACCGGCGATGGCGGTTATGTAGATGAAGAAAACTACGTCTATATCATGGGCAGAGTGGATGATGTCATCAATGTAGCCGGTCACCGGCTTTCTACCGGAGAGATGGAAGAACTGGTGGGCGGCCACGCCGCTGTGGCGGAATGTGCCGTCATCGGCATAGCGGATGAATTACGGGGACAGCTTCCGGTAGGTCTGGTTGTATTGAAAGACGGATTTACCGCTTCCGGCTCCACGGTTGAAGCAGAGCTGGTAAAGCTGATCCGGGAAAAAATAGGCGCGGTAGCTGTCTTCAAAACCGTGCTGGTGGTCAAACGGCTGCCTAAAACCCGTTCCGGTAAAATACTCCGGAAGACCATGCGCCTCATAGCCGACGGTGTGCATTATGCCGTGCCGTCTACCATCGACGACCCGATGGTGCTCACCGAAATCCACGATGCCTTCCGCGACCGAAACCTCGGGCAGGCCTTCCTGCCGCAGCATATCACCGGATGAACGACCGTAATCCCATAGCTACCAGAATTGCAGGATTTCTGGAGAAATTCCCCCCCTTTCCGCTGTTGGGAGAGGAACGACTCCGGCAACTCGCCGACCGTACCCGGGTGCATTACCACCAGGCAGGTGAACTCCTATTCAAACAGGGAGATACACCGGGAGATGGCTTTTTTGTAGTCGCCAGTGGCAGTGTGAAACTCATCGCTACCAAAGACAGCCGCGATGAGTTGATAGATGTATGCGACGAAGGGGATGTATTCGGTGTCAGACCCAAGTTTGTCGGCGACCACTACATTGCCCGGGCTGAATTTTCGGAAGAAACCATCCTGTACGAACTCAGCTGGAAGCTTTTCAGCAGCTGGCTCGATGAAATACCCGGTCTGGCCCTCTTTTTTGCGGCAGGTTTTGCCAGCGGTATGCCCGTGGTACGCGAGCAGCTTGTACACGGTCAGGCGGCCCGCCAGGCTATGGAAGGCCGCGAAGGTGAACATCCCCTGGGTGAGCTGCACAGTCCGCCCGTAAAACCCGGGCTGCTCCATTGTGGTGCTGAAACCAGTGTTGCACTTGGGGCAGGTATGATGCGCGACCATAACTCGCCCTATCTGCTGATCTGTGATGCCCAAAACCGACCCATCGGCATCGTGACAGATACCGATCTGCGCAACCGGGTTGTGACCGGGGAAGTTGGCGTAGATGAGCCCGTCACGGCCCTGATGAGCGCCCCGGTGCATTGTGTATCGCCGGATCAAACCGTAGCCGCCCTGCTCATCCGGATGCTGCGTTATAAAATACACCACCTGGTACTCACCGAAAGTGGCCGCCCCGACAGCGCTGCCATTGGCATGATTACCGACCACGACCTGCTGCTGAGCCAGGGGCAAAGCCCCGCTGCCCTTGTTTCTGCCATGCGGCAGGCTACCAACGCTGCCCAACTCGGCCGTATCCGGAGTCAGGCCGACCGTTTGTTTGAAGAATGGCTGATGAGAGATGTAAGACCGGGGGATGTGGCTGCTGTAACCACTGCCCTCAATGATGCGCTCATCGAACGCCTGATTGCGCTGGCCATAAACGATATGCGGCAAGGTGGCTGGGGGCATCCGCCCGTGGCCTATGCCTGGCTCAGCCTGGGCAGCGAAGGCCGGGAAGAGCAGATTGTACGTACCGATCAGGACAATGCACTTGTTTACGCACAGCCGCTGGCCGGACAGGAGGCTGCCACCAAAAAGTACTTCCTTGAGCTGGCGCGCCGGGTAAATGAAGGCCTGGCTGCCGCTGGTTTTGAGGATTGTCCTGCCGATATGATGGCCCGCAACCCGGACTGGTGCCTCAGTCTGTCGGAATGGATGGATCAGTTCGGCCGCTGGATACACACCCCCGACCCCCGCTCGGTGATGCTTACCACCATCTTTTTCGACTACCGGGTAGCCAGTGGTGAAAATAAACTTGCCGACAGGCTCACGGAGTATATTTTCGGGGAGATACAGAAGGACCAGCTTTTTATGTCCTATCTGGCCCGGAATGCCCTTCAAAACCCACCTCCTCTGGGTTTTTTCAGGAATTTTCTGGTAGAAAAAGCCGGAGCGCACCACGACACCTTCGACATCAAGGCACGAGCCATGATGCCCCTCGCCGATGCGGCCCGTATACTGACCTTGTACCACCGTCTTCCCGGGGTAAACAATACCCCACAGCGTTTTTTACGGATTGCTCAAAAAGAAAGTGCCCATCGGCTGCTTTTTGAAGAAGCTGCCCGTGCCTATGATCTGCTCATGCGTTACCGGGCCCGGCAGGCTTTCGGCAAAGGCGACAGCGGCCGATACATCGATCCGCGCCAACTCAGCAAAATAGACCGGCAGCTGTTACGCTCGGCTTTTCAGCCCATCAGCGAACTGCAGGAACTGCTGGCCGTCCGGTTTCAAACCAGCCAGCTCCGATGATCTGGTGGAAGACCCATACACCCCTCCTCAGGGCTTTCGAAAAAGCCCGACCCGGCCGATGGCGAACTCCTCATAAAATAAGGGATGCCTACTGGGTCATCGACCTTGAATTCGACCAGCTCGATGCCCGCAAAGGGCGTATCCTCTCCGCGGCAGCCTTCCGCATTGAGGGGGGCGTGATATTGCTGGAGAAAAGTTTTCATGCCCATGTCAACCAGAGCGATTTCAACCAGCATGCCATCCCCATCCACGGCCTGCGTATCATAGATCTGGAAGAAGGCATATCGGAAGGAGCCATGCTGGAGGCACTGCTTGAAGGAGGTATGGGTGCCTGGTGGTGCGGTCATCAACCCTCCCTCGACAAGGCGCTGCTTGAAGCTGCCATGCTGCGTTACTGGGGCGAAAAAGTGCGCCTGCCATTCCTCGACACCCTTGATCTGGTCTTGCGAAAAGATGGCCTGCAGCACTCGCCAGAATCAGTCAAAGCCGGGGAATATGCCCTGGAAGCCCTCTGTAAACGGTATGGTGTGCCTCATTTTGACCCACATACCAGCGCAGGCGATGCCTTTGCGACGGCGGGTTTGTTGTTGCGGGTGCTGGAGTGAGGCCTTGATGCAGACATTGAGATTTCGAGATACAAGATTCCGGGAGGGTTACATTTTTTGTTCCGGTCCTGCGTAAATCTTAAAAAAGCATCCCCATCCGTGTTCCATGACGGGAATCCCCCATGGTTACATCCAGCGCGCGTCGTGATCTCTCACATCGGTGACCCGGTGGATGGCGAGTTTCCTGATCAGTGCTACGGGGAGGGGTTGACTGAAGGGAAGCTGCAGGGTGTCTTTCCCGGTCTTATAATCCTTTAGTTCTTCGGTAAACAGCCCCAGCGTGCGGCGGGTAGGCATGAAGTTGAGGTGGGTTTTATGTGCGGTATAGGCAAACAGGATGCGTTTTTCTTCCAGGACAGGAGCACCCCATTTGAGCGATTCCTGTGCCTCTGGCACGATTTCCATCAGCAGCGCCCGCAGCTCCAGCAGCTTTTCCAATGCTACGGGCGTGAGGGTCTCGAGATATTCCGGAACGGTTTTGGGTTTTGGAAGGTGTTCAGTCGGGCTCTTTTCCATCGAATTTACTTTGGCTAAGCCTGTAGGTGATTGTTTTTGCATAAACTTTTGACTGGTTGGACAGGTTTTGGGGAAAGATGTTTGGCGACTAGTCAGACCACTGCCAGTCATAGTCTGAAAATCAACAAACAGATTTGATAAAGCTTATCATGGCTTTTTTCAGGTCATCGTCTGGTTTCACCGGTGACGGAATCAAATCGCCGGGCAAGAACCTAAAATAAAATTTCAGGTGGAAATCGCATCCCGATCGGACCACTTCTTCAGGAGGTAACCCAGGAGATGCAGCATTCCCCACAGGAAAAACACCAGCGCAGGAATCGTGGCCAGTAGCTGCAGCAACGGCGAGACGGTTTGCGACCAGACAAAAAGCGCCGTGGTACCACTTACCAGCAAGCCGGTCACGGTAGCG
This sequence comes from Bacteroidetes bacterium UBA7662, assembly GCA_002483345.1. Classification (GTDB taxonomy): domain Bacteria; phylum Bacteroidota; class Bacteroidia; order UBA7662; family UBA7662; genus UBA7662. Next base: position 83,060 of record DLHS01000007.1, read on the forward strand.
GTAATGCAAACGGGACAGGTGCCGAATTTGGCCGGCAGAACAGCCCCCGGCGCAACATGCGCCGGGGGAGAGGTATCGCAATTGCAACTCATCGTGCCGACCGTTGAGTACAATAATCAAGAAAAGGCCAACTGAAGGTATCCGGGGCACCCGGGTTGCAGCCAAAGGCGTTTATCCGGTTCAGGATGATTTGCTGTGCAACCACATAACCCAGGCCAAATGGAATGAGCGATGTGCAGAAATTGGCAAGCGCGAGAAGACCCAGGCCGATCAGTGCCCAGGATAAGACCCAGAACAGGATCCGCAGCATTTCACAACGGGTTGGCCGGCAGCATGGGTCGAGCAACCACCACAACCAGAAAATGGTCAGCAGACTAGTAACCACGATCAGGGCAATGATCAGGCCCTGTTGAAGCGTTGGGTCTGATGTACAGGCAATGATGGGCATCAGCATCAGCAGGGCCAACAGCAGGAAAGTGGTTGCATAAGTCAGAAACTGACAGAGTGCTCCGAGACAACAGGAAAGGATGCCGACAGAAGCTTGCTGAACCCGGTTGCCGCAGTTTCCGGGACGAACCATGGTTACCGTAGCCCTGAACCCGCTGAAGTCAGGGTAGCGATGGGTAACGGTTGGCACACTGGTTTCTTCAGTCGTGCCATCTCCGAAATCCCAGGAGAAGGCTTCAGCACAGTCGAGATCGGTACCGGTAGCCGTCAGGGTTGCGGTGGTATTGGCAGGGCAACGAACCAGACAACCAGCCTCAAGACCGGTAAGCTCAGGACAGCAAGACTGCTCACATACCGGTAAAGTCACTGTTTCAGCCAGGTCGGTACACCCGGCTTTTTTGACAATCACCGTTACGGTTTTATTTGTATTCGACAGTTGCACGGCGAAGTCGGCGGAATTGCTTTCTACCGGCGGATTTTCATCTTCACGCCAGACATAGCTTAAGCCGGAACCACCTGGATCAGTCACCCGGATGATATAACGCCCGGGGTCAAAACAACTTACCTGCCGTTGGCCGGGGTTGTTGGTGACAGCTTCAAAGGTTCCGCTGTTGGCAACCACCCGGAAGCGGTTTCCGGTACTGTCGATTACTTCAAAAGCAACGTCTGTCGCGCAATTGGCCGTACACGGGGGGATGTCCACCAGCACCGGATTGGAAGACGGACAACCTGCCGGCAGGAAGCTGTTGACTACTGCGCTGTAGTTCCCTTCGGCATAATTGTGGGTAATTACCATCGGGCCGGAGGTGTTGGAATCAAAGGCGATGTTCTCATCCGCCCCATCTCCGAAAGCTATTTCATAAACCGAAGTCCCCGGCGGTACATTGCTTACAGCCACCCGGAAGGTTGCCGTCCGCGTACCGTCAGGAAGACAGCCTGATACCGAGACCAGTTCCAGCCGGACCGTCGGGCAGTTGCCATCACAGGGCGGGACGTCCACGGTTACCGTATTGGAGGAGGGACAGTTTTCCGGGAAATTACTGGTTACAACAACTGTAAACCGGCCACCCGAAGCATAGTTGTGTGTGATTTCCACCGGATTCTGCCCGCCGTTGTATACCAGGGCATCGTCCTCTCCGTCACCATAAGCTATTTCATAAAAGGAAGGACTGACCGGATTGTTCCAGCCTACGATGAAGGTCACGGCACGGGTCCCGTTCACACAATCCCGCGCGATTTCCTTTACCGACAGGTCGATGTCCGGACAACGTACACCAGAAGGGATACATTGGAGCAGAATATTCCGGTTTCCTACGCAGTTGGGATCCTGGGTACAGTGTACATGAACTTTAACATCACGGTTGCAGGCAACGCGGAGCTGCTGCAGATTGCCCGTAATGTCGTTCCCGGAGAAAATAACCTCCCATGTTCCGCTGGCATCCACCGGAACGGATACCGGATTGGTCATTTGGGGCGAAACGATGGAGGCGGTCACGGAACTGCAGTCGGCGCTGCCGCGTAGCGTAATGGTTCCGGCGGTCTCGTCAAAAACCAGCGAGCTGTAGATAATGTTGCACATAAAAGGTCAGGTTTAGGATCGGTGGAAGTAAAAGGGAATAGCTCTTCGGAATCCGCCGGTCTTCAGATTGAAATTATACCGGCTGTTTTGAGATTTGGCATGTGTAACGAGATGCAACCCGTCGGCAATCAGACAGTTTTCCGGAGCCTCCAGGTAAAGGACTCCCCGGTAATGACCTTTTTTTAACCTGCTATGGGTTGCAGTGTAAAACCCGCAATCCTCGTGCAACAGATCCTGGTCTTTCAGCAACAGCCTGGTCATCTGGCCGCTGCTGTTCCAGATACGGGCATATACCTTCAGTCCTGATAAAGCGTTTGGTCCGAAAGAAGCACGGGCAGTAAATCTGACAGGCTCCCCTTTGCCGAAATGCGATTTTGTCGGCCCTCCGGAGACGGTAATACGCAGATTCTGAGCACCTACGGTCAGTTCTGCCCGTGTTACAGGACTGGCAGAAAGTCTGGCCGCAAAAAGGACAACAGACCAGGTGCCTGGCATAGGGTCGCGGACCTCAATAAATGCGTGTGAAGTGGAGAGCGCTATTTTACGGACTGATCGTGCATCGGGCTCAACGATTTCCCCGCTGGGGTTAATCAGAAAAATATCGATATCCGCATCAGCCGGGTGGTTTACGGTGAAGTTGATGTTCACGCAACCTTTCTCCACAGGAACCTTTCTGATCTGGAACAGGTCGGTGTTGAATGACAGCGAAGAATTCCTCCGGCCTGCCGGAAGGGGGTGCCCCAGCATCTGGCACAGTTGTTTTAAGGAAGGAGCCTTTGTATTGCCATAGAGTTTGCGGATAACAGAGGCATATCGTTTGGCTGTAGGGGAAGGCACAAAATTGGCGAAGGTATCTTCGATGATGGTTCCCCACAGGAGCAGCTCAGCATCTACCAGCGCTGATTCAATGTCCATGGGATTGGAGAAGCCGACCAGATAGGAAAAACCATGGGTTTCATCCGCGAGTTCATCCAGTTCATCTGTATTGACCTCATCGGGTTCACCTATGGCAACGCTTATCACACTGATCCGGTTATCCCTGAGCGCCGGCAGGGCCTCAAGCAGACTGGTACGGGCCGGGCGGTTGTGTTTACCATCTGTAAGCAGCAGAATGACCTGGGAAAAGGCTCTTCCGGGCTGAGAAGTGATTTGTGCGGAACCCTCCAACAGCGCATCCCGGATGTTGGTGCCGCCACCAGCGCGCAGGACATCCACATCTGTGCTGATTTGGGCGATGCCACCCGGCGTCGCGGATACCTGGCTCAGGGGCAGCACAATTCGGTTGCTCTGGTTATAGGCGATGAGGCTCAGCAAATCCGTTGCCAGTGAGAAATTCTCAATCCAGTATTTCACCCCTTGTTTGGCATACAGGAGCTTCTGCCCGCTCATGGAGCCGGAAATGTCGAAAACAAGCACGTGTCTCCGGGAGGCCTCCAGATCAACAAAGTTAACGGCAGGCGCAGCTGCTGCAGGTATGGTAAATGGTTGGGTCAGGCTGGTAAAGCGGGGTGTCGCCACAATTTTGTCCTCACAGGACATCTGGTGTTTCACCTGTTGCGCCGTCGGTGTATGAGCATGGTTCTGTCCGCAGAAAAGAACCCGACCCCGATCTCCCATGATGCAGGTCTGCGCATCGGGATGACATTTGATGTTGATGACATCCTGGCGGTATGCGTAATTGTTTCTGCTGTTGGTCGGGAGATCAGGACAGTCCTGTACCAGAATAATCTCTGTAGTGCTGCTGGAGTCCACAAAACACTCAAAGCCTGTAGTGGAACCAAAATAAAGGTGAATCCGGTGACCCTTGTAGGCATCGTTTGCCGCCAGGGGATCCGATATGGGAATTGTTTTTCTATCGCGGGAAGGAACGGCAGTGTTGATATCAAAACGGATCATGGGTCCGGAATATTCGTCACCCAGATCCCAGATGTGATGGGCCAGTTCATGGATGATGATACCCGGCTGTTTCAGGTCCGGATTGGCCCGGTTTGGGTAGGCCCGGTTGATTTTGGCAAACATATTGACCTGGCCGAAGTTACCATTCGTACCTCCTGATGTTTCACCTGCTTTATCAAACAGGAGTATTTCAGTGTTATACATATTCCGGCCGTCATCAATCAGCTCCACGGTTCCGAAGACGACCTGTCCACCGGTTGCCTTGTAGAGCATATTGGAAGCTTCCTGCAAGGTTTGCATGATTTCTGCTTTTTCAGCGGCCGTCCATTGAAATTCTGCCGTCACTGCAAAATCAAGCCGACCGTTTGTAAATTTTCCATTCCCCATGACAGATAAGCGTTAGTTGGTTAAGATGCAGGTGCGGGGAAAGAATACCAGATAAAAACAGAGGCTTTGCTGTTCAAAACAGATTTGCCTTCAGACTATAGGGTATAGCCGCTTGATTTACAGCGGGATGAAACAGTAGTCTTGCCCAAACACTAATTGAATCTAACGAAGTTTTTTATCCTGCCAAAAAAGAGCGTACGGTTTCCGGCCAGTTCATCCGGGTTTTTCCGGTTCATTTAAAAGATTGATAGTTTTTGAGTTAAAATTTAATACAGGAATAACAGCGTTACCCTGTCTTCCCGGGATACGTTTACAGGAGCTTCCAGAGTGGCAAGGACTCCGGACCTTTATCCGGCTTTTGTGACAGACATCTGATTTCCCTCAATTTTTGGCAGGCGCCGGAAACCGATTCGTTTTCTGTTTTGCTTCCGGGAAGTACCTGATCAGGTTACGGTTCTTTCTGATCCTGAAAGGCCCATATCAGCCGGAGGGTGTATACATTGAAATTTTCCAGTTCACGCATTAAATGGGTGAAATCTTCCTGGGGCATGGACGCATAATCGAACGCCACATGCAAGGGTATCCGTGTCAGTTTGCCGATGGGTAACTGCAATCCAAATCCATAGGTGAAAGCCCGGAGTCTGTTTTTGTTCATGTCTGGAAAACCGTAATCTTCTAATTTCTCCGAATAGTACCCCAGGCGGAGTGCCAGCACCTCCATCAGTCTGAATTCCGCGCCGGTGTGAAAACCGGCATGAAAATCAGAGTTTAAGAGCATCTTATATTCGCCCTGCCACAAAAAGCTGAAGGACTTTAACTTCTTCACCAACCCTTGCCGGCCCGAAGTCAGTTGGTAATTTAAGCCATAGCGCGTAATCACCGGGAGCCCGGCCGGCGGTATAAAACTATTTTCACCAAAGTCGATTTCCGAATAGTTGAGGTTGGTCAGGCTGGCCCCGAGATTCACAGAGTGCCTGGCCCCGTTTTTTTGTAACCATTCAAATTTTTTAATAGCCCCAAAATCCAGAAAAACGACCCCAACCTCCTGGTCTGCGGGGTTCAGCACCAGATAGTTTGTATTCAGCCCCAGGAATAAATTTTTAATGGGTTGGGAAGCCAGGGTCAGCGTATAATTCAGGTTCCGGGGAACATAGGTATAGAGCTCAGTCCCGTTGAGGTCTGTAAAAGTTATCGGTTCTCCATAATTGAAGCTGTTTCTGCTCAGGGCAACCACCAGATAGTCATGAAGTTTAACCCCTGCGCTGATGAAATGATATTGCGCATTTTCCAGCGAATAATACGGGGTGGCGAAAGAGCCGTTTACTTCAATCCCCCTGATGCCTGCAATGCCGGCAGGATTGAAAAAAACGCTTGCCAGATCGCCGTCCATGGCACTGTAACCTTTTCCCAGAGCCTCAGCCCGGGCGCTGGGTTGCCGTTGAAAAAAAGTCTCCTGAAGAAAGCCATAATAGTACTGTCCGGAAGCAGCAAAAGGCAGGATGGCCAGCAGAAGCAAGACGTTTTTTTTCATGGCAGAAGTAGTTGTACAGGGCGATAACTTATCGGGCAGTCGAAGTTAAACAAAAACAACATATCAGCATGTCTTGTATTATGTAAGGGGCATTCCTGAAAGTATACAGGGGATTAACTGCCTGTAAATGACTAAAACAGCAAATGCGTATTCAGGAACCATTTGTCATTTCGTTATGGCCGGTATTAAATAGTCCTGCATCATTTTGTCAACCTGCTTGTGTCCGTAAGGTGTGGTGTAGGCGGTTGAAGTAATCACGACTACAACAGGCTGGTCTTTGAAGATGAGGATAGTATTGCCGCCGTTGCCGCTGGCATAGTAAACCTCATAATTTTTATCTTCAGAACGGTATGTTTTGTTCCAAAACAGATAACCATAATACTCGCCGTCGGCTATGGTCATTTGCCGTGACAGACTTTTTGCGACCCATGCCTGCGTTAGGATTTGGTTGCCGTTCCAATGACCCTTGTTTTTGTAAAGTTGTCCGAACTTGGCATAATCAATCGAACGCATTTGTAAACTGCCGGCGGTATTGGCAACTTTTTGAGGCGTGAACTGCCATTTGTATTTGGTTATCCCGAGCGGCTGAAACAAATTTTTGTCAGCATACTTTTCCAAACCATTTGGAACCGATTTGTGCAGGATATCGCCCAGCACCACGACACCGGCCGTAAAATAGTCCCATCGGGGAACTGCAACCTTGGTTTTGTCTATGGAAAGGCCTAACGTAAACGCTACCCAATTTTTAGTGGGGTACATTTTTTCCTCGTTTCCCGGCGATTCCTGGTTCATGTCTGAGCCGTCAAAAGGAGAACTCATGGTCAGCAGACTTTTTAAGGTAATGCTGTCCTTCTCCGGCGAATAGTTCTTGAATGTTTTCAGGTTGTAAAACTCATGAAGCATTTGCATTTCGTTTTTAAGATGGCCGTCTTTTATCGAAATTCCCAACACAGTGGAGGTAAATGATTTGCCGACCGACCTGGTATCATGCAGTGTATTTCTGTTAGCTCCGTTGAAATACGCTTCAATTAACAGCTGACCGTTTTTGATTACCACAATGCTTGTTATGTCTTTGAATGTCTGCGCAGCAATTTTTCGGTTCAGTGCTTCAATTTTTGCAGTGTCAAATTTTTCTGTTGAGATCTGCCAGTCCTTAAGGGGTTTAATGGGTTGAACCCTAACCTGATTTTCGTTGACCTTAATTTCCGGAACGCTGATCTTTATTTGCCCCTGGGCGATTATGTTTCCGGTCAACACCTCGTTTGTTTTGAGATAAGGTCTGATGGCTATCTTCAAAAGGTGGTCACCACTGCTAAGGGCTTCCTGCCCGCCATTCCCCAAAAACCTGTTCCAAAGAAATCTGCCCCAGGAATCTTCGTTGGTTGAGCTGATCAGCGGAACCCTGAAAACGGTACTTTGATTTTTACTGTGTGGGCTGCCGGCACCATAGTGTAGATTTTCAACATAAATCTGTTGGCCGTCAACCCAAAAAGTGAACTGGTAATTTCCATTTTTGGTCAGTTCATCGGCGGTCAGTTGGGGCGCGAGTAAGTGCAGGTAATTTGTAAGGGAGTTGCCCAGAAACACCCGGATATGAAGGTCTGTTTTTTCTTTAAGCTCAAATGATGTTAGAAAGTCTGTTTCCTTAAAATTTTCAATCGGAATAATTTGCTCCATAAATGCAATTTTTCCAATACTCTCCCGGTGAACCGGATAAACAATACTGTCACATTTTACAAGATCAGTAGTTTGTCCGGATACACTCAGAGCCATCAGGAAGGCAATCATTGAAAATACGGCTTGTTTTGTCACAGCGGAGTGGTCTTAGTTTTTTAAAATTAAGCTGTTTTCACTTCTTCTTTTAATCACCTGCAGTATGTTCTGCTGGATGTCGTGCATGATACGTTTTCCCCAGAAACCACTGTAGAGGTTAAAACCCGTAGTAAGCCGGAAACGGGAAGTCAGATGCAGCAGCACTTCGTTTCGGGAGATTTTTTCTATTTCATAGGCGCCTTCCAACACGTCAAAATACAGGCCGCCTACCATCAGGTGCTGGTCGAGTGCCGCCAGGGGTATCCCTGCAGGATTGGCTTCAATATCAAAGACCAGCCGACGTTTGGGAATCACGGCTGTCACGGTCTCTTTAAAAAATAAACCCTGATCAAACAAGGCGATTCTCACACCACCTACGACAACGTCGTTAAGCTCTGCCTGAAGCGGCCTGGGCAAACCCATGAACTGGAAAACGGAGGGTCGGTTCTCTGACTCGCTTATGGCGGTGACCCGGGTAAGCTGTTTCCAGACCACCTCATCGGTGGCCTTGATTTTAAGGGTGGTTTTTTGCGTAAATATTCTGGCAGGCCTGCCCTTGTAATCCTCTGCCCATCCGGCCAGAAACGGAACGGATAACAGTAAAAGGAGCAGGTATCTCCTGCCTGAATGATTGAAAATCAGCATACCGGAATATCCACCCGAAAGGGCCATGATGGTAAAAACAGGGAAGGCAAGTGCGGCACAAACCATACTTTCCAGGCCTGCGAGCACCGGGATGAGCAGAAATCCTGCAATGGCTGTAAAAGACCATAAAATAGCATCGGCACGTTTACGGGAAAGATTCTGACGGGTGATAAAAGCGACCAACAGACCCATGGCAAACGGTACCAGAAAAACAAACGAAAATGTCATAAGTCCGGGGGAATAGCTGCCGAAATCCGAAGTAAAGATGACCCAGGCAGTAAATCCGTAAATGATGCCATAAATGGCCCCCTTCACTTGTTGCATTTATATAATATTAGTTTTCACAAGATAACCTTCTTTGGTGCTGCATACTTAGCGCAACACGGCATTTAAGTTCTCTGAGATGTCTGTGAGTCCCCGGAAAGATCCGCTGTCTTTATCCCTGAGGGTGATCCGGGCAGCTTATGCCCCGAACCTGATTTTCAGGTATTCATTAACCTTTACCTGAAGTGTTTCAACCAATTCTTCCTCCATGAATTCGTATTCGTCAGCTATATCAAGGACCTCTACCCTGCTCAACCCAAACTGCGGGTACAGGGCACTGAGTTTACGACGATGTTCGGGTTCCATTACGAATATTGTATCTGCCCACTGTAAGTCAGTTTCGGAGATTTTCCGGTCGCTTTGCGGGCTGAGACCTGCAGAACGGATATGGAAACGGTCGTCGTTTTTGAAGAGGTGTTCAGCGGTCCGGCTGCGGCGTTTGTTCCGGCCGCAAACCACGAGGATATTGGGTTTGTATGACATTGGCGATGATATGAAAGCTTTACGCTATTTACCGGGCCGATTTCATGGCTTTGACGACCTTCAGAGAAGGGTTGGTCGCAAATTTTTCATATTCAGGTGTTTCACATCCGTAAAGGGCTATTTTACCTTCCTCGTCGCTGTGTATGCCCCAGCCGTAACGTTTGGTCAGTGGGGAAGCACGGAAACAGGGCTGGCCTTTGGAGAAAAACTGCTCCCGGGCAGCCGGGTATTCCTGCTCGGTCAGATCCTGGCGGTCGGCAAATACCTGAAAAAACACATCATCGGAGTCGAATTTATACGGATTCCGGCTTATCATTTCGAATTGCATCTGTGCAACCGATTTCTGTTCACCTTTGGCAGGAGGGATTTCACCACGGGTAGCGGTGCTGTCAGGTGCGATTTCAATAAAGGTATGGGTGTAGTTGGTGGTATGGGTTTTCATGTGGTGTTAAATCGGCAGGGAAAGATAACAGGTTTCGGGGAGTGACAAAAAGGATGTCGTCCTTGAAAAAGTATTAGCAGTTCTTCTGCCAGACCGCAGTTTAGGCAAGGAGTTCATTCGGGCCTGTGGATTCGGATAGCAGGTCAGGGTTTTGGTGACTGCATGCGTTCTTCCGGATCATTTGGTTTGTCCGGGGTATCTGCTGAAGCCGCTTCCCAGCCTATGATAGCTGTTTTCCTGACAGGCCCCCACATATAGCCACCCAATGCACCTGAAGCCTGTATCACCCGGTGACAGGGAATCAGAAAAGCTACCGGATTGCTGCCGATGGCGGTACCAACGGCCCGTGAAGCAGCAGGTTTTTCAATTTCTGCCGCAAGGTTGCCGTAGGTTGAGAGCTGTCCCAACGGGATTCTGAGCAGGGCTTCCCAGACTTTCAGTTGAAAATCAGTTCCTTTCAGATGCAGTTTCAACAGCGGACCCGGCCAGGGGTTATGGGTAAAAACCTGTTGCAATTGCCGGTGAATAGCTTCGTCCTGGTGTAGAAAACGTGCGTTGGGGAAATGACTTTGCAGAATGGCAAGCCCCCCGGCATCGTCTGAGGTAAAGGCTACATGGCAAATCCCTTTACCCGTTGATGCTATCAGAAGTCTTCCGAAAGGACTCACCCCGTAGCTGTAGTGAATCTCCAGATTTTTACCCCCTGACTTGTATTCCGCCGGGGTCATACCTTCTATTTTCACAAACAGCTCATGCAGCCTGCCGGTACCGGAAAGACCTGTTTCGAAGGCGGCTTCCGCCAAAGAAACCTGTTGCTCCTTTAAAACTTTACGGGCATGTTCCAGACTGATGTACTGTAGAAACTTCTTGGGACTTGTTCCCGCCCATTCGCTGAAAAGCCGTTGAAAATGAAAAGGACTAAGATGTACCTTTTCTGCTATGGTATCCAGGTCAGGTTGTTCCTTAAAATGATCCCGGATATAGGCGATGGCAGTTGCAATCCGTTCGTAATTCAGGCTGTCCTGATTGTCCATGATTTGAGATTATCGGGTAAAAATACAGGCCTGCCTGTATCCGTGAAACCCGAATCTTGCGGTAGACAGGGAAGCCGGATGTTTTAGTTGTACCAGATAGCCCGTTGTTCGGCTACGGCTGATTCGGACGCTGCACAAATGTCATAGCCGGGTAATCCGACCTTAAATCCCTTATACAGATCTGATTGAAATTCGGCATTACCGAAGCCGTATCGGTATCCAGATTTCTTCTTCAGAAGCCGGGTCGTTGTTTTTGTACAGACTGCCCAGCACTTCAAAGTGGGGACGGTTATCCAGGTCGTATGCAGAAGCCGGCAACCAATCGGAAAATATGTATTGGAAGGTACGGTTATCCGTATTTGAGCCCCGGTGGGTGAAAACAGCATATAAACCTCCCGTTAAAAGGAAGGTTTCCATACCAGCAGGAACATATGTAAAATCTGTCACTTCTGCCAGCGCCCATTTTTCGAACTCCAGGGAAGGATTAAAAGGATTAAACTGCCTCGGGTCGTAAAGCTGAAGTGAATACAAATCTGTACCCACGCGGTTCTGTATTTCCCTGTTTACGGGCATAAAACCTGCCCACAATTCACCTGTCCGGTTATGTTGAAAGCTCATTTTTAAGCTTTTCCCGATGAATTTCTTCTCACGGATTGTTTCAAATCTGGCTTCGATGGTCATGGGCAAAACGACTTGTAAGGTCGAAAATACAAAGAAAAAAGCTGCTTCATTTGAAGCAGCTTTTAATCAGGACGAAGTATTCAGGCTTCGGTCACGGCTGTTTCAGCCTTGTTTCCCTTCCGGCGCAGCACCAGCCCGCTAAAGGCGGCTACGACCAGACCAACAGGGAACACCTCCATGTAGGTAATGAGCACTACAAAAACAGGTTGTTTATACATCTCCTTAAACTGTGCCATCTCCTCGCTTTTGGCAGCCAGTTCGGTAGTGGTAGCGCCATTTCTGGTGGCTTCCAGCATCACATGAGGGATGTACTTGTCCAGAAAATCCGGCACAAAAAGGTAGTAGTAAAACAACCAGGCCAAAACGTAGATACTTGCACCTACAAAAGCTATCAGGGCTCCCATTTTAAAAGCCCGGCCAAAGGTAAATGCCCCTGTAACCTGTTTGTTGCGATAAGTACGTACACCAAAAAAGACCAGTGAAAAGACCACCACCATGGCGGCGTAACCGAGTACATCGTTGCTTTCAAAATCCGGATTGGTGTAACAGAGGTTGACGGTGTAAAGCATATTGGCACAGAGGATAACGCCCAATATGGTGCCGTATAACCAGGTAAATTTTTTCATGATTGTAATTTTAGGTTGCCCAAAACTACAGGCAGGGATTAAAACCAGACTCGTACTAAAGTACCAATTTTAGCGGAAGGGGGTTTTCACAGCCAGGGTACATGCCCTGGTCATGGAATCAGTCGCAGACGTTTGGCTTTTTCCATAGCCTGTGCCCTGCTTTTTACCTCCATTTTGAGGAAGATGTTGGAGGCATGGGTTTTTACCGTACTCAGCGAGATGAAAAGCTGATCTGCAATTTCAGCATTACTTTTGCCTTGCGCAAGGAGCCGGAGAACCTCCCATTCACGGTTTGTAAACTGTAGTTTTTCCAAAACAGCCTCATCTCTTTCAAAGGGAATTTCCCGGTGGACAAGCACTTCCTTTTCGATAATGATATGCCTGCTGAGTTGCCTTGCTACCCAGGCGCCCAGCAGGGTAAACAGAACCGCCAACAGGCCAATGTAAATGTCGAGGGCATGATGGGTTATCAGGAAGCGCCATTCAAGCCACTTCAGCAGAAACAAAAGCACTGCCATGCCTATGCCGTAAAGGGCAATCTGGTAATAGAATGCTGTTCTTACTTCTGGTGTGCGCATAGGACAAGATACGGAGAGCAAATTTTCGTTTTTACCCTGGATTCCAAATATTGGGTATGGCACTTTTCTTTTCCAGCGATTCCATTTTTTCCTGCAAAGTAGTCGGAAGGGTTATTTTTTGGTTTGGTTAAAAGCAAATCTGCCGTAAGCAGGTAAGAATGTGGTGCCGGAGCGTGGAGATAGGGAAGTGTTGCGTATCGGGACGGGACCGTGGAACCTGAAGCGTGCCTGTACACAGTCCGAAATTTGAATTAAAAAGGGCATTAAACAGCTCTCTGCAAACAATCCGGCTCACAACCCATTCAACTGGAATCTTAATGCGAAGCTCCCTCTGCAACATCAACATCAATCCCCTGCCGGGTTAAAATACCCTTCACCAGCCAGGCAAAAAGAGCCAGATAAGCAAAACAGAGTACCGGTAAAAAATAGGATTGGTGGATGCCTACGATGTCGGAGAGTTTGCCCTGAATCGGAGGTAAAATTCCCCCGCCCAATATCATCATGACCAGGAAGGCAGATCCCTGGGCGGTGTACTTGCCTAATCCGAGCAAGGACAGACTGAAAATCGCCGGCCACATGATGCTGCAAGCCAGGCCACCTGCCAGGAAAGCGTAGATGGCTACGGTACCGGTGCTCATCAGGCCGATTACCATCGCAGTAACCCCTAATATGGCGAACAGCAGCAGGGTGCGGGCGGGTTTATCCTTGCTGATGAAAAAGGCTGCAATTTGCAGGAGTACGCAGAGTATGTAGTAATACAGCGCGGTCATGTCCTTGCCTGCCAGACTGTTGGCGCCCAGGATAACACCGAAAGCAATCAGGGGCACAAGGATGAGCGCCAGCGACTTTTTCCAGCCACCCAGCTTAAAAACGCTGATGGCACCTGCCCAGCGGCCAATCATCAGACTGCCCCAATACATGGAGATATAAGGTGCTATTTCCGATGATTGTAATCCTCCGAATTCGGGGAGCTTTAGCAGTTCACCCAGGTTGGAGCCAATCGCCACTTCAACCCCTACATAGGTGAAGATGGCCAGCATGCCTAACACCAGTTGCGGATATCGCATGGCACCCCAGCCTTCGGGTTTTTTTACTGCGGCCCGGTTGGCATACAACAAACCGCCCACCACCACCAGCAGGGCCGCCATCAGCCAGCGCATGCGGTTTTGTTCAAGCGGCTCCCTGACTTCCATGATTTTAGCTGAAACAGCGGCAATCAAGGCCTGGTCTGCAGGAGTTGCCGTTGTAAGTTCCGCCAGCTCTGTCTGAAGGGCTTCGAGCTGAAACGCTGTCTCACTTTGGTAGCTGTTAAATACAGGGGCAAAACAAAGGGCCAGTAAAACCGTCATCACCAACAGGGTGCGCAGGGCTTTACCTGATTTTTCCATGGGCTCGTCGGCTGTACCGGCAGGTACTTTTTTGGAGAAATAAAAGAGGGCAGCGGCTGCCAGAAATAACAAACCAACGCCGATATAGAGCAGGATTACTTTGCTGAGTTCCAGACTTGAAATCTGGGTGTCGGTGACTGCTGCTGTTGTCCCGAACAAGGCAAAAGCTACTATCAACGGCCCGATGGTGGTACCGAAGCTGTTGATACCCCCGCCCAGATTCACACGGCTGGCACCGGTTTTGGGATCTCCCAGCAAAATGGCAAAAGGATTGGCAGCCGTTTGTTGCAGGGAAAAACCAAGTGCTACAGTAAATAAACCCAGCAGCATACCCACATACATATTGGCTTCGACTGCTACTATCATCACCCCGGCACCAATGGCCGAAAAAAGAAGGCCGTAAACGATGCTCTTTTTATACCCCCAGATACCCACCAGATCTTTCCCCCGGAAGGCACTGTACATAAACAAGCCCAAGGCGCCCAGGTAATAGGCGGTATAAAAGGCAAAGTCGATGAGCTGCGACTGAAACTGGTCGAGGGAGAAGTAACTCTTACAAAAGGGAATAAAAATGCTGTTTCCGGCTGCTATAAATCCCCAGAAGAAAAAAACAGTGATGAGGGTATACAGGGCAGGGTAATTGGTCTTTACAGGGGTTTGCATAATACCGGCAGGTTTGGCAGTACGATTATAGCATTTATCTGGTAGACATCGAGATTTCGAGAGGCGAGAGGCGAGACTTTTTTGGCCCCGCACGTGCGGGGCTGTCAATGGTTCGTCGTCCAGGGTCGATGGCTGTGAGGTCCACTTGTGCCACACAGCTATGCTGGTTCACAGTTCTGTATCAACCACCAAGGCCGCAAAGCGGCAAAGTCTCGCCTCTCGCCTCTCGCTTCTCGAAGTCTCGATGTCTACAAAAACAAAAGGCCCGCCAGGGCGGCCAATGCCGGAATTCCCTGGATGAAAAAGATACTTCGCTGCACGCTCACACCCCCGTAAATACCGGCAGCAGCAACACAGGCCGTAAAAAATACCGCCACCTGACGCGCCAGTGCAAGGTCGGGAGAAAGCAGGGCCCACAGCACACCTGCCGCCAGAAAACCGTTGTACAAGCCCTGGTTGGCTGCCATGTTTTTGGTTTTTTCGAAAAAATCAGGCGAAAAGCCCCTGAAGACCTTTGGTGCACGGGTAGTCCACGCAAACATTTCGAGCCACAGGAAAAACAGGTGTTGCACAGCAATCACCACCAGCAGGATTTGAATCAGTATATGCATAGGCCAAACTACTAAAAATATAAGTACGGAAGATGCTGAACCTTAGCTGTATTGCGTTACAACCCCTCCACTTTTCCTATTCTTAATCTCAAAAAATTAGCGGACGCTCCTATATTCGTACAATGTCAATCTTTCGTTGCCTGCTGTTTTTGTGTATGCCGCTGTCTCTTTTTGCACAGGAAAATCCTCGTTCCTTCGACTTGCAGGGGCATCGGGGAGCCCGTGGCCTGATGCCTGAAAATACCATCCCGGCCATGCTGAAAGCCATCGACCTGGGTGTTACTACCCTCGAGATGGATGTGGTGATTACAGCCGACCGTCAGGTGCTGGTGTCGCATGAAAGCTGGATGAATGCCGACATCTGCCTTGACAGCAGTGGCAAGGAAATGAGTAGCAGCCGGGGCAAACAACTCAATATTTACGAACTCAGATACGCCGATATCCTCACCTTCGACTGTGGCAGCAAAAAAAACAACCGCTTCCCGGAACAGGAGAAGCTGCCGGTGCACAAACCCCTGCTCGATGATCTCATTCAGGTTTGTGAACGGTATACCCGGGAACGGAACTTACCTCCTGTACGATACAACATCGAAATCAAATCAAGCCCCGCCGGTGACCGCAAAGACCACCCGCTGCCCGATGAATTTGCAGATCTGGTACTCGGGGTACTGCAAAAAAGAGGTATTCCGGAACGTGCTACCATACAGTCTTTCGATATGCGTCCGCTTCAGTACCTGCGCCAGTTAAATGCCCCGGTGAAACTCGCTTTCCTCACCGAAACGGAACAGGATATCGATGCGGTGATTAAATACCTGGGGTTCATCCCCGACATCTACAGCCCCTATTATAAGTTTGTAGACGAAACGCTGGTAGCCCACTGCCGCAGGCTGAATATGCTGCTGATTCCCTGGACAGTAAATGAGCCGGAGCAGTTGCAGAAAATGATTGGATTGGGGGTCGACGGGCTTATTACAGACTATCCCGACCGGGCAAAAGCAGTTTTAAGCGGTTCTGCTGAAAATTAATGGTCAGAAGTAAGGCCGTCTCGCCGAATTGTGTAATTTTGTGCGGCAAATAAGCTCTTTGTTTGCCGATGTTAGATTTCTCTCAAAAGTTCGTGGGTGAGGCCCTTACCTACGACGACGTTTTACTCGTCCCAGCCTATTCCGAGGTACTTCCCCGCGATGTAGACATCTCCTCCCAGTTCACCCGAAACATCCGCGTGAACGTCCCCATCGTTTCGGCAGCCATGGATACAGTGACCGAATCGGCTCTCGCCATTGCCATGGCCCAGGAGGGCGGCATAGGCATGCTGCACAAAAACATGAGCATCGAAGCACAGGCCCGCGAAGTCCGTCGGGTGAAACGTTCCGAAAGTGGCTTGATTGTCGATCCCATCACCCTGAATCAGCACGCCACCCTGAGTGAGGCCCTTGCCCTGATGCAGGAGAATAAAATCGGCGGTATTCCCATCATCGACGAAGACCGCAAACTGGTTGGCATTCTCACCAACCGCGACCTGCGTTTCGAGAAGAAACTGAACCGACCCGTTTCTGAGGTTATGACCAGCAAAAACCTGGTGACAGCCAAAGAAGGAACCTCTCTCAAAGAAGCAGAAGGCATTTTACAGGAGCATAAAATCGAAAAACTACCGGTGATTGACGCCCATGACAAACTTGTCGGCCTCATTACCTACCGCGATATCCTCAAACTCAAAGATTATCCCCGCGCCAATAAAGATGCCCTCGGCCGTTTGCGGGTGGGCGCTGCCGTAGGTGTAACAGCTGATATGCTGGAGCGGGTAACCGCTTTGGTGAATGCAGGTGTCGATGTTATCACCATTGATACGGCCCACGGTCATTCATTCGGGGTCATCAATGCCCTCAAACAAGTTAAAGCCGCTTTCCCTGCGCTCGAAGTAGTAGTAGGCAACATTGCCACCGGCGCTGCCGCCAAGGCACTGGCCGAAGCTGGTGCCGATGCCGTTAAAGTAGGCGTCGGCCCCGGCTCTATCTGTACCACCCGGGTAGTGGCAGGGGTAGGCGTACCACAACTCACCGCCATTTTTGAAGTCGCTCAGGCGCTCAAAGGTACCGGTGTTCCCCTCATAGCCGATGGTGGTATCCGCTACACCGGCGACATCGTGAAAGCCCTCGCGGCAGGTGCCGGTACCATCATGGCCGGTTCGTTGTTTGCGGGTGTAGAAGAGTCGCCCGGCGAAACCATTATCTACGAAGGCCGTAAGTTCAAGTCGTACCGTGGTATGGGTTCAATCGAAGCCATGAAGGAAGGTTCCAAAGACCGGTACTTTCAGGATGCTGAAGATGAAATCAAAAAACTTGTTCCGGAAGGTATAGTAGGTCGGGTACCGTTCAAAGGCAAGCTGGCCGAAGTGATGTACCAATACATAGGCGGTCTGCGTGCCGGTATGGGCTACGTAGGTGCCCGCACCATGGCCGATCTGCAGGAAGCCAGGTTTGTCCGCATCACCAATTCCGGCATACGCGAAAGTCATCCGCACGGCATTACCATTACCAGCGAAGCTCCTAACTATTCACGATGAGGAGATAGGAGAGGGGAGATGGGAGATGGGAGAGTGGAGATTAGCACATTCCCTCTTCCCTCTCCCATCTCCCCTCTCCACTCTCCCCTCTCCACCCCCCCTCCCATGCAAGAAAAAATAGACGCCTTACAGCAGCAAGCCGCTGCCTTTGATATCAGCAATCTGCAGGCCCTGGAGGCATACAGACTGCAGTTTATGAGCAAAAACGGCGCTATCAATGCGCTTTTTGAGGAGTTCAAGGCGGTGCCAGGCGACCAGAAACGGTTGTTTGGCCAGCCGCTGAACCAGCTTAAAAATTTCGTGGAGGGGCGTTTTGCCGAAGCGCGGGAGCTACTCGAAAATGCAGGATCCGGAGTGGCAGAAGGCATCGATTATACGGTGCCTCCACAGCCGATGCCGCTTGGTTCCCGTCATCCCATCAGCCTGGTCCGCCAGGAAATGGTAGGCTTTTTCGAGCGCCTGGGCTTCAACATCAGCGAAGGCCATGAGGTAGTCGATGACTGGCACAATTTCGGTGCCCTCAATTTTGAGGAGGATCACCCTGCCCGGGATATGCAGGATACCTTCTTTATACAGACCAATCCCGATATATTGCTGCGTACCCATACCTCTACCGTACAGGTGAAGGAAATGCAACTGGGCAATCTGCCCATACGCACCATCAGTCCGGGCCGGGTGTACCGCAACGAGACCGTTTCGGCCCGTTCGCACATGCAGTTCCACCAGATGGAGGGACTGTACATAGATGAAAACGTATCTTTTGCAGACCTCAAGCAAACCCTCTTCCTGTTTGCCCGGCATATGTTTGGTGAGGAGGTGAAAGTTCGTTTCCGTCCGAGCTACTTTCCCTTTACCGAGCCTTCGGCGGAGATGGATGTAAGCTGTTTCATCTGTGGCGGGGTGGGTTGCAACATCTGCAAACAAACCGGCTGGGTAGAAATACTCGGCTGCGGTATGGTAGATCCGAATGTGCTCGAAAACTGCGGCATTGATAGCAAAAAGTATACCGGATATGCCTTTGGCATGGGCTTTGAGCGGCTCACCATGCTCAAATACCAGATCAAAGACATCCGGCTGTTCTTCGAAAACGACCTCCGTTTTCTGAAACAATTCACCAGTGTTCCTCCAAGCCGATGAGTATGAACCCGCTTAAAACAATAGCCGTAATTGGTGCCGGTACCATGGGCAGTGGCATCGCTCAATTGTGCGCGCAGGCAGGTTACCGTACCCTTTTGTACGATATGAACCCTGCCATGCTCGAAAAGGCCAGGGGTCAGGTGAATGCCAACCTGCTGAAGGCGGAAGAGAAAAAGCTGATTACGGAAGCTGATCGTCAGGCGACACTCGCACATCTGCTGATTACGGACCGTTTCAGTGATCTGGTAGCGGACCTTTGCATCGAGGCCATCATCGAAAAACTCGAACCCAAGGTGCAGCTTTTTACAGAACTTGAAAGGCAGAATGGCAAAGACACCATTTTAGCTACCAATACTTCTTCCATACCGGTTACCAGTATTGCAGCGGGCTGTGCCCGTCCGGGTCGGGTAGTGGGCATGCACTTTTTTAATCCGGCACATCTGATGAAGCTGGTGGAAGTAATCAGCGGGGTTGACACGGAGCCGGCAGTAGCCGAAACCGTATCTGAACTGGCCGTTAAACTGGGAAAAAAGGCGGTTCGGGCCAAAGATGCCCCCGGCTTCATTGTGAACCGGGTAGCCAGGCATTATTATGTGGAAAGCCTCAAAATACTGGAAGAAGGAATTGCTGACTTCGAAACCATCGACCGTTTGCTCGAAAGTCGTGGTTTTAAGATGGGCCCTTTCCGATTGATGGATTTAATCGGGGTGGATACCAACTTTGCCGTAACATCTTCCATGTTTTCTTCGTTTCAATACGACCCGAAATTCAGGCCCAGCCGTATCCAGCAACAAAAGGTGGATGCCGGCCACCACGGCCGCAAATCGGGCAAGGGCTTTTATGAGTATCCGACTGCTTAAATCACTTTTGCCTGGATTACTGCTTTTGTGCAGTCTGACCGCATGCCGCGACCAGGAGGGAGACTTTGTGCCCAATGTCCTGGTTGATCTGACCCTGAATCTGAACAACCCAAGCTATCAGCCGGTAAATCTGGTAGGCGGATATATGTTTCTGCCAGCCGAAGGCTACCGGGGTATCTTTTTGTACCGTTACAACATCAATGAATTCAAGGCATTCGACATGGCCTGCACCTATCAGCCTTCACAATCCTGTGCCGTGGTAGGGCTCGATTCGGCCACTAACCTCTTAAAATGCAATTGTTGCGGCTCCCGCTTCAATTTCGAAGGTCAGTTGTTGCAAGGCCCGGCCGGCTTGTCGCTGAAGGCGTATCGCACTCTTTATCAGCCGGCTACCAATACATTGCAGGTGTTGAACTGAGCGATTGATATGTTAATTTTTTGCATTTGTTTTTATCAGGTGCCCGCTAAAAATTAACTTCGAAGACCAAAACTATCCGTTATGAAAATACTAAAGAGAATTGGCATCGGCCTGTTGGCACTGGTGCTGCTGATTACCATCATTGGCTTTTTCCTGCCATCTGCTGTGCATGTAGAAGAAAGCGGTGAGATGAAAGCTGCTCCTGAAGTAGTATACGCACAGATTGCCGATTTTACCCAGTGGAATAACTGGTCACCCTGGCACGAAATGGACACGACCATGAAACTTACTTTTGAAGGCGAGCCAATGACCGTCGGACATGGTTACAGCTGGACATCTGAAGAGCTGGGAGATGGACACATCGTATTCACCAAACTCGAGCCATACAGCATGCTCGAAAGTGAAATGTTTTTCAGGGGCGATGAGGAGCCAGCCATTGGCCGCTACAAACTCGAAGCGACCGAAACCGGCACAAAAATGACCTTGAGCATTGATTTCGATATGGGTATGAATCCGTTTGGTCGTGTTTTCGGTGCGGTATTTTTCACTTCCATGATGAAAAAGGACTTCAAACGCGGACTTGAAAAGCTGAAAGCCTACACAGAAGCCCTGCCCGTTAAGCCCAAAATCGAAATTGGTGAAATCACCACCACACCCGTGATGTATGTTTCGGTGAAATACGAAGGTGCCCCTGATATGGAAGGTATGAGTGCCCAGATGGGGCAGATGTACGGCACCTTGCAAACGTATCTGGCTACCGAAAAAATTGAAATGGCCGGAGCTCCTTTTGCCATCTGGCATTGGTGGAGTGATACGCTCATCAGGTTTGAGGCATGTCTGCCTATCGCTAAAAAGATAAAGGGCAATTCCGCCATCCAATATGGTGAACTGGCTGCATCACCTGCCCTGAAAGTAGACCACTATGGCGCCTATGATAAAACCGGGGACGCACACTGGGCGATTGATGCCTATGCAAAAGAAAAGAGCCTGAAACTCGGAGATCCGCTGGAGGTGTATGTAACCGACCCCGGAACTGAGCCAGACACCAGCAAGTGGCTGACGCAGATTATTTATCCGATCCAGTCAAACTAGCACTCACCCACCCAAAAGAAACCGGCCTTGTGCCGGTTTTTTTGTTTTAACACTTTTACTTTTTAAGTGTTATGTGAAAATTGTTAGATATTTTGCTTCAAACTCCGCCTATGCAACGTCTTTCCACCACTCTCCTGATGTTACTGCTGCTGGGAGGCAGCAGCCTGCATGCACAATTCACAGAAGGTTTCGATAAAACCGAATATCTCGAAATAATGCGCATCACGGCCGCCAGTATCGATACCCCTTGGGTGAAACTGCGTACACCAGCTCCCCTGCAGTCAGAAATTTTCTTCCGTTCCAGGGTAGTCGGCCTCGATAACCAGGCGGATTTGTGGATAAGAGACGATGGGGTAATTATTCTCAGTATTCGCGGAACCACTGCCAAAGACATCAGCTGGCTCGAGAATTTTTATGCAGCGCAGATTCCGGCGAAAGGGAGTATTCAGTTGAGCAGCGATTACCGCTACGATTATCATTTCGCAGAGGATGACCGCGCCGCGGTACATGTGGGTTGGACCATAGGAGCTGGTTTTTTGCTGCGGGAGGTGATGCCGAAAATAGATTCCTGTTACGCGGCGGGTTCCCGTTATCTGATGGTGGTAGGGCACAGTCAGGGAGCAGCAATTGCCTACCTGGTTACATCACAACTCAGAAACTGGCAGCAGACCGGTAAACTGGGAACGGAATGGGAACTCAAAACCTACACCAGCGCCGCGCCCAAACCCGGTAACCTCTATTACGCCTACGCCTATGAGCAACAAACCTATGGGGGCTTCGGCATTACCGTACTGAACCCGCTCGACTGGGTGCCGGAAGTTCCTGTAACCATACAGACGGTTTCTGATTTTAATACCACCAACCCTTTCGGAGGGGTGAAAAAGGTGTTTAAGAAATTACCGTTTTTCAAACGTATGGCCCTGAACTACGGCTACAAACGCCTCACCAAACCCAGTCGCAAGGCACAAAGAAACTATACCAAATACCTGGGCAGAACTACTTCAGGCATGTTGAAAGAGGCACTTCCGGGTTTTGTGGCACCTGACTACGTGCCCAGCACTCATTATATGCGTACGGGTAGCCCCATTATACTCCGTCCTGATACCACGTATCGCAACGAACGAGCTGATCCGCACAAAAATGTGTTTATTCACCACATGCCCGAAGCGTACTACAAATTGGCTGAACAGTTGCCTGAATAGCAGAAAGCAGACGCATTTCGGTTAAACCGCTCATCTCACAAACGGGTCCTGAAACTTGGGGTCGGTGGCGAAGCTGTTATCTGAGAGTGTATGCAGAAAGGCGAGTAAAGCAGCCTTTTGTCCTACACTTAGGTTTAAACGAATAGGTGTGCCTCCCGGTGTACGCAGGGGAGGACTCAGATTCGGGTGATCCTGCACCCCGCTGTTGTAGTGTTCTATCACCTGTTCCAGGGTAGTAAACCTGCCGTCGTGCATATAAGGAGCATTCAGGGCGATGTTTCGGAGAGAAGGAGATTTAAACTGCCCCAGTTGATTGGGGATAGCGCTCGAACCACCTACTCCTGCATCGGTAGTGGTGGCATCCAGACCATTGCTGCGCGGACCGGGAGCAATGTGTGCATCCGTTCCGTGGCAGGTAGCACAGGTAGCAGGGCCATTAAAAATACCCTTTCCCATATTTTCCTGCATGGTGAAATTCGGAAACGGATCGCCGGTAGCGGCCACCTGCGCCCGGCCGATGTCGTATTTACTTTGATAACTGACCATGCTGCGAACATACTGTGCCAGTGCCCGTGACAGTCGGTCGCTCGTAACGGCGGTGTCGCCGAAGGCTTTGGTTAGTAAAACCGGATAATACGCCTGTTCCCGCACACGGGCAAGGAGCTGATCCAGCGTAAGCCCCATCTCTACAGTATCCTGTATGGGTCGGAGTACCTGATCTTCGAGGGTGGCAGCCCTTTCATCCCAGAAAAACCGCCGGTTGGCATAATAGCGGGCGTTCACGAGCGACATCGAATGGCGACCGGTAAGACCGCCTGCATGTCCTGTGCTTTTGATGCGGGGATCAGAAAAGGCTTTGTCGGACTGGTGGCAGCTGGCGCAGGCGATGGTGCGGTTGATACTCAGGTTCTGATCAAAAAAAAGCACCCTGCCCAGGGTAGCGCCATCATCGGTAATGGGATTGTTAGCGGGGGTATTGTCAGCTCCAACAGCCAGAATATGAGTCGGCAAGGGCTGATTGGCATAATTATAAGGCGTAGCAGGCAGATTCAGGGCTGCCAGCGGATCGACAGGATTGTTCGGTGTGCCGGAATCGGTAACTGAATCTTCTTTTTTACAGGCAGCCAGCACCATTACAAAGGCAGTCAGTATCAGCAGTGGGCGCATCAGGGTTTTCATAGGAGGTCGTTTATGTTGGTTTTAGACTGCTATCTGTTCAAAAACTTGCGGTGCGTTTTCAAATATTTAAAACGGGGGTGGTCCATGCCCCGCACCGGGCCCGCGGCCGCCTCCAAAAAAGGGCTGTAGTGCTTCGAGCAAACCTTCAAAAGCCGGAAGCTGTTCGGGGCGGCACAAAGCCCTGATTTCCTGAAAATGGATAAAATTGGCCCGTTCCAACAGCGTTTTGGCTCTGCTCAGGTCTTTTTCAGCGCTTAAAATAGCTGCACTGTCAGGTTCCGGAGCGCTTAACAAACCAAAATAGGCTGCTCTCGCAGCTTTAATGTCCGCGCGATACCGGTGGCATAAGTCGCGGTGTTTTTCAATGGATTCCCAAAGCTGCTCCTGCTGTGCAGCGTCGAGCGCCAGCCGGCTGATGATGATATCTTCCGGCCGCTGCCGGTCAGGACCCTGGTGTCTTGGACGTGTTTCTCCGGGCCGCTGCCATAAATAAGCCAGGGTACCGAGGTTAAGCAGCAGCAGGGCCATGATCAGAATGAGAAAAAGATGCTGCTTTTTCATGGCTGATCGTATAAGGCGAAATCACCGGTATCGTAGGTGCCTGCCAGCATGCTGATATCGGTATCCGGCAACTCCCGGAACCGGTTCAAAGCAACCACATTTAAAAGAATCAAAGCTGCAAGGGAAGCAGCAGCGGCCCAGAGCAATGGTCTGGGGGCCTTTTGTATACGCGCCTGCATTTTAAGCCATACCCGCCCTTCGGCAGCAGGACTCAGGGTCTCTGCCGCAAATGATAACGGGAGACCGAGTGTAAGCTCAGTCTGTGTATGGGGGTCAGGCGTTTGGGGTGACATAGAGGGGTTAGACGACATAGCCGTGATTTACTTGCGGTGGTACTATTTTTTATAGTGATGTTCCAGACGTTTCCGGAGATTTTGCCTGGCTCTGAAAACCAGCGATTCGAGCGATGATTTGCTGACACCTAAAATTCCGGCAGCTTCTTCATAGCTGTAACCTCCTTCCTGGGTAAGCAGAAAGGCGGATTTTTGCTGTTGCGGCAATTGATCAAGCGCCGCCTGAAGCAACTCCCGGTGCCGGTTTTCATCGTATTTGCCATCTGCAGGAGGGGTAGATGGTAGTTCGGCGATAGGTTCCGGACTGTCTGTCCGGAACAGGGAGATATGCCAGCCCTTCCGTTTGCTGCGCTGCTGATAGCGCCAGAAATCGTGGAGACGGTTGGTGGTCAGGCGGTAAAGCCAGGTCCGGAGGGAGGCATCCTCCCGAAATTGCCGGATGTTCCGGAAGGCCGATAACATCACATCCTGCAACAACTCTTCCGCATCTTCGGGCTGGCAACCGGAACGAATCAAAAGACGGTAAACGGATGGCCCTTGCTGTTGCAAAAGCATACGCAAGGCCTGTTCGTCGCCCTGGCGTAATCCGGAAATCAGTGCCTGCTCGTTCAATTTTCAGTTTGGTGACAAATTAGGCAGAAGAATCGGATAAGGACTTTCTGACGGGACGCAGAATGTTTTGATTTTATGATTTATACTCCCCCGAAAGCCTGTTCATATTTTAAGAATTGCCTTAGCTTAGTGTCATGAACGGACCCATTGGTGTATTTGATTCGGGTTATGGTGGGCTGACTGTGATGCGGTCGCTGGTAGATGCCCTGCCGAAATACGATTATTGCTATCTCGGCGACAATGCCCGCGTACCTTATGGTACCCGTTCGTTTGAAACAGTATATCAGTTTACCCTCGAATGTGTTCAGAAACTCTTCGACAAAGGGTGCCCGCTCGTCATTTTGGCCTGTAACACGGCCAGCGCGAAGGCACTCAGGACTATCCAGCAGAAAGACCTGCCTCAGCTGGCCCCCGACAGGCGGGTTTTAGGGGTCATCCGACCCACCACGGAGCAATTGGGTAACCTCAGCCAAAGTGGTCAGGTAGGCATACTGGGTACCAGTGGTACCGTCAGCAGCCGTTCTTATGTGATTGAAGCCGAAAAATTCTTCCCTGACCTGCAGGTTTTCCAGGAAGCCTGCCCGATGTGGGTGCCTTTGGTAGAAAACGGAGAACATCAGAGCCCGGGAGCTGATTATTTCGTCCGCCAACACCTCGACCGTTTACGCGCACACGGCCCGCGCATCGATACCATCGTATTGGCCTGCACCCATTATCCCCTGCTACTGCCTAAAATCAAGGCGTATTTGCCGGCAGGTATTCAGCTTATCGCACAAGGCCCTCTTGTAGCCGACAGTCTGTTTGATTATCTCAAACGACACCCGGAAATGGAACAGCAACTCAGCAAAAAAGGGGAACGCCTTTTTTTCACCACCGACAGTGCCGCTGATTTTGAAGCGCGCGCGAGCCTCTTTTACGGAGAAACAGTGCATGCAACGCATTTACCGTTGTAAACGGCTGATAAGTTTGTTAACCAGCTGGTTCCCTCGCCGGAAGGGAGAGGAAATTTCATGATGCCGGATCGTCACCTGCTGTGACAGGCTTTTCCACCCAAAAATATACAACAGGTTCTTGCGGGATCAGAAGTTCTTATTAACTTTGAAAATCAAAGTACTTTTAGATGAAAGAAGAAAAGGACTATATCCGGGATCTGGCAGAGATACGTTCCATGATGGAGCGGACCTCAAAATTTCTGTCCCTTTCCGGATGGGCAGGTATTATGGCGGGTGTTTATGCACTTGCAGGCGCCTATCTGGCCTATACGTATTTTCATTTTAAACCCGAGGATGCCCTTGCAGCAGCAGATAAAGGTCGCGGTAGTTTACCCGGACTGGTGCTGGTGGCACTGGCTACCCTGGTACTGGCGGTAGGGACGGCTGTTTTTCTTTCCGCGGGAAAGGCCCGTAAACGGGGAGAAAAGTTGTGGAATGCAACTTCAGGCAGATTATTGGTCCACATGTCAGTACCCTTGATGGCCGGTGGCTTGTTGATACTGGTGCTGATGTCGAAGGGATTGCTGGGTCTGGTGGCTCCGGTTACCCTGATATTTTACGGCCTGGCCCTGTACAATGCGGGTAAATTTACCTACAGCGAAATCCGGATTTTGGGACTGCTGGAAATATGTCTCGGCCTGGTCAGTGCTTATTTCATTGGTTGCAGCCTGCTTTTATGGGCAGTTGGTTTCGGTCTTTTGCATATTGTTTGTGGCATTTATCTCCATTACAGATACGAGCGGTGAAAATATCCATGGATGGTTTACATAAGGCATTTGAAAGCAGGATCAGACTTGGCATCATGTCGGCCCTGGCGGTCAATGAAACGCTCGATTTTAATGCTTTGAAAGAATTTCTGGAGCTCACCGATGGTAACCTGGCCAGCCACCTGAAATCACTGGAAAAGGAAACATTTATAGGGATGAGCAAGTCGTTTGTAGGCCGAAAGCCGAATACCAGCTATTTCATAACACCGGAAGGTAAAAAGGCCTTCGAAAATCACCTGAAGGCATTGGAACAACTTATCAAAGCACAGCTGCCGTGATAAAGAGGGGTCCTTTTTTTTGAATTTTCACTTTGAAATACAAAGTTCTTTTAATAGCCATAGCAAGTCACAAAACTTAAAGAAATCAATCAACAGAAACAGCATGGAAAACAAAATTCTTTCAAATCTCCAAAATCCCGGGCAGCTTGAAAAGTTGTACAGGGAAGACAAAACAGCTTTTAAACAGGCATTTAATACGCTGTATCCTGACCTTACTGACCGTACCCTGGCAGCCTGCTGGTATGAGCGCCTGAACTACGGAAGTAGTGTAGCAAGCCGGACAACGGGTAAAGAGCTCTTGTTTGTGTTGATAGCTTCTCTGCTGGCAGGACTCATTGCCAGACTCCCTGCTCTTTTAACCTTAAGTGAAGACTTTTTCTATCCCAGAAATGTGGGTTTTATCTTTTTCCCGCTACTGACAGCTTACTTTTCGTGGAAAAACCAGCTTTCATCCGGTAAAATTGCCTTGCTAACCCTGGCAACATTCATAAGCCTGGTATTTATCAATGTCATGCCAGATGATAAAAACAGCGATACCCTGATTTTATCCTGTGCCCACTTGCTTTTATTTCTCTGGGCGTTGTTGGGATTTGCTTTTACAGGCGGAGAGCGGGCTATGAGCGAAAAAAGGCTGGGCTTTTTAAAGTATAACGGCGATCTGGTGGTCATGACAACCCTGATGCTCATAGCAGGAGGTATCTTGTCGGGCATAACCATTGGTCTTTTCTCACTGATTGGATTTGATATTGCGGAATTTTATTTTGAGAACATAGCTGTTTTGGGTCTGGCCGCCTCTCCCATCATAGGTACCTACCTAACCCGGGCCAATCCCCAGTTAGTGGGTAAGGTTTCTCCGGTTATCGCCAGAATATTCAGCCCGCTGGTGTTGGTCATGCTGGTGATATACCTTATTGCAGTGGTTTATTCAGGCAAAAACCCATACAATGACCGGGAGTTTCTGTTGATTTTTAATGTCTTGCTGATCGGGGTAATGGCTCTTATTTTCTTTTCTATAGCAGAAACCTCCGGGAAGCATAAAACCAATGCGCAGATCTGGGTTTTGCTGTTGTTGGCAGTGGTAACCATGTTGGTAAATGGGGTAGCACTTTCGGCCATCTTGTTCCGCATTGCGGAATGGGGCATTACACCCAACCGGGCTGCGGTTCTGGGAAGTAATGTACTGATGTTAATCAACCTTCTTTTGGTGGCAAGGCAGTTGTTCAGGGTGATTTCAAATAAAAAGGAACTGTCAGGGGTAGGGAAATTGATGGCCACTTATCTGCCTGTATATGCCCTTTGGTCTATGGTGGTAACATTTATATTCCCCTTCCTTTTTGGGTTCAGATAGGGGGAGTTGGAGGGTAGCGTGTGGAGATGGGAGCAGGGGACTGTCTTCAGGACCGGGCAGCGGTTCTGAAGGCAACTACCTTTCTCCCTGACATTCATAGACTAAAGTAACCCGTTCATCGAATAGCGCCCTCTATCACAGGACTGACGTGGTATTTTTGAATCATGATTTACAATGTGCTCCAGGGAATTCCTTTTCCGGTTCTTGTCCTGACCGGCGATGGCAATCAGCTTAAGCCTGTCTTTCAAAATCTTTCTTTTGAAAAACACTTCGTCTGTGAACGGCAGCCGCTTATAAATTGGGAGGACTTAATTGGCAAATTCGGTGGAGAAAAAATAGCGGCGGGATTTCCCATATCCCGGCTGGTATATGACCATGCAGGCAGTACCCTGCCGGTCGAAATTAACCCGGGTATGCTGAGAAAACCAGATAAATACTGGTATAATCTTCATATTGAGCACATGCAGCAGACCGAAGAGGCCTGGCTTCTGACCTTTGAACCTTTATCCTTACAGACAAATTACACCCAAAAGGTAGTTGACAGAATGCTTGATCTCGCGGTGATTCTGGATGAGGACAGGAATATTCTTTATGCAAACAGCCCGGCTAAAACCTCTTATGGTTACGAACCGACAGATCTGGTAGGTGTAAACATACTTACACTGATTCCTCCCGAAGACCTCGAATATACCCTGCAAGCTTCTGCTAAACTCCGTAAAGAAAGGAAACTTCAGCATTTCAACACCCGTGTCCGCCATGCAGAAGGGCATTATGTACCTGTCAGCTTATCCATACACTGGGATTTTAAACTGAAACAATCTACCTGCATTATACGCGATGTGTCGGAAGTAACACAGCTACAATCAGATTATAACCGTCTCAATTCCGAATATGTTGATTTGATGGAATTGTGTCCGTTACCACTGTGGATTTATGAGGTAGATACCCTGAAAATAATCAAAGTCAATACGGCTGCCCTGAACCATTATGGGTATAGCAGGGAAGAGTTTTTGTCGTTTACCTTGTTAAATCTGAGACCTGAGTCTGAATATGAAAACCTGATTCAGGCGATTGAAAAGGTTAAGGAGACCAGTACAGGTGCCAGTGCAGGGCAGTATCGGCATAAGATCAAAAGCGGAAAGGAAATAGTTGTTGAGATTTCCGGCAGCATTACCTATCTGGGAGGCAAGAAGTGCGAAATTATCATTGCCAACGATGTTACCAATCTGCTGATGAGCAACAAGAGGTTGGAAGAGAAGTCTATCTACCTGGCTGCTATCAACGAACTTTGTTTGAACATGCTTACGGGCAGTTCCTGGTTGCAGTCGCTTACCGACAGTTTTCCCGCCCTGGCCAGATCACTGAATGCCGACCGCGCTTATTATTTTGAGTTTCACCAGGATGACACCAATCAGGAATGGCTGATCAGCCAGAAGACAGCCTGGTCGTCGGCTTTGGTGACAGTCCAACATGATAACCCTGATTTACAGAATATCCCTTCAGAGCTGGTAGATGAATTCATTCAGGAAATAAAGAAAAACGGCTTTTATTCTGCGATTACACCACTTACCAAACAGAATCTCCTGCGGGAACTGCTCGAAAGCCAGCAGATACTATCACTTTGTATAATTCCCGTATATGATTCCGGGAAGCTTAAGGGCATGATTGGTTTCGATGACTGTCACAATTATCGTCCGTGGAGAGAAGCAGAGTTGAGTTATTTGCAGACAATCCGTAACATAGCCGAGCAGGCTTTACTCAATGAAATAACCCTGTTTAAAGTTCATGACCTCGATTTCCGGTTAAACAGTCTCATCAACAACCTGCCGGGTATCACCTATCGCTGTAAAGGAGACGATAAATACACCACCATCTTCATCAGCGAACAGTTTGAGGTAATTACCGGATACAGTACTGCCGACCTGGTAGGTGGTAAAATTTACTTCACGGATATCATTCATCCCGACGACCTGGCCCACACCTTCGAGTATCTCCAACTGGCTGATGAGGAAGGCGTTTTTGAGCTGGAGTACAGGATCATCACGGCCTCAGGTCACATTATCTATGTGCAGGAGAAGGGAACCGTTTTCTACGACAAACAAGGCCGGCCGGATTATCTGGAGGGGCTTATTTTCGACATTACGGATGCTCACAGGCATCGGGAAGAAATCGAT
Organism: Bacteroidetes bacterium UBA7662; assembly: GCA_002483345.1. Taxonomy (GTDB): domain Bacteria; phylum Bacteroidota; class Bacteroidia; order UBA7662; family UBA7662; genus UBA7662. The sequence continues at coordinate 113,663 of DLHS01000007.1, forward strand.
AAAAACCTGGATCGACTGCAGCTTATTTTCAGGGCATCCAATGAAGCCATGTGTGACTGGGATATCCAAAACGATCATTGTGTGTGGGGAGATGGCTTCCGGGAGGTATTCGGATACAACCTGGATACTTATGATAATTATCTCTGGTCGAACAACATTTACCCGGAGGACCGCAACAGTGTGCTTGAAATGCTTGACAAGGTGATGAAAGACCCCGGGCAGGATATTTTTTATATGGAATACCGCTTTTTGTATGCCAACCGTAAGATTGCCTATATACAACACCGGGGTATATTCCAGCGCAATGCGGATGGCAAACCTATCCGGGCAGTGGGTTCCTTCCGCGACATTACAGATATCCGGGACTCACAGCAAAAAATAATGCTCAAAAACAACCAGCTAAGGGAAATCGCCTGGATGCAATCACATAAGTTAAGGGCTCCGGTTGCAAGGATTCTGGCCTTGCTGCAACTGCTTGAACTGGAGGGCAGATTACCCGAGGTAGTACAGGAGGAGTTTAAACTTATTCTTAATTCTGCAGCAGAACTCGATATGCTGATTAAAAGTGTGGTCAATAAAACAGGCAGCGTACCGGTAGTCTGAAACTGTATTTTTCCCTAAATGGCCAGGTCTGCCTCCTCCGAGGTGGTTTTTGGATGTTTTTTTCTCGCCATGATTGCCAGCCCGAATGTCAGTAATCCAGGTCTCCAGATGAACATGACCGATAGGATAACCCATTTCCCGGGATCCGATAAGCTGCCGGGGATGCCTGTACTCAAACCAACGGTTGTCAGGGCTGTCATGGCCTGGAAAAAAGAAACCAAAAGTTTTATCTCCCAGATGACTGACAGAAGGCTCGAAAAGTAAATAAGCAGGGATTAGAGAGACAATACGCGGACTTCAGGGGTAGTGAGCCATGGCTCCGGAGATGTTTAATTCCCAACCACCCGCCAGGTCACAAACCGTCCGCGGTCGCTTACCCAGCCTTCGTGGGAGGCTAAAAGATGGTAATCCAGATCCAGGGCTTCAAAAGCGGCCCAGTCTTCATCGTTGAAGATCAGAACTGCGGGTTGGCCGGATGTCAGAATGGCTGCCCACTGTTCAGCGGCATAAGCCTCCTGATAGACATATCCCCGGCGGGCGATGTAATAGGGCAGCGAGGGGAGCTGAAAATTACGGGTAAAATAAATGGTGGTGCCTTCAGGCACTTCTGCAGCGATGGTAGCAGCTACGGTTTTGGTTGCGCCGCGTAATGGTTCAATGCCGGGCAACACAAAAAGCCAGGCTGCCAGTAAAAAACCAAAGGTCTGGGTCAGTATGCCGCCCACTACTTTTTCGTAACGGGAGGTCCACGCCTGGAAGAGTACCCAGATGGTGATCAGAGAGGTGAGAAAAGAGAGGAGAGAGGCGATGATAAACACCTGTGTGTTTACCAGGGGTTTTACCGCGAGGGGGAGAGAGATGGAAAGGGTCAGCCACAACAGGCCGTATAAAACCATACCCAGTTGCAGGCTCAGCTCGTTTTTGAAGGCGTGTTCACGCAGTTTTACGGCAGTACGGCCCAGTAACAAGGCCATGGCAGGATATGCGCCCAGCGCGTATGCAGGGAGTTTGCTGCGCATTCCTTCGTAAATCAGCCAGCCGCTGACGAGCCATACCGCCAGATACAGATCGGTTTTGTCAGGGTTCCGGAATTTGAAGTTGGCAAAAAGATCGCGGAAGGCTTTGAACAGCAGCAGCGTCCAGGGCAGAAAGGCAATCAGCAGGGTGATGAGGTAATAACCCGGAGGGCCGGTTTGCCCCAGCACTTCACCCCCTACCCGGCGGAAGGTGTACCAGTCAATCATCCAGCGGATGAAAACACCGTCGTCGGTTAGCCAGGCGAGGCGACCCCAGGCCAGCAACGGCAGGGCAGCCAGCGGAAACAACAGCCAGGGATGAAACTTCACAAAACGCAGACGGTCGGCATGGAAAAGCAATAATAAACCCAGCATGCCGAAGGTGAGGATAAGCACCGGCGGACCTTTGACCAGCAATGCACCCGCCACTCCCAGTACAAACCACCACCGGTCCTGTCGCTGGCCTGTATGGAAGAAGTTGATGATGGCCAAAGCGGCAACGGTCTCAAAAAACAGCAGCATGGCATCAGTCACGGCTATTTTGACCAGATGGGGCAGAAACAGATTGGCGAGCAGAATCACCGAAGCGGCCAGTGCGGTATCGCGGCCAAAAACCCTTTTACCCTGCCAGCCTACCCATAAGGCGGTTCCCAGCACGCTGAGGAGCGCCGGAAGCCGCACCGCCCATTCGCTGAAACCGAAAAGGCTGTTCGAAATGGCAATGCTCCAGAAATAAAGAGGCGTTTTGCGGTGAATCTCACTCCAGGTGAAATCCGGTATCAGCCAATCACCGGTAGTAACCATCTTCCAGGCAAATGCGGCGTAAGCCGATTCATCCTGATCCCACAAACTCAGCCAGCAACCGGCAAACAGGCTCAGCCCCCCAAGCACATACACGAGGGTCAGGAAACGCGGCTGTGCCAGGAGCTGTTTGAACATGTTTACATCAGTTTGGCCAGAGCCGTGCTCATTTCCACTTCACCGGCTATCAGCTGTTCTACAGCGCTCAAAGCAATACGCTCCTGCTGCATGCTGTCGCGGTAGCGGATGGTGACGGTGTTGTTTTCGAGCGTTTCGTGATCGATGGTAATGCAGAAAGGCGTTCCCAGCGCATCCTGGCGGCGGTAACGTTTCCCTATGCTGTCTTTTTCGTCGTACTGGCAGTTGAAACGCAGCTGTAGCTGACTCATCAGCTTGCGGGCCATTTCGGGCAGACCGTCTTTTTTGATTAGGGGAAGAACGGCTACTTTCACAGGTGCCAGTACCGGCGGTATGCGCAATACCACGCGCTCGCTGCCATCTTCCAGTTTTTCTTCCTGGTAAGCGCGGCTGAGGACTGCCAGAAAGAGGCGATCGAGCCCCACCGAGGTTTCTACCACGTAGGGGACATAACTTTCGTTGGTTTCCGGGTCGAAATAGCGGAGTTTTTTGCCGCTGAATTGTTCGTGGGCGCCCAGATCGAAGTCTGTACGGCTGTGGATGCCTTCCAGTTCTTTGAAGCCAAAGGGAAAATCGAACTCAATGTCGCAGGCGGCATTGGCGTAGTGGGCGAGTTTGAGGTGGTCGTGAAAACGGTAGGCACCGGCCGGAAAACCGAGTGAGCGATGCCATGCCATGCGTTTTTCCTTCCAGCTGTTGTACCATTCCATTTCGGTGCCGGGGCGGACGAAAAACTGCATCTCCATCTGCTCAAACTCCCGCATACGGAAAATGAACTGCCTGGCTACAATCTCGTTGCGGAAGGCTTTCCCCGTTTGGGCGATGCCGAAAGGAATCTTCATGCGACCGCTTTTCTGCACATTCAGGAAGTTCACGAAAATCCCCTGAGCGGTTTCGGGGCGGAGGTAAATTTTACTCGAATCACCGGCTACCGAACCCAGTTCGGTGCTGAACATGAGGTTGAACTGCCGCACTTCCGTCCAGTTGCGGGTGCCGCTGATGGGGCATACAATCTCCAGATCCAGGATAATCTGTCGGACTTCCTCCAGATTATTCTCTTCCAGCGCTGTTTTGAAGCGGCTGTTGATAGCGTCTATTTTCTCCTGGTTGCGGAGTACGTTGGGGTTGGTGGCGAGAAACTGGGCTTCATCAAAACTATCCCCGAAACGGCCTTTGGCCTTCTCCACCTCCTTCGAAATTTTACCTTCTATTTTGGCTACATGCTCTTCAATGAGCACATCGGCCCGGTAGCGTTTTTTGCTGTCTTTGTTGTCTATGAGCGGATCGTTGAACGCGTCTACATGCCCCGAAGCTTTCCAGGTGGTGGGGTGCATGAAAATGGCAGCATCGATGCCCACAATGTTTTCGTGCAGTTGTACCATGGCCTTCCACCAGTATTCCCGGATGTTTTTTTTGAGCTCGGCACCCATCTGACCGTAATCATACACAGCCGAAAGGCCGTCGTAAATCTCACTTGATGGGAAAACGAAGCCATACTCCTTGGCATGGGCAATTACATTCTTGAAAATATCGTCGGCGTTCATGCCTGCAAAGATAGAATTACCCGCCTACTCCTTTATATGTCACACACTTTGTTCTTCATTTAGATTTTCACTGACAATTGGCTGGCGTTTGAGGTAGAAAAGACCCAGACCCCCGGCGATTACCGAGGAGACCAGTATACCCAGCTTCGCTTCCAGCCGGTCGATGGGCGCCGTCAGCGCCAGTTCCGTGATGAACAGCGACATGGTGAAGCCTATCCCTGCCAGCAAGGCCACCCCGTAAATATGAGGCCAACGCGCGTTTTTGGGTAATTCAGCCAGTTTCAGCCATACCAGCAGCTTACACACGCCGGCTATACCCACAAATTTGCCAACCACCAGTCCGAACATCACCCCGAGACTTACCGGACTGATGATGATGTCCATAAAGTCACCGGTTATCTCCACCCCCGCATTTGCCAGCGCAAAAAGCGGCATGATGACAAAGGAAATGACCGGATGAAGGGTGTGTTCAAGCTTTTGCAAAGGCGTTTCAGCATTCATATTCGCCAGTTTCATGCGTTCAATCAGGTGCTGCTGCTCACCGGTGAGGAAGGGATTGCCATTGGGTTCGCTGGCCTCAAACCGACCCATCAGCCCCCGCATACGGACCATGAACTGCTCTTCGTTAATCTTGGCCCTGCCGGGAATGGCAAAAGCAGCCAGCACCCCGGCTATGGTAGCGTGGATACCCGACAGCAAAAAGGCCGTCCATAAACCCCCGATGCCCAGCAGGGCATAAAAGGTTGTGGAGCGAACACCCAGCCGGTTGGCCATCAGCAACGCGGCCAGAAAGCTGGCGCCTATCATCAGATTCCCGAAAGAGATATCGGAAGTATAAAAGAAAGCGATCACCAATACCGCACCCAGGTCATCGACGATGGCCAGGGCTGTCAGGAAAATTTTAATACTCAGCGGTACTCTTTTACTCACTAGCGAAAGTAATCCCAGGGAAAAGGCTATGTCGGTGGCCATGGGAATACCCCATCCGCCTGCAGCACGGGTACCATCGTTGAAGGCCATGTACAACAGCGCCGGAACCAGCATGCCCCCGAAGGCTGCGCCGACAGGTAGAATGCTTTGTTTGAAGGTGGACAACTCTCCGGCAAGTATTTCTCTTTTGATTTCAAGACCTACCACAAAAAAGAAAACCGCCATCAGGCCGTCGTTGATCCAGTGATGCAGGGGTTGGTCGATGCTGAAAGTGCCGAAGGCGAAAGAAAAGTGGGTTTGCCAGAGGTGGTGGTAGCTGTCTTTCCAGGGTGAATTGGCCCATATTAGGGCAACAATGGCCATAAAAAACAGTAAAAAGCCGGCATTGGATTCGTTTTTCCCGAAGGTACGGAGGGGACTCAACAAATAATCGATGGGTGATTTTTCCACTTTGTGATACATGAACGGCAATTTTAAGTCTCTGCTGCTAAGCGAATTTTAATTGAATGTTAAATGCAGTAACGCGTGGCTAACCCTTTCGGACTGAGCCTTTTTTGGTATTTTTGAAGCAATGAAAATCGCTGTACTTATCCCTAAATATAGTCATTTTGCCCTTTGGACACTGGCGCTGCTATTGCTGTTTTCGGGTAATGTGCTCGCGCAAAAGCAGTTATCGCTTCAAAAAAACAAAGGTGGCACCTTACGTTTTTTTGAAGGCGACCGCCTCAACGTGCGCGTGGCAGAGAACGGCCGGTGGTACAAAGGTGAGCTGGAACATGTGAAAACAGATACCATTATCCTGAACGGGCAGAAACTGGGCCTCAGTCAGATAGATGCCGTCAGGGTTTACCGACCCTTTTTGCTGGGTAACGGCTATATTTTAATGACCGCCGGTGTTTTATGGCCGGGTATTGTAGCTGTAAACGGCCTCCTGGCCAATGTGACACCGCTTTTAACGCCGGGATCTATTGTTGGATCCGTGGCCATGCTGGGAGGTGGTATCGCCCTTACCCAGCTGGGGAAAAGAACCTACAGAATTAAAAAGGGCCATCGCCTTCTCATTACTGATTTTAATTTATTGCCGCCGGCTTTGACCGACAGCCTCCAACTTATTCCCAAACCATGAGCATCAAAGACACCAGCCTCCACCAGGCCCTCGACGAAAGCGGAAAACCGGCCAGCCCGGTACTCAGCCCGGAGGTCAAAAACTTTCTCATCGACATCGATGGTACCATCTGCGAGGATGTCCCCAACGAAGAACCCGAACGGATGAAAGACTGCGCTCATTTCCCGGATGCCCTCGACATCTGCAATAAATGGTATGCCGAAGGCCACATCATCACCTTTTTTACCAGCCGTACCGAAAATCTCCGCGAAATCACCGAAACCTGGCTTAAAATGAAGGGGTTCAAATACCATGGTCTCCTCATGAACAAACCCCGCGGAGGTAACTACCACTGGATCGATAACCACCTGGTCAAAGCCACCCGCTACGAAGGTAAATTCACCGACTTAGTGAAAGTATCAAAGACCATCGAAGTCTTCCGGGATTAATTCCAACTTCAAAATTGTCAGTCCGCAGCAATAAATTCACCGCCTGTTGACGTTGAAGCTCCGGTCATCCTCCTGAACCTTGAATTTCCCGTGATAACAATTTTGAACTTTGAATCTTAAATTTTGAATTCCCCAGAATGGATAAAATAACCGCCGGCTATAAAATGCTGATGATACTCGCCAATGCCGATGGCGAACATTTACACCTGGAAAGCGAGGTTATACGCGAATACCTCGGACAGGAATTTGAAGCAGCCTTTTCGCGTCTGGTCATTGATGTGGAAACCAGCCGTTTGAGCGCCCTTGATCAAAATCAGTTATTGCAGGAGTTTGATGCTGCCATGCACGGCTTCTACAAGAAGAGTACCAGAGACGAAAGGGCTGCCTTTCTCCAGTATGCTATGAATCTCATCAAAGCGGATGAAACCATTACCCGGGAGGAGAACACATTTATCAACCATCTTTTTGAGTCCTGGGAAACGGAGTAGTTTTTTCTGAGACATTGAGAGCGCGCGTTGCGAGCCTGTTCCATGCCACAAATTCTGTTCACTTTGCAGGCAAAGCGCAGGCAAAAAAAAACCACCGCACCGCGGTGGTAAAAAAAGTCTTGTTTCTCGCCTCTCGAAATCTCGATGTCTGAGAAACAAAAGCCGCAAAGCGACCAAATTTGTGGGCCCTGTAGGTCTCGAACCTACGACCCGCAGATTATGAGTCTGCTGCTCTAACCAACTGAGCTAAGGGCCCCGCTTGTCCAGCCTTTCAGCTGTTTTTAAGGACTGCAAGATTACGCTTTTCGCTTCTATCTTGCAACCGATTTTCAAATCACCATGCTGCGAAATATCATCTTTGACCTGGGCGGACTCTTTATTAATGTCCATATGCACCGAACCCTGGAGTTGCTCGAACACAAAACCGGCTGTAAACTGGAGGCGGAAATGTCTCTTTTGAAGGCAGATCATGTATTTACCCGCTACGAAACCGGTCATATCTCCACCGATTCCTTTATCTCCGCCCTGCAGGCCGCCTTGCCGGTAACCCTCAGCCATGCCGAGCTGGTGGAGGCATGGAATGCTGTTTTAGGCGACTTTCACAAAGAAAGACTCGAAGAGATACAGCCATTACGGGCGCATTACCGCATTTTTTTGCTGAGCAATACCAACGACCTCCATGTACAGGGCTTCGAAGATATACTGGAGCGCAAATACGGCTTCCGTTCGCTGGAACCGTATTTCGAGAAGGTTTATTTTTCACAGCGGATGGGCTTGCGGAAACCTGAACCGGCCATCTATCACCAGGTGTTGGCGGAAAATCAGCTCGTTGCTTCCGAAACCCTGTTTATCGACGATTCACCTGATAACCTCATCGGTGCCAAACAGGCCGGTATACACACGGCACACCACCCGCCCAATGCCGATATCGTGCTTACTTTGAAGGAATTTGGTCTATTCGACCACTGAAAACTTCATGAAGTTCGCCCTGTTCTTGTCTTTGATAGGCATAGAACCGGTATTGACGACCACGTCGCCTTTGGCCACCAGTTTTTTATCCTTGAGCATTTTCAGTACATCAAAGATGGTTTCATCCGTGCTGCTCATTTTATCATAGTAGAAAGCGCGTACTCCCCAGATCAGACTCATGCGGGTAAGCAGGGCTTTGTCGGGGGTAAAAATGTATACAGGTGCCTTGGGGCGGTAACTGGATACTTTATAGGCGGTATAACCTGATTTGGTCATGCCAATGATGGCTTTGGCCTTCACGTACATGGACGCCCGGCTGGCGATGTAACAGAGGGAGTCGGAGAGGAAGGTGGGTGACTCTTCCGGAGTTTCATTGTCGCGGTGATAAATTTCGGCACCGGCTTCCACTTCATGGATGATACGCACCATATAATCAATGACCTGAACCGGATGTTGACCCACCGAGGTTTCGCCACTCAGCATGAGGGCATCGGCGCCGTCCATCACGGCATTGGCCACGTCGTTGGCTTCCGCACGGGTGGGCATAAAGCTGGTAATCATCGATTCCATCATCTGGGTGGCAATAATTACCGGTTTGGTGGCCTTCAGACACTTCTTTACGATGAGTTTTTGGATCAGCGGCAGTTTTTCGATAGGGTATTCAACACCCAGATCACCCCGGGCCACCATCACGCCATCCGTGGCTTCGATAATGGCATCAATGGCTTCTACAGCGGCCGGTTTTTCAATTTTGGCGACGATGTGAGCGGTTTTACCTTTCTCCACAATACGCCTGCGCAGGTCGGTGATGTCTTCTGCAGTCCGGACAAAGGAGAGCGCTACCCAGTCAAGATCGTGTTCAAGTATAAAGTCCAGATCCTGCAGGTCTTTTTCAGTCAGCGAGGGCAGGGATACTTTGGTATTGGGCAGGTTTACCCCTTTTTTGGATGAAAGGAATCCTCCATGAATCACCACCACCTCCACTTCATCGAGGCGGTTGGTGGCAATAACTTCAAATTTAATTTTTCCATCGTCGAGCAATACCTGATCCCCTTCCTCCACATCCTGGGGAAATTCGAGGTAATTCAGGTAGATTTTTGTCTTGTTACCAACGCATTTTTCAGTCACCAGCCGGAGGCGGTCACCGGTCTGCAACTGGATGCCGTTGTTCTGAACTTCCCCGATGCGGATCTTGGGACCCTGTAAATCACCGAGCAGGGCTACATTGGTTCCCAGCTCCTTGTTTAACTCTCTTACAGACCGGATTACTTCCCGGAGATTATCGTATACGGCATGTGAGAAGTTGAGGCGGAATACGTTTACGCCGCTTTTTATCATGCGGGATAAAACTTCTTTATCGGAACAGGCGGGGCCCACTGTGGCCACTATTTTCGTTTGTTTGTGCGTGTTTTGCGGCATGTTAAAAGACTAAATGTTGTTTTGACCGTAGTTTCTGATCGATTTCAACCGGCACTACAGCCTGAAATAATTTAATGGTCCGCAACGACCGAACAAGGTCGGGGGTAAGTATCGCGGCGGTTTCCTGGTCGAAATGCAGGAAGTAATCAAGCGTTTTGTATTCGGGCACCAGATAGCCTTGTGTACCTGCATTGCTCAGCAAATATAGGCAAGATTCCAGTTCCGGTATTTCATAGCGGTAACGGGCGAACCAGGCCAGTATGTTTGTTCTGGGCAACAGCAGTTCCAGCGGTTCATCACGGACCAAGGAAATTTCCAGGGTTTGGTTGATCCACCAGGCCGTCCGATACGACCGCATGGCCGTTGAAATGCCGATTAACGAAAAATCGTAAGCGAGCTCGTAGGATAGCGTTCGTTTTGCCAAAAGATGCTTGTTGAGAGCAAATCTATAAAACATGCAGCTTTGTGATTCAAGGTGACGTATATTTAATGCAGGCAGTCATCCTCAATTTTCGACGGATGTTTGCATTCTGTATAGAATGCATTAATATTGCGAAGATTTTAATCATCCCAAAAACCACGAACATGAAGGATATCGCAACTAAAGTAAAACAAATCATCGTTGATAAACTCGGTGTAGACGAGAGCGAAGTATCACTCGAGGCTAGCTTCACCAACGATCTTGGCGCTGATTCTTTGGATACGGTGGAGTTGATCATGGAGTTCGAAAAAGAATTCAATATTTCTATTCCGGACGATCAGGCTGAAAATATCCAGACTGTTGGTCATGCCATCACTTATCTCGAGGCTCACGCCGGGTAAGTTTAACTAATTCCCCTTACTGCATGCAGTTACGAAGAGTAGTAGTAACCGGCCTGGGTGCGCTCACACCTATTGGCAATACGGTACCTGAATATTGGAACGCCCTTATGCAGGGAGTCAGCGGTGCTGATTTCATCACGCATTTTGATGCTGCCAAGTTCCGTACCCGTTTTGCTGCCGAAGTGAAAAATTTCGATGTCCATAATTTTCTCGAGCGCAAGGAAGCGAGGAAGATGGATCCGTATGTACACTTCGCCATGGTGACAGCAGCCGAGGCCATGCAGGATTCGGGTCTTGATCTCGAAAAAATAAATACCGACCGCGCCGGCGTAATCTGGGGCTCAGGTATTGGCGGATTATTCACTTTTATGGAAGAAGTGAGTGCCTTCGCCCGGGGAGACGGAACACCTCGTTTCAATCCCTTTTTTATCCCTAAAATGATTGCCGACATCGGGGCAGGTTACATTTCCATCAAATATGGATTCCGCGGACCGAACTACACCACCGTGTCGGCTTGTGCCTCTTCCAACAACGCCATCATCGATGCCTTCAATTATATCCGGCTGAACAAAGCCGATATTTTCATTACAGGAGGGTCAGAGGCGGCTATCAACGAAGCAGGTATGGGTGGTTTCAACGCCATGAAAGCCCTTTCCGAGCGCAACGACGACCCCAAAACCGCCTCCCGTCCCTTCGACGCAGACCGGGATGGATTTCTGTTGGGTGAGGGTGGTGCCAGCCTCATTCTCGAAGAGCTGGAGCACGCCAAGGCCAGAGGCGCTAAGATTTATGCCGAAATAGCCGGTGGCGGTATGTCGGCAGATGCCTATCACATCACAGCCCCCCACCCGGAAGGATTGGGTGCTACCAACGTCATGAAAGCCGCCTTGCTCGACGCAGGTATGAAACCGGAAGACGTTGACTATGTAAACGTACACGGCACATCCACCCCATTGGGCGATATCAGTGAAATCATGGCTATTCAGTCGGTTTTCGGTGAACACGCCTACAAAATGAATATCAGCTCTACCAAGTCCATGACTGGCCACCTCCTTGGAGCTGCCGGTGCGGCAGAGGCCGTAGCAACCATACTGGCTATCAACAACAGCATGGTACCACCTACCATCAACCACTTCACCGACGATCCTCAGTTTGATTCCCGGATTAACCTGACATTCAATAAGCCACAGGCCCGCGAAATCCGCGCTGCCCTGAGCAATACCTTCGGTTTTGGTGGTCACAACACCTCGGTCATCTTCCGTAAATACGAAGGCTGACAAGCCGCGGGGCTATATGGCTTCTATCTACAATCGCTTACTGGCTCCCCGCAATCCGCTGGCCAAGGCTATTCTCAACCTGACTGGTTACCGGCCACGGAATCTCAATTTGTATCAGCTGGCCTTTACACATTCATCCGTTCGCAAAGAAAGTGAAACCGGCTTCCGGAGAAACAACGAAAGGCTGGAGTTTTTGGGAGATGCGGTACTCGACCTGGTGGTTGCAGAAATCCTGTTCAAAAAATACCCTTTCAAAGACGAAGGTTTTCTCACCGAGATGAGATCCAAGGTAGTGAATGCGAACAGTCTGGATCAAATTGCCCGCAAGCTGGGTATACACGATTTGCTGGTCAGCGTTTCAGGCAACCCACGTGGCCAGTCCCCCTCCAAAAACATGAATGCCGATGCCATGGAGGCATTTATCGGTGCCTTTTACCTCGATCAGGGGTATACACGTACCTTTCATTTTATCAATCGGCGCATTGTAAAAGTACTGGTGGATTTTGACGAGCTCATGCAAACCGATGAAAACCACAAGAGCCGGCTGGTGGAATGGAGTCACCGCAATGGCAAAAGTATCCGCTTTGAAGTGGGAGATACTGTCCAGCAAGGCAGGAATCGCTATTTCATTGTCAATCTGTTGGTCGACGACGTAGTGGTTTCCACCGGCCAGGACATGAACAAAAAGCAGGCAGAACAAAAGGCAGCGGGAACCTTCCTCGCGAAAGCGGAGGGGTGAATATGGGATGGTCCAGACCATCCCATATAGAGGGAGATGGTTTGGACCATCCCGTATATAGACCTCAACCCTTCGGCGCAGCCCCGAAGTGCTGCCAGCCCTGCGCAGTCAGCTCGTGTGCCTGACCGCTGCGGCTAATCAGCATTCTGCCTTCATTTTCTTCGGTCATGTGACCGATCACGGTTATATCCGGATGGCCTTTCACTTTGGCGAAATCTTCCTGCGGTATGGTAAAGAGGAGTTCATAGTCTTCACCCCCGTTGAGAATAGCGACATTCGGGTCCATGTTAAATTCAGCAGCCGTGCGCAGGGCGATGGGGTCGATGGGCAATTTGTCTTCATACACCTTGCAACCAAGTTTGCTTTGGGTGCAGATGTGCAACAATTCAGACGCGAGCCCGTCTGAAACATCAATCATTGAAGTAGGCAACACGCCGATGGCTTCGAAAATCGCCTTCATATCGGTGCGTGCTTCAGGTTTTAGTTGACGTTGCAACAAATAGTCATTATCGCCGAAATCAGGCTGTACTTCCGGACTTTCACGGAAGATGCGCTTTTCGCGCTCCAGGAGATTCAGACCCAGAAATGCCCCGCCCAGATCGCCTGTTACACAAATCAGGTCGCCTTGCCGGGCCGTATTACGGCGTGTAAGGGTGGCTGCATCAGCTTCGCCGAGCGCCGTGATGCTGATCATGAGTCCGGAAGGAGAGGCGGTTGTATCGCCGCCTACCAAATCAACCCCATAGTGCTCGCAGGCAGCCAGCAGCCCCCTGTACAGTTCTTCCATAGCTTCTACGGTGTATTTACTCGAAATGGCCAGTGAAACAGTGATTTGTTTGGGTACGGCATTCATGGCGGCCATGTCGGATACATTCACCGTAACGGCCTTGTAGCCAAGATGTGTGAGGGGTGTATAGCTGATGTCGAAATGAATGCCTTCTACCAGCAGGTCGCTGCTCACCACCAGTTGTTTGCCGGGGCCTGGTTGCAGGATGGCGGCATCGTCGCCGGGACCGAGCAGGGTTTCCGGGTTTTTGATCCGGATATTGCTTGTCAGGTGTTTGATAAGTCCGAATTCGCCCAGTTGGGAAATAGGAGTAAGTGCAGGATTGTGCTCGGCCATGGAACAGTTTTGCCACAAAATTACGTTTATCGTTGGAAAGGCTGACTTTATCTCAAATGAAGCGTTCTTTTAATTTTTCAAAAGTGCATCCAACACCTTGCCCTCTGTCGTCGTATCTTTATGGTCTTTTAGATTCGGGTGGGCTCTGGGCACACCCATGTATAGCGGAGATATGGTGAAAAGGTGGGTTTTAAAACCAGTAACAGCGTCAGAAACGGTCGATAAACTGGCTGAAGATATCAAGGTGGATGAGGTAATCGCCCGCCTGCTGATCAGTCGGGGCATCGAAACTTATGCCGATGCCCGTACTTTTTTCAGACCGCAGCTTACCCAGTTGCACGATCCCTTTCTGATGAAAGACATGCGGAAGGCCGTAGACATCATCGAAAATGCCATCCGCAACAACGAGGCCATACTCATCTATGGCGATTACGACGTAGATGGCACCACCGCTGTAGCGGTTTTATACCGTTTCCTCAAGCACTATCACGAACAGATCGGCTATTATATTCCGGACCGGCACAAAGAAGGCTACGGCCTTTCACTCCAGGCAGTTGATTGGGCGGTGGAACATAACTATAAACTCATCATTACCCTTGACTGCGGCATAACCGCCGTTGATCAGGTGAATTATGCCAATGAAAAGGGCATACAGGTTATCATCACCGACCACCACCTGCCGGCAGAATTGCCCGATGCAGCGGCTATTCTTGACCCGAAGCAGGCGGATTGCCCGTATCCGTTTAAGGATTTATCGGGTTGCGGGGTTGGGTTTAAGCTGGCCCAGGCGTTCAGCGAACGCAATGGGCTTGATCCGCAGGTGCTGTTACAGTACCTCGATCTGGTGGCTGTGAGTATCGCCGCAGATATTGTTCCCATGACCGGAGAGAACAGGGTGCTGGCGCATTATGGATTGAAAAAACTGAATGAGAATCCTTCTCATGGTCTCAAAGCCATTATCAATATCTGCTGCGACCGCAAGGACCTGGGTGTACCCGATATCGTCTTCAACATTGCTCCCCGCATCAATGCGGCAGGTCGCATGGGAGATGCTAAAAATGCCGTGGAACTGCTGCTGAGTAACAATGCCCAGGAAGCCAATTCCCGTGCCCAGGTTATCAATGAAACCAATACCGATCGCCGCGACGTAGATGCCACCATCACCAAAGAAGCCTTTCAGCTTGCAGAAGGGGTTGCCAATTTTGCCCAGCGCAGGACTACAGTTGTTTACGGTGCAACCTGGCACAAAGGCGTCATTGGGATAGTCGCTTCCCGGCTTGTAGAGGCCTATTACCGGCCGACAGTCGTCTTCAGCCATACCGAAGGACGTCTTACCGGCTCAGCCCGTTCGGTGAACGGCTTCGATATTCACCAGGCCATTTCGCAATGTGCCGAGTTTGTAGACCAGTTTGGTGGACATAAATATGCTGCCGGCCTTACCCTGAAAGAGGGCAATGTGGAAGCTTTTGCAGATAAATTTGAAGAGGTTGTCCGGAATTCAATTCAGGAAGACCAGCTTTTGCCGTTTGTCGACATCGACCAGGAAATTCAGCTGCGCGACATCACGCCCCGGTTTTTCAGGGTACTCAAGCAGTTTGCACCCTTCGGGCCGGGCAATATGTTGCCTGTTTTTATGACCAGAAATGTGTTTTCAAACGGATTTGTGCGGGTAGTAGGTGAAAATCACCTGCAGATATCCATTCAACAGGAAAATTCGGTTTCTTTCAGTGCCATTGCTTTTGGTCAGGCCGAACATTACAACCTCATTTCGAAAGGTATTCCTTTTGATGTGGTGTATACCATTGAAGAAAATACCTGGCGGGGAGTGACGAGCATCAAACTCAATGTGAAAGACATCAAATTCAACTAAACATGCTGCTCCGCTCAGAAGAACTCGTTAAACGCTACAAGAAGCGCACCGTGGTTAACCACGTATCGATCAGTGTGGAGCAGGGTGAGATTGTGGGGCTACTCGGACCTAATGGGGCCGGTAAAACCACCAGCTTTTATATGATTGTAGGACTCATCAAACCTGATGAAGGCCGTGTTTTTCTTGATCAGCTCGACATAACCTCTGAACCCATGTACAAAAGGGCGCAGCTTGGGCTGGGTTATTTGCCTCAGGAGGCCTCGGTTTTCCGGAAACTGACGGTGGAGGAGAATATACTCGGGGTGATGCAGATGACGAACCGTCCCAAGGCAGAGCAGCTCACCAAGCTCGAAACGCTGCTGGATGAATTTAACCTGCAGCATGTTCGCAAAAACCCCGGAGAAGTGCTTTCCGGAGGAGAACGCCGCCGCACAGAAATTGCCAGAGCATTGGCCACCGATCCTAAATTCATCCTCCTCGACGAACCCTTTGCCGGTGTTGACCCCATCGCGGTAGAGGATATACAGTCTATCATCTTCGGCCTCAAGCGGAAAAATATCGGCATCCTCATCACTGATCACAATGTAAATGAGACGCTCTCGATTACAGATAAGGCTTATCTACTCATTGATGGCAGCATCCTGAAATCGGGCAGGGCAGAAGAACTGGCCGAGGATCCGGAAGTACGCCGGCTGTATCTCGGCAAACATTTTGAGCTGAAGCGAAAAGTAATCGATTAAGGTATGTCGGTCCTGAACAGCTTCATTGCCTGGTTCATGAAGAAACGGATCCATCAGATCGAGCTTTTCATGAAATACCCCCATGAGGTGCAGGATGAAGTACGCCGTAAACTGCTGTACAGTGCCCGAAATACCATCTGGGGACAACAATTCGGGTATGCCGACATACGCACTGCCGATGAATACCGACAGCGGGTACCCGTATCTACCTACGAAGAGCTGCAACCCTGGATCGACCGCATCATGCGGGGAGAACAATATGTCCTTTGGAGTTCGGAGGTGAAGTGGTTTGCCAAATCATCCGGCACCACCAACGACCGTTCAAAGTTTATTCCTGTGAGCCAGGAAGCATTGGATGATTGTCATTTTAAGGGAGGAAAGGATCTCCTCAGCATCTACTGTAACCTTTTCCCGGATACAGAGATATTCAGTGGCAAGGGTCTTACCATTGGAGGCAGCCACCAGATCAGCCAGTTGAACGATGAGTCGTATTATGGTGATTTGTCGGCAGTGCTCATGCAGAACCTGCCGTTCTGGGTCGATTTTATCCGGACGCCGGAGCTTTCCGTGGCTTTAATGGATAACTGGGAAAAGAAAGTCGAGAAGATAGGGCTGGAAACTATCGGCCAGGATGTGACGAACATCTCAGGGGTACCTACCTGGACCATCATTTTGTTTAAGTGGATACTGGAGCATACCGGTAAAAAGAACATCCACGAAGTCTGGCCCAATCTGGAGGTTTATTTTCACGGTGGGGTGAGTTTCACGCCTTACCGCGATCAGTTTGCCGAACTGGCCCCTGACAGCCGCATGAACTATCTGGAGACCTACAATGCCTCAGAGGGCTTTTTTGGTATAGCCGATCAGGTGAATTCACCTGAGATGTTGCTGATGCTTGATTACGGTGTGTATTTTGAGTTTGTAGAACCGGATAAGCTGGGTGGCCCTTTCCCGGAAACCAAAACCCTGGAAGAGGTAAAACTCAATACCAATTACGCAGTCATTATTTCTACCAATGCCGGCTTGTGGCGCTACCTCATTGGTGATACCATTCGTTTTACCAGTCTTACACCGTTCCGTTTCCGCATCACCGGCCGTACGAAACATTATATCAATACATTCGGAGAGGAAGTCATCATCGACAATGCCGAATTTGCCCTTTCAGAGGCCTGCCACGCCACCGGGGCCACTATACGCGACTATACCGCCGGCCCGGTGTTTTTAACGACCTCAGACAAAGGCGGACACGAATGGCTCATAGAATTTGAGCACCAGCCCGATGATCCGGAGCGGTTTGTAACGATACTCGATGAAAGTATCCGCCGTGTAAATTCAGATTATGACGCCAAACGACATAAAGATCTCGCCTTGCTGAGACCGAAGGTAAGGGCCGTTCCCCAACAGACTTTTTACGAATGGATGCGGATGCGGGGCAAGCTGGGAGGGCAGAACAAAGTACCCCGACTTTCCAACGACCGGACAATTCTTGACGCACTCCTGAAGTTCATGTCGGAGAAAGAGGCCTGAGCGATTTATTTTTTACGGTCGACCGTAAAATTCACCAGTTCCCGCAGTGACGCGCGGTAGGTATTGTCCGGAAAACCATCCAGGATCTCAAAAGCTTCCTTCTTTAACCTTTCCATCACCTCTGCAGCATATAAAAGGCCGTTGCTTTCGTGTATAAATTTCACCACCTCCGCTACTTGGGCGGGTTTGTCGCTGTCGTTTTTGATGATGTTAATCATGCGGTTTTTTGTCCGCGCATCACTTTGTTTAAGTGCATGTATGAGGGGCAACGTCATCTTTTTCTCCTTGATATCGACATTTTTGGATTTGCCGGTATCGTCCTGACCCAGGTCGAGCAGGTCGTCTTTGATCTGGAAGGCCAGCCCCACTTTTTCCCCGAACTGCCTGCATTTTTCAATCAGGGCTTCATCAGATGCCACCGAAGCAGCCCCAACGGCACAGCAGGAGGCAATCAGTGACGCAGTTTTGTTGGATATAATTTCAAAATATACCTCCTCGGTAATATCGAGGCGACGGGCCTTTTCTATTTGCAGCAATTCGCCTTCACTCATGCGGCGTACGGCATCGCTGGTAATTTCCAGGAGGCGGAAATCTTTGTTTTCCAGTGACAGCAAGAGGCCTTTGGAGAGGAGGTAGTCGCCCACCAACACGGCAATTTTATTTTTCCAAAGGGCATTGATACTGAAAAAGCCACGGCGTTCGTAAGCATCATCCACCACATCGTCGTGCACCAGGGTAGCGGTGTGCAGCAGTTCTACCAGGGCTGCACCACGGTAAGTGGCCTCCTGCATTTCTCCCAGCATGCGAGCGGATAAAAACACAAACATGGGCCTGATCTGTTTGCCCTTACGTTTGACGATATAACGGGTGATTTTATCAAGCAGCGGCATCCGGCTTTGCATGGCTTGCCGGAATTTGTCCTCAAAGAGCAGCATTTCAGCTGCTACAGGTGCCTTTATCTCGTCGAGTGTCAAGCGTTGGTTTTTGTGTTCCGAAGATAGCCGTTTTGATTTCGATATGCATAAAAAAACCCCGTTTCATCAGATGAAACGGGGTTCGGTTAAGATAAAGATGCTCAATAAACTTCGGTACGCAGGCTCGAAGAATAGTTGATTTTGAGTGCGCTCACCTTCCGTAGTTCTTGTTTTACGTCGGTTACGATACCCATTTTTGCATCACGGTCACATTTCAGAGAAGTTGTAAGGAAAGGAACTTCGGCTTCAGACCGGGCAGCTCTTTCTTTCTCAATGAATTCCGGAATTTGTTTGGCTGTAGCAAAAGCATCATTCAACTGTATGCGTGGTGCAGTACCAAACTGAGCTTTAAAATTGTCAGACGGAGAGCCGATATATACATAACTCACCAATGATTTTTTCTCAAGCTTTTGAATTTCGGTAGCCTGCGGAACCACTACTTTCACTTTCAGATCGGTTTGCCGCATGACGGTAGTTACCATGAAGAAGAAAAGGAGCATGAACACAATATCCGGCAGGGACGAGGTATTGATTGCCGGCTGGCCATTACCGTTCTTTTTACGAAACTTTGCCATTAGTTGGTTCCTCCTATATTTTCAGGTTCTGCCTCAGAAATTACCTGACGGTAGTAGTTCTGAATTTCTTCCGTCTGTTCCTTATTGAGTTTGTCAAAGGGCTTCCCGAACTTGGCATTAGCCATGGCGTTCCGCAATTCATTGTAGGCTGCCTTGAGCTCGTTGTGTACCTGTATGTAGGTATTATACGAGGTTCCACGGTCATTTTTCAACGAAATAACGGCTTTCATGGGTGTTTCCGCCAAAGTAGGATCACCGGCAGGGTTGTCGATGAATTCTTTGGTTTTACGTTTCAGGTCCTTGATTGAAGTGAGTTCCCCGTCTACCAGCAACTGATCGTAAGAGTTTACCAGAATTTTGAGAACGTTCCGCTCTTTGAGCTTCAAATCCTCCTGAGGCTGGTTCTCTTCCGGCATAGGGGGCAGCTTAATGGCTATCCCTTTATCCGTATCGATGGTTGTGGTAACCAGGAAGAAGATTAAAAGAAGGAAGGCGATGTCGGCCATCGACCCTGCATTGATTTCAGGCGAAGATCTCGATTTTTTTGGCATAGGGCCCCTTATTTAAATGCTTTGTAAATTTCACCGGCTATGGCGCTCACAATGGCGGCAGCACCCAGAATGTATGTCATCACCAGGGTAGCACCAATTACTTTGGAAACGCCTGATGTGATGCCATATTTTTCATAACTCGGTAAAACTTCACTACTGCTGGCTACATAACTGATGAGGAATACAACAGCAACGGCACCAATACCCATCAAAGCAGTTTTTGCTTTTTTAGGATTGCCCGCCAGGTTGATGATAGGGAATACGATGGCACCCAATACTGCCGCGAAAAGCAGCAGATAGGTGATATAAAACATGATATCGATAGCGAGATCGTTCATAGCAGCCGCTTATTTATGTTGGTTTTTCACCAGGATGTCAATCAGGGAGATGGAAGCATCTTCCATGCTGTTGATCAGCGAGTCAACTTTAGAAACAAGGTAGTTGTAGAATACCTGGAGAATAACCGCTACGATCAGACCGGCAACGGTAGTCAACAGGGCCACTTTAATACCACCTGCCACGAGTGACGGGCTGATATCACCGGCTGCTTCAATCGCATCAAAGGCCTGGATCATACCTACAACCGTACCCATAAATCCGAGCATCGGGGCAAGGGCGATGAAAAGCGAAATCCAGATCAAACCACGCTCCATCTGTCCCATTTGAACAGAACCATAAGAAACAATCGATTTTTCTACAATGTCGATACCTTCATGTGAACGGTCGAGACCCTGATAGAAAATGCTGGCTACAGGACCACGGGTGTTGCGACATACTTCTTTAGCTGCATCTACACCGCCGCTTTTGAGCGCCTCTTCGATTTTAACGAGCAGTTTGTCGGTATTGGTAGAAGCGAGATTCAGGTAGATAACACGCTCAACCACAATGGCAAGACCAATAATCATACAAAGCAAAACCGGGCTCATCCACATCCAGTCACCTTCGATGAATTTCTGCTTCAACACATAGTGGAAAGATTCTTCTTTGGCAGGTGCAGCAGCTTCTTCTTCAGCAGCAGCTTCGCCTTCTGCGGCCGGATCACCAGCCGGAGCTTCTGTGGCAGCAGTATCAGTCTGCGGCGCGTCTTGTGCGAGGGTAACGGTCGAACTTGCGACGCCGATCAACACGGCCATCAGAACCAGGAACATTTTTTTCATAATGGGATTGCTGTTTAAGTTATTTGTCTTTTAGTAGTATTTGTTTGTCTTCAATTTCATGCTTTCGGTGTAACGAGCAGACTTTTCTGCTTGACTGTGTACGAACTCAAGCCCATCGCCACACCTTATTTTTCACTGCGGAGAGAGCGGGATTCGAACCCGCGATACCCTTTCGGATATACACACTTTCCAGGCGTGCTCCTTCAACCACTCGGACACCTCTCCTCAAGTTCGTAAACGCTGCCAATATACGAAAATTATGCAAGCAGCAAGGGTTACGTTTATTTTATGAAACGCTGTTTAGCTCGCCGCAGAGGGGCTTTTCAAGCAGCTCCGCCAGGGCTTTTCCGCGTTTACCCTGACCTAATAAAAACATGCTTTTTGTAATGCAACATTCAAAGGTCATGTCGTGTCCGCCCACTACGCCAATTTGTTTCAACAGGGTACTGGTTTCATACTTGCCCAAATCAACCGAACCACCATGGCATTGTGTGATATCTACCACTACTTTACCTTTTGCAATAAAGCCCCGAAGTGCATCTACAAACCACTTTTCAGTGGGCCCGTTACCGGATCCGAAACCCTCCATGACCAGTACTTCCAGCGCATCATCACTCAAAACCGCTTCCATGAAGGATGGCCTTAATCCTGGAAACAGTTTCATACTGCCAACCCTGCTGTCGAGGGTAAGCGCTGCTTCAAAGGGTTTCACTGGCAGGGGAAGGATGTAGTTGTCAAGGTATTTGATGCGAATGCCAGCTTCGGCCAGTAACGGATAATTGGGCGAATGAAAAGCTTCGAATTTCTCTGAATTATATTTAATGGCCCGGTTGCCTCTGTATAGATGATAATCGAAATAAATGGCTACTTCCGGCACCCTGGGTTTCCCGTTCAGCGTGGCAGCAGCTATTTCAATACTGGTAATAAGGTTTTCCTTGGCATCGGTGCGAATGTGGCCGATCGGAAGCTGGGAACCCGTAAGCAATACCGGCTTGGCCAGATTGGTAAGCATAAAACTCAGGGCACTGGCCGTGTATGCCATGGTATCGGAGCCGTGCAATACGATAAAACCATCGTAAGCATCATAATTTCCGGCGATGATGCCGGCCAGCTCTACCCAAATCTCCGGTTGCATATTGCTCGAATCGATGGGATTTGCAAAGGCATGGGCATCCAGCTGATAACCAAAGGAGGCAATCTCCGGTACCTGCTGCAGGATACGGTCCAGATCAAATGGCCTCAGTTCTCCGCTGTCACGATCCTGTATCATGCCGATGGTACCACCGGTATAAATGAGCAAAAGGTTTGTTTTACTCATATGCGAAAAAGTTTTTGGGCATTGGCAGTAGTCAAAGCAGCTATTTCATCGAGACCTTTCCCGAAAAGCGTACAAAGCGTTTCTGCAACAGCTGGCATATAACTGCTCTCGTTGCGTTTTCCCCGGTAGGGTACAGGTGCTAAATACGGACTATCGGTTTCGAGTACGATGCGGTCCAAAGGTATGTTTTTCACCACCGATCGCAAGGCATCATTGGCTTTATAGGTGATTACACCTCCCAGTCCTACATACATGCCACGGTCGACGATACGCATAGTCTCCTCCACACTTCCCGTAAAACAATGAAAAACACCCCTCACCGGCAGCGCTTCGAGCATATCCAGTATCAAAGAACAGCTTTCCCTCGAGTGAATGACCACCGGCAAATCCAGCGCAAGTGCCCAATCCACCTGGGTCATAAAAACTTCCTGCTGCCGCTTCAGATTATCCTGCCGCCAGTATAAATCAAGGCCGATCTCTCCCACGGCATAGAATTTCCGCCGGTCGAACCAGGCCCTGTGTTCGGCTAATTGTTCCCGAAAATCATCTTCCACCGATCCCGGATGTAAACCCAGCATGGGCAAACAACTCTCGGGATAGGCATCGGCTAAGTCCAGCATAGCCTGGATAGTATCTTTATCAATATTCGGCAGGAGCATTTTCCCTACACCCGCTTCCATAGCCCGCTGCAC
Organism: Bacteroidetes bacterium UBA7662; assembly: GCA_002483345.1. Taxonomy (GTDB): domain Bacteria; phylum Bacteroidota; class Bacteroidia; order UBA7662; family UBA7662; genus UBA7662. The sequence continues at coordinate 136,490 of DLHS01000007.1, forward strand.
CACCTGGTCACGGTCGCTATCGAAACTGGTACTGAAAAGATGGGTGTGGGTATCGATTAAAAACATGCTCAAAGGGCCAGAAAACGGAAGCCGGTTTGTTTGAGGTGGGCAAGGGTGGCAGGAAGCGCCCCTGAAAGATTCTGCCACGCCTTCAGACTGTCGTGGAAAACAATGATGTCGCCATTCCTGACCCTGGCAGTTACATTGCGCGTGCATTGCTCCGGCGATTTGTTCTGGTCGTAATCCTGACTGAGTATGCTCCAGAGAATTATCTTATACCTCTTTTTCAGGGCTTTTATCTGCCGGGGCGTAATTCTGCCATAAGGCGGACGGAATAAATCCGACTTCACCACATCGGAACAGGCGATGACACTTTTGTAATAGGTAAGATTGCCACTTTTCCAGCCATCCGGATGATCATAGGTGTGGTTGCCAACAGTATGGCCCTCCGCCAAAATACGGGCGTAAACCTCAGGATGTGCCTCTACATGTTTTCCCAGACAGAAAAAAGTAGCTTTTGCATTGTATTTTTTGAGCTGGTCAAGTACCCAGGGTGTAACCTCTGGTATAGGACCATCATCAAAAGTAAGGTATACCACCCGTTCAGGTTGGTCGTAGTCGCCCCAGGCAACCGAGGTCGACATACGCCGGATAAAATCAGGGGTGCGAATCACAGTAATTTGCTTTAAGGCAAAGGTAGTGTGTTGCAAACATTTTGCAGTGGGTGTGCAGACATTGAGAGGACGAGAGGTGAGAATCGAGACTTTTTGGCCCCGCAGTTCGGGGCAGCCGATGGTCGATTGACACCCATGTCTATCGTCTCTCGACCATGGACAGCACCGCAGGTGCAGCACCAAAAGTCTCGATTCTCGCCTCTCGAAATCTCGCTGTCTGAAAAATGAATGCCTTTAATCGCGGCGGTTCATGTAAATCATCACATAATAAATCAAAGTTGCCAGCGACGACAAGGCAGCGATGACGTAGGTCATGGCAGCCCATTTCAGGGCATCTTTAGCCATAGGATGTTGCTGGCTGCTGGTTACATTGCTGGTATTCAACCAGGCCAAAGCCCGGCGACTGGCATCAAATTCAACGGGTAATGTGACAAAAGTGAAAATGGTGGTGAGGGCAAACATGGCGATACCCAGCAGAAGTAACTGCGGAAACACGTTCAGTGTCAGGATACCACCCAGCAATACCCAGGGCATAAAACGGGAAGAGATGCTGAGTGCAGGCACCATGGCTGAACGAAAGTTCAACCAGGCATACGCCCGGGCATGTTGCACAGCGTGACCTACCTCGTGTGAGGCAACGGCAGCGGCGGCTACCGACCGGCCATAAAATACATCGTGACTCAGGTTAACAGTCTTTTTCGTTGGGTCATAGTGGTCGGTAAGCTGACCTTCGGTGGAGATCACTTTCACGTCCTGAATGTCGTGCTCGCGGAGCATCCTTTCGGCTATCTCCTGGCCTGACAGACCGCTCGAGAGCGGGGTAGCCGCATACTTGTTGAAGCGGTTTTTGAATCGGGCGCCGACAGCCCAGCTGGCTGCCATAATGGCGATCATAAGGATAATATACATCGTCAGATGGTTTTCGTTGCTATTGTCAATTCAGATGCCAGCTTTTTGGTTCAAAGCAGGCCGCGGATGATGTCGTCGACTTTTACGCCTTCCGCTTCTGCTTTGTAATTAGCCACAACCCGGTGTCTTAAAATAGGCAGGGCCACTGCTTTCACATCTTCTATGTCGGGAGAATACTTGTTTTGCAGGGCTGCATGGCATTTGGCACCGATGGTTAAATATTGTGAAGCCCGTGGGCCAGCACCCCAGCTGAGGTACTGGTTGGTTTCTTTAGTGGCAAATTGTCCGCCCGGGCGGGTTTTGTTTGCCAATTTGACAGCATATTCCAATACATTGTCTGCTATCGGCATCCTGCGTACCAATTGCTGGAAATAAAGGATTTCCTCGGCGTTAATTTTTTGGGCGACTGTTTTTTTAACGTCTGTAGTGGTTTGTTTCACCACTTCCAGCTCGTCGGCAAAGGCAGGGTAATCGAGCCATACATTGAACATAAAACGGTCGAGTTGTGCCTCCGGGAGGGGGTAAGTGCCTTCCTGTTCAATGGGATTCTGGGTAGCGAGCACAAAAAACGGTGCGGGTAGCATATACCGCTGACCCGCCACGGTTACCTGACGCTCCTGCATGGCTTCCAGCAGCGCTGACTGGGTTTTAGGCGGCGTACGGTTGATTTCGTCTGCCAAAACGATGTTGGCAAACAAAGGGCCTTTGATAAACCGGAAGTTACGCTGATCGTCCAGGACTTCTGAACCTGTGATATCACTGGGCATCAGGTCGGGGGTGAACTGTATGCGGCTGAAACTCAGGTCGAGCACCTGGCCGATGGTCTGTACCAGTAAGGTTTTAGCCAAACCGGGAACACCTACCAGCAGGCAATGGCCGTTGCTGAAAATGGAGATAAGCACAGACTTTACAACCTCATCCTGTCCGATGATAATTTTGCCGATTTCACTTTGTATTTCACGGTAACGCCCGGCAAGTGCGTCGAGGGCAGCGGCATCTGAGCTGAAGTTTGTTGACATAAAGTTTTAACGGTTACAGCTAAAGTAGTGTTTTACGGGCAAGCCCGGTGGCTTATTTCCAGCGGGCAAGTTCCGGACAGTCCCCGGCTTCGTCCTCTATCTTCACAAAGGTCTTGCCTTTGGTTTTCATAAACCACTCCTGCAGTTTCTCCATTTTTTTGAGGTTGAGGGCGGCTGTCTGTATTTTATCGTAGTCGGTATCGAGACTTGCCTTGTGGGGTGTTGTACGTACTTTCAGATAAAAAATACGCCATCCGCGGCTGCCATCAGCAGAGGCATAAACACTGGGTGCCGAGTACTGACCGGGCTCCATTTTTTCAATCTGAAAGTAGATATCGGGGGTAAGCTGTTCAATGGTATAGCCGTTTCCGCCGGTATTGGGATTCATCAGCATGCCTCCGTTTTGTTTGCTTTCATCGTCTTGCGAGTATTTGCGGACGCCTTCTATGAAAGTCATTTCACCGGCAGAAAGCTGTTGACGGATGGTGTCCAGGCGTACACGGGCCCTTTCGAGTTCTGACGAGCTTACCGGAGGTTTGATGAGGATATGACGGCAGTTTACCCGGTCGCCACGGCGCTCTATCAGCTGCATGATGTGGTAGCCGAATTTGGTCTTGATAACCGGACTCACCTCTCCTGGTTTCAGCTTGAAGGCAATCGCTTCAAATTCGCTTACCATTTCTCCCCGGCCAAAGAAGCCAAGTTCACCCCCTTGCGGACCTGAGCCCGGATCCTGGCTGTAGAGTACGGCCAGGGTAGAGAACTGTTCACCCTTCAGTACCCTGTCACGGATACTGTTGAGTTTGTCGATGGTGAATTCACGGGTGCCTTCGTCTACCTCCGGGTAAAGGATAATCTGCCCTATTTCTACTTCAGCGGGAAAGTAAGGGATGCTGTCGTCAGGGATACGTTTGAAATAAGCTTTTACTTCAGAAGGAGAGATGGTGACTTTGGCAGTAATTTCTTCCTGCATTTTTTGCGTCAGCACCTGTTCTTTGATATTGCTTCTGAATTCATCCTTGATTTCAGGAATTGATTTGCCGTAAAACTCCTCCAGTTTTTCGGCACCACCAATCATCGAAATGAAATAACGTATCCTCCGGTCAAGCTGCTGATCAATTTCCTCATCACTCACCTCTATAGAGTCAAGCTCAGCCTGACGAAGCATCAGCTTGCCAGTAAGCTGCTGGTCGAGTATGCGGCATTTTACCTGCGGATCTGGTTTATTGCCTTCCTGAGACAGGTAATTAGCGTATTCCGCCTCTACTTCCGATTTCAGGATGATTTTATCACCTACTACCGCTACGATGCCATCTACCATCTGGCTTTTGGCGGGCTGCGCAAATACGTCGTTACCCCAACACAGTGCCCACACCAACAGGACATAGCGCAACTTCAGCTTACTCATGGATAAATTTCAAATTTTTGATCTGTTTCTGCTCGTTTGTAAAGCTCGTCTACATAACGGGCAATAGATTGTTGTCGTCTTTGTAACAGTATCAGGTCCCGGATATTGTTTCTTTCCAGTGATATAGGCGGTTCGTTGCCTACATCCCTATGTTCGAATACAAATAAAAAGTACTGATACTGATCATCTTCTGTTTCGGTCAAGGTATTCCTTTGGGAAAAGGAAATATCCTGCATTTTTTCGCGGGGCATGGAGCGCAGCACTTCCTCCACATAAAACCAGACACTGTCGTTGAGGTGGTAACTGCTGGCATATTGCAGGCAATAATCCACCAGCGATTTTTCATCCCGGCTGCGCTTCGATGTTATCCAACGGCGAAGGTCGTTTGTTTTAGGCGCTCCCTTTTCAATTTTTACATACCGCGCCTTAAAAATGGGATCACGCAGCTGGAATTGCTCCTTGTTTAACTCAAAATAGGTTTCAATCAGCTGTTCATCCACCAGGGTATCGATGCCGGTGGCAATCACTTCGTTTTCGAGGGTGTATATGAGAAGAGATCGTTTGTAATCTTCAAGTTTCTCTTCAAAATCTTTGAGCCGCCCCGAAAGTTTATCATTGGCTTCGGCGAGGAGCAGTTCTTCCCTCACCCAGTTGTCGATGTAGGCTTTTACCAACATCATACTGTCTTCTGTTTCTGTGCCCTCGCTTACCAGACCGGTGAGCTGTGAGCGGTACAAATAACGGTCGTTTACCCTGGCGATGGCGTTATCGGGCTCACTACCGCCTAACCACTGGCAGGCGGTGGTGAGAAGTCCGAAACACACAAGGAGGTAAACTTTTTTCACTTTATTTGGGCAGGATGCTGTTGAGGGTTTCCTGATTCACCACCACTTTGTATCTGGCAGAAAGCTCCTCGAGCCAGGTTTTTTCCAGATAATTCTGATAATCGGAAGTGGCAAGCCCCCTGATTTCGTTCAGTTCTTTAGGACCGGCAGCTAAAATGCTTTTGGTGCGCACAATGTAGACGGCATTGTTATGCTGGATGTTGTCGCTCAGCCCTACTTTCCAGCCTGCCTTGTCGACAACCTCGTTGACGCCCTGCTCGTATTTGCCACTGCTGATTTTTACGTTCAGGGGATTGTCTTCATTCATGATTTTTACGATGACGTCGTCGGTATTTTTCTTCTTCCCAAGCAGTTTACGGCCTTTCGCGGCCTGCGCTGCATTGGCAAACTGGTAGATGGTTACATCGGCCCGTTCTTTCCACATATATTGCTGCTGGTTGGCGGCAAACCAGCTTCTGATACCGTCGGTATCATTCACGGCTTTGGACCAAACAAGCTGGTCTGTCAGGTCAAACAGCAATATACCTTCGCGATATTCTTTCAACAGGGCCCGGAAATCAGGATATTTCTGCTCCAGGCGGCTGTCTTCGTAAGCAAGTATATTTTCTTCCACCCACTTGTCGTAGGTTTTACCCAGGTAGATACCCAGGTCGCTGCCACCGCTGGCATGCTGGTTGGCCTGGAGGTAACGTGCCAGTTCAGATTGTTTGAAGCTTCTTTCCCCGAAACTCATCACCACCAGGTCTTTTTTCCAGCTGCTGTCGGCTACCCATTTCCCTTCCTTGTAGAGACTGTCAACCACCTTGGCATACACTGCCTGACGGGCTTTTGCGTCTTCTTTGAAATTGTATTCTACTTTCAGCTTGGCGATGAGATTGCTCTTATAAAGATTGGCACGGCTGTCGCGGTTGATTTTGGCTTCGATATCGCCTTTGACTTTTTCAAATGGCATTACACCCCGACGCTCCAGGCGTTTGATGATGTGCCAGCCGTAGGGTGTCTGAACGGGTTCAGAGATATCGCCGTCTTTGGCAAGCGCAAAAGCAGTGGCCTCAAACATGGGAACCATCCGGCCGGTACCAAACCAGGGCAATACTCCTTGCTGGTTCTGGGTGCTGGGGTCTTCGCTGTACTGGGCTACCAGCGCCTCGAAGTTTTCGCCGTTTTTAATCTTTTTATGGATTTCAAAAATCCTTTTTTTAGTGTTTTCACGGATTGAATCGCTGTCTGTGTTGCGGGTAAGCAACATCAGGTGGGCAGTGTGAATTTCCCCTACAGCCGGGCGGTTATCGTGTACTTTCAGTACATGGTATCCGAATTGGGTGCGGAATGGCTTGCTGAATTCACCGACAGCTGTTTTGAAGGCATTTTCTTCAAAGGCATAAATCATGCGGAAGGCACTGAAATAGCCTAAATCACCCTGGTTTTCCTTGGCAGAAGGGTCTTCCGAAACCTCCTGAGCCAGTTTGTTGAAATCTTCACCCTTTTGCAGGCGCTGGTAAATAGCTGTAATCTTTTTGAATGCCTCCAGGCTGTCTTTAGGGGAGGCGTTTTCTGCCAGCTTTACCATGATATGGCTGGCACGTACTTCCCGGGTCATGCGGTCATAGGCCTCTTTCACAAGTTGCTGAGAGGTTTCTTTATCACGGAGATAAGGCTGAGCAAGCTGATTCCGGTAATTATCGAGTTCCTTGCGGAATTTTTCCGACGTATCCAGCCCACGGTTGTAGGCCTCCTGTACTTTCAGCTTAAACTTGATGTACAAATCAAGGTATTCCCTTACATCAGCCGCTGTGGGCTTCTGCTGGTTGTAGTTGTTTTTATTGAAAACGGTTTGAAATTCCTCCACGCCAACCGCACGGCCATCAACGCTGAACAGGACCCGGTCACCGGCTGTTTGGGCAAATCCCATGGATGAGCAAAGCAGGCTCAGAGAGCACAAAGAGTAGAACAGTATTTTTTTCATATGCCTTGTTTTAAATCACGCAACTTTTATCGCAGCCCTGCAAAAATAAAGATTAAGTGATAGTTGCAGCTTAGCTTGTGTATTATGCTCGCACATGCCACCGCTTTTATCGATTTACTTTTCCCCCGTCTGTGCCAGGCCTGCAGTTGTCACCTGCTCAGGCACGAACAACTCATCTGCCAGCGGTGCCAATACAGACTTCCCCGTACCGCCTTTCACGATATGGCCGGAAATCCGGTAGAAAGGCTTTTTTACGGCCGGTATCAGCCGGCAGCAGTCACCTCATTTCTCTATTTTACCAAGGCTGGCATTGTCCAGCAGGCGCTCCACAATCTCAAGTATAACGGTGCGAAAGAGGTTGGATTATACCTTGGCACACGCTTCGGGGAAGAATTAAAAGCTTCCGAACGTTTCGCCACAATCGACGCGGTTGTGCCGGTTCCGCTCCACTGGAAAAAGCAACGGCTGAGAGGTTATAACCAAAGCGACCTCATTGCCCAGGGAATCGCACAGGGCCTGGGGACAAGCCTGCGCCGGGATTTGCTACGCCGCGGGCTGGATACAACCACTCAAACCAAAAAGGGCAGACTTGAACGCTGGGAGAATGTGGCAGAGGCTTTTCTCCCCTCCGATCAAAGGCTTCCGGGACGGAAATTATTGCTGGTAGACGATGTGCTTACAACAGGTGCCACGCTCGAAGCCTGTGCGAGGGCGTTGGAAAAAGTATGTGGACAGCCGGTGTATATGGCCACACTGGCGTGTGCGGTGCGTTGATTTCAGACATTGAGATTTCGAGAGGCGAGAGGCGAGACTTTGGCCGCTGCGCGGCATTGCCTGTCTGGCAACAGTACGGATATGTGCTGCTGAAAGCGCCGCAGGCGCAAAAAGTCTCGCCTCTCGAAATCTCAATGTCTAAAAGCTCAATCGATGGGATTTCTTGGTTTCCAGAGCAACATGCCATGTTTCCTTTTTTTGTAGAAACGGTTACACCTACCATCACCTTTGCCCGTGATACCACCCCCCGGCCTGCAAAGCAATTTGCCACTTTCACTGTAGAGCTCCGACATACGGTCGCAACAGCCTGGTAAAAACAGATAAACTGTCTGACCCCGGTATTTATAGGCCCAGACCTCCGTATAGCTGTCTGGATTCCGTTCCGCTACGATGATTTTCTCGTGCAGCCATTTGGGCAGGTATATCCGGTCTTTTGATGCCGCACAACCTGTGAGCATGGCAAAAAGCAGTAATAACAGTATGTTACGCGCCATGCAGCCAGCGACGGTGTTGGAGATAACGATCAATGAGCAACAGGATGAGAAAACCATTCAGACACAGCATGCTCATCAACAAGGTCTGACTTTCCGGCAGCGGCAGATTGTTTGTATTCAAACCTGGCAGATTATTTTGCTGTAACCAATACGCAAGGCCGGTAAGGCCGCCGGTTGCTATCATCAAAATATTCAACAGTCTTCCGGAGGAAGCCGTCAACGGGTTTTTTTGTTGCTTCAAAGGTATTTTTGCCAGGACAGCAGCTTCGAAATTTTCCGGGAGCGACGCAGCGAGTTTGTCATCCGACAGCAACTGATGCACCGAGCGGTATCGTTGCAGCTGCTCCGCCAGCGCCGGTTCTTTTGCCAGCCGGGTCTCCAGCGCCAGTCGGGCTTTGGCGTCAAGCTGGTTGTCGAGATAATCCCAGAGAAGTTGTTGATCGGATGCTTGAATCATCATCGTAAAGCTAAGGATGGATCTAATATGGCTGCCAATTTTTGTCTTGCCCGGAAAAGCCGCACCTTGATGGTGTTGCTGCTGATGCCGGTAATCTGTTCAATTTCCTGCAGTTGCTGTTCGCCGAGGTAAAAGAGCTCTATCAGCAAACCATCGGTAGGGTTCAGTTGTGCAATGGCTTCGTGCAGCTGGCTGAAACGTTCCTGTTGATGCAAGGCGTGGTCTGTCTGGAAGTCTGACACAACCGGTAATTCACCTGGCTCATCCAATGACAGCATAGGTAGTCGCTTTTTTCTCCTGAAAGAAACAGCGGTATTAAAAACAATGCGGTACAGCCAGGTTGAAAAGCGGGCATCACCCTCAAAGCGGTCAATCGAACGCATGGCTTTCACCAAGGCATCCTGCGCCACTTCTTCCGCATCGTGGTGATGGCCGATGAATTTGAGCGACAGTGAAAAAACCAGCCGTTGGTGTTTACGAACCAGCCGCTCCACAGCAAGCCGGTCGCCGTTTTGTGCGCGTACAACCAACAACCGATCCTCTTCCTGTGAATTCATCATCGACTCTGACGCTGCCTTAGGCAGGTGGGTTACAGCAAACTACAAAAAAAAGTAAAAGGCATCCGAAAAGAACGGCATTTCACTTTTTTTCAACTCATTTGTAACCTGATAAGTCTGCCCGGCGTCATAGGGTCAGTTAAACAAAATTTGCCATGTCCAATCCCATGCACGAGAACATTGTCCCCATCGTCCTTTTTCTGACAGCCTGCACAGCTGCCATCTCCTACCGTTACCTGGCGCACAAGGAACGGATAGCACTCATTGAACGCGGAATGGACCCGCTCCCCACCCGGAAAACATCCTACGGCGCCAGTTTTAATGTGTTGAAAGTTGCTTTTCTGGCAATCGGCATCGGCATCGGGGTTGTGGTAGGTGGCTTCCTCGAGAATGTTATCACCGGAAATCCCGTGATCGGCTATTTTGCCTCCATACTGCTTGCTGGTGGTTTTTCACTCATCGCCTACTACCAGTTTGAACGCAAGGAACTTGCCAGGCTGGAAAAACAGCACCGGAACGAAGCATAAGCTACCCGTGACCGACAAAAGCGCCTGGCAGATGCCGGGCGTTTTACTTTTTGAAAGGCCGGATGATCAGTCGCAAAGCCCTGTCGAAACTGATGTAGTTCCAGAACCAGTCGACAAATACCACCATGCGGTTACGGAAACCTACAATCGACATTAAATGCACAAACATCCACACAAACCAGGCGAAAAAACCCTGAAAACGTAACCGGTGGATGTCGACCACGGCCCTGTTACGACCAATGGTGGCCATAGTGCCTTTGTCGAAGTAACGGAAAGGTTTGAGAGCCCTGCCCTGGCTTTCCCGGCGCAGATTGTTTACCAGGTTCCCGGCCTGCTGTATGGCCACCGGGGCTACCATCGGATGTCCGTTCGGATATTTTTCGGTTTGCATCAGGGCAATATCCCCTACTGCATAAATGTTTGGAAAATCGAGCGACTGGTGAAATTCATTTACCACCAGTCTGCCACCCCGGCCAATGGCATGTTCCGGAAAGCCTTCCGGCAAAGCACCGATTACACCGGCAGTCCAGATAAGTGTTTTGGTTGCGATGGTTTTGGTGCCGGAAAAGCTGACCGTATCTCCGTCATAATCTTTTACCGGGGCATTGAGCCACACGTTTACGTCCAGTTCCTTGAGGAATTTTAGTGCTTTTTCCGAGGCTTGCGCCGACATACCTGCCAAAACCCTGGGACCGGCTTCAATCAGGTGAATCTGCATTCGCCGGATGTCGAGTTCCGGATAATCGCGCGGAAGGACATGTTTTTTAAGTTCGCCTAAGGCACCGGCTGTTTCAACGCCTGTCGGGCCTCCGCCAACGACCACGAAGGTGATGAGCCGCTCCCGTTGGTCGAGATCAGATGTAAGCAATGCTTCCTCAAAATGCTGGAGGATAAGGCTCCGCAGGTCCAGTGCCTGTGGTACGGTTTTCATACGCATCGCGAATTCGGGGAGATGCTGTTGCCCGAAAAAATTGGTTTTACTGCCGGTAGCCAATATCAGCTTATCGTAGCGCAGACTGCCGATGTTGGTGCTGATTTCCTGGTTTTCGATCGAAATGCCGGTCACTTCTGCCATCCGGAGGATGACCCAGGGGCGCCTTTTGATAAATTTCCGCAAGGGATGAGCGATGGAACCCGGTTCCAGCCCGCCGGTGGCTACCTGATATAAAAGCGGTTGAAAGGTGTGGTAATTGTGGCGGTCAAGTAAAACAATCTGGTAGTCTTCAGGATTGATTTTACGGGCAAGGATGAGGCCAGCGAAGCCTGCTCCAAGAATGACCAGTCGGGGTTTGTTGGTCTCGGGTATGTTGATCTTCATGGCAGATCGATAGGTGGGTGCAAAACTCGTGAATTGAACGTTAGTTTATGCAAACAATTCAATCGTATATCAGCCTAACAACCATCACTTCGTTTCCGTGCACTTTGTTAGATTTGTAATGGCATTGAAATTGCAGCTATACCCGAAACCGTGTCTATGAAAAAGTTTGTGTCGTTACTGGTAGTGCTTTGTTGCCTGGGGGCAACTACCCTTCCTTCCGGTGCGCAGGAACCTGAAGCTTTTGACGGGGAGGGTAAAACAGTAAGTTTCCGGAGAATATCCAATACTGCTTTTCAACCGGGAGAAGTACTGAAATTCCGGCTGCATTATGGTTTTATCAATGCAGGTATTGGTGAATTGCGCATCAAGCCGGGAACCGTACACATGGCCAGCAAGGACTGTTACCACATTGTGGCTACCGGCAAGTCCATCAACAGTTTCGACTGGTTTTACAAGGTCAGGGACACCTATGAAACCTATGTCGACAAAGAAGCTATCATGCCCTGGGCTTTTGTACGCGATGTATATGAGGGGGGATATACCATGAAAGACTATTACGCTTTCGATCATTATCAGAAAACGGTGCGTGCCAACGGAGTGAATTACAATATTCCGTTACATACTCAGGATATTGTTTCTTCTTTTTATTACGCCCGCACCATCGACTTTACCGATGCTAAAAAGGGAGATGTTTTTGAGGTACCTATGTTTCTTGATAAAGAGCTTCATAACTTCAAATTCAGGTTTTTGGGTCGTTTTACGCTGAAAACAGATGCAGGAACCTTCAAGGTGATGAAGTTTATGCCGGTGGTTATGAAAGGCAGGGTCTTTAAAAATGACGAGGATCTGATCGTATATGTGTCAGATGACGCCAATAAAATTCCGCTCGAAATCAAAGCCAATATCCTGGTGGGTTCTGTGAGGATGACTTTAACGGGTTATGAAGGCCTCCGGAATCCGATGACCTCCCGGATAAAATAAGGCGGGTCAGAGATCAGTACCGATATCTCTGCGGTAGTATTTGCCGGTATACGCTATTTTATCAGCGTTTTTGTAACTAAGTGCCAGGGCATCCCTGAAGTTGCTGCCCAAAGAACTGACAGCCAGTAAGCGACCTCCATTGGTAAGTACCTGGTCGTTGAGTTTTTTGGTTCCGGCATGAAACAACAGACTGCCCTCACAGTCCTCGAAGCCTGTCATCACAGCGCCTTTCGGATAAGCTTCGGGATAACCCGGGGCAACCAGCATGACGGTAGCGGCAATTTTGGCACTCACTTTCAGCTCATACGATGCGAGGTTTCCTGTAGCACAATGCAGAAACATTTCCACCAGGTCTGATTCAATGCGTGGCATGACTACCTCCGTTTCGGGGTCGCCCATACGTACATTGTATTCAATCACGTAAGGGTCGTCTCCTACTTTCATGATTCCCACAAAAACAAATCCTTTGTAATCAAAGCCATCTTTTTGGAAGCCAAGAATGGTAGGTTTTACTATGCGTTCCTCTACTTTGGCCATAAAGTCGGCATCGGCGAAAGGAACGGGGGAAACAGCCCCCATACCACCGGTGTTCAGACCGGTGTCGCCTTCACCTATCCGCTTGTAATCTTTGGCCTCCGGAAGTATTTTGTAGTGCTTGCCGTCGGTGAGTACAAAAACAGAAAGCTCAACACCCTTCAGAAAACCTTCAATTACAACACGGGCGCTGGCTTCTCCGAATTTCAGTCCCTCCACCATCTCCCGGAAACTTTCAATGGCCTCCTCATAGGTTTCACAAATTAAGACGCCTTTTCCCGCTGCCAGCCCATCTGCCTTCAGTACAATGGGTAAATGCTGCTGGCGGATGTAAGCCATGCCCTCCTCCACCAGCTCACGGGTGAATGTTTGATAGGCGGCAGTGGGAATGCCATGCCGCAGCATAAACTGTTTGGCAAAATCCTTGCTGCCCTCAAGTCGGGCACCGGCTGCTTTCGGCCCTATAAAGGGAATGTCTTTCAGCGCGGGATCACCTGCGAAAAAATCCGCCAGGCCGTTTACAAGAGGGTCTTCCGGCCCAATGACTACCAATCCTATCTGGTGCTCCAGAACGAAAGTTTTCAGAAAGGCATGATCATCCGGGTGGATAGCTACATTGGTGGCAATCTCTGCTGTTCCTGCATTTCCGGGAGCAACGTAGAGCGCGTCGCAGTGCGGACTTTGACGAAGTTTCCAGGCAAATGCATGTTCACGGCCGCCTGAGCCGATTACCAGAATGTTCATAGCAACAAGTGATTGTCAGAGCTGTAAAGATGCGATGATTGCTTCGAGTTCACGCAGCAATTCCCGCTTCTTTTCTTTGGGGTAATACACAAAACCCTCCAGGTGAATGAGCCGGTTTTGTTTTGCATCATAAACAGTCATGTTTACAAAAGGGCCTCCCATGAAGTCGTTTTCTACCCGCCACAAGCCCCGCATTTTAAGGGCGTACTGTTTGTTAAAGACCAATGCCTGGGTGTCTACCGGTAACATATATTCAGTTGTATACCAGGAACCCTCCGAAGGACCGGGAATCAGGTGTCTGGTGAGACTGTCTTTATAGGCCAGCACAGCATCTGCGAAAAATTGTTTTTCACTGCTGTAAGGACGTATACCGATGAAAATATTCATGGTTTTATCGTCTAATTCACGACTGATCCACACAAAGCTGTCGCGCATAACCCGTGCACTGTACGATTGGGGAAGCTTGAGCCCTAATCCGGTGGTTTTCAGCAGTTGCTGCTCCAGTTTTTTGTTCCTCGGACGGTGGTCGATGAAACTTTTCATCCGTTCCAGTTCAGAGCGGTTGAGTAATTCACGCAGACTTACCGAACGCAGGCTGATGGCCCGGGCGAGGCTTTCTTCATCCTGACCAATTACATACAGTACCTTCTGGCCGTTGGCCCAGCGGTTTTCACTTTGAATAAACAGTAGATTGCTGTCGTTGAGCGCCTGACTGTATTGTTTTTCGCCTAACAAATCCTTGATGAACCGGGATGTTTTTGAATCGTTGTCGAGGGTGGTTACCAGCAGAATGCTCCGATAACGACGTGTGATAGAGCTGAATTTACCCTCTTCGAAGTGTAATAATTTAAACCAGGGTTCTGACTGGGGTAAACCTGGTTGTTCAGAAGCAAAGGTTTTCCGTATAGCATCTCCGGCTTCCCCTTTCCAGACCTGTTTGTCGGCGATGATAACCAGATCCCCGGGACTTGAAATGGCTTCCGGTAAAGTTTTCTGCTGTCCGTCGGTACAAGCCTGAAGACAGGAAAAAAGGAAGACAGCTAGCAGTAAAAAAGGCCTCATCCAATCAGCACTTTGAGCTTCTGGCCGGGTTTAATGGTGGCGTTTTTCTTCAGATTGTTCATCCTGCGCAATTCATCAATGCTGGTGTCGGTATATTTTTTCGAAATAGACCAGAGGGTATCACCTGGTTTCACGGTATAATATTGCTGTTTTTTCAGGTCATTCTGCGCCTGTTTTGGCTCCGTATTTTGTTGGTCTCCTTTTGGCTGAACGGCGGCCATCTGAGGGGCGTTTTTAGTTTTGGGAGCAGGTTTTTCAATCACCAATGACTGCCCTATGCGCAGGGTATTGCCCCGGAGATGATTCCAGGTTTTGATCTCCTGAATGGTGACCTTGTGTTTGTGGGCAACCTTATGCAGGGTTTCACCCTTACGAACTTTATGCCTGATTTTGACCGTTGCCGGTTCTTCTACGGCAGCGGCTAATACCATGTTAACACTATCCCTGTTGCCACTGTTGACCCGTAAACTGTCGGCAGCTGCCGGAGGTGGTGGATTCAGGTAGGCAAAAATAGTTTCCCGCTGACGTTCGAACTGAGGTATCACGGCAGCCGGGAGGCGCAGGACATACTGATCGAGGCTTTTGGGTATAAACTGCTGTTTGAGCTGCGGGTTCAGCAGGCACATCTGGTCGTGGTCTATTCCCAGTATCTGACTGAAATACTGGGTATTTACCGGTCCTTGCACTATGATGGTGTCGGTTTCCTGCGGAAGCGCAATCAAAGGGGTCGGATACAGATTATGCTCCGGGCCATAATTCATGACATAGGTTACTGCGATGAAAGCAGGGACATAGCCCCTGGTTTCTTTGGGCAGATAGGGCATCAGTTCCCAGTAATTCCGTTTACCACCCGATTTACGGATGGCCCGGTTGAGGTTACCCGGACCACAGTTGTAGGCGGCAAGGGCCAGCAACCAGTCGTCATAGATGTTGTACAGATCTTTGAAATAGCGGGCGGCTGCTTCGGTGGCGAGGTAGGGATCCCGACGCTCATCGATGTAAAAATTTACCTTGAGACCGTACATTTTGCCGGTTCCGTACATGAATTGCCATAAACCGGTAGCGCCGGCACGGCTGACAGCAGTAGGATTCAGCGCTGATTCAACAATCGCCAGGTATTTCAACTGATCCGGGAGACCATGTTTTTCGAGTACTTCCTCAAAAATGGGGAAGTAATAATTGGCCAGACCCATGGCCCGTTCCGTGAGACCCCGCCGACGGGTTGAATAAAGGTCGATAAAGCCCTTGACATGCTCATTATAAGCCAGGTTCATAGGAGACTCAATGTGGCTTACCCTGAAATCATAAATTGAATCAGAATAGGCAGGCACGTCGCCAGGTCGGAAACCGTATTTGTTCAGTTTTTTTACCTGATAGTTACGCTTTTTCAAATCAAAAAACGTCAGATTCGTCAGGCTGTCCAGTGCGCTGATAATAAGCTCGTTTTCCGTGTCAAAGTCAGCTGTACTTTTCTCCGGCACGTTCTGCGCAATACCGGTCTGCAACAGAAACAGGCAGAAACCGATGGTTAAAAGAAGTTGACGCATAAGGTTCGGCATTAAAAAGCTATTAAATATAAGAGCCAAAACGTTTCAGTTGTAATACTTATTGCCGCATGGGCGGCATGATCAGGCTTTTGCTTCGAAAAGCGTAGCCATGTCAAGCAAATTTTTCTCATCGAAAATTTTGCCGAGGAGCTGGATGCCGAAAGGCAAACCGTCGGAGTTCTTTGCAAAAGGCACCGATACGGCGGGCATACCGGTTAGGTTGGCCAATACCGTAAAAATGTCTTCCAGATACATTTGAATCGGGTCGTCGGTCTTTTCCCCAAACTTAAAAGCGACCGAAGTGGTGGTAGGCAGCAGGATGGCGTCGCAGCTGTCGAGTATTTCCTGTGTTTTATCACGGAGAATGCGGCGTACTTTCTGACCACGGCCATAGTAGGCATCGTAATAACCCTCGCTGAGGACAAAGGTGCCCAGCATGATACGGCGTTTTACCTCAGGGCCAAAACCTTCTGTGCGGGAGTGTTTGTAGGCCGACTCAAGGTCGGTAACTGAAGCGCTGCGTTTGCCGTACAGCACACCGGTATAACGGGATAAGTTGGAAGAGGCCTCTGCAGTGGCCAGGATATAATAGGCGGGGATGGTATAAGGCAGGTAAGGAAAACTGTGTTCTATCACTTCATGGCCATCAGCACGTAATTTTTCAATCCGGGCATTGAAGGCCTTGAAAAGTGCAGGATCGAGACCTTCACCTGAAAGTACTTCTTTCAGCAGCGCAAAACGATATTTTTTCCTGGTCTCCAGCGGCACCATGGCAGAGACTTCCCGGTCAACACAGGTGCTGTCGTACTTATCTGCTCCGGCTATTACCTCCAGGATAACGGCACTGTCTTCTACAGAATGCGTGAGCGGCCCTACCTGATCAAAACTTGATCCGAAGGCGATGATGCCGTGGCGTGAAACACGACCGTAAGTAGGTTTTAGTCCTACCAGTCCGCAATAACTGGCTGGCTGGCGGATAGAGCCTCCGGTGTCTGTACCCAGGGCGGCGTGGCAGAATCCTGCCGCTACGGCTGCTGCTGAACCGCCTGAAGAACCACCGGGAACCCGGCTGGTATCGAGTGGGTTGAGTACGTTACCATAGGCTGAGTTTTCGTTGGAGGACCCCATGGCAAATTCATCGCAGTTGAGGCGACCGATGATGATAGCACCGGCAGCGAGCAGACGGGTCACAACGGTAGAGGAGTAAACCGATTCGAAGCCTTCCAGAATCCTGGAGGAAGCGCCGAAGCGGTGACCCTGATAGGCAATATTGTCTTTGATACCAATAACGAGACCACTGAGCTTCTCCCAATCGCCTGCTGCTATCCTGGCATCTGTTTTATCGGCAGCCGCCAGGGCCTCTTCTTCAAATACTTCGAGAAATGCATTGATTTCAGGACGTGCAGCAATGCGCGCCAGGTATTCGGTCACCAATTGGCGACAGCTTAACTGACCGGCACGGAGAGCGTGCTGGATCTGTGACAGGGTTTGGTAAGAAGTCAACTCAGTTTTGTTCTTTTTTCTCAGCAGGAGGAGTGTTGGAGGCGTCTTCCAGCTCCCTTTTGATACCGGCAGAAGCATCCTTGAATTCACGGATACCCTTGCCTAAACCGCGGGCCAGTTCCGGAATACGTTTGGCACCAAAAAAGATCAGAACGACTGAAATGATGAGGATGGCCTCACCTGCACCTATGTTCCCCAAAAAGAGGGTTAGCATCGCCAGCATTTTTCTAAATTTAGACCACAAATTTAGCGTAAAAAGCACGGAATAGGAAACCTGCTGCTTTGGAAACGTGCATTCAAAGTCTGTTTATGAACCCGATAGTCCTTTCGATACCCATTTTTTTTACCCTCATCGGGTTAGAAGTTTTTTACGACCGCTTTTATAAAAAGGGCTATTACAGGCTCAACGATGCGCTGACGAACATTTCCTGCGGTATAACGGAACAACTCAGCGGTGTTTTCGGGACGGTACTGACAGTAGCGTTGTATCATTATGTTTTTACACATTTTCGCTTTTTTACCATGGAACAAAGCTGGTACAACGGCTTGTTGCTGTTTGTGCTGATCGACTTTTTTTACTACTGGGCCCACCGGCTGAGTCATGAGATTAACCTGTTCTGGGCAGGGCATGTTGTGCATCATCAGAGTGAAGAGTATAATCTCTCCGTAGCGCTCCGGCAGGGAGCCTTTCAGAAGTTTTTCACAATGCTCATTTATCTGCCTATGGCGTTGCTGGGATTCCAGACGGAATGGTTTTTATATCTGCTCGCCTACAATACCCTTTACCAGTTCTGGATACACACCAAAGCCATCCGCTCACTGGGCTGGCTTGAATATGTGCTCAACACCCCTTCTCACCACAGGGTACACCATGGCCGCGACCCGAAATACATTGATAAGAATCATGCAGCAAGTCTGATTATATGGGATAAACTTTTCGGCACCTTTCAAAAGGAAGAAGAGACACCGGTTTATGGTATTACCAGTCCTAGTCTGAGCTGGAACCCGGTATATCTGCAAGTCAAACACTTTGGCGATATATGGACCGACTTCAGCAGGGTGCCCGGCTGGTTAAACAAACTCAAAGTGTTGTTTTACAAACCTGGCTGGTTGCCCGAAGAGATGGGGGGTTATCGTGACCCGCAGCCGGTTGACACTTCAGAATATCAAAAATTTGATATTGCCGTGCCGAGTTGGGTGAATGTGTATGTACTTTCCCAGTATGTCCTGGTACTGGCATTCACCAGTCTTTTCCTGTTTCAGCTGCCACAGTTCAGTATGGCAGAAAAGACAGGGTATATCTCCCTGATTTTTGTCAGCGTCGTTACCCTGGGAAGGCTTCTGGAGGGTAAACGCAAGGCAGTTCTGCACGAGTGCCTGCGGTGGTTGTTGGTAGCTGTTGCCATTTGGCTGGCACACGAACGATTAACGCAGGGTTTACTGGTAATTTTCCTGCTACTCCCCGTTCTTAGTGTTGTTGTACTCACCTATTATGCAAAAAAACATGACACAGAAGCCTGAATTCAGGGAATTCCTGTTTTTACTGACGGCATTCCTGCATTTAACAGCTCTTTTGGGCGATTTGGAGGTAGTGGTCATGGTCACCAAGGTATTGTTGATGCCGTTGCTGATCTGGTGGGTCTGGCCATTTACTTCTGGCAGGGGTTTTTTACGTTTTGCCATGTTTGCTTCCTGGCTGGGAGATGTTTTACTTATCCGCAGCGAAGAACCACTCTTCTTTATGACCGGACTGGGTTCCTTTTTGCTTGCCCAACTGAGTTATGCAACGGCCTTCACCAAAGCTGAAACACCTAAAAAGGGATTGTTGCAAATAAAGCCCTGGCTGGCACTGCCGGTGCTGTTAATTGCTGTGCTGATTTATGGTTATATCAGCCCCTCATTGGGTGAATTACGTATTCCTGTATCGGTTTACGTTGGCGCCATCACCGCAATGATGTTGAGTGCTATTCACCGGAGAACGCGGGTACCCTCGGGAAACACGGTGCTGATTTTTGCAGCCCTGAGTTTTATGGTTTCTGATGCCCTGCTGGCTGTCAACAAGTTTGTTGTACCGCTGCCATACGCTTCTTTCTGGATCATGCTTACCTATATACTCGCGCAGTATGGCATAGCCAAAAGCTGGCAGATAGGGGTCAGAAGTCGAGACTAAGCGAGAAATACCAAACCGGACGCAATATCTGTCCGTCATCTATGCCCCAACCGCGGTCGGCACGGATGAAATAACCAAATACCCTTGCCCTGAAACCAAAGCCGTAGCCCATTACAAGCGGGTTTTTATTGGTCACTACGGTCACTCTGACGGGGCCGTTTTCGTATTCGGTTACATTGAACGGATTGTCGAGACTGAAAGGATCTTTCCCGCTCCAGGCAGTACCAAAATCCGTAAAACCTACCACCGTCAGGCTCCTTAAAAACTCGCTGGAAATGGGAGATCTTGCAATAACACTCACAAACGGGAAACGGATTTCTGAATTGATGAGCACATAGTTACTGCCATTACGGGCATTCTGCCAAAATCCTCGCAGATTTGTCCCTACACCCTGAAATACGAAGTTTTCACCACTCGGTGGCGCCAGTTGTCCGTCGTATCTGGGGCTGATCCAGTTATCTACCCCACCCAGGACGTACAATACCTTGCTGGCTCCCAGAGAACTGTTGGCAGCTATGCGGTTTGCCCAGATCAGGGTTTTGTAAATAGGGAGATAAGTGCGGTAGTCCAGACCAATCACCGTCATATAATCTTTGGCCTGGTTGAGGTGTTTGTACCCTTCTATATAGAACTTCCAGCGTGTTCCCCGCAAAGTGTTCAAAGCCAACTCTGTGGTGTTATCCTGTACAAATTCGGCTTTGAGACCTGCCCAGTTTTTCAGGGTCGGGGGAGCCAGCAGTTGCTGCTGGTCAGTGCCAAGGAGTTCGTCGTGATCACGCCTGAAAATACCGGCGAGGCGCACCGACTGATAGCGGTTGATGGGATAACTAAAGGAGGCGATACCTTCCAGGGTATTGGTTTTATAATAATCATTCCCTTCCTGTCGCCTCGAGCGCTGTTGCAGAAATATATAACGCTGATCCCACCGGCGGCGCAGGTACTCATACATCAGGTAGTACTGATTGTTGGATAAATCTGAATTAATGAGCATGCCACCGGATAGTTTGTGGTCCTCAAATACATCTGAAAGACCCCCTTTGAGTACCAATCCCATGTTCTGATTCAGGCTGTTAAGAGAACTGATTACCAGACTCGGCATATTGTTTTCGTAAATGGTATTGCCCACCTGAGATACCACGTAGTCTATGGAAAGATCGGTGGTATACAACCTGGTCTGTGCAATCCGGTAAGGGTCTTTGTTTTTTGGCTGTGCCTGCCGGCGGAATGCTTCTATTTCTCCTGTCCTCGAGGTGCCGCTTTCAGGGTCTTCTTCTTCAAGCAACGGGAATTTATAAGGAGACTGGAAGGTGTACCGGGCACTGTCGGGGTTCCCGGTTGAATCTCTTTTGCTCCTGAAAAGTTTGTTGTCAAGTAGTCCGAAAACTTCTCCCGTGGGCCCTGAGGTTCCTGTTTTGCCGATGGCAAACGGGGCCGTGGCAAGTGGTTTTTTTCTGAAGGTAGTGGCGTCAGCCTCTTTGCTGATAGCTCCTAAACTGTCGATACGATACCTGCCCTTGTAAATTAAAACACGTTTTTCCGGTTTTTCCAGCCGTTCGAAAAAAATACCGCTGCGGGGTATGGCTACCTGTTCCCTGATGTTCCGCTGGTAATTGGTGGCCAGGCTGCTGTAGGAGGTATCCCGGTAGCGAATCACGGTGTCGGTTTGGATGAGGGTTTGTGTTTCGCCCAGGCTATCTGTAAAATAGAGGAGGGTGTCGCGCAACTGCAGTTCAGGCAGGCTGTCGAGGTAGCCGATACGCCTGTTATAAACACCGTTTTCATCGGTCAGAAAGCTGAAATACTGGTTCTGAAGGTGGATGGGTTTCTTTTCGCTGACATCAGGGGTATTGGTCAGGCGCTGTAGCGTTTGTTTTTTATCATCCCTGGCATGATAAACAAAAATGTCGGTATGGTTTTGCGCCAGCAGAGAGTCGCCGGTTTGTTGCAAAAGGGTATCAACGGGCCGGTTGGAGGCAAAAATTATCTTGTCGGTACCCCCCAGAAAACGGGGATCATAGTCGTCGAAAGGATCGAAGGTAATGGGGGTAATGCGCTTGGAAGGGACATGGTAGTAGTACAGATCGCTTTGCCCGCTCCTCCCGCCGGAGAGTACAATATGCTGACCGTCCGGACTGTAATCCATGCTGTAAACCTGATCGAAGCGGAACAAGGGATAGGTATTCAGTTCAGGTTTCTCCTTTTCGCGCATCCTGATGGTTCCAAAGTGAACACGGCCCCTTATGTCATAAAAAAAAGCGATACTCTGGCCATTGGGATGCCAGGCCAGGACGGGGTATTGTTCCTTGTTGGCTAAAAGCTGCCACTTGACCCCGCTTTTATGTACCCTGGTTCTTTTCCCGGTAGCAAAATCATGCACATACATGCGATGTATGCCCTTTCTGTGTTCAACATAGGCCATTTTCCGGCCGTCGGGACTGGGCTTCAGCTGGGTGATTTCCGATTTCTTCTTGAATTTCTTCAGGTATAGGGTATCAGAAGGGGTTTCCCGGTTAAGATCGTCGTCGGCATAACGTGCCTTGTAAAAAGCCATCCAGTCGCGGGTGAGCGGCTTGAGCTTTTTGGAGGTTACATAACGAAGACCTGCCTGAAAATCACGGTTTACCCGTGTCAGGTAAATGATGTTGGGTATGGCGTTCCGGCCATAGGTTTCAGCGATGAAATACCAGAAAGCATGTCCTGCCAGTTCACTGTGCCGGAGCAGCAACTGGTTGAATTTTTTATAACGGCCGCTGTTCAGTTGCTCCCGCAGGGCATTGTCGGCGGTTGTGTTCCAGTCACTGCCTATGTAGGAGAAGAGCCCGTTTAAGTACCAGTCGGGGAGATATACGGTAGCCGCATTCTGAACCCGTTCCCCGATATTGCCGCCATAGATCATGTCGAAAATCAGGACTTTCGCAATGCCCACCCGCAGGTCACGGAGGAATTCCTCGCGACTTTCTCCAAAATGAACCAATACTTTGTTCCCGGAGAGGCGGGTGAGCCCTCCGGTATTATAAGACTCGAGATCAAAACCGAGGTTAGATTGGTTGAGGTCTGAGATGTTGTTGTATATCAGAATCTGGTAACGGCCATCCGCCCGGTAGTTCAGGAATTCTTCAACCTGCCGGATGTTCTCTTCGGCAATGGTGGCAGTAAATACCCCCAGTTCCCGGCCACCAACATTGTAAAAGACCTCAAAATTGGGGCCTTTCAGCGAAGACCACTCAAAATCACGGTACTGGATTTTATTCTTCCCGAAAAAAGTCTGCGCACCCTGGTTTTGAGCCATGCCGGATTGGACTGCGCCCAAAAGCAGCACACCCAGCAGTGATAAAATCAGGGATGAATTTTTAAATCGGATACGCATAATTCAATCAATACCTGTGCCCGGCAGGATGTTTATCTTTGACCGGACACAAGTAGCCTTTAAAAATACGGGCAAAGTTGCATTTCAGTATGTTAAACCTAAAGCATTTCACCTTTAACCCGTTCAGCGAAAATACGTATGTACTCTATGACGAAAGTCAGCGGGCTGTCATCGTTGATCCGGGCTGTTTCGATGAACATGAGCAGCACATGCTGCTGGACTTTCTCATGCAAAAAGGGCTGCAACCGGAAATGTTGCTGCTTACCCACGCCCACATTGATCATGTGCTGGGAAATCAGTTTGTTTTTGCGCAGTGGGGATTGCAACCGACGATGCACCTGCTTGAGAAGACAAATCTGGAACGTTTACCGACCTACGCGCCTACGTTTGGGTTTCCTCCGGTTTTTTCACCGGAAGCATCGGCCTATCTGGCTGCCGGTGATGTCGTCCGGATCGGGGAACACGACCTGGAAGTCATTTTTGCCCCGGGACATTCTGCCGGAAGCATCTGTTTTTATCACCGGGCGGGAGGCTGGCTGATTGGCGGGGATGTCTTGTTCCGGGGTAGCATTGGCCGTACAGATTTACCAGGCGGAGATCATGCCACCCTGCTTAATGCAATCCGGGAGCAGCTGTTTACCTTGCCCGAAGAAACAGTCGTTTATCCTGGCCACGGGCCGGCAACGACCATAGGCTACGAAAAACGCCACAATCCCTTTTTCTAGCTGAAACCTTTGTCCCGCAGCTGTTCTGTACGGCTGAAGGACTTTGTATTTGATTTTCTGCGCAAAAGCGTCCCGAAACTCCGAGCGCTTAAAACTATCGGCTTGCGAACGCCTGCAAATCAAACAGGAGGCTGAAGCGCAGCGTGTTTTCCAGCGGATTTCCACCCTGAATGGTGGAGGCAGGGACGAGGTAGGAGAAATTCAGATTGAATACATTGTATTTCAAACCAGCTCCCATGGTGAAATACTGACGTCCTCCTTTGGTAGGATGCTCATAAAAATAACCGCCCCTTACAGCGAAAATATTATTGTACCAGTATTCCACGCCCGTAGAGATGTTGATTTCGCGGAGCTCTTCTTCGAAACCACCGGGGGCGTCGTTGAAAGAACTGAAGATACCTTCAATAGGGGATTTTTGATTGGGGTCTTCTCCTTGCTGGATAACGGGATTACCTTGCGGGTCAAAAACAATACGTCCTGAACCGTCTCTCTGGTAAATGGGGTTGGTAGGAACCAGCAGTTTGTTTACGTCGGCTGAAACTGCCAGACTGTTATATTCGTCAATTTCTACTTTCAAGGTACCACCCAAACGCAGGTTGGTTGGGATGAAATTACTTTGTCCCGATTCGGTATAAGCAATTTTTGCCCCGATATTGGATACATTCAAACCAAACGACATTTCTGCTTCTTTTTCAAAAACCTCTATGGGTTGGGTATAAAATGCGGAGATATCACCTGCGAAAGATTGTCCGGGACGGGTTTGCTGGTTGGCATCCAGACCTGCTGCCAGGTTACTGTAAATATACCGAAGGGCTACCCCTACCGAGAAATGGTCGCTCAGTTTACGGGCATAGCCGGCATCCACGGAGAACTCGTTGGGACGAAAAGTGGCAATGGTTTCCCCGTTGAGATTGGTGAAAGTGATATCTCCCAGAGAAAAATACCGGAGAGACGCACCGAAAGATTGTAATTCGTCAATCTGTACATAACCCGACAGATAAGAGAGGGCAATATCAGGAACCAGGTTACGCAACCAGGGTGTATAATTCAGTGCGATGCCAACTTTATCTTTGGCAAAAGCCATTTTGGCTGTATTCCAGTGGATTGAGTTGGCATCGGGAGAAGTAGCTACGCCCACATCACCCATCGCCCCTGCCCGGGCATCCGGAGAAATCATCAGAAACGGGACGGAAGTGGTAATGGTGTTCAAATCACCGCCACCTAATTGTCCTGAGTTTACCTGACCTAATGTGATATTATTTGTGCCAAGAATTGTCAAGGCAGTGATGGTCAGGATTTTAATACTTCGCATGCAGTTGGAATTGATTGGTAAAGATATGGTTTCGCGACATTGAATCAGCGTAGTATAACGAGCTTTTCTGTTTCTATTGCACGTTCACCCGTCGAAGTTTGCACTTTTAGCCGGTAAATATATACTCCTCTGCCAATTCGGTCTCCAAAATCATCTAAGCCGTCCCAAACCAGCTGATCGGCATGGAAGCCATTGGTCTGGATAGATTGCCGGATGGTTTTAACCAGTTTGCCACTTACCGTGAAGACCTGTAAAAGCGCTTCCAGGGGCTCATTGGGTCGGTTATGGTCGAAATGAAAGGTAGTTCGTGTGGTAAAAGGATTGGGATAGTTCAGCAGATTTTTGATACTGAGATTGGCTTCATCTGCCACCACAAAGTTGATACTGCCGTCGTTTGCATTGTTAAAAACGTCCCAAACTTTCAGATTCAGGGTGTAATCACCGGCTTCCAGATCCTGAAAAGGGTAATTGATTTCCCCCCGGCTGTAATCATCCAGGGCAGCCTGGTAATATTCATTCAGGATAATCGGGCTGTTCAGCTCATCGTTTTTGACGAGGGTAATATCCCGGCCTATACCACTGCCTACGGTATTGATGCCACTGCTGTCGAGCAGTTCAGCAATAAACACGGGTTTGCTGTTGGTGACACTTCCGTTTACAAAGCTCCTGTCGTTGAGATACAATTTCATCTCCGGGCCGGTTTCATCGGTGACCAGACTTGTATCCGTTCCTCCGACTACTACATGGCGGAAGTCACCCGCTGCATCTGTAACCTGGTTGGTCCCGTAAAGGCTGATTCTTCCCAGTCCGTAATTATAGGCGATGTCTCTGGGGACGATGAAAGAGAAGCTCCACTGACCATTGGCAATGGTAGCGCTGCCTCTGTAAATGATGTTACGGAATTCCTTAAAAGTTGCGGGGAAGGAGGTAGGGTCGTTTCTTAACAGCGAAATAGTGGAGCTTTTGTCGAGTACAGTGGGTGTCAGTACCCCATTGTAAGCCGGCAGGGGGTTCCCGAGTTTATCGGTAATATCACCGCTGATGGTGACTTTGGCAAGGGCACGGATGGTATCTGGCACGGCTGATACCTGCACATTGTTGATACGGGTTACATTGCCTTTGATTTCAGGATAGGCAAGTCGCAGGGAGGGATCTCCTAAAAATGAAAAATTACGGGTATTAACACCACTGATAAGTGGGTTGGAAGCCCGCATCATCACATCTCCCAGCCGGGGGTATACCCCTTGCGTGAGGGTGAACAGCTGGTCACGATACATATTTCCTGTAATGGCGGCATTGCCATTGGTGAAAGTGACCCGTGTGGTGGTGAACATGGCGATGGCACCCCCGTTAGGGTTAATGAGCGCCCACTCACCGGCGGATAAAAAACCCGGGTCGTCAAAGCGGGCAAACTCACAGGTGGCTGTTACCAGCAACATCAGTTTATTAGCATTGTTCCAGGCCTGGATTTCGGGTATTGTCAATAAACGTTCCTCAGCAGCACCGTTTACACCCCCGTGACCCGAATAATTCAGAATCAGCAAGCCGTTGTTAACGCGGGCGTTAAGATCTCTGTTAAGTTCGGGATAACGGGTGCCCCCTGGCAGCGATTCCTGCCGGTAGGCATCAAAATAGAATTTACGGACAATGGCCTGGGGATATTTGCTTTCTACAAAATTGACATTGGCCTCCGCATCGGTAAAGTGCTGGTTGCCATCCTCATCATCGGCCAGAAATCCGATGATATTGCGCCAGTCCCCGTGCGCGGCAGCGGCTTCGTATCGCTTTATTTTGGCCACTATTCCTGCTGCCTGTTCGGTGGTTGTCACCGGAAACCTGCCTATCCCCAGATCCATCTGATCGCTTCCTGAAATTTCAAAGGCACCTTCGTGGTTGTCAAGCATCCCGAAATAACTGTCGGCAGCGTAAGAACTCAGCGGTGCATTGGAAGTGAAACTCTGGAAAATAGGCACGTAATTGGAGTTGCCCGGTACCCTGTTTTTAAAGTCATAGGAAGCATCACCGAACAACAGCAGGTATTTAGGCTCTTCACCGGGTGCCGCTTTGTCGTAAAGGTGTTTCAAAAAAGAACGGATGGCTGTAATATCCTGCCGGCCGGAGCTCCACTCGTTGTAACATTGATCGGGGGTAACCACCACTACCACCATATTGTCACGGGCAGCACGGTAATTGGCCAGGTCCTGTGCCTGACCAATGAATTTGGGATGGGTTACAATCACCATGTCAGCCCGGGGGATGGCATGCAGATTCTGGTTAGCGACGGTACCGGCGGCGATCGGGGTGGTAAAGCCTGACCCGTTAAAGGCAATGAAACGTTTGAGACTGTCTGTCTGCCTGACAAAATTTCCTCCTGTCAAAACCATCTCCTCCGCCCTGGTGGGGTCGGTTACATCCCATACCCTTCCGTCGCCGGCAAGCCCGCCTACGCTGAAGGCCGTGACATTTCCGGTACCGACGCTGCCTCTGTCTGAAAAATAGAGCTGGTTGCCTATGCCGTTCAGGGATAAATTACCCTTGCCCTGTAACCATATAAAGTCCAGATAGCCAATGGAGAAGGTGTTGGGTTTGTTGTAGGTGATGGCGAGGTTGAGGTTACCTGAACCGAGGTTGAGGTTGGTGACCGCATTGGTAATATGGGCGTAAGTATCCAGGTAGTAGGTGGTAGTGGAGGGAACCGGCAGGGTAAGTACCTGGCTGCCGTTGGCGGAGACCACAAAGCTGGAAGCTACCCCCAGACTCCTTGCAGCCATTTCTATTTCCATTTCTACCGGCTGGGAGGTAATGAGGTTGGGGAGGTTGAACGAAAAATTGCGGGAGGTGGTGATGTCGAAGGTTTCTCCGTACCAGGCCCTGCCGCTTGCAATCAGGTTGACTTCTTCTTTTTCATATTGAGCCAATACATCAAACTGACTGCTGTTCCGGTTGGAGGCGGGGGGAGCTGCCTGGTTTCCTATCCTTTTACCGGGAACAGGACCGATGGTGATGAAATAATAATTGAGGTCGGAATAGATGTTTGTTTTATGCTCATAGCGGGCTGTTCCATGGTTGTATTCCCATTTGTGGGCTCCTTCGGCGAAAAAGAGGACATAGTCCCCCGCATCAAAGCTGCCATCGGCCTCTCCGGCAACATAAATGGCATTTTCTTCCAGATCATCGTAGCGGAAAACATTGTTGGCGGCCGGGAGCATGCCGCCACCATTCCCAAATACACGTATCTGCCGGGGGTCGAGTCCGGTAGTATTGATGCCAAGACTGTTTAAAAAGTTAAGGTCCATGCGGTACATGCCGGTTGCAGGGACTCCTATCCGGTACCAGTTTCCGCTTGCCAGTACCGATGTACCTGCGGTGACACGCGCATTCGGGCGGGCGGTATAAGCGGCGGGTACCGTGTTGCTGCCTGGCCTGATGCGGTAGCTGAGCAGTCGTTCAATGCTTCCGGTGACCGGATTACGGCGCAGGGCGGGAAGCTGGTAGTTAAGTACCAGGGCCTTTCGGACCAGACCTGTTTTTTGCTGTAAACCAAAGCTGGCCGGCAGCTTATCGAGGTAGGAAAGACCGGTAAGTTCCGCGGCCGGAACAATTTCTGTCTGAAAATCTATCAATTCTGCGTCAGAAACACCGGCCAGCTGGCCGTGTACGACAGGGGTCGCAGAGAACGCCTCCGGGTAGCTGCACACATCACATTGAAGCTGCCGGATTTCTTTCGTTTCACTTACCTTTTCCACCATCGGAAACTGCCATTGAAGCTTGTATTCCATGATTTGTGCCTGACTAATCAGGGGCCCGAGGAAGAGGATCAGCAAACCGGCAAACTTCTTTTTCTTCATTTCACTGCATTTTAACACTCAAGATAAACTCTATTTAGGTAGCTTTAGTACAACAAAAAGTAGCTGATAAGTTCTATGGTTGTAGAGAACTTTGGTAAATAGTTTGCCAAATTTCACGTTCATCTCTTGATTAAACAGCGAAAAAGTTTAAAATTTACAGTTCGTTTAAAACCGCCGAATGCCCAAAAAGCTTCTTGCAGCTTGTTTTTTGTTTCTGATAGCTACCCAGCTGAAGGCTCAGGATCCAAGTTTCTCCCAGTTTTATGCCAATCCACTGTATCTGAATCCTGCTTTTGCGGGAAGCGGGGGTGGTCCGCGGTTCAATCTGAATTACCGCAATCAATGGCCATCTCTTGCAGGTAATTTTGTTACCTACAGCGCTTCTTACGACCAGTACTTCTCTGCCCTGAGCGGGGGAATTGGTTTCCATGTGCTGTCAGATCGTATAGGTGATGCCGCCTTCCGGCACAATCAGTTTTCGTTGATGTACTCGAACAACCTGGCCATTAACCACAACCTGGTACTTAAAACAGGTTTCCAATACACTTTTGCCCAAAAGTCGCTCAACTGGCTCGGACTGGTGTTTCCCGATGAGATTGATGCCCGTCTGGGTATTCAGCAGGGGACTACCGCTGAGAATTTACCGGTGAGCAACCAGACGAATGCCAATATGCACGACTTCTCTGTGGGCGCGATTTTGTTTTCAGATCAATTCTACGGCGGTTTTGCCTTGCATCACCTTACCCAGCCGAATCAGTCTATGATACCACCGGGAGTATCTCCCTGGAATATGAAGTCCACCATTCATGCCGGTGCTAATTTTGAGGTAGTACGCGGCTCCCGGAATATGCCTGGAACGACCCTTTCTCCTAATGTAATCTTACAGTTTCAGGGTACCGCCCGTCAAATTAATCTCGGCACTTATATCAGTCGGGGACCCGTGGTAGGCGGTTTGTGGTATCGTTTCGGGGATGCCTTTATTTTCTCCTTAGGACTCCAGCAGAATATTTTCCGCTTTGGATACAGCTACGACGTGACGACCTCACGCCTCCGTGCAGCCGCCATTGGCTCACATGAAATATCGGCTGCCATTCAGCTTGAACCCTTCGAACGTATACCCCGCCGGAGAATGGTTAAAATAAAATGCCCAACTTTTTAGTTAAATTAGCCCGCGCTTTACCGCAGACTCTTAAATTTTTCTGCAATGAAAAATAAATCACTGATGATAAGTTTTGCACTCGCCACGCTGGTGCTTGCTTCTTGCAGTCAAAAATCATCCAAAACAGGATGGAACTACAACGACCCCAAAAACGGCGGTTTCGAGGTAGTGAAATATAAAGAACAGGAAACTGGTCCCGGTCTGGTATTGATACAGGGTGGTAGTTATGTGATGGGTGCTACCGAGCAGAACATCGCCCATGACTATGATAACACCCCGCGTCGTGTGACTGTGGCTTCGTTTTATATGGACGAAACAGAAGTATCCAATGTCGACTGGCTGGAGTATCTCTACTGGCTGGAGCGCGTTTTTGGTGAAACTTATCCCGAAGTATTCCGGGCTGCATTGCCTGATACAACCGTTTGGCGTCGTGACCTTGGTTACAATGAACCATTTGTAGCGAACTACCTCCGTCACCCGGCTTACCAGAATTATCCGGTGGTTGGTATCAGCTGGAAACAGGCTGCCGACTATTGTATCTGGCGTACCGACCGTGTGAACGAGCAGATTCTCATCAGCGCAGGTTACATCAAACCGAATCCAAATCAGTTTGGAGAGGAAAACTTCAATACAGAAGCCTACTTCGCCGGTCTTTATCAACCGGAAGTTAAAAAACCACGGAAAGATCTGAACCCTAACAACGACACCCGTAATATCCGCCAGTCGGACGGTCTGTTGCTGCCAAGCTACCGCCTGCCTACCGAGGCAGAATGGGAATATGCTGCTCAGGGCCTGATCGGTAATTCTGACCGTGAGAACATCAGCGATCGCCGGATTTATCCGTGGAACGGCCATGGAACCCGTTATTCCAAAGGCAAAGCACAGGGTGAAATCCAGGCCAACTT
Source organism: Bacteroidetes bacterium UBA7662 (assembly GCA_002483345.1). Taxonomy (GTDB): domain Bacteria; phylum Bacteroidota; class Bacteroidia; order UBA7662; family UBA7662; genus UBA7662. The sequence goes on from DLHS01000007.1 coordinate 167,295, forward strand.
CAAAAGAGGCCGTGGTGATTTCATGGGTATTGCCAATGATCTGAATGATAATGCCGCCCCTACCGCCCCGGTACAGTATTACTGGCCGAACGACTATGGCCTTTATAACATCGCGGGTAATGTAAACGAGTGGGTTGCCGACGTATATCGTCCCATGACTTATGTGGATGGTGAAGACTTCAATACTTTCCGCGGTAACGTTTATACCGTTCCGCAAACAGATGCAGATGGCTTCTTGTCAAAAGACAGCGTAGGCCGGGTGGTAACTTCCCTCGACAATAAACGGTATGCGAATCCTAATGTAATCGACTACCTCGATAGCCTTGCCATGTATAATGAGCGTAACAGCTTGATTACAAACCAAAGCCGTGTTTACAAAGGTGGCGGCTGGCGTGACCTTCCTTACTGGCTGAACCCTGGTACCCGTCGTTACCTCGAAGAAACCTCAGCACGGGACGATATAGGTTTCCGTTGTGCGATGACAAGGGTAGGTAAGCCGAGTTCGAAGAAATAAACATACTTCCCAATAATACAGAAGCCGTTCCCTTTCGGGAGCGGCTTTTTTGTTTCTGACGGAGGGGATATGGAGATGGAAGAGGGGCGCTTTGAAATACCCAGACCGAGTGACATGGACTTTCTGTACCGAATCAGGAAGATAGATTAAAGCGTAGAAATGCGTGGCTGCTCGGCGACCGGCGCAGCCGCTGACCTTTCTCAACAGGAAGGAACCATCGACCCCTGACTGCCCCACGGGAGATGCACGGATCAAAGCGGGAAGCTAAAACGAAACTGTCGGCTGCTAAGCTGTGATTGTACCGGTTTCCGGAAGCAGACTTTCCCGCATGCAACGGGAGATCAGGCGAAGCAACCGCCGGGCTTTTTTCTGAAAATGTAAGATCAATGCTCCTTTACAATACGTCGGAATACCCTTTGCTGATTGCTGAGTCTGGTTTCCAGCAGATAGATGCCGGCCGGAAGATGGTTCATGGAAAGAACACTTCTGTGGGCCTCTTCAGGTGTCTGGGTGTGAATCTGCCTGCCCTGTAAGTCAAACAATTGCAGAAGCTGCATATGCTCACCGGCTTCTGTTAGTTCAATCATCAGTTTATCTGAAACCGGATTAGGATATACCCGGAGTGCCTTCTCCAGGCGCTCCGTGGCGACTGAAACCAAAGTCGTTGTATTCCGGTAAAATTCTACCCCGCCCCTGTAATTACCGATAAACAGGTCTGGCAGGTTGTCGCCATCTATATCCGTAAACGCAGGGCTGATGAAAGAACCGCTTTGGCAGGCGGATGTAATGTTCACCGACGGATAATAGAAGGACTCATTGCTGCTGGTAAAAACCCCTGTCAGCTGGGTACGGATATCGGCATAAAAATATAGTTTACCCCATTGGTTTCCGACTATCAAATCGGGATTCCCGTTGTTGTTTATATCGGCCAAACGCGGCACGGCATTTCCTACATAGAGATTGTCGCTTACATTCACAGAACCCAGCGAGTCGCTTTGTTTTACAAAAACCGGATTTGCAGCGGTACCGGTGTTTTCAAAGTAGAGCACATGTCCGTTTTGATTGCCTACCAACAGGTCAATTTTACCGTCACCATTCACATCTGCCAGTTCCGGGCTTGTAAAAGTCCCTGCCTGTATTTGCTGAAAATCAGATGTTTCATAAAAGAAACTGACCCCGGAGGGGGTTGAGGTATTGCGATAATAGGCCAAAGGACCCGCCTGCGTACCTATAAGCAGGTCTTCTTTGCCATCACCATTCAAATCTCCTGCAGCCAGGCGTATCCTGCCGGGGAGGGTGTCTTTTATCTGTAAAAAATTGGTATCTGTCAACTGATAGCCGGCAGTGCCTTTTTCGTAAAAATGTATGACGGGTACAAGTGCATTCGTGTAATGTGCAACAAGCAGGTCTTTGTCACCGTCATTGTCCGCATCTATAAAAGCAGGCGAAGCGTAGTGGTGATATTGCAGGATGTCCTCGATCAAAAAACTCCTTGTCTGAAGTGCGAAGCTGTCGCGGAGTCCGATGGCCTGGTTTTCATAAAACCACACATGTTTTCCGAACTGAGCATCGTACGGGTCGTTGGTGGTGATTATCAGATCTTTTTTGGAGCTTCCTTTGAGATCCAGGGTAAAACTACCCGGAAAATTCAGGATGTAGGAGGGCGTATCGTAATTGGGAAAACCAACCGTTGCCTGGGTGATGCGGGCGGTATCGCGGGTGCCATTGTTAAAAAGAACAGACATACGGGGGTTTTCGAAATCACCCAGAATGAGATCAGAGAGCGTGTCTTTGTTGAATTTTATAGGCAAAATAGTGGAACCCACATGGGATGGTCTTAATAAGGCCGGAGGGCCCGTTGTCAGCGAGTCGGGGAAGCTGCAATCGTTCTTCAGGTTCATGATAATGGCGGAGCTGTTCTGGTTTTCGTAAAAAAGACCATAACACCTGCTGGTGACCAACATGTCAAAAGTATCTGTACGGCTGTAACGTTCTGCAGCCATGTTCCGGTAGTAGTTGATCATGCCCGTGTCGAAACTGTCGAAGGCCAGGATGTCAACATCACCGTCACCATCCAGATCGTCTATACCCGGATAATCGATGTTAAGTACATAAACAGGCACCATAAAACCTGGTCCGAATCCAAAATCAGCCGTGAGTTTGTGAATGACCCTTTGAAATTGCGGTACAGTGCCGGTGCTGACATTTTTATAAATATCGACACTTCCGTTGTTGGCGGTAATGAGGTCTGTTTTCCCGTCGTTGTCATAGTCCAGTAACCTGAACCAATTGGTTATTTTGGGCAGACAGGCAGCATAATCGGGGCGAAAATGCCACTTAATCTGGCCGTTTTCAATCGCTCTTATCCAGGTCATGAGCCTTGAGTCGCCTCTGTCGAAAACCACGAGATCCTGGAGCCCGTCGCTGTTCAGGTCCATTTGCTGAAATTGTCCGGCACCTATGCCCCCTGCCCACGGAAAGGCGAGGGTGTGAAAAGCCGTGTCTTTTACTGCCAGACCTGCGTCAGGCCGAAACTGGAACGATTGGCTCCAAACCGACTTTCCGCAAGAAATAATGAGGCAAAACAAGAAAAGCTTTTTCATCACAAGGTGTTTTCACGAATTTAGCCACAACAGCACGTAAAAACAGGCTTTAACTTGAATTTAATTGACATTTACCGGCTTTTCCTCGAAGGGAAATGCCGTTTTACAACCGATAGCAGGCATATTGAGCCGGGGAGTATGTTTTTTGCCCTCAAGGGTGATAAGTTCAATGGTAATGCATTTGCTTCCAACGCTTTATCAGATGGCGCCCATTGGGCTGTCATCGATGAGCCTGTCTTCCAGACAGACAAAAGGATGATACTGGTACCAGATGTCCTGGGTTGTTTGCAGGACCTCGCCCGCTTACACCGGCAGTCGGTTCCGGGTTTAAAGGTCATTGGTGTAACCGGTTCGAATGGTAAAACCACCACCAAAGAGCTGCTGAAGGAGGTATTTTCTTCCCACTACAGAACCTGGGCCACGCCGGGTAATCTCAACAACCACATCGGCGTGCCCATTACCCTGTTACGCATGCCGCTTGATACGGAATATGCCATCATCGAAATGGGGGCGAATCATCCCGGAGAGGTCAGGCCGCTTTGTGAAATTGCCCGGCCCGATTTTGCCCTGGTCAGCTCCGTTGGCAAGGAACACCTCGAAGGTTTCGGCAGCCTGGAGAATATCATAACCACAGAATGCGAGAATTATGCCTATGTGGCCGAAAACAAAGGAACACTTTTTGTCCACCGCGACAATACAGTCCTGATGGAATATGCCGCCCGGTTTGGGCCGGCTATTTATTACGGGACCGATCAGGAGTCGGACTGCGTCGGAAGATTGCTGGGTGCGGAGTGGTTTGTGCGTATGCAATGGGAAAACAGCTATCGTCTTATGCTAAGGGCACCAGTGGTTGAAACGCAGTTGTTTGGCAGTTACAACTTTGTAAACCTGCTTGCTGCGGCTTGTGTGGGCAGATACTGCAGTGTTCCTTACGATAAGATAAATGCTGCCCTGACAGCCTATAAACCGGCCAATAACCGTTCCCAGCTGCTGGAGGCAGGAGGCAACCGCATCATACTTGATGCTTATAATGCCAATCCGCACAGCATGGCCGCGGCGGTAGAAAATTTCGCATCCCTGGATTCAACGGGCAAAGTGCTGCTTTTGGGAGATATGTTTGAACTCGGCGAGGCGGCCGATGAAGAGCACCTGCTTTTACTGGAAATGCTCAGCAAGGGCGATTTTGAGGAGGTTTTGTTATGCGGACCTTTGTTCGGCAAACAGGCAGCCCGTTATCCCCGCTTTTCGTTTTTCAACGATCTGGCCGAACTGATGAAAGCGAAGCCTTTTTCAGCCTTCAGTGGAAAAACCTTGCTTATCAAAGGTTCCCGCGGGATGCAGATGGAACGCTACCTGAGCTAAAAAACTCAGAGCATATATTTCTGGTGAAACTTCCACCATTTGTCAGGAAGTTCATCTTTACCGGCCATCAGGTAGTCATTGTAGGAGCAGGGAACCAGCTGGGTGCGCTCTTTTTTGGATCCTTTAACGGGTGGGAGGGTAACCTCCATCCACCAGCGGCCTGATTTTTTGCTTTTATAGAACACAAGATCGTGCTTTCCGGCCTTCAGCGTGGTGGTATATTTCACGAAACTTTTGTTCTTAACCCTGGGCAGGTCCTGCATCCGGTTCATAAAGCCATCTGCAAAATACCAGATGGCCTGCGCCAGCAGTGCAGCCGTCTGGCCGGAGGGATCGAGGGAAGGATTAAACTCATAAAAGGCAATGGAGCTGAGTTTATCGCTCAGACCGGCATAGCGGGTAAGCTGACAAAGTTCGTGGGCAAAAAAGCCATTGGGAGAGGCCTTGGGATTGCCCGGCGCTTCGGAATGCCGTACAGCGCTGATATCAATGCTCAGCATATCGGCTGCTCTCAGATATGGCTCGGCTTCTTCCAGGTCTCGCCTGATCTCTCCCAGACGGATGGCATCGAAATAGAGTTTTTCTACCAGCCTGATTTCTTCCGGATTCACCAGATAAGTCTGGTAGCCGAGATTGATAAAATTAAACAGGTGGGTTGGCTGGTGGCTGATAATACGGTACAGGTAGTTGCCGGCATCTATTCCCTCATCGCGCGCCTCAAGGTCGAAACGGCTGTCGATGGTGACCAGGTCGATGGTTTTATCATATTGCTCATAGGCAAGGTATTGCCCGTAGCTGAGGTCATGACTGCCGCCCAGTATAATCGGTATGATATCCTGCCGTATAAGTTCCCAGCAAACGGTTTTGAGGGCAAAGTAAGTATCTTCTGTGCTGTGACCCTCCCGGATATTACCCAGATCAGCCAGGGGCAGTTGGGGGCCGTACAGCTTATAGAGCGCTGTACGGATTACATCGGATCCATGGGCGCAACCGGCATTTTCAGGATGGTTACGGCTTTCCAATACGCCTACGAGCGCCATTTTGATGCCCTCCAGCTCAGGTAGTTTGTCGATGAACTTGTGGGTGGTTGCCCCCAAGGTGCCCTCCGGCCAGGTGACATCAAAATCTTCCCGCTTCAATGGGCTGAGCATTTCCTGCAGCATGCGTAATTGGTTTATGCGAAAATAGAAAAGGCCTGTGGGTTACACAGGCCTTTTTTAAAGTAGCGCGACAATTTTATTTCGTCAGCGTAAAATTAAGGCTTACAGGAACGATGGTGGCAGAATCAAGTTGATAGTTCACCGAGGTGGTCATGATCTGTACAGCATCCGAATTGGTAGTGGCTGTAAAAACAATGGCTTGCTGGGTAGCTGTATCCTGAACAGTAACCGTACTGGCTGTGTTGGTCCAGGTACCGGCTCCTACCAAACGGACAGAATCCGTTACACCGGGTACGGTGGGCAAAAACACGATGTTATAATTACAAAAACGGGTAGGGGTATTAAAAGAAATACTTCCTGCATTGGTAGCATTTCCACTGACAGGAATCGGGAAACCGCCCAGATTGAGGGTAGCGCTGTATGTCAGGGAACTAACTGTCCATACGCCGTTTAATCTGTTGGCATAGGTTTCTTCCGCGCTGGTTGCAGGAGGATTGGTAGCATCGTCTTTTTTGCAGGCTGTAAAACCGGCAGCAACCATAAGAAGCAACAGCATCAATTTTTTCATGAGGATAGTTTTATGTAAAGATAACAACAATGTTTATCGGTGAGCCTTTTCGAGTTCATCGAAAAATAACAAGCGGATACCAGACCAGTGTCGGATAAAAATAAACTTTTGATACTGTTAGCGCACTTTTCATCCATCGTAAAAGCCCGATTAATATAGCCGTCACAGGGAGTTAATGATTTCTTAATCTTAGAAGGAGTTTTTTGCATCGCAATTCAAAACCGTTATGGCGCGCAAGCTTGCTACCCTTGTTTTTATTCTTGTAAGTTCTTTCACTACCTCATTTGCTCAATCCGGCACCATCAAGGGCCGGGTAACCGATGCTAAAACAGGTGAAGGATTGCCCGGTGTAAACGTTATTCTCAAAGGCAAAACCATCGGTGCCTCTACTGATTTTGATGGTAACTATACCATCGCCAATGTGCCGGCCGGGTATTATTCCATCTATGCTTCTTACATTTCTTACAAACCATTCGAACAGGATATCAAGCTGGAGGCAGGTAAAACCATCACCCTGGCGATCAAACTGGATGAAAGTAATATAGAATTGCAGGGGGTGGACATCGTGGCAGAACGGGTGCGGACCACAGAGGCGGCTGTTTTGATGGATATCAAAAAAAGTGACCTTGTTATCAACGCCATCTCCGCCCAGCAGATTCAGAAATCGCAGGACCGCGACGCGGCACAGGTCGTTCGCCGGATACCGGGTATCACCATTCAGGACGACCGTTTTGTAATTGTCCGCGGTTTGAGCGAACGCTACAACACCGTCATGCTCAACGATGTGATCGCGCCCTCCACCGAGCCGGATAAAAAGGCCTTTTCGTTCGACCTGGTACCCTCCAATATGATTGAACGCATGCTGATTTTTAAATCAGGTTCCAGTGAACTTCCGGGTGAGTTTGGCGGTGCGGTGATTAAAATTTTTACAAAAAATCAGGTTGAAAGCAATTTCAACAGCTTCACCCTCGGTACCGGGGTTCGTTTGGGCACTACTTTCAGTGATTTTAATTACAGCAACCGAAGCGCGACAGATCGCCTTGGTTTTGATGCCGGCGACCGCAGCTTGCCGGCCAGCTTCCCTAAAAACCTCAATAACCTTGGTTTTGATTATACCGCCGTGGCAGAAGCAACCAAATCGCTCGACAACGACTGGAAAGTAAACACCGGCATGGCTTTACCCGACCTCCGTATGCGGTACGATATGGGACGCCGGATGAAAGTGAATGGCAAACAGCTGAGTACACTGAATTCGATTACTTATTCGAATACCAGAACGGCCATAGAGGTAGAGCGCTGGCGCTATATCAACTATGCGAGCGATTTCAGCAGCATTCAGCAGTTTAACTACCGCGATGTACAGAATGCCAACAATGTGCGACTGGGTGTCATTTCAAACTGGGCCCTGCAACTGAATGCCCGCAACATCCTTGAATTCAGAAACACCTTCTCGCAGAACGGTCAGCAGGAAACAACTGTCAGGGCGGGGGAAGAAGATTTTCAGGGTTTTGATGTCCGGAATTATTCGCTTTACTATCAGCAACGGATGGTTTATAACGGTAATCTGCATGGCAAACATGACCTGGCCAACGGACGCACCACCCTCAACTGGACAGCAGCTTATTCGCGTACCAACCGCAATGAACCAGACTGGCGCCGTGCCAGGACCCAGAAACAGCTTGGAAGCGATGAGCCTTACCGGGTGGTTATTCCGCCCAGTTCCAATACATTTGACGGCGCCCGTTTCTTTTCCGAGCTGACCGAAAATATTTTTACCCAGACCTCAGAAATTGAGCACCGTTTTGGTGAAAACAAGGATAAACCGGTGTTTACCCTTCGTGCAGGTTATTATGCTGAGCAGAAGCAACGGAAGTTTGCAGCCCGCTGGATGGCCTATCGCCAGTCGTCGACCCAGTTTGATCCTGCCCTGCTGGATTTGCCGCTGGATCAGATTTTTGCGGATGAGAACATCGGCTTCCCCAATGGTTTCATTTTATCGGAGGGCACCAATTTCACCGATGCCTATGATGCCACCAATACCCAGCTGGCAGGCTATACCGGTGGTAGCTGGAAACCCAATACCCACTGGACAGTAGCTGGCGGTCTGCGGGCTGAATTCAACCGCCAACAGCTGAATACGCGTACAGCCCCCACAGTTCCGGTGAATGTAGATAACCCCATTCTCAGCTTGTTACCCTTCCTGAATACTACCTATGCCCTGAACGACTATCAACAGTTCCGCCTGGCGTACAGCAGGTCTATCAATCGTCCGGAGTTCAGGGAACTTGCACCATTCAGCTTTTACGACTTTAACTTCGCCATCGATATTGTCGGTAACTCAGCCCTCGAAATTGCCACCATCGACAATATCGACCTGAAGTATGAATTTTACCCTTCTCCTTCCGAGCAGATCACACTGGGGGTATTCTATAAGAATTTTATCAACCCGATAGAGACTTATATCGTTACAGGAACCTCGAATCCGATTTTTGTATACCGCAATGCGCAGTCTGCCGTCAGCTATGGTGCTGAGCTCGAATTGCGGAAATCGCTGGCGCTGGATAATCCGGGATCGTTCTGGAACCGCTTTAATGTGGTGTTGAATGCTGCCTATATTAAAAGTGAAATCAACCTGGGCAACGACCCCACCCTTACCCAGCAAAACAAAAGACCTTTGCAGGGGCAGTCGCCTTATGTAGTTAATACCGGACTTTATTACAGCGATACAGAGCTTGGCTGGCAGTTTGCCGCGTTATACAATGTATATGGCCAAAGGATTTTCACTGTGGGTGATAACGAAATCCGGACCATTTATGAGATGCCCAGGCATATTGTGGATCTGAGTGTAACCAAAACATTCAGTGATAAAATCAGCCTGAAGGTTGGGGTGAGCGATTTGCTTAATTCTCCGCTGGTGTTCCGGGAAGATGGTGATTTTGATGAGAGCCTGAAGGGTGCGGTCGACAAAAAAGTACTGGAGCAGCGTTTCGGCCAGTATATCACCGCCGATCTGACAGTTCGCTTCTAGCAATAACATAACCCATTGATAATGGCCGGTTTATCCGGCCATTTTTTGTTTCAGCGGGTTTGTTAAGATGATGTTTTGTTAATCGCCGCTTAACATGGCCTTAACAAGGTGCGGGTACTTTTGTCGCAGCTAAACAATCTAAAAAGCAGCTATATGAACACATTGAAAATGATGCAACGTTTCGCAACCATCGCACTGCTCGCAGTGGCGCTCGTTTCATGCGACGACGAAGATCCCATTGTAGAACCACCTGTAACGAGTGGTCTCGAAGTAATTGAAGGTGACATTACGGCCAGCCGCAGCCTCGATGCTTCTAAAAAGTATCTTTTGAAAGGCAAAGTATTCGTACAGGCTCCTGCCGTATTGACCATTCCTGCCGGTACCATCATTTTTGGTGACAAAGCCTCTAAAGGTGCTTTGATTATCAACCGTGGTGCTCAGATCATGGCAGAAGGAACTGCTTCCAGCCCCATCATCTTCACTTCAAATGCTCCTGTAGGTTACCGTAACCGTGGTGACTGGGCAGGTATCGTTATTTGCGGTAATGCTGACAACAACGGTAACGCCAATTCTACCATCGAAGGTATTTCTGCTACCGGTACGGAGAATGGTTTGTATGGCCCTGGTGCAGGTACAGCCATCAACAACCAGAACAGTGGTACCATGAAGTTTGTACGCATCGAGTTTGCCGGTCAGGAGCTTTCTCCCGACAACGAGTTGAACTCTCTCACCATGGGATCAGTAGGTTCAGGTACTACCATCGAAAACATCGTGGTAACCTATGCCAACGACGATGCTTATGAGTGGTTTGGTGGTTACAACAACCACAAATACCTCATTTCTTACAGCGCGTGGGATGATGATTTTGACACCGACCGTGGTTATTCAGGTAAAGTACAGTACGGTCTCGTGATCCGCGATGCCAACATTGCTGACAAATCCGGTTCACGTGCTTTCGAAGCATCTTCTAACTCGAACGCTTCTGCCACCCCGCATTCTGCTGCTGAATTCGCTAACATCACAGTCGTTGGCCCACGTGTATTTGCTTCTTCTATCAACGCCAATTATCAGGCTGCTGCTGAAGTGAATTCTAATTCAGCTTTGAAAATCTACAACTCTATCATGGCTGGTTTCCCTATCGGCTATCGTTTGAATGGTGCCGGCGCCACTGCTGCTGCTACCGGTAACCTGTTCTTCCGCAATGCTGCCAACACAGCTGTAAGCGGTGGTTCTACCCTTCCTGCTGATTTTGCCACTACCAACTTGGTATTGGGCGATTCAGCTTCTTTTGTAAGTCAGGTTTGGGCTGATGCACCAAGCTTCAGCAACTTCAATCCATTGCTTGCAGGTGGTAGCCCCCTTGCTGCCAGTGCCACACCGGTTGCAGGTTTTGATGCTGTAACCCACGTAGGTGCCTTCGGAACAGCTGCTCCTGCAGGTTGGTTCTGGGGTAGTGCCTGGATTGAGTTCAATACTGTGAACAAAGTTTACTAAGCAACACATAAATTCGGCAGGGAGTCTGGCAGCAATGCCAGACTCCCTTTTTTATTTCAGAACTTTATACCATGAGAAAATTTCTCTTTGTGCTGGTGGTTGTGTTTACCGGGTGCAGCCAACAGGCCTATGATCCCTCCCGGGTGTTATCAGGAGCGGAAGAAGCAGCCTGGGTCCGCAGGCTGGCGGTTTATGTAGATACCCGTCCGAATGATATCAAACCTGCCGACCGGTTTCTCGGCCGTTATAAAGGCTATTACGACAGCCTGGTTGTAAGGCATGAGAGTAAACTGGCTGCTTTTCATCAGGAAGGGGATCTGTACTACTATCTGTATCATAAAAAGGATGTGAAAAGTATGTATGAGCATTACCGCTATGTAGGCGGTGTATGTAAGCTGGATGCGCAGGGGAATATAAGCTGGCTGGATCAGCGCTTTTACTCGCCGCGACTCACAGCCGAAGAGATGGACAGAGGGGCGGAGCTGTTCAGAAGTATGGTTGAAACGCAGGACATCAGCGCTTTTATAGGTAATTTTGACTATGTGGAATGGCCGGATGCCGACTTCATTTATTCACCTGAGAAGCAGGAATGGGTTTTGCAGGATACATCACGCTTGCGGGGGATAGCACCCATGATACACGAATAACAAATCATATCTAAAAGGCAACTTCCTTTTTTTCGTGTTTCAGTAGTTCTGTTAACACTAAGTCAATTATGCAGGTTGCTTCTTATCTTCATGGCACCAAATGGCCATGAAAACTGCTTTACCGAACTTCACGAGCTTCCAGTATCTGTGGCTTGTAGTGCTTGCTTTCGGGTGCGCGACAGCCCGTGTTTCTGCGGCAGAGGAGCGTTATGTGGTGAGGGAAATAGAACCCCTGGAAATGGCGGAATGGTTCAGTCACGATGAATGGCCGACACAATTTCTGGACAATCGCTGGTGGGATCAGGAGCATAGCTTGCTGGAGGTACAGCCGGGTTTCAGGTGGCTGACGCCTTCCTTTGATTCGCTGAGCAGACTACTCAACATGACCGACCTGGCTGCCAACAATGCCAATAACCACATATGGATCGTTTTAGGCAGGCTCACGGCCATCAAAGACTGTGAACCGGCAGATAAGCTGCTCATTGCCCTGCATGCCCAGCAGGAAGGCCTTATGGGCCTGCACCAGCGCTGGCAACTGAACTGGATACTCGGCCGGCTTTACACCATCAAAGCCAATTCGGAGCTGAGTTTATACTATCTCCTGCTGGCACAGCAACTGGCGACCGAGTCGGGTAATCTGTTCGCAGCCATGGAAACGCATTACGCCCTTTACCTCAGGGCGGAAATTCTCGATAAGAAGCAGGAATGGGAGCATTATCGCGCTTACCTGAGGTCGAGGGATATGGTCAGGGCCCGTTGGCTCAAAGCGCAGTTAACCACAGACTTGTCGGTGGGGCCGCCTTCTTTTGCGGAATCTCTGGAGGTGCAGCGGGCTTTCCTTGTGCCATCCAATGAAAAGGGGGGGTTGAAATGGCTGCTGCCGGCACTTCTCGTTCTCTTGCTGATTTCGGGTTATTGGGTGTACAGCCGTTATATGCAAGCTGCTCAGCCGGTGTCGGTGGCCAGAGCTGCGGAATCAAATTTTGAAATACTGCCGTTGAAGGATGTTACGGAAGTCAGCAAGAGCCCGGTGAAAACGGAACTGAGTGCCGATGAGGAGATACCGGTTGATGAAGAAAAGGTAGAGAAACTCAGTACCCTCCATTTGCTCAAGCTGCTCACGGAAGACGACTGGTCGAAGTTCGCAGATGCTTTTGAGATGATATATGACGGCTTTCAGTGGCGGCTGCGGAAAAAAGTGCCTGACCTGACCCCTGCAGAACTGAGGCTTATGTGCCTGATTCGCATGCACCTCAGTTCCAGGGAAATAGCCCGACGTCTCGGCATTTCTCAGCAAAGTGTGAACATCTCCCGCTATCGTTTAAGACGCAAAATCGGCTTAGAACACCATGAAAGGCTCGAAGAGTATGTCCTGAAAGTCTGAGACTACCCTGTTTTACCCACCTTGCGAATCAAATCTGAAGGTTTTATGCCAAAACGGGCCACAAATTTGGTGCTGAAGTAAGACGAGTTTGAAAAGCCGACACTTGTACAGGCCTCGAAGATGCTTTTATGACCCTGCTCAATGAGCTTATACGCATTCAGCAAACGGAATTCTGTCAGGTAAGCCTTGGGGGGCATGCCGGTAAGCTGCATACATTTACGCTCCAGGCTGCTTATACTCATACCTAAAAGTTTGGTGAGCTCATCAATACTCAGCGACGGATTGTTGTAGTTGGTTTTGATGATCCTGTTCAGCCTGTCAAGCAGCAGCTGGTCATCGTGTTTGTTGTGCAGCAAACCATCATGCAAACCTGCCCTGTTCAGAATATGCTGTTTCAAACGTTCATGGTAGGCCGTGAAGGCAATCAGCTGATTGAAAATCTCCTGACCGCTTAGTATGTTGTTACTGCAAAATAAAGCACCTGATCTGTAGGCCTTTTGAATCTGATTGCCTTCCATGTCGGGAGAAAACAACAATACCGGAACCGGATTCTGACCCGTTCTCGATCCCATACTCCGCAACATTACCCATAGGCTGGCGCGCAATTGTTCAACTGCAATAACCACCTGGTCGATGTTTATCGTTTTCATGGTCACCAGACCATCCATCGGATTGGTCACCGCGACGACATGGAAACAGCGTCCGAACATATTGCGGAGCTCACGGAATAAATTTTCGCAGTCACACACCAACAGTATGGTCTGCTTTTTCTCCGACATAACCGGATGCCCTGGCAGGAAAAGTTCAGAAGAGGTGGCCTGGGTAAGCTCAATAATTTTCGGGGAAGCAGTTGAATCCGGAAGTTGCATATTCATGGCTTAATTACAATGTTTTCAGGCAGGCAAGTTAGCCGGGTAGCTGGCTGATACCTAAAAAAGCCACTATACAAAACGATATACAATTTTAGAAAAACAGGCTTTAAATCGTGTTTTTCAGCATGGCCCAACGACTAACAGCAGTATCCACTACCTTTTGGGTCTCATCCGGAAATAAAACAGCTGGCGGCGTGTCGGAGCCGAGCCAGGCCCTGAGCTTATCTGTAAAAGCCGGGCCGATCTGCTCTGCCACCACCGCGCCGAACGCTGCTGCGGCATAGGCGTTGGCGTGTTGTTCGTATTGCGCCTTCATCGGAATCACCATCAGTTTTTTCCCCAGAAAAAGAGCCTCGGCGGGAGCTTCAAAGCCACCTCCGGTAAGCACCGCCTCACAGCATTCCAACTGCTTCAGAAAGGCCTCGTTCTGAATGGGCATTACCTCCACATTTTGGTGCCGGTATGCCCTGGCGGCATGTTTCGAGAACAGCACCCAGCGCCGCTCCGGCAACTGTTCAAAATGGGCGAGCAGCGTGGCATCGGCATAGGCGGGGAGATACACGAGGATCGAACCGTCGCGGGTGGGCTGCAGCGCGCGGACTTCCCTGCGGATCACCGGCGTGGTGATATGCCGGTCGTAGGCAGCAAAGTGAAAACCCACATAGTCAGTGCAGGGGGCATACCAGCGGAACAAAAACTCCGCGAAACGGTCGCGCCAGGCTGGCGGGCGCGGCGTGGCTTGGCTTAGAAATGCGGCCTGGTGACTCATGGCAAAGCACTTTTTACCCTTCAGCCGGCAGGCCCAGGCACTCAATGGCTCAAAATCGTTGATGATGAGGTCGTAATCCTCCACAGGTAAACGGCCCAGGTCGCGGAGAAACCGCCAGGGCCTGAGTTTCCGAAGGGTTTGCCCGAATGCTACCCCGCCTTGCTGCCCGAAAATGAAACTCAGCCCGTAAAACTGATAACGCACGGGCCAGGGCAGAGCCACATCGGCCTGAATGCCGCTTACGAGTATATCCACCTCTCCGTGCTGTTGCAGGCAAGGGACGATGTCGCGGGCACGGCTCAGATGGCCGTTACCGGTACCCTGAATGGCGTATAGGATTCGCATCAGCTCGCAGCCGAATACTTCATCAGCTTGCTGAAAAGTAAGGCTTCTTCCAGACCCGATTGTTCAAAAATCTCAAAAATATTCTGCTCCGAGGGCTGGTCATCCAGGCGGATGGCCGCGTGCTCAGAGGCGATGTGCTGGTAAATTTTCCAGGCCCCGTCGTGATATTCGAGGCTGGTCAGGTTTTCGATCCAGTCGCCCGAATTGAGGTAGGTGGTTTTACCCTTCACATTTTCATATTCCCGCATGCTGGGCTGGTGGATGTGGCCACACACCACATAGCTGTACTTGTTGTCGATGGCCAGCTCGGCGGCTACCTGCTCAAAATCGTTGATGTACTTCACGGCCGATTTTACACTGTCCTTGATCTTTTTGGAAAGGGATATTTTGCCCCTGCCCAGCTTCTCGAGGCACCAGTTCACAAAACGGTTCAGCATGATGAGCGAATCGTAACCTACCGCGCCCAGCTTGGCCAGCCATTTTGAATACCGCATGGTGACATCGAACACATCGCCGTGGAAAAACCAGGCCTTTTTGCCGTCCAGCTCAATCAGCAGCTTGTCTTTCAGGTGGAAGTTGCCGAGTTTGAGACCGCTGAAACGGCGCAGCATCTCATCGTGGTTGCCGGTGAGGTAGTAAACAGGTACACCGTTGCTCAGAAATTCGAAGATCTTTTTAACGACTAGCATGTGGGTCTTCGGCCAGTAACGCTTGCGGAATTGCCAGATATCGACAATATCGCCGTTTAAAATCAGGAGGCCGGGTTCTATGCTGTTGAGGTATTGTAGCAGCTCGGTGGCGTGACATCCGTAGGTACCCAGATGCACATCTGAGATGACTACCATATCTACTTTCCGTTTTTGCATATGGATGCTGGTTTGTACAAAAAAACAGCATGGCTGTGAACCAGTGATTAAGCGCTTATTACGAAGGGATTAATTTATCAGCCTTCCTGCTTCAGCCGCTCTGCCAGCGCCAGCAGGGCCGTTTCGCTGTCGACCGTTATATGCGCCTGCTGATAGGCCGCCTGGCGGATGGCCAGAAGCTGACCGAGTTTTTCCCGGATTTGGACTTTGTCTCTGCTTGGGAACATAGGGCGTTGCTGGCGGGAGATGCTCAGCCGGTGCGAAAGCTCCTCCAGATTTATATTCAGCCAGATCACCCGGCCGTTGGCCAGCATCCAGACCATATTATCTTCCCAGGCAGCCGCGCCACCGCCGCAGCCCACCACCAGCTGTTCGCTGGAGCCGGTTTCACGCAGGCAACTGGCTTCCATCAACCGGAAAGCGGTTTCCCCTTCTTTTTTGAAGATCTCAGGGATACGCTGATGCGCCCGCATCTCCACCAGCTTGTCTAGATCGGCATATCCCCAGCCGAGTTTACGGGCGAAACGTTTGCCGGAAGTAGATTTTCCGGTTCCGGGCAGACCAACCAGGTAAATGCGGCTCATTGCAGTCGGATACGGGGGTCAAGCCAGGCGTAGATGAAATCCACGAGTATGTTGATGAGCACAAAGGCCACCGAAATAAACAGCACCGAACCCATCACCACCGGCATGTCGAACTTCATCAGTGCATCAACGGTAACCTTGCCGAGGCCTTTCCAGCCGAAAATGTATTCCACAAACACGGCTCCGGCCAGCAAAGAGGCGAACCAGCCGGAAATAGCGGTGACCACCGGCCCCAGCGCGTTGCGCATCACATGCCGCCACAACACCTGCCGTTCCGACAAACCCTTGGCCCGCGCTGTGCGGATATAGTCCATCCCCATCACCTCCAGAAAAGTATTGCGGCTCAGCTGCACGATGATGGCCAGCGGACGTAATCCAAGGGTGAAGGCGGGCAGCAATAAATTCTCCCAGGCAATCTGCCGACCCAGAAACGGATCGATGCGGAACAGGCTGCCGGTCATCGACAGGCCGGTCCAGTCGTGCCAGAGGTAGCCGAACAGCCAGGCAATGACAATACTCGCGAAATAACTGGGCACCGAAATCCCGATGATGGAGATGAAAACCGCCAGCCGGTCTATCCAGCTCTGGGGGTGGAGCGCTGCCACGGCTCCCAGCAGCAGCCCGATGACGGTGGCCAGCAGCATGGCCGCTACCGCCAGTACCGCGGTACCGGGCAGGGCGCCGGCCAGGATGGCGTTGACGGTTTGTTTGCTCTGGTAAGAACGACGCAGATAGGGCGCCTTGGCCACCAGCCAGCGTTCTCCGCCGAGGGGGATGAGGCGGCTGTAGCCGTATTTGGCTTCCTCCGCCGAATCGTGGCGGTGGATGCTGAGGGGACTGATGTCGTGGAGATAAAGGCGGAACTGGGTGGATTTAGGTTGGTCAAGCCCCAGTTCTTTGGTGACTGCTTCCAGCGAAGCGATGTCGCTGCGCTGCCCGAGGGTCATCTGCGCGGCATCGCCGGGGAGGACGTTGAACAGAAAAAAGACAATAGTCACCACCCCGAACAGCACGAGCAGTCCGGAAAACAGGCGTTTGAGGAGGTAACCCGCCATCTTTTTACTTCAGCAGGGCTTCCAGTTCGTTCTGGCCGGGCAGGGCGGTCGACGGCCACAAGCCGGCTACGGTACCCTTTTTCAAGACCATCAGACCGGGATTGGAACGCACAATGGTTTTGAGCGTGGTACCATCGGTGATGTAGAAGGGGTATTCGCCGGTATGTTTTTGCGCGAAGGCATCGAGCTGATCGGCCGTGGATGCCGTCAATACGGCAGCCTTGTATTGCTGCATATCGGCCCATTTCAGCAAAGCACTGACTTCTTCCCAGGCCGACTCACGGCTTTTGCTGAGGTCGTAGGCCACAAAAACGATGGCAACCTCGGCCTGCAGGAAATCGTCGGTAAACTCATCGCCACCGATGGTGGTGATGGTGAAATCGTGGATGGGCGGGGTATAACCTTTTTTGATGAGCACGGTTTTGCGATCCACAAACTCAGCCCCTGCGATATCCCAGGGCGCCTGGTCGGTGGTGTATTCTTTTACTTCGCCGTTTACCCGGTACATCCAGGTGTCTTTGTACTCATCGAGGGGGGCGCCTTCGGGTATGGCCATGCCGGCGGGGATGCTGCTGCCGACTTTATACGCCCGCAAATCCCAGAGGGGCAGGTAATACCAGCTGTATACCATGAAGGCGATGACGGCGAATTTGAAAACACCGATGATTTTCCAGTCGCTGCGGGTGGGGAAAAGGGGTCTGATCTGTTTCTGGCCTATAAAAAGCCCGATGATCATCACCAGCAGCACAATGTCTTTGGTGAACGACTGCCAGGGAGTGAGCTTCATAAAATCTCCGAAACAGCCGCAATCGGTCACCACATTGAAGTAGGCCGACCAGAACGTCAGGAAGGTGAAAAAGATGATCAGCAGCAACAGCAACCACAGCACCAGCTTTTTGCGGGCGCCGATGAGCAGCGAAAAGCCCAGCACCATCTCAAACAGGGTGATGAACATGGCGATGAGGGTGGCGTAGGGAATGAATACATCGGTGCCGAAAACCCCGAAATATTCTTCGAGTTTGTAGGCGAAACCAAGCGGATCGTTGGCTTTGATGAAGCCGGAGAACAGAAACAGTCCGCCGACGAGTATGCGCAGTAGGGTAGTAATCATGAGATATAACCTGATTTAATGAGGGCGAATACGGAATAATTCAGAATGTCGCGGTAGTTGGCATCGATGCCTTCGCTCACGAGGGTTTTGCCGGCATTGTCTTCGATCTGTTTGATGCGCAGCAGTTTCATGAGGATGAGGTCGGTAAACGACGATACCCGCATATCGCGCCAGGCTTCGCCGTAATCGTGGTTTTTGTCGAGCATCAGCGCTTTGGTGTGCTCGGCTTCTTTATCATACAGGGCGATGGCCTGTTCGGCGGGGAGGCTGGTATCGACGGTGCTGGTGCCCATCTCCAGCTGGATGAGGGCCATGATGCAGTAGTTGATCATGCCTACAAACTCACCGTTGAGGTCGTCGGCCACCTTTTGGGTGCCTTTTTCTTCGATGCTGCGGATGCGGCTGGCTTTGATGAAGATCTGGTCGGTGAGCGAGCTGGTGCGGAGGATGCGCCAGGCGGTACCATAATCGGTGGCTTTTTTCACGAACAACGCCCTGCAGCGGGCAATCACCTGGTCGAACTCGGTAGCGGTTTGGGGATTCAAGCGGGAATAGATTAACTTCGGGTGGTAAAAACGCCTTTTTTGCAGCTTAAAGATACGGTCTTCGGACAAAAATACACGCTCAACTGTCGCGGCAGGCTGATCGATTTGTCGGAACCCCGCCTGATGGGGATACTCAATCTCACGCCCGATTCGTTCTACGACGGCAGCCGCCTGCCTTTAACGGGCGAAAAAGCCCTTTTGGCCCGTGCCGAAACCATGCTGACGGAAGGCGCTACTTTTTTAGACATCGGCGGATATTCTACCCGCCCCCAGGCCGCCGAGATATCGGCCGCCGAAGAAACGGAGCGGGTACTGCCCGCCATCCGCAGCCTCCGCCGGCATTTCCCGGAAGCCTTGTTGTCGGTAGATACTTTCCGGGCCGACGTGGCCGATGCCGCCGCCGATGCCGGCGCCGACCTCATCAACGATGTCTCCGGCGGTACGCTCGACGACCGCATGTTTGAAACCGTGGCCCGGCTGCAACTGCCTTATATCTGCATGCACATGCGCGGTACGCCCGCCACCATGCAGTCGCTCACGCAGTACGACGATCTGGTGACCGATATCTACCGGGAACTGGTAGAAAAAGCGGTTGCGCTGAACCAACTGGGGGTGAAAGATGTGATACTCGATCCCGGTTTCGGCTTCGCCAAAACCATCGACCAGAATTTTAAACTTTTGCGGGAATTGCAGCAACTTACCCTCGCCGGATACCCGCTTCTGGTAGGTTTATCGCGGAAATCGATGGTGTACAAAACCCTCGGCACCACTGCAGCGGAGGCTTTGAACGGCACCACGGTCCTGCATGCCTGGGCTTTGGAGCGCGGAGCGCGTATCTTGCGGGTGCACGATGTACAACCGGCCCTGGAGGCCATTCAACTTTGGAAACGTTTTGAAACTGTTTGACCTCGGATTTTTAACCCTCGAGCTGCGCGACCTCATCGATATTTCGCTGGTGGCTTTTCTGCTGTACCGCATCTACAAGCTGGTGAAAGGCAGCCTGGCCGTGAACATCCTGCTGGGCCTGATCTCCGTCTACCTCATGTGGCTGGTGGTGGATGCCCTCGAACTCCGGCTGCTCAGCAAAATCCTGGGGCAGTTCATCGGGGTGGGGGTGATTACCCTCATCATCCTGTTTCAGCCCGAAATACGCCGGTTTTTGCTGATGATCGGCAAAAATACCGCCTTCAGCAACAAAGGATGGATACGCCGTTTTTTCCTCAAAGGAGTCGCTAAAGATGCCGAAGATGTGGGCTACATCCGCGAATCGCTCGAAGCCGCCGAAGCCCTGGCCGCGCAGATGACCGGCGCGCTGATCGTCTTCGCCCGCACCTCCGAACTCCAGTTTTTCGCCAACAGCGGCACCCCCATCGACGCCCACGTATCGGCCCGGCTGCTGGAAAGCATCTTCCAGAAAAGCAGTCCCCTGCACGACGGCGCCGTGATCATCGCCAGCAAGCGGGTGAAAGCCGCCAGCTGCGTGCTGCCCGTCTCCGAAAACCAGGACCTGCCCGAAGAACTCGGCCTCCGCCACCGTTCCGGCATCGGTATTTCAGAGCATAGCGACGCCATCGTGCTCATCGTCTCCGAAGAAACCGGCTCCATCTCCCTCGCCACCAACGGCCACCTCGAACAAAACCTCACCCGCGACAAAATCTACCGCAAACTGCTCCGCGCGCTCCAGGAAAACCCGGATGCTAAAGCGTAGCTTTCAGACATCGAGAGGGCGAGAGGCGAGAGTGCGAGACTTTTTTGGGTGCCAGTCTTTCTCGATACGGTTTGCCTTGCTCATTTTTTACGGGAAAACCTACTCGAAATGACAGGCTTATGAAACTCTGTGAAACTTCCCCAACTCCGCGGAATCTGTGTTAAAAACCCGAAGCCAAAGCACCAGGAAACCCCCCTCTCAAAATCTCGCTTCTCGCTTCTCGATGTCTAAAAAAACGAAACCGCCGAAGGCACCAAATTCTATTTAAATTCGCCCATGTTCCGGCGCGACCATCCCTTCTTTCCCTACCTCATCCTGCTCGGTTTATCCTTCATCTGGGGCAGCTCCTTCATTCTCATGAAACGCGGCCTCGAAGTATTCAGCCCCGTGCAGGTAGGCGCCTACCGCCTCAGCATCGCCGGGCTCGCCCTGCTGCCCATCGTTATCAAACACTGGGGCCCCTTTCTGAAATCGAAACTCAAGTATTTCGCCATCGTGGGCCTCGTTGGTAATGGCATCCCCGCCTTCCTGTTTGCGACCGCCCAGACCAAACTCAACAGCTCCACCGCCGGCGCCCTCAACGCACTTACACCGCTGTTTACCCTGCTCATAGGCGTTTGGCTGTTTCAGAGCCGCTTAACCGCTTCCAAAACCCTCGGCGTCATCATCGGCCTGGCCGGTGCCCTCATCCTCATTTTACTGCGCGCCAACGGCCTTGCCGAACCCCATTGGGCCTACGGACTGCTCATTGTGCTCGCCACCCTCATGTACGGCACCAGTGTGAACACCGTAGGCAAGTATATGCGCGATGTACGCCCCATGGTCACCGCCGCCGTGCCCCTCGTGCTCGCCGCCACCCCCTCGGTCATCCTGCTCTTCAGCACCGATTTTGTGTGGAAGCTGCAGCACCAGCCCGGCGCCTGGCCCGCCCTTGGTTACATCAGCATACTTGGTTTGCTCGGTTCGGCCGCCTCGCTCGTGGCCTTCAACAAACTCATCCAGATTACCAGCCCCATTTTCGCCTCCACCACCACCTACCTCATGCCCATCGTAGCGCTGTTCTGGGGACTGTTAGACGGCGAAGCCCTCGGCTGGCCGCAGTTGCTCGGTATGGCCTCCATCCTGGTTGGCATCTGGCTCGTCAACCGCAAACGGATACCCGCACCCGTAGCCGCATGAACCCCTACGCCCACCAAAGCGACCGCCTCGGCTACCGCCCCGTAGCCGAAACCGACATCCCCCACCTCCACACCGCCCTCACCGACCCGCGGGTGATTGAGTATATGAGCATCCGCTTTACTACTCAAGAGCCCGGCCGCGAGCAATGGGACTGGTACCAATCGCAGCTCAGCGCCGGCACCGCGCTTTTCCTGTCCGTTTTCCGCCAAAGCGACCACGCCTTCTGCGGCGTTTGCAGCCTCTACTACTACGATGCCGGAAACTGCCACGCCGAGCTGGGCTACTGGCTTTTGCCGGAGTACTGGGGGATGGGCTATGCCCTGGAAGCCTGTAAAGTAACCCTGGCCGCCGCCCGGCAGCAGTGGCCTGAATTGCACCGGGTGGAAGCTATTATAGAGTCGGAGCATGGTGCCAGCCGTAAGGTGCTGGAGAAATGCGGGTTTGCGTTGGAGGGGGTGTTGCGGGAGGCTGAGCTAAAACAAGGTAAGTGGATTGATTTGGAGGTTTGGGCGGGGGTAGTCGATGGTCGATAGACCATAGTCCATCGACCATCGACCATGGTCCGCGGACTATCGACTATGGACCGCTTTCAATTTTGGGTTAACAATTTATGATTTTTGGTATTGTCTTGTATTTTGGTTGGTTTTGGGTAGATTGCTTGAGAAATCACCCTTTACGTCTGTATGCTGGATATAGGAGGTGAAAAAGTGGCGTGTATAAACGAGTTAGCAGTAATTTTAGAGAAATGACAAGTAGCTGAAATGTTTAACAAAAGACAATTAATACAAAACATTATCTCACACAATGACGAGTGCACTTTTTTTGACAAAAAGAACTCTGTTGACTTGAAAACCGAAAAAGGCAAAGCAAAATTTCTAAAACACATATGCGCTTTAAGTAATTCAAATACTGAAAATGACGCTTTTATAATTGTTGGAATTTCAAATGAAAATGAAGTGGTTGGAACTGAATTTATTGATGATGCAAATGTTCAAAATCTAGTTAATTCAGTTTTAAAAAATCCTCCTTTAGTTAAATATGAAAACATTGCTTTTCCCAATTTAAAAAAGGACAAGTCTATTGGTTTATTGACAATTAGAAACAATTCCCAAATAACTTCCTTTTTGAAAAGAATAGATGTAATTGAAAAAGAAACAATATATCACAGAATTGGCAGTAAATCTGAACCCGCAAACGGAACAATTAATGTAGTCAAGGAGAACAAAGAAATAGTTGAAAAGACATACAAATACTCACAAAACAATATAAAGGACTTGTTAGATAATGTTTTTGAGTTTTACAAGCTGTGGGACAAAGCATACAATCCGATATATTATGTTTTTAAAGAGCAGTTTGTGGTCTGCTTAGCAGGCTATTCTACAAATGATGAGTATTTAAGCGAAGTAGATATTCAAATAATAAATGAAGGGACACGATTATTTTTTTCTGCCATACAAGAGGTGAAAGTAAATATCACTGAAGACTCTATCATTATAATTGAATTTCAACGATTAGGTTATGGAGAGAATTTTGAAAATTATGCCACATATTCAAACAACATAATATTTAAAGACAATGGAACGTATAGCATAAACAAAGAATTTATCTTCACACCTCCGAAATTTCCAGCTAAAGAAATTTATAGTCTTTATGAAAAAACCAAGAAATTTGAAGAAAGAATAAAATCAAAGGACAAATTTGAAGTCGAAGATTGGGAGTTTGGAGAAGGGCTAGCAAACTATTATTTCATTTGCTATCTTAACGACATTAAGGAGGCGAAACAAGATTTTATTAATTCAATAGAATATTTAGACGGAGTAGCAGCATTATGGCACCGGGAATGTAACGACTTATTGATAGAATATGAAAAAAACTACTGCTAACAGGCGTTTGGCTCAATGGCGGGTGAAGTGGTTAATTGAACATTCTACCTCGCATCAACTTTTGTGGTGTATTGACAGTTTTGTGCTCCGAAATCCGCCACTGCGCCAAGCGACAAACCGTTAGCCACAATTAAAATGAACCTGACACCTCAACATAATCCTGAAGAATTTAACCAATTTCTATTTGAGGAGATTGATTTAGACTTGTATCAGCACAAATTTATAAGAGACACCTTAGTCAAGGCTCAGAGGGGACAAAGCACGATATATGATTCATCTGTAATTAATTCAACTGAATCCGGATGGATATTGATTATACATAGTGAGATGCTTCTTATCTATGGACACAATTGGAGCACTAAACAATTTCAAGAAATCAGAGACATATTTGATTTAAACAAATACAACAACTACACACTTGCGGGTGAGGATGAGCTAATTGAAGAGCTAATTAATTTCTATAAACCGAAGAATTCTCAAACCGAAAAGCGAAGACTCTTTTATAAAACAGAAGAAGTAAATGTCTTTGATACTAATAATTACAGAATGGAACTCGGAACGATAAATCAATTAGACGAATTAGCACTCATGTTGCAAGGATATTACCATGAAGAATATAATGGCTTGAATGACAAAGAAATCGAAGATATGCAAGACCGTATGTTTTCAATGATAGAGAACGAGAAGGTTTATGTTCTTTTAAATTCTGATAACAAAATCATTAGTTTCTGTTCGATAATAGACCCTGGCATTGGAATATTGTTTACTAAAAATGAATACAGGAACAAAGGTTGTGGAAAGATGCTTTTGTCTTATTGCTCCGACATCTTACAACAGAGAAATAGTACGGTTTTTCTCATGACTGACCGTGATAAACCCGAGTCAAATCAAGTCTGCAGTAAAGTTGGATTTGAACCGTACTTTAATTATAAAATGATAAAAATAAACTGTGGCTAACAGCACCTAAGAAAACATGGGGCGGACAGTGGTATCCGATAGTTCCGTTCTTCGTGGCTAAATTTGTCACGGGCGGACGGCTAAGAGCTTCCAAAGCCCCACGTTTCTTAGCTGCAAAACGTTAGTGCAAGTGTAAGTACACCGTTTCCCAGTAGCAAAATATAATCTTTCATTCTACTTAGGGAAAAATAATTGTTTGGCCATTTGATATCCCATTCTTTATACCTTTTTTGATGAATACTTATAAGGATAATTAATATGATACTCTCATTCTTAACCTTTCTTCTGCTCACGGTTGCATATTTTTGGGTGTCAAGTAAAATTTATCAACGTAACGTCATGGGTAATGTCACCTTTGCTTTTGGCCCGGGCATTTTTCATGTTTTGAAACGATTGACACCCGAGCAGAAAAATCTTGAAACGGCCCAAATTAGAATAGCGTATCTCCTTTTAGTTTTCCGTATCTTTTTTTTGTTTTCCACTTTATATTTTGTCCTTATGTAGGTAGTTCATAAAGGTGTACAGTACCAATTATGAATTGTAAAGGGCTTAAAGAGCTTGGGGATCTCTTTGTGAGTCCTCTCCAGAAAGGTGACTAAGTCCAATTCTATGCAAGTTGAACTTTATTGCAGAAATATGACCATTTCATACCCAATAAACCTGCCTTAGTTCCTGCAGTTCAAATAGAACTTCTCTATATTTGAACCGCGAACTAATTAAGAGAAATATCATGTTTAATTCATCCAATTCAGAAATCATAGGCAAAGCCTGGCGGAGAGCGGGTGTAAGTCCCGTACTTCACAAGTTCTCTTGTTGGTTCGCAGCACCGTCAGGCCCCTTTTTAAAAACTCAACGTTATGCGAACCAACAAGAGAACAACACTCAGGCGCCCCGAGGTGCGTAGCCTGAAAATCCAACCCAAAACCAGGTTTAACAAGTACAGCCACAAGGATGTGCCGGAGATCAAACTCTGCGGCGACTGGTTACGCAGCCTGGGCTTCGAACAAGGCGAGCGGGTTACGGTAACGGCCATGCCTAAGCTGTTGATTATCCGGACCGGGGAGTAGTTGTTTATTTTGAAAGAGCCGTTGACTTGAGGGTTGGCGGCTTTTTTGATTTTGACTGGGTTGTACCTTGGGTGTTTAGTTTTGGTGTGGTTGTTTGTGTTTGGGGGTGTCTTGTATTTTGAGTAGATTGGTTTTGAAATCACTTTTTACTTCAGTATGCCGGATATAGGAGGTGAAGAAGTTGCATGTATAAACGAGTTAGCTGCAAGTTTTAGATACATTTTCCCAATATGAACTTAGAAGGCCAAGAAACAAATACTGACCAAAAGAATCAGCACTATATCCCAAAATTCTATCTAAGAAACTTCTCTTATGAAAAGAATGGGAAACAGATTGGGCTTTATAATATTAAAGCGGACAAATTTTTCCAAAAAGGAAAACTAAAAACTCAAGGATCAAAATCATTTTTCTATGGTTTTGATGGCCAAATTGAAAATGCCCTATCTAAAATCGAAGGGGAAATCGCTAAAACAATACAAGATATAATCAACACGCTGACAGTTCCGAAAAGAGGCACTATTCAGCATGAAAACCTACTTGTATTCGTTGCACTAACACATTTAAGAAATCCAGTAATTATTGATTCTGTAAAGGAGCAATCTAAGCAATTAGAGAAATTGATGAACGAGGACCTCCCTCCAAATGTTAACAGATTTACCTCACCGGAAATGACACATGATTATGCAATTGGACTAGCACTGTCTATGCTTCCCGATGTAGTTGAAATGTTAATAGATCTTGAATATAAAATACTAATTAACGAAACACCCACTCCTTTTATCGCTTCGGACTTTCCAGTAGTAAAATACAATCAGTTCTTAGAATCAAAGAAATGGACACATGGGAAAACAGGTTATGGAAATGTAGGATTACAGGTATTTATTCCACTAAACCCTAGAATGGTAATTCTACTTTATGATTCAGGAATTTATAAAGTTGGCGATAGAAAAAAACATTACTTAAGGCTAACAGAAACGAGGGACATCAAGCAAATTAATTCATTGCAGTTGCTTAATTGTTATGAGTCAATATTCTTTAACGAAGAAATAAATGAGCACTATGTGAAGACAATCATACAAGAAACTAAAAAGTATGATAAGCCCAATCAGGTAAAATCATCCCTTGCCTATTTGAGAACATCCGAAGACCCAAATCCCACGCAGAAAAATTTGTTGGTTGTTGGTTCAACTGACATCGAAATGAGACTTAGCGTTTCAGGAATAAATTTATATTCTAAATCTAAAGCGTATGCCTTTACCTCTTCAATTGCTCAACTTAGACCGCATGCCACAGAAATTGTCAACAGTCGAAGGTAAACCTGCTGCTAACAGGCGTTTGGCACTATTGCAGGTGACGTGGTTAATTGAACATTCTACCTCGCATCAACTTTTGTGGTATATTGACAGTTTAGTGCTCCGAATTCCGCCACTGCGCCAAGCGCCAAAACGTTAGCAGTAATTTTATGACGACAGACAACATATATGAAATTCAAAATAGTAGAATAATCAAAATTCCATCTGACATTAAAGGTGTGACGGATGGAGTTAGAGAATCATTTTACTACTTAAAAGGACTGACAGAACTTGATATAGTCTATTCAGGACTTAAACCGGACCAAAAGTCTAAAATTCAAGATGGTTCAGACGCTTTTGTAAAACAACTTGACAGTCTTGAACAAAAACTGTACTTCAGCGACCCAGACAACAGCTTAGTGACTTTCAAAGACGACAACGAGTTAAAGAATCTCATAAAAGATTACATCTTACTAAAGGAGCAAGTTGACAAATTTCAAATAGAGATTTTGAACGACATGATTGATATTTCTTATCGGACTTTAAAATCATTGACAAAAAATAGAAATTATTTAGACCAATACATGGCTCAAATTTATTCCTCATTTTTAGTCAAATCCGCATTTCTACATTCACATGAGGAAAATAAAAAGGACACTTATTTTCTGCTAATGGAAGACAACGAGAAGTTTGACAAAACGATAAATCCATTTGAAAACTACTCGCATGTAGTGGTAAATGATTATTCCTTTAACTTGCTGAGAGACCGAAGACGTTTCCAAGAGATTTATGAAAAACTCTTCAACCTAATTTTTTCAATTCAAGAAATCGAAAACAAAAGAAACATAGACGACTTAGTAACAAAACAGTATTCACTAAATAAACAAGTCGTTCTGTTAACATATTTAATTGCTGTATTGACAATAGTAATGACAATAATTGGAATACTACAAATAGTGAAATGTTGAGAAAAACTATTGCTAACAGCCGTTTTGCAAAAGCGGGGGTTTCGTGCTTCTATGACAGTGAAGTGCTAAATTTAAGCTTTGTGCATCTAATGAAGTTTAGTGCTGAAAATCCCCGCCTTCGCAAAGCGGCAAAACGTTATAGGGCATTTTAAAACGACAGAAACAAAACAGAATAAATGGAAATACTTTTAACTCATATAATTTTAGGCATCGGACTTTTTTTTCTAATCAATTGGATAGGCAAACACTCCTACTCAATTGGCTATATGGAAATATCTATATTCGTTAAGACCGAAGAAGCGCCAGCATTGAATTTTCTCATACGTGTCCTGACACCAATCGTTTACATAATAATTGTTTCGACAACTTTATATTATTTCGGACTAGACAAATATGTTTGGAACATTTATTTGGTTAACATCTATTATATCGTTTTCAGGCTGCTATTCAATTTGGCTACCAATCGTGGACTTTTACTTAATTGGTATAGACAATTTTTATATTGGACAGCGATTGTTGTAATATCATTTTTTACATACGAGAAACTAATTAAAGTAAAAGCAAACGTTTTACCCGACTTCACAACTGTAGCAAACGAACTTTGGATAATAATCTTGATTTTCATTTTTCAGGTATCTAACAACTTGCGTTTTTCACAGGAAGCAACACAGAAACGAAAAGAAAATTATTTAAAAAGTAGATACCAGTATTTTAAAAGGAATTACGGACAACTTATCAAGGAATTGACAAACAATGAGATTCTTGAAAGTATAGTTTATGCAGTAATAATCTACGAAGACTTTAATAGACCAAAAATTGCAAGACAAATTGAAAATTTAAAATTCAAAGTAACAAATAGACCTCATACATTAGGCGTTATGCAAGTAAGGTCTGACAGATTAATAAGTGATGTTGAGAGTGTTCGACTTGGAACTGAAAAAATTGTCAAAGCCTACAAAAAATACATTGAAAAACTCACGGAAACAGATGAATCGTTTTACGAATGGACCGCAAAAAATTCAATCATTGAAGACTATAACGCAGGCTCAAGTTACAGCTCAGAAGTAAGTGAATTAGCCGACATAATAAAAAA
Source organism: Bacteroidetes bacterium UBA7662 (assembly GCA_002483345.1). GTDB lineage: Bacteria > Bacteroidota > Bacteroidia > UBA7662 > UBA7662 > UBA7662. The sequence goes on from DLHS01000007.1 coordinate 196,349, forward strand.
CACATTTTATAAAGACACGAATGACACTCTTGACTCAGATAAGAAAAACGCACTATAACACACGTTTGGCGTCATGCGGGGTGACGTGCTTACATTCAAGTTCAGTTTTCCAATTGGTCTTTTGTGCTGGGTTGACAGTTTTGTGCTCCGAAACCCGGCACTAACGCCAAGCGTGGGAACGTATCCGTAATGCTTGAGGATACCGCTAACCCGAAAATAACTGCAGGAAACCAATAATATGAGAAAGAAAGTTTTCAAACTTATTCAATATGCTTTGCTGTTGTGCGTAGCGGCCTACCTGCTTATAGCCTTCATACCAAGAACGTATGAGGTTCCTCCGCTACAAAAACGGGAAAGCACCCAATATTGGGATTTGCCCACAGGTTCAAAGATTGCCTACACCAGGGTAGCTGCCCAAGGTATCAGGAAACCGCATCCCATTATTTTTTTGCAAGGAGGACCTGGAGGATATATCTCCGACAGAAATATTGAAATATTAGCTCCGCTTTCAGAAGACGGCTACGATATTTATTTATATGACCAAATCGGCAGCGGGCATTCTGGCCGATTGGCAAACATCCGGGACTATACGGCCGACCGGCACAAAAAAGACCTGGAGGAAATTATCAAGAAGACAGGCGCAGCGCGTGTCATCCTGATCGGACAATCATGGGGTGCCATTCTGGCGACTTTGTTCATAGCCGACCATCCGGAAAAAGTACAAAGGGTTATTTTCACCGGGCCAGGTCCTGTTTTACCCATGCGTCGGGAATTGCTAAGTATCCATCCACCCGACAGTTTAAACTTGAGGAAACCACCTTACTCGAACCAGGAGGCCAATGAGCAATCAAAAAACATCCGAACAGCTGTCGTTAGCTTTTGCGCAAAATTCTTCGGTATTAAACTTGCATCAGATCAAGAGGCAGATGACTTTCAAACGTATCTCGACACTGAATTGTGCAAAGCCACCGTTTGCGATACTTCAAAAGCATTAAAAGCGGAAGGTGGCGGCGGTTTTTACGTTCAGCTAATGACCGTGCGGAGCTTCCGCGAAATTAAAGATCCAAGACCCAAACTAACCGGCTCAAAAATTCCTGTGCTGATCATGAAAGGCCAGTGCGACAATCAGCCATGGGGCTTTGCGAAGGAGTATTCAGAGCTCTTTCCAAACTATCAATTGAAAATTATTCCCGATGCAGGACATTCCATTTCAGTGGAGCAACCGGAGCTTTATCTAAAAACCATTCGTGACTTCCTGCATCAGGATATACATAATGGCAATCTTTAGCGGGCAACAGCAGGACCCGCTGACACGGGTGGTTGTTGCACAACCGTTCTGAAAACTAATGGCTGTATTTTGATCGGGTGATTATTTGGATTGGGGGGTAGTTAGTTTGAGAGAGTTGTTGACGTTTTTGTTGACGGCTTTTTTGATTAAGCTGCAGCTTTGGTATAAAAGCCAAACGGCCTACTTATCTTAGTTATAGAATGCAACCTAAGAATTCACCATTACCCCAAAGCAATAAGCCTGAATCCCAGCTTAAAAAGACCGCTAAAATGAACAATTTAGTTTTACTCCTCCTGATTCTCCTTCCGGGAGTTTCATTCGGGCAGCAGACCAAAAAGGTCAAAGACAAAGTAAATAATGAATCTTACTATGTCTTGAAATCAGATAATATCACTAAGCATGGGCTTTATCAGCAGTTCAGTTACAAAAATAAGCCCCTGGTTAAAGGCTTTTATAAACTCGGCGTTAAAGACAGCGTTTGGGAATGCTATGACTTTGCGGGAACCCTGACTTTAAAATACGATTACACGAAGCAGGAAGTCGTATTCTATAAGCCAAGCGATGAGCATACGGTAAAAAAATACCGTATTGTAGGCGATAGCAGCAGTTTAAATCAGACTTTGAGTAGACCACCGATTTATCTGTATGGTGAAGACTGGTTCTTATTAGAACTTGGTAAAGGTACCCGATATCCTTCTGAAGCCAGAAATAACAGGAAATCTGGTACCGTATATGTCAAATTTACCGTGGACAAATACGGTAAAACAGGAAACTACTATGTAGAAACTCCACTTGGTTTTGGACTTGATGAAGAAGCCATCAGGGGATTAAAAAAGGTCCCTGACAATTGGTTGCCGGGCCAGGTAAATGGGCAGCCAGTTGACGTTGAAGTGGTTTACCCGATTAAATTTTCCCTTAGATGATGACAATTTTTTAAGTGTAAGATTCTTATCTCCCTAAACCACCCCAAAGATACACATGCCCCACTCCCCAAAAGCCACCAACATCCTAACCCAAATCAACACCCAAACCAAGCTGGGTGACTTGCGGAAAATGGCTCAGGAGATCAAAAAGGATCCCGAACTGGTGATGGAACTGTGGTCGAGCGGGAAATTTTTGCCCAGGCAACTGGCCATTCTGATTATGGATGGTAAGCTGCTTTCACAGGAGTTGATTGATAAACTGGACCAGGACATGCAGAGGCACCCGCTGAAGGAGCGCAATCAACTCATCGACTGGCTGATGGCCAACCAGTTGGCTAAAGACAAAAAAACAATTGCCCTCATGGAATCGTGGGAGAACAGTCCTTCCAAACTGCAAAGGCGCATTTTCTGGTATTACCAGGCACGTTTGCGCTGGATGGGGCAGACACCTCCTCCCAACACTGGGGTATTACTCGCGGCCATCGAAAAACAAATAGCCGGTGAAGCCCCGGAAGTACAATGGGCCATGAATTTCACCGCCGGCTGGATCGGCGTTTTTGATAAACAGTACCGCGCACGTTGTATAGCAGTGGGGGAAAGCACCGGCCTGTATAAAGGCCAAATGGTATCGAAAGGGTGTACGCCCGATTATTTGCCTGAGTTTATTGCGATTGAAAGCGATAAAAGGAATTTGTAGGGAAATTTGAGTCCGGCCCAGCCGGCAGCAAAACGAAAAATCACCGGAATGGAACCAAGAATAAGTGTGCTGACCATCGGCGCGGACGACCTGAACGCCATGAAAAATTTTTACGGGCAGGTATTGGGCTGGACGACTGTAGCAGAGAACAACGACATCGTCTTTTATAAACTCAACGGCTTTTTACTGAGTATCTGCGACAGAAAAATGCTGGCTGATTTTATCGGCGTGGATCCCAACGGACAGGGTTTCCGTTCTGTGACCATCGGCTATAATGTGGACAGCCAGGAAGAAGTTTTAGAACTATATGACCAGCTGAAAGACAAAGTGAAAATTTTGAAGCCGCCTACAGCACCACCCTTTGGTGGCCTTTTCTTTTACTTCGCCGACATAGAAGGAAACATACTCGAAATTGCCCAAAATCCATTCATAACGCTCGACCAGGCCAAAAACGCGATCGACCACAAACCTATTGATCATTTATAAACTGACCGTATAACACGGGCTTTCGTCTGGCGGACTACCCAGGGAGGAGGCTATCCGGGTTTGGCATTGGTTGCCGGTGTTTGGGTTTTGGTTGGTTTTGGGTAGATTGGATTTGAAATCTCCTTTACGTGGTATGCCGAATTTTGGAGGTGAAAAAGTTGCACATTGAACGGATTGGCAGCAAGGCAATGACGACGACAACCAACGACAATATGACAAGAAACATTCAAGAAATTGCACCTTTGTTGGCCGACCATTTTGTGAACATTGAAAGCGACTCAACGACTTTTGAAGAGAACAGTAAATTAGTTGCTGATAATGCACAACGTCTCGGACTTTATCACAAGTATTTAGGACTGCTTCATGACAGTTGGTTTATTAAGACAGATATCACCGCTGACAAATTCTCAATTACTCTCAACGACTTTACAGTCCATGTTTTTTCAGACGTAATTGTTGACAAGAAAAAATTAAAAATTGACCATAATAGACTCGTTTTTCCTGTTCAAATTGACTTTGTGACAACGAACCTGACATTCAACACGGTGGATGAAGACGGCAACATTCAATGCATTGAGCCGACAACTATCAACGAATATCTTTATGAGCAAATTATCTCAATTGACAACGACAAAATAGAAATCGGTTTGGTTGTTTGGAAAGAAGGCATTGACGATAAGCCAGGACAACATATTTTAATTTTGATGAGCATTAAAAGTATAATTCTAACAGAGTTTCAAGACAATGCCTGGACAGAAATATTTGGCAAAGCTTATGACAATTACTACAAGTATTTTAGAACGCAACGGGACACTGGACGGTATTTATCTGACCAATTGAATTGTTACGAATTGTATAACGAATATGAAGGACAACTTAACCGCTGACAGAAGAAGTCCGGCAGGTAACAGGAGTTTGGCGCAATGGCTGGTGAAGTGGTTAATTGAGTATTCTACCTGGCATCAGCTTTTGTGGTGTATTAACAGGTTTGTATTCCAAAATCCGCCACAGCGCCAAGCGCCAAAACATTGGTGTGCATTAAAAGGAATAACCACAAACATGAAAAATTGTATCATTTTAGTTGTTTTTTTATTTTCTATAATCAGCTGCAAAGAACAGGTGAGTAATATAAGCCATGACCCGACAAAAATCAGAACAAAAACTGAATACTCTTATCAGCACAAAAATGGACAGCTCAAAAGTCAAATGGAGAAAATTTATTTCTATAGGTCTGGCCAAATCATTGACTCTATCATAAACAGTACTAATTTCATCTACAACGAAAAAGGACTGAAAACTGAGGAGTTAACATTTCTGGCCGCTGAAGAAAATCCATTTATCAAGACCTTTAAATATAATCAGGATGACTCCTTAATATCGGAGCTGTATATTACCCCTGAGCAAGACACCCTGACATGGCAAATTTTTGATTTCTTTCCTGATGGTAAGAAAATGGTTTTTTTTAGGTTCTTAAATCCGAAAGATGATTTTTTTCCTACAGCTACTGAATCAGCGAAGAATGTGACTTACGATACCGTATTCAGTAGATTTATTTATGAATATGAAAATGATGGTTGCAAAAAAAGAAACGAATTTGACATAAATGGTAATCTAATCAAATCTGTATCCTTTGATTATCAAAATCAACAACTGAAGAAGGAATCGCATTATAATCACTTTGATAAAATCCTTACAAGAGAAAAGGTAAAAGTCTACGACTATTCTAAATCGGATAGTATACCTGATTGGTACTCACTCAATGAAACAAACGACACCATTGAGTATTCCAAAAGTAATTTCAAGGCTGGCAGTCTTTTAAAGACAATTACTATGTATGAAAATGGCGAAGTCTGGCAAGAAGATATTTACGAGGACAACCTTCTAAAATTAATGACCAGCGAAATTCGAAATGTAAGTTCGTCAAAAATGTATTATCTGTTTGACTACTATGGTAACGGTGATTTAAAGAGTACGATAATTTACTCAGAAGATTTTGATGCACGCGAATAAGCCTATAAACGGCAGAACACCGGCACCTGACCAGTCTGTTCACTCTTCCCGGTGACATCTATCCAAAAATGCAACCTATGTTTGAAGATATAAGGGATTGTAAAAATGCGCCTTACATTGACTTATTTACAGCTCAAGGCCACCAACCCCCGCTCCTCCAAAAAAACCGCTCCTCCCTGTGATTTTTCGAAAGGACCTGCGAATAATGGGATAAACAAGTTTTACACCTGAAATCGCCCGATGAAGAAACTTAACATATATGCGGTCCTCGGTTTCCCTGTGGGAGGTGGCGCTTTCAAAGCCATGCTGAAAAACCGTAACGGAGAAATGCAAAGCGTGGACAGGGATTCTCACCCGGATGTGGGGCATGACCCTCGATCCTTTACTTTTATCGGGAATTGGTTTTCAGCATGGTGATGGATAAGCAAGCGCAAAAGCACCTTTTTGAAGGGATGATGGAGCAGCACAAGGGTATTTTGTGGAAGGTTGCCCGTGCGTACTGCCCGGATGAGGACGACCGGCAGGATCTGCTGCAGGAAATGATGATTCAGATCTGGCAGTCGGTGCACAAATACAACCACCAGTATAAAATCTCTACCTGGCTGTATCGCATCTCCCTGAATGTGGCGATCTCCTTTTACCGCAAAAGCGCTGCAAGAGCCGGGAAACATGCCGTACTGACGGAGCAGTTGATGGAAATACCCGTCGAAGACAAATCGGAAAAGGAAAGGCAGCTGACTTTATTGGAACAATTTATCAGCGAACTGAAAGAGATAGACAAAGCCCTCATGCTCCTGTATCTCGAAGACAAGAGCCACGCTGAAATAGCCGACATCCTGGGCATGTCGGTAAGCAACGTAGGGACCAGAATAGGGCGTATCAAAGACAAATTAAAAGAGCGGTTTTCACAACTTAAATCATAAAACCATGAACGAGCTGGAATTAAAAAAACTTTGGCAAGCCACCCAGGATAAACTGGAGGAGAGCCTGGTCGTCAACAAAAAACACACCGAAGACATTACCCGGATGAAGGTCCATAACCTTGTAGGTTCCATGAAACCAGTTAAGATTTTTACCCTGCTGGTGGGCCTTTTATGGGTGGGTATAGGGGGAATTGCCCTGAGTTCGGTTTATGTAAACTCATTTTCCGGGGCGAATAAGTTTTTTCTGTTTTCGGCCTCTATCCAGGTGCTTTTAACCGCTATGGCGGTGTTTGTTTACCTCTATCAGCTCATCACCATTTACCAGGTAGATATCACAGATCCGATTATCAGAACGCAAGAGAAGCTGGCAAGCCTAAAGATGTCGACGCTTTGGATAACCCGCCTGCTTTTTCTCCAGCTTCCTGTCTGGACCACCTTTTGGTGGAACGAAACCATGCTTACAGATTGGAATATAGGGCAATGGGCAGTGGCTTTGTTTTTTACGGGGTCATTCAGTGTCATCGCCATCTGGTTATGGTTCAACCTGACCTACGAAAACAGAAACAAAAAATGGTTTCAACGCATTTTCAGTGGAAAGGAATGGACCCCCCTCCTGAAATCCATGGAACTGTTGGCACAAGTGGAAGACTATAAAGGGCAGCACGCCGGTGCCTGACCGGTCCGTTCACGCTTCCCGGTGACATCTATCCAAAAATGCAACCTATATTTGAAGCTATAAGGGATTGTAAAAAGGTGCTTTAAACATACATCATGTCATTTCAAGCCTACATCGACAACATCAAAGCCAAGACAGGCAAAAGCCCCGCCGATTTCAAAAAACTGGCCGAGGAGAAAGCATTCATCATCGACGGAAAACTCAATCCCGCCATAAAGGCAACCACGGTGACCCATTGGCTCAAAGAAACATTTGATTTAGGGCACGGACACGCGATGGCCATTTACGCGACTTTTAAAGGGAAAACGGAATAAAAAAGAACTGCCAACAGTTCTTTTGCGATATCTCTGCTCAAAGCCTCAGCAGGCTCTTAAACCATCCTTTCTCCCCCGTTGATTTTTTCAAAATTGAAGTCGCCTAAACCGGTTAAAAAATCGAGCAGGTGTTTGTTGAAAGTATCGGCTTGTTCCAGGTTGGATACATGACCGGCCTGGTCGATAACCCGCAGTTCGGAGCCTTCGATGCTGGCATGCATGCTTTCGGATTGGGCCAGCGGGGTTACTTGATCCGCGCTGCCGCAGATAATCAGGGTCGGAACGCTTATTTCCTGGAGGCGGGAGCAGGTTTCTGAACGTTCGGCAAGGGCTTTTAGCCCCTCGGTGATGATGTGTTCGGAATTGGAAAAAACCACCCGGCTCAATTGGTCCACCAGCGCTTTTTTGTTCGTCAGCGAATCCTGGTGGAAGACACTTTTAACAAAACCCTCGTTGAAGCCGGCGACACCTTCAGTGGCTATTTCAGCGATTATTTTATATCGTTTTTCCTTTACTTCCGGGGTGTCGGCAATACATTGGGTGTCGCATAAAATCAAGGCCTTGAAGCGTTCGGGGAATCTTTGCAGGGCATTCAGCGCAATAAATCCGCCCATGGATAAGCCACAGATAATGGCCTTGCTGATGCTGAGCTGATTCATAAACTGAATCAGATCATCGGCAAACAGCTCCATACTCAGCGGTGATTGTTCGTCGGTTGACTTCCCAAATCCCCTGATATCACAGGCGATGACATGATAGGAGGCTTTTAAAGCGTCTAACTGACCATCCCACATCGTTTTGTCGAACGGATAACCATGCAAAAAGATGATCGGGATGGTGCCTTCCCCTACATCGTTATAAGATAAATCAAAATGGTGCAGGGGGGTGGTTAGATGGTACCCTTTGGTTTCCGTGGTCATGATAGTTTGTTTTAAAAATTGCCCTGTTAAGGCGGTTTTGCAGGCACCGGCAGGTGCCGTTTATCCTGGCAGCTATTTGCCGTCTGGTAAACCTACCGGTTCATTTCCGGCTTGCTTTACATCATTCGGGATAAGAATTACATAATTCCTGCGTGGTGGCGGGCCTCTAGGGCCGTTACAGGGCATAGCCGTGCTGAAAGGAAAGATTTTGTTCGACCCCTACAGGGTCGGGGGAGGGTTGGGGGTGCGCTTACGCTTACGCATCTTGTGG
>DLHS01000010.1 GCA_002483345.1 Bacteroidetes bacterium UBA7662
GGCGTAACCACATTGAAGGTTTTTACTTCTCTTACCGGTACTTCAAAAGGCACCCAGTTGGAGTATGAACGGTACAACCCGTCGGGGGAAACGGTGAGGATACGGGCCAGATAGTGGCCCGGTTCAAGGGGTTTGATATATTCCAACAACGTATCGGTGGTACCGACCGCCGTTTCAGGGAACAGCCATTCCGGCTTATTCTCCTGATCAGCCTTGTATTGAAGGAAATACAGGGGGTTGGCCCAGCCTTCGTATGGCGACCATTGCAGCAAAAGGCTGAGCTGTTCGGGTATATCCGGCGGGTTGTTCTCAAGCCTGATGGTTCCCAGTTCATTCGAGTAGGGGTTGCGAACCAGATTGGAAAGCGTAAGATTGACTTTGTAGTAAATCCTGCTGTCTCGGGGGAGGGTTTCGGGATATGCATCCAAAAAATATCTCGCTGCCGGATCATTTTCTGTGTACAGCACCCGCTGGTAGTCGGTCTGGAGGATATTATCCCTCCGCCAGAGCAGAAAGGCGCTGAACCAGTTGTAGTTGAGCGTATCCGGATCCAGCCATTGTACATAGGTGGCATTTTGATTGATGGAGTCCACCGATACATTCACCAGTTGTAGCGGTGTTTGATAATCCGGACAACCACTCACCGCTATCACCAGGGTATCAAACTCCCGCATATACTTTTCGCATTTGTTGCCGAAGGTGTTGCCGTCTAATCCTTTTCTGCTCACCAGATAGTAGTAGCCATTTTGCTGCAGGGGTTGCTGCAGGGTGAGCGTAATGGAGGTACTTCGGTTGCCGGCGTTACAGGTATCAGGCATAGCTCTGACAACAGGGATAAGGTTTCCGTCAGAAGCATACAACCTGAATTCAGATGCATCGGCAGAGACCTCAGAACAGTTGACAAGCGTATTCAACGGAATAATGAAAGCGGCTGTGCCACAAGCTTGTTCCAGCGTATCTTGGTGAAAGGCAGGGGCAAGGTTGTCACAAATACTTCCGGCTGAAAGGATTACCTGAACATCCTTTTTGATATAACCTATCGATACACCATTACGGAATTCTTCTACTTTTAAGACAAATACAGCATTTTCTATCTGTGTTGTCAAAAAGCGTATATTTCCGTTAAGAGGATGGATACTGATACCTCCATTATTTTGTGCCGGGTTTTGTGGAGAATAGCCCGGCATATATGTACTCAGGACTCCAAAATCTCTTTGTGCGCTTGTGAGTGTATATACCAATGAATCACCATCTGCTTCAAAGGTATCAACGATTATGTTGACAGAGTCCCGTATGCAAAAAGCAGGGACCTGAAATGTCTGAAAATAAGGAGAAGAATTCTGTTGAATATTATTGTTCAGATAACTGTCTACAAAAAAATACCCTTGTCCTGATAAAGTGGCTGATGAGTTCCGTGCAGATATCCTGACTGAAAAATACCACTCCTGACAATTAGACGCCGTGCCCCAAGGAATGGAGAATATCCCTTCAAATTGAAACATTTGTACACCATAGCGAATACCCCCGCTGCAAAGCGTTTGTTCTTTCTCACAGGCATCAGGCAATTCAAAGCCTGTCCCGGGAAGAGGGTTGAGCAACAAATTCCCTGTATCTCCACAAAGGTTTCTGAATTGAATGATTTGAAAACTCGTATCCCAGTCTACAGGAACTCCGCTACAATCTCTGAATAAGGTCAACCTTACCTTATAAGAGTTATAATCCATCCATTGGTATGTAATGGTACCCCCAGCCAAATGGTCTGCACTTGCTTTATGCCCATACAAGCAATAGATATAAATTAAGAAACAGAGCGCTTTTCGTAACATCTTTTTTAGTCCTGGTTATTTCTTTTTATAAAAGATGTCCGCCCCCAATTAGGGGGCGGACCAGTAACCTTTTAACTCCTCTTTGTATTTTATTTTGTTCTGACTAATTTCCTGACCACGCGACCTTCTGAAGTTTCAAGCAATAGGCTGTAAATACCCTCTGAAAGCTGTTCCAAAGGAAGTTCTACTACTATACTACCCGCTACATCTGTTATCGTTTGGACGAGCACTTCCCTGCCTTGTGCATCCATCACCCGGATACTTACCAAACCTGTTTTTAACAGTTCAAAAGACAGATAAGCAATTCCCTGTGAAGGATTAGGATAAAGATTGAGCGCCTTCAGTCCTGCCTGTTGTTCAACACCTACGTTTAGAAAAGTGTAACAAGCCGAAGTATCTGTACAACCATTTTCGGTCGTAATCAGGGCATAACTACCATTTGCGGTTACAGTATAGTTACGATTGATTTCCCCCTGTATCGGAAGACCAGTGGTACAATTCAGCCATTGATAGCTGAAATTGTTCAGGGCATTGGCTGTCAGTGTAAGGCCGTTCACTGTTACGGCCGTATCAACCGGCGTTACGAAAAGATTCAGGGTAACCGTTGAGTCGCAACCAAAACTATTCAGGAAAGTATGGCTATAGGTTCCGGGTGCTGTAAGCACTTGTGAGCCCAGAACATAACTACTGCCCTGGCAAATAGTGGCAGAAGCTGTTCTGGTATGGGTAGGATTTACTGTGAGTTGAAGTGTAACAGTAGAATCACAGCCTCCGACACTTTGAAAAACATGGCTGTAAGTTCCAGCTGTTGTCAGGGTTTGAGAACCCAGGATATAGCTGTTTCCCTGACAGATAGTGGCAGAAGCGTTTGTAAGGATCGCGGTGTCGACGTTAAGCGTGAGAACTACCGTGGAATCACAGCCCAGAGAATTAATGAATAGACCCGTATAAAGACCAGCAATTGACAAAGACTGATTTCCGAAAGTATAACTTGTACCTGTGCAAATTCCAACCGTAACGGAATCTCCATTCACAGGGCAAAATTCGTATGCACCTATATCCGGGGTTTGCGGATGGCGGGGAGTCCCCAGAAAATCGGTGGTAATATAAGAAATAGGAACAGCGCGATTATTCAAGGCAGGATGATTGGGGGTATAATCGCCATTCATAGAATTAATAAAATCAGGGTTTACACTAAAACTCGCAGCATCTTGCCCTGAAGCAACTTGCCAACCGGTAAGTGTTTGATAACCTGTTAGATTAACATATATACCTGTTAGCATATTCCAGTAATCATATTTTCCCCCTACACTCTGACTACCTGATGCATATTGATTAGCATATATATTGTTGCGGTCGGACTGGAAAACAGACGAAGAATCAGAAGCAATTCCAAATTTATCACCAGTACCATCCTGGTCTATGACAATATTATTGTATCGAAAGTCTATTCCGACAGCACCATCAAGCCGAATTCCCCAGCTCCTTGGTCCGGAAATTAAAGGATATGTCATAACTACAGAATTATAATAAAAGTCAGCATTCGAACCGCTTATTACCATTCCGGCTATCTCCCCTTCTGATACCCGACCCAATCTATAAATTACATTGTTATAAATAGAATTCTTTTGTTCAAGTGGCGGGGTGGAGACATACGATATTCCTGTACCATTGGCAAATCCGACACTATTTATTGCATGACTGTCATGTATTCTGTTGTTTCGGATAATGCTACTACGGGTAGTGTTTGCAATTACAATAGCAGCAAAGCTGCTAACTTCTATTCTATTCAGTCTGTGAATGTCATTGCCATCTACCACCGTTCCATTGGTATTGGAGAGATAAATGCCACTCGAGTAAAAATCGGACACCTCGTTGTTCAAAATCTGATTCCCCAAATTCTGGTTTTCACCCCCTATAGTATCTCCCGTTAATAAAATACCTCCTCCAATCAAAACATTTGAATCAATTATGTTATAGGAGGCTTTGGTAGCCGTATACTCTGAGGTATTACTGAATATAATTCCTGTAATTCTATAATTCGTTGTAACAGCATTTCGTAAATCAATTTTATTATTACGAATAATATTGTGGTGCGCATTTCTCAGTTTAATTCCATAACCCTCTCTGGAATTTGTACCTGACATCCGGATATTAAAATTCTGAATCGTCACATACGAAACTCCATCCAGAAATACAATTGCATTCAACCCGACTGCCGGCGTCGGATAGATGGATGGGTCTACAAAAAGCGTATCTCCCTGACCATCAAAAATTACGCTGTTCATTGCACTTACTCCCAGAATACTGCTCAAAACAATACGTTTCTCCAAAACATTGCCAGGAAATTCAGCTTTAAAAGTGACCGGACCTGAAACACCTGCACAAGATAACTGCCAGCAAAGCTCATCTACATCCGGAAAATCTGTTAGAGGTCCGCCAAAAGTATAAATACCTCCCGGGATGGAGAGACAGAATTTGCGATACAGGGTATCAGTGTTCAGGTTCTGATCTGTTTGTCCATTAGGGCTGCTCGACCACACTTTAAAGTCAGCAGCACCAACTGCTGGCATTATCAACGGCGTACTGAAGGTATAAATTGCGGTATCATGATAAGGTATCAGGCCAGTAAAACTCTCGGATATAATCGGACCATTGTTTAGTTGGTAGTGCACACTGGCTGTCCTGAGGGTATCGTACCCATCATTGATAAATTTAAAAACAATATTTTGACTTGATCCATTGGCAACATTCGCCTGAGCCGGAGAAACCAGTTCCAGGGCATACAGGTCAAATTGCAGAGCAGGTTCTATCTCGTAAGCTCCAATGCTTGGGTGCATTGCATCACGTGCAGTCCCTTCTATATCAGCTGCAATGCTTGTTATCGGTACTCCTGCAGCTGTAAGAGGAGATCCCGGTAACGGTCTCAGATCATTGGAACCGGTAAATCTTGGGTTAATGGTGATAGAATTCAGATCTTTACCAAACTGCGTTTGCCAACTCGCCAATAAAATTGTTGCTCCTGTCAATGCATTAGATAAGTGCGGTATACTGTAATTAGAATAATAGCTGTTGTGGTCACCCATCAATAAAGAATAGCTTGTATCGGGGCTTGCCCAGATAATAACTGCGAGATCTCCGGGATCAGGGGCGTTTGAAAAAGTAAAGGCAAATGCATTGTTTTTATAGGCGATCTTAGATCCAGTCCCGGTAACATCCCATACAACGATTCCGAAACCACGCGCATTTGATGGTGTCAGGTGGAAAGAATTATACAATACCTGAACTGCCGCAGCAGTGCTGAATTTTAAATACAGTGGACTTGCACTAAGACTGGTGGTTGTGGTCAGTAAACTAAATTCATTGTTGTAAATGATATTATTTTCTGTGCTGTCTCCCACTACCAGAATATCACAAAAATAAGCGCCTGTTTTGCCAGAGGCCTTGTTGTTGGAAATAGTAAAAGCTGTAGCATCCGCTAATTTTATAATACTTCCAGATTCATCGGCATTCGAAAGATTACAACGCATGACATTCCTGTCAATTGTGACCCCAACATACTTCTGCTGTACCAAAACAGGCGTATGATAAATATCCAAAAATTCATTCTCAACAATGTTTAAAGCACCGTTAAAAGGGCTAATATTACCAGATGGCACATTGATGCCATAATAACCATCCATAAATTTATTGTTCTGAATATTTGTTGTGTTGCAGTTCCTGACAGTCAACAGATGACTGTTTGTTGATGTACTTCCAGGTGTACCAATTGGATTTCCGACAGGGCCCATCAGTATACAATTGGCCAGCGAAAAATTGTCAGAATTAGTTACCGAGATAGCAGACTCAACAGAAAGTGGAGAGGAGTTGGTACGTTTGAAAGTTATGCCTGAGATAACGACATCCGGGGTGGCATCTATTGAAAATACAGTACCATTACCATGGTTCGTAATGGTAACATCCTGGGCAAGACCGGTAGCACTGAAAAACGATACCCCAAATGCCAGGTGACTGATGCTGAAACTACCGGCATAAGTACCACTCGCCAATACAAACTGAACCGGCCCGGCTACGCCAGCGCAATTTAAAAAATCTATCGCTTCAGCAAGGGTGGCAAAATCAGGATTCGTCCCGCCAACTGTGTAAGTACCGGCAGCCAGTGGTATACAAATGGTCTTGCTAAGTGTATCATTGGCTGTGCCCAGATCTGCACCCCCTCCATTGGGATTGGTTATCCATACTTTTAAATCAGTCGCTCCAAAAGTTGGCGTGTTGATATGAGTGCTAAAAGTGTGCTGCATGGTTGAACCACCTGACAGTGTACCTGTCCAACTTTCAATCACCGGAGCCCCGTTATTAAAGCTATAACCTACAGATGCTCCTGTAATATTGACGGTTCCCCAGTTAGTACCTGTTATGGTTACAGGTACGGATGCTCCGGCTAGTACCGGTGCAACCGGAGACATGATACTTTGTACACCCACATCCGTCCCGGGAATCAAATAATGAATACGAATATTAGGCCTGTTATTGCTTCTTAACGGCGAAAAAACTGTTCCTGAATTATTACTGGAGCCGGAAACACCTGCTGATTTTCCCGGATGGTTTTCATAATGGAAAAGGATGCTTCCGCTGGCCACCCCGGTTTTATGGTGTTGTGTCAGTATCTTCAGGTTGTTTCCTGTATAAGGAAACGGATGGTCGAGTATGTGGCTGATCCAGCCACCCCCTTGCGGAAGTTGATAATTGCTATCCACATATACGGCGGTCGCTTCGGCAGATTCAAGGTTAAAATTATTCCCGCTTATGGCAATACTTGTCCGGGAAGTAGTATCCATAAAAATATTAAAGATATTACTGCCACTTAATCCTCCGGTGCCTTCCTGGGCAAGCCAATCAATCCGGGTTATCACGGCGCCTAAAGGCAAAGACAGTTCCGATGAATCATATAGATACACATAATGTGAAAAGTTGGAGCTGTTAGTAGCAGATGCCCTGTACAAGGGTCCAAAATTTGCCGATTGCAGTGCAGTACTGCTTCCTACCTGCACCAGATTTTGTGCCTGTACACCCTGGCCCAAAAGGAGCAGGGCGCAGACCGTCAGGTACACAAGCTTTGATTGTTTTAATACTTTCATGTTTAGCTTTTAAGTGTTCGGTTCAAATTTAACTGCCCTTGAAAGCCAAGGTGAATTTGAATGTCTACAAAAAGTCTACAAAGCTAAATTGGTTAAATACAGTTGATTAAGGCATTAGTGTGTCTTTCATTAGCTGCTAGGAGTCCTTATCCGGCATGAGGCTGGTAGGCTTTTCTATTGACAGGTCTGCCCAATCTGACGTTAATTCCTCCCTGTCAGGTGATCTTTTTCAAAAGTTGTTTCTTCAGAACCACCTGCTAACCAACTTTTTTGACTCAAATCAGATCCGCCCACATGTGTAACTGTCAGTTAAGACTGGGTTGTGTGTCCTGCAGCTTTTTTATCATGGCGGGGATTTCGCGGGGATTATCAATACCCAGTTTTTTGAGGATTCTCCAGCGTGTCTGGCGGACAGATTTAGCCGATATCCCCAACATTCCTGCCATTTCCTGTATTGAAAGATTAAGTTTCAGCAGTAAAAGAAAACGAACTTCTGAAATAGTCAAATCGGGGTATTCCGATTGTAAAATCTGTATAAAGCCGGGATAGACCTGTTCAAACAGCCGCTTAAAACTCAGCCAGTCTTCCTCTGTAAGTATGATAGCCCGTGATAATTGCTCCTTTAAATCAGTGCCCAATACTTTCTCCTGATGCATTACCTGACCTTCGGAGAGAAAATCGGCAACCTGAACATTCAGCTTCTCAATAAGCCTGTTTTTTTCACGCACCCCTTCAATAAATTGTTTGAGTTTATGCCGGTAGTTTTCCGTTTGTTCTTCCGCCCGCTGTTTCTCCAAAACCAATATCTTCTGTTTCTGTTTCTGCCGCTTTTGCCTCATCCTGAGACTGTAAACGGCCGCTCCCAATAACATAATGGTCATGCCGGAAACCACCCAGGTCGTATTCCGAATGGTTCGCTGCTTGCTGTTTTCCTTTTCCAGCAGGGCAATCTCCGACAGCTGTTTCTCGGCCGCCAATTGGATTTCAAGATTGGCCAGAATACTCACATTCTTTTTGGCAATCAGGCTGTCACGTAATACCACGAAGGAATCGAGGTACGTATTTGCAAGCTGGTATTCGGCATTCAACGTATGGATCTCCGACATATGCCTGTAATATTTGCTCCAAGCTTCAGGATCTGCAAAACCCTCTTCATTTCCGAATTTTACAAATTCTTTCAGTTTTTCCTGTGCCTGAATAATCTCCTTTTCTTCCAAAGCAATCGCTGCCAATTCAAGCAGAATTTTCCAGACGCACTTTCTGCAATAGTCATTAGAAAAGTTCAAATTGGCCTCATAAGCCTTTAAAAACATTTCCTTAGCCTTTTTGATCCTTCCGGCTTTGAAATGAACCCTTGCAATATTGGCGCCCAGTATTCCAAAAGCTGTTGTATCCTTTTTTTCTTCTGAAAAATGAAGTGCCTTTTCATAATAGTATAAAGCACTGTCTAACTGCTCATAACCATAATAGACCGATCCTATCTGATTATAGGTTGCCCAGATTAGCAAATCATCATCCGGAGGACAATACAGCAACGCCTTTTTGAGGTAAAAAATAGCTTTTTCATGATTTGAGAACTTATCATAGGTCTGCGCTAAACGATACAGGCATTTAGATACATCAGGTATAAGATGATACCCAACCTCTTCCATCAGCCTGTCTGCCAATAACAAATACTTAAATCCCTCCTGATACTTTTCAATATTTATCAGATGATAGCCTAACGCATGTGTAAATGCTGCCTGCGTTATATCAAGCTTGTATAATTTCGTACGGGCTATTCCCCTCTTCCAATAAAAAAAACCATAGAATTCTCCTCCAGGCACATTTTGCACATAATAAGTACCCAAATAATCGAGTGCTTTGACCTCCAGTTTTTGATCCTTTAATTTAACTGAAAGCTTCAGCAGGCTTGTCAGCTCCTTAACAGCCGTTTCACTATCCAGCTGCCTTATTTGCTCCTGGTAAAGTTTCTTCGCCCATGCTACCCGTTCAGCTGCCTCAATATGCTCAAGCGTATCAAACACGCCTGCTTTAAGCTGAAAAGCAGTTGTCAGAAAAAATACAATGAACAGGAGGCTACGCATTTACATAAAGATAGTACAGGCAGGAGGTTGTTGAGGATTCCGTTCCGGGCATTTTTTCAAGAACTATCCGGATTTTAGAATATTCTCCACTGAAAATATATAGCTATTCCAGGGCAAACACGCTCCTCGTTGCTGTAATATTCTGGTAAAAATGCAGTTTGTCAAACTCCTTTTGTGGGGTTGACAGTCCCTGGTGTATCGCGTTGTT
This sequence comes from Bacteroidetes bacterium UBA7662, assembly GCA_002483345.1. Taxonomy (GTDB): domain Bacteria; phylum Bacteroidota; class Bacteroidia; order UBA7662; family UBA7662; genus UBA7662. Next base: position 9,260 of record DLHS01000010.1, read on the forward strand.
CACGCTCTATGCGAAAACCTCTCGGTGCCTCGATGTGTTCTGTGGTTAAACACGGAGCACACGGGGGTCACTGAGACAGGCCGCTCAATGTCTGTTGGCCTTCGGCTGTCCGTAGTCGATTGTCCATGGTCCATGGTCCATATCAGCTTTGTGCACCATGCTACCAGTGGTGAACAAAAACAAGTCTCGCTCTCTCGCCTCTCGCAATCTCAATGTCTGAAAAGACTACCTCAACACCGCAAACATCCCCTTCAACGGTTCGCCTTCCGGTAACAGCAGCGTGTAGAAGTAACTCCCTTCTTCCAAATCGTTTGGTTCCCAGTCGTTGTTGTAGGCAGTATGGCTGTATACCTGCTGACCCCAACGGTTGAACACCTGTAGTTTGCTGCCCGGGTAGAATTCCAGGTTTTCAAAATAAAAATAATCATTCAGGCCATCTCCGTTAGGGGTGACCACATTGTAAGCCTTCACCTCACGCTTTGCCACTTCAAAGGATATCCAGTTTGAATAGGATCGGTAACGGGTATTGGGTGATATTGTAAGGATACGAGCCTGGTATTTACCAGGTTTTACAGGTTTGGTGTATTCCATCATGGTATCAGTAGTACCTGCTATGCTTTCCGGAAACAGCCATTCCTGGGAGAGGTCTTCTTGCTTTTTGTATTGCAGTAAGTATAGCGGGGCTGGCCAACCTTCATACGGTGACCATTGCAGAGATAAGGTATTTTGTTCCGGTATATCCGGCGGGTTGTTCTCAAGCCTGATGGTTCCCAGTTCATTCGAGTAGGAGTTGCGAACCAGATTGGAAAGCGTAAGATTGACTTTGTAGTATATCCTGCTGTATCTGGGCAGAGTTTCAGGATATACATCCACAAAATATCTGGCAGCAGGGTCGTTTTCGGTGTACAACACCCTTTGGTAGCCCGTATTCAGGAGATTGTCTCTCCTCCACAACAGAAAAGCACTGAACCAGTTGTAGTTCAGCGTATCAGGATCAAGCCATTGGACATAGGTGGCATTCTGGTTGAGGGAATCAACCGATACATTCACCAGTTGCATGGGTGTCTGGTAATCCGGGCAGCCGCTGACGGCTATCACCAGCGTATCAAACTCCTTCATATACTTATCGCATTTGTTGCCGAAGGTGTTGCCGTCTAAACCCTTACGGCTCACCAGGTAGTAATAACCGTTCTGAGCCAAGGGCTGTTGCAGGGTGAGCGTAATGGAGGTGCTGCGGTTGCTGGCATTGCAGGTATCCGGTTCCGCCTTCATAATCGGTATCAGTTTGCCTTCGGGGTGGTACAGCCTGAATTCTGAGGCGGTGGGCGTAACCGTATAGCAGTTCACCGGTACACTCAGCGGCACCCGAAGCCCGACAGCCCCGCAGTTCCTGGCAATGGTATCCTGACGATAGGTGGGCGTGACATTATCACAGATGTTCCCGGCACTCAGCACCAGCTGGATATCGTTCTTAACATAGCCAATCAGTACCCCATTACGGTATTCTTCTACTTTCAGCACAAATACCACGTTCTCCACCTGAGTTGGCTCAAAACTGATGTTCCCGGTTAAGGGGTCAAGTGTAATGCCCAAAGTACTTTGGGCGGGGCTCTGGGGAGTATAGCCGGGATTATAGGTACAAGGAAAACCAGATCCAGACTGTGCGGTCGTCAAGGAATAAACAAGTGAATCTCCGTCCTGTTCCTGAGTATTGACTATCAGACTTACCGGCTCACGGATACAATAGGCCGGAATCTGCATGGTCTGGAAACGGGGTGAGCTGTTGGGCTGATAACGACCGTTGAAATAGCAGTCAACAAAAAGGCCGTAGGGGCCGGTGGGATTGAGTGTTGAAGAGATGTTTCTTGCACCAGTTGAAAAAGTGAAGTGCCAGTCCTGACAGGACGTATCTGTACCCGGAGGAATAACGAAGATACCATCGTACTGATACATGTCAACACCGTAGCGGCTGCCACCATTGCATGTGGTCGCTTCTGTTTCACAGGCAGAGGGTAGTTCCATTCCGGTAGCTGGAAGAGGGGATACATCCAAACCAGAGACAACGCCACAATTGTTTTTTGCACCAATGGTAAAGGTTTTCGTGCCCCAATCTGATCCGCTATTACAGGCACATTCCCGAAAGAGAGTCAGACGAACCTTTATCATATCCGGACTCAGCCAGGCACAGGTGATGTTCCCGCCAGCGACATGACAGGCTTTTAGCACCCCGTTGTAGGCTAGGATGAAAAACAAGAGGCATACCGACTTACGTAACATAATATGATCAATGCTTAGGGTTCAAAATTTTTATCGCGCTTGCGGGGCGTCAGTGGCCTGTTAATCCCGTCCCCTGTGGGGTCAATTTAAACAGGTGTCCAGCTTCTCTGTCGTAGAGAGAAGCCGGACTTTATTCGGAGACCTGTCTTTACTTTTGTGCTTTTGTTTTTTGGGTTATTTTGTTTTAACCAGTTTTATGATGGCTCTGCCACCTGTAGCGCTTTCCAGCAGCACACTGTAAACGCCTTCGGAGAGGATTTCCAGGGGAAGTTCAACAATCATATTACCTGCCGGTTCAACCACTTTATGATAGAACACTTCCCTTCCTCTTGTATCCATCACCCTGATTATAACCGGTTCTGCATTCTCCTGTTCGAAGGATAAATAAGCTACTCCTTGCGTCGGATTAGGATAAAGTTTATGTGCTTTCAGACCAGCTCGTTGCTTCACGCCAACATTTATAAAAGTGTAGCAATCTGAAGTATCTGCGCAACCATTTTGGGTGGTAATTAAAGCATAACTACCATTGGCTGATACATTATAATTCCTGTTGATGGCTCCGGTGATTGGAATACCTGTTGTACAATTCAACCATTGGTAACTGGAGTTGTTAAGGGCATTCGCCGTTAGGGTAAGTCCGTTCACAGTTACTGAAGTATCTACCGGCGTCACGGAAAGATTAAGCGTTACTACCGAATCACAGCCAAATATGTTCTGGAAGGTATGACTAAAGGTTCCCGGTGAAGTAAGCACCTGTGTACCTAAAATATAGATACTACCCTGACAAATGGTAGCACTCGTGGTACTGCTGTGGGTAGGGCTCACTGCCAACTCAAGGGTAACAGTAGAATCACAACCTCCAATACTTTGGAAAGTATGGTTATAAGTACCTGCAGTTGTCAGTGTTTGAGTACCAAAGGTGTAAGTGCTACCCTGACAGATAGTGACAGTAGCATTCATCAGAATAGCAGTATCAACACTTAAGGTGAGGGTTACCGTTGAATCACAACCCCATGTATTTGAGAATACTTCTGTATAAATACCTGCTGTTGTCAAAGTCTGGCTACCAAAGATATAACTGGTACCTGCACAAATGCCAATGGTTGCAGAATCACCATTCATCGGGCAAAATTCATACGCGCCGATATCCGGGTTCTGAGGATTGCGAGGAGCGGCCAGAATATCCGTTGTAATATAAGTGACAGGAACAGCCCTGTTATCCAAAGCAGGATTATTAGGAATATAATCCCCATTTGCAGGCTGGATAAAATCAGGATTTATACTGAAACTGCCAGCATCCTGACCAGTAGCTGTCTGCCAGCCTGATAAAGTCGGATAGCTGACAAGATTGATAAATGTGGGTAAGTTAGGGTTTGTAACATTAATAGCATCATAAATGCCTCCCAGACTCTGTGTACCGGAAGTATAATGCTTCAGATAGATGTTATTGTTGTTGGAAGAAAAAACCGATGAGGTATCAGCAAGTATACCGAATATTTCATTTATTCCCTGCTCGTCGATGAAAACATTATTATTCTGAATAGTAATTCCTTCCTGGGCGTGATCCACAGCAATACCTATTGTGGGTCTGATCCTCGATGTTATCTGATAAGTGAACGCGATAGTATTGTGATGGAAATCTGCATTGGATCCTCCAATGGCGATTCCAATGGCAGTGCCTTCCAGTGGTCTAACCAAGTTATAGATTACATTATTGTAGAATACATTTTTCTCACCAGGGTTGGGAGTAGCTGAATAGTTAATTCCATGACTATCTGGCAAATTCCCCATGCCATTCGCCGGAAAACTATTATGAATCCGGTTATTCCGGATTGTACTCCTGCGTGTCTTGTCTTGAATCAAGATCGCATCAAAAGTAGATAAATCTGCTCTGGTTGGCCTGTGCAGATTATTCCCATCCACAATAGTGCTATCGGTATTACTCAAATGAATACCTTTCCAAAAAAAATCTGAAATATCATTATCAGCAATCAAATTACCAATACACTGGTTTTCCCCGCCGACAGTATCTCCTGCTAAGGCAATGCCTGCCCCTCCGCCAATAACAATATTCGAATCTATAATGTTATAACTGGAAGTCGTAGGTACCCCGCCGAAAGCGCTAGGTTTGCTTAACGTAATCCCGTTACCAAACGTTGGGTCATAACTCGAATTACGCACATCCACAGTGTTCCTACGAATAATGTTATGGCTCGCGTCTACGAGCATTATCCCGTGTCCTCGTTTAGTATTCGTGCTAGCTTTATGAATATAAAAACCTTCCAGGTTCACATAGGATACATCATTCAATTCTACAACTGCCTTGTTATTATTGGAAGGATCAAAGGATATAGTATCTCCCTGCCCTTCAAAACGAACCCTGCTTCCCGGACCTGTTCCGGGAATAGCATTCAACACCAGCTGTTCGTTCAGCACATTGTTGGGAAATTCAGCTTTAAAAGTGACCGGTCCATTCACCCCGGCACAGGATAATACCCAGCTGAGCTCACTCACATCGGGAAAGTCTGTTAAAGGTCCGCCAAATGTATAAGTGCCTGTTGGAATGGTCAGACAGAACTTATACTCAAGGGTATCTGCTGCTGTATTCTGGTCTTGCTGACCATTGGGATTACTTGTCCAGACTTTAAAAGATGCTAAACCACTGGCTGGTAATACCACCGGGGTCACAAATGTAAAGGTGGTCGTATCCTGATACAGTAGCAGCCCTGAAAATGCCTCTGTAACAACCGGGCCATTGTTGAGCTGGTAGTGCAGGTTCGCAGCAGACAGCGTGTCATAGCCATGATTGATAAACCGGAGTGCGACCGTCTGACTGGAACCATTAGGAACATGGGCCTGGACAGGGGAAGCGATTTCCAAAGCAAAAATATCGAATTGCAAGACTGGCTCCACTTCAAAAGCACCTATACAAGGGTTTGCTGTATCCCGGATTGTTCCTGCAATATCCGTGGTAATGCTTGCTATCGGGGCAGCTGCACCTGTTAACGGAGAGCCCGGCATGGGTCTCAGACTGTCGTTCGCGGTAAATCTTGGGTTGGCAGTAATACTATTCAGATCCTTCCCGAATTGCGTTTGCCAAACCGCAAAGCTGTACAATGAGTTGTTATGGGGGTTGTTTGCAAGAGATATAGTGCCGTAATTTGAATAAAAGCTATTGTTTTCACTGATCACGGACTGAAAACCAGTATAAAAATTTGTATCTGCCACCACAAACTGAAAGACAGCAGCATCAGGAGGCGGTGCGCTGGAGAAAAACCAGGAAAACACATTATTTTTAAATATGGTAGTTATTCCCCCGGAAAGGGCATAAACTTCTGCCCCACCTCCTCTGGACAGATCTGGTATCAAATGAAATGAATTGTACACTATCTGTATCTCAGTACCAGGGCTGGGTTCCAGCCTTAAGGGTGATGCACCGTAAACCTGAGTTACGGTTTGAGCACTTAATTCATTGTTGTAAACAATGTTGTTAGCCGAACTATCCCCTGAAACCCTGATGTAAAAACAATACGTCCCTGTTTTACCCTTTGACTTATTGTTGGAAACGACACAACCTGTTACATCATCCAGCCTGACAAAGCTTCCGTCGCCAGCTACATTGGTCAAGTCACTCTCAAAGAAATTTCTGTCAATCGTAATCGCATTGTATTTCTGCTGCACCAGTATAGGCGTATGGTATATATCCAAAAAGTCGTTATCCGCGATATTAAGTGAAAAATTAGGCTGACCATTTTGGGAACGAACCAGGAGGCCGTAATAACCATTTGTGAACCTATTGTTTATAATGCTTGCATTATCGCAGTTCAAAACCGTAAGCAACTGATTGTTCGAAGAGGTGCTGGCCGGTGTTCCGACCGGATTTCCAACCGGACCTTCCAAATAACAGTTAGCCAAAGTAAAATTACGCGAGTTAGATACAGAAATTGCCGATTCAGTATTAAGTACAGATGCGACACTCCCTAATGCTGTATTAGTCCTTTTGAAAGTTATGCCTGAAATGACAACATTGTCGGCAGCATTTATCGAAAAAACGGTACCCGACCCGTTGTGGGTGATGATGACATCCTCTGCCAGTCCGGAAGCACTGAATAATGAAACACCAAATGCCAGATTATTAATCTCGAAATTGCCGGTATAGATGCCGCTGGCCAGGGTAAACTGAACCGGACCTGATATCCCTCCACAGTTTATATAATCAATGGCTGCTGTCAGGGTTGTAAAATCAGCTGTTGCGCCTCCGATAGTATAATTTCCCGCAGGCAACGGAGTACAGATCGTCAGGGTACTTGTATCGTTGGAGGTATTAAAATCCGGGCCCGCATTGTTCGGATTGCTGATCCATACTTTAAGATTGGAGCTACCTGAAGATTGAGTCGTGATGGGGGTAGAAAAAGTGTGCTGCAATACAGAACCTCCTGTCAAAGAACCGGACCAGCTTTCAATTACCGGTGTGCCATTGTTAAAAATGTAGCCAACGCTTGCTCCTGTAACCGTAGTCGCTCCCCCGTTCGTGATATTTATCACTACAGGAACTGTGGATGATACTGGTATGGGAATTATGGGAGAGGCGATGCTCTGAATTGCTGCATCAATACCCGGAATCAAATAATGAATCCGCACATTTGGCCTGCTATTACTTCGTGAAGAAGCGAAAGCTGTTCCGGCATTATTCGCCGACCCTGAAACACCAGCAGCCTTGCCAGGTTTACTTTCATAATGAAAGAGTATACCGCCACTGGCCGTTCCGGTTTTATGGTGCTGGGTAAGTATCTTCAGATTATTGCCCGTATAAGTGAATGGCACATCCAGCTGGTGGCTGATCCAGCCACCCCCCTGCGGAAGCTGGTAGTTGCTGTCCTGAAATACGGTGGTGGTACCAGCCGATTCTGCTGTAAAGTTATTCCCGGTGATTGCAATACTGGTCTGGGAAGTTGTACCCATATAAATGTTGTACACATTCGGGCCACTCAGGCCACCTGTGCCTGCTTGTGCCTGCCAGTCGATACCGGTGATAACAGCCCCAACCGGTAAAGCCAGTTCTGAAGCTTCATACAGATAAACGTAATGGGAATATGCATGGCTGTGGGAAGCAGTTAACCTATGCAAAGGACCAAAATTCGCGGATTGCTGAGCCGTATTATTCCCGATCTGCACCAAAGACTGCCCCTTTACACTGAAAGAAAATATTAGTATGCCAAATAGCACCATGTTAAGTTTTTTCATTTGTACGCTGTTGAGGATTAAGGTTGAACAAATGGCCTTATTGGCCGACCCTGGTAAAGGTAGAATAAGCAAAAAGTCCCGGCTTATTTCCGAGCGGAAGAAAAACGGAAGAAATAGGTGACAGACAATTAGTCCTTTTTGCAGAAATAGCCATTAGGTCAGCAAAAAGCTACCTCTTTTCTGAGCCGCTGACGTAAAGCTTGTGATGACCTTCGGCTTCTTACAGCTTCCTTTTCAACTAACAAATCTGCTATTTCCATTTGGTGCTTCCTACCTGGCTTAACGCATATGTTTCGCCTGTGCTCGCTGACAGATTCCGGCGAAAAACCCAACATGGATCCCATTTTCTGTAACCAGAGGTTCAGTTTCATCAGTGCAAGCAGCCTTATTTCTGCGATGGGAGTACCTGTAACTGTTGATAAGAAACTCAGTAGCTGTTTGACAGCCTCGTGGCCTTGACTCACATTTTATTGAGGTTTACTGGTGGCATTTTTCAGGAAATCATCAAAGCTGTGAAAAGGTGTTTTGCCAAGGGTATGTATACGTTCGGCTATCTCATCCATTTTCAGTTGGAAGTTGGTGTAGAGTTCTTCAAATGGAGCTCAAAAAACTTCTCTCCCTGTATGTACCAATGGAAACTACGGGTATTCAAATAAAACACCTGATAGTTCGCCATTCATAAATTGCGTTTATCGGCCAGCATTTTGCCTGGGCCTGGTCGAGTCCGATAATGTTAAGTTTATTTTTCATAACGGATGTTTAATCTTTTGCCATCTGCATAAGGTATCTTTCCAAAAACAAAAAGCCTGTCACGGCAGGTGACAGGCTTCATAGGTTATCAGAAATTCCTGACTACGGTAGTCTTTCGAACTCTTCAAACATGGTTGCTATAATCTGACGCGTATTACCGTTCTCATCTATAATTGCAATAGGCACGTTTGGAGTCGCCCCTTGGAGGGAAGTTTTGGTGTATTTGTAGGTTGTTGGAGCGCCTGATTTGGTCAGGATTACCTGCGTTTCATTTGAACCAAATGCCCAGGTGAAAGAGCCGCCCCCTAAGATAGTGCCAATGGCTACCCCTGTACCATCTGCCATGAAGGTCAGACGAAAGTTTTCCTGGCCAGTGATGGTTACATTAACAGTATCTGTTGTCCCATTCTCAAGCATCCGTGTCTTGCGGACTTTCCAAGGCTTCATGGTCAGGTACTGGGTATTGGTGGTATCTGGTGGGTTGTTATTGCCACCTGGGTTATTCGGATTGGGCGAAATGGCGTCGTCCTTTTTACAGGCAGCGAAAACCAGCATGCCCAGCAAAACAAATACTAAACTTTTGTTCAATAATTTCATGGATTTGGTTTTAGATGAAGGAAAGTAGAGAGAATAGTATGCTCAGTAGCACCGTGTTAAGTTCTTTCATTTGATACGCTGTTGGGGATTAAGGTTGAACAAATGGCCTTATTGGCCGACTCCGGTAAAGGTAGAATAAGCAAAAAGTCCCGGCTTATTTTCGAGCGGAAGAAAAACGGAAGAAATAAGTGACTGACAATGAGCCACTTTCGCAGAAATAGCCATTAGATCAACAAAGAGCGCGCTCTTTTCTAAGACGCTGACTTAAAGCTTGTAATGACCTTCAGCTTCTTGTAGCTTCCTTTTCAACTAACAAGTCTGCTATTTCCTTATGGTGCTTCAGACCCAACTTAACGCGTATGTTTCGTCTGTGCTTGCTGACAGATTCCGGCGAAATACCCAACATAGATCCCATTTCCCGTAACGAGAGGTTCAATTTCATCAGTGTAAGCAGCCTTATTTCTGCGATGGTGAGTTCCTGGTAATTACCCTGAATTTTACTTATAAAACCAGGATAAACCTTTTCGAAGGTTCTTTTAAATTCAATCCAGTCTTCTTCCGTAAGTATAATGGTCTCCACCAGTTTCTCCATCAGCACAGGATTCAACAGGGCTTGTTCGCTGGTAACCGGTGGTCTGCCTTCAAGTTCATTGTTTAACTGATCAATCAAGTCGTTTTTTTTGCGTACCCCGTCAATAAAAATTTTGAGTTTCTGACGATAGTGTTTCGTTTGCTCTTCCGCATGCTGCTTTTCAAGCAATAGAATTCTTTGCTGTTGTATATGGCGCCTTTGCCGCATTCGATACCCATAAAGTATTCCCGTGAGTAATAATACAAGCAGCCCGGAAATAGCCCAACTGGCATTGCGAATAACCCTTTGTTTACTGTTTTCCTTTTCGAGCAAAGCAATGTCCGATAGTTGTTTCTCTGCTGCCAACTGGATTTCAAGATTAGCCAAAACACTGACGTTCTTTTTAGCCATCAGGCTTTCGTTCAGCACCACAAAGGAATCCAGATAAGTCTTGGCCACCTCGCAATTACCTTCCTTTTCGTTGGTTTCAGACATCAGTTGGTAATAGTGTTTCCACTGTCCCTTGTCATTAAGTTGCTCCTTATGAGCATACGCCACAAATTCGTCCAATAACGCCCTTGCCCGTCTGGTGTCATTTTCTTTCAGTGCTACAGAGGCCAGATCAATCAAAATGTACCAGGCACATTTTATACAATTAGTGTTAGGAGATAACTTGTTCTTGTTATACGTATTTTCAAAAATTACTTTGGCCTGTTCCGTGTTGCCCTTCTTGAAATAGATTCTGGCAATATTGGATTCCAGGATACCAATTACAGAAGTATCCCCGCGCGCTTTCAAAAAAGCCAGCGCCTTTTCGTAATAGTATAAGGCACTGTCATTGTTCTCCATTTCATTGTATACAATGCCCATATGATTATAAATCGCTGTAATCAGCCTGGAATCGTCAGGAGGAACCAACTCCAGCACCTTCCGCAGATAAAAAACAGCTTTCTGATGATTGGAAAATGTTGTATAAACCTGCGCCAGTCTGTAAACATGCCAGTCTGCTCCGGGTATCTGCTGATACCCCACTTCCTCCATGAGTTTATCAGCCATGAGCATATATTTAAAGCCTTGCGCATAGTCTTCCATCTGGGTAAGGTTAAAACCAACCCCATGCATCAATTCTGCCTGGTACGGTTTTAAGCCATAGGCCTGTGCCCGGCTTAATGCCCTTTTGAGGTAGAAAACGCCTTGTTCCCTGGCTCCGGGTACCTGTTGAAATGAATGTATCCCTATTTGCCGTAAGGCAACCACCTCTAATTCCTGCTCCCCGTTCCGGATGGCAAAGTCCAGCAGCTGGTTCAGCTCCCCAAGCGCCTTATCGTTATCCAGAAATTTAATCTTTTGATTATAAAGGGCGATTGCCAATAACGGCTTGTCCGTGCTCCTGACCGTTTTAAGCGTATCAAATATTCCAGCCTTAAGCTGATCAGCCATAGACAGAAAACACACAAGCAACAGGAGGCTACGCATATATATATAGATCGCAATGACGGGTGTTCTGAAGTCAGGTGTAAGCCCATCTTCTACAGGTTGTATAGCCAATAATCAGCTAAACACCTTAAAACTATATAATATACTAAAAGTACAGGCACAATCCTGTAATGTGCCTGTAATCTTTCTGTAAATCACCCATCCCAGAATGGAGCTGACAATTTAAACAGGGCAAAAGGATGCTGCTTTGCCTTCGGGATTCTCAGGCACCGCCAGGTGCTCTAATGAAAGAACATCAGCACATCAAACCCGCCTGGATCTATGTCCCGCTCAGCCCTGAACGCCCGAAAGCGTCTTCTGCCTCACCGCCTCAAACATCAACACCCCGGCTGCTACGCTCACGTTGAGCGACCCAACCGTTCCCTGAATGGGTATGCGCGCCAGATGGGTAGCTTTTTTTAGGAAATAGGGGCTGATACCGTCCTCTTCCGAACCCATGATGATGGCGGTAGGCAGGGTCATGTCAAGCTGGTAATAATTGTCTTTGGCGTGTTCGCTGGCGGCTATGAGCTGGATGCCACTTTCAAGCAGGTAATCAACGGCTCTTTCCAGAGAACGTTCGCGGCATACCGGCAAAGTGGCCAGCGCACCTGCGGAGGTTTTGATGGCATCGCCTGTCACCTGAGCAGCATCGCGCTGGGGGATGATAATGGCATCAATACCGGCACAATGGGCCGTGCGGGCAATAGCACCGAGGTTGCGGACATCGGTGATGCGGTCGAGTACAAGCAGCAATGGTGGTTTACCACTTTCGAAAAGCATGGGCAGCAGGTTTTCAATCTGCTGGTATTCAATGGGCGACACAAAAGCGATGACGCCCTGGTGGTTTTTACCGGTCAGGCCATTGAGTTTTTCTTTGGGTACTTCCTGAACCGGAATATCATGCTGGCGGGCCAGTGCTACCAATTCCTTGTGCCCTTCGTTTTTCATATCGCGGGCCACCAGTATGCGGTTGATTTCCTTGCCGGCCTGGATAAGCTCGTAAATGGCGTGGATGCCAAAGGCTAAATCTTCAAATTCGGGACGGGCAGGGCGTTGCGGGCGGAAGGGGCGGTTCATAGGAGCTGCGTGGATGGGACGCGGATTTTTAGGATGGGGCGGTTTTTCGCGGATTTAATCCGTTTCCAAAGGTCGTACAAAAAGAGATAAAAAAAGAAGCGGCTGTCTTTTAGAGACAGCCGCTTCCTGAAATCAGCAGGGTTTGATTAACCCGGCAAGGCGGTACGATACACAGCGAAACGTTTCTCAAAGTCATCGGCCATCTTGTTCTGACCGTTGGCACGGGCAATCCGAACCATTTCGTTCATGATAGCCATGGCATTCTGCATATCCCGCTCGTAGAAGGAATATACCTTGCCCCGGAGGCTGCTGTAGTATTTGGCATCTTCTTCAAACACCTTGAACAACACCAGCGCCATTTTATTGGCTTCTTCGGTTTTATCAGCCATGTGCAGCAACTCTACCATGCGGTAGTTGTACAGCATATAGGGTACCTGCGGATGTGGCATCTCAGCATCAGCCTTCAGGATTACCTTGGCGGCCTCTTCTTTTTTGCCTTCCGACAACAATACTTCCGCCAGACGGATGGCATTGCTGCGGAGATTGATGGTCATTCGGCTGGTTTCCGGATCCACATAAATGTTTTTATTCATGTTGCCCCACTTGAACTTGTTCATGAAGTTCTGGTACATGATGTCGGAGGACACACGGGCACGCTGTCCTTGCTGTGATGGGGTGCGTACCGGAACCAGGCGATAAGTCAGACCTTCGAGCTGGAAGTAATCCTCCAGGCCGAGATAAGACTCAGGTCCCATCGAGATAGTCCAGTAAATGGGGCGTTCCCACATATTGTTGGCCAGCAGGTCGAGCACAATGAGGTCGTTTTTGAGGATGTTGTTTTTAGGGAATTCCCATATAACAGCATCCAGCATCTGCGTGGTGTCGGTCATCGCACCTTGTTTAACCACATTGGCCTTGTTGACCGGGATCACAAAATTCTTCGACGGGAAATAGTTAATCAGGTCACCGCCCTGGGTAGGGAGTTTAGCCTGAGGATCGTCGTTGGTCATGAAGTTTACAATCTGCAGCAGGTCGTAGGCACCTTCGAGTTTACGGTCGTAGAACGGCACATAATCGCGGGTTCCCTGGGCAATCTGCTCGGGGGTAATGCTGAGTTTAACAGGTTCACTGCCGTTCATCGGGCGGCGAAGCTGGTTGATGTACCAGTCGGTACCCAGCAAACTCAGGTTCACAATGCGCACGTCGGTGCGGATACCTTCTACTTCCTGGGCATACCAGAGTGGATAGGTGTCGTTATCGCCCATGGTGAAGAGGATGGCATTGGGGGCACAGCTCTCCAGGTAGTTGATGGCGAAATCACGGGCGGTGTATTTGTTCGAACGATCGTGGTCATCCCAGTTTTCGGCAGCCAGTATACCCGGAACAGCCACCAGGGTAATGGCGGTAACACCCAGGGCTACCACAGCTTCCGGCATCCGTTTGCGGAGCAGCTCAAAGAGGGCCAGCACGCCGAGGCCTATCCAGATAGCATAGGCATAAAACGACCCTACATAGGCATAATCCCGTTCACGGGGTTGCAGGGGCTCCGGGTTCAGGTATACGTTGATGGCAATACCGGTGAGCACAAACAGGAAGGTAACCACCCAGAAATCTTTTTTGTCCTTGCGGTACTGATACCACAAGCCGAATAATCCAAGCAAAAGGGGCAGTCCGTAGTAGATGTTACGACCCTTATTGGAGGTTTTGCTTTCAGGAAGCAAGGCTGACGGACCGACCCGGCCCTGATCGATGGCGTCGATACCGCTGATCCAGTTGCCTCTTTCATAATCCATACCCTGTCCCTGTATGTCGTTCTGACGGCCTACGAAGTTCCACATGAAGTAGCGGAAGTACATATGCCCCAGTTGATAGCTGAACAGGAAGTTCATATTATCGCTGAAGGTAGGCTTCTGACCGTCGCGCAGTCCGAGCCATTGTTTGTAAAAATCAATGTGGCGTTGCTGCGTACCGGCACGTTTGTAGGCACGGGGTAAGATGGTAAGTTGTGCCGGGTCGTAAACGGCTTCTACATCTCTGCCGGTTGGGATATATTTATCTTCTCCCTTGCGGTAACGCATTTTGCCTTCTTTCTGATCCACCACATCTGCCGTGAAATAAGGCCCGTACAGCAGTGGGCGGTCGCCGTACTGTTCGCGGTTGAGGTAGCTGAGCAGCGAGAATACGTTTTCCGGATTGTTCATGTCAATCGGCGGGTTGGAGGCCGACCGGATCACAATCATGGCATAGGTGCCGTAACCCAGGATGATGAAGCTCAACGCCAGCAGGGCGCTGTTATAAAGCACTTTCCCGTGTTTGTGGGTATACCAGATGCCATAGGCAATGGCAGCAACCAGCAAACTGCAGAAAATAACCACCCCTGAGCCAAAACCCAGGCCGATGGTGTTTACAAAAAACAAATCAGCATATGCCGAGAGGGTCGTAATACCGGGAATGACACCATACTGAACAAATCCCAATATACCGACCGAAATAAGCAGGGTATATATAACCCCTTTGCGGCTGGGCTCAAACTTGCGGAAATAGTACACAAAACAGATGGCGGGAATGGCCAGCAGGTTCAATAAGTGAACCCCGATAGACAGCCCCATGAGATAGGCAATGAGAATCAGCCAGCGGTTGCTGTCGGCTTCATCGGCCACCCGTTCCCATTTGAGAATGGCCCAGACCACCACTGCGGTGAAGAAAGAGGAATAAGCATATACCTCCCCTTCTACGGCCGAAAACCAGAAAGAGTCGGTGAAGGTGTAAGCCAATGCGCCTACCATACCGGCACCCATGAGGGCAATCAGCGAACCTGTACTCATAGCACCCTCTTTTTCAAGGAGCTTACGGCCAAAGGCGGTTACCGTCCAGAACAAAAAGAGGATGGTAAAGGCCGAGGTAATGCCTGAGAGGAAGTTAACCGTCCAGGCTACCTGTGCAGGGTCACTGGCGAAAAGGGTAAACATCCGGCCGGTAAGCATGAAGAACGGCGCCCCTGGCGGGTGCATCACCTGCATCTTGTAACAAGCCGAAATAAATTCACCACAGTCCCAGAAAGAGGTGGTGGGTTCGAGGGTGAGCGTATACACGACCGCGGCAATGGCAAAAACGAGCCAGCCTACGATGTTGTTGATCCGCTGATATTGAAGCATGCGTAAGGGTTTTTAACAGGGTCGAAAATAAGGTTTTTACCGACAATAATGCCTATTGCCGAAAAGCTTTAACCGAACGGTAAGTTAAAGGCCGGCATACACCTGCCTCCGTTTTTTGTCAATTCTTCACATTTGACATCCAAAATTGAGGCAATCCGCTAAAAGAGCTTTGTACTTTTTACAATCGATGCTATATTTGCACTCCCAATTGCCCGATCGTCTAATTGGCAGGACAGCAGTTTTTGGTTCTGTATGTCTAGGTTCGAGTCCTAGTCGGGCAACTTAGGTAAAAGTAACCCCTGATAGTCGTTGATTATCGGGGGTTTTTTGTTTGTACCCCCGCTGCTTCCATTGGTTTTCAGATACTTTTCGGGCAATATTTCCTAATCCCCATCCATCCTTTTAGATTCGTATCAGAATCTACCCTGTGATGCATTTTCCCCCCTATTTACAGCCCGGCGATTTGATTGCCATCGTAGCCACGGCACGCAAAATCACCCCTGAAGAACTGGAAGCAGCTGTGAAACGCTGTGAAGCCGAAGGTTTCCGGGTGAGGCTGGGAAGCAGCATTGGTCTGGCAGAACATCAGCTGGCGGGTACCGATGAACAACGGGCGGCCGACTTCAGGCAGCAGCTGGCCGATCCTGAGGTAAAAGCCATCTTCTGCGCCCGCGGGGGTTACGGAACCGTGCGGATCGTAGATAAAATAGACTGGCGCCCGTTTCACGACCAGCCCAAATGGATAGTCGGTTTCAGCGACATTACCGTGCTGCACAGCCACCTCAACAAACACTACCGTATTCCGACCATCCATGGGGAGATGCCCTTCAACTTCGGCAAAACCGACAAAGACGGCCGTTCGGTGGAGGCGCTTTTTTCGCTGCTGAGGGGCGGGAAGATAACATATCCGGTATCGGCACACCCCCTTAACCGGAAAGGGATCATGCAGGGCCGGCTCATCGGAGGTAACCTCAGTGTGCTTTACAGCCTCGTAGGTTCTGTTTCGGCTCTTGATACACGGGATAAAATCCTCTTCCTCGAAGACCTCGATGAATACCTCTACCACATCGACCGCATGCTGATGTGTCTCAAGCGGGCCGGTATGTTGAGTGGTCTTCGCGGACTGATTGTAGGTGGTATGACCCAGATGAATGATAATTCTATCGCGTTTGGCCGGTCGGCGGAGCAGATTATCCGTGACGCGGTGGAGGAGTATGCTTATCCGGTTCAGTTTGGTTTTCCGGCGGGACATACGGCACTCAATCTGCCGTTGCTGATGGGGGCAGAGTTTTCGTGGGAGGTGGGGTAGGGTGCTCCACGGGGGCTTTGGCGGGGGTCAGGCAGAGGCGCAGAGGGCGCAAAGTTTTTGACTAAGCCTCCCGAAATCTCAATATCTGCAAAACCAGAAACAAAAGCACTCACACCCAGGTGCCCGCAGCACAAATCAGTCTCGCCTCTCACCTCTCGAAATCCCGCTGTCTGTAATACCAGAAACAGCACCGCGGGCGCCCGCAACACAAATCAGTCTCGCCCTCTCACCTCTCGAAATCTCGAAATCTCAAGACACAATATTCACTTCAGGCTCCAGCTGTATGCCGAATTTATCGAATACCGAACCTATGATTTCTTTGGCCAGCGCCCATATTTCAGGACCGGTGGCGCCGCCATGGTTAACCAGAACCAGCGCATGTTTGTGGTAGGTGCCAGTATGCCCCACCACTTTACCTTTCCAGCCGCATTGTTCGATGAGCCAGGCCGCTGATATTTTGGTGTTGCCGGGCGTCGCAGGGTAGCCGGGCATTTCAGGGAAGGAGATTTTGAGACGGCCGAATACCTCTTCCGCTACTTCCGGGTTTTTGAAAAAGCTGCCGGCATTACCGATGGTCGACGGATCAGGTAATTTGCTTTGACGGATGCGGCACACAACTTCCGATACATCGGCGATGGTATAGTCGTTTTTGGGCAGCTTTTCGAGTTCTTCCTGAATGGCACCGTAAGTAGTTTTGAGAACAGGCCTTTTACTCAGCCGGAAACTCACAGCACTCACCATAAATTTACCTTTCAGCGCTCCTTTAAAAACACTTTGACGGTATCCGAAGTCACAGGCCTTGGCATCGAACTCCAGAAAACCTTTGTCGTAGTGATAGCCACGGAGTTTATGAAAGACGTCCTTGATTTCAACACCATAAGCCCCGATATTCTGAATGGGAGCAGCACCTACCGTACCGGGTATGAGAGAGAGGTTTTCAAGTCCGCCGTACCCTTTGGCAACCGTCCATTTTACCAGCTCGTGCCAGACAACCCCCGCGCCGGCCTCCACAATGACTTCCTCTTCCGTTTCGCTGACAAGACCGATGCCCGGAATGGCTACCTGCAGCAATGTGCCGTCATAATCGTGGGTGAAAAGCATGTTGCTGCCACCACCCAACACCAGCATGGGTTTTCCGAGATGAACCGCCATGTCGACTGCCTGCGGGATTTCAGCGGGATCGTCGATACGGACGAAATAGCTGGCTTTGGCGGCGAGACCGAAGCTGTTGTGCTGGCTGAGGTCGAAGTTTTTATAGACTTGCATGGCAGGTTTGATGGCTGTGCGTCAAAGATATGTTTTTCGCGTGCTTGGCGGAAGGGGTTCAAGGGCTAAGGCTGATGGGATTTATCTCTTCCCCAAAAAGGTTGATCGACAAGCCGGGAGATTCAAAACCCCGTGCACCAGCAAAGTCGCCGCACCGCAGGTGCAAGACCAGAAACAAAAGCATCCACCCCCAGGCGCCGGCAGCACAAATCAGTCTCAACTCTCAAAATCTCAATGTCTGCAAAGCCACAACCAGCACCGCAGGTGCAAGACCGGAAACAAAAGCACTAACTCCCAGGCGCCAGCAGCACAAATCAGTCTCGCCTCTCGTCTCTCGAAATCTCAATGTCTACAAAGCATTCACAATCCGCGCCACCTGCTCAAACGCCGACTCATCTTTGATTACATATTGTTCCGCTCCCTTTTGAAGGGTTTGCATGGCAATTGCATACCGTTCCTGGTTCGATAACATAATCACGTGAATACCCTTGTCGATTTTGCGGATGGACTGGAGGACCTCCATACCATTCGCGGCATCTTTTACCCGGGTGTTGAGGTGGTAATCGAGCACCACCACATCCGGATGTTCCCCGATCTGCGCCAGGCAGGCTTCACCCGTCTCAAAGCAACTGATCTGGTGCGCCGCGTTGCGCCTGAGGTAATCGCTGAGCGCCTCAGTGAGCATGGGGTCGTCGTCGACGATGAAGATTTTTTTGGGCCGCGCGTAATCCATGAGTAGTGGGTTTGTGGAAGGTGAATATACTGTTTTGTTTACTTTTTCAGTGCCGACAGCTCCTTTTCACCTTGCTGCATGTCGGCCAGCAGGGCTTTGATTTTGGCGATGGTATGCCCGCTCGCAGGGCCTTGGTGCAGCTGGGTTTCGAGCCGGGCGGCTTCGGTTTTGCAGGCGTCCATGCCCATCATCATGAGCTGTGTGCGGACGCCGTGCAGCTGGGAGGCTACCTCTTCCCACGCTTCATTTTCGAGGGCACGGCCAATCCTTTGCCGGAAATCACCGGCTGAGTTCAGAAAGAGGCCGATGTATTTATCCATCTTTTCCCGGTCGCCCTCACAAAAACGTTCAAGATAGGCCAGATTGACCTGTGCAGGCCTGTTCGGTCGCACATTCACCCTTTCTTCCACCGGCTGCGGAGTCGTTTCGGCCTTTACCGACAGTTTCAGCGCCTTGGCGATGCCATAAAACAGCTGAGTGGTGCGGAAAGGCTTGGGGATGTAGCCATTCATGCCGGCTTTGGTGCATTTGTCGAGGTCGTCGCGGAGCACGCTGGCAGTGAGGGCAACGATGGGGATGTCGCGGGCCGGCGCGGGCATCCGGGTACGGATGTAGCGGGTGGCTTCGAGTCCGCTCATCTGCGGCATCTGCACATCCATCAGCACCACATCAAACGGCTGCTGCTCCAGCAGGGCGATGGCCTCGCGGGCGCTGCCTACGGCCACCACCGTCACGTCCGACTTGCCTTCGAGGGTGTCTTTGGCTACGATGAGGTTATATTCGTTGTCGTCAACCAGCAGGATGCGGAGGCCGTCGAGCACCGAGCCATCCACCCTGGTTTCGGCATGGAGGCGGGCTTCGAGCCTGGCCACCGAGCCGGCTTGCAGCGGCAGGGTGAAGCTGAAGGTAGTGCCAACCCCTTCCTCACTTGATACAAGCAACTGTCCGCCCATCAGCTCCACCAGGTGCTTACAGATGCTCAGGCCCAGGCCGGTACCTCCGAAATTGCGGGTATCGGAGGCGTTTACCTGGGTAAAACTCTCAAAAATGCGGTGAAACTTATCGGCAGGGATGCCAATGCCTGTATCCATGATGGAAAAACAAACGCCACCGGCCGCTTCAGGCGCGATGGTGATGGTAACGCTGCCTATTTCGGTGAATTTAAGCGCGTTGCCGGTGAGATTGATCAGCACCTGACTCAACCGTACCGGATCACCCAGCCACACATCGGCAATCCCGGGCGAGATATTGCTGTTGAGTTCGAGCCCCTTTTCTTCGGCCTTGTGCTGCAGGGTGGCATGTAGCTGGTCGAGCACCTGGCGTACCGAAAAATCGATCTGCTCCAGCTCCATTTTGCCCGCGTCTATTTTCGACAAATCAAGTATGTCGTTGATGATATGCAGCAGCATATCCGCCGAGTTTTTAATGCGCTCGAGGTAAAAGCGCTGCTTTTCGGTGACGTCGGTGTTCAGCACCAGTTGTGTCATGCCCATCACGGCATTCATCGGGGTGCGGATTTCGTGACTCATATTGGCGAGAAACTGCTCCTTAAACCGCTCCGACTGTATCAACTGCTCCTGTGCCGCCTGCAGGGATAGATAGGCCTTTTCTATCTCCCGGTTCTGCTCCAGTTCCTTTTCCCGGTTGCGTTTTACCTCCTGCCGGATCACCCGCCCCCGCATAAAACGGTTGAGGGCCAAAAGCAGCAGACCCGAAAGAACGGCATAAGCTATGATGGCGGGGAGCGTGGTCAATTTACAAGGGGATTGTTCCGGCAATTTAGGGAGATTCACCGGGCAGGCTTAAGTCCTGTTGTTGCAGTTTTTTGTCTTGATTTTTAGTCGGGGCATAATTAATGGACTATTGTCCCAACCATGTGACCATGCTTTTGCCTCGATTTGTACCCACTTTAAAGCGCGCAGCACGAATGAATACGGGCTTTCATTGTACGGTTATTTACCGTACATTTGTAAGCAAATCAGACCCGGTTATGGAGATACCGCTTAGCAAAGATGAACGCCTTGATTTAAGGTTGTCAGCTGAAGACAAAGAACTCTTCAGACTGGCCCAAAAACTAAGTGGAGATAAATCCATCAGTAGCTTTATTCTCAGGATAGTTAAAAAACAAGCGGAAGAAATAGTTATTGAAAAGGAAAGAATTATTGCTTCTGAAAGAGACCGGAAAGTATTTTTTGATGCTGTATTTGGAAACAGCATGCCGAATCAGCATTTAATAGCTGCAGCAAAAAGGTATAATTCCAGGACAAAACAGCCGTGATTATAACGCTCCTGGAGAAATTCCATGACAGGAAGCGTTTCTTCTGTGAAGAAGCCTCTTTAACCGCATATCTGCAACAACAGGTCAGCCAGGATATACAAAGGGGATTGGCAACTTGTTTTGTAGCGGTAAACGAGGTCCGGGAGGTAATTGGGTTCTATACCCTGACGAGCGAAAGTCTGGGTCGGGATATGATTCCGGCTAAATACATCAGACAAATCCCGAAGCAGTATCATGCACCGGTCATCTTATTGGGCCGACTGGCCCGGGATCTTAGTGCAAAAGGGACCGGTCTTGGGGAACATCTGCTAATGGATGCTTTATTCCGCAGTTACCGGCTGTCAAAGGAAAGCATAGGGGCTATCGCCGTAGTGGTTGACCCAATCGATAAAAAAGCAGTCGGATTTTACCGGAAATACGGTTTTGAGCAACTACCCGATAGTGGAAGGATGTTTCTTCCTATGAAAACGATAGGCCATTTAATAGAAATGGCTGCCGATCATCACGATGGCTAAAGTCGTTCATTTGCACAAACCAACCATTGCTTTTGGGAAAGGCCGCATGTAAAGTATGGTAAGGAGATTTTCCGGCCTATGCCATATAGAAAACATGGCTCTGAATTTTGTATGGTGTTTTTAAAAACAAATGCTAACTTAACGCATGCAAAGCATGCTGATTTTCATGTCTTTGTGTCTGAAAATGAACACCGAGAAGCTGAAGTTAATGGTCCAAACGGTACAGGAGCTGTCGTTGGCCAGAAATATGGATACCATCACGGGTATCGTCCGGAAAACGGCCCGCGAACTGACGGGGGCTGATGGCGCCACTTTTGTCCTGAAGGATAACAATATGTGTTATTATGTGGATGAGGACGCGATCGAACCCCTCTGGAAAGGGCAGCGTTTTCCCATGTCGGCCTGCATCAGCGGCTGGACCATGATGCACAAACAATGGGCAGTGATCGAAGACATTTACACCGACGACCGGGTACCCATCGAGGCCTACCGGCCTACCTTTGTGAAGAGCCTCGCCATGGTGCCCATACGCACCATCGATCCGATCGGCGCTATCGGAAACTATTGGGCCGATAAACACACGCCCACCGAAGAAGAACTCGTGCTGCTGCAATCGCTGGCCGACATCACCTCCGTTTCCATCGAAAATGTGTATGCCTACAACGAACTGAAGGAACAAAACCAGAAGCTGTACGACATCGCCTTTCTGCAATCACACCAGGTGCGGGTGCCCATCGCGCAGATCCAGGGGTTGTACAATCTGTTCAACTTCGAAAACTTCCACGACCCCGAAAACGCCGACCTTTTCCACCGCCTCAAAACCACTGCCGACTCCTTCGATACCATCATCCGGGAAATCACCCAGATGACCAGCAGTTTAAGGGCGCAGCGGCCGTAAACGGCCTTTCCGGAAAAAGCAGGCACGTAGAGCCGCTGCCTTCATAAACCCGGATGACAACCTTTTTCTGTACAGCCTTTTGTCTTTCCCGGAAATTTTCGTTAAATTTGTTAACCTATTACGTTAATAATATTGATGATTCCAGTGGAGATACAATACAGGAGCAGAAAGCTGGAAAAGCAATTAACCGATCCGAAAGAGCTGCTGAAATCTTTCGGGCAACTGGCCCGTAAGGTAAATCAACGGCTCAAAGATTTAGCAGCTGCGGACCATCTGGGCATCCTGAGAAAAATCCCGGCAGCCAGGTGCCACGAGCTTGGCGGCGACCGGAAAGGTGAACTGGCAGTAGATGTTTCCGGAAACTACCGGATGATTTTTTGAACCCAACCACCAGCCAACACCCGAAAAGGAAGATGGTGGTTTAGACTGGGAAGCCGTTACAAAAATTCAGATTAACGAAATAGCAGACTACCATTAAAACAAAACGAACAAAACCGAACGATATGGCCACTTCCCTTGAAGCCGCAAAACTTTTACTCTCCCCGCCTGGTGACACCATACAGGAACACCTTGATTTTATGGGCATGAGTCAGGCGGAGCTTGCTGAAAGAATGGGCAGGCCCAAAGAAAAGATCAATGATGTCATCAAAGGCAGAGAGCCGGTAACCACTTCCACCGCCTTTCAGCTCGAGAATGTATTGGGCATCCCTGCCAGCTTCTGGCTGAATCGCGAAAACACCTACCGCAAAGAGCTGTACGAGCTACAGCAAAAGGAAGCGCTGGAACAGGAAAAGGACTGGCTGGCCGCCTTTCCCGTCCATGAAATGAAAAAAGATGGCTGGTTGCCCGACACGAAAGAGAAACATATACTGGTCGACAGCCTGCTGAAGTTTTTCTGTGTGGCATCACCCGAAGAATGGGAAAGAATATATGTAGCCAAAGAAGTTTCGGTCGCATTCCGCATTTCGCTGGCTCATACCCAAAGCCCTCATGCCATGTCGGCCTGGTTACGGATGGGAGAAATTCAGGCCAGAACCCTGGAGGTGGCTGATTTCGATAAAAAGAAATTCAGGGAAACCCTGGCCGAAATCAAAGAACTGGCCTTTCTGATGCCCCAAAACTTCCGCCAGCAACTGCAGCAGCTTTGCGCAGACTGTGGCGTGGCCCTTGTATTTACCCGAAACCTGCCGAAAGCACCCATCAGCGGTGCTACGCGCTGGTTTCATAACCGACCTGTCATCCAGCTATCGGGCAGGTTCAAAACCGATGACCATTTTTGGTTTACCTTTTTTCATGAGGCAGCGCATCTCCTGTTGCATGGCAAAAAGGATATTTTTCTGGAAAATGTAGCCGGAACCGAAACAGACCAGGAGAAAGAAGCCGAGGCCAATGCCTTTGCCGACAAAATACTGCTGCCCGAAAACCAACTCCGGGAAATTCTGCAGGCCGTCCCGCTTACCGAAGAAAAGATCTTTGAGTTTGCCCGGAAATTCCGGACCCCCGCCGGGGTCATTACAGGCCGGTTGCAACACTTACACCACATACCCTTCTCCTTTGGCCAAGGTTGCCGGCGGAAAATGGATTTGTTTGACTAAGGCCTGCTGCTGTTTGCTTTCAGACTGTGCCCGCTAAGAAAAGCAAAAGGGATTAATCTATAACTGTCTTGTCGTGGGCCCTGCACCGGCCCCCTCTCCCGCTTGCACTCGAATCTGGCAATATTACCGGCCTTTGCCGAAACCAACTGAGGAAGGGTCGATTGGGGGTTTTAACTGTTAGGTATTGCACTGCTGAAAACAAACGGTAACTTGAATTGGCCAGGCATGTTTATTTACATCCGTATGCTGCATACAGACAGTGAAAAAGCGGCGGGTATAAACAAGTCCACAGCAACCAGACACCCTGAAACTTAAAAAAAGATGAAAATTACCAGCATTCTACTGCTCGTCTTATTGCTTTTAAGTTCTGACAAACTTTTATCACAGGACAGGATTATCCAATCAATGGACTCCCTTTTCAATTTATTTACAGCGAAAAACTGTTTTAACGGAGATGTATTGGTTGCTGTAAACAGTAAAACTTTCTACCAAAAAAGTTTCGGTTACAGAGACCATGAGCTGAAAGATCTCATGCAGCACAATCTGATATTTAACCTCGGCTCTGTTTCAAAACCGTTTACATCGGTAGCTATTCTGCAATTGCATCAGCGGGGGCTTTTGGATATCAATGACCATGTGCTGAAATATTTGCCTGAATTCCCTTACGATAATATTTCTATCAAACATTTACTGTCGCATACTTCAGGTTTAAAACAAAATTTCGGACAGATTGAAACGCTGGAGGCAGACGCCATCATCAGCAATGACAGTATCATACCAATACTATCCGTGCACAAACCACCCCTCTTTTCAAAACCGGGTACGGAATGGATATATTCCAATATTGGCTATGAATTGCTGGCACTCGTGGTAGAGCGGGTTTCGAAAATGAAATTTTCTGATTACATGGAAAAATACATTTTTGAACCCGCTGAAATGCAGCGCACATTCATACCTTCCAGTCAAAAAATCACAACATTCCTGCCGGAAGGAGTGCGTGAAAAAGATTTACTCGTTCCGCATGAATATAAAACTATTGCAGATTGCGAGGTTTCTCCTGTCGACACCCTCAATTTTGTGCAACAACGCAACGCCTTTCTGGTGGGTTCAGAAAATGTTTACTCCTGTGTTGAAGATCTTTCAAAATTTGACCTGGCGCTCAGGAAAAAT
The DNA here is from genome assembly GCA_002483345.1 of Bacteroidetes bacterium UBA7662. GTDB lineage: Bacteria > Bacteroidota > Bacteroidia > UBA7662 > UBA7662 > UBA7662. The sequence continues at coordinate 34,174 of DLHS01000010.1, forward strand.
ACAATCCTGTCGAAAGAGTTGCAACAGCTTGCTTATACCCCTTTTATTTTAGAGCAGGGCGATACGGCCAAAGACCTGTATGCTCCCATACCCTCTTACTTCGGGTTGGGCTGGTTTATAGCGATAGATACTACCCGACCCCGCATTATCTGGCATAAAGGCAGAAGCAGGGGGTCCAGATCCGTGTTTCTCCGTGTTCCGGAAAAAAAGCAAGTGGTAACCATCACAGATAACTTTGACTATGCCGCTGTTGATTTAAAAGGAATTTCTTTATTGAGGACACTTAACGGGGAATCCTACAGAAACCCTGTATTAATATCCCTGGTGCAAAAACTGGGCTGTGAGACAACTTCCGGCGACGTTAAAACGGCCCTGGATAATTTTGAGTATCGCAAAAACACGGAACGGCAGCACTACTATATTTCGGAGGAAGAAATGATAGGGTTAAGTCAGTTGCTGATAAGCACCCATAAAATAAATGAAGCAAAAGCAATCTTATCCTATTCAAAAAGTTTGTTTCAAAACTCCTCTCCTGTTTATTCGGAATATGCCAGAATAATGTTGTTAGAAAATCTAAACGATAGTGCAGCTGTTTATTATCGAGAAGCCGAGGCATTAAGTGGTGAAGGAGAGCATTTTTTAAATGGCGTAGGTTATTATTTTTTCAGCTCCGATAATTATACGTTTGCAGAATTCGTGTTAAAATTAAATACGGAGCTATACCCGAACTCCGGAAATGTTTTTGACAGCTATGCCCTTGTGCTCGACAAAAATGGCAAACTACCTGAAGCGATCCGCGCTCAGGAAAAAGCGGTAAAAATTGCTGCCGAAAGTAATGACACACTGCTTGAAACATTTAAAAGTAATCTGCAAATCTTACAGCAAAAAGAAAAATGAAAAACCAGCTGATCACAGGCTGCCTTTTCCTGATCACCTTTGCCGCATCGGCACAGGTCGACAAAAACGCAGCCCTCTACCAAACGATACTTGCCAGAGACAGCTTACTCTTTGAAGTTGGCTTCAATACCTGCAACATACCGCAGTTTGAAGCGCTGCTGAGTGATAAGCTGGATTTTTTTCACGACCAGGGCGGTATCTCCGACAGAAAGAAATTCCTGCAGGATTTAAAAACCGGCTTGTGTAAAGATCCTGCAAACCTTCAGGTCAGAAGGGAACTGCTGCCCGGCTGCACCGAAATTTATGCGCTGTATAACCAGGGTGTGCTTTACGGAGCCATTCAGGAAGGCGTACATCAGTTTTTTGAAAAACAACCGGGTCAACCCGAAACCTTCGGAAGCTCCGCCAGATTTACCCACGTCTGGTTGTTGGAAAACGGCGACTGGAAACTCACCCAAGTCCTGAGTTTTGAGCACCGGGAAAAACAACTTACGGCTACAACCGCTGTCCCATTGGGCGACGATGCAGCCATGGCACAATGGCTGAAGGAAAACAAGGTGCCCACCCTGGGGCTTGGCATTATTGAAAACGGGAAGCTGAAGCAGGTCAAGGTTTTCGGAGAAATTACCAAAGGCGTTTCTGCTCCATACAACACCCTTTTTAATGTAGCCTCGCTCACGAAACCGGTGACTGCCCTGGTAGCATTGAAGCTGGTCAGCACAGGCCGGTGGGATCTGGACGAACCGCTTTACCGCTATTGGACCGACCCCGACCTTGCCAGCGACCCCAACCATCAAAAACTGACCACCCGACATATTTTGAGTCACCAGACCGGTTTTCTGAACTGGCGGTGGATGACGGAAGATCAAAAGCTCCGGTTTCAGTTTGAACCGGGTACCCGGTACCAGTATTCCGGCGAAGGATTTGAATACCTCCGAAAAGCCCTGGAGCAAAAATTTAAAAAATCGTTGCCACAACTGGCGGAGGAGTTGATTTTTCAACCCCTGAAAATGTCGGATACCCGTTTTGTGTGGGATGAAACGGTAGATACGACACGCCTTGCCCCGGGCTATGACCCCGCCGGAAAAGCCTACGCAACCGTAAAGCGCAAAACACCCAACGCCGCCGACGACCTGTTGACGACCGTGGAAGATTACGGCAACTTTTTAGCAAGCGTACTCAACCGGGACGGTTTATCAGCCCGCGTTTTTGACGATATGGTAAGCCATCAGGTGGAAACCAAAAAGGATAAATACTTCGGGCTCGGATTTGAAGTGTACGACCTCGGAAACGGCCGCTATGCCTTATCGCACGGCGGATCCGACAAAGGGTGCCAGACCATTGCCTTTATTTTTCCGGAAACAGGGCAAGGGCTGCTCATTTTCACCAATGTGGATGATGGATATAAAGTTTATGAACCCTTGTTAAAGCATTACCTGGGCGCAAATGGTAGCAAAATCATTGATATCGAAATGAAATAGAACGACTGCCCGGGGATATTTTGGGGTAAGGGGCGGACTTGAAACCATGATGGGTAAAACGGGGGGAAGGGGTAAAACGGTAAAACGGAAATGGGTTAAACGGCCTCCTCTTGGAATTTGACCCCGCTTGAGCGGGATAAAAATTTGTAATTCCCTGCGGTGGCTGAGCGGAGCCGAAGCCTGAGCTGGCGGCGTTAACCACGGCGGGCACTGCGGACACGGAGCTGTGCCCATTGATGCATTGAAACGTCTTAAACAAACCCCTCTTGGAACCTGACCCCGCTTGAGC
>DLHS01000001.1:0-56335 GCA_002483345.1 Bacteroidetes bacterium UBA7662
GAAGTGGTTCGGTGTTGTAAGACCAGTTGACCTGGATACTTTTTAAGTTGCCACCAGGTCAAAGCGTGGTCATTTTTTAATCTTAACAATTTTTGTCAGGCTGATAGTCAGCTATATGCATGCTGGGGGCGTACGGCATTTTGATGGAAAGCGTTAAAAGGGCTAAATTGAAGGCATCCTCATGGAACCTACTGTTTTGCTGCACGGCCCCGATGCCGGACAGGTCGCGATTGACCTGATCCGCAAGCTGGAGCTGCGTAACATCCAGCTTGACGCGGTGTTACAGCTCACACAGGCGATCAATTATAACTTTTCGAATGCGGCACTCATTGAGATTTACCGTTACTTACTGACAGAGGAATTACGCATCCGTAGGTTTTTGCTGTATGTACAGGAGCCGGAGTGGAAGCGTTACGGCGCTCGTCACATTGAGCCGAAGGCATATCCGGAGCATCCCGACAAGCTGTTTCCATACCGTGCTTTGGGTCCTCTGAACAAAGATCTGCAACTGCTGTTTCCCGGTTTCGAGCTGGTCATGCCCGTCATCCACAAGCAGGATCCCATTGCTTTTGTTTTGCTGGGAGATATTGAGCAGGAGGATACGGATGTCCGCAAGGAGATTCTAAGTTATGTGCAGGGTGTTACGAATATTCTGGCCGTAGCCAATGAAAACAGAAAGTTACAGGAGCAGCAGCATCAACAGGAAAAGATAAGCCATGAACTTGCCCTGGCGGCTCAAATGCAGGGTATGCTGATTCCTGATGCCCTGCCTGACGATACCCGTATAGAAATGTCAGCGGTTTATCTGCCACACCGGGATGTAGGGGGGGATTATTACGATGTAGTGCCTGTAAACAAGGAAGAACTGGTTTTTTGTATTGCAGATGTGTCCGGGAAGGGGATACCGGCTGCTTTGCTGATGTCAAATTTTCAGGCCAATCTGCGGGCGCTTATTAAGTATCATCCCAATTTACGCTCTTTGCTGGCTGAATTGAACCGGGCGGTGCTGGCGATTACCAAGGGGGAGAAGTTCATCACCATGTTCATTGCCAAGCTGCACCGTGAAACAGGCCTGCTGAAGTACATCAGCGCGGGTCATGTGCCTCCCTTGCTTTGCCGGAAAGGGGTAGTCGAAGAGCTCAAAGCCGGAACTACCATACTGGGCATGTTTCCGGAGCTGCCCTTTCTGCATGTGGGTAAAGTTCAGCTGGAGCCGGGCGATACCCTTATCGCCTTTACCGACGGGGTAAGTGAAAATAACAACTACAGGGGTTATGCCTTTGGCAGCGAAGGTGTTGAGCAGATATTGAAAGAGAACGAAGGGGCAGCGGTAGGTGTCCTGAACAAAAGCCTGTTAACAGCACTTCTGCAACATAAAGGCAACAAGGAATTCGATGACGATGTAACCATCCTAAGCCTTCGGTTCAAGGCCTGAGGCATCAGGATCCCGGTGGTAAAGGTCGATGGCCGTAATCATGCCGATAAATCCCCAGAAAAGGATGGCTGTTTTGTCTATATCCAGGTAATTATTCAGAAAACCGTGGGTCAGATAAGTCACCAGCCCCAACAGCACCATCAGCAAGGTATTTTTGATGTAAGGATCTGTGAGCTCGTAGTATAAATTCATGGCACGCCGAAGCACCACCCCAATCAGGGTGAGGAAAATCAGGAAGCCGGGTACGCCCATCTCTACAAGTGGACCCAGGTATTCACTGTGAATACCCCCGATATCGGCCATGTTGGTGCTGACAATGGTTTTGTCTTTGGGCTTCTGGAAAGGGGCATATTTGAACATATAAGTTCCCGGCCCCCATCCCAGCAGGGGCTTCTCGAGAAACATGCGGTAAGCGCTCGACCAGCGGTTAAGCCTCTCCAGATTCGAAGCATCGGTGCGGATGTTGGAAATGGATTTCACATGCTTCGACATATCCGTAGCCGAATCGGTTTTATTCCTTTCCAGCTTCATCATAATCTGACCCTGGAAACTCAGAAAGCCCACCACTACCAGTCCGAGCAGTATCAGCAGGGTCTGAAAACGGATGCGGAAACGCAGGACAAAATAAAAGGCCAGTGCTGCCAGTACACTCACCCAGGCAGCCCGGGTATAGGATAAAATCAGCGCCGTACTGACCACCAGCAGTAAAAACAACATCACAAAACTTACCAGGGGTTTATCTGTGAAAAGTCTTGTCTGTAAAAGGTAAATGACCACAAATGGCATAAAAAAGGCCAGCATGGCACCATATATTCCGTGGTTAATTACAAAAGGCTGGGCGGCCCAGTCAGCTGCCTGCTTGGTAAAACCCTCCAGGCTGTGGTTGTATAGACTGTAGCCTACCACAACCATCAGGCTGATAAAATATAACCACAAAAAACGATGGAGATTTTCTTTCACCCGGAAAAGCTGCACACCAATGAAATAAAAGCAGGTAATAAACCACAGGTTCGACAAAAGGAACTTCAGCGAAATTAAGGGCATGGTGCTGTTGACGGTGGTGAAGCCCATCCAAAGCAGATACACCAATATCGCGAGTGTGATGGGATGGAAAAAGGCACGACTGTCGTAACGACCTTCCACCAATAGTTTGATGTAAAACAAGACCATCATTCCCAGCAATAATGGCTCCGTTGGCAGGGTGAAAGAGATGCCGACCTCTTTTAAGTCGACCAGCATACTCAATGGCGTAACGGCTGTGATAAAGAGCAGGCTGCGGTCGATCGAAAAGGTGATGAAATACACAAACCACAAAGCAACCGGCACAGCCAGAAACCAATATTGTTCGCGTACCACCATCCAACTGCTCACCGAAATGAACAGAAGCAGTATGGTGTAAAACCACTTTTTAGAGAGCGCCGGTTCGGCCAGCATCAGTCTTCTTTTTTGGCGGTCAGAAAGCGGAAGTTTTCAACTGCAATCAATACCAGCAACGAAAGCAGGAAGGCGCCGGCGGTCGACAGGACTACGATCAGCCAGCGTACGGGTGTATGTTTCTTTTCTGCCACCTTCGCAGAGTTCACGATGAATTTCACCGGAAGGCTCTCTTCCGCATCGATTTTGGCTTTGTCGTAACGGGAACGCAGTTTTACCACTTCTTCATTTTCCTGTTCCAACTGCTCTTTGACACTGGTATAGGCACCACCATAAAGAGAGAGTTTATTGAGTTGCTGCTGGAGATTTTTGAGGGTATTTTTTGCGCCGGCCAACCGGGCACGGTTGTTTACAATGGCGGTATCGGCAGCGTCCTTTTTATCTTTCAGAATTTCAAGCCGTGCCTCTGCATCTGATGAATGAGCCGAAGCCAGAACATATTGTTCCATCAGGTGGTCAGTCTGCAGATCGTAGTCGAATACACCCTGACTTCTGAAAAAATTCAGGGAGTCGTTGAGCCGGTTTACATAGGCTTGTTTAGCCTGAAACTGCGATTCAACAATCCGAAGTCCTTTCATAGCCTGTTCACGCTGTATGGTGTTTTTCTGTACATCGAGCAGGTTGGCAATGTCGTTGGCAATATCTGCCGCCATTTTGGGATCGGTATCCAGCACCATAATCTCCACCGACATATACTCCGTCCTCCGGAAACTGATGTTGTCGCTGAATTTTTTGTACAGTTTGGTGTATTTGGTTTTCGAAGAGGAGTCGATGTCGTAGTGCGACATCAGTTCGTATTTACGGATAATCTCATCGCGGATATCGTCGCTATACAGTACCTGTATAAGTTGTTCAGCCTGTTCTTCTTCACCAAAGGCCAGTGGGTCGTCGCGGTCGAAAGAGTTTTCATTCAACAGGGCCTTCGAAATAGAGTTGGTGGTGGCCGGATATAAAATCACGGTGCTTTTAAACTTGGGCTTGATGAAGAATGGCCCTGAAAATATGGCCGCTGCTACAGCAGCAAGGAAGCAAATGACCACAATCTCTTTCCGCCACTTGAAGAAAAAACCAAGGACGGTGATTGAATCAAAACTGTACTGATTGGCGGATGAATCGCGCATAGGGGGCAAAAATTTCGACTAAAATAAAGGAATTCCGCGTAGCAAACGGCTTTCGTAGGTTTATCGTACCAAATCTCGCAACTGTTTCCATCTTTCAGGAAAAAGAAGCAGTAAACTGAGCCCTGATAAGCCGGCACTCAGCAACAAGGCAGTCCAGGTTCCGAAGTGGTGTCCGTAAATCAGTAAACCACCACTGATGACCATAAACAGGGCTACTTTTAAAAAGAGGGTGGCAGAGAACTGCCAGGCGAACCGGCGCTGGCAACTGATTATCTGGGCAACGAGTAGCCCGCTCTGGGTGATAAAGGTCGCGATGGCCGCACCTACTACCCCAAGCACAGGAATAAGCAGCAGGTTGAGCAGTATGTTCGTGACCAGACCAATGCCCGAGAGTATGTTCAGCAAACGAAGGTGGCCTGCTGCGGTCAAAAGAGAACCGAAAACGTACATGCCTGCAATGGGAAGGTATGTCCACATGAGCCAGCTGAACAGCCTTTCCTGTTCAGGGCTGTTGTGGGTATACAGCAGTTCCAGTATTTCTGTCCGATAACCATATCCGACCAGTCCGAGTATCCAGCCTGATCCGAGGAGGAGGAGCCCTGTCAGCCGGACCAAAGGACCTGTATTTTCCCCTTGCCGTAACTGACGGGAAAAAATAGGCAGTAACAGGCCACTCAAAAGCAAGGGTACCGTACTGAATGCATCGAGCAACCGGTAGGCTGCGGCATATTGACCCGCCTCGAAATGGCCGTTTGGCAGTAATTGAACAATCATCACGGCATCCAGGCGTGCATAGAAGGTCATCAGCAATCCGAGCAGGGCAAAAGGGAGGGTTTGTTTTAAAAGCTGCAACTGCAGTACCGGTTTAACAGTTGGCAACAGGCTGGTAAAACGGCTGTTCCAGTACAAGGCCAGGGCAGTGGAGAGGGCATAGGCCATGCACTGAAGCAAGGCGAAATCAAGCACCAGCGAGCTGCTGAATCGATATCCGTTCAGCAAGGGCAGACAGAATAAGATGGTAAGGGCCCGGTCGAGCACACTTAAACTGCCATCCTGCACAAAACGATGTAATCCCTGCAGATTACTCCGTAAAAAGTAAAGGGTATAATTCAGCCCCTGATTTACACAGATGACAAACAAAAGGACCCATGCATCCCCCCTGAAGTTGAGTAACCAGCCGGCACCGAGGGTAAGCAGCGCATACAAAACAAACAGCATCAAACGCAGCCCCAGCAGGGCGGGGGTACGCTGCAATCCTTTTTCAGGCTGCATGGCTACCTGCCTGGCATTGTAGTTGGAAAGGCCTGCATCCAGTAACATGCTGAGCAACAGCGAGAAACTGAACAGGGCGTAGTAGGTGCCATAGGCTTCGGGCCCTGCCAGATTCTGTATCTGCCGGTCTATACCGAATATAAAAACCGGCTTGATCAGCAGGTTCAGACCCATCAGCAGGCCGGCACTCGAAATAAATTTACGTATCACAGGCAGTAACAGCTCTAAATATAGGTGGGTTGGCTGATTATTCAGAACTTTAGCCCGCTATGCTCGCAGGCGAACGTCTTCTGTTTTTTTGTTCCTTCCTCCTCAGCCGCTGGATTAACCTCTTCCGCAGGCCGTCGAGGCTGAAGCCCAAACGTATCCTGATTTTCCGGCTCGATGAAATCGGAGACATGGTAACAACCCTGCCTGTTTTTGAAGCCTTAAAAAACAAATTCCCGGATGCGGAAATTACCCTTTTCTGCAAACCCCTGATGAAAAGCCTGGTGCAGTACGATCCTTATATCAGTTGGTTTGCAACAGTTTATGCTGATTTGTCGGGAAAATACGATGTGATATTGGATCTCCGGGGTGATTGGGACAGCCTGCGTTTTGCACTCGGACAAAGACCTGCCCTGCGACTCGACCGGGGATCTCACCGGTTTTTGAATCGTTTTTTCAAACGCCCGCAGGTCCATGAAGTGGAATTTAACCTCCGGATACTGGCCCCGCTTTTAGGAGATATGTCCGGCAAACCGGTTGTAAAAATATATACAGGCAAAAGAAACGAACAGCAGGCAGCACTTTTTAAACAGCGGCACGATTTTCATGATTTTGTAGTGTTTCATACAGGCGCCCGTAAATTGCTCCGTCGCTGGGGTTTGCAGGCCTGGGCCGATCTTGCAGTTAAAATTCAGTCGACCAGCGGTTACGCCATCGTTTTCGCCGGGGGGGCAGAAGATGTTGCCGACATCCGCCGCATCCAGGCCAAAATTCCTTTTGAAACCTACAGCTTCGCGGACCAGGGTTCTTTGCTCGATTACGCAGCGTTGGTAAGCAGCGCCCGACTGATGGTTGGCAATGAAAGCGGCCCCATGCACATTGCGGCAGCCACCGGAACGCCTACCCTCGCGCTGTTTGGTCCGGGGCAGCCTGATATTTTTGCTCCCTATGGAGAAAAACATCGGTTTGCCCATATTAAACTTGCCTGCAATCCCTGCGATCAGCTTAACTGCGTGCACCCGGAGAATCCTTGTATGAATCGTTTGTTACCGGATGATATTTTTGCCATAATTTCTACCATGATACCCCTATGATATCATACCGTGTACGGGGTATATTTAAATCAGGGTGCTTGTGCGTATGCATATTTGTATAAATTTGACTCAAATAGAACCAAACCCATATCTATGAAACTAATATTTAAACTCCTTTTTGCCTGCCTGCTTCTGGTGGGTATGAACGCTCAGGAAAGCAGGGCACAAGGTGCTGCTGACGTTTCCGGTGTATTCCGTGCAGGTTTGACCGATGCCAATAAAGTGATGAACGCTTACTTCCAGCCATTTGCTGAGTCGTTTGGCATTGGTCTGGCTCAAAACTGGTACAATACAGCCGTTCCGCTGAAATTACTTCGTTTTAATGTACAACTGGGAGCCTCATACATCCGTATTCCGGAAGAGATGCTGACTTTTAATCCACAGACCCTGGGACTGACCAATCTGCGTACGGTTGATCCTGCGGTTACTTCAGCACCTACCATCAATGGTGAGGGTGACGGTCCTGTATATGCCATTTACGGCGACGACCCTACCAATCCCGGCGGGCCGCAGATTAAAATTCAGGAGATTGCAGGTTTGACCTCAGGTTTGGGTTTGTCAGCCAATGCGGTTCCTAATATTCAGGTTAACCTGGGTTTGATTAAAAAAACAGAAGTATCCGTACGTTATGTACCCACCATCGATCTCGGAACCCTGGGTTCAGATGGATTGAGTGGAAGTGTTGGTCTCTGGGGTATCGGTGTTAAACACGATCTGTTGCAGTGGATTCCACTTGCAAGCAAACTGCCTTTCAGCGTATCAGGTTATTTCAACTATACAGCCATGAGCATTGAGCTGGGAACCTCTTTCCCCGGCCCGGATAACAGCAACTATGCCGGCAATACCGGCCCCGGTGCTGTAACCGGCTTCCGTTTTGATGGCACTCCGGGTGACTACACCAACCAGCAGATTGCCCTCAATGCCAACGCCATGGGTTTTGGTATCATCGCCTCTAAAAAACTCCTCATCTTCACACCTTATGTAAGCGCAGGTTTTGTGCGTTCAAGCTTCTCTTTGAAAACCGCTGGTGATTATGCTTTGCCTACCGGTTTGGAAGCCAATGCGGCTACGCCTGATCCTTCAGATTTGCGTGAAATTTATACCAACTACAAAGATCCTTTGGATATCAGCTTTGATTCTGCCAATACTTTCCGTGCGGGCGTGGGTCTTCGGTTAAAACTCCTCATTTTTGCTATACATGCTGAAGCATTTACGGCGGGTGGCTACAATGGCTACAATGCTGGTTTGAGCATCGGATTCTAAGCAATATTGTTCTTTATTTTAGGGAGAGCTGCCTTTTGGGGCGGCTCTTTTTTTTTTGTAGACATTGAGAGGCTAGATGCGAGATGCGAGACTTGTTGAGCGGATGCTTTGTCAGCCCCGGTTGCTCCAGTGGCTGCGGTTATCACCTTGCCACAGGTCTTTCAGTCCAAGTAGCAGGGCTACATTCATCAGGAGGAAATGGCTGAGAAAACGGAGTCCCTTGACTTTTATGCCACGGGGGACCAGTAACCAGTGATCGATCAGGGCGGCAGTTATCAGGAGACCTATAAACCAGCTGATGCCTGCATAAAAAACCTGGCCGGGTGCTGCGAGCAGGGTTCCGAGCCAGGCGGCAGCAAGCAGCAGGGGCGTTAACCAACGCAATACTTTGTGCGACCAGAAGCAGTAGGCAGTCCGGTTAAGCCGAAACAACATGCCGGAAAAGTAAAGCAGGTTCTGAAAATTACCCTTGCCGATGCGGCGCTTGCGACGGAACTGCACCTGGGCATCGCCCGACAGGAGAAGCTCATAGCGGGCCTCCTGCGCGTATACAGTAACATATCCTTGTCGTAACACCTCCATGAAGAGAAAGAAGTCATCTACAATAAACCCATTCGGAATGTTACGGTAACAGCTTTTCCGAAGGGCGTAAGCGGCACCAAAAGCACCGATAATACTGCCCAGCCGGCTTTCTCCCTGTTTGATTTCCATTTCCCGGTAAGTATAACGGGCTTCCTGCAAGGCTACTTCATTGGAGGCTTCGGTCGTGATTTTCACATCGGCCTGAACACCGCCTACCCGCTCGTCTGAAAAAGGAGCAATCAGGGCTTGCAGGGTGTCGGGCTGAAAAAAGGCATCTGCATCAGTCATAACCAGGATTTCGGCAGTTGCTTTTTGTTGCAGCACATTCAGTATGCCTGGTTTACCGGTTCTTTCCGTGAAACGTTCATGGATGATGGCCGGGAATTCGGTCCGGAGTTTTTCAATGAGCTGGTCGGTAGTGTCGGTGCAGGCGTCGGTCCCGATATAAAGGCTTATTTTGCCTGGATAGGTTGTTGCGAAGGTGCTGCGGATTTTACGCTCAATGACTTCAGCTTCATTCCAGACAGCCAGCAGAATATCAATGTCAGGCGTTATGCCAGACACGGGCGGAGGTGCCGGAAGTCTACGCAAAGTCCGCATCTGGGCAGGAAAAAGCACATAACTGTGAAAGACCAGTCCAGTCGACAACCAAAACAACAAAGCTCCTGCTTCAGGCATGCACCAAATCTCGGTAAAAGCTGCTTAGTTGATACCCTGTTTTTCCCACATCAAAATGTTCGGCAATCAGCTTGCGGCTTTCTGTACCCAGCTGATAACCAAATTCAGGGTCGTTGACGATGAGGAGAATGGCATTGGCGAATTCCTCCGCGGTATCCGCCAGCAGCAGATGGGTGCCGTTTACAACCGGGATACCTTCTGCACCAATGGTTGTACTCACTACCGGCAATCCCAGGGCCATAGCTTCCAGGAGTTTGATGCGGATGCCACTACCCGAATGTAAAGGCACAATGAACAACTGTAAGCTGCGGAGGAAAGCATCGGCATCGGGTACCTCGCCAAACGCAATGATGCCTGTTTCATGTAAACTTTGGAGACCTACTGGCATTTTACGGCCAGCCAGATGGAATTGAAGCTTTTCGCGTTTTTCCTGAACTTTAGGCCATACGTCACGCAGGAACCATTCAATCCCTTCAAGATTTGGCGTCCAGTCGAGCGTGCCGATGAAACCAAGCTGCTGAATTTTCCTTTCCGCGGCTACGGCTGTATGCGGCAGTTCAATACCCATGGGAGAAACATGCTGGGGAGTGGTGATACCTTGTTTCCGGAAGTATGCCCCGTCAACAGAACTGATCGGAACCAGGGCGTTCACGGATTGGGCTAACTTCAATTCAAATTTACGAAGCCTGGCCGCCTGCAGGCACAGGTAAATCCGACGGAACAGGTTGGTAGTCCGGGAAGCGATTCTCTCCCAGATGAGATGATCAACATTGTGTGCCCGGAGAACAACGGCCGTATCGGTTAACCGCCTGATATCGGGGAGATAAACACCTACAAATGGTGCTTCCAGCACAATGAGGTCATAGTGGTTTTCAGTAAGCTTTCTTTCAAGCAATTCTACAAACCCCTGGTGGTAAAAGCGACTGCAATGATAGGGTTGCCGGCTGAAAAGATTAAGCAGGGCACCTGAAAAAGTAACATCGGTATTGATGATAAAACTCTGAAGGTGGTAATGATGAAATAAGTGATCCGGCAGATCGCTTGTATTGATGAAATTCCGGGAGGGGTTCAGGCAAAGTAAATCCAGCTGGTGGCCCGCAGCGCGCAATTGCTCAATCATAGCAAATACCGCCATGGCACCACCGTCGCGTAAAGGAAAAGGAACCCGGTTGTATAAAGTCAGAATACGCATCAGACCGCGGCGGTTTTGGCAGACAACCGGAAAAAACGGTTGAAAAAATTCCGGTAAGGAGCCGCATCAAAAAGCCTTGAATCACTGTTGGCCTTGTAAATGAGGAATAAGCCGATGGGCAATAAGACAAAACTGCTGATCCAGAGGGCGATGGAAGGGTCGAGGTGACTGTCGCGTGCCAGCTTTTCTGAAGTCATGGTGATAACATGGTAAATCAGAAAAAACAGAATACAAAATAACATCGGTAACCCCAAACCACCACGCCTGATGATGGCCCCCAAAGGGGCGCCAATCAGGAACAGCACAAGACAAGCAAATGACAGGGCAAATTTACGGTGCAACTCCAGGTAGTGCCTGTTAAGCATATTCCGCTTTGCGCCCAATTCCCGCATCTTCATGCCGCTAAAACCCTGTAAGGCCTGGGTGTTGTTAATCGCGTCTTGTAAAACCGACTGCTGCATCTGAGGTTCAAGCCGTGCAAGCAAGCCCCCCGTGGTTTTATCTCTGCCGGCAATACCCTGCTGTTGCCAGAAAGTAGTGTCCTTTTTAAATTGATAGTAATTGCTCATAAAACTATTGAGCTCTTTGCTGCGGAATTTGAAATCCGTCTCCAGCGAATCAATGGCATGCCCCAACTGAGACACATTGAGCATTGAGTAGTAGTCTTTGAACAGCTCTTCATCCGTTCGCTGCATTTTCAGGGCAGATAAATCAAAATGTACCAACTGCTCTCTGAATTTGGTTCGCATCTGTGGTTTACGGCCATTTTCTGCCTGTTTCACAGGCATTTCTTCATAAGAATAGCCGTTGTAGAGTTTGAGGGTCAGGTAGCGTTCATCGCTGCTTTGATACATTTCACCCTTTTCGGCAGTTACCACCTGTACATTACCTCTGCCCGAAGTATGGTCGTAAATAAGTACGTTCCGTATGAAACGGTTGTCCTCACTTTTGCTTTCAATCCGGATGGCATAATTGTCTATGTCGGTATAAAAAATGCCTTCCTTGATAGAAAGAGCAGGCTTTTTTTGTTGTATGTCGTATAAAAGGGAGCCGAATTTCAAACGACTTACAGGTAGCACCGTATTGGAAAAATAAAAGGCGCCTATTGAAAAAAGCACAATCAGTACCGTGAGCGGCCGCATGAAACGCCACAGCGAAATACCCGACGATTTAATGGCAGTGAGTTCATAAAACTCTCCCAGATTGCCAAAGGTCATGATAGAAGCAAGCAAAATGGCCAGCGGCAAGGCCAATGGCACAAAACTGGCCGATGCATAAAAAAGTACCTCCGCAATGATGTACCATTCCAGTCCCTTGCCTACGAGGTCGTCGATGTATACCCACAGGAACTGCATCACCAACACAAAAAGCACGATGAGGAAGGTGAGCACAAAGGGCCCCAAAAAAGCTTTCACCAGAAGTCGGTGCAGGATTTTCACCTCGGTATGTTTGTTTTCAGGCGCCGATACGGTTTCTCAATTGCTGAATGGCACTATCCCATAACATCTGGTTGCCTTCCTGCTCTTCTGAATCACAGAAGTCGGTAATCGTCAGTGAAACATCGTTCGTCAGGTCATCCTGACGCAGACGGAATTCGAGGAATTCATCCTCAGGGTCGTCAAGCCAACGGAAACGGGTATGGGAATTCAGCCGTGATTCCAGCAACTCTGCCTCTCTCGACGAACCGTCCCACAAAAAAACATACTTGCCCTGAGTGAAATTAACCGCGTCGGCAAACCATTCCTCCAGACCGGTTGGATTGGATATGTAGCGATACAATAACTTGGTTGAGCAATTAAAAAGATACTCCAGCTTGTTTTTTACCCGGTTTTCCATCTTACACTTCTTTGAACACAAACGTGCCCGTCTCACTACAAGTATAAGGTTTGCGTTTGTGGAATCGAAGTACTTTTTAGCAAAAAGCAAGTCCCGAAAGCTTTTCTGCCAATGAAATACCTTTATATTTGCACTCCATTTCAGACGGCGGGGTAGCTCAGATGGTTAGAGCGTAGGATTCATAACCCTAAGGTCGGCAGTTCGATCCTGCTCCCCGCTACAAAAAAAAACGGCCGCAAGGCCGTTTTTTTGTCCACGGTCCACGGTCCACGGTGTATAGTCCTGTTTAACACGTTTTACCGTTTAACACCGTTTTACCCGTTTTACCGTTTACACCCCCCTCCCTCGTCCGAATCTTTTCTGTAAGTTCGTAGTATGTTTCCCGAACTATCCTCAGTGCTCAAAACAAACAAAGGCTTTTACCTGCCTTTTCTGGTGTTTTTAATGCTGGGAACCATCGTTGTCTGCCTGGTGCCTAAGGCCGACAGCTTCCTGTGGCTCAACCAGTTTCACCATCCTTTTTTCGACCGGATATTCCCCTACGCCACCCACCTGGGAGATGGCAAATTAGGTCTCCTCCTCCTCCTGGGATTACTCCTGGTAAATTACCGCCTCGCCCTGACCGCTACAGTCTGCTTCTTATTGGTATTGGTGCTTACCCAAGTAGGAAAACTGGTGATTTTTGAAGATGTGCTCCGGCCGGCCGGTCACTTCCGGGAACTTGACTTACCCATTCGCCTCGTAGAGGGTGTGCAGATGCACTACAACAACAGCTTTCCTTCCGGACATTCAGCCTCCGCCTTTGGCCTTTATAGCTTTCTGGCCTTGATTATACCGGCTAAAAAATGGGGATGGCTGCTTTTTGCAGTGGCACTTTTCGCTGCCTATTCACGCATTTACCTTTCCCAGCATTTTTTCAACGATGTGTATGTGGGGTCTTTCATAGGAGCAGCCTGTACCTTGCTGGGTTATGTCTGGATGCATGAAAAGGTGTTTAAAACACCTAAAAACTGGCACAATAAAGGACTTTTAAGACGAAAATAACGTCTTGCCTCAATGGGCTTTTACCCTGGTCCAGACATCGGTTCGGCCTATCAGGGCAATGCCGATGTAACCACGTACCTCCAGCTTCGAAGGGTTATTCATGTTGATTTCACAACTGTAAACCTTGCCAACCTCAGGATCGTAAATAGTCCCGTCTTCCCACTTACCATTACCGGCATAAACAAATCCTTTGAGAATGTACATGCCCATAATCGGCTTGTCGCGTTTGTCTTTATCAGGATTATTTTTGTCGGTTTTGGTTTCGCCTTTTTCATTGAGCGGCTCTTTCATCCAGACAATCTTACCCTGAAATTTCTGGTTAACCTTTTCTATTTTGATGTGCGCCGTTGCCTTACTGTTAAGCCACAGTCCCTGTATCAAACTTTCTTTGCTATCCTGACCGGTTAGTACGGTGGCTGCAAGCAGCAATAAACACAACAGAAATGGTTTGCGCATGGGACGAAATTAAAATTCTGAAGCAAAATAGGCAATTCAGGTGGCGCAAAAAAGCCTACTGATCCAACCAACGTTTAAAATCTGCTGATTTCTCCCGCGAAACAATCAGTTCCTCCCCTTCAATGCCCGTAATTTCCAGTTTCCAGCGACTGTTAAACCAGGCATGAATCTCACGGATAGCATCTATATGTACCAGGTATTTACGGTTAATCCGGTAAAATTTACGGGGGTCCAACTGTTTTTCCAATTGATCCAGGGTAAAATCGACGGGATACCGCCGGTCACTCAGTTGAAGAAAACAGGCCTTGTCAGCACTTAAAATAAGCCTGATATCTTCGGTACTTACGGATTTGAGCTTATCGCCAACCTTTACAATAAAACGCTCTTTGTAGACAAGCTTTTCTTCTGAAAGCAGGGATTTTACCAGGGCTTTCAAATCGGTCACCTCTGGTAATTGCCGGCCTTTTTGTTGCTCGAAATGTGCCAGCGCCTGTTCAAAATCTTCTTTATCAAGAGGTTTCAGTAAGTAGTCGACACTGTGTAAACGGAATGCCCGCACCGCATACTGGTCGTAGGCCGTGGTGAAGATGACAGGACATGTTACCCTGTTGCTCTCAAAAAGCTGTAAACTCAGGCCATCACTGAGATGTATATCGAAAAAGGCCAGGTCGAAGCTGGCAGATTGCAGCAGGAGGCTGGCTTCCCGAAGACTTGTGGCAGGTCCTATTAATGTCCAGCCGGGACGCAGCGCTTCCAGCAATTGCCTGACCCGTTCTGCGGCCAGTGGTTCGTCTTCTACCAGCAGTACCTTCATCCGTTGAGTTTTAGTAAGGGGAGCTGAACCTCAAAGGTTGCTCCGTTTTGTATCACCGATACCGGCCTCCCGGTCAGATAGGCATAGCGGTCGCGCAGATTCTGCAACCCGAGACCACTTGACTCCGCCGGCAGGGTTCTTTTCCTGATGGAATTCGATATCGAAAGTGCGTCGTCGTTTTGCTGAATCAGTATGTGCAGCTGTTTCCCCTTTTCTATCTGATTGTGCTTGAATACGTTCTCCAGCACTATCTGCAAAGCCAGGGGAGGCAACATCCAGTCTTCATCAGGTTTAAAATGGACTTCATAGCTGAAAGCATCCCCGAATCTTATTTTCTCGAGATACAGATAAGATTCCGCAAAAGCCCACTCACCCGAAAGGGGTACCACTTCTTCCTGATGATTATCAAGCAGGTAACGGTACACCCTGCCTAACTGACTGATAAATTCCTGGGCTTTGTCGGGGTCGAGTTTAACAAGTGCGCTCAGCGCGTTGAGGTTGTTAAAGAGAAAATGTGGATTTACCTGGGTTTTCAGACTGGCATATTGTGCCCTGACCATCTCTTTCTCAAGTTCAAGCGACCGCTGACTTTGGACTTTCCACTCTTTGAAAAAAGAGAACCCGTGTATAATAGAGCTGATGGCAATGGTGATGATCATCTGAAAAATCATATTGCCAATGATGTTCCGGGTAAAAATGGTGTCGGAAGATTTATTTACCAGCACAAAAAACACATGGTTCACTATAAATATCACGGCCAGCGACAGCACAAACATGCCGCCCAATCCCCAGAGAAAACGCGCCCGGGGGTTCTCTAACCAATTGCTGCGCTGGTCGGCAAATACATTGGCCAAACCGTTGGCCTGCCAAAGCCCGTAACCCAGTCCACAGCTGAAAACAAGGTTACCACCGATGCGCTCCCAGTCTGACAAACAATCCCAGCAGGCAATGCCCGTGAGCACAATTGTTATCACGGCCATCAGCAATATGATCTTTAGGTGGTTGGTTACTCCTGACATTTCTCAAGCAGCTTCATATTCCGTTCGTTACCCCAAACCGGGTGCAAAGGGCTGAGCGCTTCAAATTTGGCGAATTTATCGGCAGCTTGTTTCAGGTAGGGACAGGCCTTGTCTGCACCTCCGCCAAACATGGCCGGGGTAAACAGGATGTTCTGACCCAGCAAATGATAGGGCCGGGGATTGGCCGGGTTCATTTTAATGGCTTTTTGCATTGTTTCAGTCACTTTTCCACTGTAAACCATGCCTCTGGTCATTGGGCTGACCGATAGTTTGGCCTGGTAGGCATAACCAAGCATGGTCATCAGTTCTGATTCTTTTTCATGGACTTTGAGTGCTTTTTCCATCATTTCTATGGCCTTATCGGCATAACTGTCGCGCAGATCATCCTTGTCCTTTTCGGTAAAAGAGGCGATGACCAGGTTGTAACCGGCATAATACAGTGGCAGCCAGGCTTCTGATTTTACGCGGGCAATCTGTTCGAATTGTCCGGAGATGGCTGCAAAATCGGCTGCCGTTTTGGCAGTTTTCATCTTGCCCAAAGCATTTTGCATGGCTTCTTCATAAGTAGCGGCCTGGGTGGTGATGCTGCCCAGAAACAGCAGGGTGAGGGTGAGGATTTTTTTCATGGTATAAGGGGTTAGAAGGTGACTTGGAGAGGGCGAGAGGCGAGATGTGAGATTTTGAGACCCCTGCGGGGTATTGGGGTGGATGGGGTATTCCGGCGGGCGATGGTAACCTGGTTTATGGTGGACCGCAGGGCCACCAACTGAAAAGGTCTCGCCTCTCGCCTCTCAAAATCTCGATGTCTATAAACCATCGGCATCGGAACGTTGATTTTTACCCAGACTGATGAAACATCCAAGAACAAAAAAGCGGGTAGCGGTCTGGCCTACTTCGCGCCGTTGCCATTGGGTGCCGTCGTGACTGAAATTGTAACCAAAAACATTGTGGAAGCCCAGTACATTGCTGACAGAAGCGTATACTATCGTAAAGTTGCCTTTGATGCTGGTGAGATAACTCCAGTTCAGGCTCAGGTCGTGATATGCCGGTGTTTTGCCATCCTGAAAAAGGGCGGTAGCAGGGTCGTCGTAACTGCGACCTGCCACGCTGGTCCAGGTAAAACCTGCCTGAGAGGTGAGTTTAGCCATGTAATATTTGGCAACTACCGATACCTGATGCTGAGGTGCATACCCGGGCGTGGCCAGGGTCGGGTAGTCTTGTTGCAGCCGTTCTGTTTTCAGCCAGCTGTAAGAAACCCAGTAGTCCAAAGCCCGGATGCTGCGGTCGCGCCAGAAAATATCGAGCCCGTAGGCATGTCCGTACCCGGTGTTGCGGATGTTTTGAAGACCCCCGTTAAAGGTTCCCTGATACCTGACAAGGCGGTCGTAGGCCTTTACATAAGCTTCTGCACGGAGCAAACGTTTGTTGGCTTCGTACTGATAGCTGAGGAGGTAATGGTCGGCCTGTTCAGCCCCGACCTGCTGATAAAGCAGTAGTTCTCGGTTGGGATCCTGAAAAAAACGACCGTAAGCCATGCTTAACTGAGCGTTTTTGCCTGTTTTGAGGGCAAGCGCAGTCCGGGTAGCGATACGGGCGCTGTCGGTCAGGCCACTGTTTTCTGCCCTGAAACCGGTACGCAGGGTGAGGTAGTTGGTGATGATAAAGTCCATCTCCGCGAAAAAGGCACTGTACCAACCGGTAAATCCGGCTGCTACCTGCTGACTGTCGGTAAAACTAAAGGCGAAGTCGCGGTAGTTGGTTTCTATGCCACCTTTGAGTGTAATGGCATCGTTGAGTTGGTAGCGGAGGAGCGAGCGGTGGGTGAACACCTGCTCCCGGTCACTTTTCTGCGCAGTTCCCGGCCAGATAAGCTGTTTGTCGTAGCTGTAGGCCATGCCGCTTTGTATGCTCCATTGTTGATTCAACGGTTGCCGGAGGCTGGCATTCACATAAACATTGTCGTTTCGCAAGCCTATCTGATCATAAGCTTCCAGGTTGAAGTTCTCCAGGCGGCTGCGGCCGTGCTGGCCGCTGGCAAATATTTTGAACATACCGCCTCCTTTGGTTTTCTGCCTGTAATTGAGGGTAATGTCGCCTCCATGAGGTGCCCTGAGCCAGCGGAGGTTCTGCGGGATCACCACCATATAGGGTTTGAGATCAAAATAATTGGCAGAGACCGACAGGGATCGTTTTTGACCAACCTGGTGATGCTGCAAACCGGTTCCGACACTCAGCAACGAAACTTCTGTCTGCGTTTTGGCAGGCAGATCATTGGTATTGAGAATGAGGACACTCGACAAAGCATCTCCATATTCGGCCGAATAACCCCCGGTAGAAAAGAAAGTTCCGCTGAATAAAAAGGGGGAATACCTTCCTCTCACGGGTACTCCCGGAAACCCCTGGCTGTAAGGCGAAGGCACCGGAACACCATCGAGATAGGTTTTGGTTTCGGAGGCATCGCCTCCCCGCACGAATAAACGACCATCGTCGCCGATACGGCTGGCGCCGGGCAGGGTGTTGAGGGCTCCTACAATGTCGCCGGCAGCACTGGCGGTGGTAACAATGTCGAGCGGTTTGAGCATCACCGCCTTTTTGGTATCACTGGCTTCAAAACTGCCGGCGGTGATGGTGACAGCTTTCATCTCATTCACCGCTTCCTTCAGCCGGATGTCGAAGTGGAGGCTGTCGCGGCCCCGGCTGATGGGCAGTTGCTGATTTTTATAACCCAGGTAGGAAACAGCCAGCAGGGCACTGTCGGGCAAGTCGCTGCTGAAGCGGAAACGGCCTGCATTGTCAGTGGATGCCCCGTCGAAGGTGCCCGTCACATATACATTTGCGCCCGGCAGGGCTTCTCCTTTGGTGTTGGTAATACGACCAGTCAGTATGGTTTGTGCAGATGCCGAAAGGCAGCACAACAAAAAGGCAGGAAGCAGCATCGTTTTCATGGAAACGAAATTGCTGCTTCCCGCCTGAGCTACCAGCGATCGGGCGATGAACCGTCGGATGGGCAGGATGAACCGACGGATCAGTCGGTTTTTACGAAGCGCAAACTTTTACGGTGACCGTCCTGGTATAGTTCGAGCAGGTACAAGCCCGCTTTTAAACCCGCTACATCCAGCTGGTAAGGTTGCAGGTCGCCCCGGCTCAGGGTAGATTCCTGTTGCAACAAACGACCGCTCATATCGAATATCCGCAGCTCAGTATGTCCCTGTTGCGACGATAACCAGCTGATCTGTAAAGTTGTTTCCGCAGGATTGGGCCACAGGCGTACGGTTTCCATTTCTCCGGGTTTATCTACCGACAGGGGTGCATGCCGCAGTGAATCGCTGAAATACACCCCCGGTGTCCAGAGCTGGATGGCGTAAATCCTTCCCCCGCCATCCTGTGTAAAACGGTTGCGGAGCCAGCCTTCCGGGAGTGGAATGATGCCTGACTTTATATTTCGCCAGGAAGTGCTTCCTGCCTTCAAAAGCCAGGGGCCACCCCGGCCGACACCACTCCATGAGCCCAAAGCATGGCCGTTCTGGGTAAACATAATGCCCCCGGCACCCGGCTGATGCCACCACCAGGCGGAAGGAACCAGCGACTTCACTTGCGTCCGGTACGGCAGATCGGGAGAAACCACTGCCAGAAATTCAACTACGAGGGCATTACCTGTCGTCGGCCGGGCGGTACCCGTCAGCGAAATCCAGAGGCTGTCGTTCGGGCCGGTGGTGAACGAATGCCATTCCAGGCTTCCTATCGGCTCGGTGAATGAGTCGTTCTCGCTGCGGATGTAAAGGGGATGCGGCTGCCAGCTGGCACCCCCATTGTCGGAATAGGCGATACAAGGGACGTATCCATGGGAATTGGTACCGCCAATGGCAGCAAATAACCTTCCCTGGCTGTTTCGGGTGAGAAAGCGCACAGCGGTATGAGGTAATCCCTGATTGACCGGAAACCACTGTTGGCCACCATCATTCGAGCGGAAGATGCCATTGCCAACCGCCTCCTGACCCCAGAAATCACAGCTGGCAGCATAAATTGCCCCATCCGGTGCCGCGAGCAGATCCAGGATAGGGTAGGTGGTACCCAGCGACGCCCGCTGCCAGCTGAGGCCGTTGTCGGCGGAATGCAGCACACCGCCATCCGTACCGGCCCACCAGTGGCCATCCCGGTAAGCGAGGCAGTAGATAAAGCTGTCTTCCGTAGCAATGTGTACCCTTTGCCAGTTTTGACCGGCATCTGTACTCCTCCAAAGGCCATCCCCGAAGGTGCCTGCCACCAGTGTTTCTGTTACACCGGCATGTTTTATCGTGAAGGTGGGGGCTGTAGTAGCGTTAATAAAGGCAGTTTGCTGCCAGAAATCCTGAGCCCGTAGTTTTTGAAACGGACAGAGCGCAACAATTAAACTGATTACAAATAGTCGGATTGTTTTCATGCGGCTTAAACGTCAGATATCGTGCCTTTCAGCTGCTCAAAAATAAGCCATTCGCGACAGTTAAAGCTTTTACGGCGACTTCCTTCATCAGACGGACTGTTTTCAGGGGCAGCCGTTAAAGGAGGTGCGCCTATGCAGAAGACTTACTTGTCAGCGGACAAATGAGCACAATGAACCCTTGCATAGGTCTTTTCCCTGAATAAACGTATCTTGCAGCCGCTTAAAAAACAACATTATGAACTACGATGTGATTGTGATTGGTGGCGGTCCCGGCGGTTATGTAGCAGCCATCCGTGCCTCACAACTGGGCCTCAAAACAGCCGTGGTAGAGCGTGAATCGCTCGGTGGTATTTGCCTCAACTGGGGTTGTATCCCTACCAAAGCCCTGCTCAAGAGCGCCAACGTTTTTGAATATATCCAGCACGCCGCCGATTACGGTATCAACGTAACCGAAGCCAGCTCCAATTTCGAAGCTATGATCAAACGCAGCCGCGGTGTAGCCGATGGCATGAGTAAAGGTATTGGCTTTCTGATGAAGAAGAACAAAATCGACGTGGTGATGGGCACCGCTTTCGTAAAACCGGGTAAAAAGGTAGAAGTGACCGATGCCGACGGCAAAAAGTCGGAACTCAGCGCCCAGCATATCATCATTGCCACCGGCGGTCGTGCACGCGCCCTGCCCAACATTCCCATCGATGGCAAAAAAATCATCGAATACCGCAAGGCCATGAGCCTGGAGAAGCAGCCTAAGTCGATGCTCGTCATCGGTTCAGGAGCCATCGGCGTGGAGTTTGCCTATTTTTACAACACCCTGGGGACCAAAGTAACCATCGTGGAATTTCTGCCGAACATTGTGCCGGTTGAAGACGAGGAGGTATCCAAAGCCCTCGAAAAAACCTATAAAAAGGCCGGTATCGATATCTATACCAATTCAAGTGTAGAAGCGGTAGATACTTCGGGTGCCCTTTGCAAAGCCCGTGTGAAAACACCCACCGGAGAAGTCACCCTCGAAGCTGAAATTGTACTCAGCGCTGCCGGTATGGTAGCCAATATCGAAAAACTCGGCCTTGAAGAAACCGGTATCGCCACCGACAAAGGCAAAATCGTTACCAACGACTTCTACCAGACCAACATCCCCGGCTACTACGCCATCGGCGATGTGGTGAAAGGCCCTGCCCTGGCGCACGTAGCTTCTGCCGAAGGCATTATCTGCGTTGAAAAAATAGCCGGACACCATCCTGAACCGCTCGATTACGGCAATATCCCGGGTTGTACCTATTGCTCACCTGAAATTGCATCGGTTGGTATGACTGAAAAGGCGGCGAAGGAAGCTGGTTATGAGCTGAAAATAGGTAAGTTCCCCTTCAGTGCTTCCGGTAAAGCCAGCGCTGCGGGTGCCAAGGATGGTTTTGTGAAAGTTATTTTTGATGCCAAATACGGTGAGTTCCTCGGAGCCCACATGATTGGCGCCAATGTAACCGAAATGATTGCCGAGGTAGTCGTAGCTCGCAAACTTGAAACCACCGGCCATGAAATCATTAAATCAGTCCATCCGCACCCGACCATGAGCGAAGCGATCATGGAAGCCGCCGCCGCAGCATACGGTGAGGTAATACACCTCTAGCAGCCAGTTATGGAGGCCGGTTCCTCCGTGCCTCTGTGTACTCAGTGGTTTAAACACGGAGGCCACGGAGGCACGGAGGAACGGGTCTCTTTCTGTTTAAAGGTTAAGATAATTTAGGACTTAAAAACAAATTAAAACCCACTTAACCTTCTATTTTTAGCCCACCAAAAGTGAAATCATGAAAAAACTACTGAAGCTCATCCTCGTACTGGGCTTATCCATTTCGCTGGGTACCGCCCGTGCCGATGAAGGCATGTGGCTGCCCATACAAATCGCCAAACTGCAGGGAAAAATGCAGGAAAAAGGCCTTAAACTCACGGCCGAAGATATTTACAGCATCAACCAGGCCAGTCTGAAGGATGCTATCGTACGTTTGGGAGGTGGTTTTTGCACCGCTGAAATCGTGTCTGGTGAAGGTTTGCTGCTCACCAACCACCACTGTGCCTACGACCTGATTCAAAACCACAGCTCGGTAGAAAAGGACTATCTCACCAACGGTTTCTGGGCCATGAACCGCAGCGAAGAATTGACCAATCCCGGCCTTACCGCTTCTACACTGGTGCGTATGGAAGATGTAACCGCCCGCATCATGAAGGCGCTGGAAGGCGTTGAAGAGAGCAAAAAGGCAGGTATCATCGCCAAAACCTCCAAAGAAATTGTGGAGGATGCGAAAAAGGAAGGCGATGGTTACACAGCGGATGTCAGGGCCATCTTTTACGGCAACCAATACATCCTGTCTGTTTACATTACGTACAAGGATGTCCGCCTGGTAGGCGCCCCGCCCAGCAGCATCGGTAAATTCGGTGGAGACACCGACAACTGGATGTGGCCCCGCCACACCGGCGACTTCAGCATGCTCCGCATTTACACCGGCGCAGATGGCAAGCCGGCTGAATACAGTGCGACCAATATCCCCCTGAAACCTAAAAAAGTGCTGCCGGTAAGCATGAAAGGAGTTGACCAAAACGACTATGTAATGGTGATGGGCTATCCCGGCACCACCAATCGTTACCTCACTGCAGCTAACCTGGAAAGCAATCTGACCTATTATAACCAGGCTTTCATCGATCTTTTTGGTGTAAAAATGCGTCTGATGAAAGAAGACATGGATGCCGATGCCAAAACCCGCATCGCGCTGGCTTCTACCTATGCTTCCGGTATGAACACCTATAAGTATTTCATCGGACAAAGCGAAGGTTTACGCAAAGATGGTCTGGTGGAGAAAAAAACCGACTACGAACAGAAGTTAAGTGCCTGGATCAAGGCTGATCCCACCCGTCAGGACAAATACGGCAATATTGTGGACGATCTGGCCAAAGATATCGCTGAGTTTGGGCCCCTGAACCAGCACTATATGTACTTTGCCCTGGGTTTGCTCGGCAGCGGTGTGGTTAATCACAACCAACTCCTGGGTGGCCTGAAAGGTCTGCTGAACGAGAAAAAACCGGATGCAGAAAAGGTAAAAGCGGAAGCCGCCAGCATCCGCGAAAAACTGGATGATACCTTCAAGGAGTTTTTCCCGGCTACCGACGAAAAAACCTTTGCCGCTTTGTTGTACCAATACTACAAAGACATCCCGGCTGAAAAACATCCTAAAGTACTGGCAGAAATTCAGGCTAAGTACAAAGCCCCGAACGCCAAAGCATCTTTCGAAAAATATGCCGCCGAGGTTTACAGTAAGTCTATCCTTACCTCCAAAGACCGCCTGAGCAAATTCCTCGACAAGCCAAGTGCCAAGGTGCTGAACAAGGATTTGGGTGTGATTTTCGCAGGGAAAGTCTTCGAAACCTTCCTTGGAGAAGTAAATCCGCCACGGGCTGCTGTCAATGGCAAACTGGCTGCCAAGCGCAAAATTTTCATGGCCGCCATGATGGAATACGACAGCGAAAAAATCTTCGCGCCCGATGCCAACAGCACCCTCCGGGTAACCTATGGCAATGTACTGTCATATGTGCCTCGCGACGCGGTATTCTACAAACACTTCACCACAGCCGATGGTATTCTGCAGAAAGAAAATCCGAAGGATGAAGAATTCATCGTGCCTGCAAAACTGAAGGAACTGCTTGTGAAGAAAGATTACGGCCCTTATGCCAAAGACGGCGTACTCTACACCGGCTTCATTTCCAACAACGACATCACCGGGGGTAACAGCGGCAGTCCGGTCATCAATGGCAATGGTGAACTCGTAGGCATCGCCTTCGATGGTAACTGGGAATCCATGACCGGCGACCTCATGTTCAGCGACAAAATGCAGCGCTGTATCAGCGTCGACATTCGCTATGTCCTCTTCATCATCGACAAATATGCCGGTGCCGGCCACCTGGTCAAAGAAATGTCGTTGAGATAAGGTAGCGCTGTCAAACGCTTTTGAGCTTGCGCGATTCGCGTTAAAGAGGCTGTTCATCTCAGGAACAGCCTCTTTTTTTTACCACGGAGTCCACAGAGGCACGGAGGGTATTAATTGTGTAAATTATAAAACCCGGGGTTCTATCCACGGAAGCTTGTAGTTACACGGCTTGGTATCATCTTTGTGTAAGCCTGCTAAAATCCATAAGCCATGAAAACCCGTTTCGTAACCCTCGTTCTTTTACTGGCCTTTGCCGCCGGTTGCAGCAGTTCTAAAATCGGTGAAAAGGTGAAAGAGCCTTTCAGCAGCAATAAGTATTTTTCCAGCAAACGCTACTGGAGAAGCACAGGCAGTGGTACCAGTGCCGATCTCAACATCGCCAAACAGAAAGCCCAGTTGGAAGCCCGCAAAAACCTCGCTTCAGAGGTGCAGACTAATGTAAAAGCCCTGGCCGATCAGTATATGAAACAACAGGACATCGGCGACCGCGAAATATTCGAAAAATCGTTTGAACAACTCAGCCGCGAAGTGCTGAACACCGAACTCGCCAACGCTTCCGTATTTGACCAGCAGACATATAAAAAAGAAAACGGCCAGTATGCCCATTATGTAGCGATGGAGGCCCATAAAAAAGATATGTTCCGTACCCTCAAGCGTATCAATGCTTCCAAGACTGATTTGAGTGAAGTGCAGCGTCAGCAAATCGATAAAATGATTGAAGCCCAGCTGGAATCACTGGAAGATTAAACCTATATCCGGATTACCCTTAAGAGCCATCTGAAAAAAGATGGTTTTTTTATGGGTTGTTATTTTTTGAAGGAGAGTTGTTAGATTTGGGTGTGAAGCAACTATCCTTTTTGCTGCTGATTCCCGTTATCTTCATCGCCTGCCGGGGTGATGGTTTGCGACCCTGTAAGACAGAACTCAGGTGCACGGCTTTTGCAGATATGCCGGATTACCAAGACAGTATTATGCAAGGGGATGAGGTCACCCTGGTAATGGACTTTTTCCCACAGGATGAAAGAGGTAAGGTGCTTGTTTTACCATTGGATTTCAGATATGAATGGGGGATTTTGCTGTATCGCTTAAATCAGACACCTTCAGGTCAGGTTGACACCCTGATTTACGACGCCGTTGCAGCGCTTGGCGAAATCAGGGAAATACAACCCACCTATATGACTGTAAGGGCAT
Organism: Bacteroidetes bacterium UBA7662; assembly: GCA_002483345.1. Taxonomy (GTDB): domain Bacteria; phylum Bacteroidota; class Bacteroidia; order UBA7662; family UBA7662; genus UBA7662. Next base: position 25,030 of record DLHS01000001.1, read on the forward strand.
CCAGAAGCGGGAACATGCAACAGGCAAGGATCAGTTTCAGACTGATGAAGCCGGGCACTTATAACATCAGGCTCATGAGTCATTTCAATAAGGTTGAGGTAGGCAAATGGGGTGAATGTGATGTCTTTGCCAGCTTCAATAGTTTGAATGTTGCACAGCTCAAAGGACCCTACCCGCAATCATCATCCGGATATACAATAGTTGTAAAATCATGAGAATAGCTGCATTTCTTTTGATAGCTGCCAGCTGGCTCACTGCCTGCAGTGATTATGTGGGATGCAAAGAGGTCGTTGCGGAATACGATTTTGCCATTGGCATGTTGCCGGTGGCCGATACGCTGGAGGTAAATGCAAGGTATCGGGTTGATTACTTTGGTGAGCTTCGGGACAACCTGGGCAACAGCAGTGTTACTGAAATTAACCCGCTCTTTACCATTGGCATTCAGGTATACCGGATTGATACCAATACACTTCACCCCGTATTGGTTCCGGCTGCGGCATCTTTTGATGTTCAGGATCTGGTGCCAGGGACTTTCAGTGGTAAAAACCAGCTTAGAATCAACCTCAGCATACTGTCATGGGAGGAGCAGGGATTTGCCGGAGGTGTTTATCTCATTCCGAAAGAACCGGGTTGGTACTTGCTCGACCTGGTTTCTTTGGAAACCTATCCTGTGGAGCGGGGCTCCGATAATTCCTGTGAAAAAGTGCAGCAGGTTCGTTACCGCCTGATTAATACGCATGATTATTTCAGCAGCTATTATGATGAGCAACAGCGAGCCAGCACTTTTAAACCTCAAACACAGCGGATCATATGGGTAAAATAGGTGTATTGTGCTTACTGCTGCTGTTGAGTGGTTGTTATCGTAGTTATGACGATGATTACCCGTGCAGGCGGGACCTCGCAGATTCGGATACTTATATTTTTCGTTCCACGCAGGATACGTTAAGGGTAGGAGAAAGCGCCCGCTTTCAGGTAACCCGCCTGAATCCGAAAATCGAAAAACTAACTACAAGCGAACGATTACCCTATCCGCCCATGACGGAGTTGCTGATTTATGCAATCAGCGATACCACCCCTCCCTGGGCCGATTATACCAGCAATAATTACACTTATGGTGCAAGCAGACCCTTCAGGGTAGTGACAGAGCCCGGATTATCCAGTTACAAAACAGACTCTGTTGTGCTTATTACGGGCCAGTTTGCAGGGGACAGTGTTAGATTTGATTTTTTGCTGAAAGCACTGCTACCAGGGCTGTACAAAATCAGCTGGAAATACATTGACCCTGATTGGTTTGTTGGTCCCGGCATCGTCTATCTGGATTCAAAAAAGCATAAATGCGGTTATTATTGGCAGATGATTCCTGAATTTGAAACAAATCAGCCGTTCGAACCCTATGAGCTTGCTTTTCCCGGTATTTTGATCGGTGAAAAAAGATTAAACAGGTTCATCCATGTTTTGCCATAGGTTTTCCTGTCGGGGGCCGGTTCAGGGAAGCACCTCTACCCTAAATTGTCTTTAACACATTACAATTTAAATGTTTCCGGCAAAAAAAAAAGCTGCCCGCAGGGACAACTTTTTCTGAAGCATGCGGGCGTTTAGTACTACCGCAGATCCACTACCTCAACCCCTGGATATTTAGTCTTGTCAAAACCAAACTGAGTATCGGCTATGGCGGTATTGGTGACGAAATTCTGGATGTCGTAGGTATACAGGGTGCCGTTTTTGTCGAACACAACGGCTTGTACAATCTGTTCTTTCTGACGGTCGATTACCAGGCGGATTTTGAAGAATGACTTCTTTTTGTCGGTTGGTACTATGTCGATATTGTGCACCTTGTTTTTGCCGCGGTTGGCTTCGCCTACATAGTACGATTCAAAGCCTTTTTCATAAATGGTGAACAGATTGGTTGGGCTCAGCTCGCCTTCCACGGGTTCGAACGGACTAACGGTTACTTCATTCACATCTTTCAGGTAGGTCCACAAGGTTTTACCGTCGCTGATAAGGGTTTGTTCACCCAGTTCCAGCCGGAATTTACCACCCTTCATGAACACCTTGCCTTTTTGATTTTCCTTGATGTTCTCTTTCTTATTGTCGATGGTGAAAGCCACATCGGCTTTGATGGTTTTATAAGAGCGGTAGTTTTTGCTCAGTTTACCCAGGATATTACGCGATTTCGCATCATTCTGACCCCATGCGAGCGAAGTCGTGAGCGTCAGTAAGAGGATTATTTTGAGGTATTTCATGATTTCACTTCTTTTCATTCAAACGAGTCAATAACTGTTCCAGAGAATACTCGTCCGGTAATAAAACTTCCCGGGCCTTGCTGCCTTCGAACGGACCCACGACACCTGCGGCCTCCAGTTGGTCGATCAAACGGCCTGCCCTGTTGTAACCCAGCTTCAGGCGGCGCTGCAACAGCGAGGTGGAGCCCTGCTGGTGTTGTACAATCACCCGTGCCGCGTCATCGAAGAGCGGATCACGGTCGTCGGGGTTAAAATCGGTGTTTCCGCCGCCTTCTTCGCCATCGGAGTATTCGGGCAGCATCCAGGCGTCGGGATAACCACGCTGGCTGCCGATGAATTCACAAACGGCTTCCACTTCCGGGGTATCTACAAACGCGCATTGCAGGCGGATAAGTGTGGAGCCCAGCGATAAAAGCATATCTCCCCGGCCTATCAGCTGCTCAGCACCCCCGGCATCGAGTATGGTACGGCTGTCGATCTTCGAACTCACCTTAAAACCAATCCGTGCCGGGAAGTTGGCTTTGATGGTGCCGGTGATGATGTTTACCGAAGGCCGTTGCGTGGCGATGATGAGGTGGATGCCCACCGCACGGGCCAGTTGCGCCAGCCGGGCAATGGGGGTTTCCACTTCTTTGCCGGCGGTCATGATGAGATCCGCAAATTCGTCCACGACCAGCACGATATAGGGTAGGAAACGGTGCCCCTCATTCGGATTGAGCTTGCGTTTGGTGAATTTGGCGTTGTATTCGATGAGGTTGCGGACCTGCGCGTCTTTCAGCAGATCGTAACGCCGGTCCATCTCAATACACAACGAATTGAGGGTGTTCACCACCTTTTTGGTATCGGTGATGATGGCATCGTCGGTATCGGGCAGTTTGGCGAGGAAGTGGCGTTCGATGTGTTTGAACAGCGACAATTCCACCTTTTTCGGGTCTACCAGCACAAACTTCAGTTCACTCGGGTGGCGTTTGTACAAAAGGCTCACCAGGATGGCGTTTAACCCGACCGATTTACCCTGACCGGTGGCACCCGCCATGAGCAGGTGGGGCATTTTGGCCAGATCGGTCACATATATTTCGTTGGAGATGGTTTTGCCCAGCGCAACGGGGAGTTCCATCTCTGCATTCACAAACTTCTCGGAAGCCAGCAGGGTACGCATGCTTACCACTTCCTTGTGCTGGTTAGGTACTTCTATACCAATGGTTCCCTTGCCCGGCATGGGCGCTATGATGCGGATGCCCAGGGCAGCCAGACTCAGCGCGATGTCATCTTCCAGGTTTTTGATTTTGGAGATACGCACACCGGCAGCCGGTACGATTTCATACAGGGTAACGGTCGGGCCTACCGTCGCCCGGATTTTATCAATCTCGATGTTGTAATGCCCGAGCGTTTCGATGATCTGGTTTTTGTTCTTCTCCAGTTCTTCGGGATTGATCTGCACCTTGTTGGTGCCATGCTCCACGAGCAGGTCGATGGGCGGGTATTTGTAGCCCGATAAATCGAGCTTGGGGTCGTACAGCTCAGAAGCGCTTACCGCTACCTGCGCACCTTCCACCATCTCTTCTTCCTCAATTTCTTCTATTTCCAGGGGATGTAAGCCGTTGTCGGCCGGGGCAGCTGCCACGGGAGCAACCACGCTTTCCTGCAGGTCGAGGGCCTGCTCCAGCTCTTCATCGCTCATGTCATCGTCCAGCCAGGGAGCTTCGTCCGTTTCCTGTTCGGTCAGATCGAGGGGCTCGCTGATTTCATCCTGTATCGGACGCACCACCGAGCGCTGTATGTTGATGCTGGCTTCCGCATCCTCCTCGTTAAACGCAGCTTCATCCCGCTTGAAGCGGTCGGTGATGGCGGCGGCAGAAAAGGACAGGTTATAACGAACAGCTACATACACCACCCAATAAACCAGCACCAGCAGCCCGGTGCCAATCATGCCCATAAAGCCAATCAGCCAGCGGCTGGTATACAAACCAAACTCACCTCCCCAGGGGAAGGGCAGACTGGCCACTTCGTTGAAGATATAGCCAAACGACCACGACAGCGTAATCATCAGCAAAAGGCTGTGGTAGATGGGAGCGGCCAGCTTGTATTTCAGATCGGCGAAAACGAGGCGAAGACCAATCAGCAGAAAAATAAAAACCAGGAAAAAAGTAGGGATGCCAAAACCCCGGAATACAAATACATGGGCGAGTAAGGCACCTAAACGGCCCAGCCAGTTGTCTACCTCAATGTCGCTGGTGAAAAGGAAACTGAAAGTACTTCCGGTAATCTGGCTCTGGTCGTTTTTCCAGGTGAACAGATACGAGATCATGGCGATGGCCAGTATGCCGGTAAACAACAATAGCGTGAAGCCAAAGATGTTGCGCGCACCATTGCCCGACAACATGCCGGTGAAGTTCGAAAAGTCGATCCGTGTTCTGGATTTGGCCGGTTTTTCCGGGCTGTTGGTTTTTTTCTTGAACTCGTTGCGCATCAATGAATAACTAGCGTACAGTTGGCGCCAAAAATACGCAATTTTTGGTCGCCTTATTCGTGATAAAGAACATGCAGCAAGGTTTGACCCACTGCCTTCAAAGTGGCAGGGTCAATCACCGCCATGTCGTCCTGGTGGGTATGCCAGTAAGCACCGAAACCGGAAGGGGTTTGCGGGTCGTGCTGGATGATGTCGATCATCGGTAGGTTGGCGATTTTGTTCACATAATAGTGGTCGTCGGTGATGGGCGCCGAACTCTGAAAGGCGAAATGATGGCCGTAACCCAGGTCGTAGGCAGCATTCCATACCTTGCGGACCACCTGAGGGGCGTAATAGGTCGAAAAACCCTCCTGAAAAAACCGGGCATCGCGGGCACCCACCATATCGAGCAATATGCCGTAGTTGGCTTTGTAGCCGGCCTTATGCGGGTTTTTAGCCCAGTATTGTGAGCCGAGGCAGTAGCTGTCGGCTTCTTCTCCTATGCCGTAATCCTCCAGGTCAAAAAGCACAATATCTATCCCGATGGCCACCGGTTGCGCGGCCAGCTGACGGGCTATCTCCAGCAAGACACCCACGCCCGAAGCTCCGTCGTTGGCACCGTCGATGGGTTGTTGCTGCCGCTGACTGTCCTGATCGGCACGGGGACGGGTATCCCAGTGGGCCGCCAGCAGGATGCGCTTCTGCGCGCCGGGGTTAAAACTGGCGATGATGTTTTTGAGCGGAAATGTTTTGCCATCGTGGGTTTTAACGGGGGCGGTCTGCACCACAACCTCGGGTGCAAAACGTCTGAGTTCAGCCACCAGATAATCTGCCGTGCGGGCATGTCCCTTACTGCCCGGATTCCGCGGCCCGAAACCGACCTGCGTCTTCACCCAGGCATAAGCCGAATCTCCCGAAAATACAGGCACAGCCACCCTAACCACCGGTTCAGCAGCCGGTTCAGCGGCAGCTTCTTCTTTTGGCCGGTTCTCGCAGCCAACCAGGGAAAGTACGAGCAACGCAATCAGATATTTTTTCATAACAATTATGTTATTGCTTCGTGGGAGGGAATTCAAAATTTAAGATTCAAAATTCAAAATTGTTGGCGCTGTGGCAAATCGACGAAGTCGATTTGAAATCAATTTTGAATCTTAAATTTTGAATTCACAAAACAGTCCAACTCGCTCCTTCCTTGCCGTCTTTTACCTGGATGCCCAGGGCCGTTAACTGGTCGCGGATCAGGTCGGAAGTCGCGAAATCTTTGTTTGTTTTGGCTTTCTGCCGGAGTTCCAGCAACAGCGCCATCACCCCGTCCAGTTGGTTGCCACCCGCCGCTTGTTCGTCACGGAGACCGAGGATGTCGTAGACCATCAGCGAGGCTGCTTTTTGCAGTTTTTCGAGCGATGCGGCATCGATATCTGCCTGCCCGGCAGCAATCAGATTGGCCAGGCGTACGGTTTCATACAGCTGGGCGATCAGGATAGGGGTATTCAGGTCGTCGTTCAGGGCTTCGTAGTAGCTGGCAATGAGACCATCCACCTCAAAACTGCTGCTGTCGGCATTGGCTTTGAGCTTTTCGAGGGTTTTGATGCCTTCGAGGAAACGTTTCAGGCCTTTTTCAACGCCTTGCAGGGCTTCGTTGCCGAAATCGAGGGTACTGCGGTACTGGGCCTGGAGGATGAAAAAACGAACGGTCATCGGACTGAAAGCCTGCGTCAGCTTGGGGTGGTTGCCGCTGAACATCTCACTCAGCGTGATAAAGTTGCCGAGCGACTTGCCCATCTTCTGGCCGTTGATGGTGATCATATTGTTGTGCACCCAGTAGTTCACCGGATGATGCCCGCAACTGCCCTGCGACTGCGCGATTTCACTTTCGTGGTGCGGAAAAAGCAAATCCATGCCGCCACCGTGTATGTCGAAGGTCTCGCCGAGGTATTTTTTGCTCATGGCCGAACATTCGATGTGCCAGCCAGGGAAACCATCTCCCCAGGGCGACGGCCAGCGCATGATGTGCTCGGGCTGCGCGTTTTTCCAGAGGGCGAAGTCGGCAGGATTGCGTTTTTCGTCCTGACCTTCCAGCGAACGGCGTTCGTTGCCGGCCCCGGCGATGAGATCTTCCACCACCCGGCCGCTGAGTTTGCCGTAATCGTGGTCTTTGGCGTAGGCCGTGACATCAAAATATACGGAGCCGTTTACCGCATAGGCAAAGCCGTTGGCGATAAGCTGCTCAATCATGGCAAGCTGCTCTATGATATGACCCGAAGCCCGCGGCTCGATGGAAGGCGGCCGGTTGTTCAGCAGCTCCATGGCTTCGTGGAAACTGACGGTATACCGCTGCACCACTTCCATGGGTTCTATCTGCTCCAGACGGGCTTTTTTAGCAATTTTATCGTCGCCGGCATCGGCATCGTTTTCGAGATGGCCCACATCGGTGATATTGCGGACATAACGGACCTTATACCCCAGATGCTCCAGATAGCGCACCAGCACATCAAAGGTGATGTACGGCCGGGCATGCCCCAGATGCGGATCGCCGTAAACGGTTGGTCCGCACACATACAAACCCACATGCGGGGCGGCTATGGGGACAAACGTTTCTTTTTTACGGCTGAGCGTATTGTAGAGATGCAAAGGGTGGTCCATGCGGCAAATATAAGGGGTGCGGCGGGCTTATTCCGCGGGCTGATTGAAGCGAAGGGTGCTGATGACCGGGTAATGGTCGGAAAACTTCTCCCGCCTTACCTTATGACTCAAAAACTCAAATTCTCCGGTTGCAAAAACATGATCGATGCGGAAGGAGGGAAAGATGCCCGCATAAGTATTCCCGATGCCATTGCCTTTTTCAATAAAGCTGTCCTGTAAATCGCCCCGCACCTTCTGGTAGGCGTAGGAAGACGGCAAATCGTTGAAATCTCCGCATAAAATAACCGGATAGGGCGAACGGTCAATCTGTTCCTCCACCAGCAACGTCTGAACGGTACGCTCTTTGGCTGCATCGCGCAGTTTGGCCATCACCTTGAGCAGACCCCGACGTTTTTCTTCGGTGTTTTCAGTGATACCGGTCACATATTCGTATTCCTCATGCCCCAGCCGGTTGCTTTGCAGGTGGATGTTGATGACCCGCACGGTATCAACCCCTATCAGCAGGTCAGCATAAATGAGGGCATTGGTGGTTTTGGAGCTTTTAAAGGGTACAAAACGCTTTTGAATCATCGGATAACGACTGAAAATGGCCATCCCTGCAAAACCTTCGTGCCGCAAATCCCTTATTTTTTCGAAATAACCTGCTTTGTAACCCAGGGTGTCGAGTAAAAAATCGGTAAAATCATGCCTGCCTCTTGCCTTGCTGCTGTATTCCTGAAAACACAGGATGTCGGGCCGCATCTCCCCGATGAGTTTGCCGATCTCCTTTTTGGTATGCCTGACATCGGCTGTAGTACGGCCGTTTTCGATGAAATTCCCGGTGTTGTAACTGACCACGGTGAGCTGGTCAGGCGTGCTTTCGGCACGGCTGAACTGCAACAGCCGGTTGTTGAGCGAATAACTGCCCACCAGCACCAGTACCGACAGCCAGACAAACTTATCCCGCCGCAAAGTCCACCAGGCTACAAAAGCCAGGTGTACAAAAATCAACGGCAAAGCCGCGTAGGTCAGAAAAAACAAGTACCAGAACTCTTCCGGGCTTACATAAGCTGCCGCAAAGGTCAGCACCGACGCAAAAGCCGCGGCAATGTTGCCAAGCTGCATCAGGCGGTGAAATCCTTGGGCGAGTAAACGCATGGTTTATTGTTTACTGGCTTTGAGTAAGATTTCTTTCTCTTCCTGGCTCAGACTGTCGTAGCCCTGGGTGGCGATTTTGTCGAGCAAAGCATCAACTACGGCCTGTGGCACACGGTCGACCAGCGGCCGGGGGCCTGGTTTGGGGACGCTGCGGTGGCTGACCTTCAGCTTGCCTTTCCGGGGACGGCGGAATAATGTTACCAGCCAGTCGGCAATCCGGTTAAAACTACCGGCCAGGTCGCGGCCTGCCTGCAGTTGTTTGATGTAGATAAAACCAAAGGCTGCCCCGCCCAGGTGGGCGAAGTGACCGCCGGCATTGGTGCCACTTACCTGTAGCAGGTCGAGGACCACCATCACCAGGGCGAGGTATTTCAGGGCCACATCGCCGAATAAAAACAGACGGATGGTGTAGTTGGGCAGCAGGGTTGCGGTGCCTACCACCACTGCCAGTACGCTGGCCGAAGCGCCCAGCGCATAAGACAGGTGCAGCGAACTCCTGAAAAGCGGGAAAATATTGAACGCCGCGATATACACCACCGCGCCCGCCAGTCCGCCCAGTATGTAGGTGCTGACCAGTTTTTTGTTACCCAGATACTCTTGAAAAATGCGCCCTATCCAGTACAACCACAACATATTGAAGAGGATGTGGAAGAAGGTGGTGTGCAAAAACATATAGGTGAACAGGGTCCAGGGCCTGGTGAGCAGGTTGCCCAGCGAAGCCGGCACCATCAGCCAGCGGGAAATATCGGTATACCAGCCCGAATGCAGCTCAAAAAGCCTTAGCAGAGCCGAAAACAGGCCAATCACCACAAATACCAGCGCGTTGATGCCGATGAGGCGGTTCAGGCTGTTGCCGGTTCTCAGCATTTGATCTTTCAGATCCTGAAAAATCGAATTGGCCATACGATTCAGTAGAAGTTTAGACGGTCTTTGTTGTACCAGAACCTGACGATCAGAAACCCGAACAACATACCCCCCAGGTGGGCGAAGTGGGCGACATTGTCCTGCGGATTAAACTGAACGGCCTGATACAGTTCATAAACAACGTAAAAAGCCGCGAGGTATTTGGCTTTGACGGGAAAAGCGAAGAACAAATACAGGGTGGAATTGGGGAAAAGATAGGCGAACGCAATCCAGATCCCCGCCACCGCGCCGCTGGCGCCGATGATGTTGGGCATGTTCAGGAATTGCTCCTTCTGGCTTTCCAGGTAGGCCACTTCAGGTCCGGTGGCCAGGCTCATCTGTGCCGAAATCTGGTCCAGCACCGGTTTCAGGTCGATGAGGTACACCAGCAGATAATGCAGAAACGCCGCGCCCAGCCCGGTGATGATGTAAAAATTCAGGAAACGTTTGGGCCCCCAGATGTTCTCCAGCACACTGCCGAACATCCAGAAAGAGAACATATTGAAGAACAAATGCCCCAGACTGCCGTGCATGAACAGGTGGGTAACCGGCTGCCACAGTTTAAATTCACTGGCTCCGGGAAACCGGAGACCGAACAAATCTACCAGATCGATGCGGTAGGCCGTGGCCATGGCGATGGTGCCCAGAAAAAACAAACCATTGATGATGAGGATGTTTTTAACAACGACCGGGAGGAATTCAAAACGGCCGGGACTGAATTGTGTACTCATATAGCTTAAATATAGCCGCTTCAGACAAATCTGCGAGCAATTTCTTCGAGGGTGAGTTTTACGAGGGTGTGTTTTCCGCCGGGGGTGAAGTGCGGCTGTTCACAGGCAAACAACTGGTCGATGAGAAGGTTCATTTCGGCCTTTTCCAGCGTTTTACCATGCGCCACCGCCCCGAAACGGGCCAGCACCCGGGCCAGCTGGTCGCGGCTGCGCAGGCTGGCCTTGTCCTGCTGGTTGCGCAATTGCTCCAGCAGTTCTTCCAGTACAGGTGCCAAATCGCTGAGCTGCAGGTCGCCGGGCAGCCCGAGCACCGTTAATCCGCCTTCGGCAGGCTGTAAATCGAAGCCGAGCTTGCGGATGTCGGCGAGCACGGGTTTCAGCAACTCCTGGTCAGCGGGTGAGAGGGGCAGGGTTTCGGGGAACAGCAGGGTCTGGATGTGTCCGGCCTGTTGCTGGTGGAGATAACGCTCGTATAAAATCCGTTCATGCGCCGCGTTCTGGTCGATCAGCAGCAGGCCGCTTTTGATCTGGGCGCAGATAAAACGTTGGTGCAACTGAAATACCTGCTGCTCCTGGTGGTTTTCCGTTTCCTCCGGACTGTCGGGGAAGATGTTGTTTTGTTTCGACTGGGCGGCAATCTGGTAAAAATCCTGCCAGCCGTCGGGGACAGCCGCTTTGGGTGCCGCGGGGCGGGGATTGCTGAAAGGATTGTAGTCGGGATTAAACCTGATCTCCGGCGGCCGCACGTCTTCCGGTGCCTTGGGGTAGAGATCGAGCCCGTCGAGGCCGGTTTCCCTTTCAAAATCGAGGGTAGGCGCCACATTGTACTGCGAAAGCGCCCGCCGGATGGCCGACTGCAGGATGGCGTAAACAGCCTGCTCTTCTTCGAACTTGATCTCGGTTTTGGTGGGATGCACGTTGATGTCGATCCGCCGGGGGTCGAGTTCGAGGAAAAGGAAGTAGGCCGGGTGGCTGCCTTCGGCCAGCAGGCCGTTGAAAGCACCCATCACCGCGTGGTGGAGGTAGCCGTCGCGGATGTAGCGGTTGTTGACGAAAAAGTACTGCTGCCCCCGCGTTTTACGGGCCTGGGTGGGTTTACCGATGAAACCGCCTACCTGCACCAGCTGGGTTTTTTCTTCTACCGGTACCAGGGCGCTGTTCATCTGGTCGCCCATCACCGCTACGATGCGCTGGCGGAGGTTGCCCGGCCGCAGGCGGTACAGATCGGCCGTATTGTGGGTGAGCGTAAAAGCAATCTGCGGCTGCGCCAATGCCACCCGCATAAATTCTTCGGCGATGTTGCGGAACTCTGTTTCGTTTTTTTTCAGGAAGTTGCGCCGGGCAGGGACGTTGAAGAAGAGGTTTTTGACCAGTATCTGCGTACCTACCGGGCATTGCACGGGTTCCTGTGATTTGATTTCGCTGGCTTCGATGTGGATGCCGGTACCCAGCTCGTCGTCGTGGCGGCGGGTGCGCAGCTCTACCTGGGCGATGGCGGCGATGGAGGCCATGGCCTCGCCCCGGAAACCGAAACTCCGGATGGAGAACAGGTCGTTGATGTCGCGGATTTTGGAGGTGGCGTGGCGTTCAAAAGCCATGCGCGCGTCGGTAGGCGACATGCCGCAGCCGTTGTCGATGACCTGGAGGAGGGTTTTACCTGCGTCTTTCACCACCACGCGGATGTCGGTCGCGCCCGCGTCGACCGCGTTTTCGATCAGCTCTTTCACCGCCGAGGCAGGGCGTTGTACTACCTCTCCGGCCGCGATCTGGTTGGCCAGGGCATCGGGTAAGAGCCTGATAAGGTCGCTCATGCAGCGTCGCCGGAGTTAGAACGACCGAAAATACGCTGAAAAACGCCCAAACGCCAGCCTAAATAAGCACCCATCAACAGCAAAGTGGTGGTCACATCGAGATAACCCAGCACCAGCAGGTAAAACATACCGCCCAGCAGCACTACCAGCACCAGCACATTGCGGTTGCTGGTTTTGTTGGCCGCGCGGGTACTGTGCTGCCGCCGGAAAGAGATCCGTTTGCCGGAACCATCCGTGGCCGCTTCACCCCGCAGGGCCTTCAAACGTGCCTCCCGCTCCTCCGCTTCGGGATTGTAATAGCGGGGGGTGTACTCGAATTGTTTGTTTTTGCGGGTTTTGAAAAACGAAAAAAGCATAGACAAAGATAACGAATGTGGGGGAGACGTAGGACTGTAGACGGAAGACTTGAGACGTTGTTAAACGGTAAAACGGGGGAAGGGGTAAAACGGTAAAACGGATAAACGGTAAAACGTGTCTCTTGGAATCTGGAATCTGAAATCGTCCGGCGGTGGCTGAGCGGAGCCGAAGCCTGAGCCGGTGGGGCTTGGGATGTGCTGATTTTTTGATGTGCTGATGTGCTGATTTTTTTAGCTAACGGTCACCTGGCGGTGCCAGAGGTGGTTAAACGGGGGAAGGGGTAAAACGGGTTAAACGTTTCAACGGTAAAACGGAAGGCTTTAGCGGTGGCTGAGCGGAGCCGGAGCGGGTAAACGGTAAAACGGGTAAAACGTATCTCCTGGAATCTGAAATCGTCCGGCGGTGGCTGAGCGGAGCCGAAGCCGAAGCCTGAGCGGGTGGTTTCGGCTCCGCTCAACCACCGAATTAAACGTATCTCTTGGAATCTGGAATTCCTCCCGCGGTGGCTGACCTGGATAAACAAACTACGGTTTGTGGCCGGCCGGTCGTTAGCAGAAATATTTACAGGCTGCCTCCGGGAAAAGCCCATCAAAAATTATTATTTTTGGTAAGGTGTAGGCAAAGACTCAAAAGAAATGAAAAGCAATAAAAATTTGAAGAATAAGAACATTTCTTCTCAAACGGAAGAAAAATGGTTACTTAAGTCAGCCAGAATAGCATCTTCGAAAGCTATTCGTTCCTCTATTGCTTTAGGCCTGACGGTTAAGTTTATCGAAGACAATTCAATAGTTGAAGTGAATCCAAAAGGAAGAATAATTTTAAGAAAAAAAACTTCGAATAAAATTGATTTATCAAAACTGAAAAAAGGAATGATTTTGATCAGAAAATGAATAAACCAAGGCTAAGAGTTTTTGCAGGACCCAATGGTTCAGGAAAGAGCACTTTGTTTGAAGCTTTTTCCGCTAACTACCATGCCGGAGTTTTCCTGAACTCGGATTTAATCGAGGAAAAATTAGCCAGAACCGGATTTATAGATCTGAATGATTTTGGTCTGGAGTTGGGAGAGTCGGATTTACAGGATTTCCTTCAATCACCAAATGCTCAATCTTTAATTCAAAAATCAGAAGAAAATAATCAGCCAATCTATATTGAGATATCTCAAAATATGATTGTTGATAAAGAAAAGAATACGCATAGTTATGAAGGAGCTTTAATTAGTTCTTTATTACGGGAGAAACTTCAGGAAAAGAAAGTTGACTTTTCATTTGAAACAGTCATGAGTCACTTTTCCAAAATTGAATACATCAGGGAAGCGAAGAAAAACGGATATAAAACGTATCTGTATTTTATTTGCATCGATGACCCGGAGGTTAATATTTCCAGAGTTCACAACAGGGTTGAAAAGGGCGGACACCCTGTTGATGATCAGAAAGTCGAAAGACGCTACTATGAAACGCTGGAGAATTTAATTTCAGCCATTGAAGTATGTGACAAGTCTTATTTATTCGACAATTCCGGCGACAAATTAGAGATGATCGCGCGTATCGTTGAGGGCAAGCTTAAACTACTGGTTGAACCCGAAGAACTTCCCCATTGGTTCATCCAATACGTATTAAGGCACTACGATATTTAGCTATGGAGACGGAAGACCTGAGACGTGGGACTGGAGACGTAAGACGTAAGGATTGAACCGGGCGGTGGCGGGGTAAACGGGGGAAGGGGTAAAACGGGTTAAACGTTTCAACGGTAAAACGGAAGGCTTTAGCGGTAGCTGAGCCGAGCCGAAGCGGGAGCCAGTGGTTTCGGCTCCGCTCAACCACCGGATTAACCGTATCTCCCGGAATTTGGAATCTGGAAATTGGAATTTCCCCCCGGATATTTATCGCATCAAAACGTATCATTTTCGTCGCTGAAGGGGTAAAACGGATAAACGGTAAAACGGAAGGCATTAGCGGTGGCTGAGCGGAGCCGAAGCCTGAGCCGGTGGGGCTTGGGATGTGCTGATTTTTTGATGTGCTGATGTGCTGATTTTTTTTAGCTAACGGTCACCTGGCGGTGCCAGAGGTGGTTAAACGGGGGAAGGGGTAAAACGGGTTAAACGTTTCAACGGTAAAACGGAAGGCTTTAGCGGTGGCTGAGCGGAGCCGGAGCGGGTAAACGGTAAAACGGGTAAAACGGTAAAACGTATCTCCTGGAATCTGAAATCGTCCGGCGGTGGCTGAGCGGAGCCGAAGCCAGCGCCGGAGCGGGTGGTTTCGGCTCCGCTCAACCACCGGATTAAACATATCTCCCGGAATTTGGAATCACACCGGATATTTTCGTATCGTATCATTTTCCGGTACTGATACACGCAATGTACCTGGCTCCGTGCCCCCGTCCGCCGTGGTTTTAACGCCGCCAGCTCAGCCTTCGGGAGCCTCAGGCACCGCCAGAGAATTCCAAATTCCAAGAGAAGTCTTTAGTCCGCTATTGCTTCGTGGGCCTCAGACACCGCCAGGTGTCCCATTTCACCCAGACAACCATTAATCCCCTTCCCCCCTTGAACCCGTTTTACCGTTTTACCGTTTAATCCGTTTAATCCGTTTTACCGTTTTACCCGCGTCAGCGCCCCCCAATCTTAAATTTTGAACCCATGACCAACCCCACCGAATTCTGGGAAAAAATCTTCGCCGAAAAACAGGAAATGTGGGGCATGGAACCGGCCAGGTCGGCGGTACTGACCCGGGATTTTTTTGCAGCGCAGGGCATACGCACCGTACTCATTCCGGGTGCAGGCTATGGCCGCAACGCGCGGGTGTTCAGCGACAGCGGCATGGCCGTAACCAGCATCGAGATCTCCGGAACGGCGGTGGCCCTGGCCCGGAAACATTTCGGCGACGCCCTCACCCTCTACCACGGCCCGGTGACCGATATGCCCTTTGACGACCGGCGCTACGAAGGCATTTTCTGCTACGCCCTCATCCACCTGCTCGACCAGGCCGAAAGGGCCAAACTCATCCGCGACTGCTACCAACAACTGGAGGAGGGCGGTTATATGGTGTTTACCGTCATCTCCAAAACCGCGCGCACCTACGGCCAGGGTACCTACCTCAGCCCCGACCGCTACGAAATATTCGAAGGCGTCAAAATGTTCTTCTACGACCACATCTCCATCGAGGCCGAATTCGGCGCGGCCGGCTTGCTGGAAATCACGGAAATTGAGGAGCAGTTTCCGTTTTTTTTGGTCAGGTGCAGGAAAGGGGTGGGGGCTAATCAGGGTTAGAGGTGGCTGCTGTTGCGGTGTTTTGTGGTGCGGGGCTAAATTTTTTTAAGGGTTTTTTGATTGTGTATTGTTGGGTTGGGGGGAATTGGTAAATTGGGTTTTAGATAGAAGCCACTTTTTCGCCCTTTACGTTCATCAACTGGATATAGGAGGTGAAAAAGTGGCGGGTATAGACAAGTTACCTGCAAGCCTAATGAACACACGTGCCAACAAATAGCGAGAACGAAAAAAAATAATTCTACATGTATTTAGAAAAATTCAACATAAAAAATTTCAGGACAATTGAGAACCTTTCTTTAATTTTCAATAAAGGACTGAATATTCTTATTGGGGAAAACAATTCAGGCAAGACAGCAATTATTGATGCTTTACGTATTTGTATTGGATACGGAAATTTAAGAAGGGACTTGTATGTTAAGGAAAGTGATTTTCATTATCAAAAAAATATCATAACTGATGCTGCAACTGAAATAGAGTTTCACCTCTTTTTTAAAATTGAAATCGAACAAGAAAAAGCTTGGTTTATTGACTTATTAAATGCTAATGAAGGTGGGGAGGAAGATTTGCAAATGCACTTTAGGTTTTATACGGAGGAAAGAAATGGTATCAAGAAATTGAAATACAAAGTTTGGGGTGGAGCAAATGAAGGTCAACAAATTACGCCAGATGTCCTTTCACTTCTTTATTATGTACATTTAGATGCATTGCGAGATGCCGAGCAATTTTTACGACCAGTAAGAGGAAATAAATTAGGACAACTTTATTCAAATATTCAAATCGACACTAATCCTGTAAATGACAAGCAAAAGAAAAAGGACTTGGCAAGCAGAGTTCACACAGCAGTAAACAGTGATAATGAATGGCAGACCCACTTGCAAAGTGGAAAAGATAAAATCAACTTACACCTTAATGAAACAAGTTTTACGGGAAAAGAACAGAAGATTGATGTTGATTTTTTACCATATGACTTCAATAAACTTGTAGAAAATTTAAAAATTCAAATGCCTCTCTATTCGGAAGCATTATTGAATGGCAATCCGACACAACAAAAACATTTTGAACTTTGGCAAAATGGACTTGGTTACAATAACCTTGTTTATACTGCTACTGTGCTTGGCGATTTACAACAGAGAAAAAAAATTGACAAAGAAAGTTATGCGGCTTTGCTTATTGAAGAACCTGAAGCACACTTGCATCCCCAACTTCAAAATTTATTTTTTAATTACCTTAACAAATTAGATAAGGAACAAGGATTTCAGCTTTTTGTCACTTCACATTCACCTACAATTACGGCTAAAGCTGAATTAAAATCCGTAATCGTTTTGCAAAATCCGTCAGATAAAATTCATGCTCTATCGCTTAAAAATTCAGGATTACAACCAAAGAACCAAACCTATCTTGAAAAATTTTTAGATGTAACCAAGTCTCAGCTATTCTTTGCAAACGGTGTCATTTTAGTTGAAGGAATTTCGGAAGCACTTCTTATGAAAGTGTTTAGTAGAAAAATTGGTGATACATATGACATTGAGAAAGCAGGAATTGAAATTGTAAACATTAACGGAGTTGGCTTTGACCATTTCGCTAATCTTTTCAATAATGAAGATTCAACAAAAAATCTTCAAACAAGATGTGCTTTGATTACAGATGATGACAGAAAAGAAATTGCAGATGACCCAAGCACGAGAATCAATAATGTAACGGCTTTAAATGGTGGTACATTAAAAACATTTATTGGTGCAGTCACTTTCGAATACGAATTGTTTTTAGCAAGTGAAATAAATAGGTCTTTATTGCTTAGTGTTTACAAAGAGTTTCATCCTGATACAGTAATCACCGTTGATGCAGATATACAGATTTACTCAAAAAACTTTGCTGATAAAGTGAAATCACAAAAAGGCAAATCAGAACTAGCTTTGCGTTTAGCTACACATTTAGAAAATGGTTTTGAACTAAACAAAGCATATGCAAGGCAAGCACTCTCTGATGCACCAATTGATGAAGCAGAATTTTTACTAACACTTGAAGAGCCTGACCGAGCTGATTATAAAGCTTACAAGAATTTCACTGTTCCAAGCTATATCCAAATAGCCATTAAGTACGCAGTAAAAGGAGAAGCAGATGTTTGAAAGTTTATCGCCTACGCAACATGAGATTGTTTTTAACATGTCAGGCAGATTTGTTGTCAGAGCCTGCCCCGGAAGCGGAAAAACATATTGTGTGAGTGCACGACTTGCAAGATTGACAAATGAATGGAAGGACGATTATACAGGAATTGCTGCCCTGTCTTTCACAAATGTAGCATGGAAAGAAATTGAAAAGAAATACAAGGAAGAATTTACATGTAATAAATCAATTGCTTTTCCTCATTTTATTGGAACACTTGACAGTTTTATTAACCAGTTTATTTTTCTACCCTTCGGACATTTGGTAATGCAGTGCAACAAGCGACCAACACTTGTTGGTGAACCTCATGGCTCATGGACTTATAAAAATTTTGAAAGAGACCCTCATCAGTATTTTGACAAGTGTAGTTTTGACGTAAATGGAAATCTAATTCGAATTGCACCTGCTCAAAGCTTTCAATTCAGTTGGAAAAATAATAAAAATGGCTCAACCAACGGCCATGTACTTAATTTGCTTGCAGCCAAAAATGAATTAGTAGCTCTTGGTTACGCTAACCAATCTGATGCTAATTATTTTGCAATGAGAATACTTGAGCAATTCCCTTCCATTTGTAGGGCAATTGCGCTTCGGTTTCCTACCTTAATAGTTGATGAGGCACAAGATACATCCGAAGTGCAGATGCGAATTATTGACTTACTAACTGCAAGTGGTCTAAACGAAATAATGCTTGTTGGAGATCCTGACCAAGCAATCTTTGAATGGAATGGAGCAAGACCTTCATTGTTGAATGAAAAAATTGTTCAGTGGGGGAATTCAATTCAATTAAATGAGAATCGAAGAAGTTCAAAGCTAATTTGTGAAAGCTCTTTTAATCTTTCTTCCCTGCCAGCAGCATCAACTTCTGTAAACGAAGATGTAGTTAACTGCCAATGCCAACCAAGCGTTGTTGTTTTTAACAACAACCTTCCGCAAGTTGTGACTGACTTTCTTGCCGTTTGCTCCGAAAATGGAATTGCACTTTCAGATAAAACCGTTTCAGTCTTGTATAGAGGCAAAGGAATGATAAACGAAATTGTGGGTGTTCAAAAAATTCCTTTCGGTGTAAATCATTGGCATAGCCAAAATAAATTCACAAAAGATTTTGTCCGAGGAAAATATCATTACGACCAAGGGGATTATAAGATAGGTTTTAAGCTAATTGAAAAAGGAATTATTAAGATGCAACAAGATGCGGTAGTTTGCTCTGAGGAAATGATTGACAAAAGAATAGAAACTATAGGATTCATAAAGCATAGAACAATTGTTTCCTATTATATTAGAATTTTACCAAGCACAAATACAACTTTGGGCAGTTGGATTGAAGCGGCTAACGCTTCTTTCGCTTCAAAGAATATTCAACATGTTTTGCAAGTAAATCCTGAAAGCAACAACTTTTCTTTTTCTCAAATCTTTTTGAACGAGGACGATATCGTAACAGAAACGAATTACAGAATTGGAACTGTACATAGCGTGAAAGGCGAAACATTTGATGCGACTCTATTAATCCTAAATGAAAGAGCAGCGAACAATTCCAAGTATTTAAATTTATTAGCAAATACAAATCCACCTTCCGACCACGAAGAATTACGTATTGCTTATGTAGGCATTACAAGACCCAGAAAGGTATTG
Organism: Bacteroidetes bacterium UBA7662; assembly: GCA_002483345.1. Lineage (GTDB taxonomy): Bacteria > Bacteroidota > Bacteroidia > UBA7662 > UBA7662 > UBA7662. Next base: position 44,358 of record DLHS01000001.1, read on the forward strand.
ATGTTAGCAGTTCCCAGCGAAGTTTGCAGAGTTGCATGGGTAAATAAATTAAATTTACAGCAATGACAGACAAAAGGCCAGCAGGTAACAGCACCTACCCAAAAGTGGCGGTTCATTGGTTAAATCAAGCTTTATGCTTCTATCAAAGTTTGTGCTTGGTTGACAGTGAAGTGCTTCGAAATCCCCACTTGACCAAGCTGCAAAACGTTAGCGGCAAGCATTAACGACAGTGCGAACTTCAAACGGTAGTACACAAAATGACAAACAAATGGGACGAACGAAAAAGGAGAAGGACTATATACTGACTACTGAACTTTCACTTGACGAGTTTCTTGCGGTCATTCGTTTACCTGATGCAGCGGAACAGTATTACCCAATTTCACGATTTCCAACAGATAAGCATTTAGAGGAGTATTTAGCAACAGTCCATTCACGGACTGAAAAAGATGTTCGTGAATTACTCCGACATTTTTTGCCTAAAAACTCTACCTATGGCATGGACAATTACTTCCGCTCTTTCTATCTCCAACGACAAGAAAGTGAAGAAAAAACTTTAGAGCAACAAGCGGAGACAAGTCAGCACAGAATTGAAGACACGGAATATTACAGACGACTAATACTATCGGTATTTACAAAGGAAGAAGTATGGGAGGGTTTAACATGGACTTTAGATCTGTTGCCACATTCACCAAACGAAGCAATTAGAGCAATAGATGCTTACTTTTTAGCTAACTGTCAATTCTTACCAGACGATGCCCTCGCAGCACTTGGCGACTGCACAACTATCTTGAGAGCAAGATATTTTGATAAGGAGCACCCAAGAGAAACTTTTCTAAATCTCCTTCCTAAAGAGTTTGAGCAGTTAGTTGCCGAACTCTACTCTGAGATGAACTATTCAACCAAACTAACTAAAGCAACGAGAGATGGTGGTGTTGACATTTTTGCGACTAAAGATGAACCTGGCAAGAAAGAAAAACTTGTAATTCAATGCAAACGATATACTCCGAAGATTACTTTAGATGAGGTTAAGGTTTTACATTCAACAACTCTAAGCACAAAATCAACTAAAGGTGTTTTTGTTACAAGTTCCGACTACACAATTGACGCAAGAAAATTTGCCGAGGACAATCCTTCAATTGAACTCATAAACTACAAACAACTGACTAAACTTTTAAACAAGCATTATGGGCCATACTGGACAAGTAAAATTGGACGAATGATTAACAATCAAAAAATGGAGACACACTGATATCGCACGCTTTAAATACCATACACAAGGTGATTTTTACTACTGTCCTATCAATCAGATGCTCCAAGCCAATGGCCGCTGGCACAATAAGGCACACGGTAAAACCACCGTCAGGGTAAAACACTATAAAACAACTGCTTGCCAGCACTGCCGGATGAAAGAAAGATGCACCCGAAACCCTGAAGGCAGATTAATAGAGCGCAGTGAATACAGCCCCAACATCGAAGCAAATGCCCGACGCGTAAAAGCCAATGAAGCCACCTACAGACGACGGCAGGCCATCATAGAACACACCTACGGCATCATCAAAAGGCAATGGGATTTCTACTACATCACAACCAAAAAACCATAGCACATGCCAGTGCGGACATCGGGCTCATCTTCAACGCCTTTAACCTGTGCCGGATCTTCAACCTGATGCCGCAAAACGAGCTCAAAACCTACCTCAGTACTCTGCAGGATGCTTTTTACCTGATAATCGCCCGGTTACAGGCATTTGCAGCCCCAACAGCAAGCGCAACCTTAAATACAATCACCAGACGCTTCCAAAATTACCCGCACTCACAAAGCCCGAAACTTAGCTTATCTTAGAATCAGAAAAAGAGACTTTTAGGCGGACTGACGTTAGTAGTAATTATGAATCGACAACAGTGGAAACGAAAGCAGATCAATATTATCCGACTTATACTTACAATCCCGTTTACCGGGATGTACTTTTGATAGAGTTTGAGGAAGCTCAAAAAATAGCAAATGGTCAAACAAAAGTTTATGGACAAGTAACAAACATCTTGCTTGCTATTGCGACCTTTGCTTTTACATTTCTGCTAGATCAAGATGACAAAAGTCCAAATAAAGTATTGACTTTAGTGTCCTCAAATGCAATTATTTTTTCCATCATACTATTTTCATTTGGTGCAATTCTTCTGCGTTACTTTGTTGACTTACAGAGGCAGATAACAATTAACGCCAGAAAGGTTGTAACCCTTAGAACTTTACTTGGACTTGACTATGGGCATATACATTTGACACTTCCAAACTGGAGAGTTGAAGGTGCTACAAACCCGTTTGTAATCAAGTATTTTAACGGGTGGCTAAACTTCAAGACAATGCCATTTTGGGTTCTGACAATTACCGTAAATGCAATTTGGTGGTTAACAACAAAGGGCAAAAATCCAATCACTTTTCCAATATGGACTTATCAACTTGAGCTAAGTTGGCTATGGGGCAATGTCATTATTTCGTTTACATATCTTTTTGTTTTCAGACATAACCTTAACGACAAGCACGAAACAACGTACTTGAATATTGTTCAAATCCTTTGCTCATTTCTCAGTATAAAACTTGTCGACAACTTTGAGTATGTTATATATAGAGCCAGACTTTCCTACTTAGAATTGGACAGGTTAAACGTGAATTATGAAAAACTAAATAAAATCCTAGTGGACATTGAAGATAGCGACTTTAATTCAAACTCAGGAATTTCATTCAAATCTCTTCTAAGGGCCTTTTTAAGTAGGTTTAGTTTCCTAAGAAAAAAATATGGTTATATTCAACACGGTGGCTCAACAATTACTATGCAATTGGCAAGATCATTATTCATTCCTTCAAACCAGAATAAATATCTTCGAAAAATTTCAGAGCTTATGCTTTCACTTTGGCTTAATGGACAATTCTCAAAGTATGAAATACTAAAGCTGTATGTTGCGTCTGTTAGATATGAAAGAGGTGTTCTAGGACTATCAAATTCAATAAAATACTTTTTTGGAGACCTCAAACAGAAAGTTCTAACAAGTGAAGAAGCATTCTTTCTCGTAGAACGGCTTTCTAATATAACATCAACAGTTAATTGGGAAAGAATAACTCACCTAACTACAAGGACAAAAGTAGTATTAGACACAGATAAGCTGAGACAACTTTACGAGGGACAAATTAAATGTGGACGATTGAAAAACAACTACTGCTAATCGAACACCTACATTTAGGTGAGGTTTTGTGCTCCCCCAACCTCCGCGTTGCCTTATATTAGAATGAGAAACCGAGGTTTTGGAAGGACTGACGTTATGCACCATTTTAAACAACTGTTGGAACATGAACTGGAAAAAATATGAAAAAGAAATCCTAACATATTTTCAGGAGACATTTCCTGATACAACAATTTCTTTTGACAAAACTATTGTAGGTAAGTACTCAAAAGTTGACAGACAGATTGACATTTTGATTGAAGGGGAGGTAGCTGGTTATGAAATAAAAATTATCGTTGACTGCAAAAACTTCTCAAAAAATATTGATGTTAAGCAGGTCGAAAGTTTCTGCTCAATGGTGGAAGATGTTGACGTACATCAAGGAGTTCTAATTACCCAAAAGGGATTTTCCAAAGCGGCAATTAATAGAGTTTATTACGGCAACAACAAAGTAGAATTGGACATTATAAACTTTGAGGACTTAAAAGAATTTCAAAACACTGCCGCTCTTCCATATTCTAGACATTTTGCCGTTATCATCCCCGCTCCTTTTGGTTGGGTTTTTGACCTTAAAGACAAAATCAACTCGTTTGCCTCTATACATCAACGAGGACTGACTTTAAAAAAAGCCCAAAGGAAGAATGAATGGATGTATATGCAGTATTGGAAAATCGAAAATACTGACTTTGATATTGACAACTTAATTCAAATACAAAACAAGAACATTTTGGGGGTTGACCCGAATTCAAAATTCACCTACAATTCACTTGTCAAGAGAACTGACGGACTAAAAACTAAAATTCGTATCGCTGAGGTTAAAGCATACCCTGCTTTAGAAGTTACAGGATTTATTCAATTTGAAGAATATATTCTCTTTATTGTCCTGTTTACCCCAAAGGAGTTATTAAATAAGAACCTAAGAAAATTGCAGTATCTATTGAAAGTTGCAACCCTATGTCAACTTACCTTTGATAATCATACAGTAATTAAGCAGCAATTGGATGAGCTTAATGATACCACAGACAAGCAAAAACAAGCCGAGATGTATTTTCAAGTGGGAATATGGTTTCAAGAAATGGACGACTTTGATAATGCGTTAATTAATTTTAAAAAATCTATTGACAGCTTTCCAACGCATTATTCGCACTTGAAAGCAATAATTCAGAAAACTTTATCCTTCGGTTTTATTCAAGAAGCCAAGCTATACGCTATGCAGCTTTTTACAATTGACCCCACTAATCCTAAAGTTTCCCAAGACTTAATCGATATTTACTTTGAAAACAAAAGGCCTGAATTATTAATTGAAATATTCAATGAATTAATAGACGAAAACAAAAACATAGAAGTTTTAGGGAATTTGAATTTTCATTTAGGATTTGTATATTTTAGTATGGAAAACAAAACAGAAGGGGCATTATTCATGACAATTGCAAGACATCATTTTGAAAAAGTGTTTCCAAAGGACCATTATATTTTTAAAGCCATGAAAGAATTTGAACAGCCAAAAAGCAGCGCATAATAAGAGATCTGATATAGGGGGGCGTGCTTCGCAGACAGTTTCGTGAAAGGTGGAAGTTCAGTTTCCCGAATGAAGTTTAGTAATAAAACATTAAGAACAGATATTTATAATGGAATTAAGAATACAACCGCAATAAACTAACGCCCTAAAACAGGGGTTCTGGCAAGTGAGCTGAAGTGCAAACTTGGAGTTTTGTGTCCTGCAAGGGCAAGATTTAAAGCCTTCCCTGAATTTAGCTACAGTGCAAAGTAGTCAGTTCAGAGACCTAAAAAGCGTTAGCTTGCCTTTGTTCTAAAAACTAATATAGAAATCACCCCTTATAAATCTTCCAAGCCTCAATATCCAACGCATCCGCTATTTTCAGCAGCGTAATCAGCCTGAAATCTACCTTACCTTGTTCAATCTTTAGCAGCTGTTTTTTGCTGATGTCTGTGAGGGCTTCCAGGTCAAACAACGACATTCCCTTCAGCGTCCGGTACCGCCTCACCTCTTTCCCAATCCAAATAAGGGTTTGCTCCTTGTCGTCTTGCATGTCGCAAACTTGTTTCTTTTTTGTACGCCGTTTGGTAACCTAAAGGTTACCGTTATATTTGCGTCTCACTAAACGCAATCAAGATGAGCGACAAAACAGAAAAAATCCTGATGGCCAATCAGGAAACGGTAAACCCAACCATGGTATGGCTGCTTTTCATTTTCCTTGGATGGAGCTACGGTTCTCTTCGGAAGATCGGACTTCAGATACTCTTCTATCTTACGCTGGGCGGGCTTGGGGTCTGGATGCTGATTCGATTCTTTACGCTGGGCTCTGCTATCCGGGCATACAACAATACGGTTTACATCCGCCATGGCCTGAATGAAATGGTCAGGTAACAGGTTTTAATCCACCTAAGTGATGGCGATGATTAAACACAGAAAACTCAAAGTGCAGGGTAAATACCAAACCAGGCAGTACCACTACGTACAGGTGCCCACCATCCGGCTCGAAGGCCGGTGGCTGGCGGCCCTTGGTTTTGAAAAAGGTCAGCGGGTGCGTGTGCTGGAAGAGAAGGGGCGGATTACGATTTTGGCGGAGGGTGCGGATTGCTAAATGCCGACTGCGGAATTGGCAGATACCCTGAGGAGTTTGAGCAGCCCGGTTATGAAGGGGTGGAGTATGAAAGTGACTTGAAGGCAAGGTTTTCCAAAGATTTGAAGCTGCATCATGACAATGGATTCGGCAGACGGGTGCTATTCTTGAAACAGCATGTGGTATAAAATGCAGCGTTTTTTATACAGACCAATTTTCAAGTGTAAAGATTTTCGTGTTTTCTATACATAACAAGCGTTCTATGTATAGATTTTTTAAATCCCTTTCCATCTGGAAGTCCGGGGATACGAATCAAGGCTGACGGCCGCAAACTACTTAAATAAACTGGCTGAAGACAAAATGCTTCGCAAGGAGAAAATAGGCACAGCAAATTATTATGTTAATGATGAATTATTTGACTTATTGACCAGAAGAAAGTAAGCAGGGGAGGTGGATGCATGGGGCAGCGCGGAGCCCTGCGTTTTTACAGCCGGGACAAAGCCAATGTAAAGCAATCACCTTTGCAAATAGAGCAAAGCCGACATACAGACCAAAGTTTGCAACATCCCTGTCACATCCCACCAACAGCTGATGCCAAACCTTGCAAAAGTTTTTAGTAGCTTGTAAGCTGCTTAGGTGCTGAAGTAAGCTGCTCTGGTGGCCGGCACTTTGGTGATTTGAAACCCTTAACAACCAGGTGAATGAAAGAAAACAGCGCTGATGACCCGGCAAACAAGCCGGTCGGTCAACCACCCGAAAATCTTTCAGCAGAAAATGTTTCTGCAGCGGATGCAGAAGCTATAAAGCCCCTTGAAGACACCCAAAATATGGAAGTACATCATCATACCCACCCTACACACGGCAAAAAAACCTGGAAAAACTATTTCTGGGAATTCCTGATGCTGTTCCTGGCGGTGTTCTGCGGCTTTCTGGCCGAATGGAAACTGGAACATGTGATTGAGAACCACCGCGAGGAGGAGTTTATGGGGAGCATGCTCATGGATCTTGAAACGGACCACGCCAACCTGGCTAAAATGAAATCAAAGTTTGCGTTTATTGCGCTTCAGGTGGACTCCTTAATACCCCTGTTAAAGCATCAGGAGCAAATGGATGCCAATGCGCACAAAATATACCAGCATCAGGTTAACCTGAACCTATACAGCAAATGGGCCTATGCCGACAGAACCATCGACCAGTTAAAAAATTCAGGCAATTTCCGTTTGATCCGGAAGAAAGCCGTTTCGAATGGAATCGGCGCGTATGATGGCTTTATCAGGAATTATGTAGACGAAATGCAGAACAGTTTAATTCTGAGGCAATGGCAAATGGTGAATGATGCCGGTAATGATATCTTCAGAGCGAATGTGTTCAGAACCTATATCAAAAACGGCGATTTTTCCTACCATGCCGTCACTTTAACAGATACGCCTTACTTCCTGACCAGCGATAAAGTGGCGCTGGATAAATTCATCAACCGGATGGATCAGTATGCGGTATCGCTCGAATGGTTTGAAATAAACATTGATCAGGCCCTGCGGGAAAATAAATCGCTGGACTCCCTGATCAGGAAAGAATATGATTTTGAATAAACAGCGCGAAGGGCAGGCCTTTGTAAGACAAAAATCAAAGGCCATCTATCAAGAAATCACGCGTTTGCTGACGAAATGATTCGCAACAATAATTTAGGATTGGACAGGAATTATGAATCCAGGTAAAAAAGTTTGTTTTAAGGTTGGTGCCACTATATTTAAAGGTTGGAAACAATGACGCAATCAATTAAGACAGTTGGGATTCTTCTCCTCATGTTTGCAGTGCAAGTCACTTATGGACAAAAAAGTGAAGAGAAGTTGGTGAGAAAATCTTTTGAAAACTATAAGAATACCATTCTGAATGATAACGGAGAAGAAGCCGTAAAGTATGTTGATAGCAGGACAATTAATTATTACAATGAAATTCTGAAGCTGGTTAGGACGGCCGATTCCACAACCATCGAAACTTTGTCAATACTTGATAAGCTCATGGTATTTTCTGTAAGACATAGAACTTCAAAAGAGGATATTGCAAGTTTTGAGGGGAGATCACTTTTTATCTATGCTATAAAAAGTGGGATGGTTGGCAAGAATAGTGTTTCAAATAACTCCATTGGTGATGTGGAAACGGATGAGGATTTTGCTAAAGGACAGTTGGTTGTGAAAGACCAAAAAACACCGTTCTATTTCCATTTCTACAAGGAAAAAGGTCAGTGGAAAATTGATTTGACTTCCTTGTTTCCTATTACAACAATGACGTTCCAGAAAATGGCTGATGAAAGTGAGTTGAACCAAAATGAATATTTGTTTTCACTATTGGAGATGATAACGGGTAAAAAACCAGATCAGGAAATCTGGAAGCCTGTTCTTTAGATTTTGTTGAGTCTTATTAGCTTCATTTGCCAGAGGTGTCTGCCATTCATCCGCTCCCTTGCTATCCCTCACTTATTCAACCACTGGATGGCGGTGCCTTCGGGGGCCTCAGGCATTGCTGGAAAATTCCAAATTTCAAGGTGTCTGAACACGTCCTGCCGTTTAACCATCAACCCCTTTATCAAACGGATTTTTCAATCTCCTTGCCGGAATGCACCCAATTAACGGTATTGGTGAACCCTGAAATTCAATTATATTAGAATAAACAACGGAGGTTTTTAGACGGACGGACGTTGTCCAAATCAAAGAATCAAATTTGAATCTAACTTAAATGCAGCCCAATGAAAAACCCCATCATCACAGCTTTTACTGCTTTAGTTCTTTTTGGCTTGATTTCATGCAGTCAGAACAAAGAATCTAATGCTGATGACGCACACGGCCATGAGCATGGTGCCGACGGACACCGTCACGACCTCTCTGTAACGGAAACATTTTCGATTGACAATCTGGTAGAAGAAGTTAAAACGGTGCCCGATTCAATTATTGACTATCTCCATAAACAACACCATGCGCATAAAGTACTGGAACGAAGAACAGTTCCTTCCGGATATGAAACCAAAAATCTGAAGTATTGGAAAGACTATGCTGCCCAGGTGGAGGATCTTCCTGTTATTAATCCTGGACCAGGAGAATATGTCCATGTCATGGAAGGGCATAAACATGGCTATCAAAATCTTGTCATAGGGATAACGGAAACTTTTCCGGGTGGAGCACCACCCATGCACACCCACGAAGGAGAAGAATCCCATGTTCTTTTGGAAGGGGAGGTTCTTTATGCCTTGGGGGACACCGTTTTTTCTATTTCTGCACCCTATATCGTGAATATTCCGCCCATGGTACCCCATGCGTTTAAAAATATCGGAGATAAAACAGCCAATCTCGTGGTAATTTTCCCTACCAATGTCTGGAAGTATGATGTATTGGACTATTTCCCGTTCGAGCATTACGACAATAAGGGAAATAAGATAAACTAAGAGTTCATAAAGTTAGCAGAGGCTTTCTACCTGTCAGAAGCGTTTCAGTGGATGGAGGGTTAATCACTCCGAAATCCAATAGGATGCTCATGCGTGACTGTCATGCGTTATTCGGTGACGACAGTTTAATTATTTCTAATAATTAAATTCAAACAAAATGGAAAGCAAATTAAAAACAATGATCGTCCTGTCCTTTTGTCTGGCAGGCATAGGGTCTGTCAGTTCCTGTAAAAAGGAGAAGCAAGCAACTGGAACAGACAAGGAACTTTACGAAATGTCTAAAGTGACCGATGGTTTTATCTGGTTCAAAAATTCAGGTTCATTATTAAATAAAAGTGCTGGCAGCGGACATCCTCAGCCATTTTTGCGGACAAGATATAACGCTGTTGCTGCTACCAAATTGGACTCAAATGCCAAAATAATGAATGGAGCAACCTTTCCGGAAGGCTCTTTAATCGTTAAGGAATTATATGAGAATTCGACATCGCTTGTACGATATGCCATTCTTTATAAAAATTCAGGAAGTGCAGACGCAGACGCCAGAGGTTGGGTTTGGGGTTATATTAATGCAGACGGAGGTGTTGCCACTGCCGCCTCTAAAAAGGGCAGTTCGTGCATAAGCTGCCATTCACAAGCTGATAATATAGATTATATGTTAATGAATAAATATTTTCCATAATCGTGTTGAACTTGCAGTTTATTCGACAGCTACACCCGGGACTTGAAACACCCCTTTATCGGAACTCCGGAGAAAGCTGTAAAATTTTTACCCTACCGGATTTTTGTTAAATTCAATAACAGAACATCAAACCTGATCGGACTAAACCTACGATTATGAATATCAGCAAGAAAACGATCTTATGCTTTTTGAGCATGCTGTCTTCATACGCTTTCATAAGTACTGCAGGTGCGCAGACACTTTGCTGGCCGTTAATCAGTGTTGCCCCCGGCCATGAAAGCGTGACCATTCGTTGGGAAAATGTGCCTGGCGCAACCGGTTACAATTTGTACTGGGGCCCCAGGGCTGATATCAACACCTTTAACATGTTCACCATGAAAGTGCCCCTCGTTACCAGCCCGTTTGTACAGACCCAGCTCGCCAATGGCATCCGGTATTATTTTATCGTACAGGCCATCAGCAACAAGGGTTCCTCCTACGGGTCGAATGTAGTATCGGCAGTACCGGCGGCTAACGCGAACGGTTCGCGGGATACGGTGACCATCCGGCCTTTTGGTAATTCCATCACCTTTGGTATTGGTTTCGCTGAAAATACCTACTGCCCGGTTTACGCGTCTGACCAGACGCCTTGCCCGGCAACGCCGGTCGCCTGGGGTGGCGGATACCGGGGGTGGATGACCCTCATCTTGAAGAACAACCAGAATATCTTTTTCAAAACGGAGGGCCAGCAAAGCGGGGGCTCCAACCTGTTGCAGTGGCAAACCTCCACCCAGCACCACGACGGGTATCCGGGCTACCGGACCGACCAGTTGCTCAGCAAATCAACACTGCCTTCGTCTGCTGATATCACGCTCGTACATGCAGGTACCAACGACATTTACCAGAAGTTTGTCAAAGAGGCCATTTCGAAAGGTGATACGAGTTGGTCGGTCGGTCCGATTGCGGATACCCTGTTCATGATTCTGAATAATCTCCTGAATGCCAATGCAAAGACAAAAATTTATGTGGCCAGGATTGTCAGATTTTTCCCTGGATTTTTTGTTCTTCCCGATGCCGCCCCACAGATAAATGCGAAGGTGGATCAATACAACCAACAGATAGCGCAAAGGTGGAAGGCCCTTCCCCCGGAACAGCAAAGTCGCATTACGGTGGTAGATATGAACAGCGTGCTGAATTCACCTGCCGACTATATTTTTGATGGGGTGCATCCGAGCCGGGGAGGCTATCTGAAAATGGCCTGTGCCTGGATCCGGGCCATGAACGGGATAGGTTTAGCGGGTGACCCCTGTGCCTGCATCACCACCGAAGCTGTAATCAATCAGATGCCGCAGCAGCCTTAGTATTTGGTTTATAGGGTGGGTATAGGTGAATGCCGGAATTTACTTAGCTTAGAATCAGCAACCGGGATTATGTAAAACAGACATCGGCGGCAGATGTACAGCACCAGCAAAAGAAGCCAGCATTATGGACATAGCAGCACAAATCGAGGCATACCTGGCCAGTCAGGCCGAACCAAAACGCGGCGACATGCAAAGGTTGCACGGCATGGTGATGGCGCTGCAGCCGACTTGTGAATTGTGGTTTCTGGATGGGAAAAACAGCGAGAATAAAACAGTTTCCAATCCCAATATCGGTTATGGCCGCTACACCATAAAATACGCCGATGGAAAAAGCAGGTCGTTTTATCAGATCGGCATGAGCGCCAACACCTCAGGAATATCCGTCTATATCATGGGGATCGACGACAAGACCTACTTAGCCAGCACCTATGGAGCAAAAATTGGCAAAGCCAGCGTAACCGGCTACTGCATTAAGTTCAGGTCCCTGAAGGATATCCACGCAGATATACTGGAAGCAGCCATCAAAGATGGTTTCGGGGCACAGAAACAATAGCGGATACCGGAAATTGGAGGTTCAATCCCAGGGTGCCCCGGTCACCGCCAGGTGACCATTAATCCTTCAAAAAAATCAGCACATCAGCACATCAAAAAACCAGCACATCCCCCCGCTCAGGCTTCGGCTCCGCTCAGCCACCGCCGGCGGCTTTCAGATTCCAGGAGATACGTTT
>DLHS01000001.1:56449-58709 GCA_002483345.1 Bacteroidetes bacterium UBA7662
GGCTCCACTCAGCCACCGCCGGAGAATTTCAGATTCCAGGAGATACGTTTTACCGTTTTACCCCTTTTACCGTCTAACCAGCAAAAGCCCTACCCCGTATTCCGCTGGTACTTATTCCGGTACTCGATAGGCGTTAATCCCGTAATCTTCTTAAAAGTGGTCCGGAAGGCTTTGGGATCGGAGTAACCCACCTCATACATCACCTCAAACACGTTTTTGCGGCTACTTTCGAAATTGCGTTTGGCGGCTTCTACTTTCACCCTTTGGATGTATTCGAGTACCGAATTGTTAGTGGCTTGTTTGAAGCGACGTTCGAAACTTCTCCGGCCCAGGGCTACGCTGTCGGCCAGATCGTCGACGGTGAGTTTTTCGTCGATTTTTTCTTCTATCATCGTCTGCACTTGTTTCACGGCATCGTCGCTGTGGCTTTTCTGACCCTGGAAGAGGGCGAAGGAGCTCTGGCTGGTCCGGTCGATGTCGATGGCGAAGTATTTGGCGGCGAGTATGGCCATGTCGCGGTCGCTGTATTTTTCTACCAGGTGGAGGAGGAGGTTCCAGTACGAATTGGCACCACCGCTGGAATACAGCCCGTTTTCCTCGGTGATGATGCTGCCATCCTGTAAGATTACCTCCGGATACAGGGCTCTGAACTGGTTGGTAAATCCCCAGTGGGTAGAGCATTTTTTGCCGTTCAGCAGGCCGGTGGAGGCGAACAGAAAGGCCCCTACACACAACGAAGCGATTTCGGCACCGCGCTGGTATTGAGCGTTGATCCAGGGCACGAGGTTCTGGTTAGCTTTCACGGCTTCGGGTATATCGCCGAACAGGGCGGGGATAATCACCAGGTCGGTTTGCGTCACCTCATCGAGCAGTTTGTCGGTATGCACTTCAAAATTGCCGGGGAACAGCTTGACCTGCCTGCAGGCGCCTACCAGGCATATCTCAAACAAGGGTGGCCTGCCTGATTGCTGCAAAAACTGGTTTACAGCGCTGAAACAGTATTGCGGGTCGGCAATAGCCTGCATCACGGCGTGCTCCGGGACCAGTATGGCTACTTTTTTCATCCTTTAAAGCTACGAAAAGCGCTGACGCAAAGCACCCCGAGCTTGTCGGTTTTACCCTGTTGGCTTTAGAGCTGGCTTGCGTAGGTTTGTCTTAAACAAAAATCTTTCACCCATGGACAAACGCGACAAAACCCTGCTCACTATCAGGGCACAAATCAACCAGCCCGTAGAAACCGTCTGGGAACTCTGGAACCACGACAACCACATTGTGCGTTGGAACGCCGCCTCTCCCGACTGGCACACCCCCTCTTCCAAAAACGATCTCCGCGTAGGCGGCAAGATATGGTCGCGCATGGAAGCCCGCGACGGCAGCATGGGTTTCGACTTTGAAGGCACCTATACCGCCATCGAACCCCTGCAGCACATCGCCTACGAACTCGGCGACGGCCGCCGGGTAGAAACCCACTTCGAACGCAAAGGTGACAGCACCTTCATCACCACCCAGTTTGAAGCGGAAAGCAGCAATCCCGAAGAAATGCAGATAGGTGGCTGGCAGGCCATCCTGAATTCCTTTAAGGACTATGCGGAAGCCTACCGCGGACTGAAACCCCTTCATTTCGAAACCCTCATCAACGCCACCCCCGAAAAAGTAGAGCGAGTCATGCTCGAAAAGCCCACTTATGAGGACTGGACCACTGCCTTTTCACCAGGTTCTACCTTTGAAGGCAGCTGGGACGAAGGCGCCCGCATCCACTTCGTAGGTCCCGACGGGGAAGGCAGTGTAGCCGGCATGGCCGCCCGCATCGCCCGGCGTATCCCGAAACAGTATGTATCCATCCAGCACCTCGGCCTCGTCGAAAAAGGGGTGGAGCGTTTAACCGGTCCCGATGTGGAAGCCTGGGCGCCCTCTTTCGAAGAGTACCGTTTTGTATCCCGCGACGGCAAAACCCTGCTGGTCATAGACGTGGATACGAATGCGGAATACGAGGAAATGTTCGTAGGCATGTGGCCCAACGCCCTGGCACGGCTGAAGGTACTCTGCGAGTAGGTTTTTCTCTTAGACATCGAGAGGTGAGAGGCGAGATTTCGAGACTTCCTTAACTCAGCGAAACTCCATGAATCTGCGTACTCTGCGTTAAAAATGGCAGGCCATCGCAGCAAGGAAAAACCCTTCTCGAAATCTCGCCTCTCACCTCTCGATGTCTAAACTCAGCCACCGCCAGGTGGCACCACCCTTCTACCGTTTAACCCGTTTT
>DLHS01000001.1:58808-83772 GCA_002483345.1 Bacteroidetes bacterium UBA7662
CTCCGCTCAGCCACCGCCAGGTGGAACCCCATCAGTCCCCTGAACCCATTAACCCCATGACCCACCCCATCTACCCCTGCCTCTGGTTTCATCACGAAGCCCGGGAAGCCGTTGCCTACTACGCCACCATCTTCGACAGCTGTGAGATACTGGAAGAAAACGACATCGTCGTGCAGTTCCTGCTCAACGGCCAGCGTATGATGGCGCTGAACGGCCACGTCCACTTTGCTTTCAACGAATCCATCTCCCTCGTCATCACCTGCGACACCCAGGAGCAGATCGATCATTACTGGTCGAAACTCTCCGAAGGCGGTTCGGAAGGTCAGTGTGGCTGGCTCAAGGATAAATACGGTCTGTCGTGGCAGGTAGTACCCGCGGTGCTGGCTGAGCTGATGGCCGACCCGCAGCGGTCGGGGCGTGTGGTGGAGGCTTTTATGAAGATGCAGAAGTTCGACATCGATACCCTGCTGAACGCCTGATTTAACGACTTACATTTTGGTAGAAGTTTTCCGAACCAATGTGGAGGATGCGTCCGTAGCAGCAGGGCTGATACTGCTGTTGCGGCAACAGCTCCCGAAGGCCATGATTACCTTTGATCTGGAAGACTGCGACCGGGTATTGCGGGTGGAAGCCGCTGTTTTCAGCATCGAAATGATAAAATCCGTGCTTCAGACAGCCGGTTTCTGCTGTGAACCGATGGAAGATTAAACGAAAAAAGCTGTGCTATGACCACCACCAAAGCCACTGCCCGTACCTGTGAAAAAGGGCATCGGTACCTCAAAAGCAGCGATTGTCCCGTATGCCCGGTTTGCGAATACCAGCGGGTGCCCGAAGCGGCTTTTCTGCAGCTTTTAGGGGCGCCTGCCCGCAGGGCACTCGAAGGCGCGGGGATTTTAAGTCTGGCCGTACTCGCCCGAAAGCGTGAAAATGAGCTGCTGGCCTTGCACGGGTTCGGGCCAGGTTCGTTGCCTGTTTTGCGGGAAGTGCTAGCTGCTGCCGGCCTTTCTTTCCGCGATTGAAGCGAAAAAGAAGGCTTCCCGGCAAATTTTTAGGCTTTTTTGCCGTTTTAGCGATAATTTAGCGGCATTACGCCCGAGGGCGGTTCAAAAAACGATATGCGGAGTTATTTCTGGGCAACTTTATTGGGAATCTGTTTACTGGCGTTGATGTCGGTTGCCGGGCATGCGCCGGGCATACCGGGTGCGGATTCAGCCGTAAAAGAACCGGATGCAGCCGCCAGAAAGGTGACGCTGGCCGATAAACGGTTTCAGCTCGATGTCAACGACTGGGTAGATTCCGTCTACGAGGCCCTCAGCGATACCCAAAGGCTGGGTCAGTTGTTTATGGTCGCCGCCTTTGGCCTCCAGGACAAACCCGACGAAAAACTGGAAGCCCTCATCCGCGATTACAACCTCGGTGGCCTCATCTTCATGAAAGGTCAGCCCATGCGGCAGGCCCGGCTCACCAACCATTACCAGTCGCTCGCGAAAACCCCGCTGCTCATCGCCATGGATGCCGAATGGGGCCTGGCCATGCGCCTCGACAGTACCCAGAAATACCCCTACCAGATGACCCTGGGGGCGATTCAGGACAACCGGCTGATTTATGAGATGGGCAAACAGATCGCCCGCCAGTGTAATGCGCTGGGCGTGCACATCAGCTTTTCGCCGGTGGTCGACATCAACAACAACGCGGCCAATCCGGTCATCGGGCACCGTTCTTTCGGTGAATCCAAAGAAAAGGTCGCCGCCAGGGCCATTGCCTATATGCAGGGTTTACAGGACCAGCATGTGCTGGCCTGCGCCAAACATTTTCCCGGTCACGGCGATACCGATGCCGATTCGCATACCGACCTGCCTGTCATCAAGGCCGATGCCAAAAGGCTGGATTCGCTGGAGTTATACCCCTTCCGCCGTCTGATTCAGGAAGGTGTGGGCAGCGTGATGGTCGCGCATTTATCCGTGCCCGCACTCGATCCCGATCTGAAAACCGCTTCTACCTTATCGCCCAAAATCGTCACCAGACTCCTCCGCGACGAGCTGAAATTCAAAGGCCTGGTGTTTACCGATGCCCTGAACATGAAAGGTGTCGCCAATCTGTATCCCCCCGGCGAAGTGGATGCCATGGCCCTGCTGGCCGGCAACGATGTGCTGCTGTATTCGATGGATGTACCCACCGCCATCGGCCGCATACAGGCTGCCATCGGGGATGGCCGTATCAAATGGAAGCAGTTAGAAGTCCGCATCAAAAAAATCATCGCCGCCAAATACTGGGCAGGGCTGCATCAGTATCAGCCGGTGAATACCGTGGATCTGGCCGAAAAGCTGAATCCTGCGGAAGCCGGCACCCTGCAGCAGAAATTGTTTGAACAGGCGGTTACGCTGGTGAGAGATGTTAAAAAGATCGTTCCCATCAAAAAGCCATCAGCCAAAACCCTCTACATCGGCATTGGCCAGGCGAGTGTAAGCCGGGAGGCCTACGAGGCCTATGCCTTGTTTCACAGCACCGACTACTTCCAGCTTCCGGCCAAAGCCGATGAAGCTGCCCTCCGGCAACTGGGAGAGAAGCTAGCCACCGCCGATGCTGTAGTGCTTTCGTGGCACCTGCCTACGCAGAAAGCAGGGCAGCTTTTCGGACTGGATACCACGCTGGTAGCACGCCTCCGGGCCATGACAACCGGAAAACAAATCATCCAGCTTGTTTACGGCAATCCCTACAGCCTGAAGTACATCGATTTCGGCGATGTGGTCGTTTGCGGTTACGAAGAACACCCAGCCGCTTTCAAAGCCGTCGCCAACGCCCTCTTCGGCAGCACCCGTTTTCAGGGCAGCCTGCCGGTAAGTGTCGGAACCACCCTCAAATCAGGTTACGGCTTGCGGACCGATGCCGGTTATCAGCTGAAATGGGAACATCCTGCGGGTTTTGGGGTGTCGCCCGCCACACTGGGTGCCCTCGACAGCATCATGCTGGCAGCCATCAGGCTCGGAGCTATGCCGGGCGGTCAGTTGATTGTCGCCAAAGGCCACCAGGTATTTTACGCCAAAGCCTTCGGTACCCTGGCCGGGAACCCCGATCAGCCTGCTACCCTCAGCA
The DNA here is from genome assembly GCA_002483345.1 of Bacteroidetes bacterium UBA7662. Classification (GTDB taxonomy): domain Bacteria; phylum Bacteroidota; class Bacteroidia; order UBA7662; family UBA7662; genus UBA7662. Next base: position 61,902 of record DLHS01000001.1, read on the forward strand.
CCCTCTACGACCTGGCGTCGGTCACCAAAATTGCCGCCTCGGCGACGGGGCTCATGCAATTGTATGATGCTGGCAGGCTACCGATCGATTCTTCGCTCGGTTTTTTTTTGCCTGAGTTAGCGGGTACAGACAAGGCCGGCATCACCCTGCGGGAATTGCTTTCACATCAATCCGGTCTACCTGCCTATCTGCCCTTCTGGAAGAAAACCACCGACAAAAAAGGACTGTCCAAAGCCCTTTACCGCAAAACCCTGTCCGACAGCTTCCCGCTGTGGGTAGCCGACAGCCTGTTTCTCCGGGCTGACATGCGCGACAGCCTCTGGAAATGGGTGGTGGAAGCCCCGCTCAGCGGAAGGGGAAGCTACCGCTACAGCGATCTGGGCTATCATTTGGTGTGGCGCCTGCTGCAACGGCATTGGGGCGGGAAACCGGAGCAGATGCTCGACAGCCTGGTGTACAGTCGCCTGTCGATGTTTGCCACAGGCTACAATCCGCTGCTTAAATTCCCTCAGGACCGCATCGCCCCGACCGAAAATGACCGGGAATTCAGAAAACAGCAATTGCAGGGTTATGTGCACGACCAGTTCGCGGCCATACAAAGCGGCATAGCCGGTCATGCCGGGTTGTTTGGCACCGCTGCCGATCTGGTGCGGCTGTATGTCCCGGCCATCCGGGGCGGAACGGGCAGCGTACCGCTTATCTGGCAACAAACCACACTGGATTTATTCACCAGCCCCCAGTTCACCAACAACCGTCGGGGCCTGTGTTTCGACAAACCCGAAACCGAACGCGGTAAAGGGACGCCCACCGCGCCATCCACCCCCGGTTCAGCCTTCGGGCATACCGGTTTTACAGGCACAGCTGTATGGGTCGACCCTAAAAACGAGTTGATTTTTGTGTTCGTTTCCAACCGGGTGTATCCCGATGCCACCAATGCCCAGCTACTCACCCTCAACGTAAGAACCCAGTTGCAGGAAGTCGTTTACCAATGCTGGAACAACCGTCCCTCCCTGCCAAAATCCGGTAAGCCGGCTGAATCTTTGCTGCAGGCTGATCAATCGAAAGAAGTCCGCTAAATCAGCGCAAATCATAACCATCCTGAAAATCCGCGTCTCATCCCTAAAATTTGATCCGGATTTTGCACTTTTTTGCCTCCCCGACGTTGTACCTTGACGACAAGATTGCTTCATGAACATAGGAATAGTATGTTATCCCACCTATGGCGGGAGTGGCGTTATAGCCACAGAACTCGGCAAGGCCCTCGCAGGCCGCGGACACAAGGTTCATTTTATCAGTTACACCCAACCTGCCCGGCTCGATATTTTTCTGGAGAATATCTTCTACCATGAAGTCGCCATGGTGCATTATCCCCTCTTTGAGCACTCTCCCTACGTACTGGCCCTCACCGGCAAGCTGGTAGATGTGGTCAAATACGAAAAGCTCGACATACTGCATGTACACTATGCGATTCCACATGCCACAGCAGCGCTGCTGGCCCAACAGATACTGGCAGCCCAGGGGATAAGGGTAGCCGTAGTCACTACCCTGCACGGCACCGATGTGACACTGGTAGGCAAAGACCCCACCTTTGAACCCGTGGTGAGTTTCGCCATCAACCAAAGCGACGCGGTGACGGCGGTATCAGATTTTCTGAAGGCCGATACCTACCGCCACTTCCATGTGCAGAAGGACATCGAGGTCATCCCCAATTTTGTAGATCTGAACCGTTTTTCTCACAAGGCCAAAAGCCATTTCAAGATGGCCATCGCGCCCAACGGAGAAAGAATCGTTACCCATATCTCCAATTTCCGCAAAGTGAAGCGGATCGACAATGTAATCAAGGTATTCGCCGGCATTCTGAAGGAAGTGCCGGCGCGGCTGTTGCTGGTTGGCGACGGGCCGGAGCGTCAGAAGGCGGAGAATCTTTGCCGTGAGCTCGACCTGTGTGAAGAAATCCGTTTTCTCGGCAAGCAGGAGGCGGTGGAGGAGCTGTTGTCGATCAGCGATTTGTTCCTTATGCCATCTGAAACCGAGAGTTTTGGTCTGGCAGCCCTGGAGGCCATGGCCTGTCAGGTGCCGGTGGTTTCGAGCGATGCGGGGGGGCTGACAGAAGTAAACATACACGGGGTGACAGGATATGTGGCGCACTATGACGATATTGAGGCCATGACCGGCTTCGCGGTTGACATTCTGAAGGACGATGCCCGGCTGGCAGAATTCAGAAGCAACGCGCTGGCGCAGGCAAAACGTTTCGATATCCACCAGATACTGCCTTTATATGAAGACCTCTATCAACGTACGCTGGCGTTACATACTGTTTAGTTTTTTGCTGGCAGGCAGTTTTTCCTGCGCCTCCAGAAAACAGGCGGTACCCCTGAGTTTCGAATATCTCACTGCTGTTTACGAACACGAATACAGTGAAAACGGGCCGAAGGCCTACCTCATCAACGATGCGGCACAGTATCAGGCGGTATTGGGCGAACTGAAAATCCGGCAACAGGATAAAAGCGATTACGAGAGCTACTGGAAAACCAATTCCCTTTTACTGGTATATGGCGGAACGCGGCCCAGCAGCGGATTCAGCCTCAGTACAGAGTTAGTCACCCAAAAGGGCGATTCTTTGCTCATCGAGGCCATCCTTACCAAACCCGGTAACAATTGTATGGTTTCCGATATGATTACCTATCCGTTTCAGCTCATCGCCATTCCCAGGACGTCTCAAAAGGCTGTTCCGGCACTTCAGCTGAAAGAGAAAGAGAAGGCTTGTCAGTAATCACTTCCTTTTGTTAGCTTTGTAAAAGATGCGTCGCCTGAGGTTTATATCCCTGCTCACCGCTTTGTTCCTCCTGCTGGGACACAGCCTGGTGCCTCACCACCATGAGGTGATGGAGGAGCATCCGTTTATCGGAGAGGTGAACGATGGTTTGGGCGATTTACTCGGTGATTTGTTTCAGGTTGACCTGGGTAATAACCACCTCGAAGAAATCCGCCTCAACGAACTGGAAGAAGACTTTGTAAGCCTGCTGCAGGCCGATACCCAGTTGGGACTGGCGGCCACCTACCTTACCCTTCCCGAAATACAACCGGCGCCCGCCCGCCGTTTTGAATTACCCCAGGACGACTCGCTCGTCCAACTGCTGCTCACCACTGCTACCGGTGAACGCGGCCCGCCCCGCTCCTGATTTCCTGCGTTACTGCATGCCCGGACGGGTATGTTATTTCATGGCCTTTACGGCCCTAAAGGAATATCATGATCGACAAAATCATTCATTTTAGCATACACAACAAGCTGATTGTTGCCCTGCTGGTAGCCCTGCTGGCTGCCTGGGGGATTTATTCAGCCGCCCATCTACCCCTCGACGCAGTTCCCGACATCACCAACAACCAGGTACAGGTCGTGACCGTTTCACCGGCGCTGGCACCCCAGGAGGTCGAACGTTTTATCACCTATCCGGTAGAAGTGGCTATGTCAAATTTGCCCGGGGTGGAGCTGGTGCGCAGTATTTCGCGCTATGGCCTGAGTCTGGTGACCATCGTTTTTGAAGATGAGGTGGAAACCATGCGCGCCCGGCAACTGGTAGGGGAAAAGCTTGCCCTGCTCCAGGCCGAGCTGGACCCGAAGCTGGGATTACCCTATATGATGCCCATCACTACCGGTCTCGGTGAAATTTACCAATACACCCTCCAACCCGCACCGGGTTATGCCGGTACCTACGATGCCATGAAACTCCGTTCGATTCAGGACTGGATTGTCAAACGGCGGCTGGCAGGCATAGCCGGGGTGATAGAAGTGAGCAGCTTCGGTGGTTATCTGAAACAATACGAAGTAGCCGTTGACCACGACCGCCTCCGCAGTTTTCAGCTTACCATAGCCGATGTTTTTACAGCCGTGAACAACAACAACGGCAATGCCGGCGGCAGCTACATCGAAAAAGGAAGCAACGCCTATTATGTGCGCAGCGAGGGACTGGTTACCAGCTTTGAAGATCTCAAAAAGGTAGTGGTTAAAACCGTCGACGGCATACCGGTTACGCTGGGACAGGTGGCGGAAATGCGCTTTGGCCATGCCATGCGGTATGGCGCCATGACCAAGGATGGTCAGGGTGAAGCCGTAGGCGGCATTGTGCTGATGATGAAAGGCGCCAATGCCAACGAAACCCTGCAGGAAGTCCACAAAAGGGTAGAGGAACTGCAAAGCTCTCTGCCGGAGGGGGTAAAGCTGGTGCCATATCTCGACCGTTCTGATCTGGTAGGCAAGGTGATAAGCACTGTCACCAAAAACCTCATCGAGGGAGGGCTCATCGTTATTTTTATCCTCATTCTGCTGCTGGGCAACCTGCGGGCAGGGCTGGTGGTGGCCTCGGTCATACCCCTGGCCATGCTGTTCGCACTGGCCATGATGCGGCAGTTCAATGTATCGGCCAATCTCATGAGCCTGGGAGCGATTGACTTCGGGCTCATTGTAGATGGTGCGGTCATCATCGTGGAGAGCATCGTTCACCGCCTGCACAGCCGCCACGAGCCGGGCACCCTCACCCGCCCGCAAATGGACAGCCTGGTGTATAAATCAGCCGCCAAAATCCGGTCTTCGGCTGCTTTCGGAGAGATTATCATCCTCATCGTTTACCTGCCCATTCTCGCACTGGTAGGGGTAGAAGGCAAAATGTTCCGCCCTATGGCCATGACCGTCGGTTTCGCCATTCTGGGTGCCCTCCTTTTATCGCTGACTTATGTGCCCATGATGAGCGCACTTTTTCTGAGTCGTAAACGACAGGATGCACCCAACTGGTCGGACAAGCTCATGGCCCGTTTCAGTAAAATTTACAGGCCGGTACTGGAGTTTGCCCTTGCAAAACCAAGACTGGTGATTGGCAGCGCCATTTTTGCCCTGTTGTTGTCGGTATTGCTGTTTACCCGCATGGGGGCTGTTTTTATTCCCAACCTGGAAGAAGGCGATGTAGCCATGCAGATGACTGTTCCGGCCGGCAGTTCGCTCAGCCAGAGCATCGCTGCGAGTACCAAAGCGGAAGCCATCCTCATGGCTGATTTCCCGGAAGTGAAAGGGGTGGTCAGCAAAATAGGTACTGCTGAAATACCCACCGACCCCATGGCTGTGGAGGATGCCGACATCATGATACTGCTCAAACCCAAGGAAGCCTGGACGTCGGCCCACAACCGGGAAGATCTGGTAGAAAAGATGAAGGCCAAACTCGAAGCCCTGCCGGGTATCTCTTTTGAGTTTACCCAGCCCATTCAGCTCCGTTTTAACGAACTGCTCACCGGGGTGAAGTCCGATATAGCCGTGAAAATCTATGGCGATGATCTCCAGAACCTGGCAGCCCTGGCGGAAGAATCGGCCAGGATTATCCGGGAAGTACAAGGTGCCGGCGATGTGCTGGTGCAGCAAACAGAAGGGCTGCCGCAGCTTATGATCCGCTGGGACCGTGACAGAATTGCTTCCTATGGCCTCAGCATTGCCAGTTTGAACGAAGCCATCCAGACAGCTTTTGCCGGTGCCATCGCCGGCAAAGTATATGAAGGAGAAGCGCATTACGACCTGGCTGTACGCCTGAACCATACCGAACGTAACAAACTGGAAACCGTAGAACGTCTGCCGGTGCGCACTGCCACCGGACAGCTGGTACCTCTTGGCACCATGGCTGATATCCGCCTTGAACCAGGGCCTATGCTTATCTCCCGGGAGAATACCAAACGGCTGGTATCGGTGCTGATCAACGTCCGCGACCGCGATTATGAATCGTTTGTACTGGAGGTGGAAGCGCGGCTGAAGGCGGAGGTAAAACTGCCGCCCGGTTATTATTTCACTTTTGGCGGGCAGTTCGAAAACCTGCAGCATGCCCGCAGCCGCCTGCTGATAGCGGTACCGGTGGCGCTCCTCCTCATCTTCCTGCTCCTGTATTTTACTTTCCATTCCGGTTTGCAGGCCGCCATGATTTTTACGGCCATACCGCTGTCGGCCATCGGTGGCATAGTGGCGCTGTGGCTGCGTGACCTGCCTTTCAGCATATCGGCAGGGGTAGGTTTTATCGCGCTTTTCGGGGTGGCGGTACTCAATGGTATCGTACTCATCGGCTACCTCAACCAGCTCAAAGCCGAAGGAATGTCGGATGTCATGGAGCGCATCCGTACCGGCAGCCTCGCCCGTTTGAGGCCGGTGATTATGACTGCAGCAGTGGCCTCGCTGGGTTTTCTGCCCATGGCGCTTTCTACCGGCAACGGCGGAGAAGTGCAACGCCCGCTGGCAACCGTGGTTATCGGGGGTCTGATTACGGCTACCTTCCTGACCCTGGTGGTTTTACCGGCCCTGTATCTCCTGCTCGAAAAGAGAAAACCGCGCCGAAGCAGCAGAAAGGCAGGTGTTGTGGCCATGCTGGCTTTCGGCTGCCTGCTGGCAACCGTTCCGGCACAGGCACAGGACTGGCTTCAAAGCCCGGAATCGGCCATCAAAAGGGCTGTTTCGCAACATCCCGAACTCAAACAGGCTCAAATGGAGGTAGATCAGGCCCGCCGCCTGCTCAAAACCAGCTGGGATCCCGGTATGTTCGAATTCGACTGGCAAAGGGGGCAGCTCAACGCCGCGCCCATCGATAATTTCTACACCTTCCGCCAACCCCTGGGACAACCGACCCTGGCCTTAGCGCAGCGCCGTTACGGCAAGCTGGAAGTACAGCTTCGCGAAACACAGCTGAAGCAGCGGGAACAACAGCTGGCACAGCAGGTATTTGAAAGCTGGCAACGCTGGGCGTGGCAGTCGTGGCGACACCAGGCACTGGAAGAGCAATTGCAGCGCCATGCCGATTTCAGCCGCATCGCCGGGCTGCGTCACGAAGCCGGGGCCATCAGTCTGCTGGCCAGGACGGTGGCTGAAAACAACCATGAGGAGATGAAACTCAAAGTGGCTGAGGCTGAACAGGAAACCGCCGATGCCTACGCCGCGCTTCGGCTGCTGCTCAATGATACCACCCCTGCCTCCCCGTCGCTGCCGGTCGTGCAACTGCTCGAATTACCGGCCACCACTGCAGCAACCCCGATACCGGCGCTGCGCCTGCGTGAGCAGCAATGGCAGCAGGCCGGTCAGCAGCTCAGGGTGCAGCAGCACAAACTCAGCCCGTCGCTTTCGGTAGGCTACTTTAACCAGGAGCTCGAAAACGTGGGTGGTTTTCAGGGGGTTCAGCTGACAGTAGGTATTCCCCTCTGGTTCAGGCCAAGGGCTGGAGAGATACAATCGGCACGGCTGGGGCGGGAGATTGCTGCCAGTGGCCGCGATTATGCCCTGCGGGAGCACCAGTTGCAGCTTGCCTCCGCCGAAAGAGCTGCCCTGACCCAGCAAAAACGCCTCGCCTACTACCGCGAAACGGCAGGGGAAAGAGCTAAACTCATCCTCAGCAATGCCGAAAGTCTCTTTCAGCAGGGAGAGATTGAATACATGGAGTATCTGCAGGCACTCGACGCGGTGATGCAGATCCAGCTCAATCAACTCGAAGCACAATATCAGTATCAACTGGCAGCCTACCGGGTACGGCAGCTGCGTAATCTCGATAATTATTAAACTCATGAACAAATTCCTGCTTTATATACTTCCCGTGGTTCTTTTTGCCTGTGGCGACCCGGAACCCGTTTCAGACAAGGCCGATGCCGGCAGCGTCAGCGATACCATACTGCTGAGCCAGGCCCAACAGGATGCCTCCGGACTTCAGACAGCCGTTGTGCTGTTGGAAAAAATCAGCAGCACGGTGCGCTGCAATGGCGTCATCGATGTGCCGCCGCAGTATCTCGCCGACCTGAACCCGCCTTTGCCGGGGTATCTGGTAGATATATTGGTGAAAGGGGGCGAATCGGTCCGGAAAGGACAGGTGCTGGCCATACTCGAACATCCCGATTATGTGGAGCTGCAACGTCGGTACCTCGAAACCCGCAGTCAGCTGGTCTATGCCGAAAAGGACTTCAAACGCCAGCAATCGCTGTACAAGGATGAAGCGACCGCTGCCAAAAGCTTCGAAAAGGCGGAAGCTGATTTGAAAATGCAGCAGGCCGCCGCGGCTTCACTGGCAGCCCAACTGAAACGGCTGGGAATAGATGCCGATAAACTCACGCCCGATAAACTGAGTGCCACCGTACAGCTCAAGGCACCTTTCAGCGGTTTTGTGGTCCGTGTAGATGGCGCCATCGGTCGCTATGTGGGCAGCGACCGGCCGGTGATTCAGCTGGTGAACAAAGAACACCTGCACATCGAACTGGAGGTTTTTGAGCAAGACCTGGAAAGCATCAAAATCGGACAGCATATCCGCTTCACTGTACTGAACGCCGGTAGCAGGACGTATACGGGAGATGTGTTCCTCATAGGGCCTACCATCGACCTGGAAAAAAGGACCACCAATATCCATGGGCACGTAGACGGTCACCACGACTTTTTACGACCGGGTATGTTTGTGCAGGCCGTGATTGAGTCGGCCCCGGTTGAAACCACTACGGTACCGGAGGGTGCGCTTATACGTTCCGGCGAGCAGTTTTTTGTATTCCGCGAGTTATCGAAAGGCCGCTACCTGCGCCTGGCAGTGGAGCCTGGTGTGACCAATCAGGGCAGAACAGCCATCCGCCAAGGCCTGGCCACTGGCGACCGCATCGCGACCATTGGGGTACAGTTCCTGGAAGCCAGTTACCAGCAGGCTTTCGAAACCGAATAAACACAACAAAAAACACTGTAAATGCAAGACAGCCGATTGGGCTGTCTTGCTTATCTTCGGTGCAAACATTTTTTATGTCGCGCAAATACGAAGACAAGCTCCACCGCAACGATACGGCCTTTGGCCGCTTCTCCGAATACCTCGGGGAGTTTGTGTATGGCGGCATCGACGGCAGCGTCACCACCTTCGCGGTGGTGGCGGGAGCAGCAGGTGCCGGCCTGGAATCGAGTGTGGTCATCATCCTCGGCTTTGCTAACCTGCTGGCCGATGGTTTTGCCATGAGCGTAGGCAGTTTTCTCAGCAAAAAGTCGGAGCAACAGAACTACGACAAACATAAAAAAGTGGAGTACTGGGAGGTAGACCATCTCCCCGAAAAAGAAAAGGAAGAAGTACGGGAAATTTACCGTGGAAAAGGTTTTGAGGGCGAGTTGTTGGAACAGGTGGTAGCCACCATCACCGCCGACAAAGACCGCTGGGTGGATGTGATGATGAAGGAAGAGCTCGAAATGATGGAGGAGCAACGCTCACCCCTCACCATGAGTTTTGTGACTTTCGCCTCCTTTGTGACCATTGGTTTGATTCCGTTGCTGATTTATGTGTATGATTATATCAGCCCCCTTGAAGGCAATTTATTTATGATTTCTTCGATTATGACATCGGTGGCCTTTTTATTCATCGGCTGGCTCAAGACCTACGTTACCCAGACCAGCCGCTGGAAAGGCATGCTGGAAACCCTGGCCCTGGGCACGGCAGCCGCTGCCCTGAGTTATGTGGTAGGCAGCTGGCTTGACAGTATTATCTGATGCGTATGCAAAGCTGGATAGCCCTTCTCCGTGGTATCAATGTAAGCGGACAGAAAATAATCCGGATGGAGGATTTACGCAAACTTTTGTCTCAAAAGGGGTTTTCAGCGGTGAAAACCTACATTCAAAGTGGCAACATCGTTTTTGAAAGCCAATCGGAGGATAACCAATCCCTTGCTGCCGCCATAGAAACCGCCATCCGCGAACAGTATGGTTTTGAGGTACCCGTTTGGGTGGTGAAGGCTGCTGAAATTCAGCATTATCTCCAACAGAACCCTTTTACAGGCGAAGGCAGAGACCCGAAACGGGTCTTTTTCAGCCTGCTGAATGAGGTGCCGGATGGCGGTTTGGCAACCGCTTTTCTGGAAAAGGTGGTAGCACCGGAGGAGGTGGTGGTGACAGACCGCATGGTATATCTCTATATTCCGGAGAATTACGCTCGGTCGAAACTCAGTAATAATTTCGTGGAGAAGGCACTTAAATGCAAGGCAACGACCAGAAATGCCAATACTTTGGAGGCGCTGCTTAAATTAGCTGCCGACTGACCACAACTAAAAGGGTCGGTTGTTCGTTGACTTTATCCGGAAATTACAGACCCATGCGACGATGGTTTTTTGTTCTTCTTTTGTCGTTGTGCAGCCTGAAAACACGGGCGTCCAACCCGGCTGATTCTGTCAAAAAGGAAGGATTTGTGGTATTGCCGTTGTTGTATTACACCCCCGATACCCGCCTGGCTGCCGGGGCCGCAGCCGTATATTACTTCCGTACCGCCACTGCCACAGCTACCGAAGCAGCGCCCCGTTTGTCGTATGTGCAGTTGCTGGGCGATTATACCCAGAACCGGCAGCTGGATATCTGGTCGCTCTGGTCGGTTTTTACAAAGGCGGAGAAGTATCTCATTCGCGGAGAGCTGCGCTACCGTAATTTCCCGGATCGTTACTTTGGGATTGGCAATGCCACTACCAGGGATCAGGAAGAGCGGTATTCCTACGATTTATTCAGTCTGAAATTGTTGCTTATGCAACGTTTTGGTCAATACTGGTTTGCCGGTTTTGATTATTCACTGCGGCATGAATTCAACTTCCGGTATCTCACCCCCGGAGAGCTGTCTGCTGCTGCTGTAACCGGATCGGCCGGTGGAACCGGTTCTGCCTTAGGCGGCGTAATCACCTTCGACAGCCGCGACAACATTGTGAATGCCTCCAAAGGACAATTTTTCGAGTTCTCCACCTACCGCTACCATCCGGTGCTGGGCAGTTCATTCAATTTTACCGCCCTCAATGCCGTTTACAGTCATTATTGGAGCCTCCCCAACCGGCTCATTCTGGCCGCGAATGGGGTGGCCCGTGCCAATTTCGGGCAGGTGCCCTTTCTCGACCTGGCCAAAGTAGGCAATGATGATATCCTGAGAGGCTATCCCGGCAACCGATTCCGCGACCGGCATTATGTAGCCGGACAGGCGGAGTTGAGGTTTCCGGTTTACAAACGTTTCGGAGGGGTTGCTTTCGCAGGTCTGGGAGATGTTTTCGGAGAGGCCGGTGATTTGTCACTGCAGCGCATCAAATACTCCATCGGAACCGGCCTGCGTTACGCGCTCAACAAACAGGAGAAACTGAATGCCCGCCTCGATGTAGGCGTAGGCCGGGAAGGGCCGGCTTTTTATATATCGGTTGCCGAGGCGTTTTAGATTATGACGGAAGCCGGCAAGAAACCAGCTCAAAAATCCGTTTAACCCGCTATGGCTTCGGCTCCGCTCAGCCACCGCTACGGGATTCCAAATTCCAAGACACATTTTACCGTTTAACCCCTTTTACCCGTTTAACCCCGTTTAACCCGTTTAACCCGTTTAACCTTACCTTAGCATACCATGCGGTTTCTCTTTCGGTTATTCTTCTGGTTGGTTCTTTTGGCAGTGCTGGCCCTGGCCGGGCTGTATGGAGCCGTTTATTTCGGGGCTTTCGGCAAACTCCCCGATGAAAAAGCCCTGGCCGATATCCGCCACGAAAACGCCAGCCTGGTATACAGTGCCGATGGGCAGCTGATAGGCAGCTTTTTCGCCAAAAACAGGAGTTCGGTCAGCTATGAGGATTTCCCGCAAACCTTGTTACATGCCCTCATCGCCACCGAAGATGCCCGCTTTTTTGAGCACGACGGACTGGATATGCGCAGCATTGCCCGGGTGCTGGTCAAGTCGGTTTTGCTGCGCGACCGTTCCTCGGGTGGTGGCTCTACACTTTCCCAGCAGCTTGCCAAAAACCTCTATGGCCGCGAAAGCCGCGGTGCCTGGTCGATGCCGGTGCACAAACTCCGGGAGATCATCATCGCCCGCCGGCTCGAGAAGCTGTACAACAAGCAGGAATTGCTGACACTCTACCTCAATACCGTTCCCTTCGGCGAAGAGGTATATGGGGTGGAGGCTGCCTCCCGGCGTTTTTTCAACAAGCCTGTCAGCAAGCTGCAAACCGAAGAAGGAGCCGTGCTGGTGGGCATGCTTAAGGCCAATACCCGCTACAACCCCCGCCTGCATCCCGAATTTGCCCGCGACCGCCGCAATGTGGTGCTGGGGCAGATGTATAAAAACAACTACCTGAGTGTGGAAGAACTGGCCCGCCTGAAAGAGCTGCCCATCCTCATCCAGTACGCCAATCTGGAAGCCGACGGACCGGCACCCTATTTTCTCAATGAAGTCAGAAAAGAAATGCTGCGCATACTCGAAGGGCTGGACGGGGGAGAAGCATACGATCTGGAAAAGGATGGACTGCGCATCGAAACCACCCTTGATTATAAATTGCAGCAGGCAGCCGGCCGCAGCCTGAAACAACAGCTTCCCGCCCGGCAAAAGCAACTGGAAGCACAGTATCGGCAGGGGGCTTCCCGCAAAAAACTGCAACAACTCACCGCGCAGATTGCCCAAAGGGCAGGTATCACCGCTGCTAATGATCCGGCCACCAAACGCCTGGTGTTCAGCTGGGGTGGCCTGCAGAAAGTAAACGAAACCCGCCGCGACAGCATCCGCCGCGCCTTGTTGCAACTGCATGCCGGTATTGTGGCTCTGAATCCTCAAACCGGCGAGGTACTGGCCTGGGTAGGCGGTATTGATTTTCCGACCCATCCCTACGATCAGGTGCTGGCGCCCCGGCAACTGGCCTCTGCTTTCAAGCCAATTTTATACGCTACTGCCCTCGAAAGCGGTATGGATCCCTGCAGCTGGCTCAGCAACGAGCCGGTGTCTTTTACGGATAAGGAAGGCTGGACTCCCGCCAATTACGATGGTCAGAGCGGCGGACAGTACAGCATGCCGGCCGCACTGGCACAGTCCTACAACCTGCCGGCAGTAGATTTATTCCTGCGGACTGATTTTTCATTGCTGAAAGAGAAATGGTCGGCCCTCGGATTCAGCCGACCCGTGAACAATGGCCCCGCGACAGCACTCGGTACAGCCGAAGCCAGCGCGCTCGAAGCAGCGGTAGCCTATGCGGCCTTCGCCAACGGGGGACAAAGGGTGAACCCCCGGTTTATAAAATCTATCCGGACTGCCGATGGAAAATTGCTGTATCAGGCTGAAACGGAAGAGAAAGAGACTGTTTTCAGCCTCCAGACCAGCGCGCAACTCACAGGGATGTTGCAGGGCGTGGTAGCAAGAGGTACAGCAACCGCGCTGCGGGGGAGATACGGTATTACGGCGCCTTTGGCAGCCAAAACCGGTACTTCCCAGGATTATGGCGATGCCTGGTTTGCCGTCTACAGCCTGGAACTGGTGCTGATTACCCGGGTAGGCGCGTCGCTCACAGCCATCCATTTCAACAGCGGTTCCCTGGGTTCAGGCAGCGCGCTGGCGTTGCCCCTGGCCGGGTCAACGCTGTCGGCGGTTCAGAGAGACGGGGAACTTCGCCGCAAATACCTGCAACCGTTTCCGGCAAGCCATGCCATACAGGTCATTTGCGAGGATTACCGCGACACACCGCTGCTCGATAAGTTGTTCGATAATCAGAGCCGTGATTCAGAAAAGGCCCATGAAAAGGCTGTCAGGAAAGAAAAAAGAAAGAATTTCTTCCGGAAACTATTTGGTAAGTAGGCTCAGAATTTCTCCCGCAGGTAACGTCCGGTATAACTTTCCTCGCAGCGGATGAGGTCTTCAGGAGTTCCGGCAAAGACGAGGTATCCGCCTGCATCACCACCTTCCGCGCCCAGATCAACCACCCAGTCGGCACATTTGATCACTTCCTGATTGTGCTCAATCACCAGCACCGAATTGCCCTGATCGATGAGGGCATTGAGGGCGTACAGTAACTTTTTGATGTCGTGGAAGTGCAGGCCGGTGGTGGGCTCGTCGAAGACGAAGAGGGTATCGGTGGCCTGGTTGCCTTTGGTGAGATAACTGGCCAGTTTGATGCGCTGCGCCTCACCACCTGACAGGGTATTGCTCGACTGACCGAGTTTCACATACCCCAGCCCTACATCTTCGAGCGGTTGCAGGCGTTGTACGATGTTTTTCTGGTCGGTAAAGAAGCTGATGGCCTCGCTGACCGTCATGTTGAGTACTTCGGAGATGTTTTTGTCCTGGTATTTCACTTCCAGCAGCTCACTTTTGAAACGCTGGCCTTTGCAGTTGTCGCATTCGAGGGTGATGTCGGCCAGAAACTGCATGCTGATGGTGACCGTGCCTTCACCCTGACAGGTTTCACAACGGCCGCCATCTACATTGAAGGAGAAGTGGGCGGGCTTGTAACCATTGATTTTCGACGCCTGCTGGTCGGCGTAAAGGTTGCGGATGTGGTCGTAGGCCTTGGTATAGGTCACCGGATTCGAGCGACTCGACTTGCCGATGGGGTTCTGATCCACCAGTTCGATGTCTTTTAACCCCCTGAAATCGCCTTCCAGCCGGTCGAAATTGCCGGGTTTTTCGCCATAACCGCTGGTTTGTTTTTTGATGGCGGGATAGAGGATTTTTTTGATGAGCGAAGTTTTTCCCGATCCGCTTACGCCGGTTACGACGGTGAGGGTATGCAGGGGCAGCTCCGCGTCCACGTTTTTGAGGTTGTTCTCCCGGGCGCCTTTGATAATCACACTCCGTTTCCAGGGACGGCGTTTTTTAGGGATTTCAATTTGTTCGCGTTCGCTGAGGTAGCGGCCGGTGAGGCTTTTTTCATCCAGCAGTAATTCCGCGAACGACCCCTGGAAAACCAGCTCTCCGCCGTGCTGCCCGGCCATCGGGCCGATATCGACCAGTTGATTGGCGGCTTTCATCACGGCTTCCTCGTGTTCTACCACAATCACCGTATTGCCATTGTTGCGCAGGCGCTCCAGCACGCTGATGAGCCGCTGGCTGTCGCGTGGATGCAGGCCGATGCTGGGCTCGTCGAGTATGTACATGCTGCCCACGAGGTTGCTGCCCAGGGAAGTGGCGAGTTTGATACGCTGGGCTTCGCCACCGGAGAGGCTGTTGCTGAGGCGGTTGAGGGTGAGATAACCCAGGCCCACATCGCTCAGGAACAACAGGCGGTTGCGGACTTCCGTAAGCAGACGCCCGGCGATTTTTTCTTCGGTAGGTGTGAGCTGCAGCTTGTCAAAAATGGTCAGCAGCTTGTCGACCGGCTTTAGTACCAGGTCGATGATGCTGTGTTTTTCGCTGGTTTCGGCATCCTGCAGCTTCACATAACCGGCATCTTTCCGCAGCCGGGTGCCTTTGCAATCGGGGCAAACCGTGCGTCCGCGGTAGCGCGACAGCATGACGCGGTACTGTATTTTATACGATTGTTCTTCGAGGAATCTGAAGAAGGCATGCAGGCCTTCAAAATGACGATTCCCTGTCCAAAGCAGTTCTTTTTCAGCATCGGAGAGATCGGCATACGCCCGGTGAACCGGGAAATCGAAACGGATACCGTTTTTCACCAGCACATCGTTCCACTCACTCATTTTTTCTCCCCGCCAGGGAGCGATGGCTCCCTCGAAAATACTCAGGCTTTTATCGGGTATGACCAGCTCTTCGTCAATGCCTATCACACTTCCGAATCCCTCACATTTTTTGCAGGCGCCGTAAGGATTGGAGAAGCTGAACAGGTTGACACTGGGTTCTTCAAATTTCTCCCCGTCGGCCTCAAAACGGTCGTTGAACAGCCGGTCGTGGCCATCAACCTCTATGATTGCATCTCCATGGCCTTCGAAAAAGGCAGTTTGTACCGAGTCTGAGAGGCGGTTGACAAGGGCTTCGTCGGCAGCATCCACACTCACCCGGTCGATGACGATGAAAAAGAGCGCAGATTCCCGCTTCTCCAGTGCTTTTTTATCTGCCAGCAAATCTTCGATCCGCAACAATTCGCCTTCGCTGCGTAAACGGATAAAGCCTTTCTGCAGCAATACGGTAAGTTCCTGGTCGAGCTTGCGGCCTTCGTGGCGCACCAGCGGGCAGAGCACCTGCACCCGCGTTTCGGCAGGCAGCGTCAGCACATAATCAACCACATCCGTCACATTGTCTTTCCGGACTTCCTCTCCCGAAACCGGCGAAAAAGTGCGGCCAACCCGGGCGAAGAGCAGTTTGAGGTAATCGTATATTTCGGTAGAGGTACCCACCGTAGAGCGGGGATTGCGGCTCACCACTTTTTGTTCGATGGCCATGGCAGGGGCAATACCCCTTATCCAGTCGACTTCCGGTTTTTTCATCCGCCCCATAAACTGCCGGGCGTAGCTGCTCAGGCTTTCCACATACCGCCGCTGGCCTTCGGCATAAAGCGTATCGAACACCAGGGTAGATTTTCCGGAGCCGGAAAGACCGGTTACCACCACCAGCTGGTTGCGGGGAATGGCTAAATCAATACCCTTGAGGTTATGCAAACGGGCATTTTTGATGAGGATGTAGTGCCGTGGGTCGAGCTGTTCGACAGGGGGTTGTTGCAAAGCAGGGAGATTCAAAACGCAAATTTCGGGATTATTATCCTATAAACCCACAGACCTGTTAATTGTTGAACAGGGGGCAGTATCCGTAATCGGGGCTACCGGATTCCAAATTTCAGATTCGAAGGGGGTAAAAGGGTAAAAGGGTAAAAGGGTAAAAGGGTAAAAGGGTAAAAGGGTAAAGCGGTAAAACGGGCGGGTGGAAATGGGCCGGATGCAACCCCGTTTAGCCGTTTAACCAGCACCGCAGGTGCACCCTCCGTTTAACCCCTTTTGCCGTTTAACCCGTTTTATCGTTTAACCCCTTAAACACTGTCACGGAAATATCAAAACCGTTAAAGTTTCCTTAAAAAAGGTGCATTGCTTGTTAAAGACTTATATTAGCAACATCATAACCACTTAAACCCCGGAGGATCTGCTATAGCCTGAGCTTTACCTAACCAAATTTCTTACGCCATGAAAACTCATGTTGTGAGTGTTAGTGACCAAGAGCTCATTACACGCTACCTCAAAGGCCATGAAAATAGCCTGGGAATATTGATGCTTCGGCATAAATCCCGTGTTTTTACCACCATCTACCTGCTCGTGAAAGACCGCGATGTGGCAGAGGATATTTTTCAGGATACCTTCGTGAAAGTCATCGATACCGTCCGGGCCGGCCGTTACAACGAAGAAGGCAAATTCCTGCCCTGGGTGCTGCGTATCGCGCATAACCTGTGCATCGACCATTTCCGCCGCAACGCCAAAATGCCTACCATCCAGCCCAAGGATGAGGATACCGACGTATTTGCTTTCCTCGACCTCAAAGAAGATTCGGTGGAAGACCGCATCATCCGCAAGCAGTCGCACGACAAGGTCCGCCAGCTCATCCAGCACCTGCCTGAAGAGCAGCGCGAAGTACTTGTAATGCGCATTTACGGTGGTCTCAGTTTCAAGGAGATTTCAGAGGTAACCGACGTAAGCATCAACACCTCACTGGGTCGTATGCGCTATGCCCTCGGAAACCTGCGGAAGCTGATTGATAAGCACCATATTACGTTGTAGGGGGGAGATTAGAGTGGAGAGTGGAGAGTGGAGAGTGGTGAGTGGAGAGGGGAGAGGGGACGGCGAAGCCTGTGGACCGTGTCGCACCAGCGGCACAAGTGGACAGCGAAGCGTATGGACTCCAAAAATCGACCATGGACAATCGACCATGGACCGCCGAAGGCCAGTATTTTTCACCCCACACACTAAGCCCGGAAATAGGTCGTTTGAAATTCAAATCTGATCTATGACCCAAACCTCTACACACGACCAACTCTTGCTGCACATCACCAACGAACTCGCTCCCGCTGAGCGGAATGCCTTTGAGCATGTGCTGATCAGCGACCCCGGACTGCAGCAAGACTACCGCGATTTCGCGGCCATACTGGATACGCTCAAAGCATCCGTTAGTTTCGAGCCCGGTACTTCAACAATGAAGCTTTTACTCGATTACAGCCGGGCCTGACCCGGATAAGATTATTTCATTGGAACTCCGAAGCGTGGACAGGCCGTAAATCACAGCCTTTCTCCGTATTTTCGGCCATGCGCCGACAGGAACGTTTTGCCTTTGTCATCGATCACTTCCTCCGGACGGCTCCGGAGGCGGAAACCGAGCTGTTTTACGGCAATCCGTATGAGTTGCTGGTAGCCGTGGTGCTGTCGGCTCAGTGTACCGATAAAAGGGTAAACCTGACTACTCCGGTACTTTTTCAGCGTTTTCCCGATGTATACGCGCTGTCGCAGGGCAGTGAGGAGGAGATATTCAACCTCATCCGCAGCATCTCTTACCCCAACAACAAAACCAAACACCTCATGGGCCTGGCCCGGGTGCTTATCACGGAATTTGGCGGGGAAGTCCCTTCCGAAATCAACGATCTGGTGAAAATTCCGGGCGTAGGTCGGAAAACGGCCAATGTGATTGCCTCCGTTATCTTCAACAAACCCGCGATGGCGGTCGATACCCATGTCTTCCGTGTTTCCGCCCGCCTGGGACTCACCGTAAAGGCCAGAACCCCGCTCGAAACCGAGAAGCAACTGGTCAAATTTATACCTGAAATGCTCATCTCCCGTGCCCACCACTGGCTCATTCTGCATGGCCGTTATGTGTGTGTGGCCCGCAACCCCAAATGTAAGGAATGCGCTTTGCAGCCCGCGTGCGCGTATTATCAGCAGCAACAGCGTAAAACCGTTGCACAAACCTCTATGAATGTTTGATATCCAGCTTACTGGTAAAACCGCCTTCGTTTGCGGCAGCAGCCAGGGCATTGGTCGTGCCTGTGCCGAGCAACTCGCAGCCTTAGGGGCTACAGTCATCTTACTCGCCCGCAATGCCGAACGGCTGGCCGAAGTCCGCGACGCGCTTCCTGCCGCCCTGGGACAGCAACATGCTTATCTGGCGGTTGATTTTGCCGACCTGAAAGCCCTGGAAACAGCGGTTTCGGGCTGGATTTCGGCCGGTAACCAGGTACACATCCTTGTGAACAA
This sequence comes from Bacteroidetes bacterium UBA7662, assembly GCA_002483345.1. Classification (GTDB taxonomy): domain Bacteria; phylum Bacteroidota; class Bacteroidia; order UBA7662; family UBA7662; genus UBA7662. The sequence continues at coordinate 80,809 of DLHS01000001.1, forward strand.
TACCGGAGGACCGCCTGCCGGTCCCGTCGGAAGCGCTACCCAGGCCGAGTTTCTGTCGGCCTTTCAGAACCACCTCCTTGCGAATCACCTGCTGGCCACACTGTTGTTGCCCGGCATGAAAGCCGCCGGTTACGGCCGCATCATCAACATCATCTCTACCTCGGTGAAAGTGCCGCTTAAAGGGCTGGGGGTAAGCAATACCATCCGCGCGGCGGTAGCCAACTGGGCCAAAACCCTTTCCAATGAAGTGGCCGCTTTTGGGGTCACGGTCAACAACGTTCTGCCCGGCGCCACCAAAACGGTCCGCCTCGAAAGCATACTCGAAAACAAGGCCGCCAAAACCGGCCATGGCCTCGCAGCCGTAGAAGCAGAAATGCTGGCAGAAATTCCCGCCGGCAGATTTGGTGAAGCGAAAGAAGTAGCGGCGGCAGTCGCCTTTCTGGCCACCCCTTCGGCGGCTTATATCAATGGTATCAATGTGCCGGTGGATGGCGGCCGGACAGGAAGTCTATAGGACACCCATGAAAATCCTCAACTACATCAATGGCCAACTGCAACCCGCCCTGGGCGGTGCCTGGCTCGACAATTACGAACCGGCCACCGGCAGCATTTACAGCCAGTTACCCGATTCCGACGAGCCGGACGTGGCACTGGCCGCCGCGGCCGCCCAGGCGGCTTTTCCGGCCTGGTCAAAAACACCGGTGGCTGAACGGGCCGCGCTGCTCAACCGGCTGGCCGATCTCATCGAGCGCGATCTCGACAAACTTGCTGCCGCCGAAAGCCGCGATCAGGGCAAGCCGGTTGCGTTGGCCAAACGCATGGATATCCCCCGTGCCGTGGATAATTTCAGGTTTTTCGCCACTGCCATCCAGCACTATGCCAGCGAAGCCCACAGCACCGACGGAGCAGCCATCAACTACACCTTGCGTCAACCCATCGGCGTGGTGGGTTGTATCTCTCCCTGGAACCTGCCGCTGTATCTGTTCAGTTGGAAGATAGCTCCAGCCCTGGCGGCTGGCAATACCGTAGTGGCCAAACCATCCGAAATAACCCCCGCGACAGCCTATTTGCTGTGTGAGCTCTGTATAGAAGCCGGTTTCCCAAAAGGGGTATTGAATATTGTTTTTGGACTGGGTCCTAAAGTGGGACAGGCTATGAGCGCCCATCCCGGTATTCCCGCAATCTCATTTACGGGAGGCACGGTAACCGGTGCCACCATCGCCCGAACGGCGGCGCCCATGTTCAAGAAGCTGTCGCTCGAACTCGGGGGTAAAAACCCCAACATCATCTTCGCCGATGCCGATTACGACAAGGCGCTCGCCTCGGCCGTGCGGTCATCTTTCACCAACCAGGGAGAGATTTGCCTGTGCGGTTCCCGATTGCTGATTGAAAGCAGCATTTACAACCGTTTCCGGGATGATTTTGTGGCCAAAGTGGCCGCTTTGCGGGTGGATGACCCGACCACCAACCCCGATCTGGGGGCCATCGTAAGCAAACCGCATTTCGATAAAGTACTGGGTTATATCAAGCTGGCGCAGGAGGAAGGCGGGAAGCTGCTGACCGGTGGTAAGGCCGTTATGGTTTCGGGGAGATGCGAAAACGGTTGGTTCATCGAGCCAACGGTCTTCGAGGGGCTGCCCAACAGTTGCCGGACGAATCAGGAAGAGATTTTCGGTCCGGTGGTGACGCTTATTCCTTTCGATACAGAAGCAGAGGCCCTGGCGATGGCCAACGACACCCCTTACGGGCTGGCTGCCCAGCTCTGGACGGAGAACTTAAGCCGCAGCCAGCGGATGTCGGCCGCGCTCAAATTTGGTATTGTGTGGGTTAATTGCTGGTTACTGCGCGATTTGCGCACGCCATTCGGGGGCGCCAAGGCTTCCGGGGTAGGTCGTGAAGGCGGATGGGATGCATTACGCTTTTTCACGGAGGCCACCAATGTCTGCATACGCTACTGAACGTAATCCCATTGGGCTGCAGCGACTCATTGTATGGGTTGGGGTAGTCCTGATGCTCGGCAAGTTCACCGCCTGGCTCATCACCGACTCCAATGCCATTCTCACCGATGCCACCGAAAGTATCGTCAATGTACTGGCAGGTACTTTTACCTGGTACAGTCTGTATTTATCGGCCCGCCCGAAAGATGCCAACCATCCCTACGGACACGGCAAAATCGAATTTCTGGCAGCCGGTATCGAAGGTGCCCTGCTGGGTGTGGCCGGTTTGCTGATAGCAGGCAAAAGTGTATGGAATTTGTGGCATCCGGAACCTCTGCACCAGCTGGATACCGGTATCTGGATTACGGCTGTGGCCGGAGCCGTCAATTATGGTCTCGGCTGGATGGCCGTCCGACAGGGTAAAAGAGAGAACAGCCTGCCTTCCATAGCATCCGGTAAACACCTGCAAAGCGATGCCTGGAGTACGCTGGGGCTTGTGTTGGGTTTGTTGCTGCTCCGGTTCACCGGTTGGCTGTGGATTGACAGCGCCGTGGCCATCCTCTTTGGTGGTTTTCTGGTCTTTACCAGCTATACCATCCTCAAACCATCGGTGGCCGGCATCATGGATGAAGCCGATGAAGCCTTGCTCAAACAGCTCGTAGAAGTGCTGCAAACCAACCGACTCCCGGCCTGGATCGACATCCACAACGTCCGCCTCATCAAATACGGCAACACCCTCCACCTCGACGGCCACCTCACCCTGCCCCGTTATTATGATCTGGAACAGGCCCACGCCGAACTCGACCGCATCGATGCCCTCGTGCAGGAATCCTTCGGCACGCGCATGGAGTTTTTTATTCATGTGGATCCTTGTTTACCTACGAGTTGTGAATTGTGCGCGGTAGCCGACTGCCCGGTACGCGCTAATGATTTTCAACGGCAACTTAAGTGGGATTTGCCTTTGATCATGACGAATCAGAAGCACCGGATTTAGGGGTAAAAGGGTAAAAGGGTAAAACGGTAAAAC
>DLHS01000012.1 GCA_002483345.1 Bacteroidetes bacterium UBA7662
GGTAAGAATGTTTCCGGAAGATTGTCAAACGATTTCAAAAATTTCTTTTCAGTAGTTTTTTCGTCGTTTCCCGTTCCGTTGAATGGGAGAGCAAAGGTAGATAAGCTATTTGTAAAAACAAGCCCCTGATGCAAAATAAATGAACAATTACAGTAAAAAAGAAGCTAACGTATTGATAGCGAAAGAACTCCGTTGGAAATCTTTTTTCAGTATTGCCCGATCGACAATAGCACAAGCGTACAGGCCTCCTCAACAACAATGCCCTGCCCCTCCAAACGTGTCTGCCAATCCGGGTTTTCTGTACCCGGATTAAAAATGACACGACGGGGCTTTAAGGCTTCCACGGCCTCCATAAATGCCGGTTGATGCGCCGGTCCAACATATAAGGTAACCGTATCAACCAAACCTGGCTCCGGAAAATCTGTATGAATAACATCACCATCCAGTACACCGGTACGCCGGCCGGTCAGCCAAACCGGATGCCCTGCCGCTTTGAGCATACGGGCAGCCCGGTAACTGTATCGTTCAGGATTCCCGGAAGCTCCGAGTACAAGGGTTATCGGCTTCTTTGCCATAAGGATAATTTTCTGACCGCCGCGAGGCCGTCCATAGCCGCACTGACAATACCTCCCGCAAATCCAGCCCCCTCACCCACCGGGTAAAGATTGGTCAGCTGAGAATGCTGGTGGGTCTCCCTGTCTCTCGGAATACGCACCGGCGACGATGTTCTCGTTTCGGGGGCTACCAGTACCGCTTCGTTGGTATAATAGGCAGGCATCTTTTTCGACAACATCAGCAAGGCTTCACGCATGCGGTTATAGAAAAAACCGGGAAGCACCTGATTCAGTTCCACCGACCTGATATGAGGCCGGTAACTGCAATCCGGTAAATCAACGGAATGCCGGTTCATAGCAAAGTCGACCACTCTTTGGGCGGGGGCTGTTTGCGCGCCACCCCCTGCCAGAAAAGCCTGCTGCTCGATAGCCTGCTGCCAACGCAACATCCGGAAAGCATCTGTACCAAATGCTGCAGGAACATCCTCCAGCCGGGTTTCAACCACAAAGCCGGAATTGGCAAAGGGGTTGTTCCGCTTACTGGGCGACCAGCCATTGGTTACTATCTCCCCATCGGCCGTGGCGCAGGGTGCAATCACACCTCCGGGACACATGCAAAAGGAGTATACCCCCCGGCCATCCGCCTGCTGCACTACACTGTAGCTGGCAGGGGGCAGAAACGCTCCCCTGTCGGCCTGGCGGTATTGCAACTGATCGATAATGGTTTGAGGATGTTCTATCCGTACACCCATCGCGATGGGCTTGGCTTCTATCAGAATACCGGCAGCATGCAGACTTTCATAGATATCACGGGCAGAATGGCCTGTTGCCAGAACAACTGCCTTTACCGGCATACGCCTGCCATCTCCGAGGCGAAGGGCGGTAAGGGCATCGGAGGATCGTTCCCAGGCGGCTACCCTGGTGTCAAAATGAACCTCGCCACCACAGTTTATAATATAGTCGCGCATGGCGGCAATGAGTGCCGGTAGCTTATTGGTGCCGATGTGGGGATGGGCATCCACCAAAATATCGGCATCTGCCCCGAAAGCGACCAGTATCTGAAGTACTTCGTTGATGTCACCCCGTTTACCCGAACGGGTATAGAGCTTCCCATCCGAGTAGGTACCGGCTCCGCCCTCCCCGAAACAGTAGTTTGATTCCGGATTTACCTTGCCTTCCCGCGTAATGGTTACCAAATCACGGCGACGGGCCCTGACATCTTTACCTCTTTCCAGTATGACCGGCTTCAATCCATTCTCCAGACAAGCCAGCGCCGCAAAAAGCCCGGCGGGCCCAGCCCCTATTATATGTACCTCAGGTGCTGCATGCACCTGTCTTTCAGGCAAACGCAATTCAGCGAGATCAAGGGGCGGAATCCCTGGTTCTAGCAGCAGTCTTATCTTAATATCTCTCCCGCGTGCGTCAATCGATCTTTTCAGCAGCCTGAAATCCTCCCCTTTCCTGATTTCCCGCTTCTCCTGCAGGTAGAGCCGGATAGCTGAAAGATCAAAGCCGATGTGGGGCGGAACGAATATCTCGAGGGGCATGTGGATAAGGTATTGCTTATCAACAGTTTATTAACGATTTAAAACAACTGTGGATAAAACTGCTGCCACAAAAGTAAAGTATAGGCATCAACTCTTGAGGCTTCATTCGTATTCCACACATTATTGTATATGATTTACATTGTCAGCAGGCCATTCTTAAGCTAAGTTTGTAGGATGGAAGACAGCGCGCGCCCGGTTTCTCAGCTTATCGGGCAGAACACCAGGAATTTTAGAAAGAGTCAGGACGCCACCGGGCCTATACTCGGTAAAATACAACCGCAGGCGATTGAATTGGAGGAGGCTGTTCTCGGCGCCCTGATGCTCGAAAAAGAAGCTTTATCGCAGGTAATCGACATTCTGAAACCTGATTCTTTTTATGTAGAAGCGAACCGCCACGTTTTCCTGGCCATCCAGAATCTCTTTAATGCCTCCAAACCGGTTGACTTGCTCACCGTAACCCAGGAGCTCCGGGCTATCGGGCTGCTCGATAAGGTTGGGGGTGCTTATTATATATCTGAACTCACCAACCGGGTTGCCTCGGCAGCCAACGTTGAATTCCACGCACGCATCATCCTGGAGAAATACATCCTGCGGGAACTGATCCGGATCTCCAGCGATATCACTAAAAACGCTTTCGAAGAAACAACCGACGTCTTCGATTTGTTGGATAAGGCAGAAACCGAACTCTTTTCGGTAGCCGAGCAAAACATCCGCCGGAACAGCGAAAGCATGAGCACCCTGGTTTCGAAAGCCATCAAACAAATTGAAGAAATCGGCAAGCAGGAAGACGGTCTTTCAGGAGTTCCTTCCGGCTTTACCGACCTCGACCGTATCACCAATGGCTGGCAGCGTTCAACCCTTAACATCATCGCGGCACGCCCGGCCATGGGTAAAACCGCCTTCGTTTTGAGTCTGGCGCGGAATGCGGCGGTGGAATATAAAAAAGGCGTCGCCTTTTTCTCACTGGAGATGTCATCGATTGAACTGGTTAATCGCCTGTTGTCGGGAGAAGCCGAGATTGAAGCGGAAAAACTCAAAAAAGGCACCCTGGCAGCGCACGAATGGCAGCAACTGAATACCCGGATCAAAAAACTGTCGGAAGCTCCGCTTTTCATCGACGATACACCTCAGCTTACTTTATTTGAATTGCGGGCCAAATGCCGCCGTTTAAAAGCACACCATAATATAGAGATGATCATCATCGACTACCTTCAGTTGATGAGCGGGGGACCGGAAGCAGGAGCCAACGGCAACCGCGAACAGGTTATCGCGAGCATTTCCAGGGGTTTGAAAGCCCTGGCCAAAGAGCTGAGCGTACCGGTACTCGCTCTTTCTCAGTTAAGTCGTGCGGTTGAACAACGCGGGGGTGACAAAAAACCGCAGCTCTCCGACCTGCGGGAATCGGGTTCTATCGAACAGGACGCGGATATGGTGATGTTCATCTACCGTCCGGATTACTACAAACTTGATGCGCCTACGGGTGAAACCCAATTTGAAGGTTTCTCCCAGATTCTCATCGCCAAACACCGGAATGGTCAGGTGGGTGATGTGAATCTCAAATTCGTAAACAAATACGCCAAGTTTGTGAACCCTGACACAGATTTTGCCAATTTTAATACCGCCGTGCCATATGGTATGGGAGGTGATTATTTCGGAGAGAATCAGCCAAACGTCAAAATTTTACCTTCGAAAATGAATGACCGTTTTGAAGATCCTCCTTTTTAAATATGGCAGACGTTCAGATTGAAGGGAGCTGGAAGGCAGTTTTGGCAGCGGAATTTGAAAAAGAATATTTCATCCGGCTGAAACAAAATCTCCTGTCGGAAAAAGCACAGAGGAAACAGGTATTCCCTGCAGGAAGCCTTATTTTTAATGCATTCAACCGCACACCGTTTGATAAAGTAAAGGTGGTTATCCTGGGCCAGGACCCTTATCACGGTCCCGGACAGGCACATGGTTTATCGTTTTCAGTTCCGGTTGGTGTCCCTGCCCCTCCCTCGCTTCAGAATATCTTCAAAGAAATCAGCAGCGATATTGGCGGGTCACCCGCACCCAACGGCAACCTCGAACGTTGGGCCGACCAGGGAGTGTTGTTGCTCAATGCGATTTTAACAGTAAGGGCTAACGAAGCTGCCTCGCACCGTAATTTTGGCTGGGAGCCGTTTACAAATGAAGTCATCAGAACTTTATCTGCCGAAAGAGAACACCTTGTATTCCTGCTTTGGGGCAGATTTGCACAAGAAAAAGCCGCTTTGATAAACCAGGAAAAACACCTGATTCTCAAAGCGGCTCATCCATCCCCTTTGTCTGCCTACAATGGTTTTTTTGGCTGTAAGCACTTTTCTACCGCTAATGCGTATCTGCAATCGCAGGGACTCAGTCCGGTATCCTGGTAATCATCAATCTTCGAACTCCAGGATTTCCTTGTCTTTGTCTTTATAACCACGCATCCCGAAAACGAGATTCAGGCCAAAACGCACATTAAAAGTGCTTACGTTGCCCTGATTGGCCAAGGCAAGCAGATTGTCTGCAACGGTATAAACCTGCACAGGCCCCAGTTTCAAGGAAAGTGCCCCGCCCAGATTGTCGAAAGAACCTGGAGAGACCGTATAGTTGGCACGTAAATACAGCAGATTCCAGAAGTTAGACTGGTAAAAGCCTGTAAATGCGGGGAATGACTCGCTGTTGTATCTGTTATTGGAAAAAATAACACCAAACTGCTGGCCTTTGGTCCACTCATAACTTGCACTCAGAATATAACGTGTATTCAGCCGGGTAGTGAATTCCTTCCCTTCGATTGTCTGAACGTTAAATGCCTTTGCAAGGGAATCTCCGATAGCCCCGAATGCATCGCCGTTGTCATTTTCGCCTACTGTAATATTTCCACCGCGATACGTATAACCACCACTGTCTGTTACATAACTTTTCAGATCGGATTTCCATGTGATACCCCCTAAATCAGTCACACTGGCTGACACCATCAGCCGTTTTGTGATTTTATAAGAAGCCCCTAAGTCAAAAGCAGTACCCTTGTTGTCTGAAAAAGGAAGAAAATTACCGATTTCAACCTCTCCGCCACCAGCAAGTGAATTGATATTGGAAGTATTATACCTGAATCTGTTGTTGACAACCAGGCTATCCGTTTGCCAGTAAATACTGCCCTCAGAATATTCAACTTCACCCCCTGCCAAACCATTCAGGTATTTGAAACGCCCGCCGATGGTCAGTTTAGGTGTGATTTCTCTTGTATAGCCTACATGGTACGCGGCATAGGTATTCGCATCTATCCCCATATCATTCAGACTAATCGGGTTATCTCTGAAATAGGGATCGAGGCTTCCGTTTTGTGCCAGCCGTGTCAAATCTACCGGCAAACTGAAGCTGGACTGAAACACCTGATAAGCACCAAAACTGAAAAAATTCTTTCTCCCGACGTGGAAGCCCACATGAAGCAGGTCAAGATGTTCTTCAATATTAAAAGTAAAGGTCTTTCCTGCCCTTTCTGTGTACAGTTTAGTGAAATCCAGCATAGAACTGTCTCCAACCTCCCTGATAATGTCGTCGAGGACAAATGTTGGGTTGTAGTAATTCACATAAGCACCGGGTAACCCAATAAAAAATCTGGCCTGGGGCATGATGCCCGGGTTGGTAAAGACTGATTGCGGAACACCGGTAAACTGATGAAGCCCCAGGTTAAACTGAGCGAGTACAGGGGTACTCAGCACAATCGAGAAAAACAGTATGTATAAACGTTTCATAAAGTATCAGGGATTAAAGCAGGCCTTTGACTTTGGCTTCCATCATTATTTTGATTTGCAGGTCGTAATCAGTGTACAGCTTTGCGACCGTTGTACCATTGTTTCCTGTATTCATCCGGAATCCAAGCGCAAGTCGTTTGGAATTTTTGAGCAGGGTAATAGTTGCCTGATCCAGATCAATAGCTGCCGACCCTCTTGAAGCCATATTCACCCTGCCATTGATATCAACCGGAGCGGCCTGAACAAACGGCACGGTGGTAGCATATACCTGTGTGTTGTTCGAATCAAGCCAGGTCAGTTCGAGGTTGATGTCGAAGGGAAAACGGTTTACATTCTGGAAAATCAGTTTGGCACCGGTAATTTCCGGAGAGCCCCCGAAAGTAGTGGCTCCGTTAAAATCAGAAGTATCCCCAAATCTCAGGTTGCTGGCACTGAGTTCCAGCGGAAGCTCCATTTCCATATCAATCCTGATTTTGCTGTTATCGGTGAGAAAATTAGCCCCTGCGTTGCCGGCAGGATTAAGCAAAACACTGCCACCATAGGTAATGGTATCCGGAGGCAGGGAAAGCAATTGCGCTATCTGGCTGTTATTTTTATTGAAGCTTACGATTCCGTTGGCGACAGTGCCGGGAACCGTAGGAAAAGGCAAAATGCTGGGTGCTGCATTGAGCGAAACATTTCCGTTCACCACAGATTTACCCGTCATATCCAGACCAAGCCTGATCGGAGCACCAATGGAATTGGCAATTTTCAGTTTTACATCCGGGCTTGCGAAAAGGAAGTCTCCTCCCAACTCTCTTAAAAAGGCCAGATCAAGCTCCAGTTTGCCCGGATCTATCGTAATGTTCTTCTGACCGAAGTATCCTTCGATATAAGAAAAGTCAATATCAGCAAAATTGTAGCTGACATTCATGGCGTTGGATGAGTCGATTGATTTGAGGGTCCCCGAAGAAATCAGCTTAGCCTGAACAATTACCGGAATCTGATTAAACGGTTGGGCGGAATTGGTCGTCAGGTCAATGGTGGAATTGGTCAGGTCAATTACCCAGTTGGTCGTGCCATTTGAAACCACGTCGACAGAGTCAATGATGGCTACGCTGTTTTTGGAAATCCCAGGAAGACTGACGATGATACGTATGGGCTCCGCAATCGTTGACTGAAAGTTAAAGTTGATCTGGCCGTCTTTCAGGTCTATGGCATACAGTTCCTCATTATCTGTTGTTTCAAAATCCACATCGGTGGTATCGGCACTGAACTCCTGACTCGGTATCCTTACTACACCGTTGGTAACCGTAAGGTTATTTCCGGTGGCTGCAATGGTCATCTGACTGGCCAGGTTGATAGGAGAAGGAACCGGGTTACCGTTTGAAATGATTTTAACGATGGTAATTTCGATGTCATTATCCATCGTTTTGCCTCCGAGCGGAATGCTTCTTAATTGGGTTGCACCAGGTGCCACACCACCAAAACGAGCGAAGCCAAGGCTAGTACCGCCTACATTTTTCAACTCAAATACGAGCGAATCCAAAGGAGTCGGATAACCATTGGTCAGGTTGAAGTCAAGACTTCCCTGTGAGAAAGTGACCACTGAGAACTCCGTAAGCGCGGGCATGGGGTATGTACCGCCAGCCTGTTCCGGAATCGCAGGGAAAGCTGATGTAAGTCCGTTCAGTGCCGAAATGGCAGCAGCTGTCACCGGACTCAGGTTATTCAGGAGTTCACTCAGCGCAATGGTTCTGTTGGTAGTAAAGTTGTCAATTTCAATGACTCCAAGCTTCAGCGACTGAGTGGTAGGGCTTTGATTGGGAATCTCAATAATATCAGCTACCGACTGCTCGGCCAGTGAGTCCTGCGCAAATGCAATTTTTATACTGGAATCAGGATTAAAAATCAGGGTAGAATCTTCCTTGATCAGGTTTTTAAGGGAAACGCTGAAAGTAGCCACCGGGATACCAAATCCCTGCTCCCAATCAGGACTCATAAAGTTGTTAGGCTTATATTTGTCCTTTATACAACCAGCCAAAGCCAGCAATACCAATGCAGGAAAAATAGTTTTCCAACCAGGTTTGATACGAAACATATTCATAGGTTTAACTGCAAAATCCCTCAAACTTACTCAAATGGTGGTCAGCCTCAAAAGATGCTGGCTTAAATTATCGTGAAATACCCAAAATATGGTAGCTGTATGATAAAACTTACGCAAAATATAAAACCCTGGGTACCCCTTTTGGGTGGCCTGGCAGTGATACTCGGGGCATTTGGTGCTCATGCGCTGAAAAATACCTTGTCAGCCCCTGATCTCGAAGTCTGGAAAACAGCGGTACTTTATCACTTTTTACACACCCTGGCGTTGGGTGCTTTTCGACCGGGAAGGTGGCCATCCATGTTTTTCCTGGCAGGCATTGGTTTATTCTCCGGCTCCCTTTATTTATTGTCGACCAGCAGCTTACATGGCATGCCGGTTTCCTGGCTCGGTCCTGTTACACCCCTTGGCGGCCTGCTGCTGATTGCCGGCTGGTTGCTGACAGCAGCACAGTTGCGGAGGAATAATGCTGAAAACGGTCGCGCAGCATAAAAAAACCTTTTAACTTCGACGCTTCACCATTGATCGTCACATGCGATTACTTTCTGACCGTATCCTTCATCTCGAAGAGTCCCAAACCCTGGCCATGGCACAGCGCAGCCGGGAATTAACAGCCAAGGGCATAGATGTCATTAATCTGAGTCTGGGAGAACCTGATTTCCAAACACCTGAACACATCCGTTCAGCGGCTAAAAAAGCCATCGACGATGGTTATTCCTTCTACACCCCTGTTGCGGGTTATCTGGATCTCCGACAGGCAATCGTCACCAAACTGGAACGCGACAATGGCCTGGCATACAGTCCGGAACAAATCGTGGTTTCAACAGGGGCCAAACAATCTATCATCAATGTATTACTTTGTCTGATAAACCCTGGCGACGAAGTACTGCTTCCTACTCCGTTCTGGGTGAGTTATGAAAGCATGATACAGCTCAGCGAAGGAAAGACCGTTCGCATTAACAGTACAGTTGAGCAGAATTTTAAGATTACAGCCACCCAGCTGGAGGCGGCAATCACGCCAAAAACCAAAGCCTTCCTGTTCTCCTCCCCCTGCAATCCTACCGGTTCGGTTTACACCCGGGCAGAGTTGGAGAGCCTGGCAGCCGTATTTCGCAAATACCCCGATATCATCCTTATTTCAGATGAAATCTATGAGCACATCCGATACAATGGCGACCACCACAGCATTGCCCAATGCGAGGGCATGCAGGAAAGGACCGTGGTTGTAAACGGGCTTTCGAAGGGTTTTGCCATGACCGGCTGGCGTTTGGGGTACATCGCGGCCCCCCTCGAACTGGCCAGGGCCTGTGTAAAACTTCAGGGGCAGTTTACTTCTGCCACCAACAGCATCGCCCAAAGGGCCGCAATTGTAGCCATGTTAGGAGATATGAAGCCCACTGCTGAGATGAATGAGGCTTTTCTGAACAGACGTAACCTCGTACTCCATCGCCTGAAGGCTATGCCGGGGGTTGTCCCGAATGAACCCGACGGTGCCTTTTACTTCTTCCCGGATGTCTCGGCCCTGTTTGGAAAAAAAGCCGGTAATATGATCATTCAAAATGCCGACGACCTTGCCACCTACCTGCTGGAAGAAGCGCATGTGGCCGTTGTAACAGGGGAAGCCTTCGGAAACAGTAACTGCATCCGCTTGTCTTATGCCACCAGTGAAGCCAAACTTGCCCTGGCGATGGACCGCATGGAAAAAGCCATCTTAAAATTAAGCTGAGATGACAACTGCCGAAATAGAGGCGTTTTTCACAGGCCTGCAGGACAAACGTATTCTGGTGGTAGGCGATGTGATGCTGGATGCTTACCAGTGGGGCAGCGTAGACCGGATCAGTCCTGAAGCACCTGTGCCTGTGGTGGAAGTACTACGCTACGATGCACGTCCCGGCGGAGCAGCTAATGTAGGGTTGAACCTGGTGCATCTGGGTGTAAAAACACACCTGCTTTCAGTAGTCGGCAATGATGAAGCAGGCCAGCAACTTCGTCACCTCATGAAAGTTTCCGGTATCCGAATCGATGGTGTTTTTGACAGTGATTACAGGCCCACAACCGTCAAAACAAGGGTCATGAGCGGCAGCCAGCAATTGCTGCGGATTGACCGCGAACAAAATGCCGATTTGACTGCCGCAGAAACCGAGCCCCTGCAGGCCTGGTTTGACAAAAACCTGGATCGTTTTGATGCTGTTATCCTGCAGGATTACGACAAGGGGGTACTGAGTCCTGCTTTCATCGGACATATACTCCGTCAATGTCGGGAAAAGAAGATTCCGACGGCCGTTGATCCTAAAAAACGTCATTTCCAGGATTTCACTGGGGCACGGCTTTTCAAACCCAATCTGAAAGAACTGCGGGAAGGCCTCAAAATTGTAATTGACCCATCCGACACCGGACAGGTAGATTTTGCAGCCGGATTACTTCAGAAACAGCTGGCCTGCGATCAGGTACTGATTACCCTGTCTGAATACGGCGTTTTTTACAAAGACGATCAACAGTCCGGAATCATACCCGCCCATCTGAGAAGCATTTCAGATGTATCAGGGGCAGGTGATACCGTTATCAGTGTTGCAGCCTGCTGCCTGGCCCAAAACAGTCCGATTGATTTTATGGCCGGGCTTTCCAACCTGGCAGGTGGGCTGGTATGCGAAGAAGTTGGTGTGGTTCCCATCAATTCCGCTAACTTGCTGCAAGAAGCCTTGGAACATTTAGCTGATTAGCCGTGAGTCTGCGTAATATCAAAGAAAAGGTAGGTCTCTTTTTATACCCTCACAAGGATTTAGTGCTTTCGCGCCTGCGTTTCTTACGTGTTCTGGCAAGTTTAGGGGCGCTCGCCATTTTTATACTGTACTATGGTTTTCCGAACAGTCCGGAAAACGCTGCCTACCTGATAAAACTCACCAAGTCTATTTTTGGCTTTTTCGTTCTTAGTTATGCTGTGCGGGTGTTTTTTGCTGCTGATAGCTGGGCCTATCTGCGCAGTTCACGTTTCGAAGCCGGTTTAATCCTGCTGTTGCTGCTGGATGTGGTCAGCGTATTTATTCTTAGGGTAAACCTGCTTGAAAACTTCTTCCACAGCCTGGATATTGAAAATTTTACGCCTTTTTATATACTTTCCATACAGGCATACCTGCTGCTGTTGGTCGGCTTGGAAATTGTCAAAGTAAGCGCCGGGGTAACCGGTATAAAACTTAAACCGGCCACTACCTTCATCTATTCGTTTATGCTGCTTATCATGTCGGGCACGGGTTTGCTGATGCTGCCGGAAATGTCTGTAAGCGGCATCAGCATGCCCTTTGTAGACGCCTTGTTCACCTCGGTCAGTGCCAGCTGCGTAACAGGGCTGGTAGCGGTAGATACAGCCACTTATTTCACTTTCAAGGGGCAGTTGGTCATTCTTGCCCTGATACAGTTTGGTGGGATAGGTATCCTGACTTTCGCGACCTTTTTTGCTCTTTTTCTGAAAAAAGGGGTGGGCATCTCTCACCAGGCCATGATCCGTGATTTCATGAGTGAAGAATCACTTTTTAATGCCAAAAGCATGCTGTTGCAAATCATTGTATACACTATCGTGATTGAAGCGGCTGGCAGCTTGTTGCTTTATCTGCTGTGGGATATGAAGGCCCCCTTTTATGATGACCCCGGAGAAATGTTGTTCCAGTCGGTCTTTCACAGTGTTTCAGCTTTTTGTAATGCAGGTTTTTCTCTCTTCAGCAATGGTTTATATGAGGATTTTGTCAGAGAAAGCTACATACTGCACCTTGTCATCGCGGGTATCATTTTCTTCGGAAGTCTTGGTTTCCCTGCCCTGCGTGATATATTCTCTATCCGGAATGTACGTTCAAGGCTTACGGCTCCCTGGAAAAACTGGAAACTTTCTACCCGCATAGCCTTGTATGCAAGCATTGTATTGGTAGTGCTGGGTGCCGCCTTGTTTTACCTACTGGAGAGAAACGGAGCCATGCAGGGGCAAACAGGTCTTGCCGCCTTTGCTACTGCCATATTCCAGTCTGTCACCACCCGTACAGCGGGCTTTAATACCATTGACATGGCAAGCCTGGGTACTCCCATCGTCATCCTTTTTATATTCCTGATGTTCATCGGAGCTTCTTCCGGCTCTACCGGAGGGGGGATCAAGACGTCTACTTTTGTTCTTATCTTTTTATCCGTGATAACTACCATCCGGGGCAAAAAAAATCTGGAACTCGGGGGACGGTCTATCTCTTTCGACCTGCTCAACAAAGCATTTACAGTATTCATTTTCTCAGCCACCTACATTCTACTGGGGACATTCTTCCTGGCCATTTTCGAGCCTCAGATACCCATACTGGATCTGGTATTCGAGGAAGTATCTGCTTTTTGTACCGTTGGCTTATCCCGTGGCATCACAGCCGGATTATCCACCCCCAGTAAAATTATCCTGATCATATCGATGTACATAGGCAGAATCGGAACGTTGACGCTTGCCTTCGCACTTGCCTCCAGGGTAGAAACAACAGGCTATCGTTACCCGAAAGCCCATATTCTGGTTGGTTAAGAGGCGCGGATTGCGTCAACCGGATTCATGCGGGAGGCGCGGATGGCAGGTAAAATGCCTGCCAGCACTCCGATAATGGCGGATACAAACAAACCCAGGTTAATATTGGCGAGCGACAAAAAGATATCAAAATCAAGTGCTTTGGCAGCCACCAAGGTCATGAGATAAACCATAAACAGCCCCAATATTCCTCCGAGCAGGCTGAGCACTACCGACTCTACCAGGAACTGAAAGAGTATAAAGTAATTTTTCGCCCCTAAAGCTTTCTGAATACCAATCTGGCTGGTACGTTCGTAAACCGACACAAACATGATGTTGGCAATGCCAAACCCTCCCACCAGTATAGAGAAGCCGCCGATGATCCAGCCGATAACGCCTATCGCACTGAAAAGCTGGTTAAGCTGGTTGGCCAGCAAGCTGATTTGATTCAGCGCGAAATTTTCTTCCTGCGCCGGCTTTAACTTTCGGATAGCCCGAAGGGTTCCTCTCAAATCATCTTTCAGCTCATCTACCGGTATCCCCTCCTTCCCTTTTACCAGGATAAGGGGGTACATGTTTGAGAAATCTGCACCTCTTGTTTTTCGTACCAGGTTTACGGGCACCACAAAGGCATCGTCGAGGGAGGTATTGATAGAGTTATTGCCCTCCGGCTTAAAAGTGCCTATAACCCGTACTTTCTGACCAAAAACAATCATTTCGTGTCCGATAGGATCCAATCCCAGAAAAAGCTGGTCAGCTACTTCCTTACCGATGAGAATAGCCCGGGCACCCAGGTAGGATTCTGCCGGGCTGAAATAACGCCCGCGGTCAATTTCAAAATCGCGCACCTGATCAAAATCATGACTGACCGCCATCACATTAGGATCCTGAATACTGTTTTTGCCGTATTTGGCCAGTTTGCCCTGAAAAGTGGTCATGAGACAAACAGCCGCTGCCGTTTCAGAACGAGACTGCAACTGCTCAAATTCTTTGTAAGTGGGCACCGGGCGCATGACATACTTCCACCAGGGATAATCGCTGCCAAAAGTCCAGGGGAATTTTTCGATATAAATCACCTCATTCCCGAGATTTGACAGGCTGCTTTTTATTTGTGCTTCCCAGGAATCTACAAAAGTAAAGACAGAAATGACGGCGAAAATACCGATGGTAATCCCCAACAGCGACAAAAATGTACGCAGTTTATTGGCCCACAAGGCCAGAAAGGCAAAAATGACCCCTTCACGGAGCAGTCGTAGCAGCATGATAAGAACAAAAATACACGAAGACACGTCAATCTGTTGACTCGTATTGCTTTTCTTCGCAATACATTATATGTCGTATCTTCGCAGCCTTGAAATCGTATATACCGCATGAAGTTATCGGAATTTAAATTTGACCTGCCTGCCAGCCTGATCGCTCAACATCCTACCCCCAACCGGGATGACTCCCGTTTGATGGTGCTTAACCGCAAGGATGGCTCGATAGAACACAAACAATTCCGCGATATCCTGAACTATTTCGGCGATGGTGATGTGATGATTTTCAACAACACCCGCGTATTCCCGGCCCGTATGTATGGCAACAAGGAAAAGACAGGTGCCAAAATCGAAGTGTTTTTGCTTCGGGAGTTGAATAAAACCATGCGTTTGTGGGATGTGCTGGTTGATCCGGCCCGTAAAATCAGGGTGGGTAACAAGCTTTATTTTGGAGAAAACGATGCCCTTGTGGCGGAAGTAATCGACAATACCACCTCCCGTGGCCGTACCATCCGCTTTTTATTCGATGGTACCGACGAAGAACTCAATGCTGTACTCGAGTCTTTGGGCGAAACACCCATCCCGAAACTGTTGGGTCGTGAAGTAGAAGATGAAGACAAGGAGCGTTTCCAGACCATCTATGCCAACCAGATAGGTGCTGTTGCGGCTCCTTCTGCCGGTTTACACTTCAGCCGTGAATTGATGAAGCGTCTTGAGATAAACGGGGTGAATTTCGCCGACGTAACCCTCCACATCGGTTTGGGCGCCTTCCGCTCGGTGGAAGTAGAAGACCTGACCAAACATAAATCCGAATCTGAGAACTTCATCGTTTCAGAAGAGGCCTGTAATATTGTAAATACCGGTATTGATGCGAAAAAACGTATCTGCTCCGTAGGTACCACCACCATGCGCGCCATCGAATCGTCGGTTGCCGCAAGCGGGCATATGAAACCGGTTGAGGGCTGGACTGACAAATTCATCTTCCCTCCCTACGATTTCAGCATTGCCAACAGCATGATTACCAACTTCCACCTGCCTGAGTCAACTTTACTCATGATGGCCGCCGCCTTTGCCGGTTACGACCATCTTATGAATGCCTATCAGGTGGCCATGAAAGAGAAATACCGGTTTTTCGCATACGGCGACGCCATGTTAATCATCTAATAAGAAACAAACCCGCTTCAGAGCGGGTTTTTCATGTCCTGTAATTATGACGAGCGAACTCATCATTGCCCTGCTTACCCTGACTTTCCTGGAAATTGTATTGGGTATTGACAACATCATTTTCATTTCCATTGTCACCAACAAGCTCCCCAAGGAACAACAACCGCGGGCACGTTTTATCGGACTGAGCCTGGCGATGATATTCCGCATCCTGTTGCTGCTGGGCATTACCTGGCTGATTGGCTTCTCTAAACCGCTTTTCTCCATCATGGAATTCGAATTCAGCGGTCGTGACCTCATTTTGCTGGCTGGTGGCATTTTTCTGCTGGGTAAAAGCACTATGGAAATCCACCACAAAGTGGAAGGTGTCGATGAACGTCCGGGGGTTGAGCCCAAAGGAAAAGTAAAGTCGATGGCCTCCATCCTCTTTCAGATTGTACTGCTCGATCTCGTATTCTCTTTCGACTCCATTCTGACGGCTGTGGGTCTTACCGACAATCTGCCGGTGATGATGGCGGCTGTCATTATTTCAATTATCGTGATGATGTTGTTTGCGGGCAAAATCAGTGATTTCATCAATAAACACCCGAGTTTACAGATACTGGCACTATCGTTCCTGATACTGATTGGCTTTATGCTGGCGGTGGAGGCCTTCGATCAGCATGTTCCGAAGGGATACATCTACTTCGCGGTTTTCTTCTCTATGATGGTGGAAATGATCAATCTCCGGCTCCAGAAAAAACAACGGAAAGATTGAATTTTGTGCTTCTGAAGTGATTTTCCCCTGTGGTGTGTGTGAACGCTGCACTGGGAACGCTTGTGCTCCGCACTCTCTGGGAAGGTGGCTGCACCACCGGGAACGCTCCGCTGACATCCTTAAATTATTCAGTGCTGACCGGGAGTATCCGTAAAACGTGAACGCTGCACCGGGAACGCTTGTGCTCCGCACTCTCTGGGAAGGTGGCTGCGCCACCGGGAACGCTCCGCTGACATCCTTAAATTACTCTGTGCTGACCGGAAACGCTCTACTGAACTTCAGCAAAGCGTTCCCCGCACGGTGGGCCTGAAGGCCCACCTGCATTCCCAGCGAAGCGTTCCCAGCCGCAGGCATTCACTCTTGCGCTTTGCACAATTTTCACATAAAACAGAAGAGGCTGCCTTGGTGGAGGCAGCCTCGTGGGTCAGTATTCGTCTTCGTTGAAGAAAAAGTCATCTTTGGTTGGGTAATCCGGCCAGATCTCTTCGATGGTTTCGTACGGTTCACCGTCGTCCTCCAGTTCCTGCAGGTTTTCTATAACCTCCAACGGAGCACCCGAACGGATGGCGTAATCAATGAGCTCTTCCTTGGTGGCCGGCCACGGTGCGTCTTCCAGGTGAGAAGCTAGTTCAAGTGTCCAGTACATAATTTGTTCCTTTTAATTTTCGCAAATATAGATTTTAAGCGATACGTTGGGACGTTTGATAAAATTCACAACGATTAAATTTTGCACAGACTTGTGTAAAAGCCCTGATAAATTTGCTAACCCCTTGGTAACCACTTAATTTCATCACTTCCACCGTCCAAACAAAGCTTTCTCGAAAGTGTAAAAAGATAGTCAGACAAACGGTTCAGGTATTCCAGCAGTACAGGTTCCACCGGATTTTCTTCGCCCAAAGCCACTACCTGCCTTTCTGCCCTTCGGCAAACCGTGCGTGCCAGATGACCGTAGGCTGCCTGCTGATTCCCTCCCGGTAAAACAAAAGATTTCAATTCCGGAAGCGATTCGTTCATAAAATCGATTTCTGCCTCCAGTTGTTCAACATCTGCTTCCCGCAGATCAGGCAGACTCATGCGTGATTTCTCAGGATCTGCTGCCAGGTGAGAACCAATTACAAACAATCTGTCCTGTACTTGTGCCAGCATGGCAGCCTGTCGTATATCCGACTGGCTTGTTCTGAGCAGGCCGATCCAGGAATTCAACTCATCTACCGTACCATAGGCATCTATGCGCAAATTGGCTTTCGATACACGGGTACCGCCAATCAGGCCTGTCTGGCCTTTATCACCGGTTTTGGTGTAAATTTTCATCTTACTCAGGCTTGCGGCTGACGTACACTCACGATCTGGTCGTTGGGGGCATCACTTTCTACCAAGCCATCGCGCAGTCGTACAATGCGGTGTGCATGCCTGGCAATGTCTTCCTCATGGGTAACCAGGATGATGGTGTTGCCCTGCTCCTGAATCTCTTCGAACAATGCCATGATTTCGTAGGACGTTTTGGTATCGAGGTTACCGGTTGGTTCATCCGCCAGAATGATGGAAGGCTTGTTCACGAGGGCACGTGCCACGGCTACCCGCTGACGCTGCCCCCCGGAAAGCTCATTGGGTCTGTGACCCATGCGGGCCTCGAGGCCTACCGATTTTAGCACTTCCACAGCTCTTTCATTGCGTTCTTCCTTGCTGAAACCGGCATAAACCAGAGGCAAAGCCACATTTTCAAGCGCGGTAGCCCTGGGAAGCAGGTTAAAAGTCTGGAAAACGAAGCCTATCTCCTTGTTTCTGATTTCAGCCAGGGCATTGTCATCCATGCGGCTGACGTCGGTCTGGTTGAGAATATATTGTCCTTTGGAAGGCGTATCAAGACAACCGATGATGTTCATCAGGGTTGATTTACCCGAACCGGAAGGCCCCATGAGGGCTACGTATTCGTTCTTGTATATTTTCAGGGAGATCGATTTGATGGCGTGAATTTCTTCCAGTCCCATCACATACCGTTTCCCGATGTCTTCGAGGCGAATGATCTCCTGCATGGTTTTTATTTTTCGATGACCTTAGGAACGCGGAAAAAATCGCTATCGCGTTTAGGCGCATTTTTCAGCGCAGTTTCGTGATCAATATCCTGTATCACCTCGTCCTTGCGCAATACATTGTGCTGGTCGTTCATATAAATGAGCGGTTCCACTGATTCAATATCGAGTTCGTTGAGTTTGTCGGCAAAGGCCAGAAAACGGTTCATGTCGTGAAGCATCTGCGCTTTGGTGTCCTCGTCGAATTCAAGACGGGCGAGGTGTGCGAGGCGATCAACGGTGTTAAGGTCTAACTGCATGGTGTGCGGATAAAGTTTTTTCAATAACGTCATAAGTTGCCTGACGAAGCTTTTTTTCGGCCTGTTCATCGGTGGTATCCGGCCAGATGGGGCTGTGAACCACCACCCGGCAAATACCGGGATAAAGACCGGGTTGCAGGCTGTCGGGCAGAATGTGCCGTGTATCTATCAAAGATACCGGAACAACCGGAATATTATGTGCCAATGCCAGCTTAAAGGCTCCCGATTTAAAGGGTTTTAACAAGGAGTCGCCGCTCATGATACCTCCCTCAGGGAAAATTGCCAGGCTCTGCCCGTTCTGAAGTTTCTGTGAGGCCCGGTCGTAGGCCAGCTGAGCCTGCCGGCGGTTGCCCCGGTCAACGGCCACATCGATGGTGTGAAAGAAGGTGCGGAACAAAGGAATACGAGTCAGTTCATCTTTGGCCATATAGCCGAAATACCGGGGCAACGCCAATGCCAGTACGGGGATATCGATGTATGAATCGTGGTTGGCGCAGAAGACAAAGGCCTGATCAGCCCGCAGCGGTTCCTCCTGCTGCACCACTACCCTGACGCCTATGCAGGCAAACAAAAACCGTCCCCAGGCCGTGCGCAGGCGATGCGCGTTCCGGTAACGGCTGGGGTGCGACAGCAACCAGAAATAAAGCGGGTACTGCAATAAAAAAGTCAGTACGAACAGCAACAAAAACCAAAAGGCCAGTAAGCGGTTGAGGATGTTCGACTTCGTTTTCATAGACGTTGCAAATCTACAATTCCCAACGGGCTTTTGGCAAATTCAGGGAACGACACCGGCACAATTGCTCCCCGAGATTTCGTATTTTGCGACCCATGGAAATTGTCGTGAGCGGAATCCGGTCGACGGGGAATCTGCATTTGGGAAATTATTTTGGTGCTGTGCAGAACTTCATCCGCATGCAGCAGGAGCATCAGTGCTACTTTTTTATAGCAGATTATCATGCGCTGACCACCCATCCCGACCCTGCCCAACTGCGCCGAAGTGCCCGCAGCGTACTGGTGGAATACCTGGCCTGCGGCATCGATCCGGATGTTGCCCCCCTGTATCTGCAAAGCGACCTGAAAGAAATTCCGGAGCTTTATATGCTGCTGAATATGCATGCCTATGTGGGCGAGCTGGAGAAAGTCCCCACTTTCAAAGACAAGGTGCGTAAGCAACCCGACAATGTCAATGCCGGCTTGCTCACCTATCCAGTACTGATGGCGGCTGATGTAATGATCCACAAAGCAACCAAGGTACCGGTAGGCAAAGACCAGGAACAACACCTCGAAATGGCCAGGAACTTTGCCAACCGTTTTAATCATTTCTACGGGGTTGATTTTTTTCCGGAGCCTTATCCATTCAATTTCGGACAGCAACTGGTAAAAGTGCCGGGACTGGATGGCAGCGGGAAGATGGGCAAAAGCGAGGGGGCCGGCAATGCCATCTACCTGAGAGAGCCGGATGCTGATTTGCGAAAAAAAGTGATGCGTGCGGTAACCGACAGCGGTCCTGCCGAGCCAAACAGCACCCCGACAGCAGCCGTGGCCAATCTGTTTACCCTGTTGTCGCTCGTCAGCAAACCGACGGTAGTGGAACAGTTTGAAGCTGCCTATGCCGACTGCAGCATCCGTTATGGCGACCTGAAGAAGCAGCTTGCCGATGATATTGCCACTTTTGTAGCCCCTATCCGGGAGCGTATACTTGAAATAGAAGCCGACGAGGCGCTCATCCATCGCACCTTGACAGCAGGTGCCGAAAAAGCGCGCGTCAGCGCTTCCAAAACCCTGCGGGAAGTCAGGGAAATCATGGGATTCAAAGCAAACTAAATGGGCAAACACATCGCCATCGCCGGTAACATCGGGTCGGGAAAAACCACTCTCACCACCCTGCTTGCCAAACATTATAACTGGGAAGCGCATTTTGAGGATGTCGACAACAATCCCTACCTCAACGACTTCTACAACGACATGCAGCGCTGGAGCTTTAACCTCCAGATATTTTTCCTGAACTCCCGTTTCAGGCAGTTGCAGGATATCCGTGCCCAGGAAAAAACCGTTATCCAGGATCGTACGATTTATGAAGATGCCAACATCTTTGCCCCCAACCTGCACAGCATGGGGCTGATGACCGGCCGGGATTACGAAAACTACAAAAGCCTGTTCGATGCTGTCAGCAAAATGATAGGCGCACCGGATTTGTTGATATACCTGCGTGCCTCAGTGCCTACGCTTGTAAAGCAAATTCAGAAGCGGGGCCGTGATTATGAGGACAGCATCCGGCTGGATTATCTCCGCCGGCTGAACGAACGGTATGAAGCCTGGATTGACACTTATAAAGAAGGCAAGCTGCTGGTGATTGATGTTGACAACATCAATTTCGCAGATAAGCCTGAGGACCTGGGTAGTATCATCAACAAAATAGAGGCGGAGTTCAACGGTTTGTTCTGATGAAGCAGGGATACAAAAGGCTTGGCTGGTGGCTGACGGGCGCTTTGGCCGCGTTGGTTATGTTGCCACAGTTGATGCATCCCGGTTTGTTTGTGGACGGCCTTTTGTATGCAGCGGTAAGCAGGAACCTGGCAGAAGGGCTGGGCAGTATGTGGTCTCCTTTTTTCACAGAAACCATTTTCCCGTCATTTTATGAACATCCTCCCCTGGCCTTTTGGTTACAAAGTATAAGTTACCGGATACTGGGCGATCATTGGTGGGTGGATAGGTTGTACGGTGTGGTATTATTGGCTGGTTGCCTGTTGCTCATCGGCAGGATTGCTTACCGGGGTTTAGGAGTTCACTGGATTCCTGCGGTTGGTTTTCTCTTGCTCCCCATGGTTTGGTGGAGTTTCGGCAACAATATGCTCGAGAATACCGTCAGTTTTTTTGCGCTTTTAAGTGTATGGGCTCAGTACCAGTGGGTCAGAACAAACCACAGAAACTGGCTGATACTGGCCGGTGTGGCCTTGATGGCCGGTTTTCTGGCCAAGGGGCCTGTGGCTTTGTTCCCCCTTGTCTGGTTGCCGCTTGACCGGTATTTTCTCAACAGAAATGACCTCAAAAGTGGCTGGAAAGGTATGTTGTGGGTAGGGGGTGTTTTTACAGCCTTGCTGGCTGTTTTGATGCTATATGGCCCGGCCCGGGAAGCTGTTTTTCAGTACTTCGACCAGCAGGTGATCGCGAGTTTAAGCGGTCAGCGCAACCATGGTTCCCGCTTTGAAATGGTCAGGCGGTTGCTGGAAGAGCTGGTTCCTGTGCTGCTTTTGTATGGCCTGGGTATCTGGCTCAATCGGGCTCCTGAACAACGTGATAACCTGAAATACAGTCTTCGCTGGATTATTTTCGCTCTTTGCGGAACCTTACCCATCTTCCTCAGCGGGAAACTGAGCATCCATTATTTTGTCCCTGCGATGCCCTTTTACGCTTTGGCATTGGCTCCCTTGTTCCGGAACAGCATGTTTGAGTATCTCCAGGACAGGTTTCATCTCAGGCGGTTTCGTTACAGCGGCTGGTTTCTGGTGGTCGTGATTTTTATCTTCACCGCCATTCTGACACTCAATCAGGCCGGTCAACCCCGGCGTGATGTACAAACCATCCTCGATTTAAAACTCATCGCTGAAGAGGCCGGTGAAAACAGTACGCTGGGATTAACCCCCGACTTGTATGAATTATGGTCGTTGCATGCCAATGCTTATCGCTTTCATCACATCAGCCTGGCAACTGACAGTACACTGGAAAGGGTCGTGAGCAAACATCCGCAACTGGAAGGCTATCATTTATTAACCCCTGCCAATCAGGAATTCTACCTGCATGTCAAGGCAAAAGACTAAAACGGCTGCATCAACCAACTTTCTTATTACTTTCGGCTTTCTAAAATCTTTCTCATGAAATTGTTGAACAAAACTTTTTTATTCGTCGTGATGGGAATGTTGGTTTTTGCTGCCTGTAAAAAGGATGAAACCATTACACCAGACCCTAACAACCCTGGTGGCACCAATAATCCGCCTGATACAACCAACACCCAACACCTCTCGCTGAAGGCATGGAAAATTAAGAGCACCCGCCTGATTGAGCAGGGACAAACAGATACTACCAATGTAAACATCGTAGGTTCTGCTGACTGGCGTTTGACTTTTGTAGCGGACGGAACAGGTACTGCTATCGGAACATTTCTGAATGGTGGTGCTTTCACCTGGGTATTTGCTTCGAATGAGACTCAGGTTACGCTGACCAAAACAGGGGCGTCGCCTATCACGTATAATTTCACCAAAACCACCCTGAACCGGGTGATTCCCAATATCACCCTTACATTGGTAGACGGTAACGGCAACCCTGTTGGTCAGGTTAGCGGGACAGTACTCGAAGATTACGAGAAATTACCCTAAATCTGTCAGATAAGGACTTTTCAGGAGCCTGCCACCAAAAGTGGCAGGCTTTTTTGTTTTTGGAACGATACCTATGTATAGATGTTTAAAAGATAAACGGCTGTTATGAAAAATAAACTCAACACCATCGGACTTGATCAGGTTCAGGCAAAAATGCTGGCCGACAAACTCAATATTTTAATGGCCAATTATCAGGTGTTTTATCTGAACACCCGTGGCTTTCACTGGAACATACAGGGAGAGAAGTTTTTTGAGCTGCATTTAAAGTTTGAGGAGCTTTATACCAATTTTCAGCTGAAAATAGATGAGATAGCAGAACGTATACTCACGCTTGGTAAAACTCCCTTTCACAGCTTTGACGATTTTCTGAAAAACGCCAGTATTAAGCCCCAGAAGAATGTACACCAGGGCCGTGAAGCGGTTGAGCAGGTATTGTCGGGGTTTCAGCAATTGCTGGTTATTCAGCGGGAGTTGCTGCTGCTTTCGGCCGAGGCCAATGATGAGGGAACGAATGCTCTGATGAGCGATTATATTCGGGAACAGGAAAAGCTGGTATGGATGTACGGCGCCTTTCTCAAAGGATAATCCTGAAACTTTGAAGCATAAAATAAAAGCCCCGGAATTTAAATTCCGGGGCTTTTATTTTCATCCGCAAGGGTAGTTATCGGGAGCTATTATTATCCTCTCCATTACTGCCACCAGTCGCTTCCCCACCATCTTCTGACTTAGGTTCAGCTGTTTCATTTTCAAGGTCTTCCATAGCCTGTACTTCGTCTGCTACGGCTTCGCTCTCGGTCATTTCAATTTGGGTAGTACCGTTGGCTGGCGCAGGATTCATACCTGAAATATCTGTAATGAGTGGCGCAATTACCAGGGCAACTACAGAAATCAACTTCAGCAAAATATTGAGTGAAGGGCCTGAGGTGTCTTTGAAAGGATCGCCTACTGTATCACCCACCACCGCTGCTTTGTGCGGCTCAGATTTTTTGTAGTAAGTCTGACCATTGATATCCACCCCTTCTTCAAACATTTTTTTGGCATTGTCCCAGGCACCACCGGCATTCGATTGGAAAATAGCCATCAGTACGCCCGTTACGGTAACACCTGCCAGCAAACCACCCAGTGCTTCTGCGCCGAACACAAAACCAATCGCCACAGGAGATACTACAGCCAGTACACCGGGTAATACCATTTCACGAATGGCAGCCTTGGTTGAAATTTCAACGCATTTACCATATTCTGCCACACCATCTGCTTCATCGAAAGTTTTTCTGTCTTCCGCACTCCAGTCTTTCATCTCGGTGTCACCATTTTTCTTCATCACAGCCAGCGCTTTGGTGAGGGCCGGAATGGTGGTGAACTGACGGCGGACTTCTTCAATCATCGACATGGCGGCGCGTCCTACTGCACCCATGGCCATAGCAGAGAATACGAATGGCAACATCCCTCCGAGGAAAAGACAGGCCATTACATCAGCCTTGGAAAGGTCAATGGTGCGGATTTGCGCAGAAGTCATAAAGGCACCGAACAATGCCAGTGCTGTCAGGGCAGCAGAAGCAATGGCAAAACCTTTACCAATAGCAGCTGTAGTGTTTCCAACCGCGTCGAGTTTATCGGTACGCTTGCGTACTTCCTTGGGGAGATCGCTCATCTCTGCAATACCACCGGCATTGTCGGAAATAGGTCCGTAAGCGTCTACAGCCAACTGTATACCGGTGTTGGCCAGCATACCCACCGCTGCAATGGCAATACCATACAGGCCGCCGAAATGGAAGGCACCAATGATAGAAGCTGCAATGAGGATGATTGGAATAGCGGTTGACATCATGCCTACACCCAAACCTGCAATAATGTTGGTTGCAGCACCGGTAGACGATTGTTTCACGATAGACATCACCGGTTTTTTACCGGTTCCTGTATAATATTCAGTCACCAGACCCACCAGCAAACCTGCTACCAGGCCGATGATAGTGGCGATAAATACGCCATTAGCAGTCATGACACGGTCGATGCCATACAATACATCGTGGAATACCCACTCTGCAGGCAGCATCCAGGTGATGATAAAGTAAGAAGCGATGATCATAAGGCCGGAAGACAGGAATTCACCCATGTTCAGGGCTTTCTGAGGGTCTCCCCCCTCTTTCACCCGAACAAAGAAAGTTCCGGCAATTGACATCAGGATGCCTACGGCTGCAAGCACTAAAGGCAACAATACCCCTGAAAGACCATTAAAATTGTCACCAAAACCAGGTGCCATGAAGGCAGCTCCTAATACCATGGTACCGATAATGGAACCCACATACGACTCAAAAAGGTCGGCTCCCATACCAGCTACATCCCCTACGTTGTCACCTACGTTATCGGCAATGGTGGCAGGATTGAGGGGGTGATCTTCCGGAATACCTGCTTCCACTTTACCTACGAGGTCAGCACCTACGTCGGCTGCTTTGGTATATATACCGCCACCAACCCGGGCAAACAAGGCAATCGATGAAGCACCGAAGGAAAATCCGGTGATGATGGTAATCACCTGATTCAGATTTTGTGCGGTATCGGTACCAAACATTTCGCTGTAGATGAGGAAAAGTCCGCCTAAGCCAAGTACCCCCAGCCCTACTACACCCATTCCCATGACAGAGCCTCCCGCAAAAGCGATTTCAAGCGCTTTTCCAAGGCTGGTCCGGGCGGCATTGGCTGTACGAACGTTGGCTTTCGTAGCCACTTTCATGCCAATGTAACCTGCGAGACCGGAGCACAAAGCCCCGATGACGAACGACAAGCCTACCAGCGGGGATGAATTGGTATCGTCAGCAGAAACAGCCAGCAAAATGGCTACTGCAGCAACAAATACTGCCAGGATGCGGTACTCTGCTTTCAGAAACGCCATGGCGCCCTCTGCAATGTGACCGGCTATTTTTTTCATTTTGTCGGTGCCGGCATCTTGTTTAGCTACCCAGCTGGATTTCCAGAAGGTGTAGAGCAAGCCGACCACACCAATTACGGGGATCAGGTAAAAGATTGAGTTCATCAGGTTTATGGATTTTTGAAACGTAGCAAATATAGAAGAAGCACTCAAATTTTAACAAGTCAAGTGCCTTTAGACGAAGAATCGGTTAATTATTCTCCCAGTGTACCGAAATTTTGGGTTACAAGTGTCTGCGGAAGCAATTTGTATTTGTAGGGTTCCGGGTCGAAAGCACTGCCACAACCCAGGTGTGTAAACTCCTTGTGCATGATGTTGGCCTTGTGATCAGGAGATGTCATCCATAATTTCACCACTGCCCTGCCAAATTCGGCATAACTCATGGTTCTCAAGGGTTTGCCGCGCATATTCAGAAACATATAGGATCCATCCGGATTTTTGACGGCATCGTATTCTTCCTCCGCGCGGATTTTATACGCCGGCATTTCGAGTATATTTTCACCGAAACCGGTATAGGCTTCTCCTCCTTTATTGATAATACGTTGCTGCGGATCGCGGTTCTCCTTGTCTGTTTTGTTGATATGGCTGAAAAAACGTTTGTCGCGCATTTCAACAGAATGAAACAACGCGGCTTCTCTCAGATCGGAACCATATTTATAGGCAGGCAACTTTCTTTTGATCCTTTGTTCGTTGGTAGCAAAAAACACTGCCATGTCAACCAGCGCAACATCCGGTTTTTCAATGTCGATGAGTTGCTGTGCAGCCGAGGTATTAAAAAAACTATCGACAGGCAGGCTGTTGTACCAGTCCGGGTCTGCCGGCTCGGTCTGGGCAGAGAGACAAAGTGGGAATAAAAACAGGAATAAAAGCTTTCGCATGAGGCGGGGTTTGGTCTAAAGATAAAAAGTCCGTCGAAAAAAGTTTAATCCTCCTGTTAACGTATCCGTTTTTCAATATAGCTGGAGCTCATCAGGCTTAAAGCGCCCATGTATTTCAGGTTGAAGGGAATGGTATCACCTACTTTCAGGCCTTTCGGATTGGTTCCCAAATCAAGTACCATCATATCGCTGCTTGTACCGGTAACCCTGATATCAGGTGACATCCCCAGGTATTTAGGGTCGATATCGAGTACACCGAGATCAATGATGGCCCGGAAGGAAGTTTGTCCGTATAAACTTTCATCAGGCTTCAGGATTTCTCCCTGCGGGTTTATGCCCAGGTCGCCTGTCGGTAGCATGGGTTTTTCGTACAATTCAATGATTTCCGCTTCGAGGGAAAATACATCCGTCCGCATCCCGTCGATGTGGGTTTCGGAAAATAAATCTGTACCAAAAAACAGGGTCTCTCCTATCCGGAAGTGATTAATGCCCGGTGGTATACGCCGCTGTAGCAATAATGGAACAGTAACCGAAGTACCACCACTGATCCAGTGGATTTTACGTTTAAACTTAAGCTCTATGATTTGCTTGTAGAGACTCAACTGAATGAGTTTGTCCTGGGATGGCATCACGCCATGCAGGCAATTCAGATTGGTTCCCAATCCGATGATATCAATGTTGGGCAACCGGAAGACCTGCTCATAAAAATCGACCAGTTGTTCACCCATCACCCCTTCCCGCAAATCACCCATCTCCACCATGATGATGACCTTGTGAATCCGTTCCCGTTTTACAGCTTCCCTGGATAAAAGCGTGATGGTCTCCAGATCGGTTTGCAGACTCACATCGGCATACTGAATAATAGCCGGTATGCTGCGCTTCGGCGCCGGTTTGATGTAACAGGTCTGAATGCCAGGGGCTATTCTTTTGATCAGTTTGAGATTACTTACCCTGGAATCGTGCACCTCTTCAATCCCCAGCCGGAGTACCTCCTGCATAAAACCCTTGTGGCCACACAACAATTTGGTCACCACCCCCCAATCAGCTTCCGAATGGCTGAACAGATGATCGAGAAAACTGAAATTGTGCTCCAGAGCAGCCCTGTTAAGCGTTAAAATGGCCATTTTATTTATTTAAGCGCATTTCGAGGTATTTGTTCTTAAATCCCAGTGCTTCATAAAGCTTTAAAGCCGGGTTCTCCGCTTCAACGTGCAGGGCAATGTTTCCGGGCAAGTGGTTGATGGCAGCGAGCATCATCTTTTTGCCAATTCCCTTGCCTCTTGCGGCAGGTGCCACCGCTATGTAAACCAGTATATGCTCCGGTATGTACCCCTGCATATGAGTGTGATTGACCACAACTGCTCCGGTAATCTCTCCTGAAGCATTCAAAGCGGTAAATACGACCCCTCCTTTACCGGGAGCATTGCTCAGGGCATACGAAATACAGTCGACGATGTGATGAATAGGGTCGCCATAGCCCTCCAGAGCCTTGTGCAGAAACAAGGCGATGGTAGCTATCTGCGAGTCATCAGGCCTTTGATTGGGTTGGTAAGTATTGATCTGAATCATGGGTACTTTTTAGCATTGAACGTTCCCCAAATCGGGTGAGAATCAAGAAAACAAGGAAAGAAACCAGGATACCCGCCGCATTGGAGTCGAGACCGTAAGGAAGCCGGTAATCGCTTGCCTGGAGGCTGAGCGTAGTAACGCCCCCTCCCAGCATGCTGCCCACGGCGGCTTTCTGTGTGCCTCTTTTCGTAAACAATCCAAAAAGCATGGGCACCAGCAAACCGGATACCAGAAAGGCATAGGCACTGAGCATGAGTGACAGCACTTTGGTGCTTTGCCAGGCCAGCAGGATGGCCAGTACACCAATCAGCAAGGTCACAAATTGGGATACCTTGACATCTTCCGCCCAGGCAGGTTTCCATTGCCGGAGCAGGTCGGTTACCACATTGCCTGATGCTGCCATGAGGCAGGAATCAGCTGTGCTGAGAATGGCACTGAAATAAGCTGCCATCAATAACCCCAGTAAACCAACCGGCAGCATGTTTACCAATAGAAGCGGTAATCCCTGTTCCGGGTCGGTGGCAGCGGTTAATCCGGTGTATAAGCCCTGTTCGGCGGCTACCCTGGCCAATAATCCCAGTCCAACACCCATAAAGGCCATGACCGGCCATTCAAACAAACCAGCCAGATACCAGGCTCTCCGTGCAGTCCGTTCATCTTTACTGGCAAGTATGCGTTGAAACAAGGTCATCCCTACAAACCAGATAGGAATGATGGTAATGGCCCAGTTAAACAAGGTTACACCATCAAGCTGCGAAAACGACAACATTTCGGGAGGAACACTGGCCCGGATGGTTTCCCACCCTCCAACCTTATACCAGGCTACAGGCAAACCAATACCGCCCAA
Source organism: Bacteroidetes bacterium UBA7662 (assembly GCA_002483345.1). Classification (GTDB taxonomy): domain Bacteria; phylum Bacteroidota; class Bacteroidia; order UBA7662; family UBA7662; genus UBA7662. Next base: position 28,558 of record DLHS01000012.1, read on the forward strand.
ACCGAGTATAAGAATGATCCATTGAATGGTATCGGTATAAATAACGGCTTTGAGCCCTCCCAGCACAGTATACAACACGGCTACACCTCCCATCAGCCAGAGTGCTTCGTGTACACCCAGTAAAGGGAATCCGGCACCGGCAAGCTTGGCTCCCGCAAGCAACTGGGAGCTGGTAAAACCGGTATAGCCAATGGCTGAAATAATACCTGCCGTAAGCGCTGCCTTGGGTCCGAAGCGATCCCCGAACCATTGTGGCAAGGTGAGCCACTTCCGGAAAGAAGGGTGACGGCAAATACGCGGAATAAGAAAAACGGCACTCAGCCAGGCCCCCAGAAATCCGGTAAACAACATCCAGCTCCCCGACATCCCCATCACAAACCCCAAGCCGCCCAAGCCAATTGAAAAACCACCTCCAACATCGGTTGCAACCACTGAAAGCCCGATGTGAACACTGCCCATACCCCTTCCGCCAACAAAATAATCATCGTTATTACCGTGCCGCCTGTGAAAATAAAACCCTACCGCCAGCATCAGCAGCAGGTAGACAATCAGAATAAATAAATCTATTAAATGCATTACAATTGCCGTAATAATACGGAAATTATTAGCCTAAATTCAATATAATTCAGAATAAAATAGCATTCAGAATGTTTTTAAACATAATTTTGCAATTATTTTACGAGAAATAATTGTTATTTTGATATTAAATTATTAAGGTATTTATCCCGGATTTACCCCGATTTTATCGGTTAAACCTTCCCCTGCCGGCACAGGACCTGAACCTCTGCACTGCATCCTTTTCATCAACCCCATCTGGTACTGCGCATTTTAAGCAGATAACCCATGCCTCACCTGCCGGACACTTTTACATCCACCCCTGACCGCCGCTTTGTGTACTCAAAAAACCGAAAAGACCTTTCCGGGATTCAGTATACCCTTCGGATCAAATACAGCCTTGATGTTTTTCATCAACCGGAAGTGGGCGGGTTCAAACATAATGTCCATATACTCCTGTTGCACCAGACCGATGCCATGTTCACCTGAAATGGTGCCATTTAATGATTTTACCACACCAAATAACTCCCGTATGCCTTGCTTAACCGTTTGCTGCCAGGCTTGTTCATCCAGCTCGCCCCGGATAATATTCACATGAACGTTGCCATCGCCGGCGTGCCCGTAACAAACCGAGTGGAAACCATAGCTGTTTCCTATTTCCTTGATGGCTTTGATAAGTACCGGCAATGCTGCTCTGGGAACGACTGTATCTTCCTCCTTATAAACCGAATGGGCCTTGACGGCATGTGCCACGCTGCGACGCAGCTTCCAGAGCTGCTCTTTCTGGTGACTGGCCTCGGCAAACAAAATCTCTCCCGAATCATAGCCTGCCATGATCTCCCCAATTTTTTCAGCCTCCTGATACAGCTGATCCGGATAATTACCATCCAGTTCAATCAGCAGATGTGCCTGTACCTCTTCCGGTAAATCAAGCGGCTGTTGCAGATAACGGGCCGACCATACGATGGCCTCCCTTTCCATAAATTCCATGGCAGAAGGTATTATGCCTGCCCTGAACACCGCCGATACTGCCGCGCAGGCACCTTCCAGCGAATGAAAAGGCACCAGCAACAGCAAATCGTGCTGTGGGTGGGGTAAGAGCCGGAAGACTACTTTGGTGATTACCCCCAGTGTGCCTTCACTGCCTACCATCAGTTGCGTTAAATTATAACCGGTGGCATTTTTAAGTACATTGGCACCTGTCCATATAAGCTCTCCGGTAGGCAGTGCTACCTGAAGGTTTAGTACATAATCTTTGGTGGTGCCGTATTTCACGGCTCGTGGACCTCCGGCAGATTCTGCGAGGTTGCCTCCCAGGAAGCAGGAGCCCCGGCTGGAAGGGTCGGGCGGATAAAACAATCCTTCTGTTTTTACTGCCTCCTGAAACGCTTCGGTCACCACCCCGGGCTCTACGGTTGCCTGCAGGTTGCGGGTATCTATTTCAAGGATGCGGTTCAGGCGAACGGTCGACAAAACGATACCTCCCAGCACGGGCAGCGCGCCGCCGCTCAATCCCGTTCCTGCTCCCCGGGTAGTCAGGGGGATGTTGTTTTCATGGCAAAGCCTTAAAACAGCGGCAACTTCCTCCGCTGAACCGGGGAATACTACCGCTGCAGGACGGTATCGCAGGTCTTCTGTTTCGTCTTTGCTATGAGCGTCAAGTACTTCCGCCTGGATAGAAATATGGGCTTCACCCAGCAGTTCGCTGAGCTTTGCAAGCTGGTCGGGGTTCGGTTGCTGGTAGGCTGCGGGCATGGTGAGATAAAAATAAGGAAAGGATGCAGCTTGCGCCTTCCTTCTTTTGATGTGAACTTATTTTGGGCTATTTTAGCACCCGTTTTGAACCGTAAATGAAGCTGTAATGGCAGAAGTAATCAGGATGCCGAAAATGAGCGACACCATGACCGATGGGGTGATCGCAGCATGGCACAAAAAGGTAGGCGATAAGGTGAAATCAGGCGATATACTCGCCGATGTGGAAACCGATAAAGCCACCATGGAATTAGAGAATTTCGAGAACGGCGTACTGCTGTATATTGGCGTTGAAACCGGTGCTTCCGTGCCTGTGAATGCCATCATAGCCATAGTAGGTAAAGAAGGAGAAGATTACAAATCTTTACTGGAAGGTGCTCCTGCTGTCACTGTTGCCCCCGCCGCAGAAGAAAAACCAGCGGTGGAAGAAAAATCTGCCGCAGTTGCTGCAACCCCGGCTCCTGCACCCGTAGCCGCCGCCGTACCCGTGGCCACTGCCGTTACCGGCGACGACCGCCTCAAAGCATCTCCCCTGGCCCGTAAAATTGCTGAAGACAAAGGCATCGACCTCCGCAACCTCCAGGGAAGCGGCGATAATGGCCGCATCGTAAAACGTGATCTCGACAACGCCCCGGCAGCAGCCGCTGCACAAGCCGCTACACCGGTATTTGCACCCGTAGTCGGCCAGGAAGCCTTTACAGAAGTAGCGGTATCGCAAATGCGGAAGACCATCGCACGCCGCCTGGCTGAAAGCAAATTCAGCGCACCACACTTCTACCTCACCATCGACATCGACATGGAAGCAGCTATGGCTGCCCGTACCGAAATTAATGCCGTTGCCAGTGCCAAAGTATCTTTCAATGATATGGTGGTGAAAGCTTCAGCCCTGGCCCTGCGCAAACACCCGAAAGTAAACTCCAGCTGGCTGGGCGATAAAATCCGTTTCAATCAGCATGTCCACATCGGCGTAGCCATGGCTGTTGAAGAAGGACTGCTGGTACCCGTAGTACGGTTTGCAGACAGCAAGCCACTGTCACAGATTGCCGGCGAAGTAAAAGTGTATGCCGGTAAAGCCAAAGAGAAAAAACTGCAACCAACCGACTGGGAAGGCAACACCTTTACCATCTCTAACCTCGGCATGTTTGGCATAGAAGAATTTACAGCCATCATCAACCCACCGGATGCCTGTATATTGGCCGTAGGTGCCATCCGAGAAACCCCTGTGGTGAAAAACGGACAATTGGCAGTGGGCCATAGAATGAAAGTTACCCTGAGCTGCGACCACCGCGTGGTAGACGGCGCCAGCGGTGCAGAATTCCTGCAAACCCTCAAGGGATTGCTGGAAGCACCGGTGCGTATGCTGGCTTAAACAGCTGTATAACCCTAAAAAAGCCTGTCTGTGATTTATTCACGGCAGGCTTTTTTTGAAGGTACAATTACTTGGGTTTTATACGCTTAGTCGCCTGGTTTTTCTTACAATTTCTTGAAAAGCAGTTGCTCTACCTTATTCATTTTGGTGTATATCATCAACTCCTCCGGCGACGTCTGCATACTTCCCTTCAGGATGGCATGCTGGCCAGGTTTCTTTTTGAAATCTAACAACCCACGGGTCTGATTACCTCTTTTATCCATATACACAACCGCTATAACCGTTTGACGCCCCTTAAAACTATCCTTGATATTCTTTTCGTTTAGTTTGTCAGCTCGTTTTACATTCCTGATATCATCATTAAAAACCAAACACAAAGACTCGCCTGAAACAGCAGCTGCAAAAGAACTCTTTCTGCCAAAATCGTTATAGGTGTGTTGACGCTTTAATATCCTGTGTACCCATAAAATATCTCCGTATTTATCCAGATTTACTACTATAATATCATTGTGAAAAAAATGTGTGGTGATTCCACCTCTGGATTCCTGTGTATAGGCCATCCAATTCTGCTCTGCCAGCAAATAACGACCTCCATCCGCCCGTGCCACAATGCTGTTGATACGGACATTCCAAATCTCCTTGGCATCTTCATCAGAACCATTGAAAAGTGTCTTTTTCTTTTTACCCTCCACAAAAAAGGCATCTTCGAATGCTGACGTCTTAACATCTTCCGCTTCTCCTGTTTCTGTATCAATGGTTAAGGAAAAGACCCCTTCAAAAATATGATTCCTTCGGGTCCCATAAAAACCTACACATCTAAGCTGATTCGGATTATCCGTTTCAAATTTTAACTCCGAAACTATCTTGTCTTTTAACCTGATACTTATTTTTTTTGGCTTATTACCCTGCTTGATTTTGTATGCCGTAAATTCAAAATCGCGCATGTCAAACTTTCCCCGCTTCTTCTTGCTCTTCTGAAAAGTCTGTCCAAGCAGATAAACATTGCTGAAGGAGTCAATCAGCATTTCATTCAGTTCAAATTCTCCATATACAGCCTCAAGCTGAAAAAATTCCTGCCATTCGAGCTGCCCTTCCATGTCAAACACCATGAAATAATAGGACAACGGCTCATTGCTGACTTGTCTGACCGGATATGAAATCATCAGCTTTGTATGTTGCTTATTATGATGATAGTTGCACTCCATTACATTAGCAGAATACCTGTCCACAAACCGCATTTCAGCCATTAACTGTGGCAGCCCGTTAGATTTCAGAGATACCGGATCCACCCGTACCAAATAAAGCTCCGATCTTTTTTTAGAAAGATTCTTATGGTTGAGCACAAGGTATATCTGATTATTTGCCAGATAACTGTGTTCCACATTGGTAGCATTGCCCTCAATTTTGGTATCGAATGGAATAATCTTTATCAGATTCCCCTTTTTATCAATAGACTGAAGTTCTACCCGGGCATTTTTGGCCTTGTTCGTCTTTGTTTTTCTTAAAAAATAATGTGCCTGATCATCACTTCCGATTTTTTGCCTGATTTCAGTAACATCTTTAATCTTATACGGGGCAGCAACTGACACTGCTCCGTCCTGCTGAGCCCACAAAGTTGAAAGAGTGCCGAAAACGAGTAATACTATGCCAAGAAATTGTTTCACAGATCAGAAATTGAATTTTTTCTAAGAAATATCTTATCTCGTTTTCCGGAATTTATCGCTTACTCCACCCCCGTATACCGTCATGATATCGCTTACCATCGCGTCCTGGTTAAGCTGCTGCAGAAGTTTGCCATCCTCATCGTACACATAGGTAGATGGGATGAACATGTCACCGAAATAGGCATAAAACTTAGCGTCCTGATCAAGTCCGAAATAAACGTTCGGCTGCTCATAGAGGTTGTTGCTTTTGGCAAACTGAATAGCCTCCCCTTCATCAAAACGGGTAATCCATACAAAATCGATGTCTTTCATATAAGGAAGTCGTGGCCCTAAATCAGCAGCCAGTTTCTGACAGTGACTGCAATTGGGACTGAAATAAACCACCACCGTTTTCCCACCCCGTAAATCTCCTCTTTCCACTTCTCCTTTACCTCCCATCCTCAGGAAACTGAAATCGGGAAGGGTTTGTCCGTTCCCGATTTCGGGCCGGTCAGTTTTGAAAAATTGGGAATAAAGCAGGTACCCTACTACAAAAACCGCCAGTATGGCGATGCCAGCCTTTAAAAAACGCTCCATAATACAACTCTATAACAAACAAAAATAGGGCATTCAGGTCAATAATACATGATTTTAAGGCCAAGGGTTTGCCTTAAAACTGAAAACAGCCACCTGTTAACACCGCTTCAATTTGCTTAACACTTCTTGGGGGTTTTGAGCATAAGGGCAGGTATCAGATGTATCAGGCTTACAGAACTTTGAATCAAGCCAAATCGAAATCTGATGAAAAAGTATCTCCTCCTGCTCGTGCTGCTGTTGCAGCTTCAGACTGCCTTTCCCAACACACCCAATCACAGCCCCGACGTTTATGAAGGACTGTACGAACAACTGCTGCAAAAGATATATGTGCCCGGCAGGTTGGTAGATGACGACAGCCTGGTACTGGAAATCAGCTTCAGCATAGATGATAACTTCCGGGTGACCGCCCCACAGGTCAAAGGCGGTAACAGGCTGCTGCAAAAGATGTTGCAACAGCAATTGCTCGATTTCCAACCCGACTGCAGCAACGGAGCCGTTTGCGGACAACACTTTGTGCTCCCTTTCAGCATCCGCAAATAAAGCCGGATGGATAAAATAATAGAAAAGAAAGGGCGAAGTCTGCGTTTCTGGCTGCTGACGGGCTCGGCTGTTATCGGCCTGCTTACCTTGCTGATTGTAAGCCTGTTAGCCGGTAACCGCAAAGAAATCAGCCTGTCTTCCGACCGAATAACTATCAGTGAGGTAACTTTTGGAAATTACCAGGATCAGATTCCTGTACTCGGTCAGGTAGAGCCCGTACACACCCGCCTGCTCGACGCTGTGGTGGGCGGCCGTGTAGAAGAAAAACTGGTGGAGCCCGGGAGTTTTGTGAAAGCCGGTCAACCGCTGTTGCGCCTCAGCAATACCAGCCTCCAGCTGGATTTCATGCAGCGTGAAACCCAGATTGTAGAGCAGATGAACAATCTCCGCAACATCCGCATCACCCTGGAGCTTAACAAACGTCAGCTTGAAGACCAGCTGCTGCAATTGGATGCTGATTTTATCAGGGTAGAAAGGCAATTCAAAATAGACGAACGACTCTGCAAAGAAAAAGTCATTTCAGTCCTTGAATATGAAAACTCCCGGACACAATATGAGATGCTCGTCAAAAGGCGAAAACTGCTGATAGAAAGTCAGCAGAGAGAAAATGACTTCCGAAACAGCCAGTTACACCGCATCGATGAGGCAATCCAGCTGATGGAACGTAACCTGAACGCTATTAAAAAGAACCTCGAACAACTCACCCTCCGGGCCCCCATCGCGGGTCAGCTTACAGCCCTGGAAGCGGAAATAGGCGAAACCAAAAACGCCGGTCAAAACCTGGGCCGCATCGACCGTTTAGATTCATTTAAAGTGCGGGCACAGGTAGATGAACATTTCCTGACCCGCCTGAAAGCGGGCCAGCGGGCCAGTTTCGACCTGAGTGGCAAACAGCATGCTTTGCAGGTCGTCCGTGTTTTACCTGAGGTTACCGACGGACAATTTTCGGTCGACCTGAGCTTCACCAGCCGGGTCCCTGCCAGTGATATCCGCCGCGGACAGACCCTCCAGTTACGCATTGCACTGGGTGAACAGAAAGCCGCGCTATTGTTACCGGCAGGGGGCTTTTATCAAAGTTCCGGGGGGCAGTTTGTGTATGTAGTGGACCATGCTAACAAAGCCAGGAAAAAGACGGTGGTATTAGGCCGGCAAAACCCACGGATGATTGAAGTTATCAGCGGACTTGAAAAGGCCGACCGTGTCATTACTTCCGGCTATGAAAGCTTCGACAATGCCGACATCATCCATATCAAATCAAGATAAACCTATTTAAAGTACACCCTATGATTCATGTACACCAACTAAACAAAGTTTACAGAACAGACGAAATTGAAACTACCGCACTTGACCAACTCAGCTTCAACATTGAAGAAGGTGAATTTGTGTCTGTCATGGGCCCTTCCGGCTGCGGGAAATCTACCTTACTCAACGTGCTGGGGCTGCTGGATACACCCAGCGGCGGGCAATATTTTTTTAACGGGCAGGAAGTAAGTACGCTGAATGAAAAAGCCAGGGCCAACATCCGCAAGCAGCAGCTTGGTTTTGTATTTCAGAGCTTCAATCTCATCGATGAACTGAATGTTTACGAAAACATTGAACTACCTCTCATCTACCAGGACGTAGCGGCATCAGACAGGGCAGAACGTGTGCGTGTGTTACTGGAGCAGATGGGGCTGTTGCATCGAAAAAAACACTTCCCCCAACAGCTATCGGGCGGTCAGCAGCAGCGGGTAGCCATAGCCAGGGCTGTGGTTAGTCATCCACACCTCATCCTTGCCGACGAACCGACAGGTAATCTCGACACCAAACACGGCAAGGAAGTGATGGAATTGCTGAAGGAGCTCAACGAAGCGGGGACAACCATCGTCATGGTTACCCACAATCCGGAGGACGCGGCTTATTCCCACCGCACCATCCGCATGTTAGACGGTGCTATTGTAAACCATCCATTTTAATATCCGGGTATGAAATTATTTTTCAACTACCTGTTGTTCGCCTGGCGCAACCTCAGGCGGCAAAGGTTATACAGCCTCATCAACCTGGCAGGACTAGCCAGTGGACTGGCTTGTGCCCTCTTCATCTTCCTGTATATCTCTCACGAAAGGTCTTACGATAACTTCCACCGCCAGGCCGGACAGATGTACCGGTTGACCAACCAGTTGTCGCTGGATGGTCAGGGAGAAAATTCTTCCTCCTGCGTACTGCCGGCTGCGCCGGCAATTCTGAACGATTACCCTCATCTGGTCAAGTCGGCCGTGCGTTTTTTCAACTATCAGGATGCAGAGCATACCTTGCGCTATGAGGACAAGATGTTTAATGAAACCAGCTTGTTTTTTACCGATTCGAATGTTTTCGAGCAATTTGATTTTCCGCTGTTAAAAGGAGAATCCTCCACGGTACTCAGCCGGCCGGGAACTATTGTCCTGACCCAAAGTACCGCCCGTAAATATTTCGGCGATGCAGATCCCGTTGGCAAGAGGGTAAAATTCGATGGGGTAATCGACCTGGAAGTCAGCGGGGTGATGGCTGACCTGCCTGAAAATGCACATTTTCACATCAATGGTCTGATTCCGTTCTTTTATCAGGGAGGCTTTTATAGAAACATGCTCAACAACTGGGTCTGGAATCCCTGCTGGACTTACATTGTTCTTCAGCCGGGTGTTACCAGCACACAATTTCTGGCTGAGATGCCAGCCTTTGTGCAAAAGTACTATCCGGAGCATCTCAAGCCACAAATCGTGCATGAGTTGCAGGCGCTGCGTGACATCCACCTCACTTCCAGTCTCGATTACGAAATCGAGCCGAACGGGGATGGGGCCTTGCTTTACATACTGGGTGCCATTGGTTTGTTCATCCTGATCATTGCCGGCATCAATTTCACCAACCTGGCGACTTCCAGAGCCATGTACAGGGCAAGGGAAGTCGGGTTGCGCAAAGTACTGGGCGCCGACCGCAGTATGCTCATACAGCAGTTTTTACTGGAATCGGCCCTGACTGGTTTGTTATCCAGTCTTTTCGCACTGATACTGGCCTGGTTGACACTCCCCTATTTCAACGAACTTGCTTCCAAAGATTTCACCTGGCAGATTTTGACAGCTCCACAAAACCTGGGCTGGCTGGCAGGAATCGGGTTGTTGATAGGGCTGGTGGCAGGCTTATACCCTGCCTTTTACCTCTCGTCCTTCGAGCCGGCATTGGTGCTGAAGGGGAAAGTCTCGAACAGGGGTGGCCACAGCTGGATACGAAAATCTCTGGTGGTGGCCCAATTCACGGTTTCTGTAGTGCTGATAGCCCTCACCCTTTTGGTAGGTAATCAACTGAAATATCTCCTGGATTCAAGTCTGGGTTTCGACCGGGAGCAAGTACTCGTGGTACCTGTCCGTGGCCCGATGGCCGCGAGCTACATCCCCTTCTTTGAGCAGGTTAAACAGGAAGATTTTGTGGTCAGCACCACCGTCATGAACGATGTGTTCGGGAAAAGCCACAATACCCATGAGTTCAACTACGAAGGCATGAATCCCGGTGAATGGAAGTACTTCCCCTGTTTGTATGTAGATGAAAACTTCCTGGCAACCTTCAAACTGCAATTGCTGGCAGGTCGTAATTTCGACAAAACCTATGTGCGCGACGACTCACTGGCGGTACTCATCAACGAAGTGATGATGAAAGAGCTGGGCTTTAGCAAACCCGAAGACGCGCTGGGGAAAAGACTGTATACACCCTTCGGCCACGAGCGTATAGTGGGCGTACTTAAAAAGTTCAATTACGTATCGCTCACCAAGCCCATCGGCCCGATGGTATTTGATTTGCCGGCCCCTAACCAGAAAATACTCTGGACCAGAAATCTGGTACTTAGGCTGAAAGCCGGTGAACTGCGCCCCATGCTGATGCAGCTTGAAAAGCTTTGGCAAGCCCATGCAAACGAATATCCTTTTCAATGGTATATGCTCGACGACAAACTGGATCAGCAATACCGCGCTCAGGAAGTGCTCAGCAAACTGACCAACAGCTTTGCTGTGCTGGCTATTTTCATTGCCGTTCTGGGTTTGTTTGCGCTCGCTTCATTCACCGCAGCCAGTCGTACAAGAGAAATGGGTATCCGCAAGGTTTTGGGGGCCTCTGCCTGGCAAATCAGCTGGCTGGTATTACGTGATTTTATGTCACTGGCCGGTCTTGCGGTGCTGATCGCGCTGCCGTTGGGCTGGTATGCTGCTGAAAAATGGCTCGCAGGATTTGCTTTCCGGATTTCCGTAACACCCTGGCCATTTGTCTGGTCTGCCTTGCTCCTCCTGCTGATTGTGCTGCTTACAAGCTGGTATCACCTCTACAAACTCAGTAAAACCAACCCTGTAACTGCCCTGCGACATGATTGACTGCCGGGGAATACTTCGCGGATGACAGCGCTACGCTTCCGGCTTTTACCTGTCATATCCACGAACTGAAACCAGCCGTGACCTGGATAAACGCCCGTTTCCCTGCATTAGGCCGGCCACTTCCCCGGGGGTATCAAAAACCCCCGGGATTCGTCTTTTAACAGGAACTTAACATGCTGTATTTCTGTAGTTAATACAATACAGCTTACTTTGTTGTATACATTAACGTTATGTTGTTCATCTACCTCCGCTCCTTTGCTCCCTCGTTGCTTTTTGGCTTGGCAGGTGCTTTACTTATATGGATGAGTAGCTGGTTTTTGCACAGCGGACCATTGTTATTGTTGCCGCTTCCCTTGATTTTAGGTGCTCAGTTTTACTGGACTAAAACAAGTACGCGCTGGATGCTATTTTTGCAGCTTTTGCTTACTTTTTTCATTGCCCTTGGACTCGACAGGTTTGTATTCAGTCAGGCTGCCCCTGTGGTGCTTAATTTTTCAGAATTGTTCCTGCGTGGCATGATACTCACCGGAATCGGTATTCTGCTGGCAGGATTGTTTGCAACCCACAGCAAACCGGTTCACTTTTCCTGAAACTAACTGCCAGGACCTAAACTTATTCGAAGCACCGGCTGTTATACAGTTTCAGGTCTTATCATGTCCAAAAATATCCTCATCACAGGCAGTAGCTCAGGCATAGGGCTGGCCACTGCCAGGCTCCTGGCTGCACAGGGACATTCCATCTGGTTGTTGAACCGGAATACCGAAAAATCCATACTTGCTGCGGCACACATCAAGCAGGCTGTTCCGAATGCCATGCTGCATCACGTGCATATCGATTTGAACCGGCTTGATACTGTCAGAAAAGCCGCGGCTGATTTGCTCTCGCTCGACCGTATAGATGTGCTCATCAACAATGCCGGGGGGCTTACCGACAAGCGGTATGTAACCCCGGATGGTTTTGAGCAGCAATTCCAGCAAAACCACCTGGGTCACTTTGCCCTTACAACGGCTTTGATGCCTTTGTTGCTCCGGTCAAAGGCAAGGGTCATCAACGTAAGTTCGGAAGCCCACCGGATTGGCCGGATTCACTTTGATGATTTACAGGGAGAACTGGCTTACAGCAACTTAAGCAAATATGCCGAAGTGAAACTGATGAACATTCTTTTCACCAAAGCCCTGCACGAACGTTATCATGCACAAGGTCTTACCGCCTTCGCCCTGCATCCCGGTGTGGTGAACACCCACTTTGGAGAGGGTTTGGGAAACAACAGCTGGATGTGGAAACTGATGTCGCCCTTTCTGATTACGCCTGAAAAAGGTGCTGCCACCTCCGTCTTTCTTGCAACTGCCGATGTAAAACCTTACAGCGGCTCCTATTTCAAAAAGAAAAAGCTCAGTACACCTTCCGGAGCAGCACTCGATCTGGTTGCGGCCAATCGTTTATGGGAAATGAGTGAAAAACTGCTTCAGAAACTGTAACGCAGACTCGTCCGTATCCAACGACCAGGCAATAGCACGGTTCCTATTTCACGATAAGACTCGTTAGCCAGGTTCGTAACCTGTAACCCGGCTTCAAACTGTCTGTAACGTTTCATCAAACCGGCATCAAAAACCCATTGGCCGGTGCTCGCCTGTCTTTCGAACCAACGGCTGGTGAGTTGCAACTGGAAAGTAAACGGCAACCGGATGTTGGCAGAAGTAGTCAGCTGGTGGCGGAGATTATCGATGACATAGCGCGATTCCCAGCCTTGAGCTACCCCAAAGTCACTTTGAATACCTGTATAACCCATACGCAGCAGTTGAAGCACCCCTGCAGGATTCGACCAGCGGACATCGGCCTCCAAGCCATTGTACATGACATCCACATAATTCAGGGCCTGCCAGGTAGTCGCGTTTTCCGGTCGGGCCCATTCTATTACCCTGCTGGCATCGCGCTGAAACCAGGCGGCCGAAAACTGCCAGTTTGTATAAAACCAACGGCTTCCCAGCTCATACGTCCAGGCCTGCTCCGGCTGCAAATCGGGGTTTCCGACATTGGAAGGCCCTCTGTAGTATAAATCGGTATAGGTTGGCAAACGGAACGACTGCCCCACATTTCCATAAACCAGCCACTGGTGACCCATATCAACAGCAGCATCCAGCCCCGGATACGCACGCCAGCCGTAATCGCTGATGTAATTAACGTATACACCGGAACCAAGCTGGAGTCGTTTATAGGTCCAGCGGTGATCCAGAAACAAACCAAACAAATCTCTGGAACGATCCCCCAGGTTTTTACTAACAATGGCCTCGCGCCTTATTTCAGCCCCTACACTGCTTTGCCCCCAGCGGTTGCTCCATTGGTTGTTGAGTTCGAGTCCGCTTACCCGGGTGGTATGGTGGTTGTGAAAAAACCCCGGGTTTTGCCGGAGATAAAAATAATCGTCCTGATGCTGACGGTAATAGGCCCTTATATCACTTTTACCCGTTGGTTTCCAATCCAGCCTGTAGCCTGCCGCACCGAAAATAGTAGCAGTTTCCTCATACTGATCCACTGCTGTTTCACTGGCATAAAAGGCATTGGCACCAAAATTCCGGCGGTTATATCCTGCCATTGTATAGACTGCCCCCCGTTTGAGTTTTGCCTGTCCTTCGTAAAAAGCACTTCCCATGGAGAAATCAGTATTGTGTCGGTAACCATCCGAACCTGTGAAACTGAGATTCAGGCTTTGCTGCCAGAGGCCTGTCGGCAGGTGCAGGGCTGCTTGCGCCTGGTACAACCCATGACTCCCGTATCCGAGCTCAACGGCTCCCCCCGCTGCTGCAGAAGTGCGTGTAACGATGTTGATAGCCCCTGCGAAAGCACCCGGGCCGTAAATGCGTGTTCCGGGGCCTTTAAGTACCTCAATCCGCTCAATCTGACCGGGCGTCAGCATGAGGTTAAGGGCATGGTGACCGGTTTGCGGATCATTCATTTTGATGCCGTTCACCAGAATCAGGGTCTGATCAAAAGAACCGCCCCGTATACCGATGTCTGCCTGCACACCCTGAGGTCCACGCTGACGTATATCCATGCCGGGAACATAGGCCAGCAGCTCATTCAGGTTCTGCACCGGCAACTGGCGGATGTCTGCCTGGGTCATCAGCACAACTGAACGGGAAACCTGAGAGTATGGCATGGCTATACGGCCGGTGGTTACTTCAACCGTCTGCAGGGAAATACTGGAATCAGAAGTTTGCGCTGTGGCTGTACCGATATAAAATGTTGCGGCACAAAGCAGGGTCAGGTTTCTTTTCATGCGGCGAAAGTAAGTAGCGCCACTGATTGAATTGACAGAAAATTTAAGGATGAAACAAAGTTGACAAATGTCCGGCGGGCTAAGGAATGACTACTAAACGTTTATACTGTACCGCATTCCCTGATTTAAGCTCCAGCAAAACAACACCGGGGTAAGCCTGCAAATCCAGCTCTTTTGTTTCAAAAGCAGCAACCTTACAAAACTTATACAATTCACGTCCCTGTAAATCAAGGGCTCGTACCTCCACTGCCGCTGCACCGTTCTCTAAGCTCACCAAACCATCCGACGGATTAGGGTAAAGTCTGATATCGGACAAGTCAGCAGACGGCAATGCCGTGGCAAAACTTACCACTACAGGAGAGGGGTTACTGATATACTGATCGCAGCCGGAGACGACTCTTATGTAGTAGGAGGCATTTCCTGTGCTATCAACCCAGCTTCTCTGGTTAAAATCGGTTAGAATAGCTACTCTTGTAAAGGGGCTGCTGCTGGTATCTGCCAGCGATTTCCTGTAAACTTCATAGGCAACAAAAGAAGACCGTTGTATGCGCAGTGAAGCGGTCAGGGTACTTATGCCTGGCAAAACCAGGAATGAGTCCAGCGGGGCTCCCCAAACCAGGGTAGCTGGATTCTGTTGCGAAATCCAGGCATTTGGAGTGGGCAAATGCGGCAATTCCATCATTCGGATGCGTACCGGCTGTTCAACCCGGTTATTTACTTCACAACGACCATCCCGGGCGGTCATTAGCAGATCAATTTCATGGATGGTGTCAAGACAGGAGCCCAATATCCGTTGGTTACAATCAACTACGGCACTTAACACTGCAGTCACCCCTCCCGAGGCCGTATAACCAATCCCCAGGGTGTCGGATTGATTGAGAATTGGTTGCGGAAGCATAAAGGTGGCACTGTTGTAAGCGCGTCCTACCGAAAACAAACAGGGTGGTGCATTACAACCGATTCCGGGAAGACTGAACAAGCTTGTCTGTAACAAAGGCAGATAAATACTTACCGTAGTCTGGTTTCCCGCAGTAGTATCCATTGCGGTTATTTCAGCAATCATTGTATCACGGGGATACAGATACAGGGTGCCTTGCTGATCGCCCCCCTGAATGCTTATCACCGGAGCTGTATTCCGGGCAACTCCTGTGGGTAACGGATTTACGAACTGAGGAAATTCAAGCTGCGTTACTGCTATCATTTGCCCGCAGCGATACGTTTTGAATACCAGGTTCAGGCTTTGACGACCAGTTGTTGCCCTGCTGAATTTTACCAATCCACGGTCTTCCTCAATGAGATCCCCCTGTTGCAGCAGTGCTCCGCTGAAAGGATTAGCCTGGCTGTAGCCTGAAGCAGGGCTCACAGCAACACTATCGGCCATCCAGGGCAGGATAAAATCATAATGTACGTCATCTCCGTTGAAATCAATTGCCTGAAAGCTTCTCAGTAGGGTATCCGTACTTACATAGCTGTAAATTTCGGGCAGGTTAACCGGCAGAGGTGTTGCGTCGGCATTCTGAAGCGGGGTAGATGAACCTCCATTGGAAAAAAAGGGATACATCCTGGCAACCAGATATAAATCAGGGGTTCCGTTGATATTGTCCATACCTGCACGGCAACATTCCGTATACGAAAATTTAAAGCCTGTCAAAGGAATAAGGCCTGCCTGGGTGAAATCAACAGGTCGTGAAGAATAGCGCAAACCAACTACCCCATCCCCGTTTTGACAATTCATTGCGGGTAGTGAACCGCCTCCGGGAAGACAAAGATCATTCAGGTGCATGGTATCCACCCGGTAAACCCAAATGGCAGGGATGCCAGGCACAGATGTTTGAAGTACCAGACTGTCGGGAGCGGATGGCCCGCTGCAATCTCTGATCAGAAAAAGGTGAAATTCATAATGTGTATTCCAGACCGGATTATATAAAATAGCACCTCCAAGCGTACTACCCGCTTTTGATTCGAGGCCGGTATACAAAAGAGAAACCAGCATTATCCAGAGAATTTTCTTCATGGAAAGTTATTTTTCAAGCAAATTAAGGGAATATGCATGCTTAACACATTAAAATACCTTAAATGCAAAGACCCCGACATGTGTCGGGGTCTTTGCATTTAAACAGCATCCCTGATTTTACCGGAAAGCACTGATACCGGTAATATCCATACCGGTGATCAGCAAATGGATGTCATGGGTGCCTTCGTAGGTTACGACCGACTCCAGGTTCATCATATGGCGCATAATCGGGTATTCTCCTGTAATACCCATGCCGCCATGAATCTGGCGGGCCTCGCGGGCAATCTGCAGCGCTATCTCCACATTATTACGCTTAGCCATGGAAATCTGGGCTGTAGAAGCACGGTCCTCATTTTTGAGAACCCCCAAACGCCAGGTCAGGAGTTGCGCCTTGGTGATTTCTGTCAGCATCTCCGCCAGTTTCTTCTGGGTAAGCTGGAAACCACCAATGGGTTTGTCGAACTGAATCCGTTCTATCGAATAGTTTTTCGCAGAATCGTAGCAATCCATGGCTGCACCCAACGCTCCCCAGGCAATGCCGTAACGGGCAGAATCGAGACAGCCCATCGGGCCTTTCAGTCCTGATACATTGGGCAGGAGATTCTCTTTGGGGACTTTCACATTGTCGAATACCAGCTCACCGGTAGCGGAAGCCCGCAGACTCCATTTACCATGGGTTTCGGGTGTAGAAAAGCCAGGCATACCCCGCTCTACGATGAGTCCGTGAATTTTACCGGCTTCATTTTTCGCCCAGACTACCGCGATATCCGCAAAAGGCGCATTGGAAATCCACATTTTGGCACCATTCAGCAGGTAATGGTCGCCCATATCTTTAAAATTGGTTACCATACCTCCGGGGTTTGAGCCAAAGTCAGGTTCTGTAAGACCAAAACAACCCATCAGCTCACCACTGGCCAGTTTAGGCAGGTATTTCCGGCGTTGCTCTTCCGAGCCATATTTATAGATGGGGTACATGACAAGCGATCCCTGCACCGAAGCAGTCGACCGGATACCGGAATCACAGCGTTCCAGTTCCTGCATGATGATACCATAGCTGATCTGATCCATACCACCACAACCGTATTCTACAGGCAGACTGGGGCCGAAAGCGCCTATAGATCCCAATCCCTTAAGAATATGTTTAGGGAATTCAGCACGCTGTGCATAGTCTTCGATGATGGGGCTCAATTCCTTTTTAACCCAACTGCGTACGGCATCACGCACCAGTTTGTGCTCTTCGGTCAACAGCTCATCCAATAAATAATGATCGGGATGCTGATAATTGTCGGTTCTCATGAAAGCTTTTTTGAAATTTGAAACAAATTTACGCTTTCCACCCTTTTGAAGGTGGTCACAAACAGCATAAAGCACAACGATATGGGTAAAATTGTTTTAGAAGGTATGGAGTTTTATGCTTTTCACGGTGTACACCCTGAAGAGCGCAGCATTGGCGGCCGGTATCTGGTGGATGTGGAAATATTTTATCCCCTCGAAAGTATCACCGATCAGCTCAGCGATACGGCAGATTATACCCTTATTTATGGTATCGTTGCCCGTCACATGCATCAACCTGCCAATCTCATCGAATTTGTGGCTGTACAAATTAAAAATGAAATCAGCACCCGCTTCCCGGGCTGCCAAAGCCTGGTACGGGTTTCTAAACTGGCCCCTCCCGTGGGTGGCCCGCTGAGCCGGACTTATGTAGAAGTATAACAGCACAAGCCGGAAAATCTTATTTTCGCTTCATGATTCAGACAGCCGAACGTTCCTCTGCTCAGGACGCCTCCGAAAACCCGATTTATCAGCGCCACATCATCGCTTACCGCGAAGCTGCCAAACGTATCAGCGGTGCCTTGCTGGAAGTAGGTTGTGGCGAAGGCTACGGCATTCAGCACCTTGCAGCGGCGGCCGGTAGTTATCTGGGAATAGATAAATTTCCGACCACCGTAGAAAATCTGCCGGCACATGCGGAAATACGACAACTGGAAGTCCCTCCTTTTAAAGGTATTGCTGACCACAGCTTTGATTTTGTGGTGACTTTTCAGGTCATCGAACACATTGAAAACGATTTATTGTTTCTGCAGGAGATTAAACGCGTGCTGAAACCCGGCGGCCAGCTCATACTCACTACCCCTAACCGGCTGATGTCGCTGAGTCGTAACCCATGGCATGTCCGCGAATACAAGCCGGTTGAAATGCGCACCATACTCGAAAGAGTATTTCCACAGGTTGACCTTCAGGCAGTTTATGGGAATGAAAAAGTGATGCACTACTACGAAGAAAACAAAGCATCCGTCCGCAAATTCACCCGCTTCGATATTTTTAATCTGCAATACCGGCTTCCCCGCCGTTTATTGCAGATTCCATACGACCTGGCCAACCGTATGAACAGGCGTATGCTTCAAAATCAACATACCGGTCTGGTCAATGACATCACCGCCGACGACTATTTTATTGCGCCGGTAGCTGACAATTGTCTCGATTATTTCGCGATTTGTACAGCATAGCTGTTTAACAAATGAAACAATACCCTGTTTTGGGTATAGCACCCCTGCTTCTTAGTACTTAGCTTTGATTACCAAGTTAAACCTGTGAGAACTACCTCTTGTAGTTGATTTACAGTAAAAGGCAGTTGAAATGATGATTCATAAGAACTGCTGAAAATGTCAAAGGTCTGTAAAAGACTGATCGTTCATGGTTGAACCTCCTGCTGAGAAGCAGGAGGTTTTTTTATGCATAATACCCTGGATACGGTATACAAATTACACCAATACGGGTAAACCGGATGGTCGTATGACCAGTAATTTTGGTTAAATCAAAAACCTACCTTATGAAAAACAAACTCCTATCAGGTCTCCTGCTGTTGGTTGTGGTTGCCATCAGTGCTTGTGAAAAAGAGGAAGAAGATCCTTACGGGGCACATTGCGAAGCACCTGCAGGTACCATTTGTACAACCATTGGCACAACTGCTATGAGTGGCCCTGCGATCTGGCGTCGCGTAGGTACCCAAAACCGATTCAGAATAGATTTCCAGTCCGGCAATCAGAATGTTGAAATAGACATTTACGTGCCTGACTCTGTCCTGTATGGCAATACTTATACCTTCAAAAGCGATATGTCGACGAACTCGGCTGTCTTTACTTTTTATGATGGTACCGATGAGTGGATGGCCACCTCCGGCGATGTAACCATCACAAGTACAGCGAATGACCTGGTTACAGGAACCTTTTTCGGCATTGTAACCAAGGATGGATCTACAGAAACGATGACGGTTAAATCGAGCTCTATCAGTAGTATTCCAAAGCAATAGACAACGAGATTTCGAGAGGCGAGAGGGGGATTTCCCTGCTGCCTTGGTCCGGCGGTTTTATAACGCAGCGTAAACGGAGTTTCGGGAGTTACACGGCGTCAGGGAAAACCCGCAACAACGCCGCACGCACAAAAAAAAGTCTCGCCCTCTCGCTTCTCGAGATCTGAAAAAAAACTACCGCAACAACGCCGCAGACACAAAAAGTCTCGCCCTCTCGAAATCTCAATGTCTGATCAGCTCATTCCCAACTTACCTTTGGCCACTTCCAGCCACTGTTCACTATCCGCCATAAGTTTAAGCTGGTCGCCGGCTTCCAGGCGGGTGGTGCCGTTGGGGGTCAGAAATTTGCCATTCCGCTGAACAAGCACTATCAAAGCGGTTTTTGGCAGGCCCAATGCCATAATTTCTTTACCTATGATCGGATTATCCGGTCTGATGACCACCTCCACCAGCACATTTTTCATCTGGTCACCCAACTCCAGATCGAGGGCAAAACGTCGCTTTTTGGTGGCAGGGACAGACAACCCCAGAAAATCGGCAAAAAGTGTAAGGGTAGTGCCCTGAAGTAAAACAGAACTTAACGCGATGAAAAAAACCAGGTGAAATATTTCATCTGCCTTTTGTATACCAGACAAAAGCGGATAAGTAGCAAAAATGATGGGGACAGCACCTCTCAGCCCTACCCAGGATATAAAAATTCTTTCCTTTCTCCTCAGGTGGAAAAACGACATGCTGATATAGACTGCCAGCGGGCGCGCGATAAACATCAGGAAAAGGGCGATGAGCAGGCCGGTTCCGGCGATGGGGACAATTTTACTCGGATATACCAGCAGACCCAGGGTTAAGAACATCACAATCTGCATCAGCCAGGCCAGGCCATCGAAGTATTGAATGAGCGTTTTTTTATGAACGAAGCTCCTGTTACCCAAAACAACTGCCGCCAGATAGATGGCCAGAAAACCATTACCCCCGACAAAATCGGTGGCAGCAAAGGTGAAAAACGCCAATGCCATCAGTAAAACCGTATACAGCCCTTCTACCTCCAGCCTGATCCGGTTCATGATAAAAACCATGGCAAAGCCCATCCCCAGGCCAATGCCTGTACCTAAACTCATTTGTACCAGAAAGCCGGGAATCAGCCCCCAGGCAGTGGCATCGGGTTGCTGCACCAGTTGAATCATGGCGATGGTCAGGAAGTAGGCCATGGGGTCGTTGCTGCCGCTTTCCAGCTCTAGCAAAGGGCGTAGTCCCCCCTTGAGACCAATACTTTTCGTCCTTAAAATTGAAAATACAGCGGCCGCATCTGTGGATGATACAATGGCCCCCAACAAGACCCCTTCGGTAAAACTGAAATCGGTTAACAGCCACACAAAAACCCCGACACTCAGCGCTGTAATCAATACACCCAACGTTGACAACACCACCCCTTTGCGGAGTACGGGTTTGATACTCTCCCACTTGGTTTCAAGTCCCCCCGAAAAAAGAATAAAAGTGAGTGAAACAACGCCTAAAAACTGGGTAATGGCAGGATCGTTGAAATAAATACCGCCCAAACCATCAGAGCCTGCGAGCATGCCGACACCCAAAAAAATCACCAGTGCCGGAATGCCATACCGGAAACTGGTCTTACTGGCAACCACGCTAAGCAACAACAACAGGGAGCCTATCAGTAATATGTTTTCAGTGGAGAATTTCACGGCTCCACAAAATACAAAGCAAAAGCCGGGTATGGTGCACTGATTGGCTTAGACATTGAGATTTTGAGAGGGGCTTTCCCTGATGCTAAGGCCTGTCTTTCTCGATACGGTTTGCCTTGCTTATTTTTGTGGAAAACCTACTCGAAATGACAGTCCCGACAAATCCCGCGTAAATTATACCAATCATAAAAATCCGTGTCCCATCGCAACTGATAGTTAACGAGGAATGCATGGAGTTTGGAAAACCCGTCTCGCACTCTCACCTCTCGAAATCTCAATGTCTATCGCATCACCGCAAACATCCCCGTCAACTGCTTCCCTTCCGGTAAAACCAGGTTGAAGTAGTAACTCCCGCTCTCCAGCTCATTCGGTTCCCAGTCGTTGTTGTAGGCTGTATGGCTGTACACCTGCTGACCCCAGCGGTTGAAGACCTGTAGTTTGCTTCCCGGGTAGAATTCCAGGTTCTCCACATAAAAACGGTCATTTATCCCATCTCCGTTGGGTGTCACCACATTGAAGGTTTTTACTTCTCTTACAGGTACTTCAAAAGGCACCCAGTTGGAATAGGAACGGTACAACCCGTCGGGG
>DLHS01000004.1 GCA_002483345.1 Bacteroidetes bacterium UBA7662
CCTATTTCAGTACAAGACAACGGTAAAACGGTAAAACGGTAAAACGGTAAAACGGTAAAACGGTAAAACGGTAAAACGGTAAAACGGTAAAACGGGGGATTTTAGCGGTGGTTGAGCGAAGTCGAAACCTTAGCGGGTAAACGGTCAAAAAGTTAAACAGAATATAAATTCTATCGTGCGGATCTGATGACGCTATCTGTTGCGAAGACCAGCCTCACTTTTCTGGCGGCTATTTCATCCACGTGTGCGGCAAGGGGGTTGGCCTCATCAAGCAGGTGCAGGTGCAGGCGGGTGCTGTGGTGGGTGAAAATACCGGCATGGTTGGGTGAATAGAAGCCTATAATCTGTCCGTTTTTCAGTTTGCGCTTGCCATGCAGACCTGCTTGCCGGTGTTTTTCATGGCTGTGTTCGGTATCGCCGGGTTGCCAGTCAATCACATGCCAGTCAACTTCCATCTGGCCAAAGAGCAGGAAGGGGAAAGGCGCGGTTGTATCAATGCCTTTTTTGGCGGCTTCCGACATTATTTTATGCTGCAGTTCCGCTTCGTTTTTGAAACTTAAAACAACCTCTTCATGGAAAGTATCCATATGGCTCCACACCAGCATTGCAGCACTCCCGCTCGGGTCTTTATCCGTCACTAACTGCCCGTTTTCGACTTTTGACAACCAACGGTGGCCGTTCCATAAAACCCATTCTCCCTTCAGATCCGTGGCGGCACCCAGGCCATAGATGTGGTCGTTCGCGAGTGAATCGGGACTTGCTTTGGCGCTTAAATCGCCTTGGTGCATGATGGTTTTAAGCGCACCCCGGTAGTGAACGGTCGTGGTGGCCGGCAACTGTGCCGACACCCTGAAACCACATAAACCAATACAACAACAAATCAGGTATTTCATCGAGTAGAGAATAAAACGCCTTCCCGGAGGGCGTAGCGGCTGCAAACAATATACTGACTTTGCAGCCGGTCGGCAAGCAAACGAATGAGAACCACGGCATATACAATCATATCAACCCGGATGGGCAACATGCCGGGCAGGGCGGCTCTTTCTTCCCGGGTTGCCAGCAACAGGGTGTGATAGTGCCGGTTAAAATCGTCGCGGCTGAGCTCCCAGGCCGGACTGTGTGCCCACATATAGTGCTGGTATTTATCGTTTGCGTCCAGTTCGGAGAGGGTATCAAAAGAACCGGCTGAACCGATGAGGGCATCGACCTGGTATTGTTTGAGGGCGATATAAATTTCTTCTGTCTTTTCGCGCAGACAGGTATCTACCTGGGCTAAAATAGCAGCATCCAGGGGATCTGGAAGGGGATAAAGGGCATTTATCCGGGCCATGCCTATCTCGAGACTTTTTTTCCAGAGTAGCTGGCGGTCGGTGCAGATGATAAATTCCACACTGCCGCCGCCGATGTCGATCAGGAGCTGTGCCTTGCTGCCGAGCGCGCCTGACTGTCGTACACCTTCCCAGATGAGTTGCGCTTCTTCCTGCCCGTCGATGATTCGGATGGTAATGCCGCTGCTTTCCTGAACGGCTTTCACAAAAGCATCTCCGTTGGAAGCATTGCGCAGCGCTGAAGTGCCGATGGCGAGTATACGCTGTGCACCCTGTTTCAGGGCCATTGCGTGTAAGGTAGTAAAGGCCTGCAAACCGCGCTCGAAGGCATCGTCGGCGATGCGGTCGTGCTGTATGCCTCCCTTGCCGAGCCCTACGGCCAGACTGTGTTGGAACACAATGCGTTTGAGATGTGCGCTGTTCTCGCCCACCACCAGGTTAAAGGTGTTGGTGCCCAGATCGATTACAGCTATCATCCCTTATAAAACAGCCATTTACTCAGTTCCCGCAGGGTTACTTTTTTACCGTACATCAATACCCCAACCCGGTAAATGCGGGCTGCCATCCAGGCGGTGGCAAAAAAACCACCTACCAGCAAGGTCATAGACAAGGCAATTTCCCAGGCAGGCACACCAAAAGGCAGGCGCACCAGCATCACAATGGGAGAGGTCAGGGGAATCATGCTGAACCAGAAGGCAATGCTCGAGCCAGGGTTCTGAATAACCATCTGGGCTACAATGATGGCGATGATAATGGGTATGGTAACCGGAAAGAGAATTTGCTGGGAGTCAGCTTCGTTGTCGACGGCAGAACCAATGGCGGCAAACAGCGAGGCGTACAGCAGATACCCGGCGAGGAAGTAAAACAGGAACATGCCAATCATAAAGGGCAGGTTTACAGTTTCCAGCTCGGCCATCAGGTCGAAACCACCGGCTTCTTCCTCAAGAGAGGCAGCTACTTCGGGATTACCGCCGGTACCGACTTCCATGCGGTTTTTCACCAGGTCTTTTTGCTGGTCTTTGCCGATGAAGCCAGAAACAGCGGTGACGATACCAAAGGTCAGGATGATCCACAATATGAATTGAAAAAGCCCCACGGCTGCAATACCGATGATTTTACCCAGCATCATCTGGAAAGGCCGCACAGAAGAGATGATGACTTCCATTACCCGGCTCGATTTTTCTTCTACCACCCCGCGTAATACCATCATACCATAAATAAAAATGAAAAGGTACATGATAAAGGCGGCGGCAAAGCCGATACCGGTGGCAGCACCGGTGCTGCTGTTCTCCGCTCCGCCCGACTCTGTGAATTTGAGTGTTTTCAGGCTTACATCTGCCTGTAAAGAATCGATATACGACTGTCGCAGGCCGGAGGCTTCCAGTTTGAGGTTTTCAATGCGCTGGTTGAGGGTGCGTTCAACCGTTCTTTTGGCCGATGAACCCATCGGGCTGTTGCTGAAGTAGGTAAAACCATCGGGTTTATACAGATCAATTGCAGCGGGGATTACCAGCAGGCCGCTGTTTTCAGAAGCGCGGGCGGAATCTTTGTAGGCTTCGCCGTTGCCCCGGAGGACGATAAATTCCAGGCCTTTTTCAGATTTGAACTGATCGGCAAAAATACCCGACTGGTCGTCTATCCATATTTTCTGGTTGTCTTCGCTGTACATGGCGATGAGTACCGGAATAACGAACATCAGTGACATGAGCACCGGTCCCAGCAGGGTAAAAATGATAAACTGTTTGCTTTTGACGCGGGTCATGAACTCGCGCTCTATGATGATGGCTACTTTGCTCATGCCTGTGCAGTTTTAACAGTGCGGATAAAAATTTCATTGAAAGAAGGAATTTCTTCCTCGAAGCGGTGCAGGGTAACCTGCGGCAAGAGGGCGGTGAGGAGTTCGTTGGCACTGCCGTGGTTCACCTGTATGCGGGCTTCCTGCCAGTCGTTGCCTGCCTTTTCATCCACCAGTTCAAAACCTGCAGGCAGTGCAGGCAGGGTACCGTCGAAGCCAATGCGGAAGGTATTGGTGCTGAATTGTTTTTTGATATCGCGGGTGGCGCCGTTGAGGACCACTTTCGATTTGTTGATAAGTGCTACATGGTCACAAAGCTCTTCTACCGATTCCATGCGGTGGGTAGAAAAGATGATGGTAGCGCCCTTGGCCTTCATGCTGAGGATTTCCTGTTTCAGCATCTCGGCATTGATAGGGTCAAAGCCTGAGAAGGGCTCGTCGAGTATGATAAGTTCAGGTTCATGCAAAACGGTGCAGATAAACTGCACTTTCTGCTGCATGCCTTTCGAAAGCTCTTCTACCTTTTTGTTCCACCAGGGTTGAAGTTCAAACTTCTCAAACCACATCCTGATACGGCGGTTGGCCTCGGCTGAGGACATTCCCTTGAGCCTTGCCAGGTACAGTGCCTGTTCGCCTATTTTCATTTTTTTGTACAGACCCCGCTCCTCAGGCAGATAACCAATACGATGCACATCTTCTGTACGCAGGGGCTGGCCTTTCAGCAGTATGCGGCCTTCATCGGGCATGGTAATCTGGTTGATGATGCGGATGAGAGAGGTTTTTCCGGCACCATTAGGTCCCAGGAGGCCGAAAATCTGGCCTTCGGGTATTTCCAGACTCACACCGCTGAGCGCGGTATGCTGCTGGTAACGTTTTACAACATTTTGAATAGACAGTAGGCTCATACATAAGTGGGGTTGCGACAAATATAAATGTGTGCTGTTCCGGATGTGCTAAAAAAAAGATAAAATTCCTCACAGCTCCGGCTTGCTTAAGTTGGGCGATTTGTCCTATTTTGTCGCTGAATGGAAACAGGTCTGGCCATCAAGCGCGTTTTTTTATTACTGGTATTACTTTCCCTGAATGCCTGTGAAGAGACGGGTTATCAGCCCGCAGCAAACGAAAACAAGACGGCCGCGTTGCAGCAGATAAAAGAACGGGGGCAGCGCATGATTGCTACCAACGACACCTCAAGACTGCGGATGCTGGCCGATTCACTCTACCTCGCGTCCAAAGCTACCGGTCACCGTACCGGCATGGCTATGGCACTTCGCTTCCGCGCCAAACAACTGGAAGTAGCCAAAAAGTGGGAGGAGGTGCTGGTGGTAGCCGAAGAGAACATTCTGCTGACAGAAGACAGGCCGGAACTGATAGACAACCACCTGGATGCCCTCTACACCAAAGGCGATATGGCCTTTAAGCTTGGCCAGTTTCAAAGCGCCTTTCAGTGCTTTTTTGATGCCCGAAAACTCAGTAAATCAGCCGATTCCTGTGCCGTCGCCTTTTTTGATTACAGGATGGGGATGGTAACCTACCGGCAGAAAAATTTTGCGAGATCCTGTTTTTACTTTCAACGGGCCCTCGATAATTTCCGGTACTGCGCCACCGACTTCCAAACCGATTTGAGACGGCAGGAAATCATGAGTAACATCGGACTCTGCTTTATTAATGAACAGATGCCTGACTCGGCGCTTTACTGGTACGGACTGGCCAATCAACTGATTGACCTTATGCAACCGGAAGGGGATATTGACCGGAGAACCAAACAGATCGCCAAAGCCGTTATTGCCGGAAATGAAGGAGTGGCTTTTGCCAAACTGGGCAGGCTCAGCGAAGCGAAACTAAAACTGCAGGAGGAAATTCTTATAAATCTGCAGCCTGGTTATGACCGGGTACACCTGGTTTATACCGTCAATGAACTGTGTGAGGTATTGGTCAAAACCGGAGAAATTGATGAGTTATACCGTTACCTGGTGTTGCTCGACAGCCTGCCTGAACTTCGGGCCAATAATTTTCCTACCGCCAGATTCTACCACCACCTCTCCCAATACCACACCCGCAAGGGAAACCGGCAGGAAGCTATTTTGTATGTCGACAGCTTTCTGCAGCATTATGATATGGTCAGGCGGGAAGACAGAGACCTGTTTCGCACCGACCTGGACCGGAGCATGCGGGTGCTTGAAAGTGAATATCAGGTCAACCGGCTCAAACAGGAAGCGGAACTCAATGCCCAGCAGAATACCTATACCCTATACCTGGTCATCGCGCTTTTGTTGCTGTCTCTTTCAGCAGTTTATGCCTACTGGAGTTCCCAAAGGCGGAATGCTGTGCTGAACAGTCTCAACCGTGAGAAGGATAAAATGATGCGGGTGGTAGCACACGACTTACGCAACCCCATTGCTGCGGTTTACAGCATGAGCGAGATGAACCTGCGAGAGGGAGCCAAACCTGACAAGGAGTATTGGCACCTCGCCAAAAAAGCCTGCCAGGGCGCACTTGATCTGATACAGGAAATGCTGGAGGTTACCCATATCCGGCAAGGTAAAAACCCCCTCGCAGTGGAGTGGGTGTCGGTGAATCAGCTGCTTTCTGATACGGAGCGCCTGATTCAGTACCGGGCCGCTGAAAAGAATGTTACCCTGACATTTACACCCGCTCAACCTGATATGGAGGTACTGGTAGTACCGGAGCATATGCGACGAGCCATCAGCAACCTTATCAGCAATGCCATTAAGTTCAGTAACAAAGACGGCGCGGTTCAGCTGCAGGTGAAACGGAATGAACTTGGGTTACTTATCTCGGTCCAGGATTCCGGAATCGGCATTCCCAAAAATCTGGAGAAGAAGGTCTTCGATAGCTTCACCTCCGCACGTCGGGCAGGAACCCAGGGGGAAGCAGCTTTCGGACTCGGGCTGTCGATTGTAAAAGAGATAGTAACCGCTCACGACGGTAAAGTATGGTTTATCAGCAGTGAAGGCGTCGGGTCTACCTTTTTTGTCCAGCTTCCGGGAAGCAGGCTGAGGCTCTGAATCAGTTTTCCGACTTTTTCTGACGATTTTTTCTGCGTCTTCTGACCATCCACCCTAAAAGCAGCAGGATCAGAACGAATGGCCAAAGGTTTACAAGCCAGATACTGAAAAGCACCAGATTTTGCCAGCCTTTCCCGATTCCGGTTTTGAAGCTGGCAGAAAAACGGCTGGCAGGTTTTACTTTTTCATAAACCGTCAGCTGGAGGGTAGCGTAGGCAACCTGTTTATCAATATCGTTCAACTGAGTCTGATACGCTTCAATTTCACTGCGCAGCTGATTGAGTTGTTGTTCAATAGCCAGAACATCTGTCATGTTTTTAGCTTGTGGCAGCAGCTCGAGATAACGTTTTTCAAGCGCTTTTTTGGCCGCCATACGCGCCCCGGTGTCGGTATACACAGCGCTGGCATCCTGGCGGGAGACCCCTTTATCATCGATGTTGAGGGCATCCTGACGGAGGTTGTTCTGGAGAGAATCGAACTGATGGGCAGGTATCCGAATGGTCATGGAGAGCTGCATGCGGTCTTCCCCGCGGTATCCCGACTCCTGCTCAACATAACCTCCGAGCCTGGACACCCAATGCAGAATGGTTTCCCGGCTCGCGTCGAGGGCCTCAGTTTCGTACATCAGGTGGCCGGAAACAATGACTTTGTCCGGCCTGGTACTTTGTTTTTCAGCCAGTTGGGCGGTGGCAACTTCCGGTACAGCCGGAGCACCACGTTCATGGCCATTGCAGGCAATCAGGAAAAGGAAGGGCAGGAGAAAAAGACGAGGCATGGGCAATGGGTTGAAAAATTCAACGGAAAGAGAGCAAATTTATTTGTTCAGCCGGAACTGAAGTCCGAGCCGCGGAGCCAGTAAGCCAGGCTGCAGATTTACGAACCAGCTGTCGGCTGCCTGGGTGTCAAAGGTTCCTGCCGAAAAAAAGTTGGTTTGCGCATATATCATCCAGCGTGGATGCAGTTTGTATAGCAGCCCCGCGTCACCTGCCACCCCGAAGGCATGCAATTCGGCATACAATACACCTTGCATGTAAAAAAACCAGTTTTCATGAAAGCTGAAATGCCATCTGGCAAATATTTCTCCGTGTTCGAGACCGGTATCACGGATTACAAACTGCAATCCCAGACTCCAGTCGGGGTTAATTACGTATTGTATTTCAGGGAAGAGGCGAAAACCCGAGTTGACACTGAGATTTACAGCGCTTCCTCCGCCCAGCCACCAGTCGCCCGCCTGCATTTGCGCCCTTAACTGGAGGCTGCTGCAAACAAGTAGAATAGCAAACAAAAAACGCATCATTTGAATTTTCCCGAAAAATAACACAATGAATGGGCTTGACTGCTGCGTTCAATAAATTAAATTTGGTTAATCCTATGCTTATGAAATCCTGTTGCCTGGCCATCTGTCTGTTGCTCCAGTGGCCTTTTGCCGTGCTGGCTGGTGAGCCGGTTTCTCCCCCTGCCCGGCCGAAGGTCAGCCTTACCCTGAGTGGAGGTGGTGCCAAAGGGCTGGCCCACATCGGCGTGCTGCAGGCAATTGACAGCGCTGGTTTGACCATCGATGTTCTGACCGGAACCAGCATGGGTGCGGTAGTAGGTGCTTTGTATGCAATAGGGTATTCAGGAAAGCAGATTGATTCAATTGCCAGAAGCATAAACTGGAATACGATTTTTTCTGCGAAGCCTGAAGTGGACAGAATACCTTTTGATCAGAAACTCGAAACAGAACAACAAGCCTTTGAACTCAAGATCAAAAGAGGAAAGGTGCAGATACCGTCGGGTTTGATAGAATCGCAGGAACTATGGCTGCTCCTGAGCGAATTGTTTCTACCGGTGTATGATCGTCCGGAGTTTTCAGAATTCAGCGTTCCTTTTAAATGTGTGGCAACCGATGTACTTACAGGGGAGCCTGTACTTCATGAAAAGGGCAATCTGACCCTCGCGGTTCGGTCGAGCATGGCCATTCCATCCCTTTTTACGGCCATCGACATGGATGGAAAAAAATTGATTGACGGCGGTGTGGTAAGAAATTTTCCGGTGCGGGATGCCAAAGAAATGGGGGCGGATTATATGATAGGGGTTAATGTGTCGGCTGCGAAAATTCCGGCAGACCAGCTGAATTCTGCTTTGGATATATTGTATCAAACAGCTTTTATCAGTTCCAGCAATGATTTTAAGGAAGAAATAAAATTGCTTGATTTGTTTATAGATATGGATCTGGGCCCCTATTCTGCTGCCAGTTTTACCAGCAGCGACAGCATACTGGAAATTGGCATCAAGGCGGGTTTGGCCTATTATCCGATGTTCAAGCGCCTGGCTGATTCGCTGAACGAGATCAGCCCCCGTAATTTTAACGCCTGTCGCCTGCCTACCGATCAGAGGTTTCTCGTGAGAGGGATAGAATTTGAAGGTTTGGAACGCACTACCCGGACTTCTGTACTGGAGCGACTGGGCATCAGCACCGGGGATTTTGTTACTGCAAAGTTTCTTTCAGATCGTATCCGGGAAGTGTACAGTACCCGGCTGTATAAGTCGGTTGTCTATACAGCCGAACCGCATCCCGAAGGGGGCGTGCGCCTGCGGTTCCGGATGCTGGAACACGCGCCTGCGGGTTTCACAGCAGGCATTCACTACAATACCTTTTCGAACATTGCCATTTTAACCAATTATAGGGTTACCAACTGGTTTACAGATAAATCAGAAACAACTTTCCGCCTGAATCTCGGGGATAACATCCGGTTTCTGGCCAAACAGGAGCAATATCTGGGGAAACGGCTGGGGAATAAACTCACCCTGGAGCTTCAGCACGACCGTGTTTTTAATGCCAACTATGAAGATTTCAGGCAAACCCAGAATTACAGAGAGATCAGAACATTGGTGACGGCACGCTATGACCGTAAAATAGGAACAGAGCGCATGGCGGGTATCGGCATCTCAGCGGAAACAATTTTATGGCGGCCGCGCCTCGCGACCACCTTTGAAGTAAGACCTAACAACTCTTTTCTGACTGCTTTCTACGAGTTTAACATGAGCAGCCTGGGAACGCAGAATTTCCCCGAGGAGGGGCTGATTTCGAATTATAAAATCGAGTATATTTTTAATCAGGAACCCAGCTTTACCCTTACAATGGGTGATTCTATGGTAGAGTTTGACCGGACGCTGCTTACCTACAAGCCTTATTTCAGGGCTTCCTGGCGTATTGAGCAATACGCAAAACTGACCGACCGGCTCAGTACAGGCTGGAAAACCTTTGGCGGTATCAACCTAACCACCACCGAGCAGTTTTTATTTCATAACCAGTGGAATGTAGGCGGACAATACCAGCTTTTCAGAAATCAGATTCCTTTTGTCGGTTTTCGTGATTTCCAGTTTCATACGGATGGGTTTGCATCCATATTGGGGCAGTTGCAATACCGCATGCTCGACAACCTGTTTCTGATTGGACGGGGGAATGTAGGAATTTTCGACCTGCACCGTTACAGCATTGCTTTGCCTGAGCGGATACCCTTTATTTGGGGAACCAGTATGTCGGTAGGGTATCGGTCACCGATAGGGCCGGTGGATGTTTCGTTGAATTACAACATATCAGACCAGAGTTTCAGCGGCCAGATTAATCTGGGCTGGTGGTTTTAGGCGACGGGGAAAAGCTAGGTCTTTCCAGCTGCAGTTTTATTACATCTGTTTCAATTAAGAAGCTGAACTGTTCACCTTATCTTTGCATCTTATGCAACAAAAAGGCCTTTCAGAACTCGCTGACTTCCTTGGACAGCCACGCCGTATCGTCATCACCACCCATCACAAGCCTGATGGTGATGCCATTGGTTCTTCCCTGGGTTTGTATAATGCACTTATGCAACTGGGTCATCAGGTGCAGGTAATTACGCCCAACGATTACGGTGAATCTTTGCAATGGATGGAAGGCAATGAAACTGTGGTGGAATATGAAGCCGAACCGGCCAAAGCCACCGCTTTTATACAGGCGGCCGAACTGATAGCCTGCCTGGATTTTAACGACCTGAAGCGTATCAATGAGATGGGGGAGGTGGTAAAAGCAAGTCCAGCGAAAACCCTGCTCATCGACCACCACCTGGACCCGCCCGGATTCGAAGATTTCACCTTTCATCACACCGGAGCTTCAAGTACCTGCGAGCTTGTTTACGACTTTCTGCATCACATGGGTTGGGGTGATACCGTAAACAGGGCCGTAGCAAGCTGCCTTTATACGGGTATCATGACCGATACGGGTTCCTTCCGTTTTCCCTCTACCACCCCTAAAGTACACCGGGTTGTGGCCGATCTGATAGACAAAGGGGCAGACAATGGTTTTATTCACCAGGCTGTCTTCGACCAGATGGGGGAGAATGTACTGCGCTTCCTGGGACATTGTTTTACGCATAAACTGAAAGTACTGCCTGACTATAAAACTGCTTATATCACCGTTAGTGCAGCCGAGCTGGACGCGTACGGCATACAGACCGGTGAAACCGAAGGTTTGGTGAACTACGCCCTTAATCTCAAGGGAATGAAGTTTGCCGCCCTGATCATCGACCGCTCCAAACTCGTCAAGATGTCGTTTCGTTCGAAAGGTCAGGTTCCGGCGAATGAATTCGCGAAGACCTGGTTTGAAGGAGGAGGTCACCGCAATGCGGCCGGGGGGCAGTCACAGCTTACACTTGAGGCCACCGAAGCCAGATTTTTAGAAGCACTTACTACCTTTAAGGATCATATTCTTAGCTTATGACCAAATTGATGCTTGCTGCAGTGCTCCTGCTTGGCCTCACTGCCTGTTCTGCCGATCAGGACGTTCAACGGCAGAAAACCGCCAATGGCCTGGAATACGTTTTCCATGCCAATGAAGCCCCTGTTAAGGCCGAAATCGGCGATATACTGGTGGTTAATCTCAGTTATGGAACTACTGATACGACCATCTTTGATTCCCAAACGTATGGTAAACCGGTTTACATACAGCTGACTAATCCTGCCTACAGAGGAAGCCTGGAAGAAGGCCTGGCCATGCTGGGGTCAGGTGACAGCATCACTTTTTTTCTTTCAGCTGATTCGGTTTACCAGCGCATCTTCCATCAGCCCCTGCCACCTTTTGTTGAAAAAGGCAGTGAGCTGATTTTTAAAGTAGGTGTTCTGGCTGTGAAAAACGAAGACCGGGAGTTGGCCGACTGGTTCGCCAAAGCGCAAATAAGTGCAAGTCCGCGCCCCTCCGGGCTGTACATACTACCGATGAAAGCGGCTGCTGCGAATGCCAGGGCAGCGGCACCGGGATTAAAAGCCAAGGTGCATTACGCGGGATATTTGCTCGACGGGACCAAATTCGCCTCCAGTATTGACAAGGGGGAGCCGTATCAGTTTCAGATAGGTAAAGGGCAGGTGATTCCAGGTTGGGACGAAGGTATTTCTACCATGAAAGTGGGAGAGCAGGTAAGGCTCATTATACCCAGTTACCTCGCCTATGGCCCCAGAGGCTCATCTAATCTGGTTCCGCCCTATGCCACCCTTGTTTTTGAAATTGAGTTACTGGATGTGATGGAGATGCCCTGAGCGGCACTTTCGGCTTGCCAAACAGGTGCATCAGGCCTTATTTATAAAAACTTTTTAAATTCAAGGCCACAGGCACGCCGTGGCTGGCTTATCTGCACCTCCCCCTATATCGAGGATGGAGAGTCTTTCGCTATCGGTGACGGGCTTTATTTCAGCCCTGAGTCCCATCGTCGCTGAAATTTCAATGCTGATCTTTTTTTAGTCTGAAATCAGTGGGTGAAGAAACTGTTCTGGTGTCTTGCAGGACCGGAATACAGTCAGGTACTTTATGTTAAAAATCGGAACCCTGTACTTTTGTGCTTTTTGGTTTGGTTGAAATATCTTGCCTGATTTACTTAAACAGTTTTATTGTAAAATTGTTGTTCTGACGAATTCATAGTATTAAATAAATGTATTCCCTGATAGGGAATCAACGAACATCTTCCGGGTATTTTCAGTTCCTTTTTTTATTTTTAAGTGCCTGATAATTAATAATATCAGACTTATTTGGTTCAAGGAAGGGCACTTGGGTCGGTGTTTGAAAATAATTAGTGCTTATAGGGGCTGCTATCATGTTATAGGTAATATTATTTTGATTTACTGATTATTTTTTGTAGCTTGTTAATAGGTCTTCAACAAGAAGATCATTTGCTGCTGGCTATTGTTGCAGTGCTATTTACCTGATTTTCTGCAAACAGGTAAACATAGAGTCAAATTGAGGCAGAGATAACGCAGTGGCTGAAAGCTTTTCTAACGGGAACGTTCAGCATGATATTCCTTCATCGCGTCAAAGCGGATGTATCAGCAATACACAAATCTCCAGTAAATCATTTTGATTTTTAACGGCGGCGTTTTGACCGACCAAGGGCGGAAGACCAACTTGAAACCCTAAATGGTTAATATGAATATATTTATTAAGTACATGGTAAGCATGCGATGTAAAATGGTGGTTGAGGCGGAGCTGGAACTGGCCGGCATCCAATTTAACCATATCGATTTAGGTTGTGTAACACTTCCGGTGGGGCTTACGGATCAGCAACACCAGCAACTGAAAAGAAGTCTGCTTCAGTATGGATTGGAATTAATGGACAACAAGGAGGCCATTCTGGTAGAAAGAATCAAGAATGTAATCATTGAGATGGTTCACTATGCAGACGAATTGCCTAAAGAGAACTATTCAGATTTTATTAGTCATAAGTTGAAATATGATTATACCTATCTGTCGAATATTTTCTCCAGGGTAAAAGGAACAACTATCCAGCAGTACATCATTAAACACAGGATTGAAAAAGTAAAAGAGCTGTTGTTGTATGATGAATTGAATCTCACCGAAATCTCTTACCAGATGCAATACAGCAGTGTGGCCCATTTGTCCAATCAGTTCAAAAAAGTAACAGGCCTTACGCCTTCTTATTTTAAGATGCTGAAGACACAAAGAATGGCCAATCTGGAGAGTTTCTGACAGCAAGACTGCGGAGAGAACTGCCGGTAGAAACCAGGAGTGGGGATGAACAGAAGCTACGGCTACGTTAGGCGTGAATTATGCAAATAACGGATCATATACTGTAACAATATCCTTTAGAAATGTGATGATCTTTATGCATAAGGTAATGTGCATTTTCAGCATAACCACTCCTGGTCAAACCAATATTAATCAATTACTATTATGAAAATTGTATTTCAAAGAATGGCGCTGCTGGCGTTTTTTTCTCTTTCAATCCTGACAGCTTGTAATAATTCCGAGCGTAAACTTGAAAATGCGGAAGATAATGTAGAAGAAGCCAATGAAGATCTGGACGATGCGCGGGAAGACTATGCAGAAGATGTCGCGATGTATCGTAAAATCAATGCCGAGCGCATAGCGGCAAATAACAAGAGCATACAGGAGTTCAATGAGCGTATGGCGCAGGATAAGGCCATCGCAACAGATGATTACCGCAAGAAAATTGCGGACATTAATCAGAAAAATACCGATCTGCAAAAAAGAATAGATGGGTATGAGATGGACAATAAGGATAACTGGGAAATCTTCAAGGCTGAATTCAACAAAGACATGGATGCACTCTCGGAGGCGTTTGAAAGCCTGAAAACAGACAAAAAGAAGTAGAGCCTAATTACAAAGACACATTACGCTCTGGCAAAAATGGCAAGTCTGTTCTTTTTGTCAGGGCATTTTTTATTACAGAAATGACCGGAATCTGCCATTTTCTTTACCATTATGACGTTTATCCGGACTGTTTTAGTTGTTATAAATGAGCAAAAAATTTTAAACCAAGTGTATGAAAATTACCCCTGCACAAGTTGCATCCGATTACATTTTGAAGCAAACAGCTATATACCAAAACGGGACTCCGGAAAAGACCGGGAAGACTGTTAAGGTTAATAAACTGGCCCGGAGTCGGGAAGAAATCAATGCCAGAATTTTAAAAGTTACCATGGCTATCCGAAACAATTACCCGGAACTGGCACAACATCTGGATGAAGTTCCCGTTTTACTCAACAACAAGGTTCAGACAGCGGTGAGTCTGGCGCAATTATCCGCCTACTGCGACACCCTGAACTCGCTTTTAGATAGTTACGTGCTTTCTGTAGCACACAGGATTAAAACCACAAACCTTTGAATGGCTGGTTACAGCGCTTGGGTAGCTGCTTGCAACTGTGAAAGATGCAAAAATCTACCGTTGCAATGTAAGGCATTGGTCTGCCTGGCCAGACATCTTTGTGTATAGTAATGTTGTTAAAATCTAAATCGCAAAATCATGTATAAAAGAATCATAGCTGCAGCGATTTGTGTACTGGGTACCGCTGGTATCTCACAAGCGCAATTAAGTCCGGATAACAGACTTTCTATAGGTGCGAAAGTAGGTTTTAACTATTCCAATGTCTGGGATGAGGAGGGTCAGGATTTCAGAGCCGACCCCAAACTCGGATTTGTCGGTGGTGGTTTTTTAAGTATTCCGCTGACAGATTTGTTTGGTTTCCAACCAGAGTTTTTGATATCTCAAAAAGGCTTCCAGGGTTCTGGCAGTCTCCTGGGGACACCTTACTCCTTTTCCAGAACATCCACGCATATTGATATCCCCTTGCAGCTGATGATCAGACCTGTTCCTGCTATTACATTGCTGGTGGGTCCTCAGTTTTCCTATTTGCTGTCGACCAAAAACGTTTATTCGCTTGGTTCAATTACTTCGGCACAGGAGGAACAATTTAATAACGATAACCTCAGAAAAAATATGCTCGGATTCGTCATGGGCGCTGATGTATCAGTCTCTCACTTTGTAGTCTCCGGTAAGTTGGGTTGGGATTTCCAGCATAACCACGGTGATGGAACCGCGAGTACACCCCGCTATAAAAACAGGTGGATACAACTTGCGCTGGGATTCCGGCTCTGAGCAACAACATAATGCCTGAAACAGAAATTTTAAAACAACAGCCATGGGAAATTTACTTTATACAATTGCAGTCGTGCTCGTCATTCTCTGGGCCATAGGATTTCTGGGCTACCATGCCGGAGGTTTGATCCATATATTATTGGTGATAGCGCTTATTTCGGTGATTCTCAGGATAATACAGGGAAGAAAACCTGTTTAGAAACAGGATAATGTATTTTTTTACAACCATCAATCAAAATAAAATAGTCATGAATACAGGAAAATTAATTGTAGGCATATTTGCCGGTGTAGCCGTAGGTGCTGCTTTAGGTGTATTATTTGCACCGAATAAAGGTAGTGTAACCCGGAAAAAGATCAGCCGGAAGGGTAGTGATATGACGGAGGATCTGCATGATAAGTTCTCAGAACTGATTGAGACCCTGACCAGTAAGTTTGAAGACCTGAAGGCAGAAGCCGCGCATATGGCAGACAAAGTCAGCCGGAAAGCGAAAGACGCTGAAGAAGAACTGAAAGCAGCAAAGTAATGAAAAACCTGTCTGGACTTCTGTTCTGAGTTATTCAGGCCTGGTTTAGCAGTATATCCGATTAAATAATAGTCATTGAAATATGGAAAAACCTGCCGGCATATTTGAAACGCTGATTCAGCGGTTCATCGCGTATGGTCGTACAACATGGGAGTTAACCAAATTCCAGTTCATAGGTTTGGTCGCCGGATGGTTAGCTTCTGTGTTGTCATATTTCATCGTTTTTTTCGCTCTGGCCACTTTTATGGGCTTGTTGAATATAGGCATAGCCCTGTGGCTGGGCGAAAAAATGGGGGCGGCTTATTTGGGTTTTCTGGCGCTGGCTGGATTTTACCTGGTAGTCACCTTGCTTTTGGGCATATTTATGCGGAAACGTTTTAAAAATCTGATAGCTGATTTTTTCATCAGAAAAATTTTAAGCAAAACCGATGGTAACGAATCCTAAAAACAGGGCGGAGCTCCAACTGGCTATTACCCAGCTTAAAAGGCAGCAGGATCTGGATCTTGAATTACTGGAAGAACAGGTTCAGGAGGTTTATACCAGTCTGAAGCCCATAAATCTGGTTAAAAGCACACTCAAACAAGCCAGTTCACCTGAAAATATACTGGATATCCTGAAAAGTACTTCCATTGGCCTTACCGCCAGTTATTTTTCCAGGCGTCTCTTTGGTACCCAGGGCAACCATCCGCTTAAAAGCCTGCTTGGAACGGTATTGATGTTTGGGGCCACCAACCTCATCGCTAAAAACCCGGGAACCGCTATCAGCGCGGTCGGGAAAATAATAGAATTTATCAAAAGCAAATTTTCAACCGATAAGCGCGACCAGCCCGGTACCTGATGCCTTGACCGCGTGATGCTGTTAATTGTATGATCCAGGAAGTTAAACTATCGGTTTATGTGCGGGCAAGTATTCTGCTCGTTGGGTTTTATGTCCTGGTAAGCATGTTATGGCTTGCACAGGACATGTTGCTTCCGGTAATTTACGCCCTCATACTCGGGCTCTTACTAAGCCCTGTCGTTAGTTTTCTGGTCCGCAGGGGTGTTCGCCGCTTTTTGGCGATTTTGATTGTTTTACTGCTTACCCTTTTGCTGGTTTCCGGCCTGGTCATGTTACTGGTTTCTCAGGCGAGCGTTCTCCGGGATAATATCCCTGAACTAAAGCAAAAATTCAGCCTGATGGTTGCCGGTTTTACCGATTGGCTGTCTACCTATTTTCAAATCAGCCATGAAAGCTTGTCAGGCTGGTACGACAAAGGGAAGGCTGAGCTAACCGAAAACCAGGGAACCCTGATGGGCTCTACCATAAGTTCTGTGGGAGGTGTGCTGGGAGCTACTTTCCTGACGCCGGTGTATCTATTCATGGTGTTGTTTTACCAGCGGCATCTGGTGACCTTTATACACCGTTTATTCGGGGCTTCCAGGATAGAGGAGGTAACAACATTTCTGCAGAATACCAGAACCATCGTACAAGGGTATCTGGTTGGGCTCTTTTTAGAATTTCTGATTTTGGCAGCACTCAATATTCTCGGATTGTGGATACTGGGTATTAAGTTTTTCTTTCTGCTGGGTATTTTAGGCGCCTTTTTGAACATCATACCTTATCTGGGCGGCATCATTGGCGTCATCTTATTTATGATAATTGCCTTGCTTACCAAAACGCCTGATTATGTACTCTATGTTGCTCTTTTGTACAGCATCATTCAGTTTATTGATAACAACCTCATTGTTCCCAGGGTAGTTGGTGCCAAGGTAAAGCTGAATGCCCTGGTTTCGTTGTTTGCTGTGATAGCCGGTGCCGCACTCTGGGGTATTCCGGGTATGTTGTTGTCAATTCCACTCACAGCCATCCTTAAGTTGCTTTTTGATCAGATGAAGGGGATGAAAGCCTGGGGGTTTTTGCTGGGTGAAAGTGAGGAAACCACCCCGGCTCTTAAGAGGTAGACAGCACCCTTACACGGACTATTATAAACACATGATGAAGAAATATGTGAATTATGTAACAAATCCGACTATATATTATAATAACTTAGAGATGTGGAATTATTATGCTTCAGGCTGGAATTCCCGGTTTATGTTAGGTTATTCCAAAAGATATAAATACAGGTCTTTTGGAAATTGCGAAGAAAATACAAGAAGCATTACGGATAAGCAATTGAAAGCCCTGTTTTCAACTGGAAGAGCTGTTTAAGATGCTGTAAACAAACGAACTTTTGAGCCGCCTTTACTGGCGCCTGCATACTATACGGGTAGGGATTTCAAAACATCTCAAAACCTGGCCAGTTAATCACTGATACTTCATCAGTCAGATGAAAAATCAGAAAAATAAAAGGGTTTT
Organism: Bacteroidetes bacterium UBA7662; assembly: GCA_002483345.1. GTDB lineage: Bacteria > Bacteroidota > Bacteroidia > UBA7662 > UBA7662 > UBA7662. The sequence goes on from DLHS01000004.1 coordinate 17,934, forward strand.
TGGACCCTTTTTTAAGTTACAAGTTGTAATAATAGCCACTATGGACAAGCAAGAAGTCGAAAAATCTAAAGTTTTCATCATCGTTGAAATCATTGAGTACATTCCAAATTCAGTAGTCATTAAAACGATTATCAAAAAAACTACCGGGAATGTCAGTGCTGTTTCTTTCGATACCGGTGAAGCACTGACGGAGAAAATATCTCCCTATGACACTTTTATTCAGGTCATTGACGGCAAAGCAGAGGTCTTAATCAACGATAAGTCATTCATGCTTGAAATAGGACAGTCTATCATCATACCGGCCCATGCGCGCAATACCATCAAGGCAAATGTGCGGTTTAAAATGTTATCGACCATTATCAAAAGCGGCTACGAGGATTAGCTTACAACGGCATAACCGCAAAGTGCAAAACACGTCTGACCTAAGTGGCAGGTGTGTTTTGCCATTTTTTCAACCGGGGATGCACCAGGGCAAACCAAAGTGGCGGAATAAGTACCGGGAATATCATACTGGCATATCCACCTGGCAAAGCAGGACTTGTATCGTGGTGTTTCAGCAAATGGTACGGTCGGCCACCATACAGATGATGGTCGGCATGCCTGCTTAAATCGTATAGCAGAAAGCGGCTGAAAAAGCGGTCGCTTTGCCAGCTGAGGCCTGCATGTACCCGTTCCTTGTCGGTACGACTCAGCCCGTAATGCTCGATGTAGTTGGTATATTCAAGCAATACATTGGCTATGACTGCCTGGAACAGATAAGCGAGCATCAGGACCGGATGAACAGCACTCAGTATACTTAGCAAAAAAAGATGTCCTAGGGTGTTCCTCACTACAAAATTACTGAATCCATAAGCTGCTCTTCCTTTTTTGAGGGCTGCGCGTGCCTCAATCTGTAGTGCTTCCCTGAACTGTCCGTAGATACTCCGGGCCAGAAAATGATAAAAATGTTCGCCATAACGGGCAGAGACATGATCCTGTTCAGTGCCGATGTAACGGTGATGTACCCGCAGGTGGTCTACGTAGAAGTAGGCGTTGAGGACACTGAACAGCTGCATATTCCCGAACCAAACCCACGTTTTCGCGGGCCGGTGTATCATTTCGTGTGCAGTGACAATGGCCAGGGCTCCCGAATTCAGGCCTGTGCCCAGCAACGCCATATATAGCCATGGCCCCGTCAGTATACCTCCTGCAATGCCGTACAACAGGCTTCCGAGGGTTACCAATTGCACCGGAATTGCCAGGGCCAGCCAAAAGTCAGGAAGGGTAGGTGAGGCTGTATCGTCGTTGCGGGTATGATCAGGCAGAAACCACTCTATAAAGGCCAGAAAACCCAATACAAAAACGGGATTGAGCAGGGTATAATACCCGCCTGACAGATTGCCGGTAACCACAAAAAGAGGTGGGATAAAACTTACAACGTAACGTATATTCCGCAGCATGGGAAGAATTTTACTCCAATTTACTTATTGGGAGGATTCCCTGATGGTTATCCGGGCTGTAAAATGCAGATTTTTAACAGGTAGAACAGACAAAGCCAGCGTGTAGCGAAGGCAGGAAAGATTTAAGGACGCTTAAACTTCGCTCAGGGTGTGACAGTGTGTGTTTTAAGGGGCTCCGTTGTCTAAGCCTCTTATTTAATCAAAATACAGCCTTATCACTATCCGCCTGTTCTTATCCTGTTTTTCGGGAATGTATTTCCCCTTGTCGTCGGTGTCTTTTTCAAGCAGGAAGGCATCCGCATAACCGGAAGCTTTTAGTTTGGCAGCAGGAATGCCTGACTCCAGGAAATATCGAACCACATTGGAAGCACGGGCGGCCGATAACTCCCAGTTGCTGCTGAACTTAAAGGTACGGATGGGTGCACTGTCGGTATGTCCCTCTACATCTACCTTGAAATCTTTGCGTTTGATCTCTGAGATACGCTCCACTATCCTTTCAATAATGGCTTTACCTTCCGGTAAAAGTTCCGCCTCTCCCAGATTGTAAAGGCTGCTGCCACTGAACAACATGCGGATTTCGTAATTCCTTTTCTCCAGTACCAGCTTACCGTCGTCCAGTTCATCTTCCATCAGCCTTTCAAGATCAGAGTTGAGTGATTCAATGGGGAAAAACAGGACACGGTTATTGCCGAGTTCGCTGATTTCTTTACCGGCAGGGGCATTGGTGCCCGCAATCAGCACCTTTTTAGGGTCTGCAGAGCTCGCCATGATGATAAAGAAGGTCAGCAATATGGTGACAGTATCCATGTAGGTGGTCTGCCACTCTTCTCCGCCCCCTTCGTTTTCCTCAGGGTCGTCCAGTATGATGGGTTTACGTGGATGTCCGCTCATTTGTTCATGGTTGAAGCACCATCTCTGGCCTGTAGCATGGAAGAAAGCTGGTCAATAATATAAAGCTCTGGTTTGTTTTCCATGGTAAGGAGTATGGCCTCAAGCTCTATTTCACGGCGGAGCTGCCCCTCCATGGCCTTGTGGAGCAGTTTCTTACTCAGGGGCTGCCAGAAAAACTGGGTCATCAGCAGGCCGTAGAAAGTGGTCATCAGCGCCAGCGCCAGACCAGAGGCAAGACCGGTGGCGTCTTCAAAATTACCCAGCATCACAATCAATCCCATCAGGGTGCCTAACATGCCATAGGCAGGAGATGACGACGCCAGTACATTGACAACCTTCATAGGCCCCAGTTCAGACTGGCGCAGGGTATGAATTTTATGAAAACCCAGCACCCGGATCTCTTCCGGACCGTAGTTGGTCGACAGCAATTCCGCGAGATAGAGTCTGAAACCTTTGGAACGCCCGTCCATCAAACGACTGATGGTATCGTGCCGGTCGACGCGCAGTCCCCTTACCAGCTCCATCACATGTTCAATCAGTTGCTCCTCGCGGCTGCGGATAGATTGAAACGACAAGGTAGGTTTAAGCTCCGTGATGGCCTTGGTGACTACATTGGCCGGAAAGGCAGCATATACCTGAAAAAAGGACCCTCCGATGATAACAAAAAGGCTCGGAAGATTAAGTACATTCTGAAGCGCGTCAATTCTAAAGGTTCCGAAAGCATCCAGTGATCCGATGGCAAACAACCCCATGGCCAGCGACATGAATAAATAGTTCCAGATAGTCCTTTTCATAAGCGTAGATTTTAAAATGCCGGCTAACGACCGGTGGTGTCTTGTTTAGGCTTCAGCTCCTGCTTTTGTCTGGGTAATTCGGAGGTCCGGGCATCAAAATTGGGGTCAATACGCCGGGCTTCCTTCCAGCAGGAATCTGCAGCGCGTGAATTTCCCTGGACTTCGTAAACGCTTCCCAGCAACATAAGCGCATCTGTGGTAGGATACCATTTGAGCGATTGCACCAATAGTTTTTCTGCTTCGGTGAAACGTCCGTCGTAGGCTGCCTGCTGAGCCCTGACCATGTTGTTGAGAATCAGGTTGGTCAGGAAGTTAAACTGTTCGCTTTTAAGCTCCTGAACTTCCTGGCTCAAGGTGTCGGGGGGTTTTGGAGTCGGGGTCGTGTCCTTGGCTGCTTCCTTCAGGTTTTCCATCCTGTCCTTATCTGGTTTCAGGGTTTTAATCCGCATACCGGACCGGTTGCACGAACCGATGAACCACAGCGTGCAGCACAGCAATAAAACTGAAACTAAACGGCGCTCATTCATGCAGTTTTGGCTAATTCTGGGGTGGCTGCTACTATTTTCCGGATCTGCGTGAGGAGTTTACGGCGCTCCTGTTCTATTTTATCCGGCGAAGCCTTGCCCTGGCCGATCAGGTCTTTGATAAGAACCTGTTCCCGCGCCGGCCGCAGCGGCAGAATACGGTTCTGCAAGGCTTCCTCATCTGTAAGCAGTGCGGCAAGGCCGTCGCTGTCGAGATTGCTGACCGCATCGCGTAGTATCTCGGCGGAGATGTTTACGACATCTGACCAAAGGGTAATCCGCTCGCGGAGATAGCTGTACATATCCGGATTCGATTCCCGGAGGTTGTCGATCATTTCGGATTGTTGCGACATCGATTGCTGTTCGATGGTGGCAAGTACCGTTTCATATGCTTTTTCGTTGCGCTCACTCTTCTCCCGCATCACCTTCAGTTTGGCCGAAAGGGTAGTAGACAGCTCCGCATAACTCTGGTACCGCTGATTGGATAGTTCCGGATAGGCCGACAATATCTGGGCTGTTTTTTCGGTACCGAACATACCCATCAGGATAGATTTCCGGGTCGCTGCCAGTCCGTCGAGAACCATGAGACATTGCAGGGGCTCTTCGTCGCGAAGCAGCTCTACAATCTCCTTGTCTTTGAGATATATAATGAAGGGGAAGAGACCAAACTGCTGCTGGTTCTTCATGGCGAGTGTCAACTCATCCATGGCACGCTGGCGGGTGCCGTAATCAACGGTATCTTCATTCCAGCTTGGCCAGGCTTCGTTTACCTGCCGTACGGTTTCCGGCTCCAGCAATTCCGATATCATGTCGAAGAAGTTGTTGCCGTACGGATGGAGCAACATGACGAGTTTTTGAATTCCTTTGGCGCCCTGGTCGCGTATCCACCTTTCGAAGGCGAAAGCCAGGGTTTCGCGCTCGTTGATGAGCCAGTTCAGCAGGGGATCACTAGCTTTCAGGTCGGCCTGCTGGGGATCGTTGTGCATCACAAAATCGGTCTGGAACTGCACACGGCCGGGTTGGTTGTTGTAAACAGCTTGCTCACCGCCACCTCCGGTCATTCCGTCATTGGCAATTGTACGGGCATCTCCCCGGTTCACAGATAAATCAGCCGGCCGGCGGTTGCGCCAGATGAGGCCGATAAAGACAAATATGCCCAGCAAACCCAACCCTACGCCTATCAGCCAGGCAAGCTCATTACCGACCTCACTCACCACGCCCATCATGGCATTTTCCTGACCGGGGTTGGATTGCAACTGGGCTTGCACCACGACAGCCGGATTGGAAGAAGGAGACTGTTTACGGGCCGGAAAGGCGGCATTGCTGATGACAATCTCATCACCCCGGCTGGCATCCATGCGCAGGGCTGAAGTAATCAGGCCTTTATAGAACTCACCTGATCCTTCGTTAATCGTGGTGTCGATGACAAAAAATACCCGGATACGGTCGATAGAAGGACCGCCTTCCCGCTGTACAGGAACAACGCCGCTGCCGGAAGGACTGTCATCGGGGGTTTCGGTGGCCTCTACCTTCACCGGGGTACGCAGTCGTGAGCTGAAGAAGGGGAGGGCCGGTAACATTTCCAGCACCTTGTCTTCTTCGAGTTTATCTAACTGACGCCCCTTAACCTCCATTTTACTGCCACCGCTAACCCTGCCTCCTGCATTGATAGTGCCGGCACCCAACATGCGGCCTTCAATCTGTACACTGATGTGAAAAAGTGACGGGTCAATGTACCGGCTCATCAGGGATTGTAACTGGTTTGAGATACCAGATTCATAGCTGAAGCGCTCGTAAGTGTTTAACGGTCGGTCTGCCGGCCGGGCGGCAGGCTGGTCTGCAACGGCATCTTCCGGCTCGGAACTCGTCGTCTGCTCCAGCGGAGCATCTCCGGCGCCGGCTTCTTCCTGCGCGAGCGCAGGTGTCCCCATCAGCCAAACCAATAAGAGCACCAGGCCCAGGCGGGTCAAGATGTGATTATCGGTTAAGTGAATAGGTCTTCCTGCCATTTTTAGTTGTAGTTTCAGTAATAGGGGTGATCATTCTGTCTAGTATTTCAGTGTCTGGTAGTACGATGTGCGGATTACGCTCGCGGGCCTCTTCCCACAAACGCCAGGCATCTTTCCGCCGGCCCGTGATATAGGCGATAGAGCCTTTCAGCGCCAGCCCGTGGTCGGTAACAAATAAACTCAGGGAAGCATCTACTTTATCTCCCGCCTCTGCAAAACGGCGACGGTAAAACAACTCCTGGGCTTCAACAAAGGCGGTAACCGATTGCTGCAGTTGTTCGCTCAGTTTGTTTTCAAGGGCCAGCATCAGCGCCGCTTTCACCTGAGCAGCCGAGTCGAGCACGGCTGTATCAGCTTTTACGGTCAGGTCAGGGTTGTAGGTGCTTGTATCTTTCATATTACGGAACAAGGCCGTATCGGGTAACTCTACAAAGGGATTGCGTGCCCGTGCCTCCTGCCATAAATGCACTGCCTGCCGTTTGTTGCCCAGCAGGAATACGACAGAGCCTTTCAGGGCAAGGGCGAAATCGGTATTGAACTGATCCATGGAGCTGTCAACCATCACCAGGGCTTTTTTGTAGTCGCCTCTGTAAAAGAGCTCCTGTGCCTCAATGAAAGCGGTGACGGAGTTTTTCAACCGTTGCCCCAGCTGAAATTCCAGCTGTGCCAGGGTGAGGGGCTCGTCTTCCTTGAGGGTATCGTCTTTGGCCGGTACGAGTCGGATTTCCAAGGTATCTACCACATCTCCCTCTGCCAGTGGTCTGATGGTAAAGCGGACGGTATCAGGAACCTGCTCCACCCGCATGAAAGACAACTGACCGGAATCGACCAGCAGGGTGTATTTACCGGGCAACAAACCAAAGGCATAAAAACCACCATCCGAAAAAGTGCGTATAGGGTCTAAAGGAGCCTCATCGCCTTCGCGGTGCAGATACAGACGCAAACCCGCCTGCGGCTCAAGATTGGCGCCAGGTATGCGTTCACGGAAGGCATATCCCTCAATACTGCCGGTGCGGTACATGGGGATGTCAATTTGTTTGTAACGGTTGGGATCTGCTGTGAAAGAGAATTTTGTCTGCAACGGCGCCAGGTTCGGATCCGGCAAGGCGTTGATGTCGATGGTTAGTTTGTAGGTCCAATAACTCTGCAACTGAGAGATACGAAGCATGCCGTCGCTTCCAATCAGCATGCTCGACGACTGATCCAGCCTGACGGCTTTGGCTGGAATAATTTCTTCTCCCTTGTCGTATTTCTGATTGCTGTTTTCATCAATAAACATGCGCACGGTAGCACCCGCCCGGCCAACCTGGTCACGGTTGGTGGGTATGATGGCCGAATTACGGAAATCGGCCGCAAATGAGCCACTGAAAGACTGGTTGAAGCTCGGGTTAACAAGTTTACCTTTTTGCCGGATAGTAGCCTGACTGCTTGAGCGAACCGCATTAAAATCGTAAAGAAAACCTACCTGAAACTGGTTGGTGCTCTGCACAAAGTCATGTTCATAACCCAGGGTTATCCTTCCCCGTTTGAGGACGGTTTGAGAGAACTGAAAACTGCCCAGTGCCGTGGCATCAAACCGCTTCATATCATGGCGAATCTGGGTACGGAAGAACATACCCCTTACAAAAACCGGCACTCCCGGATTGCGGGGCACGGTATAGGTAAATGCACCCGTAATGAGCCGTTTAGGGGCAATGACAGAATCGACCCTTTGACTGAGTTCTTCCCGGTAGTTTATACGTGATATGATCTGTCCGATCCTGGTATTTAAATCTACCTGATAACGCGTAGCTGTTCCGTTGTAATACCAACTGTGGTCTAAGCCAAGTCTGATTCCGGACGGGCGTTTTAAAACCGTCATGGGAAAGAAAAAGTTAAAGTTGGCCTCTCTCTGCTGAGCAAGTGGATTTAAGGTGCTGATCCCTGTGAAGGTGGTGTACTGGGCGTTTATGCTGGTGTTGTTCGCGTAGAACACACTGGCGCTTCCCCGGACAAATCTTTCCGGCAATGCTTCCACATTCAGAAGATATTGTTCAAATAAGCGGGCCGACAAACTTCCGTAGGGTTGCAGGGCAGTTCCGGTACTGTCCAGACCCCGGCTGGCACCTGCCCGGAAAGTAATGTTGTTGGTTAAACCATAGGCAACATCACCATGGGCTACCGGAGTGGTGCCAAAACTGTCTGTATCCAGTTCCAGAAAACCGGCTTGTATATTGTAGTTTACTACCCCTCTCGGTACAAAGGTGAAGGGAATTTGCAGTTGGCGGTCTTCAAACAAGACCTCCCCCTGTGGGGTATAGATGCGGAGTCCGATGCGGACAGTTCCGTAAGTAATCGGGGTTGTAAAGCGATAGTAGCCAAGTTCATCTGCCCTCACAAAATCGACCAATTGCCCGCCAATCAGCAGCTCTACTTCAGAGTCGGGCACTGTATTGCCCTCAATGGCGAATAAGTCGAGTACACGGCGGGGTATAAGAGGCGTATTGGTGAGGGACATTCCCTTGACACGGCCTCCCAAAGGGCCACCCAGGTTGAGTTGTCCCAGATTCAGTTCGCTGATGAGCGGATTGCCGACAGGGTCAAGACCTCCCTTGAATACATAGCGCCAGCGGACACCGCTGATGAGATAATCTGAAAAACCTTCGTTTTTGAAACCACTGAGACCGCCCTGCATGTCTCCACCTAAAAACTCTACACCCGCATTGAGGGTGTAAGTGTACTGGGTTGAACCTGAGGCGGTGCTTACACCAAGATTGTAATCAAGCATGCCGGGTGCTAAAAAGGCCCGCTTGCGTGGGTACAACATCGGATATGTTTTTAAGGCATTCTCAGGGGCTTGCTGTTTCAGCTGATAACGCAGGTTCTGCCTTTTTTGACGCTCTTCAACAGGCAATATCCGTTCACTACGCAAACTGAGCATCAGTCCGTAGGAGTTAACGGTAAGTTCTATATCGAATAGCTGTTGAAACAAATCGGGGGTCAGATATAAGTCGGTTTCACCTAAATAAAATTGTTGTGCGTTCAGGACTACTTTTTCGCCTTTTCTTATCAATGTCAGTTTTACGGGGTCTACTTCCCAGACATCTTTTTTGGTGGGGTAGCTTCCTTTGAGTCCGAAGTTGTTTCCGGTACGTTCGTAGGGTATGTACAACAGGCCGAGTATTTCTCCGGCGGCTATCAGGGGTTGATTGCCTCTGAAAACCGCATTGATATATACCTGCCCGATTGCCGGGAAACCGAAGGTGAGCGTTACTTCGTCAACATCCTGTGCCTGCAAGGGTACGAACCCTGCCAACAATAGCAGGAACCCGGTAAGCAAAGCAGTATGACGCCGAAACAACATGGTAAAAAAGGGGCTAACCGCTAGCGCAGTCGAGTAATTTTTATTATTGTTAAATAGACTTTCTTTTAGGCTATTTTTCTGGTTTTAAGGCAATTGAATGCTGGTTTTGTAAACATAAGGAGCTGCCTGGACCAGGTCCTCTGGAGGGATGTCGGAACGAACTGTTTCAAAGCGCATCTCTAATTCATAACGACCTGGCTTTGGTACTTCAGATAACCGGAAATTTGTCCGGCGGCTACCCTCAAAATACAAAGCGGCTGTCTGTGAATTTTCGGCAACTACAGTACCATTCGGTGCACGAATAATGGTTTTAACTTTTCCCAGATAGGGAGCGTTTCCGGTTGTACGGAAGTCCGCTTTCATGGATAAAAAGTTACTGTCGGTAGTGGTTTCTACTTTATCAACAACAACACCGGTGTTTACGGCTCCGTATTTGTAAAAGGCAGCGATTACCTGTTCAAAACGGACATTTACCCGCGTATTAACACCTTCGTTGGCTGCTGAACCCACATCCGGTACCTGAGCCACCGAGCCTACTTTGAGGCGGGTGAAATACATTCCCGGAGCCATACCTTTCGGTACCCTTGCCTGTATCCTGACCAACTGCTGTTGTTTCGGAGGCAGAATGAATGTACGCGGAAACGCCTTCACCATACTGTGTAACCCATTGGTTTTGGCCTTCGCGCTGTCATCGTACACCATAATCAAAACACCCTTACTGTCCTGATCGGAATAACCGAACTGGAAATTGATAGTAATTTCCTGCGGGATTTCAGAGTTGTTTGAAATGTACAGCGATCCGATACCGTTTTTGTCGAGGAACACCGAGGTGGGTGCTAAAGAAACCTGTGCCAATGCCTGCGCCAAAGGCGACACACACAACAGGAATAGAAGCATTTTTTTCATAGAGAAATTTTAAAAATGAGCCGGCGGCACCATGCCGCCGGCCTGATTGAGCAGTTTCTGCGTGACTTATTGATAAATCACGTTGAAATTCAAAGTGCCTGAATAGGTACCAGTCTGATAACCTGAACCAATGGTAGAAACACCATCTCTTTCGAACAAAGTACCACCAATGAAGAGGGTAGTTTTGTCAAGGGTTGCTCCTGCAGTCGGGTCAGTATAAATAATCGCAAACGGACCACGGCCAGTACCACCAGCTTCTGTAGGGATGGAGGGGGCAGTGCGTACTACACTGTTCAACAGCGCAGAAGTTGCTTGTGCAGCATCTCCAACTGTAATGTTGCCAAATGTAGCGCTCAGTTGTGGAATGTAAACAATTGAGTCAAGGTCGTTGGCTTCCACGAGGGTAACCGTAGAGTCGAAGGTTACGCGGATAGGCTCATCATTGGTAGCATCAACTACCAGACGACCTTGCGTAGAGGTAAAACCTACGTTTACTTCAGATACACCGGTTGGGGTGAGGTTGGTAGCACCGCCACCTGCAGAAATGGTTCCGAAGTTCACATTTTCAGCAGTCAGGGTAATTTGCTTCAGGATTTTTGCTGTAGCAGTTACAGAAGATACGGCACCCAACTGAGCGGATGCAACGTTTGCGAGTCCCGTGAAGAACGCCGCGATGAGGAGTGTTTTGAAAGTTGTTTTCATCTTTTAATAATTAAGTTGTTTTGTGTTTAAATTATAGTTTGTTGATTTTCATGGTCATTAGGCGGAAGATAAGCTTTGGCTGAGTTATTTTTTCAACAGCCTTATCCATATTTCCTGGGCTTCTGTTCAATCGGGTTAGAGGATGCGAACCGGGGCGCAGTTTGAGTCAGGTCACCGGGGCTGCCCGGCGATGAACTGATTAAGTCATTATTTTTTGATTCATTGGTTTTGGCTGGTTTAATTTTAAATTTTATGGATAAGTCACCGTTAGTACACCTCCCTGAAAGGCCGGTAGCCCGAGCCAGGCACTGAGGTATTTGGGTTTGTCAGCTAATTCGGTTATGAGTTTATTTCCGGATCTGATGACTACTTCGGTATAACCCGGAGAGATAGATTCGGCATTGCTGAAATTCGTAGTACCATCATTGAGGAAGTACATTTTAGGTAAGGCAAGCCCCCCGCGGCTTCGGTCCATACGGAACTCAATGAGCATGGGTACATTCTCAGAAGCACGTATTTCCATCCATCTGACACCTGATTTATCTTTCGAAATTTTGCCGGATGTTTCTACAGGTTCTAATATCTGAGGAGGATTAGGCCTGTCTTTCAATTCAAAAGACGGGGGTAAATTGATGGTAAAACGAATAAACTGCGCTTCTGCAACCGTCGTGGTAAGCAGTCCCAGGCACATCAGCATAAACAGCTGTGAGCGGTAGCGTTCAATTAACATTGTCAGCATAGCTCACGTTTACGTTGATCTCACCTAAATAATTTCCGGCACTCGCGTTTTGGGGCACTGGGTCTAAAGTTCCGTAAATATAGAAATATACTTTGCCTCTTGGACGCACATATCCGTCGTGCTCAGGGGTTGGGGGAGGCAGGGGTGGGCCACCTGCGCGCCGACGCAAAACCGGAAGCGTAACGGTATGAAAAGCAGGGGGTACCTCAACCGCATTGGCCCTGCGTTCCAGGTCTGTCATTTCCCCGGTATTGTTGTAGGCATAACGCAAGGTAAAGGGGATCAAAACTCCAGATCCCAACCCATTGAGACTCAGTGTGTTTGTCCAGCTAAATTCTACCGTCAGGTCAAAGTCAAGGGGGGCATCCAACTCTATCACAACCGTGGCGTTGTCGCCCAGCAATACGCCTACAGGATTAGGGTCACCTGCAACGATGAGGGGTTGCTTGAGGTTAAAGTTTAATCCCAGCGGATTGGATACTACCGTCAGAATAACATTGTCGCCTTGTAAAAAAGGTTTGAAATTTATTCGCTGTGCCACACTAACAAAGGGCAACAGCATCAAAATCAGTACAATATGCAGGGGGTGCTTCCTCATCAGTTACCTTCCATTTCAATTAAAAATTCTGAGATATAACTGCCGGGAGATGCCTTTGTCAGATCAAGTACAGCACCAAGCCACAAAAAATAGGTTCCGTCTTTGCCCAGCCTGACAGTTGCTTCACCTACATCAAGTAAGGTTCCTGCCAGCTGATTATCGCTCTCAAATCCGCTGATCCTGTAATTTGCTTTTACTATACCGCCGGAACCGCCCTCTTCAATCAGGGTTTCATAGGCGAGATAGGTAATCCGCACCTGCCTGCCGGGTCGGCCATCTATCCGCATCAACCCCGCATATCCACTTGATACAGGTGAAACGGTCAGAATGCCATCGACCGTAGATGGACCATTCAGGTTTACATCCCGAATGGTAATCAGACTCAGGTTATCAATGAGTGTGGCTGAAGCATTTATCCTGATATTCGCCGGACGTAGCTGTGCCTTTACAGGCATAACCACCGCAAGGCTAACCAATAAACTATATAGCAGCTGATGAATCTTCATATCATTTCACTTTAACAGCCTTTTGCGTGGATACAAAATCTTCGGTAATCAGTCTTACAACATAGGTGCCGGCCGAAACACGGTCACCATTCCAGATTAAATCGTGGGTTCCGGCGGCATACAGCTGCCTGTTCTGCCGTAAAACAACCCGCCCGTGCAGATCGATTACTTCAATCGTTGCGTCAGTGGCTTCCGGCAGATAGAAGGACAAACGTGTTTCGTCGGTAAACGGATTGGGTGACGGCGGATAAACATAGGCGTGGTCTGGGCGGTAGGCAATGGTACCACCATCATAATTCGGGATGAGTATGATGGTAAACGGACGAACGGGCTCTCTCTGTTGCCGGAACAAGGGCATGCCATCGGAGTTGTTACCATGCAAAACCGTCGAAGGACTTCTGAAATCGCCGGTTTCGGAACCTGCTACCCGGGCCTCCGGTTGGACTGGTGCCTGATAGCTGAAGGTATGGCTGGTTCTTTCAAGCATTGGGATAGCCAGTTCATTGTGATGATCCATCAGGGCCACCGTCCAGTTGGCAGGCCAGTTATCGCTCAGTTTCCAGCTGATCTGATAGCCACCTGAAAGCGGGGCGCGGTTACGGGCTGCCGAAATGTGTAAAGGAATCGCCAGTTCCTGGTCAACATCGGCCGGGAGGTGATTAATCACCAGGGGTTTGCGGTGTTGTATGGAACTGTTGGAATACAACATCAGCCAGTCGTCGTTGTAAGATTCGAGCTGGTAAGCATCGTAAATATCCGGACCGGTAATGCCTTCATAGCCAAAACTGAGGTAGCTGTTCGCTTCCATGCCTTCACCCTGCAGGGTAAGGGCCACGCTGGGAGGCGTGCCCGTAGTACGGCCATGGTATTGGGCGGAAGAGTCACTTTTGGCATCGTTGTTAAACCGAAGCAAAGGATTTGTATTGTTGGCATGTATCCAGAATGCCTGAAACGGTGCAAGCAGCCCGGTTTCGAGCGTGGTATCGTTGATATTGCCTACGCTGCCGTTCCAGTAACGGTAGCCCCCGGTACCACTGCCGAAAGAAGGATCCCAGATGTAAAGGGTGTTGTCGACATTCGACAAATCCCATGCGCCGGAGGTAGCATCCCAGTCGAGCACGCTGGCTGTAGGATTACCGAGCATATTCCAGCCGGCATCCGCCACATTTTCGTCGAGGAAAAGGCGGTTGCCGCCCACGGTGTCGGCCGCGGTGCTGAGTGCTCGAGGGGTAAAACTCAGGTTATTGAACGTGAAATAAGTTCCGCCGGAAAGGTCGGGCTCCTGACCGGTTGCACTGAGTACAATCGGCAGGGTATCGCGGTAATTCCCACCCTCCTGAACCCGGCTGGGTCGGCCGGCACCGTTGAAGATGTAGGCAAAATGCCCTCTTCCCGCCAATACACTGTCGGATGCCGTCACCGGCTGGCGCCAGTTCTGAAGCGTGGTGCCGGTATCAGTTTCGGCAAACCACAGAATATTCGGTTGAAGACTGTCGTATTTGGCACCACTGTAACCCTGGGTTTCAAGGCTGTCGAGGAAATCCGCATAAGTGGTGGCAACCGGACTACTCAGCAAACGCCAGCCTTTGTAGCCGGTGAGCAATTGTTTCACCTCAAGTTGCGGGCGACCGGTACTCAAATTTACATAGCGGGCTCCCGGTTCAAGCACGATGCGGCTGTTGCCGCGGGTTTCTACCGTACTGCCTGCTGACAGTTTGAAGAGCGGCCCCTTCGCAGTACTGGTGCCGCTGTCGAGGGTCAGCTGTGTCTGATCATAAAAAATCATACTACCGGCACTGGCCAGGAGGAAACCGTTTTCAGCCGGATTTACAGAACGGTAAAGCACAGGCAGATAGGGACGAAGCGGTATGATGATGTTAGAGGTATCCAAAGGAGTACGCCCCGAACTCCAGTTGCCGGCGGTAAACCAGTTGTCGGGATTGCCACTGCTGCCACCTACCCAGCCATCGTAAAATTTACCGTCCAGACCACGACTGAAAATAGACAAGGCGGTATCGCCCCGGCCTTCGCCACCACTGAAAACTGCATAGACATCAAATGGATTGGTTACGGCCGTGTCGAGGGCATGGGTAAGCGGGGCCGCAGGCTCAATGCCGAGTTGATAAGCACTGCTTCCCCGGTTGATGCTGAGGTCGTTGAAAATTGCCCGCCCGCCTGTAAAAGGTTGGCTGAGGGTACCACCCAAGGTGGCCGAACCCGGATTGCTGAAAAGGGAAATGGTCGCCGAAGTAGCACCGAAAGGAACCAGCCGGTTGTTGGCTGCCCGTATGGATGCCTGCAGGCTGATGGGCGAATTGGCAAGCTGGTCGCCGGGCTGCGATTCGAAAACAATTTTGGTCGGTACCGCCTTCACTCCGTCAAGGAACACTGTATCACTTTGTGCCAGCACATCACCCCGGCCATCTCCGCCGAAAAACGACTGACCCAGAATTTTCACCGTACCGGTCGGGGCATCAAATAAACTGAAGATGTACTCCGAAGTATCGGCTCCACCCAGCAAAACGGTGTCGATGATCACAAGTTTGTTATCTCCCACCGCAGGAGAAAGAAAGCTGTAACGTACAGAATCCACGGTTACATCGTCGTAGGCAATGTCAAGGCCATCTAATGCGAGGGTGCTCGAAACAATGCCGCCTGTCCCCAGATTGATGGTGCCGTCATAAATTTTGTCCTGCGCCACAAAAGATCCCCCCAACGTAATCACATACTTCCCGGCCAGATTTTGCTTTCGGCTGGCGTTCATAAAATGTCCGTCACCGTTTCCGCCGGTATAATAGTTTTCGATAATGTCGAAGTCGAGGGAGTTGACCGTCAGTGTATCAAGGGAGGCAATCATGATGTAGGTACCCCCGTTGGCGATGGAGATGAGCGGGAATTCAGCCAATCCTCCGTTTTCCGTCACCGAACTGAATCCGCTGATAAAAGAGAGTGGGAAAAGGCTGAGAGATACCACATTGGTATCGGTCCACATCTGGTTGTCGTTAGAATCGTAGATGGCCACCCGGATCGGCGGGAAAAACACGGTATTGATGGGCGCGCTGTAGGGCTGGTTGATATAGGCCAGCCGGTAAGGCGGACCGGGGACGAAATATACCCTGGCTGTACCAGAGAAAGGCTCATCGTCACCAAACTGCACCACCGCGAAATAATCTATGGAGTCGGCTACGGTCGAACTCACCGCAAAACGGGCTAAACCGTTGGCGTTGGAATAGCTGAAGTTCTCAGCGACAATCACGGAGGCTTTGCCGGAATCCTGGGTAAGACTTACCAGCTCGTTGGCAATGACATTGCTGTCGATGTCCATGAGGGTGGTGCTCACAATGACGGAGTCGGTGCCATTGGCAATGGCTGTATCCACACTGAATACGACCGCTGAAAGACCCGGATCAATCGGGCCGGGGGTGACAGTGATGTTGCCTGATTCCAAAGCAGGCGTTACCAGGCTGTCGATGATGAAGGCGATGCGGTAGATGCTGTCAACCCGTCCGCCGATGCGCAGACTGTCGAAGGTAGCCCGGTCGTTCACCATGAGTTCCAGAGAATCGCCCCGTAAACGACCACGGCCATCTGCGTCGGTGCGACTCAGGTAGGCGAGCACCGGCGAGGTATTCTCGCTGTTGTCGATGAGCACACCGAGTGAGTCGCGCACCTGAACCACGGGGGGAGATGCAAACAGCAGACTGCTTCGGCCACCAATGGGTTGGGTGAGGAATTCAAGATAACCCTTTAAGCCCAGCATGGCGGTTATGCCAGGGGTGAATAGGGTGTCGCTACGCCATTGCGCCACAGAACTCTGACTGCCGTACAGCCGGGGCGACTGGCGGACACCGTTAAAAAACAGCGACAATGTAAAGGCATTGTCGGTTACCGGATGAAAACGGCCGGGGGTATTGATGTTGAGGGTGCGGAATTGCTGGGGATTGGTTTCGGTACGGACGTCACCGCTGTCGACGGTAACGGGGCCCTGCAGGCTGTTGGTGCCGCTGAAAATCAGGCTGCCGCTGCCCAACTGGTTCCAGCTGGTGCCGGTGGCGGTTACCAGCGTCGCACCGGCCATTTGTCCTACCTCACCCTGACCCCGGTAGTTCACGGTCTGGTTGTTGGTAAGGGTCATGCCCGGCATCAGGAAACGGGCACCGGCCATCACGTTGTAGTTGTAAGTGCGGCCGTTGGTGTTTTGCACCAGGGTTGTGGTTTGTAAGACGCCGGTTGCCGGGTTGGTGATGTTGCTGCCTTTGTCGAGCAGCAATTCCAGGTTGGAGCCATTCCAGCTGATCTGGTTGACGGTATGGGTTACGTCGGTTGCCGCAGCAGTCGTGCGGTCGATGGTAATCCGCGAACTGGCAGCGCGTAAAAGCAGGTTGGTGCCGGTAAAGGTGGTATTGGCGCCGTTGGCAAAAACCAGCTGGCCCCCATCGATGTTGAGGGTAGCCGTACCGGTGGCCAGTCCGCTGGCCGACTCTACCCTCAGAATACCATCCGTGAGGGTATTGGCCGCCGTAGTTTTGGTTGAGCTCCCGTTGAGGGTAAGTTGACCGCTCCCCATTTTGTTGGTTTGCTGATTGTTGATAAAGCCGGCAAGGGTGAGATTGCTGAGCGTATCGATGGTAAAATAAGTCAACCGGTTCAGGGTAGCTGTTCCGGCGGTTACACTTCCGGTGCCGCTGGTCACATTGGAGCCGTTGGTGATGCGGAGTGAGTCTGTAGGGGAAGTAAATGTGATATTTCCCAGCGTATGGTTCACCCCGGCACCGGCCGAAGTGCGGTCGGTGAGTATGGTGGCATTCACGGTGATATTCACAGCATTGTTGAAGGCCAGGCCGGTATTGTTGCGCAGGAACAAAAACCCGCCGCTGAGGTAAACCGTGGTGGCACTGCCCAGCGCGCCTGCGTTGTTGGTGGCAACGATGGTTCCGCTGGTGAGGGTGAGTCGCTGGGTCATGGTATTGGCCTGACTCAGGGTCAGGGTACCGGTTCCCTGGTAGTTGATGGCGCTTTCAGTAGCTGTGGCGGGAGAGATGCTGAAAGCTCCTGTTTGCACGATATCCCCGCTACCAGCCATGATTACCGGGAAAGTACTGCCTGTCAACGCGCCCAGACTGAGTTGGGTTATACCGCCGCCAACCGGGTTGGTAACGGTATAGGTCGGAGAAACGCTGTGGCTGACCGCACCAAAGGTAATGCCGGCGGTGCCGCTGGTTACATTACCGCCACCGCTGATGGTCAGCGCGGTGCTGTTGAGGGTGAGCGCGCCCAGGGTATGGCTGGCCCCGGCTCCGCTGCTATTGTTGTCGCTGATGATTTCAGCGGCTACATTGACGGTAACCGGCCTGGCGAAGTTGAGCCCTGAACCGCTGGTATTGCTGAGCCGCAAAACGGGCGATGTGCCACTCAGGGTGATGCCGCCACTGCCCATTGCAGTCGCCGTGTTGCGGGCCAGCAGTTCTCCGCCTGAAATGACGATTCCGCCGCTGAAGGTGTTACCGCCTTCGAGCACCTGAACCATGCTGCCGGTTTTGGTCAGCCCAACTGTGCCCGAACCGTTCTGAATCGTACCGGAAAAGGTACGGTCGGTGGTACCGCTGATCTGTATCTGTACATCAAAGGGCTGTGAATTGGTGATGGTGCCCGGACCGGCTAATCCCGCGCACAAAAGCCCTTTTCCGTTCAAATCAACGGTGTTGCCACTGTTGGTGATCAGGGCTCCTGTCATGTTAAAGGGCAGCGGCTCGTTCGACGACAAACGGAGCGTTCCTGTACCAAAATACTGGAGATTGGCAAAGGGACCGTAAGTAGGGCGGGTGATTACCTGGGTAACCCCGCTGGCTTTGCGGAAATTGACGGTAGAACTGTTAGGGACAAAAGTGCCGTAATTGAGCCAGTCGCCGTAAACCTCAATCACATTGGTGCCAGAAACCGTCACGGAGGCTGCCGGAAAAATCTCCATATCGCCACAAGTCGCTGTTCCGGTAATGTCAGGGGCATTGATGGCTACATATTCAATGACCGCCTTCGTGTTCTGGTCGGGTATAAAACCATTGTGCCAGTTGGTCGTGGTGAACCAATCGGTACTGGTCGCACCCAGCCAGTAACCGTTTACAATGCCGTCGAGGGCGATGAGGATACCGGTGGAGGCGTTGGTGAAATAAGTGTTGTTTTTATTGGTAGCCGGAGACGCCAGCGATCCCCAGGAGCCGGAAACCTGTCTCAGGGAATTGAAAGAGATGTAAAAGGCACTCGATTGATACACATCGCAATCGAATAACCCGCCTGTGCTTATCGAAACCACCCCCTGAAAAATCAAATCA
Organism: Bacteroidetes bacterium UBA7662; assembly: GCA_002483345.1. Taxonomy (GTDB): domain Bacteria; phylum Bacteroidota; class Bacteroidia; order UBA7662; family UBA7662; genus UBA7662. The sequence goes on from DLHS01000004.1 coordinate 36,714, forward strand.
CCGCCCGCCTGGAAAGTACCGGCCGATACGATGGTGAGCCCGGGATAATCAGGCGTTCCGCTGAAGGTAAAGACACCACTACCGACTTTTTCAACCCCACCGGTGCCTATCCCGGTAATGGTGCCGGCATAAGCGGTACTGCTGTTGTTGCTGCCGATACTCAGGGTAGCCGTTCCAAGCAGGACGTTACCACCTGTAGTACCGCCACCGGCCAGACTTCCGATACTGTTGTTGAATCCCTGTATATCCAGGGTAGCACCGGCGACATTGCCGATGGTAAAGGCAGAGTTGGCGCTGATGGCGGTCGCGCTCACAGCTTTCAGTACCCCTGCATTGATGGTCGTGCTGCCGGTATAGGTGTTTACACCGCCTAAGCGCTGGGTGAAGGCACCCAGTTTGATTACAGAAAGGGTGCCTGTTCCGTTGAGTATACGACCTGAATAGGTGATGTCACCACTGGTACTACTCAGGGTGATGCTGGCTGCACCGGCGTTGTTGTTGCGTACCTCGGCCAGGGTATCGGTACCGGTAATACCGGCTACGGTGATGTCATGGCCATTGAGGTTTAAAGTCGATGTATTGTTAACCAGACTGCCGCTGGGTATGGCCGCGTCATCACCGATGGTGAGTGTGCCCTGGCTGATGATGGTATTGCCGGTATAACTGTTGGCAGCGTTGAGGGTAGTATTTCCTGCGCCTGTTTGTGTGAGGGTACCTGTGCCGAGGGTGATGACGCTGTTTACAATCAGGTTTCTGTTGGTGCCACCGGTCGGTTCCAGGGTTAAATCAGTGTTGGTGCCGTTAATGGCGCCGTTCAGGGTCATGGCATTGGTGGTATTGGCGTTCCGCTGAATGGTGCCGCTGCCGATGATCTGAAAAGGCCGGTTGGTGGAACGGGCCGTGGTACTGGTGTAAGCGAAAATGCCACCATTTTCAAGGGTAATGGTAGCGGTGGTATTACCGGTGCCTATGCTGCTGTTGGTGCCGCTGTTGGCGATGACGTTGGAAACAACCAGCCGGCCGCCGCCTACATAAACCTGTCCGCTGAAGGTGCTGGCGGCATTCGTCAGGGTCCAGTCGGCAGTGCCGAGTTTATGGATATGGACCGTGCCACTGCCGTTCTCAATGCGTGCCGCCAACGACCGGCTGGTGGTATTGTTTACGGTAATGGTACAGTTACCCGCCCTGCTGCTGGTAATAACGGAGCCTGTATTGGAGCCCTGAATGCCATTGAAGGTATGGTTGTAGCCGTTCAGATCGAGCGTAAGCGATGCGGTATTGGCAAACGACAGATAGGTGCCGGTATTCAGGGCATTTTCTGCGCCTAAAAGCAGGGTGCCGAGGTTAAGGTTAAACTGGCCTGCGGTTGTCCGGGATGTCTGAATGACTAAGGTTCCGCTACCGTCTTTGGTAAAGGTTGCCGTACCCCCATGTTCCAGCTCTCCGGCCACCCGCTGGTGGCCGCTGCCGCCCATGGTCAGGGTGCGGTTAGTGCCGTTGTTACTGCGGATAGAAGTTGGTAATGCCGTAAACAACAAACTGTCGGCATCTGAATTGAAGCGGGTGGTACCCGACAAGGAAACCACCCCCGCAATGATGTTGTTGCCGTTCACATTGGTGATGGCTCCGGTGTTGGCGGGAACCCCTGTACCGGTAACGGTGATGTCCTGGGTAATGGTCAGGACACCGACACTGGGGGCGAGGTTGAGGGAGCCGCTGCTGATGGTAATCAGACTGCCCTGACCCAAAGCGCCATCGGCTTCTATTCTCAGGTTACCCCCGTTGATGGTAACACTGCCAAAAAAACCATTGCTACGGGTTAATATCCAGTATCCGGCATCCTGTTTACTGAATGCAGTTGACCCTGTGCCGGTGTTTTCCTGGATTTCGCCCGAAAATATGTTGTTGCCGGTATTGGTGCCCCGCAGGAAAAAGGTACTGGTACCTACTGCGTCTGAAACCACATCCCCGCTGAGTACCAGGGGGCCGCTGCCATTGTTTTGTACCGTGCCATTGCCTCCATTACCACCAGCCAGCTCAAAACGCCTGTCGGAGGTTTCGCCGGTACCGGTATAAAGCAGGGTGCCGTCAGCAGTACCAAGGCCAAAACGAATCATGCCGTTGTCGACGGTCGTTGGAGCACCCAGGTTGCTGCTGGGATTACCGCCAACGACATTGTTGAGGCTGCTTACACTGATGGTGCCGTTTTGTATCCACACCTGACCGGTAAACGTATTGGCGCCGGTAAGGGTGAGGGTACCTGTTCCTGTTTTGATGAGACCGGAACTGCCTCCCAGCACGGTGCTGATAGTACCCCCTGAAAAGTTGAAATCATCGGTCGAATACAGGGTGCCTGAACCGGTAATACTTCCGCTGCTGATGGTGATGGTGCCGACGGTATCGGAAAATGCCCCGATGTTCAGGGTACCGCCGCTTACGGTGACATTACCGGTTGCAAGTATGTTGTTGGTGCCGTAAACCAGGTTGCCGGCATTTACGGTGGTGATACCCGTAAAGGAGTTGGGTACCGCTAAGGTAGCCGTGCCGGCACCGTCCTTGGTCAGGCCACCGGTTCCCTGAGTCAGGGTGCCGGAAAAGGTGGTATTGCCTGATCCACCTACTACCAGTGTCTGGTTAGTGCCATTGATGCTGTTGGCATTGCTGAGGGTCAGGGTTCCTGCATCCGAATTGATACGGGTATTGCTTCCGATCAGGGTTACCGTGGCGGATATGGTGTTGGAGCCGCTCACATTCCGGAGGGCGCCGGTACTGACTGTACTGCTGATGCTGAGTGGTCTGGCAAAGGTGATGCCACCACTCAATTGCAGAGAGCCGCTTCCGGTTACCGATATCGTACCGGTCGTGCCGAAAGCATTGATGTTGCCGAACGTGACTATACCAGCCGAAATGGTAGTAGTGCCGGTATAGGTACTGGCTACAGCCAGACTCAGGGTGCCGGCACCATCCTTGGCCAGATTGCCGCTGCCGATGGTCAGGGTTCCCGATACCGCCAGGTTCGCCGCTCCGCCCAGACTCAGGTTCTGGTTGGTGGCATTGACGGCGTTGGCATTCGACAAAGTCAGCGTACCCGCATCCACATTGATGCGGCTGGCCGCGCCCATTTGAATGGTGCTTGAGATGGTGTTGGTACCGCTTATACTCCGGATAGCTCCGGTACTGCTCGCACCGTTGCCATTGATATTAAGTACCCGCGATACCGTGATGTTGTTCTCGAGTTGCAGCGTACCACCTGAATTAACCGTAATGGTTCCGCTGGTACCCAGGGCGCTGGCATGGCGCATATTGATGGCTCCGGCGCTGATGGTGGTACCGCCGGTATAGGTATTGGCCACGGTAAAAATGGCGGTTCCGTTATTTTCTTTAATCACCGCGCCGGCCACGGTGGCAATGGTTCCGGAGATCGTTACGGTGGCGTTACCACCCAGGGTAAGGTTGTTGCCCGACCCGCTCACCGCGGTAGCGGCGGTCAGACTCAGATTGCCGGCATCGGAATGAATGCGGCTGGCACTGCCCAGCGTTATGAGGCCCGAAAGGATGTTATCGCCGCTGATGTTGCGTATGGCGCCGGTGGTTCCTACCCCGGTGCCGTTGATGGTGATGGGACGAGCGAAGGTGATGCCGCCCTGAATCTGAAAGGCAGCCCCCGAATTGACGGTGATGCTGCCAGCCGTTCCCAAAGCATCAGGCTGTTGTACATTGATAGCACCGCCTGTGATGACTTTATTGCCTGAAAAGGTGTTGACGGCGTTGAGATTCAGCACCCCGGTGCCTTCCTTCGTGAATAAACCCGAACCGCTGATGATCCCATTGATGGTGGTAGTGGCTGTCCCACCCAGCGTGAGCGCAAAGGTGCTGCCTGCAATGGCTGTAGCACCGTCCATGGTCAGGGTGCCGCCTGCGTTGACAATTGAACCGGCACTGGCCAAGGTTACCGTGCCGGTAAGAATGTTGTTGCCGCTGTTGTTCCTGATAGCGCCATCGGTACTTACGCCGGTGCCGTTGATGGTTATGTTGCGGTTTACCGATATGCTTCCCTCCAGTTGCAAGGCCGCCCCCGATGAAACTGTCACGGATCCGGTGCTGCCAAAGGCGTTGGCTCCCAACATGCGGATGCTGCCTGCCACGATGCTGGTATTGCCGGTATAGGTGTTATCAGCCGAGACGGAAAAAATACCTGTACCTGTCTTGGTCAGCGTAATGGCTCCCGGACCGATGATGCCACCGAAGGCAAAATTGCCATTGGCCGAACCAATGGTCAGCACCGGTGTGCCGGAGGAAGTCCTGATGGTGCCGGAACCGGTAATGGAACCAGCATCCAGGTTAAAACCGGCCATGGCCAGCGTACCGGTCACACTCACCACATTCGATGTGGTTGTATTCGCCACCAGGGTAATGGTATGACCTGAATTGATGTAAACTTCGTTGGAACCTGTCGGAACAATGCCACCCAGCCATACGGCCGGATTGTTCCAGTTGCCGGAGCCAATGCTGTTGCTATTCTGGGCCTGGGCTGAGAAACCGGCGAAAAAGAAGCACAGCAGCAATAAAAGTCCCGAAACTGACACAGGAAAGAACAACCTGACCGCCTGACCTGAATCGGGTTTACCTGTGTGGCGCACAACAGGAGGGTAGGCAGGTATGGAGCTGGTTGCTTTCAAATAGCTTTATGGTTAACCATAATCATTCCATACGTGTATTTCCAGGTGTTTGGATTGAGTGCTTTCTATGCCATGCCATAATTTTCATTAAGAGTCTATGCTGCTTTAGGGTCGAAAAACGGTATTAAATCAGCATATTCCAATATAAAGAAACACTCTAAAAATCAGAATACCTTGTCAGGAAGCTTTAAATTATCCACAAAAATTAAGTTTTAAGAGATGTGGATGTCCGTTATAAACCTGAAAAAATCTAAATAAAGGACTAATATTCTCAAATCGGGAATGAGAATATAATTGGGAAAAGTTCAATTTTGGGAAAAAGTGAAGGCTTTGCCCGAAGGTAGGAAATAAATTCGTCGAAAAGTATACTTTACTTGCTGGTTACCTGAATGTTAAGCATTAAAAAGGAATGCATATTTATCGTGGAAAAATAAGGCCCTAAAATGCGATGGTTCTGACGTCCCCTGACCCGCATTCGTTGACGAACATCAGCCAGATGGTTGCCGGCAGCGTACCGACTGTCACATACAGGATTCCGGTCCCCTGACCGCTGATAATACGCCAGTCGCTGGGCAACACCCACAAATACCCTTCTCCTACACCGGCACCGGAAGTGGTGATTTCCAGTACGTTGCCAAATTCTTCGAGTGTATCTATACTTACAGCAGCCGGTATAGCCGCCGGCACGGAACAAATCCTGCTGCGAACGCCCCTGCCTCCGAAAGTTTCATCTCTGCCCGGCTCAACCGCGGCAGCCAGACTGCGGTCAGCTATCCGAAGCGCGGCTGCCGGTGAATTCCAGCCACCACCCCGTAAACCTGCCCCGTTGCCGGTGGCCCCGGGCCAGTTTACCACATCGGCATGACCAGTGCTCGTCAATAAACCATTGCCATGGATGCCGGTATAAAAACGTCCTGAATCACTGGCCGCACTTACCGTACGTTCCCAGACATTCCCACTCATCTCAAGCACCCCATAACGGGTAGCACTGGCAGTTGTACGGCCCGTACTGGCCGTATCCGCCGCAAAAATGCCTACCCTGACAGGCCCGTCCTCAGAATGGGTGGCAGTGTACCAGGCATTTCCGCCTACCGAGGCGTTGCTGTAATTGGCCGAGATGATCTCGTCATGCTGACCGGCATTGGCCAGCGAATAGGGGTCAACAGCAATTCCATCAGTTCCCCAGGCATATTCGTTGGCAACACCACCGCGCTCACCCCGGGTGGCTTTTTCATATTCCAGCTCGGTCATGGGTCTGAGTGCCGCCCAGTCCAGATAAGCCGCCACATCGGCCCAGCTCAGGTAGTTGCAGGGGATGTCGGCATAGGCCTCCCCGGCCAGTTCGGCTGTTCCGCCGCTCCAGCTGATGTTATTACGGTCGGTTAGACCATCGTTGTTTTTGCCGTCGGTACCGGTGATGTCCCGGCTGCTCTGCTGGGTGTCGTACAGGGTATTGAAGAAATCGACCCACTGCCGCTGCGTAATCTCGTACTTCATGGTATAGAAGCCGGTATAACCCTTGGGAAAGGGTGCCGGCAGGGTGCCTGCACTGCCAATGGTACTGTCACCGGACGCGGAACGCCCCCACAGATTACCGGCAGCGGTCCCGATGGTCAGTGCATCCTCCGCGGCAATCCGCAACGGAACCGTCGGACCGGAGGTCCAGGAACCGTTGGTGAAAGAACCATCCTCCTGCGCCTGAGTACCTACAAAAAATGCTCCCCGGGGCACATAAACCATCTCCAGGGCAGTTACCTGTATTTCTACCAGCGCATTGTCGGCCAGTCCCTGTGCACCATAATTCCAGCGGATACGCATATTGGTGGCACTGAAAGAACCCGGCTCGGGATTGATGCTGCCATTCGAAACAAATACACCCATGCCCGGATTGGTGCTGACATCAAAGGCGGCCGAAGGATCCATCAGGCCTACCTCCAGCAAAGCCGGACCCGCACCCTGACCTCCCCAGCTACCGGCATCGTGCCCGGTCAGATTCAGATGGGCATGTCGCCAGGTACCTCCCAATACCCTGTATTTGACAAAAACCCAGGCGGCATCGTGATTGTTCATCCCGATGGCATAATTCAAACGCCAGGCATTGTCCCAGCTGAGGTCGAAACGGATAAAAGTAAAATTGGCTGCATTGTTGGCCCCCGCGGAGGTGTCCCGGTCGGTAAGCCGCACATTGCTGACGAGTATGTTGTTGGCCCTGGCAGAAAGGCCGGTCAGCAACAGTAAGCCCAGCACAAAAAGTTTCCGGCCGTGCAGCCACTGGAATGGGTTGAGGGGGGAGTACTGTCTCATTCTGCCGCTAAGGTTATGAATAAACTTGTTTCAGGCCCTGAACCACAAGCATTAAAGGCAGCTACCCGCAATAAACCCGACTGACTGGCATATACTTCTATGGTAGCGGTACCCTGCCCGCTGATGATTTCCCAGCCGTTCGGAACAATCCACCAGTAAGCACTGCCGGCTCCGGAAGCGGTATAAGTGCTCCGGTCGATGGCTATCAGGGTAGCATCTCCTGAAAGCAGGACAGTACCTGCCGCAGCTGTACAACCCGCAGTGCGTACGCCACGACCACCAGCCAGATTGCTCCGGCTTGCCGCAGTGTCAGCAGCGCGCTGACGGTCTGCAACGCGCAGGCTGTTGGCGTCGTCCGACCAACTGCCACCACGTAATCCCTGCCCCGCGGTTCCTGCCGCCGGCCAGGCATTTACATCGGCGTTTCCGTAGACAGTCACATCGGTTGTATCGTTGAGAAGCGCGCCATTGCCGTGAAGTCCTGTAAAACCACGACCAAAGGGCTGTCCGGTACTCACCAGCTGTTCGTACACATTACCGCTTAACTCCATGATGCCCCACAAGGAACCTCCTGATTCACTGCGACTGGTAGAATCACCGGCAAACGACCCGGTCCGCAAGGGTCCCTGTACCTGAGCGGTATTGCCAAAAACGGCATTCGCGGCGGCGGTATTGGAGTATTCATCAGCCTGCCCGCCGTTGGTGATATTATCGGCAGCCGTGATATCGGTACGGCTCCAGGCAAAGGCGTTGGCGACGGGTTCGCGCTGTCCGCGGGCAGCTTTTTCATATTCCAGCTCTGTCATCGGACGGAGGGCTGACCAGTCGAGATAAGCTGCCACATCTGCCCAATTGAGCCAGTTGGCAGCAATAAATTGTCCGTCGGAAGCTTCACTGCCGGTACCATTGCCGTTGAGATCGCAATAAAAGCGGATGGGTAACTGTGCTGCGACCGTCCCGTCGCAACGGATGCCGTTGCGGGCAGCAATCGAGGAACTGTTCGACATCACATAGCGGTTGGTTACGCTGGTAGTGGTGGCGTCGAGGGCTGTGGCTGTCCTTGTATTTTGCTGCAGTCGGTTCAGTGAATTCAGGAAATCGACATGTTGTTGCTGACTGATTTCGTATTTCATGCTGTAAAAGGCGGCAAATCCTTTCGGAAAACCTGCAGGAAGTCCCTGCGTTGTGCTGTTGTTGTAATCATCGGGGGTGGTCATGCCATCCGCGTTGTTGTTGGCCAGCTGACCGGCCAGTGTTCCGCCCAGGGTAACGGAATCTTCGCTGAGCAGTTGGAAAGGTGTGTTGGCGGCAGCATCACGGAACTGACCCCGGACGGTGTTTGAAGAACCATCTCCTGCAAAAAAAGTACCTTCCGGTACATATACCATTTCGAGTGCAAACAAACGTATCTCCACCACATCGTCGTGACCCACCTGATTCAACCGGTAGTTCCAGCGCAGTTGCGCGTTGCTGATGCTGAAGCTGCCGTAACCTTCACCGGAACGGTAGATAAATACACCCATTCCGGGGTTGGCGGCTGAATCAAAGGCAGCCCCCGGCGTTTGCAAACCGGTTTCATACTGTGCGGAAGTGCCGCTTCCGGCTATGTGATCCGCTGAATTACCCAGCCAGGCATGTTCCCATATCCGACTGGCCCCCACCACAGCTCCCGCAGAAAGGGGTGTAACCGGACTGAGGTTTACTTCAAATTGTGTAGCACTGAGTATGGCCCTGACCACGCTGCCGGCTGCAAAAGCACCTGTGCCGCTGTTTACCCAAACAGGCATACCCACCCGTAATCCGGCCGTGGTATTGACAGTAACAACTGTTCCGGTGCTGCTGGCGCTGCTTGCTGAAGTATAATCACTTCCACCTACCCGGAACTTCACAAATACCCAGGCCGCATCGTGGTTGTTGATATCGGAGGCTGCACTGTAACGCCACGAGTTCTCCCAGCTCAGGTCAAATTGCACAAAGGAGACTCCGGTAGTGGTATCCTGATTAAGCAGGGTAACATTGCTGAGTTGTATGTTACCCGCCTGTGCCTGCTGGCTGAAAAGAATGACCACCAGGACAGTCAGCAAGCTGTATAGCGGGTTTCTCAGGTAGTTTTCCAGTTTGTATGGGTTACGGCAGCTCATAATCCTCCTTCAATAATGGCTGCTGAGGATGGTAATAGTCTGCCACCTCGTCCGCCACTGATGTTTTCCCGCCCGCTTACCACGGTTGCTGCCCGGGAGCGATCTGAAATGGTCAGGGCGGTGATGGCATCTGCCCAGTTACCACCCCGGAAACCAACGCCTGTCGCAGTGGTGTCGGGCCAGTTGTTTACATCGGCCTGACCAGCATCGGTGGTTTTGCCATCGCCGTGAAGTCCCGTAAAACTCCGGCCATCGGCATGACCAACGGTGATGGTTCTTTCCCAGACATTGCCACTCAGCTCGAGTATGCCGTAAAAACCGGCACCGGCCTGCAGACGCGAACTTTCACCATCTGCAAAGACACCTGTGCGAAGCGGACCGCTTACACCACCCTGATTGCCGGCATTGACCTGAGCAGCAGCATTGCTGGCCGTTTCATCGCGGGCACCACCATTGCTGATGCCGGTGGCTTCGGTAATCCCGGTTGTTCCCCAGGCATAGGCGTCGGGTGTGGCGGACAGGTTTCCCCGGCCGGCTTTTTCAAATTCAAGTTCCGTGAGGGGACGAAGTCCGGCCCAGTCGAGATAGGTGGCGACATCGGCCCACGACAAAAAATTGCAGGCCAGAAAAGCACCATCCGCGCTTTCGCCGGAGGTGCCGTTGGCATTCAGGTCGCAGTAAAAGGTTAGCGGGGCTGTTCCGTCTATCGTCGCGTCACAACGCAGGCTGTTTCGGTTGGTGACCGTACTGGTGCCCGACAGCACAAAGCGGTTGGTAACACTGGTGATGCCTTCGCTAAGATCGGTTTCTGTACGCTCGTTCTGCTGGTTGCGCCGGAGGGAATTCAGGAAATCGACATAGGCTTGCTGCGATATTTCATGTTTCATGCTGTAGAAGGCAGCGTAACCGGTGGGGAAGTCAGCAGCAAGCGAAGCGGTGCCGGTACCTGTCAGGTCAAGTTCTCCCCGGGCACTCAGGTTGGCAGCATTGGATCCGGCATTGTTGCCCTGCAGGGTCGGTGCCACCGCGCCAATCAGATAGGGGATGGTGTTTCCCGCGGTATTGTCGGCGGTTGTAAAGCTGTTGGTTTCGGTACCGCCACTTCCTGCCAGAAAACTCCCTTCCGGTACATATACCATTTCGATGCCGAAAACCTGCACATCCACAATGGCATCATCACCAAGGCCTTGCAGGCGATAGTTCCAGCGCAGAGCAAGGTCTGTCAGACTGATATCGCCACTGCCGGGGGCAGAGCGGTACACAAAGGCGCCAACACCGGGATTGGTGCTGGCATCAAAACCGCCACCACCAGCCGATTCGTCGGGCAATCCGATCTGAACAGTCGTGCCGGCCGGAACACTGTGGTCGTCGTTGTGCAACCAGGCAGCTTCCCAGATGCGGGTCGCCTCCACGGTGGCATTGCTGATGGCACCGGTAGTGGCGACCGACAGGGTTATTTCGCTCGTGGCGGTGTCGATGGCTGTTATCAGGGTATTAGCACCCAGGGTACCGGTGCCTGCGGTGATATGCAGGGGTTGACCTACCCGAAGACCCAGCGTACTGTTTACAGTCAGGGTGGTAGCACCCGAAGAGGCGCTGAGAACCGTAAACAGCGGATTCACAAAACCTACCCGGAACTTCACAAATACCCAGGCGGCATCCCAGTTGGCCGGGGCGAGGGTAGGCGGAAGCCTCCAGCTGTTATCCCAGCTCAGGTCGAATTGCACCCGTACTGTGCCGGCGGTTGTGTCGAGATTGGCCAGACGGGTATTTTGAATGCGTATGTTGCTTGCGGAAATGCTTTGGGATAAAAGTAATCCCCAAAGCAGCAACCCTCCCCACCTGCACATGAAAGCGGACAGCAGGTTGCTATAACCTGTTGCTTTGTGAGTTTGCCCGCTTGTTTTGCTCATACGTTTTCCGTAGTCCCTGGTTTAAGGTAATCAGCCCGTTGCTGCCTCCGGAACAAACCAACGTAAACCGGAGCAAGAACGTTTGAGGCTCTCCGATGGTTTGTCTCTTTCGCGGCAATTTTCCAAATTCGAGAATTTAAAACGGGCCGTAACCGTTACAAAACTACGATTGTTTTCAAATGAAAAAACATTAAAAATCAGCCCCTCTGTCCCGGGGCCTTCCGGTAAGCGGCGCTGACCGGTATAAATACACGGTAAATCCCTTGTAATCATCCCATAAGGCAGCCGGAGCCGGAGCCGGGAGTGCGTACGCTTCTTTTTTCCTGAAAACAAGGCATAAATGCTTTAATGGTAGAATTTTAGTTAATCCTACAGGACTGTTTTTTACTGAAAACCCTGAAAACCTTAAGGATAATACGGGCGTTACGTAACCAATAAGCGTTGTATTTAAGGGCTGTTTTTATTTTTTTAAACAAAAATTTGTAAGGGTATTATTTCCTTTTTAAGAGGCCCCTCAACCGGGCAAAAAATGTGTTGAGTGTTACAATTTTGTCCCAAATATGGAATTTCAGATGTCCCGAAAATTCTTTTTCGGGTGGGTTGAATCAGGTGGTTTTCAGTCCGCCGGAAAGGCAGTCAGTGGCTTTGCCGCGACAGTCATGGGAAGGATTGAACCATTTTGCCTGAAATAACATAGTTTATCCGATATACTTCTGCTATGCGTCGCAATCCTTTGCCTTTTTTATTGCTTTTCCTGACTTTTTTTATCGGAATTTACAGTTATACCGCCTCCGGCGTCGGCAGTCTTGCCCTTCAGTTTTCGGCTTTTTCTCCCGGTACTGCCCAGCTTGTTTACTGGATGTTCCACCTGCTTTTGCTGGGGCTGGTCATAGCCGGAGCCTTTCGTATCCGCAGCGGAAAGGGTACGCCTGTCTGGATGACTTTCGCCGCCAACAGCATGCTGGCATTGCTGGTATCCCAGCTGGTATTTTCACTTGTTTTGTTTTTGGGAGATGTAGGCAGATGGAGCAACCGCCTGTTTTCGGCCGGCGCTCCGGTAGAAAGAAGCGAAGGTCTGCTGCTCACCGGGCTTGCGCTGGCAGCTATACCCCTGATTGCTTTCGTACACGGAACCACCCGGGGTAAATACCGCTATACCGTCAAAAAGCAAATCCTGTACTTCGATGATCTTCCGGCTGCTTTCGATGGGTTTACCCTCACCCAGATATCAGATGTGCACGCAGGCAGTTTTACCGATGCGCAGGCTGTCGCCAAGGGTATTGACAAAGTGAATGCGCTGAAAAGTGATTTATTTGTGTTTACCGGTGATCTGGTCAACAATGTATCGACCGAATTCGAGCCCTGGGTAAGTCACTTCAGCAAAATCAAAGCACCTTACGGTCAGTTTTCCATCTTCGGTAACCACGATTACGGCGATTATGCCCGCTGGTCCTCGCCTGAAGCCAAACGAGTCAATCTCGAACAGCTCAAAAAACTGCATGCCCAAACCGGCTTCCGCCTCTTGTTGGATGAAAATATCACCCTCGAAAAGGACGGACAGCAGATCCACCTGCTGGGTATCCAGAACTGGGGTGAGGGCTTCAGCCAGTACGGTGATTTCAACAAAACCATGCAGGGAGTACCGGAAGATGGGTTTAAAATTCTCCTCTCACATGACCCTACCCATTTCGAAAGCCAGGTCAAAAACCATCCAGCCAAGGTGCACCTGACCTTGTCGGGCCATACCCATGGCATGCAATTCGGCATTGAAATTTTCGGCTTTAAATGGAGCCCGGTACAGTACCGTTACCGCCGCTGGGCAGGTCTGTACCAGGAAAACGACCGGTATCTCTACATCAACCGCGGTTTTGGTTTCCTCGGTTTTTCAGGCCGCATCGGGATATGGCCGGAGATTACGCAAATCGTTTTGAAAGCGCGTTAACGCGATTTTGGGTATATCCCACCCCGGATGGGGTTGGATGATATGGACGTGGCGGGCATGATTTTTTTA
>DLHS01000015.1:0-1179 GCA_002483345.1 Bacteroidetes bacterium UBA7662
ATAACCGGAATGGGCAACGGATTGACGGTGGTTATTATGCTGTTAGAAGTATCGCTGCATCCAAAAACATCGGTAGCAATGACGGACCAGTTTGCGGCAGTTGAAACAGTCAGATTAGAATCGGTTGCACCGACCAGAACGGTGTCATTCCTCAGCCATTGATAGGAGATGCCACCTGTTGCAGAGAGGATCACTGAATCATTAAAGCAGAAAGTAGTAGGCCCACCAGCGGTGATAACCGGAATGGGTAACGGATTGACAGTGGTTGTTATGCTGTTAGAAGTATCGCTGCATCCAAAAGCGTCTGTAGCAATAACTGACCAGTTGGCAGCTGTTGAAACAGCCATAACCGAATCCGTAGCACCAACCAGAACGGTGTCATTCCTCAGCCATTGATAGGAAATGCCACCTGTTGCCGAAAGAATCACAGAATCATTGAAGCAGAAAGAAGTCGGTCCACCTGCGGTGATAACCGGAATGGGCAACGGATTGACGGTGGTGGAGATGATGTTGGAAGTATCACTGCAACCAAAAGTATCGGTAGCGATTACTGACCAGTTTGCTGCTGTTGAAACGGTTAGGGAACTATCAACGGCTCCAGCCAGAATGGTGTCATTCCTCAGCCACTGATAAGTAGCACCACCCGTTGCAGAGAGTATTACGGAATCATTGAAGCAGAAGGTAGTTGGCCCACCGGCGGTGATAACCGGAACGGGTAAAGGATTGACAGTGGTGGAGAGGCTGTTAGAAGTATCGCTGCAACCAAAGGCATCGGTAGCAATGACAGACCAGTTAGCTGCTGTTGAAACTGTCAGATTAGAATCGACTCCACCAACCAGAACGGTGTCATTCCGCAGCCATTGATAGGAGATTCCTCCTGTTGCCGAAAGAATCACAGAATCATTGAAGCAGAAAGTAGTCGGCCCACCGGCGGTGATAACCGGAACGGGCAACGGATTGACGGTGGTGGAGAGGCTGTTGGAAGTATCGCTGCAACCAAAAGTATCGGTAGCGATAACAGACCAGTTAGCGGCCGTTGAAACAGCCAGAACCGAATCCGTAGCACCGACGAGAATGGTATCATTCCGCAGCCATTGATAAGAAACACCACCCGTTGCCGAAAGAATCACAGAATCATTGAAGCAGAAAGTAGTTGGTCCACCAGCGGTGATAACCGGA
>DLHS01000015.1:1196-220472 GCA_002483345.1 Bacteroidetes bacterium UBA7662
AATGGGCAACGGATTGACGATGGTTGTTATGCTGTTAGAAGTATCGCTGCAACCAAAAGCATCTGTAGCAATGACAGACCAATTGGCTGCTGTTGAAACAGTCAGATTAGAATCGGTTGCACCGACAAGAATAGTATCATTCCGCAGCCATTGATAGGAAATGCCACTTGTTGCAGAAAGAATTATGGAATCATTGAAGCAGAAAGTAGTCGGCCCACCGGCAGTGATAACCGGAATAGGCAACGGATTAACGGTGGTTGAAATGATGTTGGAAGTATCGCTGCAACCAAAAGCGTCTGTAGCGATTACGGACCAGTCGGCTGCTGTTGAAACAGTCAGATTAGAATCGGTTGCACCGACCAGAACGGTATCATTCCGCAGCCACTGATAGGAAATGCCACCCGTTGCAGAGAGTACCACAGAATCATTGAAGCAGAAGGTAGTCGGCCCACCAGCGGTGATAACAGGAATGGGTAAAGGATTGACGGTGGTTGTTATGCTGTTGGAAGTATCGCTGCAACCAAAAGCATCAGTAGCGATAACAGACCAATTGGCTGCTGTTGAAACGGTCAGAACCGAATCCGTAGCGCCAACCAGAATGGTATCATTCCGCAGCCACTGATAAGAAATGCCACCTGTTGCAGAGAGGATAACTGAATCATTAAAGCAGAAAGTAGTCGATCCACCAGCGGTGATAACCGGAGTTGGCAACGGATTGACAATGGTGGCTATGCTGTTGGAAGTATCGCTGCAACCAAAAGCATCAGTAGCGATAACAGACCAGTTAGCGGCCGTTGAAACAATTAGATTAGAATCCGTAGCACCAACCAGAATGGTGTCATTCCGCAGCCACTGATAAGAAACACCACCTGTTGCAGAGAGGATAACTGAATCATTGAAGCAGAAAGTAGTCGGTCCACCGGCAGTGATAACCGGAGTTGGCAACGGGTTAACGGTGGTGGAGATGATGTTGGAAGTATCGCTGCAACCAAAAGTATCTGTAGCGATAACTGACCAGTTAGCTGCTGTTGCAACAGTCAGAACCGAATCCGTAGCACCAACCAGAACGGTATCATTCCTTAGCCATTGATAGGAGATTCCACCCGTTGCAGAAAGAATTACGGAATCATTAAAGCAGAAAGTAGTCGGTCCACCGGCAGTAATAACCGGAACGGGTAAAGGATTGACGGTGGTTGTTATGCTGTTGGAAGTATCGCTGCATCCGAAAGCATCGGTAGCAATAACAGACCAGTTGGCAGCCGTTGAAACGGTTAGGGAACTGTCAATAAATCCAACCAGAACGGTATCATTCCGCAGCCACTGATAAGAAACGCCACCTGTTGCAGAAAGCACCACTGAATCATTAAAGCAGAAAGTAGTCGGCCCACCAGCGGTGATAACCGGAATAGGTAAAGGATTGACGGTGGTTGTTATGCTGTTGGAAGTATCGCTGCATCCGAAAGCGTCTGTAGCAATGACAGACCAATTGGCTGCTGTTGAAACTGTCAGATTAGAATCCGTAGCACCAACCAGAACGGTATCATTCCGCAGCCATTGATAGGCGATTCCACCTGTTGCAGAGAGGATTATGGAATCATTGAAGCAGAAAGTGGTCGGCCCACCAGCGGTAATAACCGGAATGGGTAAAGGATTGACAGTGGTTGTTATGCTGTTGGAAGTATCGCTGCAACCAAAAGCATCGGTAGCTATAACAGACCAGTTTGCGGCTATTGAAACGGTCTGAACCGAATCCGTAGCACCAACCAGAATGGTATCATTTCGCAGCCATTGATAGGAGATTCCACCTGTTGCAGAGAGGATCACTGAATCATTGAAGCAGAAGGTAGTAGGGCCACTAGCGGCGATAACCGGAATGGGTAACGGATTGACAGTGGTTGTAATGCTGTTAGAAGTATCGCTGCATCCGAAAGCATCGGTAGCGATAACAGTCCAGTTTGCTGCTGTTGAAATGGTTAGGGAACTGTCAATAAATCCAGCCAGAATGGTATCATTCCGCAGCCATTGATAAGAAACACCACCCGTTGCAGAGAGTACCACAGAATCATTGAAGCAGAAAGTGGTCGGTCCACCGGCAGTGATAACCGGAACGGGTAAAGGATTGACGGTGGTGGAGAGGCTGTTTGAAGTATCACTGCATCCAAAAGCATCGGTAGCGATTACGGACCAATTGGCAGCCGTTGAAACAGTCAGATTAGAATCGACTCCACCAACCAGAACGGTGTCATTCCGCAGCCATTGATAGGAGATGCCACCTGTTGCAGAGAGGATCACTGAATCATTGAAGCAGAAGGTAGTTGGTCCACCGGCGGTGATAACCGGAGTTGGCAACGGATTGACGGTGGTTGTTATGCTGTTGGAAGTATCGCTGCATCCGAAAGCGTCTGTAGCAATGACAGACCAATTGGCTGCTGTTGAAACAACCAGAGAACTGTCAATAAATCCAGCCAGAACGGCATCATTCCGCAGCCACTGATAAGAAACACCACCTGTTGCAGAAAGCAACACTGAATCATTAAAGCAGAAGGTGGTCGGTCCACCGGCGGTAATAACCGGAACGGGTAACGGATTGACGGTGGTTGTTATGCTATTAGAAGTATCGCTGCATCCGAAAGCGTCTGTAGCGATAACAGACCAATTGGCTGCTGTTGAAACAGTCAGATTAGAATCGGTTGCACCGACCAGAACGGTGTCATTCCTCAGCCACTGATAAGAAACGCCACCATTTGCTGAAAGAATCACTGAATCATTAAAGCAGAAAGTAGTCGGTCCGCCGGCAGTAATAACCGGAATGGGCAACGGATTGATGGTGGTTGTTATGCTGTTAGAAGTATCGCTGCAACCAAAAGCGTCTGTAGCGATTACTGACCAGTTTGCGGTAGTTGAAACAACCAGGGAACTGTCAATAAATCCAACCAGAACGGTATCATTCTGCAGCCACTGATAAGAAATGCCACCTGTTGCAGAAAGCACCACTGAATCATTGAAGCAGAAAGTAGTCGGCCCACCAGCAGTAATAACCGGAATGGGCAACGGATTGACGGTGGTTGTAATGCTGTTAGAAGTATCGCTGCATCCGAAAGCGTCTGTAGCAATGACAGACCAGTTTGCGGCCGTTGAAACTGTCAGATTAGAATCCGTAGCACCAACCAGAACGGTATCATTCCGCAGCCATTGATAGGAGATTCCACCCGTTGCAGAGAGAATTACGGAATCATTAAAGCAGAAAGTAGTTGGCCCACCGGCAGTGATAACCGGAGTTGGCAACGGATTGACGGTGGTGGCTATGTTGTTGGAAGTATCACTGCATCCGAAAGCATCGGTAGCGATTACTGACCAGCTTGCTGCTGTTGAAACTGTCAGATTAGAATCGACTCCACCAACCAGAATGGTGTCATTCCGCAGCCACTGATAAGTAGCACCACCCGTTGCAGAAAGCACAATCGTATCTCCAAAACAAAGACTGGTGTTTCCCAAGGTGGTAACCACAGGTGCCGGCAGGGAAAAAGCAGTCGTAGAAAGTACATTGGAGGTATCACTACAACCCAAACTGTCAGTCGCTACCACCGACCAACCTGCACTGGTAGTTACCGTCAGGAATGAATCTACAGCATCTGGAACTACAGTGTCATTTCGCAACCACTGGTACGAAACCCCTCCGGTAGCAGAAAGGGTAACGGAATCTGACAAACAGAAATTTACAGGCCCATTCGCAGATACTACCGGAACCGGCAATGGGTTAACCGTAGTTGAAATCACAGAAGAGGTATCGCTGCAGCCTAGACTATCGGTGACCAAAACCGACCAGTTACCGGTAGTGTAGATTGTTAATACGGTATCCGTAGCGGTCAGTAAGGTATCATTGTTTAACCATTGATATGAAACGCCTCCGGATGCAGACAGGGTCACCGAGTCATTCATACAAAAGGTCGTAGCGCCATTGGCCGTAATTCCAGGCGTAGGAAGTGGATGAACTATGGTAGTGATACTGTTAGAAGTATCGGTGCAACCCTCCATATTTTGTGCGATGACCGACCAGACAGCTTCTTCAGAGGCTACCAGCACAGAGTCTGTTGCCCCGGCAATAATGCTGTCATTTCTTAACCATTGATAACTCGTCCCTCCTGAGGCTGTAAGTAATACGGTATCACCCTGACATAAAACGGTAGATGCATTCGCCACAACTGCAGGCGTCGGCAGTTCGTATACAACTGTGCTGACAAGGTTAGAAGTGTCGCTGCAGCCAAAAGTATTGGTGGTTACAACCGACCATTGAGCCGTTGTATGTACCATCAATATAGAATCGGTAGCGCCGGGAATCAGGCTGTCATTCCGCAACCACTGGTATTGAAGAGCTGAAGAAGCCTTCAAAAGCACGGAATCACCGGCGCAAAAACCCACAGGGCCCTGAGCCGTCAGGATTGCCTCCGCAATCGTGTCGTTGAAGATTTCGAAAACGGCTGTGCTGTCAGAGCAGCCGTTGATTGAAACAACCAATCGGTAAAAACCACCCTGACGAGCATGGTACAAACTGTCCGTTCCGCTTTGGACCAGGGTGTCGTTTCTGTACCAGCTGTGTGTATAAGCTGTATTGTAAGCAGATTTCAGGATCAGACTGTCTCCGTCACAGAAACGACTGCCCATACTTGTGTCAAGCTGCGCTACGGGCAGGGCGAATGTTTGCACTGCAAGAATCAGGGATGAATCAACACAACCATCCGGGGAAGTGCTGATTACCTGATAATTCCCTGCCAGCGTGGTGTAAAACGAACTGTCGGTTTTATCAGCCAGCAACACACCATTTCTATACCAATTATAGGTATAGCCGCTGTTGGTAGAAAGCAGTGTGCTGTCGCCTATGCATATGTTGCTGCCCGGGGAACTTTGAATTGTTTTGTCCGGCAAAGGCATAACCATTACTTCTACTTCGTCTGCGGTGTCTTTGCACCCAAATGCATTGGTTACCACAGCAGAATAAAAGCCACCCTGCGTAACGGTGAGCATGGAATCGGTTTGGCCAGGCACCAGTTGCCCGTCTAAAAACCAGTTATAGCTTACACCGCCACCAGTCCTGAGGGAGACAGAATCGTAACGGCAAAAAGTAGTCGCACCCAGGGGTGTAATGACAGGCACCGGATAAACATAAACATCTGTGGTGGTGGTATCACTTGAACAACCATTCAGTAGGGTGATGAGCTGATAAGTCCCGCCATTGGCAAAACTGGCTGACGGAATAACCGGATGCTGATCGGTAGAACTGAATCCTGCAGGGCCACTCCATAAATAAGTCACTCCTGAAACGGTATCCGCAAAAAGTTGAATTGTTGCACCATCACAATACGGCCCTGTATTTGTTGCAGAAGCAACATTTGGCTTTTCTTTGATAAGAATAGTGATAGAGTCGATGCTGGAAACACAGTTATCCACGGTAGCAGTTACGGTATACAGTCCGGTATCTGCAAAGGTTACCTGATTAAAATCGATGCGGCGGAGGTTACTGGTAAAGCCATTGGGTCCCGTCCAGCTGTAGGTAGCCAGGGCTGTTGAATCAGCTTCAATAAAAACAGGTGAGGCCTGACAGGCCGGGGCCTCCACAGTGCTGTTGCTGGTAGCGGTAACGGTTACGGTAGCAAAACCTGAAAAGTAGCCATAACGACAACCTGATGAAGAGCCCCCATTGATGATTCCGAGATGGAAATTTCCGGTTGTATTACTCAGAAGATAAGCTGTCTGGGTATTAAATTCAGCTGTATCATTCGCGTTGCTCTGTACCCTGGCATATTCCCATTCTCCTCCGGTACCGGGTACAGCGTTGAAGGTCATGGCATAGGGGGCCCCATTCAGCTGGAAATTGTTCTTATGAACCGAGCGTGTGATGACCGTAATGCCCATCTGTTCTGCGGTAGATCTCCTGAAGCCCACCAGGGAAGATCCTGTACAACTGATGGCAGGTATAATAGCTTGTCCCGTTTCACAGCCAAAACCACTTATATGCAATACATAAACGGGTTTGTCGGTAAGAATATGGGTCACTGCCAGGGTCGAACCCATACGCCTGTGATAAGTCTCTCCTGTTTGAATAGTAGCGACAGCGGTCGCTGAGCCATCCAGATAAATGTTAGTATTATCTGAAATCGCCATGATAATGACGCGTTCCGTTCTGCTGTTTGCATTACTTGAATGCACATTCAAAAAACCACGTTGTACAATGAATGCTGTACCTAACTGCTCGTAAGGTATCAACTGGTCACCCAACAGATCATAACAGCCACCTGAATATATATCACCTCCCCTGACCGAGTCATCAATAATGGTCACCGCTATTGGTTTATCAGCGACGACAGTCGAGCCTATAAGTTTGTCTCCAGTCCCGGTCCCGGCTGCCCTGCATGAAAAAGTCTGCCCGCGGTCGAGTGTAATCGTGAATGGCACTCCCGCTGCTCTGCCTCCCTCCAGGTCTTCAGTGGGGGTAATGGTAATGGTGGTATTGTCTTCTGTAGCCAATATGTCAAAAACATGCCTTCCAAAGGCATTCTCCATGATATTCTGGCCAGGTATCATAAAATTCAAACCCAAAGCACTGTTGCCTTTGAGTGAGAAGATGTCAGGGTTGTTACTGGGACTTATTTCGAAATAGGCAGTAATAGGCTCGGTGGAACGTACCCGTAAGCCTTGACTCAGAATCGTATTGGCTGGAAAATTCTCCAGGGTATCAATAAACGGGGTAAGGTCGATGCTTGCCAGACCATTGGAAGGCAGCGCAGTGACAATCGGGTTGAAACCGGGATTGGCAGGGACATCAACCGTTACAGTAGCTGCCGCACCCTGAGAAGTAAAGCGGATATACACAGGCCGATCCCCGTGACTGTTGGAAACTTCTGGGACTGCAAACCAGAACAAGGTATCTGTCTGCGCATAAGCCGTTTGTATTTTCCCAATAGTGGAAAAAGCAAAAGTCATTATACATATCGTGCCAAAAGCCTTGTAAAAGTTTGAAAACATTCTTAATTGCCCATTATTGTATATTTTATGGAAACAGGCATGGCTTAGAAGTCAGACAAAAATTCCTAAATGTGGAATAATTCAACAAAATTAAAACTATGCCAATATCTTTTATCAAAACCAGGGTTAATTTTTCAAGATCATTTCCCCTTTTGGAATGACAGGTTTTA
The DNA here is from genome assembly GCA_002483345.1 of Bacteroidetes bacterium UBA7662. GTDB lineage: Bacteria > Bacteroidota > Bacteroidia > UBA7662 > UBA7662 > UBA7662. The sequence continues at coordinate 8,387 of DLHS01000015.1, forward strand.
GAATGGCTCTAAATAGCCTTCAAATGTTTTATCTGGAGCCTTTGAAGCTTGTTTTGAAAACTGAGCGGGCATGAAAAGACCTACGAAAAAAAAATGGTACCGGATTGATTTTCCAGCCTGGTCAGGCTTGATTCAGGGAAGAGGGAAAAACCGGGACACTGGCTCGTAAATGCCCGGATAACTTGTCGGGTACCGTTATACCGAAATGAATATTTTGGCAGTCAGAACTGACAAAGCTGACAGTCATAGCTGACCATTTGTGCCATAAAAGGGACATTACCGCACTTGGCACAAATGCTGATGAGGGGCTATCAACTTATTAAAACATAAATCCTAAATCATATGGCAGAGAAAATCCAACCTATTGCAGACCGCGTGCTTGTGGAAGCAGCTCCTGCAGAAGAAAAGACCGCCGGTGGCATTATCATTCCCGACACCGCTAAAGAAAAGCCACAACGTGGCAAAGTGGTAGCTGTAGGAAATGGTAAAAAAGATGAGCCTATGACAGTAAAGGCCGGTCAAACCATCTTATACGGTAAGTATTCAGGTACAGAAATCAATTTGGATGGTAAGGACTACCTCATCATGAGAGAGTCGGATATTCTGGCAATTATTGGTTAATAACTTAAAACTAAAGTGCTCACATATTATGGCAGCTAAAATCATCACTTTCGACAATCAGGCCCGCGAATCGCTCAAAAAGGGTGTGGACGCATTGGCAGATGCCGTTAAAGTAACGCTTGGCCCCAAAGGCCGGAATGTCGTCATCGACAAAAAATTCGGAGCTCCTCAGGTCACCAAAGACGGTGTTTCGGTAGCCCGCGAAATCGAGTTGAAAGATCCCATCGAAAACATGGGTGCCCAACTCGTCAAAGAAGTAGCTTCTAAAACCGCTGATGTAGCGGGTGACGGAACAACCACCGCTACCGTGTTGGCACAGGCCATTGTAAAGGCCGGCCTGAAAAACGTAACAGCCGGTGCAAATCCCATGGATTTGAAACGTGGTATCGACAAAGCAGTATTGGCAGCCGTTAAAGGCCTCCGTACCTTGTCGATGGAAGTAGGAGACGATTTCAGCAAAATCGAACAGATTGCTTCTATTTCCGCTAACAATGATGCTGTAATAGGTAAGCTGATTGCCGATGCCATGAAGCGGGTGACCAAAGAAGGTGTTATTACTGTGGAAGAAGCCAAATCTACCGAAACCTATGTGGATGTAGTTGAAGGCATGCAGTTCGACCGGGGTTATGTGTCTCCTTACTTTGTAACCAATGCCGACAAGATGGAGGCGGAACTCGAAAATCCGTATATCCTTATCTACGACAAAAAAATCTCGTCCATGAAAGAACTGCTTCCCGTATTGGAGAAAGTAGTTCAATCAGGCCGTCCGCTGCTCATCATTGCAGAAGATATTGATGGTGAAGCACTGGCTACCCTTGTGGTAAATAAAATCCGAGGATCGCTCAAAATCGCTGCTGTAAAGGCTCCTGGTTTCGGCGACCGCCGCAAAGCCATGCTCGAAGACATTGCCATCCTAACCGGTGGTATTGTAATCAGCGAAGAGCGGGGTTACAAACTCGACAATGCCGATCTGACCTACCTCGGCCGTGCTGAGAAAATAAGCATCGACAAAGACAATACGACTATTGTAAACGGTGCAGGAGCAGGCGATGACATCAAAGCCCGCGTAAACCAGATCAAAGCTCAGATAGAAAGCACAACCAGCGACTATGACCGTGAGAAATTGCAGGAACGTCTGGCAAAACTCGCCGGTGGTGTAGCAGTATTGTACGTAGGTGCGGCCTCTGAAGTAGAGATGAAAGAGAAAAAAGACCGCATCGACGATGCACTGCACGCGACCCGCGCGGCGGTGGAAGAAGGAGTGGTTCCCGGTGGTGGTGTAGCCTTCATCCGGGTGCTTAAATCACTCGATCGCATCTCTCTTGAGAATGCCGATGAAAAAACCGGTGTTTCTATCGTTCGCCGTGCCCTGGAAGAGCCTCTCCGTCAGATTGCTGAAAATGCAGGTGTAGACGGCTCTATCGTGGTGCAAAAAGTGAAAGAGGGTAATGGCAACTATGGTTACAATGCCCGTCTCGACAAATACCAGAACATGCTTGTAGCAGGTATCATTGATCCTACCAAGGTATCGCGGGTTGCCCTCGAGAATGCCGCATCTATTGCAGGTATGTTACTCACAACAGCTTGTGTCATCTCTGAAGATCCGACCAATGAACCTGCACCGGCTATGCCGGGCGGCGGCATGGGCGGTATGATGTAAGCCGGATATTACGTTTCCAGGCCCTGTTGCGAATCCGCAACAGGGCTTTTTGTTGTTTTGAGGTTTTGTCAGAGACTTTAAGGGATTCTTAAATCACTTTAACCTGCCTTTAACAGTCAGCTGCGGCGCTTTCCGATAATTTCGGTTCAAATCCAACTTATGAAAAAGATTCTACTCCTCGCTTTGTTTGCCGGCAGTTTTATTCGTGTTCTGGCACAGGCTCCCATGCAGGGCCGCATCGTTTACAAAGAAACTGTTAAAATGAACATCAGCCTGCCACCCGAAATGCAGGCCATGATGGATTCTATGCCAAAGGAACGCAGTGTCAGCAAAGAACTTTACTTCAACGACAAGGCCACCTTGTATCAGAATATCCGAAAAGAAACCGACGACCAAACCATCTCCCATGAATCGGAAGGAATGAATTTGCGGTTCGTGATGAAAGAACCCTTGAACATTGTTTATACCGATCTTGATAAACGCACCATCACCGACCAGCGGGAGTTCATGGATCGTACTTTTCTGGTGTCATCAACCATCGACAGTCAGCTTTGGAAGCTGGGACAGGAAACAGAAACTATATTGGGTATGCCCTGTATGACCGCCAGCCGGAAAATCAAAGATCAGGAGGTTAAAGTGTGGTTCACAAACATGATACCTTACAGCAGCGGACCAGCCAGCCTGGCCAATCTGCCGGGTTTGATACTCAAAGCAGAATTTGATAATGGAAAACGGGTCATTACTGCTGTTTCTATAGATGAAAAAGTGCCGGATGAAAAAACTTTCAGGGCTCCCAAAGAAGGTAAGAAGGTAACAAAGGAAGAGTTCAACCAAATTGTAGAAGAGAAAACCAAAGAAATGCAGGAGCAATTCGGAGGTTCCGGTGGCCAGCGTATCATCATCCGAAACTAAGATCCGATGCGATATTGGCTATTACTCTTACTGCTCCCGGTGAGCGGCTGGTCGCAGACTGGCAACTTGCGAGGTAATCTGATTGATGACCAGACAAAACCACTCATTTTTGCAACGGTTGCATTGTTGCAACCGGCCGATTCAACCCTGGCAGTCTTTGCTATTTCAGATGCGCAGGGGGCTTTTGAACTCAAAAATATCAAGGCCGGCACCTATCTGCTGCAGGCCTCTTTTTTAGGCCATAAAACCTATTATAGCTCCCTTACCTATCCCCGTACGGAAGGTGCCGAGCTGGGAACACTTGTGTTACCCCGTAATTCCACTTTGTTGGGAACAGTAGAGGTACAGGAAGAAGCGGTACCTATTACTATCAAAAAGGATACTATCGAGTACAATGCAGGCTCCTTTAAAACCCGGGAAGATGCGCCTGTGGAAGATTTACTGCGCAAACTTCCGGGAGTGGAAGTAGATCGTTCCGGGAATATCAAAGCCGGTGGAGAAAATGTAAAAAGGGTGCTTGTAGATGGAAAAGAGTTCTTTGGCGATGACCCCAAAGTCGCCACCAAAAACCTGCCGGCAGATGCCATTAAAAAAGTGCAGGTTTACGACCAGAAATCGGATGAAACAGAACTGACCGGTATTGATGATGGCAGTCGGGAAAAAACCATCAATCTGCTACTGAAAGATGATAAAAAACAGGCTTGGCTGGGAGAGTTGCAGGCGGGAGGTGGTACCGACGAACGTTTTAAAGGGGCTGCCAAAGCTTTTCGCTTCAGTCGCAAACACCAGTTTGCAGCCCTCGGCATGATGAACAATATCAACCAGTTTGGTTTTACACTTTCTGATTATATAAGTTTTAATGGTGGGTTTCAAGGGATGGGTAGTGGAGGAGGAGGAGGGATGCAACTCAATGGCAATCTCCCCATTGATTTCGGCCAGCAACAAACAGGACTCATTACTTCGGGTGCAGGAGGTTTAAACTACAGCTACGAGCCCAGACGTTTTCACAGGCTGTCAACCAGCTACCTCGCCAATGGGTCGAATAAAGCTCTGACAGAAGACAGTTATACACGTAATTTTCTTGAAACAGGAGACTTCGAAAGAGAAGACCGAAACAGACAAAACGAACGAACCATAGCCCACCGGTTTAACCTGGCTTACCGAAACCGCTTCGACAGTACCCGGAACCTCACTACCAGCGGTTCGCTGGAATGGAGCCGGGCTGAGCAGACTTCTGACAGAATTGCCAGATCCATGAGGGAGGATGTAATTCAGAATGAACAGAACAGTCTTTCGGAAACAAATAACGATGTACTCTCTACCAATGCCAGGGCAGCTTATCTCAAACGTTTTTCAGGTAAATGGAGCCTGTTCCGCATCAGCAGTGATCTGAACTACCGACACGACCTGAGTCAGATACAACGTAATAATCTCACCCTGTTTCTGGGGAATCCTGCTCCCTTTATACTCAATCAGTACCAGGATAACCTGATAAACAGGTATCAACAGAATTTTCAGAGCTCTGCAACCTATTCACTTGGCAAGGGCTATCTGCTCGAACCAGCTTTTCAGGCCGGGTGGACGTCGGAAACACTCAAGCGCCAGCAGGGTATTACGGATGCGCCACCCATCGATTCGGTGAGCCCGGTGTATGAACGCAGTTACAGTTATATGCGTCCTGGTCTGGTGTTTCGCAAAAGTACCAAAAAAACACAGTGGAGTTTGGCAGCCTATGCGGAGTGGGGAAATCAAAGTCAGTCGGGGGCGCAGCTGACAGACACAAACAGCCACTATTTTTTCCTTTTGCCTCGTTTCAGCTTTGAACATGAGATTAAAAACGGAAGGAGAATGAGTGTAAATTATGATGCCAGGGTAAATGCGCCTTCCGCGGGCCAGCTTTTACCGGTTGTCAATAATCTGAATCCACTCAGTGTCACGAATGGAAACCGTTTGCTTAAACCAGAACAATTACACACGCTTTCTGCCTCTTACTTTTTATTCGACCAGTTTAGTTTCACGAGCTTTTTTGTGAACGGCAACCTGACCTATACGGCCGACAAAGTGAATTGGGCCAGAACGGTGTTGCCGGATTTAAGTCAGCGGCTTTCTCCCCTGAATGTGCGCGACGATTATAATGCCCGGTTCTCAGCCGAGTTTAATACCCCCATCCGTAAACTGGGCATTTCTGTCAGGATGCGAACCAGTCAGACTTATAACCAGGGTATCAGTTTTGTGAACAGTATCGAAAACATTAATTATAACTACGGACAGGAGTATGGCCTCACGCTTGAAAACCGTAAAAAGGAAAAATGGGACATAGCCATAGGCGCAACCCTGTCTTTCTCAGATGCCCGCTATTCGGTTCAGTCAAATCTCAATAACAAATATTCAAATTTAGGCAGCTTCACGGAGATCCGGTTTACGCCATCTAATACCTGGAATACCGGACTGACCGTAGATGTGACCCGTTACAATGCCCAAAGTTTCAATCAACAGGTGCTCGTCCCGCTTGTTAAGTGGGAGATGCAGTATTATTTTCTGAAGGCACGCAGGGGTAGTCTGGGCCTGGAAATATTTGATATTCTTAATCAGAATACTGGTATACAGCGTATTAGTGAGCTCAATTATTTGCAGGAGAAACGTTCCAACATCATTGGCCGCTATGCCATGCTTTCTTTCAAATACCGGCTGAACAAATTTGATACCGGTGAGGGAAAGGGAATGGAAATACGGGTTGGTTCGAGGCGTTGAACCCAGCTTGTTTAGAAAGATTATAAATGACCGCCTGGTGCAAACCTGAGCGGTCTTTTTATTGTATTTCTAAGTGTGTCATTGGTATTTTTACATCCGTCTAACCAAGGCTTAAGCATGAACAACTTAACTACTTTGCTCAAATCTTCCATCGGCCGCAAACTGATGATGGCATTAACGGGACTGTTTCTTGTCCTGTTCCTGCTCATTCACCTGATAGGGAACTTACAATTGCTTATTCCGGATGGTGGAGAGGCGTTCAATATATATGCCCATACCATGGGGAACAATCCGCTCATACAGATTGTATCCAAACTCAATTTTCTCTTCATTATTCTACATGTTATTTATTCCATTTGGTTAAGTCGTCTGAACAAGGCAGCCCGCCCCATCGGATATGCGGGTAAACCCGCCCAGGCTACCAGCACACTTTCCAGTCGTAATATGGGTATACTGGGTACCTTGATTCTTGCTTTTCTGCTGGTGCATTTGAAAGGCTTCTGGTATGAGTTCAAAACTGGTGCCGATATCATGATGGTCACCTATGGTACTGAAACTATTCCGGATGTATTCCCGGTTGTAGCTACTGCTTACAGCAATGTTTGGTATGCTGCCTTTTATGTCATCATGATGGGGGTTGTTGGTTTTCACCTGTACCACGGTTTTCAAAGTGCTTTTCAGACACTGGGACTGGGCTACAACAAATACAAAAAGTTGATTCAAACTGCAGGTACCTTGTTTGCCATCCTGGTACCTGCGCTTTTCGCGCTCATTCCGATCGTGATGTATATTCAGAATGCTTAAAGACATAAATCCCGCAGCATGAAGCTAGACGCCAAAATACCTGCCGGTGCATTGCCCGAAAAATGGACAAAGTACCGTTCTACCGTTCGCCTGGTAAGCCCGGCCAACAAACGTAAAATCGACATCATTGTGGTGGGTACCGGTCTTGCCGGTGCTTCAGCGGCTGCCTCACTGGCAGAGCTGGGTTATAAAGTAAAAGCATTTTGTTTTCAGGACAGTCCGCGCCGTGCACACTCTATTGCTGCACAAGGAGGGATTAATGCCGCCAAAAACTATCAGAACGATGGTGACAGCGTTTTCCGGCTGTTTTACGATACCATCAAAGGCGGTGATTACCGTGCCCGCGAAGCCAATGTACACCGTCTGGCAGAAGTGAGTGGTAGTATCATCGACCAATGTGTGGCACAGGGTGTTCCTTTTGCCCGTGAATACGGTGGATTGCTGGATAACCGTTCTTTTGGCGGTACCCAGGTGTCCCGTACTTTCTACGCCCGCGGTCAGACCGGCCAGCAATTGCTGCTGGGTGCATATTCGGCACTCAGTCGTCAGATCGAAAAAGGGCAGGTGGAGATGTTCAGCCGCCACGAAATGGTGGAAGTGGTGATGGTAGACGGCAAAGCCCGTGGGATCATCGCCCGGGATCTGGTAAGTGGTAAACTTGAGCGTCACAGCGGGCATGCTGTGGTGATTGCCAGTGGCGGTTACGGCAATGTATTTTATTTGTCGACCAACGCCATGGGCTCAAATGTAACAGCAGCCTGGAAGGCGCACAAGCAGGGTGCATTGTTTGGTAATCCTTGTTTTACCCAGATTCACCCCACCTGCCTGCCTCAGACAGGTGAATATCAGTCCAAACTCACCCTCATGTCGGAATCGCTCCGCAACGATGGCAGGGTTTGGGTTCCTAAAACGAAAGAAGACGCCAAAGCCATACAGGAAGGCCGTAAAAAGGCCTCGGATATCGCTGAGGCAGACCGGGATTATTACCTGGAACGTAAGTACCCTGCCTTCGGTAACCTTGTGCCTCGCGACGTAGCCTCCCGGGCTGCCAAAGAGGCCTGTGATGAAGGTCGCGGTGTGGCACCTACCGGACTGGCCGTATTCCTCGATTTCCGTGACGCCATCAATCGCCTGGGCAAGGATGTTATCAGTGCCCGTTATGGCAATCTATTTGAGATGTACGATAAAATCACCGGTGACAATCCGTACGAAACACCGATGAAAATTTATCCGGCAGTTCACTATACCATGGGCGGTTTGTGGGTTGATTACAACCTGATGACCACAGTTCCTGGCCTCTATGCTATTGGAGAAGCCAATTTCTCAGACCATGGTGCCAACCGTCTCGGCGCTTCAGCCCTGATGCAGGGATTGGCCGATGGTTATTTTGTATTGCCTTATACCATCGGAGATTATCTGGCAGACGAAATCGGAACCGGAAAAATCTCCACCGATGGCGACGCCTTTGTGCAGGCAGAACAAATCGTTACCGAACGCCAGAAAAGACTGATGGGTATCAAAGGCAAACAATCGGTAGAAAGTTTCCACCGTCGTCTGGGCAAAATCATGTGGGAGTACTGTGGTATGGCCCGCAATGAAGAAGGCCTTACCAAGGCCCGCGATATGATCCGCGCACTCCGGGATGAGTTCTGGAGCGATGTGCGTATACCAGGTACTATGGAAGAGTTTAATCCGGAACTGGACAAAGCAGGCCGCGTCGCCGACTTCCTCGAACTGGGCGAACTGATGGTGATAGATGCCCTCGTTCGAAAAGAATCTTGCGGAGGTCATTTCCGTCTGGAAAGTCAGACCCCTGAAGGAGAAGCCAAACGCGACGATGATAATTTCGCTTTTGTATCGGCCTGGGAATTCAACGGACTCGAAGGTGATCCGATACTCCACCAGGAAAATCTTGAATTTGAAGCTGTTAAACTCACACAAAGGAGCTATAAATAATGGGCAAAGAAAATATCGGCCTTACACTCAAAGTGTGGCGCCAGAAAAATGAGGCCGACAAGGGCCATTTTGAGACCTACAAACTCAGCGAAGTATCTACCCACGCATCTTTCCTCGAAATGATTGATGTGCTCAACGAACAGCTCATCGTAGAAGGAAAAGATCCGGTAGCCTTCGACCACGATTGCCGGGAAGGAATCTGTGGTATGTGCAGCATGTACATCAACGGCCGTGCCCACGGTCCGCAGTCAGCTACCACCACCTGTCAGTTACACATGCGCCATTTCAACGATGGCGAAACCATCACCATTGAACCATGGCGCGCAGCACCCTTCCCTGTTATCAAAGATCTGACCGTTGACCGTTCAGCTTTCGATCAGATCATGGCCGCCGGTGGTTATGTATCTGTAAATACCGGTAATGCGCCCGATGGGAATGCCATGCCGATTCCGAAGGAAGATGCTGATGAGGCATTTAATGCCGCCGCCTGTATTGGTTGCGGCGCATGTGTGGCTGCCTGCAAAAATGCCTCAGCTATGTTGTTCGTATCTGCCAAAGTATCACAATACGCGCTTTTACCACAGGGTCAGCCTGAACGCAAAGAACGTGTGCTGAAAATGGTGGCGAAAATGGACGAACTGGGTTTTGGAAACTGCACCAATACGGGTGCATGTGAGGCTGAATGTCCTAAAGGCATCAGCATTACAAACATTGCCCGCCTGAACCGGGAATTTCTGAGTGCTTCCCTGACACCAGGGCATTAAAATATCATCAATTCTGTGTAAAAATCCGGCTGTAGTGAACAGTCGGATTTTTTTATGGTTAAATTTAAAGTCAGACGCACTAAAACCGGCTGACTTGCATTGATACCCATGATGGTTTTTCGTAGGTTTTCCTTCGTTTTATTTTGCCTGTTGTGCTTTGCCCAACTCGCGATGGCTACCCACAACCGGGGTGGAGAAATCACTTACAGGCATATCAGCGGACTGACTTATGAAGTTAAAATTGTCACTTATACCAAAGAATCAAATGCAGCGGACAGACCTGTTCTGGAGGTTAACTGGAATTATGGCGGGCGTTTAGATTCTATCCCCCGTCTTCCACCACCCAATGGCCGTGTTTCGGTAGGGAACGACATTGCGAGGAATACTTACATTGTAAATCATACTTTTCCGGGTGCAGGGACGTATAAAATTTCAGTACTTGATCCAAACAGGGTTGGAGGTGTGGCCAATATCAATCTGGGAGCCTCGGTGAATGTGCCTTTTTACATCGAAACCTTTCTGGTTATCAACCCATTTCTGGGCCCTAACAGCTCGCCGATTCTGAGTTTTCCGCCGATTGATATCGGATGCACGTTCCGGCTGTTTACCCATAATCCCGGTGCATCCGACCCCGACGGGGACAGCCTGAGTTACAGACTTGTAGATTGCCGGGGTGAAAATGGTCTGCCGGTTCCAAATTATAGTTATCCGGATTTCCCGCCTTTTCTCAGGATAGATCAGAATGGCGATTTTGTATGGGACGTTCCCAGAACCCCGGGTATTTATAATTTTGCCATTCTCATCGAAGAATGGAGAAGAGGAATCAAGGTCGGCTCGGTGGTACGCGACTTTCAGGTTGATATAGCTGCCTGCAATAACCGGCCACCGGAATTTGATGCTTTGGAAGATACCTGCGTTACGGCCGGGACCCTGTTGCAATTTCCTGTGACCGCCCGCGATCCGGATGCCCACATGGTAACCATGACTGCCGTGGGAGGGCCATTTGCTCCGCCAAGGGGTTTTGTGACTAGCAGCCCTGCTAATTTTCCGCAAGCTGTTTCCAACCCCGTTGTGGTCACAGCTCAATTTCAATGGCAAACTAGCTGCGATCATATACGCAGGGAACCCTATCCTGTTACTTTCAGAGCTGAAGACAATGGGAATCCCAAACTGGTTGCCTACAAAACAATCAACATCCGCGTTATTGCGCCGGCGCCTGAGAACCTGACCGCTAACTCCGCGGGAGGCAAAATAACGCTTGATTTTGACCCGTCGGTTTGCGCCGATGCCATTGGCTATAAAATCTACAGAAGACAAGGCTCAAACCTGTTTGCCATTGACAGTTGCCAGACCGGCCTGCCAGGCGGGACAGGCTATGTATTACTGGATACCCTGATGGGACTGAATAATACAAACTATGTTGACGACAACAACGGCGAAGGTCTGGCGGCAGGTGAGACATATTGCTACCGGGTCACCGCTTTTTTTTCCTCCTTTAATTTTGACCCATTGGGAGGAGCAGAAAGTAAGGTGTCAGAAGAGGTTTGCCAGGAGGTGAAGCGGGATTTACCAGTCATATCGAGGGCTACAGTAATGGTTACAGACCCTTTAAGCGGGATTATCCAACTGGAGTGGGAAGCCCCCCTTGAATTGGATACCCTTCAATTTGCAGCACCTTATCGCTATGAAATTTACAGAAGCCCAGGTGTTAATGGCGCCGCTACCAACCGAACGCTGGTTACAACCCTTAATTATAATTCAGCCATTGCCTTGTGGACAGACAGTATAGCTCTTGACAACAACATAAACACGAGAGAACTGGGTTATACGTATGAAATAGATTTTTACGCTGCCGGTAGCCCTGATAAAGTTGGCAAAGTAAAGCCTTCCAGTTCCGTTTATCTCACGCTGGGGGAGACGGATGCTACGCTCAATCTGAATTGGGACTATGAGGTAAACTGGGTAAACGATTCCGTATACATCTTTCGGGAAGAAGCAGGTACTTTTGAGCTTATAGCTACAGTAGCGGGCAGTGAAAGGCAATATGCAGATATAGGCCTTGTTAATAATCAGGAGTATTGTTATTACCTTTTGACCCGAGGTGCTTTTAATGCGTCGGATTTACCCGACAGTATATTGAACGCGAGTAATATCATATGTGGTAGTCCCCGTGATACAGTGCCCCCTTGTCCGCCTCAAATCAGTGTCGATGGTAATTGTGATCTTTTCCGCAATGAAATCAGCTGGGTACAGGATGGCAGTTGCTCTCTTGATTTGTTACGTTGGAGGATTTATTATAAGGAAAATACAGGTGGAGAATATCAATTGCTTGATTCGTTGGATGCAAATGCTGTAGAATTACGCTACAGCCACCTGAATCTTGTCAATTCAATAGCCGGTTGTTATGTGCTGACGGCCGTTGATTCAGCTTTTAACGAGAGCAGATTCAGTAACGAAGCCTGCGTTGAAAACTGTAAACTATACGAATTGCCCAACGTATTTACACCTAACGGAGATGGAATCAACGATATGTGGGTACCGCAGTCAGGTTTTAAATTTGTCGACAGAATTGATCTGGTAGTAGCCAACCGTTGGGGAAAAACCGTCTTTAAGACAAATGCCGCTGGTATTTACTGGAATGGCAATAATATGAACGGAGATGCCCTGGAAGGTGGAACGTATGTCTATACCATCCGCATATATTTCAGAACCCTGAATGGTGAGATTGCCGTTGACCGGCAAGGAATGGTGGAGTTAATCCGCTAATTTTGCCACATGTTTACAGGAATCATCGAAGCCCTTGGAAAAGTTATTGGTGTAGTGCATGAGCTGCAGAATGTTCACCTGACCATACAGTCACCTGTTTCGGGCGAATTGAAAGTAGATCAAAGCGTAGCCCACAATGGTATTTGTCTGACCGTGGTAGCCTGTGATGCAACCACGCACACGGTGACAGCCGTGAGTGAGACCATCAGAAAAACAAATCTGAGTGACTGGAAAACAGGCAGTCTGGTAAACCTGGAACGTTGTATGCCTGCCAACGGCCGCTTTGATGGTCACATTGTTCAGGGACATGTTGACCAGACAGCAAAATGCATTGGCAGGACGGAAGAGGGAGGGAGCTGGCGTTTTACTTTTCAGTATGATGCTTCCACCGGAAATGTGACAGTAGAGAAGGGATCTGTTTGTGTCAACGGTGTTAGTCTGACAGTAGTTGATGCCGCCGTCGAATCTTTTTCTGTTGCAATCATTCCTTATACTTTTGAACATACCCAATTCCAACACCTGTTGGTAGGTGATATGGTTAATATTGAGTTTGATATACTGGGCAAGTATATGCGCAGACTGTTAGATAAACAATTGCATGGCTGATTCAAATCGTTTGGAAGAAACACTGACATTCCTGAAAGCATTGTCAGAGAACAATAACAAGGCGTGGTTTGACGAAAACCGTAAAACCTATGACGACTGCAGGGAAGGGTTTGTAGAACTCATCCAGGATTGGATAGATCTGGCTATCCAAAATGACCCTGAACTGATGGGACAAACAACCAAATCAGCTATTTTCAGAATTAACAGGGATGTCCGGTTTTCGGCCAATAAGAGTCCGTATAAATCAAACTTCTCTGCGTACCTGTCTAAAGGGGGTAAAAAATTTCCCGGAGCAGGTTATTATTTCCACCTTGATCCCAAGGGATCTTTTTTTGCCTGCGGGGTATGGATGCCGGAGACTTCTGTTTTACAAGCCATACGACAGGAAATAGATTATAATCTGGCAGATTTTGAATCCATACTTTCCAGACCATCCTTTAAAAAGTGGTTTTCCGGTGTGGAAGGGGAAAAACTCAGTCGTCCTCCTAAAGGTTATGAAGCAGAAAACCCAGCGATAGAATTCATCAAAAGGAAGAGTTTTATTGTTTCTACACCACTTTCTGAAAAAGTACTGCTTACAAAAAAGCTTGCAGTAACCCTGGGTACCTTAACCCTGGAAGCTAAACCATTCGCTGATTTTCTCAATCAGGCGCTGGCAGGTTCCGACCATTAGGGCCGGGTACAATAACGTATCAGTACTTCGTACAATTCGGATTTATCAATCGGTTTTCTGATGGTAATGTTCATACCGCTTGCAAGACCTTCCCTTGCACTTTCCTGAAATACATCAGCTGTAATACCAATAACAGGTATGTTTGGCTGGAGTACTTTGCTTGTTGCGGAACGTATTTCCCTCGTACACGCCAGACCATCCATGACCGGCATGTGGAAGTCCATCATGACCCCGTTATATCGGTTTTGTTGCAGCATTTCAAGGGCAATTTGACCGTTTTTAGCGAATTCAAGCGTGATTTGATGCTTGTTAAGGAGCAACGACATTACCTTTTGGTTCATATCATTATCCTCAACATAAAGCAGCCTGAGACCCGTCAGTTTTTCAAGCTTAACCAATTGTTTGGCTTGAGCAACTTCTTTTGATTTTTCAGGTAATTCAAAGTTCATTTCAAAGCTAAACTCTGAACCTACCCCCGGCGTAGATCTGAGTTTAATCTCAGAATCAAACATTTGAAGCAGGCGCCGGGTGATGGTTAAACCCAGACCAGTACCACCGTACATGCGTTGTATGTCACGGCTACCCTGGTTAAAACTTTCAAATATTTCTGTTTGTTTGTCAGATTCGATACCAATACCTGTGTCTTTTACTTCAAAACGGATACGGACGGAATTTCCCAGTTGTTTGATCAGCTTACAACTTACATGGACCGTCCCTTCATTGGTGAATTTCACAGCATTTGAGGTCAGATTAAGCAAAATCTGAAAGAGTCTTGCGGGATCGGCAATTACATAATGCGGAATTTCTTCAGGGATTTCAAGTGTCAGTTCAATGGACTTTTGTCTGGCCCGGAAACTAAGGCTGTTATTCAGCTCTTTGAACAAACGGTGCAGGTCAGTCGCCACAAAATCCAGTTTAATTTTGCCTTCTTCGATGCTGGCAATATCCAGGATGTCATTGATAATTACCAGGAGCAAATCAGCGGCATATTTGATGGATTGTAGTTTGTCAAAGGAAACTGTATCCTTGATTTCCTCCATCAGAAGATCCGTCAGCCCGATGATGGAATTCATGGGGGTACGGATTTCATGGCTCATATGGGATAAAAACTCTGATTTGGCTTGTAAAAGCTTTTCGGCTTGCAGCTTCGACTTTTCTATCGCGTGCAGACTTTCTTCGATCTCCCTTTTTTGTTTTTCAATGATTTCATTTTGCTCTACCAGCTTTTTATTGTTACGGCCTTTTTGAAAGAGTGCCCAGACCATAGCCATCAGCGCTAGCACACTTAGTACCGCCGATGCAATGAGGTAACGGTTTCTCAGCCTTACTTTATCTATCAGCACCTGCTGTTTAGCCAGACTTTCCTGACTGCGGAGTAATTCCGACTCTTTGGTACTTAACAGAAACTTAAGCTCCATATCCGCCAGTTTCCGGTCTATTTCCTGTTTTTGGCTGATGGAGTCGAGGCTTGTCAGTTTCTCATGATAAAGCAGTGCTGATTTATAATCCTGAATACTTTTGAAATGATCGTATAAACTTCTTGCCGCGACTTTAGCCTGTGCAAGGTGCTCCACCTGGTCGGCATACTCCAGTGCCTCCTTCAGTATAGATACCGCCATGGCAGGACGGTTAAACAAAAACAACTGGTTAGCATATTGAATGGAAACCTCATTGTAGTCATTTATAAATCTGATTTCTTTAAAACGGGCTTTTGCTTCTTCATATGCTTTCTGACCAGCTGCAAAATTACCCCTGGCAAACTCTATCCTGCCACGGGTTACAAAGGTCCATGCCAGCTCATTCCATACTTTGTGTCTGGTGAAGTTTTCCTTCGCCAGATCTATATACTTCACCGCATTATCGTATTCCTTCATGCGGAGATAGAGATTGGATATGTACTGTTGAGAGTGACCAATCAGGATATAATCCTTATCCTTTTCTCTTGTTTCCAGCGCTAAAAGGAAATATTGAAGGGCATTTTCGTAGTCCCCCTGTTGTCGGTAAACAAGGGCCATATTGTTTTGAGCTACGGCCAGCGCTTTCAGGTGATTTGTTGTTTCCGCACGGTTGGCAGCATCCTGATAATAGGCAATGGCTTTGGCATAGTCTCGTTGGTCGTAATAAATGTTACCAATGTCTATGAGCGCAAAATGGGTGTAGTTGGTACGTTTGTATTTGTTTTCTATGTCCAGTGCTTTCAGATACGCGTCCAGTGCCAGATCTGAATAACCTTTTTCACGGTAAATATTGCCTTTGGCTGTATAGAAGAAACCGGAGAAATCTTCCCGATTGGCTTTGACAGTAAGTCTTAGACCATCATCGGCAAAGTATATTCCCTTGTTGGGCAGCAACCGGCTGAATTTATTGGCCAGCTCCAGGGCCAGTTCCAGTGTTACTGTATCATATTTGCCCCTTTCTTTCCTGATTTCAAGGGCTGACTCGAGACTGTCCAGGTAACGGACCTCGAAATTTTCGCCTATTACTATGGTCCGGTTACTGTCTGTATTGATTACAATACCTTTTGCAGCAATGCTCCAGAACAAAAGAAAGAGAAGGGCCGGCGAATAACGCAAATCCAATAATTGTTTGAACCCTAAATTAACGAATCAACCCTTACAATTACGCATGCCATGAAATAAGCAGCATGCTTTTAGAAGGGAAAAAAAGAAGGTCGCCTTTTCGGGCGACCTTAACAACAGGTTGTTAAATCTTATTTTTGAGCAGCATACAATTCAAAGCTGATACCTATCTGATCACTGATTACTTTGTCTCCGAGCTCCGGAAAAAACTTTCCGGAACGATATTTAATGTCCCAAAGCGTACGGTCGATTTCAAAAGCTGCCCTTGCCAGTATTTTGTTCGTTTCAAAGGTGACAGTAGCCGGGAAGCGGATTCCTTGTTTGATTCCTTTTATCGTTAAATCTCCACTTACAAGTGTGTTGTTGCCAGCCTCATCAGGGCCGGCTAAACTTTCAACACCGGTAATTTCGAAAACTGCCTCCGGAAACAAAACTGCACTGAAAAAATCTTCTGATTTCAGATGATCTGTCAGATCAGCTTTTTTCCCGGGATCTGTCAGATCCAACACCTCGATTTTATTCATATCGAGTGTGAAGGAACCTCCGGTAAGCTGATTGCTGTCTGCAAACAATAAACCTTTGCTGATAGCAACTGTGCCAAAATGTTTACCGGTGAGTTTCTGACCTAACCATTTGATCTGGTTGTTTTTCTCAACTACATAAGCCTTACCATCATTGGTGGCAACCAGATCAGTGGTTTCGACTGTTTCGGCTTTTTTTTCAGCAGTATTACAGGCAGTTAATGAAACAACAGCCAGCCATAGCAGCACGGAATTTTTCTTAAGCATATCTTTTTGGGGTTATAACCATATAGAACGCTGAATGGTTTAAGGGATTACAGGTAAAAGGACATTTGATCCGGGCCCAATGGGTAAACCGAAAGAAATCCAGATCCCGAACAAGATCATCCAGCCTATCAGGAAAGTAATGGAATAGGGTAGCATCGTTGAAATAACAGTCCCGATTCCTGCTTTTTTATCGTATCGCTGTATAAAAGCCACAATGAGTGCGAAATACGACATCATCGGAGAGATGATATTGGTCACACTGTCTCCGATTCTGTAGGCGCACTGCGTGAATTCAGGACTGTACCCGAGCAGCATAAACATTGGGATAAAGACGGGTGCCATGATCGCCCATTTGGCAGAGGCACTGCCCATGATCAGGTTGATGGTTGCAGCAATGAGAATAAAGGCACTCATCAGGGCAATGTCGTTCATGCCGGAAGCTTTCAGTACTTCTGCACCCTGTATGGCGAAGATCAGCCCCAGGTTGGTCCAGTTGAAGTAGGCCACAAACTGAGCTGCAAAAAATACCAGGACAATATAAGATCCAAGGGTTTCCATGGATTTGGACATGCCTTTCATCACATCACTGTCGTTTTTAAAAGTGCCTGCCGCGACGCCATAGGCAATTCCACACAAAGCTGCGCTTAGGAAAATAAAGGCAACTATCCCCGACATGAAGGGTGATTTCAGGATACCACCGGTTTCGGGATCCCGTAAATAGCCATCAGCCGGGAGGAGACCACCCAGCAAAAAAGCTACAAAAGCCAGCAGCATAATTCCTGACCAGCGTAACCCTTTTTTCTCTGCGGAAGTGAGCTCCCGTATTTCTTCCGGTTTTTCATCACCGGTATAAGCGCCAAGCCGTGGAACCACCACTTTTTCCGTTACCCAGGTACCCAGCAGGGTAATGATAAAGGTGGAGGCAAACATAAAATAATAATTTGCCGCAGGATTTACAGTGTAGGCAGGGTCGATGATACGCGCAGCCTCTTCCGACAACCCTGCCAACAATGGGTCAATGGTGCCCAGCAGGATGTTGGCACTGTACCCCCCGGATACCCCGGCAAAGGCTGCTGCCAGTCCTGCCAGCGGATGACGACCGGCTGCCAGAAAGATTACAGCTGCCAGCGGAACCAGCAAAACGTATCCTACCTCACTGGCAGTATTGGAAATAACACCGCAAAACACGATGACAATCGTTAAGAGTTGTTTGGGAGCGGCAAGGACAATCTTCCGCAGGAGGGTTCCGATCAGGCCGCTTCCTTCAGCGATGCCAATACCCAAAAGCGCTACCAGGACAGTGCCCAGCGGAGCAAAACTGGTGAAATTCACCACCATTTTCTCCAGTATCATATGCAGTCCCTTGGCTGATACAAGATTAACAGGTGTAATGATTTCTCCCGTACCCGGGTGTACAACACTTAGATTGAATTGGGCAGCAACCCAGGATAGTAACACCACCAACGCTGCAAAACTTGCAAACAAGGTAGCAGGGTGGGGCAGGGCATTACCCAGGCGCTCTATAACCGACAGAAAGCGGTCTACGGCAGATCGTTTTTTGATTGTCATTTGATGAATTTTATAACATGTTGAGCCTCCAGTGAAATGGAGTCTATTTCATACTGTTTGAAATGCCCGCTGGCAAAATCAAGGATATCCTCTGTTTTTAAATCACTGGGTTTACGACCATATTTTTTGGCTTCGGCGGTGTTCAGGATAACAATCCACTTGCCTCCTTTCATCAGATTTTGCCAGATACTTACCATGGCCAGCTGGTTCTGTCGAAGACCGATGGGCCGCCCGAAAAAAGTAGCGCCGCTGATGACAGCTTTGTAATTCATCTGTCCGGGGAGCTGGTGGTTTTTGGTATCAATAAATGTATAATTGGCAATGTGCGCACTGTACAGATCGGACAAAGCCTGCCTGTTTTTCTCAGGGGCGACCAAATCAAGTTTTTGGCCCTTTTCCATTAGCTTGAGGCAGAAATCCGGCTCATCTACAGGGAAAATCAACACCTTTTGATCAGTACCTGCATCCGTCCATTTCAGGAAGGGGGTAACCGATTGCCATTCGGTCTGCGCTGCTGTCTTTGTTTTTTTCTTAAACAAGCTGCAGGCACCAAGCGTTAAGCTACCACAAAGGAAGAGGAAGAATAGTTTTCGTATCATGATAAGTCACGAAGATAATCAACTCAGTCAGCCAACAAAGCCCTTAGATTGCACTGATTGTTAATTTTGCTCTGTGTATCGCATCGCCTATCACCCTGTTTTCTGTCATCCGTTGCCTGAGGGACATCGTTTCCCCATGCAGAAATATGAGCTTTTACCGGAGCAGTTGCTTTATGAAGGGACGATCAGCCGGCAACAGTTATTCACACCCGAACCTCTGGAAGATGAGGTGGTATGCCGGGTACATGATGCCGGATACCTGGCCAGGATGAAAGCAGTTTCCCTGACAGCGAAAGAAATCAGGAAAATTGGATTTCCGCTTTCAGAAGCACTGGTGGAAAGAGAACTCCGTATCGCAAAGGGAACGGTAGAAGCCTGTCTTTTTGCCCGGGAAGACAGCATTGCTTTTAACATTGCCGGTGGTACCCATCACGCGTATCGCGCTGCCGGCGAGGGGTTTTGCCTGCTCAACGACCAGGCCATAGCAGCGCAGTGGCTGCTGGACCGGCAACTGGCAGCAAACATCCTGATAGTCGATCTGGACGTGCATCAGGGCAATGGAACGGCTTCTATTTTTGCGGAAGAAAGGCGGGTGTTCACGTTTAGTATGCACGGCAGTGACAATTACCCCCACCACAAAGAGAAATCCGACCTGGATATGGCGCTGCCAACCGGAATGACAGATGCTGCGTACCTTCCCTTGCTGGAGGAAACCCTTTACAGCTTGCAGGAAAGCCTGAAACCTGATTTTATCTTTTATCAGGCAGGCGTTGATGTGCTGGAAACAGATAAACTGGGTAAACTCAAACTTACCCGGGCAGGCTGTGCGCAGCGCGACCGTCTGGTACTGACAATGGCAAAAGCCGCCGGAATTCCGGTGGTTGTTTGTATGGGAGGGGGTTATTCCAACCGTATCAGCGATATATTGGAAGCACATGCGAATACTTATCGGGTAGCCAACGAAATATTTTGCTGAAGCTCTCGTTACCGACCTTTATTTTTGGTAAAAATCCAGCTCATGAAATTCAGTTTCCTGTTGATTCCCTTTTATTTCCTTTTCAGCTTACAACTCTTTGCGCAAAACAAAAAAAACTTTGAAGGAACAGTTTCCTTTGATGTAAATATCAGCGGCGGTGGCAGTGAAATGGAAATGGCCAAGGCGTTTATGCCAAGTGGTTATGTATACAGCATAAAAGGAGAAAATGTACACCTGAAAACAGTTGGAGGTATGACC
Organism: Bacteroidetes bacterium UBA7662; assembly: GCA_002483345.1. Taxonomy (GTDB): domain Bacteria; phylum Bacteroidota; class Bacteroidia; order UBA7662; family UBA7662; genus UBA7662. The sequence goes on from DLHS01000015.1 coordinate 28,669, forward strand.
CAGATGATGGGAACCATTGTTTTTAATGAAAAACTGAATCAGTCGTTCATGGTAAACGATGCGCAAAAGATGGTTTTTGTTTTTAAGGAAGAAACAGCTGCAGAAACCGGAGAGCATGTCGACAAGGTCCCGCAAATCAAAAAGGGAACGGAGCCAAGACAAATCGCCGGGTATAACTGTGAGCACTACATCATCTCCCTCCCGGAGGAAGAGGGTGGTATTACCGAAATCTGGGTCTCGGAAGAACTTAAAATCAAAATGCCCCAGGGAAGTAGCCGTGGACTGCCTGTAAATGAGCAAATAGCCCAGGCTATCAAAGGATTCCCTTTGGCTATGCGGGTAGACGCCCAGGGATTGCTTATCCACATGGAGGCCAAAGAAGTAAAACGGGAGAAAATAAATGATAGCCTCTTTGAAATGCCGAAAGGATATGTGGTGAAAGATTTTGATCCCGCCATGTTCAGCCCGGGAGGTGTAGAGTGATTGATGAACACCACAATCCCTGGACTACCCTTGGTTCGGAACTGAAATATGAGAATCCCTGGATTAAACTTACGGAACATCAGGTACTGAACCCCGCTGGTGGTAAGGGCATTTACGGCACTGTCCATTTCAAAAATCTGGCCATCGGCATCCTGGCAGTAGAGGAGGATATGATATGGCTGGTCGGTCAGTATCGCTATCCGCTTTCTGCTTACAGCTGGGAAATACCTGAAGGGGGTGGAAGGATAGGTATAGACCCGCTTTTATCTGCCCAAAGGGAACTGCTGGAAGAGGTGGGGGCCAGGGCCGAACACTGGGAAGAAATAGGAAGAGCCCATCTGTCGAATTCAGTATCTGACGAGCTGGCAATCATTTTTCTCGCCACGGGTTTGAATTATCAGGAGGCAGAACCGGAAGAAACAGAAGAACTGCAAAGGAAACAACTACCCCTTTCCGAGGTCATGACGTTAATTCGCCAGGGGGTAATCACCGACAGCATTACTGTTCTGGCTATGCAATGGTTATATATCAGGACACTGGAAAATCGACTTGCTGCCAGCGCTCTTTGAGGAGTGCTGCTACATGCTGATCGACAGGAAAGGTGAAATCCCTTTTTGCATCCACTTCAGATAGGGGTACAAGCCTGAAGCTTTCATCTTCGGCTAACGACTGGTCAAGTTCCTTTTCCGGAAGATTCAGGTTAGTTTTGGGTTTTACGAGATAATATATACTCAACAACTGCACCTCCGGGTCAAAAGCAGAGGCCACAAAAAAGTCGGTAGTATAAAAGTGTTCAAGAACCTCAATTTCAAGCCCTGTTTCCTCTCTGAATTCCCTTACAAGACACTCTGTGGTGCTTTCTCCCCATTCAAGTCCACCGCCCGGAAACTTTACCATAAAGCGGTTTCTGAACATCTCTTCAGCTATTAACAGCCTTCCATCGCTTGTAAGCAGTAACCCATATACCCGGATTGTAAACCGTCCGGAAGAATTGTTCATACTATCATTCATTAAATCGACCCCTGAAACACTAATTTAGCATTTCATCAAGTCAACTGCCATGCTTAAAATATTTATCAGTTTTATAGCCATTTGCTTAGCAACTGCGCCGGAGGTTTTAGCCCAACAAAAAGGGGAGATTCCGTTGCCGCTGCCCCGGCAACCAAAAAATATCGTGCTTTTGATTGGGGATGGTATGGGTACATCTCAGATATACGCAGGCATGGTGGCGAATGGTAACATACTGCAACTGGAAAGATTCAGCCACATTGGCTTCAGCAAAACGTACTCCGCAGACAATCTGATTACAGATTCAGGAGCAGGGGCTACAGCCTTATCCATTGGTAAAAAAGCAAGGAATGGGGGTATCGGAGTAGATGCTGATTCTACCCTGCACGAAACCATACTGGAAAGTGCCGCTGCGGCAGGCAAGGTCACCGGCCTCGTGGCTACCTGCGATATCACCCATGCAACTCCTGCTTCCTTTGCCGCACACCAGCCCAACCGCGACTGGCACGAAGCCATTGCTTTGGATATGTCAAAAGCAGGGGTTGATCTGATGATAGGGGGCGGCCTGAGGCATTTTGAGGAAAGAACTGATCGCAGCAATCTGATAGCAGCTATGGAAGACAGGGGTGTTATGGTTGTCCGCGATGAAGCGGCCCTTTTTAACATCAAAAGCCTCCCTGTGGCAGCTTTTTTATGGAATGAAGATGCGCCCGCCAAACACAAAGGCCGCAACGACATACTCCCCCGAAGCACCTACCTGGCCCTTGAAAAACTCTCAGAGGATGAAGATGGGTTTTTCCTGATGGTGGAAGGCTCTCAAATCGACTGGGGTGGTCATGCCAATGAAACGGAGTACATTACCCAGGAAATGATCGATTTTGACCAGGCCATTGGTATTGCCCTCGATTTCGCGGAAAGAAATAAAGAAACCCTCGTTATTGTTACCGCAGATCATGAAACAGGCGGTTTTGCTATCAACGGTGGAAATCAGGCTTCCAACACGGTTCAGGGTGCATTTACTACTAAAAAACATACAGCAGTCATGGTGCCGGTATTTGCCTTTGGCCCCGGCGCAGAGGCTTTTACAGGTATTCAGGATAATACCCAGCTGTATGAAAAGATGATGGCAGCGCTCGACCTGGCGAAGAAAAAGAGGCCGGTTTCATGGCAGAACCGAGATAAATTCTAAGGGAAAAACAGCTCACTGGCCATTTACCACCAGCCGAAACCCGTTGCCGTGGATGTTGAGAATCTCAATGCGGCTGTCCTGACTAAGATATTTACGCAGTTTGGTTACATACACATCCATTGAACGGGAGGTGAAGTAATTATCCTCCTTCCATATCCGGGTAAGAGCCTCATTGCGGGTAAGTACTTTGTTCATGTGAGTAGCAAGCAATCTGAGAAGCTCTGCTTCTTTGGGAGATAGTTTCTGAACGACTTTATCGCCCAGCTTCAATTCCCGGATGGGTACATCAAAGGTGTAGGAACCCATCTGGAAAAAGGATGCCTCACTGCCCATATCCTGTTTGTCGACACGGTTCAGAACGGCTTTAATCTTGAACAGCAGTACTTCTGAATCAAATGGTTTGGTGATATAATCGTCTGCTCCCAGCTGAAACCCCTGTATCATATCGGTTTTCATGCTTTTGGCGGTCAGGAAAAACAGGGGCACGGTTTTGTTCACCGCCCTGATTTCTTCTGCCAGGGTAAAACCATCTTTTTCCGGCATCATTACATCCAGTATGCAAATATCAAATTGCCCACCCTTAAATGTGCTGATGCCCGTATTGCCATTGGTACAAAGCGTTACCTGATAATCGTTCAATTGCAGATAGTCGCGCAAAACAGAGCCAAAATTCGGGTCATCTTCAACCAGTAAAATATGTTTGCTCATGGTTACACTTTAGTGTTCAGGATTGGTAACGTAATGGTAAAGGTACTGCCTGTGCCTGGTTCACTGTCTACCTGTACATTCCCGCCATGCGCGGAGATGATGGCTTTCACATAACTCAGCCCCAGTCCAAACCCTTTGATATTATGAACATTACCGGTAGGTACCCGGTAAAATTTCTCAAAGATACGCTGCCTGGTTTCCCGGCTCATGCCAATGCCGTTATCAATGACTCTTACAATGGCTTTTTGGCCTTGTACAATGCCCTCCACCTTCACCTGCGGATGCTCTCCGGCATATTTCAGGGCATTGTCAAACAGGTTGGTGAATACGTTTACAAGATGCATCTCATCGCCTTCCACAAAACAATGTTCCTGACTGCATTGGAGTGAAAGTACCGCCTCGCGGTTTTCGAATTGCATTTGCATCAGGTCTACGGCATGCTCCAGTATATGTTTCAGGTCGAGCGGCTGCCTGTTGAGTTTGAGCTCCTGCCGGTCGAGCTGGGCCGTTTGTAATACCTGCTCCACATGCGTGTTCATACGCCGGTTTTCAGTTTTGATGATGCCAAGATATTTGGTGATCAAGCCCTGGTTGTCCTGAACCTTGGGATTGGCCAGCGCATCTGCCGCCAGATTAATGGTCGCAATCGGAGTTTTAAACTCATGCGTCATATTGTTGATGAAATCTGACTTGATGTCTGAGAGTTTCTTTTGTCGCAGCAACACAGAAATGGTGATGAAAAAAATGACAAACAAAATCAATACAAGAGCCAACGAAACCACCAGCATCCCTAGCAGATTACCCAGCAAAAAATTAGTGGGGTTAGGAAAGTACACCAGCAACCGCTCATTGAGGTTGAACATATCATTGGGAAACAACCGCGCCTCATAATAACGCGTGCCAGGGAAGGCTTCCCCGTAAATCAGCCGGGTGCTGTCACCGTCTTCCCGTACAATCTGAAAGCTGAAAGCTGCGCCTATACCATGCTGTCTCAGATTTGCACGCAGTATTGAATCAAAAGCAGCCTCAGAAATACGTTGCTCTATCGGTTTTTTGGGAGAAATATAGTCAAAGGCAACCTTGTTGAGGAGACTGTCGATCCTGAGTTTTTTCTGTACAACCTGCTTGCGAAGTTCATTTTTGGGACGGACTACCGTTGCCTTGACCGACTTGGGTTTACTGCTGATAGCCATTGTTGCGACAGGTTCCTTTTCTCCCACACTTATCATGACCCTCGCTGGTTCCGGTTCTTTTTGGCGGAAATAGAAAATATGTTCACTTGGCATAAAACGCATGCTGTCCTTTGCCAATAGCTCCATCAGGCTGTCAAGATTAAGCTCTATCGAATGAAAAGTGCTGCTGCTGAAAATGTCTGGGCGGGGTGGATGAGCTGGGAAATTCCGACCTGAAACAGCACCTGGACTACTTTTTCTGGTTTTGATTTCCTGGTGTTTTTTTTCCTCCAAAGCCTCCTGATCCGGGTGAAACTGACGCTGATACCGCAGCATGGCAGATTGATTCAAGTGGAAAATACAATCTACGGCAGCGGGGCTGAGCATGGGTTCCGAAAAAACATAATTCGCCTCCCCGTTGATATATTTGTACTCATTGACAGGCCGAACCCTGCGCTTGGGAGGCTCCACAGTAGCTGTAGCAGAGAGTTCAATGGTATCCAGTTCGTACAAAACCGGCCCCGACATGGAATCGATCTGTCGGGCAAGGTTTTTACGGTCCAGACTCTGGGCAAAAAACAGAGAAGCTTCCTGCGCTTCCAGTGCGTAATTGGTGGCCTGAAGGGCTTCATTCACCCCCCTGTCAAATTCTTCTGCCTTCATAAGCATTGCTTCCCTGATCCAGAATGCCTGTACCGCTATCAATCCGGTAAGGGCGAATGCCATGGAAACAATCAGAAAAGGAACTAGCTTCTTTTTAAGCATGGAGGAAGTGTTGATACAAAACTACAACTCCGTTGCGGCAGTGAAGCGCATTTAACGTTTCATTAACGCCATTTAAGTCCTGTTTAACGGCCAGAGAACAAGGTGTCCAATTTTTTATCCGCCTCCATTGTGTAGTCAGCCCCCTGATGGATTATATTCGTGCACCCAGTGCTTTTATTCTTGATTAACTTAATCAGACGAATTACCAATTATGGTGTAAGAGATGACCTTTCTGCCAATGTGCAGCGAAGGGTCAGGATGATCAATGTCCTGGTATTGCTGGCTTCCTTTGCGCTGACGCTCACCACAGTGCTCGACGGATTGCAGGGGCTTCCTTTTAATATGTATATCAATGTTGCCTTCCTGGTCAGCTTTTTATGTATGCTCAAGGTTAATGCCGCGGGGTATCACACGTTGTCTGCTTATTTACTCACCTTCCTGAATGCTTCTCTGATATTCTACTATTCTACCTTGTTCGGCCCCGATCACGGCTCTTTTCTTTTTCAGTTTCTTATTTTCCTTTCCATTCCTTTTGTCGTTGATTTCAAAAGAAAAAGGCATGTGATAATTCTCATTTCACTGGTTGTTATTTCGCTGGTGACAGGTTTGCTTATTCGTTTTCCCTGGCGGGTTGATTTGCCGGAACAAGTGCTGCGGGAAGCTTTTCTGGGAAATATATTTCAGGTATCGATGCTGATTATTGCCGTGGTGCTGGTGATTTACTGGTCAAACGACGATGTAATGACCAGGGTACAGCGTGCGATGAAGTCGGTAGAATCCATGCTGGAGCAAACAAGCTTCCATATCTGGTCAGTCGACCGGCAGTTCAGGCTCATTCAGGCCAATGATAAGTTTAAAAAATTTCTGGCACATCGTTTTGGTGTTGACCCGCAGCCAGGATTGGATATGTTGTCTTTAGTGCCCGATAAAACCAGGCAATTCTGGAAAGAGCGGTATGAACGAGGGTTGGCCGGAGAAAAGCAGGAATTTACCAGCCGCTTTGATTTTATCGATGGTTCTTTTGTTATTTCCGAGGTAAGTCTGTTCCCCAATTACAATGAAGACGATGTACTGACGGCCCTCACTATTTACAGCAACAATGTAACTGAAAAACAGCTCTATGCAGATGCGCTGGCAGAAAACAGGGAGTTACTGACAGATGCCATGGAATTAGCCCGACTGGGAACCTGGCGTTCTGATCTTTCCACAGGAACCGTTTATTGGGATGAACGCTGTTGTCAGATTTTCGGCGTTGAGTTTTCTCAGGCCACAAGAACCCCATCGGCTTACTATGAACGTATACATCCGGACGATTTGCTGGAAATCAGCCAAAAATTGATAGCCTTCGAGCAAATCGGAGGGGAGTTGCTGCTCAATCACCGGATTATCACCCCATCCGGTGAAATTCGGTTTATACACGAAAAAGCATCCGCCACCAGGGATAGCAAGGGTGAGATATCTGAAATAAGGGGCTTTATCCAGGATGTTACCGAACTCCGGCAGCAGCAGGCTGTTGAGCAAAGAGCTGCCCTTTTGCTTGGGGAGATTAAAAAGGCCTCAGAAACCCTCCTGGTGGACACCAATTTTGACCACGCTTTTCAGGAAGCCATTCAGCTGGCCTCCAATGCCATCGGGGCGTCGCATGCCTGGGTTTTCAGGCACCTTGAAACAGAAGAAGGTCAGGTGGCCAGACTGGTTACCCCTATCGATGCGACAAGGGTGGGCAGTAAAGAACGGATACTGTTGAAGAGAGGCGTGAATTATGAAAAATTCGGTCTGAAAGTATGGCTGGAAAGAATTCAGCAAGGCGAATCCCTTTCTTACCGCCTGCATGAGCTGCCTGAGAAGGAGAGAGAAGTTCTTAGCTTCTTTAATGTAATGTCGGTAATGGTGCTGCCTGTTTTCGTCGACAAAAAATTCTGGGGATTTATTGGTTTCGACGACCTTTCTCAGGAACGGCAATGGTCAGTGCTTGAGGAGAATATTTTAAGAGGTTTTTGCAATGCACTCGGGGGTGCTATCAGCCAGCAACTGACACAAAGCACCCTGCGGGAAGCCAAAGAACTGGCTGAGCAGGCCACACAAACAAAGTCTAATTTTCTTTCGAACATCTCCCATGAGATCAGAACACCCATGAATGCGATCATTGGTCTCACAGAACTGATGTTGCCGGATGAAGAAGACCCCCAAAAACTTGAGTACCTGGAAGCAGTCCGGTTTTCGGCCGATAATTTGCTGAGACTTATCAACGACTTACTCGACCTCAGTAAGATAGAAGCAGATAAAATAGAGCTATCGGAAGAAGTTTTTAACCTGAAGGAACAATTGCTTCATTTTGAAAGAACCCTGGGATACATTGCCAGAGACAAATCACTTCAGATCAGTCTGGAAATGGAAGAACCGCTGCCACGATTACTGAAAGGCGATACGGTTCGGTTGAGCCAGATTCTGCTCAACCTCGGTTCCAATGCTGTAAAATTTACCCATGCAGGAAAAATTGAAATCAAGGTAAGCTGTAAGCAGACAACCGCTGAAAAACAATTGCTGCGCATTGAAATATCCGATACAGGAATCGGCATTGATGCCAATAAAATCGAAAGGATTTTTGACCGCTTTGAACAGGCCGAAAAGTATACCAGCCGCAAGTTCGGAGGAACAGGATTGGGCCTTACCATCACCCAAAAACTCGTTAAACTGATGGGTGGGAAGATTGAAGTGAAGAGTATACCGGGAAAGGGTTCTGTATTTACGGTCAACATACCCTTCGCTCAGGTATCCGACCCTAACAGAGAGGTCACGGATCCTCAGACCCTGGCTATTCAGTCGCTTTCCGGCTATACTGTTTTGTTGGTGGAAGACAATCATATCAACATCATGCTTGCCAGCCGATTACTCAAGAAGTGGGATTGTACCTTTGAAGTGGCAGAAAATGGTCTGGATGCCTTATATGCCCTTCAAAAAACAAAATTCAACCTGATACTGCTCGATATTCAGATGCCGGTAATGAATGGCTTTGAACTGATTGCCAAAGTGAGAAGTGGGGAAATAAGGGAAGATATACGCCGGATACCGGTTATTGCACTTACCGCAGATGCTTTTGAAGACACCAAGACCAAGGCTGATGCCCTGGGGTTTGATGATTTTATCACCAAGCCAATCAAAAGCCTGGAATTGTATCAGAAAATGAGCAGATTACTCAAAAGAGAAGGGCTTTAACGGAACCTTAACGGGTATTAACCCACCCTTAACAAGCTCGTTTACAGAGGCAAGGTACGTTTGTATCATAAACGTAACAGTGATGAACAAACTAATCCTCCTGGCCATCGGAACCCTGATCAGCTTACAGGGCATGGCCCAAAGCAGTACTAAAGCATATAAGCTTTATATCCACAGGGAGATAAACGGAGCAACCGAGATCATCGATACGGCCTTCGATAACAGGGCAGATCTCGAAAGATTCAAGGCAAGCCTGCCTGCCGGGAAGGATGGAAGAGGCAAAGTAAAAGCCAGAAGCAGGATTTATCTGCATGATTCAGAAGCTTTTGGGAATCACTTTTATTTTCCGCACGATGCCGGGAGTTTCGGATATTCTCTCGACTCACTTTTTTTGTCTGATGAAAATCGCCGACAATTCGAATTAGCCGACAGTGCCTTTCTTTTACACAGAAAGTGGCGTGATTCCAGCGGTGCATTCAGCCACAGTTTCGTTTTTCCTGAACTGGATTCTCTGACGCACTTCCGCATGGAGCACCACTTCGCGGACGAGGATGTTTCGGTTTACGCCTTCTCACATCCACGCGGTTTGGCCACCAGGGGAAAGCCGGCTTTAAAAAGGATGGAGTTCGAAAGGGTAGTGGAATCGGAAATGAAAGAAGCACCCGCAGAACTGACAAAAGCAGTCGGAACCGGCAAAAACAGTCTTGAAATAGAGGAACTCAAAATATTCCCCAATCCAGGCGATGGTTTGATTCAGCTTAGCTTCAGGGTAGGCGACAGCCCAGCGGTACTCAGCATCAAGGTATTGGATGCGAAAGGGAAAATTGTATTCTCTGAAACAGACCCGCAAATTTCAGGCTTGTTTCTGACAGAAATTGACCTCAGAAATGCCGGGAAAGGCACCTACTATTTCGTGGTTCAACACGGCAAAAAAATAGCTACCCGCAAACTGATACTGAAATAATGACTATAAATCTTCCAGGCTGAAGCTATCCTTCAGCCGGACGCCTTTTTCTGTGTCCTGCAGGCTGATGCAGGCTGTAACCGGGTCGTGTTCAAGATAGATAATCCAGTCCTCAGCCACCGCCTGTTTGAGAATGCGGCCCTTTTCTTCCAGTGTTTGCAAGGGCCGCATATCGTAGGCCATCACATAAGGAAGCGGAAGATGACCGGCAGATGGGATGAGGTCGGCAGCATAGAGAATTTTCCTGTCTTTGTATGCCAGCAGAGGAAGCATCATGCCTTCGGTGTGACCGTAAACATGCAACACATCAAATCCGGCTACTTTCTCTCCCGGTTTTACAAATTGCGCATGCCCGCTTTCGTAAATCGGCAGGATGTTTTCCTTCAAAAAAGAGGCCTTTTCCCGTACATTGGGGTTAGGGTACGCCCAATCGTATTGCTCCTGACTTATCCAGTACCTGGCATTGGGAAAGCTTAATTCGAAGCCACTTCTGTCCGTTTTCCATTTTACGCTGCCACCGCAATGGTCAAAATGCAGGTGGGTAAGTATTACATCGGTAATATCGCTCGCGTGAAAACCCAGTTGTTTCAGAGAGTTATGCAGGCTGCCTTCTCCGTGGAGATAATAGAATCCCATGAACTTCTCATCCTGCTTATCGCCCATACCGTTGTCGATGAGCACAAGACGATTGTCATCTTCTACCAGCAAACAGCGCATCGCCCAGCTGCACATATTGTTGACATCGGGGGGATTGAGCTTTTGCCACATGGATTTGGGGACGACGCCAAACATGGCGCCGCCGTCAAGTTTGAACAGGCCGGTGTCGATAGTATGCAGTTTCATACTGCAATTTAAGGGCAGAATGACTTAAAACGAATTAATTCTGAAGTTCACGGATGCAGGTCAAACAGCCGGGTTCTGTCCCTGTCGGCTGTCTGGTGACAGCTGACGCACAGCGCGCCTTTGCTGTTGAGCAGTATAAGGGGTACTCCGTTACTTTCAAATTCTCCCCATACCCAGCCATCGGCTTGTTCGGGATGCAGCGAATCTTTGTACATCACCGCCAGATAACGCAGGCTGTCGGTCGCTCCCTCGAATAACTCCTTTACCACCAGACTCCCCCTGGGGAAACTGCCTCCGACGGGTAATTTGCCGTTATCCGTAAGTGCAGCGGCAGCAATGGCGTTAAATCTTACCCGCATAAAGGAACTGTGTGCCGAAGCATTGGCTGAAGGAAGCCGGCTGCTGTCGTTTTTATACCATAAAAACTGACTGTTAAACCGGGCAATGACAAATAAATCGGCCTCGGTGTTAATCTCCGGAAGGGGTGTCGGGATAACCGGCACAGGTTCCGGACTTTCGGTTTTGGAACAGCCCGCCAGCAGCACCAGGAGTAACAAACTTCTAAGCATACTGCAACAAACGAAAAAATGGCGGAAAGCATTGTCAGTTGCCCGACAAAATCTCTGGTATTTTTGTGGGGATAGATTTGCAATTTTACATCCTAAACCAAGCTGCTGTGAACGTACACTTAATCGCCATCGGCGGTGCTGTGATGCACAACCTCGCGCTCGACCTGAAAGCCCTGGGCCACCAGGTAACAGGGTCTGACGATCAGATATTTGAACCTTCCAAAAGCAGGCTGGAGGCGCAGGGACTATTACCCGAAGCCTGGGGATGGTTTCCCGACCGCATCCATGCCGGACTGGATATCGTTATTCTGGGCATGCATGCCCGGGCAGATAATCCCGAGTTGCTTCGGGCACAGGCATTGGGTTTACGGGTAATGTCGTTTCCGGAATTTGTATATGAACAATCAAAGCAGAAGAAACGGCTGGTTGTAGCCGGTTCACATGGTAAAACCACCATTACTGCCATGATAATGCATGTATTGAAGTTCCACAAAATGGATTTCGATTATCTCGTAGGATCACAGCTGGAAGGTTTCGATCGCATGGTTAAAATCACGGATACGGCCCCCGTAATCATACTGGAAGGGGATGAATACCTGGCCTCGCCCCTTGACCCAAGACCCAAATTCCTTCATTACCATGCGCATGCAGTGGTTATCAGTGGCATTGCGTGGGATCACATCAATGTTTTCCCAACTTATGAAGGTTATGTGTCCCAATTTGAAGCCTTGATGGATACATTACCGGACGGCGGTGTGCTGGGTTATTTTGATGGGGATCCGGATCTGGTTGGCATTGCTGAAAAAAGAGCAGACAGACTCAAACTGAAGCCGTATCATGCGGTTGACCATGTGATAGAAGAGGGTTACACCTTTCTTAAGACCTCTCTGGGGAAAGTCCCTGTTCAGGTTTTCGGAAAACATAACATTGCGAATATTGCAGCGGCCCGTATTCTGACCGAAGAAGCTGGTGTGAGTAAGGAAGATTTTTATACGGCAATAGCCTCTTTCAAAGGCACCGCGCGCCGACTTGAAGCCTGGCCCGCCCGGGAAGGCTACCGGGTGTACCGTGATTTTGCCCACGCGCCGAGCAAGGTGGCCGCAACCGTGGAGGCAGTAAGAAGCCAGCATGAAAACGAACGGCTGGTGGCCTGTCTTGAATTACACACGTACAGCAGCCTTACCAAAGCTTTCCTGCCCCATTATGCCGGCAGTATGAATGGCCCTGAACAGGCGATAGTTTATTATAACCCGGAAACACTGGCCCACAAAAAATTACCTGCCCTGGATCCGGAAGAAGTGAAAGCTGCCTTTCAGCGAAATGACCTGGAGGTGTTTACCGACAGCCGGCAATTGCTGGAAAGGATTAAAATGCTTGCCCGTGAGAAAGGCTGTTTCCTGCTGATGAGCTCCGGAAACTACGATAATCTTGATCTTAAGCCTGTTTTCAGTTAAGGGATGTACGTAAAAGAGTCTTAATTTTGGTGCTGGTCAGGGGTTTTTCAACCAGCAGATTTACATCTTTGAAGGCGAGCATGCTGTCCAGAATATATGCATCTACATAACTTGAAATCAGCACCACTTCTGCCCTCAGTCCGTGTACTTTTACGTTTTCGAGAATTTCTGAAACACTGTGTTTGGGGAGATGAATATCTATCAACAGCAGATCAACCTTGTCCGAGATGGTTTTAATCTGCGAAAGGAATTCGTCAGAATCAACATATACATCCAGGTTAATATCGGGGTAATATTTCCGGAGTTGCCTGCGGAAAATCAGGTTGCTGACCGGGTCTGCATCTAAGAGCAATATTTTCATATCAGTAAGGACATAGGTTGAGAGAATGTTTTCCGTAACGAATGTATCCCTCCTGATCATGCCTGAGCCGGCTTTTAGATGAATGCTCTGTTTAAGGCTATGAATGCCTGCCGGATGCCGTTTTTTAATCGATGAATGCCTGTGAATTATTCCATGGTCGGAATGGGCTGGGCCTTATCTTTGCAGGATGCAATTGAATTTAAAGCGGCCGCTGGCCTTCTTCGATCTGGAAACTACCGGCATCAACACTGCTACAGATCGTATTGTAGAGATTTCGGTATTAAAAGCCATGCCTGACGGCACCAGTCAGATACTCACCCAACGGATCAATCCGGAGATGAAGATCCCGGCAGAAGTCTCTAAAATCCACGGTATTTTTGATGCAGATGTGGCAGATATGCCCACTTTCAGAACATTTGCCCCTCAGCTCAACGATTTTATGCGCAATTGCGATTTTGCGGGTTACAATTCCAATCACTTCGACTTGCCCTTGCTGGTAGAGGAATTTTTGAGGGTGGAGGTGGACTTTGACCTGGATGGAAGAAAATTCGTGGATATCCAGACCATTTTCCACAAAAACGAGCCCCGTGATCTCAAAGCAGCTTTCAAATTTTATTGCGGCAAAGAACTGTTGAATGCCCACAGTGCCGAGGCCGATACGACCGCTACCTATGAAATTTTGCTGAGCCAGCTCGACCGTTACGAAGAACTGAAAAACGATGTAGAGTTTCTGCACCGCTATACGGCTCGAAACAATAAATCGGTAGACCTGGCCAGTCGTATCGTGTACAACGACAAAGGAGTGGAAGTATTTAATTTTGGTAAACACAAAGGCCGTTCCGTGGCGGAAGTATTTGCGCAGGAACCTGGTTATTACAACTGGATGATGGACGGAGATTTCCCGCGTTACACCAAAAAAGTAATTACGTCGATTCGCCTGCGGGCATTCAACAATAAATAGCATGGGCAACTTTCAGGAAGATTTTGCGCCGGCAGTGCAGGAAAAACCGAACGGGAAGGCCTCCAGACATCAGCCGGCAGCCGGTCAGCGGTCGGTAGCCTTCTACACCCTGGGTTGTAAACTCAACTTCAGCGAAACCTCAGCCATAGGCCGCATCTTCACGCAAAACGGCTTCGAAAAGGTTGAGTTCAACGACGGGGCAGATGTTTATGTCATTAATACCTGCTCCGTCACCGACCATGCCGACCGCAAATGCCGGAAAGTGGTACAACAGGCGCTCAAACACAATCCCGATGCCTATGTGGCCATTATCGGTTGCTATGCACAGCTCAAGCCTGCCGAAATAGCTGAAATACCAGGGGTTGATGTCGTATTAGGTGCCGCTGAAAAATTCAACCTGCTCGAACACCTGGGTGATTTCAAAAAGCAGCCTGAAGCCCGGATCGTTTCAGGAGATATTGAGGCCGTGAACCGCTTTGTTTCTTCTTATTCGGTTGGCGACCGAACCCGCTCATTTCTCAAAGTACAGGATGGCTGTAATTACAGTTGTACCTTTTGTACCATACCGCTGGCCAGAGGCAACAGCCGGTCAACACCCATTGCCGGAGTAGTGGCCAATGCCCGTGAAATTGCCGCACAAGGCATCCGGGAAATTGTGCTTACCGGTGTCAACATAGGTGATTATGGCCTCAATGCCGACGACCCCAAAAACAGGGAGCATGGTACCTTCCTGGAACTGATTACAGCACTGGATGAGGTAGAAGGGATCGACCGTTTCCGTATTTCCAGCATCGAACCAAATCTGCTTACCAACGAAATCATAGGTTTTGTAGCAAGTTCCAAACGTTTTGTGCCACATTTTCACATCCCGCTGCAATCGGGTTCCAACCACATGCTCAGACTGATGCAACGCCGCTATCTGCGCGAGCTGTATGCCGACCGGGTAGCGCAGATCAAAACACGGATGCCGCATGCCTGCATAGGGGTAGACGTGATAGTGGGTTTCCCCGGCGAAAGTGATGCTGATTTCAGAGATACCTACGAATTCATTAACCAGCTCGACATCAGCTATCTGCACGTATTTACCTATTCCGAACGCGACAATACCAAAGCTATCCGCATGGAAGGCCGGGTACCTAACGGCAAACGGTCGGAGCGCAACCGCATGTTGCAGATACTCAGTGAGAAAAAACGAAGAGCCTTCTACAACGAGCACCTGGGAGCAACCCGTACTGTCCTTTTCGAACACGAACAACATGCCGAAGAAATGTATGGTTTTACCGATAACTACATCAAGGTAAGAGCCAAATACGACCCCTTGCGGACCAACGAACTGGTGCCTGTAAAACTGGAAGAAATAGATACTGAAGGCGTGATGTTAGTGGCTGAAGCCGACTACCATTAGTGCACAATCAGTTTCTGCTGAATGGTTTGCGAACCAGTTTGAAGTTGAATCAGATATAGTCCGCCACTTAATCCTTCGGTGCCGAAGCTCAGCTGATGCTGTCCGGGCAAATAGCGCCTTCCTTCGAGTAAATATTTTACTCGTTTTCCGTTTATATCCAGCAATTCTATTTTTACATCTCCCTGCTCGGCCAGCATATAGCCCAGTTGCACTTCTCCGGAAGCCGGATTAGGATAAACCGGATACATTTTGGTTTTCATGCGCTGAATAGCCAGTTCTCCGGGCTGACTGAGCACAATGTCTTCATCACCTGCCTGATATGGCACAAAAGACACATATGTGAGATACATTTCATCCCGCGTGCTTTCTCCCCAGCTGACGTTGATGGGCGGGTCGTTGGGATTATAGGGATTGTTGGTGGTATTGTCGAAAGTGGCTTCCGCGTAAATCCAGGTGTTTGCCGGGAGTTTTACCAGACGTGGGAAGTGGTAAAAGCCCTGCCAGTTGAAATCCCATTCCGGAATACTGATCAGGTTTACGGTGTCGTTACCCGGACGGACGGCATATATTTTCCAGCTTTGTCCCAACAAATGCATATGTGGAAACACGCTGACCAGCGAGACATCTGCCGGAACTCTTAACCTGCCCTTGAACGACTTCACGGTGTTAGCGGGAATCACAAACGGACCATTGGTCAGATTCAGGGGTGAAATAGGTGCAATTATCTCGTGACGGGTCACCTGATTGTTGTTGTCAAAGAAAATATTGACGCTGCTGGAGTCTTTCTCGTTGACAGGATAGGGGGCATAATGCATCTGCACCAGCACATCAGCATTACGGTAAAGACGTTTGCCAATGTTGGTGGGATAATAACGTGGTGTAGTACCCGGTGCCCAGCCGTACCAGGTGTCTTCGGTAGGATTAAAACCAAAACCCGAAAAAGAGGTATAACCATACCCTGGATCGTTCTGATCACGGACACGCCCTTGTCCGGTGGTGTCCAATGCAAGAATAGCATGGTGAACAATTTTTTTGTTGCCGGGTCTGAACTCAATGGCTTTCACGGTTTTATCTGCAGGGATGTTCACAGGGAGTACAAACACCCGATACATATCCTGGTTGTTGCCGAGGTGTTCGTACTGCTCCGACATGTGCAGGGTCATATCGGGCTGCCCGAGCTGCGAACCGGTCGGGAAATTGGGTAAAGGTGGCTCAAGCGTAGGGTTGCCCTGCGGCATCCCGTTGTTTACCCAGCTGGCGATGTCATCGATTTCCTGCTGGGTAAGTCCCCGTTCGTCGAGCAGGCTGCTGTAGCTTTTGTCCGGTTGCCAGGGAGGCATGACACGTGTCTGAGTGGTAAAGCTGATCATGCTGCCATAAGCCGCTACCTCGTTGTAGTTGGTAAAGGGCATGGGCCCGATCTCACCGGCCCGGTGACAGGAAGTACATTTGTTGTAGATGATGGGTGCTATGTGCTCCGAAAAATTAAGCTGTGCCCATGAAAAAGAAGGCAGCACAAACAGACAAAAGAATAAACGTCTTTTCATGGTTAAAAATCTGAGTGCAGGAAACAACCAACTGCACGTGTTCGAATATAAGGAAAGTCCTCTTTATCAGCTACTTTTTGCAAGCGGTCTGACAATTCGGTGGCTGTGGCTTTTGGCCTTCGGCGGCCTATTTTTTCATAACTGTTGTCAATTCTTCCGGCATATAAAACCACATTTCTTTCAGATAACAAGACCACCTCCGGTGTGACTTCAATGTTGTATAAATCAACCAGCATTGCGGCTTTTTCTACTTCTACCCGTCCTTTCAGCTTGTTTTTGCTGAGATAAGCCTGTGCCGAACTGTCGGTCGACAGCTGGTTCGGAAACACAAATACCCACTCCACCGTTTCCCCGTATCTGGTTTGTAGATGCTGTAACTCCCGGCCATAAAACAAACAAATGGGGCAGTTTTCCGACCAAAACAGATAAAGGCGCGTTTGCTGTGCAGCAGCCGGTACGGCGAGACCGGCGAACAGAAGCAAAAACGAAAGAAAATACCTGCGTTTTACCATCTACCAGTTTTGAGAACGGGGGTGAAGCATAATTTCATCCACTACCACATGATCAGGGGCATTTACAACATACAAAACGGCATCAGCTATGTCTTTGAGCTGTAGCCAGGCTGCTTTTTTTTCGCTGCCGGGTGTGCTGCCGTTGAAAAAACTGTCGGTTAAGCCAGGATAAATCTGGGTGAGGCGGATGCCGGCCGGCTGAAGTTCGGTCCGCAGGGCCTGCATCAACGTGCTTTGGGCGGCTTTGGAGGCACAGTACAAGCTGCCGTTCGGGAAAACACGTTTGCCGGCATCTGAAACAATGCTGATGATGCGACCTTTTCCGGCTTCCCGCATCTTAAGGGCTATACCCTGACTGATCTGAAAACATGCGCGTACGTTCAGCATAAACATCTGGTCGAAGTCACTGACATTCAGCATGTCAAAAGGTTTAAAAACCCCCATGCCGGCATTGTTCACCAATACATCCGGTGTTTCGAGGGTTTCCAGCCAATGGGCAGTGGCAACGCTGTCGCTGATATCGAGCTTCGTGCAGGTGGCAGAACCTCCTTTTTGCCGAATTTCCCGGCACAAAACCTCCAGCGCCTGGCTGTCGCGGGCTACACCATGCACGGCATAGCCGTTTTCTGCCAGCGCATGGGCAATGGCAGCGCCCATACCCCTGGAAGCACCTGTTACAATTGCTTTTTTCATAAGTCGGGGAATTGATGGCTGTGGAGAATACTGTTTACAGGGACCAGAAAACCCTTTATACCGGCACTTTCAGCGGCTTCCACATCTCTTTCACGGTCGCCTATCATAAAACTCCTGCTCTTGTCGTAACCGAAACGGGCCAGGGCTTTTTCGATAAACAGGGAACCGGGTTTACGGCAAAGACATTTACCGAAATCGGGATGATGCCGGCAGAAATATACTTCATCAGGGTAGATGCCTTCTGCCGCCAGCCCGGCCAGCATCTTCTGGTTGATAGCGTGAAAAGTCTCCAGGCTGTAGAGTCCTTTTGAAATACCGGCCTGATTGGTGACTACAACCAGGCGATAGCCACGTTTTTGCATCTCCCGTAAAAAGGAAAAGATGCCCGGATTAAACACAAATTCTTCAGGACTGCAGGTATAATCGCCCGGATCGTGGTTGATAACCCCATCCCGGTCGAGAAACAAGGCTTTACTCATCTTACAAACCTACTAAAATACCCCTTGTGAATCATACGCATTCGGGCTTCCTAAATCGTAGGCATCTGCCTATTTTTGCGCATGCAAAAGATCATCATACTCGACTTCGGATCGCAATACACCCAGCTCATCGCGCGCAGGGTTCGTGAACAGCACGTTTATTGCGAAATTCACCCCTTCAACAAGATCCCGACCCTTGATGCCAGTGTGAAAGGCATTATCCTGTCGGGCAGTCCGTATTCGACCAATGATCCGCTTAGTCCGAATCCTGACCTGAAACATATCCTGTCGGCTTATCCTGTTTTAGGGGTTTGTTACGGCGCGCAGTTGCTCACCAAACAATTTGGTGGCAGTGTGATGCCCTCCAAAACCAGGGAATATGGCAGGGCCAACATCACCTATCTGCAGCCCAATCCTTTGTTTAAGGATATCAGCCTTGGTAGTCAGGTCTGGATGTCACATAGCGATACCATCACCCACCTGCCTGAAGAGGTGGAACTGCTGGCCAGCACGGAATCAGTAACCAACGCCGCTTTCCGTTTTGCCGGTAAAAATATCTATTGTATACAGTTCCACCCGGAGGTAACCCACAGTACTGATGGTAAAAAGCTCATCTATAATTTTCTGGTTGGCATCTGCGGTTGCAGCCAGGACTGGACCCCCGATCATTTCATCAACAGCACCATTGAAAGCCTTAAGGCAAAAATAGGCAGCGATCAGGTGGTGATGGGCCTCAGCGGCGGGGTTGATTCAACGGTAGCGGCCGTACTCATCCAGCATGCCATCGGCAAGCAGTTACACTGTATTTTCATCGACAATGGTCTTTTGCGGAAAGATGAATTTGAAAAGGTACTGGAGATATACAAACGCCTCGACCTGAATGTTACCGGCGTACGGGCAGCCGATCAGTTTTATGCAGCGCTCGACGGACTGTCGGAGCCGGAAGCCAAACGCAAAGCCATTGGTAAGGTCTTCATCGATGTATTTGACCAGGAATCACACCGCATTCAGAACGTCAGCTGGCTGGGGCAGGGAACTATCTATCCCGATGTGATTGAGTCAGTTTCCGTAAACGGGCCTTCTCAAACCATCAAAAGCCACCACAACGTAGGAGGTTTGCCCGAAAACATGAAACTGAAGGTTGTAGAACCGCTGAATACCCTGTTTAAGGACGAAGTCCGGGAAGTAGGCAAGGCACTGGGTATTCCGATGGATATACTCGGCAGGCATCCGTTTCCCGGCCCGGGACTGGGTATCCGCATTTTAGGTGACATAAGCCCGGACAAAGTCCGTATCTTACAGGAGGCCGATGACATCTATATCGAAAACCTGAAAGCCTTCGGACTTTACGACAAAGTGTGGCAGGCAGGGGCCATTTTCCTTCCGATTCGTTCGGTAGGGGTAATGGGAGATGAAAGAACTTACGAAAATGTAATTGCCTTGCGTGCCGTCGAAAGCCTCGACGGTATGACGGCGGATTGGTGTCATTTGCCCTATGAGTTTTTAGCGAAGGTCTCTAACGAGATCATCAACAAAGTAAAAGGCATAAACAGGGTTGTGTATGACATCAGTTCGAAACCACCTGCGACGATTGAGTGGGAATAAGCAGTTAATCCTGTTTTGTCTGCTGTTTCTGGCATTTGCCTGCAAGGCGAAACGGGTAGAAAGCGGACAGGCCATTGTAGTTACGCCTGCCGAAAAGACCGGCAAGGCTGCGCTGGATAGTCCGCTGATTCAATCTCAGGCCAAGGTGCTGAAGATTGAATTGTGGCTTGCCCTATCAGAGCCGGAAATCAACGACGCGGAGCTGTTCAACCGGATGCAGGCACTGGAAGGCTTCCTGTTAGGATTCGACAGCCTGCAGCGGAAAGGACTGACAGCTTCTGTTAAAGTGGTGAACAAATCGGAAATAGCAACCGGCCCTGCCGAAAATGCTGACGCCAATCTGGTTATTGAACAGGAAAAAGACGTTTACCGCATCTATCTCAAAACCGAAAACCGCTGGCTCGAAAGCCGGCCGCCCATGGAAATGCATACAGCCGCATTGTTGCGGCAAGCCAAGAAAGAAGGGGCTGCCATTTCGGTACTTACACGGGGTACAGAACTTGAAAAACGGGTGCTGGAAGCCCTTACGGCTCAACAGACAGGGGTTAAAGTACTGGAAAAAAACCGCCCTGGTCGTTCAGAGATAAAAAAGCTGTTGCTCAGGGGCAAGAAGAATATTGTTTACCTGCCTTCTCCCGATGAAACCTTTGTGTCCTACTGTCTTAAGGAACTGGTGGAGCTTTCAGCTGAATATGACATAGTGGTATTCGGCCTGCCTAATTGGGTAGATTTCCCTACCATCGACCCCGAATTGTTAGCCAAAATTCCCATTCGGATTACCACCGCCCAGATGGTAGCCTTCAACGACCGGGATGTGAAAGTGGTGCAGCAACTTTTCAGAGAAAAATTTAGTGCAGAACCGCAACTGGCTGCTTTTGTGGCATTTGATCACTGTCTTTTTTTAGGAGAGATTTGGTTGGAGCACCAAAAATTGAGGTTATCACATTTTAAAGAAAACAGCAGACAGCTGGCACAGGATTTTGAGTTTGTGCCTTCAGAGGAAGCTTACGTCAATAAGGCTGTCCGGATACTCGAGTACAGCGAATACCAATTTAAACCCATACCCTGATGCATCCCGATTTACGGATGACCCAGACCCTGCAGGCGCTCAAGGCGTTCCGGCATGGCAGTCTGGCGAGTTTTTTACCCGGACATTTTAAGTCCCACCCCAATATGGGTTCCCGCGACCGCCGTGAGGTAGGTGCTTTTGTATTTGATGCCTACCGGGTTAAACGTTTGTTTCCTGAAAGAAACAAAGAAGAACAGGTTTTACTGGGAAGATATTTATGTCAACCTCAGGAAGCCGATTTTTTTGTTCAGTTCTGGAGTGAAAAGCTGTTTGGCACTGCCTGGGAGCAGGGGGAGACCGACCGATGGGCTTTGCTTGAAAAACTCGGACTGAAAGCAGGGTGGGAGCAATATTTTCCAGCTTCAGAAGCAGTGTCCGCTGCGATCAGGAAGGAAGAATTCCTGCAATCGCATTTGCTGCAACGTAAACTTTGGCTGCGTATGCGCCGTGGTAAAGAACAATCGGTAAAGAACGAGCTTGAAAAAGCAGGGATAGCCTTCGAAACAACTGAAATAAGCCACCAGGCCATAGCTGTGAAACCGGGTACCAAACTCGAACCCCTGCAAGCCTGGCAGCAAGGCAAGATGGAAGTGCAGGACATCTCCTCACAGCTTGTCGGGCAGCTTTTTGAACCCAAAGCCAGCGAACGCTGGCTCGATGCCTGTGCCGGTGCAGGAGGTAAATCGTTGCTGTTACAGGATATGGAACCGGCCGTCAGCCTTTTTGTGACAGATGTAAGAGATAATATTCTTAAAAACCTGCACGAACGTTTCAAAAAAGCAGGGTTACGCAATTACAGCCAGGCGGTAGTTGATCATACAGTATTGGGAGCACTCTCGATGCAGAAATCCTTCCCCAAACAGTTTGATGCCATCATCGCCGATGTGCCCTGCAGTGGTTCCGGAACCTGGGCCAATACTCCCGAGGTGCTCGACCAGTTTGACCCCAAAACCATTGCGGAATTTGCAGATAAACAGTACCGCATCGCCAAACAGCTGGCTTATGCCCTGAAATCAGGAGGGAAACTTATCTACCTGACCTGTTCTGCTTATACAGAAGAAAACGAAGGGGTGGTTGAAAAACTAAGTGTCCTGCCGGAACTGAAATTTGAGAAGCAACAGTATTTCCAGCACTCCACGGAAGGCGGAGACGTATTGTTTGGTGCTGTTTTCAGGAAAAAATAGACTCAGATCTGGGACAGGGCCTGATTCAAATCAGCCTGCAGGTCCTGAACATGCTCAATACCAACCGAAAACCGGATCATGGCATCTCCAATGCCATATCTTGCCCGGTTGGCAGCTGTCATGGGGGCGTGACTGGTAGTTGCAGGGTGGGCACAAAGACTTTCTGTGCCACCCAGACTGACAGCCAGTCTGATCAGTTTCAGGGCATCGAGGAAACAAAAAGCTTCTTTTTCACCACCTTTTACATCGAAGGCAATCATCGCCCCTGAATGCTCGCATTGTTTGCGGAAAATAAGGTTATTGACACTATCTGTTTCTCCGGCCAGACCAGGATAATACACTTTCTTTACTTTTGGATGCTGATTTAACCAATCTGCCAGTTGCCGGGCATTGGCAGCCGCCTTTTCCATGCGGAGAGAAAGTGTTTCCAGACTCCTTAAAAGCAAAAAGCAGGTAAAAGGAGAGGCAGTAGCGCCCAGTTGGGTCCGCCAGCCACGAATGACTGCCATCAGCTCTTTCCGGCCGATGCAGGCACCTGCCATTACATCACTGTGGCCACCTATATATTTGGTAGCGGAATAGAGTACTACATCCGCTCCGTGTTTGATAGGTTGCTGAAAAACGGGGCCGTAATAGGTATTATCAACCGTGAGTATGACTTCTTTTTCCGGTTTGGTCAGGATTTTTTTGATTTCAGCGGCGACACTCAGGTCGATCATCAGGTTATGCGGATTGCAGGGAGTTTCTACATGAATTACCCTGATTTTATCCCTGAATCCTGCCTGATCGATCCGACTAAGCACATCATCAACTGTATCGTTTGCGTCAAAAGCCAGGCTGTTAATCTGCATGGCTTTGAGTTGGGTGTGTATAAAGGCATCACAGCCACCATAAAGCGGATTGCTGTACAAAATCACATCTCCCGGCCTTAAGAGCGCCAACCAGCAGCTACTTATGGCTGCCATACCCGATTCGAAGGCCAAAGCAGCTTCTCCACCATCCCAAACACACAACCGTTCTTCCAGTGTCTGCAGGCCGGGATGGTTCCAGCGACTGTAAGCCATGGGTTCTGCCTCACCAGGTAACAGCTCACCACGCCCGTTTTTGTAGGCAAACAGCCGTTTCATGGTAGCCGAATCCGGGAAAACAAAGGTGGAGGATTGGTAGATGGGGACTTTAAGGGCACCCCTGTCCTGGGTATAATCCTGGCTTAAGGAACCGAGTAAGGAATCCGGGTGAAGGGAGTTATCTGAAAAGTGCATCTGCAATTTTCGGATATTATTTCTCAATCATCAAGCGGTTTATACCAACACCAGCTGTACTTTTTGTTACAATCTGATAAACCCCCGGAGACAAAGCAGGGAGAACTAATGTAGCAGGGTTTTCCTGATAATTCAAGCTATAGATAAGTCTACCCTGCAGGTCAAATATGCTGATACTGTTAAACGTTGTTCCTGAGGGGTCAGATAGATGAAAAGTGCCTTTGCTGGGGTTTGGGTATAGTTTAAGTTGGTGTTGTTCCAGTTTTTGTACGGAAACAGTTGAAATTGAAAGGGTGGCTGCCTCTGAAGTGTCAGAACACATGGAGGATGATATGATACAGCGGTATTTGTAATTATTCATCCACGGTGAAATGGCACTTACAAATAGCACATTATTGGTAACCCCATTATAAGGCCCAGCATTGCTTAAATTACGGAAACCGGTACCGTCATCCATCTGCCACTGATAAACGGGTGAGATAGGTGAAAGAACCTCGAATGATACCGAACCCCCGATGAAAGCAGAGGTGTCCGATGGATTTAACTGGATCAGGTTTTCAGGGCATTCAAAAAATTTAACCAACATACCGTCATATCCTCCGATGCGATTCCCGGTAGGGAAAGCAATCTGACTACTGCTTTGGGTATAACCAGCCAAAAAGATGTTGCCTTCCACATCGCAACTTGTATTGTAGCCCCAGTCAGCTGATGCACCTCCGTAATAGGTACCCCAAATACGCTGTCCGTATGGATCAAACCGGACCAGAAAAGCATCTTCACCGCCACCACCGTAATTGGTTTGAAAGGCACCAGGCGTACTGATTCCATTAGAACTTCCTGTACCGCCTGTAACCAGCAAGTCGGCTGTGGCATTGAATGCCATTCCGTAAGACATATCTGTTCCGGTACCACCCAAATAGGTGGCCCATTCAAGTATACCGTTTCGGTTGAAGGACGCCACAAGCGCGTCGGTCATGCCGCCATATATTGTCTGATGAGCACCTTGTGTCGCTATACCAGAACTGCTGCTGGTCTGACCTGAGAGATACAGTTTGTTGGATGGAATGACATTACCGAATCCATCAGAATAGCCTACTCCCCAAATAATATCCTCTCCGGGACCGCCGAAATAAGTGCTCCATATTCTATTGCCGTTTCTGTTGAAAGCGTAAAAAATACCATCCGTACCATTGCTTTTGGATGTTTGGTGTACACCAGGGGTGGCTAATTCGATACTGCTTGACTTACCCCCCAGCCAAATCATACTGTCGGATGCTACGGAAGCATAAATATATTCTGTGCCTGATCCCCCCAGATAGGTAGCCCAAATCAGTGAGCCGTTATCAGTAAATCGGGCGAGGAATCCATCTGTACTACCATGGTAAAGGGTGTCAAAACCATTTACCGTGGAGATTCCTGTTGAACTGGTGCTGATACCACTCATGAAAATATCTCCGTAGGCATTGGTGCTCACGGCATAGGGCTCATCAAGACCTGGCCCGCCAAAATAAGTCGACCACAACCTTGCACCGGATGGAGTATAGCAGCTTAGAAAACAATCATTGGAGCCACCACCATAAACAGGCTGATGCGCATTGCTGTCAGCCATATTATTACTGCTGTTGGTATAGCCACTGACCACAACATTATTAGAGACAGGCAATATGGCCAAAGAAGTGCCACGGTCCTCTCCGCTGCCACCTAGATAGGTTGTCCATTGCAGGACACCATTGTAATCATATTTACTCAGGTAACTATCGCGGAAGCCACCATGATTCTGTTGCGGAGCCCCGGGTGTACTTAACCCAACCGTGGTTTCAGTGAAACCGGTAACGTATACGTTGCCTTGCTCATCTGTAACAGAAGCCCGTATAAAATCAGTAGAAACTCCGCCGGTATATTTCCCCCACAATCTTACCGGGTCAGTTGCACTGGCCGAAAGAGAAAGCAGCACCAGTAAAATGAAAGGTAAAATTCTGTGTATCATGGCCTTGTTTTAAACAAAGATACACAGCATCAGGCAAGAAATATTATTGACGCATTTTGTCAAGTAAAAAATTTAACTGCATGACTTCTGCTTCGGTCAAAGCCCCCATCAGCTTATCCATATCACCCTCCAGTTGTTCCATCTGCGCCAGAAGCTCCAGGCCGGTCTGCCCGATGGTTACGTCTACCAGCCTTTTGTCGCTGTCACAAACCCGTTTTACGACCAGTTTTTTTAATATCAGCCGATCCACAATACGCGATACATCCGACATTTTGTCGAGCATACGTTTGCGGATTTCCTGGGTACTGATAGGATCCGGGTAACTTCCACGCAGTATGCGCAGCACATTGTATTGCTGCATAGTAATGTCGAAAGGTTCTATCGACAGTCGGATCTGTTCCTGCAGCCAGCCGTAGGAAAAAATCAGGTTTACGGCTGCTTTCTGGTATTCGTTCCTGAAAGCCCGCTTTTGTTTGATGTCTTCTTGAATCCCCATAAATGACAAATGCCCCGGTCTGGTATTGGACCGGGGCGTAAATTTAGTTGATTATCAGCCTTTTTTAACCAGCTGGATGTTCAGGTTGATGTCTACATCATCACCTACCACCGCGCCGCCGGCTTCCGTAACGGCACTCCACATCAAACCAAAGGTTTTGCGGTTGATAGTACTTTTGGCTTTAAAGCCAGCTTTAATGTTTCCATAAGGGTCTTTTACCACGCCGCCGTAGGTAACTGCAAATGTTACCGGCTTGGTCACATCACGGATGGTGAGGTTACCGGCGAGTTCATATTTATTGCCACTTACTTTTTTGAAAGACTTGCTCTGGAAGCTCATCTTCGGGAATTTAGCTGCGTTGAAGAAGTCATCGGACTTCAGATGGTCGTCACGCATAGTGTTGTCGGTGTTGACCGAAGCAACGTCTACCGTAAATTCCATTTTCGCATCCGTAAAATCGGCTTTGGTGTTGGTCATTTTGCCATCAAACATTTTGAAGTGACCGTCAACTTCTGAAATAACCAGATGCGATACCGTAAATTTTACATTCGAGTGTGATGCGTCCAATGCCCAGCTGCCGGATGTAGGCAAATCAGCTGCCAGGAGGGCAGAAGCAGAATCAGAAGACGATGTTTTTTCACCGGTCGTGAAGGCTACCAATGCTGTACTAAGCGCAAGGGTCGCAAGGAGCAATACTTTTTTCATGGATGTTGAATTTTTAATGTTGGTACAAATATAAAGTCTAAACATTGAAGTTTCAACATTGATTGAGAAAATATTTGGCTGACGCGGCAGAGATGCTTTTTTAGAAATTCGCTGAATGTCCTTTGAAATTCCGGAGATAAACCAGTAAACGGGCTTCCGCACATACATTTCCGGCTTTATCGATGGCTTGTGCAGTCATCCATTGCTGAAATTTACCTTGTTCCTTCAACGCAATTTCAGCCGCAGCAATGGCCTCTTCTGATATCTCAAAACGAATGCTTAAATCAGAAGCGGCAGGTTTACGGTAGTCAATTTCTGCGCTTTTCAGCCATGCTTCCAGCTTTTGACCCTTGTGAGCAAAAATCTGCCACATCAGAATCGAATGAAAAGGGTCAAAGGCACTGAAGATTGTGCCTCCGAAGATGGTGCGTTGCAGGTTTTTATTAAATACGCTGTGTTTCACCCGAACCTCCGCCCACCGGAAGTCGTCGGCAATGGCAGTCACTTTTACCCTCGAAAACAACAGCGGAGGGAAAAGCGAAAGCATCCATTTGATTTGCCAGGGGCGGAATTTCATTGTATTGGTAGTTTAATGCTGCCGGGTAAGTTTGTATTGGTATACCTCTTTGCCGGTATTGTCGACAAAACGAATCAGCAGTTCCCGTTCTTTACGGGGGCCGCTGAATTCGAACAGGGCAAAGTTACGTTGCAGGACCAGACTTCCTTCGATACGATTGGCATTTGGCTCATTATCACGACTTCTGGCAAAAGAGGAGGTGAGGGGTGAGGCGGTCACATCATGGAACACGATGCCCTCTACCGTTAAGCGGCTGATTTCACTGTGATGGCGGTCTCCAGTTACAAAAACCACGTTTTTAATGCCTTCGGCAGCGATTCTCCGCAGTAGTTTTTCCCTTTCGCAGGCAAAAACGGCATAGTTCTCATACACGGCCATGCTGTTAAGCACCTGACTGCCGTTGGCAACAATTTTATATGGGGCATCACTGAATTTCAGGGCATTAATGAGCCATTCAATCTGAGCTTCTCCCAACATCTCCCTTTCACAACTGTCATGCAGTGATTCCGAACTGCGGCTCCAGCGATCGTCGAGCAGGAAAAAATCAACATCTCTGAAACGGAAGGCGGTGGTAATGCCAGGGACCTCCGGAGTACCCACAGTAGGGTTTGCCCAGAATAGCTTAAAAGCTTCCAGCGAGTAGTTCTTATGAACCCAGCTTTTGTTGGCGTCATTCGGGCCGTAATCGTGATCGTCCCAGATGGCGTAATTTGGGCAAACGGCCAGCATCTGCTGCATTTCGGGTATGGCCCGGCTGTGGCTGTAGCGGTGTAATACACCTGCCCGGCTGCTCCAGTCTGCTTCCCTCAGGTAGGTGTTGTCTCCCAACCAGAGCATCATATCAGGTTTTGCTTCAGCCATACGTTCGAAAATGAAGTAATCGCCACCATAGGGTTTACCGGGACGATCGTACACAGTTTCATTGATGAAATTACAGCTGCCCATGGCCACTTTGAAGGCAGGTGGATCGTTGCGCCACTGCCAGAGTGGCTGGGTACTGAATAACAAGGGGTAAGGTCTTGCGACTGCCTTGCCATCAGCCAGCACGCGGTATTCATAGGTAGTGCCCGGCTCCAGCAAGGCGATGGTAAACGTCAGGCAATGGGCTTCCGACGGTCGGCTTTTAAGGGTTTCGGTTTTCTGCCAGAGATTTGTATTTCCCTGCTTTTTGTACTCCAGGGTTACGGAAGCAGCTTTTTCAGTCTGCAACCAGATGCGGGCTTCGCGCATATCGGTATGACCCAGCATGGGACCGGCAACCAACTGTGCCAGCGCTGTGGTTACCAGAAATAAGTGAAGAAGGAGCAGTAAAAGGGTCTTTTTCATGACATAACTTTGAAGCAAGATAAGGCTTCCATGTTATCGCTGCATTGCGAATACAGAAAGCATAACTTTGTGTCACCAAGCGTAAAACCCATGCAAAAACTGATTGAATGCGTCCCCAATTTCTCAGAAGGGCGCGATATGAGTGTTATCAAACAAATCACCGACCAGATTGAAAGTGTGGCCGGTGTAAAACTACTCGATGTAGACCCGGGCAAAGCTACCAACCGCACGGTGGTTACTTTTGTGGGGCCACCTCAGGAAGTCATTGAAGCGGCCTTTCTGGCGATTCAGAAAGCCGCAGAGGTCATCGACATGCGTAAACACAGCGGCGAACACGCCCGCATGGGGGCTACCGATGTTTGCCCGTTGATACCTATCAGTGGCATAAGCATGGAAGAAACGGCTGAATTTGCCCGTAAACTGGGCAAAAGGGTAGGTGAAAACCTGAGTATCCCGGTTTTTCTCTACGAAAAGGCTGCCAGTAAACCTGAACGCCAGAATCTGGCAACCATCCGGGCCGGGGAGTATGAAGGCCTGGCCAATAAGCTGAAAGACCCTAACTGGAAACCCGATTTTGGGCAAGCTGTATTCAACGAACGTGCCGGCGCTACTGTGATAGGTGCCCGTGAATTCCTGATAGCCTACAACATCAACCTCAATACTCCATCTACCCGCATCGCGAATGCTATCGCCTTTGATGTCAGGGAAGCCGGCAGGATCAAACGCAAAGGCCACCCGGTTTTGGGAGAGATAGAAACCGATGACAGTGGTGAACCTGTCCGCATACCGGGAAGCTTGAAATCAGTGAAGGCAGTAGGTTGGTTTATAGAGGAATATGGATTTGCACAGATTTCCATGAACCTCACCAATGTGGCAGTCACACCCGTCCACAAAGCCTTTGATGAAGTGGTGCGCGCAGCCGCTGAAAGGGGGGTAAGGGTTACCGGCTCAGAGCTGGTAGGACTGATCCCATTGCAGGCCATGCTGGATGCCGGTCGTTATTTTCTGGAGAAAATGGGCAGGTCTGCCGGTGTTTCAGAAGCTGACTTGATTACAACTGCCGTCCGATCCATGGGACTGGCCGAACTGGGACCTTTTGATCCGCAGAAAAAAATAATCGAGTATGTCATCGCTGATAAAGGTCAAAGCCGACTTGTAAACATGGACTTGCGGGCTTTCGCAGATGAAACAGCCGCTGAATCGCCCGCGCCGGGTGGTGGTTCCATTGCTGCCTATACAGGGGCTTTGGGTGTATCACTGGCGGCTATGGTAGCCAATTTATCGGCAGCCAAAAGGGGATGGGAAGATCAATTCTCCTATTTCAGCGACATGGCGGTGAAAAGCCAGACACTCAAAGAGGCGCTTCTGCGAAAAGTAGATGAGGACACCCTTGCCTTTGACGGTATTATGCAGGCTTTTGCCTTGCCCAAAAGCACGCCTGAGGAGAAACAAGCCCGAAGCAAAGCCATTCAGGACGCTACGGTAGTCGCCATTGAGACCCCTTTGTCTGTCATGCGCCTGGCTTTACAATCTTTCGAACCCATCCGGGCCATGATTGAAAAGGGAAATCCTAATTCTGTGACCGATGCAGGAGTTGGCGCCCTGTGTGCCAGAACCGCCATCTATGGTGCCTATATGAATGTGAAAGTAAATCTGAGTGGCATAAAAGACAAAAGTTACTCAGATAAAGTAATGTCCGAATCAGAAACTATTCTGTCTCAGGCATTAAAGCTGGAGGCGGAGCTGCTGGCGTTGGTTGATCAGCGACTGGCTGCGGGTTGAGAAGTTTATAAAGGCCTCTTTCCGGATTACAAATAAAAGCCTCCTCCATGCGGAAGGAGGCTAATTTTTTGCGGTCAGCCTCCCATTTGAAACCTTTCAGACGGAATTCCAGGGGATTTACCTGATCGATAGGATGAAGGACGGCAACAGGTTGGACATAAAAACGAATATCGACAGGCCGGTTATCTTCCAGCAGTATAGTGATATCACTCGATTCTATCTTATTCGCCCCCATCAGGCTGCCATCTTCCCGCTCTACATAATAGATGCTTTGTCCGTTGCCTTTGATATCAATCCGCGCCATCTGACGGTTTTCAAACCAGGCTGTCATGTCCTTACCCTTTACCTGACTGTAACGGAGTGAGTCTTCTTCTTTCACCATCAGGCCGTCTCTGTACATCTCCAGCCGGTCAAAATCTTTTCCTTTGGTATACAACTCCATAAATTCCGAAGTAATCTGGAATTCAGCAGACCATATCACAGGATTCCGGTAAAACCGGAAGACGGAATCTGTTTCCACATAACTCAGTGAATCACAGAGCAGCAGCAAATCTGATTTTTGAATCACCGGTAGAAAATGGGCCAGCAACACATTGGTGCTGTCTCCGATGCGGTTTTGGTAGATGGTGTCAGCGGTGAGATAAAGCGTATCCGGATCGCTGAAATTCATCAGTATCGGGAAATTGTAGACTACAGAAGTTCCTTTTTTACGATCAAAACGGGTGTATCCGCCCCTGACTTCTGTTTTCTCCAGGGTATCAATCACCTGGACCCCGCCGATACAATAGCCTCGCTGCAGGCTGTCGTTGAAGTAAATGGTGTCTGCGCGGATGAACTGGTGGCTGTCAATCGCCACTTGTCCGTTTTTGGTGAGGAACGATTCACGCGTCTGTGTTTTGAACCACCCCCCTTCGGTATAGGTCGTACTCCGGTCGGAGTAGATATACGTTGGCCCGAAAAAATCAGCCTTTTTAAGCAAGGTGTGGTAGTGCAGGGTGTCGCCGGTGAGCCGGAAATCTGGGTGGTCGAGGGTTACATTTTTTTGGAAAAATAGCTTTTTAAGATTGCTGTCGTACAGGCCGTTTTTGCTTTTCAGGACTGCTTCGGCATTGGTGATGACAGCAGGAGTGTTGTAGCGGGCAATTTTATTGGCCGTATTGTAGTACAGTATGTCAGTCCGGAGGGTCATCTCTCCATCGGTAACCACTACCTCTCCTTTGAGATAGGCATCTTTGCTGTTGCCATCATACTCCAGATAGCGGGAGCGGGCATCCATCTTGCCGGGTTGCAGTATACGCACCTTTCCGAAGGCCGTGGCTTTGTTCTGGTCGACATAGAGGTAGGCGCTGTCACAAAACAACTGAACGTCGTTCTGGCGCAGGATTACATCCCCCAGCAGCTTACGGATCTTCGAGCCACCTGACTCTTCATATGTGCCTTCACGCGACCTTTCGATGGTTATCAGGTTTTTGCCTTGCCCGAAAAGCAGGAGCGGTAATACGCTGAAATAGAGGAGCAGTAGTTTTTTCAAAAGCTTGTGGCAGAATCTGACGACCAAAATTAGGCGAATTCGTGTAGTTTTAACGTTCATTTTGCTGCAATTAGCGTTAGAGTCCTTCATGAATCTCCTTTTTCTTGCATCCTGGTACCCATCTGATGAACAAGCCCGCAACGGATTGTTTATACTGCGGCATGCAGAGGCATTGGCAAAGCATAGTGAACACCGGGTACAGGTGGCAGCTGCCCTGACTGACAGCCAGGTGAAAAATATCCGGCTGACCTCCTTCGAAGCCGAAGGAGTTACGCACTGGGTAGGGCGATACCCTGCCTCTCGCTATGGGCTGCTGCAGGCGTTTCGGTATATACAGACTTATCTGCGCATTATCCGTCAGGTCCGAAAGCAAGGTGCAAAACCGGATATGCTGGTTGTAAACGTTTTGTGGCGGGCGGGTATTGTCGCCTGGTTATACAACTTAATGACCTCCACACCTTATATCATTATCGAACATTGGTCTGGTTATATGCCTGAAGGAGAAGGGTATAATGGATTTTATCGTAAGTATTTATCTAAGTTAATTGCTGATCAGGCGGAACATATTCTGCCCGTCTCCCATTACCTTGCCAGCAGCATGCGCGGACAAGGGTTCAACAATCGTTTTACGGTGCTTCCGAATGTAGTGGATACCAAACGGTATCGGCCGGCTCAAATCCGAAAATTAAATCCTGCTCCGGTTTTATTGCATGTTTCCAACCTGGCACCTGAGAAAAATTTCGGAACCGTTATAGAAATCTGGCATACGCTGAAGCAGGAATTCCCCGCAACTGAGTTGCGTGTGGCCGGCGCGTATGACAATCTTACCAGAGAACGGTATGGAGATGAAACGGGGCTGCGCTGGCTGGGCTATCTGGAAGCCCCTGACCTTGCGACTGAATACCAACAGGCCGATTGTCTGGTCATGCCCAGCACCTTTGAAACCTTCTCTATTGTAGTTGCAGAGGCCCTGGCATGCAATTGCCCTGTACTGGCCAGCAAGCTTGAAACTTTCCAATTGTATCAGGGAGCTAAAGGCCTGACATTACTGGATCGCCGGGAAACTGCTCTCTGGGTAGCGCATATTAAACGATTGTGGCAACAGGAAAGCGGAGAAGATGACTTTGAATTTATTGATTCCAGATTTTCTGAATTAAATGTTTCCAAAAAGCTTGCTGGTATAATTGAGGGTGTAATACATTGATTAAAATCATTCTTCACACCTTCGCCAGTAAGCTCTTCAACGCCCTGCTGAATTTTGGACTGGTAGTCCTCACTGCCCGTTTTTTAGGAGCGGAGGTCCGTGGAGAGATTAGTCTGCTCATAGCTACCTTGTATCTTTTTGTACTTGCAAGTGGTTTTGTGGGGGGTGGAGCCATGATATACCTGGCACCTCGTTTTCCCCGCAGGCAATTATTGATTTTTGCTTATTTATGGGCACTGTTTATTTCGGTCATCCTGGTACCCTTCTGCCTGTATTGGCCGGGATTACCTGATCCTGTGCTGCTACACTGGGTGTTGCTTTCGTTGCTTTTTAATCTTACAGCTGCCAATCGGTATATGCTGATAGCAACAGAGAAGATCAAGACTGATAACCTGTTGGGAATTTTGTTGAACGGGGTGCAGTTGTTATGCCTGGGGGCGTTTGTTTTTATAGCCAATCAAAGCGATTTAATGGCTTTCGTATTGGTTTTGTACGTTAGCTGGGGACTTGCACTGGCCGTTTCAGGCTGGCATATCAGAAAGATATGGTCAGAAAACAACCCGACCAGGTGGCAGGTTACCGGTAAGGCCATGCTGCATTTTGGATTTTTGTCGCAGGGCGCTAATCTGGCGCAGTTTTTTGGCTACAGGATACAGTTTTACCTGATAGGTGGTTTTTTAGGTAAGGATGCTGTTGGCGTATTTTCAGTCGCTGTCGCCCTCTCAGAAGCTTTGTGGATGATAACCCAAAGCATTTCATTGGTGCAATTATCCCGTATTTCAAATATGGAAGATGCCAGCCAAAGTACCGGCTGGTCGATTAAACTGATGAAGGCAAGTATGGTGCTGACATTGGCAGCCTTGTGCGTATTACTGGCATTGCCCGGTTATGTTTTTGGATGGGTGTTCGGGCAGGATTTTACTGCTTTGAAACCTCTGATATGGCGCATGGCACCCGGAATTTTAGCTTTATCGATGTCAAATATCATTGCACATTATTATGCCGGTATCGGAAAAGTGAAGGTGAATTTGCTGATTTCACTCCTGACCATGATTACGGTTTATCTGGCAAACCTCTGGCTGATGTCGGAAGATGGCCTGAATGGTGCTGCCTGGGCTTCTTCTGTGGCCTACCTCTTGTCGGCTGCGGTATTGGTTGTCTATTTCCTCAGAAGTAACCACCTCCGCTGGCAGGAGGTGCTCCCGGGCAGAAAAGACAGCCTGATTTTACGTCAATTAATAGAACCTTATGTGCGGAATTACAGGAATCGTCCCTAAAGGCTCTTTTACTGAAACAGCGGTTGTACTGAGAAGAATGAACAACCGTTTGAAACACCGAGGACCGGATGACGCGGGTTTTTGGCTTGGAGATGTTCAGAACAGCCGTTCTTTTGCAGATCCGGAAAGCCATCCCGATATAAGGGCAATCCTGCCGCTACTTGATACAGCTCTTACTCAAAAGGTTGGACTGGGTCATCGCCGCCTGTCCATCATTGACCTGTCACCGGCCGGTCATCAGCCAATGCTTAGTCAGGATGAACGTTTTGTCCTGAGCTACAACGGCGAACTGTACAACTACATCGAATTACGGGCAGAACTGACCTCCAAAGGACATACTTTTAAAACGGCTGGTGATGCAGAAGTACTGATCGCCGCCTGGCAGCATTGGGGGCCCGATGCACTCAGCCATTTTGAAGGTATGTGGGCATTCGCCCTGTACGACCGCCAGGAGCACAAACTGTGGCTGGTAAGAGACAGAACGGGCGTAAAACCCTTGTTTTACCTTACGACGAAGGAGGCTTTCCTGTTTGCTTCTGAACCTAAAGCCTTGCTGGCCAGCGGTCTTTATACGCCTGTCCTGAATGAAGGGGCTGCTTACAGTTTTCTGGTGCATGCTGCACTCGACGAGGATCAGGGGTATTTGTTAGAAGATATTCAGGAGTTAGCAGCCGGTCACTGGCTTCAATACGACTTGCGTACTGACGATATGGAGGTCAAACGATACCACCAGCCTATCTGGAACGACGATCTGAAGGCAGCCAGTACCTTTCAGCGTGAACTTACGGTGACTACTATCCGGGAGCAACTGACCAGATCGGTTAACCTTAGGTTACGCTCGGATGTAAAAGTGGGGGCGAGCCTTTCCGGAGGCCTCGACAGCGCTGCTTTAGCAGCACTGGCTGCCAAAGAGACAGGTTTTCCACTTTTTACGGCAGTTTATGACGGTTTTCCTGAAAATGAAGGTCATTACGCCAGAGCCGTAGCAGAGCTGTTGAAAGCAGACTGGCAGCCTGTTGAAGTAAATGCAGCAGGCATTGCTGACCGGCTGGAGGACATGGTAAACATACAGGATGGCCCTGTACTGGCATTGAGTACGTTTGCCCAGTTATTGATTTGCGAAACGGCACACCGGCAGGGAGTAACCATATTGCTCGATGGCCAGGGTGGAGATGAATTGTTTACAGGTTATGACCGTTACTGGCTTAGTTTTTACCAGCAGGCTTTGCAAACAGGTAATTTATCTGTTCTGGGAGCCGCTTTTCAGCAAGCAGGCAAACAGAAATTATTATTCAATTCCATGTCGTCCCTGTTTCTGAACCCCTTGCTGGGAAACCGCCGGTTGGGCGCCTTTTTCAGGAATACATTGGCGCAACGAAAGCCAGAATTGGCCTACCTGGATAAAAATTATGCAGAACAGCACTTTGCCCTGTCCATGGCTTATGTAAGCAGGGGCGTAGCGTCCAGTGTAAATGCCCAGCAAGCCAGAGAACTGTACGGCTATGACCTGAAAAACCTGCTGCGCTGGGGAGACCGCAACAGCATGTCGGCAGCCATTGAAAACAGAGCCCCCTTTGCCGACGACCCGCAACTGGCTCAGCTGTTACTGTCAATACCGGCAGCAGAAAAACTCGACATTCAAGGTGTCAGTAAAAAGCTGCTTAGAGAAGCCATGCAGGGTAAATTACCTGAAATGGTGCTTCATAGGCAGGATAAACAGGGATTTACAACACCTCAGCTACCCTGGATGAAAACACTGTGGCCCGTATGGAAGCAATACCTGGAATATCTGCCCGGCTGGGTAAACAAAGGAGCCATCCACAGAGACGCTAACCGGTTGCTGGAGGATGCCCGGGGAGTTGCTTTTTTACTCAGAGCAGTATCACTGGGGGCGTGGCTTAAAAATTTGCAGGCCCATACCAAAAGCTTGTAAATAATTTCAAAAAGAGGCTATATTTGCATTCCCTTAACAATCCCGCATTAATGCGGGAAAATGGTGGTTGTAGCTCAGTTGGTTAGAGCACTAGATTGTGGTTCTAGGGGTCGTGGGTTCGAGCCCCATCTTCCACCCAAAAAGTCCCGTTTTACGGGACTTTTTTGTTTTTATCTGGTTTTCGGATTATGATCAGAGATTCCTGCCCGACAAAGGCATAGCCCAGATCATAACAGAAGTAATAGGTATTACCTGCAGCAGTAGTGAGGGCGTGCGTATGATACCTGAAATCAAAACCCAGTTCTGAGATTTTGTTCCGGTGTATTTTGCTTTTTCCTATGCTATTCAGGAGCATTTTCTCCAGGATTTTACGGTTTCTCCAGAGTATGCTGTGAATGAAACGGACAGAAGCGGTGTTTTTGGCCGATCGCAGGTTGTTGTAGTTGTTCCGGCATTGGTCATCGCAGAATTTTTTATCACTGCGACCCCGGAGAGGAGTGCCGCATTGTTGACAAAGGGATATTTCAGCTTGTTTCATGAGATAAGATTTGGAATAAATATTTGTAGTCGCTTACATCCGATTACAAGTGCTTAATATCCGGCTGCTTCTTATCTCGTTTGCAGCTTTGTTTGTCGGGAATCAACCCAACTTTTTAACCTTTTGTACATTTTAAACAATTCTGCCATGAGCAACATGAAAAATCAGGTCAGACTGATCGGAAATCTTGGGATGGATCCCGAGATAAAAGAAGTGGGGACCAACCGGAAACTCGCCAAGTTCAGTCTGGCCACCAACGAAACCTACCGCAATGACAAAGGTGAACGCATCACCGAAACCCAGTGGCATAATCTGATTGGCTGGGGAAGAATTGCCATCATTTGCGAGAAGTACCTTAAAAAAGGGGCAGAAATCGCGGTAGAGGGAAAGTTGAACAACCGATCCTATGTGGACAGAGAGGGTCACAAACGGTATGTAAGTGAGGTAGTCGTCTCTGACATGGTATTGCTGGGAAGCAGAAACAAGGCAATGGCAGAAGAGGGGTAAGCCGGATCGGCTGTCCCGGGAATGGAGCGCGTATCGTTATAAAGTTAAAAACAGGAGCGGCAAAGAAAAAACTGTCTCGCCTCCCACTTCTCACTGCCCGATTCTCGTTTCTCGATGTCTAAAAAACCCGGGACAGCCTTTTAAACCCAAAATACTTATCGGATAATAGCGAATTTGCCTGTTTGTATGTCGTTCGTTTTCATGTCTTTGACACTGAAAAGATAAAGACCGCTGGCAATGGCCTGTTTGTCGTCAGAAAGCACATCCCAGCCATGTTCTCCGCCTGCCATGGTAGTTTTAGCCGGGTCGCCCCCGAAGCTTGTATACCAGCCGCTGTTGGAGCCATTGAAGTCTGCCCCGGCATCATGGTTCAGCGTAGCCACGATATCTCCTGCCAGTGTATAGATTCTGATCTCCGCTCTTTCTGGCAGGTTGTAGAACATGATTTTACGCGTCCTGGAGGTTGTGCCGTCCCAGGCAGCCGAAATGCGGTATGGGTTCGGATACACCCCAACTTTGGAGGTTTTCCCCATCGGGCCTCCTTCAGTACCCGGGAAAATACGGTAGGCATTTTGCACCCTGGATGATTCCAGCGATTGCAGGCCAATGGCCGGATCACCTTCATCGAAAGATGTAATGATGTAGAGATACTGCCAGCCATTCAGCAGGTTATCTACCTCAAACTTATACCAGTATCTGGTGGTGTCTCCTTCAAACAGCTTGGGTGTATTAAGACGTACACCGTCAAAACCATTGTTGAAGCCGATACCATTGCCGGGTTTATCCCATTGACCAATCAGCGCGGCCTGTTCCAGCAAATTGGGTTTGAGGTCATCACCCGGTTTGGTTCTGTAAACCCGGTAGCCCTCAAAATCCTGTTTTTTGGTAATGGGATCTATCGAAACGGCCGCAGAACTGTCCCAGTAAATGATGGCTTTGTTAGAGGCGGTTTCAATCCGCACTTTGGGTGGATTGGTTGGCTCAGGGAGTATGTATCTGTCCAGCCGGTTGTTATTGTTCAGGTCTTCACCCGCATCCAAACGGCCATTCTCATTGGTGTCTTCTCCTACGTAGGTGCGTTTTGCCCAGCCCAGGTTCTCGCGTAGCAGGGCTTTGGCATTGTAGCTGTCTTTCGGCACATCGTCTATCTGTCGGGCGCAGACTACAGCCAGAACCAGACCAACGGTCTCACCGGGTTCTACCCGGGTTACCGGTCCTATGCTGTACAATTGTACCCGGTTTGCAGGAGCTGCCAGACCGGCTGCCGGGCTGAAATCACCGCGGTTACGCATCCGGTCATAACGCTGCTGATCGTTGGTCGGAGCGGAGACATTGTACAACCAGTAGTTTGGGTTAGCACGGGGTGCGGGTAAACCCTGATTGGTGAATGTATTGGCATTGTTCGGATGGAAATACTGATTTCTCCACTCAATACCCAGAAATTGAATAGCTCCGTAAGAGTTGGTAAAACCCGGGTCGCCGGTTACATCGTAGGCGTACAAGGCGAGGAGCGTGTCTTCAAAGCCAATACTTCCCTTATTGAAAAAGGCACTTCCACGATCTACTGTAACATTTACATTCCGAACCACCAGGTCGCTCCACATACCGAGATACACCGAATCCCACGCACTTCCGGAATTATTGGTGATCTGATAGTTCAGGATAACAAAATAGTCGGCAAAGGAGAAGTTCCAGGCATAGGTTTCAAGCCTTACCCGTGCATTCAGCGGGTTCAGGTGGTTGTTGATGGGTTGGTTGGTACCCGGAACAATGGTGAATTCGTCGGTAAAGTTGAGGATATTATCTTCATGGGAAATAGCTTGTGTGCTGAACACTTCGCTACCCGGAAGGCTTGACCGTTGTAGAATAGGAGAGCCGGGCATGGCTGAATATTCGAAGCCTGCTTTTCCGGTAGCGTAGCCGGAAGCATCATCGAGCGAACCGGTTGAAACGGCAAGCTGGCCATTCTGGTAGGCTCCGATCCATAAGCCAGCCTCAAACAGATGTTCGACCCCTGAGTTGAGCGGGTACTCCATGGAAGGCGGCCCTTGCGGGTCGTTGCGCACGTTGGGGCGCCCAACGGTGCCCACATTGGTCACATTCAAGCCAATATTGCCTATCTGGATAGATTTCTGGTCAAATTGTGCTGACAGTTCGCCGGCGAACAGCAAACAAGCCAGTAACAGGATTCGCTTCATACGTTGCGAAGATAAGGAGCTTCGGTTATTGGAAGGTTAAGGCTTTGTATCTGGGTACATACATTTTGCCAAATAATTACGGGCTTCGGGCCCCACATTAAAAAGCAGATCAAGTATGCTCAGATTTTCAAGAAATCCATGACGCTCGGCAAAGGGCTGGTAATAAGGAATCCACCTGGAAGGTAGCGCTGTTTGCAGCCCTTCGTAACGCAAGTCAATGACAGCATGATCGCCGGGAATTACAAAAATATCCGTGACCCTGTACAAGGTATCAAGACGCAGGAGCTTGTGAATCGTTTGCAGGAGTTCAAAGTTAAAATCCCACAGTTTTTCATAGGTATTTTCGTAAAAAGGTGCTAACCAGGGACTGTAATCATCGTAATAGGGCGCCTTGCCATAGGCGGTTTTGATGGCGTTCCAGTGCTGTTTTTGCCAGTTTTTACTGTTGTCGATGGTCAATTCTGAGACCAGGCAGCGCTGATTTCGTCCACCTGAAAGTGGGATGCTAAGTATCTGTTTACCCTGTGCAGTGGTAATTTCACAACGGTTTCTGCCTGAAGCTTTGACAAAATGCTCACAATTCTCCAGCCTTACGGTGGGGTATTTGATTAAATTTGTATACCACCCCAAAGCCGGTAGGTAATGAAGCGCCATGAGAACGTCCCTTTTTTCAGTCACCTTAGCTGATTTTGCTGCAATGTTAAGCGGTTCATACCGAAGGCTCGTATTTGTAACCGGATTATTTTTGTTGCTGACTCCCGGAGATGGTTTTGCAATTGATGCCCAGTTTAAACATTGTGTCTTCCGGCAACCGGGCAAAGGGCCTTACGTTGAAACATACCTGTCGGTCAACAGCCGTTCGATAGCTTTTGCCAGGATCGCGGAAAACAGCTTTCAGGGTAGTATTGAGGTAACGATTGATTTTTCACGGAACGATACCATAGTTGTATTTGATAAGTATGTGCTGAAAAGTCCGGTCATTGACAGCAATACCAATACCCGCTTTTCTTTTCTTGATTTGCAACGTTTTCGGCTCGACCCCGGGATGTATACCCTCCACCTGAAAATCACAGATACCAACGACAGCAGTAATACAGCCTCCGCCAGTGAAAAAATTGAAGTCCTCCACGAAACAGGAAAAGTCAATATATCTGACCTGATGCTTGCAAGCAGTATTA
The DNA here is from genome assembly GCA_002483345.1 of Bacteroidetes bacterium UBA7662. GTDB lineage: Bacteria > Bacteroidota > Bacteroidia > UBA7662 > UBA7662 > UBA7662. The sequence continues at coordinate 69,357 of DLHS01000015.1, forward strand.
CCCCTTCCATGGGTACAAGCTCTCTGGTCAAAAGCGGTCTCGAGATTGTCCCGCGTCCCTCGGCTTTTTATGGCAATAATCAGGATACCCTGCAATACTATCTGGAAGTGTATGGCACCGAAAAACTGGTTGGTGACTCCGTTTTTATTGTTAAAAGCTGGATAGAAAACGGGGATGGTGCCACCGTAACGAATATGAGTCGTTTTTACAGGAAAACCCCTGGTACGGTCATTCCGCTGGCAGATGCGTTGCTGATAGATGAACTGCCTTCCGGTAACTATTTCCTTAAAGTAGAGGTCAGAAGCCGGCTGAACGATTTGCTGGCCTCCCGGCAGCTTAAAATACAACGCCTCAACAACAACCTTGTCTTCGATGAAGCCAAAATTCTGGCAACCAAACTCGGCGGTACCTTTGTAGATAAGTATACCCGGAATGAATTGCTCGATCATGTGAAATCACTTCGCCCGATTACGCAATTCAACGAAAGACAGTACGCCGATAATCTGCTGAAGAACAAAGAAGTAGATGAAGAGCTTCTGAAACGTTACATGCTCAGTTTCTGGGAAAAAAGAAATCCGGGAAACCCGCGTGCGGCCTGGGAAACCTATTACGCAGAAGTACAGAAGGCCAACCAATTGTTCAGTTCGAAGATCAACCGCGGTTATGCTACCGAAAGAGGACGGGTTTATTTGCAGTACGGAGTACCTAACAGCCGCACCGTAGTAGACAATGAACCGAGCGCCTATCCCTATGAAATCTGGTGGTACTATGAGTACCAGGGGCAGCGTAACATCCGCTTTGTATTCTATAATCCTGATTTGATTACCAACGATTATGTACTGCTGCACTCCGAAGCCCTGGGAGAGACCTTTGACCCGCAATGGCGTCTGATTATTTTCAGCCGTACCACGGCCTTTCAGAATCTCGACGACACGCAGAATCGTGACCATTTCGGTACCCGTCTGGAAGAAAATTACAGGAATCAGTAAGGCTGCATGCAAACATTCAGTTATCGTTTGCAGTATTTTTTGCTGTATCTGTTTTCCCTGCTGCCTTACCGGCTGCTGTATCTGCTGAGTGATGTATTTTTTGTGCTTAACTACTACCTCGTTGGTTATAGACGAAAAGTAGTCTTTCAGAACCTGAGAAATAGCTTTCCTGATAAATCAGAAAAGGAAATAAGAATCATTGCCCGGAAGTTCTACCATTATCTGAGCGATCAGTTTGTGGAAACATTCAAAACACTCAGCATTTCTGAGGAAGAGCTTGACCGCAGAGTCGTATTGCTTAATCCCGAAGTAATGAACAAGCTGTATGAAAAAGGTCAGAGTGTGGTGCATTTGCTTGGCCACCACGCCAACTGGGAATGGTATGCCAAACAACTGGCCCGTAAAACCCGACACCAGCTCTTTTTTGTTTACAAGCCACTCAGTAACAAAGGCATGGACAAGGTGCTGATAGCCCTGCGTTCCCGTTTTGGTGTAATGGCTGTACCCATGAAGGAGGTCTTCAAAACCATCGAAAGCTATACCGAAAGACCCCATGCAAGCTTTTTCGGGGGCGATCAATCCCCCATGCGGCATAACAAATACATCTGGACGACCTTTATGCATCAGGAAACTGCAGTTTATCTGGGGGCAGAAAGTATCGCCAGGCAATACAACGAAGCCGTGGTTTTCGGGAAAATGCGTCGGCTGAAAAGAGGGTATTATTCCATTGAATTAAGCCTGATTACCGATGTACCTTTGCAAACAGCTCCGGGAGAAATTACGGTGGCACATACGAAAGCCCTTGAAAGTCTGTTGCAGGAACAGCCTGAGTACTGGTTATGGTCGCACAAACGCTGGAAGTTTAAAAAATCGGAAGTAGAAAATGTCTGAATACCCTGAAGTAGCAGTTGTCATTCTGAACTGGAATGGAAAAAAGCATCTGGAAACCTATTTGCCGAGTGTTTTAGACACTGTTTACCCCGACTGGAAGTTGTATGTAATCGACAATAACTCTACCGACGATTCCATTGCCTTTCTGAAGGCAAATTATGCTGCCAGGCTTGAGTTGATCTGCCTGAAAGAAAATTTCGGCTATGCAGGGGGTTATAACGAAGGTTTGAAGCAAATCCCTGCCCGTTTTTATGTGTTGCTCAACAGCGATGTCGCGGTGAAATCGGATTGGCTGGACCGCCCGGTGGCGCTGATGAAACAGCATGACGACATAGCGGCTGTGCAGCCTAAAATCCTTTCCTGGATCGAGCCTGCGTTTTTTGAATATGCAGGTGCTGCTGGGGGCTATATCGACCGTTGGGGATATCCGTTTTGCGCCGGCAGGGTTTTTCAGGAGGTAGAGAGAGATTTGGGGCAATACGACTATGAAAAGGAAGTATTCTGGGTGTCAGGAGCCTGTATGTTTGTGCGCGCAGATGTTTTCTGGAAGGTTGGCGCCCTGGATGCAGATTATTTTGCACACATGGAAGAAATTGACCTGTGCTGGCGGATGCACAATGCCGGGTACAAGGCAGTACAAACCCATTTGAGCGTGGTTTACCACCTTGGAGGAGGGTCTTTGTCGTATGGTAACCCGCGAAAAACCTACCTTAATTTCAGAAACAGCCTCATTACGCTGCAAAAAAACCTGCCCGGCTGGCAGATGTGGCTGTCGGTTTTCATGCGTATGATACTCGATTTCCCGGCTGCCATGAAGTTTTTACTCAGTGGCTCGAAGGCAGATTTTATGGCGGTACTGAACGCGCACCAGGCTTTTTACCGCGACTTTGGCAAAAACCACCGGAAACGGAAGCTCATTCCCCGGAAAAAGAAAAAATCATCTTTCAAAACCATTTACCCCGGCAGTGTGGTGGTAGCCTATTTCGGCTTGCAACGCAAACGGTTTCCCGGCTTTGTGTCTTTTAACAAACGAAAAGAAACAGCTGCCTAAGCCAACCGGACACTTTCAAGTGCCAGTCGGTAGGAGTTGAGCCCAAAGCCACTCACAATGCCTTTACAATGCGCCGAAAGGAAGGAGTGATGCCTGAAACTTTCACGGGCATGCGGATTGGAAATGTGCACTTCAATGACCGGCGTTTTGATGGCGGCTACCGCATCTCCCAAAGCAACGCTGGTATGGGTATAACCTCCTGCATTGAAGAGGATGCAGCCCCATTCAAAGCCTGCCTCATGTAATTTATTGATCAGCTCACCTTCTACATTACTCTGGTAATAAGTGAGCTCCATTTCGGTAAATTCTGCCTTTAAGGTCTCCAAATAAGCCTCAAAGGACTCACTTCCATAGATTTCAGGCTCTCTTTTACCCAATAAATTGAGGTTAGGGCCATTGAGGATGAGTATGCGGGTTTTCTGTTTCACAGGGGAAATAAACGATATTGTGGCGAAGTAAGTTAAAATTAAGTGAACTGGGAAGCTGAAATCAAAGGATTCAAAGCATATCTCCAATTGGAGCGCTCTTTGTCGCCCAATACGGTGGAGGCTTACAGCAATGATATCGGTAAACTGGCACAGTATGCTGCCATGCAGCCCGGTCAGCCATCTTACCGCCAGCTCAAACATCCCGATTTGCAGCGATTTCTGGAATGGATTAATGGTTTTCAGCTGACGGAAACCAGTCAGGCCCGTATTATCTCAGGTATCAAGGGTTTTTACCGCTATGCCGTATTGGAGGGCCTCATGCAGGAAAACCCCGCCGATCTGCTCGAAATGCCCCGCCTCAAACGAAAATTGCCGGAGGTACTTTCATTGGAAGAAATCAACGAAATGCTGAGTTGTATCGATATGAGCAAACCCGAAGGACATCGCAACAAGGCACTGCTGGAGACATTGTATGGTTGCGGTCTGCGCGTAACGGAATTGATAGATTTAAAATTATCCAACTTGTTTTTTCAGGCCGGCTTTATCCGGGTGGTAGGAAAAGGAGATAAAGAACGGATTGTTCCTATCGGCCAGGAGGCACAAAAGGCCATCCAATGGTATGTTGACAGTCAGCGTAAAACGCTGAAAATTAAAAAAGGGCAGGAAGACTTTGTGTTTCTCAGCCGTAATGGCAGACAGCTCACCCGTGTCATGGTGTTTTTTATCATCAAAGAGCTCGCATCTCTGGCCGGTATTCATAAAAAAATAAGTCCGCATACCTTCCGGCATTCTTTTGCAACCCATCTGGTAGAAGCCGGAGCCGATTTGCGGGCGGTGCAGGATATGCTGGGCCATGAGAGCATCACCACCACCGAAATTTACACCCACATCAGCCGCGACTACCTGCGAGAAGTTGTCATGAAATACCACCCCAGAGGATGAACCAACATTATCACCCGCTTACATCAAACGCCTTTGCCCTGATTACAGGTGCGAGTACCGGACTGGGAGCTGCTTTTGCCGCGCGTTTGGCAAAAGCAGGGAAACCCCTGTTGCTGGTGGCCTTGCCAGGAGAACAATTACAGGAGAAAGCTGCCGCCTTAAAACAAACTTTTGGGGTAGAAGTAATTGCCCTGGAAATCGATCTGACCCATGAAAATGGCCTGCAAGCACTCTTTCAGCAGTGTACTGACGCCGGCTGGCCCATTGACATGCTACTCAATAATGCCGGAGTAGGTGGCAGTCAGCCTTTTGAAACAGCATCGTCGGTCTGGCTTGAAAAAATCATCAGTTTGAACGTTTTGGCGACCACTTTGCTGACACAACATTTTCTACCGGTACTCAAAGCACAACCACGCGCCCTTATCCTGAATGTATCCAGCATGGCGGCTTTTACACCCATGCCCTATAAAATGGTGTATCCTGCCAGCAAAGCTTTCGTAACCAGTTTTTCGATGGGTTTGGATGCTGAACTGCGTGCCAGCACGAATGTCCGGGTGTTTTGCCTGCATCCCGGTGGTATGAAGACCAATGAGGATGTCTCGGCCCGGCTCAGCAGGCAAAGCTGGCTGGGAAAACAAACGGTATTACCAGTCGACAGGATAGTGGATATCAGTCTCAATGCCATCTGGTCTGATAAGACTGTAATCGTGCCCGGCTGGGCCAACCGGATGAACTACTGGTTGTTCAAATTTTTACCCTGGTCGGTCAGGAGCAGGGCCTTGGTAAAGTTTATGAAACGAGAGCTTAATCTCTGAATCAGGGATTTTCATCTATCCAGAGGGCTTCAAAGAGCGTGGCAGTAAGCTGCGCAGCATCTATTTCCGCCAGGGAATAAAAATGTTGCAGGGCAACCTGTTTACGGTTGGCCATTTCCAGTGCTCCCTTTTCATTTGAAAGTTTGTGCCCTTCGCACCAGCCCAGCAGTACCCCTTTGTCGGGGCCCCATTTCACGCCTGCCGGCCACAAAAAGCAGACTCTTTTTTTGCCGAAATAATAGGGTACCCCGTAGGATAATCTTTCATCCAGTTCGGGCGCGTGATCCTGAATAAGCCTGCGCAGCGTTAACAAGATACCGCGTTCCGGCTCGTCTATCCCATAAAACCAATCTTCGGCTATCATTTAGCTAAAAAACAAAAAATCCCGTTTCCAACGGGCAGAAACGGGATGTTTAATTGGAACGGTTTGACTACGCCTTGTTGGCTTTGGCGTGGTCGGCCAGGAATTGAGCCAGTCCTTTTTCAGTAAGCGGGTGGTTCAGCAGGCCGGTGATGGCGCTCAGCGGGCAGGTTACAACGTCGGCACCTACTTCAGCACATTTAACAATGTGGAGGCTGTTGCGAACGGATGCAGCGAGTACTTCTGTCTCCCAGCCATTGATGGTGTAAATGCGTACAATCTGTTCAATGAGTTGAATACCATCGAACGAAATGTCGTCGAGACGGCCCATGAAGGGAGATACATAGGTAGCGCCGGCTTTGGCCGCCAGTATGGCTTGTCCGGGACTGAATACCAGGGTACAATTGGTTTTGATGCCCTTGCTGCTGAAATATTTGATGGCTTTCACGCCGTCGGCAATCATGGGGACTTTTACCACGATTTTTTCGTCCAGTGCAGCCAGTTTTTCACCTTCTGCGATCATGCCGGCCAGATCGGTGCTGATAACTTCGGCACTTACATCACCATCTACAATGTTGCAGATGGCTTTGTAGTGATTAAGGACATTGACTTCCCCGGAGATGCCTTCTTTGGCCATGAGAGAAGGGTTGGTGGTTACCCCGTCGAGTACCCCGAGCGCATGGGCTTCGCGAATCTGGTCGAGGTTGGCGGTATCGATGAAAAATTTCATGGGTTGGATATTAATCTTTGGGAAGTGGCTGTTTGTCAGCTCAAAATAAGATTCTTATTTGATTTGAGCAGCAGGGAAGTAGAGAGAACAGGAAGGGATGCTGTAACGGAAGAACTATGGGCTGCATCTTCAAACCTGCGCATTCGGATGTCCTGTTTTCGGTGACGGAAAAAATAAAAAAGGGGTAAGCTACTTGCATCGCACCGCTCAACCGCCTACCCTTGCTGTATTCCTACCCTGGGGGATTCAGCAGGAGCTGGTCGTACAAGACTTACCCCAGGCGCAAAGGTACGCCTTTACTGCTTTTTTGCAGCCGGAAGTACAGAATTTCATAAGCATCAGCTTTTCAGCAGGATAAGATTGGTTTTTTCTCAATCATGGAATTTTTGTAAAGTTTACTTGTCAATATGTAAAGTTTACTTAACTTTGTAAAGTAAACTTGACAATCATGAAAACAAATTTGCTTTTTTCAAACCGTTTAAGGCCTTTTGGCTGGTTATTGTTGCTGCCCGGTCTGGCATTAGGGGTGGCACAGATGTACTTCGAGTTCGAACTTACCTTCCTTGATTTCAGCAACAGCTGGCTGGAAAGAATTTATGTGAAGGATCTTTTTAGTGGTAATCTGAATTTAACGGATGAGTTGGCTGCCATCGGTATTATTGCCGGACTGATGGTACTGGTTTTTTCAGCAGAAAAACTGGAAGATGAATGGAGCAGCAGTCTGCGCCTGCGCGCCCTCAGCTGGGCGGTGTGGGTGCATTACGCGATCCTGACCATCGCTATATTACTGGTTCATGGAACTTCGTTTTTTAATGTGCTGGTCTACAATATCTTCACTTTATTAGTTGTTTTCGGGCTGAGATTCCGTTATCTGCTCTGGAAGGCAAGTCAAAGCGGGGAGGAAGCATGATTAATGCAGTGAAGCAGGCAAGGATGGAAAAGCAGCTCACACAAAGTGAGTTGGCTGTTTTGCTGGGGGTTTCCAGGCAAACCATTCATTCCATAGAGTCATCCCGCTATGTTCCTTCTACCGTTCTGGCGCTTAAGCTGGCGCAGGTGCTGGGAAAAGCTGTTGAACAGCTTTTCCAACTGGAGTCTTCTGATAGTTGAGATAAAAAGCAAACATTTTACAGGCGCTGACCTTATTTTTGACAGTCATAAGCCTTTATCATGAACCTGGAATTCAACAAAAACGAAGACGAGTACAAGCAGCTGATGTATAAATACAAAGTCCGCTTCGAGCAAATCAAAAAGGGCGGTGGTGACAAAGCCATTGCGAAGTTGCACGAAAAAGGGAAACTGACTGCCCGTGAACGCATCGCTTTGTTGATAGACAAGGGTACAGAACCGCTGGAAGTAGGTGGATTTGCCGGCGAAGGCATGTATGCTGAGCACGGCGGCTGTCCTTCCGGTGGTGTGGTGGTGGTGGTGGCCTACGTGAGCAAACGCCTTTGTGTGATTGTAGCCAATGATGCCACTGTTAAGGCCGGCGCCTGGTTTCCAATCACCGGGAAAAAGAACCTCAGGGCCCAGGAAATAGCGATGGAGAACAAAATACCTATCATCTATCTGGTCGACAGTGCGGGGGTTTATCTGCCTATGCAGGATGAAATTTTCCCGGACAAGGAACATTTCGGTCGCATTTTCAGGAACAATGCCATCATGTCGTCGGAAGGCATCGTTCAGATTGCCGCAGTGATGGGTTCGTGTGTGGCAGGGGGTGCTTATCTGCCGATTATGTCGGATGAGGCACTCATTGTAGATAAAACGGGCAGTATCTTTCTGGCAGGCTCTTATCTGGTAAAAGCCGCCATCGGGGAAGATATCGATAATGAACTGCTGGGTGGCGCTACCACACACTGCGAAATCAGCGGGGTGACAGACTACAAAATGCCCGACGACAAAACCTGCCTGGAAACCATCCGCAAGCTGGTAGACAAGCTGGGGCATGGTGATAAGACCGGCTACGACCGTGTTAAACCAGCCGCGCCAAAGAAAAATCCGGCTGATATTTACGGCCTTTTCCCCGTGAGTGGAAAGCCGTATGATGTAACGGAAGTAATTGAACGTCTGGTAGATGATTCAGACTTTACGCCTTATAAGGAAGCCTATGGCCAGACCATTGTCTGTGGTTATGCCCGCATCGACGGCTGGGCAGTAGGAATTGTGGCCAACCAGCGTAAAATTGTAAAAAGCAAAAAGGGGGAGATGCAGATCGGCGGGGTGATCTACTCCGATTCGGCCGACAAAGCGACCCGTTTTATCGCCAATTGCAATCAGAAGAAGATACCGCTGGTGTTTTTGCAGGATGTGACCGGTTTTATGGTCGGCAGTCGCTCGGAACATGGTGGTATCATCAAAGACGGTGCGAAAATGGTTAATGCCGTGGCCAATTCCGTGGTACCCAAGTTCACCATTGTAACCGGGAACTCCTATGGAGCCGGCAATTATGCGATGTGTGGCAAAGCCTACGATCCCCGCCTGATTTACGCCTGGCCAACAGCAAAAATGGCCGTTATGGGTGGGGAGCAGGCGGCTAAAGTATTGCTGCAGATCAATGTCAGTGCGGCCAAATCCAAAGGAGAACTGATTACCCCGGAGGCGGAGGCAGAAATGCTCAAAACCATTACCGACCGTTATACCAGCCAGACCACGCCTGAGTATGCTGCTGCCCGTTTATGGGTAGATGGTATCATTGATCCGCTGGAAACCCGTAAAGTTATCAGCATGGGCATAGAAGCAGCCAATCACGCGCCCATTACGAAAAGGTTTAATATGGGTGTGCTGCAGGTATGAGTTTGTAAGGACGGGAGTGGAGATGGGAGTGTGGAGATGGGAGTATAAAGTTTTCTCTACTCTTCACGCTCCCATCTCCATATTCCTACCAGGTTCCTGATATCAAAAACTTGTGAATGCGTTTGGTGGGAGCCTTTTCTACTGTTTTGGCTACTTTCGGAGCGGTTTCGGAAACAGTTTTTACGGTTGTGGCTACCGGCTCAGGAAAGGGACTTTCATCATCGATCAGGATTGCAGCGGGTTTGGCAGCAGGTTTTTCAACTTCAGCCGGTGCCTGTTTGGGTACTTCGGCAACTGGTGAGGCCTGACCATTGGTTTTTTCCTGCCTGGCGGTGGCTGCACCATTTACTTTGGGAGCGGCCTCCTGACTGTCGGCGTATAAGGTTACGATGGTGGTGGCATTGCCGATATCCAGACCAACGGCCATAGATTTATCACCGGTTGTTTCGAAAGAATGAATGCAATAGCCTTTGCTGGCCATGGCAGCCGGCTCATCGGGGATGACCAGATCGAGCACATCTTTGAATTCAGTACGGAATTGTTCCGCCAGATCTTCGTACATGGCACCACCTCCCACGAGGTAAAGTTTGTTGGCCCGCTGGAAGTCCGTGTCGAGGAAAGCACGCCGTAGTGCAGGCGAAATGACATCCTGGTAATATTGGGTCAGCGCCCGGGCACGGGCTTCTTTCAGATCAACCCGTTTGCGGCTGGCGAAGAGAAATCCTTTCTGGAACGCCACATCGATCTGGTGTTCGTTTTTAAGTTCGAGGTAATATTGACGACCTACTTCCTGCATCAGGAGATTTACGGCATAACGGAGTCCGTTGACAGAAACAGCGGTACGTTGCACGGTACCCGCTTCTGTGCTCAGTATCGCTTCACAAGTGCCGAATCCGAGACTCACCACAAAAAAGGAACCGCTGGCTGCCTGCTCTCCTTTGCGAAGTCCAAGAATACAGCCTTGTATCTCAGGTATGATCTGCGCCTGCTCAACCTGTATCGGAATGTTTCGCCGCAAGCCGGTTGAATAGGTTGCAGCATCAAATTCGATGATGTGCTCCCGTTGAATAGCACTTACAGCCTGTTCCCGGTAGATAGGGTAGGTTGAGCTTGGGAAACCGCTTGATATGGTTAGTCTGGCTTTGTTGAGATGTTGATTGGCCAGTAATAAACCAGATTTCAGCAGCAACGCATATTCTGTTTCAGATGGGGCAGAATTGATGTTTTTGTGCGGAGCAACACCTTCTGAAAGGGCGAGATCGCCTACAACATAAGCTCTTCTTTTTTCAAACAGTTTTAGCCCGTGTAAGAGGTCTGGTGCCACCTGACGTAACTCTGCATTGTTGCCTTCGATGACACTTGGGAACTGTAATACTTTGAACATAAGCACTGATTAGGGTTGACAAGAATAGTTGGTTCGAACTGTCTCACAACAATACGAATTGTCAAATTAAGCAATGATTAAGAAATTGTTCAAGTAAATTGGCCAATTTCTTAATTTTTTATACTCAGTCGCCTTTTGTGCTAGATGCTTACAATGAGCTTATTCCGTTTTTAAGCCGTTACATAATCCTCCAGATAGCTGAATCTGGATGTCAGAGCTCCGTTTTCACAGATGGAGGCCCGTTGAAGCATCGGATTTTGAGGATCCCGTATCAGTTTGTCCATGACATACTGCACCAGATTGTAGCTAAACTCCCTGGAGGCATCTTTCGGCAACTCACAGGGCAGATTGTCAACCGCCATTACGTCTATGGAATCAGGACGGAAGGGTTCGGTTTCTGATTCGGTAATTACATCATAGCCGTAAAACGGTTTTTCAATGTCGCTGGCACGTATGGTGCTGGGGATGGAACCATTGATGTCACAGGTAATGTCTGCGATGGTTTTGATACGGAAATCGATTTGTCGCATATCCTCTTTTGTGAAAAAGATGGGTGCTTTGGGATCCCAGTAAATAGTATTTATTAGTAAGTCAGTTACCGAAGTAAATGGATTGAATACAGAAACATATTCGCCAGGGAATTCATGAAAGTGGGTGCTTTCAAAAGGACGGTTGTTTTTATGGCGGTACAAGTCTTTTGAACGGAGTTCGACGTATACTGCCTCATCAAATTCCTGAAACAAATACTCATCTACGGTAACAGGTTTTACACCAGCAAGATGAAGTAATTCCAGTGCGCCCGCACCCACCCGGCCGGTACCGGTAACTGCTATTTTAACCGGTGGCAGGGTAATTCCTGTATACAGCGCCCGAAGCTCTGCATAATCGTGACAATCATGCGCGGCTTTCAGCGAAAAGGTGCCTGTCCGTTGACCATAGGCCCTTAAACCATTGTGAGTACCTACCACCCCTGCAAAGTGACCAAAGGCAACAGCTCTTTTACCATGCTCAAAGGTGATAACCTCGTAATCCACCATGCGGATATGTTTCTCAATCATGGCTTGCAGTAATCCCCTGTTATAGGCCTGTTTTTTGATGGTATGGGAGAAGAAAAGGTATGTTTTACCCTCCAGAAGCCGGGTAATGGGCACTTCTTTTACGCCCATCAGTACATCACAAGCAGACAAATCTTCCCGGATTTCGCAACCTGCTGCTTCAAATTCACTTTCGGGGAAACATCTGATCGGAGAAGGTTGTACCCATATTCTAAGCTCCGGGTATTGTTCAAGCAGTTGCTGACAGTGTTCCGGTATAAGGGGAACCCGGTGGTCAGGAGGTATTTTCCCTTCTCTCAGTATGCCGAGGGTGAACTTTTTCATGGTGCAAAAATCGGAGAATATGGGGAGAAAGTGGAAGTTTTTTCAGAATACTAAACGACAGCTATTTTGCTTTTTGCGCTGATATTGATTGAAATTCCCTTATTTTTGCAGTCCTGTAAAATGGGGCTGACTGGAATCGACAGCTTGTATGAATACGCAGGTAAGCATGCGGAGCCTTGTACGGGAGCTCCTTAATCTGAACGTTCAAGCCATAATCGGCGAAAATAACTACGCACTCGCTGCTTAATCCTAGGGATTAAGCGCAGTTGCTCCCTTCCTGACGGGCTGCTTAGCCGGGATATTGTGGAGCATCATTCATAAGCAGCTGGCCTGCGGTCTGCTCCTGACCAACGGTAAGAAACCAAAGAGCTAAGGGAAAACCTGGCAAGCCCGCCGGCCTGGTCTACCCCGACAATCAACGGCAGGATAAGCATGTAGAAAGCTTCCGGTTCGCTTGACTGGACCAGGGTTCGACTCCCTGCAGCTCCACCAGATTCAATCATCTTAATTTAAAAGCCCGAATTCATACTGGATTCGGGCTTTTTTCATTTATAATTCACCATTTCAGCCGGATTTTTCCCAGGCAGCCATGGCACGTGAGTCTGTTGAAGGTATCTGTGTATTCTTATCCGTGAATCAGATAAGAAAGTGCTTTACATCCTTGCATTAAGCCTATTTTTCAGTCAGTCTGATTGTATATTCCAGCACAGCATCCGTTCTCTTTAAATAATCGGTTATGCTCTGACTGACAAAATGATCTGGTAAAATACCGGTTTCATCCGGAAGTAAAGGGGCTGCTGATTCAGAGGTGCTGTTGGCTATATAATACTCCATTCCTGTGTTGGGAAGCCTGCATATTTTTTGACCTGCCGTACAAAATTGATTGGAGCCAAGCTCTTCACCCACTATAGTTCCCAGCTGAAAAATCTTTACAAGCGACATAAAATGACCGGTAGTAGATTTGCCGTTCCCATCGATGATGAAGTAGCATTTGCCGTCAAATACGTCTTTAACCGGCTGCTGCAGGGCGTGGCCTAAAACATAGTCCGAATTTGAAAAATAGGGAAAGGGTTCTTTTTTCAGGTGTTTTAGCAGGTAAATACTTGATTCGGGCGATCCTCCGCCATTAAAACGCAGGTCAACGATGAGATTTTTAATGTTCTTTTCTTTTATTTCCCGGAAACTCCTGTCAATGAAGGCCTCAAAAACATTAAGATCGTCCCACCTGTAATAATTGAATGACTTCACAGTCAGAATCGCTGTTTTCGCGTCATCAGATATTTCAAAACACAGCCTTTCAGGGCAGGGCTTAACTGATGGATCCTGGCGTTGAATCTGGGGACTTTGAGCAGGATCCAAACGTATGACTGTATTTTTTCCCTTGACCCTGATTTCATAGGTTGCAGGGAAACCCAATGCGAATGGAATCATTCCAGTCGCCCAAATATTAAATACATGCCTTTTGGTGGTTTGAATCTTGCCCTGTGATTCAATGCGTTTGTAAATCTCGTTTACAAGCTGTGCAACAGGTATCCCGTTGATACTCACTATTTCATCTTTCAGCGCAACCTTGTTTTTATTGTTGGCAGGATCGGTAACAAACAAATGACCATCTACCCATCTGGTTTTCAGCGGAAATCTTACAGATAGGGGCAGGTCACCCTCCTCAAAAAAACGACCCATGGTAGTGTGCGAACAACCTATGCTGGCAACAATTTCAAGGCAATGCCAGTAAAATTCGCTGTAAGTGGTGTTGTCCGAAACAAGGGCCTTTTTAGATTCAATCAATTGGTTGAACGCATCTTCGGAAATGAATTTGAGCGCATTCGGATGAATGGATGTTAGTTTTTTTCCCAATTGATCAAGGTCCTCTTTATACGCTACGGCCGTATAAACCCGGGTCATTTTATCTATAAACAGTTCGGGTTTTTTTTCGGGATATTTGATTTTGTCAATCTGGTCGTTTGCATTGAAATTTTCCGGATCAAGTGCAAGTGATTTTCTGTAGTTGACCAGCGATTCTTCCGGATAACCATTCATCAGGTATCCTTCGCCCAAACTATCATAGGCATTGGATGAGTTTGGAAATTCTGAAACCAAAAGCTTAAATATCTCCAGGGCTTCTGATTTTTTATTGTTGTAGAGCAGGGAGTAGCCATACATATTCAGATCATTTTCATCTTCAAAATTGTAGGCGTCAGGATGTTCCTTTTTAAGGCGTTTGTACAGTGCAATCCTCTTTTCTATCGGCAGGTTCTCATTTTCTCTGAGTGTCTGTGATATGGATCTCTTTTCTGTGATTCCCAGGTTTGTTTCCGGAAAAGCTGCCGAAGCAAACGAACGCTTATTGTTTATACTGCCAATAAGTGAATAACTGCTTAAAACAAGCAATAGGACTATTTTTTTGCGGATATCAGCCATGCTTTTTTTTAGAAGACTAAAGTTAAGCGGGTTAATTTCCGGAGCTCAAAAGCGACTGTAAATTGATGTAAAACGAACTGTAAATTATGTGTAAAGACTCAGAAGGGGGCAGCACATCCGGTGATTGGCCTGTAATAAGTTGATAATGAAAGAATAGATAATCCTGATCAGTCATACTATTCAGCCTTGGCACTGTTAATTATTCAGCATGTCTGGAGAGAACACCTATTTTACCTTTTCTTCCGGCGGAATCTGAAAGGCTATGGTGGCTGCATGGCAATTTTATTTGCTTCTTTTTGCGTATTGTTGGGCAAAGTTTACCTCATGCTACTATGCGCTATTCAGGAATTATCTTTTTTGTAGTTATGCTGCTGAGCAGCCATACAAAGGCACAAAACTGGCTCGACAGGCTGGAAGACAATGAACCGGTAACCCGAAAGACCATACTTAAACTGGATGTGATGAGTCCGGTTTACGATATGTTTAATCCCGAGCTGGAGTTTGTGCTCAACGAAGAATCCAGCGTGACGGTTGAGTTGATCTGGCAGTCTGTAACCTCAGATGCCTATGACTTTGCCAAAGCGGGCGGAAGAATAAACTATCGTTTTTACCTGGGCAACCGACCGGCACCGGCCGGAATTTACGTGGCTGCCGGATTGGGTTTCTTCGATGTTGAGGGAACAAGAAAAAGGGTGCAGGTTTTTACACCTTCCGGTTACACCTATGTGAACCAAACTTCGGCGGCGAAAGAGTTTGCCAGTTTTATCTGGTTAGGCAGACAAAGTGTTTTTAAAAACAGAATCAGCCTTGAATATGCGCTTGGAACAGGCTATACTTTTAATCCCGTTGATTTTGAAAGAGATAGTTACTGGGCAAGGGGTAGATATGCCATTTATGGCAATGTGCGTATCGGTTTCTTAATCGGAAGTCCTGCCTCTGATAATTAAGCGCAGGAGGCGACACTTCCCCAAAAACATTCGGAATTCAACGGAATGACCTATTTTGCAGCATGCAAAAGTTTTTTGGTTATCTGCTGACACCATTTTACCTGCTTTTTTTTGGCCTTACACTCCTGATTTTTCAGCCCCTTCAGGTAATTGCCTATGAGTTGTTCGGACCAAGGGGCCAGCAAAAAATGGTGTACGGTCTAAACTGGACCGCCATGCGGTGCATGCATCTTCTGGGTGGAAGTCTGGTTTTTGATTTTGATCCGGATAGTTTACCAACCGACCGTAAACTTGTATTTGTAGCGAATCACCAGAGCATGAACGATATACCACCCATGATCTGGTTTTTCAGACGTTTCAGGCCGGTTTTTATTGCAAAAAAAGAACTCGCGAAGGGAATACCCAGTATCTCCTACAACTATAAAAGAGGCGGGGCGGTAGCCATCGACCGCAAAGATGGTGCGCAGGCCCGCAAGGCTATCCTGGATTTGGGTAAAAGGTTACGGGAAGAACAGATTTCTGTCTGTATTTTTCCGGAAGGTACCCGTGCCCGTAATGGCCGGTTAAAACCTTTTCAGGCAGGGGGAATCAAAACCCTATTACAGGAAGTACCTGATGCCGTATTTGTTCCTTTGGCGATTGCCAACAGCTGGCGTTTGGTGGAGCATGGCTTCTGGCCGATGCCGGCTGGAATCAGAATACGCTTTAAGGTTTTACCGGTGGTTGATGCCAAAGGCAGGACAGCTGAGGAGGTGGTGGAAGAGCTTCACCGGCGTATTGCCCTTCAGCTGGAACAGCCGGGGTTTAGTGTTTAATTTTAGTTATCAATTTTTCTCAAGATGAAAAGAAATATACTGATTACATTTTTGGCCTTTCTGCTTGTTCCGGGCATGTTAACAGCTGGTCCGGGAGAAGGAATGTACCCTATGAGTGAGCTTCGCAAGCTGGATTTGAAAAAGGCGGGTATGGGACTTACTGCCGAAGCGTTGTTTAGTCCTCAGGGTGATGCACTGGTCAATGCCCTGGTCAGGGTGGGAGGGTGCACGGGTTCCTTTGTTTCGAATGAAGGACTGATTATCACCAATCACCATTGTGCATTTGGTGCCGTGGCAGCGGCCAGTAGTGTCGGCAATGATTATATCACCAATGGTTTTATTGCCCGTGAAAGAGAGCTCGAGATTCCGGCGCAGGGGTTGACGGTTAAAATTACCCTGGGTTATGAAGATGTGAGCGCAGCCGTACTGGCTGCTGCAGGGGCAGAAACAGATCCTGTCAGGAGGTTGGCAGCCATGCGAGACAAGGTTCGCCAGATTGAGCAAAAAGCGAGGCAGGATGAGCCAAAACTTACCCATGAAGTAGCTGAAATGTTTGTGGGACGCTCTTATGTCCTGTTTCATTACCAGACCATCCAGGATATCCGGTTGGTTTATGTGCCACCCCGCAATGTCGGGGAGTTTGGGGGTGAAAGTGATAACTGGGTGTGGCCGCGACACAACGGGGATTTCTCCTTTGTAAGGGCCTATGTAGCTGCCGATGGCCAGCCGGCCACTTTCAGCAAAGACAATGTGCCCTTTACGCCCAAACGATTCCTGAAAGTAAATCCTGCCGGTGTTCAGGAAAATGATTTTGTATTCATACTGGGTTATCCCGGTCGTACTTTCCGTCATTATCCCGCGGAATACATACGTTATCAGAACGATTATCTCCTCCCTTATACCGCTGAAACCTACGACTGGCTGATACAGGGGATGAAGGAACTGGGAGATCAGGATCCGGCCAAAGCCATTGCCTTTGCCAGCAAAATCAAGGGACTGGCCAATACGACTAAAAACTACAAAGGTAAAATTCAGGGAATACGCCGGATTGGCCTGATTGATCAGAAAATTGGAGAAGAAAAAGAGATGCGTGCCATGCTCGCGAATAAACCGGAGCTGCAGACAACCTATGGTAAAGTGCTGGATGAGCTCGATGCCGTATATAAAACCATGCAGGAGGATGCTCCCAGGACATTATGGTTCTCGTATTTGAACAGTCAGAGTGCGAGTATGTCAGTTGCTCTGCGCATTGCCATGGTTCAGGCTACCCTCGACACCCTGCCCAAAGCGAGTCATGCGGATTATATCCGGAAACAGCAGGAGGAAATGAAAAAACATATCGGAAGAATGTATTCCCCTTACGATGCCGGACTCGACAGGGCATACCTTGACCGTATGTTGCGCCAGGCACTTGGCTGGCCTGCAGAGCAGCAACCGGTCAGTCTGAAAAAAAGGTTTTCCGTCCAGGTAAAGGATCGCAGACTTGATAAGTTCCTGACAAGCATAAGTACAAAAACTAATTTTTTCGACAAAGAAGCCTTGCTCAGACAACTGGATGCTAACCCTGACAGATTTTTCACTGCTAAAAATGGGCTGACAGAGATTGCCGGTGATATGATAGTGATGGCAGCAGAACTCCGGGGCCGGGCCCAGGCCAATGAAGGGAAACTTGCCACGTTGCTGCCGGGGTATCTTGACCTCAAAATTGCAACAGGAACTCATTTTGTACCCGATGCCAATGCTACCCTGCGCCTTACTTACGGCCATGTTAAGGGTTATGAGCCGGAGGATGGTGTCTATCAGTCACCTTTTACCACTGTCGCTGGTTTGGTTGAAAAGGGGGAGAAAACGGGGGATTATGAAATCAACCAGCAATTGGTAGCGGCCTACGAAAAGGGTGGTCATGAAAAATATCAGCATCCGGGATTAAAAGATGTGCCGGTAGGTTTGTTGTACAACCTGGATACTACCGGCGGTAATTCTGGCAGTCCGGTGATGAATGCGCAGGGTGAACTTATTGGTGTGAATTTCGACCGAGCCTTCACGGCTACCATCAATGACTTTGCCTGGAATGAGAGTTACAGCCGTTCTATCGGGGTAGATATCCGTTTTGTGCTGTGGACACTGGATAAAGTGTCGGATGCCGGCTTTCTGATAAAGGAGATGGGGGTGCTCAGGTAGTATGGTGGATGGCACACGGATTTTTATGATTTATATGATTTTCGCTGATGTACAACCAGCGAAAATCATATAAATCGGCGTCCCATAGCAATACTAATGTGCCCTGTTAAGCCTCCAAAGGCTTACCGCCTGTCCGTTCGTTGATGCAGCCACCTGTTTTTTCTCCCCGGGCTCACCGAAGAGAAAACCAGTCAAAGCTGCTACCGAGGCTGTTTCTGCCTCGCTGGATTGTAACATATCCGGTGTGAAATGATGCCCGATGAAGTGCGTATCGAAGTTACCGGAACGGAAGGCCGGGTGATCGAAGGCAAACTTCCCGAAGGGCAGGGTAGTGGCAAAACCCCGGATATCATATTCACCAATGGCGCGAAGCATGCGCGCGATGGCTTGCTCCCGGGTAGGTGCATGTACAATGAGTTTGGCTATCATCGGGTCGTACATGACGGGGACTTCCATGCCCTGTTCGAAGCCGTCATCAACCCGGATGCCGGGTCCTTGCGGGCGGATGTAGCGTTCAAGTGTGCCGATGTCGGGCAGGAAATTATTCGCAGGGTCTTCGGCGCAGATACGCAGCTCCAGGCTGTGGCCGTTTATTTGCAGATCTTCCTGGCGGAAAGGCAGTGCTTCTCCTTCAGCGACTTTGATCTGTAAGGCTACCAGATCGAGCCCTGTAATCATCTCTGTTACCGGATGTTCCACCTGCAGACGGGTATTCATCTCCAGAAAGTAAAAGTTCAGCTTTTCATCCACCAGAAACTCAACTGTGCCGGCTCCGTAATAATTACAGGCCTTGGCTACCCGAACGGCCGCTTCACCCATGGCCTTGCGGACTTCCGGCGTCAGACAACTGGAAGGAGCTTCTTCAATAAGTTTTTGATGACGACGCTGAATGCTGCATTCTCTTTCGAAGAGATAAACCACATGACCGTGTTTGTCGCCCATAATCTGAATCTCTATGTGGCGGGGAGAACCGATGTATTTCTCAATGAAAACCGCATCATCTCCAAAGGCTGAACGGGCTTCGCTTTGGGCCAGCCGGCATTGCTCATCAAAACCTGCAATTTCTTCCACTATCCGCATCCCCTTTCCACCACCACCTGCAGCAGCCTTGATCAACACAGGAAAGCCAATTTGTTCTGCTACCAGCCGGGCTTCGTGTAAATCGACGATGGCCCCTTCGGTACCGGGCACCATGGGTATGTCGAAGTTTTTGACCGCATTTTTGGCGGAGAGCTTATTGCCCATCATATCCATCGAGCCGGCGCTGGGGCCGACGAGCAGTAAACCGGCCGCTTCCACAGCTCTGGCAAAGCCCGCATTTTCAGATAAAAAACCGTATCCCGGGTGTATGGCATCCACGCCATGTTGCAGTGATAGCTGAATGAGGTGGTCGCCCCGCAGATAAGATTGGTTGCTGGGTGCAGGACCGATGCAAAAGGCTTCATCCGCAAAACGAACGTGGGGACTGAGTCGGTCAGCTTCAGAAAAAACGGCCACGGTCTGTATACCCATTTCCCGGGCGGTACGCATAACACGCAGGGCAATTTCACCCCGGTTGGCAACAAGCAGTTTGTGGATTTTTTGCATGCAATGGAATTGAAGGGGCTAAGTTAAGTCGCCGAACTGTAAATATTCCTTTGCACCCTGCGTCTGGCGGCTAATTTTGTGATGAAATCAAATGCATTGAAGCAATTCCTGGCCTTACTCCGACATGAATTCACCGCAGAGTGGCGACAGCGCAATGCTTTAGGGGGGGTACTGTTGTATGTAGTTTCTACAGTATTTGTCGCGTATCTCACTTTCAAAAGGGTAGAACCCCTCACCTGGATAGCCCTGTACTGGATTATTTTGCTTTTTGCTTCTGTGAACGCGGTAGCCAAAAGTTTTATTCAATATGCTCCCGGCAGGATGTTGTACTACTATCTGGTGGCAGATCCACTGGCTTTGCTGGCAGCCAAGCTGGTCTATAACATCGTTTTGTTATGGACCATTCAGTTGCTTGCCTTTGGCGTGATGAGTTTGCTGGTAGGGCAACCGGTGCAGGATCCGCTCATGTTTTTGCTTTCAGGCGGATTGGCTGCCATTGGTTTTGCGGCCAGCGGAACACTGGTATCTGCCATCAGCCACAAAGCCACCAACCAAAGCACCCTGATGGCTATCCTCAGTTTTCCGGTCTTGCTGCCGGTGTTGACGCTGGTCATTAAACTCTCTAAAAATGCCCTCGACGGTCTGGACCGTTCGGTTTCATACGATGAATTGCTGAGTTTATCGGCGGTTGATGCCCTTGTGGTGGGCGTTGCACTTCTCTTATTTCCCTACCTTTGGAAAGAATGATAAAAGGATTACACTGGTATAAAATCGCAGCTATATTGCTGCTGCTCGTGACCAGCTGGTTTGGTCTGATGGGCGACGTACCCCGGCTGGTGGTACTGAATGAAACCATCCGCAACCTCTATTTCCATGTACCTATGTGGTTTGGTATGGTGGTGATTTTGGGTGCTTCGGCTGTTCACAGTATCAAATACCTCAGCAAACCCGACCCGGTATCGGATATAAAGGCGGAAGAAATGGCCAAAACAGGCCTTTTGTTCGGGATACTCGGACTGGTAACCGGTGCTATCTGGGCACAGTTCACCTGGGGAGAGTGGTGGAGCAGCGATCCGAAGCAAAACACCTCGGCCATCGCCTTGCTGATTTACCTGGCTTATCTGGTTCTGAGGGGGTCCTTCCGTGAAGAACAGCAGCGGGCACGGGTAGCAGCTGTGTATAACATTTTTGCCTTTGCAAGTCTCATACCGTTGCTTTTTATCCTGCCCCGGCTGGCGGAGGATTCTTTACATCCGGGCAATGGCGGTAACCCGGGCTTCGGGGGATACGACCTGGATGCCAATATGCGGATGGTGTTTTATCCTGCAGTTTTAGGCTGGATTTTACTTGGTTTCTGGATTACAGAATTGCGTGTACGTTTGAAAAAAATACAATTACCTTAACCATGAAGTATTTCGTCAGTTCCTTGCTCTTTTTGGTCATTTTGTTTTGTACCTTGGTCACAAGCGCTCAAAGTTCATCTGTTGAAATGGCTGATCTGATGCGCTCTAACGGAAAAATATATGTTGTCGTCGCGGTCGTCCTTGTTATCCTGCTGACCTTGTTCAGCTACCTGATCCGCCTCGACCGGCGACTTAAAAAAATCGAAGACCAGCATCCAAAACATTCTTAAAAACGCTCAATTATGGCAGCAAACACACAAGAAGAGCATAGCTTTTTCGGCGATGTGCTCAAGTATTTCGACAACGCTTCTTCTTACCTGAATTATCCGGCAGGAATGCTCGATCAGATCAAGTATTGCAACAGTGTTTATCGCATGCGTTTCCCCGTTAAAGTGGATAACGGCATTGAAGTAATTGAAGCGTACAGGGTAGAGCACAGCCACCACCGCATGCCTACCAAAGGGGGTATTCGTTATTCAATGGCCGTAAATCAAGACGAGGTAATGGCATTGGCTGCCCTCATGACTTACAAATGCGCGATTGTGGATGTTCCCTTCGGCGGTGCCAAAGGAGGTGTAAAAATCGACCCTAAAAATTACACAGAAGAACAGTTGGAGCGCATCACCCGCCGTTATACTTCAGAGCTTATCAAAAAGAATTTCATAGGCCCCGGTCTTGATGTGCCTGCACCTGATTATGGGACAGGGGAGCGAGAGATGGCCTGGATAGTTGATACCTATGCTACCTTTTTTCCGGGTCAAACCGATGCCATTGGTTGTGTAACCGGAAAACCGGTCTCGCAGGGCGGTATCAATGGCCGCCGGGAAGCCACCGGCTTAGGTGTTTATTTCGGTATCCGAGAAGCTGTCAGCTTTGAGGACGATATGAAGCGGCTGGGTATGACAACCGGCCTGGTGGGTAAAACCATGGTTATTCAGGGCCTTGGCAATGTGGGCTACCATTGTGCCAAGTTTTTCTCTGAAGGAGGGGCCAGAATTATTTGTCTGGCCGAATACGAGGGGGCAGTGTATAATCCGGATGGACTGGATTATCTGGCTGTAGTTGAGCACCGCCGCAGAACTGGCAGCATACTCAACTTCCCTGGTGCTACCAACCTTGCCAAAAATACCGATGCCCTGGAGCTTGATTGTGACATCCTGATTCCGGCTGCCCTGGAAAACCAGATACACGAAGGAAACGCAGCCCGTATCAAGGCCAAAATAATCGGTGAAGCGGCCAACGGTCCTGTTACAGCGGAAGCAGAAGTAATCCTGAACAAAAAAGGTATCATGACCATCCCCGATATTTACCTGAATGCCGGTGGTGTAACGGTTTCTTACTTCGAGTGGCTCAAAAACCTCTCACACGTTCGTTTTGGTCGTCTGGGCAAACGTTTCGACGAGAATCTGAACAACAGCATCATTACCGCCGTGGAGGAAATGACCGGTAAAAATGTAAGTGACCGTCACAAACAACAAATCGGCCGGGGTGCAGATGAGGTAGATCTGGTGTACTCAGGACTGGAAGAGACGATGATTGAGGCCTATCGCCAGATTCGGGATGTGAAAATTGAGATGCCGCATGTGCCGGACTACAGGACAGCTGCCTTCATTGTGGCTATCCGCAAGATTGCCCGTTCGTACGAGTCTCTGGGCTTATTCCCTTAGATTTTGAGATTTCGAGAGGCGAGACTTTTTGACCGCTGCGCGGTGGATTTAAGGCTTGTCCGAAATGTTGGACTGCGCCCAAAGACGCATGTAGGCTGTGGTCTACTGCACAAAAGTCTCGCCTCTCACTTCTCAAAATCTTATACTCTTAAACAGTAAACCAGCATGGCTTTGCTGAGAAATGCCGCTAAGCCTGGTTTTACTTTATCGTAGGTGGCTTTGAAACGCTCGTCTTCTACATATAGCTGCGCCCAGGCACGGTAAACTGTCAGATCGGCCGGATAAAAGCTGGTGGTGTACTGATGGTGTTTCTTTACCCATTCCTGCACCCTGGGATCGTCAGCCTGCAGATGCATCAGTTTGCTGAGCGCGAGGTTGATTTCATCCCCTTCTTTTTGCAAAGCCAGCACCGTTGCCTTGTCGAGGCTGTTCAGTCTTGTTTTGGTTTCATCCAGGGTAGCGGCACCATATTTTTCTGCCACTTCGCTTTCCAGGGCCTGTACTTTTTCCTTACGAAAACCTTTGTACAGCATGTCGTAATTGCTCATTTTTTCTTCTTTTTTGAGTTGATGAAGGGTTTCATCGAGTGTATGAAGCAGTACCTGCAGCCTTCTTTGCCTTTGCTGCAGCTTTTCCCGGTGGAAAAGAAGGGCAGTTTCACGGTTAAATCTGGGGTCGTCTAATAATAGCCGTATCTCTTCCAGCGGGAAATCGAGTTCCCTGTAAAAAAGAATCTGCTGCAAACGATAAAGTTCCGATTCACCATAGTAGCGGTACCCGGATCTTTTGCGTTCTCCCGGCTTTAGCAGACCAATCTGGTCATAATGGTGAAGCGTGCGCACACTCACCGATGCCAGCTTTGCCAATTGATTTACTGTGTATTGTTCCATATCTCAACTTGAAGACAAAGTAAAACTATCACGTAAGGTGAGAGTCAAGCTTTTTTTGTTGACATCGAGAGGGCGAGAGGCGAGACTGGCTTTCCTGAGCTTTGTGAAACTTGGCAAACTCCGTGTATTCGGAGTTAAAAAGACTCCAAGCCAGCGTAGAGTAAAGCCAGTCTCGCCTCTCGAAATCTCGATGTCTGAAAAAAAACCGCGCCATTCGCTTGCCACAAGGAAGCTGCCAGGGCCTAGGCGATCGATTCTGATTGTATGCTTTCGATTACTTTCAGCGTCTGATCCAGTGAGCTGTATCCCTGGCATACCAGGAAATAGTTATCGTTACGTCTGTAAATGAGGGTAGGGAAACCGCTCACACCAAATTTAGCAACATGATCAAATTCATCTTTGGTTGCCAGTTTATAGCTGAAATCGTTGAACCTTGTCCTGAAATCTTCTTCCTCCATACCCAGTTCATGTGCCAGTACCACATAACTTTCAGCCACATTGGGGTTAAAACCGTGGTGATAAATGACCTTCTGAATTTCATGGGCAATGTGCACCGCCTGTTTGGGTGCAAACTCTTTCAGTATAACCCCCGCCCGACTGGGGGGCTCTGAATCGAAGATGGTTTTACCGCCATCCATGAGCTCAGCCAGAAAAGGCTGACCGAAACGCACTCCCGTGAGCTCTTCCACCCGTTTGTAAGCGGTTTTGACATAGGGAGCAACCACTCCTATAGGTCCTGATCTCTCACCCAGCATCATACCACCGGCATATACTGAGAAGGGGAGAGTAGCTCCCAATCTCTGGTGTAAATCCACCATTACCTGACTAAAACCGTAGCACCAGCCGCAAAGGGGGTCGTACAGATAGATGATTTCGTTTTCTGATTCCATGTTTCAGAAACACCATCTTTTGCGCAAGGTTCAATCTTCGTCTGGTGTCTCTACTTCTACCTCTTTACGGACCAAACGAAGGATGGAAACGATGTGACAATACATGATCATGGGTACCAGCACAGTGGGCAGCAACTGGAAAGGAAAATGCAGTACAGCTGTATTCGGCATCTCAAAATTAATGACCTGCATGGCTCCCGGGAGAGACAGTGCTGCATGAATAACCACATTCAGTAGCGATAACATGCCTATTACATTCCAGCCGATGAGGATATTACGCGTCAGTAGTTTCTGCTGATATCCCATGTGCGCAATTAAGGGAGCCGTCATGCCAATGACAATGTCGTAGTTTCGGCCCTCAAAGGTCATGTCAACGGGGAGATATTGCGCTTTGTGCAGCCATAAAAGCACGAATTCTACAGCAACCCGGGTACCATGAATGTAATGCAGATAACCGTCATCTGAGTCATGGATCATTTGTTTACCTCGGCTGGTGAATAGATAAAGCAGAGGTAAAAGCGCTGATGGTATGATCAATAGCAGCAAGCGGGGTGGCGTAGCGCTTGTATCCTGGAAAAACCCGGTATAGGCCAGATAGCTGCTTATCCCACCTATCAGCAGCCAGAAGATGAAAGGTTTTTTGTCTTTAGGTTGACTTAACCAAAGGAGTACAAAGGCAGCCAGCAAAGCTGCAGCAAACACTATCGGGGTATACGAAGGGACATTTTCCATGCAATCGTTTTTTTGGATAACGACAAGTTACATGGTCATGGTCTTTTTGGTCGTATAATGACAAAAACTTTCTCCACAATTTGGGGGTAATTGTGGAAATCGCTTTTTTCTGTGTTAGGGTAATTGGGTATGCTTATGTGCTAATATTCAACTATTTGAATGATTATCTAAAGCAACAGAAATAGGAACAATGCAGGCATTTAATTCAATGTTAAAATTTAATTAAATTATTTAACTGATAATTTAATATAATTTAAAAAATGCCTCCGTTTTTTTAATTATTAACGCTTTTTATTCAAACCCAACATAGCAACCATCCAATCCGGCAATTGTTTTTCCTTGCGGTTTTTCAGATGAAGGAAAAGGTTCAGTTTTTTCAGCACCGGCACCTTGTGTGTTTCCACCAATTCAATCAAAGCTCCGTCGGGATCTTCGACATAAGCGAACCGTCCGCCACTTTCACCCATATCGAAAGTATCTCCGCTGTCGACTGTAAAAGGATGCCCTTTTGCCTGTGATCGGGCTTTGAGCCCATCCATGTTTATAGTGTCAAAACAGAGGTGGATGTAACCACAATCTCCCCAGAAACGGTTTTCAAATATTTTACGGCCACTTTTATCGAGGCGTTCAAATAGTTCTATATCAATACTGCCCAGTAATTTACTGAAAGCACCGTATGGGGTATAAGCCTTGCGAAGAAGCACCCGTCTGTAGGTCGCCTCATCGGGAAGATCTTCAAAACTGCCTGTCTGGTCATATACCAGTTCGTTTATGCCCAGAACCTCCTGATAGAAGCGAATAGATTTATCCATGTCGGAAACACCGATACAGGCACCTGTAACACCCCCGGTAATTTTATCTTTCACTTTAAACCAATCGTTACCTTCTACTACCTGAAAAGGGTATCCGTGCAGGTCGTTGATCCAGAAACAAGGGCGTCCGGTCAGGTCTTTGCCC
Organism: Bacteroidetes bacterium UBA7662; assembly: GCA_002483345.1. Classification (GTDB taxonomy): domain Bacteria; phylum Bacteroidota; class Bacteroidia; order UBA7662; family UBA7662; genus UBA7662. The sequence continues at coordinate 95,613 of DLHS01000015.1, forward strand.
AGTTTCCCTGGTTTTTTGTTCACTTTTTGAAGATGTGCATGCAGTGCTGCTACATTTTTGCTCTTCATTTTGGCAGCATAGATGCCCAGATCACCCAGCCGGATGTCGAATGTAGCAGGTTGAGGAACCTTGCTGGTGTATTGCCAGATTTCAAATCCGCCGCCACCAGCCATGTTCAGGGCCAGTGCCGCCCGTCGTTTTTCCACTTTTTGGTTGGTATAACGAATCATCAGTGCCGCCTCTGCGGCATCGTCAAACACATTAACATCCATACCAAAGGCACGGATATACCATTGCCAGGCTTTTTCGAGGTCGGGTGTACCGATACCAATTTGCTGAATACCGGTGATGTGGGGGATTTGACTCATACAGGGCTAATTTTTCGGCTGATCAGGCGATACAGCGGCGGCACAAATTTAGAGAACCAATACAAGAGTCGTTCGCCTTTTGCCACCAAAACCAGGTGTTTTTTACGATTGTATGCCTTAAGAATCTGATTAGCACATACATCCGCGGGAATCCCGTTGGCCTGACCGGGATCCATTTTACCATGCGCCTCACCACTTGCTTCTACCGCCGAGTAGGAGATAGGGGTATTGATGCGCCCCGGACAAACCACCAGCACATGGATTTTTCCCGCTTCTTCAATGGCAACGGTATTAAAATAGCCATGCAGCGCATGTTTGGAGGCAGCATAGGTAGAGCGGGTCGGGAATCCAAACAGGCCGACTACAGAACTGGTAATGACAATACCGGCTCTGGCGGGATTAAAGGCCGGAAACAAAAGTTTTGTAAATAAAACCGGCCCCAGAAAATTTACCTGCATGATATGTTTTTCAGTTTCAAAGGTTGATTCCCGGGCAGAGCCACGCTGACTGATCCCTGCATTGTTGAAGAGGATATCAACCCGTGGAATTAATCCAAGCAAAGTTGCCGCTGCCTGACGGATACTGCTTTCATCTGAAAGATCCATGGCCACCACATGACACTCATCGGTATGCTGCAGACAGTTTTTTTTGACTTCTTCCAGCTCCGGGAGGCGCCGGGCCAATAATACCAGTCTGCTTTTTTGTCTGGCCAGGGCTTCTGCCAGTGCTTTTCCGATTCCGGAACTGGCACCTGTGATCACAACATAACTGGAGGCAAATTCACTCATATCAGGTTAAAAATTAGGGTATATCTTTTGCTGGTCTGCGAATACCGGAAGTGTTGGTTTTTACCGCTGTCTCCGCAATCCCGAAACTACAATCTTCTGCGAACAAGCTGGTAATTCCTGACAGAATTCCTGTGTTTGCTGAACCATTACCTTAGAAAAGAAGCTGTTTTTACCTACTTTTGCATCGAAAAAACTGCCTTATGAAAAATATTACGGTCATCGGTTCAGGTACCATGGGTAACGGAATAGCTCATGTTTTTGCGATGCATAACTATCAGGTCACCCTGGTTGATATCAACCAGACGGCCCTCGATAAAGGCATGGTGACCATCGCCAGAAACCTTGACCGCATGGTAGCCAAAGGCAGCATCTCAGAAGCTGAGAAGGCGGCTGCACTGGCACATATAAAAGCGCAGACAGATATGGCGGAGGGCGTCAAAAACGCGGATCTTGTGGTAGAAGCTGCAACTGAAAACATTGAGCTTAAACTGAACATTTTCCGTCAGTTAGATGCACTGGCACCTGCAGAAGCCATTCTGGCCTCCAATACATCCTCTATATCGATTACCCAAATCGCGGCTGTTACCAAACGGGCTGATAAAATAATCGGTATGCACTTTATGAATCCGGTACCGGTGATGAAGCTGATTGAAGTAATCAGGGGTTACAATACGAGCGACGAGGTTACCCAGACTATCATGGATCTCAGCGCAGTGCTGGGAAAAATACCGGTAGAGGTAAATGATTATCCGGGTTTTGTAGCCAACCGTATCCTGATGCCGATGATCAACGAAGCTATTTGCACCCTTTTTGAAGGAGTTGCCGGTGTTTCAGAGATTGATACAGTGATGAAACTTGGCATGGCACATCCGATGGGACCCCTGCAACTCGCTGATTTTATAGGGTTGGATGTTTGTCTGGCCATTCTCCGTGTTTTACACGATGGTTTTGGTAATCCTAAATATGCCCCTTGTCCTTTGCTGGTGAATATGGTTACGGCCGGCCACCTGGGGGCCAAATCAGGTAAAGGCTTTTATGAATACACCCCCGGTTCAAAAGAGCTGGTCGTGGCCGCCGGTTTCCGGAAGTAAGCAGCTTTGAATCTGTAGCATGGCCTCCGGCAGGTAATGGACGATATCTCGGGCCAGGAGCGATTCCTGGCCTTTTTTATGTGCTGCCAGATCTCCTGCCAAACCATGCAGGTAAACACCTGCCAGCGCAGCCTGTTCCGGCGGCAAACCCTTTGCCAGCAGACCAAGCAGTATACCACAGAGCACATCTCCGCTGCCAGCTGTTGCCATGCCCGGATTACCTGTCGGGTTCACATAAAGTCGCTTATCAGGTAAACAAATAAAGGTGTAGCGGTTTTTTAAGATCAGGATACAGGTGTGCCTGACTGCAAACTCCCGGCTGGTTTCCAGCAAAGTGGGCCAGTCAGCCATTTTGCCAAGTAAACGTTCGCATTCGGCTTTGTGTGGGGTAAGCAGGCTGTGGGCAGGCAGGTGGTTGAGGAGATGGGGGTGGAGTGAGAGCAGATTAAGCGCGTCCGCATCGAGTACCAGTGGTGTTGACTGAGATTCCAACCAGGCTGTAAAGGCAAGCGCGGTATCAGAGACAGTGTCAAGGCCTGGCCCTGCCCCCAAGCCACTGTATTTACCATCGGAGGGTGCTGATGTCCAGCGTTCCGGATGAGAATCAGGACTGACCATGGCTTCCGGAACAGCGCTCTGGAGTGGCGATATACATTGTGTGGGGACATGCACGGTAATCTTACCACAACCTACCCGCAAAGCTGCTTCAGCTGCCAGTATTGCCGCTCCGGTCTTCCCATAACTACCCGCCAGCAGTAAGGCATGTCCGAAATCTCCCTTGTGTGAAAATTCACTCCGGGGAGGGAAAACCGTTTTTACATCTTCCTGCTCAGTAAGAAATGCCCAGGGAGGGGTTGTTGCACTGAAAGTAGCGGATAATCCGATGTTCAGTACTTTTGCCTTTCCGACAAAAACTGCGTTTTCGGCAAACAACATGGCTGGTTTGAGGCTTTGGAAAGTGAAGGTATGATCTGCTTTAACCGCCAATCCTTTAAAAACGGTAGCTTCCACGGCCATTCCACTGGGGACATCCAGCGCTATCACGTCGCCCGGATGCCGGTTAATAGCCTCTACCCAGGCTTTGAGAGCTCCTTCAAGGGGACGATTGGTGCCGGTGCCCAACAACGCATCTATGACGACACTTTCCGGTTGCCGGGAGAGCATAACAGGTTCCTCTGCATGGAAGAGTATGCCCGGCTGTCTGGATTGCACCCATGCCAGCGCCTCCTGTCGTTCAGAACTTGCCCTGATACCGGAGGCAGGCATAAATATTTTGACCGTATATCCTTTTTCATGCAGATAAAGACCTGTTAACAGGCCGTCTCCGCCATTGTTTCCCTGACCACAAACTAACTGAACAGTCGTTTGTGTATCGTATTGAAGTACAAATTGTCTTACAAAAGCAGCACAGGCGCGCTTCATCAGGTCGAAGGAACCGATTTGCTGCTCCTTTAAGCTGTACGCATCCCATGCTTTGATACCTTCCGCCAGGTAAATAGCTTTCATGTTTTTAAACGGCGTATAATCCGCAACTGGTGGCTGTACTGTCCGTTGGCTTTGTTGAAGATGCCCTGGTGGTCGAATAAATCGATGCGTACCTGGCCTGAAGCATGCAGTATTTCGCTTTCATTGAGTAATAAGCCTACATGTACGATACGGCCCTCCGCATTGTCAAAAAAGGCTAAATCTCCTGCCCTTGCTTCTGCTACGAGGTGTACCATATCACCCAGCTCAGCCTGTTGCCAGGCATCCCGTGGGAGTTTTTTGCCATACATTTTGAATATCTGCTGCATCAGACCGGAACAATCAATGCCAAAGATGCTTTTACCTCCCCATAAATAGGGGGTGTTCAGGTATAATCTGCCCGTCGCCTCGAGGCTTTTGGGGTTGTATGGCTGTGAATTCATACGACCCGGTATCAAACTGCCATGCGGCACCAGCATGGGTCCATCCGGCGTTTCTATTTTCTGAACCTGCTCCGTAACCCATGCCAGATGTTCAGAGTCATGTGTACTGTATTGTTTGTTGTCGATCCACCCTTCATAATCGTCCTCACCCTTTACCAGACTCCATTTAGCTTGTTTATCCAACACGCTGATTGATTCGCCATATAGTAACTGGCTTATTTGTTCACTTCGGTCGGAAGGTTCCCGACGCATAGGAACCACGGGCAGATGGCAGTAGAAACTCATGGATACGAATTTGAGAAAAATAAAAAAGGCCTGTGCATCCACAGGCCTTTTTGTTTTCTAAAAGTTTCGCTTAACGGATGGCTACCTTGAAGTAGTCCTGGTTGTGGTGCTTCAGGAACTCAGCGTCATTTTTAGCCATTTCACGACCATTGGCGTCAAGGGCAATGGAACGGGTGAGGCCGGTAGTCATCATATCACGGTTGTCGGTGCGTGCACCGATGATGGCTTTAAGGTAGTGACCCGCTGCATCAAGGTTCTGGATAGCATCCAGTTCTTTCTGAGCAGCCGGGTAGTTTTTGTTCAATACATAAGCCAGGGCCTTGTTGTAACCTGCATCCAGTTTGCGGAGGGCGAGGTCGTAATCACCGGCACGTACAGCTACTACACCTGCATTGTGGTCGGTATTCACACCCGCATTGGTTGCTTTTGTGAAGAATTCTTTTGCTTTTTTGTGGTCACCTTCTTTACCGGCGAGTACACCCTGGTTGTTCAGAACTTCTGCTGCGTCTGTATTGGCAGCTGATGCGTTGGCCAGATGCGCACGGGCACCATTGAGGTCGTTGTTGTTCAAGGCCATTGCAGCCAGGTTGTTGAAGCTGCGGTAATCAGCAGGATAAGCTTTGCCGGCATTGGTGAGGATAGTGGTGCGGTCAGCATCGTTGGTGGCGATACGGGCGGCTTTCATGTATTCATTGGCAGAAAGCGCAGAATCACTGTTGATGGCCAGCTTGAGCAGGGTGGTATCGTCTTTTACCGGCTCAACAGCTTTGATGACCATTTCAGCACGACGCAATTGCGGAAGATATTTATCAGCCAATACTTTGTAAGCAGCGGTTAACTGACGGAGGTCAGCCTGTTTCTCTTCGCTCGACTTGCCACTGTTGATAACAGCGATTACTTCGTCTTTGTTAGGGATGTTTTCATTCTGAATCAAACCAAGGAGACCGTTCCAGTCTTCTGTAGCGGTTTCTTCTTTGTAGAAATTGTCATCGTACAATTTGGTCATACCTTTTTTGCCGATGAGGGTTTTGAAAACAAAGTCGTTGGCACCTTTGGCACGCTGGTCAGCCAGCTTATCGTTGCGTTGCAACTCTCCGTCCGGCGAAGCATAACCATTGATAACGATTTCACGAATCTGATAACCCTTTTGCATGAAGTCAGCCATCGCCTGGATTTCAGCTTTTTTCTTCTCAGAATTACGGACATCCGACTGGTTGATAAGGAAGAAAATGGTAGCGCTTTGCTGAACCGGTACTTCCTTGAAGTTATCGGCGGCCATCGCTGCTTTATAATCTGCCTTCAGGCGCTGTGCTGTTACAATCGTACCATCTGCCAGCTTGACGGCAGGGAAATCAACCGATTTTTTTCCTACGGCTACATTTACTTTGGCAGTGAGCTCAGCTTTTTCCATGCCTTTTTTGTAGGCAAGAGCACCTGAACTGCTGAAAGTACCACCTGTCGCGTTGGCGACGGTACGACCGGCACCTTCGGCACTTTCGCCTTTGAATTTAACCGGAGCCAATTCAACATTGTTACCCGCATAGTTTAATACCGGCGTTGCAGTAAGGACTGCTTTTTTGTCGAAGTATTTAGGGCCAAAAGTGATTTTATTGACGAAGCTGACACTGTCACCACGGAGTTCAAGTACTTGTGGTTCGGTGCTGTAGCTTACGCCACCCGGATTTTTGAGCATTTTGCTGCTGCAACCAGCGGCGATTCCGCCCAGGATCAAGAGTGCTGCAATCGATTTTTGAAGATTCATAACTATGTGAGTTTGTTTTTGCCTGTAAAGAGGGACAAGTTATTAATTTTGATGCAAATATATTGAATCGAATATTAAACAGCGAAAGAAACAGTAAAGGTTACAATAGTTTAAAACCCTTGCTATTTTGCAGTTGTATAGCCCCTTGAACCCATGTCCGAAGCAGCAGAAAAGGTAATCAGCGTATCAGGAGTAGACATTTACCAGCAGAAAAACCTGGTCCTGCACGATTTGAATTTTGAAATTGCCAGTGGTGAATTCGTTTATCTCATTGGCAAAACAGGAGCAGGAAAAAGTTCTTTGCTTAAAACCCTCTATGGCGATCTTCCCCTGATGAAAGGGAACATCAATATAGGAGGCATAGCATTGTTTGGCATCAAACAAAAAAGCATTCCGCAACTCCGCCGGAAGCTGGGGATTGTCTTTCAGGATTTTCAGTTGCTTACCGACCGTACCATCAAGGAAAATCTTTTGTTTGTACTCAGGGCAACCGGCTGGAAAGATAAAAAGGCCATGCAGGCCCGCATTGATGAAGTATTGCAGTTGGTTGGTTTACCAACCAAAGATTTCAAAATGCCCCATGAACTCAGCGGAGGAGAGCAACAACGTATTGTGATTGCCCGTGCGCTCCTGAACGATCCTGAAATCATCCTGGCCGATGAGCCAACCGGAAATCTTGATCCGGACACGTCTTCAGATACCATGAAACTGCTGATAGAAGTCAGCAGGAAATCCAATACGGCGGTACTTATGGCCACCCATGATTATATGATCATCGAACGTTTCCCCGCCCGCCTCCTCAAGTGTGAAGACGGTCAGGTGAAGGATTTAGGTGGCATATTGTTCTGAAATGCAGCTTTCGGTGCTGATACCGGTGTACCGGCTGGATGCAGGTGAGTTGCTGCAGCGTCTGCACACCCAACTGGAGGCTGCCGGTATTTCCTATGAAATCCTGGTGTTCGACGACAGTGGGGCTGTTGCTCACTATCACTGGCATGCTGCTGTCAGCTACATCCAACAGCTTACCATTTACAGCGATACCGGAAATAAGGGGAGAAGCAGTGCCAGAAACCATTTGCTGAGCAAAGCCAGCGGGAATTATGTGCTTTTTCTGGATGGAGACATGGCGATAAATGAGGGTTTTATCTCCGCTTACCTCCGGGAAGCGGAGGTATACCCGGATACGGTATTGCTGGGAGGCATCCGATATGAAGGCGATGAGCGATTTCTACGTGTAAGGGTTGGAAAGGTACGGGAAGCCTTGCCGGCGAACATCCGTCAGCAATTTCCGTTTCGTTCTTTTACGGTTGCCAATGCGCTTCTGCCACGGCATGTCCTTTCCGATCTCAGGTTCGATGAGTCTATCAAAGGGTATGGGCACGAGGATACCCTGTTCGGCCTTCATTTGCAGGACAAAGGGGTAAAAATCAAACACCTGGATAATCCGGCCGTCCATACAGGTATTGATGATGACCAGGTTTTTCTAAGGAAAACCGACGCTGCACTGGAAACACTGGCAGGCCTGTACCACCAAAAGGTACTTTTATCCCGGCATGTGCGTGAAATTAGATTGCTTCATCTCTGGCAGCGGCTGCATGCTTTCAGGATACCTGGTTTATTTGCCGGAATCATTCCGCTCAGTTGGCTGAAGACGCGTGTTCTGAAAAATAGCTCCCTGTACTGGTTTGACTTATACAAACTCCACCGGCTTCATAGTTTTCTGAAACAAAAACAGCCTCAAAGCAGCTTGTAAAAGCGGATTAACGTCTCTTCTTCTTTCTCCCAAATCCATGCTGCGGAGGCTTTACGGCAGTTTTGCTGCAAAGCTGCATATTTTGAGGTGTCATTTTTAAGGCTTTCGATGGCCGAAACCAGTGTATTTAGCTGTAGTTCAGGTAACAAGACTGCAACCTCATGAACGGCATTCAGCCTTTGATATTCAGGGAAATCCATACTCAGCTGTGGCACAGCTGCCTGTACATAATCGAAGAATTTATTGGCCAGCGAGTAGTAGTAATTAGGCGACCATGCTTCCAGCAGATTTACCCCCAGCCAGGCCTTTTGGGTGTAAGTGGTAAGTTCAGCAGCTTTCAAAGGCCCTGTGAAGCGCACCAGATCTCCCAAATCAGCTCGTGAGACCTGTTTGTGCAGCAGGGTTTCCAAATCGCCGCCTCCTGCAATGACACAGGGAATGCCGGTGATTTTAACAGCTTCCAGAAGCATTTCCAGGCCACGACCGGCATTCAAGGCTCCCTGATAGAGCAGGTAGCCTGCTGAAACGTTTGTATCCGGAACCGCCTGAGCCAGGGGCATGTTGCGAATCACTTCAAAACGGATACCATAGCGGTTAAAATACCAGTCGGCGAGTGACTGGTTAACGGTGTAGGCATATTTGAGTTTGGAAACCAAAAACTGTTCTAATCTGAGCCATATCTTCCTGATGACTGGCCTGTGAATGAGTTCCGGGACCTCGGTATAAAGCTCATGGGCATCAAATACCAATATTTTGCCCCTCAGACGGGCAGCAAGCCAGGCCCCGGGGAGACTGTCTAAATCGGCAGCACTGATGATATCTGATTTGCTGAAAAGGAGGGTCAGAAACAGCCGGATATTAAATTCAGCATAGAAAAAAGGACCTTTATGGCACCGGAGTTTCATTCTTTTAGCCAAAAAAGGGGTGTGCGAAAGCGGCTGGCTGGCTGGCTTTTCGCGTCCGAGCAAAGTCACCGCATACCCTGCTTTATACAGGCTGCCTGCAATCCGCAGCATCCGCTGATCGTGATTTAAATCGGTAGTTACAGTCAGAATGATGCGTTTCATGAAGCCCAGCTTAGCATTTCTTTTTCCGACTGCCGGATAACATCCTGTTCAATCAGCCATCGCACAACTTCCAAAACTACCTTTTTATTGTCGTATGCGATGGAATCTACCAAGACGTTCAATTTCATGGGGTTGACAAGTTTTTCCTGCAGCAGGGGTTTAAGCATTGCCAGCGTTTCAGGGTCGATGCTATCCTGGTGCAGTTGCAGGCAGTAATCACATTGTCCGCAACTTTTACTTTCGGTTTCGCCAAAATACGCCATCAGCACCTGACTCCGGCATTGGGTGGTAGTCCCGGCATAGTGCAGCGCAGCATCGAGCTTTTCCCGGCGGTCATTTTTGAGTAGTTCGTATTTTTCAGGAGGCAGCAGGAGATGTTCTTCTGCAAGTCGTTCCTCAAGAAAGGTAATGGTTGGTTTATCTGTCCGGGGAACATAATCAACCAGTTCAAATTGTTGCAGTTTGAGCAACAGACTCCTGATCTGGTCCATACTTAATTTGATTTTCCTGGACAGCTGGTATTCATCAATTTTTACATATTGATCCATAATCCCGGAATAGGTGCGCAACAGAAGTTCTATAAATGGATCAAGGTCTTTATGTCTCAGCCTGAAATCGTATACAGTCACGGCATCCGCAATAAAATGCAGTTTGGCAGGGGCAAAGGCGGCATCGTTCAAGAGGATAAAACCTGCCTGATGGATAAACCGCAGGGCCTGATAAGCTTCATAACTTTTGAAGGCAAATCGTTCCGAAAATTCGGTCAGTTCAAACGGAAACGACTGGTATTTACCACTACCTACCGCCAGCTGATAAAAATTACCCAATGCTTTGTAAACATTGCGGATGGTTTCCAAGGAAGGGAAACTCATTTCAAACAACCTTTCAAGCTCCGGCCGGTCGGAGGGGTGGTACAATAAATAACACCAGGCCGCCTTTTCATCTCTCCCGGCCCTGCCTGCTTCCTGAAAATACGCCTCCAGATTATCCGGCAGCTCAGTATGTACAACCAACCGCACATCTGGTTTATCGATACCCATACCAAAGGCATTGGTACAAACCACTACCCGCAGCTGATTTCTGATCCAGGCCTGTTGCCGGTTGTCACGCTCCGCAGGAGTCAGACCTGCATGGTAAAAGGAGGCCTGTATACCATTCCTGACTAATAAATCAGCTACCAATTGGGTTTTTTTACGGCTGTTGGCGTAAACCACCGCACTTCCCGGGATTTCTTTCAGCAGGCTGATGACCTGCCCGTATTTGTTTTCTTCGTACAATACCCGGTACGCCAGGTTGCTGCGGACAAAACTTTTCTGAAAAACCTGGCCTTTTTTAAAGGCCAGTTGTTCCTGAATGTCGGTCACCACACGAGGGGTGGCGGTGGCCGTAAGCGCTATAACAGGGACTTTACTGAGTCTGGGCCTTATTTCTGCAATACGCCGGTATTCAGGCCTGAAATCATGCCCCCATTGACTGATACAGTGGGCTTCATCAATGGCAAGCAGACTGACATTCAGTCTTTCCAACCTTGCCAGCATTATTTTGGTGGTAAGGCGCTCTGGCGAAACATACAGAAATTTGTACTTGCCGGCTGCGCATTGTTCAAGTGTGAAATCAATTTCACGGGCACTCATGCCGGTAAAAATGGCTGTGGCTTTGATGCCTCTTTTCTGGAGGTTGATGACCTGATCTTTCATCAGGGCGATGAGGGGGGAAATCACCAGACACAAACCCGGCAGTGCCATGCCTGGTACCTGAAAACAAAGCGATTTGCCACCTCCTGTAGGCAGCAAGGCCAGCGTATCTGTACCGTTAAGCACCGAAAGCACAATTTCTTCCTGAAGGGGCCGGAACTGGCTGTAGCCCCAGTTGTTCAGAAGGATTTCGTGTATATCCGCATGGTTCATGCTTCCAGCTTGCCGTCAGTCATGCTCATCCGGCGGTCGGCCATTTCCGCAAGACTGCTGTTGTGGGTTACAATGACGAATGTCTGGCCATAATGTTCCCGTAAGCTGAAAAACAGCTGGTGTAGCTCTCTGGCATTGTGGGTATCGAGATTGCCGGAAGGTTCATCGGCCAGAATGACGCTGGGATGCAACATCAGCGCACGGGCAACAGCAAAACGTTGTTGTTCACCCCCCGAAAGCCCGGAGGGTTTATGCTCCAGCCGTGCTGTAACACCTAAAAAATCGGCGAGTTCGCGGGCACGGGCTTCAGCTTCTTTTTTGGATATACCGGCAATAAAAGCAGGAATACAAAGATTTTCGAGGGCCGTAAACTCCGGTAGCAGGTGGTGAAACTGAAAGACGAAACCAATACGCTGGTTGCGGAAAGTGGCTAAAGCCTGGTCTTTCAACTTGAAAACATCTACCCCCTCGTATAAAACAGCACCCTGGTCGGGACGATCCAGGGTGCCTAATATTTGCAATAAAGTCGATTTTCCGGCACCTGAAGGACCCACCACTGCTACAATTTCGCCTTTTTTGATGGTGGTGGAAACGCCCTTAAGCACTTCCACCTGACCATAAGCCTTGTGCAGGTCGTGGATCTCAATCATGGGGATCAGATGTCGAGTTTCGCGTATCGGGCGTTTTGTTCAATGAACTCACGACGTGGCGGAACCTCATCGCCCATCAGCATGCTGAAAATATGATCGGCTTCGGCAGCGCTCTCAATGGTAATTCTACGGAGGGTACGCGTTTCAGGATTCATGGTTGTATCCCATAACTGCTCGGCATTCATCTCTCCAAGACCTTTGTACCGCTGAATGTGTACGGAACTTTCATTCCCGCCTTTGGCCAGTTGCTGGACTGCTTCAATACGGTCTTTGTCATTCCATGCATAGGTTTGTTCCTTGCCTTTTTTGACGAGATAAAGGGGAGGGGTGGCAATGTAGATATAACCTGATTCAATGAGTTCCTTCATATACCGGAAGAAGAAGGTCATGATAAGGGTGGTAATGTGCGATCCATCCACGTCAGCATCGGTCATAATGATGATTTTGTGGTAGCGGAGTTTGTTGGTATTGAGTGCTTTACTGTCTTCTTCGGTACCGATGGTTACGCCAAGCGCGGTGAATATATTGCGTATCTCCTCGTTTTCGTAGATTTTATGCTCCATGGCTTTCTCTACGTTCAGGATTTTACCCCGGAGTGGCAGGATGGCCTGGAAAGCACGGTTACGGCCTTGCTTGGCTGTACCACCGGCCGAGTCTCCCTCGACCAGGTAGATTTCGCAAAGCGCCGGGTCATTCTCCGAACAGTCAGCCAGCTTACCCGGCATGCTGTTGCCCGACAATACGTTTTTACGCTGAACCATCTCCCTTGCCTTACGTGCCGCATGGCGGGCAGTGGCGGCCAGGATTACCTTGTTGATAATCATACGGGCTTCCCGCGGATTCTCTTCCAGAAAGTTGTTCAAAGCTTCAGCTACAGCCGTATTCACAGCTCCAATCACCTCGTTGTTGCCAAGTTTGGTTTTGGTCTGGCCTTCAAACTGCGGCTCCTGGACCTTCACAGAGATAACGGCTGTCAAACCCTCCCGGAAGTCATCGCCCGCAATGTCGAATTTCAGCTTGGCAGTCATGCCTTCTTTGTCGGCATACGTTTTAAGCACACGGGTGAGAGCCTGACGGAAACCGGCCACGTGGGTACCCCCTTCATGGGTGTTGATGTTGTTTACGTAGCTGTGTACATTCTCTGTGTAGGAGTTATTGTACTGCAAGGCTACTTCTACAGGCACCGTACCTTTGTTGTTTTCAATGTAGATGGGTTCGGGTATAAGCGCCTCCCGGGTTGAATCGAGGTAGGTGACAAATTCCCGGAGACCCCCTTCTGAATAGAAAGATTCCGTTTTGAAGGTGCCATCCGCTTCCGGGTCACGTTCATCGGTGAGGGTGAGTTTGATGCCCTTGTTCAGATAGGCGAGTTCCCGCAAACGGGCTGCCAGGGTGCTGTAATTGTACTCAGAAACGATGAAAATACTGTCATCGGGCATGAAAGTAATAATGGTACCCCGGTAGGTGGTATCACCCACTTCACGCACCGAAAACTGGGGTTTACCACAGCTGTATTCCTGCTCGTACTTTTTACCATTGCGGTGCACTTCTGCCCGCAGAAAAGTCGAGAGAGCGTTGACGCAGGAAACACCTACACCGTGTAATCCACCGGATACTTTGTAGGTGTCTTTGTCGAACTTACCTCCGGCATGCAGCACGGTCATGACCACTTCAAGTGCCGACCGTTTTTCCTTCTGGTGCATATCGGTCGGGATACCCCGGCCGTTGTCTTTCACCGTAATGCTGTTGTTCGGGTGAATGGTTACATCAATGGTGTCGCAATGACCGGCAAGGGCTTCATCAATAGAGTTGTCAACCACCTCATAAACAAGGTGGTGTAATCCTTTTACCCCTACGTCGCCAATGTACATGGCCGGGCGTTTGCGTACGGCTTCTAAGCCTTCGAGGACCTGAATATTGTCCGCGGAATATTGGGTTGTTTCTTGCTTTACGCTCATGAGCTGAGGAATAGTCCTAAAGAGTCAAAGATAGCAAAAACAGGGGTGAAAAGCAGGTTTTTTGTTCACAGTTGACGCCAGATGTGGAAAAAAGCACCACAGCTTTGCGACAGTGAGTTTTCTTCCCGAATCAACCTCCCGGAAGCTGATTTCCGGATAGAAGCAGGTTCATATAAAGAGGCCTACACAGCGGAATCTGACACAGCCAAAACATTTGAGCGGCCGTATTACAGATCCTGCATGGCTGCCGTTAAATCAGCCGGCCAGGGAGATTCAAACAGCATCTTTTTACCATTCATCGGATGTGTAAAACCAAGCAGGGAGGCATGCAAGGCGTGTCGTGGCCAGCCCGATGGGGTTAACACACCTTCCTGCACATAACGGGTATCTCCTACGATACCATGACCGATGTGGTGTAAATGTACCCGGAGCTGGTGTGTACGGCCTGTTTGCGGGTATAATGCCAACAGACTGCAATCACCATGAACGGCTTCAACTTCATAGTCGGTAATGGCTTGTTTGCCGAAGCTGCCATCTGTACAAACCAGTATAAGTTTTTCATTCACAGGATGCCGTCCCATCGGGAGATCGATACGGCCACTTACCGGGTCTGGCGTGCCCCATACCAGGGCGTGGTAGCGCCGTTCAATACTGCCTTGCTGAAACTGGATTTCAAGCTTTTTCATCGCCCCCCGGGTTTTGGCAATCACCAGCAATCCCGAAGTATCTTTGTCGAGCCGGTGCACCAGTGCTTCTGAAATCAGCGATAAGGTGTCGTTTTTACTACGGTAGTAGTTTTTCAGCGCATTCAGCAAGGTGCCATTGAAGTTACCGAGACCGGGGTGCATGGGTATGCCTGCTGGTTTTTCAAGTACCATGAGGAAAAGGTCTTCGTAAACGATATTCAGGGGTATTTTCTCGGGTTCAATGGTTTGCGGCGGATCCAGGTGTACATCTACCCGGATGCCTGTTTTCACGGCAATGTCTTTTTCAAGGACCCTGTCTGCGATCATAATCCGGCCTTTGTGGAGCAGGTTGCTTAATTTTCGTTCGCTGACGCCCTGAATCCGGCCTTTTAGAAATGCAGTGACCGATGGATAGTCACGGTCGCTGGTAAAGCTGATAGGTTTTGTTTTCACCCTGCAAAAGTAAGCTCCTGCCAGCTGTTTTGGACTCCTTCTCTGGTAATCTGCTTCCTGCTTTGACCAAAAAAGTGTTTTCTTTGCCCCATGGGTAAATCCGATCGCTACTATTTGCTGTCACTTCAGTGGATTAGAGCGCACATACGGCCGGGGACGTTGATCATTCTGGTTAGCGTATTGATTGGCCTGGCGGTTGGTCTGGCAGCGGTGGGCCTCAAAACCCTGCTGCATTTTTTCGAAGCAACGGTGCTGGGGTATTTTCCGCGGTATCTGCTGTTTTTCCTGCCCGTTATCGGGATTTTGCTGGTAGCTGCTATCAATAGAAGCTCCTTTAAAGAAAGCAAGCAGGAGCAGGGGCTGAGCGGTGTTTTGTATGCCATATCGCGGCAAAGCAGCTTCATGAAACGCACCCTGATGTATTCTCAGATGTTACTTTCAAGCCTGACCCTTGCTTTCGGAGGTTCAGTTGGATTTGAGGCACCAATTGTGGTGACCGGTTCGGCCTGGGGGGCTAATCTCGCCAAATTTTTCCGGTTCGACTTCCGCAACCGGACACTGCTGATTGGTTGCGGCACGGCTGCCGGGATTTCCGCGATTTTTAATGCCCCCATCACCGGGGTTATTTTTGCGGTAGAAGTGATCCTCCCGGAGTTCAGCACGAGCCGGTTTATTCCCATCCTCATCGCAGCCGCGATGGGAAATCTGTTTTCAAGTCTTTTTATTGAAAATGAAGCGATACTGCGCGTTGCCCAGACCGCGCCGATTGGCTGGAGTGATCTGTTCTGGCTCATCCTGCTGGGTTTGCTGGGTGGCCTGCATGCGGTTAGTTTCAGTCGAATTGTCAACCTGACCGGCCGCTGGATGAAGCGTATCGCCGGCTGGTGGCAGAAGGCGCTTCTGGGTGGACTGGCCCTGGGAACGATCATCTACTTTTTTCCTCCTTTGTATGGAGAGGGGTATGTAGGCATACGTTCCATTCTGAATGAACAGGCGCTCGGATTGATTGTCAGCAGCCGGATTCCCGGACTGGCTACCCGTCCGCTTGACCTGGTGTTGTTCATTGGCATGCTGCTTTTCCTCAAACCTTTTGCAGCAGCCCTTACAGTGGAAGCAGGTGGTGTAGGGGGTAAATTCGGCCCTTCCCTGGTTACAGGGGCTTATCTGGGGTATGTATTCGCCTTTTCTGTGAATCAGTTGGTGCCTGCTGCCCAACTGAGTACGGTCAATTATACCCTTTTTGGTATGTCAGCGATACTGAGCGGCGTAATGCATGCGCCGCTGACAGGTATCTTCCTCATCGCTGAAATCACCGGGACCTATGATATCATTGTTCCACTCATGCTGGTCAGTGCCCTGGCATACTTTACCAAAACATATTTCCAACCGCTTTCACTCGTGGCCGGTAAACTTATCCGAAGCGGCGACCTTATTCATAATGACAAGGACCGGCTGGTGCTTCATGAAATGGATTTAAGCAGTTTTATAGAGAAAGATATTAAACCCATTCAGTCGGGCAGCAGCCTGGGAGAACTGGTAGAATTGATTACGCACTGCAAACGAAATATATTTCCGGTACTGGATAGGGATAAACGACTGCTTGGCATAATTCTGCTCGACGATATCCGGGGGATTATGTTCGACAGGGGTCGTTATGAGGAGACAACCGTTGATCAGATCATGCACGCGCCGCCGGCCGAAGTAGAAGTAAACAGCGGCATGGAACAAGTGATGCAGCTCTTTGACGAAACACAGGCCTGGAACCTGCCGGTGGTCAGAGAGGGGATATATCTGGGCTTTATAAGCAAATCAACGATTTTCTCAGCCTATCGCAACCAGTTGAAAGAAGGTGCTGATAGCCAGGATGAACTGCAGGGCTGATACAGATAGGTGTGGCACAGAACTTGTTAATAAGTCATTAAATACTGTTTATTGACCATTTCGTGACATCACGTTTGCGAGATTTACGGTACAAGACAAACCCATCCAACTAGTCACCCTAAACTACATTCGTATGACGGTATATGTGCCGAAAACGGCCACCGGCTGGACATCTATGTCCATTGCACGCAATATCATCTATTTTGCCGTGTCTAAAGGCGCCTCCTTGCAGGCCCTCCTGGCGGCGGCAGGGATCTCAGAAACCGACCTGAATGACCCTAAAATGGCGCTTGATTTGGAAGCATCCCATCAACTGTGGTCGGCCGCACTGCGGGAAACAAAAGAACCTCATCTGGGGCTGTTGCTTGGTGAACAATCGAACCCTGCGGTGCTGGGTATCGTCGGACATCTGTATCAATCCTGCCCTAATCTGCTTGAAGGCATGCTTAATCTGCAGCGTTTTAATGATTTATTTGGCTCACTGGTCAAAATAAAGGTCATGGAGGAGGAAAATCGCATCGGACTTTGTTTTGTCATCAGTGTTGATCGTCAGAACAGGCTCAATTCAACGGCCAGACAAGCCATCGATGCGTGGATGAGTGCTGTTGTCAGTATATTCTCGAAAGTAGGGGCAGGGAGCCCGAGACCGGTAGAGATTCATCTGAGCCGCCTCGAAAATACTTCGGCCTCTGCCTATGAAACTATTTTTGCACCCTGTCAGATAACTCATAACCAAGCGGACGATATCATCTGGTATCCGAAATCTGCTATGCTGATGCCTCTTATTACATACAATCCGGATATGTATGCCTATTTCCTGCGGTTGGCCCAGGAACAGCTGGAAACGCTGTACGGGCAGAAAAACTGTGCCCGTACCATCCAGGCATTGCTGACAAAAAACTACAAAAACGGATTCCCGAGCATTGAGCAACTGGCAGGTGAACTCAATACGACAGCACGTACACTGCAGCGCAAATTAAAAGCGGAAGGGTATACGTTTTCTCAGCTGATTGAACAGGTGAAGCAGGATATGGCCTTTCAGTTATTGCGTACCCGTAAGTACAATATTTCTGAAGTAGCGTATATGCTGGGTTTCAGTGAACCCGGCTCGTTTACACGTACTTTCAGGAAATGGACAGGTAAAAGCCCGCGACAATTTTATACACTCTGAAGCACCCTCTCAATCAGTACCTGAAAGGACAGTGATATTCATGGCGGCTGTCATTTCTGACAGGCCGGACGAAAAAACCAAACAGACCCTGCTGTATGGAAAAAGACTGAAATGAATCAGGTGGTTAGCTCCATGGAAAGTATTAAAAGTAAGTTTCCTATTCAAATAGGAGACAGGAGTCAGGAACTGTGTAAATGAAATATATTATCCTGATCCTTGTTCCTGCATAGGGATAGCCAATCAACGCAGAATATGCTGTTTTTTGATCGTTTTACAGAGCCAGAAAGGCTAGTCTCGTATCTCGCCGCCCTCTCAATGTCTTTAAAGCAAGAAAGCCATCCTTTGCAGGATGGCTTTCGTATGTAAAATGACTTAAAACTTAGTTAGCAGCTTCTTCGGCTTCAAAAGGAACTACTGAAACGTATGAACGATCTTTCTCGCCTTTTTTGAAGAGAACAGTGCCGTCTACGAGTGCGAAGATGGTATGGTCTTTACCGATACCAACGTTCAGACCCGGGTGGTGTTTGGTGCCACGCTGACGGATGATGATATTACCGCTTTTGGCGATCTGACCACCGAAGATCTTCACACCAAGTCGTTTGCTTTCTGATTCGCGTCCGTTCTTCGAACTACCGACGCCTTTCTTGTGTGCCATGGTTTAACTTCTCCTTAACTTAATGTGATTAACCGATAGATTCAATCGCGATTTTCGTGAATTGCTGACGGTGGCCATTCATTTTCTGATAGCCTTTCCGACGCTTCTTCTTGAATACGAGAACCTTGTCACCCTGAAGGTGCGATACTACTGTGGCAGATACTTTCTTGCCGGCAACATAAGGTGCCCCAATCTCTACGTTCTTTTCGTCGTTTACGAGAAGCACTTTTTCGAAGGTAACTTTCGTTCCTTCAGCTTCCTGCAAACGGTGTACGTACAGCGTTTGGTTCTTTGTAACCTTAAATTGTTGTCCTTGAATGTCAACAATAACAAACATTTCGTGCGAATTTTTGGAAGGGCAAATATAGTAATTCCCTGACTTTCTTCATACCCTTTCAATAAAATACTTAAAAAGGATATCCTATGCCGACGTTAAAACTCATAAACTGATAACTGCTGGTGGTAGAGGCCGGGCTGTTCAACTGGTTTTTCCAGTGGTTGTTTTTCCAATCTGCATTAAACGCATTGGCAATTACCCAGCGGTTTCCGGTACTGAAAGCAGGGTCAAGCACCTTGATGCCAAGATCTACCCTAACCAGGAAGTAGGTAAAGTCATAGCGAAAACCAAAACCAGTCCCAATCGCAATTTCTTTGTAAAAACGACTAAAATTGAAGTTAGTAAAGTCTTTTTTGTTGCTAACGGTATCTTCAAGTGTCCAGATATTCCCTATATCCAGAAAGACGGCACCCTTCAGCTTGTTAAAAATCGGGAATCTCTCTTCAAGACTGCCCTCAATTTTCACCTCACCGAATTGATCCAGACGGGCAATGCTGTACCCTGAAAAAGAGCCGGGGCCAAGACTTCTTGCCTGCCAGGCCCTGATGGAGTTGGTGCCACCAATAAAATACCTTTTTTCAAGCGGCAAGGTATTACTGTTGACCAGCGGTAATCCAACCCCGAGAAATATCCTGCCGGCCAGATACCTGTCTTCCCTTTGCTGCCAGTATTGCCTCAAATCCACATCTGCTCTTATGTACTGGAAAAACGGCAGCTTTAGAATGGTCTTCTGGGTTTGATCGGGTTGCAGATTGGCGAGTGAATAAAGGGCAAAGAGGGTATTTCCGGCAAATTCTAAGGTCACCCGGGTATAAGTCATTCTTTTGTATCGCTGTGACCGCAGGTGATCGGAAGTATAAGCCAGCCGGGAAGAAGTGGTGAGGTGATTGGTAAAACTGAAATTCAGGAAAGGATCGTTGAGTGCTCTCAGCGTAGAGTCGAGGCCGGTGCTGATATTGTTGGTTCTTGCCAGGTTAACCTCAAACGGATAAAATTCATACCGCTCACCCACACGGTTGGTCCACAGATAACCTACATTGGCCTGAAAGACATCCCGGGTGAAATCCAGTCTTATCTGATTGTTGTAATTCAGTCCGAAACGGGTACGGGGTCTTGTATAATTGCGGTCATTCCAGTTTTTAAACGGGAACAAAAAACGGGGAAACACCAATCCGATGCCAAAACCATACTCCAGGGTGTTGAAGGTCGTCCGCTGGAAAAAAACATCCTGATTTGTCAGATTCTGCTGCGATTCAATACCCACATTCGCCCTCAGCTCCAGCATTTCAGCTCCCCGGAATACGTTGCGGCTTATTTGGGTAACGCTTCCTGAAATACCAAACAGGGAAGTGGAATTGGTAGATGCCTCAAGATCCGTTTTAATCTGACGTTTGGTATTGGGTGTAAGCAATACCAACAAATCAAATTTCCGGAGACTATCCTTTGGTATGATACGGTAGTTTACATATGCAAATACATTTAAATCCGAGATCCTGCTCTGGCTCAGACGAAGCGTGCTTTCAGAAAACATCTGATCATTCCGTAGCAGTAAATTTTGCTTCAAAATGTTTTTTCGGATGGTTTCAGGCTGTTTGTCGATGAAAATAAATTCTTCAATTCTGGTGGTATCGTAAACTGTACTGTCGCCTTTGTTTTCAAACAGACTGTAAGCAGCATTTAACCGGATACTATCCATTTTGAATGCTTCGTAGTAGTATTGTTGCCTGGCTTGTTTGATTTTAAGGATAACATCGACCTGCCGGGTGCCCAAACTTGAGTCGATTTCATAATACATGAAATCACGGTTGAAATAATAAAACCCGTTATCCCGGAGGAAGTTGGAGATACGGGTACGTTCTGCGTCCAATATATCCGCGTCATAAGGATCTCCGACGCCAAGTTTGTTGAAATTGAGCTGGTAGCTGATAAATTTATCAATAGAGGTACCTGAAAAAACAAAGTCAAACGACCTGACAGTATATTGTTTGCCGGGCGTAATGATATAGTTAACCTTGGCTTTTTTCCGTTTTACTTCGGTGACAGGCACTACATTTCCCTGAAAAAAGCCCTTGTCCTGCAGATATCGGCCAATGATAACCGCAGATTCCGAAACCAGCGCGGTGTCGTAGAGCGAGGGTTCCTCACCGAAATTTTTGTTGGCCCAGCTTTTAAGATTGTTTTCGCTGCCTTGGGTTGCCTTGAGGTACACCCAGGGTTTGATTCTGAATAGCCCGAATAATTTCCTGTTCGGACGTGGTCTGATAAGTGGTTTGATGTCTTCTACATATTTTTTGTCGATGCCACTGACCTTGTTCTTTACCAGCAAAACCTCATCTTCGTGCAGTAGCCTGGCAGGACTGCATGACCAGAACATGCCCGAACTCAGGCAGACCAGCAAAAAACGGAACAGGAACTTTCGCAAAACGATGATTAGCAAGTCGCAAATAAAATTAATTTCTTCCTTAAAACTTAAAAAGGAACGGTATGAAAGCGGACTATTCACGGTAGAGGGTGAAAAACCCGTTTCTGAGTTGGTAAAATCCGGCTGGCCGGTGGAATTGATATTGGTCAGAAGTGATTGGTTTGAAAAAGAACGTCCCGTCTGGCTGAAAGATATACAAACCAATATGGAGCTGGTAAGTCATCATGATATGGAAAGAATGTCGCAGCTCAACTCGGCATCGCCGGTTATGGCTGTGGCCAGGATGAAGCAGCCCGATTGGCAATGGCAACGGGGGGGTGACGGATTTGTACTGGTATTGGACAGGTTGGCGGATCCCGGAAATCTGGGCACTATCATTCGCATTGCAGACTGGTTTGGTTTCCAGGGAGTGTTATGTTCCTCAGATACGGTTGACTTTTATAATTCCAAGACCATACAAGCTTCTATGGGCTCTGTATTCCGTATGCCGGTGGCATACGGAGAACTGACCGAATGGATAAGCAAGGAAGATCCACAGCGTGTTTTTGCAACGGTATTGGGCGGCAGCCCGGTGAATGGTCAAAAGTTTGGCACAGGTGGCTTATTGCTCATTGGCAGTGAAGCGCACGGGCTGCATCCCGATTTAATCAGGCTGGCAGGTCATAAAGTGACCATTCCGGGTTTTGGTGCTGCCGAATCGCTCAATGCCGCCGTTGCCGCAGGCATCATGGCTTCCTGGGTGAAGCTGGGGACGGGTTAGTTTTCATGCGCAGGTCTATATTATCCTCATAGGTCCAGCGTCCTTTTTTAAAGGAAAAACCATCAAAACTGCCGTCGGGCACATAATCAAAATACAAACCCCGGTTTTCTTCATTTCTGGGCACCAGGTGCTCGGCAATAATTTTCTTTTCTTCCGGATCCCAGCGCAGCTGCATATTCGCGTCTTTCGAATATTCAAAAATTACACGTGTAAACACACCACCCGGCAAAAGGAAAAAAGGAGCGCCGAAATGGGGCTGGCCTTCTTTATCAAACCAAAGCAGGTCAATTATCTTTCGTTGAGAAAAGGGTTCAAAACCATCGTAACCAATCAGGGTGTAATAGGTGATACCCTTGCTTTTGAAGGTTTTCGGTAAAATCTGATAATAAGCCGAACCAAACCAGTTTTTGTGACCAACGACTGTGTCTGTACCCGGTGTAAGCTCATCGCTGTGGTCGATCAGGGGAAATAAGGCAAATACCTTTTGATTCATCAGAATACAGCCGAAATGGCGGTAGGAGGCGCCTTCCTGTTTCACTTGCCAGCTGAATATTTTGAATTTCTGGTCTGGAGATTCCAGCTTAGAAATCATCTTCAGTGAATCGAAGGGGAAGGCATAGGCCGACTCCAGCCGCAGGGTTTGTACCAGCTTACGGATGAAAAGATAGTTGGCATCGTTTCTTTCAAAGGCAGAATCAGATTGCTGAGCAATCCACATATAACGGCTCAACTCAATCTGATCCTGGTATAATTCATCAGGAAAGGACGGAATAGCATCAACCTGATCTGTTTTTTGGCCAGAAACACCTGTTGAAAACAGTATGACAATACAGATGCCAAGGAAAGTACGCATGCGACGAAAACTAAGTTGCGGCAAATTTATTGTTTCAGCAGCCGGTTTACATACATTCCTTTTCGACCCCCGGTTCTGAGCACATAAGCACCGGCAGGAAAATCACGGATACTGATCTCCGCAGATGTCACAGCATCAAACTGCCAGCTGCGTAATTCTTTTCCAAGCAGATCATACAGGGTTATCCGGGTGAGCAAATCATCCTCACTGCTGATAGTTACCACTTGGCTGGCAGGATTGGGATACAGGCGCAGCGATTTCAAAACAACGGCCTTTCCAACCGCTAAATTTCCCCAGCCATTGACTTCAAGATCGCCTATGTACAAATTACCGCCAAAGTTATTCGTGGTTTCAAAACGAATCAGGCAGGGAGATAATAAGGTTTCCGGCAACATAAAACTGAAATACCTCCAGTGCACAGGCGCCAGTGGCACATTGCCGGCATAGGTTTTCATGCTATCGCCCCCACTGTAATACAATACGCGTTGTTGCTGACCACAATCACATAAAAGGGTCACTTTCAGGCTGTCGCTGTAGACAGGTGCCCGGTTGCGGTAAGCCAAACGGAAGCTTATTGCAGTATAGGCTTCAGGAATAGCACTGCCGCCAAAAAATGCGTTGGTTACCAGGAAGTCTTTCTGTTCATCCGGTGGGTTGTAACTGCCCATCCTGACTACCCAGGCCGTGCTGTCGCGTTGCAACCCGCTTACCGTGGCAGTATCCCAGCCGATGCCCCCATCAGGGTTCAGCAAAAGAATCTCCTGACGGTGTAATGTATTGGTATCGGCCGTGATGTGGTAAACCATGGGGTTGTTATTCAGGCCGAGGGTATCAGTGGCACGGACTACAAAACGGTAGCTTCTTTCGTTGTTGATTTCGTCCCGGTCTGTGATATTGACAGGCAGTGTCACTTTTATCTGAAGTTCGCTCCATCCGGCATTTACTGTCAGACTGCTACCAGCCTGAACAGTAGTTTTCTGACCAGCTGCCAGTAAGCCGGTCCAGTTCTGGGTAACCCAGCTTTGCTGACCGATGCGGTAACTGAGCTGAGCTTGTGTCAGGGTGCTGTCGCCGAGGTTGAGGAGTTCAAAGGCCGGTGTAACAGGCCCATCGCTCTCACAAAGGAAATCAGGGATAACCGGTGCAACCAAAGCACCTACAGCAATGTCGTATGCACTGGCGGCCGGAGGTACAGGCGTGTGATGCTGCGCCAGGTATTGATAGGCAGCCAGTACATCTATCATCCCGCGCCCGAAAGTATTGTCTTCGCCGGTCGCACCCATGTCGATGGCGGATTGATACAGGGCGTATAGTAAACTGTCTCCACCCAGATAGGGAAAGGCCTCCTTCAGCAAAACAACCGAACCGCTTACATGCGGACAACTCATGGAGGTGCCGGAAAGTAAACCATAGCCACTTTGTCCGTAGGAAGAGCGGACGTTGACACCAGGGGCTACAACCTCAGGTTTGATCAGCAATGAACCGCTTCCACCACACAAACTCGGTCCGCGGCTGGAAAAGCTTGCAATGGGCAGGGAGGCATTGTTACCGTCGACTGCACCAACAGAGAAAATATTGACATCATTGGTATTGATAAACTGAGGGTGTTTCACGGTTGCAGGGTTCGGCCCTTCGTTTCCGGCTGAAAAGGTGATAGCAATGCCGGCTGCTTCAAGTACGTTGAACAACTGACTGGCCCAACTGCTGCAGATAGAAGTGTCGGCAGCGCCCGCCTGGCCCCAGCTGTTGTTGATGACATCGGGCATATCGCTGACAGTACTGGTGTCCCCATCCGGATTTAAAGCCCATTCAAAGCTCAGCAGATTGATAGATAAGGGGGTGAGATTATTGGTGGTCAGTGGATTGGAGACCATGAAATAAGCATTGAATGCCACTCCAAGGGTGTCGTTGGTAGCTGTATCAAGTCCCAGTATGGTCCCGTTGACATGGGTGCCGTGGTGAGAAGGCCGGTCGATGGGTGTGGGGCTTATCAGGCTGAACCAGCTTTCATGGAGCGGCCTGTAGTTCCCTAAAAAACGCCTTTTGAGGGCAGGGTGATCGGTCCAGGTCCCGGTATCAACGGTAAAAGCTTTGCGTCCGCGACCGGTATATCCCATATTCCACATGGCCGGGGCATTGATGGCCACCAACCCGGGTTCTTTGCCGTTGACTACTTCGATACCCTCCTGCACAGTTGCGCTGACCGGCTCCACCGGGCCTGTGAGATAGGCTGCATCCGGGAAAATAAATTCGATTTCAGTACGTAAACGAAGTTTTTTGATGAGTGCCGGGCTTACATCTGCCATAATCAGATTGACGGCATAATACACTTGAAGGTTGGAGGCTTCCTTTTGGCTGTTCAGATATTGCAACAAGGCAGGCTGCGTTCTGGCCTGTAAAGCAAGGGCTTCCCGGATGATGCTGCGGGCACGTTCTTCTGATGAATAACCCAGATTGGCCATGTCAGCTTTCAGTGCCGTGGCTGGTAACTGCTCCCGCAGATACAAGCCTACCCGGATTGATTTGTTATCTCCTGATTTTAATTGTTCTTCCAGTTGGGGGTGAAGCCAGGCTGTCTGTGCTTCAGCTGATGCGGATAAAAGGAGATAAGCAATGAAGAAAAAGCAGAAAAGGCGGGTAAGTCTCATTGAATCATAATTTTTTCAGTTCTGATACCGATGGTTGTATGTACCTGCAGCAAATACATGCCTTTTGCCAACCCTTCCAGATGTAGTCGTTTTCCTGAGGTTTCATCCGATAGGGTAACCGTTTGTAGTTTTCCTCTAAGATCTGTTAGTACCAAACGTTGAATAACAACATCTTCTGTTTCCACAAAAATCATGTCCTTAGCAGGGTTTGGATAAATTTTCAAAGGGAAGCTGGTTTGTTTGAAGACGCTACCCCCAAGTCCCATGCTTGAAATATTTGTAAGGTAGATGTTGCCACCCAAATCGTTTTTAGTCACAAAACGGATTCTGTAATACTCCGGATTGCTACCTGGATTGTAAGGAACGGAGTCCATGATTGTAATATTCCTCCAATGGGCTGGCTGGCTTGGAGTATTCAGTGTATATGTTTTTAAACTGTCACCACCATTGCTGTAAATTCTGCGCCAGCTAAGATCACAGTCATAGTTGATTTCAACGAAAAGTGAGTCTTTGAAAACGGCATTGCGGTTGTTGTAAGCAACAGAGAAGCTGTGGTTGACGGGCAATTGCTGTCTGGCAAGTACAGCGCTAATGGTGACAGGAGGGGAGTACAGATAATCGAGTTGTCCTAATCGGGAACTTGATTCTCTTAATCTGACGACCACAGCGGTTTCAGTATTGAAGGGTGCGCCAATCCGGCTGATGGTATCCCAAAAAACACCGTCTCCCTGCGGGTTTTCTATCTGCCAGCCTTCCCACAGGCCGTTTGCCGGATCAAAAGTTTCCTGTAACCAGAAATTGGATGGTTCCGGGAAGAAAATTTTCTGAACCCAGTGATTGTTGATGGTATCTGTTTCTCCCGCCTGCGGTAAAATACGTACTTTCAAATCGTGCTGCTGACCGGTGGCGGGCAACTGGATTGCAGGCAGGAAAAGGGTGTCTTTCTGGCCGACTGCCAACGGTTGCTGTATGGTAAAGTTCTGTTGAATAGAGCCAAGCATGACCTCAATCTGAAGTTGTGATACAGGCAGGGTACCCTTGTTCTCTACCAGGAGGTTCAGGTTAAAATCCTGTGCAATCGGAAAATCCCAGTTGTAGCACAGTTCAAGTTTTTCATTCATTAAACCTGCAATTTGTATATCAAGGCCCCCATTTACGGGTAATACCGGCGTGTTTATTTGTGCCAGATAAGCATAGGCTGCAGGCAAACTGATCATGCCCATGCCATAGGTGTTGTCTTCTCCTGCTTGCCCCAGATCAGTAGCCGTCTGATACAAGGCATTCAATATTTGCCTGCCCGAAACCTCCGGAAAAGCCTCTTTGAGCAACAATACCGCACCGCTTACATGCGGAGAGGCCATGGAAGTACCTGATTTCTGCCCATATCCATTTGTGCCGTTCGCAGACCGGATATTTACACCGGGTGCCGAAACTTCCGGTTTGATGGCTGTCCGGCTATCTGTTGCGCAACGGGTAGGGCCTCTGCTGGAAAAGCCGGCGATGTTGTTGTTCTGGTCAATGGCCGCAACGGAAAAGATACTTAGGGTATCGAGTGAAATCTGCGCCGGTGATCCGATGGTTTGCCCGCCAGGTCCTTCATTTCCGGCCGAAAAGACATTGGCAATACCGGCGGCTTCGACAGCAGCAATGACCTGGGCCACAACACCGCTGCAAACACTGGTATCCGTGAGGTATCTGCCCCAGCTGTTGTTGATTACATCCGGGATGTCGTGTGTTGTGCTCGTGTCTCCATCTGGATTTAAGGCCCATTGAAAGGGAAGTACCAGTTCGGGCCAGTTCCTTACGTCGGCTATATTCTCTACAATAGGATCAGTGGCAATAAAATAGGCATTCATCGCGGCTCCGATGGTATCGTTGTTAAGGGCATCGAGGCCCAGCATGGTGCCGATTACATGTGTGCCGTGGGTGCCGGGTTTGTCGCCGGGCACGGTGCGGTCAAATCCGAGCCAGGCTTGCTGGTTTCCCAGCCGATCGCCTAAAAAACGACCGCTGAAAGCAGGATGGCGGGGCCATACACCGGTATCAAACAACATGGCACGCCGGTTTCTGCCGGTATACCCAAGATTCCACATGAATGGAGCGCCAATGGCTGTGAGACCCGGCTCCCTGCCGTTTAGTGCTTCGGTTAAGGGTACTTCCGACGTTTCTGCAGGCGGGATGAGGGCGAAGGTAAGGGCATCAGAACGTTCTATCTGACGTATGCCGGTCAGCTGTTGTACGGCGCTTAGCTGCGTGGGCAATACTTCCAGTTCAATCATATTCACCAGCCAGAAGCTCCGGATTTGCCGTACCCCCTGCATTT
Source organism: Bacteroidetes bacterium UBA7662 (assembly GCA_002483345.1). Lineage (GTDB taxonomy): Bacteria > Bacteroidota > Bacteroidia > UBA7662 > UBA7662 > UBA7662. The sequence goes on from DLHS01000015.1 coordinate 123,338, forward strand.
GGTGCAACCTGGCCAGCAAAGGGGCCTGTTTGAGATATGCATGCGTCTGCGAACGGTGAAGTACGGTTTTGGCCCGCATTTCCAGCGGTGTCTGGTCTGCTTCAAACTGGTATAACATCGACTGAAAATCGAGCTGATCTTCGAGCAACAAGGTTACCCTTTGCCAGCCAGCACCAGGCTGTTGCAAGGCTTTGGTCAGTTCAGGACCTGTAACGGCCGTCTGGGCGAGGGAAAAAAAGGAAGCAACAACAAAGCAGACAAGGAGGGGTATGGCTTTTTTCATAGCGGCAAATCAAGTCTTTAATATAGAACAAAAGCTTCAAAGCGACCATCCCTTCACGGTCTTTCAGCGAAAATCATCGAAAGTATAACAAGTGGCATCCTGTATTCAAAACTCAGGGAAGCCGTCTGGGTTTCAGCTCCTCAAAGAAAATATCATCGTTTGGCACATCAAAATCCAGTCCCAGTACTTTCATATTGTTGTCGTAATTCACTTTAACGGTGCCGTGTTGAAACCAGGCCTGAGGCTTGTCCCAGACAATTTCATAGGTATCAAAATGCCAGTGCCGCAGGGTGGAGGTATAATCTGGCGTATGTTCGAAGAAAATACGCAATTGTCCGTTTTCTTCTTTGATTTCAATCTTTCCATAGATGTCACTGTGGTATTTACCGGCTATCTGAGCAGGGGTCAGCGCTGATTTTGTACCTGTAATACGAGCCTTTTGGCGGTCTTCAATGCGGGTATCCTGTTTTTCCCGGGCATCTCTGGCCTTCAGGTCATCTTTTGACCAGTCTTTCTCAGGCTGCCCGAAAAAACGGTCAGCAATGTAGTTGGGTATACTGCCAATCGGTGCCTTGAGGCCGTTGGTCAATACTATCACGGCCAGTTTGTCGTCGGGATACAGGGCAAATGCCGAGATCATGCCATCGTAACCACCGGTATGAGAAACGCGCAGGTGACCGTAATAATCACTCACTTGCCACCCAAGGGCGTAGCCAGAGAAATTGCGGAAGACTTTCGGATTCACATGATCAACCACAAAGGGGTTAACGGGTGTCCACAGGGTATTTCTTGAACTGCGGCTCAGCAGGGTGTCTTTGCCCCAGATGCCGTGATTAAGGTTGAAAATGGCCCATTGGCTCATGTCCTTTACGCTGGAAATCAGCCCGCCTGTTGCTCCTACGGTTTCCCAGTCAACCCAGTCGATGGGGGCATTGCTGCCATCGGCCCTGAGTTCGTGCGGAGTGGCTACATTCGGCAGGGTTTTGAGTACTTCGAGCTGGTAAACCGAACGCTTCATATCGAGGGGTTTCAGGATACGGTTGGTTACAAATGTACCCCAATCCTGACCGCTCACTACCCGGATGACTTCCCCGGCAGTAATATACATGAGGTTGGAATAGCCAAAACCATCCCGGAAGCCGAATTCAGGTTCCAGGTATTGAATATGTCTGATAATATCTTCCGCACTTCGGTCGGCCCGGTGCCAGATGATATCACCGCTGAAAGTTCCCAGTCCTACGCGGTGACAAAGCAGATCTTTGATGGTAACCTGTGTACTGGTCACCGGATCCTGCAGCCGGAAATAGGGCAGGTATTTTTGCACCGGATCGTCCCACCTCAGTTTGCCTTCCTGCACCAGCATGGCGATGGCGGCAGATGTGAAAGCCTTGGAATTGGAGGCGATGGCATAAAGTGTATTTTCATCCACAGGGGTATTGGTGCCTGCAATGGCTGTGCCGTATCCCTTGGCAAAAATCAGTTTACCATCCTTCACAACCCCTATACTCATACCGGGAACACCCCATTCTTTCTGTGATTTGGCCAGATAGGCATCCAGTTTTTTGAAATCGACCTGTGCTGAAACCAAAGCAGGAGAAAGCAGCAGCAAAAAAAGAAAGTGGCAAACATTTTTCATGATAAATCAAATTGGAGGTCTAATATCGTGAATTGTCTTTCACACAGGGTAGTTTCTGCGGGATAGTACTTTCGGATTACTTTGTACCTGTCCAGGTAATACCCATAAGCGGCTTTAGTGGATTCCAGATTTCAGCTTCCAAATTGTTTTTAGAACGTATTCCAGAACGCTTAAGCTTTCATGAAGTTCTTAAAGTCAAGAATATCCGAAGCTCCCGAAATAATCTGGAATCTGGAATTAAAAAGGCCTCTCCGAATCCGGAAAGGCCTTTTTGCATAAAATATGGGGCGGAGAATACTTACATTTTCTCAATCACTATAGCGCTTGCACCGCCGCCACCGTTGCAGATACCGGCTACCCCGATTTTGCCGCCCTCCTGGTGCAATACACTGGTCAGGGTTGCAACAATCCGGGCTCCTGAGCTGCCAATCGGATGTCCAATGGATACACCGCCGCCATAAACATTTACCTTTTCAGGATCAAGTTTCAGTAGATTATTGTTAGCGACACATACCACCGCGAAAGCTTCGTTGATTTCATAGAAATCTACTTTATCGGCGCTGATACCTGCCCGGTTTAATGCCAGTGGAATGGCTTTGGCAGGGGTGGTGGTAAACCATTCCGGCGCCTGCTGCGCATCGGCATAACCCAGGATGCGGGCAATGGGTTTGATGCCCAGAGCGTCGGCTTTTTCCTTGCTCATCAGGATGACAGCTGAAGCGCCATCGTTGAGGTTGGAGGCATTGGCAGCGGTAACCGTACCATCTTTCACGAATACCGGCTTGAGGGCCGCCATTTTTTCGAAGTTTACTTTTTTGTAGTCCTCATCTTCGCGAACGATGACCGGGTCTTTGCCTCTTACCGGGATTTCTACGGCTGCAATTTCTTTATCAAATTTACCTGCGGCCCAGGCTGCGGCTGCACGCTTGTAGGAAGCAATGGCGTAGTTGTCCTGTTCTTCCCGGCTGATATTCATTTCTGAGGCGCAAAGCTCGGCAGCATTGCCCATGTGATAGTCTTTGTACACATCCCACAAACCATCGCGTATGATACCGTCTATGACCTGTCCGTGACCTAATTTGGCACCATTGCGGTTGTTCGGGAGATAGTAGGGTACATTGCTCATGCTCTCCATGCCACCGGCTACCACAATATCGTTCTGACCCAGCTGAATGCTCTGCGCACCCAGTATAATGGCCTTCATGCCAGAGGCACATACTTTGTTGACGGTGGTGGTAGGTGTGTCGTTGCTGATACCTGCTCCGATGCTGGCCTGGGTGGCAGGTGCCTGACCCACATTGGCACTGATCACGTTGCCCATGAATACTTCATCAACGGTAGTTGGGTCGAGTTTGATTTTCTCCATCGCCGTACGGATGACAAGACTGCCAAGTTCAGTGGCTTGTTTGGCTGCAAGCGCTCCATTGAAGCTGCCAATGGGGGTTCGGGCGACGGAAACAATATAGACTTCTTTCATGCGGGAAGTTATTTTAGCAAAAGGGGTTATTTTGTGCTTCAAAGTTAGGGTTTATTTTTAGCCCTGCACCGATCATAACCCTACCTGCCGTGCCCAAAGCCACCCGACTTCAGTCGTTTGTCAGCTACCTGCGTTTCCATTTTAACGACCTGCTGCGTTTTGCCCTGATATTGCTGGCGGTTCTTGCCATGACCTGGCTTTTGCCTAAAAAGTTGTTTTTTCAGTTCGAATACGAACTTAACAAACCTTGGGTATACCGCGACCTGATAGCACCTTTTGATTTTCCGGTTTATAAAACCCAGGAACAACTGCAGAGCGATGAACAAAAAGTGCTGTCCGACCATGCACCTTATTTCAGGCTTGACGAGACTTCAGGGGAGCAGGTGTTGACGGCATTGCAGGTGTTTGCAGGCCAGTATCCTGATTCAGCTCTGCGTTATCAGACGCTCGCCTCAGGCATACGCCAGATTTATGCCGACGGATTGGTAGCACCGGTAGACCTGGATATGGGCAGTTATATATTTTTGCTGGACAGTGGAAATAAACTAAGTAAACGAAGTACAGACCGGCTTTTTACGCTTAATGGGGCAGTAAATCTGTTGCGTGAACTTTGGCCTGCCGATCCACCTGAAGTAGAGAGCTTGGTTGATTTTGCGGAAGAAAACCTGGTCTATAACCTTCGGTATGATGAAGTGCTTACTCAAAAAGTGAAAGACCAGTTGCTGGGTGAAATCAGTGAAACCCTTGGGATGGTGCAGGAGGGGGAATTAATCATAGGGAAAGGCGCCTTGGTAAATCCTGATGTTTTTCGAAAAATCCGCTCGCTGGAAAAGGAATACGGAACCGGTGAAATTACCCGGACCCAGGTGTGGCTGGCGACAGGAGGACAGTTCATGATTGTGGTGCTCATTACCCTGATCCTTGTCTTTTACCTGTACTTTTTCAGACAGGAGCTCTTTTATGACAACCGCCGGCTGCTTGTTTTGTTGCTGAATCTGGTTGGCATAGTTGCACTCTACAGTTTTTCTGTCCGACAGGGGATTTCAAGTATATATCTGATACCTTTTTGCATACTCCCCATCATTACAAGGGCACTTTTTGATGCCTGGGTGGCTATGATGACGCTGGTAGTGGCAGCGCTTTTGTGTTCGTTTTATTCGGGTTATGCCTCTGAGTTTCTGGTATTGCAACTGACTGCCGGCATGGCGGCCATCTTCAGTCTGATCAGCATCCGGCGCAGATCACAGTTTTTTATCACAACCGGGCTGATCTTTGGCGTTTACGCTTTGGGGTATACAGCCTATACCCTTATCAGCAAGGGCGATTATAGTGAGCTGATACCCCTCTATTACGGCTATTTTGGTGTAAATGCCTTGTTGACACTCATTGCCTCTCCCTTGTTGTTTGGTTATGAGAAAATTTTCGGTTTTGTGTCGGATGTTACCCTGATGGAGCTGAGCGATACCAACAGTCCCTTGTTACGGGAGCTTAGTTTCAAAGCACCGGGGACCTTCCAGCACAGTCTGCAGGTTTCTAACCTGGCGGAAGCGGCCATTTATGAAATTGGCGGTAATCCGCTATTGGTCAGGGTAGGTGCTTTGTATCACGACATAGGTAAGATGAACAACCCCATGTATTTCATCGAAAACCAGGCTGGCCTGAATCCGCATGATGATTTACCATTTGAGGACAGTGCCCAAATCATTGTAGGCCATGTGCTGGATGGCATAGAAATGGCCAAGAAGCACAAACTGCCGAACGTTATCATCGATTTCATCCGTACACACCACGGTGACCAGCGGGTAGAGTATTTTTATCAGTCATTTCTAAAAAACTACCCACATCAAGCCGTAGATGAGACCAAGTTCCGTTATCCGGGGCCCAAGCCATTCAGCAAAGAAACGGCCGTATTGATGATGGCTGATTCTGTGGAAGCCTCGAGCCGCAGCTTAAAAGAACATACAGAAGAAAGTATCTCAGGACTGGTAGAAAATATCATTGATAAGCAGATAAACAACGACCAGTTCATCAATGCCAACATTACACTGAGGGACATCAGCAAAATCAAGAAGTTGTATAAGAAGATGTTGGGCAGCATATACCATGTACGGATTGCCTATCCGAAATCTTAGCCGGCGTTTCGTACATAGTACCTCAAGAAAAGATTTGCACACCGCTGGTGCAAAATTGGGTCTTGGCTTTCCGGCCTTAGTTACGCTATTTTGATTTCAACAATTGAATCTGTTGCCAAATGGCTAAAAAGCTGAAAAAAGAAAAAAAAATATTCGTGCTTGATACCTCTGTATTGTTGCACGATCACAACGCGGTGAACAATTTTGAGGAGCATGATGTCGCTATACCGATAACTGTTCTGGAGGAGCTGGACCGTTTCAAAAAGGGCAACGACAGTCTCAATTTTGAGGCGAGGGAGTTTATCCGTTTTCTGGACAAACTTTCTCAGGAGCAGATGCTCATGGACTGGATACCGTTGGAGGGGATAGGTAAAGGAAATTTCTGTGTAGAGATGAAGGAACGTTCGGCCATGAATGCCAACGACATCTTCGGTGAAAAAAAGGATGACCACCGCATTCTGAACACCGCGTTGTATCTCCAGGATCAGAATACTGATAAAAAAGTGGTGCTTGTTTCGAAGGATGTTAACCTCCGGCTGAAAGCCAAAGCCCTGGGGCTTGCGGCAGAAGATTACCGTTTTGGCAAAGTCAAAAATCTGGACGATCTCTATACCGGAAAAACAGTTGTAACCGGCATCAGCCATGAAACCATTGACCGTTTTTATCAGGATGGTTTCTGTTTGCCCGAAGATGTGGGTTTGGTAGATGCCATTCCGAATCACTACTATATCCTGCGTAACGGCAAGGATTCTGTAATGGCGTATTACAATTCGTTTGATGGTCGTCTGGAGAAAGTGGAAAAGCGCCTGGCGTATGGCATTAAACCACGCAATGCCGAACAAACATTCGCCTTGCATGCCGTGATGTCGGAGCGCATCAAACTGGTCACGATTCAAGGCACGGCAGGTACCGGTAAAACCCTGCTGGCACTGGCAGGTGCGCTGGAACAGAAGCGTTTATTCAAACAACTGTATGTTGCCCGCCCGATTGTACCACTCAGCAACAAGGATATTGGGTTTTTGCCCGGAGATATCAAGTCAAAGCTGAACCCTTACATGGAACCGCTTTGGGATAATTTGAAATTTATCCAGAACCAGTTCAGTGAATCTGACAAGGACTTCCAGAAAATCAATGAAATGGTTCAGCAGGAAAAACTCAACATAACCCCGCTTGCCTACATCCGGGGAAGGAGCTTTTCTAATATCTGCTTTATAGTGGATGAAGCCCAGAACCTGACCCCCCATGAGGTAAAAACCATCATTACCAGGGCAGGAGAAGGCACCAAAATCATCTTCACCGGCGATGTCCGGCAAATTGATACGCCTTATCTCGATGCTCAATCGAATGGATTATCCTACATCATCGACCGCCTGAAGGGGCAGCCGCTGTTTGCCCACATTACCCTTGAAAAAGGAGAACGTTCGGAACTGGCCAACATAGCCAACGAACTGCTCTGAGCCTAACGACCGAGCCGGTTGAGTGAGTTTACCTTGGTGTAGGCCACCAGCCGGTCGTATTTGGTACTTGTTGGAGGGTTGTGGTAAACGAAAATTTCATAATCGCTCTCACTTTCTTCATAGGAACCTTCAAACCAGTTGTCATCCACCAATCTGGCATCATCACGTTTGAATCCGTAGATGTAATCGTAAAAACCCTGTTTCAGGTAAAATTCCTTCTCGTAAAAACCAGTATCGTAATTGTAATACATTTCAGTATCGGTATTCGATTTCCAGTCTCCGAAAGAGCCCAGTACATATATTTTTCCCCCGTTCAAAGGTCCGCCATCACTGGCTAAACGGAATTTGACGGTGATATAATCACCATCCGTCGCGCCATCTCTGCCTTCCATATTCTGGATGAGATAGCGACCGTTCAAATCTTCAAAAAAGAGATACCTGCGGCTTGATCGACTTTCATCTATCCGCATTTCTACAAAATTGCCTTTATCGGTGACTTCCATACCAGCCACCCCATCTCCCCGAAAACGCAGACTGCGCAAATCTACTTTGCGGAATTCATTGCCTGCTTTAAAAACGTTTCTGTCGGCATAATCGTAACTCAGCATATTGTCACGGATAAAGAGCGGCAACAAACCGGCTACTTCTTTATCCCAACGTCCGTTCTGACGGATAACAACCTTGACCTCTTCAAATGGATTAAAGACCCGGATACCGTTGGTGTTAATGTCAAAATCAATTTCATGAGAGGTGTAGATTTCACTGGGCTTGCTGGCACGCTTCAGGTATGGGACAACGGTAAAACTGCTTTGCAAAACAAAAAAACGACGTGTCAGAATAGGTTTTTGCTTGTCAAAATTGCTGTACACATACAAAATGTAATTGCCCGACACCTTAAACTGCATATTGGCATTGGGTATCTGCAGTTGGTAATGCGTGTATTTCTGAAGCGTGTTGATGCTGGGTGTGTTGGTCACTACCTGGTCCTCAAAATAGCCTTCCAGGTATTGATTCTGGAAGAGGTTGGAGGGTGTCCAGTCGGCATTACAATGAATCACTGTGTAGTTATATGCTTCAAATCCGCCCTTTAAATCATCAAAATGAAGTTCAAGGAGATCCTGGTTACTTCCAAGCGTATAGATAGGGTTTGAAAAAGGTTTCCCCTGAACCAGTATCTGTATAGTTCGTACATGATCCACATACACCTGATCCTCAAACCGTATGTTGTCGTATTCGGTGGCTTTGACTGGAAATACCAGCCAAAGGAGCAGGGCAAGGGTAACGGACAATTTCTTCATCTAGTGAATTTCTTCAATTTGACTGATTTCTTCAAATAGTCTTTCCCAACTGCTCGTATGTTCATCGAGTTGCTGGTGCAGGGTGGTAAGTTTTGTCTGTAATTGCTGCAGCCTGCCTGGATTGGCATAAACGTCAGGTTGCCCCATTTCTGATTCCAGTTTTAGTTTTTCTGTTTTCAGGAGGTCAATCGCTGCATCTTTTTCTTCCAGTTGTTTTTGTAAACGGCTCAGTTGCTTTTTAACCTCCTTGTCAATAGGGGTTCTGGCCTGAGATTCAGGAATTGGCACGGAAGGAATCACATTTTTGGCTGCCTGCTTTTTTTTGTCAGAACCGCCCTGTTGCTGTTGCAGGAAGAACTCCTCTCCATATTGCTGCACAAATTCAGGATAGCCGCCTGGATATACTTTGATGCCGTTGTCGTGGATGTACCACACCTTGTTGGCAATCTGTTCCAGAAAATAACGGTCGTGTGATACACAGATAAAACTACCCTCGTAACCTTCCAACGCATCTACCAGCATTTCTACTGAATCCATGTCGAGGTGGTTGGTAGGTTCATCAAGCAAAAGAAAGTTAGCATCGCTCAGCATCATGCCTGCGAGCGCCACCCTGGCTTTTTCACCACCACTGAGCACTTTTACCTTCTTGAATACATCATCATCGGTGAAAAGAAAAGAGCCAAGCGTATTCCTCACTTCCTGAACTGTACGGTCGTGAGCGAGGCGTTGTGTTTCTTCCAGCAGTTCGTTTTCGAGTCGCAGAGCTTCCAGCTGATGCTGGGCGAAGTACGACATCTTCACATTGTGCCCGGGCTTTCGCTCTCCTTCAAAACTTTCAACACCAGCAATAATCCGGAGGAGGGTTGATTTACCCTTTCCATTGGGCCCGATAAGGGCAATTTTATCACCCCGCTCAATCAGCGCATGGGCATTGTGCAGGATTTCAATATCAGGATAAGACTTGCTGATGTGCTTAAGTTCGCACAGAATTTTACCTGGCTGCGTAAGCACCCGTAACCGGATGGTAAGATGTCGGTTGTCGGTTTCTGTAACAGAAATCAGTTCCCTTTTTTCAATGAGTTTGATACGTGATTGTACAGCCTTTGCCTTGGAGGCCTTTGAACGGAAACGCTCTACAAACCGCATCTCCTGCCGGAGCTGATTCTGCTGGTTTTTGAAGGTTTTCATCTCCTGCTCAATCCGCTCTGCTTTCAGTTCTTCATAATTGGTATAGTTGCCTGCATAAGAACGGATTTGCTGCAACTCAACCTCCATAATGCGGGTGCAAAGCTGGTCGAGGAAACGTCGGTCGTGTGACACAATGAGCACAGTGCCGGGATAGTTGCGCAGATACCCTTCCAGCCATTGGATAGCCGGTAAGTCGAGGTGGTTGGTTGGCTCATCCAGCATCAGCAAATCAGGTGCTTCAAGCAAACATTTGGCCAGCATCACCCGCATCCGCCAGCCTCCGGAAAATTTTGAATAAGACTTGGTCATATCCGTGGGTCTGAAGCCCAGACCAGCCAGGGTTCTTTGCACCGAGTTTTCGATGTTAAAGGCATCATGGAGTGTCAGGTATTCCTGTAAGTCGCTGTAAGCGTGCAGCACAGCCTCACTGTGGTCGGTTGCCATAAGTTCCAGCAGCCGGTCATGTTCGTCGCGTTTGGCCAGCAAATCACCATAGGCCTGGGCCGCTACATTTACAATGTTGTCATCGGTTTCAAATGACAGCAGATCCTGGTTGAAAAAACTGGTTCGAAGCCCGCGCATTTTCTGCAAAGCCGCACCAGCCTCGTATTGCCCGTCAAGCAGTCGGAGCAGGGTAGATTTACCCGTTCCGTTACGGCCAATCAGGCCAATCCGCTCGCCCGGATGCAGGTCGAAAGATACATTGTCGTACAAAATTTGTCCGCCGAATTGGAAGCTCAGCGAGTTTGCTGTAATCATAAATAAGATTTGCGGAGGCGGACAGTTTTTAGTTGTCAGCCATCTCTTTGAAAAACTTGTCTCCTAACGCCATTTGGTCAAACAAATTTCTAACTTTGGCGTTCGAATTCGAAAAGCAATTTTCGGTCTTTAATCATTAAAAAACGAGAAAAAGTAATTCTTCGTCACATTACTATGCCCAAGACCATCAAGCTTTCTAAAGGTCACGACATCAAACTGGTCGGCAAGGCTGAAAAAAACCTTGCAGATGCCGCTGCTCCTAAGACCGTCAGTATCAACCCACAAGACTTTCGTTACAAAAGATTTAAGGTAATTGTCGAGCCCGGAACCGAGGTGAAGGCAGGCACGCCGCTGTTGTACGACAAGGCATTTCCCGACATGAAAATTACAGCACCACACAGTGGTGAAGTAGTGGAAGTACGTCGCGGAGAAAAGCGGGTACTGCAGGCCATTGTGATTCTCACCGACAAACAAAATCAGTTTGAGGATTTCGGCACTGCCGATCCGAATCAACTGAGCTCCGAAGAGGTCCGCAGCAAAATGCTGGCTTCAGGCGTTTGGGCTTGTTTACGCCAGCGACCTTACAACTGCATTCCCAATCCGGATGAGGCTCCTAAGTCTATCTTCATCTCCGCTTTCGACAGCGCACCGCTGGCTCCGGATATGGATATGATAGTGAAAGAAGAAGGCGCTGCCTTTCAGGCCGGCATTGACGCCCTCCGCAAACTGACTGCGGGTAAAGTGCATCTGAACGTGCATGCCACAGAAACCAAATCAACTGTTTTCCTGCAGGCCAAAGGGGTTGAAATAAACACGATCAGCGGTCCGCACCCGGCAGGTAATCCCGGTGTGCAGATTCATCATATCGACCCGATCAGAAAAGGGGAGCGTGTCTGGGTAGTCAACCCGCAGGAAGTGATCATCATAGGCCGCTTGTTCCTGACCGGGCATTACGATGCCCGCCGCGTAGTAGCAACTACAGGCTCTGAATTTAACAGTCGTCAGTATTTCCGTACCATCACCGGTGCAAACGCCGGGGTGCTTACCGAAGGCAAACTGGCTGCCGGTAATGTCAGGGTAATCAGTGGCAATGTGCTTACCGGAACCAATATAGGTCCTTCAGGACATCTTGGTTTTTACGATACCCAGCTTACGGCCATTCCAGAAGGAGATGACATGGAGTTCCTCGGCTGGTTGATTCCGTCGTACCCACGCCCTGATATCAGCAGCTCATTCCCTTGGACATTCCAGAAAAACCGGGAATTTACCGTAAACACCAATACCCACGGAGAAGAGCGCGCCTTTGTGGTTACCGGCCAGTACGAAAAAGTATTGCCGATGGATATTTTGCCTACCTATCTTCTCAAGTCCATCTTATATAAAGATGTTGACGAGATGGAACAACTGGGTATCTATGAAGTAGCGGAAGAAGATATGGCCCTTTGTGAATTTGTTTGTACCTCGAAAATCCCGGTGCAGAAAATTGTGCGTGAAGGCCTCGATTTTATGTTTGAAGAAGAGCAATAAACCTTTGTATGAAGTTTCTGAAAGACAAAATATTAGAACTCCGTCCGCTGTTTAAAAAAGGCGGCAAGTACGAGAAGTACCACACGGTTTTCGACGGTTTCGCGACATTCTTGTTCACCCCTGATGAGGTAACCCATCAGGGAACCCACATCAAGGCAGGTATAGACCTGAAGCGTACCATGTTCATCGTGGTGATTGCATTGGTTCCGGCTTTGTTGTTTGGTATGTGGAATGCCGGACACCAGCATTTTCTGAGTTTGGGCGAGTTCACCGGAACAGGAGAAGGATTCCTTGATAAGCTCATTTATGGTGCTATCAAGGTGTTGCCTATCGTTGTTGTTTCTTATGGTGTGGGCCTTGGTATTGAATTTTTCATTGCCACCAAAAAAGGACATGCCATCAATGAGGGCTTCCTGGTTTCAGGTATGCTGATTCCATTGATTATGCCACCGGCCATTCCGCTCTGGATGGTTGCGGTAGCTACTGCTTTTGCGGTTATTTTCGCGAAAGAGGTATTCGGTGGTACCGGCATGAATGTTTTGAATGTGGCACTGGTGGCGCGGGTGTTTCTGTTTTTCGCTTACCCTACCTTCATGTCAGGAGATGCGGTTTGGATTGCAGAAAAAGCGGACGGCTACAGCGGTGCAACAGCTCTGGCCAACTCTATTGGCGGTGATCCCGGATTCAGTCTTTATGACTTGTTTATGGGCTTCATCCCCGGTTCAGTGGGAGAAACCAGCAAGCTGGCCATCCTCATAGGTGCGGTTATTCTGATAGCCACAGGCATTGGCAGCTGGAAAGTAATGGTCAGTGTATTGGCAGGTGCCGGTATCATGGGACTCATCTTCAATGCGATTGGTGCCAATGAATTTATGAATGTGCCTTTCTACTATCATTTCTTCATGGGCGGTTTGATGTTCGGTGCTGTATTTATGGCCACCGACCCCGTTACGGCTGCCCAGACTGAAAAAGGCAAATGGTATTATGGTTTGCTCATCGGCATGATGGCAGTCATGATTCGTGTTTTTAACCCCGCTTACCCGGAAGGTATCATGCTTGCCATTTTGTTTGGTAATGTGATGGCGCCTTTGATTGATTACATCGTAGTTCAGGCTAATATCAAAAGGAGACTTGCTCGTGCGTAATACCAATAACTACATCATCATGTTCGCGGTCATAGTGACCGTAATCTCAGCAATACTACTTGCTTCGGCGGCTACTATCCTGAAGCCTTATCAGGATGCGAATCTGCTCAAGGAAAAACAACAGAATATCCTGAAGGTGGTAGGCCTGACAAATCCGGATGACTACAAAAATTTCGATAAGCTTATCGCAGGTATTGTAGTAGATGAAAAAGGAAATGAGGTAGCTGGAAAAGAAGCTATGTCGATTGATTTGGCGCTGGAGAAACGTATTCAGGCTAAAAATCCGGACCACAAGCTTTACTACCCGCTTTATGTGTATACAGATGCCGCCGGCAAAAAAACGTTCATTCTTCAATTAGCAGGAGTGGGACTTTGGGGGCCAATCTGGGGTTACGTCGCACTTGATGAAGATGGTAACACCATTAAGCAAGCTGTTTTTGATCACAAAGGGGAAACACCTGGTTTGGGTGCGGAAATAAATACCGCCGGATTTCAGAATCAGTTTGCCAATAAAAAGATACTCGACGAGCAGGGACAATTTGTTTCTGTTGCCGTAGAAAAGGGTAAACACGAAGCCAGCGACCTCCATAAAGTGGATGCTATCAGCGGCGGAACCATTACATCTACCGGGGTTTCGAACATGCTTCGAGCCGACATTGAATTTTATCTCGCCTACATCCAAAAGCAAAAGAAAGGTTAACCTGATGAGTGCTGTAGAAACCAAAGTGCAGGAAGAGAAAAAACCTCTTCTGAGCAAAAAAGACAGGAAGCTGATTACCGATCCGCTTTCGGATAATAACCCGATTACCATTCAGGTATTGGGAATCTGTTCTGCGCTTGCAGTAACAACCCAGTTGAAGCCTACTATGGTAATGGCAATTTCTGTGACGGTGGTTGTCATGTTTTCCAATCTGATTATTTCCTGGATGCGTAACCTGATTCCGGGTCGTATCCGAATTATAGTTCAATTAACCGTAGTATCCGTGCTGGTAATTCTGGTCGACCAGGTATTAAAGGCCTTTGTTTATGATGTCAGCAAACAACTTTCAGTGTTTGTGGGTTTGATTATTACGAACTGTATTGTAATGGGACGTCTGGAAGCTTTTGCGATGGGTAACAAACCGGTGCCTTCCATTCTGGATGGCCTTGGTAACGGCCTTGGATACGGCGCTGTTATTATGAGTGTTGCATTTTTCAGAGAACTATCGGGGAGCGGGAAAATTTTTGGTTTTCAGGTAATTCCTGATTTTGTTTATGAAATGGGCTATGTGAACAATGGTCTGATGATGATTCCTGCCGGTGCACTTTTTACCATTGCCGTGATTATCTGGATACAACGTTCAATCACTAAAAAATTCGAGGAGGCTTAAGGCATGTTATTTTTAGCGACAGATCTCATCAGTATTTTCGTCAAGTCGATTTTTGTCGACAATATGATTTTCGCCTACTTTCTGGGCATGTGTTCATATCTGGCCGTTTCCAAGGATGTTAAAACTGCACTTGGATTAGGAGTTGCTGTAATATTCGTATTGGGTATTACTGTTCCGATCAACTGGTTGCTTCTGAATGAGGTACTAAAAGAAGGAGCTTTGGCCTGGATATCTCCTTCATTTGCCAAAGTTGACCTTACTTTTCTGGCATTCATCATGTTTATTGCCACCATTGCATCTATGACGCAATTAGTTGAAATGGTGATTGAAAAGTTTTCTCCTGCACTTTACGGTACTCTGGGTATTTTCCTTCCTTTGATAGCCGTGAATTGCTCTATACTGGGCGGCTCTCTCTTCATGCAGGAGAGAGACTATACTCTTGCTGAAGCCAGTGTGTTCGGGCTTGGTTCAGGAGTGGGCTGGATGATAGCCATCGTGGCAATCGCTGCCATTCGGATGAAAATTCGTTATTCAGACGTTCCTAAACCACTTCGGGGACTTGGAATAACGTTCATCATTACCGGACTGATGGGACTCGCGTTTATGAGCTTCCTTGGTATTAATCTTTAATCTTCAGAGATATGCTGATACTTGATCTTATGACAATACTTGGTTTGAGTGTGGGAGCCTTTCTGGCAATCATTCTTGCCCTTGTATTTATCCTGATGTATGCGCAGAAAAAACTGGTTCCCACCGGTGATATCAGGATTGTGGTGAATGGTGAGGAGGCTAATCCAATTGTTACCAAACCCGGCAGTACCCTGCTCAGCACCCTCAGCGAGTCCAAATTATTTCTTCCCTCAGCTTGCGGTGGTGGCGGTACCTGTGCCATGTGTAAGTGTCAGGTGCTGGAAGGGGGTGGCGATGTGCTTCCCACAGAAAAAGGTCACCTGAGCCGCAAGGAACAGCAGGATCACTGGCGCCTGGCTTGTCAGGTGAAAGTGAAAAACGACATGAAAGTCCATGTTCCTGAAGAGGTATTTGGCATCAAGAAGTGGGAATGCGAGGTTGTCTCCAACTACAATGTGGCTACTTTTATCAAAGAATTTGTAGTGCGACTCCCGGAAGGAGAGCATCTTGACTTTGAATCGGGTGGTTATATTCAGATAGATGTGCCGGCTTTGGAAGTTGATTTCAAAACCATGGATATCTCTCCTTTGCCAAACGATCCGGCTGGTAAAGACAAATACAAAGAGGATTGGGATAAATTCAAACTCTGGGATCTGAAAATGAAGAACCCTGAACCCATCTTCCGTGCCTATTCCATGGCCAATCACCCGGCAGAAGGCAATATCATCATGTTGAACATCCGTATCGCCACTCCGCCATGGGATCGTGCCAACAACCGTTGGATGCAGGTTAATCCGGGTATCTGTTCTTCATTTGTATTCTCCCGCAAACCAGGTGATAAAGTGACCATTTCAGGGCCATATGGTGAGTTTTTCATCAAACCGACTGAAAAAGAGATGATTTACATCGGTGGAGGGGCTGGTATGGCACCATTGCGCAGCCATATTTTTCACCTTTTCCACACCCTGAAGTCAAACCGCAAGGTCAGCTTCTGGTATGGCGGACGCTCTAAACGCGAGCTGTTCTATATCGATGAATTCCGTGCTATTGAGCGTGAATTCTCGAATTTCCGCTTCCACGTTGTGCTCTCTGAGCCGTTGCCGGAAGACAACTGGAAAGTTTCTAAAGATGTAGAAGACCGTGATGGTGATGGATTCCTGGGTTTTGTGCACCAGTCCTTTATCGATAATTATCTCAGCAAACACCCGGATCCGGAAGAAATAGAGTTCTACTTCTGTGGCCCTCCTATGATGAACCAGGCTGTTGTGAAAATGTGCGACGACTGGGGTGTTCCTGAGGAACATGTCAGCTTCGATGATTTCGGAGGATAATTAATTCTCTGCCAAACTTTATGGAAGGCTGCCTTTGGGCGGCCTTTTTGTTTAGATATTGGGAGAGCGAGAGAGCGAGAAAAGGGTAGGATAGCTGCTGCGCAAATTATTAACATCAGTACCATCCGTGCCCAGCCCAGACTGTCATAAGGTTCAATAAATCGGGTTTTGAAGTTTCACAGCAGATTACGAAGTTCCTTAAAGAGCTTTTAAGCTAAAAATCCTGTTATTCCATCACCTCAGCATTTCATCAAAAGGAAGATTGACATATCTTGCGCTGCAATGAAAAAGTTCATCTGGTCAATACTTAATACGCTTCGCCTCGGTGGTGCCGTTCAACTTTTAATAGCAGGTTATCTGAAGGAGAACGGTTGGTTCAGGAGTTTCCATACCAAACGTTCAGTAGATGCCAATAATCATCCGATTCCGTGGATAACCTATCCTTGTATTCACTTCCTGGAGGGTCGTTTGGCAGCTGATATGACAGTTTTTGAGTATGGTGCAGGAAATTCTACCCGCTGGTACGCGCAAAGGGTGTTATCTGTAATTTCAGTTGAAAATGATCAGGGGTGGGTACAATTACTCGAAAAGCAAGGCCTGCCTGCCAATGCGAACCTCCTGTACCGGGAATTGGGCAATGGATATGCAGAAGCCATTAAGGAGTATACCACCGGATTTGATATGGTAGTAGTGGACGGCAGAAGCAGGAACGCCTGTCTGCGAAACAGTCTTGACAAACTGACGGAACGGGGCATCATCCTGTTTGATAATACCGACAGGAGTGATTATCAGGAATCTTATGATCTGTTAAAGAACCAGGGTTTTAAACGCATAGATTTCTGGGGATTATCTCCCATTGTGCCAATTCTTAATTGTACTACTCTTTTTTACCGTAAGGATAATGTCCTGGGGATATGAGTAGGAGCAGGCCTCCTATTTTGATTTCAGGAAGTATTTCAAGGCGTGAACTATTTTCCCGGAGAGGGACCTCCCTCTCTTAAAATAACGTACGATTTGCGCACGTGCCTGCATACTTTCCGCTACCGGGAACTCGTGGGGTATGTAGATGGCATTGGTAGCTAAACTTACCTCCAGAAATGTGGATTTAATGGTAAAGTGGGTTCCTGTCCCATCATTTCCAATGTGTTGTACCAGGGATTGGGCAGGGAACAGGGTGAGTTTATCCTGCAAAAATGTAGAAGCATACCAACGGACTGCCCACGAGTTGTTTTTACCTGCAATCTGGTTTGACAGCATTTGACTGTAGGGGTAACTTCCTTCAAAATCAAAGGCATGCATGCCTTTGATGGCTTGTATACCGTTTAATAATTTGCTTCCATCTGCTTCAAATATTTTCCAGGCATTGCTCCAGGTCGCCCATCCCCAACAATCGCTGTTTCTGAGGAAGTAACACGGTTCGGCAATTTTAACAGGGTAGGAGTAGCCATGGATACTGGCAACCCGGTCATCCTGCTGATAACGTTCAATACCATCGTTCATAAACTGCAGAAAAAAAGGCGCAGTTACCAGATCATCCTCCAGCACAATCACTTTTCCGAATGCTGAGATCATTTCGTCAACACCTGCAATGATGGAGCGACTTAAACCCATATTTTCGGGGCGGTGAAT
Source organism: Bacteroidetes bacterium UBA7662 (assembly GCA_002483345.1). GTDB lineage: Bacteria > Bacteroidota > Bacteroidia > UBA7662 > UBA7662 > UBA7662. The sequence continues at coordinate 141,200 of DLHS01000015.1, forward strand.
GATTTTCACCGCAGCAAAGCCGGTAATCGTTTTCAGATAATCACGGACTTGTTGCACAGCCACTTCATGGCCTGGTTTCGGGCCGTCGCTGTAAACAAATAAGGATGAGGCTTCCGCCAGCGTATTCTGTGACAAGGCAGTAAGCGTCCGCTTCAGGTGGTCAAGGCGATTATAACAGAATAATACGATGGGAGCGGGAACCATCAACTGAAATTTTGTATCAGCGCACAAATGTAACGTATGTCTGACTCGTTATGAATGGTTGAAACAGGCAAACTCAGCTCAGTAGCTGCAATCTCACGGGCCAGTAGGCTGTCGCCTTCCGGTAGTGCCCAACCCTTTTTTTGATAGATATGACGAATAGATTGCTGGTCGACCGGCGCAATGGGATAATGAATTTCTGTCTTTACACCATTGTCCAGTAAATATTGTCTTAACTCATCCCGTTTGGGATGGCGGATGGCATAGATGTGAAATACATCAAAAGCTTCTGCCTGACGCACTGGTTTTAAGACAGTCTCTGGCAACTCAGCATTGTATATGTTGGCCAGTTGACGTTTATGATTGTTAATAGGATCTAAATGCTTCAACTTGATATGTAGAAATGCAGCCTGTATCTCATCCAGCCTTGAATTTGCGCCAATAAACTCATTCTGGTATTTCACATGTGAGCCATAGTTCCGCCAGGCTTTGAGTTTATGGTAGGTCTCTTCATCCTGAATGGCAATGCCACCGGCATCACCCAAAGCACCCAGATTTTTGGTTGGGTAGAAACTGAAGGCTCCTATCCCGAAGCTGCCTGTCATTCTGCCGTTCCACCTGGCCCCATGGGACTGTGCGCAATCCTCAATAAGCAGTAATTTGTATTGGTTTACAATCGCCATGATGGCGTCCATATCGCATGATTTGCCATACAGATGGACAATCATGATGGCCTTGGTTTTTTCAGTTATTTTGGCCTCAATCAGTTGTGGATTTATATTGAGTGTCTCCGGGTCAGGTTCAACAAAAACAGGCTTCAAACCTGCATTCAAGACGGCATTGATGGTGGCTATGTAGGTGTTGGAAGGAACAATTACCTCACTTCCAGCCGGGAAATCTGCAATTTTAAGGGGCAATTCAAGTGCATCCAGGCCTGAGGCAACGCCGAGGAAATAAGGGACTCCCAAATAGCTGGCAAATGCCTTCTCAAAGGCTGCGGTTTCTTTTCCCAGAATAAACCAACCTGTCTCAAGCATGCGGTGGAATACCTCTTCATAGTCTTGCTGAAAAGGGGCGTTCAGCAACTTCAGATTTTCATACTCAATGGTTCGGATAGCGCTCATCGATATAGTCGTTCACGTCATAGAATGTATTGGCAAGTACCAAAAGAATGGTGTTGGGGGATGTGGCTGTCATGGTGTGCCAGTCTTTGCGATCTACAAAGAGTGCTTTACCAGGCGCATCCAGCAATACTTCCGACTCTTTCTGACCATCATGGAGATAAACAAGGCAACTTCCACTGATGCAAATCAATACCTGATCGCTCTGGTGGTGGCGGTGACCGCCACGGACAGTTTCATCAGCAAAGTGAATATAGTAAACCCGCTTGATGTCGAAAGGAATCTGATCCTGCAAGACGTGGAGAGAACCCCTGTCGTCTCCAAAACCTTTAATTGGAATGATATGTGCCATGATACTTTGTGGAAGTAAGATAAGGGCAATTCGGCCAATGCAGAAGAAAGGGCTATATTATTCCCTATCCTAAAAGTGCCCTGAAGACATTGTTAATAAGCCAGGAGCCGTTTCCTTTCAGTAGTTTTTCCTTCCAATAGGCGGCAACTGTTCCTGGTTTATTTTTGAAACGACCTGGAAATAAACGACTTAGAAGCGAGTTTTCCTCCTGTAAAGCCATCAGGTACGGATTGTAGAAATACCTGCGGACCGACCGGCTGATTAAATAATGCTTCGGCGCTAATATGGCATGTTGTTCAAAGAGCTTTACTCCATGGAAATGAAAAAAGACTACCGGAAACTTTTGCCCTGTTTTTTTAACCTCCAGTAATAGTGTTTCAGCTGTCGGCGTAAAAAGGTATTGCTGAATATTCCAGGGAGCCAGCCCGCCTCCGGGATGTTTCAGACTGTGAACACCTCTGAATCGCTGTTCCCAATCGTCAAGGTATTTCTGGTCACCGAATTTACCATCTTCATGGCGGTTATAACACCATTCCAGACAGGCGTTTCTCCACCAGCGCAATACTTCCAATCCCTGTGCATCGTTACGGAAATACACAAACTGGACACAGAACCGTCCGCTTAGCTGGGATTGGTCATAACGGGGTGTGTAGCGATGTTCTGTTATGAGTACAGACGCTGTAACTGGCATCTCGGCAAACAGAATTGCCGGATTATGGTAGAAAAGTAAGTCTGCATCGAGGTAGGTACAATGACTTTCCTGATACTTTTCAAGTACAAAAAGAATGGTAGAAGAGGTACTTGTCCAGCAATATTCCCCCGCTGTGCGTGATGGCTTTACCTGAAGCAATGCCTCATCTTCAAAAGCTGACAGGGATACCGGTATTAAATCTGTTTTTTTTAATTCGCACAGAAGTTCGTAAGTCAGTTCGTCAAAAGCAAAGACATACAACCGGGCTTCTGGCTGATGCTTTTTTAAGGAATCAAACATCAGCAAACCTCTGCTGATATAACGATGATCAAAAAGAGTGCAATAAACAGTTCCGCTCATAGCTTTTCGGCAAGCAGGATGTTGTCTAAATAGAGATCCTTGTTTCCGGGGAGGATAAAACTCAGCAAACTGCCCGTCAAAGTGAAGGGGAACATCAGCACCACAGCTAAAAATGCATTGACTGGATAAAAACGGGTGACCGTCAGCTTGTAGATGTAGGCAATCAGAAGCTGAAAGACAGCTGCAATGCTGGCAACCGATTTTCGGTGCTCGACAATGCGGAATCCGTGTTTTTCAAATAAACTTTTCAAGCCAAAGGAACTGTAACGGGCATAATCGAAGGGTTGTTCGTGTTCATCCCAGACGAATGGAACAGTCAAAAGCAATTTGCCACCCGGTTTCAGAACACGATGAATCTCAGCAACAAACTCTTCAGGGTTAAATACATGTTCCAGCACCTGATTGCACAACGCAGAGTCGAAGCTGCTATCCTCAAACGGGAATCGCTGGCCATCATAAAATACGTCAATGTCTTCCTGCTCATGCGAATGTCCCGGATTTTCTATATCAAGACCCAGGTAGCTGTCGACCTGAAACAAAGATTTGTAAGGTTTACGGCCGCAACCAATGTCAAGTAAGTGTCCCTTACATTGGAGAGCCAGCGATTGCATATGCTTCATCAACCCATACCGGGCGATGAAAAACGGATTGGTGAACAGGGCATACCATCCCGGAAAAAAATCCTGCCTGATTTTGAATGCTTTAAATGCCTGTATCATACTTTCTTTTTGCGCTTGAAAAAATAGCCCCTGAAACGGGAGTCCGGGATATTGCTGTAATCGTCGCAATGATATTGAAAAACCAGCTCATAGCGATCCTGCCACCACTTATTCCACTTCGATTCACTGAAAAACCATGCTGGATAACTGGCAGGATATATTTTAGGAGATACCTGCTGAATCGTCAGCCGGTCTTTGTCAGAGGTTGACAGCATCGGGTGTTTATCTACCAACAGCCAGGAATGACCATCTGCGTAAAACTGGTCCAGCCAGGCATAGGGGTCTTCGAGATAAGGAAGGACACAGCCCAGCAACAGAAAACTTTGAGCGGGAGAAGTTGGTTTTTCATACGCGTGGAACAAAAGCCTGTTGTCTTCAAGATATGCTTTGCCGATGGCTTCTGTGGCAGGTAATTCGGCAACTTGCCAGCTCCATGCACTGTTTTTCGGCATCAGTTGAAGGTGCTGAAAATAATATCCGCCCAATCCACCCCCAAAATCACAAATGTTCAGGTCAGGTGCAAAGGTTAAGGCGTGAAGGAGGGCAGAGAGGACAGGGAAAACCACTGTTTCGTCTGAAAAGAGGACGCTGTCACGCTCATATTTTGCTTTTTGCGACCGGATTGCCTGTGCTGCCGTGGTAAGACGGGCAGAGATTTCCACACTTGTATAGCCACCCGATGCAGCTACCGCGGCTTCCCAATTAGGGTAATCTCCCTGATAACCATAGGGTTTCAATGCCAGAAGTTTGTTATAAAGAAAAGGGGGGAGCAAGCTCCTGAGGGTAGACATAAAGCCAAAAATACAGCATTATCTCTTTATTGGCTTTCATCGCTTTTAACCGTACTTTTGCCAACATCAAAACTCACTCCGCATGAACATTCACGAATACCAGGCGAAAGAATTACTGAAAGGTTTCGGTGTAGGCATACAGGAAGGAATCCTGGCCCATACACCCGAGGAAGCCGTAACGGCAGCTAAAAAACTACAGGAAACAACCGGAACAGGTTGGTGGGTAGTTAAAGCACAGATTCACGCCGGTGGACGTGGTAAAGGCGGCGGCGTTAAGCTGGCTAAATCTCTCGACGACGTTAAAGAGAAAGCAACCAACATCATCGGGATGCAACTGGTTACCCCACAAACCGGAGCAGAAGGGAAAAAAGTACATAAGGTGCTTATCGCACAAGATGTGTATTACCCGGGGCCAACTGAAACCAAAGAGTTTTATGTCTCTGTGCTGCTCGACCGTGCCAATGGCCGCAACATCATCATGTACTCTACCGAAGGCGGTATGGACATCGAAGAAGTAGCAGAAAAAACGCCACATCTCATTTTCAAGGAGCCGGTTGATCCGCGCGTTGGTTTGCAGGGTTTCCAGACCCGCAAAATTGCCTTTAATCTTGGCTTGTCCGGCGAGGCGTTTAAACAAATGACCAAGTTTGTGGCCAGTCTCTACAAAGCCTATGAAAGTTCAGATGCAGATATGTTCGAAATCAACCCGGTACTTAAAACCAGCGACGATAAAATCATCGCGGTTGATGCCAAGGTAAATATCGATGAGAACGCCCTTTACCGTCACCCTGCACTGCTGGCCCTTCGGGATATTCTCGAAGAAGACCCCACAGAAGTGGAAGCAGGGGAGCACAATCTCAACTATGTTAAACTCGACGGCAATGTCGGCTGTATGGTAAATGGCGCCGGTCTGGCCATGGCCACTATGGACATCATCAAGCTGTCAGGTGGTGAGCCTGCCAACTTCCTTGATGTCGGTGGTACCGCCAATGCAGAGCGTGTAGCCAACGCCTTCCGTATCATTCTGAAGGATCCGAATGTAAAAGCTATTCTGGTTAATATCTTCGGGGGTATCGTGCGCTGCGACCGCGTTGCTAACGGCATCGTTGAAGCTTACAAACAAATCGGAGATATAAAAGTCCCTATCATTGTTCGTTTGCAGGGTACCAATGCCATAGAAGCCAAGGAAATTCTCAATAATTCAGGCCTCAGCCTGATGGCCGCTGTAGGCCTGGAAGAAGCTGCTGCACTGGTAAAAAGCGTTGTAGGCAAATAAGGCAAGCGGGCTGCTGATCAGCCATTCGTTTACAGGAAAGGCCATCTCGTCAGAGGTGGCCTTTCCTTTTTATTTTACCTTGTCATTAGTCAACTACCCCGTCATGTATCTTCTCCAGGTATTAGAAGGAGAAGCGCTACCTCTGTCTTTCTCTACACTCCCTAAAGGCAGCCTAAATAAGCCAATTGTCTTTTAAATCATAAAAATCAGCTGAATAAGCAGGGGACAGCTTAAAATTTTGGTCACTGATCCAATACAAAGGCTTATTACCATAAAAAGAAGCCCAGGCAGAGAAGGTGGAATTGGGGCCAATGATGATGTCACACAAGCTGAGTTCCATAATGCTGAGCATGAAGTGGCCATTTAAATTGGCCGCCCCCGATGAGAAAGTCCAGGACAATCCTTCAAACAATTTTTCATCCTGCACTTCATCCGAAGTAATCAGAAATCCAACCTTCTTCTGGCCATAGCCGGCTGCTATCTCCTTCATCCAGTTTACATAGGAAGTGGTAGGATAAAAGTATTTACCCTCGCGCCAATGACGGTAGTCTGTATGTCTGATTTGGATACCTATTACCAGCTCATGCTTCCTTTTGAAAGCAGCAATGTGTTCTTCTGCCTGCTTTCTGAAAGTCAGCATCGGTTGGCAATGAGCACGGATGTATGTCTGTTCTTGTTTTACAAGCCGCCAACTGCGAATGAGCCAACCAGACAAAAGGTGTACGCCTCCCTTGGCGAGTCGGGCGTTAAAGGCAGTATCTTCAAGGTCCAGCACAATTCTCTCAGCCTCCTGATAGCGATGTTTCTGCCAACCGCCTGTCAAAGTCCGGATTTCCAGGGCGGCAATAATCAGTTTCAGAAAACGACGATTCCAGGGGGTAGGGAGTTTTTGATATATCCGGTAAATGGTTTTGAGCCAGACAGGACTTTTCCCTGCCAACATACCTTCCTCACCCAATGGCAAATCGAAATGGCCGGTAAATGGCCAGAAACTCATTACACATATCCGGTACCCGGGTTGTATGGCATGGTGCCAGGCCAGCAGGTGCGTTACGTTTAACAGCTGATTTGCCAGGCGACCGCCACCCTTGGTGAAAATCAACAGTGGCTCAGCCATTTTTCCGATACAAAAACAAGCCTACTCCAAAACCGGTTTCAGGCTCGTATTTTTCTTTCAGTTTTCCTCTGTAGATGTATGCGCTGTCTGCCAATGTGCATTGATTGAATAAAGAGTCTATATAATCGGGTGTAAATGCCCGGTGGGCATTAAAGTAAATGCGGTTGCGCTCATCGATGGGTACGGAGAATACAATGTGACCACCCGGCCGAACCACCCGCTGTAGCTCCGCAACTGATTTTTCACTACCCCAGGGATCCAATGGGTCACCATATCGACCCAAACCGATGTGCTCTACGACACAAAGAGATGAGATGGTTTCAAGGCTGTTTTCCTCAAAGGGCAAATCGAGTATAGAGCCTTCCTGAAAATAGAGGCCTTCCGTTTGGAAGGGGAGCGGACGTATGTCGACCATAGTAACCGGAACAAATTGCGCTACCATGGCCATGGTCATAGCAGAACTGCCCACATCCACATGTCGGGATGGCTTCAGCCGGGCAATCTGACGCGTACCCCAGCTATCCTGGTGGAAATAGATGCTGTCAAGAGGGGTATGACTGGTCTTATCCGCAATCATCGGCAAGCGATACTTGTTGCTGATTTCGAAATGAGGGTTTTGCCCGCCATGTTTTTTGTACCAGCGCCAGTCTGACCAATACCAGCTTAGATTGGCAAAAAAACCAAACAGTCTGAATTGAAAAAACTGGCTCAGGACGATGGTTGCCTGATACATCCAGTGAAAAAAGACGAATCGTTTGAGGAAAGAACGCATACTTGTGTTTCTGGGTGGTTTACAGGCCTGTAAGAAAGGAAATCAGGCTTTTCCTGGAACGTATTTGAAATAGATGTCTCCGAATTGTGTATCGATGAAGGCTTGTGAGGCTATTTCTTTCTTCATGTCTTCGGGCGTTAGCCAGTTGCCCAAAGCCCATTCCATCGATTCTCCGACAGAATAATTGCAGACAAGCTGACCCTGGGAAATCGTTTCTATTTTTTCGAGACATACCAACGCCTGTTGCAGGTGTTCCGGAACGGCGTATTCAATAGAAATCATCTCTACTGGCCGACTAAGGCCGCTTACAACTTCCACTTCAAAACCCTCAACATCAATTTTTATAAAACGCGGAACGCCATACTTTTCTATCAGCCTGTCAAGGGTAGACATTTTGATTTTCCGTTCTTCTTTCCATTCATACTGACTGAAACGACCACTTTTTTTGGTCTCGTCAATCCAGTCGGCCGAGAATGAGGAGAGGGTATTGGTTTCAGAGATAAACATGGTCTGTTCACTCTCCTTCTCTGACAAACCTACCGGCTCTATGGTGATACTTTTTCCATATTTCAATCGCAGATAAGCAATGCACTCTGCCTGAGGCTCAACGGCCACGATGTGTATACCATCCTTAGAAATTGGTAATATGCGGTTGCCGTAATTAGCACCAACATCAAAATATAAATCACCTTTCTTCAAGAACTGGCTGTAAAAGGCTTTGCGTTTTGCTATAAGACCTTTTTCCTCAGCTCCCGGAAAAATAGATTGCAGGTAGAGTATGTTGTTTCTTCCAAGGAGTTGGTAAACAAGGCGTTTGAACATGTTGAATGGTTTGATTTACCGGGTATTTTCAAATTTCTGAGTGTCTGATCTCCCGCGCCGCACTGTTTTTCCGGCGACAAAAAAGACAGAAGCCAACCACCTGCTAAGAAACTTACTTAAATACCGAGTTATTTGGGCAAGATTAGCAATTTTGCAGCGACAATCAAAGTTGTACAGGCCGACAATATGGGCATAGTCATCCGACAGGGATTTAAATTTACCGTAGTTACCTATGCAGGGGTGGCTTTGGGTGCATTTAACATTCTTTACCTGTTTCCCCGCTTTCTGAAAGCGGATGAAATTGGTTTACGCGAATTGCTGATTGGATTGGCAATGGGGTTGGCGTATTTCGCGCAGCTGGCGATGAACAATGTGCTGGTACGTTTTTTCCCGTACTTCAAAGATGAATCTCGCCAGCATAACGGACTGTTTTTGCTTTCATTGATAGTTTCGGCTGCAGGATATTTGCTTGTAACAGCGCTGTTTTATTTGTTTACCCCGTTTTTCATCAAACTTTTCGAAGCCAATGCACAGCTTGTAAATGAGTTCATGTGGGCCATACTGCCCCTTACGCTGTTTACCATGCTGAACGTTTTACTGGAAAATTGGGCAAGATTACATTTCCGGATATCCTTACCAGCTGTTTTCCGGGAGTTGGTATTGCGGGTTTTTTTAACCGTGTTGGTCGTTTTATATGGCTCACACTATATTGATTTTATAGCTTTCATCCGGTTGTTGCTGGTGGGTTATGGACTGAATGTATTGATGTTGGTGCTTTACTTGTATAAGCTGAAGGTGTTTTACCTGAATCCTGCTTTTCTAAAAGTCCCTGGAAATCTCCGCAAAGACATGGTGGCATATGCTGTCTGGATGATGATAGGAGGGGCAGGGGTTATCATCAATGAAAGGATTGACGGCATTATGCTGGCCTGGCTTGCCAGTCTGAGTTTTACCGGTATTTACGCTATCTCCTTTTTTATCGGGACCATCATAGAAATGCCGCGCAGGGGCATATCCCAGATTGCAGGTACGCTAGTGTCGCAGTACTGGAAAGATGGTGATTTTGCTGCCCTGAACAAGATTTACAAACAGTCAAGCCTGAATCAATACCTTTTGGGGGGCACTCTCTTTTTGCTTATCTGGTCTAACATTGACGCAGTGTTTATGCTGATTCCAAACGGAACACTGTATAGTCAGGGCAAGTATGTTGTTTTTTTTATCGGATTGTCGCGCCTTGTGGACATGGCAAGCGGGGTTAACAACGATATCATTCAAAACTCACCTTATTACAGGTTTAACCTGATTTTAATCGTATTTCTGGGTGTAATTTCCTTTACAACCAATTATCTGATGATACCGCTGTACGGACTTACCGGTGCTGCTGCCGGTTCAACCTTGTCCATATTGCTTTTTAGTCTGCTTAAAGGCTCTTTTATATGGCACAAACTAAAGATGCAGCCATTTGAAAAGAGAACCCTGTATGTAAGTGTCATTTTTGTTGCTACTTATTATCTGGCCATGTTGATTCCCGCCTCCGGAACAGGTTTCTGGAGCAATATCCTCCACATCGGGTTTCGCTCAGCTTTGATATTATTCCTGATGTTTGTTACCATCTGGCGTTTTAAGCTCTCTGACGAACTCCATGGGTTGTTTGAAACCTATGCAGGGAAAGTGTTTCGCAGACCTCCGGGGCTTTAAAGTAACCACATGATGTGTTTCCGGGGAATTCTGCGCTTATATCGTATTTTTGCATATGCGCATCCGGCTTTATGAGGACAATATCAATGAAAAACACCTGCAACAGGTGGTTGCCTGCATTAAAGCAGGAGGGGTTATCATTTACCCGACAGATACAGTTTATGCCTTTGGTTGTGACATCTATAACCACAAAGCCATTGAGCGCATTAATAAATTAAAACAACTACCCAAAGATTCTGACAACTACTCTATCATCTGCCACGATTTGTCTAATCTGTCAGATTATAGTATGCAGTTACCGAATACAGTTTTCAAGCTGATGAAAAAGGCCCTTCCGGGCCCCTACACCTTTATTCTCAAGGCCAACCAGCAGGTGCCGAAACTGTTTCACAGCAAGAAAAAAACCATTGGCATCAGGGTACCTGATAATCTGATTGCCAGGTCTATCGTCAGGGAACTGGGAAATCCAATTGTATCTTCCTCCATCCACGACGAAGACGATATCATAGAATACACCACCGACCCTGACCTGATATGGGAAAAATACCGCGATTACATCGATTTGCTGGTTGACGGGGGTTATGGCGACAATGAAGCCTCAACGGTGCTTGATTGTACAGACGGAGAAATAGAGGTCATCCGGGAGGGTAAGGGCCTGTTAGACGGTTTGTTATGAAATCTTAATATTGTCATAGTATTGTCTTTTGTGGGTTTCGCATTGAAAAATTTGCTTTTTAAAGACGGAATAATCTTGGGATTTGGCACTTGAAAGGTTAAATTCACGCCTCACAATTTTTTAGATGAAGCGATTTCCGGTCAGGTTGTTTCTCACAACCTGTTTGTTGCTCTGCATTTTTATAGCCAGGGCGCAAGAGAGTACCACTGGCACTATCCGTGGTTTTGTATATGATAAGGCAACGGGTGAACCTATTCTGTTTACCAATGTATTCCTGAGGGGAACAACGTACGGTGCAAGTACCGATGTAAATGGCTTTTTTTCGATTACCCGCATACCACCTGGTACTTACACACTTATGAGCACCTACCTGGGGTATGATACGGCTACTTCGCAAATCACCCTGCGGGCGGGTTCTATTCTCAATCAGAAATTGTTTTTGAATAAATCTTCCATTCGTCTCAAGGAGATACAGGTAAGTGCGGAGAAGCAGGAACAACTGACCTCCGTAAAAGTTTCTGTTGAAACCGTTACTTCCAAACAAATCACCCAAATCGTAAGTGTTGGGGGAGAAGCTGACATCGCGCAGTATCTGGCAGTGTTGCCAGGGGTCGTCTTCACCGGCGACCAGGGTGGCCAGTTGTATATCAGGGGAGGTTCTCCGGTCCAGAACAAGGTATTGCTGGATGGTATGATTATCTACAATCCATTTCACTCTATCGGCCTCTTTTCAGTTTTTGATACTGAAATCATTAAAAATGCTGATATCTATACCGGTGGTTACAATGCAAACCACGGTGGACGTATCTCTGCTGTCATGGATATCACTACCCGCGATGGTAACCAGCGTCGCCTGAGTGGTAAGGTAGGTGCCTCTCCTTTTATGATGAGAGCCTTGCTTGAAGGCCCCCTGGGCAAACCTAAAGATGAAGATGCCTTTGCGCCAACTTTTATTGTATCAGCCAAGTCTTCCTACCTCGATAAAACATCCAAATACCTTTACAGCTACGCCGATACGAATGGTTTGCCTTTTACATTCAACGATATCTACGCCAAAACATCTTTTAAATCCAGGAATGGCAGCAAATTAAACCTTTTCGGTTTTAATTTCCAGGACAGGGTGAACTTCAGACAGGTGGCAGATATCAGTTGGAAGTCAACCGGATTAGGTGCCAATTTTGTGCTGATTCCGGAAGGCAGCACCAGCCTCATCAGTGGAACCATGGCCTACTCAGACTATGGCAGCAAACAGGTAGAAGCCGATGGCGCCCCCCGACAGAGCTCTATTACCGGTTTTAATGGCGGTTTGGCCATCAGTCAGTTTTATGCCAAAGATGAACTGGTGTTTGGATTTGATGTAGTTGGTTTCTCAACCGACTTCTCCTTTACCAACGCAGCTAAACGCAGAATTGAGCAAAAGGAAAGCACAACGGAGCTGGCTGTCTATACCAAATACAAAAAAGTAACGGATAAACTCGTTATAGAACCCGGTTTGCGGATACACTACTATTCCTCCCTCTCAGAGCTTAGCGTGGAACCACGTCTGGGCCTTAAGTATAATATGACCAATAAGGTCCGCTTTAAATTTGCCGGCGGCTTATATTCCCAGAACCTGATCAGCGCTGTTTCCGACCGGGATGTAGTGAATCTTTTCTTTGGGTTTTTGAGTGGACCGGACAATCTCCCGAAAACCTTCGACGGAGAAGAGGTCACTTCCAAACTACAGAAAGCGAGACACCTCATCGCAGGGGTTGAACTTGACCTGACCCGCTACCTGGAATTTAATTTTGAAACCTATATCAAAGATTTTAACCAGCTGACCAATATCAATCGTGACAAAATTTATGATGATACGGAGCAGTTTGCCAGTCAACCTGATTACCTCAAAAAGGATTACATCATAGAAAAAGGGCAGGCTTATGGTTTTGATTTTAGACTGAAATATGAAAAGAGACGCTTTTATGCCTGGGCGACCTATTCCTGGACCTATGTGGACCGGTTTGATGGCCTAAGGACTTACAACCCCTCTTTTGACCGCCGCCATAATGTAAACCTGGTCAGCACCTACACATTCGGTAAAAATCTGAACTGGGAGTTTAGCGGACGCTGGAATTTCGGAAGTGGTTTTCCATTTACCCAGACGGCAGGTTATTATCCTAAACTGGACTTTTCACAAGGTATTGACACCGATATTATTTCTCAGAACGGAGATCTGGGTGTTTTGTATGCGGAATTTAATGCAGGCAGGCTTCCTACCTATCACCGCCTGGACATTTCACTGCGCCATACCATTGCGGTTACTACCCGCAGTGAGCTGGATGTAAACTTCAGTATCAGCAATGTTTACAACAGGGAAAATATCTTCTATTTCGACCGGGTAAGGTTTACTCGTGTGAACCAGTTGCCGATACTTCCTTCTCTGGGATTGTTATTCAGCTTCTGAATACCCATCCTCTGCCTTTCCGGACATACCGACTGGACGCGGATTTTTATGATTGCTATGATTTTCGCGGGATCTTTTGTACGGATTAAGGAATTTCGACAGATAGTTATGGGAGGTCTTTATAAAGGTCTCGAAATCGCGCATCTCACCAACTCACCCTCTTTATCAACAGTGTTTAAAACTTCTTCGGCCAAAGGAGCTTGTTAAGGGGGTGCCATGCGTTCTTCTTGAGTAGTTTTGTTTGGAAGAACTGTATACCCTACAGCATCTTTACCCGTTTTGAAAGCAGTTTCAGCTAATTCATTTGCATGCACCGACTCCTTGTATTGATTTTGGTATTGTGGTACAGCACCACGGCCAGCGCGCAGCGCACACAGTATTACCAGGACCCGGCCGCCAATCTCAGATATGGCAAAGAGTTGATGGAAAAACAAAAGTATGCCGCGGCCAAACGTGTTTTTGAGACCGTACTGGAGACACAATTCCCTGCCCGTGACTTGAATCAGAAGCAGGCAATGGTCAGAGAAGCTACATTTTATGCGGCTGTTGCGACCGTTGAGCTTCGTCAGCCAGATGCAGATTACAGACTTCTGCGCTTTATAGAAGATTATCCGGAGGATTTACGGTCAGATGAAGCCAAATACTACCTGGGGCGTTATTATTTTGAAGCCAAAAGGTACAGAGATGTAACCAGGGTTCTGCGTGGTACCAGTCCACAGTATTTCAGCACCTCCCAGTCAGCTGCCTATCACTATTATCTGGGGTACAGCTATTTTACCCGTGATTCTTTTGAACTCGCGAAAGTTTCACTCGCCGAAATCAGCGAGCTCAAAAACGAGTATCATTATCCGGCAAACTACTACCTGGGTTTTATTGCCTATCAGCAAGGCGAAAATGAGTTGGCTCTTAAGCATTTTATGAGGCTTACTGACTCAAAACATTACAACCGTATCGTCCCATATTTTATTGCCAAACTGTATTTCGAGCAACAACAATATGATAAAATGCTTGCGTATGCGCTTCCGCTTTCTGGCAATAAAGAAGTGAAAAATCAGGCAGGAATCAATTATCTGGTAGCTCAGGCATATATCCGGCAGGAAGAGTACATCAAAGCAATACCTTATCTGACCCGTTACCTGGAGCAATCTGGTCAGGGAAGTACCAACGACTATTACCAGCTCGGATTTTCGCAGTACCAGGCCAGAGAATATGCAGCGGCTGTTCCCAATCTTAGCAAATCCACCGGAAGAAAAGACACTATTGGACAAAATGCCAGCTATTTGCTGGCAGATGTGTACCTCAAGCTGGGGCAGAAGGAAAAGGCTCTGGCCAGTTTTTATGCTACCAGCAAGCTGGGTTTTGATCCTGATATACAGGAACTCGCTGCTTTTAACCATGCCAAACTGGGGTATGAGCTTAACATTCACCCGCAGTCGCTCAATTGGCTCCGGGATTTTGTCTCTGCCTACCCAAATTCGAAATACGGAGATGAAGCAAGAACCCTGCTGGGGGAATTACTGCTTTCGACGAAAAACTTCAAAGATGCCGTTTTGGTCATTGAAGCCATCAGGGAGCGTAATCTCGCGATTAACCGTTCCTATCAGAAAGTAACCTACTTCAGAGGTGTTGAACTGTTCAATCAGGGAATTTACCAGGAAGCGGTGAAGCTGTTTGATAAATCACTCAGCCAGTCACTCGATAAAAATTATACAGCGCAGGCTTATTTCTGGAAAGGAGAGTCGTTGTACAAACTGAATGCCCTGAAGCCTGCTATCTCAGAACTGCAGAAGTTCATTCAAACCTGGCCTGCCACCAACGGGCTCGAAGTGGAGAATTCACTGATTACAGCTAACTACACACTTGGTTACGCCTATTTTAAACAGAACGATTATTTATCGGCTATTGCCAATTTTGAAAAGTCTTATCAGGCTATCCGGGATGCCGATAAAAAAGTACAGCTGAATACTTTCATCGGGGCCATGTACGGCGACCTGCTTCTGAGACTCGGGGATGCCTATTTCGCTGTAAACAGCTATTCCGATGCCATTAATTACTACCAGCAGGTCCTGGATCGTAAAATGCCCGGTGCAGATTATGCGGCCTTCCAGAAGGCTATTTTACTTGGTTTAACGGGCAATACAGAGCAAAAAATCAGTAGTCTGAGGAAGATGCTGACAGATTTTCCGGCTTCCCTTTATTTCGACAATGCGCTTTTAGAACTGGCCAATACCTATTTTATTCAGGACAAACAAGAACTGGCTGGTCAGACCCTCGATCGTATGATCCGGGAGCGGCCTAACAGCCTCCTTTTGAAAAATGCCTATCTGATTAAAGGATTGATGTTTTATAACCAGGAGAAGTACGATTTGGCGATAGAGAATTATAAAAAGGTGGTGGAGGGTTATCCGAAAACACCGGAAGCCAGAGACGCTTTGAATGGTATCCGCAACATCTATATTCTGCAGAATAAGGTAGATGTTTACTTTCAGTACGCAGCAACTGTACCCAGTGCCGGTGTAACTGTCAATGCCCAGGACTCTATCACCTTCCAGGCTGCAGAGTTGGTTGCCAATCAGGGAGACTGCGATAAAACAGTGGCAGAACTGGATAAATACCTGGACCGGTTCCCCGATGGTTTTTTTGCCATACATGCCCGATATCTGAGGTCGGAATGTTATGACAAACAGGGCAAAACCGCATTGATGGAACGCGATCTGACATTTGTATCCTCCCAGTCTCGTAACCTCTTTTCTGAACGCGCTCATGCCCGACTTGCCAGGTTATATTTTGAACGCGCGGATTATGTTCAGGCGATTCAGCAGTTTGAAAAACTGGAGCAGTTGTCCGATTCACGCTGGAATATCAGGGATGCATACCTGGGACTTATGCGCTCCAATCAGGCTATGAAGGACACGGCCAGGACCCGTTACTATGCACAGAAAATAACAGATTTTCAATACAGTACTGAACAGGATCGTCTGGAAGCGTCTTTGATATTCGGGAAACTCGCTTTTGCTGAGGGTGATTTGAGTGCTGCCTTCATTCGTTTTACCGGTATATATGAAGCCACCAAAAATGAGCTGGGGGCACAGGCTAAATATTATATCGCGGCCATACAATTGAAACGCAGTGAATGGGCGGCCTGCCAGGCCACCGTTTTTGAACTTACGGATAAAATACCCTACTACGACGAGTGGATAGCAAGGGCATTTCTGCTTCTGGCAGAAACATATGTCGGGCAACAAGACTATTTCCAGGCCAAAGCCACACTCCAGAGTATTATCGACAACAGAGAAGAGGACGAGATTACAAAACTTGCTGCAACAAGACTGGCAGAAATAACCGCCCTTGAAACACCCCCGCAAAATGGCAGAAACAGCAATATTGAACCGGAAAATTCAGAAGGCAACATCGAGTTACCGCAGGAAGGGGATACCAATGAAGACTAAAATATTCTTAAGTATGGCCTGTATGCTGGCTTTTACAGCTGTTTACGGCCAGGGAAACGGCAGTGGTTTTACTACTGATCCTATTAAGATTGTCCGGAATTATGAGGCTGTTTTATCAGATGCCCTCAAGTTTACACCCGTGCCGGTTTTGCCAACGCTCGAATCGGAGAAAAAAGAATTCACTTATACGGCTGTCAGGAAAATAGCCCCGACACCTATCGAACTAAGTCCGATGACACCGATGCGGGCTATGGCTGAACCACCGTCGCCGATTGCCAACAATTATTTCAAGGCAGGTTTTGGAAATTACACCACACCCCTTGTCAAAGCTCATCTGATGAGCAAACGGGACCCGAAATTTGAGTATGGGGTACATTTTAGTCATTTTTCATCCCGGGCTGATTTGAGGGTGGATACCAATAAGTTTGACCATGCCAATCTCAGCGACAATACGTTAGGTGTGTTCGGAAAGCGGTTTCTGAAAAATGTGGTGGTATATTCCAATTTTGATTTCGAGCGCAATGTCCGTCATTTTTATGGGATACATCGCCCGGTAGAAATCCCATCAGATTCAATCCGACAGGTTTTCCGGCAGTTTTCAGGTGCTTTAGGGATCAATTCATATCATGTCGCCAATGATCAGCTTGATTTTGGTACCCGTTTTTCATTTTATACAATAGCAGATCGGTTTGACCAGTCAGAAAACAACCTCCGGTTCGACGGACAGATTCTGGCCAGGTTGAATGAGAACAAAGTCACCTTTGATTTTGCCCTCGATTATACCAATTACAATGCCCCTGCCGGCTTGTCTAATAACCGTACACTGGTCTATTTTCAGCCACGTTATGAATATCAGGCAGACCGGTTCAGACTCACTGGTGGCTTAAACATGGCTATGCAGGCTTCCGGAGGTATTTCTTCCTTCCAGTTTTATCCGGTAATCGACCTTGATTACAAAGTGGCCGATGTTTACATGATTGCCTATGCTGGAATAACAGGAAATATTGAAAGGAACAGTTTCAGAGACATCATCCGACGGAACCCTTTTGCAGGAAATCAGCTGGATATACGGAACACCAACAACCGCTTTCAGCTGTATGCCGGTTTAAAAGGCAGCATTGATGAAATCACCAGTTACAATGTTTCATTGGGATACCAGCGTCTGAGAGATGCTCAGTTTTTTCTGAATGACACAGCCGATTTTACAAGGCTTATCCCGGTTTACGACAGCAGCTCGCATGTATTCAATTTCAAGGCCTCCATCATCCGAACCTTTGGAGAAAAGTATAGTGCCAGAGTTGTAATGAACTACAATGGATATAATTTAAGCACGCTTGCGGCACCTTTTATGCAGCCAACCTTCAGTACACAATTGGGGGCTACTTACAGCTTGCAGGAAAAGCTTCGTTTATCGGCTGATGTCTATATGTTTAACGGTGTAAGCTACCTGGATAACGCAGGGTTGGAGCAGCGCCTGAAAGGCGTATTTGACCTGAGCATAGGAGGGGAATACCGTTATTCAAAGGGACTTTCCTTTTTTGTGCAATTGAATAACCTTACAGCCTCAAGGTACTTCCGATGGTTTAATTATACCTCATACGGATTGAATGTGTCAGGCGGTTTGACCTTCCATCTCTAATACTTAACTTCGTCCTCCCATGCAAAAGGAGGTTTTACATACACTCACCCGCTATCTGTCTGTACACGATGTACTTGGCATAGCCGGAGTAGGTTATCTGAGGCGTATATATCGTCCTGCAAGATTTGTGGGGAATCAGTTAAAAGCACCTGGCAGTAGCTGGTTTTACGAAGCTGAAAAATCGGTGGCAGTAACGGATGCTGCTTTTTTACAGTGTTTCACCACAACAGCCACCTCAGCAATCCAAGCAGAAAAAGAACTCCAGGAGTTTTTTGAAGCTGTTTTTAACGCTGTAGTGCTTAAAGGTAATTTCAGCCATCCGGGACTGGGGACCTTCTTAAAGCAAAAGGAGCGCATAGCACTGCTCCCTGATGCAGCAAATTATGTAGACAGTCTTTCTCCCGGTTTCGAGTCTTTGCTTGTTAAGTTGCCGCAAAAGGATGTTAAATTGCCTGCGACTGATCAAAAGACTCTGGAAGCTGAATCCCTGCCTATGGAAAAACGCGGTGTATCTTTGAACCAGTGGCTTAGGATAGCGGCTGCTGTGCTGATTTTAATTTCGGTTAACTTTCTCCTGATAAATTATCTGGAGTATTCAGATACTTCTACACTCCAGCAAACCGGACTGGGTGATTTTGAAAATATCGATAGTGGCATTACCGCTCCGCACGATACGGGGGAAACAGATACTTTAGCAACCACCCCGGACAGTACCCCCTCAGGGACAGGACTCCAACCTGAAAATCAGCTTGCCCGGACAGAATCAATACCCCTGCTGGAAGCCCGACCTGCTAAATTTGCTTTGCCCATCGTCCACCAGTTCGCAGTCATAGTCGGTGCCTTCAAAGAATTGCAAAATGCCGAGCGGTATGTGAAGACATTGTCGGATCAGGGGTATGAAGCTCACCTGGCAGGGAGTACCACGGGAGGTTTGTACCGGGTTTCTGCCGGAAGTTTCGATGAAATGAAGATTGCAGATTCCTTTGCTGAGACCCTGAAAACGCAAAATCAGATCGATGCGTGGGTCATGGAAGTAAACAAATAAATTTTCAATACCCATTTCAGGGTATTTTTTTGGTAAAAATTAAAAGTGTTTTCTATTTTTGTAACGAAGCTTTAGTCAGCTACTGCAGACGAAGAGTATTCATAGGTTTAGTTTAGTTTTCAGACAATGGGGGGAGCCGGGAGGCACCCCTCAGTCATTTTATAGCATTTCCATACTGTTTGCCAGTATTTCAACATACTTCAGGAGCATCGTTAACAGCTTTGTTGCTGCTCATTTCACAGTACTATTATGGATACCTGAAGGAATTGCAGTTAAAAAAAGAGGCTTACTTTTTACAGTAAGCCTCTTTTACGTTTAGGCATTTTTAAAGGATAATCATGGTATCCAGCGTTTGTGTTGCGACGCTGTGGTAGTTAGGCCGGTATTCCCTGTATATTTTCCGTGCCATCTCTCTCGTGTTGGGATTGTCGAGCAAGGCCTGGTAAATAGGAACTATAAACTTACGCCGTCCGACAGATTCAAGGAAAGTATGTATTCTAGGATAAGCTGCTATATAATCATTCCGGATGGCGTGGATGAACCAGGCTGCCAGAATTTCGCTGTTTCCACTGTTGGTGAATCCAAACTGATGGTCGAGGGAGGTCATTTGGGTCGCAGTCAGTTTATCCGGCAATTGTCTGATAAAATGCAGCCATTCGTGAGAAGACCATTTTTTGTAGATGCGGTTTTCCAGCTTTCCGTCTTCTACCCAGGTTTTGAGGGCTTTGTCAACAGCCAGGAAACGGGTAGGTACGGGTCTGATGACATTTTCAGGCAGGCCGGGTGCATAAATCCAGCTGTCTATATTCAGTTTCTGATACGTAGCCTCATCGAGCAGCCTTTTTTTCAGGTACTCAATAAAACGTTCTGTTGTCATTGAACGGAAAGCAAATTTTTTAAAATAGGCACGCAGAAAGGCATCCATGCGGTCACGGCCAACTTCATTTTCAATCAATCGCAGCAGCGAATATCCTTTTTCATAGGCAATGTCATTCATACCGTCGTCAGGATCACTTTCTGCCAGGTTTAACTTGAGCTGGGTTGCCGCGGAGCTGGCGCCGAATGTCTGAATGGTACCTTCCATATCCTGAAAGCCGAGAGAAGCCAGCATTTCTGCATAATCGGGCCCTTGTATGGCTTCCATGATGCGTCTTTCAAAATATACTGTAAAACCCTCATTGAGCCAGAAATCATTCCAGTCAGCATTGGTGACCAGGTTGCCACTCCAGCTATGGGCCAGTTCATGGGCAATAAGACTTGTCAGCGAACGATCGCCTGCCAAAATGGTGGGGGTGGCAAATGTGAGCATAGGGTTTTCCATGCCTCCAAAAGGGAAGCTGGGTGGCAAAACCAGTACGTCATAACGCCCCCATGCATAGGGACCATAGAGTTTTTCCGCCGCGTCTATCATGGCAGGTAATTCCTGAAATTCCAGCCTGCTTTTTTCGAGCAAACCAGATTCAGCATAAACCCCTGATCGTTTATCAATCGCTTTGAAATCCATATAACCTACAGACAAAGCCATGAGGTATGCAGGAATCGGGTGAGGCTGTCTGAATGTATAAATGCCATCGGCAGAAACGGTCCGGGGATTTTCGGCACTCATCAGAGCAAGCATCCCTTTGGGAACTTCTACCCTGGCATCGTAGGTGAAACGAATACCCGGGCTGTCCTGACATGGTATCCAGCTGCGTGCCAGAATGGCCTGTGATTGGGTAAACATAAACGGCCCCTTTTTATCCAGCGTCTGCCGTGCCTCCAGCCATTGAACCGCAGCAGCTGTCGGGGCAGTGATGTAATGTATGTTGACCCGGGTAGTAGATGGGTCAATCGCGATTGTCAGTAAATCACCCATCCAGGGATTATCCCGCTCATCAAGCACAAAATTGGTAGAAGATCCATTGTCAAGACTGACGGAATATATTTCCAGCCCCCGGCTGTCGAAGTACATTTCTGTGGCATCTGCTTTCTTTTCTATGGTCCAGGAGGCAGTAGCTTCTATCTGTTGCGTCTCGAATAACACCTTCGCTTCCCAGCTGAGGTGGGTGACACGGGCTGTGGCAGGCGCCGCGCCGCTGTGTGGGTCTTTGAACATCACGTCCTCCTGTGTTGAATTTTGATCAGAACAGGCCAAAGTGGCCGTCAGTACCAGTAAGCTTATAATTCTGCTGATATGCATGATGGGGATTTAGTAGGGGATACCCAGTTTTTTATAAATGAAATGAAGCAGCCAGGCCGGACCTATCAAGAGGAACTGCACGTCTTTTAAAAAGGATGGTTTTTTGCCTTCTATTTTATGACCTATAAATTGTCCTACCCAGGCAGCCGCAAAAATAAGCACAGAAGACAGAAACATGGAGTCCGTCCACTGATAAAGTGCATGATTGCCCGTTGCCATCAAAAAAGCTATGAGTATCATCCCGACAAACAGGCCCGGGGACAAGCGGAGATAATAAAGGGTGGCCAGTAGTAAAAATAACGTTCCAAAGTTGGTATATCCTCCGAAATCAGACCCGATGATCCGGACAAGACCCTCTGCTGGAATACTCCAGAGCATACCGATTAAACTAAACATGATGGCTGGTACACAAATCCAGTGTACCATTTTGTTGGTAGAATTTTGATGACTTACCCCGTATTCAAGCAGCAATTCGTCTATTTTTCTCATGATTTGAGCTTTGAGCTGAATAAAACTAATTGGTTTTTTCGAGAAGCTATATACCTGATGACCGGAAAGACGTTCAACATAGCCAAAAGCCTTGTATTTTTGAATCAATGAAGTTTCTGTTTCCCGAAGCACTCTGGGCGTTGACGGCACTCGTCATACCGGTTATCATACATCTTTTTAGTTTCAGAACCTCCAGAAAGGTTTTTTTCAGCGATATACGCTGGCTCAAGGTAGTGCAACAGGAAACCAATAAACGCTCGCGTTTACGACACCTGCTGGTATTGTGCTTGCGCTGTCTGGCATTTGCAGCCCTTGCCGTCGCTTTTGCGCAGCCATATTTTCCATCTGACAACGATAAAACGGCCACAGCCGAAGCCATCAGCGTTTTTGTTGATAATTCTGCTTCCATGCAACTCAACGGAGAAGAGGGTGTGAATTTCGAGCAAGCCAGAGAAGCTGCCCGTGCGCTTGCTGCCAAAGCCCGTCCGGATGATCGTTTTCAGCTGATCAGTCAGGAGGCCACTATCAACGAACAACGCTCGCTGAGCAGGGAGCAATTTGTGGAGCAAGTGGATGCGATGCAGCCTGTTTCTACGGCGAGGCCACTCTCCCAACTGGTAGCACGACAAAACGACTGGTTGAAAGAACAACGCAACAGCGGTCGCCGTATCTGGTTTTCAGATTTTCAACAGGGAAGCGCCGATTTCTCCAATATCTCTATTGATTCTAGCCTGAAAACGACCCTTTTTCAGTTTAAACCGCAACAGGTTACCAATCTTTACATCGACACTGCCTGGCTGGCCTCCCCCGTACTGTTACCGGGAAAAGCAGCCCGTGTGCTGTTTCGGCTGGTTAACAGCGGTCAGGAGGAGCGTACGGGAATCAGGGTAGGCCTGGAAGTAAATGAGACCCAAAAAGGACTCACCACCCTTGACCTGGCAGCCGGCCAGTCTGTTACAGATACCCTCGATTTTACTCTCCCGGAAGCCGGCTGGCAAAGAGCGGCACTGATACTGGAAGATCAGGTTGTGACCTTCGACGACCGCTATTACCTGGCCTTTAACATCCGGGAGAAGCTTAAAATACTGGTTATTTCTTCCGGAAAAGTCAATCCGTTTGTAGAAGCTATTTTCAGCGGGGATGCCTACCTGTCTGCCGATTTCGTTCAGATCGATCAGCTTGATTACAACCGAATGCGTAATTATCAGGCTGTTGTACTGGATCATCTCACAAAAATGCCATCCGGTATGTTAGGTGCCATCGAAGCATCGCTGGAACAGGGAGCCACCATACTGCATTTTCCGAATGAAACGATGCCGGCTGTTTCCGACCCTTTGTTGGTCAGATCGGGTTTCTCTGCCTATGGTAAAGCGGCAACGGTCGATATGACGGTGCGTTCCCTGGCCCTCGCAGATCCACTGTTTCAGGAAACCTTCGCCCGTTTACCGGAGAATCCGGATCTTCCTGCCGTAAAAAAATATTATCCGGCAACTACACAGCAGGATGCTGTGGCCTTGCTAACCTTGCCCAATCGTGATGCGCTGGTTAGCAGCAAAAACATAGCAGCGGGTCGGTTTATAAACTTCCATGTACCTCTGAACCCCGAATGGAGTAATTTACCGCAACATGCCATTTTCGTACCGCTGGTTTACAGGGCCGTGCTGCTTGGGGGTGGTGTCACCACGCTGGCACACCGGTTGGGAACCCAGACACCCATTCGTTTACGCTTGCAATTACCTGCAGAAGAGGTATTTGAACTGACGCACAGCAGTGGCAAATATATCCCGGAGCTGAGAAGACAGCAGGGGACCGTGAGTATACAACTCAATGAATTACGGCAAAGTGGCTGGTATGCCCTTCATAGCAGTAAAAGAGATTCAACCTATGCCTGGCTGGCCGTTAACAGCGACGCAGCAGAATCGGAGCTTTCTTTTTTGAGCGACGAAACCCTGCAACAAGAGGCTTTACGCCTTGGATTGGACTATTTTGTCTACAAAGATGCCGGCATTACACCCAATCTCGTAAAAGCCTCCGGATTGAATGCGCTTTGGAAGTGGTTTTTGGCTGCGGTTTTGGTATTTTTGATGGCAGAAATGCTCCTGCTCAAATTCTGGAAATAGATGCGAATCCTCTTTCGGTCAGCTACAATCTGCGACCCTCGCTCGAAACACCACCTCAAAACAGTGGATTTACTGGTTGAAGAAGGTATTATTCTTGAAATCGGCCAAAGGCTGAAAGCAGGAGATGCAGCAGAAATCAGTTCCGCCCAACTTATCCTGACCAATGGTTTTGTAGACACATTCGCAAGCTTCCGTGATCCGGGGCTTGAGTATCAGGAAGACCTGGACTCAGGGCTCCATGCGGCTGCAAAGGGAGGTTTTACCGCTGTTTGTGTGCAACCCGATACCCTGCCTGTAACCCAGCACAAAGGGGGAATCAGCTACTGGCTCAACAAAAGCAAGGGAAAAATCACCCGTTTACTACCCGCCGCTGCCTTGACAATCGATCTGAAAGGAAGTGAGCTCACAGAAATGCTGGATTTGAATCAGGCCGGGGCCACGGTTTTTTCCAATGCCAATCACCCTGTAATGGACGCCGGAACCCAGATGCGGGCACTGCAGTACATCCGGCACT
Source organism: Bacteroidetes bacterium UBA7662 (assembly GCA_002483345.1). Taxonomy (GTDB): domain Bacteria; phylum Bacteroidota; class Bacteroidia; order UBA7662; family UBA7662; genus UBA7662. Next base: position 165,674 of record DLHS01000015.1, read on the forward strand.
TCGACGGACTGATGTACAGCCTTCCCGTAGATTTGAATATTGCGCGTGGCGGCATGGTAAACGAGGGTATACAGAGCACCAGGCTTGGCCTCAAAGGCATACCGGATATGGCGGAGGAACTCATGGTTGTGAGAGACATTGCCCTCGTGGCTTATACCGGATCCCGCCTTCATTTTGCCAAAATATCTACTTCAGGAAGTGTGAAGCTTATCCGGGATGCTAAAAAAGCAGGTCTGGCCATCAGTTGTGGCGTTGCTGCGCACCATTTATTGCTCACCGACGAGGTCCTCACAGCCTTCGATACCCATACCAAAGTTTTCCCGCCCCTGCGTGATAAGGCCGATCAGCAAGCCCTCATTGAAGGGGTAAAAGATGGCACTATCGACGTTATCTGTTCCGATCATCAACCTGAGGATGTGGAAACCAAGTTCAGGGAGTTTGATTTGGCCAGTTTTGGAGCCATAGGCCTGGAAACAGCCTTTTCCGCTGCACTCATGGGGGCAGGGAAAAAAGTAAAACTCGAAAATCTGCTGCTTACCCTTAACCAGCAACCGGCAGCCTTGCTGGGGCATGATTTACCAGTCATCGAGGCCGGACAAAAGGCAGAACTGGTTGCACTGGATCCGACCTTAAAATGGACTGTTTCCGAAAGTGAAATAGTCTCAAAATCCAAAAACTCACCCTTTCTTGGCAAAGAACTCACAGGAAAAATACTTGTGACGCTTGCCAATAACCAGCTTTACTGGAACCAATGACAACCATCGCTATCCAAGGCCTCAAAGGGCTGCTTACAGGTATTCGCCTGACGGAACTTTTTGGACAACTGACACTTCAGGGTCTTAAACCTGACGAGACGCAGGAAAAGATGCTGGCAGCCTCTGTTAACCTCAGGGCAACCGCCAAAGAGGAGCGATTGGTATCCTTTTTTGAGGATTTTCAACAGATTTTTGTGACGACCAGCCTGATGCCTGAGCAGATCAAAATATTCAACCAATTGATGAGTTCATATTCAGAACTATCTGAATATAAGGAATATATATTTGACCTTTTCTTTGTAAATGCCTTGGCATTACTGGGCGATAAGGCAGAAGACTATATGGAATCACCTGCCTGGGAAAAGATAGAACAACAAACGGCAGACCGGGGTACAGAAGCACTCAATGTCTTCATGTATCTCGAAGAGGTTAAAGAGTCCGATATCCGGGCGACCCTGGATGATTTTCTGGAAGGATTTGTTTTAGACGAAGAGCTTGATTATCAGGAAGATGCTGAAGTGTATGAAGAGGTCATGGCCAACCGTGCCTGGCTGGATTTGCCTTATGCACAAATGATTGCTAAAACTGAAGCTTTGGAAGAGGAAACAGCCATGCCGGCGCTTTTTACTCCTTTGTTTTGTTTTTTTAAGTCCCCTGAAAAGTCGGCTATTAACCTCATGGCCTGTCTGCAATCGGGTGGCAAAACAGAGCGCAATACCGCGGTTTCCGCGATGCTACAGTTTTTTTATCATGGGGAAGACTGTATAGATCAGCGGTTTACTGCTTTTCTGGACTGATTTTATCAAAAGAATACCCAATAACTAGGAGGGTTTCGCGTAATTTTGGATTACCCAACTCAATGAAATGCGTGAATTAATCAGATATGCAATGCTGACCGTAGGTTTCCGCTACGGTTCTTATGCTGCCGGGGCCTCTATACTGGCAGCCATGTTATTGTTTGTTTTCAAATACGATCCGTTTGGTGAATTCAGGCTACTGCTTAGTATAATCACGTTGGTAGTTACCGTACTGGCACTCAGGAGCTACAAATTAATATACAATGCAGGTCAGATGAGCCTCACCGATGGTCTGGTAGTTTCATTTACGGTAGGTTTGGTGAATGCTTTTTTTTACGCACTGCTTGCATTTATCTGGGTGAGCATATCTCCCAGATTATGGGATTTACACCTGTCAGATCAGCTGAAAACGCTTGAACAGGGGCAGGAAATTATCACCAGGCACTATAATCCTGAGCAGGTAGAAAAACTTAAATCGGCCATTACAGCTCAATCGAAGAGTTTTTTAGCGGTAAATGTCTTCTTTTTCCGTTTCCTTTGGAATTTGGTTGTAGGATTGATGGCCTCGCTGTATTTTAGGAGATAAGCTAACGGATATGGAAACAAAAGGATTTATGGAAAAGAGTTTCGTGAAATGGGGGCTCTACCTTGGACTCGCAGCGGTTATTCTCAGTTTCGGACTGTATATGATCGATGTAACACTTATGGTCAGCGGCTGGGTTTCTTTGATTTCTTATGCCCTGATTATAACTTTTATGATCCTGAGCGCCCGCCAGGAGCGGAGCGAACGGGATGGTTATCTCACCTACGGGCAAGCGGTGATTAACAGTCTGGGCGTCAGTGTAATCTATACGATTATAACCATCAGTTTCACGGGTTTGTTATACAATGTGATTGATCCGGAATTGCCGGAAACCCTCAAAACAATTACCATTGAGCGCATGGCAAGTACCATGGAAAGTTTTGGCATGGCTGAAGCTGATATCGACAAAGCCATTGAAGCAACAGAAGCCCGTGATTTTAAGCAGGATTTCAGGGCACTTGCTACCGGAGCATTGGTACTGATAGCCATTAATTTTGTCATAGGACTGATTGTGTCGATTTTTACCCGCAAAAATCCTCCCATGTTTGAAGCGAACGAAAGCGAAGCATGAGTCTGGATATTTCCATTGTCATTCCTTTACTAAACGAAGCGGAATCCTTGCCGGAATTGATGCAGTGGATTCGCAGGGTAATGGATGAGCATAAATTCTCCTTTGAGGTAGTGCTCATCGACGATGGGAGTACAGATAATTCCTGGGAAGTGATCGGGCAACTTTCACAAGCCGATCCTGCCATCAAAGGCATTCGTTTTCAACGCAATTATGGTAAATCTGCTGCCCTGAACACCGGCTTCGCTGCCGCTGCAGGAAATGCCGTGTTTACCATGGATGCTGATTTACAGGATAGTCCGGATGAATTACCGGTCTTGTATCACCGTCTGTACGACGAAAAACTGGATCTTATATCAGGGTACAAGAAAAAACGATACGATCCGCTGAGTAAAACCATACCAACCAAGCTGTTCAACTGGGCAACCCGTAAGGTTTCAGGCATTAACAATCTGCACGACTTTAACTGCGGATTGAAAGTGTACCGTAAAGAAGTAGTCAAAAGTATTGAAGTGTACGGTGAAATGCACCGATATATCCCTGTTATAGCCAAATGGGCTGGTTTCAGGAAGATTGAAGAACAGGTAGTGGAACACCGTGCCAGAAAGTACGGCTATACTAAATTCGGGTTGGAGCGTTTTGTGAATGGTTTTCTTGACCTGATGTCGATATATTTTGTAGGCAAATTCTCGAAAAAGCCCATGCATTTTTTTGGCCTGATGGGTACCATCGCTTTCCTTACGGGGGGAATGATTACCATTTATGTGATTTTTGACAAACTCTACAAAATAGCCAAGGAAATACCGCACCGCGATATTACCGCACAACCCCTCTTTTTCCTGGCCTTGACCCTCGTGCTGCTGGGTGCTCAGTTATTTCTCACCGGCTTTTTGGCAGAGCTGATTTCACGCAATGCTTCCGAAAGGAATAACTACCTTATCCGGGAGAAAATCGGCCTGTGAGTAAAATTCTGATAGTAGGACCTTCCTGGCCTTTGCGGGCAGGAGGGATGTCAACTTTCAACGAGCGCCTGGCCCGGGAATATATGGCACAAGGGCATACGGTTACCATTGTCACTTTCAGCCTGCAATATCCGGCCATCTTGTTTCCCGGTAAAACACAATTTTCTGAAGAGCCAAAACCCGATGATCTATCGATTGAGGTATTGATTAATTCAGTAAATCCTTTCACTTGGTTTAAAACGGCGCGTTATATAGCCCATGCCAGGGCCGATCTGGTAATATACCGCTATTGGATGCCCTTTATGGCTCCGGCTTTGGGCAGCATTGCCCGCTGGAGCCGTTGGTTCGGCAACAAAGCCCGCCAGGTCGCCATCGCCGACAATGTACTGCCGCATGAAAAATTCCCTTTCAGCAAACAGCTGGCCAGGTATTTTCTGCACAGCATCGACAAGGTCGTAACCATGTCGGCAGCCGTGCAGGACGAGCTGAAAATAGTGGGCTTTAAAAAGCCATCCACCTTGTTGCCACATCCGTTGTATGATAACTTCGGAGGAAAAACGGAAAGAGAAACAGCCATTTCTCACCTGAAACTGAACCCAAACACGATATATTTCCTTTTTTTCGGATTTATAAGACAATACAAGGGGCTCGATTTATTGCTTCAGGCCTTTTCGGATGTCAGATTACGCCGGTATCCTGTCAAATTGATAGTGGCAGGTGAGTTTTATGACAGCCCTGACCGCTATTACCGCCTTATCAGGGAACACAAACTGACGGGACAACTTGAAATGAGGACCGACTTCATCCCGAATGAAGAGGTGAAATACTATTTCTCAGCCGCCAGTCTGGTAACCCAAACCTATCACCATGCTACCCAGAGCGGAGTTACCCAGATTGGGTTTCAGTTTGATGTCCCCATGCTGGTTACCAATGTGGGGGGGCTTTCAGAATTAATCGAACATGGAAAATCCGGTTATGTAACAGAAACCAACCCGCAGCAGATTGCTGATGCCATGGTAGATTTTCTGGAAAATAATCGTTTTGCTGCCTTCAGTAAAGAGGTAAGCCAGCTGAAACATCGCTTCAGCTGGCTCACGTTTGCCCAAAATCTACAGGCTTAAGAAGAACAGGCACATTTCATTTACAATGCTGCCAGCGCCGCCTGAATGCTCTGAATTTTGCTTTCAGCATCCGACTGCTTTTTCCTTTCATTGCTGATGACCTGCTCAGGAGCACCGGCCACAAATTTTTCATTGGAGAGTTTCCTCTTAACACTGTCGAGAAAGCCTTGCTGGTATTCCAGTTCCTTTTGAAGCTTCTCCCGTTCTGCCTCCGGGTCTATTTCAAGTCGCAGATCCAGGAAACAGGCATCGGTACCAACCATAAAAGAAACCCAGCCTGATGGCTTTTCAGAAACAAAGTTTATTTCGTCAACATTTGCAAGTTTAGATATAACAGAGGAGAAATCTGCGTAAGCTTTATCTCCGGAAAGCAGTTGTAAACCAACCATATTTTTAACCGGAACCTGTTTCTGGTTGCGGATGTTTCTGATTTCTGTGATGAGCTGAAATACCTTCTCGGTTTCTTTCAGATAGACTGTATCCGCCATCCCGACAGCAGGGTAGGCAGACAGGCATAAAAATTCGCCTTGTTTCCGGTCGCCTATATCCTGCCACAATTCTTCCGTAATAAACGGCATCAGCGGGTGCAGCAAACGCATCAGTTCATCGAAATAAGCGGTAGTGGCATCATAGGTCGCCTGGTCGATTGGTTGTCCATAGGCCGGCTTGATCATCTCCAGATACCACGAACAGTAATCGTCCCAGATAAGCTTATAAAGTGACCGCACCACCTCAGAGAGCCTGTATTGGGCATAATCACGTTCCATTTCTGCAACGACCTGTTTCAATCGCTCCCCAAACCACCTGACAGCCGGGTTTTTAGAATCTCCCGGAACAACTTCCCAGCCTTTCAGCAAGCGGAAGGCATTCCAGATTTTATTGGCAAAGTTACGACCCTGCTCAATCATGCTGATATCGAATAACAAATCGTTGCCCGCAGGAGAGCTGAACAACATACCCATGCGGACACTGTCGGCACCGTATTGATCAATCAGATCCAACGGATCCGGACTGTTTCCAAGTGATTTCGACATTTTACGCCCTTGCTTATCGCGTACAATGCCCGTCAGATAAACATCCTTGAAGGGTATCTGCTCCATGTATTCGTGCCCGGCAATGATCATGCGGGCAACCCAGAAGAATAAAATCTCCGGTGCCGTTACGAGTACCGCAGTAGGATAGTAGTATGCCAGGTCGGCATTGGCATGACCGGGGCCTTTGGCAATGATCTGAGGATCAAAAACCGTCAGCGGCCATAACCAACTCGAAAACCAGGTGTCAAGTACATCTTCATCTTGTTTGAAATCAGCCGCTTGCCATTGGCCACCACTTTGGGCCGCGGCTTCTTCAGCACTTCTGGCGACGATGATATCTCCCTTGGGGGAATACCAGGCAGGAATGCGATGACCCCACCACAACTGGCGTGAAATACACCAGTCACGTACATTTTCCATCCAATGCCGGTAGGTATTGATGAATTTCTCGGGAACCAGCTTGATCTCCCCGTCCAGCACATACTGAAGGGCAGGTTTGGTGATTTCATCCATCTTCACAAACCATTGCAGGCTCAACCGGGGTTCAACCACCGCATTGGTACGTTCGCTGTGGCCTACATTACTTTTGTAGTCCTCCGCTTTCACCAGATTCCCGCTTTCTTCCAGCATTTTGGCAATCTTTTTCCGGGCAACAAATCGGTCTTCCCCAACCAGTATCTGTGCCTTTCCGTTGAGGGTACCATCGTCGTTCAGGATGTCAAGAACTTCCAGCTGGTGTTTTACGCCCAGTTCATAGTCATTGGGGTCGTGCGCAGGGGTAACCTTCAGGCAACCGGTACCGAAATCCATGCTTACATAGCTGTCTTCGATGATCGGAATAGCCCGGTTTATCAATGGAATAAGTGCTTTTTTTCCCTTCAGATGCGCATAACGCTCATCTTCCGGGTGTATGCAGATGGCGGCATCGGCCATAATGGTCTCCGGACGAACCGTGGCGATGGTGACATATTCATCGCTGCCTTCAATCTGATACCGGATGTGGTACATCTTGGTCTGTACATCTTTGAAGATTACCTCGTCGTCGGCCAGGGCAGTGAGTCCCTGCGGATCCCAGTTTACCATGCGGATACCGCGGTAGATATAACCTTTTTTGTAGAGATCGATGAATACATCGGTAACCGACTCACTCAGTGCAGGCGACATGGTGAAAGCTTCCCGGTCGAAATCAAGAGATGCCCCCAGCTTTTTTAATTGTTTGATGATGATGCCGCCGTACTTTTCCTTCCATTCCCAGGCATATTCGAGGAATTTCTCCCGGCCGATTTCATTTTTATCGATGCCCATTTCTTTGAGCATCGCTACTACTTTTGCTTCGGTGGCGATAGAGGCATGGTCGGTACCCGGTACCCAGCAGGCATTTTTACCTTGCATACGCGCTTTGCGGATAAGCAGGTCCTGTATGGTATTGTTGAGCATATGCCCCATGTGTAGCACCCCGGTCACATTGGGCGGCGGAATCACAATGGTGTAGGATTCTCTTTCGTCGGGCGTGGAGGCGAAACATTTCGCCGCCATCCAGGCGTCATACCACTTCTGTTCTATGTTCGGCGAATAGATTTTGTCTAAACTCATCTGGGAATGCTAAAAATAAGTTGCAAAAATAGCACAGCCGGAGCATAAACCCCCGTTTTGGTCTTATTTTTCGACTTCCAAACTCCGTCTTTTCTGGTTTGTTGTAGCTGGTATGAAGCGAATCCCCTCCATTTTGCGTGTTTTAGTGCCTCTTGGGCTGCTGGTTGTGCTTTTGGCAACCTGCGGCAAGGAGGCAGAGGAGGAGGAAAACCTGGTGCAACTACGGGAGGAGGGCAGGCAGTTCAGAAACCTGCACGACAGCGTAAGTTATGTTGGCATAGAAAGCTGTCAGGGTTGTCATGCCGATATTTACGATACTTTCCTTCAGACCGGCATGGGGCGTTCGATGGGACATGCTGACCTATTCAGGTCAAAAGCCGATTTCAGTACGCACAGTACGGTATTTGATCCGGTGACACAACTGGGTTATCAGGCTTTTACGGCAGACAGTCAGCTGTTTATACGGGAATTCAGACTGGAAGGCAGTGATACCATCCACAACCGCCTCGAAAAAATCAGTCTGGTTGTTGGCAGCGGTCAGCATACGAATTCACATCTCCTGAACATCAATGGCTATGTATACCAGCTTCCGATGACGTTTTATACCCAGGAGGGCAAATGGGATTTGCCGCCGGGTTTTGAAAAGGGTGGCAACAGCCGCTTCTCCCGTACCATCGAAACAGAGTGTATGACCTGCCACAACGCTTATCCCAAGCAGGTGCCCGGTTCGGAAAACAAATATGTTTCTATACCACAGGGAATAGATTGTGAGCGCTGCCATGGCCCGGGAAGTCTGCATGTACAGGAGAAACTCGCAGGTAAAACAGTAGATACCGGCAAGGAGGCAGATTACAGCATTGTCAACCCCCGCCGTCTTTCGATGCCCTTGCAGATGAGCATTTGCCAGCGTTGCCACACCCAGGGAAATGCAGTGTTGAAGCCCGGTAAAACTTTCTTCGATTTCAGGCCGGGCATGCTGCTGAGCGATGTGATGAGTGTGTTTTTGCCTCGTTATGAGGGGGATCAACAGCACTTCACCATGGCCTCCCATCCAGACAGGATGATGCAATCGGCCTGTTTCAAAAAAAGTGCCGGGGAACTGACCTGCATCAGCTGCCACAACCCCCATAAAAGTATAGAAGTAACCCCTGCGGCACATTTTAACCAGAAATGCCAGTCGTGCCACCAAAGTCCGGATATATGCACGGCACCCCTGGCCAGGCGTCAGGCCGTGCAGGATAATTGTGTAAGCTGCCACATGCCCAAATCCGGCACCAGCGACATCCCGCATGTTACCATCACCGATCACTGGATACGCAAACCTGAAAAGGAGCGGACGAAAAACAACACTTTTGTTGGCATCGCCTCTATCAATGAAAAAAGACCCGATGCGCTCACCAAGGCCAGGGCCTGGCTGCAATACTATGAACGCTTTGAAGCCAAGGCTGTCTATCTTGATTCGGCCGCCTATTATCTGAAACAAGTCAGGGGAGGAGATGAAAAAACGCTATTCGAAACAGCCATACACCTGCGTTTTCTGAAACTGGATTATCCGGGTTTACTTCAGCTTGCCACTAAACCGGCAACGGATTACAGCGCCTGGACGGCCTACCGCATAGGGGAAGCACAGTGGCAGACAGGTCTGCGCCGGGAAGCATTGGTTTCTTTTAGTAAAGCTTCAGATAAAATGCCTTACCAGCTTGATTTTCAAATGAAATATGCTAATACGCTTCATGAGCTGAACCGAAGGGAAGAGGCGGCAGAGCGTTACGCTTTTATCCTGAAAGAAAACCCGAAGTACGTCACGGCCATGGTGAATCTGGGTTTCCTGAAACTGGAGGCCGGCGATGATAAAGCGGCAGAAAGCTGGTACCGCAAGGCGATTTCTCTGGATCCGGATAACCAGACGGCCTGGATGAACCTCGTGGGACTTCATCTGTACCGGCAGGAAAATAAAAAAGCGGAGATGCTGCTTGAAACCCTCATCAAACGTTATCCCGATCAGTTACAGGCGAGACAACTTTTGCAAAGAATCCGTTCATAAACGATTATTGTTCCATCATTCTCCTATGGCGACGACCCCAAAGAAAAAAAACAATCCCGGAAAGGCGAAAACAGCAGCCCTGACACCTTTTAAAAAGTTCCTTTGGGCACTGGGGGGAGTATTGTTGTTAAGCCTGGCAATTGTTGCTTTTGAGTTATATCAGCGCGTTTACAAAAGTAACGTCAGTGAAAAATTGCCGGAAGCAGTTACCTATCTCCTCATACCCACCGGATCGAACTATGCCGATGTGCTGGGCCTGCTGACGGCTGAAAATCTGCTGAAGGATCTGACCAGTTTTGAATGGGTTGCACAGCAGCTGTCGTATCCGGAAAAGGTAAAGCCCGGGCGTTACAGGCTGGAAAAAGGCATGAGTAATTTTCAGCTCGTTAAATTGCTGGCATCGGGCAGACAGGAACCGGTAAAGCTTGTCATCAATCGATTCAGGAGCCGGACGGACTTTTTCGGGGCCATTGGCCGTAAACTCGAAGCAGATTCCGCAGGAATAGCAGCTGTTTTTTCAGATGAAGTATATCTGCGAACGTATGGCTTCACCCCGGAGGACGCCATGGCAGTTATCATACCCAATACCTATGAGTTATACTGGGATACCGATGCCCGGGGGTTTTTCGAACGCATGTTCAAGGAATACAAAACTTTCTGGACAGACGCCCGCAAGGAGAAAGCCGTGAACCTGAAGTTAAGCCCGGTAGAGGTGATGAAGCTGGCGTCTATTGTGGATGAAGAAACCAACAAAGACGATGAAAAGGGTGTAATTGCAAGGGTTTACTGGAACCGGCTGCAAACCGGTATGATGCTCCAGGCCGACCCCACCGTGCGGTTTGCACACCAGGACTTTACCATTAAAAGGGTAACGGGCAAACACCTGCGCTTACAATCGCCCTATAATACCTATCAGATGAACGGATTGCCTCCCGGGCCGATCTGTACACCCTCACAGGCCAGCATTGATGCCGTGCTGAATAGTGAGCCGCACCGCTATCTTTACTTTTGTGCAAAAGAAGATTTCTCAGGCTATCACAATTTTGCCGTAACCTATCCGGAGCATCAGAGGAATGCCCGTTTGTACCAACAGGCTTTGGCCCGTTTGAACATTAACTGATGTACATACACGAGACCCAATACCGCGTCAGATATGGCGATACCGACCAGATGAAGTATGTTTATTATGGTCATTATGCCCGTTTATTTGAAATCGGCAGGGTAGAGGCCATGCGTGCATTGGGGTTCTCTTACAGGCAGTTTGAAGAAGAAGGCGTGATGATGCCAGTGCTTGACCTGCATTGTAACTACCTCAAGCCCGCTTTTTACGACGAACTACTGACCATACGCACCACCGTGACAGAAATGCCTGGCGTACGTATACATTTCCAATACGACATCCTGAATGAAGCAGGGGAACATATTCATCTCGGTAAAACCACTTTGGTGTTTGTTCAGATGCATACCAACCGGCCCTGCCGCATACCAGAACATTTTGCAGCAGCCCTTCGTCCTTATTTTGAGCAGACATGAACGAAATCCATAAATTTCTGCTCAGATTCAGGATTTACAGGGCTTTTTTAATCGTCCTGAAAAGGATAAAAGTGGGAAAGACCCATAAAGTCCCCCTCTACGACATCCTCGCCTTTTTCCTGCAGGAAATTCAGAATCAGGACCTGATGATGCGGGCATCGGCCATTACCTTCAACTTCTTCCTGGCACTTTTTCCAGCCACGCTTTTTCTGTTTACCCTGATTCCTTATTTCCCTATCGCCAATCTTGATAAACTCATACTCGAATTTTTCGGCGAAATAATGCCCGACAGCGCCTTTGAAGCCATCAATACGACCATTTACGATATTGTAAGCAAACAACAAGGTGGTCTCCTCTCATTCGGATTTTTGCTCGCCCTGTATTTCGCAACCAGCGGGATCAGCTCGCTGATGTCTTCTTTTAATAAAGCCAACGAGATTTTTGAAGACCGGTCGTTCCTCAAACAACGACTGCTGGCCATCGGACTCACTTTTCTGGAAGTGGGAGTGTTGATTGTAGCTGTCATCCTCATTTTGGGAGGAAATCTCGCCATCGACATCCTGGTGTTGCTTCAGATTGTTGAGGAGAGTTATATTGCCACGCTCATCCGTATTTCTGAATGGCTGATCATCATTTTCCTGATTTATACAGGTATCAGCATCCTTTATTATTTCGGTCCGGCTGTAAGCAAACGCTGGAAGTTTTTCTCGGTAGGTTCGTGGGTCGCTACTTTATTGTTTCTGCTCGCATCCCTGGGATTCTCCTATTATGTAGACCATTTTGGCAACTACAACAAGCTGTACGGTTCTATAGGTACGCTTATCGTCATCATGTTATGGATGAACATCAATTCAATTATACTGTTGATAGGTTTTGAGTTGAACGCAGCCATTTACATCAATCGTTCCCGACTCCAAAAGGCCCGTCAGCAACTGGATGCAGACGCCGCCGCTGCCAAGGCAATTAACTGAAAATCATACAGCCGGAAAGGCTAGAAGTCGCGTATCTCGCCGCCGTGGGCTCAAAAAAAAGAGGTTGTCCGAAGACAACCTCTTTACTTTCAACCTGGTGCCCAGGACTGGATTCGAACCAGCACAGGAATACTCCCACTACCCCCTCAAAGTAGCGTGTCTACCAATTTCACCACCTGGGCTGAGAAGTGGGGCAAAGTTAAGTGTAAAAATGCAGCCTGCAAGTGGGAAGGTGAATATTTTCTTAAAGTGTGGTAGATATTTGAAAATGAAAGCTTTAGCAGCTATTGACCGGCATATTGTCAGGGGTAAAAAGGTGTTCTGAAGAAAAAAGCACTTCAAATAGAGCCTCAAGGCTGAAAATGCTTTCAGTTTTTCTACCTTTGCAGCGGAGAGATGGCAGAGTGGTCGATTGCGTCTGTCTTGAAAACAGAAGACTTGCAAGGGTCCGGGGGTTCGAATCCCTCTCTCTCCGCAGCCGTTAAAAGGTCCCGATCCGGGGCCTTTTTTCATTTCAGGGTATTTCATAAGCAGGAGACCAGACAGACACGGAAGAGGTAGAAGTCTGCTTCTGCGGTAATGGCTTGGCAATGGTTCTTTGGGTAAAAATTTACTGTGTAGCCGAACAGCTGGCTGACAAACACAAGCCTTTTGAAATTTAATGAAAATTTTTTCCGGCTAAGTTTGGAAGAAACGGATGCCGGAATCCGATAATACAACCCACACAAAATAAGCTTATTTTGTCTAATGGTATGTGATTTGCAGTAAGTTATGATTATTCTATTATCGGGAATTTGTCTGTATTTGATTTTGCGTATAACAACATGATAATTGAATCCATAATTGGGATAGATTCTAATTTATGGAATATGGACTGATTTGTTTTGACATGAAAACTTATATAGTTTTCAAGGCAATGTTGTTTCTGTATACCTCGCCTTTCAGGGATAGCTTACTGCTTAAAAGCGTCATAATTCACTTCAAATGAAAACAAGTATCATGGTTTGTCTGCTATGGCTTTTCGGGTCATATGCCAGTGCGCAAAGTGTATCACAGGGTCATAAAAGTTTTGAGCCGTTCATATGGCTTAAGCATGAACCAAATGCTACTATTTCAGACAGGTTTACGGATTTTAGTGGGAATAGCCACCATGTTTTACTGGATAGCGCTAAAAATATTCCTGATTCAGTGGGTTTTAATTTTAACCCGGCTTATTCGTTTGCGCAGAATACTTCCCCGTTTATCATCTACAATGCTTCTGTTTATGCGAAAGGGGTGACAATTTTTGCAGTATACGAAGTTGATACGCCTAATCTGGAATTAAGTGTCTATCAGATACAATCAACGGATTCAAGTTTTGTCAGATTGACGAATAAGCGTTTGTTTGATAATAGAACGGTGATTCAGATTACAGATACAGCTGCAATCGAACCCATTGTGAATGTAGTTTCAAAACAGCTTGGCAAGCATAGATTTGGGAAACTTGATGTCAACATCATACTGGGCGGAGACTCCACATCGATGCTTGAAGGAAAAATAGCTGAGTTTATATTGTTTAATGAGCGGTTAAGCCAGCTGAAAAGGCTCAAATGCGAAAGCTACCTCGCACTTAAATACGGGATTACGCTTCCTGCATCTAACTATGTAACGAGCAAAGACTCGGTAATATGGAAACATAAAGACAATAAAAACTTTCAATTTGGAATGGCTGCAATTGGCGTTGATAGCTTATTTCAATTAAACCAGAAGCAAGCTGCAGCTTATGGAGGCAAGGATGTAGTAACCATGGCGGCAGGCAGCCTGGCTCCGTCGAATTACCTGAATGCAACCAGCTTGAAAGAGGGTGATTTTCTGATTTGGGGACACACAAAGACAGATCTGGGAAATCTCAGGAATGATACCATTGGTGTAGACTCAGTTGTTCTTGAGTTAAGAAGAACCTGGAAAATGGTAGTACACGGGGATTCTGCAAATACCTTGTCTACACAACTTGTTTTTGACGGAACCAGTTTTGAAAATCTGGCAGACCCCTATCTGAAGATATGGTCAGGAGATGTTTCCAATATGGATCAGTCCAGGGTGGTTTTTCCTGACAGCACAGATCAAAATAACAAATACTACTTCAGCAATCTGAAATGGGACGAAGATGACGAAGGATTTGACTTTTTCACTTTCGGGTTTCAGACAGATATGAATCAACCCATATTGCGAAACAGCATATCACCCATGACAAATGGAAATATGCAAACACATCAGTCAACGGCAGGTATCTCGGTTTCCAACGCGGAAGGAGAGCAAATTGTAACAAAAGTATTCCCTAATCCCAGCAATGGAGAGTTTACCATTCATATTAAGGCAGACCCGCAAGAGAAGCTGTTTGCACTATGCATAGATATGCTCGGAAGAGTACTTTATACCAGGGAATTAGCGGGATCCGCAACCTATGATATCACGGACTTTAAAGTTGCAGCAGGTCACTACTCCCTGGTCGTTACCTCAGGAACAGGGGCCACTCATACCGTTAACCGAATTGTAATTTATTAAGGCATCCATCGTATCTCCTATGAAGAAGTCATACTACGCCATTAACTTCCCTGTTCTTTTCATTCTTTTGTCGTTGTTCCATTTACTTTTTGAACCCAGGACAAGCAGAGAGGGAATCGAAGGCAAACCGGCAACAGTTGGTTTATCACAAAATGATGTTACAACCGGCAGCATTTTACCGGGACAGAAACCATTGGTTCAGCAAATGCCGCCCAGGGAAAAGACAGGGAAAACGACGGATGATGTTCCAAAACTGATCAATCCTGTCTCAGGTTTTATTGGGCTGGACTCTATACATACCAGTGATAATCCGGTTGACAATGTTTTTTATTTTGAGGTAAGCGAAAGTGACCTTGAAAACAGAACACATGCTTTATTGAAGTACAAGGTTTATGGACTTGGGAGCCCGGTTTCCGTTCCGAAAAGTCTGAACAATGAACCTTCAACCGGTGGTACCATGATTACCGCAAAGGCAGCGTGGTCTGATTTCAGCGAATATCTGAGCATTTCTCAATTGCGGCCGGGAAGAAATGCTGTTCGATTTACAGTTCCTGATGACTACCGGCTCGGGTACTATGTGAAGGACGTAAAAATCGCTTTTGATGATTCTTTGGAAAAGACCAGTGATGTCACCTATAGTTTTGGCGAGCAGATATTCTACGCAGAGGAACATCTCTACCTGAAAGGATATGTCAAAGAAGAAGTTAAATCTCTTCTGGTTAATGGAATGCCTGTGAACATCTTCAAGGGCCTTTTTGAGTTTTCCGGTAAGGTTGGAACCGATATTCCAGGTGAATTGCCTGTTGAAATTTTATATGAAAATGGCAAGAAGACCATTGAGAACTTAAAAGTTGAAGTGCTGGAGGGTAGTTCTATACAGTCTGAAGATTTTCAAATTGTAAATGCAACTTTCAGGGTTCCGGCAACTGAAAAGTTTACCTGGGTGTTTGAGGGCATGGAACTTTCAGGCAATAGAAAGGCACTTAATAATGTGCCTGATCTGTATGCTTCAGCTTTGAGGGGGAAAGATATGCCTGCCTTGAAGCAGGGAATGATAAATGTTACTGCAGGTGCGCAAGGCTACAGACTTTTACCACACAATGCTGTTTTCTCAGAAAATCTTGACCTTAGGATTCAAATTGATACCAATAAAATTCCGATAGGCTATAGCCCTGCGGATGTCAGAACTTTTTATTTTGATGAAACAAGCAATGCCTGGGTTGTTCTTCCGAAAACGAGGAATACCGCATCCGTTTTGTGGGCAAGCGCGGTTACGAATCACTTTACAGATTTTATTAATGCGATTATAAAAAGCCCGGAGTTGCCGGCTAATCTGGCACATACGTCGACTTCGTTGTCGGATATTGAAACACCCAATCCCCATGAAAATGTAAGTATGATAGCGGCCCCGACTGCTCAGCAAGACGGAAGCGTGCGGCTATCTTATCCGATTATTGTTCCTCCGGGCAGGAAGGGCTTACAACCCGGGCTGTCTTTAAATTATAGTTCCAACCACAGCAATGGCTGGGCTGGGGTAGGCTGGGACTTGAACACACCTGTGATAAGCGTTGATTCAAGATTTGGCGTACCCAGATATAGCTCAACCCACGAAACAGAAGGTTACCTGATGAATGGAGAGGAGCTCATGGCTTCTGTAACAGGTGCCCTCATACACAGAACAGCGTTTGTCGCCAGATATGGAGGGAGTACCAAAGAGTTTTTCCCGAGAGTGGAGGGTGAATTCAATAAAATCTCCAGAAAAGGTTCCGGACCAGGATCCTACTGGTGGGAAGTGATTGATAAAAATGGAACCACCTACTATTATGGTAAAAAAAGCAGTCAGTCCGGAGCCCATGCTGACTATACGCTTACCGATGACAATGGTAATATTGCCAGGTGGTTTCTGGCGGAAATCAGAGACCTCAATGGGAACTTCGTCTCCTATGATTATACTCTGGTCCAGCACTCCGGTTATCCCGGTGATAATAATATGGGGAAACAGAAGTATCTGAGCAGCATACAGTATACCGGACATGGCAGTACCCCGGGGAAATATACAGTTGAATTCCTGAGAAATACGCACAGCCAGACAAGAGGTGATGTATTTGTGAATGCCAGAAACGGATTCAAGGAAGTAACTGCAGACCTTCTGACACAGATAAAAGTTAAGTACGATGGTAATTTGATCCGTAGTTATTTCCTGAAGTATAAGACAGGGGGGTATTCCAAATCACTCCTGTGCATGGTTGTACAGACCAATGAAGACGAAACAGGCCTTGGTTATTTAAATACGCTGGAGCAGGTATGCGATATGCCAACGGAGAATATACAGGTTCCTGAATATTATAAAATTCACAAATTCGACTATCATGGTATGCCTGAGGAGTTGTTCTCAGAGCCGGTTGAGTTTGCCGGAAATGCTAGTTCAATAGGAGATTTAAGTGTTTCAAGTTTCTCAAATCTGGTCTCCCTGGTAAAAACAACTACTCAATTTTCAATTGAGCAGTTGATGCCAGGTGTCCTTTTTAATCCACAGAAACATGTCTTAAGCATGTCGCAGGATGTTGGATTTGGAGGTGGCCTTGGTATTTATTTTGGGGTGGGCAAAACCAATACCAAAAACTTTTCTATCGGAGGCTCCTATAACCTGGCAGGGAACTGGAATGCGACCCAAACGCTGTTGATGGACATTGATGGCAATGGTATCCCTGACAGAGTGTTTAAGAATGGAAACTATATATATTATCAGCCGATTACCATTGCCAACGGGATTCCGACCCTTGGTTTGTCCGAACTGATATCAGGACTTCCCGCACTCAACAAAAGTCTGACCGTTTCTCATTCAGTCGGATTGCAGGGAGTCGCGCCATTTAATGCTGCAAGTGGTCATGTGGGCTATAGCTGGTCTAATACGCAGCTTAAAAAGTACTTTACGGATGTCAATGCAGATGGGCTGGTCGATTTTATAGAGGAGGGTAAGGTTCATTTCAACAAATTGAATGGTAACCATGTGCCCTATTTTACACATTTCGTGACCGAAACCATTCAGACAGGAGATAAGCCTTGTGAAGTAATCATCCATTCCGGAGAAGTTGACCCGGATCTGCTGGATAATGGATTGGTAGACCACCCTGTTAAGAGCAGACTTAAAGATTACAGTGCTGTAAGAATATGGAAAGCACCATACAGTGGTTATATTAAAATAGAAGCACCTATTCAGCTGATTGAAGATCAGACCAAAGCCAGAAGTCAGAGCCTGTCAGTGGATGGTGTCCGGTATACGATTCAAAAAAATGCGCAGGAATTACTGGTGAATACCATCGACAAGGATGATTATACTGTTCATTCGAATCTGATGTCTCCTGTGTATGTAAACAGAGGGGATGAAATTTATTTCAGACTTCAGCCTAAGGCTAACAGAGACTTTGACGAAGTGTATTGGAGCCCGTCTATTTGTTACATTCAGACCACTGCAACGGGTCCTCTTTGGAATTCACATGTAGAAAATGAAGAAGATGAAGAAGAAGATCTGGAAGAAGAAGCCTCTGTACTCAAGTCAGACGACAATGAAGGGAAGAATATTTTCTGTTTTTCTGCGCAGGGAGATTTCCTGCTTTTGAGTGAGTATGAAAACATGATGCCTTTAACAGGTAAAATCAGGATACAGGGCAGCATTATCAATACCGGACTGAGTGACACCGTTAAATTTGCCATTATTCCTCAGAATGGTGCTGTTTATCTGAATCGTATACTCCTTCCACAATCGAACAATACTATCTGGATTGACACTATTTTATCGGTTACAGAAGACGATGTTGTGAAATTTCAGTTCCAGTGCAATTCTAAAATCAACCATGAAAAGTTGAAGGAAAGCTTCAGGGTGACCTATTATGAAATTGAATCGGTAACCGCTGACACCTCTAACGAAATGGAGAAAGCAGAATTCATTCCGGTAGTTACAAGAAGTCAATTGTTTACCCAGGTTGAAAAAGTTGCCTTCCCTCAAACCCTCAGCAGTACCGGGTCGCTGACGATTCATCCCAGAATTAATTTTGTGTCGTCGTATACCGGAACCTACAATGGTTTTATGGTATTTACCTTAAAAAGTGACGGAGCTGTGGTAGGGGAAAAGGTTATTGAATTCCAGAACAATGTGATGGTTGGGGATACAGTGTTAACCTGCACCATTTCAAATGGTTCAGATTTATACTTTGAGTGGCAAATCCCAAATACGGAACTTAGCAATCAGATCCAGTATGCAGGGGCCAAGGTCGTCCATAATTCTACCACTTCCTATGTGCTGGCCGGGGTATATGCAACCATTCCGGAAGCCCTGATGAAATATGGGCATATGTACAATGGATGGGGACAGTTTGGGTATAACGGATCTGTAACAGATCCGATCAATCAATCGCTGCTGCAGGTGACTCAGGCGTTTAATGACCCCAACAACATACCTCAGGTAAACGTAACCTATGCAACAGATCCTGCAACGGCCATGTCAGACCAATCCTATGCCGATGTGCTGGATGCCCCGTTCCAAAAAATGAATGCAGATCTGGATTCTGCCATGTACAGGGGATTTGGTGAGTTAACTTCTGTGGGAAAGACCATTCAAAGTAATATGCTGCCCAAAAGTGTTTATCATTCAGAGATAACAGAATCTCCTATTGTTGTAAGTACCAATATCTACGAGAAAAAAGCACCCATTAAGGAAACCAAAGGCGACAGCTGGAATCTGGGCTTCTCCGTATCCGGGCCCTCCATTTTTAATGCAGGCGGCAGCTGGTCAATAGGATCCTCTACCACTTCCTTGGACTATATGGATTTGAACGGGGATGGCTATCCGGACAATGTGTCAGAAACAAAAACGCAGTTCAGTACCCCGCAGGGTGGGCTGGGAGACGGCAGTGTTTCACATATAGTAGCAGGGGAATACCAAGGCACCTCACATGTCAGCTTCTATTCTATCAGTGCCAATACCGGGGGCAGATCGGTTAAGAATCTGAAATTGCCTTATTCAGGTATCAAGGGAACCGCCAATACACTTGAAGTAACATCCACCGTTGGTGGAAATGTTGCTATCGGCAACAACACAATTAAGACTGTTTTCATGGATTATAATGGAGATGGTTTGCCCGATAAGCTTACAAATGATGGAAACATCTTCCTTAATATAGGCTATTCCTTTTTGCCTTTTCAGGCATGGGCTATACCTGAAATGGATACAAGCCAAAGCTTTTCAAAAGCGGCTTCCTGGCAGTTGTCCGATACCAATAATTTTCAGAATAAAGTACCCATGGATAAGGGTGAAAATAGCTGGAGCGTTGGTTTGAATGCCAGCAAAGGCACTTCTACAAACTATAAATTCCCTGTTGATATAAACGGAGACGGCTTAATTGATTTTGTAAATCAGGATGGGGATGATGTTTATTTTTATATCAATACAGGTACACAGACTGTCGTCCTGGACAACTCGGAGGATTATTTTGCGAAACGCAGTACCTCCTTTTCACTCAGTGGTTCCGGTGCGGCTACATTTGGAATGAACTTTTTTTTAGGACTGAAAGGGGGAGCTACCGGTAACCTGACACTTTCCTATGCCAAATCAATAGAAAAGAGCCAGTTTATCGATGTGAACGGTGACGGATTGCCTGATTTTGTGTACTACGACGAGCACTCGAATACCTCCAAAGTAAAATATTCAAATCTTCAGAAAGTTAATCTCCTGTACAATGTACAGACTAATCTGGGTAATTCGGTTAACTGGGATTATGCGTTTGATCCGCCGACCCACAACAACCCGAACGGCAATTGGGTCATGTCAGCGCTGGAGGAATACGACGGATACCCGGGAGACGGCGGAGATTATAAGTACTTTGCCTTCAGCTACCACGATGGCTTTTACAACCGTTATGAAAGGGCTTTCTGGGGGTATGATTCTGTGGTAACCATGCAAATGATGGGAAGCTCAATAAACCATCGCTACAGCGTAGAAAAGTATCACAATACGGATTTTACCTTTAAAGGAATAAAATACTTCAGCGGTACCTACGCGGCCAATGGAGATAAGTTTCAGGAGACGCATTACAATTATCAGAAGACGGAAATAGCCACTGGTCAGGCTGTTATCCCCGCTCAGGAGCATTGTTTCGGGGTATATTACCCTGCGCTGGCCTCCAGTGACGCTTATCTTTTCGACGGAAATACAACAGCTCAGATACACACCCGCAAAGAGTTTACCTATGGCGCGTTCGGAAACGTAGTTACTTATGTGAACAAAGGTGATATGGCGACTACGACCGATGATTTGTCGACCCAAATAACCTACAAGACACCCGATCTGGCTTTAAACCTGGTCAGCCTGGCGGAAGAAGTCAAAGTTTTGAATGGCGCAACCCTGTTGAAACAAACCAACGCTCAATACAACGCCACCACGGGTTTAATGACCAAAGTGATCCATAAAATTGATGGTTCAACCAATGCGGAGCATGATTACAGCTACGATGCCTACGGAAACGTTTCTGTTCATACTTTTCCCCCTAACCACAACAGCGAAGTGTATGAGCTTGCCTATGAATACGAAACCGTTACAAATTCATATGTGAGTAAGATAACGGATGTATTCGGTCTGGAATCAAACTTTACCTATGACTACAGATACGGAAAGCCAAGCCTGAGCACCGATGCGTCCGGGAATACGATCGGATATTATTATGATAAAATGGGGCGACTGCAATGTGTAATAGGACCAAACGACTGGTCGGTTACCAACGGTTACTCGATAAGATTTGAGTACACCGATTCATTGGTCACCTCATTCGCGTTTCCGGGAGAAATACTGTGGGTTACGGCCTCCAGGAGGGACCCACAGTTCGTCAGCAATCGTTTTATAAAACACAGTGCCTATGACCCCATGGGTAAACATGTGCAGAGCAAGGAATTGAAGCTTGTAACTACTTCCGGCAGCCAGAATTATGTATTTGTGATTTCCGGCTGGGTTGTTTACGATGATCTCGGAAGAGCAATCGAAAACTATTACCCTACCTCGCAAGCGTATGGAAGTGGTTTTGATTTTGCTGTGAGTACTACCCCCGATACTGAATCACCGACTGTTACCTACTTTGATGTGTTTGACCGGCCGACTAAAATTATCACCCCTGACCAGGAAGAAACGAATCTTTCCTATGGTTTCGGCCTTGACTTCAACAGCATCAAACGGACCAAAGAACTGGTAGAAGACGCCGAAGGAAATGAAACCTATGTCCTGAAGGATGCCTTTGGCAGACAGATCCAGATGGTGCGACCCTATACCAATACGACTAAGTTTACCTATAATGCTTTAGGGAACCTGTTACTGTCGAAAGACCCTGAAAATAATACGACCAATTATACATACGACTTGCTCGGGAGGCTTAAGACACGCGTGCATCCTGATGCCGGTACAAATACTCTCAGCTACGACCCCTTGGGTAATCTGATTTCGGAACAGCATGAAATGCTCTACGGCAGTTCCCAATACATAACGCATGCCTATGAGTATAACCGCAGAAAAGAAACGCATTACCCGGTAAGACCCGTGAATGATATTTATTATGAATACGGCCAGAGCGGAAATGATCTGGGCAAAGTTGTTAAAATTCAGGATGGGGCCGGGGTGCATGCCATGGCGTATGGCACACTGGGAGAAGTGGTCAGTAAAACCTCTACCATCGTAGTTCCCGGTGGAGGTGCTTATACTTTCGGAATGGCGTTCGAGTATGATTTCTGGGGAAGGATAGTGAATATAACCTATCCCGATGGTGAACTGGTGAATTATACCTATAACCCAACCGGTGAGCTGATTGCTGTAAATGGCACAAAACCAGGCCATACAACTAAAAACTATCTGTTTGCGGCTCATTATGATAAGTTTGGTGCAAAAACAGCCACTATCAAAGGGGATGGGTCGGTACAGGAATACGAGTATGACCCGGAAACCAGGAGGCTTTCCAAATACTATCTCCGGCTTCCTTTGGGAGGTAGTGTTTCAACAGTTACAAATGTTACCTATACCTACGACAAAGTCGGAAACATTGTGGGAATCGGGAATATTGCCTCCGGTGCAAATGATTATGGGATTGGCAGTACATTCAGCTACTCCTATGGCTATGATGATCTGTACAGACTGACTTCTTCCGATGGGTCAACGGGGAGGGATGATTCCTACTATCAAATGGCCCTGCAATATTCACCATCCGGCAATATCTTATCCAAGATTACAGATGCCGGCAGGTCATTGGGAGGTGTTCAGTCAGTTGTAAACACCAACAATGAGTATAGCTACGGTGGAGCGCATACTGTAGGTACAGTTTATGAAACCTACGGCGGCGGCCCTCCTCCCTTGAATTATGGCTGGGATGTGAATGGCAACATGGTTTATGCAGAGCAATACAATCCTGATTATGGACAATTTGGCAGAGAAATGTGCTGGAATGAGCGGAATGAACTGATTGCTTCAAGAGACCAAATTCCCGATGGTTACGTAAGCAAGTATTTTTACGACGGGGCAGGGGAACGGGTCTGGAAATTTTCAGGACAAACCATCCACGTTTCCAACAATGGTGTACCTACTTCTACCATTTCTCATGTAAATCTGAACCTGACCACCCTTTACCAGAGTCCGTATATGACTATCAACGACGAGGGGTATACCAAACATTATTACACCGAAAGCGACCGGATCGCGAGCAGGATAGGCGGTGGTTTTCAAAACAGCCTGGTAGGGCTCGGGGATAATGTTGAGGGCATAGGGGAGTTTCATTATGGCACATTTGCCAACACGCTTTATACCAATCTGGTGGAAGATATTGCCTGTGTAGGCCTGGGTGAAGAATACATCGTATATGAGGCTCCGTTGGGAATAATTGACGAACTTTCGGGTAAGAACCTTACCGAAAACGACGTGTACTTTTACCACAAAGACCATTTGGGTTCAAGTTCCTATATGACCGATGGCTCAGGTTACCCGACCGAGCACAGGCAGTACATGCCTTTCGGGGAAGATATGGTGTACGAGGCCAACAGTTCCAGTTACTACACCCCCTATACCTTCTCCGCCAAGGAGCGGGATATGGAAACATCCTTCAGCTACTTCGGCGCCAGGTATTATGACGCGGGTTTGAGTATCTGGCTGAGTGTGGATCCGATGAGTGATAAGTATCCGAGTCTCTCTCCCTATAACTACTGTGCCTGGAATCCGGTGATGTTTATTGACCCGGATGGTAGACAAATTGATAATTATAGCGTGGATGAAGGCGGTAATATTAAATTTGAATCTGCTGCCCCGGGACCTGATGTATTACACACAAAAAAGAATTGGGATAATGGAGTTAAGGACAAAGGTCAAACGGTGAATGATAAAAGCCTGCTACCTCAACTAGCAAAAGAAAGAAGTGATTTTACCATGAAAGATTTTAGGGGTGATGTCCATAAGGGGAGCTATGGTGTCACAACTAACACGCAAGATGCTGCAAAGGTATTTGAATTTGTATCCAAGAATTCTGATGTGGAATGGACACTTGAGATGTATAAGGGGGACAAAAATTTTCTTGGTACAAATCACAGTTCTGACGGAGTAAAAAGTGGTTTTAACGTAAATGGGCTGGGATTAAATGTATTAAACCTCAGAATTGATATCCATTCACATCCTGGTATATCACCAAAAGATGATGTGGCTTCCACTTTTAATGGTGGTGATGTTGGGCGAGCGGGAAATATTACTAAACAGTTCCTTAAGGCAGGATATGGATATGATAAGTTGCCAAAATTTCAAGTTTATAGACCGCATGTGGCGAAGCCACATTATTTTACATATGATGCCTGGACACCAAGACTTTGAATTAAACTAAAACTGATGAAATCGATCTACAACATATTGTACGCAAGTATAATTTTTACCTGTTTGATGTCTTGTAAAAATGAAAACAGGGAGACTAATTTACCAGACAAAGAGACCGAATTTAAGATTGATTCTATTATAAGTCTATTTGATTTGAGTGCTGATTATTTCAATGCTCGGGATGATTCAGATTTTTCATTCTCTTCAATCGATAATAATGTGAAGATCACCTTTTCTTCAATTAAGAAAGCTGAGTATATAGTATTCCTTTTGGATAATATAGAAAAAATGCGTTTGCATACCAAGACTGGAAGAGTAAATGAAAACTTGGGCGGTCAAGTAAACAGGGATGATAGTTGTCTAATATTTTCTCAAGATGGAACTGAAAAGTATCGTATTTGTGATGGGTTTCCTGATTTTCACGGAGGAACAGTCCTATACGGTGATGAACTAGAGAAGTATATTCTGTTACATTGTAAGGGATTTGAATTTGCAACGACTAAAGTAGTGTCTAGAGATTTATGGGAAACGGAATTGGAATTGCCCTATATTTCAAGAGTTAGTCCTAACAAGAAGTTGCTAATTGCAACGGAATACCCTATGCATTACGGCAATCTTGTTGGGGAAACTTTATTTTCGCAATTTGGAAGGCTCTATGTGTATAGAGTTGAGGATAATAATCTATTGAAGTCCTACGATTCTTTTAGAGTGCATAATAGGAATCGACAACAAGAATATTTGCTAAGCTCTGTTAGTATGCCCTTTTTTAGTTCCGATAATGAACTTTATGCAATACTGACTATATATGAAAATGGCGAGTTAAATTTCAACAAGAAATTTTACATAAAAATTAGTATAAATTAGGCTGTGTGTTTTTAAGTCCAATTCCGTGCAGATGTGGCTGAGTGTGGATCCACTTACTGATCATCCAGATCAAATTGGTTGGAATCCATACCATTATAATTTTTATAGTCCAGTAATGTATGTTGATCCGGATGGGAGGTGTCCAACTTGTGAGACAGGTGAGGAAGCGAAAGTAATTTACGCGCAGGGGGCAATTGTGGAGAATCAGAATGGGAAATGGCAATTTGATAATGGGGATTGGATAGATATGAATGCTACGTCAATTTCTCAAAATGCTAATTCAAATATGGGAGTGACGGATTTTACCAACGCTAACTTTGCTCTTACTACAGGTGGTGAACTCTATGGATTACTAGAGGGGATTGTAGCAGGTGAGGATTATTGGCTTGGTCAGAATGGAAAGTATTACAGTAATATGACTGGTCGCGAACCTAATCAATATACAGGTAGTCGAACAGCCGCAATAAATACTGCTCAAAATTATAGATTAGCCGGGAGAGTAACAGTAGCTGGTTCAGTGCTTCTAGGTGGTTATGCTACTTATGAGGGTTATGTTGCAGATGGGGGGCAGTTTGGATATAATGCTCAGGTAGCTGCAATTAGTACTACGGGAGGAATTATTGGAGGAATGGCAGGAGCTAAAGGTGGGGCACTTGTTGGTGCTGGAGTCGGGGTATGGTTTGGAGGAGTTGGGGCACTTCCTGGAGCTGTTATTGGAGGGTTTATAGGAGGAATAGCAGGTAGTATAGGAGGTGGATATGCGGGAGAAGGTGCTGTTAATTATTACCATGGACGCGGGTATTAACATTAATTAATCATGATTGAGAAAATGGAACTTTGGTTGAACATTGTACACTATTGCATTTACAAAGTGGATTGTTGGGTTCACAAGGTAATTAACAAGCTAAATCCGTTAGTTCTGATTGGGAGAATACCAGCAATAAAAAGAAAGTTTGAAGAGCAGGGGACGACTCATCAAGATGTAGTTAATAAAGTTTGGACAGATAGGCGTTTTGGCTTTGGTATAATGGTATCAGGTGGCGCTATTGTTGTTGGATTAACATTTTTGATCTGGGGCGGTATAAGTACGGTTTTAGGACTTTTGGAAGTCTATTTTCTAGTTAAACCAGTATATGTTACTTCTTACGCTTTGATGTCTTTTTTAATATGTCATTTTTTAGTCTTTCGCCAAGAAAAATATGTCAGATACTTCAAAATGTTAGATGAGAAATCAAAAGGAGAGAAGTGGGCGTATACATTATTGTCACTTCTGTTTATAATGGGTTCTGTTATTCTTTGGTTATTCAGCTTTAGATTTTTTCCAAATTAATAATGATTACCTGAAACACTCGCGTTTAGCGGAGGTGTCAAAATGAAGCCCGGAATTAAATGTGGAATTTTGTTGAGGAATCGATTACTTGAACTAATCGTGCTTTGTAATGTAATAATCTCATGTGATTTGCCAACTGATTTGCATGAACTTGAAAATATTACAGCGGAGACGATCAGTTATTTCCAACAGCATTCCGGAGTACGGGATACAGTAAAAGTTGCTTACCTGATTAATGATACGCTCTTCCCTCTACAGTTGGCGGATAGGTGGACGATTAAACTCAAATTGGAAGAAAATGAAAGAGACGTAAGGTTAATCCACTTGAGCCGAGCATTTCTAAATGATACTTCCGGATATCAAACGCTCGATCTGATAGAGTTATCGGAGGTATCTGAGACTGAGTTTTTGGCAGTAAATCAACACCAAAAACTCAATGGATTTAAGGGTGTTTGGAACATAAGTAAGCCCGTATTTGATGAAAAAAGAGAGCATTGTATACTCTATACTCAGTTTCTCTGTCAGGATGATTGCGGTTCCGGTGAAATTGTGTTCCTGACCTATAACGTAGCTACTCAGAAGTGGGTCGTTACGGAAACCATACTTGTTTGGGTGTCTTAATTTGACTTAAAAAGCCAATAAAACCTTCAGGGTGGGGGATTAAATAAATACACAAGTCAGAATTTTTGGGATTGAGGCCAGAAAACCACCGGAATCCAAACGCTAACCGAAAACAGCACCGCTCCACCATACCCCGAAAACCCTATTTTTGGGCCATGCGTAGCGTGCCGGTTTTGTTGTTGTGTTTGTTTGTGACGGTGGTTTCCTGTAAAAGGAAAAACGCTGCTTCCCTTGAACTTACCCCTGCCGACCGCAAACTGCTCGCTAAATACAGCAGCCTGGTAGGAGAAGAAGTCAAAGCCGAGCACCTGCCGCAATACCGTTTTATCGATGCATGGTGGGGAACTCCATACAGGATGGGGGGGAGCACAACCAGTGGCGTTGATTGTTCAGGTTTTGTACATCAGTATTTTCTCGTCTTCCACCGGAAAACCGTTGCCCGTACCACCACGGCCCTGTATCAGGCGGCAGATAAAGTCGGAATCAACAGGCTGGAAATGGGCGATCTGGTTTTTTTCGATCTCAACAAAAGCGGTAAAGTAGGCCATGTGGGCATCTATCTTCAGAATGGCCGTTTTGTCCACGCTTCTACTTCCAAAGGTGTGCGTATTGATTATCTGGAAGACATTTACTACAGTAAACAGAAGAAGTACGGGGGAAGGATCCGATGAATAAACCCAGACTTGTTGTACTGACAGGTGCCGGTATCAGTGCCGAGAGTGGCCTCGGTATCTTCCGGGGTGCCGGTGGTTTGTGGGAAGGCTACGACATCATGGAAGTGGCGAGCATCGAAGGCTGGCAGAAAAATCCGGAAAAGGTAATCAGCTTCTACAACATGCGCCGTCAGGCGGCACTCGAAGCCGAACCCAATGCCGGTCACCTGGCACTGGCTGCGCTGGAAGCATTTTTTGAGGTCAGCATCATCACCCAGAATGTAGATATACTCCATGAAAAGGCGGGTTCTGCATCGGTTTTACACCTGCATGGCCGGCTCGATCAGTTGCGGAGCAGCCTCGACAGCCGCGATGTGATTCCCTGGGAAACCGATCTGGCTCTGGGCCAGCTTTGCCGCCGCGGAAGCCAGTTGCGACCTGATATTGTGTGGTTCGGAGAGGCAGTTCCCCTCATGGAAAGGGCTGTTGGTCTCGTAGGTCAGGCAGATATTTTTGTGGTAGCCGGGACCTCCCTGCAGGTATATCCTGCGGCAGGACTGATTCATGAAGCGCCCGCGCACATCCCCAAATTTCTGATCGACCCGGAGCCGGCCGGTCTCGGAGGTGTTTCAGGCCTGCGCACCCTTGCCCTGCCGGCCAGCAGGGGCATTCCGGAACTCAGCCTGTTATTAAAGCGTTGGCTGGCTGAAAATGGCTAAAAAGAACGTAATTTGACACCATGTTGCTCACCCTCGCATTTTTGATACTACTTGGTCTCTTTTTGCTCTTTGTCGAGCTGTTTGTAGTGCCGGGCATCACTTTCGTTGGTATCATCGGGACCTTGTTATTAGCCGTTGCCATCTATTTCATCTTTGATATGTACGGACAGACGGCTGGCATAAGCAGCCTGGTGGCCGTAACCGGACTTTCAGGTTTTGTGATTTACCGCAGCGTTCAAACCCGTTTCTGGAAACGTTTTTCACTCAAAGACGCCATCGAAAGCAAAGTGAACGACCGGGCAGCAGGTGAAATTACAGTCGGTATGGAAGGAGAGACCATCAGTGCCTTGCGCCCGATGGGAACAGCCCGCTTTCATGGCACTACCTATGAGGTACAAATAGCCGACGGTATGCTGGACGCCGGGCATAAAATTGTGGTAGTGAATGCCGATGATCAGAAAATAATCGTAAAACCTATTTAATAGCGAATCATGAATGAATTAACTGTTTTGTTCCTGGGCATAGGAGGCGTCGTCGTAGCCCTCTTTTTGTTCCTTTATTTTGTCCCGATTAACCTCTGGATAACAGCCATTTTCAGTGGTGTACGCATCAGTATACTGGATCTGGTTTTGATGCGTATCCGGAAAGTACCACCATCCATCGTGGTAAATGCGCTGATTACCGCAACCAAAGCGGGTCTGAAACTTACCAGCAATGAAATAGAAACCCATTTTCTGGCCGGAGGGCATGTAAACAATGTCATTCGTGCCCTGATTTCTGCCGAAAAGGCCAATATCCCACTTGATTTCAGAGCTGCCACAGCCATTGACCTGGCCGGCCGCGATGTGTTTGAGGCGGTTCAGATGTCGGTACAGCCTAAAGTAATCGATACACCGCCCGTAGCTGCGGTGGCCAAGGATGGTATACAGCTCATTGCCAAGGCAAGGGTAACCGTACGTGCCAATATCAAACAATTGGTCGGGGGTGCAGGTGAAGAAACCGTACTGGCGAGGGTAGGAGAAGGAGTAGTTTCATCCATCGGCTCAGCCCTGAACCACAAACAAGTGCTTGAAAATCCTGATTCCATCTCCAAAGTGGTGCTTTCCAAAGGCCTCGATGCCGGAACAGCTTTCGAGATACTTTCTATCGACATCGCCGACATCGACGTAGGTAAAAACATCGGTGCCGTACTGCAAACCGACCAGGCCGAAGCCGACAAAAAAATCGCCCAGGCCCGTGCCGAAGAACGCCGCGCCATGGCCGTAGCCCTCGAGCAGGAAATGGTAGCCAAAGCGCAGGAATCACGTGCCAAAGTAATCGAAGCCGAGGCCCAGATTCCCATTGCCATCGCAGAAGCCTTCCGCAACGGACAACTCGGTATCATGGACTACTACAAAATGCAGAACATACAGGCCGATACCAAAATGCGCGACCAGATTGCGAAACCCGGAAGCGGCAAAACCACGAAGTAGTCTTTGGTAGACATCGAGAGTGCGAGAGGCTGTCTTTCTCGATACGGTTTGGCGTGCTTATTTTCTGGTCAAACCTACTCGAAATGACAGGCCGGGAAATCCTAAAAATCCGCGCTATCCGCGTCCCATACAGGCGCCAAAAGTCTCGCTTCTCGTCTATCGAAATCTCAATGTCTAAAAAAAAAGAGGCTTCCCGTAATAGGAAGCCTCTTTTTTTGACTTGAATTTTATGTCCGGCTTATTCCTCGGTGCCTAAAAACTGGGTAAGCGCGTAGATGAATTTATCACTGCTGACCTGTTGTTTGCGGTTGCCAATCCAGAGTTCAAAGTATTTGGCAGAACTGCCACCCTTGCCACGGGTCATGCTTACAGCAAAATCTTTGTTCAGGCGGTATTGCATTACCTGCAACTCGTCTTTGATTTTTAAGGTATCGCTGGCGATGTAGTTGCTGCGCATTTGTTTTACATTTTCGAGCAGGTCTTTGGCATCGTTTTCATCGATAGAAACAAAAGTATAGTTCACTTTAGGGAAGCGGGCCATGTGAAATTTCAATTCATCTTTGCCGTGTGTGGCGTTGATGTCGATATCCACAGATTGGTTGTTCACCTGGTGGTCAGCTGTAACCTCGTGTTTACCAAAGACAAGGTATTTTTCACTGTTATCGAGCATACGCACACCTACCACTTCAAAAGCAGTGTTGTTTTTGCCGGTTTCGTACATATAGTCTTTGGTAGCAAAGGAAGCGTTGCCATCATCTTCAATCTTCAGCAGCATTTTGTTGATGTAGATGTCAGATACGCGCTGCGCGGAAGCAAAAGTGCTTGCCAGTAAGCCAAAGGTGAGCAGGGCGGCACTCATCAAACGGTGTTGATTTTTCATAGGGTTTGGTTTATTTCCCTGCAAGCTACTAAGAGTGATGAAAAAACCGAAATCCTTGGGTTTAAAATCTTGGAAATAATGACAAGGCTGTTGAGATGCTTCGTTGTTAAAAGCTTCTGACATCGGGAAGGTTTCCGGATTTCAGAGATACGAAAGAGTTATACCAAATGGCGAATAAAACAAGTCACCACTTGCATATCATTGCTCGCCATTTTTTATAAAAAAAAGCTATTCAAATAAATGAACAGCTTTCGTGGTCCTGTAGGGATTCGAACCCCAAACCTTCTGATCCGTAGTCAGATGCTCTATCCAATTGAGCTACAGAACCGTTTGATGTGCTTTCCGCCGCTGCGGAAAGGTTTGTGCAGCGAACTGCGCCAAACGGACTGCAAATATAGGGAACTAATCCAAAGTTGAAACGGGAGGTGAAGAAAAAATCGGCTGCGCCTGAGGCGCGGTCAATAGTCCATGGTCCATGGTCGATGGTCCATGGTCCATAGTCCGTAGTCGATGAATAATCTACTATCAACTATCAACTATCGTCCATCGTCCATCGACCATGGACTATGGACCATCGACCATCGACCATCAAAACCACCGCATCCGCTTAAACAGGAAAAACACCACGCTCACCAAAACCACACTCACACTCACCAGCACCCAGAAGGCAGCCGTGGTTTGTGCGTAGGGCAGCGGTACATTCATACCATATAAACTGGCGAAAAGGGTAGGGATGGCCAGACAAATCGTGACAAACGTCAGGGTTTTCATGACGTTGTTCATGTTGTTGTTAATCACCGAACTGTAGGCCTCCATCATCTGACCCAATACCCGGGTGGTGATATTGGTCATCTGGATGGCCTGCTGGTTTTCGATCATCACTTCTTCGAGCAGATCCTCATCTTCCTCAAAGGCGCTGAAAATATGCAGCCGGCGCAGCCTTTCCATCATGGCGCCGTTGGCCTGGAGGGCGGTCATATAATAGATGAGGGCCTTTTCGTATTTGAGTAATTCAAAGATCTCGCGGTTGCGCAGCGAGCTTTCCAGCTCATCTTCGAGTCGTTCTACGATTTTATTGATGTTGCGGAGGTGCAGGAGATACTTTCCGGCCGTTTTGAACATCAATTGCAGCAGAAACTTATTTTTTTTGGCGGTGCTGAAGCCCTTGATGCGCTCCCGGATGAATTCCTGCAGGATAACATTTTCCTCTTTACAGATGGTATAGATGTTCTGTTCGGTGAGAATAATCAGCAGCGGAATGGTGGTGAAGGGGGAATCGTGTTCCACCCCCCTGAAATGAGGCAGACGGATAACCACCAGGAGGTAGTCGTCCTCTTTCTCTACCCGCGAAAGCTCATCCAGGTCAAGAGAATCGCTCAGGTATTCGGCAACCAGCGGAGAATTTTCCTCAATCCAGCTTCTTTCCTCGTAGCTCGGGTCTACGATGTTGATCCATACGCCATCAGCAAGGTTTTTAACCTCCTGAAGCTGTGTCTTTTGGGTTTGAAACAGTTGGATCATGGAAAAAGATTGAAGGGGGTTGTTTACATGGGCAAAATCGACTGCGTTGCAAAAATAGACTTTTTAGCCGTAAAGCGACCCCCTGTTGGTGGCATACCCGGATTAGTTTGTAATGTTTGAATCGTTTCTTTACAGATTGAAATTCTATAAATGGGAATTTTTCCGATTTATAGAAACTTTTAGACGAATGCGCTGGTAAACAGCCAAATAATTTGTTCTTTTGATTTCTGAAACTAAACGCCAATGCTTAAGCTGCTTCGTCGCTTCGAGGCCTGGATGCTGGATGGACGGTATCTATCCAGGCTGGATGTATTGGCACGTGCACGGCAATTACTGATTTTTTACCTGCTCCTGATTGCTGAAGTCCTTACTTTACTCAATATACCGGAGCAAATAGTACACGAACACCACCTGCAACTATTTCGTTCTCTGCTGTTTATAGTGGTTTTGGCGATTGTCTACATGATTCTCGTCAGGACGCGTGATGTGGCTCGGATCTCCTATTTTCTGCTTTTTGCATCTACTTCCAATGTACTGATTAACACCTACCTCATTATGGGTGAGGTGAATCTTTCTATGGTGCAACTGGCCATTGCCAATACACTTTTTGCCTTTTTTATGGCAGGACAGGTGGTTGGGGTACTGACGGCCCTGGCGAATTATGTACCGCTCCTTGTTTACCGGATATTTAAGCTGGAAAACTATTTCGGACAGTATTTCAGGTATGAGCCACCGTCCGAACAGGAAATAATCATCAGTCTGGTGATGATGACATTTATGATGGTATTCATCATTTGGCATTTTCAAAGAGCTTTCAGACGTTATGCCATTGAGCTTCAGAATAGCCTTGAAATTCAGGAAAACCTGAATGTGGCGCTGGAAGATGCCCGTCTGGAAGCAGAGGCGTCGTCCAGAGCGAAGTCGAATTTTTTATCCGTGATGTCACATGAAATCAGGACCCCTATGAATGGGATCATTGGCATAACGGAATTGCTGCACGAGCAAACCCGTGATACCAAACAGAAAGAGTACCTGGATTTGCTGAAGTTCTCAGCCGACAACCTGCTCGGCATGCTGAATAATGTACTCGATTATAACAGGCTTGAATCAGGTAAAATGGAGCTTGAACGGCTTGCCTTTAATCCCGAACATCTCCTTAAAAACATAGTGGCAGGTTTTCAGCCCATGGCAGATGAAAAGCGCATTTCATTGCGCTATCAGTGTGAGGGCATTCCTGATAAACTTTGGGGTGACCCAACCAAACTGGCACAAATTCTCATCAATCTTATTGGTAATGCCGTCAAATTTACCAGCGAAGGGGAGGTATTGGTTTCTATGCAGTCCAAAGGAAAAGACCTGTACAATATCAGCATACAGGACACAGGGGTTGGTATTGCAGCAGATAAACAATCACTCATTTTTGAACATTTTGCACAGGCTTCAGCTGACGTAAGCCGGAAATACGGTGGTTCCGGCCTGGGACTTGCCATCGTGAAAAAAATACTGGGTCTCATGCAGACCGATATCCGGCTCGAAAGCACCCCGGGTGTTGGCAGCACCTTCAGTTTTGATATTATATTCGAAACTGTTACTGAAAATCAAGGGCTTATCCGGAAAATGGAACTGAGTGAATCACTCATTCAGGGGGTAAAAGTGTTGGTGGTGGAAGACAATCCCATCAACGCCACGGTAATTACCGGCTTGCTGAAACGCTGGAAGATGCCTTATCATTGGGTGTCGGGTGGCAAAGAGGCCCTGCAAGCTGTAGAAGACGAAAAGTTTGATATTATCCTGATGGATTTGCATATGCCGGATATGGATGGTTTCGAAACCATGCGCCGTATCCGTAAGCAAGGCTATCAGACACCAATTTTGGCCATTACAGCCGATGTTCAGGAAGAAACCTTCCTCAAAGCCAGAAAAGCAGGTGCCAACGATTGTATTGTAAAACCCTACAATGCAGCAGAATTACACAGTATTATGGAGCAATGTCTCCAACTGGCCTGAGCGAATTAAAAATTCAAAACTGGTGCATAGAAAGCCCTGTTTTCAGTCATTAAAGCTATACTCCGAACCTTTTAAGCTTAAACTTTGAATTGTAAAAGGCTGTTCAACCCAACACCCAACTCCAGGCGAAAAAATATCTCCTCCCAAAAAGCGGGTGATATGAAAGCAGCCACTGAATAAATCAACGACGGCCGAAAATTAAACTCCCGACCCGTACCAGAGAGGCGCCGTATTTCAGGGCGAGCAGGTAATCGTGCGACATACCCATGGATATTTCCTTGAAATAGGGCCGGTCTGAAAACACGGTGTTCTGCAGCCTTAAAAAGAAACGTTGCAGGGCAATAAACTCGCCTTCTATTTTCAGTTCATCTTCCGTTTGGGTGGCAATCCCCATTAAACCACAAATCCGGACATGATGCAGCTCCGGAAATGAAGGATTTCCGATGATATCAATAATTTCAGCCTCACTCAAACCAAATTTGGTCTCTTCGTCTGCAATATCAAGTTGTAACAATACATCGATGACACGTCCGTTTTTGGCCGCTTCCTTATCAATGGTTTGCAGCAGTTTGAAGCTGTCAACCGCATGAATCAGGTGCACATAAGGAGCAATGTATTTAACCTTATTGCTTTGCAGGTGACCTATAAAATGCCATTCAATGTTTTTCGGAAGCGCAAGATATTTTTCATTGAGTTCCTGCGCCGTAGATTCACCGAAAATCCGTTGTCCGGCTTCATAAGCAGTCAGTATATCCTGAGCCGGAAATGTCTTGCTCACCGCTACCAGTCTGGCAGATGAACCTTCCAAAGCAGTACGGAGTTGTCTCAAGGCTGTTTCGATACCCATTTGTCCTATTTTTACACTTTCATTTATGAAGCGCCTCACAAAATTAACGATAATACCCATGCTCATGGCTGTGGTATCCTGTATCGACAGCCAGGAGTTGCAAGGTTACCATGACGGGATTCTTCCGCGCGACAGCATGGTAACCCTGATGCTGGAAGTGCAGCTGGTGGAATCTTACCGCAACCTGCAATACATACAGGGTGCGGGAGACAGCCTGCATGCAGGGCGCATCAAGGGTTTGTACGATGAAGTTTTTGACCGGTACAAGATAACAGCGCAAAGATTTGACTCCTCTTACAACTACTATCAGAACCAGGATCCGGTGATACTCGATGCGATGTATACCGAAGTCAACCAACGGCTGAGCGAAGAACTATCGAAAATCCGCCGATGAAGCTCAACGTTTATCCCGAAGCCCTTTTTCAGAAACTCGAATTCGATCAGGTACTCCAGCTGATTGTTAACAATTGCGTCAGTGAACAAGCCAGAGAAGATGCGGTGGCACTTCAGCCGATTGCTGACCGTCAGCAACTGACGACGGCCCTGCAGGAGGCCTGGGAGATGTACAACCTTTTGCAGTTCGACAGCCCCTTACCCGAGGAGAGCATTCCACACATCAAGACTTACCTTCGCATCGCCCGCATCGAAGGCAATTTTTTCGATGAAGAACAGTGTGTAGAACTGCTTAAAATATTGTCGTACGCCAAACGGCTGATTGGCTTTTTTGCATCGAGAAAAGAGCAATATCCGGCTCTCTGGGCCATTGCTGCTACAGTAGCTCCCGGCAATCAGGCCATTGCATTACTGGAAGCTGTAATTGGCAAAGAGGGGAAGGTAAAACCAAATGCAAGCAAAACCTTGTCGGATATCAGCGGCGACCTGAACCGCCTGCAGCAGGATACCCGCCGTAAACTCGATACTATATTACGCCAGGCCAAAGCCAATGGCTGGGCGGCTGAAACTGGTGCTACCATACGGGATGGACGTTTGGTTTTACCGATACTGGCAGAACATAAGCGTAAAATAAAAGGCTTCATCCACGATGAATCCGCGACAGGCCAGACCGTCTATCTGGAGCCTGCGGAATTGTTGGAGCATAACAACGATATCCGCAACCTGGAACTTGCTTACCGCCGTGAAATCAGGCGCATCCTGATCCAGCTGACCACCGATTTGCGTCCCTACCTGGGTGATCTGGAAGGCAGTCACGCACTCGCGGCCCGCTTTGACTTATTGCGTGCCGGTGGCCTGCTGGCCCGCCGTTATCCGATCGTAGCACGTCCTGCCATTCGTAAAAAGCCCGGTTTCCGCTATACAGGTGCTTTTCATCCGCTTTTGTGGCTCCACCACCAGGCTCAGGGCAAAAAGGTAGTGCCACTCGACCTGATGCTGGATGGTGAGAAACACATACTCGTCGTTTCCGGACCCAACGCCGGTGGGAAATCTGTCAGCCTGAAAACCATCGGATTACTCCAGTTGATGGGGCAATCCGGCTTACTGCTTCCGGTAGCTGAAGGCAG
Source organism: Bacteroidetes bacterium UBA7662 (assembly GCA_002483345.1). Lineage (GTDB taxonomy): Bacteria > Bacteroidota > Bacteroidia > UBA7662 > UBA7662 > UBA7662. The sequence continues at coordinate 202,493 of DLHS01000015.1, forward strand.
TGAAATTGGCATTTTTGAACAGCTGCTGGTAGATCTTGGCGATGAACAAAGCATAGAAAACGACCTTTCGACCTACAGTTCCCACCTGACCAACATGCGGCATTTCACAGAATATGCCAATGACAAAACCCTGTTCCTCATAGACGAATTTGGTACAGGAACGGATCCGGCACTGGGTGGGCCAATAGCGGAGGCCATACTTGAAAAAATGCATAGCCTGGGTGCTTATGGGATGGTAAATACCCACTACAGCAACCTGAAACTGCTTGCCGGCCGCTTATCCGGTCTGCTAAACGGCGCCATGGGCTTTGATACCCATACCCTTGAACCACGTTATAAACTCGAAATCGGTAAGCCGGGAAGCTCTTTTGCCTTTGAAATCGCCGGAAAAATTGGCCTGTCGCCTGAAATTATTGCTGCTGCACGGGCTAAAATAGGAATACAACAACAGGATGTAGAAGTGCTGCTGGTCCAGCTGGAACAGGAAAAGGCTGAAATTGACCGTTACAAGCGGTTGATGGAAGAGAAAGACCGCATGCTCGATGAACTGCTTAGCAAAACCGAAACCCGTGAACAGGAACTGAAACAGCAGAAACGGCGGATATTGGAGGTTGCCCGGGAAGAAGCAGCGGCCTTGCTCCACAAGGCTAACAAAGAAATAGAAAATACAATACGCGAAATCAAAGAGGCCGCAGCCGACCGGGAAATTACGAAAGCAGCCAGAAATAAACTGGAACTGGTAAAAGACGAAGTGCAACAGGCGACCCGATCTGAAAAGCTGGAAGAAAAACAGTCACAGCAAAAAGAAAAGGCCGAATTACAGCTTACCGTAGGTGGCCATGCCCGTATCCGGGATACACAAACCATTGGGGTAGTGGTAAGTCTGGGCAAAAATGATGCGGAATTATCCGTGGGAGATCTCCGCATGTCCATCAAAAAAAACCGACTTGAACCTGTGTCTGCCTCTGATGCGCGCAGGCAACAACGGGCTTCAGGCAGCAGCGTGAAAGTAGTGGCAGGGGCCATCTCAGGATTCAGCCCAAAACTCGATTTAAGGGGTTTCAGGGGCCAGGAGGCCCTGCAGGAACTCGATCGTTTCCTTGATAAAGCTGTTATGTCGGGTTATGGCCGTCTGGAACTTTTACATGGCAAAGGAGATGGTATACTGAGAAAACTTATAAGGGAACACCTCAAAAAGCAGCGTTTTGTGGCGGCCTTTGAAAGTGAACATGCCGACCGCGGAGGCGATGGCATTACCCTTGTAGAACTTAAATAGCCGTAAATTTCACAAACTCATCAGCCGGGGGCACCATATCCCTTCGTCCGCTTATCTTTGTCACAAAGCCTTTTCTCATGCAAAAAGTAGTTGCCGATGCCACCACCGCCATTCATGATATCCAGGACGGAGCCACCCTCATGCTGGGCGGTTTCGGATTGTGTGGCATACCTGAAAACTGTATTTCGGCATTGGTCAGCAAAGGGGTAAAGCAACTTACCTGCATTTCCAACAATGCTGGGGTAGATGATTTCGGCATAGGTCTAATGCTGCAGCAGAAGCAGGTAAAAAAGATGATTTCAAGTTATGTTGGCGAAAACGCTGAATTTGAAAGGCAATTGTTAAGTGGTGAATTGGAGGTAGAACTGATACCACAAGGAACACTCGCGACCCGTTGTATGGCTGCAGGATACGGTATGCCGGCCATCTTTACCCCTGCGGGTGTAGGTACTGAAGTCGCTATTGGCAAGGAAACCAGGGTTTTTAACGGCAAGGAATACCTCATGGAATACGCTTTTGAGGCTGATTTCGCTATCGTGAAGGCCTGGAAGGGAGACACACACGGTAACCTGATTTTCCGGGCCACGAGTCGTAATTTTAACCCCCTGATGGCCATGGCCGGTAAGGTGACGATCGCGGAGGTGGAGGAGCTCGTTCCGGCAGGTACGCTTAACCCGAATGAGATACATACCCCGGGCATATACGTGCACCGCATCTTTCAGGGCACCCACTACGAGAAACGGATAGAGCAGCGGACTACCCGGTAGGGGGCGGGCGGTTACACGCGGAGATTTCGCAGAGGTTCGCGGAGTTTTGTTTTTGAAGCCTCTTTTGTTGCGTTTGGGTCAGATGCTTTGATTTGCCTGAAATCTTCCTTTGGTTTGGGAGATGATAGAAAATGAAATATCACACGAGATCATTCGGGCTGCTATTCAGGTTCATAAAACGGTAGGACCGGGTTTGCTTGAGCATGTGTATGAAAAGCTATTGGCCTACGAGTTACATAAGGCAGGGTTAAGTTGTTTAACTCAGGTGGCTATTCCGGTCATATATGAAGGTAACAGGATTACAGAAATCGGATTCCGCGCCGATATGATAGTAAACGACAAAGTGCTGGTAGAAATAAAATCAGTAGAATGTCTGGCACCTGTTCACCATAAACAGGTACATACCTACCTCAAACTTTCTGACATCCGGTTAGGTCTTTTAATAAACTTCAACCAGGAAATTGTGACCCAAGGGGTAAAAAGAATTGCAAACAACCTCTAACAAATGAATCTTTGTAAAAAAAAATCCGCGAACTTCTGCGTCTCTGCGCCTCCGCGTGTAACAGTAAACATCCTAAAAGCCCCACCATGCTAGACAAACACGGCATAGCCAAACGAATCGCCAAAGAACTCCAGAACGGTTACTACGTAAACCTCGGCATAGGCATTCCTACGCTGGTAGCCAACTACATCCCCGAAGGTGTCGAAGTAGTACTCCAGTCAGAGAATGGCTTGCTTGGCATGGGGCCTTTCCCTCCAGCAGGTGAAGAAGATGCCGATCTGATCAATGCCGGTAAACAAACCATCACCACCATTGCCGGTTCCTCCTTTTTTGACTCCGCCATGAGTTTTGGTATGATACGCGCCGGAAAAGTTGATCTGACAGTACTCGGCGCCATGGAAGTAAGCGACACCGGTGACATCGCCAACTGGAAAATTCCAGGTAAAATGGTCAAGGGCATGGGAGGAGCCATGGATCTGGTAGCCTCTGCCAAAAACATCATTGTAGCCATGCAGCATGTCAACAAAGCAGGCGAATCGAAGTTATTGCCTGCCTGCAGCCTGCCGATAACCGGCCTGAAATGCGTTAAAAAGGTAGTTACTGAACTAGGTTTCTTTGAGATTACCGAAGAAGGCTTTGTCCTGCGGGAAAGAGCACCGGGTGTAAGTACCGAACAAATCCGCCAGTCAACTGCAGGCCGTTTGGTTGTTCCTGATAACGTACCAGAAATGGAAATCTGATGCAGGCAGTGCACATACGCCCTTCGGTGATTACAGACATGGAAGCAGTACATGCCCTCATCCATGAATTGGCCGTATTTGAGCAGGCACCTGATGAGCATAGCTGCAGCATTGAACAATTGCGGGAGGATGGGTTCGGAGAAAGGCCGGTTTTTGAATGCTGGGTGGCTGAAATCAATGAAAAAATAGTAGGGATGATGCTCTTTTATGTGAAATACAGCACCTGGAAAGGCAAGTGTATTTATCTGGATGACATCATTGTTACTGAAAAGGCCAGGGGAAAAGGCGTGGGTCATGTTTTGTTAACCCAGCTGATACGCATAGGCCGTGACCGTAAAATGCACCGCCTGGAGTGGCAGGTACTGAACTGGAACGAAGCTGCTATCCGTTTTTATGAAAAATATGGGGTTGATTTTGATCAGGATTGGATAAACTGCCGGTTAACTTTTGCGCAATTACAAGCGTTCGCCGACTGATTATCTTAAATTTGCGCGCATAATCTGATTTCTTGTGAAAGTATTCAAGTTTGGTGGAGCATCTGTAAAAGATCCGGCCGGGGTTAAAAATCTCCGGACGATATTGGCTTTGTACCCGGAAGAATCGATACTCGTAGTAGTGTCAGCCATGGGTAAGTCAACCAACAAACTGGAGCTGATAGTGCAGGCCTGGTTTACCAATCAGCAACCTGAATGTATAGAACACATTGAAGAACTGCGGTTTTACCACCAGGAACTGATCAGAGGCCTGGATATGAGCCATGCAGAGCAGTTTGATGTCATCAAAAAAACCGATGTACTGTTTGATCAGTTACGTACGATGACAAGTCTGACCAGCAACAGCAATTACAATGAAAATTATGATCAGGTGGTCGCTTACGGAGAACTTGTCTCTACGACCATTCTCAGCGAATACCTGAACCGCAAAGAGGTAGCCAACAGCTGGCTGGACGCCAGAGAATATGTGGTAACCAACGATACTTTCCGCGACGCCCGGGTGCAGTGGGCCGATACCCAAAAAAGAATCGATACCCTGAAAACAGGAGACAGGCTAACGGCAGGTATTCTCATCACACAGGGATTTATCGGCAGGGTAAAAGACAAGGCGCTTACCACCACTTTAGGCAGGGAAGGTTCCGACTTTACGGCCTCTATTTTTGCCTTTTGCCTGGGTGCACACGACCTTACCATCTGGAAGGATGTCCCGGGTGTACTGAATGCCGATCCTAAACTTTTTCCTTTTGCCGAGAAAATAGATGAGCTGTCGTATGAAGAAGCCGTTGAGATGACTTATTACGGAGCATCGGTCATCCACCCGAAAACCATCAAGCCACTTCAGAACAAAGGAATTGAGCTGTTTGTGAAATCATTTTTGAATCCGGAGGCTCCCGGCACTGTCATCAAAGACCTGGGAGGACAACGAAAATCACCCCCCTGCATCATTGTTAAAAAGAACCAGCGACTTATTTCTTTTGCCGCACGAGATTTCAGCTTTATTGCAGAAGAGAGTTTGAGTTTCATTTTTGGAGAACTGTACAAACTTGGAATCAAAGCCCATCTTACTCAAAACAGCGCCATCAGCTTCTTTATTTGTGTGGACGATGATCCTTTTAAAGTTGATCCGTTTTTGAAGGCTGTCGGCGATAGTTTTGACATCAAAAGCGAAGGGAATCTGAGCGTATGGACTATTCGTCACCATTCAGAAAGACTCGAAAAAGGACTGGTACAGGGAAAAACCGTCTTGCTGGAGCAGCGAAACCGCCACACCGTTCAGTATGTGCTGCGTTAAAAAGACATTAGGCAGACACTTAGCAATAGGTTTATCGCTTATTTTTAGACGAAACATCGGCAAATGCTGAGAAAATTAAGCTACCTAAGTCTACTCTTTTTCTTCTTTTCGGGGCATTTTGATGCAATTGCCCAAATAGCTGAAATCCCCCAGCAGCATGATAAATGTGGCCACACCCAGATGGAAGCCTGGCTGGAAAGCCGTGATCCGGATTACAAAAAACGAAGGGAAGCGCAGCAGTTGTGGTTTGAAAAACAGCTAAAACTACAAGGAGAAGCACCTGCCCTGCGTGTACAAAGCACCCTCAAAATACCGGTGGTCGTCCATGTGATGCACGCCCCGGGAGAAGCCATCGGTACCCAATCTAACATAACAGATGCTCAGATACGAAGCCAGATAGTGGTTTTGAATGAGGATTTCCGAAAAATGGCAGGCTCAAGAGGGTTTAACACCCATCCGGTAGGTGCGGACAGCGAAATTGAATTTTGCCTGGCCACGTTAGACCCGAACGGGAATCCAACCACTGGCATCAACCGGGTATCCTACGCCAATTCCAATAATCATGGCTTTGGAAATGACCAAAGTATGAAAGCCCTCAGTATCTGGCCGACTCACAAGTATCTCAATATCTGGATTGTTAAAAACATGGGCGGGATATTGGGATATGCCTATTTACCATCCGATATGGCCACCGATCCCGACAGGACTCAAATAGATGGGGTTGTTATAGGCTGCCGCTATTTTGGAAGTCGCGACAAACAGGACCTGGGAGAGGTATTTAACCTGGCCACTAATTTTGATCTGGGAAGAACCACCACCCATGAGGTAGGCCACTACCTGAATCTCCTGCATATATGGGGTGACGGCGATTGTACCATCGATGACGATGTAAATGATACACCCAACTGCAGCGGACAGTATTTCGGCTGTGGGGTGCCTCCGGTACAATGTGGCAATACCCGTATGATTGAAAATTACATGGACTACAGCGACGACCGCTGTATGAACATCTATACGGAAGGGCAAAAAACACGTATGCGCACAGCATTGACTGTTTATCCGTTCAGGGCATCGTTGTATAATCCTGCCAATATTATGGCCACAGGCTGTTCAGATTCCAACATTGTAGCCTATGCCGATACTTTTTACATCATCAATGGTAACAACCAGCTTGTACGCATCAACCAGCTTGCCACCAATAACCTGCAGGTAAGAGTGGTTAATCAGTTAGGCGGTGGATATGCTAATCATCCGGTTCGTTATGAGTTGATTACCCAACCTGCAGGGAGTCAGCTTTTTTTGGATACCGTTGTAAATACTACCGGCAACGGTACCGTGAATATACCTTTCAGAATCGGAGGTATTCCGGGTGAATATGTTGTCAGGGCAACAACCAGCGTAGCACGGGGAGGTCAGGTAGATTTTCAGCTGAGAGCCATTTCTACCGCTTCGGTTTACCCTAATCCCTTTGAAAAAGAAGTGATTATCAAACTTGACTTGCCGGCAGAGGAAAATGTAAAGGTGCAGGTATTTGATTTAAGCGGAAGGCTGGTACTGGGTAAGGATTACGCTGTTAAAACCAGCTTTATACTTGATATGGAAGGCTTCCCGGAGGGTTTATACACCATCAGGGTTATCAGCAGTCAGCTAACCGATTTTTTCAGAGTAGTGAAAATGAATCTGTGATGCGGATTGGATTGCTGAGTGATACACATGGTTATCTCGATGATAAGGTGTTAAAGTACTTTGCGGAGGTGGACGAAATATGGCATGCCGGTGATATAGGACAAGTTGCACTGACAGACAAGCTGGCAAAGTTCAAACCTGTCAGAGCTGTTTACGGTAATATTGATGATGCTGTAGTCAGGAGGCAATTCTCTGAAGAACAGCTATTTGAAGTAGATGGTTTAAAGGTTTACATGACACACATTGGCGGTTACCCGGGGCGCTATCCTGCCCGCATCAGGGAGCAACTAAAACGATACCAGCCCGGTTTGTTCATCTGCGGTCATTCTCACATCCTCAAGGTAATGCCTGATCCTCAGTTCAGACTTTTACATATCAATCCGGGTGCCGCCGGTAATCATGGCTTCCATCTGGTAAAAACCATTGTACGCTTCAGTATCACCGCCGGTAAAATACACGATTTACAGGTGATAGAGCTGGGAGCAAGGGCCTCAGCGGATTTCGTTGAAGTCGGCATCAAAACGCCTTAGTTTGCCGGCAGGTGTTTCCAGAAAAGTGATGGTTTGTCCGTCTTTGTTAAAGATTTTATCCGAAGGAAAGCCAAAAGGGGTAAGGTAAGATTGCAGAATAGTGCCATATACGGCATCTTCCCAGTCACGGAAAACAGCATCATTTTTTTTCTCATCCGGTACCTTTACCGATAAAGCAATGGCTGGATCTTCCGTATCCGGAAATTCGATGCCATAATCGAAAACAGCATTCATCAGCCAGGCTTTGTAGCTGATTTTGGCATATAACTCATCAAACTGGATAGGATGAAGAGTGGTGCCATCGAATTTTTCGAAATAGGACTTATAGAATTGCGCCTGCGTGCCGTTATCCAGCAAGGCAGCCATGATGCCCACTTCGCCCATCCGAAGGCTTATGGTAAGGGTATTGGTGCCTATTTTAAGATCGTAGGCAGCACCGGGGCTCTTGTAGTCATGTACCCGCAGGATAAACATGGAACCCGGGTCGAAGTTCAGGTAGGTAACCGGCCTCACCGCACCCTGTAAGACCACGTGCAGTACCCTGAATTTGGCTTTGAAGTCCTCACTTGTCAGAAACGAATTCCGCAGGCTTTTAACCCGCATACTTTCATAAATCTCGTAGTAGATGACACCATAATACAGATAGACCAGAAAATGATATAACTGAGCCGGTTTGAGCCAGTTCAGCCCATCAAATCCGGCTGTGAGCAGATCGCCTACAGCCCGGTTCATATAGTTTAAACCCGCATCCCGGGCAGCTCTTGACAGCGGCACCTTGATATCAGGATAACGTATGGTACTACCTGTCAGCAGGGTCAGTGTTTTGCCTTGCAAATGGTATTTGCTGATGAGCCAGTCGGGAAACAGTTGTACCAGATCCTCCTTGGGGTCAATCTTTACACCGGTTATCATACAACGGTCGAAGCGGAAATCCATTTGTTCAAACGGATCGTAAACAGGGGTGTCAATCACGCAGCGGGCGTTTTTTTGAATGCAGTAATTTGCTTGTTTCGAAGTATGGTGTGGCTTGTTTGGAGAAACCAAAGGGGCAATGCCTGCAACTGTTGCGACAGCAGTAGCCTCTGCGGCTCAGATAGACCTCCGTAAAAACGTAAAGTCCTTTTTCATTCACATAATAGTCGACGCCTTCTTCCATTTCAGAATCCGATACCCGTATAATTCCAGGGAGTAATTTCGGAAAGTTCCGCCTTGATTGTATCGGAGACAGCCAATGTTTCGATAAAATTTCTGATTTCCTTTTCCCCAATGGCTGTTCCGGTTCGGGTAAGGGCTTTCAGCGCCTCGTAAGGTTTTTCAAAGCCTTCCCGGCGCAAGATGGTTTGAATGGCCTCGGCTACAACTGCCCAGTTCGCCTCAAGATCACGGCGGATAGCTGTTTCATTGACCAGAATTTTGCCAAGCCCTTTTTCCAGAGAACGGTAAGCAATCAGGGTATGGGCAAAGGGGAGTCCCAGATTTCTTAAAACAGTCGAATCAGTGAGATCCCGCTGCAACCTGGAAACGGGCAGTTTGGCAGAAAGATGCTCCAACAGGGCATTAGCAATGCCGAAATTGCCCTCCGCATTTTCAAAATCAATGGGGTTAACCTTGTGGGGCATGGCAGAGGAACCTACTTCACCGGCTTTTACCTGCTGGCGGAAGTAATTCATGCTGATGTAACTCCACATATCGCGACTCAGGTCAAGCAAGATGGTGTTGATACGTTTCTGGTTATCGCAAAGGGCTGCCAGGTAGTCATAATGTTCAATCTGGGTCGTATGCTGATAGCGATGCAGAGACAGTATATCACCCACGAAATGATTACCGAAACCTATCCAGTCGTGATCGGGATAGGCCACCTGATGGGCATTAAAATTGCCGGTAGCACCTCCGAATTTAGCCCCGAAGGGAATCTGATCGAGCATTTCCAGCTGATTCCGCAATCTTTCAACAAAAACCATGAGCTCTTTTCCCAAACGGGTAGGAGAAGCCGGCTGGCCGTGGGTATGGGCAAGCATGGGAATATTTTGCCAGGTATGTGCCTGCGCCTCCAGCTGATCGATGAGTTGCACCAGCATGGGTACCATCACTTCCTGCATGGCATCGCGCAACGAGAGGGGAATGGCGGTGTTGTTGATGTCCTGAGAAGTCAGACCAAAATGAACAAACTCAAGACGCTCCTGACTGCCAAGGGCTGTCAATTTGTCTTTTACAAAATACTCCACCGCTTTTACGTCGTGGTTGGTGGTTTTTTCAGTGTCTTTGATTTGCTGGGCATCTTCCAGGGAGAAATCTGCTGCAATTCTTCTGAGCGCTGCTCTTTCAGACTCACTGAAGTCGCTTAGTCCCTGAAGTTTCTGTGCCGCCAAAGCAATTAAATACTCCACTTCCACATGTACCCGGTAGCGGATCAGCGCAAATTCGCTGAAATATCCTGAAAGCGTAGCCGTCTGGCGGTGGTAGCGGCCGTCGGCGGGAGAAATGGCGGTAAGGGGGCTCAATGACATAGGGCTGGCTGCAATGATGTAATTTTGGTGCGATTTATGAGTTAATCGCTTGTCGCTGCAAAAGTAGTAATACCCTGTCAAAAAAGCCGATGAAATCCGCTGTCATCCTGTTTGTCGCCCTAATTATTTTGCTGTCAGGCAGCAGCCTCTCCGCACAGACAATCGCCGTTGATGCACCCAAAGGCAGCATGGAATTACCTGCCTATATTGATGAAAACGGAGATACCGTAGCCGTGGTTTTTCTGAATCCGGTAAACATCATCAGTAAGCGGCAATTCAGAAACAAAAGGGATGAAGAGCGGTTTAATCGTCTCTACTACAATGTTCTGAAGGCCTACCCGCTGGCCAAAGTGGCCGGCTCGGAACTGCGTAAACTGGAAGCAAAACTCGATACCCTGCCGGAATACAAGCACAAAGCGGCCAGTAAGCAGGTAGAGGAAGCCCTCAAAAAACGATACAAAGCAGAATTGATGCAGTTAACCGTCAGTCAGGGTAAAATTCTTATCAAACTCATCGACCGGGAAACAGATAAAACGTCCTATGAGCTTATCAAAGAGTTCAGAGGTGGCTTTTCTGCCTTCATGTGGCAAAGTCTTGCCGGCTTGTTCGGTACCAACCTGAAATCCGGTTACGATGCGCAGGAAGACCGCGATATTGAGGTCATCCTCAATATGATTGAGGCAAGGGAGCGGGCAGGGGTACCGCTTCGGTAGTTGAGAGTGAGCTTGTTTGGCCAATCAGCCAGTTTTTAATGAACGGGTTGGGTTAACCCGACCCGTGCTGTCCGCAAAGGATCGGTCTTGACCGACCCCTTTGAGCGACTCACACACTGGTTCATGCTCTCAACTGGCTGACTCTCTCAACTCCAACAGTATATTTGCTGAATGAAACTAGACCTTCTGGCGTTTGCCGCTCATCCGGATGATGTAGAGCTGAGCTGTTCCGGTACTCTTGTGAAACACATCCGGCAAGGAAAAAAGGCCGGTATTGTGGATTTGACAAGGGGAGAACTGGGTACCAGGGGCAGTGCCGAATTGAGAGACAAGGAAGCCGCTGAGGCAAGCCGGATTATGGGGATCCATTACCGGCATAACCTCCGGTTGAGAGATGGCTTTTTCGAAAAAAACGAGGCAAGCCTGCTGGCAATCATACAGCAAATCCGGCTTTGTCAACCCGATGTGGTGCTGGCCAATGCGGTGGCAGACCGCCACATCGACCACGGCCGTGCGGCAGATCTGGTGGCAGATGCCTGTTTCCTCAGTGGTTTAAGGAAGATTGAAACCAGCTGGGAAGGGAAACCACAAACGGCCTGGCGGCCCAAAGCAGTATATCATTATATACAGGATCGTTACATCAGGCCCGACCTGGTAGTAGATATCACCGACAGCTTTGTCATTAAATTAGATTCAATTAAAGCTTTCAGTTCTCAGTTTTATAGTGCTGATTCAGAAGAGCCTATGACGCCAATAAGTACACCTGACTTTGCCGCGTTTCACGAAGCACGGGCCAGAGAAATGGGACGTATTATCTCGGTTACCTATGGTGAAGGATTTACAGCAGCACGTGCACCAGGCGTAAAAGATCTGACAGAATTGTTGTGAGCAGGGCTGCAGACTGGAAACAGGCCATCGGTCCCGGTTTGTTGTATGCCGGTGCCGCGGTAGGGGTGTCGCACATCGTACAGTCGACCCGGGCAGGCGCTTTGTATGGCTTTGCCTTGCTGGGTTTTGTGGTGCTGGTTAATGTGCTGAAATATCCTTTTTTTGAGTTTGGAGCCCGTTATACGGCTGCAACCGGCGATTCTTTGCTGGCAGGCTACCGCAAACTCGGAAAATGGGTTTTACCGGCCTTTGTAATACTCACGCTGGTTACCATGTTTCCTATTCTGGCAGCCATCAGTTCGGTGTTTACAGGTATTGTCCTTCAGATTTTAGCTCCTGAACTTGCCCCCATGAGTATTCACGGTATGGCATTGGCCGGCTGTGTCCTGTTGCTGATGCTGGGAAGGTATAAAATCCTCGATCGCAGCATGCGGCTGATTATGCTGCTACTGACAGTAACTACCCTGGTTGCGGCCCTGGCTGCCCTGTCACAACTACCCCTGCTCGAAAAAGCCGCTTCCGGTAGCTTCAGCTGGGATATTCCAGGTCTCCTTTTTCTCATCGCCTTTGCCGGTTGGATGCCTACACCGGTTGATTCATCCGTCTGGCAGTCTTTATGGACACTCGAAAAGCGAAAAACCGTTGGTGTCCTCTCCTGGAAAGCCATCAAATTTGATTTTGACATCGGCTACTGGCTGAGCATGGTACTCGCCCTTTTATTTGTTTTTCTTGGGGGTGTGGTTTTGTTTGCCACCGGTGCAAAGGTACCGGCCCAGGGTGCAGCTTTTACAGCCGCCTTTCTTAAAATTTATGTACAACTGCTCGGCCCCTGGGCTTATGGTGTGGTAGCTATCAGCATTTTTGCGACCATTTTCAGCACTTTGCTCACTGTCATCGATGGTTATCCCAGGGTATTACAGGAATCCTGGCGTTTGCTAAGCAAATCTGAGGAGCCACAAAACAAACATTACTGGATTTCTATGATAGTTTTTGTAGGAGGGAGTCTGCTTTTACTGACCTTTTATGCCGATTCTATGCTTACCCTGGTAGATCTGGCCACTTCTCTCAGTTTCCTGACCGCGCCGGTTTTAGGCTGGTGGAATTTCAGACTGATATACCGGTCTGATTTTCCGAAGGAAAACCTGCCCAATAACCGCATGTTGTGGCTGGCAAGGATGGGGTTGGTATTCCTGACCGTTTTTTGCGCCTTTTATCTGGCGGATAAGCTTGGCTGGCTGGCTTAAGCCAATGCCTCCCTCTCCAGCGTTATTACTGTAATTTCCGGCATAATACCTACCCGGCCGGGATAGCCAATAAAGCCGAATCCACGGTTCACATACAAATGTTGCTTTCCAAAACTGTAAAGACCTGCCCAGTATGGGTATATCCACGAAGCCGGACTCCATTTTATGTAACCCGGTATTTCAACCCCGAACTGCATGCCGTGTGTATGGCCGGATAAGGTCAGATCAATATCAGGCCGCCTTTGCTGTACCTCCGCTTCAAAATGAGAGGGGTCATGGGAGAGGAGGATGTTAAAAGGTTGTCCGCTAATCTCTGAAGTAGCCTTTTTCAAGTCACCATACTGGGAAAAACGGCCACGTGCACCCCAGTTCTCCACGCCCAGCAGGCCGATGGTTTCGCCGTCTTTTTCCAGCAAAGTAGCTTCATTCAACAGCAAACGCCAGCCCATGGCCGCGTGTACCTGATGCATTTGGGTGAGATTACGCTTTTTATCTGTCTCAGAGGGCCAAACGGTATAATCACCATAATCGTGATTACCGAGGATGGAATACGTGCCTCCCGGAGCCTGTAAACGGGCAAATTCCTTCATCCAGGGGAATACTTCCTCGGTACGGTTGTTTACCAGGTCGCCGGTGAAGAAGATAAAGTCGGGTTTTTGATCCAATACGAGCTCAATACCCCTGGCAACTGCATCCCGGTTGGCAAACGAACCGGAATGGATATCGCTGAGCTGTACTATCCGACTGCCGTGAAAGGCTTTGGGTAGGTTCGGAAACCTCAGGCGGATGTTCCGGACCTGGTAGTTGTAAGCACCGTACAGCATGCCGAAGCCCATCGATAAAAAGGGCAAACCGGCCGCTACAACCGCTACGCGGGTCATAAACTCCGACCGGCTGATGTTTCTGGAGGGATCGCTGACGATGCGTGTTTTTTCAGTTTTACCACTGATTTTGGTCCATATCCAGTAGAAAAAACCCATGACATCATCTATCAGCAAAAACGGGAGGGTGGCCAGCTTGGTAAAAAAGAGCAAACCGCTGTAACCGACAGCGATGTTACGGAAACCAGGTTCTGCCTTCTCGAAGCCATATAGGTTGAGTATGATGACAAGCATATAAACCAATACCGCTGCAGCCCAATAGCTGCGTACAATGGTTTTGGAGGGCTTCTGAAACCGCTTCCAGCGGTACAGTAAACGGAAGGCGTATAAGTCGATACCGAAAAAAACGGCTAGCAGCACAAACAGATTAAGCATAAAGTATATATGAAGGCACAAAAGCCTGATTACAAATCAACAAGCTATAAAAGGATTTTCGGAGCGTTTGGTTCTTAATTTTTTGATAAATCGTTTTCATAGTCACATAACAGAATGGTTGCGGACTGGTCACACAAGCATAAGCCTGCGGTAAAGTAGACGCGGAAATGCTGTCGGAATTTTGTAGCAGTCAATAAATCGACAAGCAACCAATGAAAAAACATTTACTCAGCATGGCCTTGATTGCAGCTTCGGTTGTAGCACAGGCCCAAAACACGCCTCCCAGTGTTCCGGGTGCGTATGGTTCAACCACAGTGGTTGTACCACCATCTCCTTTAAAATACCAGGTGGTATTTATCGGAGGCTATGATTCTGTAGCCACTGTAGACAACAACGGTCAGCCGAATGGCAACGCGCTTGCGAAACAATGGCATGACTTCATCGGCTTTACCAAAGACAATACACCAGGTAGTGCTGACCTGGGTTGGATAACCATCAACCATGAAATGGTTCAGGCCAATCCAAAAATCGGCGATGGCGGTGGTATGACCGTTTTCAAAATCAAAAAAAGCGGTGACAGCATTCAGGTAGTGAATCAAACACTTGCAGACGGACGTACAGGCAAGTTTTTCAACGTTGACTTTACACCTACTGGTCAAACAGGCATGAACTGTGGCGGTATACAGGCCGCTGATGGTCGTATATGGACTGCTGAAGAGTGGTTTCAATCATCCAATGCGGGTATTTTTGCCAATGGTGGTGGTATTACAGATACTTCAGATTTTGTAATCGGCACTACATCATCTGCAGGTTTTCCCGGATTTAACGGCGAAACCATCAAACGGTATCAGAACCTCAATTATGTAACAGAAATTAACCCAAAAACAGCTAAATCTGTTCGCAAACAGTACAACTGGGGTCGTGGAGGCTGGGAAGCGGGTGTGATTATGTCCGACAACAAGACAGTTTATCTTGGTATTGATGAGTCGCCTGCGCCTTGGGTTAAGTTTGTAGCCAACACCGCCAATGACTTTACTTCAGGCAATTTGTTTGCCTTGAAAGCGGATGGTAACTGGGTGCAAATTCCCAATACTAATATCGATTCGCTGGATAAAGTATCAGAGCTTGCGATTCGTCGCGGTGCGGCCATGTATAACAGAGTAGAATGGCTGGCTGAATACAACGGAAAAATTTACTTCACAGAAACCGGCCGTGATGACATAGGTTCTGCCTGGCAGAACTCATTTAACATGGGTGGTACGATTGATGCGCATTGGGTAGAGGCAGTTCGTATCCGTCACCCTGAATTGGCTGCTCAAACCGATGATTCTGTTAAAAACTTCTTCCTGAAACGCAATTTCAAAGATTATTATGGTCGTGTGAATGTGTTTGACCCTGCAACCAATCAGGTAAGTGTATTCATTGAAGGTGGCCCTTATCTGCCCGTAGGTGAACCAGGTGCATATCCTACCAATCACCTTTCTAACCCGGATGGTATTGGCTTCATGAAAATTGGTCAGAAGACCTTCATGGTCGTCCAGGAAGATTTAAACGGCCTTTCTTTCGGCCGTATGCCAGCCGGGATAACTACCCCGAGTTGTGAGGCGTATCTCTACGATATGACGGATCCTAACCCAACCATTGCCAAGCTCAAGCGGATTGCCGTTACACCGGCAGGCGCTGAAATAACAGGCGTAAGCTATATTGAGGATGGAGATGTACTTTTAATCAATAACCAGCATCCCAATACCAGCAACCCCTTCCCTAATAACAATTCTTTTACGTTTGCCCTGAGCGGCTGGAGTAATTTCGTTACTTCCTTGTACGACGAGCCTGCATTTGACGGTAACAGCTTCCAGATCTGGCCAAATCCAGCTTCCCGTGAGCTTCACTTCAACGAAAAAAGTGACATCGTTATCCGCGATATGCAGGGCAAGCAGGTGAAAGCTGCTAAAAATGCAGAAATAATCGACATCTATGACCTCAAAGCCGGCACCTATGTGGTGATCAATGGCAAAGGTCAGTCGCAGAAACTGATCATTCAGTAGTATTCAATTCATGAGAGGGAGACCCGGCTTCGGCCGGGTCTTGTTGTTTAAAGCCGCTGTTATGCAACCTGAAAAAAGTTCAAAATACATCGTCATTTCGATGATAATACTTGTTTTTGCCGGTTTGGCCATGCGCCCGGCAAACGAAAAATCACCCCTTGCCCTGGTCACCGGACAATACCATGCGGATCTGCAAACGATGCTGGGTTTGCTGACCAATCTGGCAGATTCGCTCGAACAGGGTGTAACCACCTCTGCTATGCAGGGTACTTTCAAAGAGGCCAGACTGGCTTACAAAAGAGCCTCTTTTTTAGCCGATTACCTTGATCCCGAATTCGTAAAAGATTATATCAACGGGGCTCCCTTGCCTAAACTGGAAAGGAATTATTCACAGGTGGAGGTGCTGGAACCCAAAGGCTTCCAACCGCTTGAAGAATTACTGTGGGAGGAGCAGACGCCTGAAAATCAACTGAAAGCAACAGCAATCGCGCGCGACCTGCAGCAGCATGTCCGTGATTTTGTACAGTTTCAGAAAAGTTTTTTACTTGAAGACAGAATGGTGCTGGAGGCCCTCCGTTTTGGGTACATCCGGCTCTTTACCCTTGATCTGGCAGGTTTTGATAGTCCTGCCTCGGGGGAAAGTCTCGCTGAAGTCAGGGCCGCTTACACCACGATGTCAGCAACCGGGCTTTGGTATGCCGCATTACACAAGCAGGATAATCCTGCGCTTTACAAACGCCTGAAAGTTTCCTGGGATGCCGGAAGCAGCCAATTGGCAACGGCTGTTGATTTTGATGCTTTCGATCGTTTATACTTTCTGAAAAGCTGCATTAACCCGCTTTTTGCTGATCTTTTAGTACTACATGAAGATTTAGGCTATCCCAAAAGCAACGACCTGAATACGCAAAAAGTGGCTGTTAACTACAATGAAATCAACCTTTTTGCACCTGACTTCCTGAACCCCTTCTATTATACACAAATGGTGTCCTCAGAGTATGACTCCAGTCTGATTGCACTTGGAAAACTGCTGTTTTATGATCCGGTCCTCTCTGCCACCAACGACAGGGCCTGCGCATCCTGCCACCAGCCGGAAAAGGGCTTTACGGATGGATTTGCCAAAAGTATGGCTACCGGCATGCAGGGCCATGTAAAGAGAAATGCACCAACCTTGCTGAATGCTGTTTATTCGCCCCGTTTTTTCTGGGATATGCGTACTAATCTACTGGAGACACAATTTGAGCATGTTTTAGTGAGCAGTCAGGAATTTAACAGTTCAGTCATGGAAGTGCTGCAAAAACTCAAGCAAAGTGACGGGTATACGGCTTATTTTAAGAGCCGTTTTCCTCAATTTGCCTCAGATCCTATCAATCCATATACCCTTAACATGGCCCTTTCTGCCTTTGTGGTGAGTTTACGGTCGTTTAACAGTCCCTTCGACCAATATGTCAGGGGAGAGATAAACACGATTCCGGAAGAAGTGAAACATGGATTTAATCTTTTCATGGGAAAGGCTGTTTGCGGAACCTGTCATTTTGCACCCAGTTTTGGTGGCATCGTGCCGCCCTGGTACCAGGAGCAGGAATCGGAGATACTTGGTGTGCCTGATACCGCGCAGCCACCCTACAAACTTGATGCGGATGTGGGCAGAGCTGGAGGTATTCCGAAGGAAAACAGTGAGATATACCGCCATTCGTTCAAAACCGTTTCGGTCCGGAATGTGGCTTTGACTGCCCCCTATATGCACAATGGTGTTTATAGCAGCCTCGAAGAAGTCATCGATTTTTATCACAAGGGTGGAGGTGTCGGACTTGGCCTGGAGGTACCATACCAAACCCTGCCTTTCGACTCCCTGAGTCTTGATGACACCGAAAAGCACGCTTTGAAAGCCTTTATGTTGTCGCTGACGGATACGGCCGGCCTCAGTACCAGACCGGTCCGTTTACCTGCCTTTCCGACACAAGTGTTGAATCAGCGGGTAATCGGAGGGGTTTATTAGATATTGAGATTTCGAGAGGCGAGAGGCGAGAGGCGAGACTTT
>DLHS01000015.1:220524-583628 GCA_002483345.1 Bacteroidetes bacterium UBA7662
AGGCGAGAGGCGAGACTTTTTTTGTGCCACCCCTGCGGGGTGGCACACTGGAGGTGCGCTGCGCTTACACAGCTTGTGGTCCGCAGGGTCAACTCGTGCCAGACCCCGCAGGGGTGGCACAAAAAAAGTCTCGCCTCTCGCCTCTCGAAATCTCAATGCCTGCAAACTCAGCAGCAAGCACTTCCAGGCTCACAACAGTTAGCTGCCTGCACTTCTGCAATCGTCATTTTCGGCTTTTGCACCTTGATTTTGTCGCCCGCCTTTTCCGCATAAACCGTAATGCTGAAGATGCCTGTTTCACCTTTCTGGAAGTCCTCAATCCCTTGCGCATCGAGGTATCTGGTCAGGATATCGTCGGGTATCAGGATGGTTTTTGATTTCTGAACCTGGATGTTACGGAAACCGGCCGCTTCTATGAAGCCCAGATATTCGTCCTTTTGAATGGCACCGGCCACACAACCCGCATACATTTCTGCATCCTGCCGAAGCGCTTCCGGGAGCTCACCTACCAATACGATGTCAGAAATACTAAAGTGACCACCTGGCTTTAACACCCGCATGATTTCGTTGATGACGGCTTTTTTATCAGGCACCAGGTTAAGCACGCAATTACTTACGATAACATCTGCAACGTTATCATTCACAGGCATTTGGTCAATGTCACCAAGCCTGAATTCAACATTGTTGTAACCCAGTTTTTCGGCATTCAGACGGGCCTTGCTGATCATGGCTTCGGTGAAATCTATGCCGATTACCTTGCCTTCCGGACCTGTCTCATGACGCGCCACAAAACAATCATTGCCGGCACCTGAACCCAGATCAATGACAGTGTCGCCAGGGTGAATTTGCGCGAATGCCGTGGGAAGACCGCAGCCAAGCCCCAGATCAGCATCAGCCGCATAACCCTCTACCTGACTGTAATCATCCATCATGATGTTGTATATCTTGTTGGAGGAAGGCGTAGCCCCACAGCAGGACGCGGCATTGTCGCCTTTATCCTGCAGGGCTATCTGGCTGTATTTTTCTTTGACGATGTTTTTGAGTGTAGTATCGTTGTTCATGAGTGTTAATTTTATTTCATTGCAATATTACGATTAAATAAATTAAGAATACAACTTTGGGAAATAAACTTGTGTGGCGGGTAGTGGTTAGAGATTGGAAATTGGAGATTGGAGATTGGAGATTGGAGCCAGCCGGTTTTGCCGGCGGAAAACTGCTAATCGCTACTCCAGACATACCCCTTCATCACCTGCCCAATACGGCACATACAGAAAAACCAGGCGCATCATCTCCGTCGTATCGTCCATACTACCGGTTTCTATGAGCATGGGCCTGGGAGGGCGGTTGGGGTTGGCCGGATTGGCGGAGCTGTTATCATAAACAGCCTCTGCATGGATAATGGAACCCCCGGGGATTTTGAGCAGGTGTTTAAACCGGTAAAATTCCTGCCAGTTGAAGTCCCAGCGGGGAATGTGCACCAGCGGAATGGTATCACCGGCCGGGGTAAGCGCCCAGGCCAGAAAGGATTTGCCGAGTTGGTGCATGTGTGGGTTGATGTGCAGCAACGACATATCGCCCTTCGTCCGGATGTTGATGACATAGGTGCGGATACTGTCGGCCGGAATGGTGTCACCGGCCATCCTGGGCTTAAAAGCTGCAAATTCAAGGGGTCTTTGCACCGGGACATCTGCTAACCACAACCGGATTTTGCTTTGATCAGTAGCGGTCAATGGGGTAGGTGAGTAATGCAGGGAACGAATCAGCAGCACCCCGCGGCGGGGCAGGGCAAAGCCAATCCCCTCCGGATATTCCTGCTTACCCGATCCCGGCAGATAACCGCTGTGAAACACCGGGATTGGGTAATTTCCGGCACTGTCGATCAGTCCGAAATAACTGAAATCCCTTGCATCGTCGATGCGTTCGGTGCTGTCGGGACTGAAAACATAGTAAGAGGGCCCTCTGAAATGATCTACACCCGGAGCAACACCTAACAGCTGGTAGCTGGCATGGTGTACCAGCGAACGGTTTCCCGGCACAAATTCGATGGCTTTTACATAGGCATCTCCGGGCAACTCGTAGGGTATTTTGTAGCAGATGTAATGATGTTTGTTGTTTCCGGGAATGACATAAGCCTCCGGCATGCCCAATTCAATGTCAGCAGGGTCTGAAATACCGGTCGAAACAGTGTTTTTGACTTTTTTTGGTGGTTTACTACCTTCTTTTCCTCCCTGATCGAGCCAACGGAGTATGCTGTCCTTTTCTGTAACGGTCAACTGTTTTTCATTTGCAAAGGATCGGTAGTGACTGTCAGCCGTCCATGGCGGCATATAGCCGGTGCTCACAACTTCCCTGATAAATCCTTTGCGTTTGGCGAAATGTTTGTATTCCAGCAGCTCAAATGGCGCTCCACCTTCTTTTCGATGGCAACTGCCACACTTTTGCTGTAAAAGCGGGGCAAGATGGGGGTAAAAGAAAAGATCCTGTGCCTGTGTTCCGAATGAAATCAGTCCGAAAAGGAGAAAAAAGAGCCCGGACTTCAAGGCTGATGGGCTATTTCGATGGGACAGCCAACCACAGCAGTTTCTTTTGGCCAGATAGGCTCGTTCATGAGCCATTTCTCAAGCGCGAGCGCAAGATATGCTGTAGAGACTTCCGTTTTCACCTTTCCAAGGGCTATCGCCCAATCATCAATGGCGCCTCTGTACTGAATACCACCCCAGGGGTCGGTCAGGAATACTTCCGGAGTTTTGGTAGCTGCCAGAATTTTTGTCAGCTCAAACCTGGTATCCAGTAAAATGTCGAAAGGAAGTTTGTATTGTTTCCTGAATTGTTCAATTTCCTTCACGGAGAGATCATTTCCTGCATAAACGCCCAGAAAAAGGATATTTTCTTCGGTAAACTGCTGGTGTAATTCGCGGAGGTTTTTGGTATAATTTATACTCAACGGGCATTCGGGAGATACAAAAACAAGGACAGTAGCCCGGTGATAATCAATGTCACGGAGCTTAAACTTTTTACCACGTGTATTCTCCAGTTTCAGACGTTGCAGTGCTTTGTTTTCCTGCCAGTCGGCCTGTTGTCCGCAAACGGTCAGACTCAATACACAAAGCACAATTGTTAAGATATGTTTCATCCTGCTGTTTCTGCTGAAGTGCGAAAGTCGCGCTACGCTGTTTTGCTATCTTTATGTCAGTATGAATTCGCTATGAAGAATCCCTTATTGTTTTTTGCCCTGCTGCTTACAGCTGTGCCGGCCAGGGCCCAAACCCCGGTCTTCTACAACCACCAGGATTCGCTCCGGGGCTACCTTTTCCCGGAAAGGGCTTGTTACGATGTGAAACACTACGACCTGGATATCAGCTTTTCGAGGGTAAATCCTTCAGATGAAAACATGCCGCTGGATCAGCTTCAGGGTTCTGTGGGTTTTCTGGTGCAGAATGTAGCGGATTACAACAGGTTACAGTTTGATCTGTTCGAAAGGTTCAGCGTCGACAGCATCTTATGGCAGGACCGTAAACTTCGTTTTGAAAGAGAAGGCAATGCCGTTTTCATATTGTTTCCGGCTAATCAGCGTGCGGGTAGACAGAACAGCTTCCGGGTATACTATCACGGTACCGGTCTGGTGGCGAAACGAGCCCCCTGGGATGGTGGATTCAGTTATGCGAAGGATCAAAACGGACGCCCGTGGATAGGCGTAAGCTGCGAAGGACTGGGTGCCAGTAGCTGGTGGCCTAACAAGGACCATCTCAGCGAAGAACCCGACAGCATGACCCTACGCTATACCATACCCGAAGGTTTGATGGTGGTGGGAAATGGAAGATTGTTTTCAAGAGAAATTAAAGATAAAAAAGAAACTTTTGTCTGGAAAGTAAACAACCCAATCAATAATTACAATGTCACGGTAAACATAGGTGACTATGTCCATTTCACCGATGACTATACCGATGCCAGCGGACAGGTACGCACCTTAAACTACTATGTGCTTCGTGGCAATGAGGTCAGGGCCATTGAACATTTTCAGCAGGTAAAACCCATGCTAAGCTGCTTTGAATCTAAAATGGGGCCTTATGCCTTCTGGGAAGATGGTTATGCGCTGGTGGAAACGCCGTATTGGGGTATGGAACACCAAAGTGCGATTGCCTACGGCAATAACTACAAAAACAACAAGTATGGCTTCGATTTCATCATTGTGCATGAAAGTGGCCACGAGTGGTTTGGCAACAGCATCAGCGTAGCCGATCATGCCGATATGTGGATACACGAAGGTTTCTGTACCTACAGCGAAACCATGTTTATGGAATGTATCCGTGGAAAAGCTGCCGCTTACGACTACATCAATGGTCAGCGACGTAACATCCGCAACCAGAAACCGATGATAGGGCCTTATGAGGTTAATTACGCGGTAGCCGATAATGACATCTATTTCAAAGGTGCCTGGATCATCCACAGCCTGCGCAACAGCCTGAACGATGATGCCCGTTTTTATGACCTGATGCGCGATTTCAACCGTGATTTTTTTAAAAAAACAACCCGTACGGAAGAAGTAATTCAATGGTGGGCCAAACACACCGATGCCCGGTATGAAGCCACGCTAAGGCAGTATCTGTTTCAGTCTAATCTTCCGATACTCGAATACAAACTGAAGGGCAGGGGGAAAGAAAGAAAGTTAAGTTATCGGTTTGCGGGTGTGGGGCAGGATTTTTATTTACCGATAACGGTTGAGACCCGGCAAAAATCCGTCACCCTCTCACCGGATACGGATTGGCAGGAAATAACACTGACTTTTCAAAAAGGGGAGAAACCCGCGTTATCCTTCGGGGACTATCTTTTAAAAACTGAAGAAGTAAAATAGCAGGGTTGAGGGAAGTATCAGTACTTCCTTCCCAGTATCTCCCCGTAAATAATCCCTTTCCGCAAACTTTCAGCGTCTACGGAGAAATCCGGGTCTTCGGGCAAATCTTCAATGGCTTTGTTATAAATAGCGCTGTCGGCTTCCATAAAGGCAGCCCGGGTGGCGTCTTTGCTGGTTTGCTGGCGACGGTCTTCGGTAATGGTTTCGAGTGAACGGTTATCCGGGCGGTAATCTTCGAGCGTTTCGTAGGTGCGGGTAACAGGCTTGTGTTTTTTGGCCATTTCACTCGGCCTCATCGGCTTCACTTCCATGGGTTTTACCTCCATGGGTTTGGCTTCCATCACTGGTGGAGAAGCTTCGGGACGTGGTCTGGGTGCCGGTTTAGGTTCTTCCGCGAAAATTTCCTTCATCCAATCAGGTAGTTCCGTATTTTCGGCCTCCTGAACCGGCTTATCACCCTGCTGGCGGGCTTTCCGTTTGGTATAGCCCTGGTAGATAGAATAACCGACTACGGCAACAATATAAAGTACGGTGGTTATGTCCATTTACACAGCATTTTGGGGATAACGCTAAGGTAATCAGGTTTAGGTTTGTAAGGGTGCAAAAACACCCGAAATGTTTGGGAAAGGAAACAGCAGCGGATGCGGTTGAAGTCGATTGAAATCAAAGGGTTCAAAAGTTTCGGAGACAAGGTCTCCATCCATTTTAACGACGGCGTAACGGGTATCGTAGGCCCGAACGGCTGTGGAAAATCCAATGTGGTGGATGCCATCCGTTGGGTACTCGGCGAGCAGAAGTCGCGCATGCTCCGGTCCGACAAGATGGAAAATGTGCTTTTCAACGGCACCAAAAGCCGAAAACAGGCTGCTTTGGCGGAAGTCCAGCTCAGTTTCGAGAACTCGAAGAACATCCTGCCCACCGAATACAACGAAGTCACCATCACCCGCCGCCTGTACCGCACCGGCGACAGTGAATACCTCCTTAATGGGGTAAACTGCCGTCTCAAGGACATCACCAACCTCTTCCTCGACACCGGCATAGGCAGCGACAGCTATGCCATCATGGAGTTGAAGATGATCGACGACATCCTCAACGACAAAGACAACTCCCGCCGTCAACTGTTCGAAGAAGCCTCCGGCGTGTCCAAGTACAAAATCCGTAAAAAGGAAACCCTCGCCAAACTCGAAGACACCCAGGCCGACCTGGAAAGGGTGGATGATCTGCTGTTCGAGATTGATAAAAACATGAAAGCCCTGCAGGGGCAGGCCCGCAAAACAGAACGGTATTACAAGCTGCGAGAAGAATACAAGGTGCTGAGCCTCGATTTAGCCTGGTTTTCCCTGCATGAGCTCCATCAGCAACTGGGACGGCTGCAGGCAGAAGAGCAGCAGCTCACCGACGGCCGTCAGGGTCACGATGCTGCCATCAGCAAGTTCGAAGCCGACATTCAGCAGATCAAACTTGCCATCGTAGAACGAGAAAAACTGCTTTCAACCCGGCAAAAGGCCACCAATGAGCACATCGCAGGCATCCGGCAATATGAAAACGAACAACGGTTGCAGAATGAAAAACATCGTTTTCTCACCGATAAAGAACAGGCCCTCCAGAAACAACTGAAGGAAGATGCCGGGCATCTCACCTACATCAAAGAAGAGCTGACCAAACAACAAATCGTGCGGGAAGGTCTTGAAAAAGAGGTAAAACAACTCGAAAACATTGCCAACGAGCGTAAAAGTGAAGCGGAAGCCACCCGTAGCCTGCACCAGCAGCAACGTCAGGCGTTGGAAGCCGATCAGAACCAGCTCAACCAGTTGCGTCAGGCTGCGTATGCCCTCGAAAAACAAGTAGCCATTCATCGCATTCAGCTTGATTCACTCAAACAGGAGTTGGAACGCAACGCCAGTGAATCAGCCCAGCGAAGCACCGAGATGAATAAATTCAACCTCAGTCTGGAAGAACTGGAACAACAACGCAAAGCGTTGCACGATAAAGTAGAGCAGCTCACCCATTTTGAACAGCAGCTTGCCGAGCGTTTGCAGCAGTTACGTTCGCTCATTGAGCAATCCAAAACCCGCACTACTGATTTCAACCGCCAGCTCGACAAACTTACCAACGAATACAATCTTACCAAAAGCCTGGTCGATAACCTTGAAGGCTACCCCGAATCGCTTAAATTTCTGAAAAAGAGTCCGGGCTGGACCAAAAACGCCCAGTTGCTGAGCGATATCATCAGCTGTAAGCCAGAGTTTAAGGCCGCCATCGAGAACTACCTGGAACCCTGGCTGAACTACTATGTGGTGCAGACCTATGCCGAGGCCCGTGCCGGTATCGAACTGCTGGCCAACGCCACCAAAGGCAGGGCCAATTTTTTTGTGTTGGAGGCCTTCAATAACTACATCCAGGCAGAACCTATCCTGGTATCAGGTTGTGTACCGGCCCTGAACATTGCAGAATGCGATATACAGTTTTCCAACCTCATTAACCACCTTTTGGGGCATGTGTACCTGCATGAAGCCGCTGATGGGTACGATCAGGTACATCAAGACCTGACAGAACGCCATCCTGAAGCTGTTTTAATCAGTAGAAACGGCCGTTTTACCGGCAGTCGGTTGTTTCTGGCGGGTGGTTCTATGGGGCTCTTCGAAGGCAAACGTATCGGCCGTAAACGAAACCTTGAAGTGCTGCAAAAACAGATCGCAGGGGTGGAGCAACAGCTCAAGGACGAACAGGAACTGTTGCATACCCTCAACCGGCAGGAGCAGGAAGCCCGTTTATCTACCAAACAACAGGAACTGAACACCAGCAAAGACCAGCTTAATAAAACCGACAGCGAATACCGCCTGGTGAAAAGTCAGCAGGATCAGCATGAGAAGTTCCTGACAGTGAGCAAAAACCGCCGGGAAGAACTCGAAGCCAAACAAAAGGAAACCGCGGATTTACTGGCCAGGCAGGAACCCGAGCTGGAACAGAAAAACAAGGAACGCGACCAATTGCAGGCCGCCATCGCGCATTTGCAGGAAACCTACAACCAGCTCAACGAAAGCCTGCAGCAGCAAAGCGCGGCCTTCAACGAAGCCAATGTGGCTTATCACCAGCTGTTCAATAAATTTTCTTCTGTTAACCAGGATATATCCTTCAAAGAGAGTCAGTTAAACATACTTGACAAACGCATGGCAGACAATACCGATGGTCTGGCTCAGGTGCAGCAGGAACTCAAGGAAGTGCTTAAAAGCACCGATTTCAGCGATACCAGACTGCTCGACATGTATGAGCAGAAGGAGGCCATGGAAAAAGCTGTTCAGGAAGCTGAAATCGCCTGGTATGCCGAAAGGGGTAAACTCGAGGAGGTAGAAAACAGCATACGTGACATCCGCAAGGTGAAGGAACAGCAGGAATATATGCTGAGTGAGCTGAAAGAAAGAGCCAACCAGCTACGACTGCAGGAAGCCGGGCTGGCAGAACGTTTATCCGTAGAGTTTGAGATAGACGTGGCAAACATCCGGGAAAGAGAAAACGCTCCGGAATCAGATGCCGAAAGTCTGCGCCGCCAGGTAACCGATATGAAACAAAAGCTCGAAAATTTCGGACCTATCAATCCTATGGCAGTAGAAGCCTACCAGGAAATAGAGGAACGTTTTAAATTCATCAACGTGCAGAAAGACGACCTGATGAAGGCGAAAATATCCCTGCTGGAGACGATGGCTGAAATTGACCAGACCGCCCGGGAGAAGTTCATGGCAGCTTTTGTGACCATACGCGAGAATTTTGTGACCGTTTTCCGGTCGCTGTTCACAGAGGAAGATACCTGCGACC
The DNA here is from genome assembly GCA_002483345.1 of Bacteroidetes bacterium UBA7662. Lineage (GTDB taxonomy): Bacteria > Bacteroidota > Bacteroidia > UBA7662 > UBA7662 > UBA7662. The sequence goes on from DLHS01000015.1 coordinate 229,190, forward strand.
TCATACTCACCGATGAAGCCAATCCACTCGATTCAGCCATCCACATCATCGCCCGGCCTAAAGGCAAAAAGCCACTGACCATCAACCAGCTCAGCGGGGGAGAAAAAACGCTCACGGCTACTGCTTTGTTGTTTGCCATCTACCTCTTCAAACCCGCGCCTTTCTGCATCTTCGACGAGGTAGATGCCCCGCTCGATGATAACAACATCGATAAATTTAACCGTCTCATCCGCCGTTTCAGCGATAACAGCCAGTTTATCATCGTCACCCACAATAAAAAAACCATGGAAACCACCGACATCATTTACGGGGTTACGATGATAGAACAAGGAGTAAGCAGGGTGGTGCCGGTTGATTTCCGGAATTTATCGTTGAATTAATCCGGGTTAATCAAAGCGGATAGCCTTCAGCGGGCTGATGCGTGTAACGAGGAAGGAAGGCCCCAGCAGCATCAGCACACAAGCCAGCAGGGTTCCGGCATTGAGTACCAGTATTTCTTTCCAACTCAGCAGAACAGGCACATAGGCCACGTAATAGGAAGCCTCATCGAGCGGAATCAGTTGAAAATTGACCTGCAGAAAATAGAAACCCAGTCCGATCAGATTGCCCCAGACCAGTCCCCAGAAAGCGATATAAGTTCCGGTAAGCAAAAACAAACTGCGGATCGAACGGTTGCGCATCCCCATTGTTTTCAGCAGTCCTATGGTGGTAGTGCGTTCAAGAATGAGGATAAGCAAGGCAGAAATCATATTTACGCCCGCTACGATCAGCATAATTACAATGAGCACCTGTTTGTTCAGGTCAAACAGGCCCAGCCAGCTGAACAGATTGGGATAAAGTTCCCGGATGGAGTAGGCTTCGAGTTCAGCACCCACCAACCCGCTGAGTTTGGCAGTCGTGTTGTTTACATCAGCCCATTTATTGAGATGTATTTCTATGGCGCCCACCTCTTCCGGTGCCCAGCCATTGAGCCGCTGGACATGCCGTAAATCTCCTATGACAAAAGGTTTGGAGAACTCTCCTTCGATACCAAGATTATAAATACCGGCCACCTGCATGACCCTGACCCTCGGTGGGTCCTGAATAAAATACATCTGTATACGATGTCCTGGTAGGAGCTGAAGGCGATCGGCCACTTTTTTGGGAACCAGGACTTCCTGGCTGTTTTCTGCCCGGGAGAATACAGGCATACGACCCGCCACCAGTTGCGCGTGGAGCGCGGTAGTATCCCACGACCAGTCGACACCTTTAAGTACAATGCCTTCAAAACTGCTGTCAGTTTTAATAATACCTCCTTTGGTTGCGTAAGGAAGTATAGCGCTGACTTCCGGTTGTTTCAGGAGATCATCCAACAGTTTGTGACTCACAAAGAAGGACTGCTGCTCAAAACTATTGCTGAGATCGAGTTTTTGTATTTGAATATGGCCCCAGAAGCCGGTAAATTTGTCGGGTATCGTTTGTTGAAAGCCATTTACAATGGCAATCGCAGCCAGCATGACGGTGATGCCTACAGCTACACCGCCCATGGCCAGACGAACCACCAACCGTGACAGATGTTGACCCGGATCAAGGGCCAGCCGACGAAACAAAAACCAGATCAATGACACAGCAGCGTAATTTGCCCAAAAATAGCAGGAAACTAACGTTTTTGGTGGTTTTCCTTTTTGTATCTGCGGCCTGTGCGGCGCAGCCTAAACCCTTGCCTGGTACGAAACTAAAAACAGCTGCCATGCGCACCGAAAATTACCTGCCGCAACTGGAAGGGAAGCGCATCGGACTTGTCGTGAATCAGACAGCGACCATCGGTAAAACGCACCTGGTCGACAGCCTTTTGAGCCTTGGGATTGAAATAGCAGCCATTTTCGCGCCTGAACATGGATTCAGGGGAGAAGCAGAAGCCGGTGCAGAGATCAAAGATGGCAAGGATCCCCGGACGGGTATCCGGGTGGTGTCTCTGTACGGCAACAAAAAGAAACCCGGTTCAGAAGATTTGCAGGACATTGAATTGCTGGTTTTCGATATTCAGGACGTCGGAGCGCGTTTTTATACCTACATCAGTACCCTGCATTATGTGATGGAAGCCTGCGCGGAACACAATCTGCCATTGCTGATACTAGACCGCCCCAATCCGAATGGCCATTATATGGATGGTCCGGTGCTGGACACCAGTTTCCGTTCTTTTGTAGGCATGCATCCCGTGCCGGTGGTACATGGCATGACTATAGGGGAGTACGCCGGCATGATCCAGGGTGAAAACTGGCTTGCAGATGGCTTAAAATGTGATTTCAAGGTGGTAAAGATGGAAGCCTATACCCACAGAAGTCATTACAGTCTCCCCGTTGCGCCCTCTCCCAATCTTCCGAATATGCATGCTATTTACCTGTATCCTTCCGTTTGTTTTTTTGAAGGTACGCCGGTAAGTCTGGGAAGAGGCACTGGCAAACCCTTTCAGCAGTTGGGTGCACCTTGGTTCAAAGCCGGGAAAGTGAGTTTTACACCCAAAGCCATCCCGGGGAAAGCACTCAACCCGCCCTTTAAAGATGTGGTCTGTAAAGGGTACGATTTATCCAAAACACCCCTGAAAGAATGGCAGGAGATGGGGCGCCTCCGGCTCGACTGGCTACTTGAATTTTATGCCGCCTGTCCGGATAAAGAGAAGTTCTTTATACCCTTCTTCGATAAACTTGCCGGTACGGATGAATTGCGGAAACAGATTATTTCCGGCAAGACAGAAACTCAGATCAGAGCAAGTTGGCAGGCTGATCTGAATGCTTACAAAATTACAAGAAGTAAATACATCTTATACCCTGATTTTGAATGAGTAATATTCAGGAAAAGCGCATCATTTTTTTAGGAACACCTGATTTTGCTGTGGCCTCTTTGCAGGCCCTGGTAGAAGCAGGGTTGCAGGTGGTAGCCGTGGTTACCATGCCCGATAAACCGGCAGGCAGAGGGCTCAAAATGCAGGCATCGCCCGTTAAGGTATATGCCGAAAGCCAGGGAATCGATGTCCTGCAACCACCCCGTCTCAAAAATCCCGAATTCCTTGAAACCCTGGCGGCTTACAAGGCAGATATCCAGGTAGTGGTGGCGTTCCGGATGTTGCCGGAGGCAGTCTGGAATATGCCACCTATGGGGACCTTCAACCTCCATGCATCCCTGTTGCCCCTGTACCGGGGTGCCGCGCCCATCAACTGGGCGATTGTAAACGGCGAACACGAGACCGGGGTGACGACTTTCAAACTCAAGCATGAAATCGATACCGGAGATGTGGTACACCGCGAAACAATCCCCATTGGCGCGAATACCACTGCAGGAGAGCTCCACGACCAGCTGATGGAAACAGGAGCCCGTCTGATTGTCCGCACGGTGACAGAGGTTTTAAGTGGCACGGCGGTTTACCTGCCTCAGATTACCGTTGCCGGCGATTTAAAAGCAGCACCTAAAATATTCAGGGAACACTGCCGCATCCGCTGGCAGGAAACGGGAGAGCAGATTCATAACCTTGTGCGGGGGATGTCGCCATACCCGGCTGCATTTACAATGCTCGATAAACTTGTGCTTAAAATTTACCGGGGCCGTTTTGTGGTAAGAAGGCACTTTGAAACAAATGGCCGGTTGAGCATTGTGGAAGGTGAAATGCGCATCGCGACAGCTGACGGCTATTATTTTCCGGAAGAGATACAACTGGAAGGTAAAAAAAGGATGGGGATTACCGAGTTCCTGCGTGGTTTCAGGCTGGAAGGGGCAACTCAGCAGCTTTCTTAGGTTTATTTCCGGATGGAATCTCCACCGGCTGCCGTCAGAGAATCGAGGCAATATTGATTAAGCTGCTCGGTGAGAACGGGGCTTTTTTTTCGGAAATAGCGTTTTTTCTGGAAACTGCTCACCCAACGTATCCCCAGTATAGAGTTGGTCAGAAACAGTTCGTCCGCCTGAAGCACTTCTTCCAACGGCAAATCCACTTCTTCCACCAACTGATCCTGCGCCTGCAATACATCCATCATTACCTGACGCATGATACCCGGCAAACAGCCGGAGGACAGGGAAGGGGTCAGGATGCGATCGCCTTTGAGGATGAATATATTGCTGTTGGTACTCTCCACGGGCATTCCGGCGCTGTTGAGGATCAGTACATCATCGAGTTGTTTTACCCTGGCTTCTCTGCCGCAAAGGACGTAGAAGAGGCTGTTGGTTGACTTGATGTCTGGCAAAAACAGTGGTGTTTTACGCAGACTGGCTTCTCCGATGCGGAGGCCGTTGGAATTGATGAAAAACTCGTTAGTCGCCAGTTTTTCAACCTCCAGCAGGAAACTGGAACGGTCTTCATCCGGTGTAAAACGGCCGGAGGCATCGCGCCAGACGGTCAGCCGGAGGCGGGCGCCGCCGGTTACATCGTGTACTTCCAGTAATTGCTGAGCCATTTGCAGCAATTGCTGCTCTTCCAGTAAAAACTGAATTCCTAAACGACGCAGGCTGTAAGAAAGACGGTCAAGATGTCTCCTGAGAAAGAGCAATTGGCCGTACATCACCCGTATACTCTCAAAAACACCATCTCCATAACGAAAAGACCTGTTTTGAGGATCGAGTCGCACCTGATCGCGGGGCATCAGCATGCCGTTATGAAAGACGTAGGCCATGAATACACAAAGTTAGGGGTGTGTTCAGCAATATGACCGTGGCCGTAATATTTTTTGAAAGTGACAAATTCCCGTTTTATCCATATTTTGGATTGATGCTGCGATTCCTAATCCGTATTTTCGCACTTAGCTAAACCCCATCAGGATGATCCCCCGCAAAGTCACAACCCTCGGTCAGTTTATCATCGAACGTCAGAAGGAATTCCCTTACTCCAAAGGACAACTGTCCCGTTTGCTGCGGGACATCGGCATAGCCTCCAAAATTGTGAACAGGGAAGTGAACAAAGCAGGTCTGGTGAACATACTGGGCAATGCCGGTGAAATTAATGTGCAGGGAGAAGAAGTTAAAAAGCTCGATATTTTCGCAAACGAACAGTTTATCGCGGCACTTTCGGCCGGTGGAGAATGCTGTGTGATCGCTTCTGAGGAAAACGAAGACATCATCCCCATTCACGACGAAGTTTCCCGCGAAGCCAAATATGTAGTTCTCATGGATCCGCTGGACGGCTCCTCCAACATTGATGTAAACGTATCCATCGGTACTATTTTTTCGATTTACCGCCGTACTTCCTTCAACGGACCAGGCAATCTCGACGACTGCCTGCAGCCTGGCAGTGAGCAGGTAGCGGCTGGTTATGTGGTGTATGGTTCTTCTACCATGCTGGTGTACACTACCGGGCATGGTGTGAATGGTTTTACACTCGATCCATCCATCGGAGAGTTTTGTCTCTCTCACCCCAACATGAAAACACCTGAAGATGGAACCATCTATTCCATCAACGAAGGCAACTATATTCATTTCCCCGAAGGTGTGAAGAAATACATCAAATACTGCCAGGAAGAGGATAAAAAAACCAGCAGACCCTACAGCTCACGCTATATCGGATCCATGGTAGCCGATTTTCACCGTAACCTGATCAAAGGCGGTGTTTTCATCTATCCACCCACCGCCAAAGCACCCGAAGGCAAATTACGCCTGGGTTATGAGTGCAACCCGCTCGCTTTTCTGGTAGAACAGGCAGGGGGTAAGGCTTCTGATGGCTTTAACCGCATACTTGATATCAAGCCAAAATCGCTGCACCAGCGCACACCGGTAGTATTGGGATCCAAAAACATGGTGGAGAAGGTAGAAGAGTATATGCGGATTTACAGTCCCGTGAAAGCCCTCGAATTTTTTATCGGGTAGAGGCCTCGTAAGCCGAATCAACCAGCCAGGGACCCTGATCGGCTACTTCCGTAGCCAGTTCATCACAACGGTTATTCAAGGGGTTGGCGGCATGGCCTTTTACCCAGACGAAGGTAGGTTTGTGCTTTTTGTACAAGGGGAGGAGTCGTTGCCATAAATCCGGATTTTTCACCTTATCCCAGTTTTTACGCACCCAGCCGTCTATCCATTTTTTCAGGAAAGCATCTACCACATATTTTGAATCGGAATAGATGGTAATCTGATGCTGACCTTCTTTGAGTGTTTCCAGCGCCACTATCACCGCCAGTAATTCCATGCGGTTGTTGGTCGTTAACCGATAGGCCTGCGCCATTTCCTTGCGGTGACTGCCACTGAGCATGACAATGCCGTAACCACCCTTGCCGGGATTGCCACGGGCCGCACCGTCTGTATATATCTGAACTACTGCCATGTGATGATTTCTGCTACGGTAAAGGTGGAGCCACCCACATAAATAAGGTCGTCTGTTTCACTTTCAGCCTTGGCGGCAGAGAGCGCCTGGGCTACATCCGGAAAAGTAACGCCCGACAAACCGAAATCAGCTGCTTTTTCAGCAAGTTTCGCTTCATTCATGGCTCTTGGTATACTTGATTTACAAAAGTAATATTTAGCTTCCTTTGGAAATAATGGAAGTATTTTATCCAAATCCTTATCCTGCACCACCCCAATGACCATGCGCAGGGTTTTCCGGGGCATTTGGCTCAATTGTTCCATCACCAGAGCCAGTCCGTTGCTGTTATGAGCCGTATCAGCTATAATCAGTGGTTGCTGCCCTAAAACCGTCCACCTGCCCGTAAACCCGGTAAGGCGACGGACTTCACCCAGAGCTTCTGTTACGGTTTCCGCTTCCAGCTCCCAGCCCGCCCGGTTCAACATCTCCACTGCCGCGAAAACAGTCGCCAGATTGTACACCTGATACTGGCCAGCCAGATCGACAAAAAGTGTGGGATAAAGCGGTTTCCCAAGTCTTTTGACTTCATATACAGCGCCATCTCCTTCATAGCGAAGTTGCTGTACCTGAAAACTCTTATCGGCGAATTTAAGCAGGGCGCGTTTTTCATTGGCTGTACGCTCAAAAACAGGAGCCGTTTCCGGATGGCTTTCTCCCACCACGACAGGCACATCTGCTTTGATGATCCCCGCTTTTTCAGCCGCAATCAGTGGAAGGGTATCGCCCAGCATATCCATGTGGTCCCAGCCGATGTTGGTGATGACGGAAAGCTGCGGGGTAAGCACATTGGTGCTGTCGAGTCTTCCGCCCAAACCGACCTCAATTACCGCTACATCTACCTTTTCGCGGGCAAAGTAGTCAAAGGCCATCACGACGGTCCATTCGAAGAAAGAAGGTTGTATATCTTTCAACTGCGCACGGGTTTTTGCCGTAAAATTTACCACCTCGTTTTCCGGTATCATTTCGCCGTTGATACGGATGCGTTCCCTGAAATCGTGCAGATGGGGGGAGGTATACAAACCGGTTTTATAACCTGCCTTTTGCAGTATGGCGGCCAGCATATGTGAAACAGAGCCTTTCCCATTGGTGCCGGCTACGTGTATGCTTTTAAACTGCTTCTGAGGCTGCCCCAGCAAACGACAGAGGGCGAGGGTGTTGGTCAGGTCCTTCTTGAATGCGGCAGCGCCCACCCTTTGAAACATGGGGAGCTGCTGGTATAAAAAATCAAGGGTTTCCCGGTAAGCGGGCTGACTCATTGTAAGGTAAAGATAAAAGTAAGCGTACCCTGCTGCTCCGCAGGAGCATTTTCAGCAACTGAAAAGCGGGCTAACTTAGCTGCAGCCTCACATTTTTCCCATAAATCTGAGTTCATGATGGTTGTACCTTTGGCACCGGCTTTGCAGCGGGTAACATTGCCATCGGGGTCAACCCAGATATAAACGATGATTTTACCCGCAACCTGAGAGCGGTCGCTGACCGTCGGTTTTTTGGTAAAGGCACGTCCTGCAAGGTTGTAATCAGGCGAACCTACTTCGCCACCCTGACCGCCATTGCCTTGCCGCGGATTGTTTTTATCGCCATCCGGATCTCCCTGATTACCGGTTCCGCCAGCGGTACCCTGACTGCCTCCGGAAGTACCTCCTTTACCTTTGCCGGGATAGAGCGCCTTCGGGTTAACCGTAGGTTTGGGATCTTCGGCAGGCTTTTCGACCGGTGTTTCAGTCGGTTTAACCGGGTCGGTACTCGGTTTAGGTTTCGTGGTGGGCCTCACTGCCGGTGCATCATCCATATCCTGAGTCTGACTGTTCTGCTCAGTGCTTACCGCAGCACTGCTGCTGGACGGGCTGGCCGTAGTTTCGTTCTGGTTGTCGGTACCCACCTGATCCGGTTCTTTATCTCCTGTTCCGGTTTCATCAAAGCCGAAGTTGACAGCTATCCCGGATTCGACCGGGAGCGGGAGGGGTGTCCTGAATCCAAAGACCATAAACAGCACCAAAACCACAGCATGCAGCAGGGCAGTGCCTAGGAAGGCATTGCGACGGTTACGCTTATCGTTTTGGCTTTCCATGTTTACTCCGGATTGGTGGCCAGAATCATCTTAACTTTCAAACGGTTGGCAATGCCCATCACCTGAACCACATTGTCGATGGGTACCGATTTATCGGCATTCAGTACCACGGTTGCTTCAGGATCTCCTGCTACGCTATTGCTAATCAAAGACTCCAGCTGACTAAAGTCAACAGGCTCATTATCAAAATAGTATTGCAGATGTTCATCAATACTCACGGCACTGGTTTGTTTGGCCAGCGTACGACCGGAACTTTTAGGAAGCAGCAGCTTCAGCGCATTCGGAGATACCAGGGTGGAAGTAAGCATGAAGAAGATAAGCAACAGGAAAACGATGTCGGTCATCGACGACATGCTGAATTCGACGCTTCTTTTATTGCGGCTTTTGAGGTTCATAAATGCCTTATTTGGACGGTTCCTGCAACAAATCAAAGAACTCCATGGAGCGGGTTTCGAGGTTGTGAATCACCTTTTCTATCATCGATACGAGCACATTGTACCCGATATAGGCCATAATGCCCACAATCAAACCAGCGGCGGTGGTGACCATGGCCTCATAAATACCCCCTGAAAGCAACGCAGGATCGATGTTGTTTCCGGCTTTCGACATATTGTAGAAGGCTTTGATCATACCGGTTACGGTACCCAGAAAACCAATCATAGGGGCAGCGCCGGCAATAGTAGCCAGGGCAGAAAGATTGGTTTCCAGCTTGCCGATTTCAATTTTGCCCACGTTTTCTACCGATGCTTCAATGTCTTTCAGCGGTCTGCCAATCCGCAGGACACCCTTGGAGAGCATGCGGGCAAGCGGGTGATCGGTATTATTACACAAATCCTGAGCTGAATGAATGTTTCCGCTTACCACATGGTCGCGCAACTGGTTCATAAATGCCGGGTCTTCCTTGCGGGCTTTTCTGATTTTCTGGTAACGCTCAATGAAGATATAAACGGCTATTACCGATAAAACCACAAGCGGAATCATAAAATAGCCACCCTTCAGGGTAAGACTGAGAATATTCAGCTTTTCTTCGGTAGGGATAGCGTCGATGGCAACAGCTTCCTGGGTGATTTGAAGTATCAGTGACATAAAATGGAATGTTGAACTTTAACGTGAGGGGCAGACTGAAAAGTGTTGAAGCAGTAAAATTAGCAATTGGATGCAGGGAAGGCACAAATGTGGAAACATCGTTTGTATATGTTGATACTTTTTAGAAGGTCTAAAACTTTGTTTTTCAGCCATTTGAGGGCATATACAAAAAAGATGCCCTCAACATAAGCTGTTATATATATAAAAAACGCCTTTTTACCCCTGTTTTGCTTATTTTCGTTCACTTATTTTAATTGGCAAAAACCCTAAATTGAATGGCAGAAGGCGAAAAAATCATACCTATCAACATTGAGGATGAAATGAAGTCGGCCTACATCGATTATTCGATGTCGGTAATCGTTTCCCGGGCACTTCCGGATGTTCGCGATGGATTAAAGCCGGTACACCGTCGTGTACTGTATGGTATGCACGATCTGGGCGTAGGCTACAATAAACCTTATAAAAAATCAGCCCGTATTGTCGGGGAAGTACTCGGTAAGTACCACCCGCATGGCGACTCCTCTGTGTACGATGCCATGGTGCGTATGGCACAGGAATGGAGTATGCGGTATATGCTGGTAGATGGTCAGGGTAACTTTGGTTCAGTAGATGGCGACAGCCCTGCTGCCATGCGTTACACCGAAGCCCGTTTCACCCGCATTGCGGATGAGCTCCTGACGGATATCGAAAAAGAAACTGTTGATTTCCAACTTAACTTCGACGATTCCCTGGAAGAACCAACAGTTCTCCCGGGAAAATTCCCCAATCTCCTGGTAAACGGTGCTTCCGGTATCGCGGTGGGTATGGCCACCAACATGGCCCCGCACAACCTCCGGGAAGTGATTGACGGCATCACAGCCTACATCGACAACAAAGACATTACCGTAGAGGAGATTATCAAGTACGTCAAAGCACCTGATTTCCCGACAGGAGGTATCATTTACGGCTACGATGGTGTAAGAGAAGGTTTGCTGACAGGTCGCGGCCGGGTAGTTATCAGGGCAAAGGCCAATATCGAAGTCCTCGACAACGGCCGGGAGCGTATCATCATCACGGAGATTCCGTTTATGGTGAACAAGGCCGATATGCTGCAGAAAACAGCCGACCTGATCAATGAAAAGAAGATAGAAGGCATCAGCGATCTCCGCGACGAATCCGACCGCGATGGTATGCGGATCGTCTACGAAATCAAACGCGATGCCCTGGCCAGCGTAGTGCTGAACCATTTATATCGATATACAAGTCTGCAGAGCACTTTCTCTGTCAACAACATCGCGCTGGTTCATGGCCGGCCCGTAGCGTTGAATGTGAGAGACCTGATGGTACACTTTGTGGAACACCGCCATGAAGTGGTAATTCGCCGCACCGAATACGAGCTGCGGGAAGCCGAGAAAAAAGCCCACATACTTGAAGGCTATCTCATCGCCCTGGATAACCTGGATGCCGTTATCAAGCTCATCCGCGAATCACGCACCCCGGACGATGCCCGCGATGGCCTGATGTCGAGCTTCGGCTTGAGCGAGATACAGTCCAAGGCTATACTCGAACTCCGCCTCCAACGCCTCACCGGCATGGAACGCGACAAAATCAAAAAGGAATACGAAGAGATCATGGCACTCATCGCGCGCCTGCAGAACATCCTTTCCGATGAAGGCCTGCGGATGCAGATCATCAAAGACGAGCTGGCAGAAATCCGCGAGCGTTATGGCGACGACCGTCGTTCGGTCATTGAGTACGCAGCCGGTGATTTCCGCATGGAAGACATGATAGCGGACGAAGAAGTGGTCATCACCATCTCTCACCTCGGCTATATGAAACGCACCCCGCTGACCGAATACCGGGTACAAAACCGTGGCGGACGGGGCATGATGGGCGGCGCTACCCGTGATGCCGACTTCATCGAACACATCTTCACAGCCACTACCCACAATTATATGCTCTTCTTCACAGAGCAGGGTCGTTGTTTCTGGATGCGGGTGTATGAGATACCCGAAGGTGGCAAAAACACCAAAGGACGCGCCGTGCAGAATATGCTGGCCATACCAAACGATGATAAAATCAGGGCGTATATCAACGTAAAAACCCTCAGCGACGAGGAATACCTGAATAATACCTTCATTATATTCTGTACCAAGCAGGGTGTGATCAAAAAGACAAGCCTGGAGGCCTACAGCCGTCCGCGCCAGTCGGGTATCAACGCCATCAGCATCAACGAAGGCGACCAGCTGCTCGAAGCCAGACTGACCACAGGAAACACAGAAGTATTGCTGGCAGTGAAGAGCGGACGGGCCATTCGTTTCAACGAAAAAACCGTTCGCAGCATGGGCAGAACCGCTACCGGTGTACGGGGCATCAGCCTCGACAATGAGGTGGACGAGGTAGTTGGCATGGTCTGTGTCGATGATCCTGAAAGCACCATACTTGTGGTATCAGAAAAAGGTTATGGAAAACGTTCTGATCTGGATGAATACCGGATCACCAACCGGGGTGGAAAGGGCGTGAAAACGCTCAACATTACCGAAAAGACCGGTACGCTGGTTGGTATCATGGATGTAACCGATAACGACGACCTGATGATTATCAACAAAACAGGTGTAACCATTCGTTTGTCGGTAGATGAACTGCGGGTTATGGGTCGTGCCACCCAGGGTGTACGTCTGATCAAACTGAAAGAAAGCGATACCATTGCATCCATCGCGAAAGTAAGTCGCGAAGAGGAGGATGAAAATACGGTCGTGGAAGAAGGCGATGAAAACGGCACACCGGATGCCGAAACACCAGACAACGGTACCGAAACTGAAACAGAGGAATAAACCAATCAAAGAAACTCAAAACACGATTATGAAAAAGTATCTGCTAACCGCCCTGATGCTTATTGTGAGCGTATCCATGTACGCCCAAAGCCAGAAAGTGCAAACAGCCATCATCGCGCAGCGCACCGGTGATCTCGAAAAAGCCAAAACGGCCATTGATGAAGCTGTTCAGCACCCTAAAACCATCAACGATGCCAAAGCATGGTATTACCGCGGTGATATCTATCTTCAGCTGAACGGAAATCCTCAATACGCAGGTACTGATATGTTGAAGGCTTCACTGGAAAGCTTTAAAAAATGTCTCGAATACGACAAGAAGAAGGATTACACAGATGAAATCAACAACAGCAAATTACGTCTGGTAACCGGAAACCTGTATAACAGGGGCGTTGAAGAGTTCACACAAAAGCAATACGCAGCTTCTCTGGCGACGTTTGAAGTACTGATGGGCAACGTTGGTCCTGAATTTGATACGGCCGTTTATTTTAACGCCGCACTTGCGGCAGACAAACTTAAAGACCTGAACAAATCAAAGCTGTACTTCAACAAGTTGCTGGAGATGAAATATCTCAAGCCTGCCATCTATCAGACCTTGGCTCAGATTGCCAAAACAGAGAAAGATACTGCCGCTGCCCTGCAGTACCTGACCGCCGGCCGCAAAGAATTTCCGGGCGAAGTTGGACTGGTAATCGATGAACTGAATATCTATCTCTCGCAAAACCGCCAACAGGAAGCCATTAAAAACCTGCAGGACGCGGTTGTGCTGGATCCCACCAATCATTTGCTGTATTTCGCCCTCGGAACAGCTTATGACCAGACAAAACAGCCTGCCAAAGCAACTGAAAACTACCTGAAAGCCATTGAAATAAAAGCGGACTACTTCGATGCGATTTATAACCTGGGTGCCTTGTACTTCAATACTGCCGCGGAGTTATTGAATGTGGCAAACAAAATCCCTTTCAATGAGCAGAAAAAATACGATGCAGCCTTGTTGAAAGCAAAAGAAGAGTTCCGCAAAGCACAACCGCACCTGGAAAAAGCACATGCTTTAGATGCCAAAGATCTGAATACCATCATATCCCTCCAGCAATTATATGCGCAGTTGGGTATGAATGATAAGTCGATGGAAATGAAGAAAAAACGGGAAGCCCTGAAATAATTCACAGGACTGGTGCAAAAAAGCTGTCTTTCTCACGGAAGACAGCTTTTTTTGTGTCATGAATGTACCGGAGTCTTTTGCCCGTCGTTTGCAGGAGGAATTGCCTGAAGAAACAACGGGACTGTTAGCCGCCATCACAGCATCAAAAGCAGTCACCAGCATCCGGCTGAATACTGCCAAAACAACACATTTGCCTTTCGTTACCGGAGATACGGTACCCTGGGAAAAGAATGCTTTTTATCTTCCCGAAAGACCTGTTTTTACACTTGACCCGCTTTTTCATGCCGGTGCCTATTATGTACAGGAAGCATCCTCTATGCTTTTAGGGCAAGTAGTGAAACAATTAGCCGGCATACAAACCATCCTGGATTTATGCGCGGCACCAGGGGGTAAAAGTACACAGCTTATCAGCTGCCTGCCCACCGATGGTGTACTGGTGGCGAATGAAATATTACCCAACCGGGCCGCTGTACTGGCTGAAAATCTAACCAAATGGGGCGACAAACGGGTAATTGTGACCAATAACAGACCAGCAGACTTCCTGAAAACAACCGTTCGATATGATCTGGTAGTCTGTGACGCCCCCTGCAGCGGTGAGGGGCTCTTCCGCCGCGATCCGGATGCCATGAAAGAATGGTCTGCTTCCAGTCCTCAGAAATGTGCTGTCCGCCAACGCGGTATACTCAGCTCAGCCATGGAATTGGTAAAACCTGGCGGGTATCTCATTTATTCAACCTGTACCTATGCAGTAGTCGAAAATGAGGAAGTTGTTCATTCACTGATTGCAGCCGGATTTACTCCGCAGGCTGTAAAAGTACCGGAGGACCACGGATTTATGGATTCTTTCCATTTAGGGAAAACAGGGCATGCAGCCTGTATGTTCAGAGCCATGCCCCATAAAGTAGCAGGAGAGGGGTTCTTTCTGGCTGTTTTACGAAAACCGACTGCGGTAATTAATACAGTCATGTCTGCTAAAAAAGTGACTATTGAATTAATTGACCCAAATATTCCTTTTTTTAATGCTGATATACTTTGTAAACAATTAACGGTGAGGTATAAAGGAAATATTTACGCCTGGACTGCCCCTGTCAAAAATGCCATGGAACAATTGAGCAGTAAACTGAATATCCTCAAAGCAGGAATTCGTCTGGGCAAATGGCAAGGTTCTGTGTTTATACCCGACCATGACGCTGCCTTAAGTGCCGAAAAGCTCACAGATACAGAAATCATAGAACTTGTACTGGAAGAGGCGAGGTGGTATCTCTCCAAACTGCCGTTTAATTACAGGGCCGCGGACAATGGTTGGAAAGTGGTCAGTTATCATGGATTAGCGTTGGGTTGGGTACAATTGTTAGCCGATAGCAGCTATAATCATTATCCCAATGCCTGGAAAATCAGGATGTCGCTGCCAGCCTGAGTAGGGCAGCATGAATCTCCAGTACCTGTGGAATCAAGGCTTTGTGGCCGTCATTTTGAATCACAAAATCGGCTCTCTTGATTTTTTCTTCCTCAGGCCATTGATTCTTAAGCCTTTCAAGCACCTGTGCCCTCGTAAAGTGATTCCTGGCCATTACCCTGTCGATCCGTAGCCCTTCAGGAGCCGTTACGACAATGATTTTATCCAATGATTTAAAAGAGCCGCTTTCATATAAAAGCGCTGCTTCCTTAAGCACGTATGGACTTTTCTGAAGTGCTGCCCATTTTTGGGTGTCATTGGCTACGGCAGGATGTACCAACGCATTGAGCTGGTCAAGCTTTTCTGGTTCAGAAAAGGCAACTTTGGAAATCAGGGCACGGTTAAGGCCCGCTGCCGTATAGGCTTCTTCGCCAAAAAGATCAATTATCCGGCTTTTGAGTTCTGTATCTTCTGTCATCAATCGTTTGGCGGCAGCATCTGCATCATATACCGGTATACCCAGTTGTGCAAAAAGCTGGCAAACGGTTGTTTTTCCGCTTCCCATTCCACCTGTTATGCCAACCTGAATCATGGTAAAATATAGTCAATACTGGCCGGATACACGTAGTACCGAAGCACGTCCGGATTTTTGCAGCTTACTTTCAGGGTAAGGTGCCCGCTGGAGGTCCGTTGACTCCAATGGCTGGTTATTTCAAAATCTTCCGCCTTGACATTTTTATAATGGTGTAAACCTGTTTCAAAACGAACTTCCGCCCAGGCAGGTACCAGACGAATGCCGGCAGGAGCATTCCGAAGCTGTATGGGGAGATTAAACTCCCCTTCCGTAATACGGTTAACAGGAATTTCAACGACTACCTGCTTTTTCCGGATGAACAGACGGGTATCAGCAGGTGGACGGATGGCCAGTTTAAGCCGGAGATTTTTTTTGAGCAGACCGGTTTTATAGCTTTCAAGCCATAATTTCTCCGGGAATTTTATGTCAGGTGTAAAGCTGTAAACTCTTACTGAATCCGGGAGGTACCGTAAATCACCTGTCTGTCCATATTCTCTGGCAAAACGCAAATCTAAATCCGCGGTTATGGCAATCTGCCTGCCATATAATTTACGGTAAGGAAAGTGCAGGGTATCGGGCGTAACGGATTGAAATTGAATTCCGGGCAATAATTGCTGTTGCCACTGTCTTTCCAGATCAAATACCCGTACAAGCGTACTGTCGTTATATAATCCGGGATAGGCATGTAGTTTGAATTTTTTTATCCGCTGATATTGCCTTATCAGATCAAGTCCCCTTCCAAAAACATGAATTTTGACGTATTCAGGAGATTTTTGGTCAATTTCCATGTCTTCAAGATGTGGGCTGGCTACGACCTGGATTTCGAAACTGTGCCGATAGGAGGCATTCACAGCAGTCAGGAACCACAGCAATAACGAAACAAGCCAGGCAAGCAGAAAGATAAGTCTTTCACGCTGCCTGGCTCTGTTCGTCCAGATCTTACGCAGTTTATCAGAAAACGCGTTGATAGCCTTTATTTTTTGGCAACCTTCTCTACCGGATAGGCAGCAAGCGTATTTTCTGGTGAAATGGCAGATTTTTCAATTTTAAGACGATTCTGACCTTCTGTTTCTATCAGTACAGTCGTGTCGTTTATTTCTACCACCTTGGCATGAATACCACCAATAGTAACCACTTTGTCGCCTTTGTTGATGTTTTCACGGAAATTCTTCTGGTCCTTCGCCTTTTTGCTCTGAGGACGAATCATGAAGAAATAAATCACCACGAAAATGAGCAGCCAGGGGAGAAGAGCTGTCCAGGGATTTGAATTACCACCTTCGGCAGGTGGGGCCATGAGTAAGAGATAGTTATATAACATGTTTGTTGTTGATTAATCAGAGATTACTTCAGAACGGATCTTTAACTCGTTCACATTGGGAATGGTATTCGCCACAACCGTAACTTGCTTTTCCTGTACACCAGAGCGGTTTTCACTGTTGAACTGTACTTTAATGTAGCCCACTTCGCCAGGTTTGATCGGCTCTTTGGAAAATTCCGGCACAGTACAGCCACATGAACCGGCAGCCGTACTGATAATCAGATCGGATTTGCCGGTATTGGTGAACTTAAAGGAATATGTAACCTTCTCACCCATGGTGATTTTACCAAAGTCGTGGAGGGTCTTTTCAAAGGTCATTTGCGGCAACTTGTCAGGATCTACCGCTCCATTGTTTTCCGCTGAAATTGGATTGGCTATAACCGAGCTGTCAACGCTTTCGTCACCTTTTTTGTCGTCGCATGCAATAGCTACCGCTGCGAGCAAACAGAGTGCAATAAGTTTATTTTTCATTCTAAAAGTCCTCTTCCTGTTTTTTGAATCATACCTTTTTCCTGCATTTCCTTGCTGATGGAGTCAAGCAGCCCGTTTACAAAAACGTTGCTTTTGGGCGTACTGTACAATTTGGCCAGTTCAATATATTCGTTAATCGATACTTTCACAGGGATACTCTCCGCGTAAGCCAGTTCTGCCATGGCCATTTTGATGAGCAAAACATCTACCTGCGCAATCCGGTCCACATCCCAGTGTTTGGTGCGTTCCTGTATCATACTACTGTACAGTTCATCATTGACAATGGACTTGCGGAAGAGGGTGAGGGCAAAATGCCAGTCCTCTTCCCAATCCTTCGAAATACTGATAAGCCTGAAATGATCTTTCGACTTAAATATCTCCTTGATGGTTTTGATTACAGCAGAACCTACCAACTCCTGGTCAGATTCCCAGTACATGCTTTTTTCTTCCAGAAAGGAGCTTACATAGTCACTTTTCTGGACAATCTGACGGTATAAAAACAAGGTAATGTCCTGGTCTTCGCCGGCTGTTTTGTCTTCAGAAGATATGTATTGCTGGTATTCCTCCGTCTTTACCAGATCCATATACACCTTGCGCAACATGTCCATGTCGAGCAATTGATTCTTAATCTTAAACTTCTTAAGAAGCTGGTTATATTCTTGGTTTTCTGATAGATATGATGAAAATAAGTTGCCTGAAAACTTGCGGGTTTCTTTCCGGTTCTGGATGGTGGCCATCATTTTCGCGTCTCTTTCGTCGGCGTAGTGGTGGCTGTATTGCACCAGATCATCCAGTACTTTGAGCGATAGCACATAGGCTTCGGTCATTTTCTCGATGTTGCGGTAAAGCTCCTTTTCGCCTTTCTCCAGATCCCGGACTTCGGAACTGTACCAGGCGTACATGGATTGCAGCGTTTTCAGCCGGATGTGTCGTCGATTTAGCATCCGGGTCTTAGCGACGGGTTTTAAGGTTGGCCATGGCTTCTATACGACGCTCTGCCAGTTTCTGGGCAGCGGCCAGGGAAGAAATGCCTTCCTGTTTGGCTGTTTCGAAGATAGCGAGGGTCTGGTGGTAGATGTTTTCTGTTTTCGACAGTGCGTTCTGGCGGTTGTAACCTTCCAGTTCACTGTAAACGTTGATCAGACCGCCTGCATTGATCACAAAGTCCGGTGCGTATAAAATACCGCGATCCATGAGCATCTGCATATGTTTATCAGTGTCTTTCAACTGGTTGTTGGCACCGCCGGAAACGATGGCACACTTCAACCGGCCGATGGTGTCGTCGTTGAGGGTAGCACCGAGGGCACAGGGGGCGTAAATGTCCATATCCACATCATATACATCATCCGGTGAAATAACTTTCACGCTGCTGTGTGCCGCAGTTACTTTCTGGAGCTGATCTTCGAAGATATCGCTCACATAAACAACCGCACCTTCTTTGATCAGGTTGTCGATCAGATAACGACCAACATTGCCGGCACCTTGTACCATTACTTTTTTGCCATTCAGGCTGTCGTTGCCGTAAACCTGCTTGGCAGAGGCTTTCACACCCATATAAACGCCGTAAGCAGTAACAGGAGAAGGGTCGCCGCTGCCGCCTTTGTGCTCGGGCAGACCGCTCACACTTTTGGTTTCCATGGCTATCCATTCCATGTCCTGTTTGCTGGTGCCTACATCTTCCGCGGTGATGTATTTACCGCCGAGACTGTCTACAAACCGGCCGTAACGACGAAACAGTGCTTCTGACTTGTCTTTGCGCGAATCGCCCAAAATCACGGCTTTACCGCCGCCAAGGTTCAAACCGGCAACCGCCGCTTTGTAGGTCATGCCTTCCGACAAGCGGAGTGCATCCGTGAGGGCATCCATATCACTGGCATACTGCCACATGCGGGTGCCGCCCAATGCAGGGCCTAATACTGTGTTGTGGATGGCGATGATGGCCCGGAGACCAGTCTTTTCATCGTGGCAGAAAACTACCTGCTCGTGACCCATCGAAGAAATCTGGTTGAAGATCTGATCAGTGGACTTTTTGTCGGCGACTGCTGTCATGTGAAGGAACGTTTTTTAGGGAAACAGGGCAAAGGTAGCCGAATTATTTTGTTTTTCGCATCGTACCTTTGTCCTCTTACATGCGCGCACTGGCCTCCCTGAATCGTTTTTTCTTTAAGTACCGGGTACGACTCGGACTTGGGATTTTGTTCGTGCTCATTTCCAATTGGTTCGGTGTACTGCCACCTCAGATTATACGGCACGCCATTGATCTGATAAGTGCCTCCATCGATATTTTCCGTCTTTTTAACGGGAGCAGCCTGCAGCAAGGGTTTTATCAGGTTTTTACTGCCTTCCTCTTGATGTTCGCCGTACTTGTATTGCTTTTATCGGTTTTGAAGGGTTTGTTCATGTATTTTATGAGACAAACCATCATTGTGATGTCACGCTGGATCGAATTCGACCTCAAAAACGAACTGTATGACAAATATCAGTCGTTATCCCTGTCTTTTTACCGCAGGAACAATACCGGCGACCTGATGTCGCGTATCAGTGAGGATGTAGGCAAAGTCCGGATGTACATTGGACCTGCCGTAATGTATGGTATCAACCTCATCGCTTTGTTCGTCTTTGTCATCACCGTGATGTTGCGTGTTAATCCGGTACTTACTTTTTATGTGTTACTGCCATTGCCGGTACTTGCATGGGGGATTTATTATGTAAACAACCTTATTCTTACCCGGTCAACAGCCATTCAGCAGCAACTGGGTAAACTAACCAGTTTCTCACAGGAGGCCTATTCAGGCATACGGGTTATCAAATCGTACGGAAGAGAGAAGGCTTTTGCCGGACTTTTCCAGAAAGAGCTTTCCGAATTCAAGGATAAGGCGCTTGAACTGGTGAAAGTTGATGCCTTGTATTTCCCGCTTACCATGCTTTTGATTGGTCTCAGTACCATACTTACCATTTATATAGGAGGCATACAGGTTTCGGAAGGAGCGATCAGCGCCGGAAACATCGCGGAGTTCGTAATTTATGTAAACATGCTCACCTGGCCGGTAACTTCGGTTGGCTGGGTGGCCTCTATCATGCAACAGGCGGCTGCCAGTCAGGTACGTATCAACGCCATACTCCATGAGACGCCGGACATAGAACCAGAAGAGGGGGAGAAAATCTCGTTGTCCGGTGATATCCGCTGGCAGCATGTCAGTTTTACCTATCCGCAATCAGGTATTACCGCACTCAGCGACATCAGTTTTCACCTCAAACCCGGACAGACTCTGGGTATAGTCGGCAGGACAGGCTCGGGGAAATCAACCGTAGCCAGTCTTTTAAACAGGCTTTACGACCCCACCGAAGGTAAAATCTGGATAGATGGTTACGACATTACCAGCCTCCATCCCGGTCAGCTACGCAGCCAGCTGGGGTATGTACCGCAGGAAGTATTCCTTTTCAGCGACAGCATCACCAATAACATCCGTTTCGGGGTAGATGAGGCAGATGAAACGGCCATTCAACAGGCTGCGGCTGCGGCATCACTGGCAGAAACCATCGCCGACTTCCCGGAGGCTTACGGCACCATGCTGGGGGAAAGGGGAGTTACCCTGAGCGGAGGACAAAAACAACGCCTTGCGATTGCCAGAGCACTTATCCGCAAACCCAGGGTTTATGTGATGGACGATTGTCTCTCTGCCCTTGACACGCATACAGAACGATCTATACTCGAAAATATCCGCAGTATCACCCGGGACACCACTACCATCATCATCAGCCATCGTATTTCGTCGGTAATGGCCGCCGACCAGATATTGGTGCTGGATCATGGTAAACTGGTAGCCAGCGGCACCCACGAATCCTTGCTGGCAGCAGGAGGCTACTATGCCGATATCTTCCATAAGCAACAGATTTCAGGGCAGCGTGGCGAACCATTGCCGGAATAAAACGTGCCCTTATTCCACATTTGGGGTTGCCCGATGGTGGAAAACAAAGCGATGTGGTTTACGACTTGATTAGGCTATTTTTAAGTCCGCAAACCAGATGTAATGGAGGAGTACGATAACAGGTCTGATCGCAGACAACGGGATGAAGTTTATTCGAAGAAAATCAGAGCCGGCAAACGCACCTATTTTTTTGATGTGAAGGCCACCCGCGGCAATGATTATTATCTCATCATCACCGAAAGCAAGCGAGGATTCGACGAAGGACAGTACGTTAAACACAAAATTTTCCTCTACAAGGAAGATTTCAACAAGTTTCTGGCTGGTCTGGGTGAAACCATCGACCATGTCAAAACCGAGTTGATGCCGGATTATGATTTTGAGCAATTCGACAAAAACGACGAAGAGAACGACAACGACCGGCAATACTGATTTTTATGGCTTACGATAAACTCGACGCACTCAATCAGGTGGCCGATTTCCACCGTACGTTTAAACATCCGATTGTTACGCAACCGGCCATTCCGGCAGAAGACCGCTGCAGATTACGGGTAAACCTCATTGCTGAGGAGCTGAAAGAGCTGGAAGAAGCCATTCAGGACGGCGATCTGGTAGAAATAGCTGATGCGCTTTGCGACATACAGTATGTACTTTCAGGTGCTGTTCTTGAGTTTGGTCTGGCCGACAAGTTTGTAACCCTTTTTAATGAAGTGCAGCGCTCTAATATGAGCAAAGCATGTACTACCCGGGAAGAAGCGGAAGCAACTGTTACACATTATGCGCAACGCAAAGGGGAGGCCTGCTACATCCGTGAAATGGATGGGAAATTCCTTGTTTACCGCGAATCTGACCACAAAACCATGAAGTCAATTGGCTATTCTCCGGCGAATCTGAAAGACATACTGAAATAATTTTTCACTTTCCACGATCTTTTTTCGCCTTTCATGCGTTTGTATCGGCATGAACCGGATAAAAATCTTGCTTTTCACTTTGCTCGTTTCCACAACTGCCTGCGGGCAGAGCGGCAATAAACAGGCGACCTCCACCATCCCGGTTTCAGAAGCAGTACCCATGGGAAAAGAAATTGCCACCTTAGGCGCCGGATGTTTCTGGTGCATAGAAGCTGTATTCCAGCAATTAAATGGTGTAGATACCGTCATTTCAGGCTATGCCGGCGGAAAAATTGCCAATCCTACCTATCGGGAGGTTTGTTCCGGTTTAACCGGCCACGCCGAAGTGGCACGCATTACCTACGACCCGCAAATCATCAGTTTCAAGGAACTGCTGGAAGTATTCTGGCAAACCCACGACCCTACTACTTTAAACCGGCAGGGCGCTGATGTAGGGACCCAGTATCGGTCGGTTATCTTCTATCACAACGACAGTCAGCGCGAAATTGCGGAGTTCTACAAAAAAGAGCTCGATGTCAGTGGTGCTTTCCGGGCACCCATTGTAACCGAAATAAGTGCTGTTCCCACGTTCTACGTGGCTGAAGACTACCATCAGAATTACTACAGACAAAACGGAGAAGAGTCTTATTGTCAGTATGTTATTCAGCCAAAGTTGGAAAAATTCCGGAAGGCATTCGCCCAAAAGCTGAAATAATCAGAGCCGCTTCAGTTCCTTCCTGGCCCTTGACGCAAAACCACCTTCTGAGAAGGGGAGTTCTTCTTCCAGCAACAGTCGTATTTCAGGTTTGAGTTCTGGTATTTGCTGCGCCATATTGGTCAGACAAGTCATGGCAAAAACCCTTATGGCTACAGCTTGTTGCCTGTTCATCAGTTGGTCAAAGCAGACCTGAACAGTTTCTCCGAGCAGCTCTTCCGGAACCTGCATTTGTTCCAGTGCCCTGAAAAAATTACGTTTGAGGGCATCGTGAATGACAGGATCGGCCATCAGGGACAAAAGTTTCCCCCAGCGTTTGAAGCAGTTTTCCGGGAAGAGATGGGCCGTATAACCATATACCCACGCTGCCCTGCGGGCCATTTCGGCATCAGGACCTAAAAAGGCGTCCAGCAGCTCTTCGAATAAATCAGCATCGTAGCCGATATACCGAATGATTTTATCCGTTTGTGGTTTGGAATGCTGCGCCCGCAGCAACTGCATGACGGAATCGGGTTTCATGGCTTTTGTAGGATGTACATATCCTGAAAATCGATTGCTTCGCTGAGGCCCCGCCATTGACCAGGATAAAAAGCAATTTCTTCTAATGCTGTGTTTTTAAGCTGCTTTTGAATCCAGTCCTGGTTGAAAGCTACATTGCCTGCTTTAGCTTTCATATCCATTACCCGGTAATCACCCAGATCATGTACGAAATCAAAAGAGGCTTTTCCGTTGTGGATCTGCGTAAGCGATTGCTCATCCAGCACGAAAAAGGTAGCGAGGCACCGGCCTCCTGGTTTGAGTACCCTGGCTATCTCATGGAGATAGTTCTCAGTCTCTTCCGGTAACATATGGGTAAAAACAGAAGTAAGAAAGATGAAATCAAAAGAATCATCTTCATAAGGGAAACGAAAATTCCGTCCGTCTTCTGCCGCGTCGGTTTTGTAGAGGTCGTTGTAGAGCGATACCAGTCTGAAACGGAAGTTCCTGTGCCTGCTGGAAATCTCCTTCTGGCACCAGTTAATACCCACCGGCATGATGTCGAAACCCTCATAACGACCTTTTGCCGGATCGAGGTAACTCGTAAGGGGTATGGCCATGCGACCTATGCCACAGCCCACATCCAAAACAGCATGCTCAGGCTTCAGACCACCTAATTCCCTGAAATGTTTGAGAAATCGTTGCCCCTGACCTATAAAATCACCGGAACCGACAAAAATCAGCCCTTTTGGGGGCATCAGCAGTTTATCATCTTTCAGATAATAAAAAAACAGGTCGTGTGGCAAATACCATAACCTGCGGATCCAGAAACGCAGACTGGGGGGGAAGGCGTAAAAAAGTTTGCGCTGGAGATTCATCGGAGCAGACTTTCGTAGATGTGAAATAGCTGCCCTGCCATTTTTTCCGCGCTGAAACGAGCGGCTTGTTCCTTACAGGCTGACTTAAGCAGCAGGTGTTTGCTGTCGTTATAGATAAGATCACGTAAATAGTCTGAGATTTGCCCCACATTATCCGGATCTGCGTAAACGGCGGCGGCACCTGTTACTTCAGAGAAACAGGAAGTATCGGAGGTCAGTACCGGTGTCTCTGTGCACATAGCTTCCAGCAGTGGCAAACCGAATCCTTCAAAACGAGATACGTATGCAACTGCTCTGGCACCGGCAAAAAGAGGAGGCAAATCTGCCGCATCCAGCTTTTCGAGTACGATAACCTCTTTTTCAAGCCTGTTGGTTATGATATAATCGTGTATCTGCTCGAAATATGCGGTTTTTCTACCGACCAATACCAGCGGGGGCCGATCAGCAGGCAGATTACGATAGGCTTTCAGGAGATTAAGCTGGTTTTTCCGCTCCTCAAGGGTACCTACCGATAAAAGATAGGTAGCAGGCAGTCTGTATTTCAAACGCATCGTTTCAATGGCCTGTTCGCTTTGCGGCACCCGGAAAGCCGGGTCACAATCCTGATATACTACCTGTACTTTTTCAGGCCCGATGCCGTAGAACTGCTCAATATCGTTCGCTGTTTGCTTACTGATTGCTACCACCACATCTGCATCGCGGCAGCTTCTTTCGAATTTTTTCTGGTAGAACATCCTGTCAATGCGCGGATAATACTGCGGATAGCGCAGAAATATCAAGTCATGAAGGGTAAGAACCGACCGGATATTGGCTTCCGCCAGTCCGATGGGCAGTTCGTTACTCAGCCCGTGATACAGCTGAATACCATCTTCCTGCAACTGGCTTACGATACCTTTGCTTCGCCAGAGGGGGTGCAGAAAACGCTGAATACGGCTATCCGGTAAAACGGGCTGCTGCTGGCTTAATTCTCCAAGGAAATTGGCATAACGGAGATGCGTTTTAGGGGTATACAACTGATAATCGGCATCCGTCTGATAACGGAACAGACTCTGCAGTACCAACCGGCTGTAATTGCCGAGGCCGGTACTGTTGTTATAAGCCCTTTTGGCATCAAATCCTATCTGCATCAAACGGCTACCTGGTGATCGCGCAATGCCTGGTTGAGCGATGTTTTTTTATCGGTGGAAGGCTTGCGTTCTCCGATGATAAGCGCACAGGGCACCTGAAAATCACCCGCAGGGAACGACTTGGTATAAGTTCCGGGAATCACCACGGAACGGGGAGGGACATACCCTTTATATTCTTTGGCTTCTGCCGTGCTGACATCCAGTATACGGGTAGACCCGGTAATGGTCACACCGGCACCCAGCACGGCTTCTTTGCCGATATGAGCACCTTCAACAACAATGCAACGCGATCCGATAAAACAATCATCTTCAATGATCACAGGAGCAGCCTGAACAGGCTCCAGTACACCACCAATACCCACGCCACCACTGAGATGCACATTTTTGCCAATCTGCGCGCAACTGCCCACGGTGGCCCAGGTATCGACCATGGTACCACTGTCGACATAAGCACCTATGTTCACATAACTCGGCATCAGAATGACGCCGGAAGCCAGGTAAGCACCATAACGGGCTACGGCATGGGGTACTACACGTACACCCAAAGCTGCATAATTGGTCTTCAGCGCCATCTTATCGTGAAATTCCATAGGTCCTGCATGCAGCGTTTCCATGCTGCGGATGGGGAAGTAGAGGATTACTCCCTTTTTTACCCATTCGTTGACCTGCCAGCTACCATCTTCGAGGGGTTCAGCTACACGTAACTGACCGGTATCCAGGGCCGCGATGAGGGCGTCGATTGCTGCACGGGTTGCAACCTGCTGTAACAGGCTGCGATCTTCCCAGGCTGCTTCAATGAGGGGGCGAAGTTCGCTCACAGTCATTTTATTTCCATTTGATGGTACACCCCACGGTATCTGTTTCCGGAAAATCCACTTCAATGCCATCGAGCGTCATTTCAAGAGCATCTTCCAGCCAGATACGGGTTACATGGTTTACATTTTCCCATGAATCGTCAATCGCGCCATGGTAAACAAGTTCACGGGCTGAATTGAATAAATAGGCTTCAGGCGTCCGTTTTGCATTGAAAAGTTTGGCTACTTCCTGACTTTCATCGTACCAGTACAGGCTTTCCCAGCCGTATTTGGCGGCCAGCCTTTTCATATTTTCCAGCGAATCCTCCGGCTGCTGCTTCACATCGTTGGAATTGATGAGAATCACGCCCAGATTGTCTTCGTAGTATTTATCGATAATCGACTTCATACGAGGCAGATAGGCCTGTACATACGGGCAATGATTGCAGATAAAGATGACCAGTACACAAGAGCGGTCGGCAATATCAACCAGCGAATGCTGCTTATCGTCGCAGCCGGGAAGTTCAAAATACGGGAGTTTGGCTCCTAATTGCATAATGGGTACTTGTTTTTTAGAAGCGCTAAAGTGAGAAAAAAAGCCCGTATCAGGAAGCTGGTGGCGGAGCAGGATGTACCAATAAGGTAGATTCTTTCTCCACAACCACTGCGCCGGCCACGGCACCCTTGGGTTTACGCACATATTTACGCTGTGTATACATCACGGCACATAGATTTTCGGTCTTGCCTTTGCTGTGCCAGGCCGCCCAGGCAGCAGCCTGTTCCAGAACCGGTTGCGGGATTTTTTTGCCCGCCGACCGGATCACCACATGCGACCCCGCATGGTTACGGGCATGCAGCCAGAGATCGTCCTTGTGAACCAACCGCAGCAATTCGTCATTCTGCTTTGCATTTTTCCCCATCCAGATTTCGAGATGCTGTAAAGTCCAACGCCGGAAGGGGAAGATATTTTCAGGCTGCGCCTTTTCTGCGAGCTTTCTCAGTACCCGCAACTGGGTGGTGGCTTCCAGCTCCTGCAGTTTTTGTTTGAGCAGTCCCAGTTCGTAAAGGGTGATGGTTTTTAGATTTTCGAGCTGCTGACCTTCAATATGCTGGTTTTTGGCCTTCTGAAAGTAGCGGGAAGCGTTTTCAACGACGGTTTTGGTAGGATCCAGTCTGATTTTGACTTGTTTTTGGGTGAGATAATCCTCCACCAGCATAAAGGAGCTCCCCGCGACATGCAGATGGGCAGCGCTCAGCAGCAGATTTCCCCAATGCTCAAAATGGCTGTCTTTCGCTAGTTGTTTCAGCAGCGCATGGTGCTCCGCCAGTTTTTTCTCCAGCCGGCTGATTTTATCGGAGACAGGCTGCATCAAACGCCTTTTTTCTTGTCGAAGCAGAAAATCTGGCAGATAAGCTTTAAAGAAGGCATTGCAGGCAGCGATTACATCGGGATAAGCCACCGCATCAGCCGGCGGATCCGGATAAAAACCCGGCTGACCATTGGACGGCAGCCGGTAAAGCGGAGCCTTTTCCAACAAAGGCAACATAACAGACGCATCCGATTTGACAGTCACCAGTTCGGCGGGCAGTTTCTGCCACCAAATAGAATTTTCGCTGATTGCGCTATTAATTACTTTTTTAAAGTCGGATTCTTCAGTATACAGATTGCCATCAAAATCATAATCGTTTTTGATGATACGGCGGAAAGGACCTGCCAGTTTTTGGTTAGCATCGGTCAGCAATACATTGCCTAAACGCCCGAAACAACGCACCCACAACGACCAGCCATTCTCAAACTGCAGCCACAACATTCTTTCTCCTGCAATGGCGGCCACTTTCAACAAACGAACGCCCCACAATTGGGTGAATTGCTTTTCGTAATGTCGTGGCCTGGCCGGATCCTCCGGCCACAGGGTGAGCAGGGTAAAATCGGTAGCAAAGTTCAGTTTCAGGGTAAATACAGACGCTGTCTTTTCAAAATGAAGCTGCAAATCTTCTCTTTGCGGACTGTAGGCAATCACCAGGGTTGAATCTTTCAGCACTTCGTTCAGCTCGGCAGCCAGTCTGCGGAGTAGGAGGTAATGGTTAATCATGCCTCGAACTTCAGGACGAGTCCGTCGTAAGCCAGGGCCATGCCCTGTGGAAGTTCCAGATTAACTTCTGCATGCGTACCCAGCTGGTGGCTGATGTGTGTGAAATAAGTCTGCCTGGCACCGATACGTCGGGCCATAACTTTGGCTTCCTCCAGGGTGAAGTGCGAGATGTGTGGCTCCCGGCGCAGCGCATTGAGCACCAAGGTATCACAACCTTTTATTTTGGCTATTTCAGCTTCAGAAATCTGATTGGCATCGGTGATGTATACAAAATCACGAATACGGAAACCCAGTACCGGCAGCTTGTAATGCATCACCTCAATGGGTAGGATTGTTTCTCCATTCAGGTAAAAAGGGAGGTTTTCAAGAGGATGAAGCGTTATTTCCGGTACCCCTGGGTATTTGAAATCTGTAAATACATAGTGAAACTCGCGCCGCAAGGCATCCTGCACTTCCGGCGTTGCATACATATCCATGGCCTTGCGCTGCAGGAAATTGAATGCCCTTATATCGTCCATCCCGGCAATGTGGTCTTTGTGGGCATGGGTATAAACAACTGCATCGAGTCTTTTCACCCCTGCCCGCAGCATTTGCTGTCGGAAATCAGGGCCGGTATCTATGACAAAATGTACTTTATCCGTCTGGACAAGTACAGAACTTCGTAAACGTTCATCCCTGAAATCGGGAGAAGAACATACTTTGCAACTGCAGCCAATCACTGGGACACCCTGTGAAGTGCCGGTGCCAAGAAAAACCACCCTCACAGCCGGATCTCCGTTTGTCGCAACTCCTGGTGGATTTTGCGGGATTCAGGGCTCAGCAACTCCACATCAAATTGTAATTGTTGCACAATTTCGCTGAGTGCCTGGATTTTTGTCTCTACCGTGTAAAACTTGTTAACCACCACTACCTGTTGTTCTTCCAGCAGGCAATGGCCCGACTTGAAGTTGCCTTTTTCATAGCGCAGCTTCAATCCGGCCTCTTTAAGGAGATTTTCAATTTTTTTGAGATACAAAGGACTGTTTTTCGACAAAACGAGGGGATGATTGAATGGAACAAAAATGAGAAAAAATGGTTAAAGACTTCACGCAGTTATGAGATGGTTATCAACCAAGACCACTGCTTTTTCGTTAATTTTGAAGGTTTAAGATCAGCATGTCAACCAAAGGAAGAGTTTTAGTAGCCATGAGTGGCGGCATCGACAGTACGGTGGCGGCCATTATGCTCCATGAGGAGGGCTACGAAGTGATAGGTATTACCATGAAAACATGGGATTATGCCGGTGCAGGGGGAAGCAAAAAAGAAACCGGCTGTTGCAGCCTTGATTCGATCAATGATGCCCGTGAAATCGCCGTAGAACGTGGTTTTGCCCATATGATACTGGATATAAGGGAAGAATTCGGCGATCATGTCATTGACAATTTCGTAGGTGAATACATGGCCGGCCGTACACCCAATCCCTGTGTATTGTGCAATACCCACATCAAGTGGGAAGCCCTGCTCAAAAGAGCGGATATGCTCAATTGTGAATTCATCGCAACCGGTCACTATGCATCCGTGGTAGAAGAAGATGGCCGTTACCACATCCGCCGCGGACTGGATGCCGGCAAAGATCAATCCTACGTACTGTGGGGACTGACGCAGGAAAGCCTCAAACGAACGCTTTTCCCCATGGGTAAATTCCATAAAACCGACATCCGGCAAATGGCCCTCGATATGGGCTATACCGCCCTGGCTGCCAAAAGCGAGAGCTACGAAATCTGCTTCGTACCCGACAACGACTACCGGGGTTTTCTGAAAAGACGGGTTCCCGGTCTGGAAGAACAGGTAGATGGTGGTTTATTTGTGGATAAAGAAGGTAAAATCCTCGGCAAACACAAAGGATATCCCTTTTACACCGTCGGGCAGCGCAAAGGGCTTGAAAAAGCCTTCGGCAAGCCGATGTATGTCACCGAGATAAAACCGGAAGCCAATACCGTTGTTTTGGGGGAACTGGATGATCTGGACCGCAATGGTATGCGTGTTGGCAGGGTTAATCTGCAGAAATATGCGAAATTGCCGGAAGAAGGACTTGAAGTCATCGCCAAAATACGCTACAAAGACCCCGGAAGTCCTTGCCGTATCTGGCAGGAAGGCGACAAAATCAAAGCCGAGTTTTTCACCATGGTCAAGGCAATTGCCCCCGGACAGTCGGCTGTTTTTTACGAAGACGACGAGGTTGTAGGAGGTGGATGGATTGAAGCATCTTATGAAATAAATGATTAGAATATGAAGATAATCAGCAAGTTATTACTTTTAGGACTGACCCTTGTCGGTTTCGATTCGGTTGCCCAGACTGGCGATCGTCATTGGGTGGAATTCACCGATAAAAACAACAATCCGTACAGCCTGAATAATCCTGCTGATTATCTTTCAACCCGCGCCATCGCCCGCAGAACCCGGCAGAACATCGCCCTGGATTCGAGCGATCTGCCGGTAAATCCGCATTATATCGATTCATTGGTCAGTCGCGGCGCAGTGATCCGAAATCGCTCCAAATGGCTGAATGGAGTGACTATAGAAGCGAGTCCGGCTGAACTGTCACAAATACAGGCATTGCCATTTGTAAAAAGAAGTAGTCCTGCAGGTCGTATTGTTATCCCTGCCTCCCGGCGGATGATGCCCACAGAAATGAAAGCCGGTCAGCGACTGGCATATACCCCTGCTGAGTATGGCGATTCTTACAACCAGATTGCCATGCACAAGGGGCATACCCTGCACGATGCCGGTTTCAGGGGGGAGGGGATGCTGATTGCCGTATTTGATGCCGGGTTTGTGAATGTGGACATGCTGGCTTGCTTTGATTCGCTGCGGATGAACAACAAAATCAAGGAAACCTGGGATTTTGTAGACCTCGACAGCAGTGTTTACCATGCCGATTCTCATGGCACCTACGTATTGGGCTGCATAGCCGGTTGGTTGCCCGGCAGCCTTATAGGAACCGCCCCTAAAGCTGATTTTCTGCTTTATCGTACCGAAAACAATGTCGGAGGCAGTGAATATATCATTGAAGAAGACAACTGGGTGGCTGGCGCAGAACGCGCTGACAGCGCCGGAGCAGATGTTTTTAATACGTCGCTCAGCTACACCACTTTCGACGACCCTGCCATGAACCATACCTACAACGACCTGGATGGCAATACAACCCGTATTACCCGTGGTGCTGACAAAGCTGCTTCCAAAGGCATCATGGTAGTGGTAAGTGCCGGTAACTACGGCAGCAGCAGCTGGCAATACATAGGTGCCCCGGCCGACGGAGACTCTGTACTGGCCGTAGGAGCGGTAGATGCCGGTGGAAGCAAAGTTGGTTTCAGTTCAGAAGGCCCAACCCCCGATGGACGCATCAAACCCAATGTAATGGCTCAGGGTGGTTCAGCCATCAGCTGCGGTCTGACCAGCGGCATCACCCCTGTAAGCGGAACATCCTTTTCCGGACCTATCATGGCCGGCCTGGTTGCCTGTCTCTGGCAGGCTCATCCGGAAGCAACCAATATGCAGATTTTGAGAGCCATAGAGCTGAGTGGTAACCGTGCTGCAACCCCGGATAATCTGTACGGTTATGGCATTCCGGATATGAGCGCAGCACGACTGGCATTGTCTGTACCCCCTGTTTCAGGCCCTGATTTTACGTTGCAGGCATATCCCAATCCGTTTACAGCTGCCTTTGATCTTGTTTTTACAGCAGTTCAGCCAGGAGCAGCCGCTATTACCATTTCAGACCTTCAGGGCAGGATTGTATTAAGTATGGATTATACTGTAACAAATCCGGGTATTCAGACGTTGTCACTTCAACTGCCACAGAACGCCCGCTCTGGTATCTATATGCTAAGTGTAGTTCAGCAGCAGCAATCAAACGTTTTGAAACTCCTGAAAAACTGATGTATTCTACATTTAACAAGACTCAGAAACGTGGATTTTTATTCACGTTTTTGTTTTTTACTACCTTTCTCACCCCCGCTGTTTATGCCCAGAAATTTACCATCAGTGGTTATGTACGTTCTGAATCTGGTGAAACGCTCATAGCCGCCAATCTTTACATCAGGGAGAAGCAAAAAGGTGCCATATCCAACGAATACGGTTTTTATTCTATTACGCTCGAAAAGGGCGAGTATGAAATTGCTGTCAGTTACCTGGGTTTTAACCCGGAAGTAGTTAAAGTGAAGCTGGATAAAAACATCAGCTATAATTTTAAACTCAAACCATCCTCGATTACCAAACAGGAAGTAGTGGTAGAAAGCACCCGACCCGATGAAAACACCAAAGATGTGGGCATGGGCAGGGTCGATCTGGAAGTAGCCAAAATCAAGGCACTGCCAGCTTTGATGGGAGAAGTAGATATACTAAAGGCCATTCAGCTTTTACCTGGTATACAATCGGCAGGAGAGGGGAACACCGGATTTTACGTACGGGGTGGCGGTCCCGACCAGAACCTGATACTGCTGGATGAGGCTGTGGTGTATAATGCAGCGCATTTACTTGGCTTTTTCTCTGTCTTTAACGCTGACGCTATCAACAATGCCACCATCATCAAAGGTGGTGTTCCTGCCAATTACGGCGGGCGTATATCCTCGGTGCTGAACATCACCATGAAAGATGGCAGCGACCAGGAGTACATCACGCAGGGTGGTATAGGCCTGATAGCCTCGCGGCTGACCACGGAAGGACCCCTCGTTAAAGGCAAAAGTTCGTTTATTCTGTCAGGCCGCCGTACTTATATTGATGTACTGGCAGATCCCTTCATACCCGATGATGCCCGCGCCAAAGGAAGCGGCTATTTCTTTTACGACCTGAACGCCAAAGCGAATTACCGCATCAGCGACAAAGACCGGATTTATTGGTCAGCCTATTTCGGACGGGATGTTTTTGTTTTCAATAATCAGGAAAACGGTTTTCGTTTTAGTGTCCCCTGGGGAAATGCTACCACGACGCTGCGGTGGAACCACCTGTTCAACAACAAGCTGTTTCTGAATACCAGTGTGATTTACAGTGATTTTGATTTCGGCACCTCTGTAGAACAGTCGGAGTTTAAGTTTTCACTCAATTCCGGGGTAAAGAACCTGACTGCCAAGATGGATCTCGATTATTATCCGTCGCTCCGGCATCAGCTGAAGTTCGGCGGTCAGTATATCTACCACATTTTCCAGCCCAGTGTGGTGCAGGCCAGCAGCGGGGATAATAATTTCAGCCTGCCCGGTGTCAAAAACCTCTACGCCCATGAATTTGCTTTGTATGTGAATGATCAATGGGATATCAGCGATGCCTTTCAGGCGAACATCGGGCTGCGGGCTTCTGCTTTCAGGCAGGTTGGACCCTATATTTTCGAGCAATACGCCGATCCCAATCTGTTTGAACTTACAGAGAGAACAGAATATGCGGCAGGAGCGAAGGTAGCCGACTACGGTGGCCTGGAGCCACGCATCGGCTTGCGGTATTCCCTCGACCAGCATTCTTCTCTGAAAGGTGGTGTCACCCGCAATCTGCAATATATACACCTGGCCTCCTCTTCGGGAAACGCACTGCCAACAGATTTATGGATACCCAGCACCCGCAAAGTTGCGCCGCAGATTGGCTGGCAGTACAGCCTGGGCTATTTCCGTAATTTCAACAACAACGTTTGGGAGAGTTCAGTAGAAGTTTACTACAAAACCCTTGAAAATCAGATTGACTTCAGGGATGGTTCCGTTAATGGACTGAACGGCAATATCGAAAACGACCTTGTTTTCGGGACAGGAGAAGCCTATGGTGCAGAATTTTTCCTGAAAAAACGTACCGGAAAACTCACCGGCTGGGTAGGTTATACCCTGGCCTGGGCCTGGCGGCAGTTTCCCGACATCATGCAGGGCCGCCGGTATCCCTATAAATTCGACCGGCGCCACGATATGTCTGTTGTAGCTTCTTATGAGTTCGACAAACGCTGGACCTTTTCTTCCACCTTTGTGTTTGCCACCGGGAATGCCTACACAGTCCCTGAATCGCGTTACTTTATCGAAGGAAGAATCATCGACCAGATTGGCGACCGCAATACCTACCGGCTGGCCAATTATCACCGCATGGATCTGGCAGCTGTATTTACCCCTGCCAAAAAAGGCAAACGCCTCGAAAGCACCTGGACCTTTGCCATTTACAATGTCTATAGCAGGTTGAATCCCTATTTCATTTACATAGAAAACCAGGGGTCATTGCAACAGCAAAGTCTGACGGTGCAGGCCAAGCAGGTTTCTTTGTTTCCTATCATACCCTCAGTCACCTGGAACTTCAAATTCTGACCATGAAAAAGCAATTTATTTTTCTGCTGATTGGCCTGAGTGCTTTGTTTTTTCAGGCATGCGAACGCGACATCACCCTCGATTTGCCTGATCCTAAAAATTACCTGGTAGTACATGGACAGATTGAACCCGATTCATTCGCAATTGTAAGTCTTTCCCGCAATTCACCCTATTTCCAATCGGTTGACCTGGCAACGGTGGCCGGTTTGCTGGTAAATGGTGCCCTGGTAATTGTAAGCGATGGGGTACAACTGGATACCCTGCGTCCTGCATTCTATTTTCAGCATTTTACCTTGTTCAACTACCAGGGGACAAAAATCAAGGGGGAATTTGGCCGCACGTATACGCTTCGTATTGTCACACCCGATGAAGAGCTTACGGCCACCACAACCATTCCGCAGGCTGTCGCTTTTGATAGTCTATGGGTACGCAGCAAGGCTGATATTATACGGGAGGCAGGCAATGTGCAACCGACTCCCCGCGATGAGGAGCTGATGCAGCTTTATTTCCGGTATATGGATCCGCCACTGCCGGGTAATTATGTACGGGCTTTTTCACGCCGTAACCAGGAAACACTTTGGAGCAGCGATTTCAGTTCTATCTATTCCGATGACCTGATCAATGGGCAAACTGTTGATTTTATTCTGCAAAGGGGCAAGGAGGCCTATCTTTTCAACGATTCCCTCACTTTTGAAGAATATGGTTATTTTGAAAAAGGTGACACCATATACACCAAATGGTGTGCTTTGGATAAGCCGCATTATACCTTCTGGAATACCTTACAATCTGCCATCGGTGGCAGCGGAAACCCTTTCAGCACCCCCACCATTGTAGCTACCAATATCCGGGGTATACGCGGGAGAGGGCTTGGAATATGGGGAGGGTATGGAACTTCACTCGACACCTTAATTGTTGCTCCATAGCACTTACTTTTGCCTAAGTTTTTTAGAAAGATGAATTCAAACACCGAACATGTCAAATGCCTGATCATTGGGTCAGGTCCTGCAGGCTATACTGCCGCTATTTACGCTGCCCGTGCCGGCCTTAAGCCCGTCATGTACCAGGGTTTACAGCCAGGAGGTCAGTTAACCATCACCACCGAAGTAGAGAACTATCCCGGTTATCCGGAGGGGGTACAAGGTCCTGAGATGATGGAAGATTTCCGCAAACAGGCTGAGCGTATGGGTACAGATGTACGTTATGGGCTTGCAACTTCCGTCGATTTCAGTGGCCATCCGCACAAAGTGGTCATTGATATGGAGAAAGAAATCACAGCTGACGCAGTGATTATTTCCACAGGAGCATCCGCCAAATGGCTTGGTTTGCCTTCTGAACAACGTTTAAATGGTTTCGGCGTTTCTGCCTGCGCCGTTTGTGATGGCTTTTTCTTCCGGGGTCTGGATGTGGCCATTGTGGGTGGGGGAGATACCGCTGCCGAAGAAGCCACCTATCTGGCCAAGCTCTGTAACAAAGTGTATATGATTGTACGCCGCAATGAGCTGCGGGCCAGTAAAGCCATGCAGGAGCGTGTTTTCCGTACCGAAAACATAGAAGTACTGTGGGAAACCGAAACTGAAGAAGTGCTGGGCGACAATACCGTGGAATCCGTGCGGGTGAAAAACGTTAAAACCGGCGAAACGCGTGAACTCCTTGTAAAAGGCTTTTTTGTAGCCATCGGCCACCAGCCCAATACCGAGATTTTCAAACCTTACCTGGATATGGATGAAGTTGGCTACCTGATAACAACACCAGGTACCTCTAAAACCAATATCCCGGGTGTATTTGCCAGTGGAGATGCCCAGGATAAGATTTATCGCCAGGCTGTAACCGCCGCGGGTTCAGGCTGTATGGCCGCCCTGGATGCAGAACGCTGGTTAGGTGAGCATGGTCTTTGATTTATAAAGCGCGTATATCACAGCCCTTGCAATCGTACTGCAAGGGCTTTTGATTTTTAAATGACAGAGAATCAGCCGGAAAAGATTTGGTGGATATGATTTCTTCCATTACCTTCGTTAGTCTCAAAATAAAGTAACTATTTTTTAGTAACTTATTGTCTGAACCTATGAAAGCTGCTGAAAACATCCCTTATGTGAAAACCGGAATAGATGCTACCCTCGAAATCGTCGGCGGGAAGTGGAAAATTCAGATACTGTGGAGTATTCGCAGCAAAGCCAAACGTTTCAGCGAAATCAAGGACGATGTGGATGGCATTACCCAAAAAATGCTCACCCAGCAATTGAAAGAATTTCTGAAAGACGGCATCGCCACCCGTAAATCCTATCCGGAAATCCCGCCAAGAGTTGAGTATAAACTGACCGACTACGGCAAAACCCTTGTACCGGTATTGGAAACCCTCAATAAGTGGGGAGATATCCACCTGGAACGCCAGGGAATCCGGGAATCATCCAAAAAGGCCCATCAGCAAAGTCTGTTTTAGCCTTTTTTCCGCCTTTTTCTGCCGGGAGACAGCGTTTCAAGCATGGTTTCGGCTATGTCTGTTCCTAAAGCGGCTCCCATGGCCACACCCATACCGTTCATACCGGCAGCTGCATATAAGCCCGGTTGCAATTGCCGACAGATTGGTTTTTTATCTGCCGTAAAACCCATGATACCACTCCAGCGGTGCTCGATGGTGAAACGCTGACCGGGTAACAGCCGCGAAGCGGCGAAATCGGCGAGATGTTGCTGTAATTTTTCATTCAGCAGGGCTTCATCCGTGTTTTCTGTCTCCATATCCATGTTTCTGGCACCTCCTAACAACAAACGGTTGCCCACATTCCGGAAATAGTAATAGCCCTGGTCGTAATGATAATTGCCATGCAGGCGAAGGTGGGGGAGTTCGCTGGTGACAAGCACCTGCCCGCGTTTGGGCTTTACCTCAAACGCCGGTACTAGCTTGCTTAGAAAGGCATTGTTGGCCAAAAGGACTGTTCTGGTAGTGAAATCGCCATATTCGGTCGTATATACCCAATGCTGTTCTGCCGCATGCAATGCAGTAACCTCCAGACCACTCACCAGGTGTACACCCAGATTCTGCGCATACAGACGCAGCGAATAATCCATGGCTGCACTTTGTACCTGACCTTCATAAGTCATCTGTATAGCCCCGTTGAAACCCTCAAATCCCCAGCGCGATAATGCAGAAGCCGCTGCTGGCTTGTAATAGTCAGTCAGAGAAGTTGCAGCCTCTACTATTATGTTTAATTCGTTCATCCGGTCAATGACCTGCTCTATGGGTTTTTCAGCATCAAAGAGCTCATAGCCATAGGTACTGTGGTATGCCATGTCCTTTTTACGTCCCAGGGCCAGGAGGCGCTCGATGCCACGGCTTTTACGAACCAGCAGCTCATATACATGATCCGGGCCATAGGCATCCAGGTCAGCAATCAGTTCAGAGGGACTGCCATAGCAGAGGAAGCCGGCGTTCCTGGTAGTAGCCATGGTGCCAAGTCTGGCTGACTCCAGCACAACTACTTTCAGCAGCGGCGCCTGTTGCTTCAGGGTGATCGCAGCAGCAAGTCCGGTAAGACCTGCACCAATAATCAACACATCCGTTTGCGAGAAGAGGAGGTCGTATTCCCAAAAGGATGGATTAATCATAGCATGAACAATTAGGCTGCGCAGGCGAAGATAAGGGAGTATTCTCTTTTTCTATTAATCATAATATAAATTATGAGGTTAAAGAGGTATTGGAAAACAGGCTGTACGCTGGTTTAGCCTTATCCGGGCATGAACTGCAGATTGAAATCAGCCCCTTTCAGCTTTAGCATGGGCTTATTCAGTTTCTCCATCACCAGGCGTATCCTGTTGGCAGCCGGCTCCTTTACGATCGGGAGAATCAGATCGGTCAGCTTAATGCTGAGAATCCGGTGGATGATGATGATATCTTCCTGAGAAAATGGTCTGACACCATTGATCAGCTCCGACATATAATTTTTCCGATGCCCCAGTATGCTGGCCAGGTCGTTCTGAATCAAACCGTTTTCCTTGAGCGCCTTTCTGATCAGCTCCTTTCGCCGTTGCAGGAACTGCTCCTGGTACAACATCAATTTCTCCGCCTGATCGCTGGCCTGCAACTGTTCATCACTTACACGGGTTTCATCCGACCAATGAACCGCTTCATATTGCTCAATGAGATTAGCCAGATGCCTGCCCAAAGGTTTCAAAGCCGGATCCTGCTTCACCAGCAACCGCAGCTTGTTGAAGAGTGAGTTGGCTTGTTCGAGTTCAAGTTCGGTGTGGATGGTTGTAATCTTCAGGAGATTATCGATGCTAAACTTTTCCATATCTATACTGTACCTGATTAATCTATAAGTCCCTTATTCCTAAGCCATTTATCAATGACTGTTCGGCTATTTTTAAACGTTCTCTCATATTCGTCATGAGAGCCGGCCCAGTGAATGTTTACTATTCCCTGTAAGCTTTCGTCAGCTTCTCTGGTCTCTTCAACCGGCGTATATTCTATCAGCACCAGTGTCCGGTGAATATGGATATTGAAGAAGAAATATCCTTCACTATGAACACAATCTGCATCTTTTCTGTCTTTCTGGACTTCATCTTTGTTTTTCCAAGTAGCTTTTCTAAAATCACCTACTAAGGCATCAATAGCACTGGCAAGCTTTGCATTGCCAGTATTCTTCTTTTTTAGCTTAGTCAGATGTTTCAGACCTAGTAATTGCACATTGATAGATTTGTGAGTTACAAAGGTACATTAGTTCTATTCAATATGGAACTTTTAATAGGATTATCCTAAAAGGAGACCTCATATATTAGTGCTGGATGCAAATGAAAAGACAAAAGCATTATTAAGGACATACACAAATTGGCTTTGACGGTACATTACGTTTAACTAATTAAAGAGTGTATCTTATATTTGAAAGAACCAATCGCTTAAGAAATACAGTCATGGCTTGGAGTTATAGGAAAAGAGTCAAGTTGATTCCAGGAATTCATCTAAACTTTAGCAAACGGGGAATAAGTACTACTATAGGTGTACGTGGAGCTAGTCTGACAATTGGAAAATCAGGCACATTTCTGAACACAGGAATACCTGGAACAGGTCTTTATAGCAGGGAAAAGATTTCTTCAAACAATCAAACTCCAAAACCTCAGATAGATGAAATTATCTATCAGCAAGAACCTAGTGATAATATCTTCAGTGTTGACTTGCAAGAAATTACTAGTCAGGATTTGCAAGGCATCAAAGAGACTATACTTGCTGCCAGAAAACAGAGAATTGAATTACTAAAAGATCTAAATAAAATTGAATATTCACTTTGGATATCCCAATTTTTACTTATCGTTTCTTATCTCTTCCTGATTCCGTTAATACAGAAAAACACATTCTATAAGATTAAAGCTGATATAAATACAAAGAAAGACGCTTCTTCCCAGGTTAAAGAGATGATTCAAAATAGCAGGGTTAACCTTGAAATCGAATTTGACCCAGAAATTGGCAGGATTTATTCGGATCTGACAAATTCTTTCAATGAACTAGCTGAAAGCAGAAAAATATGGGATGTTACCGGAGCATATCATCAGGATAGGCGTGTCACTCGCTCTTTTGCAGATACAACTGTCAAAAGAAGAATAGTACAATTTGGTTCAAAGGAGTTAGAAGACATCAAATCACCTTTTGATACACTTTGGATGAAAAATGCAAACGGTGGAGACATTTACATATACCCCAACTTTATTGTTATGTATTCAAACAGATCCGATTTTGCAGTAGTTGGATTTAATGAGTTGAAAGTTGTTCATACTAATGTAAGCTTTTTAGAAACTAGCTCAATCCCAAGCGATTCGAAAATCATAGATTATACTTGGGCAAAAGTCAACAAAAACGGATCCAGAGATAAGAGATTTAAAGATAACTACCAAATACCAGTTGTTAGATATGGAGAGATTGCCATAAGAACAGAAAATGGACTCCATGAAGAGTACCAGTTCAGTAATTACGAGGCCTCAGAAGATTTCTATAATAAATTCAATTACTATCAGAGGTATATCAGCTCATTAAAGTTGCTCTAAAACCTAGATTGAGTCCAATAGCAAAACTACATGAGCGTAAAAAGTTGAAAATTATACCCCTAATGTCTCTTGAGAACACGTACTATTTCTGAAAGCAGGACATCTAAATCACTCTTAAAATCAACTTGAACAAAAGTTGGCAAGGACTCTGATTTTCTAATTTGAGAATGAATTGAGGCATCTCCAACTTTTCTTAGTGAGTTTTCAAAACGTAGCATATGATCTTTAAAACTACGTTCATTCCCCTCACATTTATAATTATTCGCTACTTCTCTAAAAGTCTTGTAACCAAGAACGGGTGGCACATGATCAATAATGGCACGTGTTAAAAGAGCTATTGAATAGTAATTCCTTTGTGAATAATTACTATTTAGCTCTTCACATAGTTTTATGAGTTTAGATAAGTCAAAATTATTCTTAGGGAGATGTTTTAGCTGATCAACTCTTTCTGAATCGACAAAGTCTGAATTTTTAGTGCTTACAAATGCATCTGAAATATTCGGCTGAAATCTGGAGGGAGTTTGTTCGGCCTTTCCGAAATGCTCTTGAAGAGTTAACCTAAAATCTTTAAAGTTGAGATAAAAATCTATTGAATCTGATTGTTCTATTTTAAACTCATACCAGCCAAATTCTTTTTCAAGCGTACTTGAAGCTAATCCTCTTGCATTATCCCAGAATCTCCCATATTGCGAAGCTAATTTGAGAATTACTCTTACATATTCTTCTTCAAGATTCAAGTCCTCACCTATTTTTCTTGTTGAGAATTCTCTACTGTGAGGGTCTCCTATTAGTTTCTTCTTAATGTACTTAATGATATTATTAAGATTTGTCAAAATCTCATCATGATTCTTTAGAATATGAAATACTCCTAAAAGTGTTATTTCGGTAGCATTGTCTTTGACAA
Organism: Bacteroidetes bacterium UBA7662; assembly: GCA_002483345.1. Classification (GTDB taxonomy): domain Bacteria; phylum Bacteroidota; class Bacteroidia; order UBA7662; family UBA7662; genus UBA7662. The sequence goes on from DLHS01000015.1 coordinate 270,530, forward strand.
GTAACTTATCCATTTTCGATGGAACAAAGTCATCATCTATAAACTGATCTAATAATTTCACACGAACGCTAGCATATTCCGGTATTTTTCCTGTTTTGTTGGTAAAAGACCAAAGTTCTTCTAGCCACTTTATTTCATTATCAGTAAGATGAAATTCAGGAATATTCTCGGACTCTAACAAATTCATTTGGACGTTTTTTAGCAAAACTACATCAAAACCCCACCCCTGGCCTCCACCCCCTCCGGCAAATCTGTCTCCCCCAGCATCTCCTTCAGATCAATCTCAATGGTCCGACAGAGCGAGTACATGGGGACGTCGTTGCTGAGGCCTTCGAAGGGGTTTTCGGAGTAGTCGCCTACGATTTCCATGAATACGTATACCCAGCCAATTACTACGCAAAAGGGTATCGATACCCACACGCCCCAGGGGCCTAGTTTGCTGAACTCGTTGACCATGCCGAGGGGTAATAGCAGGATGAAAATCACCACGAAAATGAAGCTGGCGCTTGCGTATTGCCGGGGCAGCGGGAAACGTTTGATGCGCTCGGCCATGCCCTGGTGGGCATAGAGGTCAACCAGCTGCTTTTGCAGGTCGATGTGCCGGAAATCGTTGAGCAGGCCGGTTTCATTGAGCTGACTGAGTTCCTGGGCCTGCCGGTCGAGCATGTGGGTGGCCGGGTTGCGGGTTTGGATGAATTTCCGGTAGTCCGCGTCTGAAAGGTGGGCTTTCAGCATCTTTTCGGTCAGGTCGGGGTCAAGCGTGCCGATGCCGGTTTTTTGCATGCGTTTGCGGTTAACGGTGCCTACGAAGTTGTTCAGGCTGGCATGCTCCCAGCGCATGGGTTGCAGCAACTGACTGCGGAGGGCGTACAACCAGGCGATGTGTCGGTATATAAGCCGCTGGTGGATGGCTTTGAGGGCTTCCGGATCGTGTTTTTCGGTGGCAAAATGGTCGTTGATATAAGCCCGCACCATACTGCCCCAGGCCCTGCTGGAGTTGACGATGGCGCCCCAGATTTTACGGCCTTCCCAGAGGCGGTCGTAGGCCTGGTTGTTTTTGAAACCAACATAAAAGGCCACGGCGGTACCCATCAGGCTTACTGGCACCCAGGGAATGGTCATCCAGTTCCAGCGGGTGCACTCGAACACCGTCGCCACCAGCGATACCCAGGCGGTAAGCCAGATGAGATGCCCGCCCATGATTTTGAGCATGCTTTTGAAGCGGATATTCTTGTCAACGTACATGCTGCAGGTGTGCCGGTGTCTGGATTACTTCTTTTTACCCTCGCGGTATTCGCGGTTCAGGTCGTTCAGCACTTTGGCAGTGATATCGAGGCTGTCGTTGGCCCAAACCACATTGGAGCCGGGGAAATAGGATACGATGTAATCGAAATTGTTCTCGCTGGCGATGCGGTTGAAATAATCCTGCACCTTGCCCCGGAGTTGTTTGTTGAGTTTTTCTTCTTCTATGGCCAGTTCTTCCGATAAACGGTCGCGCAACTGCGCCAGTTGCTGCTGCCGCTGACCAAAACGCTGCTCCAGCTCCATGATCTGCTCTTTGCTCATGCTCTGGGCACGGCGCTGGGCATCTTCATAGTCCTTTTCGAGCCGCTTCATCTCCCCTTCCAGCTCGGCTTCGGAGCGGCGGGCTTTCGATTCGATGCCTTTTTTGAGGTTGTTGTAGTATTCGTACTTCACATAAATACTGTCGGCCTTGATAAAGACAATTTTGAGGGGTTTGTTAGATGCCAGGGCCTTTTGAGCCAGGGTGGTGTCTTCTATCCACACATTTTCATCGCTGCCGCTTTCAGAAGAACCGGACCGGGTGCTGCTGAAATGCAGCACATATAACACAATGACTGCAATAGAAAGCAATACATTAAAAATCAGGGAGATACGTTGGTTCACTTGAATAAAATTTATAGGGGAATATTGCCATGCTTCTTGCGAGGCAATTTAACGGCTTTGGTTTCAATCATCTTAAACGCCCGGATGAGCTTGCGGCGGGTTTCTTCGGGACGAATCACTTCATCCACAAAACCACGTGCGGCAGCCCGGTAGGGATTGGCAAATTTTTCGGTGTACTCATCTACCTTCTCCTGAAACTTGGCCGGGCCATCGCTGGCAGCGGCAATTTCGGCCTTGAAGATGATTTCTGTCGCCCCTTTGGGGCCCATCACGGCGATTTCGGCTGTTGGCCAGGCGAAATTCATGTCGGCACCGATGTGTTTGCTGTTCATCACATCGTAGGCGCCGCCATAAGCTTTGCGGGTGATGACGGTAATGCGCGGCACAGTAGCCTCACTGAAGGCATACAGCAGCTTGGCGCCGTTGGTGATGATGGCGTTCCATTCCTGGTCGGTGCCTGGCAAAAAGCCGGGTACATCTTCCAGCACCAGCAAGGGAATGTTGAAAGAATCGCAGAAACGGATGAATCGGGCGGCTTTTTTGGAAGCGTTGATGTCCAGTACCCCGGCCAGACTGGCGGGCTGGTTGGCCACGATGCCGATGCTGCGGCCTGCCAGGCGGGCAAAACCGACTACGATGTTATCCGCATAATCTTTATGTACCTCCAGGAAGCTGCCGGTATCGATGATCTCTTCGATCACCTCGCGGATATCGTAAGGCTGGTTGGGGTTATCGGGTATGATACCGGCCAGTTTGGGGCGGAGCTCCGCCCCTTGTGTTTCGTAAGCCACCGGAGGGGCCTCTTCTTCGCAGTTCTGCGGCATATACGACAAAAGCGCCTTAATGTCGTTCAGGCAGGCGATTTCGTTGGCACAGGCGAAATGGGTTACACCCGATTTGGTGGCATGGGTCATCGCGCCGCCCAGCTCTTCGCTGGTCACATCCTCGTGGGTAACGGTTTTTACCACATTGGGGCCGGTAACGAACATATAGCTCGTTTTTTCGACCATGAGTATAAAATCGGTCATGGCCGGCGAATACACCGCGCCACCGGCACAGGGGCCCATGATGGCGCTGATCTGCGGCACTACGCCAGAGGCCTGTACGTTGCGGTGAAAGATGTCGGCATAACCCGCCAGCGATACCACGCCTTCCTGGATGCGGGCACCTCCGGAGTCGTTGAGGCCGACCAGCGGCACGCCGTTGCGCATGGATAAATCCATCACCTTGCAGATCTTCTCGGCATGGGTTTCGGACAGGGAACCACCGAAAACGGTGAAATCCTGCGAATATACATACACCGGACGGCCGTTGATGGTGCCGTAGCCGGTCACCACGCCGTCGCCCAGGTACTGCTCGCGGTCAAGGCCGAAATCAGACGAGCGGTGGGTAACAAACATGCCGATTTCTTCAAAACTGCCCGGATCGAGCAGGATGTCGAGGCGTTCGCGGGCAGTTAATTTGCCCTTGCTGTGTTGTGAATCAATACGTTTCTGACCGCCGCCCAGTTTGGCTTCAGCGATTTTATCTTCTAATTGCCGGAGTTTGTCGCTCATGTGGGCGAAGTTAAACACCACAAACCAAAATGTATGGTCAGCATCAAAAAAAGCAGACAAATACGTGACCCTGCAATGAAAAAGGCTGGCTTATGTTCCTTATTTTCGTTAACCCAACTTATCCGTTATGTTTAAATTATTACGCATTTGTACCGCAGCTTCCCTCCTCTTCCTCAGTTGTTTTCAGCTGGGTTACGCCCAGGAATGGCAGGCGTACGACCTTGATACTACCGAAAACCGCTGGACAGCGCTGTCAGTACAGCCCTATCCCCTCACAGGAAGCATCGCTCATTTTTTTGCTGTAGCGGGGTTAGACACCCGTTTTCCTGTTCAGCAAGCCACCGGCGAGGCAGTAGGCACCCTCAGTATTAAATTCTACCGGAAACCGAATGACCAGCAAGCTCCCTGGCGGCTGAACAGCCTCGTGATACCCGGTAATGCGCGTATTAACAGCATGAGCTGGTCGGGTATGGACCTGATCATAGGGGGTGTATTTCTCGACACCCTGGTTTTGGGTACCGATACTTTTATCAATCCGGAACAGTTTGCCCTGGATGCCTTTCTGGCGAAGATTACCATGTCAGGTGATATTTTATGGAGTTGGCATGGCCGGGCCTGGCAGAATAACACTATTCAGCGTATCCGATACCGCGAAACTACCGATTCGTGGGTGGCTGCCTGTGGCCTTGGCTCTGACGTGGATGGCTGGATGGGTCTGTTTGATCCGTTTAACGGAAACCTGGTCTGGTCGAAAGATCTGACACAAATCCGCACTGTCAGCGACCTCGGTTTTGCAGCTGATACCGCCCAATATCCGGGGCTGTGGTTTTGCGGCAGTGCTGATCCGGCAGGTGGCATAGATGGTGTCCCCCTTCCGCCTTCCCTGCCCTTAACCGGCTACCAGAACTATCTGGGGAAGATATTTCCTTTCAGGCAGGACAGTGTACAATTGCTGAAGACCATTTCTTACATCACCTTTGATTTTGAATCGCAGCTTGAGTTTCCGGTCGGGGGCTCCCCGCTTTGGTCGGCCACCGGTCATACCCAGGTGGGTGGACAGGCATACGAGCAAAGTATTTTTGAATTACCGGCTTCCGGCAGCCTCGTTACACTTCGCGATAGTTTTTCACATCAGGGGCGTTTCCTGTTGATCCCGGGCCGGCAGGATTTCCCTCAGGGAATGACACCTCAGGGGAACCTGGTGATTTACACGCCGCATACCGCCCCCGGTCAATACAATCTCGACCGGGTGAATCAACCCCTGGACGGCAGTTTTCAGTTCGGCACCTCTTTAGGTGACCAATGGCTGGGCACCTTGGCCGATCATCAGCTTTATCTGGCAGCAGAAGTGCCGTCGCAGCTTACTTATCAGGGGGATATACCCCAATCCATTACCTTTTCTACCTTCAGCAGTCAGGAACGTCGGTGGGTTCTTTTTTATCGTTCCAACACAGCCACTTCTCTTGAAACAACAGGTGAACTTAGTGGTTTTGAGTTGTTTCCCAATCCTGTGGTCAGCCGTCAGTTAAATGTCCGTTTCCCGGAAAACAGTCCTGCCCTCACGCGCTGGGTGCTGCGGGATTTACAGGGAAAAACTGTGCAGGAGGGGCTTTTTTCGGAGCCTGAAACGACACTCTCACTTGAAAAAATACAGAGTGGACTCTATATCATGGAATTGAACAGAGGAAACCAAAAAGCTTTCCGGAAAGTAGTGCTTCCCTGATTCATCAGAAAAAGCAGCCGAATCACTACCTTTAGGCCGCTAAAAACATTTGCATGAGCTTATTCGAAAAACACCGTGCTATCATAGAAAGAGCTGTTCAGGCCAATCGTGAACGCGTATTTTTTGCCCAATATCCTGAAAACCCCAAGGCTTATGCCGAGGATGCCAATGCGGCTGGTTTGCTGAAGTTTCAGAACAGCATGAATACCGATTTCAGTGAGCTGGAACAGGCACAACCCCTCCGTTTCGAAGGCGAAGAGGTTTCTCCCTATCTCCAGACAGGTCTTGGTATCCGTTACCCCGTTTTTGCTGATAAAATTGTGGTAGAACGTGCTAAAACAGCTTTTCAAAGCTGGAGAAAAGTATCGGTAGCCGAAAGAGCCGGCATACTGACCGAAAGTCTGGAGCGCATGAAAGAACGTTTTTTCGAGATTGCTTATGCCACCATGCATACCACCGGACAGTCGTTTATGATGTCGTTTCAGGCATCAGGCCCCCATGCGGCCGACCGTGCGCTGGAAGCCATCGCCATGGGTTACGAGGAACTCTCCCGTTTCCCTGCCGAAACCCAATGGGTGAAGCCGATGGGTAAATTTGATCTCACCCTTAAAAAAAGCTGGCGGCCGGTACCGAAAGGCGTCAGCCTCGTCATCGGTTGTTCCACCTTCCCTACCTGGAACACCGTTCCCGGCATGTATGCCAGCCTGATTACCGGTAATCCGGTGATTGTAAAGCCTCATCCGAAGGCCGTGCTGCCCATTGCGATTGTAGTGGCAGAACTGCAAAAGGTATTGATAGAGAATGGCTTAGACCCCAATACCTGCCAACTTTCTGTAGATACTTCCAAATTCCCGATTGCCAAGGAATTTGTAGCCCATCCTGATGTAAAACTCATCGATTATACCGGCAACAGCGTATTCGGCAACTGGCTGGAAGCGCAAAGCATACTGGGTAAAGAGGTATTTACCGAAAAAGCAGGTGTTAACTCTGTTATTATCGATAGTTGTGCTGATTTGAAAGCGGTCGCGGATAACCTCGGTTTCGCTGTTTCGTTGTATTCAGGTCAGATGTGTACCGCCCCACAGAATTTCTTCATTCCTGAAGGTGGCATTGAGACCGCTGAAGGGCACAAAAGCTTCGATGAAGTGGCGGCAGCCCTGGCGGCAGCCATCGAAGGCATTGCCGGACACCCTAAAATGGGTCCCGGCGTACTGGCAGCCCTCCAGAACGACCTCACCGCCGACCGCGTGAAAGAAGTTGCCAAACTCGATGCGAAAATACTCGTAGGTTCACATGCTATTGTAAACGAGGAATTCCCGGAAACCCGTACTGCATCCCCTGTTCTGCTGCAGGTGGATGGCAGTCAGGAAAAGCTGTTCGAAAAAGAATTGTTCGGTCCGATTGCCATCGTCATCAAAACCAAAAACACTGCTGATTCTATCCGGCTGGCCAAACAACTGGCACAGAAACACGGTGCTATCAGTTGCGGCGCCTATTCTACCAGCGAGGTTGTGATGGAGCAAATTGCCGACGAGATGGCCAGTGTATTTGTACCGGTATCGTTTAACCTCACCGGCCCGATTTACCTGAACCAACATGCTGCTTTCAGCGATTTCCACGTTACCGGTGGCAATCCGGCAGGCAACGCGAGTTTTACCGACCCGAATTATGTGAACCGCCGCTTTGTGTGGGTAGGACAACGCTACGCATAATTTTAATGATGGCACACGGAGTTCCGCCGGTGCAGGAATTTCTATGCTTTACGCAAAGCAGAGGCAGTCTCGCCTCTCGCTTCTCGCCCGCTCGATGTCTGAAATATCCGCGTGCCATCACAATCCCTTATTCCCTAGGCGCAGGTTCCGTATCTTTGCACCGCAATCCGATCTCATGAGTACCCAGTTTATACAGCTTAAAGTTGAAACCATCATCCGGGAGACCCCCGACGCCATTGCCATCTATTTCCGTGACGAAAAGGGAGCTATCCCGACCTTCTGGCCCGGTCAGTTTCTGACCCTGGTGCTCGATATAGAAGGCAAGTCGGTTCGCCGCTCCTACTCTATCTGTACCGCTCCAAGTGCCATTCCGGTAATTGGCGTATGTGTAAAACGGGTTGAAGGCGGTCTTGTATCCAACTTTCTGTTGCAAAATCTGAAAGAAGGTGACTATGTATCGGTGATTGAGCCGTATGGCAATTTTACCCTGAACAACAAACGCAGCAACTTACCAACGGTAGCCCTGATTGGTGCCGGTAGCGGTATTACCCCGCTGATGTCGATTATGAAGTCTATACTGGAGAAAGAAGGCACCAACAAAGTACATCTGTACTATGGTAACCGGGACCAGAAAAATATTATTTTCAAAGACCAGCTGGAGCGTCTGCAGCAAAAGCATGGCGACCGCCTGGTAATCACGCATTTACTCAGCCGTCCCGAGACCGGCTGGAACGGTATTACATCCCGCATCAAAGCAGAACTGATGATGCAGTGTTGTACCAGCGATGGGTTATTTGCCGATAAAACAACGAATTACTACATCTGCGGCCCGGAAGCGATGATGCACGATGTTTATCACATGCTCGAAAGTAACGGCATTGAAACAGAACGTCTGCACAAGGAGAGTTTCTTTCATGCCCACAAAGCGGAAGCGCCTGCTATTATACCGGAAAGTCCGGATGACGATGGTACCCGCATTGTAAAACTGAAGCTCGACGGTAAAATGCACGAAGTAACGGTTCCACCGGGTGGTTATATCCTTGAAACCGCCCTCGAAGCCGGGCTGGACCTTCCCTACGCCTGCACCATGGGGGTTTGTGGCATGTGCCGTGCCTTTAAAGTGCAGGGTGAAATGATTATTGAGGATCAGGAGGCGATTTCAGACCGGGAAATCAAAGAGGGTTCCTGCCTGACATGTGTGGGAAGGCCTGTTTCGCATGACCTGGTGATTGACTACGACCGGATGTAATCTTTTCTTTAGACATCGAGAGGGCGAGAAGCGAGAGGCGAGACTTTTTCGACCCTTGCAGGGTCGTGATTGTGGTCTGCTGGTACACCACCCGAAGACCCCGCAGGGGTCAACCAAAAAAAGTCTCGCCTCTCGCCCTCTCGATGTCTGTCAAAGCCGCGACTTAAAATCGTGATACCCGAAAGATTTGACATGCTCGTAGCTGTCATTTTCTTTCCAGATACCGATATGCGGGAGGTTGATGCCGTTGAAGGTGGTGGTTTTCACCATGGTGTAATGCATCATATCGTCGAAAACAATCTTATCTCCTGGTTGAAGGGGCTTTTCAAAGCTGTAATCGCCTACAAAATCACCGGCTAAGCAGGTTTGTCCGCCGAAACGGTAGGTAGGTTTACCCGGCATCGGGTCTGTTGCACCGTGAATTTTGGGTTTATAGGGCATTTCTATCACATCCGGCATGTGGGCTGATACAGAGCAATCAAGTATGGCTACCTGTATGCCTTTGCTGTTTACAATATCCAGCACGGTGCTGACAAGATAGCCCGTTTGCCAGGCCACCGCTGATCCGGGTTCCAGCATCAGTTCGAGATGCGGGTATTTTGCCTTGAAATTACGGAGGGTACGGATCAGGTGGTCAACATCATAATCATCCCGCGTCATCAGATGGCCACCGCCGAGGTTGAGCAGTTTGATATGAGGTAAAAAACGACCAAAAAGGCGTTCTATGTTTTCCAACGTTTGTTCCAGTGCAAAAGAATCACTTTCGCATAAATTATGGCTGTGCAGGAAACTGATGCCTTCCGGGAGCGTTTCCGGCAAGTCTTCAGCCCTTATACCAAGCCTTGAGCCGGGTATGCAGGGATTGTAAAGGTCTACACTAACGGTACTGTATTCCGGATTGATGCGGATACCGGCCTTTGCATCCGGCCGTGCTGCAAAAAGTTTGTCCTTGAATTTCAGGTATTGACTTAAAGAATTGAAAGAATAATGGCCTGCATATGTCAGCAATTCGTCAAACTCATCTTCCCGGTAGGCCGGGCTGTACACATGGGTTTCGCCACCGAATTCTTCAAAACCCAGTCTGGCTTCGTGCAATGAACTGGCTGTACTTCCTGCCAGGTATTGCTTCACCAATGGAAAGGTACTGTACATACTGAATCCCTTTAAGGCCAGTACTATCTTGATTCCAGCCTCTTCCTGTACTTTTTTCATCCTTTCCAGGTTGTGCCGGAGTCTGGCTTCGTGCATGAGGAAAATCGGAGAAGGGAACGAGGCCAGTGGGAGTTGCATGGGAGATATTTTGGGCAAAAATAAGGCTCAAAGAACCAAATCAGAATGATTAAAACTTGTTAATGTACCTGTCATTGAGGTTAATTTTTAAAAATGCCCTTATATATTCGGAACATTATTAAAAACTCAACTTATGAAAAAACGACTATTAAGTATTGTTTGTGCTATTGCGGCCATTGGTTCTTCTATGTCTGTTGTGGCACAGAGTGTAACGGTCGGAACCGGGCAATTTACATCTGCTTACACCAATAACAACGACTTTGGCCCGATGAGAACACAACTGGCCGGAGCAGCATCCGGAAGATGGGCTTTTATTTATCCGCGTACCACCGTTTCAGGGATTCCGGCGGGTGCAGAAATCCGCAGTCTTGAATTCAGAAGAGAAGGTACTGCCAGCATCACCAATACACCCAACATGAAAATCTATTTGCGCAATGCAACTGACTCCGTTTATCCTGCCGGAAATCTCAATTGGGTTAGCCAATCTGCTGCAGCAACCCTTGTTTACAATGGAAATCCGACAGCAGAGGGTGGAAACAGTGCAGGCTTTAAGCGTTTCACACTTTCAACGCCCTTCACCTATACCGGAGGACATCTTGAGGTATTGATTGAATATGTTCAGCCAGGGGGTCAAACTGCTGATATTGCCTGGAGATATGACAACAGTACAGGGGTTCCTGCTTATGTCAACAACTCTACCAAGTATGTCATCAACAACACCGCAACATTCGCGTCAGACAGTACAAATCTGAGTAATCTGCGAAAACCACAGGTGATCTTTAACTTCCCTGCCCAGAACAATGTTGGCATTGACCGGGTGTTTGGTTCTCAGTATCTGTTGGTAAATGATAGTGTTGTTCCTTCCTTCTTTGTAAAAAATACAGGTTTGGTAACGCAAACCTTTACGGTAGCCCTTCAGGGCCCCGGAGGTTATCTATCTACCAAAACCGTTACTTCTATTGCGTCTGACTCGATTCACCAGGTGGATTTTGACGCTTATGCACCGACCACTACCGGCAATTTCACTTATAAGGTCTTTACTAACCTTGCAAGCGATACCTACCATCAGGACGACACACTTACCTTACCGGTAATTGTAGCAGACCCTTTAGCCACTTCAGGTGTTTTTGACAATGGTCCGATTGTAACAAGTCCTAATGGTGGTTTTAATGGCAATGCCCTTAGTCAGCTTTCTCCTCCCCTTACTACACTTGGTTTAAATGGCACAATCAGAACAGCTGAGAAATTCTGGCTTCCTGAAACGAGCAACTATACCATTGATTCTATTGGATTCTGGGCCTATCAAACCGGGTCTGGCTTCTCTTCTAACTTCACCGATGTTTTTATGATGATTTACGATGGTGATCCATCAGAAAATGGTCAGCTGATTCATGGGGATAGTGCCGTGAACGCGTTGTCGAATACTTACTTCACCGGAATCATGAGAGCCAGTGCAAGTTCTGTCTTAGATTCAACCCGACCCATTATGCGTGTGCTGGGCGAATTTATGAATCCCGTACAATTGCAAGGCGGTCGTCCTTATTGGCTGGTATGGTCTTTTGTAGCTGGTGGAACCCCATTCTTCCCGCCTATTACTGCACCGGGTATTATCAGCTCTGGCGATGCCATTCAAAGAAGCAATACCACGTTTGAGTGGGCATTGGGTAATGGTGGTGGTGTTGGTTTCCCTGCAGGCGCTCCGTTTCAGATTTACTTCAAACTCGACCCTACTTCTGTGAATAAGCTGGATCCAATGGCAAGTAAAGTAGGCCAGCTTTATCCAAATCCGACGACTGAAAATTTCAGTGTATTCATGGAACTGAAACGTAATGAAAAAGTAAGCTTTACCATTACAGATATCCAGGGGAAAACCCTTTTGAGTAAATCATTCGGCACCCTTCCTGAAGGCAATCATACCCTTGAAATGCCTGTTCAGGGCTTGTCTAACGGCATGTACCTCGTGCAGATTCAATCAGGCAACCAATTGACTCACCGGAAATTACAGGTCAACTGATAAGGTAATACGCCGTTAAAAAGAAAGGCTTCATCTTTGCAGATGAAGCCTTTCTTTTTAACGCAGAGTGCCTTATATCTCGGGAGGCGATATACTTGTTACGGGAGCTTCACTGCGTAAATCATAAAAATCATCCAAATCTGTGTGCCATCACCGATTATGCAAGGAGCACCAGACTAAAGCTGATAGTCGCTGAACGCCAACGGCTGATCAACAGCCTCATGCCAAGGTAAACCATGCTTTGGCAATGCCTTCATGAATGGATCCGGATCAAAGTCTTCTACATTGAAGACCCCTCTCCCGCTCCACTGACCGGTCAGGATCATCATAGCGCCAATCATGGCAGGAACACCGGTGGTATAAGAAACTGCCTGGGCCTTTATCTCCTTGTAAACTGCGGCATGATCACAGTTGTTCCAGACATAATAGGTCTTCTCCTTGCCGTTCTTCAGGCCTTTGATCTGGCAACCGATAGATGTCTGACCGCTATAGCCTTCACCCAGCGAAGATGGCTCCGGAAGCACTGCTTTCAGGAATTCGAGCGGTACAATTTCCTGCCCCTGAAATTTGATAGGTTTGATGCTGGTCATACCCACATTTTCCAATACACGCAGGTGGTTGATGTAATTCTGTGAAAAAGTCATCCAGAAACGGGCGCGTTTCATGTGAGGAATGTTTTTTACCAGCGATTCCAATTCCTCGTGATACAGCAGATATGACTCTTTCGGGCCTATACCGGGGTAATCAATGGGCTGATGAATACTTAGTGGCTCAATCTCAATCCAGTCTCCCTGCTGCCAGTATTTACCCTTCTGGGTGATTTCACGGATGTTGATTTCCGGATTGAAATTGGTAGCAAAGGCTTTTCCATGATCGCCGGCATTGCAGTCGATGATATCGAGATAATGAATCTCATCAAAATGGTGTTTCAGCGCATGGGCGGTAAATATACCCGAAACACCCGGATCAAATCCGCAACCCAGCAAACCGAGTATACCGGCTTCTTTGAAACGATCCTGAAATGCCCATTGCCAGTGGTATTCGAATTTGGCCACGTCTTTCGGTTCATAATTGGCGGTATCGAGGTAATGGACTTTGGTCCGCAAACAAGCCTCCATGATGGTCAGATCCTGATAAGGCAGCGCGACATTGATAACCACTTCCGGCTGGAAAGAGCTAATGAGTGCCACCAGCTCTTCCACATTGTCGGCATCTACCTGCGCAGTCTGGATACGATTGCCTCCTACTTCGGCAGCGATTTTATCACATTTCGACTTGGTACGGCTGGCCAGCAGGATATCGGTGAATACTTCCGGCACCTGGGCGCATTTGTGGGTGACTACGGCTCCAACGCCGCCTGCCCCTATGATAAGTACTTTTCCCATGGAGATTTGTTTTTTTTCTTGATAATCGGCAAAAATAGCCGCTTCAACGTAAAGTTTTGGTGAATTTACTGTCGTGTGACTTATATGCGAGATTTGCCATGCGGTATAACACTCTGGCGCCTACATTCGCATCCCAATCATTCTTTTTACGGGGAGATACCTCGCATAAGTCAAAACCAATGATTTTCCGGCCGCTAGCTGCTACCTGTTCTATGAGATACATGGCCTGTTCAAATTCCAGGCCACCCGGAACCGGTGTACCGGTGCCCGGACAAAGTTTTGGATCAAGTCCGTCAATATCAAAACTGATGTAAACTTTGTCTGGCAATGCCTTGACAATATCTGCACAAACTTTTTTCCAGCTTTTCCCATCAAAAGCAGCTTCAGCCAGGTCACGGTCGTAAAAAACTGCTATGCGGCCATTACTCTGTGCTGCCAAGGCAGCTTCGGCTTCACAGTAATCTCGTATGCCTACCTGTACCAGCTTGCTTACCTGTGGTATTTTGAGGGCATTAAACATGATGGATGCATGGGAGAATGTGAAACCTTCGTAGGCATCCCGCAAATCCATGTGGGCATCTATTTGTAAAATGCCGTATTCCGTATTTCTTTCTGCCAATGCATGCATTAAGCCAAGAGGAGAACTGTGATCTCCACCCAATACACCTACCAGCTTTCCTCTTTCCAGATGATGTGCGGTGGCCGCTTTCACCCAATCGAAGAGATAGCCACATTTTTCATTGATTTCATCCTGAATGATGCCCATTTCAAGGACTTCTTCCGGGTCAGAACCGGCTTCAAGCCATTGTATGTACCTGCTGCTGAGTTTGCGAAGTTCTTTGGAGCGTTTCAGCCATTTGCTGTCAATAGCTTCCATGGCAATGCCAATGTTCCAGGCCTGCGGGATTTTAGGGTCGTAAAAATCGAGCTGTGGAGAGGCCTCCAGGATGGCTTTCGGACCTTTGGCCGTTCCGTCACTGTAAGAAACAGTCACATCCCAGGGAACAGGAACTATCACAACACCAGCCGTTTCAGTGGTAAAAGGAAGCCCAAATAACTGACCGTTGGCCTGACCTACGCCGTTGGGATCTATGACAGGTGATTTTTCTCTTGACATTGGCTGGGGGTTAACGGTAAAAGGGTTAAACGGTAAAAGGGTAAAACGGCTAAACGGTAAAACGTTAAAAGGGTAAAATGGTTAAACTGTAAAAGGTTTGAGCGATTATCTTTGACAGTTAAAATTCTAAACGTTTAGCCGTTTAGCCGTTTAGCCGTTTAGCCGTTTAGCCGTTTAGCCGTTTAGCCGTTTAGCCGTTTAGCCGTTTTACCCTTTTACCAAATTAACCTCCTAAATCAAACATTAAAGCGGAAGAGCATGATGTCACCGTCGTGAACAAGATAGGCTTTGCCTTCTATGCTTACTTTACCGGCTTCGCGACAGGCTGCCCAGGAACCCAGGGTTACAAAGTCCTGATAATGAATTACCTCTGCTTTGATGAACCCCTTTTCAAAATCTGTATGGATAACACCGGCTGCTTGCGGAGCCAGCGTTCCCTGATGAATGGTCCAGGCACGTACTTCCTGCACCCCCGCCGTGAAATAGGTCTGTAATTTCAATAGGCGGTAAGCAGCCTTGATCAGCTTCTCAACCCCGGATTCATTCAGGCCAAGATCTTCCAGAAATACCTGACGGTCTTCATAACTCTCCAACTCTGCAATATCCGATTCTATCGCTGCACAGATGACAAGCACTTCAGCACTTTCGGCAGCGGCCATGGCACGAACCTGTTCCACATGATCATTTTCAGTTTTCAGCGATTTTTCGTCCACATTACAGACATACAACACTGGTTTTTCGGTCAGCAGGAATAAATCATAAGCATGTTCCCGTTCGTCGTCGGTAACTGGTGCGGTACGAGCCGATTTCCCCTGTTCCAGGTGGTGTTTGTAGCGATGGAGTACATCGGCAGCCAGTTTGGCATCTTTATCACCGGTTTTAGCGGCCCGTTCTACTTTCTGCAGTTTTTTATCAACCGATTCCAGGTCTTTAAGCTGCAGCTCGATATCAATAATTTCTTTATCACCGATCGGATCCACACGGCCGTGAACGTGCACTACGTTGTCGTCTTTGAAGCAACGTAAAACATGAATGATGGCATCGGTCTCCCTGATATTGCCCAGAAACTTATTGCCAAGCCCCTCTCCTTTGCTGGCACCCTGTACCAGTCCGGCGATGTCGACTATTTCGATGGTATTGGGCACGATGCGTTCAGGATTCACCAGCTCGGCCAGCTTACTCAACCGGGCATCCGGTACGGTGATAACCCCCACATTGGGTTCAATAGTACAAAAAGGAAAATTTGCCGCCTGCGCACGGGCATTTGACAAACAATTAAAAAGTGTCGATTTACCCACATTCGGCAGGCCGACAATACCACATTTTAAGGCCATATCTTATCTGAAAACAGCCGCAAAGATAGTCAGATAAGGCCGGATTTGGTATGCTTACCTTCCCCTTGGGTCGTCAGCATCGTTGCCCATCAGAATCGGGAAACTAAACCTGCCAAAGAGATAGTAAGTACCCGGATTATAATAAGGCAAATACTCAGCACAGGCTTCAAAATTGAGGTGCCTTTTCCCGGTTTTGACACTTGATCCGAGACCTATTCCCAGCGTGCCCCGTTTAACCACATCTGGTTCTGCCAATATCCTCGCAAAGCCCGTATAAGGGTGAATGTAGATGAAGCGATACGGATAGGCCTTTATTCCAAAGTTAAAAACCACTGTATTGTTTTCTGTGAGATAGTTGGTGTAGGTACCCGTGATATTGGCAAAAAGCCAGCGATTGATATTTAGATCGGCTGAAACATGCATACCAAAACCCTGACTGGTTGCTCTGTCGGTGTAGTTAGCTGAGCCTGCATTGATACCCAGGCTTAAAAAATCGGCCCTCCGTGGTTGTGCTTCGGCAAGCAGTACAGAAAAAAACAGCAGCAACGTACTCAGTAATCGAATCATCAGAACCTTTTAGAACGACAAAAATATACTTGCCAACGGAAAGTTAGGTATAAACGATACAATGGCTTCCTAAATACGCCTTAAAGGAGCACAGATGATGGTATTCTGATGACATAGCAAAGCATACAATTTGTAACTTAGCAGAAAGTCAGATATTATGCGAGGCATACTTTTGATCATTTTGTATTTACTATTTCTGCAGATTTCATGCAAAAAAGCAGGGCCATCTGTTGACCAGCCCAAGACTGACCAAACCTCATTCTGGCCAACCAAACCGGAAAATTCATGGCACATGACAGATTATCAGGATGCCCTGCATAAAATAATCCTCTTGCACCCTTCTGATACTACCCCGGATATTTATCCCGTCAGTAAAATAAGTACGACTTTCGGTACGTCATTTCCAGTAAAATGGATCAGAAACCTATCCGGTGGTAAACTGCAGACTGCCTGGAAAATTGGGACTGATCAGGCAACCGGAATATTGTTTGAGGATAACCTGGTTCCTGGTCAACTTTGGTATGGCGATGCCCGTTTTTTCTACGCACCTCAAAATCCAGCCTTTGGAGAAACTACAGATAGTGTTCGGCTTACCTTCAAACTTGTCAGGATCAGGAAGTCGTTTGAAACTACTCTGGTTCCTTCTGAACGCTATGAGGATTTAGCAGAAATTAAGGTCGGGTTGGAAAAGCATGTTGTGTGGCCTGGAGAATGGCAGGAAACAACCTTTTTGAGCTATACACTCTTGCTGGGTAAAGGGATCGGGCCGGTATTTATTTCAAGTCCGGATTTTACAGCAGAACTATCAGAATATATACTCAGGTAAGCAACGAGTTCACATCCGTTTTTCAGTTCAGCAGACTGTAATCTGCCTACAGCGCGTCATGAGCTTATAAATCGTTTTATTCTTCCAAAACATAATCAGGGCAAATTCAAACAGTCGGGATGAACTTTATTTTTGCAACTTCACTTCTGATTGTCTACCCGACCTTATGAAAATTTTATATAATTACCTCAAAGGCTATTGGAAACTGGTGCTGCTGGCATTGGTTTTAGCCGCCATAAATCAGATTTTCTCATTACTCGACCCCTGGATTTTCCAGAAAGTAATAGACCAGTATGTCATCACCAAAGAGAAGGATTTACTCGTCAACATCACTTCAGAGGAGTTCATTCGGGGAGCAGGCATGCTCATACTGGCAGCTATGGGCGTTGCAATGGTAAGCAGAATTGCCAAAAACTTCCAGGACTATTATGTGAATGTAATCACCCAGAAACTGGGTGCGCAGATATATACGGATGGTTTGAGTCATTCACTCGATCTCCCCTATCAGGTTTTTGAAGATCAGCGGAGCGGAGAGACTCTTGGAATACTTCAGAAGGTGCGTACAGACGTCGAAAAGCTGGTTTCTGCCTTTGTAAACATTCTTTTCACCTCAATTGTAGGCATTGCTTTCGTGATGGTTTATGCCTACAATGTTTATTGGGCTATTGCACCGGTTTACTTTTCAGCGGTCCCGTTGTTGGCCATCCTCAGCTCAGTTCTGAGTAAAAGAATAAAAAAAATTCAGAAGAAAATTGTGGGCGAAACAACGGCACTGGCAGGCTCGACTACAGAGTCGCTTCGCAATATAGAACTGGTTAAGAGTCTGGGCCTTGCCCAGCAGGAAACCAAAAGACTTAACAGCATCACTTCTAAAATCCTGAGTCTGGAGTTGAGGAAGGTTAAGTTCATCCGGAGTCTTTCATTTATTCAGGGAACCTTCGTTAACCTGATGCGGAATGGGATACTGATGATGATGCTGTACCTGATATTCGCAGACAAAATTTCCGTCGGACAGTTTTTCTCCCTCTTTATCTACAGTTTTTTCATTTTCGGGCCGCTGCAGGAGCTTGGGAACATTATCAATATTTACAGAGAAGCTGAAGTATCACTCAATAATTTCGAAAAAATACTAAGTACCCCAAAAGAAGAAAAGCCTGTTTCACCCCAAACAATCGGCGACCTCCAATCGCTTCATTTCGGGAGCGTTGGTTTCCAGCATCAGTCTGCCAGGACAGCCGCACTGGAGGAAATTTCTTTTGGCGTTAATATGGGAGAAACCGTGGCGTTTGTAGGGCCATCCGGTTCCGGCAAAACCACACTTGTTAAACTCCTCGTGGGCTTATATAAAACCAACAGCGGCGAAGTCTACTACAACGACATAGCTGCCCGTGATATTGATCTCGATGAACTGCGCAAAAACATAGGCTTTGTGACCCAGGACACCCAGCTTTTTGCCGGAACCATCCGGGAAAACCTGCTGTTTGCCGCCCCATGGGCAAGTGATGAGGATTGCCTGGATGTACTTGAAAAAGCGGCTTGTCAGAACCTCATGGCCCGTGCCGACAAAGGCCTTGACTCTGTTATCGGAGAAGGTGGTGTGAAAGTATCGGGTGGAGAGAAACAACGTCTTTCAATTGCCAGAGCCCTGTTGCGTAGACCAAGACTGATGGTATTTGATGAAGCTACTTCGTCCCTTGATTCTATTACGGAAGAAGAAATCAGTAAAACCATACGGGCGCTTTCTAACAACCAGCATCACATTACGGTGTTGATTGCGCACCGCCTGAGTACTATCATGCACGCTGACCGTATTTATGTACTTGAAAAAGGCAAAATGGTCGAAACCGGCAAACATGATGAGCTTCTGGAACAAAAGGGACTCTACTATGCCATGTGGCGTCAACAAATCGGTGAACGTAAGGAAAGCCTTGCTACTGCCTGATCAGTATGCAGTATTGAGTATGGAGTAGTTAGCATGAACTACTAGATACTAACTACTCAATACTCCGTACGGTTGTTGGCTTTTGCACCAGAGAGAACGCTGGCAAGTACCTTGGTTTTTTATACCTATGAATGAAAATATTGTCACTTAAATTGTAAAATTTAATAATTGATAATACTTCCTTTTAACGCTTGAATAAGATTTTTCAGAAACCAGCAATAATGCCATTTTCTCGTTTGAAGCCACTTTTTTTGTTTTTAAAATAGTGTTTCCGGGATTCCTCAGACGTGACTAATATGCGGTCGGATTCATACTGTCTGAGCTTACACCTTGCCGGAAAATAGCAGGCAGATGTTCCTTTTTTATCTCAATTTATGCCTGAAAAGCCTGTTTTATCTCTGAAAACAGTTGCTATAACTTAATGAAGGCGTAATAAGGAGATGATACTGTCAGACTTCTTTTGCCTCAACTAAACATGGTTATGAAAACATCCAGACTCCTGCTGTTACTGACTGCTTTTCTTTTGGGAATCAATGCTGAGGTATTAAGTCAGCCGTGGACCTATAATTTTGGTACCGGTACAGGCACACATACAAGCAATACAGCTTCCACCAGCTTCTTGCCCTCACCGCCTTCCGGCACTGCCCGGGTGAGAGTTGGCACTAATCCAGGCTCCATAGCACTGGTGAATCCCGGGGTTTCTGGTCTTGGAAGTGGCTCAGAACTTCAAATCACCTCAAACACAGGTTCATCCTCAACCACAAAATTTTCTGTCCATGATTTTGCAGCAGGTAATAACGGCTATGTAAAATTCAGGATATCGTTTCGGGGCGGGACCAACGGCGTTTATAATTTCAGTCTGGGAGACGGCAGTTCCTTCAGTGATAACAACGCGATGAATAATACACAGATTTTTGCCGGTCTGAGATGGTCTTTGGGAGCTTCCAATGCCATCACTTACAATGTACTGAACAATACTACCTATGGAACTACAGGTATTAGCAATACCACTACGCTTTTTACGCAGGACACTGCCACCGTTTATCTGGTAGAGATTTATGCCAATAACTCGAATGCCGGTATTGACTACGAACGTTCCGCAACAGCCTATAACCTGCCCGCAGACAGCTGGGATTTGTGGGTAGATGGTACCCGGGTCGGGACAGCGCTGGCTTCCGGCGCACTCGCCAACAATACGAACTTCGACTCATATGCCTTTAACCACCAGGTAAGTGCAACTACCCCGGGCACCCTTTACCTGGATGATATTGAATATTCCAACAGCCTGCCGGTATCCGTTACACCAGGCGTTGTGATTAATCCCGGCAGTCATGATTTCGGCAATCTTGGAGTTGGAAATTCAAGTGCCGGGCAAACTTTTTCCATCAGTGGCACCAATCTTACCGGGGCTCCCGGTAACATCACCATAACAGCCCCGAATACTGATTTTGAAGTTTCTACAGACAACATTGCTTTTTCCGGGACCATAAATATTCCTTACAACGCCGCTACCTTAAACAGCACCAACTTCTTCGTTCGTTTTAGCCCTCAAAGTGGTGGAAGCAAAACCGGGAATCTCAGTTTCACCGGCGGCGGACTTGCTTCGTCACCCGCTATCGGCATCAGTGGTATCGCTACAACGTCCTCCACTACTTCCAATGTGATAATCGCTGCCGGCTTCTCAGAGCCTGAAAACATTGATTATGCCAGCTATCAGGCTACGGATATAAGTGATGTCAACTCCATAGAAGTGGCGCGTTTTACGGTACAGGATGGCGGAAATGGCTTGAACGACGCGGATGTTCTGGCGACTACCCTTACAGCCATCAGTTTTACTGTGAGTGGTCACGCAAATTTGAGGAGGGTTGCCCTTTACGATGGCAGCACAGAACTGGGTGAGCTGGCTGCAGGTTCAACCAGCTCCTTTTCCGGTTTAAGCCTGGCTGTAAATGACAACAGCTCCAAAAACCTTTCAATCAGAGCAACATTCGCTGCCTCTGTCACAGACAGGGCTCAGCTGAGTTTTACCGTGAACAGCGTGAATGCGCAGGTTGCAGGGTCACTTTTTGCCGCTGCCGACGGTGGTGCCGCAACCACCTCGCTTACAGGCGACAAAAACAAAATTCAGGTAACTGCAACTGTTCTGGCCTTCCAGCAACAACCATCTAATGCAGGGGTCGGAAGTAATATGTCGCCTTCCGTAATTATACGGTCGAACGATGCTTTAGGGAATCTGGATACTGACTTCTCAGGCAACATAGCCATTACTTCTTCCGGAACACTTACCGGCAGCCCTGTTATCGTTGCTTCCGTCTCAGGAACAGCTACTTTCTCCAGTCTCAGTCACAGTGTTGCCGGCAGCAATCTCACCCTGACGGCCAAACGTAATCCGGAAAATGACCGGGATGTAACCAGTAGCAGTTTTAATGTTGTCCTGACACCGGCTGCCGGAGAAATTGTCATTAATCAGCTGAGTCCTGATTATTCAGGTGCGAGCAACGAATATGTAGAGCTGGTTAACAAAACCAACAAAACCTTCGATTTAAGCCTGCTTAAACTTAGCTATCAGTCCTCCTCAGGAAGTTCCGGATCTGCCGGTGGCAATCTCTCCGGTACTTTGGCTCCTTATAGTTTCTGGTTGCTTTCACCAGATGCGTCCATTACAGTTGGGCAAACCCAGGCACTTGAAAGGGATGGTAACATTGCAGCCGGTTTTGCCGGGAGTAATGGCCAGATCGCATTGCAAATAATCGGAGATAATACCATTATTGACGCTGTTGGTTACGGGACATTGAGTGGTGGTACTTTTTCAGAGGGTGCGGCGGTTGCCAATCCACCGTCGGATGGCGGGTTGAAGCGCACTGCAGATGGAGAAGATACCAATGCCAATACTGCTGACTTTTCTACGGTTACACAAGCCAATATTTACCTGCGTAATTCAGGCAGCCGCCTTACGCAGACAGGCGCTACCCTCGAGGCAGGCACTTATACTGAGTTAATAGTTAACGGTAATACCAACATTGGAGGAGCAGTAACCGTCAATCGCCGGCTTACACTGGTAAACGGCACACTTACCACCCTCAATAATCTCATTTTACGGTCTGTATCATCCGATTCAACCGCTATCGTAACCGGTGGTACCAACGCCAGCATCAGTGGTCAGGTTACGGTTGAACTCTATCTGCCCTGGTTATCAGCTAACAATAACGGTTACCGTTTTGTAAGCCACCCTTTGCGAAATGCACCTCCGTTAAATACCATTACCAATCTGCCAGCCGGCACCAATACAGTCATCGGTTATGATGAAGACATGAACACTACACAAGGTGGATATGGAGCACTGAATGACCGTACTGTTACTTTAGGTTTGGGGAAAAGTATCGGAGTATGGACAAATGCGGTGAATACTTTGCGCTTTACCGGGGAACTGCAATTGGATGCCCTTTCAACTGTATCGCTGGATTATGCAGGAACCTCCACTGGCTGGAATTTTATGGGAAATCCCTTCCCTGGTGCGCTCGATTGGGATGAAGTAACCCGTTCAGCTACGGTAAACAATGCCTGTTATGTCTGGATAAAGGATAATATTTCTGCAGGATCAGGCAGTTGGGGGACTTATATCAACGGAACTGCCGCCAATGGTGGCAGTAGATATCTGGCAACCGGACAAGGTTTTGTAGTAAAGGCAACAGGCAGCAGTCCTGCCCCTACCCTGGGATTCCCGCTCTCAGCCCGCGTTTCCAATCAAAATATAAGCTACCATGTCAGTCCCCCAAACCGGGAGGAATTGCGTATTCGGGTCAGTCGCTGGGACAATGGCTCCCGTTATGAAACAGTTGTAAAATTCGATCCTTTGGCAACTTCCTTTTTCGACCCTGCATTGGATGCCGAGATGATGAGTGATGCCCGTCCGATCACTCCTGACCTCTATACGCAGGATGCCAGCGGACTCCGATACACCATCAATACACAACCAATGCCCGGTCTGGAACACCAGATTATGCCATTACAGCTTGAGACCTTCGGTAAAGGTGACTTTAGTTTCGATTTTGACCTGACCCAGTTGCGTGCTGTGGAAAGATTAGAGTTGGAGGATACTAAAATCAACCGCTTTTACCAGGTTATGAACAATTATCAGCATGTTTTCCAAACAGACAGTAACGACGCCGTTGGCCGTTTCCGTCTTCACTTTAACCGTCAGCAACGAACAGATGCCAATGTTTCTGTGGCATCGCAGACCTTGTCACAGGTGAATATCTACAGCTACGGCAGTGAATTGTTTGTAATAGGATTAGAAACCGCTGATGCTGTGCAGTTAACAGACCTGAGTGGTCGTACGATTTGCGAATATAGAAATGTAAACCTCACCTCAGGTGCACTCAAACCTATGGTAGCATCAGGCACTTACCTGGTCCGGCTTATTGCCAAAGGCGGTTGTAAAACGGTCAAAGTTGTAATTCAATAGAATATCCTTAAAACCAATACCATGAGAAATACATTCACGCTTCGTTTTATATTGGCCCTAAGCCTGTTGTTTGCCTCCACTGCTGTCATGGCTCAACTTCCACCTGAACCGCCGGCAGGCCCCGAATCAGTACCTATCGATGGGGGCCTCAGTCTGCTTCTGGCCGCCGGAGCTGCGTTGGGTGGCAAAAAAGCCTGGGATGCCCGCCGGAAAAACAGTCAGCTTTAAGCAGGCTTTGTATTTAGCATCAGACATTGAGATTTCGAGAAGCGAGAGACAAGACTTTAGTGCTGCAAATGCGGCATTGTTTATACGGCTTGTAGTTTACGTTAAACGGGAAGCCATACCCATGTGGTGAATGAAAGTCTCGTCTCTCGCTTCTCGAAATCTCAACATCAAAGTCAACCTGCGTCGCCCGGGGTATTTGTGACCCCAAATCATAAAAAATCAGCTTCACTTGCCCGCTAGCATGTGTTTTCGTCAGATGATTATATTCCAGTCAATTCAAAAAAGCCCGCTGATATTACCCGCTTCGTCTATGTCTATGCCTTCCGCTGCAGGCACATTGGGTAATCCCGGCATTCGCATGATTTCACCGGCAATCGGGATAATAAAACCCGCTCCTGAGGCAAACTCTACTTCACGAATGGTAATGGTGAAATCTTCTGGGGCACCCAGCGATTTGGCATTATCGGAGAAAGAATACTGCGTTTTGGCAATACAGATAGGGAGATTACCAAAACCAAGCTTTTCTATGAGTTTGACATCTGCCAGGGCTTTCGGCTGGAAAATCACCTCTTTCGCCCGGTAAATTTCATGGGCCACCGTACGAATCTTATCCACAATGGGCATTTCATCAGAATAAAGAAAACGATGCGGATGTTTTTGCTTCTTACATTGTTCTACAACCAGTTTGGCTAGTTTTTCAGCCCCTGCTCCGCCTTTTGCCCATACTTCAACTACTGAAGCCTTGAAGCCTACTTCTTCACACATGGCAATGACTTCTGCCAGCTCATGCTCCGTATCGGATGGGAAGCGATTTATCGCAATTACAGGCTGTAATCCGAACTTTCTGACATTTTCTGCATGTCTTTTCAGATTCACAAAGCCGGCATGCAGAGCGCGTTCATCTTCCGTGTTAAGCTCCTTCAGTGCTTTGCCACCATGGTACTTGAGTGCCCTGATAGTCGCCACGAGCACCACCACTTTGGGAGATATACCCCCTGCCCTGCACTTCAGGTCAAGGAACTTTTCTCCACCCAGATCAAAGGCAAAACCAGCCTCCGTCACTACATAGGAGCGTAAACTCATAGCCATTTTGGTAGCCAGTATGGTATTTGTACCCTGAGCAATATTGGCAAACGGACCACCGTGTAAAATCACCGGATTGCCGGCAAGTGTTTGTACCAGATTGGGTTTGATAGCCTCCTTCAACAAAGCTGCCATGGCGCCTTCAGCCTTTATGTCTCTTGCAAAAACAGGCTGCCCCCCGAAGCTTTTGCCGATGTAAATATTCCCTAATCGTCGCTTCAAATCATTGATTCCTGTACTGAAACATAGAATGGCCATTACTTCTGAAGCGGCGGTAATATCAAAACCTGTTTCCCGCATAAAGCCGTTAGTTGCGCCTCCCATACCAACCACTATTTGTCTCAGGGCACGGTCGTTTACATCGAATACCCTTTTCCAACGAACCGTTCGCGGATCTATATGCACGTGTGGGTCTTTGGCCTGAATGGCATTGTCAATCAGCGCTGAAAGCAGGTTATGTGCTTTCTCAATGGCAGAAAAATCACCTGTAAAATGCAGGTTGATATCCTCCATAGGAAGTACCTGGGCATATCCACCCCCTGTCGCCCCTCCTTTCATGCCAAAAACCGGCCCCATTGAAGGTTCCCTGAGGGCAGCCATGGCATCAGCACCTATCCGGTTCAGGGCATCTGCCAATCCAATGCTTACAGTTGTTTTCCCTTCTCCTGCCGGAGTCGGTGTCATGGCCGAAACCAGTATCAGGTTAGCAAGTGCTACTTTACTTTCATCAATGATCCGCAAAGGCAATTTGGCCTTGTCGTGGCCGTATGGCAGCAAGTCTTCCGCCGAAAGTCCAACTTTCTGAGCAATCTGACCAATAGGTTCTGCCGTAAACTTACGGGCTATTTCCAAATCGGAGGGCATATGGGTTTGATTTAAGATGTGAACGAAATTCGGACAAAAAGGGCTATTTTTAATACAAATTCTTCAAAATGAAAAAAGCCCGAATAGCCGTTTTGCTCGCCGGTTGTGGTGTTTATGATGGCAGTGAAATCCATGAAGCGGTCTTTACCATGCTGGCCATTCAGGAAAGCGGCAATTCTTATCAGTGCTTTGCCCCTGACAAACCCCAATATCATGTTATCAATCATTTTACCGGGCAGGAAGAGTCTCAGCCTCGTAATGTACTGCATGAAGCAGCCCGGATTGCACGCGGTGATATAAAGGCACTGGAAACATTAAATGTGGCCGATTTTGATGCACTTATCATCCCAGGGGGCTTCGGCGCTGCCAAAAACCTGAATCAATGGGCAATCGCAGGGCCGGATGGCATGATTGACGGGGACGTAAAAGCCGTAATTCTCGCCTTCAGTGCAGCTGGAAAAGTATTGGGCGCGCTTTGTATGGGTCCGACCGTGCTGGCCAAGGCATTCGAAGATACAGACATTTCCCCCCTGCTGACGGTTGGCACCACCAGTGAACCATCCCCTTATGATATTGCGGCCATCAGTGCCGGAATGACCAGTCTGGGAAGTAAGGTTGTCATGAAAACCATAGCTGAAATTGCCGTTGATAAGAAACACAAAATCGTAACAGCACCCTGCTATATGATGGAAGCCAGTATACTGCAAGTGCGTGAAAACGCCCGGCAATTGGTTGATGCGGTAATCTCCTTGTGCTGAATTCAGGCCACGCTCATCTTTCGGCGCGCATAACTCAATAAAAGACGATACAGTAAATAACTGAGGGGAAGCGTACAAATAGCCCAACCGATGATTGCAGCTATTCCCCACTGTATTGCCTGTTCGCCAAACCGTTTTGATATTTTTAAGACATCATGAAGTCCGAAATCTGCCGGTATCTGCCAATGGGTAAAATAGCTACCCAACATGGTAAAAGGGACGATTAGTGCAATCTGAACCGGATACAAACCATATAAAATCAACAACACCAGCGGTAGATGAAGTCTGGCAATCCAGCAAATGACAATACAAATCAGGGTGGTTGGACCAATGATAGGAAAAAGTGCGGCAATCAGTCCAAAGGCTGCGGAAGCGGCCCACTTTTCCGGGGTCATTCCGCTGGTCAGCAGCTTCCCTGTTTGCAGTAGTAATTTCCTGAAACGATTCATCCTTTCGCAAGATGCGTCCCGAAGAGCCATTCTTGTAGTTACGAATGTAAAGCTTAACCCAGAGGTAATCTAATTCCGGATCGAAATCGGCAAGAATAGACCCCGGTCATTTTCCATTCAGGGGCAAAATCACTAACATTGCCACATAATTTCATACTATGAACAAGATCAAAGTAGCCAATCCTGTTGTAGAGCTGGATGGCGATGAGATGACCCGCATCATCTGGCAGTATATCAAAGACAAACTGATACTCCCTTATCTCGATCTCGATATCAAATATTTCGATCTGGGCATGGAGTACCGGGATCAAACCAACGACCAGGTAACCATTGATGCTGCAGAGGCTATCAAAAAATACAATGTGGGAATCAAATGTGCCACCATTACCCCGGATGAAGCACGCGTAGCGGAGTTCGAACTGAAACAGATGTGGAAATCTCCCAACGGCACTATCCGCAACATACTCGACGGAACGGTTTTCCGTGAACCCATTGTCATCAATAATATCCCTCGCCTGGTTCCTAACTGGACTGCCCCTATCTGCATAGGTCGTCATGCTTTTGGTGATCAGTACCGTGCTACAGATTTTGTAACCAAAGGAAAAGGTAAACTCACCATCCGTTTTGAAGGAGAAGATGGTCAGGTAATAGCGCATGAAGTCTACAACTTCAAAGGTGATGGTGTGGCCTTGGCCATGTACAATACGGATGAGTCAATTATTGGTTTCGCCCGCGCCTGTTTCAACCAGGCATTGATAAAAAAATGGCCCTTATACCTGTCGACTAAAAACACCATCCTCAAAAAATACGATGGTCGCTTCAAAGACATTTTTGAAGACATCTATCAGAAAGAGTTTAAGACACGTTTCGCTGCAGCCGGCATTACCTATGAGCACCGACTTATCGACGATATGGTGGCTTCTGCTCTTAAATGGAACGGGAATTTTGTGTGGGCCTGCAAAAACTACGATGGCGACGTTCAATCCGACACCGTTGCCCAGGGCTTTGGTTCACTTGGTCTGATGACATCCGTGCTGGTTACACCCGATGGTAAAACCATGGAAGCAGAAGCTGCTCATGGTACGGTAACCCGCCACTTCCGCAACTACCAACAAGGTAAACCTACCAGCACCAACCCCATCGCCAGTATTTTTGCCTGGACACGTGGTTTGGCCTTTAGGGGGAAACTGGATAATAACCAGGCATTGATCGATTTCTGTGAAAAACTGGAGACTGTTTGTATTGAAACAGTTGAAGCGGGTCATATGACGAAGGACCTGGCTGTTTGTATTCACGGTAATGAGGTGAAACATGGTGCTCACTACCTCTACACAGAAGAATTCCTCGATAAACTCAATGAAAACCTGAGTAAAAAACTCCGCTGATTCTGGCGGGAAGGGCATTAAAAAGCCCGATGTTCGGAAGAGCATCGGGCTTTTTGCTATAATACCAAAAGCTTATCGTTGAATGGCCAGCACCGGAATTCTTTTCTGCAGCAGTGCGAAGCCTCCGAAAAGAATACCACTGTAAATCAGGTCACCGGCAAAACTATTCTGAATGAATGGAATAGCAGCGATATAACAGGCCATTAAGCCAGTGAGATCCTGCGTATAGAAAGTACTACCTGCCCATAGGGTAAGGTTTGAAACAATGAAAAACACGGCGGAGGCCAGTATGCTTCTGGAACCCACACCAACAACATTTACTTTTTTCAGGGTAGTCCCCATCCAGACGAAGAACATATAACAACCATATATGCCCAAAGTCCCTGGTTCCAGAAAATACGACAGATCGTTATAATTGTACAGCAGGCTGTTGACCAATAAATCACTCAACAGGGCTGCAAGCAACATCAGCCCAAACCGATGGCGGTTATGCATTAACTGGGCACCGCCAAAAACAGCGATGGCAGCCATGGGTGTAAAATTCACCGGGTGTGGCAACAAACGGGTCAGTGCCATGCCAAACATGATGGCACCAATGGTGAGCAGACGGGTATTGTTAGTTTGCATAGTTCATAATTATCGAAGCAAATTTAGATAAAACTATGTCAAGTCGTTTCGGCTATTATAGCCTTATCCTGATGTGCTTCCGTTTTCATGCGTTCAGCGAGTTCCGGTCCCAGATAACGTTCAATAGCTGCATGTACCCAATAAATGACAGGCGTAAGCACCACCGCTGCTGAAAACTTATAGAGATAATTGATGATACAGATGCTGATAACCAACTTCATATCCCATCCTGCTCCCAGATAAAAGGCAATGAAAAGCACCACAAAACTGTCCAGGAATTGAGATACAAGCGTGGATCCTGTTGTCCTGGCCCAGATATATTTTTCTCCAGTCGCCTTTTTGACCTGATGAAAAACAAATACATCCACAAACTGCCCGATGAGGAAAGCGGTAAGAGAGCCGACAATTATCCATAAACCCTGGCCGAAAATGGCATTAAAGGCATTCTGCATGTCCTGAACGCCATTTTCAACCTGGCTGCCGGGCCAAAAGTCAGCTGGTTTGAGAGAAATTGATAAAAAAACCATGGCAAATGCAAAAGTGATCAGGATAGCCGCGAAATACGAAAATGCCTTCACCCCGCTTTTACCAAAATACTCATTGATGATGTCTGTCATAATAAATACAACAGGCCACAGCAAAACACCAGCCGTGAGATTAAAACTCAGGTTCTTTATCCCAAACAATGTCCAGTTGACCGGATCCAGGCCAAGCGTAGCCTCCAGAGAAAAAATTTTGACCCCGATAAACTCCGCCAGCAAGGCATTGGCAATGAAAAAACCACCCAGTATTAAAAAAAGATATACTTTTTTAGGGTGCCAGAGATGTATGGATTTCATATCAGGTCAAACTTTTTTGCCGGAATAACTGTATCTACTTTGGTACTCAACGCCGATTTCAACTATGCTCAATTTTACTGCTTTTAATCCAACCCGGCTTCATTTTGGCAAGGGGGTGATCGAAAAACTTGGTCCCGATGCAGCTGCTGCCGGTAAAAAAGCCCTGATAATCATAGGAAAGGGTTCCGTAAAAACCAATGGTATTCTCTCAAAAGTTACTACTGCTCTCGAAAAGAACAACATCCATTGGCAATTGTTCGAGGGAATCAAATCAAATCCCGAGTTTGAAGATGCCGACAAGGCTGTTGCCGCTGCCAAAAATTTTGAAGCAGAAATGATTGTTGCCGTCGGGGGAGGTTCTGTGATCGACACGGCCAAAGCTGTTTGTGCAGGCTTTTATGCAGAGCATAGTGTATGGGCTTTTTTTGATGGGAAAGCCACCGGGCCTGTCCATGCCCTTCCGCTGTTTGTAGTACTTACCCTGGCAGCCACCGGTACTGAAATGAATCGTTTTTCTGTTTTACAGGACACTAAAAACAAACACAAACGTGGCTGGGGGCATGAAAAGCTATTTCCGCTGGTCTCCTACCTCGACCCCGAATTCACCTACAGCGTTCCCCCTTCCTATACTGCTTACGGGGTGGCCGATATGCTCGCGCATACCTTTGAACTTTACTTCAGCACCGACCCCGCTCCGCTCTCTGACCTTTTTGCAACAGATGTAGTTAAACTTGGATTCAGATACGGCCCACAAGCTGTGAAAGACGGGAACAATTACGAAGCCAGGGCCAATATTCTGTGGTTATCCACCATTGCCCTCAACGGATCGTTGCAGGCCGGTAAACGTACCGGTGACTTCGGCGTACACAGCTTTGAACATGTCCTCAGTGTGCTGTTTGATATCCCGCATGGTGCCGGTTTATCGATTGTATACCCTGCCTGGCTGAAATACTTCAAACCACAAATTAATGATAAACTGGTGGTACTGGCAGAACGGGTTCTTGGACCAGGCAAAAATGCGGACGACTTTATCGCTGCTTTGGAAAATTTCTACGATGAAATAAAAACCCCCAAACGTCTCAGTGATTGGGGGATTAAAGAAGATAAACATTCCCTGATACTCGAAACGTTGGAGATGAACAGGGTAAAAGGGGCTTTTTTCAATATGAAAACAGCGGATTATGAGGCGTTACTTGCTTTAATGGCTTGAAGATGGAAAGCAGATGGAACAGCTTTTTTTATGCCTTACACAGCGTATAGTCGGTGTAAAGCATAAAAAAGCACATCAGCGTACAATCATCTAAATAGACCTGAAATAAACGTACAGAGCCTCAAGCTCCAAGTCTGTCATAGCAGCAGCCATGGGCCAGGGCATATTGGCTGGGTCAAGTATTCGTCCTTCCGGTGTTTTCCCGTAGCGCAGGGTACTTTTGAATTGCTCAAATGTCCACTTGCCAACATTGCCAGCGCTGGTAATGCCCGGAACATCCGGGAAGCCGGGAGCTATCGGGCCACCACCTTTAAAATCAGGGCGGTGACAACCTATACAGCTTACTGCCAGGTATGCACCATATGAGGGGGTTACTGACTCCGTTACATTTGTTTTAAGACTTGCCTGATGGTCTATGCGTTGGGTATTAAAGGCAGGCAGTTTGTCAAAAACCGATAATGCTTTCGTCAGAAAGGTCACCTCGACTTCTCTTGCTACGATTTCACCTGACAATGGCAACTGGTTCAGGTATGAAACAAGGGCCGTCATATCTTTTTTCGAAAGCAATGCTGTTTCATGTGCGGGCATGATAAACAGGGGTTTGTGGTCCTGGTCAACGCCATGTTTCAAGGCAAGCACCCAGTCAGAGGGCTTCCAGTCTGCTTTCGCGCCTCTTCCCGTCAGGTTGGTAGTCATAACGAGTCCAAGATCCGGCGTATTAATGAAATCACGCCCTTCCAGCTTTTTGCCATGACAATCGCGACAGCCCTTGATGTAGGTGAGACGTTCACCCAAGGCCAGCACCGATGAATCAGCTGAAAGATCCAGATTC
Source organism: Bacteroidetes bacterium UBA7662 (assembly GCA_002483345.1). Taxonomy (GTDB): domain Bacteria; phylum Bacteroidota; class Bacteroidia; order UBA7662; family UBA7662; genus UBA7662. The sequence continues at coordinate 301,893 of DLHS01000015.1, forward strand.
TCAGGCTCAAAACCAGTGTAGGTTTTGCTGTAATCTGCATCAAAACGCAGATTTACGTAAATCGCAAATACTGCAACAAGTCCGACCAGACACAGCAATACAATGCCGGTCCATTTCAGAAATTTCTTCATAGTATGTTCAGTTTAGGCTGCAAATGTATTGAATGTGAATAATTTATACATTATCAGATATCACCTATAAACTTTACATCCCACGCCATTATCCGGCCGGAAGCGGCTCAGTGGTAGGTTGAAAAAAGGCTGGTTGCCGTCATCTGAGCCTTGTTCAAGGCTATCATATCGATGTTCAGCGAAATATCTTTCTCTTCAAAAAAAGAGACCATCACCTCGGTGGCCATATTCCCTACCAGATCGTCAAGAGCCATCGGGCATCCCCCGTAACCAAACAGAGCCCCATCAAATCGGGAACAGCCACTTTGGTAAGCTGCCTCCAGTTTTTCAATTCTCGTATGCGGGTGACTGTGCAGATGTACTCCGAACTCTATTTCAGGATAACCCGGGGTGATGTGACCATACAGCGCGCTGATACTGGTAGGTTCTGCCACGCCAACAGTATCTGAAAACGACAGTATGCCTATACCAACGCCTGCCAGTCTGTCGACCCAGCGAGCCACCATTTCAGGATTATATCGTTCGCCATAAGGATTCCCAAAGCCCATGGAGAGATATACAACCAACTTTTTACCTTTCTGAAGACACACATCCTGTATACGGCAAACTGTGGCAAATGACTCTTCAATTGTCGCATTGGTATTTCGGATCTGAAAAATCTCCGAAACTGAAAAAGGAAATCCCAGATAATCTATCTGGGCAAAAGCAGCTGCTTCCCGGGCGCCGCGTAAATTGGCAACGATTGCTAAAAGTTTTGTGGGACTGTTATCCAGCTGCAGTAAATCAAGCACTGCAGCCGTATCAGCCATCTGGGGAATTGATTTTGGGGAAACAAAACTTCCGAAATCCAGGGTATCAAACCCTATTTTCAGCAATTGATTGATGTATTCGGCCTTTTCTGCTGTAGGGATAAAATCATGAATCCCCTGCATGGCATCACGCGGGCATTCTATGAGTTTGATGGAAGGACGGTCCTTTACCATTTTATTTTTTGGTTTCCTTTGGTCATTGTCCAAGCCTTTTCTTTGAAATTGGCGCAAATCCTGTTAATTTTCAGCGTTTTTTCGCCTTGCGCGGAAAACAGTGCCTCAAAAAGACCATGAACGACCACAAAGAAAACACTTCCGACGCATTATCGGGAGAAGAACTGAACAACAGCCCGGAATTGAAAGCTGCAGAAATTGCCTCCTCTCCTGAGGAAACCATATCTGAAACTGAAATCCCCGCCCCTGTTGAAATGCCGGAAACGCCTGAAACAACGGAAACCCTGGCTGAGCCTGAAGCTGAGATAGCTTCGGAAGAGATCATTGCTGCCCCAACCGAAGCAGAAACAGTGGTAGCTGAACCGGATGCAGTTGTTCATGAAAGTGCCGGAATTCACCTGCCTGAACAGGAAGATGAAGAAGAACAGGAGGCAGAGGAACTTCAGGATGAAGCGCAATATGAAAGCCTTTCTATAGATGAGCTGGTGCAGCACTTCATGGAAGCGGTTAAAGCAGACGATTTACAGGTTGTCAAAAACAAGGTCTTTACGCTCAAAAACCTGATTGAAGGCTTTTTTGACCGCGAACGTCGTGAAAAACTGGCCTCTTTCCTGGAAGAAGGCAATGAAGCAGACGATTTTGCACCGGTACCCAATCCGTTGCACCTGCTTTTCCTCGAGCATTTGTCGCGTTACAGCGAACGCCGTCATAAAGAAAAAGAAAGCCGTGACCACCAGTTGCAGCAGAACTTTAAGAAAAAGGAAGAACTACTTGATAAACTGAGACTTATTGTTGAATCGGAAGAACAACAAAACTCTCATGATTCCCTGAAGGAAATACAGGCGCAATGGAAAGAAGTGGGTGCTGTAGCCCTGAACCAACGCCGGGAACAGTGGCAGCGGTATCATTTTCTGATTGACAAATTCTACGACAATCTCCGGATCAACAGGGAACTCAAAGAATTAGATCTGCATAAAAACCTGGAGGCTAAAACCGAGTTGTGTGAGAAAGCGGAGGAATTGCTGCTGGAACCCTCTTTAAAAAAGGCCATCGACGCCCTCAACCACCTCCACGAGAACTGGAAACAACTGGGCCCTGTACCGAGGGAACAAAAAGAAACCATCTGGGAGCGTTTTAAAGCCGCCAGTGACAAAATATACGACAAACGCAAGGAGTACTTTCACAGCCTCGACGGAGAGCGTGAGGTGAATCTGGTGAAGAAAGAAGCGCTGTGCGTCCGCGCAGAAGCGTTGGTAGCAGAACTACCGAAAGAACACAATGGCTGGCAACGCATTACAGAAGCACTCGACGCCATACAGGCAGAGTGGAAAACTGTCGGCTTTGCCCCCAAAGCACAGAATACCACTATCTGGAAACGCTTCAAAGAAGCCTGTGACCAGGTATATCAGGCTAAAAATCAGTTCTACCGGGATGTAAGGCAGGATCAGATTGATAACCTCCACCAGAAAAATGAACTCTGTGAACAGGCGGAAGCCCTGCAAAACAGCGATGATTGGAAAGCAGCTACAGATGCCCTGATTCGTTTGCAGAAAGAGTGGAAAAAAGTAGGCCCGGTACCCAAGAAAAACAGCGACAAAATCTGGAAACGTTTCCGGACTGCCTGTGACAACTTTTTTAACCGTAAAAACGAGCATTTCTCCTCTCAGGACAAAGGACAGGAAGAAAATCTGACGAAAAAGCAGGCCCTTATTGCGCAGATTGAGGCATTCCAGCCAAGCGGTAAAAGCAGTGCAGATCTGGATCAGCTGAAAGCTTTCCAACGTGAATGGCTTGAAATCGGATTTATCCCGCTCAAAGACAAAAAAGAAGTGCAGGAAAAATACCGTACGGCTCTGAATGCACACTTTGACACCCTCAAAATCAGCCAGACCGAAAAGTCAAAAATTAATTTTGCCAACAAGGTAGAGGCCATCAAACACGACAAAGACGGAGACAAGCTGATGCGGAAAGAACATTTCCAGATTCAGAACCGTATCAATGGCCTGAGCAACGACATTACGCTTTGGGAGAATAACATGGAGTTCTTTACAGCTTCGAAAAACTCCAAAAACGCCGATTTGCTGAAACAGGAAATCGAACAGAAAATAACCAAAGCGAAAGCAGAGATTATCGAACTCAAACAAAAACTGGCCATCTTAAGAGAAGCCTGATGATAACAAGCGAACATCCGGTAGTGTTGTTCGACGGATATTGCCGCCTGTGTCATACTTCGGTTCGTTTTTTGCGCCGGCATGACCATAAGCGGCTTTTTCGTTTCGCGACCCTTGATTCGGCATTCGCAAAACAGCTTGACCTGCCCGAAATAGACGGTAATTCTGTCTTGTTATGGCACCAGGGCAAATTGTTTCACCGCTCCTCAGCGGTACTGGAAATGCTGAAACTGCTCGGAGGTGGCTGGAAGCTGTTTTATGGATTCCGGGTCATTCCCCGTTTTTTGCGCGATGCTGTTTACAACCTGGTTGCAGCCATCCGCTACAGGGTATTCGGGAAATACGACACCTGTCCTGTGCCAACCCCGGAAGAAGCCGCCTTGTTTTTGGATTAACGATCGTATTTGTCAAGCAAGCGAAGCAACACCTGTATATCCTTCGGATAAGGAGCCGTTACATCTACCTCTACCCCTTCGCTGCAATGAAATTTTATCTGATGCGCATGTAAGGCAAAACGACCAATCATCGGTCGTTCTTCCTCGGTATCCTTAAGGTTAAACTTGCGTTTCAGGCGGGATAAAAAAGGCATTTTACCACCGTAAGCCGTATCACCTGCAATGATGGCCTTCTGGGAAGCCAGATGCACCCTGATCTGGTGCGTACGGCCGGTTATAGGGGTACACTCCACGAGGGTGAAATGCCTGAAGTAAGAAACAGAGTTGAAATATGTAAGGGCTTCCTTCCCTTCCTTGAAATCAATCTTCATCAAGCCATTTCTGCCTGGACCGATGGGTAAATCAACTTCCGTCTGATCAAAACGGTGAATGCCCTCTATGACGGCATGGTACCTTTTCAGCACACGGCGATGCTCAAACTCCATGCTGACAAAACGATAGGTTTCATCATTTTTCGCCAGTATCAGGGCGCCACTGGTCTCTTTATCGAGTCGGTGGCACAATCTTAAATCAGGATGATGTTCCCGTGCCAGCTTCAAGAGGCTGGGATTTTCCGCAAAACGTTCGTCGAGTGAACTTAAATGAGGTGGTTTGTTGACGACAACCACATTTTCATTTTCAAAAAGGATTAAATCCTTCAGAGGAGGCCATTTCATTGGCGCAAAAATACCGTTTTACGGCTTATTTATCGACTGCCTTTTTTAAGGTAACCCCAAAAGTGGAGCCATCGCCCTCTGTACTTCGTACGGTAACCGACTGGTTATGGGCCTCCATGATATGTTTGACAATACTCAGGCCCAGGCCAGTACCCCCTTCTTCCCGGGAACGCCCCTTGTCGACACGGTAAAAGCGTTCAAACAAACGTGGTAAGTGCTCTTCCTCTATCCCAATGCCGTTGTCAGATACTTCTACGAGATAGTAGGTATCCATGTCATAAATGCCTGCCAGCGTATTCCCTCCTGTATTCCCGTATTTGATCGAATTGGTAACAAGATTCACCAGGACCTGACGAATCCGTTTTTTATCGGCTTGTACAAAAAATGGAGGGTTAATGCCTTGTTTGAAGCCAAGCGTAATTCCCTTCTCAGCAGCTTTCATTTCCAGGGCATCGTAAATATCACGGATAAGTTCCCAGACATCGAAGGTCTCGAGATCAAGTTTGGTTTCTCCGGATTCAAGTTCAGAAATAGTAAGCAGGTCTTTCACCAGAATTTCCATCCTATCGGCACTTTTGGCTGCTTTTTTCAGAAAATGCCTGGCCAGCTCCTGATCTTCCAGTGCCCCGTCTAACAGGGTATGGATATATCCCTGTACATTAAAAATGGGTGTTTTAAGTTCGTGAGAAACATTCCCGAGGAACTCCTTGCGGTACTGCTCCATTTTTTGGGATTGCTCATTGTCACCGGCTTTTTCCCGTGCCCATGCATCTACCTCTCTTTCCACCTCCCCTAACGGGTCAGCACCCAGCTTTTCATCCACGAGGGCATTGAACTTGTTGGATTTGTAGTTATAGATGGTTTTATAGATGATTTTGATTTTTCGGTATACGAAATAATTGACTGCAAAAGAGAAGGTAAGATAGGCTGCAGCGAACATAACAACCATGGTAAGCAGGCTGGTCAGCATGCTCATTGCCGTAAATACGGTCAGTAGAAAATAGCAAACGGCCAATATGGCCGCTGCTAACAATGCTATTCGATTGGGTGTGGGGTTTTTCACTCAGTGCCGAACTTATAGCCAACGCCTTTAACGGTGACAATATAGTCCTCTCCTACCTTTTCCCGTAATTTTCTGATATGAACATCAATGGTGCGGTTAATTACTACTACGTCATTGCCCCAGATTTGTTCCAGTATCATGTCGCGGGAGAATACCTTACCCGGTTTAGAGGCAAGCAGGTAAAGTAATTCGAATTCTTTTTTAGCCAGGCTTATTTGTTTGCCATTCTGGTAAACAACATAGGTTTCCCGGTCAATTATGAGGTCATCAATTTCAATCTTCGGTTGTACCTGATCTTCTTTACCACCACTCCGGCGGAGAATAGCATTGATACGACTGATAAGAGCCCTTGGTTTGATAGGCTTGGCGATGTAATCATCTGCCCCTGCATTAAATCCCATTACCTCTACAAACTCTTCATTGCGGGCAGTTAGAAATACGATAAAAGTATCTTTCAGTTTATCGATTTCACGGATTTGCCGGCAGGTTTCTATACCATCCATTTTCGGCATCATAATGTCGAGAATGATCAGATCTGGCTTGAATTCCTTTGCGATTTTAATGGCATCAACCCCGTTACCGGCTGTATTTACATCGTAGCCTTCTTTTTTGAGGTTGTAGGCAATGATTTCCAGAATATCCGGCTCATCATCAACGGCCAGAATTTTGTACTTACTGCTCATAATTTCAATTTACGCTCAAAGAAAGTTACATTTTTTCCGGTCAGGCTTCAGAAGTCCGTTAAGAAATTATTAATTCAGTATGCTTGCAAGTTTATCCTCCAGCGCCCGGCCTCTTAAATTACGTGCTACTATCTTACCATCAGGCCCTATGAGATAGGTTGCAGGTATTCCGGTGACATTATAAAGTTTGGCAACAACACTGTCCCAGTACTTAAGATCACTCACATGTTTCCAGCTTAACGCATCGTCTTTGATAGCTTTTACCCAGGCACTGCTGTCGCGGTCGAGACTCACACCCAGTATATCAAAGCCTTTATCCTTGTAACGGTTGTACAGTTTCACCACATTCGGATTCTCCTGACGGCATGGACCGCACCAACTGGCCCAGAAATCGATAAGTATATACTTACCCCTCAGGTCTGAAAGTTTCAGGGCTGTTCCTTCAGGGGTATTCAGACTGAAGTCGGGTGCCTCTTTGCCGACCTGCAAACTTGCCTGCGCAGCATAAGGCTGTAAAAACTCTTTCAGATAGGCCGTGTACTTTGATTTAGGGTGTTGCTTTTCAAAGCGTGACAACAAATCCTGGTACCAGAGATAATCATTCTCAGGGGAGACAAAACCACCGGCAAATAAGACACTGTATACAGGGACAATACTGGCATCGTCCTTTTTAAAGAAATCGTAAACAAATTTCCGCTGGGCATCTTCCATTTGCGCGTACTGCTCCTGAGCAACAGCCCTTACCGAGTCAAACTGCGGCGTGTTGGCATAGGGTTCCAACATGGCATTCAGGCTGGCAACCTGCTGCTGAAAGCGATTGAAGCCTCCGAAATACGCTTTAAGCGACTCCGAACCCTCCGAACCACTCACAGTATAGTCGGTATCATACTTTTCAAAATCAGACTTTATGCTGAGTTCATTGCCATTTTCGGCCAGAAAAGGAATCAAACGACCTTCCAGGTTTAATACAAAGATGGTGGGCTCTGTGGTAGTAGCTTTGATTTCAAATGCACCATTTTCCGCCAGCACCACCGAGTCGATGGTTATGACCTGTTTATTGGTGAACTCCATCAACTTGACCTGCTTACCGGCTGCCCCTTTGATTTCACCTGAAACTACGAACTGATTGCCCGAATCTGAACTACAGGCAGTGATTATTAACAGAGCCAGCAGGCTCCAGAGACGTATTTGCGTCATTATTTATGCTTCTAATTGTTGTATAAAAATCTGAGTAGCCACTTTCGGGTCAGCCTTCCCTTGGGTAACCTTCATCAGGTCGCCCATGAACAAACCTAAAACGCCTTTTTTACCATTCCGGTATTCTTCCACCTTTTCCGGATATTTTGAAAGAATCGATGCAATTTGCTCCGCAAGCTGGTCAACATTGCTTTCCTGTACCACATTCAGTCTTCTGGCAATTTCCAGCGGAGCTTCATCCTTTTTAAGCAACTCCGGGAAAATACGCTGACTGGCCGCGCTGTTACTCACTACATTATCGTCTATAAGTCTGATAAGTTCCGCAATGCGGGATGCTTTCAGGTTAAGTGACTGTAAACTGGAAGCTTCTGCATTGATGACTGATTTAACAGGCCCCATAATCCAGTTGGCCGCGGCTTTGTAATTGTGTGTCTGGCCGGCCAGTTCTTCAAAAAACAAGGCGACATCTTTGCTGTCGGTCAATACCTGAGCATCGTAAGCAGACAAGCCATACTGATCCTGAAATTTCGCCAGCAGTTCTGCGGGCAATGGCGGCATTTGTTTACGGATGGTCTCTATATAAGGTTGTTCAATAATCACCGGTTGCAAATCAGGTTCCGGGAAATAGCGATAGTCGTTGGCCTGCTCTTTTGAGCGCAGCGAGAATGTGGTGCCGTTAACAGCATCAAAACTTCGGGTTTCTGAGGTGTAGGTCTGGCCCGACTCCAGTAAATCTATCTGACGTTTGAACTCAAACTCTATCGCACGCTGTACATTGCGGATCGAGTTCATGTTCTTCACCTCCACCTTGGTGCCAAATACTGTGGCACCCTTTTTCATTACAGAGATATTGGCATCGCAACGCAAACTGCCTTCCTCCATGTTACCATCGCATATTTCGAGGTAACGAACCAGCTTCCGGACCTCTGTGAGGTAGTTATACGCCTCCCTGGGGGTGCGGATATCCGGTTCTGACACAATTTCAAGCAATGGCACCCCACAACGATTCAAATCCACCAGCGAATCGTAAGGATCCAGATCATGGATACTTTTACCGGCATCCTCCTCCATATGAATACGGGTAATGCCAATCCGGCGTATGCTGCCATCATCCGACGTTACATCCAGATACCCTTCGTAGCAGATGGGTGTAGTATGTTGGGTAATCTGGTAGCCCTTCGGCAAATCAGCATAGAAGTAATTTTTGCGGGCAAATTCATTCCACTCCCTGATTTTGCAATGCATCGCCAGACCAAGCTTCACCGCATGTTCCAATACCTGCTCATTGAGCTTGGGTAAAGTTCCCGGGTGACCAAGTGATATGGGACTTATCTGTGTATTAGGCATGGCGCCGTAGCTGGCTGAATCGTACGAGAATGCCTTTGATTGGGTGTTCAATTGGGCGTGAACCTCCAGGCCAACTACCAATTCATATTGATCATATAGGTTGTTTGTCATTTTGCTACTGTTAATTGGGCTGCTTTAGCATAAACGGCCGGAAAACCGGCAGGATGCTGTCCTCCGGCAGTGGCCAGAAATGGCTGTCCGCCACCCCCACCTTGTATTTCCTTTGCAAGATCCCGGATAAGCTGACCGGCATTCAGTTGTCTGGAAGAGATAACCGCATCACCCAGGGCAACGACCAGTTGTGCTTTCCCATCCACTTCGGCTCCGAGCACTACAAAGCTGTTTTGCTCACGCCTCAGAATCTGACCAATCCGACGCAAGACCTCGGCTGAACTAACTTTTACAGTACGAGCCAAAAACATAACATCCTCCCCGGCTACCATTTCTGCTTCCAGGCGGTCTGCCAATAACTCTGCCTGCATCTGTTCAAGCTGATCATTTGTTTTCCTGAGTGCGTTTGTTTCTTCAAGCAACTTATTGATGTTTCCCGCCAAATCTTTTGGGTTTTTAAGCTGCTCCCGAATGGCCTGCAGTTGTTTCAGTTGTTCGTTGACATATGTCCATGCCTTAGCTCCTGAAATCGCCTCAATCCTGCGCACACCCGTTGCTATGGAGGACTCACTGATAATTTTCACCAAACCAATCTCTGCAGTATTCTGTACGTGCGTTCCACCGCACAACTCCACTGAATAATCTGGATCGAAGGTGATAACCCGTACATACTCTCCGTATTTCTCGCCAAAAAGAGCCATGGCCCCCAGTTTTTTAGCTTCTTCTATCGGTACCATACGGCGTTCATCCAATTGTATGGAAGCTCTTATTTTTTCATTGGCTATACGTTCCACTTCTTCCAGTTCCACCTCTGTCATCTTGCTGAAATGCGAAAAGTCAAACCGGAGGTAATCTGCATTCACCAGGCTGCCTTTTTGTTCCACATGTTTACCCAATACCTGACGTAAAGCGGCATGAAGCAAATGGGTAGCAGAATGGTTATTGGCCGTTGCATGTCGTTTTTCGCTGTCTACAGTAGCCACTACCTGACCTGACAGGTCTTTTGGCATCGCTGAAAGCTCCAGTACCTGCAGATTATTCTCTTTGAAAGAATGAAGTACTTTCAACGTTTCCGTTCCTGAAATCAAAGTACCGGTATCTCCAACCTGTCCGCCACTTTCGGCATAAAAAGGGGTCTCATTGAGCACTACCTGCACCTGGTCTTTGCCTTTGGCTTTCACGGTGCGATAACGTTGAATGGTCGTTTCGGTTGATAGCCTGTCATACCCTATAAACTCACTGCCATCCTGCAGGTCGTGTACAAAGGTCCAGTCGCTGGCATCTACTTTGGCTGCCGCCCGGGAACGTTCCTTTTGTTTGGTCATCTCCCGTTCAAAGCCAGCTTCATCTACCTGCAAACCTTGCTCACGGGCCAGCAATCCGGTTAAATCAACCGGAAAACCGTAAGTATCGAACAATTCAAACATAACCACTCCCGGCACCTCTTTGTGGCCCTTTTGTTCCATTTCTTCCTTGATCTGGTCGAAACGACGCAGTCCGTTGGTGAGCGTCCGCAGAAATGCGAGTTCTTCTTCTCTCACGATCTTCCGGATGAAGTCAACCTGCCCGGGCAATTGGGTGAAAACTTCCCCCATTTGTCTGGACAGCAAGGCCACCAGCTTGTGCAGAAAGGGCTCTTCGAAACCAAGGAAGGTATAACCGTACCGAATGGCACGACGTAAAATACGTCGGCAAACATAACCTGCTTTGTTGTTGGAGGGCAGCTGACCATCGGCAATAATGAAAGTGATTGCCCGGATGTGGTCGGCTATAACCCTGAAGGCAATGTCTTGCTGCTCATTTTCGCCATAAGTTCTGCCACACAACAATTCCAGTTCATGAATAATGGGCTGAAACACATCCGTATCGTAGGTTGCCTTTTTGCCTTGCAGTGCCATACAAAGGCGTTCAAAGCCCATACCTGTATCCACATGGCTGGCAGGGAGATTCTCCAGTTTCCCGTTCTGAAGACGGTTAAACTGTATAAATACCAGGTTCCATATCTCCACAACCTGCGGATGATCGGCATTCACCAGTTCGCGACCCGGTTTGGCTGCCCTTTCGGCATCCGTCCGCAGATCTACATGCAGCTCTGAACAGGGACCGCAGGGGCCGGCATCACCCATTTCCCAGAAATTATCCTTTTTAGAGCCGTTGAGTATACGATCATTGGGCAGATACTGCTGCCAATATGAGCGCGCCTCTTCGTCGGACCCCAGGCCTTCTGCGTCATCTCCCCCGAAAACGGAGGCATAAATGCGCGATTTGTCAAAACCATACACCTCCGTGAGTAGTTCCCAGGCCCAGTCGATGGCCTCTTTTTTGAAATAATCTCCAAACGACCAGTTACCAAGCATTTCGAACATGGTGTGGTGATAGGTATCGTGGCCTACATCTTCCAGGTCGTTGTGTTTACCTGAAACGCGCAGGCAATGCTGGGTATCAGCTATACGGGGGTATTTAACAGCCTGGTTGCCCAGGAATATTTCTTTAAACTGGTTCATGCCCGCATTGGTAAACATGAGGGTCGGGTCACCTTTCACCACTATGGGTGCTGCCGGAACCAGGTGGTGTCCTTTAGAATGGAAGAATTCAAGGTACTTCTTACGTATCTCCGAAGATGTCATAAATGGCTGATGCTCTGAATGATAATGGTTGATGCCGAAACTAAGTTTGCATGTCACTGAAAACTGCCTTAATTTCAGCAGCGCTAAATTAGTGATTAATCGCCACGAATGGCCAGAATCAAGTACTACTACAATACAGCAAAATTGCGCTATGAGAAGGTGGAAGTCACCTGGAAACAGCGCCTGCTTCGTGTTTTCGGTTTTTTATCAGCCACAGCAGTTTTTGCGCTTATTATCATCATTCTGGCTTATACCTACCTTGATTCTCCCAAGGAAAAACAATTAAAAAGAGAAATCACACAACTCAATCTGCAATACGAGCTGCTGAACGACAAACTCAGTCTGATGGAAAACGTGCTGAAAAACCTGCAGGACCGGGACGATAATATATACAGGGTAGTTTTTGAAGCAGAACCCATCAGCGAAACCATCCGCACAGCTGGTTATACTACCACCCGATATGCTGATTTACAAGGTTTCAGCAACAGCGAGCTGATGATAGAAACGGCCAGACGTATCAACCGTGTAGCCAAGCAGATGTATATACAATCGCGCTCTTACGATGAAGTTTCGGGTATGGTAAAAGACAAGGCCAAACTGCTGTCCTCCATTCCTGCCATTCAGCCGATCTCAAACAAAGAACTGAATCGCATTGGCTCCGGTTTCGGTTATCGCATCGATCCGATCTATAAAACAGTTAAAATGCATGAAGGCATTGATTTTACTGCGCCCATGCGGACAGAAATTTACGCTACCGGCAATGGCCGTGTGGTGGAAGCCGACCGCCTGCACCGGGGTTACGGCAATATGATTGTCATCGATCACGGTTATGGCTATCGCACCCTGTACGCCCATATGTCGAAGTTTAACGTACGGCCAGGACAATTGGTTAAACGGGGGGAAATCATTGGTTATGTAGGTAATACGGGTAAATCAACCGCACCACACCTGCATTATGAGGTTATCAAAGACGGCGTAAAAGTGAACCCCATCAACTTCTTTTACAACGATATTTCCGCTTCCCAATACGAACAACTCATAACCAATGCCTCGGTGGTTAACCAGGCCTTCGACTAATATGCCTTACAAAGAAAGAGTCATCGAAAAAAGCTATTTCACCATTGGTGAAGTGGCAGATATGTTTGGCGTAAGTACCTCCCTGGTGAGATTCTGGGAACAGGAATTTGACATCCTTCAGCCTAAAAAGAATAAAAAGGGCAATCGCCTTTTCACCCGAAAAGACCTGGATAACCTCAAGATAATCTATCACCTGGTAAAAGAGCGTGGCTATACCCTGAAGGGTGCCAAAGAGAAGCTCAAAACACAAAGCGGCGAAATGGGAAAGGATATGCAGATCATGGAAAGCCTCCAAAGGCTTCGCTCCTTCCTGCTCGAACTAAAGGCGGATGTGTCGGATGAAGGGGATACCGATCCTGAAAATTAAATTCTACCCCACTACCACCGGTGGATAAGCTGTTGAAAATCAATACATCATTTAAAGAACACTTAATGTGCTTAAGGTTAAATTGCATAAAACCTCAGGCGTATGTGGAGACAAATGAATGGCTCACCTGTTCCGGATGAGCTTAGTGTCGCGGTCGAAAAAATAATCTTACAGGAAAAAAAAGCCGGATTTCAGGTACGGGTTTGTATCGGGACCGACAGCCAGGTAAAAGGGTCTGTAACCGAGTATGCTACAGTTGTGGTATTGCTTCGCCAGGGGCACGGAGGCCGTATGCTGGTGCATAAAAGCCGTGAAAAGCATCGTATTTCTATCAGAGAACGTCTTTTGAAAGAAGTTACCATGTCTATTGAAACTGCCTATGCCCTTTTGGAAGTCCTTAACAACTACAACACTCCACTGGAAGTACATGCAGACATCAACAGTGATCCTCAATTCAAATCGCAGGGAAGTTATGCAGAAGCGAAGGGTTACATACTTGGAATGGGGTTCGAATTCAAAGCCAAACCCTTCGCTTTTGCGAGCAGCAGTTGTGCCAATAAAATGGTCAACTGATTAGAACAGATTCAGTTTAGTCATCCGGTAACTACTGAAACAACCAACTCCCCCATCAATATTATCATGCATGGGCAATGGCTCCTCGAATGGATTTGAACCGGTATAATTGATTCTTTTGACGTGGTATTTGTGATAATTCACATCTGTATTAAGCAATAGCACGTCTTTTAAATTTTCAGTTGAATCCACCAGGGTATAGTAATTTTCTACAGTAGCCGACATCTGCAGCCCGTTTTTTGACTCATCAGTCAGAAGAGCATTGGCCATGATGAAATAAGATGTATCACCCCCCTGGGATGAAGGACTCACGCTCCTGCTCACCAGCCGGTAGTTGTTTTGCTCATTCGAAGCATCCTGCCAGTAGACCCTGATGAGTTCGACAAACTCACCAAATCCGATAGGTTGGCTAAATTCAGATACAGAGTCAATAACCGGTAAATTTACCGGAACCGTTGTTGTAGCCTGGGCCCGGTGTCCGCGTGGTGTGGTTACCGTAAGTATATAACTTGTTCCCGGCGTGATTGAAAATTGATCCGCCGCAAGCACATATCTGCCATTATTGGTATATGGCAGTACTACACTGCTTCCGCTGGTTGCCAGCGTCACGGTGGCATCAGAAACCCTGTCTTCATTCAGATCACCTCCTTTAAACACAGGGGTAGTCATCCTGACCTCCACCAATATAGAGTCTGATTCGGGGCTGATAAAGCTGAAAACGACCAATTCCGGGTCTACATCAGGTGGTGTTACATTGGTAACGGTAGATTCGCAGGCACTGACGACAATGGCAAGTATGGCTATGAAAAGTAAACGCATGGTATCAGAATTTGATGTTGTAAGAAAAAGAAGGGATGATAGGGAAAAGTGTAATTTGTTTGAGGGCGCGTTGCTGTCCTGTTCCGGGGAAAAGCGATGTTCCGCCTGCAGAGCCTATGAAGTAGAAATATGGATTTTTACGGTTGTAGGCATTGTAAATACTGAACTCAAGGGTCCTGGTAAACCACTTCATTTTTTTGGTTACCTGAAGCCCCAAATCAAGCCGGTGATAGGCTGCCATACGAAACTGGTTACGGCCGGTATACTGACTCACATAATTCTGATTAAAAAAATCGAATATTTCTTCCGCTGAACTTCCCGGATTGTGGATAGGCGCATACTGTTCGGCAACCGGCAGTGTAATGGCATTTCCGGTACCATAAACCCAGGTTGCTGCCAGAGTAATACCATTTTTTTCAGCCGTCTGTTTCCGTAACTCATAGGTTCCTACGATTGATATATCGTGTCTGCGATCATATCGCGCATAAAAAGGTTTTCCATCATTCAGCTCGTTGAATTGTAATTTGGTCCAGGACAAGGTGTAACCAATCCAACCCGTGAAAGCTCCTTTTTTCTTCTGAACAAACAACTCTGTTCCATAAGACCAGCCTTTACCGGCTGTGGCAACTTTCTCCCAGCTGAACAAATCATTGCCATCACTTTCACCCCCTACTGCGAGAAAGCTGGACCCTTCTTTATAAGCAATTACATTATCCATGCGCTTATAGTAACCTTCAACCGTAACCAGTAAATCATGTTTAGGGATGTCGTAGGCAAGGCCCGCGGCCACTTGTTGTGAACGTTGCGGGGTAAGAGCCTTGGTGGCAGGTACCCATAAGTCGGTTGGTAAGCCGGCACCTGTGTTGGAAAGCAGGTGGATGTATTGATTCATGAGCGCGTAAGAGGCTTTGGCTGAAAAATTCTCCTGTATTTTATAGTTGGCAGAAAATCTGGGCTCCAGGTTAAGATAATTCGTCCCAGAGGGCGAAAAATGTGTTAAACGCAGCCCTGGCTGTAGATTCAGGCGCTCATTTACCCTGATATCATCCTCCAGATAAATAGCATTTTCATAAGCAACTACCTGGTTTTTATTGGTGGTATCGGTACTGGTAAAATCATCCACAAAAGCGACTGCAGAGGGCGTGAATACGTGCCGGGTCAGCAAGGCGCCCATCCGGATATTGTGGTTCGTATTGGGCCTGTAGTCCAGATCGTATTTTGCTGAGACATCCCGTACACCACTGCTGTACACCAGGCTGAATTTATCTGCCCCTAAATTGAAGGTGAAGTAGTTCCGGAAAGAATAATCCGTGAAGATCAACGACGCGTTTCCAAAGGTTTTGTTATTGATCAGGTGATTCCACCGCAAGGTACCGGTAGCATTTCCCCAGTTTACACCGGCCTGAAAGGCATCTACCCCACCCTGATTGATAAAAAACCGGTCCCGACCGAAATATCCACTCAGATACAGGGTGTTTTTGGGATCTATCTGGTAGTTTACTTTGGCATTGAGGTCATAGAAATAATACCCTCCGTCGTTATCTCCCGGAATAAAAGGGCGGATCAGAGCATCCAGGTAGGTCCGGCGGGCGCTTACCAGAAATGAAGCTTTATCCTTGATAATAGGTCCTTCCAACGTGGCTCTGGAAGAAATAGCCCCGATACCTGCCTCACCCTGGAATTTTTCTTTGCTACCATCTTTCATGCGCATGTCAATGACAGATGATAACCTGCCGCCGTAACGGGCGGGGAAGCCTCCTTTGGTCAGATCGACACTTTTAAGGGCATCTCCGTTAAACAAAGAGAAAAATCCAAAAAGGTGAAAGGCATTGTAAACAGTCGCATCGTCCAATATGATCAGGTTTTGGTCGGGGCCGCCGCCTCTGACATACAAACCTGCATTGCCCTCACTACCTTTCTGCACACCGGGCAAAAGCTGTATAACTTTCAGGACATCCTTTTCGCCCAGAAGGGCCGGAATGTCTTTGATTTGCTGAATCGGAACATTAATCACACTCATTTCGGTGCGGGTGCTCTCCTTTACAAGTGCATCGGCCGCTACAACAACTTCCTTGAGAAGCCGGTCTGCCGTATTCAGTTTGATATCCACTGATACATCATTTTTGGTCAGATCAACTGTAAGGAGTTGCTGCATATACCCTACATAAGAAACGATGATGGTGAAGGTATCGGCAGGAACTGTCATAGAATAAAAACCAAAACCGTTGGTGGTGGTCCCGGTTTTAAGGGAGGGAATGTAAAGGGTAGCCCCTACAAGGCTTTCTTTACTGGCGGCATCTCTGATAAAGCCGCTGAAGGTATTTTTGGCTTTTACGGGTGGTTTTTGCGCTGAAGAAAACTGAGCCGTCAGTATCAGGCAGAACAAGAGCCCTATCCGGGCGATTTTAAATAAGGTCATATACGCTTAGGTGGTTGTTGGGTTTGCCGGCAAATAGCAACAGTTGTGCCATATTTTCACCATAACGGAGCTTGAAAGGTTAAAAGTTTAACGTGAATTGACAATTATGTAGAATATTATCAAATACTGGTCATTTATATCTAAAATTGAACCGACATGGAGCCCAAATCTTGATTATTTATTGCTGGAATGGCGTTCTTTAGAATGATTCCAAAATAGGTTTCTGACAATCGAATGACAAATCCTGGGTATTCCACACGGAACTTTGTGACAATTAAAAAGCCCCCTCATTGGAGAAGCTGACCATTCTTGCATTTACACACAAGAATTTCTACCTCACCGAACTTGGCAAACTGGTTGTTGAAAAACATCAGCTTGCCGAGAAGTTGCATTCACTCATACAAAAACCCGAACTGGGTATACAAGAGGTATTTTATTTATCAACCTGTAACCGGGTTGAGTTTGTCATGTCGACCGAAAATCCCTTCGGTTCAGGGCAGACCCAGTTGCTGCTGGAGACATTTTATGACCACTTCTCTCCTACACAATTGAGTAATCTGGCTCAATATGCCAAATTATACCGGGGACAGGACGCCTTGGAACACCTGTTCCAGGTATCCTGCTCTATGGATTCGATGGTCATCGGGGAGCGGGAAATTACCCGTCAGCTCCGACAGGCCTATGAAGACGGACAGAGTCTGGGCGCTACCGGCGACTTCCTGCGACTGGTGATGAAACAGACGATTAAAACAGCCAAGGAAGTTTATACTGAAACCCGCATTGCCGAGAAACCTATTTCTGTGGCTTCTGTCGCGGTACGCAAACTGGTTGATTACAGTTTTAATCAGGATGCTCCCATTCTCATCATTGGTGCAGGAGAAACCAATACACTGGTAGGCAAATACCTTAAGAAGGCGGGTTACCGGAATTTTTCCATTTATAACCGGACACTTGAAAAAGCCCAGTTGCTTGCCAACTACATCGGGGGTAATGCATATCCGCTCGATCAACTGAAAGATCACAAAGCAGGTGTAAGGGTCATATTCAGTTGTACTGCCTCCACAGAACCTGTACTAACCGCTGACATCTGGAATTCACTGATGGGTGATGGCAGTTTCCCGACCGTCATCATTGATTTGGCAGTCCCCAACGATGTAGCGCCGGAAGTACGCAAAGCTTCCGATGTAGAATATATCAGCATCGACAGCCTCAAACACGAGGTTGAAAAAAACCTGCAGTTCCGTGAAAAGGAACTGGCGAAAGCAGACATAATCATCAAACGCTCGGTGGAAGACTACAAAGAGCTGAACCGTATCCGTGCGGTTGAAAAAGCCCTGAGTCATTTCCCGGGACAGGTGAAAGAAATCAAACACAAGGCCATACATGAGGTCTTCTCGAAAGAAATGCAATCTTTGAATCCGGAAACACAGGCGTTGGTGGAACGTATGATGACCTATATGGAGAAAAAATGCATCAGCGTCCCGATTGTCATTGCAAAGCAGTTTTTATTGCAGGACGAAAAAGCAGCGGCTTCTGAACCAGTTGCCGTTTTTTCAGCATGAGTGCAGAACAAAAAATTATCCTCGGTTCGAGGGGGAGCGATCTTGCCCTTTGGCAGGCACATTATATAAAAGATCAGCTCGAAGCCCTTGGGCATCTGGTAGAACTTAAAATTATTGTCACCCAGGGAGACCGGGTACAACACCTCAGTTTCGACAAACTGGAAGGCAAAGGTTTTTTTACCAAAGAGATTGAAGATGCTCTTTTGGGCGGTGAAATCGACCTGGCCGTTCATTCCTTCAAAGACCTGCCTACCAGTTCACCGGAAGGCCTTGAAATTGCCGCACTCAGTTACCGGGAAGATCCCAGAGATGTGCTTTTAATCAGAAAAAGTGTTTACCAGCCTGCTGGAACTTTTGGGTTGGCACAAAAGGCGCATATTGGCACCTCTTCTGCCAGAAGAAAAGCACAACTGCGCACCTTTTTCCCAGACTGTACAATAACAGATCTGCGGGGCAATGTTCCGACCCGTGTCCGGAAATGTCAGGACGGGCAGTACGACGCCATCGTCCTGGCAGCTGCAGGGCTCACCAGACTCCAGCTGGATCTCACAGATTTTGAAACAGTTTATCTGGAGCCGGAAGTATTTGTACCGGCGCCGGCACAAGGTGTACTCGGTTTACAGATCCGTCAGGGAGATATGCGCATGGCAGGCATTTTATCCGCCATCCATCGTCCTGATGTTGCTGAAACAGTGAACATTGAAAGAGGCATACTGGCGGCTTTTGAAGGAGGTTGTCACATGCCGCTGGGTGTTTATTGCAAAAAAACGGAAGATGGCTTTGTTGTTTATACAGCCAAGGCAAATACAGCTGATGAGTTACCGGTATATGTTCGTAATACAGGCAAGGATGCCGCTGAACTCATCCAACGCAGTCTCGACAAAGCCAACGTAACCCGCACCCCTTCGGTACTGATAACCAGAGAGGCAGATTCGTGGCCTTTACTGACCAGGTTGTTGTCTGACCGCGGGCTTCAGGTCCATTATCAGTCGTTCATAGAAACCTTTCCCTTGTCTGTGGCCGACTGGCCGGAAACAAGCTGGGTATTTTTCGGAAGCAGAAACGCGGTGAAATATGCACTCGCTTCAAAACCGGACTTGCTGCATCACAAAAAAATAGGTGCTGTAGGGCCCGGGACCGCCCAAATGCTGGCAGAAGCCGGCTACAAGGCCGACTTTGAAGGCCGGACGTCTGATGTGGAGGCTGTAGCGGCTCAGTTTGCAGACATGATATCTCCCCTGACAACTGTTTTGTTACCCCTTGGCGCGCAAAGTGCCGGTACGCTGGTCAGGTGCTGGCAAAAAAGGTTTCAGCTGACTACACGCACTGTTTACGACACACGCCTGGTTACTGAAACACCCAGGCAAGCTGAGATTCTCCTGTTTACCAGCCCCTCCAATGTGGAAGGCTGGCTGGCTTCCGGTGGAAATCCGACCCGACAAACTGCCATTGCTATGGGTAAAACAACTTTTGAAGCAATGCAGGCTGCCGGATTTAAAGAACCGGTGGTGGCAGAAGGATATTCGGAATTGGCACTTGCATCGACTATTTTTGGTCTGAGGTAAACACCGCCCATGACCAACGCAAGTACACTTATCGAGGAATTACAATTGCTTTCACATCCGGAAGGTGGTTATTACCGGGAAATGTATCGCTCCCCTGATCAGTTAGCACAAAATGCCCTGCCCTCCCCCTATTCCGGGGATCGCGCGGTCGTAACTTCCATTTACTTTTTGCTTAAAAAGGGGGAAAAATCCCGCTACCACAGACTGGCTTCTGATGAACTCTGGTTTTTTCATGCCGGTAATCCTGTAACCATTTACTTACTTCCGGAGAATGGCAAGCTGGCATCCGTTACCCTTGGTAATCACCCGGCTCCTCTGCAGGCATTAATACCCAAAAATACCTGGTTTGCAGCGGTTCCGAGGGAAGATGTCTTTGATTTCACACTGGTCAGTTGCGTAGTTGCTCCCGGTTTCAGTTTTGAAGATTTTGAACTTGCTGACAGCCAGTTTTTGAAAGATAGTTTCCCGCAGCATGCTGCTCATATCACCGATTTTACCTGAATTTCATGAATCACAGTCGTTCTGAGTCTCTTTTCCAAACAGCTAAAACCTATTTTCCGGGAGGTGTCAATTCTCCGGTAAGGGCTTTCCGCTCTGTTGGCGGAACCCCGCTTTTTATCACCAAAGGTGAAGGTGCTTATATCTGGGACGCAGACAACAACCGTTACCTTGATTTCTGTGCTTCCTGGGGTCCGATGATATTGGGGCACAATGATGAAAAAGTCAGAGAAGCTATCATAGAGGCAGTTCAGTACGGAACATCTTTTGGAGCACCCACGATTCAGGAGAATGAGCTGGCGGCGATGATTATCCAAAACCATCGGTTTATTGAAAAAATTAGATTTGTGAGCTCCGGAACGGAGGCTGTAATGAGCGCCATCCGCCTGGCAAGGGGTTATACAGGAAGAGATAAGTACATCAAATTTGAAGGTTGTTACCATGGGCATGCCGATCATCTGCTGGTAAAGGCAGGTTCAGGCTTGGTCACTTTCGGGGAGTCTTCGAGTGCAGGTGTCCCCAAAAGTTTTGTAGATGAAACCATCGTACTGCCACTCTACAACATTGCTGCATTGGAAGAGGCATTTGAACGTTTCCCCGGACAGATTGCAGCCATAATCATCGAACCGATACCAGCCAACAACGGTCTCTTGCTGCAAACCCGTAAATTCCTGAAGAAACTCAGGAGTTTATGTGATAAACACGGTAGTCTCCTCATTTTTGACGAAGTAATCAGTGGCTTCCGGGTTGGTTTTGAAGGAGCGGCTGGTTTGTATCACATCAGACCTGATATCCTGACTTTTGGCAAAATCATTGGCGGGGGCTTGCCGGTTGGTGCTTATGGGGCAAATGCAGCCATTATGGCTACTATATCACCAGATGGGCCTGTTTATCAGGCGGGGACCCTGAGCGGAAACCCCGTTGCGATGTCGGCAGGCAAAGCCCAGCTCACTCCTCTGTTAGACAAGGTTTTTTACAGGAATCTGACCCGGAAGACAGTAAGGTTTGTGCGTTCAATTCGTTCACATTGTATTGAAAAAGGTTATCCTGTCCGCATATTCTCGATAGGATCCATTTTCTGGATTAGTTTTTCGACTGCAAAATATGTGCGGGCGGCCCATGAAATTGATGCCGACAGCATGCGTTATTTTAAACAGTTGCATCACCTTTTGCTTGAAAACAATGTTTATTTTGGGCCTTCGGGCTACGAAGTAGGCTTTGTAAGTGCCAAACACACAGAAGAAGACTTGTTATTCGCCGCGCAGACCATTCAAAATGCCCTTGACATTATCTTTCAGGAATGAAACGGACACGCACCACCTTCTGGTTTGTAATTCTATACATCCTGGCAGCCTTTTCCTGGTGGACCTATGCGCACGTTTCCTCTAACCAGACCATTCACCACCAGCAGCGTGAATTACTGGAGATGGCCAGGCTGCAGGCCTCCCGTGATTTGTATGCCAATCTGATAGAGAGGAAGTTTTCTCACGGAAATTCAGACATACTCATCCGCATGGGAGGACGTTATTTTGAGGCTGATACCAACCTGATAGCAGCCTTCTTTCAGTCCGTCTACCCTAATCTCCGCTTTGAACTGAGTAAAGACGGCGGGATGAAGGTGGAAGTCAATGAGGCGAATCTTTCCAGGTTGTATCAGCGGGAGCGAAACCGGAATTTTATGTTTTTAGGAGAAGGCATCGTATTTATGGGTCTTCTCCTGTGGGGTTTTCTGATTATTTACCGCAGCTACAGAGAAAAAGATGAGCTTAACCGCATGCAGGCAAATTTCATCATGTCGGTAACCCATGAGCTGAAAACCCCGTTGGCCTCGGCCAAGCTGATGTTGCAAACCATGATTAAACGAAAGCTGGATGTAGAGCAGCAAAGTAAACTGGTTGACAATAGTTTAAGTGAGATTAACAGATTGGACGGCCTGATTGAAAAAATCTTACTGGCCTCTCGTTTTGAGCACCATAATCAACACATTCAACGCAGAAATATCAATCTAAGTGAGCTTTGCCGCGATGTGGTGGAGCGTCTGGCACATACACAACGTTTTGAAACAAGACTTTTTGCCGAAATTGATGACAATGTGAGTGTCAGCGGAGACGTAGCCCTGCTCGTTTCGGTGCTGACCAACCTGATAGAGAATGCCGCGAAGTATTCTGATGACCAGACACCCATAAGGGTCAGGCTCTTCAGCAATCATCACACGGCTCATTTACAGGTAATTGACCATGGACACGGTATCAGTGAACGAGACAAAAAGCTGGTGTTTAATAAATTTTACCGGGTTGGAAACGAAGAAACCCGTACTACCAAAGGCACAGGACTTGGTCTGTATATTGTAAAAAATATAGTAACGGATATGGAAGGGGCTATAGAAGTAAAGGACAATCATCCGAAAGGCTCTATATTCGAAATCACAATGCCAGCTATCGAATATGAACTACAGGATACTTTTGGTTGAGGATGAGGAGCACCTCAGAGACACCATCAAACTAAATCTCGAACTCGAGGGTTATACCGTTATTGCAACAGGCGACGGGCTTGATGCGCTGAATACCATCCGGGAGGGGCGGTTTAACCTGGTTATACTCGATATCATGATTCCGACTATGAATGGCCTGGATGTGTGCGAGCGCATACGCCTGGAGAACCGCGACACGCCTATTTTGGTTTTAAGTGCCAAAAACAGCTCAGAAGACCGTGTTAAAGGCCTTAAACTTGGGGCCAACGATTATCTGACCAAACCTTTCAACCTGGAAGAACTTTTACTCCGGGTGGGTATATTGGTAAAATCAGGCTTAAAAGGCACAGAAAAAGAAAAAGACCTCTACCGCTATCGTTTTGGTGACAACGAAGTTGATTTCAGCACCTATACTGTAACCAATTCCAAAGGCTCTTTTCAGATAACCAAACGTGAGACCATGCTGCTTAAGCTGCTGATTGAGAAAAAAGATCAGGTAGTAAGCAGGGAGCAAATACTTGAAAAAGTGTGGGGATACGATGTTTTTCCTTCCACCCGCACCATTGACAACTTCATTCTGGCTTTCCGGAAATATTTTGAGCAAGATCCTAAAAACCCAAAGCACCTTCACTCTGTTAGAGGAGTAGGTTATAAGTTTACAGATTAATTCAACATTTTGGAAAAACCCAAAACCGGGATACTTCTTGTTAATCTCGGTACCCCTGCTTCTCCCGCCGTTGCCGATGTGCGGACCTACCTTAAAGAGTTTTTGTTAGATCCGCGTGTCATTGACATTCCTGCTATCCCCAGAAATCTGCTTGTAAGAGGCATCATAGCACCCTTCAGGGCTCCTAAATCTGCCAAAACCTACAAGGCAATCTGGACAGCCAACGGCTCTCCCCTGATGTACTATAGTGAACAAATGGCAAAATTGCTGCAGGAACAATTGGGAGATGCTTATGTTGTTAAACTGGCAATGCGGTATCAGCAACCTTCCCTGTCCGGGGTATTGGGAGAAATGGAGCGGATGTCGCTCTCTAAAATCAGGATTATACCGCTGTTTCCACAGTATGCCGCAGCAACAACAGGTTCTGTACACCAACGGGTAATGGAGATTGTGGGCAAATGGCAAACTATACCGGATATGGAGTTCATCAACAGCTATGCTGACCATCCCGGGCTCATTGAAACCTTTGTTGAACGTGCTTCCTCTTATGAGGTAAAAAACTTCGATCATGTGTTGTTCAGTTTTCATGGCCTACCGGTCAGACAGTTATTGAAGGCAGATTTCGGTCATTATTGCCAGCAAAGCGGTTGTTGCGAAGTGATAACGGCCACCAATTTCCGGTGCTACGGGGCGCAATGTCACCAGACTGCCCATTTAATTGCCGGGAGACTGGGCTTAAGCCGCGGGCAATACACGGTAAGTTTCCAGTCACGTTTAGGGAAAACTCCCTGGATTCAGCCATACAGCGCTGAAATCATAGAAAAACTGGCAAAAACAGGTAAAAAAAGAATATTGGTCTTCTCCCCGGCTTTTGTGGCTGACTGTCTGGAAACCATCTTTGAAATTGGGGTAGAATACCAGGAAGACTTTGAGAGAATGGGTGGTGAGACGCTTCAGTTGGTAGAAAGCCTCAACGATCATCCCCGCTGGATAACGACTTTGGCAGACTTATCGACTCAGGTAATCGCCTAAAAAAGCTATCATCTTAGCCAAAGCCCTTCCACGGTGGCTGATAGCATTTTTAGCGGACGGCTCCATTTCAGCAAAACTCTGTGTTTTATTTTCCGGGACAAACAGGGCATCGTAACCGAAACCACCTTCGCCCCTTTCCTCCTCCCGTATGCGGCCTTCCACTACTCCATCAAAAAAGTAGGCCTTTCCTTCCAATATAAGGCAAATACTAGTCCTGAATCGGGCCGATCGATCGTTCATGCCCTGCAATTCCTCCAGGAGTTTGGTTCGGTTACGGGCAGCATCGCTGGGTTCACCGGCGTAGCGGGCAGAATATACGCCGGGACGCCCTCCGAGCGCTTTCACTTCCAGACCGGTATCATCTGCAAAGCAGGCTTTGCCGGTGGCTTCCCAGATAGCCCTTGCCTTGAGCGCAGCATTACCCTCCAGCGTAGTAGCTGTTTCTTCAATTTCGGTCGTCCAGCCAATATCATGCAGGCTCCTGAGCAGGATCGGGAATTTGGCAAGCAAAGAGGCTATTTCTGCTGTTTTATGCTTGTTTGAAGAAGCGAAAATAAGTTCCATCATATGCCAAAAGTAGCCTTAAGGGCCGCCCAAAGAGATTTTTTGTATTCAACACTGCTATCCAGTTCTGCCAATGTGCATGTTTTCAGCAGCCTGGTACCTTTCCAGGAGGTTGTAAGGTTATGCTTTTCATCAACTGTTGCTACCCCAAACGCAAAAACAAAGGCGCTGGTAGACCAGTCAGACCCTTCTGGGTCCGGATTGGTTTCCAGCACCAACCGGGCTGCCGGAATGTTAACTGCCGCTATGATTTTTTTGATGAGCAGCCGTTCTGCCGGAGACGGCGCTTCAGAGGTCCAGATGACATATTTACCCTCATAGTTTTTCTTTGCGATGACCGGAGAAACGGTGCTAGTCGGATTCGTTGCAGTGTCCGGTTTCATTTCGGCGGATTTCTCTCCTGCTGTGGCAGCAACACTATTCACGGCTGCCTCAGACGGCAGTGCGGTCGGTTCCTGCACCGGCTTTGTCTTCTCTTCTGCCTGTTTTTCAGGCAGATTTCCGGCATCCATCTGATAGACTTCTGTTGCCAGAAATTCGGTCAGAAAAGCTGCATTTGATTTAAGGGTGCTTAGTTCAGCCTGCAGTCCGGATTTAGACATCGCCATGGTTTTGCTCAAAATTACGGCCTTGAATCCGTATTTTTGGGATTCACACAAATCAATTCAATGCTTCCCAATCTCAAAATTCAGAAGATTGCCAAAAGCCACATCGGAGAGGTTGATTTTAACAACATCCCCTTCGGTAAAGTTTTCAGCGACCATATGTTCATGGCCGATTATATTGATGGAAAATGGACTCAGCCCCGTATCGTCCCTTACGAGCCCATTCCTTTGAGTCCCGCGATTTCTGCCCTTCACTACGGTCAGTCTATCTTCGAAGGCCTCAAAGCCTACCGCGACCAGAACGGGCATCCACAGGTTTTCAGGCCTGAAGCCAATTATAAACGGATGAACAAATCTGCTGAACGTTTGTGTATGCCTCCCATCAGCAAAGAATTTTTTCTGGGTGGTTTGATGGAGTTGCTGGAAGTTGACCAGCAATGGATTCCTACCAAACCTGATAATTCGCTTTATATCCGCCCTTTCATGTTCGCTATTGATGAATATGTCGGCATCCGTCCATCGGAGCGGTATCGTTTTATCATTTTCTGCTGCCCGGTAGGAGCATATTATACCGCTCCGCTGAAGGTTAAGGTCAGTGATCATTTCGTGCGTGCCTTCCCGAGAGGCACCGGTTACGCAAAAGTTGCCGGTAACTACGCGGCTGGTATGCTGCCGCTCAAATTTGCCCGCCAGGAAGGTTACGACCAGCTGGTATGGCTGGATGGCAAGGAAATGAAGTATGTAGAAGAGTCCGGTACCATGAATCTGTTTTTCCAGATTGGCGATACCCTGATTACACCTGCCGCAGAGGGTACCATACTGGAAGGCATTACCCGTGACAGCATGTTGAAACTTGCCAAAGAAGCCGGGTACAAGGTGGAGGTTCGGAAAATCAGCATTGAAGAGGTATTCGAAGCCTACAACAAAGGCAAGCTGAAAGATGCTTTCGGTACCGGAACGGCTGCCACCATCGCTCACATTCACACCATGAATTACAAAGGTTTCGACATGGTATTACCGGCTGTAGAAACCCGCCACATCTCCAACGAATTACGCCGCCAGCTCGACGATATTAAAACCGGGCGGGTGGCAGATAAATTTGGCTGGATGGTCAAACTGTGATTATTTGTTAATTGACCCCGGTCAAAAATCTGGGATTTTATCAAGCTGTATATTCGTACACTTTCCAAACCGTTACAATGAGAAAATCAATATTAATGATTTCGGCGGCCGTGCTTTTGAGCATGCCTTCGACAGCACAGGAGAACAGGATCAAATACGAGCAGTATACCCTTAAAAACGGTATGCGCGTGATTCTGCACCAGGACAACAGTACGCCGATTGTGGCGGTGAGTGTCCTGTATCATGTAGGCTCAAAAAACGAAGATCCGGCGCGTACCGGATTTGCTCACTTCTTTGAACACCTGCTGTTCGAAGGTTCTGAGAACATCGGCCGGGGTGAATACATGGGCCTTATCAAAGACAATGGTGGTACCCTGAATGCCAATACTTCTTACGACCGGACTTATTACTACGAAATTCTTCCATCTAACCAACTGGAGCTGGCTTTGTGGATGGAGTCCGAACGACTGCTTCACGCCAAAATTGAAAATGTGGGTATAGAAACCCAGCGGGAAGTGGTTAAAGAAGAACGTCGCCAGCGTTATGACAATACACCATATGGTTCACTGATTGATGAGACCATGAAACGTGTTTTTAAAGTACATCCTTACGGCCGTAGCATCATTGGCTCCATGGACCACCTGAATGCAGCTCAGAGAGACGAGTTTTACGGCTTCTACAAGAAGTTTTACGTCCCCAACAATGCCGTACTTTCTATTGCAGGCGATCTCAATATCGCACAAACCAAAAAATGGATAGAAGCCTATTTTGGCAGCATTCCGAAAGGAACAAGCCTTATAGAGCGCCCTACTATTAAAGAACCGGAACAAACCAAAGAAATAAGGGATACTGTTTACGACAACATTCAGTTACCTGCAGTCGTACATGCGTATAAATTCCCTGCACAGGGTACTCCTGATTACTATGCCATGGACATGCTCAGCTCCCTCCTTTCCAAGGGTAACAGCTCCCGTTTTCAGCGCAACATCGTAGACCGTGATCAGAAGGCTCTTTTTGTAGGGGCCTTCCCACTTGGCCTGGAAGATGCCAGCATAGCCCTGATGTTTGGAATTGTAAACATGGGTATTGGGGTCGATGCCCTGGATGCGGCCATGATAGCAGAAGTAAATGATGTGAAAACCAATCTGATCAGTGAGGAAGAGTTTCAAAAGCTGAAAAATCAGTTTGAAAATGACTTTGTAAACTCCTACAGTTCCGTCGCCGGAATCGCAGAGAATCTGGCCAATTACCTGGTGTATTTCGGAGATGCCAATCTCATTAACACGGAGTTAAACCGCTACACCAGTGTAACCCGGGAAGACATTCGCCGGGTAGCTAATAAATATCTCAGCGACAACAACCGCGTAGCCCTCCACTATCTTCCCAAAAGCTCCAAATAAATCATGATGAAAAGATTTTTAGCCATCGTATGTCTGATCGCACTGGGAAGCAGTGTGTTGGCACAAAATATTGACCGGAGCAAAAAACCGGCTGCCGGAGCTGCTCCTGCTATTCAACTGAAAGATTCCAGATCTTTCATCCTTCCTAACGGATTAAAAGTATTTGTGGTAGAAAACAACAAACTACCTAAAATCAACCTCTCACTCGTTCTCGATATCGATCCGGTAATGGAAGGTGACGCTGTAGGTTATGAGAGCCTTAGTGGCAGCATGATTGGTACAGCCACCAAAACGAAAAGTAAAGAACAACTGGATGCAGCCATTGATTTGCTGGGAGCTAACTTCAGTGCCAATTCGGAAGGCTTTTTCGCTTCTTCACTCAGCAAACACAAAGAAGCTTTGCTTGCCATTGTAAGCGACATCATTCTGAACGCTGAGTTCAAACAATCTGAACTTGATAAACTAAAAAAACAAACCATATCGGGTTTGCAAACAGAAAAAGACGATGCCAATGCCATTGCAGAAAATGTCCGCAGGGCGTTGGTGTACGGACCTAATCACCCATACGGTCAGATTACCACAGAGGCGAGTGTTGAGAAAGTTACGCTGCCCTTGGTAGAGAACCATTTCAGGACCTACTATCGTCCAAACGTGGGTTACCTGGCCATTGTAGGGGATATCAAGTATGAAGAAGCCAAAACACTGATAGAAAAGTATTTTGGTGCCTGGGAACGCAAAGATGTGCCAAAACACACTTATGCCACCCCAGCCGCCTCAAAAGGTCGTCGGGTGATAGTAGTTAATAAGACAGGTGCTGTTCAGACGGTTATCAACATCAGTCACCCCCTTGTATTAACGCCTGGCTCTCCTGACGCCATTGCTGCCAGCACCCTCAACAATATGCTGGGTGGTGCAGATGCCCGGTTGTTCAACAACCTGCGTGAGGCGCATGGTTATACCTATGGTGCCTATTCTGATCTGAGCACGGATAAATTGGTGGGCAGTTTCAATGCATATGCACAGGTACGTACAGCGGTAACCGACAGTGCGGTAACAGAGTTTATTTACGAATTAGACCGTATCCGCAACGAAGATGCCCCTGCTGATGAAGTACAAGGCATTCTTAACTATATGACCGGAAGTTTCGCGCGTTCTCTGGAACGTCCGCAAACGGTTGCCAATTTTGCCATTAATGTAGAGCGTTATGGTTTATCCAAAGATTACTACAAAAACTACCTGCAAAGCCTGAACGCTATTACTCCTTCCGATATCAGAAGGGTTGCCGGCAAATACATCATGCCCGACAATGCTATTGTGGTTTGTGTAGGCAGTAAAGATGAAATAGCCAGCAAACTGGCCGTTTTCGCCAGCTCAGGCAAAGTTGAGTATTACGACAATTACGGCCGGGAAGTAAAAGCTGTTTCAACCCCTGTTCCTGCCGGTGTAACTGCCGAAAGTGTTGTACGTAATTACATTACTGCAGTTGGTGGTGAGAAAAACTGGTCAAAAATCAGGGATCTGAAAATCGTAATGGGCGCTACCGTTCAAAACATGGCTTTAGAGCAGGTTATTCAGAAAAAAACACCTGGCAAATACATGACAGAAGTCAAAATTAATGGCAGCATGACTGTTCAGAAAATTGTATTTGATGGTACCAAAGGCCAGCAAAGTGGTATGCAAGGCAGCAAAGCACTTGAAGGCGAAATACTCGCTGATACCAAAGAATCAGCTGCCATGTTAACAGAACTGGCTTACCTCAGCAAACCTTACAGCCTACAGTTAAAAGGAATAGAGCGTATTGGTGAAACAGAAGCCTATCAGGTAGAAGTGACCAATGCTGCAGGTAAAAAGTCAACCCATTTCTTTGACACTAAATCGGGCTTGAAAGTCCGTGAGGTAAGTACTACTGAAGGCCCGGAAGGCCCCGCCAGTCAAACATTTGACCTGGCTGATTACAAAGAAATCAAAGGTGGTGTCAAAATTCCACACAAAATGAGTATCGACTTTGGTGTTCAGGTGGTGGAAATGACCTTAAAATCAGCTGAAACCAACAGTAAAATAAAGGACAGCGAGTTTGAAGTGAAGTAATTTCAGACATCGAGATTTCGAGAAACGAGACTTAGGAAACTCCGTGTTCTCTGTGGTTAAACGCAGAGAACACGGAGTTTTTTTAATTTTCGTAAAACCTATCCTTCCTTTTCTCGCCTCTCGTTTCTCGCCCTCTCAAAATCTACTTCAAGGTTGCATAAAAAGCGAGCGCAGTTCCGTCGCTTCATCCGGTTTCATGCGGCCACCCAAAATGAGGCGTAACTGACGCCTGCGCAAGGCACCATCATATAACTTTTGCTCATTTTCGTTTTCAGGTTTTAAATCGGGTACATTGATAGGATTACCCAATTGGTCTACCGCCACAAAGGTGAAATAGGCCTCGTTACATTTGTATTTCTGACCGGCAGGAATGTTCTCAGCAGATACTTCGATATGTACCTCCATCGAAGAATTAAAACTCCGGGTTACGCGAGCCTCCAAAGTCACCACATCCCCCAGTTTAATCGCCTTGCGGAATGATACATTGTCGACACTGGCAGTCACAACTATACGATTGGAGTGTTTTTGCGCTGCAATGGCTGCGCATATATCCATCCAGTGCAGAAGTTTGCCCCCCATGAGGTTGTTAAGGGTGTTGGTGTCATTCGGGAGAATCAACTCATTCATGACTGTATAAGAGTCTGAAGGAGTTTTGAATTTTTGACTGCGCATGGTGTTTATTTGCGCGCAAAGGTACGCCTATTTCACTCAGCGCAGAACGGCGAATTTAGAAATCGTGCTTCTCCCTTGCTTATCGGTATGCTGAAAGAAGTAAATTCCGGTGGGCCAGCTGCTCAGGTCGAGCGTCAAGGCATCCTCCAATACTCCTTGTCCCATCTGGGTTCCCAGCATACTGAAAACCCTCCATGAAGCCGATCCCTCTGCCTCTATCCGGATGTAGTCAGCTGCCGGATTAGGGAATAACCTGAGCTGAACCTCCCGGATAGCATGCTGACTTGCCGGCCACGACCAGGCTTTCCCAACCACCGGACGCATCATCCAGGCACCTTGAATGGTTGACTTTTCCCAGGTTCCTGTGGTATTAAAAAACATCTGGTCGTTGGCTACCTGATTTCTGTCTAGTCCGAGGTTGAGAATTTTAACAGAACCCTGTTGCCAGCCGATGTAAAAACTGTCTGAGACAGCTACAGCCTGATCGAAAGGGTAATAATAATACTGCCCAAGGCTGTCTTCATACTCAGGGGATAAAAGGGTTTGTTCATACAGAACCAGCTCAGACCCTCCCAACTGCCCTTCTGGTATATAACGCCACACTTTGAGATTAAACAACTCACTGGCCACATTTTCACTCGTCTGAACAAAGTGGATAGAAACACCTCGAATACTATCGGGTTTCGACAACTGGAATTTGTAAGCAATCTGACCTGCCAGAATATTCAGCCCGTAGGCAGATTCCGCTATGCCGTCATCATAGGCATAATAGTTCCAGAATCTGTAAACACGGCTTACGGTGTCATTCGTAGTCAGGACATCTGGCACTGCATTCAAAGCATAGGTGGTTTGAATAGTAATAGAATCCTGTGGCAGCAGCGGAATCGGGAAAAGGGGGCTGGTAAACCTAAAATCACTGTTCGGCGGAAATGTAATGCTGAAAGGGACGCTGGAGAAAAGCACTGTTCCCCGTTCCAATTCAAGGGCACGATAGGTAAATCCGGTATTTTTAGCCTGATTCATGTTATGAGACAAGGCGCCATGCTCGGCAGCCCGATAACTGTTACTATCTGCCAGGTATTGCTGATAAGGCATTTCCTGATAATGTTTGAGCAAAGAACCGGGTCTGCTTCTGAAAGCGATATCATCCAGGGTGGTATCCTGAAAACTTCTTCCTGCTTCCATGCGTACATAATCCAGGTGCCACAGGTCTACAAAACCTGTCAGAGAGGCATAGTTTACAAAGCGAAAGCGAAAGCCGGCATGTAAAAAATCAGGTCGGTCTACGCGCATCATAACCCGCCTGAAAGTATCCAGCGGGGAGCCGGCTCTCCGGTATACAGATTCCCAGACACCTGCCAGGGTGTAAAATTGAAGTACCATGGAGTCACGGGCTTCAGGAGCGTCGCCCAAACCCTGTGGTTGCAGATAAAAACTAAGATAAATACTGTCTCCGGGTGCATTTCCGGATAAGTCAATTGCCTGAGAACTCAGAAAATCCGCCTGACCGTAAGTCGTTACAGAACTGTTATCATAGGCCTTTCCCTGCGCATCCAGCCCGTCAAAAGTAGCAACGCCAAGAGTCAGCGGACGGAAAGCTATGTCTCCATTGATATATACATCCCTATCCATCCAGCGGCTGGGATCAGGATGCACCTGACTATTCGAAAAATCATCTACAAATGGAAGTATAAGGGTATCCAGTTCATAGGCAACACGGCTCTGTGGCATTTTTTGAAGGCGGTGGTTAGTCCCCAGCGGCGAAACCACCTCCTGTGCGTATGCAGAAACAAAACAAGCAGTCAACGCGACCGCGCATAAAAAATATGGCCTCATGACTTATGGTTGTGCTACCCAGATATCGATGTACGACATGGTGTTGATGAGTTCCTCTTCCGAAACTTCCGGAAACTGACGCAGAACCAACGCCTTGCTGGTATCGGTTATTGTACCCTCGTAGGTAATCCTTCCCAG
The DNA here is from genome assembly GCA_002483345.1 of Bacteroidetes bacterium UBA7662. Lineage (GTDB taxonomy): Bacteria > Bacteroidota > Bacteroidia > UBA7662 > UBA7662 > UBA7662. The sequence goes on from DLHS01000015.1 coordinate 334,791, forward strand.
ATACAGGGCGGATTCGCTGAGATAAAAACGGGATTCTTCAATGTTCAGACCAGTCAGGTTGGGTATAGCCACCAGCGAGTCAACATTGTATATGCCCACTATCAGGTCAACTACCGTCCCCCTGGGTACTTCCTTCCCCGGAAATACTTTATTCCCACCCATCTGCATCTCCAAAACTACATTGTTGGCTATGTCGGGACGCATGATGATGGAACCCAGGTTTAATCCCAGATTTTTAAGATCGATGGTTGCCTTCCGCAGGGATAGGTCGATCAGCTCCGGCAATTTTACCTTGGGCGTATTGGAACTGGTAACCGAAAGATAAATAGTACGTCCTTCCTTCACCTTTGAGCCTTTGCGGGGGTCCTGTTCATATACAAGATTTGGCTGTTTACCAGCCATATAAGTAGAATCAACTATCTGAAACCGCAGGTTTTTCTCGGATAGTATGGCTTCAATCTGATCTGCGTGCAAATCTGTAAGATCAGGCACTTCTATCTCCTCCCCGTGGCGGGTAAAAACCGCCAGGTACTGCATCAGCAAAATAGCAACGCCAAAAAACACGACTACCGACAGCAGCAGGTGTTTTGCAAAGGTTTTACTACTCAAAAAACGGGTCCAACTCACGCTACAAGACTTTTCTGGCGACCAAACTCCATGATTTTATCGATAAAATCAAACGGTTTGTATCCATTGATGGCACATTGGTGAAATATACAAGTAGCCGGTGTCATACCCGGCAGGGAGTTGATTTCAATGATATATACTTCCACGCGGTTAATATCCCATATTTTCACAAAAGCATCGATACGGCAATATCCCTGTACCCTGAGTATGCGGGCTACCTTTTCGAGTTCAGCACGAACGATGACACTGACCTTTTTATTATCAGCCATATTGTCGGTATAACGTGCAGGGGTAATGTTAAGGCCTTCGCCGGCAAGAAACTTCTCCTCCAGTGACAAGACTTCCCCTTCGGCCAGGCTTTCTGAAGGCTCAAAAAACTCGTATTGAAGTTCTCCTTTTTCATCTACATGGGTGAGCATGCCCCCTGTTACCTCAAGGAAAAAGCGGGCATCTCCCCTTTCAATAAATTCTTCCACCAGAAAAGCAGGTTTTTGCGGGAATTCCTCCTTTGGTCTGAGTAACAGAATTTTTGACGGTTCCGGCAGCAGCGCTTCCCCTTCCCGGTAAATAAGCTGCGCATAGGCCATCAACTCCGTGCTGTTTCTCAATTTTTTAACCGCCGACGAACAACCATCGTCTACCGGTTTGGCAATGATGGGAAAACGGAAAGAATCGGTAATATGCTTCACCAGGCTGTCAATGTCGGGATAATCGCTCCGTTTAACCAACATATGCCTGGCAACCAGCACGCCATGCTGATGCAGTATTTCATTGGTTTCAAACTTATTGATGGTAATGGCACTGGTGTCGGGTGAGGAGCCGTTAAACGGCAGCCCTGCCCTGATAAGCTCCCGTTGCAAAGTACCATCTTCTCCGGGCCGTCCGTGAAGCGCGATAAAAACTTCCTTTACTTCTGATGCCAGTTTTTTAAAATCCCACCGCTCCGGCTCCCGGATAGCATCAAAGGCAAATAAATCGGTGATTTCCTGGCATTGTTCCTGAATCTGCCGAATCACCGGGTGGACGGAGAAGTGTTCGATTTTGTTTTTGATATCATCTGCATTGTCTTTCAGGTGCAGATTGATAGGGATGTGGTACAACTGCATTTCAGCATCGTTGCCTGTCAGGAAAACACTGACCGGTTCGTAATCGGCAGATGCACTTAGTTTTTCATAGATGTTCCGCCCGCTTTCTACTGAAATATGGCGTTCCGAGGAATAGCCCCCCATGACTACGGCAATTCTGCGGCGGTTAGCGGCTGTGGCACGCAGATTTTTGAGCGACAGGTCAAGTTGACTGCGTAATTGTTGCAGGCGGAGGCTGTCCATGCCGTTTTTAGCCCGTTGCAGCATCGAGGTGCGTATAATATAAGTCAGAAACTGACTGGGATTAAGCCCTATTTCCGCTGCCTGGTGGAAGAAAAAAGACGATGGCATCATGCCTGAAGTAGTATTCGGGTCATTCAGGAGAATGGCTCCTGTGGCAGTATAGAAACCATCTATACGGGCATAAACATTAAACCCATATTGAGAAAACAACTGCTCACAACCAGCGCGGATACGGTTAATCTCCGCTTCTGGCAAATCAATCGGCGTGATTTTGCGCGACAAGCCAGGCAAATATTTAGAACGGTAATCAAACAGTTCTTTACCCTTGACAATAGCGGTAGGTGGTAAAGCAACGGCACTGCCATCTTCTTTCTGCAAAACGATGCAGCTGAATTCTCTGCCTTCGATAAATTGCTCAAAAAGAACGGTTCGTTCTCCATCAAGGGCTTCAAAAGTGACTGATATAGCCTTATTTGGCAAATTATTATTCAGGTAACTAAGTAACTCTTCAGGATGATTCAGTATTTCATTACTACCTGATATCTTCACCGGTAGCCCGATATCTGCCCTGATATCACTGAAATCGCGACAAAAACTGATGCGTTGCGTTTCTGTTAACAGCGACCAATCATTGGCTGTTACGGTTGCCATAAACAAAGAGCGCCCCACTGCTTCCTCAAAGGATTCGAAATTATCATCCTGCAATACAGAAATACCAATGGAGCTACCTTGGTTGGCTGCCTTCACAACCATTGGGAAGGTAGTTTTTTCCTTGATTTGCCGGTATATTTCCTTTCGCTGCGAGATTGATGCACCTGTCCAGCTTTCCCGTGCCAGGGTAGCATAAGCGGGTACCTCAAAGCCTCCCTGCTGCATCATGGATTTCTGGTAAGCCTTGTCCATCCCAAAAGAGGATGCAGCGATGCCAGAGCCACTGTATGGAATACCCAGCCATTCCAGCACGCCTTGCAGGCGGCCATCTTCTCCGTTTTTTCCATGTAAGGCTAAAAAAGCAAAGTCTATTTTTTCACTCAGTTGTTCCCAGCTTAAAATTTCGCCCAAGGGTTCCAGTAAAGCTAACTGAGCTTTTTTGTCTGCCGGAGCCAGATGTTCCGCATAAACCTGAAACTGATTCGGGCTGGGCTTCAGGAACTCAACCGGCGGGTAAAAATCACGGATACTTCCTTTATACAAATACTGCCAGTCGAGTAATACCAGATTACCGAAGCTGTCTACAAATATGGGTACAGGCTCAAAAAGCGCCTTGTTAAGGTTGTCATAAACGGTTCTACCACCTGCAAAGGAAACTTCCCGTTCGCGGGAACTACCTCCGAAAAAAATGCCTACTCGCATGAGAACAAATATAGTATTTGGCTAAGTGCAACAACCCGCTGAAAAGGGTTATCCGCAGCCTTGTGCATAAAAAAAGCCACTTTTCAGTGGCTTAGTTCCTTATTCAAGGTGAAGGATGGCTTTTCTTGCCAAAAGTACGCTTTCACTCTCTTTATGGTCAGGATCAGGCACACAGCAGTCTACCGGACAAACAGCGGCACATTGCGGCTCTTCATGAAACCCAACACATTCAGTACATTTATCAGGCACGATGTAATATATATCGTCGGATACCGGGGCATTGCGTTCATCCGCATCGACCGATTTGCCATCAGCAGTTGTAAAATCTCCTTTTACACCTGTTCCGTCTGCATATGCCCAGTCAACACCGCCCTCATAAATCGCGTTGTTCGGACATTCCGGCTCACAGGCACCACAGTTGATACACTCATCGGTAATGATAATCGCCATAGATCGCTCCTCTTTCGTTTTCTTTGTGGTGCAAAATTAAGGTACAAAGCTTACAACCACTAATAAAACAAAGGGTTTGGATATAATTGCTTCTTACACAGCCTTGGGCAAAGCGCTTAAAGCACTGGCATCTGCCGATGATACGTCAGGTTTTATGCTGAAAGTCAGCCAGGAAAACCCCTGGTTTACCCGTGAGGAGGTTGTTTTTGCCTTGCTTGCCTGGTCGGATGCGCTGGAAGAGGTTCACCTGAGAAAATGGCTCTCTGCCTATACAGTTGTTGGAAATCCCAAAAAAGTTGGCCTGATACTCGCCGGTAATGTACCCTTGGTCGGATTACACGATGTATTGTCGGTATTGGCCAGCGGACACCAGGCACTGATAAAACCCTCTTCCGATGACCGTCTGCTCTTTCAAAAGGTCATCAGCTTGCTGCAGGAGATAAACCCTGCGCTTGTGGAGCGCATCAGCTTCGTAGAACGTCTCACAACCGTAGATGCCCTGATTGCCACGGGTAGCAATAATTCCAGTCGTTATTTCGAATATTATTTCAAGCATATTCCACATATCATCCGCAAAAACCGAAATTCGTTGGCTGTTCTTCAGGGGAATGAAACTGATGAGGCTCTTTTTGCCCTGGGTGAAGATATTTTCAGGTATTACGGGCTTGGTTGCCGGAATGTATCGAAGTTGTTTGTGCCGGAAGGTTATCGGTTCGACCGACTATTTGAAGTTCTGGAGCCCTACAGGATCAGAATGAACAGCAACACCCGCTATGCCAATAACCTGGATTATAATCTGGCACTGCTGCTGGTGAACCGGGAGGCACATCTTACCAACCACCTGTTCATACTCAGGGAGCAAACAGGACTGGGGTCTCCGATCAGTGTGATATTCTACGAAACCTATCAAAACCTTGCGGAAGTACGCGAAAAGCTTCTGGCTGAAAGGGAATCCCTGCAATGTGTCATTGGTCATCCTGTGGAAGGACTACAGACCCTTCCCTTCGGACAAAGCCAATGCCCTGCCTTGTGGGATTATGCCGATGGTGTAGATACGATGGCGTTTCTGACCGGTCTTTGATTATCCGTTCAGTATCTCCTTCAGCTTTCCGATGGTGTAATCAATATCAGCTTTGGTGTTCTGCTTGCCAAATGAAAAACGTACTGCAGGACGGTCGGGGTTGGCGCCGATACCGGTGAGCACATGCGACCCCACATTGGACCCTGAAGAACAGGCACTGCCCCCTGACGCACAGATACCGGCAATATCCAGGTTAAACAGCAACATCTCCCCCTTATCGTTGGGTGGAAAAGAAACATTTAACACTGTATACAAACTTCTGCCATTATAATCACCGTTAAATGTCACCCCGGGAATATGCGCCTTGAACTGTTCAGCCATATAACTTTTTAATTCCCGGATGTGGGCCTCTTTGGCATCGAGATCACGGTAAGCGATTTCGAGCGCTTTGGCGAGTCCTACGATACCATAAATATTTTCAGTTCCTCCACGCATGTTCCGCTCCTGCGCGCCGCCGTGAATAAGTGGTTTGATTCCTACACCTCCACGGATATAGATAAATCCAACCCCTTTGGGGCCATTAAACTTGTGTCCGGCACCATTGATGAAATCAACCGGTGTGTTTTGCAGATCGAGCTTAAAATAGCCCATGGTTTGTACGGTGTCTGAGTGGAAATAGGCATTGTACTTCCGGCAAAGGCTTCCAACCTCGTTCAGATCAATCATATTGCCGATTTCATTGTTGCCATGCATGAGTGTTACCAGGGTTGGCCCATCCTGTTGCAACAGTCGCTCCAGATCTGCCACGTCTATGTGGCCATTGGGCGTTAATTTGACAAAGCTCACTTTGGCAACGCCGTCTTTCTCCAGTTCTTCCAGCGTATGGGTTACCGCATGGTGTTCGATGGTGCTTGAAATGATGTGTTTTACACCTAAATCATGCACACTACATCGAATCGCCATATTATCGGCTTCAGTACCTCCCGAGGTAAAAAATATCTCCGCAGGTGTGCAATTCAATAATTTGGCTACGGTGCGTCGTGCCTTTTCAATTTCTGTACGTGCGATCCGTCCCAGAGCATGGGTTGAACTCGGATTCCCGAAGGTTTCTGCCATCACCGGCATCATGGCCTCTATGACTTCCGGATGTAAAGGTGTGGTTGCGGCGTTGTCGAAATAGATGGGCGTCATGCCAGGAAATTTTTAATGTCTTGGATCATTTTTTGGGCAAGTGCATCCGCATTTTCAGCGCTTTTGCTCTCTGCGTAAATGCGTATGATGGGTTCGGTATTTGACTTTCGGAAATGTACCCATTCACCTGGAAAGTCGATTCGCACGCCGTCAGCAGTATTGATTTCCTGGTCGGCATATTTATGTCTCATCTTTTCCAGCACCGCATCCACATCAACGGATGGCGTAAGTTCTATTTTATTCTTGCTGATGACATAAGGCGGATATGATGCCCGCAAAGCGGAAGCTGTCTTGCCGTTTTTAGCGAGATAAGTCAGTAACAAAGCTACTCCAACCAGAGCGTCACGCCCATAATGCAAGGCCGGATAAATGATTCCTCCGTTTCCTTCCCCCCCGATGACAGCCTTTTCAGCCTTCATTTTCAAGACCACATTCACCTCTCCTACTGCCGATGCAAAATATTGTTTGCCAGCACTTTCTGTGATATCACGTAAAGCTCTTGTTGAAGACAAATTAGAGACCGTATTACCGGGGGTGTGTTGTAAAATATAATCGCTTACAGCCACCAGGGTATATTCTTCACCGAACATAGTGCCATCTTCATTCACAATGGCCAGCCGATCTACATCTGGATCTACCACGATGCCCAGATCAGCTCCTTTTTCCTTTACCAGGGCGGCAATATCAACCAGGTGTTCCGGCAGTGGTTCGGGATTGTGCGGAAAGTGCCCGGTAGGGTCACAATACAATTCATATACTGTTTCAACGCCCAGGGCTTTGAGTAAGCGGGGAATGGCAATGCCTCCAGTAGAATTAACAGCATCTACCGCTATTTTAAATCCCCTCCGGCGGATAGCGTCTGCATCTACCAGCGGAAGCTTCAGAATGGCATCTATGTGGTCCTGCATGGCATTGGGGCGGGTTTCGTATTTACCCAGATCATCCACCTCTGCAAAACTGAAATCCTCTGCTTCAGCCCTACGTAATACTTCTGCTCCTTCTTCACCGCTGATAAACTCGCCTTTCGCATTCAGCAATTTGAGGGCATTCCATTGTTTCGGATTGTGAGAGGCTGTTAAAATGATTCCTCCGCCTGCCTTTTCAGCAGGGACAAGCATTTCAACTGTCGGAGTGGTTGACAAACCAGCATCCATCACATCCATACCGAGGCCTTGCAAGGTGGCAACCACCAGTTTGTTTACCATATCACCTGAAATCCGGGCGTCTCTGCCCAAAACCATGCGGCGGTTGCCGGTTGTTTCAATTACCCAGCTGCCAAAGGCTGCCGTAAATTTCACCACATCCAAAGGTGTCAGCGCATCTCCTGGTGCACCGCCAATGGTGCCTCTGATGCCTGAGATAGATTTTATGAGCGTCACAGGATTCGATTTGTGACACAAATATAAACGAGTTATCCGGCCTTCTCAGCCCTCACCCTCTTTCACAACCAACTTAAAGCCCTTACCATGCACATTCATTATTTCCAGATTAGGATCTCCCGACAGCAACTTCCGCAGTTTAGATATAAAAACATCCATTGAACGGCCATTAAAATAAGTATCACTGCCCCAAATACGTTTGAGGGCCGCGTCCCGGGGAACAACCTCATTTTTATTGTGACAAAGCACTTTGAGCAAGTCTGCTTCCTTGCTGGTGAGATCAAAACTGGTACCCTTGACATCAAGCTGCTGGGTAATGTAATTGAAATGTATATGACTGAAAGTAAATTCATCCGGCTCTGAGGCAGGTGAATCCCCCTTCTTGCGGGTTCTTTTCAGGACGGCATGGATACGCATCATCAACTCCTCCATGCTGAAAGGTTTGGTCAGATAATCATCAGCACCCAGATCAAAACCTTTGAGAATATCCTCTTTCATAGACCGGGCAGTCACAAAAATGATGGGCGTTTCCTCATCCTGTCGCCTGATTTCTTTGGCCAGCGTAAAACCATCCTTGACAGGCATCATGATATCGAGTATGATCAGGTCATAGGTATGCTGTTCGTATTGTTTGAAGGCCTGATCGCCATCTCCGCATAAATCCACATCAAAACCCTTCATTTTAAGGCGTTCTGACAAGATTGTTCCCAAATTGATGTCGTCCTCTGCGAGCAAGACCCTGATGTTGGCTGAATTATCCATGGCTAGTTGAGTTTATTTTGTTCAAAAGGAAGATATACTTCAAATGTACTGCCTTTACCGGGCTCACTGACAACCTGAATATAACCTCCATGAAGTTCTATGATGGTTTTTACATAAGCAAGACCCAAACCGAAGCCTTTTACGTCGTGTACATCACCGGTGGGCACCCTGTAGAACTTATCAAATACCTTTTTAATCTGTCCCGGCGACATTCCTATTCCATTATCACTTACAAAAACCGATACACCAATGCGTGTGTTACTGGTTCTGAGGGTGATTTCAGGTTGCTGACGGGTATACTTCAGTGCATTATCTATGAGATTGGTAAAAACATTGATCAGGTGCATTTCATCCGCCATGAGTGTCGTCCTGTTGGCCTCTTTCCGGATAGTGAGGGTCGCATGCTGCTGATTGATACGCAATTCGCTCTGATCTATGACTTTATCCAGCAGCGCATGCAGATCCAGCTGATGGTACCGGAGGGTAAAACCTGACTTTTCAAGCAGGGCTATATTCAGAATACGATCTACATGGTCTTTCAACCGTTGGTTTTCATCATAAATAATCCGGTTGTATCTGACCATGGTGGCCGGAGATTCTGATATCCGGCTATCAAACAACGCCTCGCTGGCCAGATTAATGGTTGCAATGGGCGTTTTAAGCTCATGGGTCATATTATTGATGAAATCTGTTTTCAGCTCGGATAACCGCTTTTGTCGGAACAACAAGGTCACCAGCATAAAAAACGACAACCCCAGCAAAATGATGGCCAGCAGCGATAAAACGAGTTGACGGGCGATGTTCCTGAAAAAATAAGGCTGTTGATTTACAAAACGCAGTACCAGATAACTATGGGTCGGTACCAGATCACTTGGAAATAATTTACCGAAAAATACCTGCTGAGCACTGGCCTGTTTGTTTTCCTGAGCAATCTTCTTAAAAAAGGCATTGTCTGCTTTAACAAGCTCGTATTTGTACGGAGATGTAATGCCATACGTTTCCAATACCTGCCGAATGACCGAGTCCAGGTCGGTCAGGTTAATCCTGTCACCAATGGAGCGTTGGCGGCTCGACTGTATCTCCTTTACAAACTCTACCATGAGGTTGCGGTTGGAAGCCAGGTTTTTATCTCCCAGTAACTGCTCCAGAAAAGCGGTACCAGTATCTGTACTGCCACTTGCCTGACTCATTACAGACAAATTGAGCTGGTTGAGACGGGAAGTACCCATTGGCGTTTCACGCATACCAGGCATCTGATCGTTGGCGAGATTACCACTGGGTAAACCCGGGGTCATCACCACATCCTTCAGCTTATCGGAATTACGCATTTCGGTCCGCGCTGCGGCTCTGTACAACGCATCGAGTGCTTCCTGCCCCTCCATTCGTTTGGTAATGTCTGAGATAGCGTTATTGGCCAGACTCACAAAGTTAAGCTGCTCCAGTCTGATGGCATTGTTCAGCCAGTAAAACTGCACCGCCAGCAATGTGAAAAGCGAGATGCCAATTACCACCACCAGGGTTCTCAAAAGAGTCAGGTTCAACAAAACTTTAGTTTACAGGCTCAAAAAAAGCAGTTTCGGTTGCTGTTTTCAGACATATGTCGGTGCTTAACTTAAATTAACTCAAACACCACGAAAACACAAAATAAAATGTTATCGCTTGTCAATGGAATCAACTTAAAATAGCTTGTATTTCATCTACATTCAATGATTTCACAAAAGAATGGTCAGCGGAAACCAAGCTGTCACTGATGGATCGCTTCCGGTCCTGAAGGGCCAGTATTTTCTCTTCTACGGAGTTTTTGGTTATGAATCGGTAGGATATCACCTTGCGGGTTTGCCCGATACGGTGGGAGCGGTCGATGGCCTGCTGTTCAACCGCAGGGTTCCACCAGGGATCGAGTAAAACTACATAATCGGCAGAAGTCAGATTCAGCCCCAATCCACCTGCTTTCAGGGAAATAAGAAAAACTTTGACGTTTTTGTTGCTGTTAAACTCCTGCACCAGCTCCCTCCTGTTATCCCGGGGTGTTTGACCATCCAAATAAAGGTGTTCAATTTTTTCTGTATCCAACCGCTTTTTGACCAGCCGCAGGTGTTTTACAAACTGCGAAAACACCAGTATTTTATGGCCTTCATGAAGAGCATTTTTAAGCATGCGCATGGCCTCCTCAAATTTTCCGGAGCTGTCTTTATACAGCTCATCAATCATGGCCGGATGATTGGCCACCTGTCGCAGAACGGTTAAGCCTCTCAGTAACAGCATTTGTGACCGTACTAATCCCTGCTTTTCGATGGCCTCGAGTATTTCGTTCCTGAAACCCGCCTTCAGCTTTTCATAAACGGCTTCCTGCTGATCGGTCATATCACAGTAGTGTACTTGTTCAATTCGATCAGGCAGGTCTTTGGCAACCTGCTTTTTGGTACGCCTGAGCACAAAAGGATTGATAAGGGTCCGCAAGCGGTTCGCTGTTTGTTCGTCTTTCTCCTTTTCTATCGGATTGGCATATTGCTGACGGAAAAACTTAAGTGTGCCCAATAATCCCGGGTTGGCAAAGGCCATGATCGACCACAGGTCAATCACAGAGTTCTCAACCGGTGTTCCGCTAAGCACCAAACGGTGCCTGGATCGGAACAAACGAACAGCCCTTGATATCTGTGATCCGGGGTTTTTGATGTTCTGGCCTTCATCGAGTATGATATAATTAAAACTTACCCTTTTGAATAGCTCCAGATCAACCCGCGCGGTGCCATAGGAAGTCACCACCAGATCATGTACCAAAAACCACTGCTCTGTTCTGTCACGTTGGGTGCCGGCATGAATCATAACCGACAAATCAGGCGCGAATTTTTTAGCCTCATTGTACCAGTTATGTAAAATAGAGGTGGGAACAATAAGCAAGGAAGGTTGCGGTGCAAGGCCCTCTGCCGCTCTTACTTCTTTGTCTTTCAGTAGCAAACAAAGTGTTTGAACCGTTTTTCCCAAACCCATGTCATCTGCCAGAATACCACCAAATCCATGGGTCCTGAGAAACCATAACCAGTTGAGTCCTGCCTGCTGATAATTGCGAAGGGTGGCAAAAAATCGATCAGGTTTACTTTCTTCTTTTATTTCGGTAAAGTCTGTTAACCTGCTGATTTTTAATTTTATATTATCCTCAGCACGTGCCTGTAAAACTTCCTGAAGTTCTGTCACCGCCTGGTAATGATGGCGGTGCATGCGCAGCTCATCGCCCTCTGTTTTGTCTACATGATTAAATATTGCCAGCAGTTTACTGAACCAGGCTTCCGGTATAATAGCCACACGCCCGTTGGGTAGTACATATTCGCGTATGCCTGCCAATATATGGTTCCGCAGTCTGATGAAAGGCACTTCAAATTCCCCGAAACGGATACGGGCATGAATATCGAACCAATCCCCCGTTTCAAGGATTTCCATATCCAGCCTGCTGCCCATGATGTAGTAATGTGCAGCCAATTCATCCTGCTCTATCTCAAAACCTGAAGTTTCAAGGATTTCCCGGTTTTGTGCCAGCCATTCCAGCAGGGCATGATCACTGGTTTCAGATTCACTGAGGCTGAAAACAGCACCTGTGTAGTTGTGGAGACCAAAACGATTGAGTTTTTCATGCTGATTAAGTTCCCACATATGAGAACGGACGGTGCGGGTGAACTTGTACTGATCTCCCTTCTTTTCCATTCGAACCAGCACCCTGTTGGTGTTGTTGGCGAGTATTTCCTGGTCATCATAGCGAAAAAGAAGTACCAGCGAAAGTACATTCCCCATCAACTGGGTCAACCGAAGCACGGCCCTGGCTTCTGTTTTGTTACCGACAATCTCAAAGCCTTCTGCTTTAACCTGATACCGTTCAATCAGATGCAGCGCAAACTTTCGCATATAGGGCTCCTCCGAACTTTTCGGAACCTGAATAAAGTACTTCTTAAAAAACGGCTGGAGTTTGACTCCCTCCATTTCCGGGTCAAATTCGTACAGATTATTGTCAATAAGCATCCAGACCGGCTGGTTGGATACTATCATAGTGTTCTGGTGCTGGAACTTCAATAGTTTTCCCTGAAACAACAAAGTCGGGTAATAGCGGATGCCGTTTTCATCTCTTTTAAAATGAAACAGCACTGAAACCTTTCCTTCATTAAAACGAATGCGCTTCCAGGTAGGATCATCGTCATCGCCCATAATGAAAAAATACTTATCACGCATCAGAGAAATGGCCTTAGCCAGCCGGACTTCTGACAACGGCCTGATTGCCTCATGCAGCTCGCTGCTATAATGTTTCTGGAAAAATTCAACCGGTCGCAGCCCTTTTTTCGGACTGTGCTTTTTGATGATATATGCCTGATCGCATTCTTCCAGCAAACGGATAAGCTCCCGGTCATCCTCGTCGAGCAGGTAGTCAAACTCCCTGGCTGTGACGGTATTCAGTTTTTTATGGGTATAGGTGAAATCGCCCCTTTGGTTCAGCTGAACAATGTAAGGGGCAATAAGCAAACCCAGATATTCGTGATTATACAACGAATAAACGAGTTTATGAGATATGGCCTGATCTATTTGCAATGTCTGAAATCCGGTTCATTATTTGACTACAGCCGCGCTATACAATGTCCGGAACTTCCAAACTTAATATATTTAACAATAATACAAGCCTAATATCGGGTCAAAACTTATCAATTAATTTACCACTAAACACAGCTGTGGCGGGTCCCTGGAGCTGAATGTTGCGGAAGCCCTTGTCTGTCACCTCAAAACGAATGGCAAGCATTCCACCCGGCGTTTGAACCTCTACAAGCTGAGCTCCCCTGAGCGCATGTTGACTGGCATATACCAGGGCACAGGCCGTTACCCCGGTACCACAGGCAAGGGTTTCTGCTTCCACCCCTCTTTCAAAGGTTCTCACCGACAAAAGATGGTCGCCCGTCTCCTCTGCAAAATTGACATTGGTTCCACCTGGCTGATAGGCAGTTCTCCACCGAATTGCCTCCCCTTCTGTGCTTACAGGGTAATTGGCCAGATCTTTAACCCACCGAACATGGTGAGGCGAGCCTGTATCAGTGAAAAAATCGCCTTCTATGCTTTCAATCACATCAACGTCTTTCATGCCAAGAGATACCCAGCCGTGTGGCATCAGACTCGCCACATGAGGACCGTCCGTTGCCAGAAAATTTGTTTTTTCTGTTATAATGCCAAGTAAGGCGGCATACATTACGGCACAACGTCCACCATTGCCACACATGCTTCCCTCACTTCCATCCGCATTGTAGTAAACCATTTCAAAATCATAACCGGCTTTATCCTGTATAAAAATCAATCCATCTGCCCCTACCCCGAATTTACGGTCGCACCAACGCTGATAGCGGGCAGTATCTTCCCGTAGAAAATGACCGGCTCGGTTATCTATCAGAATAAAGTCGTTTCCGGCACCCTGATATTTTACAAATGAAACTTCTTGTGGATGCATCTGTTTTTCTTTTGACTTTTAACCTTTCTTTAACAGCTTGCTGACAGGCTGTCACGTTTATGCTGTAAGTCTTGCTTAATTTTGAACAAGGCACAATCGTTGAACAAAAGTAAACTGAAATAAACTCCACATTATGAAAAGGAACATCGGAATTTTTGTCATTGCCCTCCTGGGTGCCATGGCTGGTGCAGGTATGATCAAACTACTCGACAAAGATCAGCCTACAGCTCAGCAGGTTGCCAGTCAGCCTGTACAATTCGCTAATTTCCCGGATCACATTATTCAAAACCCCAATTTTGTCACGGCCTCGGCCATTGCCACACCTGCTGTGGTACACATCAAAACCAAAGTCACCCCCAAAAGCAGTTCGTCGGCAGAAGAAGAAGACATCCGTTCCTTTTTCGGTCGCCCGGACTTTTTCTTCGGACCCCAGGGACCACAAACAGGTTCTGGTTCAGGGGTTATTATCAGTGAAGATGGTTACATCATCACCAATAACCACGTCATCAAAGGTGCCGACGAGATAGAAGTAGTACTTAATGACAAACGCAGTTTCAGCGGTACAGTCGTAGGTACCGACCCCAGCACAGACATTGCCCTGGTAAAAATCAGCGCCAGCGGACTCGCTACCCTGTCGTTTGGTAACAGCGACGAGGTACAGGTAGGAGAATGGGTATTGGCAGTAGGAAATCCGTTTAACCTGACCTCTACTGTTACAGCAGGTATCGTTTCAGCCAAGGCCAGAAGTGTAGGTATCCTGGGGGGTGGCTCCAGTATGGAGGCCTTTATCCAAACAGATGCAGCTGTAAACCCGGGTAATTCGGGTGGCGCGCTCGTCAACGTAAAAGGGGAACTGATCGGAATAAATACAGCGATCGCCACCAATACAGGTAGTTATCAGGGTTATTCTTTTGCCGTACCGGTTAACATTGCCAGTAAGGTAGTGGAAGATATCAAAAATTTTGGTGCGGTACAGCGTGCTTTTCTGGGGGTACAAATACAGGAAGTAGACGCTGCACTGGTAACCAAAGAATCTTTGAAAGTATATGATGGCGTTTATGTTGCCGAATTTCTTCCCAACAGTGCGGCAGAAAATGCAGGTATCAAAAAGGGAGATGTAATTGTTCAAATCGATAACAGCCGGGTTAAATCAACCCCTGAACTCATGGAGATCATTGGCCGTAAACGTCCGGGTGAAAAAGTACAGGTTCTGGTTAACAGAGGGGGCAAACAGGAAACACTTACTGTTACCTTGCGAAATGCAGATGGCAAAACAAGTGTGGTAAAAAATGAAAAACCAGACTATGCTTCGCTGCTTGGAGGAGAATTTGAAAATGTTGCCAAAAAGGACATTGATAACCTCAAAATAGAAGGTGGCGTAAAAATTAAAAAACTCATGGCCGGCAAACTGAAGGATACCGGTATACGCGAAGGTTTCATCATCACTAAAGTTGACCGCACCCCTATTCTTTCTACCAGAGATTTGTTCAAGGCATTGGAAGATAAAAAAGGTGGCGTACTGATTGAAGGAGTGTATCCTTCCGGTGCGAAAGCATATTATGGTTTCGGCATGTAATCAGATTAAATTCTTAAAAAAGCCTCAATTTGAATGAATTGAGGCTTTTTTTTGATATTCCTAAAAGGTAATGCGATAAAGGACGACCGGAAACAGCCCAACCTGATAAAACATTTGTATCTCACCGGTAGCAGCATTGTATTCTTCTGCAAAGAAATTCTGACGATTGGTGGCATTCTGAACATCGAGTGCCCATTCTTCTGTAAAACGCTTTTTATTGCGTTTAAAGCCCAATCGGAGATCCATTCTGAAAAAGTCAGGGTATTTCTGCTCGTAAACCGAACTTAGATCCAGTGTTTCTTCACCATTTACCCTGGAGGCATCCAGGTCTATAGGTACATACCTTCTTCCTCCGGTCCAGACCAGTCTTCCGCTGAAGCTGATGACATTTTGTTTTTGTTTCCCCAGTTGCCACTCCCTGCCCCCTAAAAGGTTAGCTGCATAATTACCATTGAACAGGGTATTCCGCCAGATGCCATCACTGGCCTGATACCGTGAATCGAACAGAGAGGCCGTGACGACGAAATAATAATTGTTTCTGAAATCTCTTTCCAATGTAAGCTCCAAACCATAATTGTAACCTGTTCCAGTGCTTTGGAGGCTATCAGGAGCCGTTACATCGCCAAAATCTGAACCAAAATTAAGTACCGATACCCAGGAGGACTTTTTTTCTACTGCTACGTTCGAAAGATATTGATAATAAGTCTCAGCCTTCAGCCGGAAACCTTTACCCAGACTGTTGCTATACCCTAAAACATAATGATCGCTCAGCATCAGCCCCAACTGTTCATTGGTTCTGAATAATTGGCCGTTGAGGCGGGTTTCTACCAGGTAAATATTAAGCGGCAACACCCTTGAATGCCGGCCGTAACCCATTTGGAAAGACTGTTTTTCATCCAGTTCATACTGCAGACTCAAACGCGGCTCCAGAGATTTGCTGTTGTTCAAGGCAAACCAGTTAAGATGAAAACCACCGGTAGCAGTAAATCGGGTGCTGATACGATGGACAAACTGGGCGTATGTCTGTATCAAAGCTGCTTCCCCGTTAAAGGTTATGTAAGAACGCAGTCCGTCGGGACTGTTATAGTCCCGAACCTTCACATCGTTGTCGAGCCATAACCCGGTTAGGAGTACCCCTGTGCGGAGGCTGTTGCGGGCATCAAACTTATGGTTAAGCTGGCTGTGCCATTGCACTCTTCCCTCTACAATGGCTGAGCTGAAACGAGGTTGCCGGTTAAGCTGTAAATCTGTGGAATCCACAGAAGTCCTGAATCTGCCTACATTGACTGCCAAAGTATTTTTCCAATGGGTTTTTTCACCGAAAAAATGATGATAACTCACACCAAGCAATCCCATATCAGAACCATTTTTCAGATCCTGTTCCTTGGCTGGATTTTCTACCCGTTCAAGAGAGTCTGCGGAAGGTTTAAAATGGATATCGCTGATACCGCCTATTCCAAAAACCGACAAGCTGCCTTTTTTCATCGGAAAATGGACTTTAAAAGCAGCATCCTGGTAGAGCGGAATACCCCCCTCCACAAACTGAATTCCCATGGCATCAAATACCCCGAGGGTAGAATATCGATAGCTGGCGAGGTAGGACGATTTTTTCGCCTTTGAAAGAGGCCCCTCCGCGTTGAACTCAAATCCATTAAAGCCTATCTGGCCTAAAAATTCATGTTTTTCATTGTTTCCTTTGCGCATGCTGACATCAAACACGCCTGAAGTGGCATTTCCGTACTCAGGGGCAAAGGCACCTGAAAGGAAGTCGGAATTATCAAGCAGGTTGGTGTTGAGAATAGAAATGGCGCCCCCTGAACTACCGGCTCCTGAAAAATGATTCGGACTTGGGATATCGATACCTTCCATCCGCCAGAGAATACCCAGCGGTGAGTTTCCCCTGACAATGATGTCGTTACGCTGATCATTGACAGAGATAACCCCTGCAAAAGTACTTGCCAGTCGTGCCGGATCACCGAATGACCCTGCATAACGCTGTGTTTCTTCCACCGAAAAGGTCCGGGCGCTGACCAGTGATAATTCATTTTTCACCCGACCGTCTTTTTCCCCAGCTGCCGTTACCCG
The DNA here is from genome assembly GCA_002483345.1 of Bacteroidetes bacterium UBA7662. Classification (GTDB taxonomy): domain Bacteria; phylum Bacteroidota; class Bacteroidia; order UBA7662; family UBA7662; genus UBA7662. Next base: position 352,036 of record DLHS01000015.1, read on the forward strand.
TATTTCCTTGCCAACCAGCACCTGTTCCTGAAGTTCAATTTGTAATACCAGTTCTCTTGCGCTTGTCAACACCAGATTAGGCAAAAAAGCAGATTTATAACCCAAATAAGAAACCTGAAGATTTTGTCTGCCAATATTAACCTGCTCTATTCTGAAATAACCCTTTTCATCTGTGGTTGCTCCTTTCAAAGGTTCTGAGCCTGTCAACACCACATTAGCACCAGCCAGTGGTATTTTACTCTGAGCATCCGTTACTGTACCACGTATCGTTTGCGTAATGTTTTGAGCAGTTGTCTGGTTAATCCAACCACCTAGAAATACGATAACTATAAGTATCCGCATGAATTTTGTTTTTGGGTCAAAAGAAAACATTTTTTTGCAGGGCACGCAACCCCGGGTAAGGCTGAAACGTCATTTCATTGTAACCAGAGATTGCTTTTCTGCAAGTAGCTGCAAACATTATTGAAAATCATGCTGCTTGTAGATGCTGTAATCAAAAATTTAACCAAATTTGAATAAAACCCTCCTATGAGAAACAAACTGTATCGATCACGCACTGACAGGGTTCTTGCCGGTGTTTGCGCGGGTCTCGCCACCCATTTCAGGGTCGACCCTGTCTTAATTCGTGTACTTTTCATCGCTGCTGCTATAGGCGGCGGCTTTGGTGTGCTTGCTTATCTGATTTTTTGGATTGTAACACCTGAAGCGCCCTATCCCGGTTTTGAAAATCCCGTAGAAAATCCCGGCTACCAGGCCGATGCCACACCATCTCCTAACCCAACCCCTGAATCCATGTCAAACAACAATGCAAAACAAGGCAGCATCATCGCCGGAACAGTCCTGATACTTTTAGGTGCCATGTTCCTCGCTGATGAGCTCCTCCCCGATTTTGATTTCGGAAAATTCTGGCCTGTTATCCTGATCGTAATTGGAGCAGCCATGCTGTTTGGTGTCAAATCCTCTAAAAAAGAAGAAGATGCGCGCTGATAAAATATTCTGGGGGCTTATCCTCATCCTGATAGGAAGTCTGTTTCTGCTGGAGAATTTAGACATCATAGAATTCAGTTTTTCAAGAATATGGCGTTTTTGGCCTGTATTACTTATTTACTGGGGGGTTTCTGCCCTTTTGAAAAAGAAAGACGGCACTATCAATCCCCTGCTCATAGGCATACAGGTATTAATACTGGTATTGGTGGTGTATTTTGCTGTTCGTCCTCATAGAGGAACCCCATCAGGTACCGGCTGGCAGCAGGAACATAAAATTGAGTTTGATTCGGATGATGATGATGAAAAACTGAAAAAATATGACTTTGCGGAAGACTTTGACAGTGCTGTCAAAACAGCCAGCTTCAGCATGGAATTTGGTGCCGGAAGTCTCGAACTCAAAGAAGGAGATGATAAGCTGGTTAAAGCCAAAGCAAAAACACGGTTTGGCGGATATGCCTTCGAGTCCAACGTGATGGAAGGTAATGCAGAAATCACCATGGATTACAATGGCGAGAACATTAAACTTCACAATGGTGAAAGTTTAGACAACACCGTTTTTCTCGAACTCCATACAGCTCCTGTATGGGCTATTTATCTTGAAATGGGTGCAGCATCCGTTGATTTTGACCTTACCAAACACAAAATATCCGAAATTGAAGTAGACTGCGGGGCATCTGAATTAAAACTCGCTCTCGGCCAGCCCAATGGCATTAAAAGTATACTGAAACTGAAATCAGGAGTTGCAGATATTGATATCGACCTTCCTGCAGATGTAGCTTGTGAAATTATCAGCAACAGTGCTTTAAGCTCTAAAGATTTTGAAGGCTTTACAAAAGTAAGTTCGGGTATTTACAGAACCCCCGATTTCGACAAATCAAAAACACATTGGGTATTATCGCTTGAAACCGGCGTTTCAAGTGTTAGTGTGAGCCGATAATTATTCTGACAATCTTTTACAGGTGACCCAAACAAAACGGGTCACTTTTTTTGTTTGTATGCCGTGAAATATGTTGTGCGTTGGGCAAAGCCCCTCATTGCCTGTGTCCTTTTGCTGCTGCTGGCGGCGATTCCCCTGGCGTCAAATCTTGGATTCAGCTATGAAATAGAACGATTTTTTCCGGAGGATGACAGTGATGCCTCCTTTATGAACTATTTCAGGAATCAAATAGAAAGGGACGATCTATTTCTTCTGGTAGGAATAGACAATGAGAGAAGCATCTATGACAGCGCTTTCCTTGCTGACTTATCAGCCTTTACAATGGCTTGCCGTAATTTACCGACCATTGAATCTGCCCATTCCATCACCAATTTCAGGGAGCCGCTCCGTACACCCTTCGGACTTGGCTTCAGGACTCTCCTACATGTCGAAGATCCTGCCAGATATACGGGAGACAGCATTCTCATTCATACAGACAGCCGAATTTATAAAAATCTGGTATCGACCGATCACCAGGCGGTAAATGTCGTACTCCGTACATTACCAGCCTTGCGTCAGGAACAGGCAGATAGTCTGAATGCTTCCCTGATAAGTTTACTGAATGAATTCAAATTCAAAAAGACACACATAGCCGGAGTAGCCAATACGCAAAGTGTGTTTGTTGCCAAAATCAAAGAAGAATTGTTGTTGTATATCAGTCTCTCCATACTGATTACGGCTTTGGTGCTTTATCTGCTACACAGGAGTATCTGGGGTATCATCATACCGCTGACGGCGGTTTTAGCTTCTCTGATACTCTTTTTAGGTTATTTGAAACTAACCGGGCAGCTTCTTGATATCATGAGCAGTATGTTCCCTATGCTGATGATGATATTCGGCATGTCGGATTTGATTCATCTTCAGAGTAAATACATTGATGAGATGGAAAAGGGTAAATCAAGACCTGAGGCCATGTTGTTTGCTTTGAAAGAGATAGGATTAGCGCTCTTTCTAACTTCTGTCACCACCGCGGTAGGCTTTGCTGTGCTGGTCACCAGCGCAATTCCGGCCATCCGTGATTTCGGGTTGAATGCTGCCGTGGGCGTCATGATTGCTTATGTCCTCGTTGTCACCTTCGCTGCCGCGCTTCTGAGTTTGTTTGACAGCAGTCAACTCCAGAAACTGAAACAACAACGCCGTGTCTGGGATGCGGTAGCCAGTCGGTTGTACCATATAGGACAGCAAAAATCGAAAACCATCTGGGTTGTTACGGCACTGGTTGTGGTCCTCTGTTTAACAGGCATGAGCCGGATATCTACAAACACTTATCTTTTGGGTGATATACCCAAGGGAAGTAAAGTAAGGACAGATTTTATCTTCTTTGAAGAACGTTTTTCAGGTGTAAGAAGTCTGGAACTGGCTGTTTTACCGGCCAGCGGAAAATCCTTATTTGATATAGACGTTCTGGAAACCATCGATAAAGTCGATCAATTTATGGCAACTGAACTTGGACTGGGAGGTCTTCAGTCGCCTGCCCTGTTATTCAGAAGTTTAAATAAGTCCTGGTCAGGTGGTCTGGCAGAAAATTACACCCTGCCTGCCGACAGCAGCCTCTATCCCCTTTTTGCACGGTATCTTCAAAAAGATAAACGACTAGCACAGTTTGCGGTATTTGACCAGGGCGCGCAAGTCGGACGTATTACCGGTCGTATCCGGGACAGTGGTTCTGACAGTTTGTCGATGGTTATGCAAAGTGCCAGAGATTGGATTGCCCAAAACACCGACCCTGCCATAGCCACATTCCGATTTACAGGTTCCGGCATGATGGTAGACAAAAACAATACTTATCTGAGGAAAAATTTAATTCAAAGCCTCTTTTTTGCCTTTTTCGCTGTCGGATTTATTTTCGCACTTTTATTTCGCGACCTGCGGATGCTGCTGGTCAGTATCATACCCAACCTGCTCCCCATGCTGGTTGCAGGAGCTGCACTGGGTTATCTGAGCATTGAATTAAAGGCCATCACCTCCGTTATTTTTACGGTTTCCTTTGGGATTGCGGTGGATGACACCATTCACTTTTTAACCCGCTATAAACTGGAAAGAAGTCGTGGTAAAACTGTAGATGAATCGATCAAGGAAACTTTCTATGTAAGCGGAAAGGCCATTATACTCACCACCGTTATTCTTGTATTTGGTTTTATAAGTCTTGTTTTCAGTGATTTTACCGGCACCTACTATGTAGGCTTGCTCGTTTGCATAACCTTGATAAGTGGCTTGCTGGCTGATTTATTTCTGATTCCGCAATTGCTTTACTGGATTAATCCTGGTAGTCGGAAGGAGTCGGCTGGTAGGAAGGCCAGCTGATAAAAACGGAATCATTCAGTGCTTCCAGAAAGCTGATTAAGGCGCGTTTCCCTGTATCGGAAAGCTGGAATGCTTTGATTTTTTTATCCTGCAATGGATGCCCACTGCCTCCTCTGACGTAATAGGATACGACGGAATCGAGTGTAGGGATACTGCCATCGTGCATATAAGGGGGTGTAAAGGACAGATTTCTTAAGGTCGGAACCCGGAATTTTCCATAGTCTTCCCATTTAATGGATATCTGGGATCGTCCATAGTCTATCCCTTCTGTCGGCAAACCTATGTGGTAGTACCGATCATCGCTGAATGCCAGCCCAGTGTGACATTGAGCACAACCATTGCTTATAAACAGGGAAAACCCCTGCCGCGCTTCCTGACTGAGTGCACTGCTGTCGCCAGCCAGCCAATGGTCATAGGGGCTGCTTCCAGATACCAAACTACGTTGAAACCAGGCAAGGCTTCTGGTTATGGTATAAGGATCAGGCAACTGTTGATAGACCTGTTCAAACCGTTTGACGTAACCGGGATGCTGCTGCAGGCGTAAACTGAGCTGTTCAAGCGGCAAATCAAGTTCTTTGTGACTTTGCATGGGCGCAATAGCTACCTGTTCCAGTCTGGGTATACCCCCATCTTTGAAGAAGCTGCTTCTCCAAAACAAATTGAAAAGCGGTGGTGTATTCCGGACACCAGACAACCTTTTTTGCACTCCAATACTTACCGGTAGCCTGTCACCAAATGCCGCTGCCGGCAGGTGGCAACTTCCGCAACTCAGGCTGCTGTCCCGGGAAACAATGGGGTCAAAAAAGAGCATACGGCCAAGAATTGATTCTTTCTTGGCCTTTTCAGACATTTTCCGGATAGAATCCGGCAGACTAAATCCTGTAGCTGTCACCGGTATTTCATACTCAGGCTGATTGTCCCTGCATCCGGAAAACAGCAGTACAATTACTGCTATAACACCCAGTCGAATCATGATTCAGGGTGTAAACGGATCCTGAAACTGTGGATTATTTACAAAAGCGGTATCTGTGAGTGTTTTCAGAAACGCGACCAGATCGGCTTTCTGGAGTGGATTCAAGCCCAAACCACTCCCTTGAGATTTCATATTCGGGTCGAGGGTCAATGAACTCTTTATACCACTGTTATAATGATCTATCACTTCTTCCAGGGTGGTAAATCTGCCATCATGCATATAAGGTGCTGTCAAGGCTATATTGCGTAGGGAGGGTACCTTAAACTTTCCCCTATCAAGCGGATTATTGGTAACGCTTTCATAGCCCACATCTGTAAACACAGAATCAAGACCATTATTGGCAAACTGATTGTTGGTAAACAGAACAGTTGTATGGCAATGAAAACAGTCGCCACCGGCAGGTCTGCCCGAACCTGGAACACTGAACTCCGCCCTGAAAATATCCTGACCACGTTGCTCAGAATCGGTGTAGGATGCCATGCCTCTGAGCACCAGATCATGCTTTGACTGTCCGGATATCATGCTGAAAATAAATTGCTCAAGTGCCTTCGCAATTCTTTCACTGTTTATATCCTCGGTACCAAAGGCGCGTCCGAATTTTGCCTTGTATCCTGGCAGCTGACTGAGTTCCGCAATCGCATTGGGCAATAATTCATGCATTTCCACAGGATCCTGTATGGGCATCAGCACCTGTTGGCGCAGCGTAGCTGCCCGCCCGTCCCAGAAAAAACGTGTATTCCATTGCAGGTTAAACAGGGGCATGCTGTTTCTTGTCCCTTCTGCTCCGGTTATCCCGGTACTGAAAGCCTTTCCGTTGTCGGTAAAGCCATTTACGGCATTGTGACAGCTTCCGCACGACTGGGTATTGTCACCTGACAAAACCGGATCGTAAAACAGGGAACGTCCCAATTCAATTCCTTCAATCGTCAGCGGATTGTCTGCCTTTGTGTTTTGTGCAGGAAAACCCGGTAGTACGGGGAAGGTATAGGGGGTTGGCGCCGGATAGTCTGTAACCGGTGGTTGTACCGGCAAATCATCTTTACAGGCTGTCAGTATACCGAACAGGATAAACGCTAAAAAAGTAAAGTACTTCTTCATGGATTTACTGCCACAAGCGTCATCATGCTGTGCATATTCTGAAATAACTGATCCGCCACGGTATCATTTACCGTAGAATGGGTAAAGCTTGTTTCCGGGCTGACTGTAAAAGTATTAGGGTCATTGAAGTACTTTTTAAGATCCATCCGGAAGATTACACTGGCCGGGTTTTCCTGAAGATTAAGAACAATTCCCTCTTCCTTCACTTCCAGCAGCAAATCATCTCTGCCAATGTGATAGGCAAAGCCTCCCATGGGGTTACCCGGAATTTCATACTGTCCTTCCACTTTTATAAAAATATAGCCGGAATTCCAGCTCCAATGCATGGGGCCCCCTTCCATGATGCTCAACGGATGTCCGTTCGGCCATATGGAAGGATCGGTGTGGTTGGCAACAGAATCAACCCCAATGTTAAATCGAATGCCTTCATAAAGCCCTTTCGGCACTTCTGTAAATTGTGTTGTTCCGGAAGAAATGCTTTGTGCGGTAAACTGGGCATAGCCCGGTACTGAAATCCAGCTACCATCCGCCTTTTTCAGCTGTACACCGCTGATAAAATACTGGATATTGGAAAAACCCAGGGTATTTTGTCCCGTATTATAAGTAAACTGATTGAGAACGATGGCTTCATTCCCGAAATAGTGCTCAAGCTGTAAATTTAAACTGGTTGTACCAGCCACAGGTACAGGTCCCGGGTTGGTTACTTCCGGGTCTTTACAGGCTTGAAGGCCTAACAGCAAGACAAAAAACAGCAGTTTTTTCATAATCCTAAATTTACGCAATTATTCAATCAACGCATCCAGAAGGCTTTTGTGTTGGTGAAAGCAAGTAGCCCTTCCCTTCCCAGTTCTCTTCCGTATCCGGAGTCCTTCACACCGCCAAACGGCAGCAGGGGATGGCTTCTCACTACCTCATTGAAAAAAACACTGCCTGTTTGCAGATTTTCAAGGAAATATGCCTGCATATCCTCCCTGTTTGTCCAGACCGAGGCCCCGAGACCGAAACGGGTCTGATTAGCTGTTTGCAGTATTATTTCATTGTTTTTTAATTTCATGACAGGTGCCACAGGGCCAAAACATTCGTTTTGCATCACTGACATCCGGGCAGTGACATCACCGAGTACCGTTGGAAGAAATGATCCTTCGTGCAGGGGATTTTTTGTCCCTCCCAGACAAAGTCTGGCACCAGCTGTAACTGCATCTTTCACAAAAGTTTCCATCTCATCCGTAAACCCTGATTTTGCCATCGGACCGATATCTGTCTGTTCATCCAGCGGATTTCCCTGGATAAGCCTGGCTGTTTCCCGGGTAAAATTGTCCAGAAACGTGTCGTATACAGCCTCATGAACCAAAAAACGTTTGGCGGCAATACAACTCTGACCTCCGTTGATAAATCTTCCGGTTACAGCGCTTTTTGCGGCCAGTGCTATATCAGCATCTTCCAGAACAATGAAAGGATCACTGCCTCCCAACTCCAATACAGCAGGTTTCAAAACACTTGCCGCCTTGGTAGCGGCAGCAGCTCCCGCTGCCTCGCTGCCGGTTAAACTTACACCCCTCACCGCTGTATGGGAAAGCACCGGCAAGACATCCTCCCCTGCTAAAAAAAGCACCTCAAAAACTGCTTCGGGGTATCCTGCTTTCAGAAGGAGATTCCTTACAAAAACGGCCGATCCGGTTACATTGGAAGCATGTTTCAGCAAAGCCGTATTCCCGGCAGTAAGCGTAGGCACTAAAAAACGAAACACCTGCCAGAGGGGAAAATTCCAGGGCATGATAGCCAGAATAACCCCCAGCGGATGGTGTTGTATACCGCTTTGTTTTGCAGGAGTGTTTATAAAAGAGGGTGCCAGCCAGAGTGCTGCATGTTCGGCATAGACATTACAAAGTAAAGCACATTTCTCTACCTCTGCCCGTGCTTCCCGAACGGGTTTCCCCATCTCCCTGCTTATCAACCCTGCCGCGGCATCCTTTTCTGCCAGCAACTGCTCAGAAAGTTTTGTTAAACAGTTGATTCTATAAGACAAAGGCTGACTGCGCCATCTTATAAAGGCGCTGTCAACCTTTTCTATTTTAGCGCGCACCACTTCCGCAGGATCTGTCGGATAGGTGGCTATCAGTTCCGATGTCCAGGGATCAATGGATTGCAGCATCTTTAACAATTAAACTCCGCAGGTTTTTCGGCAGTCCATAGAATACGGATGTCGTCCCGCTGTACCAGTACTACCCGGAAGGGCGAAGGCATGATGGTCATGCGGGCATCCAGCGGACGGCCTTTGGCATCTTCATACACAGTTTCAACGAGTACACCGGCATCAGGTCCGATTTCGAACTCATCTTCATTGATTTCACTTGGGAAATATTCCTTGGCCAGATAGGCCGTTGGAAGCAGTACCTCTACATCAGGACACACGCGCGCATGAATCTGTTCGAATACAGCTTCCAGCTCTTCACCGTAACGTTCGTTGAAAGTGTCTTCATACTCGTGTATTTCGTCTTCCAGATCATCGTAAGCCTCGTCTGAAAACTCCAGCTTACCCAATTCATTTCTTAATTCGATCAGGTCGATCAAATCACTGTTCAGTCGCTTATAATTCATAGGCCAAAGTTAAGGTATCCATACATTTGGATGTTAACAGGAAACTGTCAAAACTTAAAAAATAGGCAAAGTTCAGCCCCGGAAAGGCTTTTATCTGAAAAACAGCTTCAGAAAGCTACCTTTGCAACAGAGTGATTCGCTTCATCGCTTTGTGGTTCCACAAAGAGGAAAGTCCGGGCAGCAGAGAGCACCAGGCTCGTGAAAATGAGGTCGGGGTGACCTGACAGACAGTGCCACAGAAAAGAACCGCCTTGCGTGCAAGGTAAGGGTGAAAACGTGGGGTAAGCGCCTACGACGGGCTTTGGCGACAAAGACCGGGGGTAAACCTACTGGGCTGAAAGACCATGTACACCGGACATAAGTGCTGCTCGCACTGTTTCGGGGGGTAGGTCGCTCAGATAAATGATGAAGGCCTGTCTGCAAAGACAGGTACAGAACCCGGCTTACAGGATCACTCAGAAATAAGGGGGGAATATTTCCCCTCTTTTTTTAGCTATTAATTCCGCACAAGGTTAAATTCGTTCCATCAAACTTACGCTATGCCCCGAATACTCATCATTGATGATGAACGCAGTATCCGCTCTACCCTCCGTGAAATTCTCGAATATGAGCAATACGAGGTAGAAGAAGCACAGGATGGTGTAGAAGGCCTCGAGAAGATACAATCAGGGAACTTCGACCTCGTGTTTTGTGATATCAAAATGCCCAAAATGGATGGTCTTGAAGTGCTTTCGCAGCTTCAGAAAAGCAATACCGATATTCCGGTTGTCATGATTTCAGGTCATGGTACGGTAGAAACCGCGGTTGATGCCACCAAGCTGGGAGCCTTTGATTTTATTTCAAAACCACCTGATTTAAACCGTCTGCTGATTACTGTCAGAAATGCCCTGGAGAAAAAACACCTCGTCGTGGAGACGAAAGTCCTGAAGCAACGTGTTTATAAAACCCAGGAGATGATAGGTGATTCTCCTGGTATCGTAAAGATTAAAGAAACGATTGAGCGTGTTGCACCGACAGATGCGAGAATACTGATAACAGGTGAAAACGGGACAGGAAAAGAACTGGTAGCCCGCTGGATACATGAAAAAAGCAATCGTTCCAAGGGGCAACTGGTAGAAGTAAACTGTGCGGCAATCCCGGCTGAACTGATAGAAAGTGAGCTCTTCGGGCACGAAAAAGGGGCTTTTACTTCTGCTATCAAACAACGTATCGGTAAATTTGAACAGGCCCATGCCGGTACCCTGTTTTTAGATGAAATCGGTGATATGCCCCTGGCTGCTCAGGCCAAAGTATTAAGAGCCTTGCAGGAAAACCGCATAACCCGGGTTGGTGGAGAAAAAGACATCAACATAGATGTTCGTGTTGTAGCGGCAACCAACAAAGACCTCGTAAAAGAAATTGAAAACGGTAATTTCAGGCTTGATCTATACCACCGGCTGAGTGTAATCATCATTCATGTTCCTTCTTTAAACAGTCGTCAGGAAGATATTCCTTCGATTGCCAATCAGTTTTTGAAGACCATCTGCGAGGAATACAATATGCCGTTAAAGCAATTCTCCAAAAAAGCGCTGGATGCCCTTCAGGTATATAACTGGACAGGTAATATCCGGGAGCTGCGGAATGTGGTGGAAAGACTTGTGATACTTGGTGGTCAGACCATCAGCGAAGAAGATGTGGTGAGCTATACCCAGCCCCTCGGACTCCGCAGCAGTACCGCTGATGCCGGTTCCGGTGTTTTAGATGAGGTGTTGGCAGCACATGATGATTTTCAGGCTTTTAAGGATCAGATTGAGAAAATTTTTATTGAGAAAAAACTGCGTCAACACCATTGGAATGTGGCCAAAACAGCCGAGATAATCGGTATTCAGCGCAGCCACCTCTACAATAAAATTGAGCGCTACGGGCTTAAAAGAGAAGATTAATACCCCAATCCAGAAAACAGCTTTATTGCTTCAGCCCTTAAATCATAACGCTGCGTAATAAAAAAGGCGACCTAAGGGTCGCCTTTTTTATTAGTAGGGTATTGCCGTTATCTGATAACCTCTACGGGTCCTTTGTATTCTTCAAATACATCAGTGTCTTTCTGGATCAGAAGCTGGTAGAAATAGGTACCGCCTTCCAGATCCGCCGGACTCCAGTCATTCTTATAGTCTGTATTTTCAAATACCATTTGCCCCCATCTGTTGAAGATCTTCAGGTTGCCATTCACATAATACTCCAGGTTTTCGATAGCGAACATATCGTTCACACCGTCTCCGTTAGGCGTAATAACATTCGAAATTTTAATGTCGCGTGCTTTTACATTGAACTCTATCCAATTCGAATAGGACTTGTATGTTCCGCTGGAATCGATTGTGAAAACCCTTGCATGGTATTTACCAGGCAGAATCGGCTTTTCAAATTCAATCGAAGTATCGGTGGTACTTGCATTGCCCTCGGGGTACTGCCAGCCAACCGGAAAATCACGCTGTAAATCTTTGTACTGAACATAATAACGCGGCGTTCCCCAACCCTCATAGGGTGACCATTGAATGTTAACAGTCAGGTTATCCTCTACATCCGGTGGTGTGTTTTCGAGTCTGATTGTTCCCAACTCATTGGACATTGGATTACGAAGCAAATTGGTCAGTCCGAGATTCAGCTTATAATAAATACGACCATCTTTCGGAAGCGTAACCGGCTCATAATCTGTGAATGACAAGATTCCGGGATCGTTTTCTGTATGTTGTACCCGGAGGTAATTGGGGTTATTCGTATTATCCCGTCGCCAAATAAAATAAGCACTGAACCAGTTAAAATTAAGGGAATCGGGCAACAACCACTGAACCGTACTGGCATTGTTGTTTACGGAGTCAACCGTTACATTGACGACTTTCATCGGAATATCATATTGAGGACATCCGGTTACAACAAACACACATGTATCAAACTCCGTCATGTACCGCTGGCACTGGTTGCCATAGGTATCTCCATCGGTTCCCATGCGGGAAACCAGGTAATAGGTGCCATTCATTTCCATTGAACGTCCCAGAGTCAATCGGATAAGTCTTGTTCTGTTTTCTGCAGTACAGCTGTCAGCTCTTGAGGTAGCGATTGGAATCAGTACTCCGTTCGGGTCGTATAAACGCAGTTCTGATGCATTTGCCGATACGGTATTACATTCCACAAGTGTATTCAGACGAACCGTTACATCAAGACTTCCGGAGCAGTTACGGGCAATGGTATCTACCTGGTATGAAGGTGTAATATTGCTACAGAAACGACCGGTTCCCAGTACCAGCTGAACGTCAAAACTGACACGTCCCACCAGTATCCCTCCCCTGTACTCTGAAACGGTAACTACCATTACGACATTCTGGGCCTGTTGGGAGATAAAACTCACGTTACCATTATTACCATTTACGACGGGTGCCCCCCCCACGGTAAGCGCAGGTTGTGTAGGAGAATATCCTCCCTGATAAGGGCCATTTGTATTGGCTGCTATCAAAGCCGGCGTTAATGCAAATACCAGAGAGTCTCCATCGGGTTCATCGGCATCCAGCAAAACATTCACAGGCTCCAGAATACAAAAAGCAGGTACCTGAAAGGTTCTGAAATAAGCTGAGGTATTGTTAATTCCCGGGCTGTTGTTTACCATCGACTCGACGTAAAAATTCGGCTGTCCGGTAAGTGTATTGGAGTTGTTTCTGCAGCACAGGTTGTAGGTAAAATACCATGTCTGGCAATTGGCAGCTGCGTTTGGTAAAGTCACAATGCCATCATACTCATATTTCTGCACACCATACCGCTGTCCTCCCAGACATCTTGACGGCTCATCCGTACAAGGAGTAGGAATTTCGGCACCTGAACCCGGAAGCAGTGTCACCTGAATGTTACCTGTTGCGCCACACGTATTGCGATAGCCTACGGTAGCAGTGGTTCCAAGCGTTGTACCACTGCAGTCACGCAGAAGTGTTAAACGGACGCGATACTGATTTGGCCCTAAACTGACGTAGGTTATATTTCCCCCTGCAACGTGCGTTGCTTCTGTCACTTGCAGCATTCCAAAAAATGCTATCAGAAAAATTAATATACGCTTGCTCATCAAAATTTTACTTTGACGAAAGATAGACACTGATTAATTAAAGTAAAATTAAAAGACTGAATAGTAGCAAAAGTTCAAAAAATCAGTCTTTCAATAGACAATCTTTGAAACTGAGATTTGCCAATGTTCGAAAACCTCCAAAGCTTCGGGAAGCGGGAGCTGTTGAATCTGAATGGATCGTTCAGTGAGCGGTTTAGCAACCTCGTCGTAAATTTCTTTATCACTAAAACCAATTGCGGCAGCCTGTTCTCTTGAATTGGCAAAATAAATAGCATCAACCCTGGCCCAATACGCAGCAGACAGACACATGGGACAAGGCTCACAACTGCTGTACAGGATACAACCCGACAAATCGAATGTTTTAAGCTTAGCGGAGGCTTTTCGGATGGCCACAACTTCGGCATGTGCTGTAGGATCATTGAGGCTGGTTACCAGGTTGCTTCCACTGGCTATCAACTTTCCATCTTTCACCACAACGGCACCGAAAGGCCCTCCCTTCGCTTTACTTACATTTTCTGCAGACAAACGAACTGCGCGCTTCAGAAAATGGAGATGGTCATAGCCACTCACTTTACTTCACAATTTCTACCGGTCCTTCAATCCTTGCCTTATCAATCACTTCAACGATGCAGAAATAGGTGCCTCCTTCCAGTGCGGCAGGTGACCAGTCATTTTTATAATCTGCCGATTCGAAGACCTTTTGTCCCCAGCGATTAAAAAGTGAGACCTTTGAATTGGGATAGAAGTCAAGTCCTTTGATATAGAGTTCGTCATTGACCCCGTCGCCATTTGGTGTTGAAACATTGATTATTTCTACTTCACGCTGTTCCTGCGTATAAAGAAGATAGTTGGAAGCAGAAATCCTTTCATCTGTAGCATTAGATGCTTCTACCTTCAACAAATAACTTTTCGGCATGCGTTGTTTTTCATGCACATAAAAAGTGTCACTGGTCGTAGCAATCAACTGCCAGAGCGTATCTGTTGCAAAAGATTCATAAACGCGGTATACAGGGTTTGGCCAAACGAGATAAGGATTCCACTCTATCCGTGCTGACCCTCTCATACCATTAAACAATACGCCGTCAGGGTTACCCAGTTTCATGTGAGTAACAGAATCACTCGGCGGTCCAAGTTCGTAGTAATAAAGCTTCAGATTCACCCGCCAGTCTCTTCGCTCGTAAGAGGGGTCGTAGTTTTTAATGGTAAAGCTGGTGTCATTGACATTGGTTATTTCACCCAAGGCAAACCAGTTTGACCCTCCCAGGCTATCATTTACGGAAACAACATAACGTTCAAAAAAATCAGTATCAAGGGTATCAGGATATTTCCAGCTGACATTTATTAATTCATTATCTATGACACTTACATTAGTCATTATCAGCGGGTCGTTGTACTTATAACATTCTTTGACCAGAACCAGCACAGTATCGAACGGATTTCTGAAAGACAAACAGTTTCCTATAGTATTCCCATCATAGCCTATCCTTTGAACAAGCTTATATTCTTCTTCGTAAATAAACGGACTGGTGATTTGGAAATGAAGGCTATCGGTATAGTTATCGACACAGGAGTAGCTGACCTTCTCAATCTGTACTAATCTTCCGAAATTATCATAGAGCCTGAAATCTGTACCGTTGCTGTCTACTGTGTTACAAAAAACGGCTGTATTGAGTTTCAATGAAAAATTTTTATCATAACACAAAGCCTCTAATACCGGGTAGTCCTGCCTGGCTGTATCAGCAGTAAGTACTTTGATGGTATCAATACTTCCCTCACAAAAACCCTGCGGGGTAAAACGCCATGTTTCCTGATTGGTGCTAAAGGAGACTGCATTGCGATTGTTTACAACCGCCGCTACCGTTCCGGTGATATTGTGTAATCCATGGATGGAATTACCGCCCTGCCAGGAAGTACAGGTTGGTTTTGAGAGCAGGTGGTTGTCTATAAGGTTAGTCGTTTCATACAAAATAACCTGGAACGTACCTATGGAAGAGGTGCATTGAAACAGTCCGATATCAAGAAAAGTCACCACCAGCTGGCGGCAGGGAGACACTCCTCGTGTTTCGTAATAAACGTTGGTACTCGAATTCAAAGAAGGGTACCAGTCTTCGAAGGGAGCCATGATACAGTTTTTACAATAGCTGGCAGATGCGCTGGGAATGGTTGCCCCCACCTGCCAGGAGCCGGGTTGTCCCGGACTGAAGCTTACCCAGCCATTTGATCCAATATAAAACTCGGTATAAACATTGCCGTAGAAGCAAAAATCAAATCCTATTGGAAAGGGACCATATACAGCATCATCAATCATATTTGTAACTGGTACCCCTGCAGAAGATGCCATGGCGAAAGGTAACTGAGTAACTGTATAATTCTGTGCAGAAGCACCCAGTGCCCCAAATACCAATCCTAAGACAATTGTCCAACTTTTAAAAGTCATAATTACGTAATACTAGTATTGACAAATATAATCAATGGCGGCTCTTTTAAAAGTAGTGCATATTAAAAACAACTTAATAATTACACCTATCAGAAATGAATATGCGAAGCAATCCGCCGGAAGAAAGGTATTTTCAAGTAATTTTGCGACTCGCATGAAAAACATCCGCAATTTTTGCATTATCGCTCACATCGACCACGGGAAAAGTACGCTGGCAGACAGGTTGTTACAGGTTACCAAAACTGTTGACGACCGCAATCTGCAAGCCCAGACCCTTGACGACATGGATCTGGAAAGGGAAAGAGGCATCACCATCAAGAGCCATGCTATTCAAATGAACTACCTCAGCAGGGATGAAAAATATACCCTCAACCTGATTGACACCCCAGGTCATGTTGATTTTTCCTATGAGGTTTCCCGTGCCATAGCCTCCTGTGAGGGGGCCTTACTGATAGTGGATGCTTCCCAGGGTATACAGGCACAGACTATATCCAATCTTTATCTCGCACTGGACCATGATCTTAAAATTATTCCCGTACTCAATAAAATGGATCTGCCGGGTGCCAATCCCGAAGAAGTAAAAGATCAGATTGTAGACCTGATTGGTTGTGACCGGGATGAAATTATCCCTGCCAGTGGAAAAACAGGCCTGGGTGTTGATGCCATTCTGGAAGCCATTATCGACAGGATACCTGCCCCGGTAGGTGATCCTGAAGCTCCCCTGCAAGCGTTGATTTTTGATTCGGTTTACAACAACTACAGAGGCATTATCGCCTATTTCAAGGTTTCCAATGGTGTTATCCGGAGTGGCGACCGGGTAAAATTCTTCAACACCGGAAAGGAGTATTTTGCAGATGAAATAGGTATCCTCAAAATGAAAGGCGAGCCTCGGGATGAGGTCAGAACCGGTGATGTGGGCTACATCATTTCAGGGATAAAGTTTGCCAAGGAGGTTAAGGTTGGTGATACCATCACCAATGTTGAAAACCCTTGTGAAACAGCCATTCAGGGTTTTGAAGAGGTGAAGCCAATGGTATTTGCAGGTATCTACCCTGTTGATACAGAAGACTATGAAGAACTCCGGGACTCTATGGAGAAGCTGCAACTGAACGATGCTTCTTTGGTTTTCGAACCGGAATCGTCGGCAGCGCTCGGTTTTGGTTTCCGTTGCGGTTTCCTCGGCATGTTGCACATGGAAATTATCCAGGAGAGACTGGAGCGTGAATTTGACATGACGGTCATTACAACCGTCCCAAACGTTTCCTACTACTGTTATACTACCAAAGGAGAGAAAATCATAGTCAATAACCCCTCTGATTTACCCGATCCAAGCAGGATTGACTCCATTGAAGAGCCTTATATCAATGCGCAGGTCATCACAAAATCGGAGTACATCGGAGTGATAATGGACTTATGCATGACCAAAAGGGGAATATTGAAGAATCAGATTTACCTGACAACTGACCGGGTAGAGCTTGTTTTTGAAATGCCTCTCGGAGAAATTGTATTTGACTTTTACGATAAGCTGAAATCTATTTCCCGCGGCTATGCCTCCTTTGATTACCATACCATCGGATACCGGGAATCGAGGTTAGTGCGCATGGATATCCGGTTAAATTCCGATCCGGTAGATGCCCTTTCATCCCTTATTCATGCTGACAAAGCCTATGACCTGGGAAGAAGGATGTGTGAAAAATTACGCGAATTATTGCCACGGCAACAATTTGAAATTGCTATTCAGGCTTCAATTGGAGCTAAAATTATCGCCCGTGAAACCATCAAGGCCATGCGCAAGGATGTAACGGCTAAATGTTATGGTGGTGACATCTCCCGGAAACGAAAGCTGCTGGAAAAACAGAAAAAAGGTAAAAAACGCATGCGTCAGATAGGGAATGTTGAAGTTCCTCAAAATGCTTTCCTGGCAGTACTTAAGTTAGACTGAACATGATGATTATAGACGGTAAAAAAACAGCAGCTACCATCAAGGAAGAAATCCGGCTCGAAGTGGTCTCCATGCTTGAAAATGGACTTAAGAAGCCGCATCTGGCAGCGATACTGGTTGGACATGACGGTGGCAGCGAAAGTTATGTGGCTCACAAAATCAACGATTGTGCAGAGGTTGGGTTTACCTCTACCCTGTTACGTTTTGAAGAGAATGTTACTGAAAAAACATTGCTTGATGCCGTAAATCAATTGAACCAGGATGCCGATGTGGATGGTTTTATTGTCCAGTTACCGCTTCCGGGGCATATTTCTGTTGATCGAGTCATTGAATCCATATCTCCCGAAAAGGATGTTGATGGCTTTCATGCTGTAAATGTCGGCCGTATGGCATTGGGCCTCCCCTGCTATTTACCTGCCACTCCCCATGGGGTTATTCAGTTGCTTGGACGACATCAGCTTAAAACGACCGGAAAACATTGTGTGATTGTTGGTCGCAGCAATATTGTGGGTTCTCCATTAAGTATTCTACTGGCCCGTAATGCAGAGCCCGGTAACTGTACCGTCACACTTTGCCACAGCCGTACCCCGGATCTGGCTTATCATACCCGACAGGCAGACATCCTGATTGCAGCCCTTGGAAAGCCTCATTTCATCACGGCCGACATGGTAAAACCAGGAGCAGTTGTGATAGACGTTGGTACATCCAGGGTAGAAGATGCCAGCAAAAAATCCGGATTCCGCTTAAGCGGAGACGTGGCTTATGACGAAGTTGCACCTATCACTTCAGCCATCACGCCAGTTCCAGGTGGTGTTGGCCCCATGACCCGGGCTATGCTGCTGGTAAATACCCTCAAGGCAGCAAAAAGAGAAATCTATGGCTGACAAGCTCCCGGTTATGGAATCTTTCTACACCATCCAGGGAGAAGGAAAAAACACGGGGAAGGCTGCCTATTTCATTCGTCTGGGTGGATGTGATGTAGGCTGCACCTGGTGTGATGTAAAAGAATCCTGGCCTGCCGAAGCCCACCCACAGCTTAGCATCGAAACCCTTGTCGAGATGGCAACTGCCGAAAAAGCCAGAAACATCGTAATTACAGGCGGAGAGCCCCTGATGTATGATTTAACAGCATTGTGTGCCGCCCTTAAAGCTGCGGGCTTTTACCTGATGCTCGAAACAAGCGGTGCCTATCCATTGAGTGGACAATTTGACTGGATATGTGTATCACCCAAAAAATTCAAAGCACCCCTGGAATCTGTCCTGGCGCAGGCCGATGAGCTGAAGGTAATTGTATATAACAAGCATGATCTGGGCTGGGGTCCCTCCTTTTCAAGCCATCTTAAAGCAGATTGCCTGAAATTGTTACAGCCCGAATGGGGTAAACAAAAGGAAATGCTCCCATTTATCGTTGATTTTGTAAAGGAAATGCCGGAATGGCAGATATCTTTACAAACGCATAAATACATGCAAATACCCTGAATGGTCTGAAGTGATTAAGCGAATCTGTCTTCTGATACTTGGAATATTACTATCCGGCGCGGTAAGCGTATGGGCTCAGTATAAACCGTCTCCGAAGGCTGCTAAACAATATAATGAAGCCTTACGGGATGTAAACAGCGGGAAGGATGAAGAAGCTGCCCGAAAGCTTAAAAAAATTATCAAAAAGAATCCCGCTTACGATAAAGCACTGCTAACCCTGGCCGATATACTGGTTATGCAGAAAAAAAGCGAAGAGGCTATCCTTTATTATCAACAACTGACCCTGGCAGCACCGGATTTTTCATTCAAGCCCTGGTATGTTCTTGGTAAGAAATACCTTGAAAAGGCAGATTATTCAAGCGGAAGTAAGTACTTCCAACAGGTTCTCCAGTTCAAAAATGCACCCAAAAACGCGCTGCTGGACGCAGAACTTTACCTGTCGCAATGTGTATTTGCCCTCAACGCTTTGAAAAACCCTGTTGATTATCATCCTTTTAATTTTGGAGACAGTATTAACAGTGAAGTAGATGAATACCTACCCAGCTTAACAGCCGATGATGAGGTGCTCATCTTCACCCGGAGAACTTCACAAAGTGAAGATTTCTACTTCAGCGTAAGACAGGCAGACACCTTCAGAATTGCCGAACCTATGCCAAAACCGCTTAATTCGGTTCAAAATGAGGGCGCACACTGTCTGTCTGCCGATGGAAATACCATGTTTTTTACAGCCTGTTACCGGAACGATTCTTATGGTGGCTGCGACCTCTACTTCAGCAAACGTACCTTTGAAGGCTGGGACAGGCCAACCAATCTGGGCTCCACCATAAACACCGAACATTGGGAAAGTCAACCCAGCATTTCCTATGATGGCAAAACACTGTATTTCATCTCCAACAGACCAGGAGGATTCGGCGGCAGCGATATCTGGTACAGTCAGTTGAAAGAAGACGGAGGCTGGGGCATCCCTGAAAATCTGGGAGAGCTGGTCAATACCAGAAAAGACGACATATCTCCTTTTGTACATCCGGATGACCAGACACTTTATTTTGCTTCAGAAGGTTTGCCAGGTATGGGAAAACTTGACATTTATCTTTCCAAAAGAGAAAAAAACGGAGAATGGGGAAAACCGCAGAACCTTGGCTACCCCATTAACACTGAGAGAGATGAAAGCAGTCTTTTTGTAAATCTGGCGGGTACCCTGGCCCTTTTCTCTTCTCAGGCCCGTGATTCAAGAGGTGCGAATGATCTTTACTATTTTGAATTACCTCCTGCCCTCCGCCCTGAAAAGGTTATTTATGTTAAAGGGATTGTCAAGGATAAAGACAGTGGACGACCACTTGCCAGTCAGGTGGAAGTTGTTGATTTGAATTCCGGGGAGGTTGTTCACAATGTGGAGACCTTTTATAACGACGGGCGCTTTATTGTGAGCCTCCCTGCCGGTAACAGCTTTGCCTTCAACGTAAACAGACAGGGCTACCTGCTCTTCTCAGAAAACTTTACGATTGACAGTAACCGGGCTGCTTCTGAAGTTTATAATATAAGTCTGGAACGAATCAAAGTGGGTGGAGAAGTGGTCTTGAAGAATATTTTCTATCAAAGCAACTCCTTCGCACTTGAAGACAGATCAGAAACCGAATTGCGTAAACTGGCCGTTTTTCTGCAAAAGAACCCAAGTCTTGTCATTGAGATACAGGGCCATACGGATAATGTTGGCACGAAAGCCTATAACAAGGAATTGAGCTCAAACCGTGCCAAAACGGTATATAACCGGCTAATGGAGCTTGGAGTAATCAGCCAGCAAATTGTTTACATGGGTTATGGAGATAGTCAACCCATAGCTGACAATGACTCGGAATCTGGTCGTGCCTCGAACAGAAGAACTCAGTTCAGGGTATTAAAGCTCTGATTATTTCTTCACCTTGAATGCAATGGTTGCAGGGTGAGATTCATGAAAACTTTCAATCAACCAGTGATAAACGCCGTTGTAACTGGTTAGTCCTTCCAGGTCGGCAGCATTCACATTTACGATGCCTCCATAAGAGGTGATGCCGGTTGATGTATTTACTGAAAGTGACCACTGTTTGATATTATTGGCTGTAACCGGGTTACCAGCTATGGATAACCGCCAGGGTGTTTCACAAAATGTGCCATCAGATGTCCAGGCGAATTCGAAAGTTGCGCCATTTCTCAAATCTACTTCCTGACATTTCGCGGGGGTGACGGATCTGAGCAAACACCCTCCGGTTATATTCGCTGTAAGAAAAACGGTATCACAATTCACCTGGGCAGCAGGTTGCGGCGCAGGAGTTTCCGTTCCGCTGTCCTTTTTACATGCCAGTGCTGCCGACGCTGTCAACAACAAGGCAAAAAGTATTCTTTTCATACTAACCTGATTTACAGGCAAAGTAACAAAAGGAATTCAAATAATCACCTGGCGAATCCGTACTAAATCCGTCAGTAACTGGTCGAGTTTGGACAGTTCAAGCATATTGGCTCCATCGCTCAGTGCTCTGGCAGGTTCAGGGTGTGTTTCAAGAAACAAACCATCTGCTCCGGTAGCGATAGCGGCCTTTGCAATCGTTGCGATGAGTTCTGGTTTTCCGCCTGTCACACCTGAATCCTGGTTGGGTTGCTGCAGGGAATGGGTAATATCCATCACTACGGGCAGTCCTGTTTTTTTCATTTCCGGAATTCCTCTGAAATCAACTACTATATCGCCATACCCAAACATGGTTCCCCTATCTGTGAGCATTACATGGGGGTTCCCTGCCTCCAGCACCTTATTCGCCGCATGTTTCATGGAAGCGGGTGCCAGGAACTGCCCTTTTTTGATATTAACCCATTTTCCGGTAGCTGCAGCTGCCAGCAGTATGTCCGTCTGGCGGCACAAAAAAGCTGGTATCTGAAGAATATCAACGTATTCGGCAGCCATGGCTGCCTCATCGGCAGCATGAATATCTGTTACAACAGGCAGATTAAATGTTTCGCTTACCTTTCTAAGAATTTTCAAACCTGCTTCATCGCCTATCCCGGTAAAAGAGTCCAGTCTTGAACGATTGGCTTTCCGGTAAGATGCCTTGAAAACGTAGGGTATCTGGTGTTTTTCTGTTAGTATTTTAACCTTCTCAGCAATATCCATACAGATTTTCTCAGATTCGACCACACAAGGTCCGGCCAGCAGGAAAAAATTATCGAGTTTATTGTCATCAAAAAGGGCAGGCAGCTTTTTCATCCTGTAAATCTATGAAAAATAAGACCTTTCTCTTACCGCAGCTTCAGGCTACCTGCTCCGACCAGATAACTTTCATATTCCGCAACTCGCTGGCTTTTACACCAAATCGTTCCTGAAAACGAATACTGAAATAGGAAACGCTTTTGAATCCTGTCAAAGAAGCCACCTCAGAAACATTCCCTCTTTTTTCACTCAGCAGCTGACGTGCAACCTGCAATCTGAGTTCCCGGATATATGTTTTAGGAGAATGTCCAACCAGGCGCTGCATGCGTCTGTCGAGTTGTGATACACTCATAGAAACAGCAAATGCCAGCTTGTGTACATTGAGGTTCAGGTCGCTCAGGTGAGCTTTGATAAAGTTATTAAGCTTGTTGAGGAAAAACTCATCTTCCGAAGGCAATTCCCGGTAGTGGTCAGGTAGTAGCAGCAAACGCTGGGTATGATTGGTCCATGCCTGTCGGTTTTTGAGCACCCCTGCAACCACCACCGGCAGTATTTGCTGATAACTCTCCAGTTCAATCACTCCATCAGCGCCATGGGTAAGCGCGAGCAGTCGGTCCTGAAACACCGGATTACTCATCAGAACAAGAATAGGAATGTGTTTAAAGGGTGTAAGGCTCCGGATTGTCTCTACAAGCAGAAGTCCGTTGGATTTAGGCAGATCGTGCAGGCAGATGACCAGGTCGGGTAACTGGGATTCCATTTGCTTCAGGAGCAGGTCAATTTCCTGAAAAACACAAAGCTTGTAGTCATACCCGAGTTGATTTCCCAGTTGCCTGCGTAGCATGGACTTCCCTTCCAGCAGGTAAAGTTGGTTTGATATCATGTTGAAGAAATTTATCTGTGTGAATGTTGCCGCAATTTAACAGACATAATGGACTGGATTCAAACGCAGGTACTCTACAATTCAATAGACAATTCAATAAGCAAAATGATATACATAAGAATTTATAATATGTAAAGAGGCCAATAAAGGCCAAAAATCCATACTTTAGATTTTATGGAAGCTACTTTCGAAATCGTCGGTCATCTGATTGATCTTCATAATCGAACAACTTATGGAGCCAGAATGGTGGTGGAATCCGCTAAGATTGTCCGGATAGAACGGGCGGTTGTTTCAGCCGATTCACCCTATCTCCTGCCCGGCTTTGTGGATGCGCATGTGCATATAGAAAGCAGCATGCTTGTCCCATCGGAATTTGCCAGACTTGCGGTACGACATGGGACAGTAGCCACCGTATCCGACCCGCACGAAATAGCCAATGTGCTGGGGGTATCTGGCGTAGACTATATGATTGCCAATGCACAAACAGTCCCCTTCCATTTTTTCTTTGGTGCCCCCTCCTGTGTGCCGGCTACCAGCTTTGAGACTTCAGGAGCTGTCATTGACGCGGCTGAAACTGAAATTTTACTTGCCAACCCGCATATCTGGTACCTGAGTGAAATGATGAATTATCCGGGCGTTCTTTACCATGACGAACAAGTCATGGCAAAAATCTCAGCTGCCCGAAAACACAACAAACCCATCGATGGACATGCTCCCGGTTTACGGGGGGAAGAAGCCCGTCAGTATTTTGCTGCGGGTATCGGTACAGATCATGAATGTTTTACCCTGGAAGAAGCCAGGGAAAAGGCCGTATTGGGTGTGAAGATTTTAATCCGGGAAGGTTCTGCTGCCAAAAACTTTGAGGCCCTGCACCCGCTCTTTCAGGAATTTCCGGACTTACTGATGTTTTGCAGCGATGACAAACACCCGGATGACCTTGTGCTCGGGCACATTAATCAACTGGTCAGGAGAGCGCTGCAACTGGGCTATGATCGCTATGATGTGCTGAGAGCAGCTTGTATTCACCCTGTTGAACATTATGGACTACCGGTTGGTACCCTTAAAGAAGGGGACCCGGCTGATTTTATAGTCGTTGACCATCCCGAAACCCTTCAGGTGCTTTCCTGCTGGATAAAAGGGGAATGTGTGGCGCGGCAAGGTGAAACCCTTTTTAACACCCGGAAAGCCACTGAACCCAATAACTTTTACGCCCGTCAGCTAACTGCAGAAGATATATATGTAGAGGCGGCAGGCCCGTTGATTCGCGTCATTGAGGCACTGGATGGCCAGTTGATTACCCGTGAAACAGAAGCGGAAGCAAGAATTGTTTCCGGAAATGTAGTTTCAGACTGCACCCGGGATGTACTGAAAATGGTCGTTGTCAATCGCTACCAAAAGGCCAGCCCTGCTACTGCCTTTATCCGGGGTTTCGGACTGAAAACAGGTGCCATTGCCAGTACTGTTGCACATGATTCACATAATATAGTAGCTGTAGGCACCACAGATAAAGATATTCTCGACGCCATTCACCAGTTGATGGCTGCCAAAGGAGGTATTTGTTTCAGCAGTGACACTGAATCAGGCCTGCTACCCCTGCCTGTAGGAGGTTTGATGAGTACGTCTGCCGGGGAAATAGTTGGTGCTGATTACCAGCGAATCGACGCTATGGTCAAAAGACAGGGGTGCAGTCTTCATGCTCCCTTTATGACATTATCTTTCATGGCACTATTGGTCATTCCTCAGCTTAAATTAAGTGATCTTGGCTTATTCGATGGCAATTCATTTATGTTTACTAAACTTTTTAAATAAACGTGCATCTGCTACTTCTCCATGGCGCGCTCGGAGCCGCCTCTGACTTTGATTTGCTTATGCCGTTTTTTAACACCCATTATACGGTACACCGGTTTGATTTTGTGAATCACGGTAAAGGGCCATTGACGGATGACCCCTTGTCGATAGCAGCTTTTGGGGGGCAGGTGGCAGAATATCTTGATATGCACCAGTTGAAGGATGTTTACGTATTTGGTTATTCTATGGGTGGTTATGTAGCCTGTTGGCTGGCCAAACGGGAACCTGAATTATTCAAAGCCATTTATACCCTGGGAACAAAGTTTGTGTGGAATACTGAAAGTTCAGAGAAGGAGGCTGCTATGCTCGATCCCAGAACGATTACCAATAAGGTACCGGCTTATGCGGCCCAACTGGCAGAAAAGCACCAAACAGTGAGCTGGCAGATATTACTTTCTCAAACGGCGGAACTAATGCGTTCACTCGGAAACCGGCCTGCCCTCACCCCCGAAGACTACCAGCATATCACCACGCCTGTATTGGTAGCACGGGGAGAATTCGATAAAATGATTCCTCAGGAAGATGCTGACAAGGTGGCTGAACTATTGGGAAACGGAAAAAAAGAAATGCTGGCCGCTACTCCCCATCCGCTTGCACAGGTTGATCCAGTTTTACTGATCAACAGCATTTCCCGTTTTTTCGGGTAAGACAATTTTACTGTTGAAAAGTGAGTTAATCCCGAAAGCATATTGTTTTTAACTTTGAATAACTCTAAAATTGACCCTTTATGAAAACCACCTGGATTAAATCAAGCGTATTATTGCTAAGTCTTGGATTGCTCATTTCCTGTGGAGAAGCAGAAACCGAAGAAACCGCTCCTGCTGCTGAAACAGAAATG
The DNA here is from genome assembly GCA_002483345.1 of Bacteroidetes bacterium UBA7662. Taxonomy (GTDB): domain Bacteria; phylum Bacteroidota; class Bacteroidia; order UBA7662; family UBA7662; genus UBA7662. The sequence continues at coordinate 377,658 of DLHS01000015.1, forward strand.
ACTGAGGAAAGCGCCATGGAAGAAGCTGCTCCTACTGAAGAGGCTCCTGCAATGGAAGCCACCACAACCAATGCAACTCCAGAAGAAGCCAAACCAGCCGATGCCGTTGCCAAACCGGTTCAATCTGATGCGAAACCTGCTGCCACAGAAGCTAAACCAGCCGCGGTAGAAGCAAAACCTAAAACCTCTGTTTCCAAAAAGCTTTCAGAACAAACCGCTGAAGAAGCTCCTGCCAAAACTTCAGAGCGCCCCGCTTCTAACGAATAAGAGCGCCCTTGATCATAACATGCTGCAGGTGATCTTCACCAAAAGCATAAGGCATATAAGCCCAGGAAGGCAAACGTTTGGTAATAAGAACGTTTGCCTTCTTTTTTGGGGTAATCGTCCCCAGCTCGGCTTCCAGCATCATGGCCCTTGCTGCGTTCAGGGTTGACGCATTTAAGGCCTCTTCAGGCAACAAACGCTGCTGAATACAGGCCAATGACATTAAAAACGGGACTTTTCCGGCTGGTGAACTTCCGGGATTATAATCACTGCCTAACGCAACCGGAAGTCCCTCATCAATCATACGCCTGGCCGGAGCGTAAGGAATCCGTAAATAGAATGAACAAGATGGCAATACCGTAGGCATGGTATGACCTGACTTCAATGCAGTGAAATCAGCCTCTTCCATAACCTCCAGGTGGTCGACCGAAACTGCACCTGCAGCTACCGCGGCGGCTATGCCTCCCAGCGCATTGAACTGATTCACATGTACTTTAGCCGGTAAACCATGCCGGTAACCTGCCTCTATTACTTCCTGCATTTCGGCAACAGTGAAATAATTGTTTTCACAAAAAACATCCACAAAATCTGCCAACCCTTCCGCCGATACTTCCGGGATAAGGCGGTTGGTCACCATACTGAGCCAATCCTTCCGATTGTTTTTAAATTCAACAGGCAGTGCATGTGCTCCTAAAAGGGTTGCTTTGATGCTGATTTTATAATTTTCCTTCAGTTTCCTTACAACTCTGAGCATTTTGAGTTCATCCGCATAGGTTAATCCATAACCACTTTTGATTTCTACGGCACCCGTTCCTGCCTGCATGATGTTTTCGAGTCGTTGGGCTGCCTGCTCATACAGCGCATCCTCCGGGGTTTGCTGAAGGCGGGAGGCAGAATTCAGAATACCACCTCCTCTGGCTGCAATTTCTTCATAACTGAGCCCTCTGATTTTATCTACAAACTCCAGTTCTCTGCTCCCTGCAAACACCAAATGTGTATGCGGATCGCAAAAAGCGGGCAGCACATTACCTCCTTTGGCATCAATTATCTTGTCTGCGCGTGCCGGAGCTGCGGTAAGCGGACCAAAAGAGACAATCTCATCTCCCTCCACCAGCAGATACGCATCGGTTATTTCCGGCCATGCTGCCATGTCAAGACCCGCTTTGAATGCGGGGGGTTGAGATTCAACCTGGCCGAGCCGGCCAATATTCGTGATTAGAACAGATCCCATATCAGCTATAAAAAATACGAGCAGTTGAAATCTCAACTGCCCGTACGAAAGTAAACAAAAACAGGCTTACTGGCCTTGCGCCAGCGAATAACCTGGTTTATCGTCGAAATAGTAGAGGTTTTCTGTTTTGATAAAATCAAAACCTGCCTCCTGGATTCGCTGCATTTGCTTTAGAATCAAACTGTTGTCCATGCCGGTTTCTTTGTCGGTGGTTTCAAAACGGCAACGCCAGTGATCGGTGCAAAAAGTTTCAGGTCTGCCATTTGGCCATACTTTTGCTCCGCGGTTGGATATCATGATGAGCTTCAGGGATGGTTCCACCAAGTTGGTAATGATTGCTGCCAGATCTTCTGCATTGCCCTGCTTCCAATCGAGGAAAATATCAACCCCAACCAGTTTTTTCTTCTCCAGAGAATAGCTCAACTGCCATTCAGAAGGATTGATGCGGTTTACAGTGTCGGCAAACTTCACTACCGGCATTTGTTCGGGATATTTACCGAGTCTTTTGATCAGTTCATCCGCGAAAGTCTGTGTGCCGACAAGTTTTTTGCTTAAACCTTCCTTGAATATATCCGCCGTGTGGATTCCCTCTTCTACCGTCCTTAACCAGGCATTCTGAATTAAGCCTGCCACCTTGGGTTGGTTGATATGCACCAGCATCATGATGGCCGATAAAATCAAACCGGAAGGATTTGCAATATCCTTACCCGCAATGGTTGGCGCAGACCCATGGATGGCTTCAAACATAGCGCCCTGGTCGCCAATGTTGGAAGAACCCCCGATACCCACTGAGCCTGAAATCTGGGCGGCTATATCAGAAATGATATCCCCATAAAGATTGAGGGTGACAATCACGTCAAACATTTCCGGCGAGTCCGCCAGACGGGCAGCCCCTATGTCAATAATCATACTATCAGCCTGTATTTCAGGATATTCCTCAGCCACTTTATCAAAAATGCGGTGAAATACACCATCCGTAAGCTTCATGATATTATCCTTCACAAAACAGGTTACCTTTTTGCGTCGGTTGTTGCGGGCATATTCGAACGCATAACGGATGATTTTTTCAGAACCAGGCTCAGAAATCAGTTTGAGAGACTGATATACCTGGCTGGTCTGACGGTGTTCAATGCCTGAATAAAGATCTTCTTCATTTTCCCGGATAATAACCACATCCATTTTGGGAAAACGCGTAAAAACATAGGGATCGTAAGCCACACAGGGCCTCACATTGGCAAAAAGGCCTAATGTAGTGCGGGCAGTAACGTTTAACGACTTATAACCACCGCCAAAAGGTGTGGTAATCGGCGCTTTCAAAAATACTTTGGTCCGTAACAACGATTCCCAGCTGGCTTCAGAAATACCAGCACTATTACCGGCCAGATATACTTTTTCACCCACATCAATGGTCTCAATATCCAGCTGAGCACCGGCAGCTTCCAGTACCCGCAGGGTGGCTGTCATTATCTCCGGCCCGATGCCATCTCCATAAGCAACGGTAATGGGTGTTTTTTGTGCCATAAATCGATTGTTTACGGGTGCAAAAATAGGTCAAAAAAGGGTAAAATTATAGGCATAACGCGATTTTTAAAGAAAAAACAGGCCTTTAAACGTTTCAACATTGATTTTCGTTAAAGTCTCGTTAAACAGCTACAAGGCTTTCTGCCTTGCTTCTATTTTTGTGTTACCTAAAACAGATAAACCACTATGCAACTGAAAAGCAGATTCGTTCAGATTTCCATTGTTTTGGTGGCTGCATATGCCGCCGGATTGGCCGGAGCCTTCACAGTAGAAGCCTTGAAGGGCAATCATTCCGGTAACGATTTAGACCAGGATCTCATCCGGGCCGTAGATGCTGCCAAGGTGCCTGTCGGATTCGGGGAATCCAGTACACCTGCCGCACCCTTTGATTTTGTAGAAGCTGCTGACATCAGTACCCGGGCAGTGGTTTATATCAAAACAACCTCCAATGTGCCGCAGCAATCATTCAACGATTGGTTTTTCGGTGATGTATTCAGCAATCGCCAGCAATTGGTGGTGAATTCAGGCTCTGGCGTCATACTTTCCGAAGACGGCTATATCGTAACCAACAACCATGTAGTAGAGAAAGCCGTAAAAGTCGAAATTGTCCTCAATGATAAACAAGCCTATGAGGCTAAAGTCATCGGAACCGACCCCTCTACCGACCTTGCTTTGCTGAAAATTGAAGCCCGGAACCTGCCGGTTATACCGCTTACCAATTCAAACAAGGTAAAGGTTGGCGAATGGGTGTTAGCCGTTGGAAACCCATTCAATCTTACTTCTACCGTTACGGCAGGTATTGTAAGTGCCAAAGGACGTAATCTCAATATAGTTAACAACATTGCGCCCATTGAAAGTTTTATACAGACAGATGCTGCTATCAATCCCGGTAATTCAGGTGGTGCGCTGGTAAATGCCCGGGGAGAACTGGTAGGTATTAATACTGCCATTCTGAGTCGTACCGGGGCTTACAACGGTTATGGTTTTGCGGTTCCGGCAAACATTGTCAGCAAAGTTATCCGTGATCTCAAGGAATTTGGCAGTGTACAACGGGCATTTTTTGGAGCGGATGTACTGGATATAGATGCTAAAATCAAAGAAAGACTTAAACTCAACGATTTCAAAGGCGTTTATGTGAACGGGGTAGCTGGTTATGGACCAGCCAAGGAAGCCGGTATGAAAGAAGGTGATATTCTGATCAGTTTCAACAATGTACCTGTCGACAGCAAAGCGAGTTTTGACGAGCAGCTGAGTTATTACAGGCCTGGTGAAAAAGTGAGCCTTACCTGGCTACGCGACAGCAAAGAAAAAAGTAGTCTGGTAGAGCTGACGAACACAGAAGGCACCACGGCTGTCCTCAAAAAAGAAGCCGTCCACAGTGCCAAACTGGCGGCTGACTTTGAAGCCATCAGCAAGCTTGAGAAAGATAAATTCAAAATTGAGGGGGGTGTGCGAATTACCAATATCAGTGCCGGTTATATGGCTCGACTTGGCCTGAGAGAGGGTTATATCATTACACATGTCAATAAAACACCTGTACTGACAGCTGCCGAGGCCATCGATATACTGGAAAACATGCGGGGGAATATCAGCATTGAGGGGATTGATCAGAACGGTCGTAAATCCTATTTTTCGTTCTTTTCCTATTAGCATTTGTTGATGGGCCGTGGATTGAGATAATCAGTATGATTTGCGCGGATATTTCAGACCCGTTTTGGCGGGTTGACTTTTTATCTCCAATCTATCGTAATTATACGATATATTTGCAGCCATGGCGACACAACTTAAGTTTCCTGACCGGTACCTGACCCTTTGGATTTTTCTGGCCATGTTGCTGGGAGTAGCCCTTGGTACAGTATTTCCCGGTATCAGCGACCTGATAAATAGGTTCAGTATCGGATCCACCAATGTCCTGATTGCGGCAGGTTTGATAATCATGATGTACCCGCCTTTGGCTAAGGTAAAATTTGAGGCTCTTCCGCTTGTTTTCAGAAATTTCAGACTGATGCGTGTCTCTTTGGTGCTGAACTGGCTGATTGGTCCGTTGTTGATGTTTTTCCTGGCTCTCCTTTTCCTGCGCGATGAACCGGGTTATATGACCGGCCTGATTCTCATCGGATTGGCCCGTTGTATCGCCATGGTCTTGGTATGGAACGAGCTGGCGAAAGGAAACCGGGAATATGCAGCCGGTTTGGTCGCCTTGAACAGCATTTTTCAGGTATTGACCTATGCTTTTTTTGCCTGGTTATTTATTACAGTACTCCCCCGCTGGTTTGGTTTGGAAGGCCTGGCCGTCGATATCAGCATGCGTGACATTGCTGAGAGTGTATTGCTATATCTGGGAGTTCCCTTCGCGCTGGGGTATTTATCGCGGCGGGTGGGCATCAGTCGTAAAGGAGAAAACTGGTATAATACCCGGTTTCTGCCGGTTATCAGTCCGTTCACCTTATACGCCCTTCTTTTCACTATCGTCCTGATGTTCAGTCTGAAGGGGGCATTGATAGTAAGTCTGCCTTTCGATGTACTTAAAATCGCGGTGCCACTGCTGATTTACTTTTTTGTGATGTTCCTGATCAGTTTCTGGCTCTCCAAGCGATCAGGCGCCACTTATGAACAGAATGCAGCCATTTCCTTCACCGCAGCCGGCAATAATTTTGAGCTGGCCATTGCGGTAGCTATCGCTGTATTTGGTCTGAACTCCGATCAGGCTTTTACAGGTGTCATTGGCCCGTTGGTAGAGGTTCCTGCCCTTATATTGCTGGTCCGGGTATCGTTCTGGCTCAGAAAAAAGTTTTATCCGCTTCAAACCATCTCAAACAACGTTCATGGGAACAACCAAAACTGAAGTATTTACAGAAGCCCAGAATGAACTCGCTGCGCTTGCCAAAGCGCTGGGTCATCCTGCCCGGATTGCCATACTGGAACACCTGATGAAGACCAACAGCTGCGTTTGCGGAGATATAGTGGACGTATTGCCATTGGCACAGGCTACCGTTTCGCAACATCTCAAAGAACTGAAAGCAGCAGGATTAATCCAGGGTCAGATCAGCGGGACCAGCGTTTGTTATTGTATTGACCCGCTGCAATGGGAGAAGTACGGCACCATACTGAAGGCATTTTTTGCTGAATACCAGCTCCAGCAAGCCAAATGTTGCTGAATATGCTATATCCTACCCTCCTGCAATCGGTTGAAAAGGCGCTTGCCGCAGCCGATGCCGTACAAACGGACAGGCAGCCTTTACTCAACAGACTCGCCGTTTATATGCAGCAACGGTTGTCGGCTGAACAAACCATCAATCTGGTCTTCATCTGCACTCACAATTCGAGGCGCAGCCACCTGGCACAAGCCTGGGCAAAAGCTTTGGGCGATTATTTCGCGATTCCGAAGCTCAGTTGCTTTTCGGGAGGTACAGAAGCTACTGCCCTCCATCCGAATGCGGTTACTGCCTTACATACGGCTGGTTTTGCCATCAGCAGTGAGTACCAGACCCTAAATCCGGTTTACCGGCTGCATACCGGCAGTTCCGGACAAGAATTATTACTGTATTCAAAAAAATTCGATGCCCCTGAAAACCCGTCGGAGGCCTTTGCGGCCATCATGGTATGTTCAGATGCTGATGAAGCGTGTCCTTTTGTTCCCGGAACTGATTTACGGTTGGCATTGCCGTATGAAGACCCCAAAATAGCCGACGGAACCCCTGAAGTTGCCGCGGTTTACAGCCAGAGAAGTGCACTGATAGCTTCAGAACTTGCTTTTGTCTTCCGCCAACTCCGGTTCAATTAAGTAATACGCCGCTTAAACGAAGCAATTCCGTGCGTGTTACCATCACCACGTATTTCGCCTGAATCAGGCGGGTTTCGGCTGCAACGTATTGACGCTGGGCATCGCGTAATTCCAGTGCAGTGAGTGATCCTACTTTGAAACTTTCTTCCGCTACCTCCAGGTTCTGTGCTGCGACAGCCAGATTTTCGGTTTCCAGACCAACAAGCTGCAGTGAATTTTTGTAAGAGGCAAACAACCGGCTAATGGCTGCCGTAAGGGCCGTCCTCTCCTGTTCAAGCTGTAATTCAGCTGTTTCAATTCGGATTTTAGCATTCTGACGCTCACGGTGCACGTAAAATCCGTTAAAAAGATTCAGACTGGCCCGTATGCCATAGTTGATCCCCGTATTCTGATTGCTGGCCAGAAAGCCTGCCTCTGAACTGCTCTGGTTCCAGTGATAATCGCCTAAAACATCTACCCTTGGCAACATGGCTGCTTGCACTTCTTTCAGCTCAAGTTGCGCTACCCTGCGATTAGTTTCTGCCACCAGCAAAGATGGATTCTGTTTTAAGGCATCGTTCCGGAGTTTCGAGAGTTCCAGCTCACTTCCGGTCTGCAGACTATCGGTCGTTATAAAAGCAGCTTCCGCATCTCTTCCGAGCAATTCATTGAGGGCTATCTGTGCCTCTTTCAACAGCTGTTTTTGCTCCAATTGGGCGGAGATATCGCTGTTCAGATCAACTTTCGCCTGGAGCATTTCGAGTTTGCTGCTGCTGCCAAGCCTAAACCGCTCCTCAGAAAGCTCAAACCGCTCCTGTGAAATGGCCACATTTTTATCGGCTACCACTATCTGCTGGCGGGCCTGTACTACCCTGGCATAAGCCTGAATAATCAGTGCTACATTGGCCTCAATGCGGATTTTAGCATCGGCTTCTCCCATTTTTTTGAGTTCCCCCAGCTTTTCGTAGGTGGTGAACATCTTAAGACCATCAAAAATGGTCCAGTTCAGACCTACCAGAGCGGAGGTAGTTTCTGAGCTGGCACCGTCTCTTTCAAGTATCTGACCACTTAAAAACTCCTGGCGGGTATTGTTGCTTGCATTGCTTTGATCGAACTGGGCGGTCACCGAAGGTAAAAAACCGGCATTCCCCACCGAATGGTTGTTATCCGCCATACGCTGGTTGTTTTTAGCGATACGGATATCGTAGTTTTTCTCTAATCCCACCCGGATAGCCTCCTGCAAACTAAGCGCCTCCTCCCCGACCTGTGCCTGCAGATTGCCTGCAAGCAGTAACAGGGCTGCGGCATAACTAATCCACTGTTTCATCTTTTTTCACTTGAGGGGTTGGTAAAGAGATATAGGAATAGATGGCAGGTATCAGGTACAGACTTAAAAAAGTAGCGAAAATCATCCCGCCGACTACAGCAATACCCATCGGTACACGGCTTTCTGCACCCTCACCCAAGGCAAGTGCAATGGGTAAAATCCCGAGTATGGTTGAAAAAGAAGTCATCAGAATGGGTCGGAAACGGGAAGCCGCCGCCTCACTGATGGCATCCAGCAGTTGCATGCCGCTTTCCTTGCGCTGGTTGGCAAACTCTACGATGAGGATACCGTTTTTGGTCACCAGTCCAATGAGCATGATAATACCTATCTGGCTGAAAATATTGGATGTCTGGTCGAACAACCACAGGGAAAGTACGGCTCCTGCGAAGGCCAACGGGACTGTAAACATGATGATAAACGGATCCCTGAAACTTTCAAACTGGGCTGCGAGAACAAGGTAGATGAGAATCAGTGCCAGCGCAAAAGCAAACTGCAGGCTTGAAGAGCTGTCTCTGAACTCTTTGGAGGCTCCTTCGAGCGAAGTCCGGAATTCTGCAGGCAGCACGGCCGTAGCTACCTGGTCCATCGCTTCTATGCCTTGTCCGATGGTCTTACCAGGTGCCAGATTGGCGGATACAGTGGCAGATACATAGCGGTTAAATCGGAATCGTTGCAATGGACTGGTTTCTTCTTTCAGCTTAACCACATTATCAAGCTGAATAAGGTCTCCCCGGTTGTTTTTAACGAACATCGAACGCAAATCGAGGGGGTCGTTCCTGTCCTGGCGATCGAGCTGCCCAATGACCTGATACTGTTTTCCGTTCATGATGAAGTATCCGAAACGTTGTCCGCTGAGTGCGAACTGCAGGGTTTGCGCGATATCCAGAACGGAAACCCCTAAGTTTCTGGCCTTTTCCCGGTCAATTTCGAGGGATAACTCCGGTTTATTGAATTTCAGGTTGACATCCACAAAGGTGAAAGTGGGGTCTTGCGCTGCCTTTTCGAGAAACTGAGGCAGTACTTCCTTAAGTTTTTCGAAATCAGGGGCCTGTATTACATATTGAACTGGTAACCCTCCTGCGGTCCGGGCACCAAATGTTTGTTGCTGAGAAACAAAAGAACGGGCTTCAGGTAAACGATTCACCACTTTAGTCAGTTCTTCTGCCAGTTGCATCTGGGTTTTATCCCGTTCTCCCGGTTCCTTCAGAATTAAACGGGTAAAGCCTGAATTCGTAGAAGAGCTTGCACCGAATCCCGGAGAGGTTACGGTGATAATGGATTTGGCATCTTTCACATTTTCCTTCAGGAATCCATACAATTCCATCATAAAAGCATCCATGAATTCAAAAGTAGCACCCTCTTGTGCGGTTGCGAACACCCGCACATCCGAGCGGTCTTCCATAGGTGCCAGTTCTGACGGGAGTCGCAGGTAAAGCCATCCTCCCAAAACAGTTAAAACCGCGATGATTGGAAATGCCACCCATCTCCTGCCCATAAAGGCTTTCAGGCTGTTCCGGTAGGCGGCGTTTAGTTTATCGAAGAAAACCTCTGAACGTTGGTAGATTTTAGAGTGGCCTTTTGATTTGCGCAGTATCCTGCCCGACAACATGGGTGTAAGCGTAAGAGCCACAAAGGCGCTGATGGCTACTGAACCCGCTATCACTACCCCGAATTCTGTAAACAGCTTACCGGTAATACCCTGCAGGAATATGATGGGTAGAAAAACAGCTACCAGTGCTATGGTTGTCGCAATTACAGCGAAGAATATCTCATCAGAGCCTTCCTTTGCAGCCTGCATGGGTGGCATACCGGCTTCAATTTTGGTATAGATATTCTCCAGTACCACAATGGCATCATCTACTACCAGACCAATGGCCAGTACAATACCTAACAGGGTCAGTACATTGATGGTAAAACCTGCCAGGTACATGATAAAAAAGGTACCGATGAGTGAAATCGGAATAACCAGAACCGGGATAATGGTTGTCCGCCAGTTACGCAGGAAGAGGAAAATAATCATTACCACCAGAATAAAGGCGGTATAGATGGTTTCCTGCACTTCTGAAATCGACTTGCGGATATATTCGGTGGTATCAAAACCCAGGTCTGTTTCGATGTCTTCTGGCAGATTGAGCTTGATTTCATCTACCCTTTTATAGAACTCATCGGCAATCTCAATGTAGTTTGAACCTGGTTGGGGAATAAGCACAACCCCTACCATGGGTATACCATCACGACGCAGCAAAGTCCGGAGGTTTTCTGCTTCCAGCTCTGCCCTGCCTACATCTTTCAGCCGCAGCACCTGATTTTCGGTTTCCCGTATAATGAGTTCACTGAATTCATCGGGTGTAGTAATCCGGCCCATGGTTCTCACCGTGAGTTCAATACTCTGGCCTTCTATGGCACCGGAAGGAAGTTCTACATTTTCTGCCAGCAGGGCATTTCTGACATCTACAGCCGTAATTCCATAGGCGGCCATTTTAGCAGGATCGAGCCACAAACGCATCGAATATTTCTTCTGCCCCCAGATTTGTACAGAGCTTACACCTGCTATGGTCTGCAGACGCTCTTTAAATACCTTTTCTGCCACATCGCTCAGATCAAGCAGTGAGCGGTTTTTGCTTTTGATATTGAGAAACAGGATGGGATTAGCATCCGCATCAGCTTTGGCGACGGTTGGTGGGTCAATATCAGGTGGGAGGTTGCTGATGGCGCGGGAAACACGGTCGCGGACATCGTTGGCGGCTACTTCCAGATCAACCTGCTGGGTAAACTCAACGGTTATGGTGCTCCTGCCGTCGCGGCTTACAGAGCTCAGCGAGTTGATGCCGGCAATACCATTTAATGATTCTTCCAAAGGTTCCGTTACCTGCGATTCTATGATATCTGCATTCGCACCTACATAGTTGGTGGTTACCGTAATAATCGGAGCATCCACACTCGGATATTCCCGTACCCCCAGAAAACTAAAGGCAATAAAACCGAGCAGGAGAATAACCAGTGAAAAGACGATGGTCAGTACCGGCCGTTGTATGGAAACTGAAGATAAACTCATGGCTGTTTATTCAATTTCAAGAAGTTGAACGGGTTGGCCGGGCCGTACTTTCAGGATACCTGCTGTAATGAGGGTATCTCCTACACTTAACCCTTTTGTTACCCGAATCAAATCAGCCGACCGTTGGCCCGTTTCTATATAAACCGGACTGACCACACCGTTTTTAACAAGAAATACTTTTTTGGCGTTTTGCTCAGGAATCACAGAACGCGTTGGAATCAACAGGGATTCATCGAACTGTTTCAGACGGATAGATACTTTGGCGAATGCACCGGCAACCAGTTGATTGTTTTTATTGGGTAACTGCGCCCTTAATTGCAGTGTTCGGGTGGCTACATCTATACGGGGAGCGACAGCAATGATACGTGCCTCCAGGCTGTCGGGTTGATTTTCGACATTCACGGTGATGGAACCTCCCCGCGCAACCAAACCTGCATAACGCTCCGGTATGGAGAAATCCACCAACATCGGATCGGCATTAACCAACTCTGCTATACGAGCATTTTGGGTAACATAAGCTCCTAAGCTCACATAACGCAAGCCTACCTTCCCTGCAAAGGGTGCCCTGATTTCTGTTTTAGCAATCTGTGCCTTCACGAGAGCGATGTCTGCTTCCACCCCTTGTTTTTCTGTTGAAAACAAATCATACTCCTGCTGGCTGATGGCTCCCTTCTCAAACAGCGTTTTCTGCCGTTGATCACGGGTTTCAAATTCTTTCAGTCTGGCTTTGAGTTTGGAAAGTTGTGCCTGCAAATCGGCATCATTGAGTTTAACCAATAACTGCCCCTGTTGCACCGCACTTCCTTCCTGCAGGTCAAGTCTCACAATTTTACCAGCTGCCTCACTGTTGAGCGAGACTTCCTGATTTGCAACCAGTGTGCCGGTAGCGGCAATGAGGTTATCAAAGGTGGAATATTTGATAATCTGCGCTTTAACGGTGGTAGGTGGTGGTCCTGCTGTGCCAGAACCTGCCTTTGGCAGGGCTTCCGGTGCTTCATAGAACTTATACCAAACCAAAAGGGCAACCACCCCGGCTACCAATACATAGGCTAACCAGCTTACTTTTTTGTTTCGCATTTATAATTAGTTATAAGCCTTGCTTCCCCGCAGTACGCTGCTGATTTTTAACTGCAACACACCCAGCGCGGCTTCTTTAACAATCCGTTTCGACATTTTGCTCTGGCCCAGCGTCCTGTCGGTAAAAATGATAGGTACCTCAACCAGTTTGAAACCGTATTTCCAGGCTTTAAATTTCATTTCGATCTGAAATGCATATCCGACAAACTTAATCCGCCCGAAGTGAATAGTCTCGAGCACCTTGCGGCGATAGCATTTGAAACCGGCCGTAGCATCGCTGATGGGCATACCGGTGATGAATTTCACATATTTAGAAGCGAAATACGATAAAATCACCCGGCCCATCGGCCAGTTAACCACATTGACGCCGGTCACATAACGTGATCCGACTGCCAGATCGGCACCCCCTTCAGCACAAGCTGTCCGCAAACGAATCAAATCATCCGGGTTGTGGGAGAAATCAGCATCCATCTCGAATATGTACTCGTAAGGATGTTGTAAAGCCCAGCGGAATCCGGCTATGTAGGCTGTTCCCAGGCCCTGTTTGCCCGGTCGTGCCAGCAGATGAAGCCGGTCGCCATATTCTTTCATCAAATCCTTAACAATATCCTGGGTACCATCGGGTGAATTGTCATCGACAATCAGCACCTCAAAGGGGAAATTCAGTGAAAACACTTTGCGGATAATGGCTTCGATGTTTTCTTTTTCGTTGTATGTGGGAATGATGACCAGTGAATCTGACAAAACAGGCAAAAATTTAAAGACACAAAATACGATAAGAATACCAATGTGCATTGCCCGAACAGCCTGACACATGGAAAAGAAGAACGGTTTATCAAGTCATTTTTGTGTTCAGTGGTTCAACATTAAATCACAAAAACTGTAAATGGTGGAAAATCGATCTTAATGTTGACAAATCTGTATCGCAGGCATACGGCAGTTGCCAACTCCCCCCTATTTTTGACATCTATGCGCGACAACGCCCTTGATGGTTCCGACGAACGTTTTGACGACCAGGAAAAAGACCTGGAGCGTTTTCTTCGCCCGAAGACCTTTGATGATTTTACCGGTCAGCAGAAAATTCTCGATAACCTGCTGGTCTTCACCAAGGCTGCCCTTCAGCGTACTGAGCCGCTTGATCATGTGCTGTTGCACGGCCCTCCCGGTCTGGGGAAAACCACCCTGGCCCACATCATCGCCAACGAAATGGGAGCCGGCATCAAAATCACCAGCGGCCCGGTGCTCGAAAAGCCCGGTGATCTGGCCGGTCTGCTGACCAATCTGGAAGAAGGCGATGTACTTTTCATCGACGAAATTCATCGGCTGAGTGCGGTAGTGGAAGAATACCTCTATTCTGCGATGGAGGACTATAAAATAGACATCATGATTGACAGCGGGCCTAACGCCCGTTCGGTGCAGATTGCCGTCAGTCCTTTTACCCTCATTGGTGCTACCACCCGGTCTGGTCTGCTCACCGCCCCGCTGAGAGCCCGGTTTGGTATCAATGCAAGACTTGAATACTACGATGCCAAGTTACTGACAGACATTGTGATGCGTTCGGCGTCGATCCTGAACGTACCCATTGAAGATGCCGGTGCCTTTGAAATAGCCAGAAGAAGCCGGGGCACCCCCCGCATCGCCAATGCCCTGCTTCGCCGCACCCGCGATTTCGCTCAGGTGAAAGGCAGCGGCACCATCGATCTGAGCATTGCCAAAATAGCCCTGGAAGCCCTTAATGTAGATTTACACGGATTGGATGAGATGGACAACCGCATACTGCTGACCATCATCGACAAATTCAAAGGCGGACCGGTTGGTTTGACCACCATTGCTACTGCCGTGGGTGAAGATGCCGGAACCATTGAAGAGGTTTACGAGCCTTTTCTGATTCAGGAGGGTTTTCTGAAACGTACGCCAAGGGGTAGAGAAGTGACGGAAGCCGCATACAAACACCTTCAGAAGAAGATGCCTGGGCAAATGGGGACTTTGTTTGAGTAGGCTTTTACTCTCAGAGACCCAGAAAATCCTGCATGGTAAATACACCTTGCTTATCCTTCAGCCATTCGGCTGCTAAAACAGCTCCTAATGCAAAACCTTTGCGGTTAAAAGCGGTGTGGGTAAGCCTGATTTCATCCGCCTCACTCTCATAAAATACATCGTGCGTACCCGGCACCTCATCGATGCGATGCGCGATGACAGGAATCTGGTTGTTTTCGGGCGTTAAACTCCAGCCACTTTTGTTTTTAAGCCCCTCCAGCAGCTTTTCCGCAAGCGTGATGGCGGTGCCGCTGGGGGCATCCTTTTTGTGTATATGATGCGTCTCTTCCACCCTTACTGTATAAGCAGGGTGCTGGTTCATAAGGTGCGAAAACCATTTATTCACGGCAAAAAAGAGGTGTACACCTATACTGAAGTTTGTTGCCGCCAACAAAGCCCCTTTCTTTTCCTTTACCTCCTGTGCAATGGTTTCATATCCGGAGTACCAGCCGGTCGTTCCAACCACCACCGGTAGTTTCACATCCGCGCACATCCGGATATTAGCCGGTGCTGCCTCGGGTTGCGTAAATTCGATGGCTACATCCGCCTTCCGAAGCGCATCTGGTGTCAGATCTGACAGGTTTTCATGTCCGATGCTCAAAACTATTTCATGCCCGCGTTCAAGGGCAATCGCTTCGATTTCCCGTCCCATTTTGCCGTATCCAATGAGGGCGATTTTCATAATTTCCATTTTAGCGACACATAAGTCGTCTCCAGACGGCCTGTATAGGGGTTAAAACCTGAGGAAGGTAAAAACTGCATGGTCAGCTTGTCGCTGACATCAAAGTAATAAAGATGAGCATCCACGGCAGCATCTACAATGTTTAAAACATACACCACCCCAGTCAGTATCCAGAAATAGTCGCGGTCGCGGCGGAAGACATCTCTCCGTTCCTGTAAGGTGAAATCAGTTTCAATGCCATCATAAATATCTATCGTCAGCGGGTCACCATCCGTGCGGAGGCGGAAGGCGTCGCGGTAGCCCAGATAAATTTTGTGATTAGCCATGGCTGCATACACTGTATAGGCTCCGAGGCCGTATACAATGGGTATTTTCCAGTATTTGTGGTTGTAGGCCTGTCCTAATCCGGGCAAAACAGCTGAATACAGACTGGCCTTCTGAGGAGAATGCCATTCCGTATTAGACACCGTATCAATTTGCTCCGTGGTAATACGAGGCTGCGCGATAGAATCGACTGGCGGACTCAGTTGTGATGAATCGAGCTGTTGTGCTTCCAGCTCAAACACCAGAAAACACAGTAAAAAGCTGTATAGAAGCTTGCAGACCAATTATTCCAGGAGATCTAACAGTCTGTTCAGATCGTCGGTTGATCCGAAAGGCAGTACAATTTCGCCTTTGCCTTTGTCGTCGACCTTGATTTGCACCTTTGTTTCGAAACGATTCCGCAGGCTGTCCTGAACAGAACGGTAAGCGGGGGGTGTTTCGTCTCTGGCAGGTCTGGCTTTGGTAGTTTTGCCACCCTCCTGTTGCAAGGCTCGGACAAGTTCTTCGATTTTACGAACGCTCAGCGCTTCCGAGATGGCTTTGCGGTAGATGTAAAGTTGTTGTTCCACTTTATCTACATTAATCAGTGCACGGGCATGTCCCATGCCGATTTTGGCATCACGTATACCGGCTTGTATTTCAGGGGGTAGTTTGAGCAAGCGGAGGTAGTTGGTTACCGTCGACCGATCCTTCCCAACCCTTTCGCCCACTTCCTCCTGTCTGATCTGAACCTCATCAATGAGTCTTTTGAAGCTGATGGCCACTTCAATGGCATTGAGGTCCTGGCGTTGGATGTTTTCGATGAGTGCCATCTCAAGCATCCCCTGCTGATCGGCTTCGAGTACGTAGGCAGGCACATCGGTAAGCCCTACCAGTTTGGAGGCACGCAGGCGGCGTTCGCCTGAAACGAGCTGGTACTGACCATTGGTGAGTTTACGAACGGTGAGTGGTTGTATCACCCCATGTATGCGGATAGATTCTGCCAGTTCTTTGAGAGATGTTTCTTCAAAGTGGGTACGGGGCTGCCAGGGATTGGCTTCTATCTGCCCGACGGGAATTTTCCAGTTGGTTACAGCCGGTGAAAAACCTTCTGCGATGGCATCATCGCCGGCCAGCAGCGCGCCAAGCCCTCGTCCCAGGGCATTTCTTTTTGCGTTCATCTCCTCAGTTCAGTTCTATATTCCGCTCTTCCGATGGAATGCGGGTCAGATTATTCTTTTGTAAAATTTCCCGGGCCAGGTTCAGGTAGTTGGTAGCCCCTTTGCTGCCGGCATCATGCATGATGGCAGCCATGCCAAAGCTCGGCGCTTCACTGAGTTTGGTGTTGCGGTGTATGATGGTGTCAAATACCAGCTCATTCAGGTTGCTGCGGACATCTTCCACTACCTGGTTGGCGAGGCGCAGCCTACCGTCGTACATCGTCAGCAACACCCCTTCAATCTGCAATTCGGTGTTAAAACGGGATTGTACGATTTTGATGGTATTGATTAGTTTTCCGAGGCCCTCCAATGCGAAATATTCGCACTGTACCGGCACAATGACCGAATTTGCTGCCGCAAGGGCATTTACAGTGATTAAACCCAGGGAAGGACTGCAATCCACAATGATAAAATCGTATTGCTCACGGATTTCGCGGAGCACCCCTTTCATGATTTTTTCGCGGTTGGGGCGATTGATGACTTCCAGCTCAGCACCTACCAAATCAATGTTGGAGGGCAATAAATCCAGATAAGGCACATCGGTTTTGATGATATTGTTGGCCACGGGAACATCGTTGACCATACATTCGTAGAGGCCTGTGCGGATGGTTTTGGGATCAAAACCGATGCCGGAAGTAGCATTTGCCTGCGGATCAGCATCTATCAGCAGGGTTTTGAATTCCAGTACCGCGAGACTGGATGCCAGGTTGATGGCGGTAGTAGTTTTGCCCACGCCACCTTTCTGATTTGCTACTGCAATGACTTTCCCCATATTGTGCCTACTTCAACAAGCTTAATTGACCGATATGCGTATTTTTGACGCAGAAATCGAGCCTCTAAGATAGCACAAAGCCCACGGATGCGAAAGCTGCACCTCTCCATTTTATCCACTTTCCTGTTGCTGGCAGCCTGCAGCCACCCGGAGAGTGCTTCTGAAAAAAGCGTATTCCGCTACAACCAGGAATTCGACATCACCTCCCTCGACCCGGCCTTTGCCCGCGATCAGGCCAATATCTGGGCAGTTAACCAGTTGTTCAACGGACTGGTCCAGCTGGACGACGCGCTGAACATACAACCGGCCATTGCCAAAAGCTGGGAAATACTGGAGGACGGAAAGCTGTATAGGTTCACCTTGCGGAATGATGTACAATTTCACCCTTCCGTATTATTCGGAAAACAAAAAACAAGAAAAGTCCACTCGGAAGACTTCGTATATTCTTTGCAAAGAATTCTGGACCCGGCCATTGCTTCGCCGGGTGCCTGGATCTTTAACGATAAGGTTGACAGCAGCCGTGCTTTCGTTGCAGTCAACGACACTGTTCTGGAAATCAGACTCAAAGCTGCCTTCCCTCCTTTTCTTGGATTGCTTACCATGCAATATTGCAGTGTGGTGCCCCGGGAAGTGGTTACCTTTTACGGCAATGATTTCCGGGAACATCCTATCGGAACCGGGCCTTTTCGTTTTGCCTTCTGGGAACAACAGGAAGCGCTCGTATTGCATAAAAATGAGGCGTATTTCGAAACGGTGAACGGTGAACGCCTGCCGTATCTGGACGCGGTACAAATCAGCTTCCTGCCTGACCGTCAATCTGCCTTTCTGGCCTTTTTACAGGGAAAATTAGACTTTCTGTCCGGCGTAGATCCTGCCTTCAAAGATGAAATACTTGATAAAGACGGAAATCTCCAGGCGGAATACGCAGCAACGGTGGTTTTGCAGAAGGCCCCTTATTTGAATACCGAGTATCTGGGTATATTGATGGAATCAGGCAAACTCACCCAGCATTCTCCCTTGCGGAAACAAAAGATCCGGCGTGCCATCAATTGTGCCATTGACCGTGAAAAGATGATTCGTTACCTCCGCAATGGAGTCGGTACCGCGGGAACGGCCGGATTTATACCCCCCGGTCTGCCGGGCTTTGACACTACAGCGCTGGCTTATAATGCCTACAACCCCAATAAAGCACGAACACTGCTCAAAGAAGCAGGCTATGAGCCAACCGACAATGTCATTACCCTGTCAACAACCCCTTCATACCTCGACCTGTGTGTTTTTATCCAGAAGCAATTGCAGGAAATCGGCCTGCAGGTAAAAATCGAAACCAGTCCCGGGCCCACCTTGCGGCAGCTCATCAACAAGTCTGAAGTGCCGTTTTTCAGGGGCAGTTGGATAGCAGATTATCCAGATGCTGAGAATTATCTGGCCTTGTTTTACAGTCGGAACTTTGCGCCGGCCGGCCCGAACTTCACCCACTACAAAAACCCTGACTTTGACCGACTGTACGAAAAGGCCTTGCTGACCGTGGATGATTCACTCCGTTTGCAGTATTACAAACAAATGGATGCCCTGGTGCGGGAAGATGCCCCGGTGGTGGTTCTTTTTTATGATCAGGTATTGCGGCTGGTACAACCTGGTATCAGCGGGCTTTCGACCAACGCGTTAAATCTGCTGCAGTTGAAAACGGTAAAAAAGACAAGATAATTTTCGTCCCCACAGCGCGCTGAGAAGGCTTCCGTTATCTTTGCCGGCTATGCTTTTACAGGAAACCGGAAAAACCCTTCGCCTTGCCTGGCCTATTATTTTGGGTCAGTTGAGTCAGATTGCACTTGGCGTCATCGACAGCATCATGGTCGGTCCGCTGGGTGCTGCCAACCTGGCTGCTGTATCCGTATGTATCAGTGTTTTTTCAATTCCCCTGGTTTTCGGGCTGGGTATTTCGTTTGCCATCTCTCCCATTACCGCCATTGCCAAAGGGGCCCACGACGGCACCCAACTCGGCGACGTATTGCGGAGTGGTTTCTGGACGTTGCTGGCTATCGGGACTGTCCTGCTGGTTATCATGATTTTTGCCTCTGAGGGATTACATCTGCTCAAACAAGACCCCGAAGTAACTGCGCTGGCAATACCGTATCTCCGCATACTCGGTTACAGCATGTTGCCCATCCTGGTCTATCAGCATTTTAAACAATTCAGTGAAGGCCTCGAAATCATGTGGCCACCCTTGCTGATTGGTTTGCTTATGATACCGCTGAATACATTCGGCAACTGGTTGCTGATTTATGGAAACTGGGGATTTCCTGCCATGGGGCTGGAAGGAGCCGGTTGGGCAACCACCCTCAGCCGGGTTTTTGCAGCATTGGCCATGATGGGTTTTATATTCTTTAACCGTCGTTTTGCAATCTATGAACCCTTCAAAATGAGCTGGAGAAGGGTAAAAAAAGCTACAGTGCTGCGCATACTCAAATTGGGTATCCCGGGCGGTTTTCAGTACATATTCGAAACTTCCGCCTTTGCCATTTCCGCCATTCTGATTGGTTGGCTGGGTGCCAAAGAATTAGCCGCACACCAGATTGCCATCAACCTGGCCTCTATATCTTTTATGGTAGCCATTGGATTATCCTCTGCAAGTGCCATCCGCATCGGGCACGCTTCCGGGAAAAGGGATTATCAGCTGGCACAGCGCATTGGTAAAAGCAGCATACTGCTTTCAGCAGCCTTTATGGCCGTTTGCGGGGTTGTCTTCATACTGGGCCGTTATGCCTTGCCGGCTCTTTATATTGCAGATACTGAAGTTATTGAAATCACCTCAAAACTGCTGATCATAGCTGCCATTTTCCAGGTTGCCGATGGCATTCAGGCAGTAGGTGTAGGCATTTGCCGTGGGCTCGAAGATGTGAAAAAACCTACCCTGTTTGTTTTGATAGCCTATTGGGTCATTGCCTTACCGATGGGTTCATTCTTTGCCTTCGTGCTGGATTGGGGTGTTTATGGCCTCTGGTCGGCATTGGCAGCAGGTTTATTTGTCTCCGCCTTGCTGCTGACTTACCGGTTTTTTAAGCAAACGGGACGGTATATTGCTGCACAGAAAATGAGGTGAGGGGTTGAAGGGTTAAGTGTTTAAACGGTAAAACGTGCTGTATGTTTAAACGGCAAAACGGTAAAACGGGAAAAACGGTAAAACGTGTTAAACGGGGGTTTTAGCAGTGGTAGCGAAGTCCAAACCTTAGCGGGTTAAAGGTTAAGCGGGTTGATGCGGGGGTGTTGGGATTTCGGCGAAGGCCCTTTTCCTAAATGCCGATTTCCGGTAACCTACATCCTTTCCGGTGCCTCTATGCCAACCAGTCCCAGCGAACGTTTTAGGGTAGCTGCTGTTAGTTCTGACAACTGCAGACGGAAAGCACGGCGGTTTTCATCGTTTTCGGTGATAACCGGACAATCATGGTAAAAACGGTTGAAGGCCGTAGCCAGATCGTAGGCGTACTGACACACCAATGCCGGGCTCAACCGGGCATCGGCCTCTCCCACCACTTCCTGATATTGCAGCAGCAGCTTGAGCAACTCACGCTCCGCATCTTCCAGGGTAGTGACAGGACTTCCGCTGGAAAATTTCAGCCCCATATCCTTCGCTTTTCTTACAATGGAACGGATACGGGCATGGCTGTACTGTATAAACGGCCCCGTATTGCCCTGTAGATCGATGGATTCTGCCGGATTAAAGAGCATGCGTTTCTGCGGATCGACCTTCAGGATGAAGTATTTGAGCGCCCCCAGGCCGATGATGCGGTATAAATTTTCCTTTTCCGCCTCCGACATCCCCTCGAGTTTGCCCGATTCGTTGGTTTTTTCTTTGGCCGCCGCAATAACTTCCTCAATCAGGTCATCGGCATCGACCACCGTGCCTTCGCGCGATTTCATTTTGCCGCTGGGCAGGTCTACCATACCGTAACTGAGGTGATGACATTGTTTCGCCCAGGCGTAACCCAGTTTATCGAGCACCTTGAAAAGCACCTTGAAGTGGTAATCCTGCTCATTGCCGACGGTATAGATGGTGCTGTCCATCTGCCATTCGTGGTAACGTTCGATGGCCGTACCGATGTCCTGGGTCATGTAAACCGAGGTGCCGTCGCTACGGAGGAGGACTTTTTCGTCGAGACCCTCTTCCCGCAGATCTACCCATACTGAGCCATCTGTTTTTTGGGTGAATACCCCTTTGGCTACCCCTTCGAGCACTTTGTCTTTGCCCAGCAGATAGGTCTGTGATTCGTAATAGTTTTTATTAAAATCAACACCCAGGCGTTTGTATGTTGCATTAAAGCCTTCATACACCCAGCCATTCATGGTTTTCCAGAGGTCAATTACTGCTACATCGCCCGCTTCCCAGGCACGGAGCATGTTTTGTGCTTCGAGCAATATCGGAGCTTGTTTTTTGGCCTCTTCTTCCGGCATACCGCCAGCCATGAGGGTGGCTATTTCTTCTTTGCAGGCCTTGTCGTAAGCTACATAGTATTTTCCTACGAGCTTATCCCCTTTTAAGCCACTGCTTTCGGGGGTTTCGCCGTTTCCGTAGCGCTGCCAGGCCACCATCGACTTGCAGATGTGTATCCCGCGGTCGTTGATGATCTGAACTTTCACCACTTCGTCACCGGCTTCGGCTTTGATCTGACTGACGGCATATCCCAATAAATTATTGCGGATATGGCCCAGGTGAAGCGGTTTGTTGGTGTTGGGAGATGAATATTCAACCACTGTTCTGCGTCCGCTTTTGGGCAGTGGTGCCGCGCTTGCTTTCGGGAGGTAACCCATCCAATAGGCATCGGTAAGGGCTATGTTCAGGAAACCCTGCACCACTTCGGTAGCAGCCACCAGCGGGCGGCCTTCAAACTGCACGTTTTCCAGCACGGCCGACAGTTCGGTGCCTATGGCTGCCGGGTTGCTTTTCAGCAGCTTGATAAGCGGAAAAAGCACCAGGGTGATATCGCCCCGGAACTCCTTGCGGGTGGGGTTGAAAACGAGACTTAAGTCGCTTTTTGATACCTGATATTTTTCGGTAATATATTTTTCAATAGCTTCTGAAAGCAATTCCTGATGAGCGAGCATGCGAAATCTTAAAGGATGGATTGGTTGGAAATGGAGTTGGCTACTTTCACCAGAATTTCGAAAGCGGTCTCGGCCATGATGTTTTCTTTGTCGAGGGTGGGATTGACTTCCACCATCTCAAAACACACCACTTTGGGTGATGAAATGAGGTTCTGCAACAGCTTACCGGCTTCCCGTTCGTTAATGCCATTTGGCACCGGTGTTCCGGTACCCATCGATACCTTGGGATCCATACTGTCGACGTCGAAAGAGACATAGATGATATCGCATTTATCGAGGGTCGACAGGGCTTCGAAAGCCACCTTCTCTACCCCGCGTTTGCGGACATCGGTGACGGTGAAGTTTTTGACTTTGTTTTTCTGGATGAGGAAGTTTTCCTGTGGTTCAACGTCCCTGACTGCAATGAAAACAATGTCTTCGAACTGGATTTTGGGTGAAATGCCTCCCAAACCCTTCAGTTTATTCCAGTAGCCGATGGTTTTTTCGTCGGGTACATTCACTTTGCAGTCGATGTTGTCTTCGGCTGTAGCCATCGAAAGTGGCATGCCGTGCATATTGCCGGAGGGTGTGGTATAGGGTGAGTGCAGGTCTGCATGGGCGTCTACCCAGATAACGCCGAGGCGCTTTTTGGGATAGGCCATTTTGATACCGGCGATGGTGCCGGCAGCCGTGCTGTGGTCGCCGGCGAGTATGATGGGGAACTTATTGGCTTTCAGTGATTCAGCCACTTGTTTCGACACATTGTCTAAAACCTCATGGATGCCTTCGATGTAACGGGCGAAGGGGTGACGAACCGGCTCGTACAGCAGTTCGTTGCGCACCGGCACCTCTATGCCTTTGAGTTTGAGGAAAAACTTCGATGCGAAGTCGTGGGCAGCGATTTTGATGGCGTCAACCCCAAGACTGGCCCCGCGTGTACCGGCTCCTAATTCTGACTTGACTTCAATTAGCTGTAAATCTGACATAAAATGCACTTAGAATGTCCGAAAAAACTAAATTTGCGCTCGATTAAACAAGCTTTTCGGCCAATGCAAAGTTATGCAGAATTTCTCGACTTAAGTGTCGGGTTCCCTCAGGATGGATTTAAGCTCATTGACGACGAGCTTTACTTCCAGGATATCAACCTGATGGAGCTGGCGGAGACCTTTGGTACTCCGCTGCGTTTTACGTACCTGCCTCTCATTTCGGAGAAGATCCAGATGGCGAAGCGGTTGTTTGACCATGCTATCAAAAAGCATCAGTACAAGGGTACTTATACCTATTGCTATTGCACCAAAAGCTCGCACTTCAAGCACATACTCGAAGAAGCGCTGAAGAACGATATCAACCTCGAAACCTCTTCCGCCTTCGATATTCCCATCATCGAAGCCCTGGAACGCAAAGGCATGATCACGAAAGACATCATGATCATCTGCAACGGCTTTAAGAAGGATTCGTACAAGGAAAATATCGTCGACATCATCCACGATGGCTTTACCAATGTGATTCCGGTGCTCGACAACAAGGAAGAATTCAACTACTACGCCAACGAACTGGAAGTGCCGGTAAACATCGGCATCCGCATTTCGGTGGAAGAACAGCCCGATTATCCCTTCTACACCAGCCGTTTGGGCATACGTGGCGACGAAGTACTTGACTTTTACCAGAACAAAATCAAGGAAGACGACAACTTCAAGGTGAAGCTGCTGCATTTCTTTGTCAGCTCCGGTTTTAACGACACCCCCCACTTCTGGAACGAGCTGGAGAAATTCGTCAACGTTTATGTAAAGCTCAAAAAGCTTTGTCCCGATCTGGAAATGATCGATATCGGCGGTGGTTTGCCTTTCAAAAACACGCTGAGTTTCGATTACGACTACGAGTATATGATCGATGAGATTGTAAACCGGATCAAAACCATCTGCAACGACAACGACATTCCCGAGCCCAACATCGTAACCGAGTTTGGCAGCTTTACCGTAGCGGAAGCCAGTGGTATCATTTTTAAAGTTTTGGGCCGAAAGCAGCAAAACGACCGTGAAAAATGGCTGATGGTAGATGGCAGTCTCATCACCATGCTGCCCGACGTCTGGGCTATGAACCAGAAATTCATCCTCCTGCCCCTGAACAACTGGGATGCGGAATATGAACGGGTGAATCTGGGCGGCATCACCTGCGATGGTCTCGATTTTTATAAAACAGAACAGAACATCGCCTCTACCTGGATGCCCAAAACCCGGAAAGCGCAGTATGTAGGTTTCTTCCACACCGGTGCTTACCAGGAAACCCTGAGCGGTACCGGCGGCATTCACCACTGCCTCATCCCTACCCCGCGGCACGTGCTGATCCGCAAGACCAAGGAGAATAACCTCGACTACCAGCTCTTCCAGGAAGAGCAAAGCAGCAAGCAGGTGCTAAAAATTCTCGGTTATTGACGAAATAATTGGGAGAAAAATCAGAATCCACTATATTTGCATTCCTATTCGAAAAAGCAACAGCCATGGGTGTTACATCACTGAAAAGAAAAGCCAGAAAAAACCGCACCGTTTCACGTCTGCGTACACAAGGTTTGAAAAAAGCCAAACTTGGCAGCTACGCCAAGCCGGTTACTGAAGAAAACAACAACGAAGGCAGCGCCGAATAACCGGCCGTTGTCCGTTTAACATAGAAGGCCGATACCCTGAGGGTATCGGCCTTTGCTGTTTATCACAGTCCTCAAAGGCCTATATCGCTAACCAACGAAGGTTTCTGCCCGTTATACGGATTCATCCGGCCGATGGTGGTGGCCTCCATGCCGGCGGCGCGCAGCACCGCCCGGTCGCCGAAGCGGTTCCGGATGTTGTCCATGGCCTTGTAGAGGCTGATCATCTCCTGCGTATCGTCAAAAAGATTGATCTGATAGCCCCCATGTACCAGATCGCTGAAGCGGATGCCCACCAGCCGGATGAGCAGGCGGCGGTTGTAGAGTTTGTCAAACAGCTCCAGCACTTTCTGAATCAGGGTATGATCGGCCGAAGTATAGGAAATGTGCTGCTGCAGGGTGTGGGTGTTGAAATCGGAATAACGCACTTTCACCGTCACGCAAGCGGTCAGTTTTTGCCCTTTACGCAACTGGAACGCCAGGTGCTCGGCCATGGCGGAGAGTATGCCGCGTAATTTGACCACATCGGTGGTATCGCGCTCGAAGGTGCGTTCGGTAGAAAGTGATTTCCGCTCGTGAAACGATACCACCGGACTGTTGTCGATGCCGTTGGCCTTGCGCCACAACTGGTTACCGTTTTGTCCGAAGACCCTTTCGAGCAACTCAACGGGCATTTCCTGTACCGTTCCCACATATTTCACCCCCAGGCCACGCAAGGTCTGGTACATTTTATCGCCCACCATCGGTATTTTTTTGACCGAAAGCGGTGAGAGAAAAGGTTTTTCGGTGCCTTTTACAATCTGAATCTGATTGTTGGGCTTGGCCTCTCCGGTAGCGACCTTCGAAACCGTTTTGTTGGCCGACATGCCGAATGAAATAGGCAGGCCGCTTTCGCGCATGATTTTCTGCCGCAATTCACTGGCGAGCTTAAAACAGCCAAAATACCGGTCCATGCCACTCAGATCGAGGTAAAACTCGTCGATGGAGCTTTTTTCGAACAGCGGAACCTGCTCCCGGATGATGTCGGTAACGAGCTGGCTGTATTTGGTGTAGTTGTCAAAACTGCCGCGGATAACCACCGCCTCCGGGCACAGTTGCCGGGCCATGCGCATGGGCATGCCGGCATGGATACCGAAAACACGGGCTTCATAGCTGCACGATGCCACTACTCCCCGGTCGCTGGTACTACCGATGAGGATGGGGCGCGGACCAATCCGGCTGTCGAGCAGGCGTTCGACAGATACAAAAAAGGTGTCCAGGTCCATGTGGACAATGGTGCGGTCGGCAGGTACCGGATTTGTATCGGATGGTTTCATAAGTGACGACAAGTTCTGCGCTGGTGTTGACTTCTTTTGTCAATCAGAAAGCGAATGGGCGACCGGCATTTTTATGTCCTTGTACGACATCTCTTTTTGCCTGCCTTGTACCGGTTCTTAACCGGCCGATTGATTCAGCGGCGTGGCCGGTTTTCCGCCTTCCGCATAACGCGGATCGGGCATCACCGGCAGTCGCGCTAATGCTGTTACCTCGAGGGTATAGCAATCAAATTCTTCGGTTACACGACCAGTAAGCTCATATACACCCCTTCCCCGGAACGGAAAACGGGCAGCTACCTGCGGGAAATGAACAGAATCAACATATGCTCCTTCCCTGTCGGTAAAGGTACCGAATTGCATGCGTTCTCCCTTCAAAGTACGGGTATCTTTTACAGCCACCAGGTAGGCTGCCAAGCGGACGGTTTTTCCGATAAGTTGCGGCAAATCCCGGGCCAGTACGGAGGCCGGCGGAGGCTCGGACAGCAGCTCAAACGGGCTGCACAAAGGGAAGCCCAGCAGCTCTATTTCATCAAAGGCGTCTTCAAAACGGGCAATGTCGAGGGTGGGTAAACGGTAACTTTTGGGTGGTACATAAAAGAGTTCACGCGACGGCTCTTTTTTAGGGGCATGGCCGAGCAGCAGATGGGCTTCCCATTGCAGTTCTTTTTTGTTTTTGCCCGTAAAACGAAAAGCACCTACCCGGATCAATAATATCACTTGCTCCAGCGGTGGTGACAGCCGGTGTACAAACTCGGTCAGCGAGCTGAAAATGCCATTCAGAAGGCGTTCGGCCACCAAAACGTTGATAAAATCGGTTTCCAGACCTTTTACCAATCCCAGCCCCAGCCAGATCGTTTTACCTCGTAACGAAGCCAGTAAAACACTTTCATTCACACAGGGAGCTTCAATTTCCCCACCCTGCATGCGGGCTTCGTGCACATAATGCTCGGTATGGTAAAAGCCACCGGCATTGTTGAGGGTAGCTACCATATATTCCAGCGGATAATATCCTTTCAGAAACAGGCTCTGATAACTCTCCACCGCATAGGAGGCCGAATGGCCCTTGGCAAAGGCGTAACCGGCAAAACTTTCGGTCTGCCGCCAGATTTCAGCTGTCACCTCCTGGGTGTATCCTTTCTCTCTGCAATTACTGAAAAACTTCTGCTTCACCTGCTCAAACTCGTCCCTGCCCCTGAATTTACCACTCATCCCCCGGCGCAACACATCGGCCTCGGCGAGGCTCAAACCGGCAAAATAGTGGGCTACCTTGATCACATCTTCCTGATACACCATCACCCCGTAGGTTTCAGGCATGATATCCAGCATAATGGGATGGGCATCCAGCCGCCTTTCAGGGTAACGGTAACGTAATATGAACTGCCGCATCATGCCCGAACTGGCTACCCCGGGACGAATCACCGAGCTGGCAGCCACCAGACCGAGATAATCATCGACCTGCAACTTTTTCATGAGCATGCGCATGGCGGGCGACTCCACATAAAAACAGCCGATGGCCTTCGCGTTGCGCAGCATGTCTTTGATGCGCTCGTCCTGCTTGAAACGGGGCAGATCGTGTATATCGAAACTGTCGGCATCTCCCCCGTTTTCCCGGATGAGGGCAATGGTGTCCTTGATCTTCCCCAAACCACGCTGGCTGAGGATGTCAAATTTATACAGACCGGCATCTTCCGCCACCACCATGTCGAACATGGTGGTGGGAAAACCTTTGGGCGGGAAAAAAGTAGCCCCGAACCACTGCACCGGCCGGTCCAATATGAGAATACCGCTGGCATGTATGCTCAGGTGATTGGGGATATCCTGCAGCCATTCCCCATATTGCAGCACAGTTTGGGCGATTTTGTCGATTTTCTGCGGATCGTACCGGCCGTCCGATAACTGGTCGATATCGGCCTTGGGCAGTCCGAATACCTTGCCCAGTTCTCGTACCACGGCCCTGCGCTGAAAAGTAACATAGGTTCCAACCAGCGCAACATGGGGAAAACGTGCAAAAATGAAGCGGGTAATGTCTTCCCGGTCGGCCCAGGAGAAATCGATGTCGAAATCAGGCGGATTGCGTCGATACAGGTTGATGAAACGCTCGAAATACAGGTCCAGCTCAATGGGATCCACATCTGTGATACGCAGCAAATAGGCGATGATGCTGTTGGCGCCACTCCCCCGGCCAACATAAAAATAGCCCTTGGAGCGGGCATAAGTGAGGATTTTCCAGTTGATGAGGAAGTAAGAGACGAAACGTTTCTGCCGGATGATTTCCAGTTCCTTTTCTATCCGGCTGATAACCTCTTCTCCCGCATCAGGATAGCGGTAAGCGAGGCCGTCATAGGCCAGTTTTCGTGCCAGCCGGTAATCAAGGTCTTCGTTGCCGGTATAGCTGCTCAGATTTTTGTGGGGGTACTGATCACCGTATTCAAAATATATGCTGCAATCGCTGAGCAATTGTCCGGTACGCGCGACCATCTCGGGGAAATCAGCATACTGTTTCGCCAGGATTTCCAGGGGTTGCAGCACATTGTCCTGCCGGCCGCAGCTTTCGGGGTCGAGTTTACTGAGCAGGGTATTCTGGTCGATGGCCCGCAACAGCCGGTGGGCGTTCCAGTCGCGTTTGTGCCGGAAAGTGGCGGTTGCCAGCGCCACCAGTTTATCTGTCGGCCATCTCTCCGGATATACCCGCAGTTTATTCAGTTCATGGGGTGCCACGCCCAGAAATTCATGCGTGGCCAGGGGTTTTCCGTCCCAGCCAGCCAGCGGGTAGATGACGTATACCTCCTGCAAATGGCCTGCCCGTTCCGGGAACGGCTTCCCCTCCCGTAAATGATCACTTAAAAAATGGTTGATGGCGGCATATCCCTGGTTGTTTCGGGCGAGCAGCACATACAATTGCCGGTTTTCGTGGCGGATATCCATGCCCAGCACCGGTTTGATGCCGTATTTGGGCGCCAGCCGTACAAAATCCAGTCCGGCGGAGCTGTTGCAGATGTCGGTCAGGGCCAGTTGTTTCACCCCGCAGGCTTTCGCCTGCTGCAGCAACGCCTCCGGCGACATCAGGCCGTACCGCAGGCTGAAAAAACTGTGGGTATTAAGATACATGGGATAGGCTTACTGCTCCCCGTTATGCCTGGTTTTCAGGAGGCTGAACGGAGTACGTCCCAGCTCCTGTCGCCGAGCAGCCTGACGGTTGCGATGAAGGTGAATTTAAGGCTTTTTCCCCAGTCCTCGGGCGACAGCATCGACAAAAGCCGGGTGCCGTTATCTCTTTCATAGAGGTGGTATAACTGTCCGATGACAGGCTCAAAATTCATGTCGGCCGCGTAAATTTCTTCCGACACCTTTACCCTGTTTTCAATCTCCTTCGCCTGCTGCATCAGCAGTTCAGCCTGTTTCCGCAGCATGCTGATTTGCTGATCGGCCTGCTGCGCTACCGTCTCCAGCGCTATGCTTCTGATTTTACCCTTATCTACCGGCCGGATGATGGGTGAAGCCACATGGGTGGCCAGGGGGGCTAAGGCGGTGCGGCCTTGCCAGTATTCAAACTCAGGGTTCTCGACCTCAGGGGATTGCATTGTCATAATTTGTGAAGAACAAAATTACGAAGGCATTGTTTCGTTAAATACACAATGTCAAGAAACTGAACTTTTTAGGCTCAAAAGTTTTTGTATCTTTGCAGCTTTATTGCAGGCGAATACCTATTTTTCTCATCATACACCATTTCTTGTAATCTATGCGTCAGCTAAAAATCACCAAGTCGATCACCAACCGCGAAAGCCAATCGTTAGAGAAGTATTTGCAGGAGATTGGCAAGGTGGATCTGATCACTCCTGAAGAGGAAGTGATTCTGGCCAAAAAGATACGCGAAGGCGACCAGCGCGCCCTGGAAAAGCTTACCAAAGCCAACCTGCGTTTCGTAGTATCTGTGGCCAAGCAGTATCAGAATCAGGGCTTAACCCTCAGCGATTTGATCAATGAAGGTAATCTGGGTCTGATCAAGGCCGCGAAACGTTTCGACGAAACCCGCGGTTTTAAATTCATTTCGTATGCGGTGTGGTGGATTCGTCAGTCCATTCTCCAGGCTTTGGCCGAACATTCGCGTATTGTGCGTCTCCCCCTCAACCGGGTTGGTTCTCTGAACAAAATCGGTAAAGCGTTTTCGCAGTTGGAGCAGCAATACGAGCGTGATCCTTCGGTAGAAGAACTGGCGGAGATGCTGGAAGTATCAACCGACGAGGTAGAAAGCACGCTGAACATCAGCGGTCGTCATATCTCGATGGATGCTCCTTTCGTGCAAGGCGAAGAAAACACCCTGCTCGACGTACTGGTGAACGACGACGCGCCCAAATCAGACGGCATCCTCATGCAGGAGTCGCTTTCGGCCGAAATCGATCGTTCCCTGGCTACACTCACCGAACGTCAGCGTGAAGTTATCAAGCTGTATTTCGGTATCGGGCTCGACCACGGCATGTCGCTCGAGGACATAGGCGAAAAATTCGACCTCACCCGCGAGCGTGTACGCCAGATCAAGGACAAAGCATTAAAACGCCTGCGACACACCTCCCGCAGCAAAATGCTGAAAGCCTATCTCGGCAACTAACACTTTCTTACAAACATTTGCAAAGGCCGGACTTCCGGCCTTTTTTTTATGCTGATGGAACGCGGATGACGCGGATTTATATGATTTACGCGGTGGATATCTGCGTAAATCATATAAATCCTGAAAATCCGTGTCCGATCCCCATCGCTAAAGCTACCGTCCAAAGCACCAAAACCGTATTTTTGCAGACTTATACTCCAAAAGCATGTTTGACAGACTCACCGACCGCTTAGACCAGGCCTTCAAAACCCTCAAAGGCGAAGGCCGCATCTCAGAGATCAACGTAGCCGAAACCATGAAGGAAATCCGGCGTGCCCTGCTCGACGCCGACGTGAGCTACAAAATCGCCAAGGAGTTTACCGATACGGTGCGGGAGAAAGCCCTGGGGCAGAACGTGATTAAAAGCGTATCACCCGGGCAGTTGCTCACCAAAATCATGCACGAGGAGCTCACCCACCTCATGGGGGGCAGTTTCTCCGACATCAACATTGCCGCCAATCCCAGCATCATCCTGATTGCAGGTTTGCAGGGCTCGGGTAAAACCACCTTCTCCGGCAAGCTGGCCAATATGCTCAAAGAGAAGGGTAACAAAGTGCTGCTCGTGGCCGGCGACGTATACCGGCCCGCGGCCATCGAACAATTGAAAGTGCTCGGCGGACAGATAGGTGTAGAAGTTTACACCGAAGACGGCAGCAAAAATCCGGTTCAGATCGCTGAAAATGCCGTTAAAAAGGCCAAATCCGAAGGATATAAGATTGTCATCGTGGATACTGCCGGTCGTCTGGCGGTTGACGAGGCTATGATGAATGAGATTGCCAACGTTTCTCAGGCGGTAAAACCACATGAAACCCTGTTCGTGGTCGATGCCATGACCGGTCAGGATGCCGTAAATACCGCCAAAGCCTTCAACGACCGGCTAAATTTCGACGGCGTAGTACTCACTAAACTTGACGGCGACGCCCGTGGTGGTGCTGCGCTGACCATCTCCTATACCGTCGGCAAGCCGGTGAAGTATATGTCGACCGGTGAGAAGATGCAGGCCCTTGACGTCTTCCACCCCGACCGCATGGCCCACCGTATCCTCGGCATGGGCGACGTAGTTTCGCTCGTAGAACGGGCCCAGATGCAGATTGACGAGGAAGAAGCCCAGCGGCTTTCCAAAAAAATCAGCAAAAACCAGTTCGACTTCGACGATTTCCTGAGTCAGATCAGCCAGATTAAAAAAATGGGCAATCTGAAAGACCTCATGGGCATGATACCCGGCATGGGTAAGATGTTAAAGGATGTTGACATCAGCGACGATGCCTTTAAACATGTGGAAGCCATCATCCAGAGCATGACCCCCAAAGAGCGTGGTAATCCCGACCTCATCAACGGCAGCCGCCGCAAGCGCCTGGCTGACGGGTCGGGTACCAGCATTCAACAGGTCAATCAGCTTCTCAAGCAGTTCAACGACATGAAAGGCATGATGAAGAAGATGAATGCCATGGGTGCCGGTGGCAAAATGCCCAAAATGCCCATGCGCCGCTGAAAAAAACAGCGTAAATCCTAAAAAATCCGCGTATTCCAATTGACATCCATAATAGGACGTTGATTTTTATGATTTAATCAGTCAGTCTCGCCTCTCGCCTCTCGAAATCTCAATGTCTAGAGTAGTATTGCAGAATAAATGAAATCCACTATCTTTGCAACTCGTTTAAAAACAACGATCAATGTCAGTAAAGATTAGATTACAGCGTCATGGTAAGAAGGGCAAGCCTTTCTTCCATATTGTGGTGGCAGATGCACGTGCTCCGAGAGACGGGAGATTCATTGAACGTTTGGGCCTTTACAACCCGAACACCAATCCTGCCACCATCGATCTCAACATCGACAAGACCCTTGACTGGGTATTTAAGGGTGCTCAACCCACCGATACTTGTCGTGCCATCCTCAGCTACAAAGGCGTGATGATGAAGAAATACCTGCAGGAAGGTGTTCGTAATAACCTTTTCGACCAGGCAGAAGCCGACAAGCGTTTTGCTACCTGGGAAGCTGAGAAGGCCGCGAAAGTAGAAGGCAAAAAAACCAATCTTTCTACCGCTAAGTCTAAAGCTGCTGCCGCGCGTTTCGCTGCTGAAGCCAAAGTAAAAGCAGATCGTGCGGAAGCCATCCTGAAGAAAAACAGCGTTATCGCTGAAGAAGCTGCTGAGGAAGCCGCCGTAGAGGCCGCTGAAGAAGTAGCAGTAGTAGAAGCCGTGGAAGTTGTTGAAGCTGAAGCTGTAGTTGCCGTAGAAGAAGTTGCAGAAGCACCGGTTGCCGAGGTTGCTGCAGAAGAAACTCCGGAAATTGCTGCGGAAGAAGCTCCCGAGGCTGCTGCCGAAGAAGACGAAGAAAAAGCAGCTGAATAAGCTGTGAAGCTCGCTGACGGTTTCGAACTCGGCTTTATAGAACGGACGCACGGATTTAAAGGTGAGGTCGTTCTGCAGCTCGATGTGGATGAACCAGCGCGTTATAAAAAACTGGGATCAGTTTATCTCTTCAAGAAGGGTAAACTGATCCCTTTTTTTGTCACCCACACCAAATTAATAGGCAAAGATCAGCTTCTGCTGCAATTCGAAGACATTGCGGATGAAGCTTCTGCCCGCGACCTGATTGGAAGCAGTGTCCACCTGCCCGCCAGCGAACTCCCCCCACTGCGTACAGATCAGTATTATTTCCACGAATTGCAGGGTATGCAGGTAATCGACGATACTCTAGGCCCCGTTGGTAAAGCCCTCGACGTTTACGAAACCCCGCAACAGCATCTGCTGGCCTTCGATCATGAAGGCAAAGAAGTTCTGTGTCCCCTCAATGATACCCTGGTGTACAAAGTCGATAAAACCGCGGGTATCATTTACACCCGGCTACCGGATGGTTTGTTAGACGTTTATCTCGACTAAGATGCGCATCGACATCCTTTCTGTAGTACCCGAGCTGCTCGACAGTGTGCTGAATCACAGCATACTCAAACGTGCCCAGGAAAAAGGCCTCGCCCAATTGGTAGTGCACAACCTACGGGATTACACCACCGACAAATACCGGCAGGTAGACGATTATCCCTATGGCGGCGGTGCCGGCATGGTAATGTTGATTGAGCCCATCGACAAGTGTATTACACAGTTGAAAAGCGAACGTAGCTACAACGAAGTAATCTATATGTCGCCCGATGGTATTTTGCTGGATCAGCCACTTTGTAACCGGCTGGCGACGCTGGAAGGCAATCTGATCATATTATGCGGGCATTATAAGGGGGTAGATGAGCGTGTCAGAGAACATTTTTGCACCATGGAAATTTCTGTAGGCAATTATGTACTCACAGGGGGTGAACTGGCAGCCGCCATTGTAGCCGATGCCGTTATCCGCTTGTTGCCGGGTGTTTTGGGAGATGAAACCTCTGCACTCACCGATTCTTTCCAGGACGATTTACTGGCTCCACCGGTGTACACCCGTCCCGCTGATTACAAGGGATGGAAGGTTCCGGACATTCTGTTGTCGGGTAATTTTGGCAAAATCGATCAGTGGCGGCATGAACAATCGGTCAGTCGAACCCGTGAAAGGCGCCCTGAGTTACTGAAAGGCGAATAAATCCTATATTTTTCGGCTTATTCGCTTTTGGATTACGCGGAATAGTCGTATACTTGCAACTCGTTTGAAAAACGCTCAATTTCTAAGTTCATGAACCTCGTACAATTCGTAGAACAAAACACAGTCGGTACACAAGTATTGCCGGTATTCAAAGCAGGCGACACCGTAGCTGTGCATTATAAAATCAAAGAGGGCAACAAAGAGCGCATCCAGGTTTTCCAGGGTGTTGTACTCCAGCGCCGCAACTCAGGTGTAGCAGAAACCTTTACTGTTCGTAAAGTTTCCAACAGCATCGGCGTAGAGCGTATCTTCCCGGTTGTTTCTCCCATGATTGACAAAATCGAAATCGTTAACCGTGGTATCGTTCGTCGTGCCCGTTTGTTCTACCTCCGCACCGCAAAAGGTAAAAACGCACGTATCAAGCAGAAACGCGGGTAATTTATCCGATCTATCATACAAGCCTCTTCAGTTTTCTGGAGGGGCTTTTTTTTTAGACATCGAGAAGCGAGAGGCGAGATTTTGAGAGGGGGATTTCCGAGCTATGATGGCCTGGTATTTTTAACGCAGATTCCGCGGAGTTTGGGGAGTTACGCAGATGTAGCCCTAACGGGCTACTCAGTTGCGCACCTGCAGCGTGTATAAAAAAGTCTCGCTCTCTCGCCTCTCGCCCTCTCAATGTCTGCACAAAAGCTACAACTCTCCGATGTCCTCGTTCCAGAGTTCGGGCTTTTCGTGGATGAAGGTTTCCATCATCTCTACACATTCTGGTAAATCCAGGTCTATCACTTCTACACCATGAGATTCCATAAAGGCCCGGGCACCAGGGAAGGTGCGTGACTCTCCAACGATTACTTTCGGGATGCGGAATTGGACGATGGTGCCCGCGCACATATAACAGGGCATCAGGGTGCTGTAAATGACGGTATCACGATAGCTGCCTACCCTGCCGGCATTAAAAAGGCAATCCATTTCACCATGCAGGATGGGGTTATCTTCCTGCACGCGTTTGTTGTGACCACCGGCTATGAATTTTCCGTTTTTAACCAAAACTGAGCCAATGGGGATACCACCTGCTGCCAATCCCTTCCGGGCTTCGGCGATGGCTTTCATCATAAATTCATCTGCCTGGGCCATTATTTCAGTTTTTCATCGGCTTTGCGGCGGGCTTCGGCCATGATACCGTCGGCACGCTGGTTGGCTTCCTGCTCAAGGCGGTTGGCCTTGTCGTTGGCCTGGTTGCGGATACCCTGGGCGGCTTTTTCAGCAGCGGCTTTTTTGAGGGGGTTGCTTCCGGCTTCAGCAACCAGCTTTTTGGCAGCAGCATCGCCTTCCGCCCGTGCCACATCCGCCAATCGTTTACCTTCTGCTTTCACCCGGTCAGCCTGTACCTGGGCGTCGGCCAGGATTTTATTGGCTTCTGCACGGGCTTGTTGCTTTTTCTTTTCCAGTTCTGCCCTTCCTTTGGCCTCGGCTTCCTGGCGCTGGCGTTCCAGTTCCTGCCTGGCCTTTTCAGCTTCAGCACGGGCCTTGTCTTCCAGCTCCTTTTTGCGCTTTTCAAGCTCATCGAGGGCTTGTTTTTTGAGATCATCCCCTGCGCCATCGGTCATGCTGGCCAGTGAAACGTCTACTTTGGGGTCGTTTACCTGCCCGGTCATCCTGACTTTTACCCCAACTGTTTTGCTGACATTTACGTTCACCCCTTTGCTGGCAGCCTTTTGCAGCAGTCCGTTCACGACTGTATTGGCTGGCCCCAGAAGCTCACGGGGAACCTCCATCGCAATGGAGTAGTCAATACTCAGGTCGAAACCATTGGAACCGCTGACAGTCATTTTAACGCCTTCGTGCGTTATATCGAAGGGTTGTATGTAAACCCGGCCATTCTCAAATTCGAAAGAGAGGCTGACGTTTTGCAACGAGAGGGAACGGAGCTTGTTCATTTTCAGAACATCTGCCACTTTTTCAAGAGGTTTAAAACCTGAAATGGTGGCATTCGGGATTTTCAGGAGACCTCCCCCTGCCAGACTGTTCAGATCCGGTGTCATATCCTGCAACAGAAAACCGTTGAGCTGGAAACCAGCTGAAAATTTGCCAGATGTATACTGGCCAATCGGAGCGATTTTCTGCATAGTAACGAAAGTGGAGAAAGTCTCCTTCACGTCGAAATTCTGCATACCAATGTTGAACTTCACCTCTGGTTTTTTCACGTTTTGCGCGATATAACTACCGGAAGTCTGGATAGATCCACCCAGCAGGTTCAAAGAAACATCCTGAAACCCAACGGTCTGATCTCTGACCAGCAAATCTCCCTGCAGGTTGGTGATTTCCATATTGTCGTAAAGAATCTTCTTAAAGTTCGCATTGAGCTTAAAGTCGATGGTATTCGGGATTTCAATGACCGAAAGTGCAGCGCTTTCTGTGGCCGGGCTATCGGGCGTATCAGCAGCATCCTCTCCCATGAGTTCATTCAGGTTGAGCAGGCTGGAATTGACATTAAAACTGCCTCTGAGCTTATCTTCTCCGAAATAATAAGACAACAGGTTGTCAATACGTCCATTGGCCCGGATGTCAGAGGAACCCATCCTGGCGTTGAAGTCCTGCAAAGCCACAAACTGCGGACTGAAAGACATCGACATGCGTTCTATCTGCACGCCGCCCTGAAAATCTTCGCTGCTGACAAAGAATTTTTCCAGGCTCATGTCGCCTGTTACCGAGATATCATTGTAAAGTTTCTGTTCGATGGCATTGACCCGGCCGCTTGCAGTAACTGCAGCTGTAAAACGACCTGTCAGGTCTTTCACCATATCTCCGGGAATAAACTGCTTCACCTTGTCGAAATCGATACGGGCATTCAAAGCGGCGTTAATGGTGGGGTCACTGATAGGTTTGGTGGTATACAGACGGAAATCAAAGGGATTACCGGCTAAATCCATACTGAATTGTTTCAGATCGATGACGGTGGCATCCAGATCACCGGTTTCGTTGGTGATTTTGAGGTCCATCACAATATCTTTCACAGCTGCAGGCAAATCAGGATAATGGAAATATCCCTTATCAACCCCCAAAACAAATTTAAAAGCAGGCATGCTGTTGTCGTTATAGACCCCTTTGAGCATGCCGTCGAAGACGAATTTCCCTTTGGTATCGATTTTTTCGAAGTATTCGTCGAACATACCAGGAACTACTGACAGGATGGCCCTGAAGTCACTTTGTGGTGTATTAAATTTCAGATCCATGCTGATGTCGTCAGTTGGCATGGCGACCACACCAGATAATTTCAGGTTCAGCTCGTTGAGATAAAGGTCGTTATCCGTGAAAGTAAAACTGAAAGCTGGCATATTGATGGCGATAGGCACATCCAGCTTCGCTTTGGCCTTGCTGATGTAGGTAGCACCTGCATAGGCATAGGTTACCGATTCTATTTCTGTAAAAGTCTTCAGTACAAAATCATCCTGGGTAAAGTCGCCGCTTCCTTCGTGGTCAATACCCAGCAAAACTGCCTTCTGGGCATAAAAGCGGTCATCGTAAACTACATCTACATTTTTGAAGCTATAGGCCTGAATACCGAACTTAAATTCAGATGCAGCAGTATCTTCCGTAGCCGCTGTGGCTGTATCGGGCTTTACGATGTCGTAATTGGCCTGTCCGCTGGCCAGTACCCTGACATAAAATTTAGCATCTGCCACCTTGATTTTGCGGATATTGATGTCATCCCCCTTGATGATGGGCATAATGTTCATCGAAAAGCTGAAATCACCGATTTGCGCCAGCGTATCAAGCGCAAATGTATCCTTGCCGATGATAGTGAAATCTTCTACTGAAAGACTGAGGTGTGGGAAATCGCGGAAAAGAGATACCGACATATCCCCGAAATTGACTTTGGCGTTCAGGCTTTCATTGACGGCCTCCAGCGCCATACTTTTGATTTTGTCTTTATAAATAATGGGCAGCACGAGGGCTGCCGCCAGTAACACAACAAACAGACCTGCAACGGTCAGCAGTATTTTTTTCTTCATAACAAGGACATAAGGCAATCAAATTTAGCAAAAGCAATGTTTCGCAGGCCTGATTTGATTTGCAGGTTTTACACAATTTCAACGTCGAAAACCTGCGCGAATTGCTTCACAAAGGCTTCCTCTACCCTTTCAAACGGCAATTCAGCTCCCAATTCCTCCGACATGCTGGCAACAGCCTTGTCGTCGATACCACAAGGAACGATGTGTTTAAAGTATTCGAGTTGGGTATTGACGTTGAGCGCGATGCCGTGCATGGTCACCCAGCGGCTGGTACGCACACCCATGGCACATATTTTACGAGCCTGTTCCGATTCAGGTTCCAGCCAGACACCGGTAAAACCGGGATAACGACCGCCCTTTATCCCCCACTCGCCGATGGTTTGCATGACTACATCTTCCAGGCTGCGCATATACCAGTGGATATCGGTTTTGAACTGCTCCAGATCGAGTATGGGATAGGCCACCAATTGTCCGGGACCATGATAGGTGATATCTCCCCCCCGGTTGATGCGGTAATAAGTGGCCTGATGAGCCGCAAGACCAGCTTCATCGAGCAACAAATGGCTTTCTTTCCCACTCTTACCGAGTGTATATACATGCGGATGCTCTACGAGCAGCAACTCATGGCTGATGGGCAACTGATTTTCAGAAGATAAATCCCGGTTGCGGGTTTTGATGGCCAGTTTCGCTGAAAACAGTTGTTCCTGATAATCCCAGGCCTGCTGATAGTCCATTTGACCGAGGCGGATGAGTTTCAGTTCCTTTTTCATCGGGGGATATAAGTCTCCAGTAACTGACAGGCATTATCGGGATGCAATTCCAGGGTGTCAAAAAAAGCCGGTATCAGAAGACAGTCGCCCAGACCAAGTTCTGTCGTGAAATCACCGGTTTTCACGGTACAGGCGCCTGCCAGACAGATGTATATCACAAAACTATCGAGCTGACTGTGGTCTCTTTTTACGGGCTGATCGAAGGTTATTTTGTTTGTTTCAAAATACTGTTCCTTAACCAGTTGAACTGCTTTATTTATATAATCAGTATAAGTAGTTTTATAGGCCGGATACTGTTTGTAATCAATGACATCCGCGGCCAGTTCGTTGTGGAGTTCCCGTTTGTTGCCTTTATCATCCACCCGGTCGAAATCGTAAATGCGGTAGGTGATGTCGGAGGTCTGCTGGATTTCGGCTATCAGCAATCCGGCACCAAGGGTGTGTACCCTGCCCGATGGCATATAATACACATCGCCGGGCGTTACCACTTCTCTGTTGAGAATATCCAGTATTTTCCCCTCGTTCAGGGTGTTGAGATACGTCTGTTTATCCATTTCCCGGTTAAAGCCGGAAATCAGGCTGGCGTCAGGATCGGCATCTATCACATACCACATCTCGGTTTTGCCTTTGCAGCCATGGTTTGCCAGGGCCTGCGCGTCATTGGGGTGCACCTGAATGGATAAATCCTCTCTTGCATCAAGAAATTTGATGAGTAACGGAAATTCAGCAGGATTTTCATGATAAACACGCCTTCCTACCAGGGACTCCTGATAGGTCTCGAGCAGTTGCTGCAACGACCAGCCCGCCAGCGGGCCTTCCGAAACGATGGTTATATCTCCTTTTACACCTGAAATCTCCCAGCTTTCACCGCAATTGGGAAGCGGACTGAAATCTTTGCCAAGCAGGGTTTTGATTTTATCTCCCCCCCAGATTTTCTCCTTGAAAATGGGTGTAAACCGTAGCGGATAAAGCGGTATGCTGCTCATGCGGATTTCATTTGTTTCCAGGCGTTGATGAGACCATTGGTAGAACTGTCGTGGCTTTGGATGGGTTCCTTGCTTTGCAACTCGGGCAATATTTTGTTGGCCAGTTGCTTGCCAAGTTCAACGCCCCACTGATCGAAACTGTATATGTTCCACAAAATTCCCTGCACAAATATTTTGTGTTCGTAGAGCGCAATCAGCAGGCCCAGGGTGAACGGATCAAGTACTTTAACCAGCAGGCTATTGGTGGGTCGGTTACCTTCAAATACTTTGAAAGGAGCTAATTTATCAATTTCTGAATCAGATAAACCTAATTTATTTAATTCACTTATTACTTCCTCTAAATTTTTACCGTTCATCAGGGCTTCGGTCTGCGCGAAGAAGTTGGCCAGCAGCTTTTCATGGTGATCGGACAGGGGATTGTGGGAGATGGCTGTAGCAATAAAATCGCAGGCGACCAGCGACGTACCCTGGTGAATAAGCTGATAAAAAGCGTGCTGACCATTGGTGCCGGGTTCACCCCAGATGAGGGGCCCTGTGGAATAATCAACCCGCTGGCCGTTGCGATCGACGGATTTGCCATTGCTCTCCATATTCCCCTGCTGGAAGTAGGCGGCAAAACGGTGCATATACTGGTCGTACGGCAGCAAAGCTTCTGAACCAGCTCCCAGGAAGTTGGTATTCCACAAACCAATCAGCGCCATCAAAACAGGCGCATTTTCCGCCATGGGTGAGAGCCGGAAATGCTGATCCATGGCATAAGCGCCCTCCAGCAGCTCCTCAAAACGTTCAAAGCCGATGCCCAAGGCGATGGAAAGACCGATGGCCGACCACAACGAGTAGCGTCCGCCTACCCAATCCCAGAACTGAAACATATTCACCGGGTCGATGCCAAAGCGGCTTACTTCGGCAGTATTGGTACTCAAAGCCACAAAATGCCGGGCAACCGTAGTTTTATCTCCTTTAGCCGCCTGCAGCAACCAGGAACGGGCGCTTTGCGCATTGGTCATGGTTTCCTGGGTGGTGAAGGTTTTGGAGGCCACCAGGAACAAGGTGGTTTCGGGTTTGCATTTTTTCAGGGTTTCGGCGAGGTGGGTACCATCTATGTTGGAGACGAAATGAAGGTTGAGGTGCGTTTTGTAGGGTTTGAGGGCTTCGGTGACCATCACCGGCCCCAGATCGCTGCCCCCTATGCCGATGTTGACCACATCGGTGATGGCTTGTCCGCTGAAGCCTTTCCAGGTACCGCTGAGTACCTGGTCACAAAAAGCCTTCATCTGGGCTAAAACGGCTCTTATCTCCGGCATCACATCTTTTCCATCGATCAGAACCGGTTTTTCGCTCCGGTTGCGGAGTGCCGTGTGCAGTACGGCCCTGTTTTCAGTTACATTGATGGCTGCGCCGGTGAACATCTGTTCGATGGCGGCGGGCAGCCCGCATTCGCGGGCGAGGTCGAACAGCAGGAAGAGGGTTTCGGTGGTAATACGGTTTTTGGAATAATCGAGCAGCAGGTCGTGGATTTGCAGACTGAACCGCTCAAAACGGTCTGAATCGGCCGAAAAAAGGGTTTTCAGGTGCGTTTGGCCTATTTCTGTATGATGTTGCGTGAGTTGTTTCCACGCAATTGTTTTTGTTGGATTGGTATCAGGCAGCATGGGCCGTAAAATTGTGAATGGACACACAAAATAAGCAAACCGGCGCGGAAGGAGAGCAATTTGCCGCGAACTTCCTGAAGGATAAAGGTTGGGTCATAAAGGCCCGTAACTGGACCATCGGCCCCTGGGAGCTTGACATCATTGCCTCCAAGGACGATGTACTGGCTTTTGTGGAGGTCAAAACCCTGACACAGTCGGGTGGATATTACCCTGAACGCAGGGCCAACCGCCAGAAATTCAGGAATATGGCTAAAGCCTGCGACCTCTACCTGAGCACCCACCCACACCATGGCCAGGTACGGTTCGATGTGATTGCCGTTACCCTGCTCCCACACCCGCCGGAGATTGTGCACTTTACGGATGTCTGGTTTCCGAATAATTTGGGACGTTAAAAAGTGAGGTTGAAATGCTATTTTTGCGCCCTATGAGACTGGAACATCTGGAAGACTTGAGGGCGCGCGTGAAAGCCCTGAGGGGGTATCTTTGACGTCGATAGCAAAAAAGCCGCTATTGCCGATGTAGAACAACGCGCCGGTGCTCCCGGATTCTGGGACGATGCCACCAAGGCCGAACAAATCATGCGCTCCATCAAATTACCCAAGCAGTGGGTGGCTTCCTATGAGGAGGTAGTCGCTGCCCTGGGTGAGCTGGAAGTGTATTATGAGTTCAACCAGGCCAAAGAAATCAGTGACGACGAACTCGACACCCAGTACAAACAGACCGTGGTGGTTATAGAGGCACTCGAATTCAAAAATATGCTCCGGTCGGAAGAAGACCAGATGAGCGCGGTGCTCACCATCAACTCCGGTGCAGGTGGCACCGAAAGTCAGGACTGGGCCTCGATGCTCATGCGCATGTACCTGATGTGGGGCGAAAAACAAGGTTTTACCATCCGTGAACTCGAACTCACCGACGGGGAAGAAGCCGGTATTAAATCGGTATCGCTCGAATTCAACGGAGATTTTGCTTACGGTTACCTCAAGGGAGAAAGTGGTGTACACCGGCTGGTGCGCATCTCCCCTTACGATTCGAATGCCCGCAGGCATACATCCTTTGCCTCCGTATACGCCTATCCGCTGATCGACGACAGCATTACCATTGAAATCAACCCGGCCGATATCGAAATCCAGACTTCCCGTTCGGGAGGGGCCGGTGGTCAGAACGTAAACAAGGTGGAAACCAAAGTGCAACTGACCCACAAACCTACTGGTATTGTGATTGTTTGTCAGGTAGAGCGCTCGCAGGTAGCCAACCGGGAAAGAGCCATGCAGATGTTGAAATCGCAGTTATATGAGCTTGAGATACGCAAGCAGAATGAAGCGCGCGATGCCATTGAGAGCACCAAGAAGAAGATTGAGTGGGGTTCGCAGATCCGGTCTTACGTCCTTCACCCCTATAAGCTTATCAAAGACGTCCGTACAGGCCATGAAACATCAAATGTGCAGGCAGTTCTTGACGGCGATCTGGATGAGTTCATCAAGGCTTATCTGATGGGTGCGAATGAGGGGACTACAGCGGATGTAGTGGATGACCTGGATTAGGGTTAGGCTAACACGGGGGGCACGGAGTTCACAGAGCGGGGTGTACAGAGTTGAAGGAGTAGAGGACAATGAGCGGCATCCGTCCATAAATTCTCAGTGACACAGTGTCCTCAGTGGTTAACCATCCGCATACACTGTTATATTGGGAACATGAATCCCGAATTGCAACACCTCTTCGAAAGCCAGCAGGCCAC
This sequence comes from Bacteroidetes bacterium UBA7662, assembly GCA_002483345.1. Taxonomy (GTDB): domain Bacteria; phylum Bacteroidota; class Bacteroidia; order UBA7662; family UBA7662; genus UBA7662. Next base: position 421,314 of record DLHS01000015.1, read on the forward strand.
GGCTCTCTCCCTCCGGAAAAGTAGCGTCAGAGAGCGGCTGGAGCAGCTGCATGTGCTGAAAAAAGCCATCCTGGAGCACGAAGAGGCGCTGATTGCAGCTATGTACGCTGATTTCCGCAAACCGGCAGCGGAGGTACGTACCACAGAGCTTGCCCTTATTTACAAAGAATTACAGTGGACCACTGGCCGGCTCGCCGACTGGATGAAGCCCAAACGGGTGCAATCTCCTTTCCCCTATATGCTGGGTCGCAGCGAGCTGTACCGGGAACCCAAAGGCCGTACCCTGATCGTTTCACCGTGGAATTTCCCCATTCAATTGGCGCTGATTCCTGTCATCGGTGCCATAGCCGGTGGAAATACCGTTATACTCAAACCCTCCGAACTTACGCCGCATACGAGTACTGTACTTGAAAAAATGTTTTCGGGAGCGTTTAACTCAAACCATATAGCTGTGGTGCAGGGAGATGCCGCTACTTCAGCTTCCCTGTTGCAACTGCCTTTTGATCATATCTTTTTTACCGGATCTACAGCCGTTGGCAAGCTGGTGATGGAAGCAGCGGCTAAAAACCTGAGTGAGATTACGCTGGAACTGGGCGGTAAATCAGCGGCCATCATCGAAGAATCTGCCCCTATGCAGGATGCCGCTGAAAAACTGGTTTGGGGTAAGACCCTGAATGCCGGTCAAAGCTGTGTGGCACCTGATTATGTGCTGATTAATAAAGACATGATTCCGCTGTTCACCGAAAGGCTGAAAACTACCTATGCAGGCATGTTTCCGGGTGAAAGCTGGAAAACCGGCATGTGTGGAATCGTCAATCAGCGTCATTTTGACCGGCTGACGGAGCTGATTCAGGATGCCGTGGAAAAAGGCGCGACCATTGCGATGGGAGGCGGAAAGGAAGTGGAAACCCGCACACTGGAATTTACGGTATTGACCGACGTTACTCCGGAGATGAAAATCATGCAGGAAGAGATTTTCGGACCGGTTATCCCGGTCGCGGGTTACCACCACCTGGAAGACGCTATTCACTGGGTTAATCAAGGCGATAAACCCCTTGCCCTGTATCTCTTCACCCGGAATAAATACGCGCTGGCACGGGTAAAACAGGAAACCAGCTCAGGAGCCCTGACCATCAACGATTATCAGGTGCATTTCGCGAACCCCAACCTCCCTTTCGGCGGTATCAACCAGAGTGGCATCGGCCGCTACCATGGCTGGTACAGTTTCGAGACCTTTACCCATGAAAAAGCCGTATTCAGGCAGGCTGGCTGGATTAACATCAACAAACCCCTCTATCCTCCTATGGGCTGGCTGGGTGTAAAAACCATCTGGCTGCTCGAAAAAATCTTCAAAAGATGAATGAAATAAGTTGGTCTGATTTCGAAAAAGTAGAAATCCGGACGGGTACTATTATCGCCGTTGCCGATTTCCCGGAAGCCCGTAAACCGGCTTACAAACTTTCCATTGATTTTGGTCCGGTGGGTATCCGGAAGTCATCCGCGCAAATCACCACCCATTACCGGAAAGAGGAGCTCATCGGGAAGCAGGTGGTGGCGGTGGTAAATTTCCCGGTAAAGCAGATTGGCCCGTTTTTATCGGAATGTCTCGTACTGGGTGCTATACAGGAAGATGGCAGCGTGATACTGCTGCAAACGGAACGGGAAACCGCAAACGGCCTGCGAATAGCCTGAATCAGCCGGCAGTCGCCTGATAGGCTATTTTTTCGGTTGCGTACCCTTCTCCCACTGTTTCCAGTTGCTATCCGCCTGTTTTTTCAGTCTGGTTTCCGCCTTGTTCCAGTCGGTGAGGGTGTTATTAAAGTACTTATTGTAAAAGAGATACGTCTTGCCGTCTATCACCTTGAAGGTTTCCGGATCAATTTCAACCTTTTCGCCATAGTCGCCCATGGCAAAGGCACACCAGCCGCCATAAGCGGGCACGTATTTCCGGGGTGATGCCAGAAACAGTTCCTTATGGCGGTTATTGTCAAACCAGTAAATGGCTCCTTCGAACTGAACGGCAAGGGTTGATTTACCCTTAACCGCTTTGTTCATCTCCTGATAAGCCACCGGATCATACCCTTGTATGGCTTTTTTCTGTTTGTCTATATTCAGCTGCTGTGCAAAGCTGACGGATGTAGTCAAAATAAGGGCCACTGCAAAAAAACAGGCTCTCAGCATTAAAATTGATTTCATGAGGAGTACTTTACAAGATAAGTCACTTTTGTACCATGAGTTTCTGATAGCCGGAAATGTTCTGGTTTCGGATAAAATAAAGCCCGTTTTCAAGCTCAGGAAGTGTAAAGTGGAGCTCACCCTCCGCATTTCTGACAACCTGTTGTAAAGCGGTGCGTTGCCCGGCCAGGTTCCAGATTTCCCAGTCCGTTACCGGAAGGTTTTCACCCCTTACTGAAAATTCATGCGTTACCGGGTTCGGGTATATCCGGAAGTGGTGTCTGCTTCCCTGCTCCGGAAATGAAGTCGTTAATCTTCCGGTAAGGGCTGCCTGGTATACTTCCTTGGTGGTGGTATGCTGAACAAAAGCCACCACCCTGAGTTGATCAATATCTTTGATTTTATGCAGTTTCCAACTGACCTGAAGGCTGTCGCTGCCCATGGCGCGATTAATCAGCGCTGTACCCTGCGCATCCGGCCACATTTTCCGCATCACAAAAGAATAGCTGTTGAGACTGTTTGCCCCGGGACTGGCTGCATAACTGCTTTTAAGAACCAAATCCTCTACGATTACCAGATATAGGCGCAATGAGTCCTGAGCATTCTGCATATCCAGCGAGCTTGCCCTGACCTCCAGAAAAAGGCTGTCGTCCCGGAGCTGAAAGTCACGCAACTCAAGCGCATAACGCACCGAAACAGCGCTGCGCTGGTTAAAACTCCCCTGCATCAGGCCGGTAAAGCTCGCCGTAGGGGCTCTGTAGTGATTACCATCCATGATGCTGTGCGGCACCCCGTTAACCCCGTAAAAGGCTGTCCGGGCATTCGCATCGGCAGGGTTTTCAAGGTGCATGGAATCGAGATACGGGAAGCTGGTGTGATAGGCTATCACTGCTGCGCGCACCGGATTATTCCTGCCGAACTGATAGACGGGTGGGGTGCTGCTTGCACAGGGCGGGCAACCTGAATTGGTAAACTGTTCAATCAGAACCACCCTGTCAGGCGTCTGGGCAACCCCTGGCAAGCTAAATAGTATTGTAAAAACCGGAAGAAGGAAATACCGCATGATCTTTTTTCTTCAAAACACGCCCTTATGTCTACAGGAGAATGTCGGATATACGACAAAACACCATTTTTTGAAGGCGGCGTGAAAAAAACAGCCGGACTGTCGCCGAGCCGACAATCCGGCAGGCAGGTTCGGTGCAGTTTTGCGTGAAAGAAACCAACCATGAAAAATACCCGGGTACTTCAACTGACCGATCAGCTGGTCCGCCTGCTGTGTGCCGTCATCCTGCTTCAGACCCTTTACTTCAAATTCGGAGGGGCTTCAGAGTCTGTCTATATTTTTGAAACCGTCGGGCTGGGTACAGCCGGGCGCATCGGAACCGGCATTCTGGAGCTCGCTGCCAGCATCGCACTTTTTTTTGCGCCGACCAGGTTCTGGGGAGCCTTTCTGGCTTTCGGGCTGATGTTTGGTGCCCTCCTTTCCCATCTCACTGTTCTTGGCATAGTGGTTCTGAACGACGGTGGTAAATTGTTTCTGCTGGCGCTTATCGTGTGGCTGGGCAGCCTTTATCTGATGATCCGTTATTACCATCATTCGGATGCAGAAAAATTATGGATTGCCCTTGGAGCTCGAAGAAAACAGATCTGATTTTCAATCCAAAATCCAGCTGACATCCGCTTTCGTATTTATCAAAACCCACGAAAAAAAACATGCAACACATCCTGCTACCTAAACTCAAAGCTGCAGCCAATGAGCAACTTTTGGCTTTACACCGGCTGCTGGAGCAACTTCCCGAAGAGCGGTATGCCGCGGCTCAGGATCTGCTTTCAGGCAACAGCATTGGTAAGCACATGCGACACATCCTTGAACTTTTTGAAGAGCTTTTGCAGGGATACAGCATCGCATATGTCAATTACGACAACCGAAACCGTTCGGCCTTACTGGAAACATCGCCCATGGCAGCCCAAAACAAGATAAAGGCCTGCGGTCAGTGGCTGGCTGACATTCCGGAAGACAAGGCACTTGTTTTAGGCGCCCGTTGTGGTATCGGCGAATCTGATGAAATAACCCTTTGGTCGAGCTTCAGCCGGGAACTGGTGTACAATATCGAGCATGCCGTTCATCACATGGCCATTCTTCAGATAGCCATTAAAGCAAATGAATCGGTAGTTTTACCGGAAGATTTCGGGCTGGCCTACAGCACCCGCAAGCATCAAATGGAAGGCTGATGTGTACCGTAAGTTATGTACCTCTGGGTGATAATCACTTTATTCTGACCTCCAACCGGGATGAAAGAACAGTCAGAGAAGACGCGCTTACCCCCAGGCGCTATCTGCGCAATGGCGAGAGTCTGTATTATCCCAAAGACCCGGAGGCCGGTGGTACCTGGTTTCTGACCTCATCACGAGGAATTACGCTTTGCCTGCTCAACGGTGCTTTTGAACGGCACGAGCGGTTACCGGCATACCGCCTGTCAAGAGGACAAATTCTGCTTCAGTTTTTCGATTTTGAAACCACTGAAGACTTTCTGGAAGATTTTGATCTGGAAAAAATCGAGCCTTTTACCCTGCTGGTGGTAGATTCCTCCTCCGGACCCCTGCAATTTCATGAGATGCGCTGGGATGGCACCGGAAAATTTATCCGGAAACTCGACAGCATGAAAGCCGGCATCTGGTCGTCGGTGACCTTGTATGATACCGAGACCATTGCCACGCGCCAGCGTTTGTTCGACCGCTGGCTTGCCGAAAAAAGAGACAAAAACGCTGAATCTCTGATTGATTTTCATCGTTTTGGAAATCGTTCAGACCAAAACACTGAGGAGGGCTTTGTGATAAACCACCATAATCTCGTCAAAACGAGGAGCATCAGCAGTGTTGAACGCGATAGGAACTGGTTTGTGATGCATCACCGGCGTTTGTCGGATGAATCCACCCATACGATACGCCTGGTTTTATGAATTTTCTGATCCCCCGCCGCTGGCATCGCTGGTTTTACTTTGAATACTGGCCTGTCTGGCTTTTTTATCTGCCTGCGCTTCCTTACTGGTTATTCCTGGCCGTGAGGAGCCGGTCATGGCTTTATTTTACGGCAGCCAATCCCGGCATTTCGCATGGTGGTTATTTCGGAGAGTCCAAATCTGCCATACTGGATAAGATACCTGCAGATTTCAAGCCCAAGTCGTTTCATTTTAAGGCAAAAACGGATATCATTGAAATATTCCTGGTCCTTGCCCGGGCAGATTTATCCTGGCCGGTGGTTTGCAAACCGGATAACGGGGAACGGGGTTTTCAGGTGGCCATCCTGCACCAGCCTGCTGCCCTGCAACAGCATATCAAAAGCATACAAGGTGATTTCATCATTCAGGAGTATATCGACTTTCCGCTCGAATTCGGCATTTTTTACTACCGTTTTCCGGACGGACCAAGTGGTATCAGTTCGGTGGTGCAAAAAGAGTTTCTGACGCTTAACGGCGACGGACAAAAGACGGTCCGCTCCCTGATGCAGGGAAAGCTGAGAAGTCTCCTTCAGATCAGGCGTTTTGAAAAGGAAAAACCCGAAATATTGGATTATATACCTGAAAAAGAAGAAAAAGTAATTCTGGAACAGGTTGGTAACCACTCGAAAGGCACGAAATTCCTGAATGCCGGAAAAATAATCAATCCCGCGCTGGTTCGTGTCTTTGATCACATAGCTGCAGAAATGCAAGGCATCCATTACGGGCGTTTCGACCTGAAAGTAAAAAGTCTGGATGACCTCTACGCAGGTAAAAATATCCGGATTGTGGAGTTTAATGGTGCGACAGCCGAAGCGGCCCATATATACCAACCGGGTTATTCTATGCTGAGCGCATACCGGGATGTGTTTTATCACATGAAATTGCTGCAGCAGATAGGCACGGGGTTCCACAAAAAAGGTGTCCCCTATAGTCCTTTGATGTCTTTTGTGCAGCAAATACTGACCTACAAATGGAAGACAAAAGATACTTTGCCGAATAATCCCGATAATGCTGAACCGCTGAAAGTTTTCACCAAGCTAACTGCCTGACTCTACTGTCTTTACCCTGAACATACCACCTTTATGTTTGTTGTCTTTTATATTTATTGCCCCTGCCCTGCAGCACTTTAATCATGAGCGAAGAAACCCAATACTGGTATTTGCGGAATCACAAGTTGTTTTCTACACTTTCGTCAGAAGACATCAGAGGGCTTTGCATCATCAGCAAGTACAAAACTGCCCGGAAACAGGAAATCATCTACTTCGCGGATGAACCTGACTCCCGGATTTTTCTGCTCAAGCGGGGCAAGATCCGGATTATGGAAACGGATGCGGATGGTCAGGAGCTGGTCAAGGAAATACTGCAATCGGGTGATATTTTCGGAGAAATAACCCTCAGCAGTCAGCCCGGTGTTCACGGTGAATTTGCTCAGGTGATGTCTGATCAGGTCGTGATCTGCAGTTTCAAAAAGGACGATTTTGAACAGGTATTGGAGAAAAAACCCTTCCTGGCAGTACAATACACCAAATTCGTGGGTTTCAAATTCAAACGACTTAAAAACCGGTATGCCAACATGGTTTTCAAGGATGTTCGTTCGCGCATGCTGCATTTCCTCAGAGAATGGATGGAGAACGAAGGCGAAAAAACCCTGGATGGCCGCATGGTCATTCCGAACTACCTGACCCAGCAGGACATTGCCAACCTGATCTGTACCACCCGTCAAACGGCTACCCAACTGTTGAATGACATGGAAAGGGCTGGTATTTTGCGCTACGACCGGAAATCCATCATCATCAACACGCCGGAAGCTTTGAATCCTTAACCGGGCAATGACCTTTTCTGCTTTTTGCTTCGGTTTAAGTTAGCAGGATAACAGCTGATCTGCCGGGGGACAGCTTATAAGAGCTGATTTCCGGTAAAAGCCATCACCATTTCGCGCAAACGGGTGATTTCTTCCGCTTTTTCGGGTTTACCCGATTCGGTATAGCTGTGAATCAGGTTGTTGAACACCCTGGTGATGATGTCAAAATTATTGCATGGCAGGTAAAACCGATCATGTGCTTCCATTTTGATGAGTTTGAGAAACTGATCAATTTCCTTGCGTCCAAACACCATTCCTCTGTTAAAGGCATTGATGTAGAAGAGTGGATCTCTTTTTTCGGGGTCAATTTTTAAGGCTTCCTCGCTGTCGTCAAGATAGGTCAGGATGAAATGCTGCGGCAGGTTTACGCCATAAACAGGCACCCTCAAGCGCTGTGCAATGATCATGTACAGGATGCACATCGAAATAGGGTTGCCCTTACGGCTTTCCAGCACTTTGTTGATGAAACTGTTCTGCGGATCGTTGTAGTTATCGGTATTGCCGGAATAGCCATGTGTCCGGAAAAAGATGTGGTTGAGGATGCGTACTTTTTCAAGCGCGGTGAGATAATAATTCATCTCCATCCAGGCATCGATGCGTATGCTTTCAATTTGGTTACGGATTTTAGCCTCATCCAGATCCGGATACTGATAACGCGCCACGATGATCATGGCATCCAGCAGGTCATGTCCGCCACTGACCATCCATAGCTGCAGCATTTCCTTCACATGGTCAAACTGAATGCGGTGGATGATGTTTTCGAGTCGTTCCTGAATCAGCTGTTCCGGATGATCCTCCCAGGCATGTTCCAGCCTGGGTATGATATCAAAGCCATAACGCAATAGCTCATCGGTGACATGCATCACCACTTCGTTGTCGGTATCGTCGAGCAACGAAATGAGGGCGTCGATTTGACTGGGATCAGGTTGGTGGTGCGACATATGCGTTATGAAGTGCAATAACGCAGAAATCGTTCATTCACTATCCACAACTTATCCCTTTTTTCTGCCCTTGAAACCGCCCTTTTTGGCGGCTTTAGGCTCAGGAGCGGTTTCTATGATATGCAGACACTCATCCAGGGTCAGTGATTTCGCATCCGTCCCCTTCGGAATCTTATAATTGCTTTTGCCTTTGGCGATATATGGGCCATACATGCCATTCAGCACCTGTATCCCGGCATCTGAAAAGTCGTGGATCAGCCGATTCGCATCCTTTTCCCGCTTTTCCAGAATCAGTGTAATGGCTTCTTCTTCTGTGACTGTCATTGGGTCCATTTCCTTTTTCAGGCTCACAAACTTGCTGTCATGTTTCACATACGGACCAAATTTTCCGACACCAATGGTCATTTCCTTGCCTTCATATTCGCCTAAAGTGCGGGGTAATTTGAACAATTCCAAGGCATCTTCAAAGGTTACGCCTTCGAGGTGCATACCCTGACGCAGGTTGGCATACACAGGTTTTGCTTCCGGATCGGACAGGTTGGTTTTAACCGCAACAGCTCCAAAACGCGCCATGCGTACACTTACCTGAAAGCCGCTTACCGGGTCAGTACCCAAAATACGTTCTCCTGTAGCTCGTTCACTGTTTTCGATGGTTGCTTCTACATTCTCGTGGAAAGGTTTGTAGAACTGATCAATCATTTTGGTCCAGTCGAGCGTACCGTTGGCAATGTGATCAAATTCTTCCTCCACATTAGCCGTAAACTGAAAGTCCATCACCTTGGGAAAATGTTCAAGCAGAAAATCGTTCACCAGCATGCCGATATCGGTTGGCACCATCTTTCCTTTATCCGCTCCGGTAATTTCTGTTTTTACCTCCCTGGAAAGTTCGCCACCCTTCAGGTAAAGCATGATATAATCTCTGCTAACACCTTCCAGTTCAGAACGTTCTACATACCCTCTTTTCTGAATGGTAGAAATGGTGGGCGCATAGGTAGAAGGTCTGCCAATACCAAGCTCCTCTAGTTTTTTAACGAGGCTTGCCTCGGTATATCTGCTTGGCGGGCGGCTGTAACGTTCAGTAGCGGTAGCATTTTCGAAAACCATCTCCTGCCCGTTGCTGACAGCGGGCAACAGATTGGTCTGTTCCTCTTCCGGCTCTTCATCTTCTGATTCCAGATACACCTTCAGAAAACCATCGAACTGTATTACTTCACCCTCTGCCACAAATAGTGGCTTAAGGCCACTGATAGCAATTTTGAGGGTCGTCTTTTCAATTTCTGCTTCAGCCATCTGCGAGGCGATGGCACGCTTCCAGATCAGTTCATAGAGTGCCTGCTGGTCGCGGTCACCTTCTATGCGGTGGACATTAAAATAAGTTGGCCGGATGGCTTCGTGCGCCTCCTGAGCAGAGGCTGTTTTGGTTTTGAACTGGCGGGTTTTCGAATAACGCTCTCCGTAGGCACTGTCCACCTCGCTTTTAGCTGCTCCGAGGGCCAGCTGGCTTAGATTTACGCTGTCGGTACGCATATAGGTAATACGACCGCTTTCGTACAGATCCTGCGCCACTTTCATGGTCTTGCTTACAGAAAAACGGAGCTTGCGGGAAGCTTCCTGCTGTAAGGTAGAGGTGGTAAAAGGGGGCGCGGGTGATTTTTTAAGTGGTTTTTTCTCCAGGCTGGCGACACTGAAATCACGGCCTTTGAGCTGTTCCAGAAATGCTTGCGCTTCTTTTTCTGTCTTGAAGCGTTCGTTCAGCTCTGATTTGATCTGGTGCTTTTTACCGTCGACCACTGCTGTAAAAATCGCATTGATACGGAAAGCGCTTTCACTCAGAAAACTTTTGACCTCTCTCTCCCGCTCCACTACCAGACGGACAGCCACCGACTGTACCCTGCCGGCAGAAAGACTGGGCTTTACCTTACGCCAGAGTACCGGGCTGATTTCAAAACCAACCAAACGATCCAGCACCCGGCGTGCCTGCTGGGCATTGACCAGGTCGTAATTGATACGCCTTGGTTTGTCAATGGCATTGAGTATGGCACTTTTGGTAATTTCATGAAAAACGATGCGCTGAATTTTTTCTTCCTTCAGCTTCAGTACTTCCTTCAGATGCCACGAGATAGATTCCCCCTCGCGGTCTTCATCGGAAGCCAGCCATACGGTCTCTGCCGCATCTGCCAGCTTCTTCAGCTCCGAAACAACCGCCTTTTTATCGGCTGGTACTTCGTATACCGGCGCATATGATTTTTCTATTTCCACCCCGTGATTGCCCTTTTTGAGGTCACGAATGTGGCCATAACTGGATTTAACCAGAAAATCTTTCCCCAGAAAACCTTCAATGGTTTTGGCCTTGGCCGGGGACTCTACAATTACTAAATTTTTTGCCATCTGCTACAACCGGACGCTTGAATAATCCGCAAATAAAACGATTAGAAAACCAAAAGAGCAAGCCTTGTTTCCAAAACAGAAAAGAATGCTTCGTTTGCAACAAGCCTACACTCTCTTATAAATGCCTATTTTTGGCGATTGTTTTAATTTTTAACGCCCTCCATGACGTTTCAAAAACTTTCGGTCGTAATCCCTGCCTACAACGAAGGCCGCTACATTCACAATATCCTCGACAAGGTCCGCGCCGTTGAACTGGTCGGTGGTCTGCAAAAGGAAGTAATCATCGTCAATGATTGTTCCAAAGACGATACCGAAGCAGCTATTCTGGAATACCGAGACAGTCATCCTGACCTGAATATCCAGTATTTCAAACACGAAGTAAACCGGGGTAAGGGTGCTGCGCTACGCACCGGTATTCAGCATGCTACAGGAGAAATTGTTGTCATACAGGATGCAGACCTCGAATATGACCCACGGGAATATAATATCCTGGTGCAGCCCATACTTGATGAAGTAGCCGATGTGGTGTACGGCTCCCGGTTTATGGGTGGCAATCCGCACCGTATCCTCTTTTTCTGGCATACCATCGGCAATAAGCTCCTTACCTTTTTGTCGAATTTGTTCACCAATCTCAATCTCACCGACATGGAAACCTGCTACAAGATGTTCCGCCGGGAGATTATTCAGCGTGTAAAAATTCACGAAAACCGTTTTGGGTTCGAGCCTGAAGTAACCGCCAAAATTTCCCGTATACCTAAAATCCGTATTTACGAAGTAGGTATCAGCTATTACGGCAGAACTTATGAGGAAGGCAAAAAAATCAACATGAAAGATGCTTTCAGAGCCTTGTACTGTATTTTGAAGTACAATTTGTTCCGTTGATGAAAGCCTTCCGCATCGATTTTAACCGCTTTCTGGGCATTGCTGCTGCATTATGGGCCATCATCATATTGGGTGGTATGTGGGTAGATGTAATGGAGGTTGATGCTGCACAATACGCTGCCATCGGACGTGAAATGCGTGACACCGGCTCCTGGCTGGAGGTTTATGAGCGCGGGGAGGATTATAATTCTCTGGGAAACCCCGACAAACCACCTTTACTTTTCTGGCTTTCAGCGGCTTCCTACACCCTGCTGGGGGTCCATGATTTTAGTTATAAACTTGTTTCCGTACTCGTTGGTTTGTTGGGGGCGTTCAGCATCTATCAGCTTGGAAGACTCATTTACGATACCCGTACCGCAAGGCTGGCTGCCATTTTATACGGCAGCTCCCTTGGTTTTATCCTCATGCTCAACGATGTTCGGACCGATACCCTGCTGATTGGCTGGGTAGCCTTTGCCTGCTGGCAACTGGAACGTTATCTGAGAGGAAAACGCTGGGGCGCCTGGTTTCTCGCCTTTACCGGCATTGCCATGGCCATGCTGGCCAAAGGCCCACTGGGTTTGATTGCCGTAGCTGCACCCTTCGGGGCAGATGCCTTGCTGCGGCGCGACTGGAAACGCATTTTCAGATGGGAATGGATACTCGGTATAATATTGATATTAATATGGCTAACGCCAATGCTAATAGGGTTATACCGTCAATGGGGGTGGGATCACGGGGTGATATATTATTTCTGGACCCAGAGTTTTGGCCGGATAACCGGTGAGAATGTCTGGAAAGACGATACCTCACCTTTTTTCTTTACCCATACCTTTTTATGGACCTTCCTGCCCTGGAGTTTATTGCTGATTACCGCCTTGTTCCGCAATATTTTTGAAATCAGGCGGCAGGTCAACAATGCTCTTTCAGGTGAATTTATAGCCCCGGCCGGCTTTGTTTTGCTGTTTCTGGCCATGTCTTCCTCCCATTTTAAACTCCCCCACTACATTTACATCACTTTTCCTTTTGCTGCACTGTTGACAGCCGACTTTCTGGCTGATTTGCAAAGTGGTACTCGCATCTTTAAGTGGTTGAGTAGCATTCAGCTGTTCGTCTCTCTGTTGGTTTTAACAGTTTCAGGTATGGTAGTCAGCTGGATTTTCCCCGGAGGGTTTGGCTGGGGTTTTCTAACCGGCTTCGGCCTGGTGGCCGTGCTGGCTGCCTTCTTCCAGAAATTTGACGGTATGTTCCGGCTGTTAGGGCCCTCCCTGATTTCCTTGCTGGTATTCGGTTTGGTAGCAAATTTTGTGTTTTATCCGAATCTCCTCCGTTATCAGGCCAGTTCCAATGCAGGCAAATACATTCACAGGCAGCAGTTGAATGAAAATGATGTCGCGTTGTTCGCTATTGGGGAAGAAAGTATCCATGCACTCGATTTTTATGCTGAGATGACGGTCCCCTTCGTCGGAAATACAGACAGCCTCCTGTTACCGGGACAAAACACCCGCTATGTTTATACGACAGCAGCCGGTCTTTCAGACTTGCAGCAAGCTGGTTACCAAACCAGTATTGTAAAGCGCTGGCCTTTCTTCAGGGTAACCCATCTGAACGGGCATTTTTTAAATCCGGCAAAAAGAGCAGAAAGTTTGGAAGAACGTCTTTTTGTACTGGTAAGCAGGTAATTTAGCGCCCCGAATCAAGCACTTTGAAAACCTACGTCCTCCAGGAACCCATTTTTCAGACATTAGCCGACTTTGCCCGCAAGCAGGAGTCGGAATGTTATGTTGTCGGTGGTTATGTGCGGGATCTGGTATTGGGCAGGCCTAATAAAGACATCGACATACTGGTCATCGGTGGTGGCATTGATTTCGCACGAGCCTTTGGTGCCTCCCTGCCCGGCAAGCCGTATGTGACGGTATATAAAAACTACGGGACTGCCCGTCTGCCCTATCAGGACTTCGAACTGGAGTTTGTCGGCGCCCGGAAAGAATCCTACCGGAGCGATTCCCGCAATCCACTGGTAGAAGACGGCACGCTGGAAGACGATCTCAACCGACGCGATTTCACCATCAATGCCATGGCCATACAGCTTTATCCGGAATTCGGAAAGCTGAGCGACCTGCACAATGGTATGCAAGACCTCGAAGCCCGACGACTGGTAACCCCGCTTGAACCTAACATCACCTTCAGCGACGACCCCTTGCGGATGATGCGTGCCGTACGTTTTGCCAGTCAGTTACAGTTTGATATCGACCCGGCGACCCTGGCGGCTATCAGTGCGAATGCTGATCGTCTCAGTATCATCTCCCGCGAACGCATCAGTGATGAGCTCAACAAGATTATACTTTCCAAAAAACCGAGCATAGGCTTCCGGCTGCTGTTTGATACCAAACTGCTGCACCAGTTCTTCCCCGACATGGTAGCCCTGCACGGCGTACAAACCATCCATGGCCGGTCGCACAAGGATAATTTCTACCATACGCTTCAGGTACTCGACAACATCGCTTTGTATACCGATGACCTCTGGGTTCGCTGGTCAGCCATACTCCACGACATTGCCAAACCTCAGACCCAGCGTTATGAGGAAGGCCACGGCTGGACATTCCATGGGCATGAAGATCTGGGTGCGCGTATGGTGCCGCGTATCTTCCGTGAATTGAAACTTCCGTTGAATGAAAAGATGCGGCTGGTGCAAAAATTGGTTAAACTTCACCTGCGGCCGATTGCGCTGACCAAGTCAGTTGTAACCGATTCTGCTGTCAGAAGACTGATTTTTGAGGTTGGAGAAGATATTGACAACCTCATGACTTTGTGTAAAGCAGACATTACCTCAAAGAATGAATCAAAAGTCCGCTTGTATCGAAAGAACTTTATAATTTTAGAGGGAAAGGTTCAGGAAGTCGCTGAATCGGACCGGCTGCGGATGTGGCAGCCTCCTGTTGGCGGACAAGAAATTATGGATTATTTTGGTATTCCGGCCGGCAAGGAAGTCGGCATCATCAAAAACGAAATCCGTCAGGCTATCCTTGACGGCATCATAGAAAACGAACGTGAGCAGGCCCTGAAACTAATGATTGAAAAAGGTCAAAAGTTAGGGTTGACACGAAAGGTATAAACCCTATTTTTGGCGCTTTCAAAACAAGCAAAAACGCATGGCAATTTACCGCTTCAGAGTTGAGATAGAAGATTACGAAGGTATCTATCGTGAGATTGAGTTGAAGACAACACAAACCTTTGAGGATCTGCATTATGCGATTCTCCGAGCCTTCTCGTTCGACCTCAAACACCCTTCTTCCTTCTTCTATTCCGACGATTTATGGCATATGGAAGACGAAATTGCGTTCAAGGACATGATGTACAGCATGACCTCTGATGCACTACCTGCCAATAAAACACGTATCAGCGATTACATCGACGATCCGCATCAGCGTTTCATTTATGTGTATCAGTCGGATGAAGGTTGGGCCTTTCTGGTAGAGCTTGTCGACATAGACACCAACGACGGCAACCGCGGCAGTTTGCCTGCAACCGTAAAATCGGTCGGAGAAGCTCCGAAGCAGTACAATACCAAAGTAGTTATCAAACCCGTGGTGGAAAAAGAGAAATCGAAACCCTCTGCTCCGGCAGCGGAATTACTCGATGCCCTGGATGACGACGAACCGGAGGCTGCTGATGATATGGTAGTATTCGAAAGCTTTGAAGCTGAGCGCAACAAAGGCAAGGCCGACAATATCGACCTTGACCTTGATCTGGACGACGACATCACTGCTGATGAAGAGGAAGACGACCTGGACGAGGAGGACGATCTGGATGCAGATGCGGATGATGAGGACGATGATTTTGGCAGCAGCAGCAAAGGCCGAGGCAAATCAGCCGATTATGATGATGATTATTAGAAAACCAATCTCTTTCACCTTACAAAGCCATCTCCCGGGAGATGGCTTTTTTTTGTAGATATTGAGATACGAGAAGCGAGAAGTTATTTGGCAAAAAACCTGGGGGCTGGCGGTTTTTTGATTGATGGGGAGTTAAGCCTGCTACTGCTCCCGTTCTACCAGGTAGTAGGCAAGACCCTTCAACTGGTGTATAATGGCCGTATCAGCCTTCTTAAGCTTATCCAGCGATGCGAAAGCTGCCTCCAGCAGTTCCTGTTTTTTGAGATTGGCTTTTCCAACAACGTCCAGCTGGTTAAAAAGTGTTTTTACCTTATCCACTTTCCCTTGTTCAGCAGTGAGTGTATAGGCTTTTTCCAAGGCAACTCTTTGGTCTGGATTGGCCAGAGCCTCTGCAGACATGCGCAAAAAAGTATGCTTGTTGACCAGTATATCCCCTCCCGGCATCTTCCCGAATTTTTCCGGGTCACCATAGGCATCCAGCAAATCATCCTGTATCTGAAAGGCAAGACCTACCTTTTCTCCGAACAAATAAGCCTGCCGGGCATCTTCCTGATCTGCACCACCTATCAACGCACCAATTTCAAGGCAGGCGCCCAGCAATACCGAGGTTTTCAGCCTGATCATCAGCAGGTACTCTTCCAATGAAACAGATTCCCTATCCTGGTAATCCATGTCCAGTTGCTGGCCTTCGCATACTTCGCGGGCAACCCGGTTGAACACGGCCATGACTGCTTGTAACTTTTCTACGGGAACCTGACTGAGTTGCTCGTAGGCAAGTACAAAAAGTGCGTCTCCTGAAAGAATAGCTACATTTTCATCCCACTTAACATGCACAGTAGCCTGGCCGCGCCGTTTATCAGCTTTGTCCATGATATCATCGTGCAACAAAGTAAAATTGTGAAACAACTCCAGTGCGAGCGCGGCAGGCATAGCCTTGTCAGTCTCCTGCTCAAAAAGCTCACAACCTAACAGACACATAACCGGGCGCATGCGTTTGCCTCCAAGCTGCATGAAATAGCGCAAGGGTTCGTATAAACGCCTGGGCTCTGCCGGCAGCTTCAGGGTATCAATGGCAGTCTGAATCTTTTGCTGGTAGCCGGCTACCTTATTAGCGTAATCGTTGCTCACTTTATTTCTTTTCTGGGACGTACTGAAAATCTACCTGGCGTAAACGCAAATCGGCCTTCACAAGTTTTACCCTTACCTTATCCCCCAGGGTCATCGTTCTGCCACTGCGGTTGGCCCGGATGCTGTATTCCTGTTCGTCGAAGTAATAACGATCGTCATTCATGCCGGCGAATCTTACGAGACCGTCGCAATGGTTATAATCAATCATGACATAAAAACCGAAGTCTTTGATTTCGGCAATAATAGCATCAAACTCTTCGCCTTCCTTGTCCTGGATCATTTCAATTTGCTTGTACTTGGTAGAAGCCCTTTCAGCCTGTACCGCTGCTCGCTCTCTTTCAGAGCTATGCAGGCAATCCTTTTCAAGTTTCCCCTGATCTACCGTTTTGGCACCTTCCTGCTGATATTGCTCCAGCAGACGATGTACCATCACGTCCGGATATCGTCGGATTGGTGAGGTAAAGTGCGTATAATGCTGAAAGGCAAGACCATAGTGACCAATGTTTGAAGTCGTATAAACTGCTTTCGCCATGGTACGGATGGCCATCGACTCAATGATGTCTGCTTCATCTTTGCCATCAAGATCTTCCACCAGTTTGTTCAGCGACTCGCTGATGGCCTTGCGGCTGGTGTAATTTATCTCGTAGCCAAAACGCTCCACAAAATTGGCGAGGCGCTTCAGGCGTTCCAGGTCCGGGGCATCGTGTACCCTGTATACAAAGTTGTTCCGGAAATTACCGTGGTCTTTGTAGGCAATAAAAGCGGCCACACGCCTGTTGGCAAGCAGCATAAAGTCTTCAATGAGCATGTGGGCTTCCTTGCGTTCTTTTACGAACACAGAAAGCGGCTTACCATTCTCATCAAGTTTAAACTTCAGTTCTTCCGATTCGAAACGGATAGAGCCCTTACGGAAGCGATCATCCCTTAGTTTGTGTGCCAGTTTATCGATGAGTCTGAGCTCATTCAGGTAATCGCCCGTTCCGGTTTCCAGGATTTCCTGTACCTCTTCATAGGCAAAACGCCTGTCGGATTTGATAACTGTACGACCGAACCATTCACTGACAATATCCGCATTTTCGTCCATCACAAAAACAGCCGAAAAGGTAAGTTTCTCCTCATTGGGGCGTAGGGAACAGACCATATTCGAAAGATTTTCCGGAAGCATGGGAACCACCCGGTCGACCATATATACCGAAGTTGCCCGTTTAAAGGCTTCCTTATCCAACGGGGAACCAGGTTGTACATAGTGCGATACATCCGCTATGTGCACGCCTATTTCATAGGTTCCGTCGTCGAGGTACCGGAGTGAAAGGGCATCATCAAAGTCTTTGGCATCCACCGGATCTATGGTGAAGGTGGTCACCCCCCTGAAATCGCGGCGGCGGGCGATTTCCTCCTTATCTATTACCAGTCCGAATTTTTCTGCTGCCTCAATAACTTCCTGCGGGAATACCAGCGGAAAGCCAAATTCAGCCACGATTGACAGCATTTCCGTTTCGTGCTCCCCTGGTGATCCCAGTATCTCGGTAATTTCTCCTTGCGGATTTTCCATCTTGCCGGTCCAGTCTACCAGTTTCGCAATGGCTTTCTGTCCGTCTTTGGCTCCATTCAGCTTGTCGAGCGGAATGTAAAGATCGATGGCCATGTCTTTGCTGTCGGGCACCAGGAAGGCGAAGGTTTTGTTTACATGCACCACGCCCACAAACTGTGTGCGGAAACGTTCTACCACTTCAACGATTTCCCCTTCTGTTTTCCCCTTCTGTCCTCCCTTTCGGGAAGATATGCGCACTTTTACCTTGTCCTTCGACAAGGCATTCCCCAGCTTGTTTTCAGGTATGAAGATGTCATTTTCACGGCCTTCCACCACTACAAAGCCAAAGCCACGCTGGGTGGTTTCCAGCCTACCTTCGAGCAGGCCTTCCTCCTGTTTAAGGCGGAAGCTGCCAGGACGTTCGGCTTCTATAATTTGCTGGTTTTCGAGTTTTTCGAGTACCTGAATAATCATTTCGAGACTGAATTCGTCCCGGATTTTAAGTTTGGCTGCTATTTCACGGTAATTCAAGGATTTATCAGCCTTGTTCTGGCGGAAGATGCGTAATACCTCATCGCTCAGCTCGATGAGCTGGCTTTTAAGGTTGTTATTTTTAGGTCGTTTCGACATATCATTTTTTACTTAAAAATTGTTCAAAGCGCTGATCCGGCAAGGCAGCAATCAGCTGGCGTGTATAATCAGTTTCCGGGGCAGCATACAAGGCATCGGCTTCACCCAGCTCCATCTGTTTGCCATGACGCAATACAAGGACGCGGTCGCTCATATGTTTGATGACGCTCAAATCGTGGGAGATGAATATATAGGAAAGAGAAAGGCTTCTTTGCAGCTTTTTCAGCAAGTTAAGCACCTGCGCCTGCACTGATACGTCGAGGGCCGAAACACTTTCATCACAGATGATGGTATCGGGCTGCAGTGCCAGACAACGGGCTATGACTACCCTTTGCCGCTGGCCACCACTAAACTCATGAGGATAACGCTGGTACATCTGGGGGTCTAATCCAACTTCCTGAAGCAATTCCTGCACCCTGGCCAGTCTTTCGCCTGCACCGGCAGCCAGTCCGTATACCGCTATCGGCTCCGCAATGGCCTGTCCAACCGTCATACGCGGATTCAGGGATGCATAGGGATCCTGGAAAATAATCTGTACCTGCTTGCGGTACTCTCGTAAAGCATCCCCTTTCAGGCTCCTTACATTGCTGCCTTTGTACCATATTTCACCGCTGGTGGGCTCTGTAAGCCGAATGATACTACGTCCCACGGTACTTTTCCCGGAGCCAGACTCTCCAACCAACCCGAGTGTTTCGGTTGGATAAAGGGAAAAACTGATGTCGTCAACTGCTTTGACCACCTGAGGTGCCTGCCAGAAATATGTTTTAGCCGTAAACCAGGTACATAGATTTGTGACCTGCAGAATCGGCTCCTGCTGGTATAAACGGGTATGGCTTGTTTTCCGTTCATTTTCGGTGATCGGGTGCTGATCGGGCAAGCCGGAATCGCCCAGGAAATCACGCACTGTAAGTAATCTTTCAACCCGCTGCCGGGTAGCAGGTTTGCAGTGGATGAGGCCTCTGGTATAAGCTTCTGCAGGATGGGTAAAAAGTCTTTCTACTGAACCTTCTTCTACCATCCTGCCCGCTTGCATCACCAATACACGGTCGGCTACCTCTGCCACTACCCCCAGATCGTGGGTAATGAGGATAACACCCATACCCCTTGCCTGCTGCAATTCCCGTAGCAGTTCGAGTATGGCCGCCTGAACGGTAACATCGAGGGCTGTAGTGGGTTCATCAGCAATAAGTACGCTTGGATTGCAGCTCAATGCCATGGCAATCATTACCCGCTGCCGTTGTCCACCGGAAAGCTGATGCGGATAACTATCATAGAGTTGTGCTGCCCGAGGCAATTTTACCTCCTCGAAGAGGGCGAGAACTTTCGTTTTTATCTCTGCCTCAGAGAATTCAGGCATGTGCTGCCGCAGCATTTCGGCCACTTGTTCCCCACAGCGGTGGACAGGGTTCAGGGAACTCATGGGTTCCTGAAAAATCATGGCTATCTCTTTGCCTCTGATTTGTCCGAAAGCAGACGCCGGTAAATCGGTCAGATTCAGAATTTCGCCCGAATTATTGTAGAAAATACTGCCTGATTCTATGCTTGAAAAACGAGCTGGCAGTAAGCCCATGATGGCCAGTGAGGTAACAGATTTGCCGGATCCAGACTCCCCCACAATGCCAAGCAGTTCCCCTGCATACAAATCGAAGGTGATACCGTGTGTTACACGCTCAAAATGCCCCTCGCGGTAAAAAGCTACCGAGAGATTCCTGACTTGTAATAATGGGGTTCGGGCTGCACTGGACGACATACGCTACGAAAATACGAGGCTATTCCGGGTGGTGACGATTTTATTTTCAGACATCGAGAGGGTGAGAAGCGAGAGGTGAGACTTTTTTGCAAGATGGGTGGCTTTGTCAGCCCATCGGGAAACAGCCAACAGCCGCGAATCATCAGCACATCCAAAAATCACCACATCACCCCCTCAGCTGCACAGCCTCATCCACAATATCGCCTTGCTGAACCATTTTCAGGTAAAGCCGGGCAACTGTAAGTACATCCCGTTCACAGTATTGCTGAATGCGGGGAAGATTTTTGTCCCTGTAATACACCTTTGCCACCTCACTTCCATCAATATCGGATTTGGGGCTGGGAATACCGAAGCACCAGGCGAGTAACTTGAGAGATGTGTAATGTTTGTAATCGCCGAACTTCCAGAGTTGCAGGGTATCCAGGTGGCGTACTTCCCAGGGTTTCAAACCACCCATATCCAGCATGGAGGGCAGCGGTATGCTGTGGATGAGCATGCGTCTGCACAAATAGGGAACATCAAACTCGCGGATATTGTGACCGCAAAGGAAACGACCCGGCTTGTCCCAACCTTTCAGCATTTCTGAAAAATCTGTCAATAATTGCTTTTCATCATCTCCGGCATACGAACGCAGGTGAAAAAAACGTTTATCTGCCGTGTCTTGAACATAGCCTACCGAAATGCAGATGACTTTGCCAAACTCCGCATAAATACCTGCCTTTTCGTAGCTGACTGCCGGGTCTTCGTTTTCCGGACTTCTGAACTGCCTGCTTTTCTCCACCCATAACTTTTGGGCATCGGGGAGTAATTCCTCAAACTCAGGGAAAAGAGGGACAGTTTCAACATCTATGAAAAGTAACTGTTCGGTGAGTGCGGGGTGAATAAAAGATTGCATTTTGGCTGGTTATTGAAGTGTGGGAAGGTTGTGGAAAGCCAAATAATGAAAAAGCCATGAGGTATCGGCTTAATCTGCTTATTTTTGCACGGTTCTTGAAAAAAGATGCTGAAAACGCGATATGTCTGAAGAAAAAAAGAGTAATTCGAAACGGTTGATTCTGATCCTCGTGATCATTGCACTCATTATCCTGAACGGGGTATTTATTTATGTGTGGAATACCAACCGGCAACTGAAAGAGGAATCGCAGCGGCTCCTCCTTCAGAAAGAAATTGAATATCAGAAGGCAGTGGGCGAATTAAACCTGTTCAAGGGTAAAAATGCGCAACTCGACAGTCTGGTAGAAGCTGCTAATATGGAGCTGGCTTCCAAAAGTGCTTCGTTGGATAGTCTCATCCAGACCAATAAGGTGACTGCCCAGCAGTTGGAACGCTTCAAAAGAGAAAATGGTAAGCTTAACTATTACAAGCAACTCTATCTCGAAAAAATAGATTCGCTTATTAAAGCCAACGAAAATCTGCAGGTTGAAAACCAGGAACTGAGAACTGTTATCAAACAGGAACAGAGACGCAGCGATGAGCTGGTTGACGAAAACGTGAAACTGAGCAACAAAGTAGCGTTGGGGGCCATTCTCAAGGTTCAAAACCTCACTGTTGAAGGTATTCGTCTCCGTTCAGGTGGCAAAGAAGTGCTGACGGCCAAAGCCAAAAGCACTGAAAAACTTAAAGCTTGTTTTACCATCGGTGAAAACCGGGTGGCCAACAGAGGTAATAAAGCCATTTACCTCCGAGTAATTGGCCCTGAAGGTGTTACACTGTGGATTGAAGATGCCGGCTCCGGCAAATTTATGGCTGAAGGACAGGAAACCCTGTACACTGCTTCTGCAACCATTGATTATCAACAGGAATCATTGCCTGTGTGTATTTACTGGACCAAAGGCACCCCTTTCCTCGAAGGGGTTTACAAAGCGGAAGTTTATGCTGATGGCCTCCTGATAGGGGAAAGTACTTTTACCTTGCGGTAGTACTCCCATTGGAAGAATATTGGCCCGTCTTGTTTTTTAATTATGGGGAAATTATAGGGGACAGTCTAGACTGTCCCCTATAATTTCCCCATAATTAAAAAACAAGACGGGCCTGCATCTGGCCGGTGTGGATGGTTTTGCTTCCCTCCGACTTCCTGCCATTATAACTCAGGTTAAGCTGGAGATTGTTTGCCAGTTTTCTGAAAATGGTTGCCCCCCACAACTGGTTACTTCCCGGTTGTAATCCCTGTAGTATTTCGTAGGCAGCAGGGCTGTTCTGATCGCCCCTGAACTTATTGCTGATATTTGAAAAAGTAAGTTGAAAACTACTTGATCCGGCAAAATTCACATTCATTTCTGCCGTGAGTTCATGTATGACAGCAGCCTCTGCTACTGATCCGGGAAGCTCCGATACCAGTATATTGGTTTTATCGCGATAGGCGTACCGGAAGCTGGTGCGGAGCTGATCCAGGGCTGTCCAGTTCAGGCGGGGTTGAAACTCCCATTGCTCAATGCGGTAATTGCGCCGGAAGAAAACATCCGCCTCCTGCACCCGCTCCCCTTGAATGAGTTCCCATTCTGTATTCAGATTATTCAACAGGTTCAACCTTCCCTTCAGATTGCGATCCAGGCTTTGTCTGGTTTCAAAACCTGCAGATAACAGGCTCTTCTGTATACTTCTCTGATATCCGAAATCGATACCAAAACCAGGATTGTTACGGTTAAAAAAAACCGTGTTTCGCAAATTTCCCTGCGTGCTTACCAGGCTGCTGTCGAATAAATTTAGATCAAACGGGTTCAGAAACCGGACTCCGTTACTACCCTGGTTTTTACGTTCCAGGGAAAAGGAGCTGAGGTTAGACCACCTTGCCCAAAAGCTCTTTTTGTTTTTCAGCAACCTGGCAGGATTCAGTTGTACCGTTTGATTATAACGATTGCCAAAAGTTGGAACGAAAGTACTTCCCGGTATAAACACCTTGATAAAATTAGCCTGATCACTGAAAAAAGCCTGTTCAAACTCGTCTAATTCCTGGACGCCGTTGTTGTTGTAATCTTTCCAGCTATAGTTGCCCTGACCAGGCGGTACTTCCAGAAAAGCAATGTCCCGCCTAAGTTCCTGTCCCTGACTGAAGGCATAAAACAGTTGGGTAGTAACGGCTTCTTTCCAAAAACGACCACTGTACTCCAGTTGTCCCAGGTAATTATTCTCTCTGGTGGCAACTTGCACCGGGCTTGCATACAACTGTAAATCACGGTAGGTAGCACTTAGCTTGAACTGGTGATCGTCAAATTGATTGATGGCTGTACTGAGTGTATAGTTCTGGCCGGTCTGACTTTCAAGCAACTTTTGACCGTAGGGTAAAAAATCATGTCGGTAGGTGTATTTGAGCTGGTATTGATTGATACGCTTCCGGCTTGTACCCATGTAGGCTTCCAGCATGTCAAACCGGAAACTGGTTTTGGCAAGACTGTCTGCCACAACGAGCTGTTGCCTGTTATGTTCCTGTTCGAGTTGTATTCCGGCTTCATACCTTTCCCAGAATCGTTTATAGGCTGCTTTACTTCGCCAATAATCTCCCCGGAAGGCAGGGGCTGTACTGCGCAATAAATCAACCGAGCTCGTTATCTCCTGTTTTTTCTGAAGTAATCTTGCTGTTATTTGCTGCCGAAACCCGGCTTGTGCCCCCGTGCGTAGCTCCAGCAGGTTGTAGCGGAATTCACTGCTGTCGTTGAGTTGAATGCCAGCATAAATACCCCTGAGGTGCTCTTCCTGCAGGCTGTAAATAGCCGGAAGGTTCCAGTCTCGGGCAAACTCCATGTTTCGGTAGGGCTGAACCGTCCTGAAGCGCGCATCAAGGTATTCATATTGAATACCCGCCGTAACAGCAGCCTGCGGATAGTTGCTGAAACCCAGGGGTTGTTTGGTGTCAATTTTTACCTTAGCGGCATACCCTTGCTGGTTAATAACCCCTCCATCAGAAAAACGATTGGGGTCTCTCCTGCTGTAGCCAAGTTCTGATTCGTACCGCGTATTGCTGCCAAGCTGCCCGCTGCTTCCCAGCGTTGTGAGGCTGATTTTGTTAGGCGCAATTAATCTCACTACAGGCGCATAACTTCCTCTGCGAGCTGTATCTGTTCCATTGATAACAGGAGAAATCCATTCATAAACCCTTCCGTTGGCAGTGCCCCTTGCCTGAAGATAATCGCCTTTCCCCTGACCTACAAAACTGAACCTGATCTC
Organism: Bacteroidetes bacterium UBA7662; assembly: GCA_002483345.1. Classification (GTDB taxonomy): domain Bacteria; phylum Bacteroidota; class Bacteroidia; order UBA7662; family UBA7662; genus UBA7662. The sequence goes on from DLHS01000015.1 coordinate 445,635, forward strand.
ATAAATGGCACTGTCGGGATTGGTTGAATAGATGAAAACAGGCCCGTATCCCAGACTGTCAATACGTTTGTAATTGATGCGCTCGGCATTGAACCCACTTAGGGTGGCTCCGGGGTAAAAGGCATTGTTTACAGAATCGCCTAATCCCTGCAAAAACAACTTCTGGCTATCATCCAACTCCTGGAAGAGGGGCTGTGAAGGGGCATCCTGCTCCTGGTAGCTGTTAAGTCTTATCTGGTGCCGCTCAGTGCTGTAATTGAGGTTGTAATAAGCGATGGAACGTACATAAGCCTGATTGGCATACTCAAATTCTACAATAATCCGACTCTGGTTGGTGATAAGCCTGTTAGGTGTAAATACCAGATCTGCCGTATTGTAATCTATTACATAATCGTATTGCTCACCCCTTTTAAGCAAAACACCATCTATGTAAACCCTTTCAGAACCCGCCAGTACCACAATAAACTCCCCGGCATTGTCACCCTGCAAACGGTAAGGTCCCTGATTGCCCTCTCTGCCCGAAAAAACATTCCGGCCAAACTGTCCGCGGGCAACCGAAAAACTAACACTTTGGTCAAGTGTATCTCCGCTTCTCCGGTAAAGCAGATTATCAGACCTCAACCCTTTTACATTTTTGAAGGTATTCAGAAACCAGGATGGCGGACGTTTTAAGTCAAAATCACCAACAATCAGGCTGTTGTCGGGGGCCTTCAATTGCACAAAAACACGGTCAAAATCCTGTAACTGTTGGGTAAAACCATCCGGCTGGAAAGGCAGGTTTTCGTCAGTTACTGAGGCAATGAGCTGTACATTGTCTGTAATTTGCCCCGACAATTGAAGATTCAAACCTGAGTTAAGCACCACGTTCTGGTTATTTCCAACCGACAAGGCCCGGGAAATACTGCCATTTTTTTCGAAAGATCCCAGACCAAGCCAATCGTCAGCTGCCTGTGGCTGATTTTGCGGCCTGAAAGGATTTTGTTTAGCCAGTTCCAGGTTGCTGTTTAAAGCAAGGGATTTGTGAAAGCGGGGTTGTTGCAGATCCAGTTGTATCACCCGGTATTCTACCTCAATAGTATATTCCAGTATGCCTGGGAACTCAATTATACTTTTAGCATAATTAGCCTCATAATTAATATTTGGCCGTTGCGATCCATTGACAGTTTTCAACGCCAAACTTCCCGGAACCAAGGGCAGGCTGTCGAGCTGAAAGCGAGACGCCCCTGGCAACAACCGTTTGCTGCGAAAAGTCCCTGTTTCCTGTGCACCGGCAGTCATCACCCAGCACAACAGGCTGCTCAGCAGCAGTACTCTCATGCCTCCGGGCGGTAGATTTTGAATCGGACAAAAAAACGTGTTCCCTGAGCAAAAGAGGTTTCAAAGCCTATTTCGGCATCGTTCTGCTCAACTATTTTTTTCACAATGGCAAGTCCCAGGCCCATACCCGATGATTTTGTGGTAAAATTCGGCTGGAAAATTTTCTGCTGATCCTCCTGCGGTATCCCGCTGCCGTTATCGATCACATCAACGGTATAATGGGTCGTATCCTTATACAAACGAATGGTTATTTCGGGCTGACGTTCGTCAGGAGCGGCCTGTATACCATTTTTTACCAGATTCTGGAATACCCGTTGGATTTGCTGGCTATCTCCAAAAACCAGACACTGGTCTGTTTCGGTTCGGTTATCCAGGTCAATCTGCGCCTGGGTATTGTACAAACCGGCTACCTGTTCCAGGGTATTGAGGAGGTTAAAGGGGGCCTTCTCGCCCACGGTTACCATTGCGAAAGAGCTGAATTCAGAAGCAACGGCTGCCAAAACATCTATTTGTTCAAGCACCAGGCCTGATTCCTTTACATAGTGCTGGTCAAAACGCTCACGGTTTTCAGTCCAGTCACGTCGTAAACGCTGCAACTTCAGCTTCATAGGCGTAAGCGGATTGCGGATTTCATGCGCAATCTGTCTTGCCATCTCCCGCCAGGCGGATTCGCGTTCTGAGCGGGCCAGTAAACGGGCATTGTCCTCCAGCTGTTGCAACATCTGGTTGTAGGAACTGATCATCACGCCTATCTCATCCTGCCGTTTCCAGTCGGGCATGCGGGTTTGTGCTCCTTCTTTGGTGCGTCTGATTACCTGTGTCAGCAATTGCAGCGGTGAGGTGATACGCTCCGCGAGCCAAAGGGTAAACAAACCAGCCAGCAACAGAATAACAATATAAATACTTACGAGGTTGCCGAGATAGGCGTTCAGATCATCTCTAAGCTCTTGTTCCGTTGAGAAAGAAGGCATATTTAACAACCCAACAACTTCATTTTTGGCATCTTTCAAAGGAACGTACGCTGAAATAAAAGGGAAAACACCAATTTGTTCATCCTGAATATGTACCGTTTTCTGTTCTGAAGCGATAGCCTGGTAGGCTGTGGGATTCATAAGCTCACTCACCAGTCTTTTCTCAAACAGCTTTCCCTGGGAGCTGTAAACCAACCTTCCCTGTAAATCAAAGATGCTGAAGTCTGTTGCAAAACTGCTGGCTGCCTGATTCAGTGCCAGTCTTTTGCTATCGTTCAGTCCACTGAGTACCACCTGATCGCGCAGTACTACCTCCGCCGCCGAGGCAACATCCTGCAGGCGATTGGCTATCAGTTCTATTTTATTACTCCTGTTTTTCAGCACTGTATAGGTAATGGTAATGTAACCTATGACTACCATGATGACAACTACAGAACCGAGCAGGGCAATTTCTATCCTGTTCCGGTACGACAAACGAAGTATGTTTTCAGGGTCGGTCAGCAAGGCGTAACCCCGGTTGAGGATAAAAATGAAAACCACTGAAAAAAGAAATAAAGCCGCCGCAATGGCTGAAAAAGCGAAGAAGCTACCTGCCGTGTAACTGACTACAATGGTATTCAGGTTATCGGGGCGATAAATAAAATGATAGAAGTCATCAGCATCCATCAGGTTAAACTCTCCGTCTTTGGAACGCCACTTTTCATCAATGATGGTGTAAGGGAATTTTCCTCCCTGCTGAATCAGCCTGTTATTTTCGTAAAAGGCAAATGACATGGTTCCCAACTGAGGTGCCTCCCCTCCATCTCCTTCCAGCAAAAGGGAGGGAAACGGGCTTTCCGGTTTAATTGATTTCTGGAGCAACCTTACAATCAGCGTGTCTACATGGCTTTCATCAGAAACAAACGGAACCCGTATGCTGTAACCAAGGCGGGCATTTACACGAAACTGGCGGATGAGGCCAAATCTGTTAAGCTGCAATTGTTCCTCCAGCTCGGCATTCAGGTTGCCTCGGGTTTCTTCATTGCCTTTGGCAAACTGAAGGTCGTAGAGGCTGTAACGGTCAAGATAGCCCTGCAGATACTGATAAACCAGGCGATTCCTGAAGTTTAAATCAGGCTCGTAATTATTGCTGGTATAGCGTCTGATCAGCTCGTCCTGCTGCAACATCGGAATAAGATCCAGCAACATATATACCGCTACCCTGTCTTCCGGGGCAAATATTTTCCGGGCCAGGTAACGTGCTTTTTCACTCTGTTTCCGCAACAAGGCCTCATTGACCTGGAAGGCCACAAATACACTCCATAAAACCAGCAACACATTAAAAAGGCGTAGCCGCTGCACCAGCCTGCTTCTGAAAAAAAGCAGTAGCATGCCCAGTAAAACCCACAACCAGCCATAATAACGCAGCCAAATCACCTCTCCGGTAAAACTGAACATAAACCAGATAAGCCCTAAAACAAGGGCATACAGCAGCAGCATGCGGCCTCCGCTCATCTGCCAAAGCACATATTTGGCCAGAAAATAAAAGGTGGCCACGTTTATGCAAATGAAAAGTACATACAACAGCAGTGCCAGGTAGGTATAGAGGTTAAAATCGAAAAACTGATCCAATCCGATGGGAATGTTGCTGCTGAATACCAGATCTCGGCTGATGAGCAGGCTCACCATAAAAAAAAGTACGGTAAGCAGTAAAAAGAGGAATTGCACCGGTAACAACCTCAGTTTGGGTTGCATCGATACAAAAACCTTGTCATAGATCCATCTGAACCGGAACAAAAACACTATGACCAGCACAATGACAAGCAAATGCAACACCAGATCGCCCAGAGAAGGCAGCAACCAATGGGAAGCAAATATCTCAGGGTCGAAAAGTTTAACGGACTGTAGTCCGATTTTATCACGGTAAATAAAAAGCAGAAGCCGGATGACCGTAAGGGATAAAACAAACTCTAGCAATGATCTGTAAGGACGGCGGCGAACCTGCTGCTCGTCAATCTTCATAAAAAAGAGCATGACTGCAAAAATGATGGCCAGCAGAAAAGCTACTCCGCTGTCGTATTCATGGCTCGAAAGCAACAGGGAACGCTGTCCGCTGTTCAGGGCAATGGTGAAAAGTACAGTTCCCTTCGGGCTCAGTACCTGCTGCCCCGCGCGCTCAGCCGACAACATGCGGATGTCGTCGATGCCATCAAAACGCAGCAGAAAATCGTTGCGCAGGTATTTGTTTTCGTAGGCATAACGATCGCGTATTCCCAGCAGATAACAGGCCGTCAGACTGTCATCGTATTTGAATTTATGACTGTAAAACACGCCGTTAGACAATTCCACAAGCCCTTCTCCCAACGGTATATCACGTAACTCTGCCGGACTGATGCGGTTACTGTTCCAAAAAACAGCTTCCTTGTCTTTCAGTAACAACCAATACCCTTTGAGGGGTTGATCCCGCATATAGTTCAGCTGGGCACTGAAATCATGTACGTTCAGTTCCTGTTTCCGGTACCGGATCAGCCATTTCTCAAAATCCCTTTCTGAATCGGCGATGTAACGCTCAAAACGATGGGCAGCATCCTGCAAATAGGCACTGCTGCGTTGCCGTAGGGTGAGTTGCGAAAAAACACCCCAGCTCAAAGCACTTAAAAAGAGTACCCATATACCGTATTCTATGTGGCGTCGTTGCAACAAGCTTACAGATATTGATTATGCTTCAGATAATGACGGACATAGTCATCAACCCCTGCTTCGAGGGTGTAAAACGGCTCCTTATACCCTGCATTCCGCAGTTTTTTCATCGGTGCTTCTGTGAAATACTGGTATTTGTCCCTGATATCAGCCGGAGTATCGATGAAACGGATATCAACGGGTTTCTCCAGACTTTTAAAGACCTGTTTGCTAAGGTCAAGAAAACTCCGGGCTTGCCCGCTACCGAGATTGAAAAGCCCGCTAACCTGTCGGTGTATCATGAGCCAAAGGCAGACTGCCACCACATCTTTCACATACACAAAGTCTCTTAACTGTTCTCCATCCTTATAATCAGGACGATGTGATCGAAACAACTGCATGCTCCCGTGTGCTGCAATCTGGTTAAAGGCATGAAATACCACCGATGCCATGCGGCCTTTGTGATATTCGTTGGGACCATATACATTGAAAAATTTAAGTCCGACCCACTGGAAAGGCTTCTTTTCCTGTGCCAACGCCCATTTATCAAAGTCGTGTTTGGAATCTCCATATGGATTCAGGGGTTTCAGCAACGGCAAAAGGCTGATATCGTCTTCGAAACCATGGCTGCCATCCCCATAGGTAGCGGCAGAAGACGCGTAGGTTAAGGGTATGCCATACTGAACACACTTCTCCCATACTTTTTTACTGTACTCAAGGTTCAGCCGGCTGTGAATTGTTCGGTCAAACTCTGTTGTATCAGTACGCGCTCCGAGGTGAAATATATACTGTATGCCGGCCTGCTCCCGGTCGATCCAGTCGAAAAAATGGTCTCTATCCAACAGTAAAGTGCTTTTCTTCTCACTGTAATTGGCTTTTTTAGCTGTTTTGCTGAAATCATCCACCAAAACCAGGTCGAGATAACCTGCCTCCTGAAGGGCACCTGCCAAACAACTTCCGATAAATCCTGCTGCACCCGTAATGACTATCATAGTATTTGCTTCGAACCTTCAATATTAGCAATTATAAGGCTTTGCAGGGTTGTAAATGGTCACTTCCCTCCGTAAAAAATGGCAGCCTGCTCCGTGAAAGAGGGTAGAAACCGGAAGCTGTTTACTGCTTAATTTGCCATACAACCTTGAACATGCGAAACTTCCTGCTACTGCTTGTCTCCCTGACCACTTCATCCTGTCTTTATGCCCGCAATACCGACAGTCTGCTCAGACAGATGTTGATTTCTGACGATACCACCAAAATTCAGTTGTTGGTAGAAACAAGCCAGCTTATCTCCAAATCCAATCCCGACAGTGCACTGCTATTGGGAAAAAGTGCGCTTGAACTGTCATTAAAGCAAAAAAATCCTGTCTGGAAAGCTAAGAGTTACGGTGTGATCGGGCTGTTGCTCAAAAAACAAAAGGCCTATTCAGAGGCCAATCAGTATTACCGGAAGTCGGTTGCAGCCTACCGGCAGGCCCGTCAGCCCGACCGGGAGGCGGCTATGCTGGCGAACATTGGCATTGTGTATAAAAATACCGGGCAGTACGATTCTTCACTGCTGATGCACCTGCAAGCCCTGGCCATCCGTGAAAAAATCGGGGAACCAAAAGAGCTGGCCAATTCACAAACCAGCACTTCTCAGCTATACTATCTGCTTGAACAGTATGACAAAGCACTCTTTATACTTGATGAAGCCATTAAAACGACCTCTCTTCCCGGAATGGAGGCCCTGCATGCTTCTGCCTTGAGCGACAAGGGACTCATTCAGTACAAGATCAGCAGTTATGAGGAAGCCCTTCGGACTTTCGCGCTCGCTGAAGCCGGTTACAGGGCTACGGATGACCAGGAAGGCCTCTCTTTCGTATACAACAACCAAGCAATGGTTTATCAGAAAATCAAAGCCTATGACCAGGCTATCAGGCGATATAAACTGAGCCTGGCTATAAAAATGGTATCCGGAAGCGAGAAATCCATTGTCAATACACTGTACAATCTGGGCAATACTTATTACGATCAGGGCAGTTTCAGACAGGCGGTTGAGATGCTTGAAAATGCACGGGTAAAAGCCGAAAACATTTATTACAGAGAAGGATTGGTAGAAATTTATGACATGCTGGCAAAAAGTTATGAGGCAGGTGGTGGTTACCGCCAGGCACTCCATTTCCGGAATGCACATGCACTTTTAGCGGATTCCATGTTCAATGAAAACCTGACCAATCAGATTGCTGAAATGGAGGTGAAGTACGAGACAGAGAAAAAAGCCAGGGCGCTGGCTGATCAAAGCCTGGTTCTGGAAAAAACAAGTGCTGAAAGCCTCAAAAACCAGCAGCAGCGTAATATGCTGGTGGTGTTGCTGCTTTTGCTGGGACTCAGTATCTGGCTGCTATACAGCCGGCTGAAATACAAACAGCGGGCAGCTTCTGAAAGTATGAAAAGGGCGGCTCAGGAAACCCAGCACCGCGCCATACTGGAGGCAGAAGAAAAAGAGCGTGTGCGCATAGCCCGTGAATTACATGATGGAATCGGCCAGCAAATGGCAGCCCTGAAGCTGAATTTAGGTCTTCTCAGTGACCAATTACCCCTGGAGCAGTTACACAAGGAAAAAATGAATGACCTGGTCGCGCTGGCGGATGATGCCTCCCGTGAACTTCGGACTGTATCGCACGCCATGATGCCGAATGCCCTCATCAGAGCGGGTTTAACTGCCGCTGTAAGAGAATTCCTGCAACGGATAGGCAATGACCGGATTAAGATTGATTTTGAGGTCATTGGTTTGAATGAACGGCTGGAACATGCCAAAGAGCTGGCTATTTTCCGGGTCATGCAGGAATGTGTGAGCAACATCCTGAAACACGCGAAGGCTACCAGTGTATCCATACAGCTCATCCGGCACGATGATGAGCTAAGCCTGCTGATTGAAGATAACGGCATTGGTTTCGATGCCCAAAACTCTGCTATTTCAGGGGGAATAGGACTTAAAAACATCAAATCAAGGTTGGAAGATGTAGGCGGAGAGGTTGATTTTGATAGCCAGCCGGAACATGGAACCACAGTGAATATCCGGTTGCCGCTATAAGTTGCAGCCTTCGTGGTGAAGACTTATTTTGTGGCATTCATCTCCCATGCCCTACCGCATTCTATTATTATTTGCCCATCCCCGTTTTGAAGATTCCCGGACCCACCAGGCCCTGGTGAATGCAGCGAAAGAAATCCCGGACATCCGTATAAGGGATTTGTATGAGCTGTATCCCGATTTCAACATAGATGTTTCGGTTGAAAAAGACCAGCTTCTGCAGCATGATATCATCCTCTGGCAGCATCCGTTGTACTGGTACAGCTGCCCCCCCCTGCTGAAGCAGTGGATAGATATGGTGCTTGAATTCGGGTGGGCGTACGGACCTGGAGGGGAGGCGCTTGCAGGCAAATACTTCCTCCAGGTAGTCAGCAGCGGTGGCAGTCGCGAGGTTTATTCGCCGGAAGGCAGAAACCGGCATACCATCCGTGAATATCTGTACCCTTTTGAACAAACCGTCCGCCTTTGTAAGGCCACCTACCTGCCTCCCTTTCTGGTTCAGGGCACGCACAAACTCGGGGAAGTTGAAATAGCCTCCTACGCCATGGATTATACCCGTTTCTTAAAGTACTTACAACATGACGGTCCGATATCGGATTTGTCGGGTTTTGAAAGCAGCAATCTGTGGCTTGCCACCCGAAATGAAACACGCTGATGGAAGGAAATTTTTTACTTCAGTCCATTGTATTCCTTACAGCAGCGGTGATTTGCGTCCCTATTGCCAAAAAACTGGGTATGAGCTCAGTATTGGGGTATCTCCTGGCAGGTATCCTCATCGGGCCTTATGTCCTGGGTTTTATCGGGGGTGAAGGGGGCGATATCATGCATTTCGCAGAGTTTGGTGTGGTCATGATGCTTTTTCTCATCGGTCTGGAGCTGGATCCTGCCCGTTTCTGGAAGATGCGGAAATTGGTTCTAGGGATGGGACTGGCACAAATGGCACTAACGACTATCTTTCTGGTGGCTGCTTTGTGGGTAGCCGACTGGTCCTGGCAATCATCGCTGGCCATCGGACTGGCTTTCAGCATGTCCTCTACTGCCATTGTTTTGCAGACCATGAAGGAAAAGAACCAGTTGCATACCACCGGCGGGCAATCGGCCTTTTCAACTTTGCTTTTTCAGGACATCGCCGTCATTCCAATACTTGCGCTGCTGCCCTTACTGGCCACCCGTACCAACCACCTCAGCGGCAGCAGCCACCAGCTCTTACCCGAAAATACCCCTGCCTGGCTCCATGCCGGCGTAGTGATAGCGGCAATTTTGCTGGTTGTGTTAGCCGGCCGGTACCTGATTGTGCCTTTGTTAAGAGTAATTGCCAAAACCCATCTGAGAGAGCTTTTTACGGCCTCTGCCCTGCTGTTGGTGGTAAGTATCGCCTTGCTGATGGAGATGGTAGGATTAAGTCCGGCCCTTGGCACCTTCCTGGCGGGTGTGGTGCTGGCCAACAGTGAATTCAGGCATGAGCTTGAAAGTGACCTGGATCCCTTCAAAGGGTTGCTGCTTGGCTTGTTCTTTTTGTCTGTCGGAGCCGCCATCGATCTGCAGCTGATAGGCCGGCAGCCCTTGTTTTTCCTCAGTATTTTGGGAGCCGTGGTAGGCCTGAAAGCTGCTGTACTTTGGTCGGTGGGTAAGATTTTCAGGCTGAGGAATGACCAGAACAGGCTGTATACCCTGTCGATGTCGCAGGTGGGGGAATTTGCTTTTGTATTGCTGAGTTTTATGGGTACCCTGCAAATACTGACCGGAGAAACCCTGAACATGGGTATGGCACTCACTGCCATGAGCATGACCCTTACCCCCGTGTTGTTGCTCATCAACGACCGCTTGCTCATCCCCAGATTCGGAAGGCAGAAAAAAGAAGAAAAAGGTGCCGATTTCATCGACCAGCGACATCCGGTAATCATAGCCGGGTTTGGTCATTTTGGGAGTACCATAGGCCGTTTTTTGAGAGCCAACGGTGTTCAGGCTGTATACCTTGATCATGATTCAGACCAGGTGGAACTCCTCCGAAAGCTTGGGTTCAATGTGTTTTACGGGGATGCTTCCCGTGCTGACCTTCTGGAGGCCGCTGGTGCCAAAGAAGCCCGGATTCTGATTTCCGCCATCGATAATCCTGTCGCAAACCGGCAGCTTATTCATACGGTTCAGAAACATTTCCCGCACCTGAAGGTTTTCGCCCGGGCCCGCAACCGCTACGATGCTTCCGATCTGTACGATGCAGGTCTGGAAGAAGTATACCGGGAATCACTCGATACCTCTATCCGACTGGGTGTAGATGTGCTCAAATGGCTGGGGCACCGGGCCTACAGTGCAACCAGAAGCGGACAGAATTTCAGGAAATACGACGAAGAGGCCCTCCGGGAGCTGCTAACCACCCGACATGATGATAAACAGTACATCTCCCTGGCCAGAAAGCAGATAGAACAGCAGGAACAGTTGTTAAGGGCAGAACGTTTCGAAAAGACTGCCACCGGAGACCACGCCTGGGACAGTGAACCGATGCGACAGGCTGCCAGGAAGAAGTCAGTTGAGTAAAGCCGTAGCCATTTTTATGGCTAATCACCTGTATATTTGCACCCGAAACAGCCGGCATGATCTACCTTACCCGCAAAGAACACTTTAACGCTGCTCACAAACTCTGGAATCCAAACTGGAGTGAGGCTAAAAACCAGGAGGTTTTTGGCAAATGTGCCAACCACAACTGGCATGGGCACAATTTCGACTTATACGTGACCGTAAAAGGCACGCCCGATCCGGATACCGGCTTTATCATGGATCTCAAAAAAATGAGTACCATCATACAGCAATATGTCACCGATAAGCTTGATCACATGAACCTGAATGTGGATGTTGACTTTATGAAGGGCAAGATGGCCTCTACCGAAAACCTGGCTATGGCCATCTGGGAACAGCTTGCTCCGCATCTCAAACAACCTAATTGTGAACTGCATTGTATCAAACTCTATGAGACAGAAAGAAATTTCGTGGAGTTTTACGGATTGTAAAAGCTCTTGAGAAGCGAGATGCGAGAGACGAGAGACGAGAAAAATGATTTTTTGGTCTTTTTTCTTTTTAAGCCATCGACAGCTGAAAAGAATTTTGAATCTTAACCTTTGCGGACAAAGTCCGCATGCTGCATACCAACTACTTTATACTAAATACTGCAACTAAATACTGCAACTAAATACTGCATACTAAATACTCCGTACTAACTACTATGAAAGCATATATTTTCCCCGGACAAGGCGCTCAGTTCATTGGTATGGGCAAATCACTTTACGAAACTTCTGCCGCTGCAAAGGCGCGTTTTGAGCAAGCCAACAACATTCTGGGCTTTCGCATCACCGATATTATGTTCGATGGGACCGATGAAGCACTGAAACAAACCAAGGTTACACAACCTGCCATCTTCCTGCATTCTGTCATTCTCGCCGAGCTTCTAGGGTCTGATTTTAAGGCAGATATGGCTGCAGGCCACTCCCTGGGAGAGTTTTCGGCTCTCGTAGCTACCGGATGTCTGAGTTTTGAAGACGGTCTCCGGCTGGTCTCGAAACGGGCATTGGCCATGCAGGCAGCTTGTGAAAAAGAACCTTCTACCATGGCCGCCATCCTGGGATTGGCTGATGACGTGGTTGAAAATATTTGTGCATCCATTACAAATGAAATTGTAGTTCCGGCTAACTACAACTGCCCCGGTCAGCTGGTTATTTCGGGCTCAGTCAAAGGTGTTGAGATAGCCTGCGAAAAGCTGAAAGAAGCAGGAGCACTCAAAGCCATCTTGCTGAATGTAGGAGGTGCTTTCCACTCCCCCCTCATGGAACCCGCCCGTCAGGAACTCGAAGCAGCCATTCGCTCCACAAACTTCCTGAAGCCATCCTGCCCCATCTACCAGAATGTGGTTGCCACCGGCGTCAGCGATCCGGATGAAATCAGGCAGAACCTCATCAATCAACTGACAGGTGCTGTCCGCTGGACTCAAAGTGTGCAAAAAATGCTTGCCGACGGTGCAGACCATTTCGTGGAAGTAGGTCCGGGAAAAGTATTACAGGGTCTGGTTAAAAAAGTAGACCGGCAGGTTGTAACTGAAAGCGCGGAGCTTTCAGCCTAAAGAAACCTTCAGCATACGATCATGACCGTTGAGGTCTTTTTTAATTAAAGTATTACTTGATGTAAGTCCAAATAAATTACTTACATACAGTGATTTATCTTTATGAATCTCCATATAGACTGCTTGTGTTTCCGGCAGTCCTGAAGTGATTTCCGCTATTCTTCTGTAAAACAACAACGGGTCGTGGTCGGGCACGAAAAGGGCCAATCCCGGCTCGAACGCACGCACCTGCTCACTCATGGCTGCGCTTTCGGATTGTGGAACGTAAGGCGGATTACTGATAATCAGGTCATAAGCCATCGGCAAGTCATCTTCCAGCATATCCAATTGGTGAAACACCACTTTTGCCCCAAGCCGATAGGCATTGCGTTGGGCGAGGGCAAGGGCAGCCGGTGAAATATCCAGTGCATGGACCTCCCAGCCAGGACGGGCAAGTTTCAGGCAGATGGGTATGATGCCACTGCCTGTCCCCAGATCAATTACCCGGAAACCGGCTTTATCAGGCCAGTCTGAGAGCACCCAATCAACCAATTCCTCTGTTTCAGGTCTCGGAATAAGCACATTTTCATCTACCTCGAAGTTTCTTCCGGCAAACCAGGCTTCGCCCAGCACATATTGCAACGGTTTTCCGGTCTGCATTTCTGCTACATCCGACATCAATTGTACCCGAATCTGCTCCGGTATCTCCTCCTCTTCCTTCAACAACACATCCAGCAGCCCCCATCCCAACCGTTTGGCAAGCAACCACTGCACCTGGGCTTTGATTTCGGATGGTTCTGCTGAACCCAGGAGCGATCGGATGAGGTATTGCCGGAGTTCTTTACCGTTCATTCGGTGAAGTTAGAGAGGAAGCCTATTTTTGCCACGTGTCAGCCGATGAAATATTCATGAAACGGGCCCTGGAGCTTGCGCTCCTGGGCAGCGGGTATGTCTCGCCCAACCCCATGGTCGGCTGTGTGATTGTGCACAACAACCGCATCATAGGCGAAGGCTGGCACCAGCAATATGGCGGGCCCCATGCAGAGGTAAATGCCTTTGCATCGGTCAATGAACCCGGTTTACTGCCTGAGTCAACGGTTTATGTCACCCTGGAACCCTGCGCCCATTTCGGCAAAACACCCCCCTGCTGCGATTTAATCATTCTGAAGCGTGTAAAACGGGTGGTTGTGGCCTGTATTGATCCCTTTACAGCGGTTTCGGGAAAAGGGTTGGCCAAAATAAAGGAAGCCGGCATAGCTGTCACACTCGGCATACTGGAAAAAGAAGCCATACACCTGAACCGTCGTTTTTTTACCGCTATAAGCAAAAAAAGGCCCTACATCATCCTGAAATGGGCACAAACCAGCGATGGTTTTATGGCACGCGCCAATGGCGACAGCAAATGGATCAGCAATCCCCTCTCCCGTACGCTGGTGCATCAGTACCGGCATGAGGAAGATGCCATACTCGTTGGTGCAGGTACCCTCCTGGCCGATAATCCTGAACTCACCACCCGGTTCTATCCGGGCAAGGATCCCCTGCGCGTCATCCTGGAACTGCACGGACATGTGGGTGACCATTTTACAGTCTTTCAGGATGGGAAAAACACTTTATTGTGGAGTGCAAGTCGCGCCGACGCCAAAAATATCCGGCATTTTGACATCACAGAAGTCAATTGGTTAGAAAATATACTTACCAGCCTTATAGAGACAAATATAAATTCTATACTGATTGAAGGTGGCGCCAAAACCCTGGCCTTGTTTCTGGAAAAGGGTTTGTGGGATGAGATCCGGTGTTTTAAGGCCCCTGCAACTTTTAGTTCAGGATTGGCTGCCCCTGCCCTGCCAGGGTTGGTAAACGTAACCAACAGCTCAATAGGAGGAGATCACTTAATTACGGGCTTTAACCCCTTGTCGTTGTGAGCTGGTTCTGGCTCAGTGTGGCCTGCTCCGCTGTCAATTTTGTTTATTTCAGAGCTTTCAGGCAATGGGGGATACAAACGTTCCTGGCCATTGCTGTAAATTATCTGGTTTGTATGCTTTTGGGCTGGCTGCTGATGCCTGAGGGACAAAATATCAACCTGCAACAACCCTGGCTTCCCCTGGCGCTGCTAACGGGCTCCCTCTATGTGTTGATGTTCTGGATGATAGGTCGTTCCGCTCAGCGCATCGGTGTGGCCCCTACGGCCATCGCGGCCAAACTATCCATGGTGATACCCGTGGTAGCCGCCTTTTGGTGGTTTGACGAGCCTTTTTCGCCGCAAGGGTTGCTGGCACTTGTTTTAGCGCTGGCAGCTGTATGGTTCAGTGCCGGAAAAACAGCTGCCATGCAGCTGCGCCCGGGGCATTTACGATTACCGATGGCCATCTTTCTGGGAGGCGGGGTTGCCGACTTGCTCCTTAAGTACACAGAAGTAACTTATTTGAATAAATCTGATTATCCTTTCTTTTTATTCATTTTATTCGGGTCATCAGCAATCATTGGCTGGACAAGTGTTGGCATGGGTCTGGTACGAAAACAGCTTCGGCTGGAATACAAAAGTGTGGTGGCCGGGATTTTATTAGGCATAACCAACTTCTTTTCAGTTTTTGGTATCATCCATGCCTTTAAGGAGATGGCCTCGAGTGTCCTTTTCCCCCTCAACAACCTCGCGATCATCCTGATTTCTTCTGCGCTGGCGGCCTGGATTTTTCGTGAAAGACTTAACCGCAGACAATATGCAGGCGCGTTGCTGGCGGTACTGGCTATCCTTCTTTTTGTTTTTCAATGAGCAGAAAACAGATAATTACCGCTCCGGTTACCGGATTATACAAAGACAAAGGCAGCAAATTTATCGCCTATGCCTGGCCGGTAGCGACAGAAGAAGCAATCAGAATGCACCTTGATTCCCTGAAAAAAGAGCATTTCAGCGCCAGACACTGGTGTTATGCCTGGCGTTTGGGCGAAACGGGCGATCAGTACCGCAGCAATGATGATGGTGAGCCCTCCGGAAGTGCAGGCCGGCCGATACTGGCAGTATTGGACCAATTCCGGTTATCTGATTGCCTGGTGGTGGTGGTCCGCTATTTCGGGGGTACTCTGCTGGGTGTCAGGGGACTTATCGATGCCTATGGAGGAGCCGCACGTAATGCCCTTGAACAGGCTGTTTGCCTGCCTATGCCCGTCCCAAGAGAAATTGCTGTTTCGTTCTCCTATGATCTGATGGCAGAAGTGCAAAAGGTATTGAATGAAACAGGACTTAAACCCACTGCCCTTTCCTACACCGATGCGGACATACGTATGGTTTTCAGAGACGATGTGGATATGATTGCGCAACTCTCTGTCCGACTTGACCGGATTTATGGGGTTACGTTATCTGACGAAGCGGAGAAAGGCGCTGATAACTAGTCAAATGTTGTCAAAAGCCTAAAATAAAAATGGGCATTCAAAGCCTATACCGTATCTTCGGCGCACAAAATTTGACAAATGAAACTCAAATCACTTTTAATGGTAACCGGCTTGAGTGTTTTCGCATTCACAGCTTGTAACGGACAGAAAAAAATGGACAAAAACGCTACCCTCAAAACTGAGATGGACTCAGTTAGCTACAGCCTCGGCGTAAGCATTGGCACCAACCTGAAAAGTCAGGGCTTCGAAAAAGTAAACTTTGCAGCCATGATGAAAGCCATGGAAGATGTTTACGGAGATGGCAAAACCACCATCAGCGAAGCAGATGCCAATATGTACATCCAAAACTATTTTCAAGGCCTGATGGCTAAGAAAACCGAAGCTGCCAAATCAGAAGGCGTTAAATTCCTTGAAGAAAACGCGAAAAAAGAAGGTATCACCGTTACTGCCAGCGGATTGCAATACAAAGTAAACACCATGGGTACCGGCCCTAAACCAGCGCTTACCGACCAGGTAAAAGTTCATTATACCGGTAAACTGATTGATGGCACCGTATTCGACAGCTCTGTAGAGCGTGGCGAACCGGCTGTGTTCCCCTTGAATGGTGTAATCGCCGGTTGGACAGAAGCGCTTCAATTGATGCCTGTTGGTTCTAAATGGACCATCTACCTCCCAAGCGACATTGCTTACGGCGAGCGTGGTGCAGGCCAGCAAATCCCGCCTCACAGCACCCTGGTATTTGAAGTTGAGTTAATCAGCATCGAGACCAAGTAATCACTGCAAAATATCAGAGCCCCGGATTGAGAGATTCGGGGCTTTGTTTTTTGTTTCAGATATTGAGAGAGCGAGAGACGAGAGACGAGACTTTTTTTTGGTCAGACATCTGCACATCTGTACATCCAAATAAATCAGCACATCAACCTGAAGCATGCGTATACGACTTATCCAGCTTGGTAAAAATCAGGATGCCTTTATTGAGGAAGGTATCGCCTTTTTTCAGAAGAAGCTCAAGCATTATTGCACCTTTGAACAGGTAACCCTGCCCAATCTGAAGCAGGTTACCAATCTCTCCCACGAGGAAGTAAAAAGGCTGGAAGGTGAACTACTGCTCAGGAGTCTGGATACCCGAAACCTCGTTTGTTTACTGGATGAGCGAGGTAAAAAATACGACAGCCCCGGATTTGCCCGGCAACTCGATCAATGGGCTTTGGCCGGCCGTTCGCAGGTTGATTTTATCATTGGGGGGGCATTCGGCTTCTCCGATGCCGTTTATCAGCGGGCTGACGCATCCGTATCGCTCAGCGACATGACTTTTTCGCACCAGCTGATTCGACTCATTTTTCTGGAGCAATTGTACCGTGCCTTCACCATCTTACGCAACGAACCCTACCACCATGGCTGACCCATATCGCATGCCTTTTTTCGATTGTTTACTGCTGGGCTACAGCGGTGCCGTAGGCAGTCAGTTGCTGCAGGAACTGATCCGCAGCGACAAAGTAAACCGCATCGTATGTCTCGGTCGCAGACAACCTTCTTTGGATCATCACAAGCTGGTTTTTGTGTCTGCAGATATGGAGAAGCAGACAGAGCAACTTGATGCCTTTTCAGGCATCAGCAGGGTGTATTGCTGTCTGGGAACGACCATCAGAACCGCAGGCAGTCGGGAGGCTTTCCGGAAAGTGGACTACGACATGGTGGTGAATGCCGCCCACATCGCCAAACAAGCTGGTGTAGCGCATTTCAGTGTGGTTTCTGCCATGGGTGCCGACGAACATTCAAAAGTGTTCTATAACCAGGTAAAAGGCTCCTGTGAACATGCGCTCAAGCAGATAGGATTCAATCGTTTATCTATTTATCGTCCATCGCTCCTGACCGGACCACGAACGGAATTCAGGCTGGGAGAAAAAATTGCCCAGCTTATATTTCCGCTGATTGAATGGATGCTGGCAGGTAAGTTGCGGCATTACCGCAGTATTTCGACCAATACGGTGGCCAGAGCCATGTTGCTGAATTCTATTAAAACAGATGAAGGCACGGAGATTTTCCTGAGCGACGATATCAAACAGCTTTCAAAAGCGCTGTAAAGGAAGCCCAGTCTGGTATTTCCTCCAGAAAACGGTATCTGCCCGCTTCATGGTCCACAAAAGCGAACAGATGGGTCATGCCATTTGAAAGTAAAAAATAATCTACCCCCAATACCCGATTGTACCTCGCCGCCTGGTCAAACACGGTCTGGTCAATACCGATGTGTGGTGCCTTACACTCTATCAGTAGTATTGGGTATTGCCCGTTGTGATTGTAGATAACTGCGTCGTAACGGCGGGTCATTTTGTTGAATTCGATGCTTTTCTCCACCGACAAACGGGCTTTCGGATAGCCCAGTCCGTTGACAAGATGCTGCAATAAATGTTGTCTCACCCATTCTTCAGGAGTGATTTTCAGATACTTCTGACGAAACACATCAAAAATTTCCAGGCCTTGTTTTCCCTGTCTGATACGGGCGTCGAAACGTGGCAAATGTAGGGCTGGCATGTGCATAAATACGGGAAGAAGAGCTTCGGAGATATCCTTAAATTAGCGTGTCGTCAAAAATATGAAAACGAAAGAAGACATCGTCAATAACTGGTTGCCGCGTTATACAGGCCGGCCTCTCGAGGATTTTACGCAATACGTGCTGCTCACCAATTTCTCCCATTATCTGGAGGTCTTCTCCAAACAATACAATGCCCCGGTTCTTGGAAAAGATAAGCCCATGCAAACCTGTGTGGCTGAAGGCATTACCATCATTAATTTCGGCATGGGAAGTCCCATGGCGGCTACCGTGATGGATTTGCTGACGGCCATTCGTCCAAAAGCGGTCCTGTTTCTGGGCAAATGTGGTGGTTTAAAGCGCAAAAATCAGATAGGCGACCTTATATTGCCCATAGCAGCCATACGGGGCGAGGGAACCTCCAACGATTATTTCCCGCCGGAAATACCCGCACTCCCCTCCTTTGCCCTTCAGAAAGCCATCTCTACCACTGTCAGGGATATGGGACTGGATTATTGGACCGGCACGGTTTATACCACCAACAGAAGGGTCTGGGAGCATGATAAAAAATTCAAAAACTACCTCCGCGAAACCCGTACCATGGCCATCGACATGGAAACTGCAACTATTTTCAGCATAGGCTTTCACAACGGCATACCTACCGGTGCGCTGCTACTGGTCAGCGATCAGCCCATGATACCGGAAGGTGTTAAAACCGCAGAAAGTGACCTCAAAGTCACAGCCAACTTCGTGGAAAGTCATATTCAAGTCGGCATAGGATCACTCAAACAACTCATCAACAACGGTCTAACTGTTAAACACCTTCGTTTCTGATGGCCAAAGGCAGCAAAGAGGAAATCAGTTACGACCAACTCTTACGCAACTTCAAAGGCGGCAAGTTCCCCGCCATCTTATTCATGCAGGGTGACGAACCCTTTTACATCGACAGGTTGGGCGACTGGCTTGAGAAATATGCCTTACCCGAGGAACAACAAGGTTTTAACCAAAGCGTCCTGTATGGCCGCGATGTGAATGCGGGTATTATTATCAATGCTTCCAGGCGTTTTCCCATGATGTTTACCCACCAGCTCGTACTTATCAAGGAAGCGCAGAACCTAGGAGAAAAAGAATTGGAGAACCTGCTCCCCTATCTTTCCAAACCACTCAGCAGTACTGTACTGGTATTTTGTTACAAAGGAAAAACCCTGGATAAGCGGAAAAAAGTACATAAAACCCTCGAAGAAAAAGCAGCAGAAGGCAAAGCTATCCTCTTTAACAGCCCGAAGGTAAAAGACTACCAGCTCGACAAATGGATTGCAGACTATATCAAAGGCGAAGGTTTCAACATAGATGCAAAAACAGCACAGGTGATGGCCGACTACCTGGGCAATAATCTGGAGAAAATTGCCAATGAAGTAGCCAAGCTGGCTATTAATATCCCTGCTGGCGCTGCCATTACCACCGAACTCATTGAAAAGTACATCGGCATCAGCCGGGAATACAATGTATTTGAACTGCAGAACGCCATCGGCAGAAAAGATACCTTCAAAGCTTTCCAGATTGCCAATTATTTCGCAGAAAGCCCTAAAGCAAGTAATTTCTCGATGCCTGTCTGCATCGGCAATCTATACCAGCTATTCAACCGGCTCTACATTTTTCACAACGCCCTGAATCGTGCTCCGGACGCGCTGGCGCCTGCCATGGGCATCAGCCCCTATATACTGCGGGAATACGAGGGGTATGCCCGGAATTTCTCCCTGCCCAAGGTTAAAAAATCAATTGCCATTTTGCTTGAATATGACCTTAAATCAAAAGGTCTCGGAAGCAGTCAAACCGAAGATGGTGAATTACTCAAAGAGCTGGTATACAAGCTTTTATCTTAGATTATTTCAGATAATCCCTGATGGTTATTTCATCGAGGGCAATCTGTGCCTTTAAGGCTTCCAGGCTGTCAAATTTCTGATCACCCCGTATCTGGGCGACAAAATCAATGCGTAATTTTTGTTCGTACAAATTACCTGACCAGTCAAGCAGATTCACCTCCACATTGGTACGTGTGCCATTTACAGTTGGTCGCGTTCCAATGTAGCACATGGCTGGTTGCCGGCTCTCTTTTATCCAGGCATAACAGGCATATACGCCTTCTGCCGGTATTTGTTTGTAGGGGTCTTCTCTTTTCAGATTAGCTGTAGGGTAACCGATGGTCCGGCCAATCTGATCCCCTCTGATGACTTCTCCCTCGAGCCGGTACGCATATCCAAGCATTTTGTTGGCCAGGGCCACGTCGCCGGCTTCCAGGGCCTGTCGTATTTTGGTAGAGCTCACTGCCAGGTCATCAATGGTCTGACGGGGGATTTCCTCGACTGTATAAGCCCCCTGTCCTGCTCTTTCCTGAAGAAAATGTACATCTCCCTCCCTTTTGTTACCAAAACGGTGGTCATAACCAATCACAATGTGTTTCATACCGATGGTATCCAGCAACATGCTTTGGAGAAATGCGTCTGCCGACTGACCCAGAAAAGCCTGGTCAAAGGGCATCATAAACAATATATCGACCCCGAATTCCCTTATCAGCGCTTCCTTTTCAGCATCTGTGGTGAGCAGACGCAGGCTGTCCCTGTCTTTGTTTAATACAATGCGGGGATGGGGTGTAAAAGTCATAATCGCTGACAAACAGCCCAACCGGGCAGCATCTTCCCGCAAACGATGAATGATTTCCTGATGCCCCAGATGTACTCCGTCGAACGAACCGATGGTGAGAGCAACGGGGGCTTGTAGGTGGTAATCGGCTAATCCGTGATAAACTTTCATGCCTGAGTGTCGTCCTGCTGTGCGGCTTTACGTGCTTTAATCATTTGCTCGAAGTCCTGAATTTCCCAGGCATCGCTCAGGCGATAGGAACCAATAGCCGTGCGACAAAGTTCGGTAAGCACCGCGCCATTTCCGAGTGCCTGACCAAAATCATGTACCAACGACCTGATATAGGTCCCTTTGCCGCATTTCACCCGGAAGTAAACATCCGGCATTTCAACGCGGGTCAACTCAAATTCACTTACTTCCACTGTTCTGGCTTTGATCTCCTGTGAAATGCCTTTACGGGCGTTTTTGTACAGGCGTTGTCCGTCAACCTTGATGGCCGAATGGGCAGGTGGGTATTGCTGGAGAACACCTGTCAGGCTATCTCTGACTTTTTCAAGATCAGCGGTTGTAAGATGATTTGTAGGATAATGGGCGTCACTTTCGGTTTCCCGGTCGTAACTGGGGCTGCTTTCCCCCAGCCTGAAACAGCCGGTATACTCCTTGTCCTGCCCCATATAACTTTCAATTTGTTTAGTGGCCTTCCCTGTGCATAAAATCAGCAAACCGGTCGCCAAAGGATCGAGGGTGCCTGCATGACCTACCTTTTTAGCCCGGGTAAGGTAACGCACCTTTTTGACAAGCTGGAAGCTGGTCCAATGCAGGGGTTTGTTGAAAAGGAGTACTTCTCCTGCTTCAAAATCGTAGTGCTTCAATCCACACTCAGTTGTAGTCCGGTATTGTACGCATACAGCAGAAACAAAATGCCAACGATGATGCGGTAATAACCAAAGTGTTTAAAGCCATAACGGGTGAGGAAGCTCACAAATGCCTTCACTGCCAGAATAGCCACGATGAAAGCCACCAGTGCACCCACCAACAGGGTAGTCATATTACCGTTGAGGATGGTTTCATGATTTTTGAGGATATCATAACCCGAAGCGGCAAACATGGTGGGTATGGCCAGCAAAAAAGAAAATTCAGCCGCCTGTACCCTGTTGAACCCGGCATAAACGCCTCCAAAAATAGTCGCTGCGGAGCGCGACACCCCTGGTATCATGCTGATGCATTGGATAAACCCAATTTTTAAAGCATCCCCATAGCTGATATGCTCCAGTTCCACATAGCGGCTTTCTTTCTTTTCAGTCCAGCGATCCAGCAAAATCAGGACGACACCCCCCATGATGAGCGACAAACTCACCGTGAGCGGATTAAAAAGATAGGCTTTGATGCTTTTATAGGCCAGAAAACCAATGATACCGGTAGGCAAAAAGGCTACGAACAGTTTGAGGTAGATGTCGAAACTAACCAGAAAACGTTTGTAATACAGGGCCAGTACTGCCAGGATGGCACCTAACTGTATGACTACCTCGAAAGATTTGACAAATTCATCTTCATGCATTCCCATTAAGGCGGAGGCCAGTATCATGTGGCCGGTGCTGGAAACAGGCAAAAACTCCGTCAGCCCCTCAATGATGGCTATGACGATGGCTTCCCATATACTCATGCCTGTTTCTTAGGCCTGTACATGATAGCGAATACTTCCACCACAAAGCCAAGCATGGCAAGAATGGGTCCCAGGGTTATTTTGGTAAAACTGAAAATATCCTCCTTGCCGGCCATCATGCCACAGCCGATAATGATAAGCGCCAGACCTGCCAGCATCAGCCGATAGTTCATTTTGCCAAAAAGAAGCTTTCCGGTAGTGTTTTCGTTATTTTTCATGGAATTACATTAGAAGTTCAACAAGCAAAACGTTGCCTGCCGGGGTTTCATATCAATAAAGTTCGTCGATTTTATAATGAAGATAGCGGTTGATGGCCATCCAGGTGCTCACAAAACTGATCACCAGACCAAGACCAAGCAATGCAGCACCGATGTAAAGGCTCAGCAACTCATCACGCAAACCTGCCAGATCAGGTATCTGCCGATCGCCGAAATAAATGACCAGATAGAGCAACCCTACTGCTAAAACAACGGAAATACCCCCCTGAAGCAGACTTTTCAGCAGATAAGGCTTTTTGATAAACCAGGAAGTAGCCCCCACCAACTGCATACTTTTGATGATGAAACGCTGACTGTACAGCGACAACCGGATGCTGTTGTTGATAAGTGTGATGGTAATCAGCAGCAGTAACAGGCTGAATGCCCCCACGATGGCAGCAATGGTTTTAATATTTTTATTTAACAAATCGAGCACACCAGCCTGGTAGTAAACTTCCTTGACAATAGGGTTCACCAGCAAGGCTTTCTTCACCCTCCCCAGACTGTCAGAATTGGCATAAGAAGCCGCCACCGTAAGGTTAAAGGATGCCAGCAAGGGGTTATATCCCAGGAAATCGACAAAATTTTCGCCCAGATCCTCCGTCAGAATTTTAACTGCCTCCTCTTTCGATACATAATCCAACTGTTTCACATAAGGATTGGCACGCAATTGTTTGGCGAGGTCGTTGATTTGTTTGGGATCGGCTTCTTCGTTGATGAAAATCTGTACCTGCAGGTTTTCCTTTACATAATCCGATAACATCTTGGCGTTCATCACCAAAACACTGAATAATCCCAGTAAAAACAATACCAGGGTAATGCTTATCACAGCAGTTACCGACGAACGGCGGGCTTTCCTGCGGAAATAATTAAGGTTCGATTGCTCAGACATGAGGTGATATTGGACGCTAAAATAAGATTTATTCGAACTGAAACGGGCAGGATGTGGAAATGATGGATAAAAACTCTTTAACAAGGCCCTAAAAGGAAGAGAAGTGGCAGCAATCTCTATTTTTGTACACTTAAGTTTTTTCCAGTTATATGGCCGATTATCAATTTACTAAAGTAGAAGCAGAGGCCCGTCAGAAATGGTCGGAGCAACAGGTCTATAAAACATCCGATCAAAGCAGCAAGCCTAAATACTATGTGCTCGACATGTTTCCCTACCCTTCCGGCGCGGGTTTGCATGTGGGCCACCCACTCGGGTACATCGCCAGCGACATTGTAAGCCGTTTCAAACGGATGAAAGGTTTTAATGTGCTGCACCCCATGGGTTTTGATGCCTTTGGCTTACCCGCCGAACAATATGCCATCCAGACCGGCCAGCACCCAGCCGTAACTACCGAACAGAACATACTTCGTTATGTAGAGCAGATGAATCATATAGGCCTGTCGTACGACTGGGACCGGAAAGTGGAAACCTCCGACCCGGATTACTACCGCTGGACCCAATGGATTTTCCTGCAGTTATTCGATAGCTGGTATGATAAAAACACCGATACAGCCCGTCCGCTGTCAGAATTGATTGCTTATTTTGAAAAAAACGGCAACCGGCAGTTGCACGCGCACTGCGATGAACATACCCCTGCTTTCGACGCCTCCGGCTGGCAAAATGCCGGCGCGCAGGGACAAGCTGATTTACTGATGCACTACCGCCTCGCCTACCTGGCTGAAGCCCGGGTAAACTGGTGCCCGGCTTTAGGAACTGTACTCGCCAACGACGAGGTAAAAGACGGCGTTTCAGAAAGAGGTGGTTATCCCGTAGAAATACGCATGATGCGGCAGTGGATGATGCGCATTTCGGCCTACAGCCAGCGTTTACTCGATGGTTTGAATGAAATCGACTGGTCAGACGCCCTCAAAGAGCAGCAACGCAACTGGATAGGCCGTTCTGAAGGCGCCCTGCTGCGTTTTGAACTGGCAGATGGCAAAAACCAGCTTGAAGTCTTCACCACCCGCCCCGATACCATTTTCGGCGTCACCTTCATGGTATTGGCTCCCGAACATGCTTTAGTACCCGAAATCACTACCCCGGAGCAGCAGGCGGAGGTGGAAGCCTATATCACCAAAGCCAAAAACCGCTCTGAACGGGAACGTATGGCTGATGTGAAAACCGTAAGTGGTGCTTTTACAGGTGCTTATGTGAAACATCCGTTCACAGGTAAACTTATACAAGTCTGGATTGCAGATTATGTACTGGCTGGTTATGGTACCGGTGCGGTAATGGCCGTTCCGGGCGGCGATGAGCGCGACTGGCGTTTCGCCCGGCATTATAAGCTCAACATCCTGGATGTCATCGAAGGCTCTGACATCGAAACCGGTGCCAACGACAGCAAAGACGCCCGCATCATCAACAGCGACTTCCTGAATGGTCTGCCAGCCAAAGCAGCCATCCGCAAGGCCATTGAGGCCATGGAAGCCAAAGGCATCGGCAAAGGCCGCATACAATTCCGCT
The DNA here is from genome assembly GCA_002483345.1 of Bacteroidetes bacterium UBA7662. GTDB lineage: Bacteria > Bacteroidota > Bacteroidia > UBA7662 > UBA7662 > UBA7662. Next base: position 470,670 of record DLHS01000015.1, read on the forward strand.
TGCGGGATGCCATTTTCAGCCGCCAGCGGTACTGGGGAGAGCCGGTACCCATCTATTTCGAAAACGGCATTCCCAAAGCCATACCGGAAGACCAACTGCCGCTGCGTTTACCTGCCGTAGACAAATACCTGCCCACCGAAGACGGTGAACCACCGCTGGCCCGTGCCCAAAACTGGCAGTTCAACGGCCATCCCATCGAAACCACCACCATGCCCGGCTGGGCCGGTTCAAGCTGGTATTTTCTGCGGTATATGGATCCGGAAAACAAAACCACCTTTGCCGACCGCTCGAAAACCGATTACTGGAATCAGGTAGATCTGTATCTCGGCGGTTCTGAACACGCCACCGGTCACCTCCTCTACGCCCGTTTCTGGAACCACTTTCTGTTCGACCGGGGTTTTATCGGCTTCAAAGAACCTTTTAAAAAGCTGGTGAATCAGGGGATGATACAAGGTAAATCTAACTTCGTTTTTAGGATTGAAGGAACCAATACATTCGTCTCAGCCGGCCTGAAGAGTCAGTATAAAACCTCTGCGCTTCATGTAGACGTTAACATCGTTCATCAGGAGATTTTGGATTTGACCGCTTTCAAAAGCTGGCGCGATGAGTACAGCGGAGCTGAGTTTATTTTGGAAGACCCAACTACCGGCACCATTGCTGAAAACGGGATATATCGTTGCGAAACTGAGGTGGAAAAAATGTCCAAATCCAAGTGGAACGTGGTCAATCCCGACGATATCATCGCCCAATACGGCGCGGATACCCTGCGGTTATATGAGATGTTCCTGGGGCCGCTGGAAGACGCCAAACCCTGGGATACCCACGGCATCGAGGGTGTTTACCGTTTCCTCAATAAAGTATGGCGTTTGTATCACCAGGACGATGTCTTCAGCCTGAGCCAGGAAACAGCTACCGAAGCCGAACTGAAAATACTGCATCGTACCATCCGTAAAATTGAGGATGGCATTGACCGTTACTCCTTTAATACCTGTGTGAGTGCTTTCATGATATGTGTAAACGAGCTGCAAAGTCTGAAGTGCCGGAAGCAAGCCATACTGGAGCCGTTTATCTGTCTGTTGTCGCCCTTCGCTCCTTTTCTGGGCGAGTATATCTGGCAGGCCATGGGCCATAACAACAGCATTGTCCATGCCCCTTTTCCGATATGCGATGAACAGTATCTGACCGACGACACCTATGATTATCCGGTTCAGGAAAACGGTAAAATGAGATTTACCATAACCTTACCCAAGCAGGGAGACAAAGTAGCGCTGGAACAACTGGCGCTGTCGCATGAAAAAGTACAGCAGCTATTGCAAGGAAAAGCGCTTAAAAAGCTGGTTGTCGTGCCCGGAAGAATTGTCAATCTGGTGGTGAGTTAAAAAACAAAATTTATATTCACACGTCTGACAATATTATGCGGCTGCTGCTATTCCTTTTGTGCTTGTTTTCGCATTCCATTCTTTTCGCGCAAAAAAACGCTTTAAAGGATACAGCGGCCATCAATGCACAATTGAGAGCAGCCAAAGAGTTGCTTTACGAAGACCTGGATAAATCAGCTGTGTTGATTGAAGAGGCGCTCAAAGCCTCCGAAAAGCTTGATTACAAGCTTGGGCAGGCCATGGCACATCATTATCAGGGTCGTATTTCTTTAGATACCGGCGCTTATGTTGCCTGTATCAATCAGCAAAAAACAGCGATTTCACTGGCTAAAGGAATTGACAACCAGGAAAAACTGCTCGCAGCGTGTAACAACCTGCAGGGCATAGCCAGTGAAAATCAGGGACATTATAAGCAGGCGATTGCAAGTTACCTCAAAGCCATTCGTTTGTTCGAGACCCTGAAAGATAGTGTTGGGATGTGTAATGTGTTTAACAACATTGGCCTGGTACACAATGCTGAAGGAAACCATGAACGTGCTGATAAGTACTATCGCAGAGCATTTGACCTTGCCAGTCAGATGGGTGATGAGTTTTTGGTGGTTACCACCCGTAATAACATGGGCTTGAGTCTTGTGCAACAAAAGCGGTATGAAGAAGCCCGTAAACATTTTGAAGTAGCACTCGATTTTGATTTGAAAGACGGCAATGCCGCCTACATAGGTGGATCCTATAATAACCTGGCTACCTGTAATATGAATACGGGTAAGTACGAACTCGCCCTGGAGCAGCTGGATCTTGCCGCCGGCTACAAAAAGGAAGCAGGCGACAAATACGGACTCACCATCACACTGATAAACAAGGCACAGGTATTGACGAAACTTCGTCGTTTTACCGAATCTGAGCAGGTTTTGGATAGCAGCCGTTATCTCTCGGTTGAAACAGGTGCCATGCAACATCTGGCCGAAACTTTTCAGAATTACTCCGTTCTTTTTGATTCACTGGGCGATTACAAAAAGAGTCTCCAATTCTACCGTCAGCACCGCAATTTACTTGATAGTCTGCAATTGGTCGACCAGCGTCTGGAAATCGAAAGGCTTCAGACAGAATACAATGTAGAGAAGAAGGATCTTGAAATAAACAACCAGCAGGTAAGACTTGAACGACAGAATTTTCAATTGAAAGGTTTTGTCATTGCGCTGGTTCTTATCAGCCTTACCCTGCTCGTATTATCCTGGGCTGTTGTGCGTATCCGGAAACTCAATCAGACACTCAAAGAAAATCATGAACTGCTGGAAGAGAAGAACAAGTTGCTGAATCAGACCAACGAAAAACTTACCCGTGCACGTGATCAGGCGGTACGCTCTTCCCGGGCTAAAAGTATCTTCCTGAGTAATGTGAGTCATGAAATTCGGACCCCAATGAATGTGATCATGGGCCTTACCCAACTGTTGGAGGATGAAAAACTCAGCAGCAAGGGAAAGCAGAATCTTGGACTGATACAACAATCTTCCAATCACCTGCTGCACATCATCAACGATATTCTGGATCTCAGCAAAATTGAAGCCGGTAAAATAAGTTTTGATGACTCCCGCTTTTATCTCCCGGATGTTTTTACACAACTGCAAAACAGTATGCAAACGCTGATCGGAAACAAACCAGTTTCCCTGAGTTTCATATGGCCTGAAGATTTACCAGACTATTTCAGCGGCGACAGAACCCGGCTGCAGCAAATCCTGACCAATCTGGTTGGTAACGCCATCAAATTCACTGAAAAAGGTAGCGTAAAACTGGAAGTAAAAGTAATCAGTGATGCCAATAGTCTTTATACCTTTCGTTTTATCATAACAGATACCGGTATTGGTATCCCTCCAAGTCGCATCAACAGTATTTTTGATAGTTTTACCCAGGCCGAAGAAGATCATGGCCGGGTATACGGAGGAACAGGACTGGGACTTACCATCACCAAAAAACTCGTTGAGCTTCAGGGAGGGAAAATTACAGTAGAAAGTATGCCGGATGAAGGCAGTGTATTTACCGTTGAGCTGAATTACCTGGCCGACTCCCCCAGTTATATTATAACCTCAGAAAAAAAAGATATTCAGGACATTGATTTCAGCCAAATCAGAATACTGCTGGTGGAGGATAATTTATTGAACATCAGTCTGGCTACCCAGCTTTTTAAAAAATGGAAAGCCATTTATGCCGTCGCTGAAAACGGCTATCAGGCACTGAATCAACTTAAGCTGAGCAATTTTGACATCATACTGCTGGATCTGCACATGCCCGGATTAAATGGCTTTGATACATTCAGAGAAATCAGGAAAGCTGAAGTTAATACACCGGTAATTGCCCTTACTGCCGATGCTTTTGATGATACCCGCGATGAAGTACATCAGATGGGCTTTAACGACCTGCTCATTAAACCTTACAGGGCAGATGACCTGGCCAGAATGATTCTGAAACAGGTTAAAATGGGTTGATACCCTTATAGGATGGCATCCTTCTTCTGCGCAGGCCTGTATCCAGGTAACATTTTGCCGTACTTGCAAGCCCAATGCTTTTAACCTTCCCTGAAATTACGGAGCCCTGGTTCCCGTAAACAAAAAGGCAGCCCTGAGAATCAGGGCTGCCTTTCGTACTCGGGAGACTTCAGATCAGAATCGGAAGCTAAGGCCTGCAAATACAGGTGTAACGTTGGGGTTAGAAGCAACCTGCTGCTCAAACAGCTCCGTAAGGCTGTATCGGATAAAGAGGTCAGTTTTGCCGTAACCTACCCTGCCTATCAGGCTGAGTTTAATCGGATTGGCGTTAAAGGCACCGCGGGTATTTACATCCTGAATAACCTCGTTGGCCAGGTTATAGGTTTGATTTGAATGCATCTTACCCATGCGGATACCCAATTCTGCGCCGGCAGCAATGTTGAATGAACGTTTCATTTTGTAGGGATTGCTGGAGAACTGGAGCAGTACCGGAAAGTTGACATAGCTAACATTGAGTCTGTTTCTGGAGATACCCGCACCGGAACCTACAAAGTTTACGCTGTCACCTGAAATCAAAATCGAACTGTCTCTGCGCAGGCTGTAGCCATTAAATTCAAAGCCTAAACCATATTGTAATCTCAATTTTTGTGCGATAATGTTTTGTGAACGCGCCCAGCTGAAACCCCAGCCAAAGGAGTTAAATCCCTGATTCAGGCTAAGAGGTGCATTGTTTCCGGTGAGGGTCGTACTTCCGTTCTGAAGCAGGCTGTTAAAGCCGAAGTCCAGGTAGAAGTAGTTTTTGTCGATCCCCTTTTTCTTGGGTTTGATATTCTCCAGCTCTTTTTTGAGCTCCTTCATGTCATTTTTGAAGTCATCCATATCGTCATCTGTGTCAATGTCGACATCTACATCCACCTCAGGGGTTCCCCGGTCGACATAAGTGGTGTCCCACTTGCCATCTTTAAATTTGATGACCATTTTTTTGTCTTTTTCAGTCTCAGTTTTTTCCTGAGCGGATGCAGCGGTGGCTGCCAGGCCGACAACGGCCAGGATTAAAAGGTACTTTTTCATGATGTGTTTTTATTTACTTAGTTGGATTGTTTGGCCGAATTCTACATCGCCGATGGCGAAGTTTACATAGTGTTCTTTGGTTACAAATTCATTCACTTTCTGCTTAGCCAGTTCAAAATACTGGCCACTGGAAAGTTTGGTAAAAGTATTGGCGATGGCTGAACCAGATGCCAGCTGCTCGGCAGGCTTGTCGGAACCGATGTGGATGAAACCGAAGTCGCCACTTGCCGCCAGCAGGGTTGATTCCGCAGGCTGTGATTTCAGGTTCTTTATATTTTTAACAGGCAGCATATCTATGGTCATTTCGTTTCTGGATTCGTTGGTGAAAGCCAGCGTTTCAACCGGCTTATTCTCAAGACGGGGCGACATGACTGCGGGTTGCATGACGGGTGAATTTTCTTTCAGTTTATTCGATTCCGTCGCGGCAACTGCCCTTCCCGCCTGTTCCAGTTCACTTAATTCCACCTCCATTTGCAGCTGACGGATGCTGTCGTTTGACAAGGCTGCCATTTGGGCACCCGGTACGGTTTGTCCCACGAAGGTTACCCAATAAACGGTACCCGACACCAGCAGTATAGCTGCGGCAGCAGCTACCCGTTGGGAGGCAACCGATTTCCACCAGGGCAATACCCGTACCGTGGATTGATTCCCTAAGGCTTCCTGTATCTGATCAAACACAAACGCAGGTGGCTCGGCTTCAAAACCTTCCAGTTTCGAGCGAAGCATTTCTTCAATTGATTCCTGACGCTTCATGGTTATAGGTCCTTTCGTTTTTTTGCAACAATTCTTTGAGATGCGCTTTGGCACGGGCCAGTTGTGATTTGCTGGTGCCTTCGCTGATGCCGAGCATGCCGGCGATTTCTTTGTGTGAGTATTCTTCGAGTACGTAGAGGTTAAGGACAGCCCTGTAACCCGCTGGTAACTTTTGAATTACTTTGATAATATCTTCAGATGCCATTCTGCCGAGAAAATGATTGGCAGCGGTATCTTCTATCTGGATATCTTCTATATCGTGCACAACAAACAGTTTCGCTGCTTTGCGAAAATGGTCGATGGCCGTGTTTACGATGATGCGCCTGATCCAACCTTCTACAGAACCTTCAAAACTGAAACGTGATAAGGATTGAAATACTTTCACAAAACCCTCCTGTAAAATGTCAGTGGCCGCATCCCGGTCGCTGGTGTAACGCAGGCAAACTGCAAACATCTTGCGTGAAAACAGATTGTAGAGCTCGTATTGAGCTTTTCTATCGTTTTGCAAACATTTGTAAACTAAGGCGTAATGTTGGTCCAATCGGATTAAATTTGCTTGCGTCCGTTATCAAGACGTGTATACTGCCCGCGGGGTTGCACGAATTGTAAAAATATTTTAAAAGCACCATACCTAAACAGAAACGCATGAATAAACTTGTTTCAATCTGCCTGCTTCTTGCCGGAGTGACCGGTTCGCTTTTTGCCCAGCAATCCCTGAGCGAAGAAATGCTCTGGTCTTTTGGTCAGGTAGGTGCGCCTGCTGTCTCCCCCGACCAGCAGATGTTGGTTTACAGCGTACGCACCACTGATCTCAATGCCAATAAGGGAAGCGCTGACCTATACCTCTGCAAACCGGCGACCCGGGAAAATATTCGTCTTACTACTACCCCTGAATCAGAATCTGCCTACAGCTGGCGACCTGACGGCCTGTGGATTGGTTATATGAGTTCCGTTTCAGGCAGTAGTCAATTGTGGGAGATGAAAGCCGACGGAAGTAACAAGCGCCAGGTTTCACAAATTGAGGGTGGTATTGAAGGTTACGGGTATAGCCCTGACGGGAAACGTATCTTCTACCTGAAACGGGTGAAACTCGATCAGAGCCTGCAGGATAAATACCCTTCCCTGAGCAAATCAAGCGGTAAACTCATCGACGGGCTTCTGTATCGTCACTGGGACAGCTGGCATGACGGCACCTACAGCCATGTTTTTATTCAGGATTATCAGGATGGCAAACTCACCGGACAGGCCACCGACCTGCTCGCAGGCGAAAAATTCCACAGTCCGTTGCAGCCCTTTGGTGGCAGCAGCGAGATAACCTTCAGCCCGGATGGCAAAAGTGTTGTCTACGTTTCAAAGAAAAAAGCCGGTACCGAGGCCGCCACCAGCACCAACAGCGAATTATATCACTATGACATAGCCAGTGGCAAAACAACTGTCCTTACCTCAAACCCGGGATATGACAATGAGCCGCTGTTCTCTCCGGATGGTAAAAAACTAGCCTGGCTGAGCATGGCCCGGGATGGTTACGAAGCCGACAAAAACCGCATCATGGTCATGGATATGGCTACCAAAGCAATTACCGAAATCACCGCAGGATTCGATAACAGTGCCAGTGCGATGGCCTGGGGAGCCGATGCCAATCGTTTGTTTTTCAGCGCCTACAGTGAAGGTACTGTGCAGATTTATGAGTACTTCTCAGACCTGAACGCTGCTGCCGCTGCCTATGCAGTTTCTGCAAAAAAAATACGCAAAGGGACGGCACAACTGGTGGTTACCGAAGGATTGTACAACTATGGTGGATTCAGCTTTGTAAACGACCGCCCGGGGGGGTCGCTGATTATGCTGCGTCAGAGTATGTCCCGTCCGAATGAAATCGTACAGTTGCAGCTGAGAAACAAAGTGACTTCGGAACTCACATCTGTAAATGAAGCGCTCTGCAAAACCATTCGTTTTGGCAAAGTAGAATCCCGTCAGATCAGGGCTTCAGATGGTAAGATGATACAAAGCTGGATTATTTACCCGCCAGATTTTGACCCGGCTAAAAAATACCCTACCCTGCTGTATTGTCAGGGCGGTCCGCAAAGTATGATTGGACAATCATGGAGTAATCGCTGGAATTTTCAGTTGATGGCCGCCAAGGGATATGTTGTGGTGGCTCCGAACCGCAGGGGATTGCCCGGTTTTGGTCAGAACTGGAACGAAGCCATCAGCGGTGATTGGGGAGGTCAGGCCATGCAGGATTATCTGGCAGCGATAGACAGTGTATCTCAGGAGCCCTTTGTAGATAAAAATAAGCTGGGTGCAGTAGGTGCTTCTTTCGGTGGTTATTCGGTGTATTGGCTGGCTGGCAATCACCAGAAGCGTTTTAAGGCTTTTATCTCACATTGCGGGGTTTTTAACCTGGAAGCCATGTACGGACAAACCGAAGAGGTGTTTTTCACAGATTTTGAGATGAAAGGTACACCCTGGGAAGCCAGTCGTCCTGTGAGTTATGACCGGGATTCCCCGCACAAATTTGTAAAAAACTGGGATACCCCCCTGTTGGTAATCCACAACGAAAAAGACTTCCGGGTACCGCTGGCACAAGGTATGGAAGCCTTTACAGCTGCGCAAATCAAAGGAGTTCCCAGTAAATTCCTCTACTTCCCAGACGAAAACCATTGGGTATTAAAGCCCCAGAACAGTGTACTCTGGAACAAAGTGTTCTTCGAATGGCTTGATACTTATCTCAAATAGACCCAAACCAACCTCATGAAATACGCCTTGCTACTAACCGGAATGATAGGGTTACTATCATCCTGTAACACCCAAAAAAGTAAAATGCCAGACCTCGCCCCACCAATGGCCAAACGTATCGACACAGTGCTTACCGAACATGGTAACAGCCGCAACGACCCCTATTTTTGGTTAAACCAGCGTGAAAACCCTGAAGTAATCGCTTACCTCAATGCTGAAAATGCCTATCTCGACACCATGTTGTCGCATACCAAAGGGCTTCAGGAAAAATTATTTCAGGAAATAAAAGGCCGTATCAAAGAATCGGATATGTCGGTTCCTTATTTCGAAAACGGTTACTGGTATTATTCGCGTTATGAAACCGGTCAGGACTATCCGATTTACTGTCGCAAGAAAGAGAGTCAGGATGCTGCGGAAGAAATCATGTTTAACGTAAACGAATTTGCAAAGGGTCATGAATACTTCAGCCTGTCGGGTATCAGGGTAAGTCCTGACAATACCAAAGCCATCTTCTTTACCGACTCCATCGGACGCCGTCAGTATACCCTGCAGGTGAAAGACCTGGTTTCGGGAGAACTTTTGCCCCTGTCTATCAAACCCGCCAATGGAAGTGCTGCCTGGGCAAACGACAATCAGACCATCTTTTATGGTACCACCGACGAGCAAACCCTGCGTTCAGATAAAGTATGGAAGTTCAGTTTAGCAGACAAAGAAGTTAACAGCAAGCTTGTTTACCATGAAACTGATGAAACCTTTTCTGCTTACATTTTTAAGGGTAAGTCGCGTAAATACCTCTACATCTATTCCAACAGTACACTTACCAGCGAGCAGCGGTTTCTTTCAGCAGATCAGCCGTCAGGTGCTTTTAAAATCATCCAGCCAAGAATGCGTGGGTTGGAGTATTCCGCAGAAGATTACGGAACGGATTTTTTCATTACCACCAATCTCGAGGCGCAGAATTTCAAACTGGTAAAAGCGCCCATCGCCAGATCAACCAAAGAAAACTGGCAGGAAGTAGTGGCTCATAGAAGTGACGTGCTGCTGGAAGGTGCTGAATTTTTCAGGGATTATCTGGTTCTTTCCGAAAGAAAAGAAGGCCTGAACAACCTCCGCATAAGAAGCTGGGATGGGAAAACAGACTATTACATCAGTTTTGATGATCCCGCATATACAGCCTATCTGAGCGTCAATCCGGAGTACAATACTACAAAACTGCGTTTTTCCTATACGTCACTTAACACGCCCAATTCTGTTTATGACTTCGACATGGCCACCAAAGACCGTAACCTGCTGAAACAACAGGAAGTGGTAGGTGGCTACGACCCGAAAGCATATGTATCGGAACGTATGTATGCCCGGGCAAAAGACGGCACTAAAATCCCTATTTCGCTTGTCTACAAAAAAGGGACTCCCATCGACGGAACCGCTCCACTCCTCTTATATGGTTACGGCAGTTATGGGGCATCCATGGATGCCTACTTCAGCATTGGCAGACTGAGTTTGCTGGACAGAGGTTTCGTTTACGCCATTGCTCACGTTCGGGGAGGTCAGGAAATGGGGCGCCAGTGGTATGAAGATGGTAAGCTGTTGAAAAAGAAAAATACCTTTACAGATTTTATTGATTGTGCAGATTATCTGGCTGAATCCGGGTATGGTGCTCCTGACAAAATATTTGCCAACGGTGGTTCTGCAGGAGGTTTGCTGATGGGCGCTATCGTAAACATGCGCCCGGAACGCTGGCGGGGTGTGGTGGCAGATGTGCCTTTTGTGGATGTGGTCTCGACCATGCTCGATGAAAGTATTCCGCTTACAACGGGTGAGTTTGACGAATGGGGCAACCCCAAAGACAAGGTCTACTATGATTATATGCTGAGCTACTCTCCTTACGACAATGTATCAGCTCAGAATTATCCTGCTATGTTGGTTACAACCGGACTGCATGACAGTCAGGTACAATATTGGGAGCCCGCAAAATGGGTGGCCAAACTGCGTGCTACCAAAACAGACAAAAACCCGCTCTATTTGAAAACAGATATGAGTGCGGGACATGGCGGAAAGTCTGGTCGCTACAATGCTATTTACGATACGGCCTTAAGTTTCGCGTTTATGCTTGACTTGCTCGATATCAAAGAATGAGTCTCTGATTTTTATTTAAGAAAAGGCCTCCGTATCGGGGGCTTTTTTTTTTGACATCATATGGCTCAGAGAACCGGGAGGGATTTCTTGAGTTTTTCAGATTCAGAAATAACTTGCAAACTGATTCTTTACAGAGGGGGTCGTTCTCTACGGTTGGCTGTATTTATTATATGGATAAACCCATTTGAAATGAAGTGCTTAAGAGGATTTATTGACCTTGACGAAGTTACGGGACACCTGAACCTCTCCGCCTTGAAACTTATGATGGTATGGCCATCGTAAAAAAGTCCTAAAGCGATTCTACTATTTTCTCGAGGTCTTTACCGGCTTGTATACCTAATTTCCTTTCAGTGGCTTGCTTCCACTCCTGCCAGGCCGTGTCAGTCAGATCAAAAAGCAATTGCATGGGGGACGTTTCCATTTTAAGTTTGAGCAAAGCAATCAGCAAAATATCCTGATGCGATAATTCCGGGAAATTGGATTTGGTTTTGGAGAAGAAATGAGGGAATACCTCATCGAATTTGTGCCGGAAAAGTTCCCAGAAACCAGCATCAGGAAGTAGTTTTTGTCGGTTGGTATCTGAAGAAGGGAGTTGTTTCAGCAAATGTACATACAACAAAAGCTGTTTACGGAGCAGGTTTAGTTCTTTGCGCTGTATTTCTGCCCTTTGCTGCTGTTTAAACTGGTTAAGCAGACTGCTGTGACGTCGGAAACTAAATGCCAGTCCCAACCCCATCAGTAACAAGACCACTGTCATTACGGCAAGCAACCGGCCATATTCTGAGAGTTTGGATTCGTATGTTTCAATCTGAACGGCTGCGGATTTAGCCTGATCCTGAAGTTCAAAGCGGTGTTTTCGGGCCAATAAGAGCTGTTCTTTATCCTGTTGACTGGCTTGCATGCTGTCGCTCAGTAACTCATGGGCTAATTCAAACTGATAAGCTTGTTTATAGTCACCCAGCTCTGCAAATAGCTTGGAATACTGCTCATAAATATTGTTTCTGGTCCTCCAGGCGGTTGCCTTGGCATCCATTTCCAGCGCCATGTCAAGGTAGGATTTGGCTATATCCAGTTTTTTTTGCCTTCTGTAAATCCTGGCAATAAAAGTGGCCGAGTTGGCAGCAGAATTCCAGACGCCCAGCTCCTGACTTACTTTCAAGTCGTATAGCAAATGTCCAAGAGCGTTTTCATAAGAAGATTGCTCAAAATACACAGCACCCATATTTCCATAAGTCAGCGCAGACCAAAACCGGTCTCCAATCTGATTGGCAAGTGCATGGCTCTGCTGAAAATTTTTCAATGCTTCCGGATAACTTGCAATACGCTGATAGGCTAATCCAAGGGTATTGAAGGCATGCATCATGACTGCTTTGTCAGTTTCAATATCCCGGAATGTAAAGGCTTTTTCATAATATTGAATAGCAACCTCATAATTCCCTGTCTGGAAGAAAAGTGCTCCCATGTCAAGCATTTTGGAAGCCAGTGCGCCAAATCCCTGATAATTATATTGCTGCAGAATAGATTCTACCTTGAACAGATAGCGCAAAGCTTCTTCATACAGTTGTAAATCAGCCAGTGTAGACATGGATTGCCACAGGGAAGCGGCCATTCCGGCCCGGTCGTTCAATGCCTCATTGGCTATAAAACTCTTGTCATAAGCATACAAAGCCATGGCACCATTGTCGATACAACGCTGAAAAATAAGTCCGGAAGTAAAAAAATAGGATGGCTTTCGTTTCGCATCCTGTAGTAATTCACCCTTGCGAATCAGCTCGATGGCTATACTTTCCTTGGTTTCAACTGCAATGGTGCTATCCTGCAGTCTTGTAATCAGCGTTTCCTGAAAGTCTCTTAAAGGCTTATTGCTTAGGCTATTAAGTTGCCGGCTGATTGAATCAGGCAACGCTGCCTGTGAGAACAGATGTACACAAACAAAAAAAACTGATAAAACCCAACGGCTTTGATTCAGGAACATAGATTTACTCAGATTCAGCTAAAGTAAAGCTAAAAAACAATTCCCATACCTGCGCCCCTGTGCTTCTAACATCTCTTCTTAAAATAGAAAACTACTTTTTCTGCCCTTTTGAGCCCATACAAAGCATGTTGTTTCGAAATTCACACTGTGAAAAAAACTGAGGGATTTTTACCAGGCTTGCTGGCTGTTGGCATCATTGCAGTAGGTGGTGAATGGTTAAGCACGTTGATTCCTGGTATCGGCAGCATTACACTGGCTTTGCTTCTTGCTTTACTGGTCGGCAATTTTGTTCCTTTCGGAGATAAGAGTGTGCTTGTGTTCAGGTATGCCGAGAAAAATCTACTCGCCTGGGCAACTATCCTTTTGGGGTTCGGGCTGAATCTCCGGACCATAGCGGGCATTTCTCCTGTTTTCCTGCTGATCATCGTACTTATGGTTACCGCAACTTTGCTTTTCAGTCGCTTATTCAGGCCGTTGACCGGAACAAGCCTTGGCTGGTTGCTGGGCGCAGGCAATGGCATCTGTGGTAATTCTGCAATTGCAGCCACTGCCCCGCTTTTACGAGCTCCGGTAGCGGAAGTTGGTTTAGCCGTTGCCACTGTAAATATTTTGGGTACCGCGGGTATTTTTTTCTTTCCGCCGCTCGCTCAGTTGCTGGGTTTAAATCAGCAGGAAAGTGCGTTGTTTACGGGTGCCACTTTGCAGTCGGTGGGTCATGTGGTAGCAGCAGGATTCAGTATAGATCCCGAAACAGGTACGCTGGCCTTGCTTATCAAAATGGGTCGGATCTTACTGCTTGGCCCAGTGGTGCTCAGCATCGGGTTGCTGATGAAACACGAAGGGAAAAGGCCGGGTATCCGCCAACTTATTCCCTATTATGTCTGGGGCTTCCTGCTTGCGAGTCTGCTTACCAGCAGTCAGGTATTTCCGGTAGCAGGAATCAAAATGCTTGAAAAACTGGGCAGTTACCTGCTGTTGATTGCTATGGTAGGTATAGGATTGGGCATCAACCTGAAACAATTGCTCCGGTTAGGCCCAAAGACACTGTTGGCAGGAAGCGGTATTTTTGTCTTACAAATCCTGACAGTTTTAATACTGATCTGGGCGACGCGGGTGGTGTTGGTTTAGATATTGAGTGACGAGAGGCGAGAGGCGAGAGGGCGAGAAAGCTTCCCTGACTTTTGTGATTATGCCATTATTTATTTCTTAGCCTGTCATTTCGAGTAGGTTCGACCAGAAAATAAATACAACAAGCCGTAACAAGAAAGTCAGGTGAAGGCAACCAGATCAGCTAAGTCTTCCGGCAGTAATTTCTTCCACAACCAGCGGATCCAGCAACGTACTGATATCTCCCAGATTGGATATATCGCCTTCCGCTACTTTCCGCAAAATACGACGCATGATTTTGCCAGAGCGTGTTTTAGGCAGTCCGCTTACCAGCTGAATTTTATCTGGTTTGGCGATGCGGCCGATTTCTGCCACCACGGCCTCCACGATTTCTGCCCGGAGGTAATCGGCATCATGGGCATTGGCATCCCGGCAGACTACAAAAGCATAAATACCTTGCCCTTTGATTTCGTGAGGATAGCCTACCACTGCCGATTCAACCACCGCCTTGCTTTGGTTGATGGCATTTTCAATCTCTGCTGTTCCGAAACGATGACCTGAAACATTGATAACATCGTCGACACGGCCGATGATACGGTACATTCCCTTTTCATCTCTGCGGGCACCATCACCGGTAAAGTAGTAGTTTTTGTAGGTGCTGAAATAGTTGATCCTGCAACGCTCGTGATCTCCGTAGGTGGTTCTGATCATGGAAGGCCACGGGAATTTGATGGCCAGATAACCCTCCTGCCCATTCTCTGTAATTTCAACACCATTGGCGTCGAGCAAGACGGGTTGCACACCCGGCAGCGGGTACCCGGCATAACTTGGTTTAAGCGGTGAAATATTTGCCAGCGCGCTGATCATGATGCCACCGGTTTCTGTTTGCCACCAGGTATCCACAATGGGGCATTTTTCCTTTCCTACGTGGATATAATACCAGTTCCAGGCTTCTTCGTTGATTGGCTCCCCTACCGAACCAAGCACCCTGAGTTTGTCCAGGCTATAGGCAAGCACGTGATCCTCACCGGCAGCCATCAAAGAACGAATCGCCGTGGGGGCAGTATAAAATATAGTAACAGCATGTTTGTCGCACACTTGCCAGAACCTGCCCGGATCCGGATAGGTTGGCACGCCTTCGAACATAAGTGTGGTAGCCCCCTGCAAAAGAGGACCATAAATAATATAACTGTGACCGGTAATCCAGCCAACATCAGCAGTACACCAATAAATGTCGTTCTCTTTCGCCTGAAAAACATTTGCAAAGCTGTAGGCTGTATAAACCATGTACCCGCCGCAACTGTGTACCACTCCTTTCGGTTTTCCAGTTGAACCGGAAGTATAAAGGATGAACAACATGTCTTCACTGTCCATTATTTCAGCAGGACAATCTTTCGATGCTTTGGCCATCTCATCATGCCACCAGACATCCCTTCCGGCAACCATATTTACGGGCCATCCCAATCGCTCAAACACCACTACACGCTGCACACTCCCGCATTTTTCCAGGGCTTCATCCACTACCGACTTGCAGGGAATCTGTTTCGCTCCCCGATTCAGCCCGTCGCTGGTGATAACCACAGAACATGCGGAATCGTTGATTCTGTCGGAAATAGCATGCGCTGCGAAACCGGCAAATACTACCGAGTGAACTGCTCCTATTCTGGCGCAGGCAAGCACCGCAATGGTCAGCTCAGGTACCATGGGCATATAAATACATACCCTGTCCCCTTTTTTTACACCATTGTTTTTCAACACATTACTAAATCGACAGACCAATTCATGCAACTCACGGTAGGTATAGCGCACAAATCTCTCCTTAGGATCATTGGGTTCCCAGATAAGTGCCAGCTTATTCCCCCGCTCCTCCAGGTGTCTGTCAAGACAGTTTTCCGTAATATTCAGCTTTGCATTTTGAAACCATGCTACCCTGGGCTCTTCAAAATTCCAATCCAAAACCTTGTCCCAGGTTTTTTTCCATTGAAAGTTAGCCGCAATATCAGCCCAAAAAGCTTCGGGATTGGCAACACTATCAGCATAGGCCTGGTGATAGGCATCTATGGAATCGATTGGTTTAATCATCTTTTTTTTCTCTAGATTACAGTAAAAGACTAAGCCATCCAAAATTATTATGCTAAATTGATATAGGTCAATTGTGTTTGATTCACGACTGGAAAAACCCGGACATTTCCTGCTCAACTTACTTTCAGTTGGCTGTTTTAGCTAAACCTATTTACATTAGACCTACTGTACCTTATCTTGTCAGAAATAACCTTACGCCATGTTTAGGATTCTTGTCATAGAAGATGAGCGAATGACAGCCAAAGTGGTAGAATACAGACTGTTAAAAGACGGCTATGAAGTAATCCTTGCTACGGATGGTCGGGATGGGTTTCAAAAGATTGAATCGGAAAACCCGGATTTGATTATTACCGACATTATGATGCCTTACTACTCCGGTCTGGAAGTGGTAAGTTACACCCGGCTGACATTGAAAAAAGATACACCTATACTGATACTTTCCTCCATGGGGCTGGAGAAAATTGTACTCGAAGCCTTTGAGTTAGGTGCCGATGATTTTATTACCAAACCGTTTAGTCCGCAAGAACTCAGCATCAGAGTCCGGAAATCGTTAATCAGGCGATGAAAGTACTGCTCACAGTCTTGTTTGCAGGTTTAGTACTGTTATCCCGGGCGCAACCCCTGCCTGACAGCCTTTATCTGGCTGGTCGCGATGCCGCGCAGTCGGGTAAACTTACTACGGCTGCTGGTACACTGGAAAAACTACTTTTGATCCGTACCGACGAATACGATGGCAGGGTATTACTGGCTCGTGTGTACTACTGGCAAGGCAAAAACGACAGCGCCTACCAAACGCTGATGCCCGCGTTGGAAAGAGTTAAAACTGATCAGGAAGCATGGCTGCTTCATTTTGACATCCTGCTGGCTTCAAAAAATGCCGGAAAACTGCTCAAACAGTATGATACCCTTGACGAAAGCCTGAAGCCTACTTCCGCTTTCAGATTCAAAAGGGTGCAGGCCCTGCGCATGCTGAAACGGGAGGATGAAGCTTATGACAGTCTGTTTGTACTGCAAAAAGAGTTTCCGGCAGAACAGCAAATCCAGAAGCTCTACGGGGAGTTAAAAGCAGGCAAACTGAAAAACAGCCTCCTGCTGGATCTTGAATACAATATTTTCAATGTGCCGCTATCAGACTGGAAAAGCCTTGCCGCAGGATACGAAAGGCGTACCTCATGGGGTACCCTCCAGATGCGACTGCATTTTGCCAATCGTTTTGACCAGTCGGCGTCTCAGTTTGAAACAGACTTCTATCCACGTATCAATGCTAAAACAACCGCGTATGCGGGCTTCGCGCTGAGTAATAACACCTTGTTCCCAGGTTTCAGGGCAGGTGCTGAAATTTACAGGACTCTTCCGGCAAGCTGGGAGCTTTCTGCCGGTCTTCGGTATTTAAACTTCAGCAACAACCCCCTGACCACTTATACGATTGCTGCTACCAAGTATCTTGGTAATTATTATTTCAGCCTTCGCCCGTTTATCATTCCGTCCGGAAATGCGGTTTATATCACCTCCGCTTTTGCTGCCAGGCGCTACCTCCGGGGAAACAAACACTACATCGGATTGTCGGCAGCCATCGGCAACTCTCCCGACATGGATTTTCGCCTGAACGACCCACTCTCAGAACCTATCAACGCACAGTTGTACCTGCTGGATGCATTTGCCTTGCGTATAGACTATCAGAGAATGCCAGGTCACCAATTGCTGATCCGACCTTTTGTGGAGTACAGAAAGGAAGAATTCCGCCCAGGTACATACCGGACAAGAAGCAGTTTTGGGTTAAGTCTGGCGCGAAATTTTTAACATGCATAAAGTCATTCACATAGCAGATGATTATATAAAATCTCTGGGATTTACTGTGACAGACGGTATCGCAGAAATTCTCCTCTTTTCACTACTCTTGCTGTTCCTTGCTGCTTTATTGTTTCTGACGGTATTGCTGAGCAGGTTCCGCAGAAACTACCTGGCCAGGTGGAAAACCACCTTCGACGAAGCCCTGGAGCCTTTGATTTTAGACCTGCTTTACGGGAATTACCAGGTCTTTGATGACTGGTGGAAACTTCCCGGGGTTGTGAAATTTGAAAGACGATACCTTCGGAAAAAAAGAGGTCGGAACAGGGCTATTGAAACCCTGTCAATACTCAGGTCACGCCTGGAAGGAGAAAACGCTTCTCTGCTTTCTGAAGTATTCCGCAAAACCGGCCTGTGGCGGGATAGTATACGCAGAATTAAAAGCAGACTTTGGTACCGGCAGGCACAGGGAATTAAAGAACTCGGGGAATTCAATTATGTAGAAGCCGTCCCGCAAATCAGACGGCTCTCTGACCATCCGCAAGAAGAAGTCCGCTCACTGGCACAACTGGCCCTTATTCAACTCGACGATTCGGACCCATTTAGCTTTCTTGATGATCTCCGTAATCCGATCAGCAGACATACTACCATCCGGCTGCATGCTGCCATGTTACAAAAACCGTCGCTGGAGCTTACCACTTTTGCACGTTGGCTCAACAGCCGGCATCCCGATGTGGTGCTCTTTGTAACCCGCATGGCGGGTCTGTTTAACGCAGCGGCTGATGAGCCTTTATTGGCTAAGCTGGTACTTCATGAAAATGAGGAAATAGCCAAAGCAGCAATTCTAAGTCTGGAACAACTGGGGGCACAGGAAGCACTGACAAAAAAAATACCCTTGCTTGATAAGGGGAATCCGGAAATTCTGACCCAGCTGATCTCTTCTCTGGGCCAACTTGGGTATTCAAACCAGCGGCAGCTGCGACATTGGTTGTGGTCGAAAGAATATGCCATCGCACATCAGGCATTTCAGCTTTTGCTGTTGACAGAAGAAGAGGATAAATTGCTCCGACTGGCGGCGGATATGCCTGATGACTGCGCTTTCCCGGAAATTGCCCGTCAGAGAACATTGTTTAACAAACTTGCCACCAGATGAAAGACTTTCTTACGCAGTTCACCTGGTTTTTTGATGGCGCTATCCTGGTATATGTCATCCTGATCATCTCCTCCTACCTGATACTGACCTATTACAGCGCCCGCGCACTCATTGAATATCTGAGAAAAGCTAAATTCCTGAATCCACAGCAACTCATGGCTTCTCCGCTTTCACCCAGTGTAAGCCTCATTGCACCGGCATACAACGAAGCCAATACCATAGTTGAGAATGTAAAATCTTTATTGGCCATTCAGTACCCGCAACTGGAGGTAATCATAGTAAACGACGGCAGCAAAGATCAAACGTTGCAACTGCTGATCGATGCCTATGATCTCCATGCAGTCCCGCAACCGGTGAACTACCGGTTGAAACACCAGGAAATCAGGAACATTTATAAGTCTTCCAAACCGGTTTATCATAATCTCACCATACTTGACAAGGTAAACGGTGGCAAGGCAGACGCACTGAATACCGGTCTGAACGTGGCCACTTCTGACTATATAGCTTGTATTGATGTGGATTGTGTCTTGTCACAGGATGCGATTATCAAGATGATTCAGCCGTTTCTGTCCGGTAAAAAACCGTGCATTGCAACCGGTGGGGTTATACGGATTGCCAATTCCTGTGTTATAGAGAATGGAAGGCTTATTTCTGTTAAAATGCCTGACAATTTACTTGCCCGTTTCCAGGTTCTGGAATACATCAGGGCTTTCCTGATGGGGAGAATGGGCTGGAGCAAAGCCGATGGCCTGCTTCTTATATCAGGCGCCTTTGGCATCTTCAACAAAGAGATTGCCATCAAGGCAGGTGGGTATGACCATAATACTGTAGGAGAAGATATGGAACTCATTGTCAGGATGAGGCGGTATATGATTGAACGGGAGCTGCCTTACAGGGTTGAATTTATTCCAGACCCGCTTTGCTGGACCGAGGCCCCCTCTACCTACAAAGTTCTTGGCCGGCAACGAAACCGCTGGATGCGCGGCACCATTGAGACGTTGTTGCAGCACAAAAAGATGTTCTTCAATCCTAAATACAAGGTTTTAGGGATGCTTAGCTATCCGTATTGGTTGTTTTTTGAATGGCTGGCACCAGTCATTGAAATTACAGGGCTGTTGTATTTTCTCATCCTGCTGATGCTGGGGCAGCCCAATTATATTTTCAGTATGAGTTTGTTTGGACTCGTTTATGCATTTGCCATTTTCATGTCTGTGCTCGCTATTTTTTTCGATGAGTTTACCTTCTATCAGTATAAACGTATCCGCGATGTTTTCAGGCTGCTGGCAGCGGCTTTACTGGAGCCTTTTATACACCACCCGATGATAGTGCGTTGGGGGATACAGGGAAACATTGACTTTCTGAAAGGCAAAAAAAGTTGGGGAGATATGACCCGAACCGGCTTTGGCCCAAAAAAGGCAACGAAATGAAAATTGCCTGGTTTTTAGTCTGGGCCTTTAGGATTGTCTTTTTTTCAGTCCTGCTTACCCCGCTGCTCATGTTGTTACTGTGGTGGCTGAAACCCTCCCTGCAAAAGGGAATCACAATTATCGACAAAACAGTGCTTGACAAGGCATTTGAAGAACATGCCTCTCTTTTCTGGTACATGAACAGCCGGAAATGGATACGGCCGGATAATGGAGACGCCTATCAGGCAGACAAGGATTATTTCGGTTTTTTTCCGGGTGAAAAACAAGCATATACCCTAAAAGGTCTGGAAGGGCTGCCAGACCGGCAGCTCGACAGCATTGCCAAAGCGTCTGAATACCTGTATATCACCGATTCTTATGGCATTTACCACAATGAGTGGTTTAAGGACGCTGACCGGGAAGAAAGATCGTCCCACCTTTACGGCGGTTTAGCCCCCGAAGACATGTCGCTCTTACACAAAATGGATGTTGGCGGAAAAACTATTATCTGTGAGTTTAACACCCTTGCCAATCCCACTACGGATACAATCCGCAGCGCTTTCGAAAATCAGTTCGGGCTACGCTGGACAGGCTGGATTGGCAGGTATTTTGAATCCCTCGATTCTGCCACCAACAAGGAGCTACCCCATTGGCTGTTGCAGAATTATATAAAACAGTACAAAAAATGGCCCTTTCAAAAGGCTGGAATCGTTTTTGTGAATGAAAATGATCGTATTGAGATACTGGAATACGGTGAAGAACTACTTGAAAGAGTACCGAAAATCTACACCAAAGATAAATATGTCAAAGAAACAGGCCTGCCGGCCAGGATATACTATCCGTTTTGGTTTGACATCATGGCCTATGATACCAGGCAACTGGAGGCCCTGTCATATTACTACCTCCCTACCAACCAACGGGGCGACAGTTTGCTCAAAACCTATGGGATTCCCGGCCTGTTTCCGGCTGTGTTAAAAAGAAAAAGCAGCCCTGACAGGGCTGCCTTCTATTATTTCTCAGGAGATTATTGTGATAATCCAGTTTCACTCAAGCGCTCTTATTTCCGTGGTATCAGACATTTGAGTGAGTTTTATTATGATGAAACAGATAACAGCGACCGGCAGACCTTTTTCTGGCTTTACTACCTGCCCCTGCTGGATAACATCCTGAAAGATTAATTTGTCCTGCCCGGATATTGCTCGAGGGCAATCTTCAGGCATTCCATCGCTTTTTCGAGAAAGTTCTTCTGCAGTACATACGCAATGCGCACCTCCTGTTTCCCAAGTCCCGGTGTTGCATAGAAGCCGGTTGCAGGCGCCATCATTACCGTTTGTTTGTTGTATTCGAACGATTCCAGCATCCACTGGCAGAAGCGATCGCTGTCGTCGATAGGCAATTTAACAACACAGTAAAAAGCACCACCCGGATTCGGACAGGTTACACCCGGCATTTGTTGCAAGGCCTTCACCACCAGGTCACGGCGGCTGATGTATTCGCTGGTCACGGCATCAAAATAGTCCCTGCCTGTGTCCAAAGCAGCCATCGAGCCGATTTGTTCTATAGTTGGCGGGCTCAGGCGGGCCTGAGCAAACTTCATGGCAGCAGCAATTACCTGTTTGTTGCGTGTAATCAGGGCTCCTATCCGGGCTCCACAGGCACTGTATATTTTAGAGACACTCTCCACAACAACGGCATGCTCTTCGATACCTTTGAGGGTGAGAATAGAACGGTGTTTTAAGCCGCCGTAAACAAATTCACGGTACACCTCATCGGCAAACAGATATAAATCATGTTTGATGACGATGTCACGCAGTTGTTCCAGTTCACTATCTGAATAGAGCGTGCCCGTTGGGTTATTCGGATTACAGATCACAATACCCCGGGTACGTTTGGTAATCAGTTTTTCAAACGATTCCGCAGAGGGCAAGGCAAATCCGTCTTCAATACGTGTGGTGATGGGAACTACTTTCACCCCGGCCATTTGCGCAAATCCATTGTAATTGGCATAAAATGGCTCCGGAATGATGAGTTCATCGCCCGGATCCAGGCAACTCATCATGGCAAAAACGATGGCCTCGCTCCCTCCCGTGCTGATGATGATGTCGTTGTGAGTGATGTCAATACCACGCCCCACCATCTTTTCGGCATACTTGCGGCGATAGCTTTCAAGTCCGGCAGAATGCGAATACTCCAGCACTTTGCCGTTGAACTCATGCACTGCCCGGATAAAGGCAGGAGCTGTTTCGATGTCGGGCTGACCGATATTCAGGTGGTATATCATCACGCCGCGGGATGCAGCTTCTTCTGCAAACGGGACTAACTTACGGATAGGCGATGCGGGCATGGCATGGCCACGATTGGAGATTGCTGGCATAACTAACGGGAATAAAAAAACCCCGTGCAAAGATACACGGGGTTACTATTCTGTGTGAATGTCTTTTAAGGCTTCTCTACAGGGCTGCTGTTAGGCTTGGCTTGCGGAACACCTGACTGAACACGTTCTACAACACCCTTGATGGTTACTACCTTGGTAGGGGTTTTGGCGTTGGAAGAGATCGTAATAGATTTGGTGAAAGGGCCTGGACGGTTTTGCGAGTTGTAAACAGCTTTGATTTTACCTTGCTCACCTGGTTTTACTGGCTCGCGGGTCCAGGTTGGCGTAGTACAACCACAACTGGCTGCAACATTGGTAATGATGAGGGGCTCTTTGCCTGTATTGGTAAATACAAACTCATGCGTAGCCATTTCACCTTCTTTAACGGTGCCGAAATCGTGGGTTTCTTTTTCGAATTTAAATTCCGGCTTGTTTTTGTCTTCGGCTTTTTCCTGGGCCATTACAGTTTGTCCGATCAAAAGCAACGCGGCGATAGCAAGAAGTTTTTTCATAATGATATAATTCTGGATTTGAATAGTTAACTGTATCAAAAATAAGAAAGTTCAGGCTTAGTTGGATTAAAATTCCGTGTAAGCTTTTATCCTTCATCCAACATCCATGCCAAAGGAAACCGTCCAAGGACTGAAATCTTTATCTTTGTCCCGGAACCATCTGTACCTGTCATGTCGAAAAAGTCTGCCCCTGTCCCCGTCACAAACGCTGTTTCTTTCGAAGATTTCAAACAAGAAGTCATCGCCGATTACAAACTGGCTTTTGAAAGTCGGCAGGCCAGCTTGCTTGGCCGCAAGGAAGTATTGACAGGCAAGGCTAAATTCGGCATTTTCGGTGATGGCAAAGAAGTAGCCCAACTGGCAATGGCAAAGGCATTTAAAGCAGGCGACATACGCTCAGGTTACTATCGCGACCAGACATTTATGTTTGCCAAAGGGATGTCGGATATAAGGGCGTTTTTTGCTCAGTTATATGCTCATGTGGATGTTGAAACCGAGCCCGCTTCTGCCGGCAGGCTGATGAACGGTCACTTTGCCAGTCGCTTTCTGGATGAGAAAGGCAACTGGAAAGACCTTACCGCAGCGCCACACAGCACCTCTGACATATCACCCACTGCAGGTCAGATGGGGCGTGCGCTGGGGATTGCCTATGCTTCTAAACTTTACCGACAGAATGAAGCGTTGCACCCCTTCACCAACTTCAGCAAACAAGGCAATGAAGTTTCATTTGTGACCATAGGCAATGCGTCTACCTCAGAAGGGCATTTTTGGGAAACAGTCAATGCCGCCGCTGTCCTTCAGGTACCACTTGCCATTAATATCTGGGACGATCAGTATGGCATTTCTGTTCCTGCGCGTTACCAGACAGCCAAAGAAAATCTGTCGGAGATTCTGAAAGGTTTTGAATCCAACGAACAGGGTACTGCCTATAAAATTTACAGCTGCAAAGGCTGGGACTATCCTGCCCTCTGTGAGCTTTATATGACGGCCATAGAAGAGGTTCGTGCAACACAAATCCCGGCAATCTTCCATATCACTGAAATCACACAACCGCAGGGACATTCCACCTCAGGTTCTCATGAGCGTTATAAATCTGCTGAAAGACTCGCCTGGGAGCAGGAAAATGACTGCCTGAAAAAAATGCGTGACTGGATGCTTGCCAATGGTATTGCTACCCATGAGACCCTGGAACAACTGGAATCCGAGGCTGTTAAGTTCGTCAAAAACGAACAAAAAGCGGCCTGGGCAGCCTTCAGAAAAGACATAGACGAAGAAATCGCCACGGCCCTGGTTTTACTTGAACAGCTTGCAGGCAGCAGCAGTCAGTCGGAAAAAGTAAACCACCTCCACGGAGAGCTCAAAAATACCAAGGAAGCCATCCGGAAAGATATGCTCAGCGCGGTACGTAAGGCTTTGCGGTTGACACGTCATGAGTCTTCCAACGAAAGAAATGCGTTATTATCCTGGAAAAGTGTGCAGGATGTAAAAAATGACGACCGCTATTCCAGCAACCTGTATAGCCAAACCGAACTGACTGCGCTGAAAGTGCCGCACATTCCGGCTGTTTTCAGTGATGAAAGCCCTTCTATCAACGGTTTTGAGGTGCTCAATCAGGTTTTTGATGCCATACTGGAGAGAGAACCCCGCTTTTTCGCCATCGGAGAGGATGTCGGACATATTGGAGATGTAAACCAGGGTTTTTCAGGACTTCAGGCTAAATACGGAGAGCTCAGGGTAACGGATACCGGTATACGGGAAATGAGTATCGTTGGTCAGGGTCTCGGGGCTGCCATGCGCGGACTTCGGCCGTTGGTAGAGATCCAATACCTGGATTACCTGCTTTATGCCATACAGATTATGAGCGATGACATTGCCACCCTGCAATACAGAACCAAGGGAGGGCAAAAAGCACCACTCATTATCCGTACCCGTGGCCATCGTCTCGAAGGTATCTGGCACAGCGGTTCCCCTATGGGTATGATTATCCATGCCGTACGGGGTATGCATGTACTGGTGCCCCGCAATATGGTGCAGGCAGCAGGTATGTACAACCTCCTCCTCCAGTCGGACGAGCCGGCGCTGGTCATCGAATGCCTCAACGGCTACCGCCTGAAAGAACGCCTCCCCGATAATTTCGACAGCTTCACAGTACCCATCGGTAAAGTGGAAACAATCCGTCCGGGGGACGATATCACCCTCGTTACTTACGGATCGAGCTGCCGTATTGCTATGGAAGCCGCCCAGCAGCTCTCAGAGGTTGGTATTGAGGTAGAAATCATCGATGTGCAGAGTATGCTGCCCTTCGATTTGTCGCACGATATCGTGAAATCGCTCCGCAAAACCAACCGCATCCTTTTCCTGGATGAGGATGTGCCTGGCGGGGCAACCGCCTATATGATGCAGCAAGTGCTGGAAGAACAAGGAGGATATTTCCTGCTCGACAGCCCTCCTGCCACCCTCACCGCCAAAGCTCACCGGCCGGCCTACGGCACAGACGGTGACTACTTCAGCAAACCAAGTGTTGAAGATGTGGTAGAGAAGGTTTACAGCATCATGCAGGATGCTGAACCAGGTGAATTTCCAAAGTATTTATAACCCCGGGCGCCTGATAAGGCGCCTTTTTATTTCTATTCCATGCATACCATCCGACAAGTCTGCGTTTACTGCGCCTCATCTCCCCTGACACCACAACCCTACCTGGATGCGGTAGATGTACTGACAGAACATTTGGTGGCAGAAGATATCAAAGTTGTTTTTGGGGGTGGCAGTACCGGCCTGATGGGCAGACTGGCTGATAAAATGTTGGAAAAAGGAGGAAGAATAGCCGGTATCATGCCCGATTTTATGCGGGAAGTGGAATGGGCTCATAAATCACTGACTGAATTGCAGTTTGTAGCAGATATGCACGAACGAAAAAAACAATTCCTCGTCAATACCGATGCACTCATTGCCTTGCCCGGAGGTTGCGGTACGCTGGAAGAGCTGTTGGAAGCCATTACCTGGAAAAGACTGGGTTTATACGTAAAACCCATCGTTGTTCTGAATCTGAATGGATTTTACGACCCTTTGTTGCAGCAACTCGACCGTTGCGTGGAAGAAAAGTTCATGCATCCTGAACATCGGCAAATGTGGACCGTAGTAACCAGGCCTGCGGAAATACTGGGTGCAGCCCGTCAGTCTGTTATCTGGGAAGATGCTTTAAACAAAGCCAGGGTGAAGTAATCAGTTGCTGTATTCGGCAGCGTACCGCCGCGCGATAGGTATGTAATTGTTTATTTCTTTGATACGATTGGCATTGCTTGGGTGGGTGCTGATAAACTCCGGGGGTTCATTCCCACCATCTCCTGCCATGCGCTTCCAGAATTCAGGTGCTTTTTCAGGGTTATATCCGGCCATGGTCATAAAAACCAGACCTAATTTATCTGCTTCGCTCTCATGCTTGCGGGAAAAGGGCAGTAACACACCTACATTGGCACCCACCCCATAAGCAGTCATGAATAAATCCTGTGTGGCACCCGGTTGGGATGCAACAGCCAGACTCAGGGCTACCCCACCAAACTGAGCAAGCATTCCCTGACTCATCCTTTCGTTGCCGTGACGGGCCACCGCATGGGCTACCTCGTGGCCCATGACAACTGCAATACCATCATCGTCGGCACAAACGGGGAGGATGCCTGTATAAAACACCACTTTGCCGCCTGGCATACACCACGCATTGACGGTTTTGTCGTCCACAAGATTAAATTCCCAGGCGAAGTTCTCCAACTCCTTTTCCATTTTGTTCTTCCGGTAGTAGACCTCTACGGCAGCCGCAATTTTCTGCCCTATCTCCCGGATACGGGCAGCATCGGTACCACCAGAAATTACTTTGTGCTCATCCAGAAATTTCCGGTATTCCGTATTACTCAGCGTGGTAAGCTCCCCTTCGTTTACAAAACTTACCTGTTTGCGGCCGGTTATGGGAACCCGTTTGCAAGCTTCCACAACCACCAAGAGGGCTGCAAAAGCTAAAATGACTGCTAATTTTTTCATGGTGGTATTTTTCAGTTTAGTTCCGCGCTCAAACCCTGATCGAGTAAGGCAGAACAACGGGGGGTTAATGCTGCCAGGCTTCCCTTCTTAACGCTGCATTTGCCTTTTAAATGCACTATCCAGGCACATTGTTCTGCCTGTTCGGGCTGATGGTCACAGATACGGATCAAACAGGCGATGACATGGTCAAAAGTATTCACATCGTCGTTAAACAAGATGATTTCGTGTCCCTCCTCCTCCTGTTCCAGGGTAAGGACATCCGTCTCTTCCAGATGAGCGGGATTTCCTTCAAATGCTTCCATCACAGGTTCTTTTTAGATGAAAAAATTTGAATTTTTTTCTCCTCACCAGCTAAAAGTCTTTTTACATTCTTCCGGTGTGTAAAAAGTATCAATGCAAACTGCAGTATGCAAAACACTACCATGGCCGTCCGATCGTCACGAAAAATAAAAATGACGGATGCCGCAAATATAAAACTGGCTACTATGGAGCCAAGAGAAACATAGCTGCTGAACCCATAAGCAATGGCAAATCCTAAAAAAGCTATACCGGCTGCCTGCGGGAACAAGCCAATTACAAGTCCAAACATGGTAGCCACCCCTTTGCCTCCCCTGAAACCGGCAAAAACCGGAAACAAATGACCGACTACTGCCAGAGAACCACAAATGGCTTTTACCAGTACGAATGAACTGGTATCGTTGGGTATTAAATCCGGATAAAGATGAATGAGGGAAGTAGCAGTGAAACCTTTGATAATATCGATCAGTAAGACAGGAACGGCTGCTTTTCTCCCCAGCACCCTGTAAGTGTTGGTAGCACCGGCATTGTGACTGCCGTGTTCCCGTACATCTATCCCATAAAATACTTTGCCTATCCAGACTGCCGTGGGTATGGAACCCAGGAGATAAGCAAATACATACAAAATAACGACGTCAATACTATAAATCATTCCCCTAACCAATTCTTGTGCCGCAGCACCAGTCTGTCTTTGTTTTGGGTAATTCCCATCGACAAACGGTTGTCAACACCTTTTTTCTTCTTTTTACCCAATCCCTTTTTCACAAATTCATTAAACTCCATGACACTTGAAATAGGCGTTACCCTGCCTCCGCGGTAGGTGAACATGAAGTAAATAACCTCACTGGTTTCAAACAAGAGGTTTAAAGTCCGGGCATTGGGCTGATACTGGATTTCAAATATACCGTTTAGTCGCTTGTTTACTGTTTCTCCGTTCAGATTAGCCAGCCCTAAGTCCTCTTTGGAACGGAATGATTTGGTGTCGGCATCCCAGCTCAGATCGAGGTTGGAAAGTACAAATGTGTAATCGGTGAGTGAATTATTGGGAATGGTAGCAAAAGACTGGATGTTTGAGGTAATTTTTTCGGCGTCTTTCGGATCAAAAAGCTGTTCGAACGCCTGATTCACATACTCCTGATCATTGTTTACGTCGGTAGCTCCAAAAGTATTATCGAGTATGGTATTGTTGAAGAGCTTGAGGGCATCATCTGGCAGCAGCATGTCAATCATGGCCACCAGCAAAATATCAGTGGCCCCGCCATTAAACTTATAGGTAAGCTCACCAGCTGTTCTTACCCGGATATCTTCTTTCCTGAAACCAAGATTCAGTTCCCCTTCTGCCCTGACCGCTTCATTCATGAGGTCAATTACCATCAACGGACCTTTTACGCCTCCATTGAGAATACGTTCTTCCGGCCCTATCAGGTAACGGCGTTTGGCTCCATCATACTGTACTACCCCACTGGTTTCAAGAATGGCCGAATCCCCCTGACCAAAACGAAAGCTGCCAATTAGCGGATAGACCCTTGAACTTGCCAGATTCATATAAATACCTGTATACAGTCGGCGGTTGAGGGTATCGCGGAAATCGCCGATTTTGAGGTAGTTCATCGATGGGTCAAAACTTCCGGTAAAACGGAAGGTGCCGCTTGAAATGGTATCGGGCAGATAGGTCATCTCTATCAGCCCCTGCCAGTTCAGTTCCTTGCGGTTGGCTGCCAAAGAAACGGCTCCTGCAAATCCAAAACCAGGATTCAGGATGAAATTACTATCCGGAGAAATGCTGCCGGTAGCAGTAGTAACACCTTGTCGGTCAGGTTTAATCAGATTCAGAAAGATGGGCTGACGTTTCTGTTCCTGATTTACATAATCGTAGTAACCTTCAGCCTCATAAAACTTTCTGCCGATGATATCCACCTTCGCCTGGTAAATGCGGTGCTCCCGGGAAATGCTATCGGCTATAATGCTGGCATTGGCCAGCGTCCTGATTTTGGCCAGCGGATCGATGGTCAACTGGTTGCTGTCGGGCAAAACAATGGCATCGGCGGTTCTGATTTCAGGAACCCCTTTCACATCCAGTTGGAAAATATTCAAGTCCATCTCTCCGTAACCCGCCAGGAAATTCAGCCCGTCCTGCGCCGCATTTTCTGATCTGAAAACGGTTTGAGGTTTTTCCAGATCAGCTTTAGCCCCCAATATCAGGTGATTACGTTTCAAATCCCACTCCAGGTCGTTCAATCGGGCACTGTACTCATGCAAAGGCATCATCACCCGGCTGAACCCTTCAAGCGATTTAAAATAACCGTAACGTTTGCTGAAATCAATATTACCCTTTAAATCATCGGTTTGTAATGCCAGCTGCCCCTCGGTATTAGACGCAAGTTCCAGCCGCATGCGATCTGAATAGGTGATAAACTCCTCCAGAACAAACGCACGCGACAGTATCCGGTCCCGGCCATATTGGAGATAACCATCACCATAAAGCCCTTCCGGTGTATAGGTCAAATCCCCGGAGAAGGTTGTCAGACCGGCATAGGCTTCGTAAGGATCCACAGCCTTGTAAAACATCATGCTGTCGGCCATGGCGGCCCATAACATCCCCGCGTCTTTTCCGCTGATACCTGCATAGGAAGTTGACTGATAAACACCTCCCTGTATCGAGAAGCTCTCTAACTGACCGCTGGTGGTGTCTGGCAGGAAGATAAAATCATTTGATTTGGCAACAGCACTGAGGTAGTTGATGGTGCCATATCCGTGAAGTCCCCTGCTATCGAGGGTGATATTATTGGTATAGCGGCCCTTGCCATAAATCGGAAAACCAGCTTCTCCTGTCATGGCTGCAAACCCCAGTGACATATCGTCCTGAAACTTGAGTTTTTCCCTCATATCCGGGAAAATACCGGCGGACACAAGTGTTCCTTCCAGCGACAACCGACTGGTAGCTCCCATATAATCCAGGCTGTCAAGGACAAAAGGATCCACTTTAAAGAAAAATCTGTCACGGACATATCGACCCTTCTGTATCTCAGGCCGGTCATAGTACACATAAGACTCCTGCTTGCTTTCGAAATACGGGTAGCGGTGCAAGGCGACCCGGGCAGATTTATTCCTGGGATCATCAATATAAAGTGTTCCGGTAATGTTCTCCAGGGCATTTTCAATGCGTGCAA
This sequence comes from Bacteroidetes bacterium UBA7662, assembly GCA_002483345.1. Lineage (GTDB taxonomy): Bacteria > Bacteroidota > Bacteroidia > UBA7662 > UBA7662 > UBA7662. The sequence continues at coordinate 501,121 of DLHS01000015.1, forward strand.
GCACGGGAACGCCACGACTATCGTATTGCCCGGTAAGTACCTGAAAACGCATGGAATCAACATTCTGGAGGTTAACCTTAAATTTTTCGTAATCAAACGAAAAACCATCTCCATAAAAATCGAGCGTCCCGCTGTGTACATGTCCGCTGAAATTCATGCCCCGATTGGCGGTAACTGTAACTTTCTGACTTCTCGGGACAGCAAAAACAGTGTGTGTATCGCTGAAAAGCACCACGCTCACCCCTACCACATCCAATTCACGGGTGGCAATGTTCATCCGGGCGTTGTTTTCGTTCTGGGCGCGACTGACGAGTTTCACCACATCGTAGTCAATCCTGCCGGCAATCGCATCGTAATAATGTCCGAGTTTTTTAAGGGTTGTAATAGTCTCGTCTTCCCTGTCATAGTAGATAAAACCCTGGTTCGCCATATCTATCAGCAACTGCCGGATAGCATCTACGGGTAGCTTCATATAACCTGCAAAGCCATTTGCAGGAAAGGTTCTCTCATTCAACTGCTTGCTATACTGCTGCAGCCTTACAATAGGATTGTAGGTGGCATATCCCTGAACAGCCAGATACTCCCGCTTGTCGAAAAAATCTTTGGAAGTAAAAATAGCAATGGCATCACTTCTGCCTGTTTGCATCTTAAAATCAATGTATGGCTCATCAATCTTCCAGTCGAGCGCCTCGCAATAGATGTCGAGTTTATGGTACGAATTGGAAAAAGGGATTTTATTGATGCTGTTAGGTTCCAGAAACAGCAGCAAACGCCTGTCGACCGTGGTAAAGCGCATATTGATACCAGGATGGTAAATAGAATCGCGCTTCAATACAACGCTTACTTCCGCGTTGGAGGAGAAGATATCTGTTTTACGAATCGCGAATTGCTGCGACCACGCCCTGACGGTGGTGGTATCGTTGCGAAAAATAAATACTTCCGCCGGTTTTTCACGGGTTCCGGTGGCGAGATAACGATTCCCTGCCAAGGCATAACGTCCCCGGATGGTCACGTTTTTGAAGACCTGATCCAGTTTAATTTCACCTTCGTATGAAGTAAAACGGGGGTGTGTCAGATTATCCGCCGTGATATTGGCTGAACATTTATCCTGGAGACTGCCATACATTTTTCTACCCAGTCCTTTGTTGTATAACAACGCGGAATCGGCACTGAAACTGAAGTTTTTGAGCTGTACCTCATAATTATCCAAGGTTGCAAACAACGAATCTGCCGGAAAATTAGCACGCTGCCAATCTACCGTGCCGTCTCTTCCGACCCATTTTAATTCGGTAGGGTACCAGGTACCGGCCGTTTTCCGGATAACAATTGAATCGTTGTAATAAAAACACAATAAATCAGCTGTCGGGAACTCTACATAGACCTGACCGTTCTCAAACTGAAATTTAAAATCAGTCTGATACAGCACCCAGCGGATGGCAGGAGATTCATAAATAGCATTTGACTCAAAAAAACCTGTGCTTGATTTTAAAAATTGTTCAATGGCCCGCTGATTCAGGGCCAAAGTGCGGCTGTAAATAGTATTCCAATCATAAAAAGAACGTGCTGCCACCTCATTTTTACGGAGTACTGCCAGCACATCCAGGTAATGCCCATAGTATGGATATATATTCAGCCGTTTTTTCCGCATTTCGTTGAAAGTCCGGATGATGACATCCCGCTGCGCATCAATGTACTCGCTGGTCCAGGACTTTTCAAAATCCTGCGCAAGGGCCTTATAGTCATCCCGTTTGGTCGCCGTCATCATCTCGGTGAGCTCTTTCATAAACAGCTCATAGCTGTTTGAAAACGCTCCCTGCGGCTGTGCCTGCGACAAACACGGCACCAAAACAAGTAGCAGAATGATTCTCCTGAGGTTCAACAGCATCTTACCTTTTTACAAAGATGACCGCCGACCAACCATTTTCGTTGGCCTGCGACTCGAAATTAAGGCTATTTAACGCTGCATTTTCTCTTATAATATCCACATCAGCTTCATAAAAACCAGAGCAAACCAATCTGCCGCCTGTTTCCAGCGAAGCAGCATAAACCGGCAGATCTTCCAGTATGATATTCCGGTTGATATTGGCCAGAATTACATCGTAAGTCCCTGCCATCTTAAGGGCATTGCCCTGGTACAGTTCCATGCTGACATGATTACGCTCACAGTTTTCAGCACTGTTTTCAACAGCCCACGCATCTATATCGATGCCATAAACTTGAGAGGCCCCCAGTCGGGCTGCCAGTATGCCTAGTATACCGGTTCCGCAGCCCATATCCATCACCCTTAACCCTACCACCGGCAAATGCCGCAAGGCCTTTACCATCAAAGTAGTGGTAGCATGGTGACCTGTCCCGAACGACATTTTGGGCTCAATGGTCAATACATGGATATAACCTGATTCTTTCGGGTGAAAGGGTGCCCTTATCAGGCAAAAATCATCGATACGAACAGGTTCGTACTGGCTTTCCCATACAGCATTCCAGTTTTGCTGCTCTACGCTGATGGGGCCTTTTATTTCGAAAATGTGTCCGCGATAGCGCTCAAGCAATTCGCTGGTCGCTGCTGCTTGGAAAAGCTCTTCCTGTACATAGGCTGTCAGAAGCCGGGCTTCACCATCTTCAAATGCCTCAAAACCGGTTTCTGCCAGTTCTGCCATCAGTATTTCTTTGAATTCCTCTTCGAGGCGAATGTCCAGGCGGAGATATTTCATGACATGGCTTTAACAATCTCTACAAAATCGCGTGACTTCAACGATGCGCCGCCAACGAGTCCGCCATCAATATCAGGTTTGGCAAAAAGCTCAGCAGCATTGGCGGCATTGACAGAACCCCCGTATTGGATGGTGGTAGCAGTTGCAATAGTCTCTCCGAAAAGTTCGCTGACCACCCCGCGGATAAAAACGTGTACTTCCTGCGCCTGATCCGGAGAGGCGGTCAGACCAGTTCCAATGGCCCAAACAGGCTCGTAGGCAATGACTGTTTTTTCCATTTCAGCAGCCGACAAAGCTGATAAAGCACCCGTCAATTGATTTTTAATGACATCAAAAAAGTGGCCTGCCTCTCTTTCCTCCTTCAGTTCCCCCACACAATAAATGGGATTTAGTCCGGCATTCAGTACAGCTTTAAGTTTAAGGGCCAGTAAAGCCTCCTGCTCACCAAAATACTGGCGCCGTTCGCTGTGGCCTATGACCACATACTTCGCCCCGGCACTTAAAAGCATATCAGCCGATACTTCACCGGTATAGGCCCCTGAAACGGCCTGGTGGCAATTCTGGGCCCCTACAGCCAAATGAGGGACTCCTTTTGTAAGCTGCGCCACAGCATGCAGGTGAACAAAGGGCGGAATCAAGACTACTTCAACCTCTCCCCTGACCTCATCGGAAACCATATGAACAATTTCAGAGCAGAGCGACAATCCCTCGTCAAAATTTTTGTTCATCTTCCAGTTGCCGGCAATGATTTTTCTTCTTTTCATGTCTATTGATTTTCCCAGTTACGATATACAGCTGTTTCGTTGTAAACAGTGCTTAGAATTTGTTTTTCAAGCTCGTCAAGTGCAATCCCCCTTCTTTCCATGACTTTTTCGGCCGTCTGATAAAACTTGGGAAGCTTGAATGTCTCAAAGCCCTGTGCCCCTCCCCAGGTAAAGGAAGGTAAAAAATTACGGGGAAAGCCGGCACCGAAGATATTTGCCCCTACACCAATCACGGTTCCTGTATTAAACATTGTATTGATGCCACATTTACTATGATCGCCCATCATCAGTCCGCAAAATTGCAAACCGGTGAGGCGGAATCTGCCACTCACATAATCCCAGAGCTTAACGGTTTCATAATTGTTTTTGAGATTGGAATTGTTCGTGTCGGCACCCCAGTTACACCAATGGCCTATGACGGAATTACCCATAAAGCCATCATGTCCTTTGTTTGAATAGCCCAGTATAACAGAATTGCTTACTTCTCCCCCCACCTTGCAGTGCGGACCAATGCTGGTATCGCCGTAAATTTTAGCCCCCATCTTCACAGTGCTGTGTTCGCCGAGTGCGAATGGTCCCCGGATGATAGCGCCGTCCATTACCTCGGCATCTTTGGCAATGTAAATAGGGCCGGAAGAAGCATTCAGAATACAATTGGTGAGTGTGGCCCCTTCTTCCAGAAAAATGTCCTGCGCGTTAACCACCCTGTTGGAAGCATCCAGCGGAAGCGATTTTCTGCCGCCTGTGATGGCCAGAAAATCCCGTTTTATCTCCTCGCCAGTCATCCTGAAGATATCATACGGATATTGGATGGTCCGCACTACATCTTCATAAAGCCGGAGCTGATAACCCAGCAGCTGAAGTGCGTCAGACTCAAACTGCAGTCTCATTTCTTTGGAACGGACGGCTAATACCACCGACTCAAACACCAAAGCCTCTCCGATACCCAGTTGTTTCACCGCTTCGGTCAGGGCTGCATCCGGTAGTACCCTGCCATTGATGAACACATTGTCGGTTCCGGTAACCGCCTGAAATTTATTTTCGAGATATGCCCGGTAGGGTAAAAAGCTGACAGACCGGCCCAGTTGAAACTCCCATTTTTCGGTAATTGTCCAGATACCTACTAAGATAGCTGAGGCCGGACGGGTGAAGGTAAAGGGCAACAGGTGCTCTGATAGTTTGTCGTCGAACAGGATGTAGTTCATGGAGCTAAAATAAGAAGATGCGGGCGCAAAGTATGCCGAATAATTCTTTGTCTGGGGTAGGACAGTGATTTTTATGAAAGGGCGGATTTTCGCTGATACATCAATTAAAAAGTCAACTTAAAACAGGAAAGGCTGCCCATCAGATTCTGAGGCAGCCTTTCCTGTTGATAATGAGAATTTTAATTTTCTTCGGAAGGTGTGTCTTTGAGCTTCTTCGGTTTTTTAGCCGTCTCAACTACAATTTCTCCCTCTTCGTTGAGATCGACCTGGAGTTTCTCCCCTTCTTTCATACCTCCTGCAATAATTTTCTCGGCCACGGTATCTTCTACATATTTCTGAACAGCTCTTTTGAGCGGACGTGCACCAAAAAGAGGGTCAAACCCTTTGTCAGCCAGGTATTCTTTGGCCTTTGGTGTAATTTCGAGCTGGTAACCCAGATCCGCTACTCTTTTGTACACATCGTTCAGGGTGATGTCTATGATACGTATGATATCTTCTTTTTCAAGAGAATTAAATACAATCACATCGTCAATTCTGTTAAGGAATTCCGGTGAAAAAGTTTTTTTCAAGGCATTCTGAATAACACCACGACTTTCATCTTCGGCTGATTTGAGTTTGGCAGGGGTCGTGAAACCAACACCGGTTCCGAAATCTTTTAATTGCCGCGAGCCTATATTCGAGGTCATGATAATGATGGTGTTTTTGAAATCTACTTTCCTGCCCAGTCCGTCTGTTAATACACCATCGTCGAGTACCTGCAGGAGAATATTAAAGATATCGGGGTGAGCTTTTTCAATCTCATCAAGTAGCACAACAGAATATGGTTTGCGACGGACTTTTTCGGTCAGTTGTCCCCCTTCTTCATAACCCACATAACCCGGAGGTGCTCCGACCAGGCGGGAAACCGCAAATTTCTCCATGTATTCACTCATATCTACACGAATAAGCGAATCTTCAGAATCGAACAGAAAACGAGCCAGTTCTTTGGCCAGTTCTGTTTTACCTACCCCGGTAGGCCCGAGGAAAATAAAGGACCCGATCGGTTTTTTAGGGTCTTTCAGACCAGCCCGGGTGCGTTGGATGGCTTTAGAAATGGCACCCACTGCCTTGTCCTGACCTATTACTTTGCCCGTGAGGGCTTTGGCCATATTACCTAGTTTTTCGCTCTCTGCCTGGGCAATCCGTGTAACCGGGATACCCGACATCATAGCCACCACCTCTGCAATGTTCTGCTCATCCACCGTAAAACGGCGTGATTTGGCTTCAGACTCCCACTCTGCTTTCGCCTTATCGAGCTCGTCAAGTAGTTTTTTCTCGGTATCGCGCAGGCGGGCTGCTTCTTCGTATTTCTGGCTTTTGACTACTTTATTCTTTTGCTCTTTAATCTCTTCAATCTGTCCTTCGAGATCGAGTATGTTTTGCGGGACATTGATGTTGGTGATATGCACGCGCGCACCTGCCTCGTCCATGGCATCGATTGCCTTGTCAGGAAGAAAGCGGTCTGTGATATACCGTTCGGTAAGCTTCACACAAGCATCGATAGCCGCATCGGTATATATCACATTGTGGTGGTCTTCGTATTTGTTCTTGATATTGGTTAGTATCTGAACGGTTTCTGCGCCGGAGGGCGGATCTACCATTACCTTCTGGAAACGGCGATCCAGTGCACCATCTTTCTCGATGTACTGGCGGTATTCGTTGAGGGTAGTTGCACCGATGCATTGGATTTCTCCTCTGGCAAGGGCGGGTTTGAACATATTGCTGGCATCCAGTGAACCACTGGCCCCGCCTGCACCTACCAGGGTGTGCAATTCATCAATGAAAAGAATGACATCCGGAGACTTCTCCAGCTCGCTCATCACAGCCTTCATCCGCTCCTCAAACTGGCCACGGTATTTGGTACCGGCCACCAGCGACGACAGATCAAGCGTAACGATACGTTTGTTGAACAATACCCTGGAAACCTTTTTCTGGTGAATACGCAATGCCAAACCTTCGGCGATCGCTGTTTTACCTACACCAGGTTCACCTATCAATATCGGATTGTTCTTTTTACGGCGACTGAGAATCTGCGAAACACGCTCAATTTCTTCGTCCCTTCCAATAATCGGGTCAAGTTTTCCTTCTTCCGCCAATTGTGACAAATCGCGTCCGAAGTTATCGAGTACCGGGGTGCGGGATTTGGTCGCTCCCGGCTTGCGGGGTTGCTCAAATGATTTTTTATCATCGTCAGAGAAAGTATCCTCGAACGATGCTTTGGGGGTTTCCTGTCGTTCACGCCCTTCAATCATGGCATCCATCTCTTCCTTCACAATTTCGTAGGTGATATCAAATTTCTCCAGAATTCGGGTAGCCAGACTGTCTTCCTCCCTCAGAATAGAGAGCAGCAGATGGACAGTGCCAATCAGTTCACTTTTAAAAATTTTGGCCTCCAGAAACGTGATTTTCAGGATTTTCTCTGCTTGTTTCGTCAATGGAATGTTTTCTGCATTGACAATACTTGACGTAGCAGTGCCTTTGATAGCATCTTCTATTGACTTCTTAAGCCGGTTCAGGTCGACACCCAAACTTTTAAGTGTCTTGATGGCCTGTCCGTCACCTTCGCGGATGAGTCCAAGCAACAAATGACACGGGTCTATATAATCATGTCCCAGACGTATGGCCTCTTCCCGGCTGTAGGAAATTACGTCTTTAACTTTAGGGGAAAACTTGGCGTCCATCGTATATCCTTTCTGATGTGTACGCAAAAACCTGAACGGGCTTTCGAGTCACGCTAAAATAACAAATAAGTGCAGCAATTGATTGTGAAAGCACTGTGCTGATTTTCCACATCCAATTGTCGATTTAAATCAAATACCGTACTCATAAGTTCAAAACTTACTGATAAACAAAAAAAGCCTCCCGAAGGAGGCTCTTTTGTTTGCAATAATTTTACTTCTTTACGACGAACCGTTTGGTAGAAGTGCTGTTTTTTCCTCGTATCTGTAGGAAATACATGCCTTCTGCCAGCTGTTGGTTGTTCAATTCCAACTGAACAAGTCCGCTTTCGCCTGCTACCCTTTGACTGACAAGTTGACGGCCTGTCATGTCATAAATGCCAAGCTCAAGCTTTTCAGCTTTCTCGAAATACAGATCGATTTTAAAACTTCCCTGGTTAGGGTTTGGATAAAGATTCAATACGCTGGCATTTGAAGTGGTAGGTTCCACGCTGCTTCCGATAGGTGCTCCGAAGCCGGCCACATCATTGAGTGCTCTGGGGATCAGCTTCCAGTTACCAAAATTGAAGGTGAGGATACCCCGGATGTAATCCAGTTTTTCATCAGCAACCAATGAATCAACATTAAAGGTGGCTGAAAAAGCGGGGCTTGAGAGACCGTTGGTACTTGGACCGGTGCGTACACGTAGGCCTGTTACCGAAGCGGTATCCGTATAAATCAGAAATTCTCCAAAATTGCTTGGTGCATCTGCATTCTGGTTGATCACATAAACGGAATCAAACTGGACAAGCATCGACTCATAACCCTCTGTGTATTCATAAGAACGTGCAATAACAGAGTCGATAGAAATTTTGACAGGTGCAGGAACCGGTACATTCGACACGAAGGTGTATTGAACATCTGTAAGGGTTGTAATGCCAAAATCTTCTGTAACGGTAGCAGCAGTGATACGCAAACTGTCTCCCCTGTTCGAAAGGTCGAGGTTACCACTGACATCCGAGCGCAACATGATACCTGAATTCGCACCGAGGCCATCCTGGAAGGAAATAGCACCCAAATCATTCGGATTGATGGTTCCTGTGATCACACCCTTGATATTAAGGCCTGTCAGACGCTGACCGGCATAGATTGAGCTACCGTTGCGATAAGGCGTTTCCTGAATCTGAGAGAGGGTATTAATTCCTCCGTTCACTATACGGAATACGTTGAAACTCATCGATGTATCTGGACTTACAGCTGAGAACCCCTGATTGTCGGTTGACCGGATGAAGTATTTCACATACTCCCCGTTCACTGTCAAGGCTGATCCCGGAATTACTGCAGTAAAGGTATCAACACCGGCTGAGGCCATGGTTATCGAATCATAAACGCCGGTATTCAGACCAACGGCGTAAAAAAGTTTGGCAGACTGAACAGAACCATCCAGGTCGCGGATAGTAGCGCCAACCGTTACACTCTGGTTAACAGCCGGAGCAGAAGGCGTAAAGTAAAAATTGCTGGTAAACGGCGGAGAGGCGGTTACCGGGCCGAGATCGGTTTGCACCAGAGGGACAATTTCGTAGCGGGGATACAAGGGCGGCTGGAAATTGGTTTCGGTGATGATACCCCGGATGTATTCAAAGGCTTTTCCCTGCTGAATAAATACCGGTGCATTCGGATTGGCAGGATTGGAAGCGGTAGAGGAGGCAAATGGCGGACGGAACCATTGAGAGGCATCGCGCACGTTAATCTGGCTACCGGATGCATCCTGAATCAGCCAGGCAATGCGGTTACCACTGAAAATGCTAACACCGGTCACGAAAATATTTCGGAACTCCACATACATACCTTCATATTGTTCACCGGTGGATTTTTGAATTTTTTGCGGAACAACAGGGTCATTGGGATCAAAAACCATAAAGTTGCTGACCGGAACAACCTTGGGTGCCGGAGGGGTGGCAAAACCCACAACCTGGGTAGCCACTGGAATCAAATCAACCTGGGTTTCACCAGAATTCAATTCTGTACCTCTGAATTCAGCAACCACACCAGTTGCTTCCACAATGTTTCCGGGCACAAAATTGTTAAAAAACTGTGTGGCGACAGAGTCGGGTGTCAGCATCCGAACCAGCAGGCCTTTCCAGTTATTGGTCGCGAGACTTGCGGTATCTACCAGATAACTTGCTTTGAAGTTTGTGCTGAGCGCGTGTTGTCGTGGATTGTAAATTACCAGACCGCGAACTCTTACCGTATCGCCTTCAAGGCGTGAAAGGGTATTGCCCAAAGCAAGAGAATCGGGATGAACCCATTGTACGGAATCAATACTCACCAACGGATACTGTGCCCAGGCAGATACAGAAAGCAGCAGGCTGAACAGCAGAAGTTTAAATCGTTTCATGAAAACATATTTTTTGCGTGGCAAAAGTAAGGAGGAAAGGCCAAAAAGCCTAACAAACAGCATTATCTCTGGGTTAAGCACCTTTTCACAATTTCTAACGTTTGTCTTTCGACGAATGCAAAATACAGCTTCAAAACTTTCGTTAGCTTTAATAGCGTTTTAATACCGAACACCATGAAACAGATGCTCGAATTCGTAAAAACCGTGCTTACCAAGGTTAGTTTTGACAAAGATTTGTTCCGTAAGGAACTGAGCAAAGGTTTAAAGTGGGTTAGTCCCGGCGAACGAACGATACTCCTTGCCTGGTGCCTTACCCATTTCGGGCAGACACACCAGGATGTAATCAAGGAGGTTTTCAGGCTCTGAAACCCGTTTACAATTATTGCTTCACAAAACGGATAGTCTCTGTCGTATGTTGTGCGTTTATCCGAAGCAGGTATACGCCAGGTGCCAACTCGTTCGTATTTATCAGCAAAACATCTCCGAAATCTGGCCATTGGAAATGATTTACAATCCTTCCGGTTAAATCTGTCATGATTAGGGAGGCTTCACCTGAAGCAATTGCTGATTTAACTACGACATAGGCTGTTGCCGGGTTCGGATATACGGTAAAGGAAGCTTCCTTGGATTGTTCTCTCATAGTATCTCCAATCATTTCCGGTTCCCCTTTACGAAGTTCAGGAGCTAAAGAAATGCAGGCCCGTCTCAGTTCTTCAAAAACTTCCGGCGAGATTGTCTCCCAGATCAGTTGTCGCTCTGCTTCACAAATACATATCCAGTATGCTGCAATGCCCTGCCAATAATCATCGCCGGTATGCTTTAGTTCGTAAAGTGATTCCAAGGCATAGTCATAATACTCTGCTGTTCTGTATGCCTGCGCTTTTGCAAGTATTAAACTATAATGAACTTTCTCCGGGTAGCCGCCATAAAACACTTGTTCAATCCTGAAATTTAGTTCAGAGATCACTTTTTCAAGTTTTTCATTCTCCTGAAAACCACCCGAGGCTCTTACACGGGGTAAAAGTTCAAGTCGGTAGGCGTTGTTGTGGGCTTCCAGCATTTTGTTAAGTGCTATCTCGAGCATTACATATTCCTGATCTGTGGGAGAAAAGTCGCCTCTGTTCCGCAAATCTGAAAAAATCTCATCGAACATATCGATTGCCATTAAATCAAAACCAGCATTGGTATAATCATTCGATGTGATGTAAGAAGTTGCCGTCAGTATCGCCTCATTTAATAAAAGGTTACCGGATGAAGTACTGACCTCTGTCTTGGTAGTCCAGTTATGGAGTACATAAGTTTCAAAATCCGTTGTTTGTTTCTTTTCACAAACCGGCAGGTAGGGTGGCAAAGGAGTGTACAATCTTGCATAAACCGGGTCCCCGTTCCAATCACGCAGATGCATGCGGGTATTACCGTTAACGACCGGCATTCTGTTGTCCTTGATATTTATTTCATAAGAATTTGTTACAGGATTGTAAGCGAGATAATTCATCGCGATACCCGAAAAAGTACCGGTTATGTACATTTGACTTCCACTAAAATCATTCTCTCCTTCATGCAGGAAGATATTATCAACTTCTTCTATTCTTATTGCAATCCTGTTGTCAGTGAATTTATTTCTCGCCCTACCCCCCAGCAGCAGTTGATAATTTCCCGCATAAATACCCGTGTAATTCTCAGATATGTTATTACAGTTTAATCTCACATGAAGCTGCCCGAAAGACCGGAGACCCCATACGTTATCCTGAATCAAATTCTGAGATAACTTCAATTGTGCGTCATGTTGCCCCATCACTTCCAAAGCTGTATTGTTTGTAAAAAAAGAACATTCCGCTATTTCGCTCACACCGTCTAAATCATATCCGTGCCACGCTATCTGATTTAATTCAAACAACGAATTTTTGAAATGTACTTGCCCGCCATAGGTAATCACGGCATTTACATTATCCAAAAACTGGCAATTTTCCAGATAGAGAGGATTTCTGCCCTGAATCATATTTGCTGTCAGGGCTGGTGCCCCTCTGCTGAAACGGCTGTGTCGGATACTTATACCTCCCTGACCATGCAAATAAATACCGCTATGGTATCCACTTCCATTGAGCAATGAAAGATGCATTTTGTCCAATACCAGGGGCCCGTATATATCCAAAACAACCCCTGATTTTATCCGTGCTTCTCCAAGCTCAAGATGTAGTTTGATATTAGGATTCAACATTAGATTACTCTTAAATTCGACAAGCTTCTGCTGGGCATAGGTCCCCCTAAACAGAATCGCAGCTTGTCCGGATGTCTGCCATAATTCTTCTGTATTCCCTGCCTGCAATGAATCCTGATCAATCTGTACATATCCTAAACCAGAGAATGTAAATACAGCATTTGGCATCAGCACAACCTTCCCCTTTATCTCAAGAACAGCATTATCTCCTTCCAGCACTATCTGAGCATTCGGGTGAATTATCAAGGTAGCTCCTCGTTGTATGGTAAGTTTACTTCCCTGCTGAATGCGAAGTATTGAATAGGGAAAAAGTTCCAACGTACTCGTTCCATTGAATTGCATATGTGCCTGGTTCCTGAAACCAGTTGTCATGGATTCACCTAGTACAAGCGTTCCTTCGTTCTTAACCGTAACAGGTTCGCAACTCAGCGATCTTGTCTTGAAAACAGCTTCCCCGTGCGGTTTGGGAAGCAAGTTAAGAGCTGATGCTGATCCAACCGGTCCCGGAAATAACATCCTGTTAAGAGACAATATCACCCCCTTCCTGATTCTTAAGGAAGGAATAAACTCAAATTCAAAGTAATGGCCTTGCTGGTTGATAAGTCCGTTTGCCGGAGGTGCTGCATTGTAATCAGTATTTAAAACCGTATTGTCTTTCAGGTAAAATCTGCTCTCCAAAGTCATTAAACATCCGGTAAGCCATTTCAGGAATTCAAAATTTACATCGACATGGGGCCTGTTTAAAAAGTCATATTTTAAGGGTTGTTTTTTTGCCCAGATATAGTCAAAACGACTGCTGACAACATTGTTAATCTGATGGTCAAAAAGTGGTATCCGTGACCCCGTTGGCTCATCCAGGGCACTTTTGGAAGAAACGAAGGTATGCGTGTTGAAAACAGTTGTAAATGGGTTCTGCCCTAAAATCTCACCTGCCTCTTCCGCCATTTCAGAAATCGTACTATTAAAATCCCCCGGAGCATTATCCCAACCTTCGGAGGGTTTGGTAAGATAAAAAGAGCCAATATTCTGACTATTATGATGTTGTGCATAGCCCTGTTGTAAGCGCACTTCATTCCTGTAAATACTCCGGCCTGAGATAACAACCTGAGCAGCTGTAATCGGGACAACATATAGTGGAAATGCCAATTTGGCTAATTCATGAAAAGCTACAATCATGGCTAACTCACTGGCAGATTTAGACCAAAGTAAATTCTGATCCAGAACATCCCCGATATTTTCCAGTATATCAGGCCCGTGCTGATAGACCCAATGCGGACTTATTGCATTTATGGAATGTTCAATCGCCCTCCCGTTCGCAAGAATAAGATTAAATTTTTTGGGCGGAAATTCAAGATATGTTATCACTTTGGTGGGCACCACTACTTTTACCTGAAAGGAAAAAAGATGCTGAAGCTCTGAAAGCACTGGTGAGTTTAAATCATGATTCTTTTCGCGATGTAAAAAACCGTTCAGACTCCCGTCTGTGATGGCAATCTTTTTCGAGTTTCCGGGATGTCCCAGCGTATCCAGTTTCTGATAAAAGCCGGTATGAACTGTATGCGCCGTTGGATCAATATGGTTTACCAGCATTTGACGGGCTGCAGGAGAATTTAAAACCCTCAGATAGGTAAGCTTCGCCCTGTCTCCCAGGCCTAACAAGTTATATCTGTAACCTAAATCATAGGTAAGGTATTGGGCAGAGACCGGAATATTTGCTCCCCTGTGAGGGGTGGAGAATGTGAAATAGGTTTTAACCGCGTGACAACAGGAAGACTTCTCCATTTTGACCAGTGCACAGCGGGCAATCAACCCTCCCATACTAACCCCCATCAGTTGTATGCCCTGCTGACTTTTATTCAATATAAGTTCGTCTCTTACCTGCTCGAGTAAACTTATCAAAGCATTGGCGTTCTTCTCAATAACCGCCCTGTTGGTTCTGAAATCAACAAATCCAACATCATAACCGATTTCCAGTAGAGAATCCATGACAATCCCCATCATCTCCATCTGGGGAAAGTGAATGGATGGCGTGCCGCTTGTTATACTGTACCAATTGAATGCTCCAAAACCACCGCCTTGTGGAATATCCAGTTCTGAATTATTCTTATCAAATTCAGAACTCTCAAATCCCTCGATGAGTATAAAGGGTTTGCGTAATTTCCCTCCAGATTGGGGAGCATATTTGAAACTCAACACCGCCTCTCCATTACCCTCCCTATTGTCAATATCACAACCCGAAACCAGCTTAGAAATGAATACTCCATCTGCCTGGTAACGCGCTTTGACAACTTCCAGCTCCGTAAACATGTCCATTTCTGAAACCAATGCGCCCTTTGAATTCCTGAACCTGGCCTTAATTCTTTTAATTCCTCCCGAATCATAGGTAGCGGTCAGTAGCCCGTTTGTGCTGACAATCTGATAACCATTACCATCATCCAAATCAACTTCCATCAGGCATCCAGGTACGTTTGTCAGATTCAGAAAAGAAGGAAATGAAAAACGAACGATGCCATTCTGTCCTGTATAGGCAGATTTTTGAAGGGCAGAAAAATAAATCAGCTGCTCCGTTGATTTCCAGTTGTCTAATGTCTGAAGGGTATTGGGATTTACATTAAACGACTGTATGCTGAACGCACCGGTACCCGGAACGCCCGATAACCATACCGTATCTTGGATCTGATAGGATGACAAACGGAGTTTATACTTTTCTATGGAGGTATCCAGATATATATATCCTCCCTGAAAAGCATCCAGCGCAATTCTGTTATAATTCAGAGCCAGAGAACCCATGACAACTTCAGCAATCGGAGCATGGCTTAAAATCTGGGGCCAACCTGTGGAAAGTACGCCATTCCTGCTGCTATCAATGAGGAAAGGCAGATCTTCCGGAGACCTGATAAAAGGGTGGCCAGAAAAGCTGGCATGATAAAAAAGTTTATACAAGCTTTCATACCGCAGCAGGCTTCCTCCGGCAGACTGCCCTGCGGTGGTAAAACCGATGGAGGTACTATCTCTGAATATCAGATTTAACGGGCTTCTGTCTATTAATATTCCGGTCGGGGTATATGGCTGAAGGAGTCCATAGCGTGCTTTATGGTTATCTGCTACCGCCTGAGCCGAGGTTCTGGGAATTGCCCAATACAAAGCAATTACGAAAAAAAATATACTTTTGTTTAACATGATAATTGGATTTAAGGTGAAATGTGGATCCTATGTCATGAACAGCCCCACTGCCATGGGGCTGTTGTTTTTTCAATAAACTACTTCATGGAAATGTGTTGAGTCTTCGTAAAGAAAATAAACCTTCTCCCACTCCGACCAATGTCCCTTTCTCCTGAGACTGAATGAAAAATGAATGGGCTCATAGGCTGTATACATAAAGTTGTATACAACATCAACCGGCCAGGGAGCATAGACAGAAAATGAACTGTGAGGATCTGAAACGACAAGACTGTCTCCTTCGGAAAAATGAGCATTTAAAAACCGAATCCGGAGCGTACTGTTGGTCAAAAATCTGAAATCCTGATAATAGCTGCCATTTTCCGTCACATTCAATTCGTCCAGGCAATCGTAAGCAGGAAGCAAAGCCGGCCGTATCATAATGCTGGTATTCTTTCCTTTTGACTTAATAATATGCTTATAATAGCCGGTACTGTTTGTGAAGAAAGAGTCTTTCAGAGTCCAGACTTCTTTTTGCTGAATCTGGATGGTTTCATATACATATATCTTCAGAGGCAGTCCTTTTGGAGGCCTTCCTGATCCTATTACAAAGGACTTCCCCTCACACAGTATAAAATCCGGCGTTTTATTCCTTTCACACGAGAACAGAAATAACAATAGTACAAATAGGCATTTAATTTTTAACACAGGCATGACGTATCAGGTTTATGAGGCAATATTAACGGGATAATTAATGCCGTACAAGCAGCAAACATCACTTTGCTTCATAATTAAAAAATGTTGCGTAATTATTTGCAATTCAAATAATTACGCAAATTTCATCTGACAGAAAAATGCATTAAAAAACTAAATAACTATCATTTAACAACTATACATTTCAGCATACAAATCACTATACAATTTGATATACTATCCATAAAAAAGTACTTAATAAAACCAAAAAAGCCCTTCGGTTTCCCGAAAGGCTTTCTGTTGTCGGGGTAGCAGGATTCGAACCTGCGACCCCCTGCTCCCAAAGCAGGTGCGCTAACCGGGCTGCGCTACACCCCGTACAAGTGTTGCGGTGAGAGAGAGATTCGAACTCTCGGTACAGTTGCCCGTACGACAGTTTAGCAAACTGTTGGTTTCAGCCACTCACCCATCTCACCGTTGATCCGGCTGCCATCGTTTCCGATGGGAGTGCAAATATATAACTTTCCCTTGCCATGCACCACTTTACAAGAAAAAAATGGCACGATTTGCCACAAAAAAAGGCGGCTGCTTTCAGCTGCCTGGTGATCCCGACTGGGGTCGAACCAGTAACCTACTGCTTAGAAGGCAGTTGCTCTATCCATTAAGCTACGGGACCAAACGGTTAAACCGCTTAGAAGCCGCAAAGTTAGGGAATTGACACCCACCTGCAACACAGTAAGCGCAGATTGACTGCTGAATTTTGTCAGTCGGTTTCCCGGTCTCCTCTTCCTTCTTCCGATTTCATAGCCTAATTTTGCACCACCCACGGAACTTAATGCCCTTCCGTTGGTTAAAACATCAGTAACCTTTTAAATCAACACATATATGTCAGTACTCGTAGGAAGAAAAGCTCCTCATTTTAGCGCCCCGGCCGTCGTAAACGGCGATGAGATGATCGAAAACTTCTCACTTGATCAATATCTGGGCAAAAAACACGTGATTTTCTTCTTCTATCCGAAAGACTTCACCTTTGTTTGTCCTACTGAACTCCACGCTTTCCAGGAAAAACTCGCTGAATTCGAGAAAAGAGGCGTTGCCATTGTGGCTGCTTCTACCGATACCGAGGAATCACACTGGGGCTGGTTGCAGATGAGTAAAGCTGCCGGCGGTATTCAGGGTATCACCTATCCTATTGTAGCCGACACCACCAAAACCATCAGTACCAACTATGGTGTTTTGGCAGGTGATTACGACTACAACGAAAATGGCGAACTGGTAGCTACAGGCCCCATGATTGCCTACCGTGGTTTGTTCCTGATCGATAAAGAAGGTATCGTGCAGCATCAGGTGGTGAACAACTTCCCGCTTGGCCGCAGTGTAACCGAAGCTATGCGTATGGTTGATGCACTCCTTTTCCATGAAGAAAAAGGTGATGTATGTCCTGCCAACTGGGAAGCCGGTAAAGATGGCCTCAAAGACACCCATGAAGGGGTGGCAGAGTACCTGGCTGCTCACTAAGCAGATTTTACCCGCGTTAAAAAGAGAGCTGCCGTACAGGTGGCTCTTTTTTTGTCCCTCCGTGCCTCCGTGTACTCAGTGGTTAAACTCGGAGCACACGAAGGCACGAAGAGCAGGGCACTTATTCTTCCGAAGGATAATCATCCTGTTAAAATTGTCAAAAGTTAGGCGGCTTTTGACCCTAAATGTGAAAGAAGCTGTGAAATTGCGTATTCATCTCCTGTCATGATTGATATCCAGCAAATCCGAAAATCCTATACCATTGGCCAGAACACCCTGGAGGTGTTGAAAGGTATTGATCTGCACATTGCAGAAGGGGAATTTGTGTCTATCATGGGTTCCTCAGGATCCGGAAAATCAACCCTGCTGAATATACTGGGCATACTGGATAATTATGATCTTGGTGATTATCATCTGGCAGGACATCATATCAAAAACCTCTCTGAAACCAAATCTGCACAGCTTCGTAACAAGCTGATTGGCTTTGTTTTTCAGTCGTTTAATCTGGTGAACTTCAAAAATGCCGTTGAAAACGTGGCTTTGCCCCTGTATTATCAAGGCGTGCCCCGGAAAAAAAGGAATGCAATGGCACTCGAATACCTGGAGCAGGTAGGTTTAAAAGACTGGGCCGATCACCTGCCCAATGAAATGTCAGGGGGGCAACGACAGCGGGTGGCAATCGCCAGGGCGCTGATTACGAAACCTGCCCTCATTCTGGCAGATGAACCCACAGGGGCCCTCGACAGTACCACATCCGAACAGGTGATGGATATACTGGAAGACGTTAACAAATCGGGTATTACAGTGGTAATTGTAACCCACGAGCAGGAAGTAGCTAAAAGAACGCAGCGGGTTATCCGGTTGAAGGACGGTCATATCGTGAACGAAGCACAATATGTTTGAAGTTGATAAATGGCAGGAGATATTCGCGACCATCCGTAAAAACCGGTTGCGGACGTTTCTGACCGGTTTCAGTGTGGCCTGGGGCATTTTCATGCTTATTATTCTGCTCGGGAGTGGTCAGGGTTTGCAGAATGGCGTGGCCCATCAATTTAAAAGTGATGCCACCAATGCGGTATGGGTCTCAGGCGGGCAAACCACCATGCCCTATGACGGCATGCAGCCGGGAAGGCCCATCCGGCTAAGAACTGAAGACTACAGTGAAGTAGCGAAAATAGAAGGCAATGAAAATCTGACGCCCCGTTTAAACCTGTGGAATATAACCCAACTGACTTACAATGGTGATTACGGACAGAATTTCAATGTAAGATCTGCCAACCAGTATATGGTTGCTGGCGAAAACATCCAGGTGGTAGAAGGCAGGTTTCTGAACCATCAGGATGTCGTTGAAAACCGGAAAGTGGCCTGCATTGGCCTCCCCGTAAAAAATGAATTGTTCAAAGGAGAAAACCCGATCGGAAAATATTTCGAGATAAACGGGATTCCCTTTCTGGTGGTAGGCCTTTTTACAGATGTAGGTGGAGAAGACGACAACCGCAGATGTTATATACCCTGGACTACCTCTCAAAAAGCATTCGGTTATGCCGACAAGATAGATCAGTTTGTATTTACAATGAACCCTTCCCGGCTGGAAGACAACGAGGCCCTGATTGCTGATATCAGGAATCGGTTTTCGAAAAAATACCGGTTTAATCCGGAAGACGAACGGGCCTTGTTTGTATGGACCACCTACGAAGAATTCAAAAAAGTAATGGGTTTAATGCTCGGTATTAAAATATTTGTTTGGATTATTGGTATTGGCACCATACTCGCCGGTGTAGTAGGTGTGAGTAACATCATGATGATAGCGGTAAAAGAACGAACCAGGGAAATAGGCGTACGCAAAGCTTTGGGGGCCACTCCCTGGAGCATCATCGGTATGATTTTGCAGGAATCTGTCTTTATAACCTCCATTGCAGGTTATTTGGGCATGTTACTCGGTATCGGCCTCATTGAGCTGCTTTCAAGTCAATTACCTAATACCGACTTCTTCCGCAACCCGGAAGTTAACCTTACCACAGCCCTGAGTTGTGTAGCCGTTTTAGTACTTGCCGGCACGCTGGCCGGGCTTATACCTGCCCGCAGAGCTGCTTCCATCCGACCCATTGAAGCCCTGAGAGATGAATAGCTGGATGGATGCCGATCGCTGGAATGAAATCTGGCATGTATTGATGCGGAATAAGACCCGCACGTTTCTAACCGCTTTTGGCGTATTCTGGGGTATTTTTATGCTCGTAATCATGCTGGGCAGTGGTAACGGGTTGGAAAATGGTGTTAAAAAGGGCTTTGCCGGACATGCTACCAACAGTGTTTTCATGTGGGCGGAGGAAACCACCATCCCTTACAAGGGCCTTCCCAGGGGCAGGCATTATAACTTCAAAAATGAAGATGTCAAAGCCGCACTGGCAGCTATTCCCGAGATAAAGGCACTGGCTCCCCGTTGTCAGCTTGGTGGCTGGCGGGGCGGCAACAATGTGGTAAGGGGAACGGTTACCGCAGCATTCACAATTACAGGTGATCTGCCGGTGATTCAGGAGATTCAATCGGTTACCCTGACTTCAGGACGGTTTATCAATAACTTCGACATCCATGAAAAACGCAAGGTTTGTGTCATTGGCAGTCGTGTTCGCGAGGTTTTGTTTAAGAAAAACGAAGATCCGCTGAATGAATATATCCGGATTCAGGGTGTTTATTTTAAGGTCATCGGCACCTTTAAAACCACCTCCTCCAACGACCGGGAAGAGTCAATGAATACCATTTACCTGCCTTTCTCTACGTTTCAGCAGGTTTTTAACTGGGGAGATAACCTGGGTTGGTTTGCCATTACCAGCAAGGACGATGTGCCTATCAGCAAAGTGCTTGAAAAACTGGTTCCTTTGCTTCAGGAGCGGCATAAAATTGCTCCGGCCGACAAAGCGGCCATTGGTTACTTCAACCTGGAGGAAGAGTTTCAGAAATTTCAGGGGCTGTTTACCGGAATTCGTACTTTGATCTGGATAGTGGGTACCGGAACCCTGCTGGCAGGAGTTATCGGTGTCAGCAACATCATGCTGATTGTGGTGCGTGAAAGAACCAAAGAAATAGGCATCCGGCGCGCTTTGGGAGCTCCGCCTTCCAATATCATTACCCAGATTATGGCAGAAGCCGTTATCTTGACCCTCACAGCGGGATACTTCGGATTGGTGACAGGGGTTCTTTTGCTTGAAACCATTTCAAAATCTATTGGTGAAGGTGGAGAAGAAGCCATGTTCCTGCACCCCGAAATAGACATTAAAGTAGCAATTTATGCCCTCCTCATACTCATTGTCAGTGGCTTGCTGGCTGGTTTAATCCCCGCCCGACGTGCCATTGCTGTTCCTACTGTAGAAGCCCTCAGAACTGAATAAACCCAACATGAAAAAGTTTTTTAGGATTACCCTTTTTGTCCTTTTAGGCGCCGTATTCGTTTATACGCTTTATTATCTCTACCAGAAATCGGAAGAAAAACCGGTGGTTTATGAGACAGAACAGGCGGTTTACAGAGACATTATCAAAAAAACCGTTGCTACCGGCAGTGTGAAGCCCCGGAAGGAAATCGAAATCAAACCGCAGGTATCCGGTATCATCGAAAAATTGTATGTGGAAGCCGGTGATAAGGTAAAAAAAGGCGATCTGATTGCCAAAATCAAAATTATCCCCAACCTGGCCAACCTCAGCAATGCCGAAACCCGGTTAAACCGGGCTAAAATATCATTGGATCAGGCCAAAATAGATTTTGAAAGAAACAAAAGCCTTTACGAGCAAAAGGTTATTTCAATCGCTGAGTTTCAGCAGTTCAAACTGGCGTATGAAAATGCACGGGAAGAGCTGAAAGCTGCCGAAGACAACCTGGAAATTATCCGGGAAGGGGTTGCCAAAAGTTCGAGTGGCACTACCCTTACCCTGGTTCGTTCCACCGCCACCGGTACAGTACTGGATGTGCCTGTGGAAGAAGGTTTTTCAGTTATTGAAGTCAATAATTTCAATGTAGGCACTACCATTGCCACGGTTGCTGATTTGGGTGAAATGATTTTTGAAGGTAAAATAGACGAATCAGAAGTTGGCAAAATCAAAGCCGGTATGCCCCTCATTCTGACCATAGGAGCCATCGACCAGACAAAATTTAACGCTATCCTCGAATTCATTGCCCCCAAAGGCATCAGTGAAAATGGTGCTATCCAGTTTACCATTAAAGCAGCTGTAAAGCTTGAGTCTGATCATTTCATCCGGGCCGGCTACAGCGCCAATGCCGACATCGTGCTGGCAAGGGCCGACAGTGTATTGTCGATACCGGAGGCGTTGATATTATTTGAAAAAGAAAAGGCTTATGTTGAGGTAGAAAAAGCACCACAGCAGTTTGAGAAGAAGTTTATCAAAACCGGCCTGTCAGATGGTGTCAATATCCAGTTGCTGGACGGGTTGGATGACAAGGTCAAAATCAAAAAACAAATCGCACCTTCAGAAACGCCAGCCGGCTGATAAAGACAGACCGGCATCTGCCTGATAAGAGGGAAGCAAAGTTAAATTTGTCTTCCCTTTTTTTACAATCCACCTGCCTGCGAAATAGCCAAGCATTGCTCCGGTAAATACATCGGAAAACCAATGACTGCCACTGCCAATCCGCTGAACTGCCACAGTTGCAGCTGTTGAATAGGCCAATGTACTCACCCACCACCGGTTGTAGGAAGCATCCAGGGCGGAAGCAGCCGCGAATGCAGATATAACATGCCCGCTTGGAAAGGAATGATGTCTGCCACCACCTCCGGGGCCATCAAAGCGACCGGGCTCTGCATCCGGATGCCAGCCAGGTTCAGGTCGTTGAAAGAGGTATTTAGGCAGTTGTACCAGTGCTCTTGTCAGTACAAAGGCCTTGGTGGCATTCATAGCAGCCAGTTGATCCTGCGGACGGTCACGCAACATGCCGTTCAAATACAGCAGGCCGAGCGCCGGGAAGGTATATAAACCATCTCCCCAGTGCCTGCTTCCCGACCATAAACCAGTGTGAAAGGCATTGCCGGAATTTCGGAGAACACGCTCAAATACCAGCTGGTCGATCTTAAAAGACACTAAAATACCGGCCGACGTGGCAGAAGCCACGAGCCATGAACGGCCATTCCAGTCGACAGGTGATTTTATCAAACCCCAGCTATCCTGCGGATAACTCAGGATATGGCTTTTCGAAAACGGCTTCGGTAGCTGAGAGAAGGCCGCAGAAGTTGTCAAGACCCAGCAGGCAAATACCCTGAAAAAATATCCGTACCGACTCATGCTTGTTTTTTGGCCTCATTCCAAAAAACATCCATTTCTGTGAGGCTCATTTCTGCCAGCGACCGGCCCTGACCGGCGGCTTTGGATTCAAGGTACTGAAAACGCTGTATAAACTTCTGGTTGGTACGCTCCAGTGCATTTTCAGGATTTACCTCCAGAAAACGGGCATAATTAATCATCGAAAACAGTAAATCTCCGAACTCCCCTTCTACTTTGGCCTGATCGCCGGCTTTGACTTCCGTTTGCAGCTCTTGTAGTTCTTCCTGGACTTTTTCAAACACCTGCTCCTGATTGTCCCAGTCGAAGCCTACCCCCCTCGCCTTTTCCTGGATGCGGGTGGCTTTGACCATCGCTGGTAATGAGTTGGGGACTCCTTCGAGCACCGACTTCTTGCCTTCCCGCAGCTTCAGTTTCTCCCAGTTTTGTTTTACTTCCTCTTCCCCGCTTACCTTCACGTCGCCGTAAATGTGAGGATGTCTACTGATAAGCTTTTCACAAATGGCATTCAGTACATCTGTGATGTCAAATGCCCCTTTTTCACTTCCGATTTTGGCGTAAAAAACGAGGTGAAGCATGACGTCGCCGAGTTCCTTTTTGACTTCCTCCATATCAGACTTCAGAATGGCATCCGCCAGTTCATACATCTCTTCAATGGTTAGCGGACGCAGCGTTTCCATGGTTTGTTTCATATCCCAGGGACACTGGGCACGCAGTTCGTCCATGATTTGCAGGAGGCGGCCAAAAGCTTCCAAGCGGGGATCGGGATTTTTCATAGGCCTAATTTCAGGCTTTCTGCTGAATGCAGCATGCGCAACCGATTGAAAATTGCTGAATTTATCCCGGTGGATGCTTTTTCTTCCAGCTCAGGAACCAAAGGCTGAATAATGGCTGTTATCTTTACATCAACAATCAGCTTATGTGGCCTGTACTGCTTCTTACCCTTGGTTTTCTGGCAATTGGTGTTGCCGGTCTTAGTATCCGACTTATTTTTCTGAAACAAGGAGAATTTCGCGGAACCTGTTCGAGCCACAATCCCCTGCTGGCAGCCAAAGGGGTAGATTGTGAAACCTGTCCTAACCGTTATAAAGACGTTTGTCCAGCCACCAAAGGAATCAAAGGAGAATAATAACCGTTATTCTGCTGCGAGCATTTTCTCAAGGCCGGGACTCAGATACAGCTGATTTTTTCCCTTTTCATCGGCATAAATAAAGGCAACTTCCAGATTCGGCATACTGGCGGAGATAGCTTTCGATTTTTCAAGTCCAAGTACCATAAAGGCCGTAGCCCAGGCGTCGGCGGTCATGCAGTCTTCTGCTATGACGGTGGCGCTCAGCAAATTATGCTCAACGGGATAACCGGTTTTCGGATTGATTTCATGCGCATACTTACGGCCTTCCCTGATGTAAAAATTGCGGTAATTACCTGAAGTGGCCATGGCCTGATTTTTCAGAGGAACTACCAGCTCAATGGATCGGGCTTGTCCGCTCGCATCATCGATGGGTTTTTCGATGCCAATCTGCCAGGGCGTACCATCGGGTTTATTCCCTCTGGTAACCACCTCTCCTCCTATTTCAACCATAAAGTGATGTACACCCCTTGCTTCGAGCAGGCGGGCTACTTCATCAACCCCAAACCCCTTGGCCAAAGCACTGAAATCGACCATTACGCCCGGTAATTGTTTAAAAAGAGTATCATAAGAAAGCCGGAGTTTATCTGAACCAACAAATTGCAGCAATGAATCGATTAACATACTGTCAACGGCTCCTGCCATTTTCTTAAACCCGAACCCCCAGGCATTTACCAGCGGCATCACAGTCATATCGAAATAACCCCCGCTGCTTCTGTAAACCTCCAGCGCTTTGGTATAATTGGTTAAAAAGTAGTTATCGACCACCGCAAAAGAATCCGACTGATTAAAAAGTGAAATATTAGAGGAAGGGATATAGGTCGACAGAGAGGCATTCACCGCTTTAAGCAAGGAATCAACCGGCGCATCGAGTGTCGGGTTTTGCTGGCTGTAATAGCTGATGTGATAGGTAGTTCCCATGGTTTCACCGGCCAGGGTACGCAAAATTTCCGATTGATCGGTACAGGAAGCCAGTCCGGTAAAAAGCAATAACCAAAGCATCTTTTTCATGCTCCAAAAATAAAGGTTATCGCCGGCAAACCATTAATTCAGGCGGGGATCTTCCGGATAATTTGCCATGAGCTTGTATTCACTTCCCATACTGGTCAGCACTTCTTTCCAGAGCAAATCAGGTTCATGGGTAAGTACTGTCTGGGCATCGGCGGGAGCGAGTATCCAGGCATGTCCGTCGATTTCTTCCCTGAGTTGTTCTACCGACCAGCCGGAATAACCTACAAAAAAACGGATATCATCTTCATGGATTTCTCCAAGCGATATCATATCCCGGATCAGGTCAAAGTCGCCCCCCCAGTGAATACCGGGCAGTACTTCCTTGCTTTCAGGAATATTCAGCGAAGCGCGGTGAATAAAATGGAGGGTATTCTGCTCCACAGGACCGCCGATGTGGAGCGACCCGTTAAAAGCGGGAAAACCTTCCAGCACATCGTTTACCGTGAGTTCGGTAGCCCGGTTGAGGACAAATCCGATAGATCCTTCCTCGTCGTGCTCGGTAATCAGAACCACCGATCGCTTAAAATTCGGATCCGGCAAAAAAGGCTCAGAAACAAGTAAGATTCCCTTTGATAGTTCAGTAGTAGCCATGATCTAAATTATTTAGAGAATCAATGCAAATCATAACAATCTGACTTGCCTGATTGTGCATAAACCAACGATTTATATTGGTTCGCGGTTTCAGTTCATCGCTTACAGGTCTTAATTTTACATAAAATAAACAAAGTCATGAAAGGCATCAACGAAAGCGTACGCGACCTCCGCAATGACTACACCCAGGAATCGCTGCTGGAAACAGCCGTTTCTACCTCTCCCTTCACACAATTCGATCTTTGGATGGACCAGGCCATCGAAGCCAGGGTACCAGAACCCAATGCCATGACCCTTTCGACTGCCTACAACAACCGTCCGAGTGCCCGGGTAGTATTGTTAAGGGGATGTGACCCTTCCGGTTTGATGTTCTTTACCAATTACGAGAGCCGGAAAGGCCTTGAGTTGCAGGAAAACCCCTATGCCTGTGTGACTTTTTTCTGGCCTGAGCTGGAAAGACAGTTGCGGGTGGAGGGCAAAATTGTCAAAGCCCCTGAAAGTGCCTCTGACGACTATTTCCTGAGCCGGCCACGCGGCAACCGGCTGGGTGCCTGGGCATCGCCACAAAGTCAGGTAATCCCCAACCGGGAAGAAATCGACCGCCTCACCCGGGTTTTTGAAACCCAATATCCGGCCGATTCGGTGATTCCGCGACCTCCGCACTGGGGTGGTTATATATTGGAACCTGATCAGTTTGAATTCTGGCAAGGACGTGCCAGCCGCCTGCATGACCGCATCCGCTACCGCCTGGCCGATGGGAACTGGATTATTGAAAGACTTGCCCCCTGAGCCATTTCCGGTTTAAACAATTTTCAGTAGCTCACCACCTGTCAAGCATGAAGGTGGGCACTGATGCTGTTTTACTCGGGGCATGGGTACAAGCAGACGGCCCCGGACGTATCCTTGATATTGGAACCGGCTGTGGTGTAATAGCGCTTATGCTGGCACAGCGCTACCAAAATGCACAAGTTGATGCCATAGATATACACGAGGCCTCTTTCAGGGAAGCTGGTGAAAATTTCCTGGTATCACCCTGGTCTGTCAGGATGAAAGCCTATCCGGAACGCCTGCAGGACTATCAGGGCGAGGCCTACGATCTCATAGTATCCAACCCACCCTATTTCGCCCACAGCTACCCGGTGAAAGATCCGGCACGGAGTCGTGCCAGAAATCAGGAAAGCCTTGATTTCAAAGCGCTGATAACCAATGTCGTTCGCTTACTTTCAGAAGCAGGTGTTTTCGCGGTTGTATTGCCCCAGGAGTGTCTGAGTATTTTCTCATCCCTGCTCGGGAACAACGGGTTTTACATCCGGCGACAGTGTGATGTAAAAGCCCACGCCCATAAAAACGCGGCACTTGTTTTACTGGAGGCTGTAAGATTACCGTCAGAACTAACGACGGAATCCCTGGAAATACGGCATGGGAAAGACTATAGTCCCGCTTATCTCGCGCTTACCAAAGATTTTTATTTATTCTCCTGAGTCGTTGTGTCCAGTTCAGCCAAAGGCTTTTTGGTCTTCCAGCCCGTTCGTATTTTGAAAGAAATATAAAGAATAAAAAAGCTGAGTAAAATGGTATAAAATCCGACCATAAAATTGGTGCTCGTCATGGTCAACGGATTAAAATAAATAAGCGTTGCAAAGCCTGCACTCAATAACCCATTGATAAAGAGCAGCATTCGGGTAGTTCCCTTCGATTTTAAGGCAATCCAGAACAAGGATATACCCATAAACAGGGCAAAAACTGAAATCAGCCGCAGGAAATAATGAGAAGCGATGTCGGACTTAAAAATACAGTAGTAGGCTACGAACAAATCGAAAATTGCCAGGAGTAAAAATGAATACCAATTGGGTGCCGTTCTGCGCAACATGAGCCCAACCACCACAAAAATCACCCCTACCGACCCCATGAAAAATCCCAGATATAATACCAGGGTTTCGGAAGTCATATTGGGGGCGGTTACGGCGATCAGCCCGAAAACGAGCAAAAAAAGTCCTCTCAGAGCCAGTGCCCACCAGTAACGTTGTAAAAGCTGAAACATATTTTCCTTTTGTCATGAAGATGGTAAATTCATCCTCATATTCCAAAAGTATCATACCATTATATGCTTACTTTTCAAGCCAGTTTTTAAACTCCACAGCCTTTTCCCGGCTGATGTCCAGTTCGGTTTTGCCGGTGGGCAATAAAAGTGCTGAAATTTTGCCATTTACACCAGGGCGGATAGACTGAACAGCATCTATGCGTACGAGACTCTGGCGGTTGGCTCTGAAAAACAAAGCGGGATCCAGTAATTCCTCAATTTCATCCATGGTGTTGAGGTTGCTGATGTATTTTTCGCCGTTGAGCAGGTAAACAAAAATAACTTCCTGCCGCATGAAACAGGCAATCTGGCTTACCAGAACTGGCATGAAACTATTGCCGTGGTGCACCAGAAACCTTTCCCTGTATTTTTTGCCGGAGACCGGGTCCCGTAAATCCTGGATAAGGGTTCTGATATCTTCCTGATAATCGCTTTTAGACCGATGGAAACGTTTGAACTGGGTAAGTGCCTGTGCCAGGTCGGCCTGATCGACGGGCTTGAGGAGGTAGTCGATGCTGTTTACCTTGAATGCACGCATGGCGTATTCATTGTATGCTGTCGTAAAAATGATCGGACAGGTCAGGTCTGTCTTCTCCAGTATTTCAAAACTCACCCCATCTGATAATTGTATATCCAGAAAAAGCAAATCTGGTTGAGCATGTTCGGAAAA
This sequence comes from Bacteroidetes bacterium UBA7662, assembly GCA_002483345.1. Lineage (GTDB taxonomy): Bacteria > Bacteroidota > Bacteroidia > UBA7662 > UBA7662 > UBA7662. Next base: position 529,247 of record DLHS01000015.1, read on the forward strand.
CCATTTGACAGCCTGCGCCACACTGTTGAGGGTAGCCAGCAACTCAATACCCGGATCTATTTTCTGCAGCATTTTCTGCAAATCCCTGCTCACAAGGGCTTCGTCTTCTACAATGACTATGGTGGTTTTCATAAGATGAGCGGTACTTTAATCATAAACTGGTATTCATCTCTCGATATCGCGATGGGCTTGGTGGTAAGATAGGTATACAACAAACGAAGGCGTTCCAGACCTTGTTTATTGGAATCTGAAACAGACCCTTTCAACTGGAGATTGTTAGAAACAGTGAGAAATTCGCCATCACTGTAGATTTCTACCCGAAGGGGTTTGTCTTCTGAAAGCACATTGTGTTTGATGGCATTTTCGAGCAATACCTGGAGCGTTACCGGCACAATCTGTTTCTCAAAATCTTCTTCCAACAGATTTAAATGAACTTCCAATGCGTCATTAAACCTTGTTTTCAGCAATGCTATGTAGTTGGTAATGAAAATGGCTTCCGTTTGAAGACTCACAAACTCTTTGTGCTTGTGTTCCAACAGGTATCGGTAAACCCTTGAAAGTTGTTTCAGGAATTGAGAAGCGAGCTCCTGATTTTCAAAAATCAGACTGTTAAGCGACGCCAGACTGTTAAAAAGGAAATGGGGATTCAGCTGGTTTTTCAGATTCTCAAACTGCATATCCGCATGTTCTTTTTCAAGTTGTTTTTCATGCAGTTCTGTCTTTTTCCAGGCCTCAAAAAAATGAAAGGTGAAATAGCCGAGATTGATGAGGCAGATAACGATGAAGTCGACCATATAGGCCGTGAAGACAAACACTCTTTCAAGCGCCTGGGGAAAAATATCGCTGGCAAACCAGAAGATAAGCGAGCGTAGCAACATCATAAAAACAGACGAAATCACAATCTGCACGACTACTCTTCTCCATATCCCCTTGCTCAGCGGCATTTTTACTGTGAGCAACTTATCGATGAAGTCAAGAATAGACCAGATGAGATAAACAGCCACAAAACTCAGCAGAAAGCTGATCAGGTGAAGCACAAAACTTATCTCCGGGAACAAAAAGTACCTGACCAGCTGGCCGATGGCAGCGAGAAATCCCATCGCCAGAACTGCAATCTTCCAGCGATTGGATTTGGTGAAATTCTGAACGTTTCTCACGCTCAGCAGAAACGGCACATTTTTAACCATCAGTGACTCTATTTTACAATTTCTCCGTCACTTAATTCAATAATACGGTCTGTTCCTTTGGCAAATTCAGGATCGTGGGTAACCGCTATGATGGTCTGGTGATATCGGGTGGTCAGTTCACGGAAGATTTCCTGCACATTCTGGCTGTTGTGGCTGTCGAGATTACCTGTTGGTTCGTCTCCCATGATGAGTGCAGGGTCGTTGATCAGCGCCCTGGCAATGGCTACCCTTTGTTGTTGGCCGCCAGATAACCTGCTGGCCAGTTTGTGCGCCTGGTCGGCCACACCCAACAGTTCGAGTTTCTCCATTGCTTTTTTTTCTATCTCCCGGTTCGACCATTTATTGAGCTTCATGGCAGGAAGCATCACATTTTCGAGGCAGCTGAATTCCGGTAAGAGGAAGTGAAACTGAAACACAAATCCTATGTGTTCGTTCCTGAAGGCAGAAAGCGCGTCTTGCGTCATGCCTGTAAGTAACTGACCGTTGATGACCACCTGTCCGTCATAAACGGTATCCATGGTTGAAAGCAAATAAAGCAGGGTTGACTTACCGCTGCCTGATTTACCCATCAGTGACAGGAATTCTCCCTTTCTGACACTGAAACTTATATTTTTCAGCACCTGAAATTCAACCGGATCTGTAAACGATTTATTGAGGTTAATAGCTTCGAGTACGTTTTCCATGATCAGCCTCTTAAAATGTTAACCGGGTCAATTTTAGAAGCTTTCCGGGAGGGAAAATAAGCTGCCAATGCTGTAGTTACTACCCCAAACAGTATCCCCATGATGTAGAAACGGTAATCCATGTTTACCGGAAAGGTATCAATGCTGAGCACATCTCCTCCGTCGAAGGGTGCTTTGGAAGTAAGATAACTGAAAATATAACCGAAAATCAACCCTAAACTACCCCCAAGCAAACCGATAATGATGGCCTGGGTCATAAAAATACCCCGTACATCCGAGCCGGCGAAGCCGGTCGCTTTGAGGATGGCGATGTCACGCATTTTATTGTAGATGGTCATGTTCATGATGTTGTAGATGCCGAAACCAGCCACCACCAGCAGTGTTCCGGCCACGATGACGGTCATCACATTACGGATGACAAAACTTTGCAGAATGGTGGCATTGGCCGTTTCCCAATCTTCTGCCTTGTAACCATACTGGTTAAACACCGCTTTTCCATAGGCATTGGCAGCATTCACATCTCTCAGTTTGACTTGAATTTCAGTGAAATAACGACTGTCTTCCTCCAGGATTTTCTGGACACTTTCTGCATTGGCATAGGATTTCTGGTCATCAACAGCCCCTACAGCCGTTTTAAAAATCCCTACTACCTTAAAAGACTGCAGGCTGCCTCCCGGGGTGCTTACAGTGACCCTGTCGCCGGGGTTTACATTCAGTTTGCGGGCCAAACCAATTCCCATGATCAGACCATCCCGGTTGGCAGGCAAATCTTCCAGTCGACCATATTTCATTTTGGTGCGGAGATTGAACAACTTATCCTCTTCCAGTATGTCAACCCCTGCGATGACTCCATTCAGCTGAACCGGGCCATAATTATAGAATACCTGGCTGGTCACCTGGGCAGAAACCCCGATGACAGCAGGGTCGCTGCGTAGGTCGCTGACAATCATGGTCGCCCCTTTGATGTTTCTTTTGGTTTGTTTGGGTCGTTGGTGCCTGACCACCGGCCAGATGGTGTCATTACCGTAGGTTTCTTCCAACAGGGAGGGTCTTACGGCCGTCACATCATTGTACAGGCGGATGTGGGGGGTGTTCATGAGCATGGTGTCTTCGAGCAAGGCGTTTACGCCTGTCATAACACTGATCATAAAAATGAACATGGCAATGCCAAAGGTCACCCCCAGAGCAGCAATGGTCGTCTGCTTTTTTTTTGCCAGCAATTGGGTGCGTGCGATGCGTAAAGTAAGTCTGCTCACAATCATTTTTCAAGTATCAAACTGTTGGAATCCAGCCCACTGATTACTTCTGCCCATTCCCGGTCGCTTACGCCGGTCACAATTTTCCTGCGTACCGCCTCCCCCGCTTCATATACCCAAATGCTATCATTTTTCAGGAATGCTTTGGGTACCGCCCATACATTTTCACGGCGGTTAATAATGATATTCGCCTCACCATTTAACCCGGAAAGTTTGAGTGCAGGTTCATTTTCAAACCGGGCATCAACCCGGAAAGCTTGTTCACGGCGATTCAGGCGGGGATAAACTTTGGTTACTACTGCTTTGAAAATAGAATCAGGCATAATGTCAAGTTTCACCATGACCTTCTGTCCCACTTTGACCAGTCGTATATCCCCCTCATCTACTTTTAACTGAAGATAGGCTGCTTCACCCGACCCAAGTACTGCCAATAACTCTCCTCTTCTGACAACATCTCCTGTCTCTTTGAGTAGTTCGTATACGAATCCGTCTCTGTCTGCTTTAACCTGATAGTTCCGGAGTTCCTCGCTGGCTGCTGCGTAATTGGATTCTGCCTGCGCCAGCTCGAGCCTTAATTGTTCTTTCAGCCGTTCGTAACGGGTTCCCGCATTCCGGTATTCGTTGCGGCTGGTGGTGTATGCAAGACTGACCTTATCAAAATCGGCTTTGGCACCGATTTGTTGCAGGGAGAGATTTTTGAATCTTTCCCATTGAACAGAGTCATTCACAAAACGGGCTCTCGCATTTTCGAGCTGCGCTACACTTTCGGCCAGCAGGGTAGATTGGGAAGATGTTTGTTTGCGGGCAAGTGCCAATGCATTGGTGGCAGCGGCCAGCCGGGCTTCCTGTGTTACGCTGCGGATTTCGAACAGTAGCTGCCCCGCTTTTACCTCATCCCCTTCTGACACCAGTATCCGGCTCATCACACCCTCTGACATAGCCAGAAGTTCTGATTCTTCCACCGGTGTAAGGGTCGCTGCTGCGTAAACGGCTTCAATGACCGTACGATTTACAGGTTTTATGGTATCTTCTTTCTGGCCGCAACCATAAAATAACAGGAGGCCAGACAAAATAACCGGCAGATGGCTTATTTTTCGGATCATCTTTTCTAATCTTGATAATGCAAACCAACCATTTGTACCGCAGTCATCCAAAAGTGAATCGCCGAAGTGTTGGTTTTATAGTATGAAAAGTGACATTATCGCCTCTAAGTGCTTCTCCATGCAGTCAAAATTGCGTATGTTCAATGAAGAATCCGTTTCATGTATCAGATAGCAGTTGTTGACGACCATACCATACTTCTGGATGGTTTACGCTGGGTAATAAGCCAACTCCCTTTTGCTGAAACAGTTACGGCATATAGTGAACCCAAAGACTTGCTGTCGGACCTGAAAAAAGGAAAAAAGCTTGATTTGGTAGTTACTGACCTGCAGATGCCTGAATTCAGCGGTTATGAGCTCATCGATTGCTTGAAAAAAGACTACCCTTCTGTCAAAATACTGGTTATGACGATGTTTGACAGCCCTTTTGTGTACAGAAAAATTCTCAGCTCCAGGGCAGATGGCTTTTTTGTAAAAAACGGGGACGGGGGTAAATTAGCCGCTGCCATGCTGGCTATTCTGGACGGTGGCAGTTATTTCCCGGAAGAAGTACTCACGCTGCAAGGGGAAACCAACGGACTCCATGTTGAACTCACTAAAAGAGAAACCGAAATTCTTCAGTTAATTGCGTGTGAGAAAAGCAGTAAGATGATTGCTGAAGGACTTTTCATCAGTGAGGACACGGTCCTGACGCATCGGAAAAACATCATGCAGAAATTGAATATTCACAGTACCGCGGGTCTTGTTTCATTCGCCATTAAAAATAACATGGTTTGAAAAAGTTGCTGGTTTCCCTGCTCTGTCTCTTTTCCCTTTCGGGAATGGCGCAGTCGGCTGTGGATTTCAAGGGCGACACCATTGTTATCGGTGAAAAATTCGAGAAGCTCATCTCGCCTGTTTCCTTGCCACAATTTGTAGATGGGTCCTTTCAGTTACAACCGAATTTCGTTTTGCAGATTTTCGATGTGAAATCGAGGTCATTGCTTTCGGATAAAGTGGTACAAGGTTACCTGAAGGCAGCATTCTGGCATAAAGTAAGTCTGGAAAACAAATCGGATCGTATCCAGAACCTCATGATTTCGGTTGACAACCCGAATATTGATGTGGTAGAATTTTACATCAGAACAGGACATACACTCAACCTTGTTTCCAAGGCAGGAGACCATGTGGAGCACACCAGTTGGGCCATCAGGGGACGTTTACCGGTTTATGAGTTACGGATTCCACCGGGCACCACCCAGCATTTATACGTAAAAGCCTACAACGAAAGTTCGGGCAATGTGCAGATTCCGATTTCAATCCGGACCAAAAACAATTACCACCAGTTTCAGGAGGGTTTTAACCTGGTTATGGGGTTGTATTTCGGCTTTATTCTGGTAAATATCTCGCTGGCCTTTTTCTCTATCATCATGCTGAGAAGAAGCATTTACCTCTGGTACGGGCTTTTCCTGATGTCGATGTTAGGTTATACGGTTGTAAACTTTGGCTATAGTTTTCAGTACCTGACACCTACTATTTCGGGTATGAATGACGTAATAAGGTCATACCTGGCCATGACCTCGGCTTTGTTCATGATCCGTTTTGCACAGCATTTTCTTGATACGCGGAAAAATCTGCCCTTTCTCAACGGACTGTTTAATGCAAGTACCATCATACTGGCCAGTTTTATCATTGCCAGTTTTTTCATCATGGATTATCTGCGGGCCAATTTCAATACCCTGTTCCCCTGGGTTACGCTGATAATTCTGTTTAATTATATTGCGCTGCTTATTTCAGCTTATCTGGTCAGGGGAAAAATCCCATTGGCCGGCAATTCGTTTCTGCTGGCATTCAGCTTTTCGCTGGCAGGTGCTGTATCCCTGATCCTGGTTGATCTTGAAATTTTACCCTACAGCAACGTTTATCTCTATGCGCCCTGGTATGGCAGCACATTCGAAATTCTGATTTTCACTGCCATACTGGCTTATCAGTTTAAACTTCTCAGCGACGAGCGTCTGTCGTTGCAGGCAGAAGTTGCAAAAGAAAAAACGGCACGGCTGAAAGAATTTTTTCATGGGCAGGAAAAGGAGCGTGAACGGGTAGCCCGGGAGCTCCACGATCATGTGGCAGGCACCTTGGTCGGGGCACGGTTTTTACTGCCATCTCCGCATCAGTTACGCGACCGCCTGGATGTAACCCAACTCAATTTCTACGAAAAAGCGCTGAGTGCCCTTGATCAGAGCATACATGATGTAAGAAACATCTCCCACCAACTCCTTCCTCCGAGTTTTCAGGAGACTTCCCTGCAAATGGAAATGGAAAAACTGGTTTCCACTTACCGGCTACTCTCGCCCGGAACCTATTTTTCTATCACGTTTGATGTGGAGGAAAATCTGGTAAGCCCCGACATCTCTATGACGCTCTACCGGATTACGCAGGAGAGTCTCCAAAATATACACAAACATGCCCATGCAAGTTCGGTATGGATGCATATCTGCCTGTTGAATGATGTGATTCAACTTAGGATAGAAGACAACGGCCGGGGCTTTAACCCATCAGCCATCCGGCAGGGAATCGGGCTACATAACTTCAAATCGCGCATCAGCGCCTACGACGGGGCCAGTTTCCGTTTACATGCCGCACCCGGCAATGGAACCCGCATAGAACTGGACATTCCTATTAACCAGAAAAGCAGCGATTACAGGTTCAACAACACCGAGGTTTAGGCCTTTTCAACTTGCTTATCATTTCCCAGCCTATTCCTGCAAGGGTTCCTACCGGCCTGCCAGTGTCTTACAAATTGTTTCCCCTCTTTGAAATTCTCAAAATCCGAAAAAACACAGGAGCAGGAGGTGGTTGAACAAATCAAAAAAAGAGGGATACTCGTGGAGTATCCCTCTTGGTGATCCCGCTGGGGCTCGAACCCAGGACCCTAACATTAAAAGTGTTATGCTCTACCAGCTGAGCTACGGAATCTTGAAAAAGCTGCCTTTTTCAAAAGGTTGTGCAAAGATAGCGTAAGCTTCATAAAAACCAAATGCGCATTTATTAAAACAGAACACGATTAACGTGCAACTATTTATAATTGCCTGATTCAGAAGAAATCAAACCTGCCAGATTGCTTAAAATATTTATCTGATGAGGACTACTTCCCCCTCAAAGTGGTAAGGTTTACGGTTTTTACCAACTGCTTTGATCAGATAAGGATAAGCCCCCGCCGGGGCCTGCTCATTTTGAAAACGGCCATCCCAACAAATGGATGGATGCTGACTTTGAAAAACCAGTTGCCCCCACCGGTTATAGATAAGTACTTCAAAACTTTCAAAGTTCCGGTGTACAAACTCGAAGCGGTCGTTTATCCCGTCGTTATTTGGTGTAAAAGCATTAGGCAGCAGAATCTGGATGCTGTCGATATAGATGTAGTTATAATCCATGGAATCGGTACAGCCACTTTGCGGGTTGGTTGCAGTCAGCCGTGCGGTGTATGTACCTGGTTTTCTGTAAATATGTCCTGGTGAGACCTCCGCGGAAGTATATCCATCGCCGAAGTCCCAATGAAACTCCCGGACGCCTTCACCGGTAGAGAGGTTGGTAAACTGTATTTGCGCCGGTGCATAGCCTGTATCCGGCGAGAACGTGAAATTCGCCTCAACATCATTCAATCGAACGAAAACAGTATCCGGATGACTCCTGCAACTGTCGATGTAGGCAATTACCCAATACAAACCTGCAGCAGTATGGGGTATCAGAATAGAGGAAGTTGTTTCACCCGTACTCCAGAGGTAGGAGGTTCCACCCTGTGCTTTAAGTGTATCGGTATGGTTAACACAAATAAATCTGTCGGGGCCTGCCTGGGCTATGACAGAAACCAGCAGTTGTATCAGCATGCTGTCTATAAAAGTACATCCGCTTGTATCTGTTGTGCGGTAATATAACCACCTGCTTTCGAGCGGTGTAACCACCTGAACGGCCTGCATGGTGTCGGCAATCCAGGGATCCGGCAGCCAGGAGAAACCACCTACTTCCGGCCCGAGCGCCGGACTGAGCTGCAAAGAACCTCCCAGACAAGTCGTCATAGAAGCTGGTAAAACTACCGGTTCAGGGCTATTCTGAACAAAAATGCTGTCAAAAAGCTCACAACCTGCTGCATTGTAAACGGTCACATACAACCACACATCACCAGGGCCTACAAAACGGGGGCTGCTTCCGGTGGTATCGAGCAAACCGATTACCTGCTGCCATCGGTAAGCTGTTCCTCCCTGCACCGATACCGCTATGGTATCTCCCGGACATAAAACGGCATTTCCTGAAAGGGAAAGTACTGGCGGTGGTAGTACATTGACATTACGCGTGATGGTATCACTGCCTACACAATTACTCACAATTAAGGTGACCAGGTATATCCCGGTGTTCGTATAGGTATAAGAAGGGCTGGGTAAGGTAGACGTAGCACCCGGAACACCAAAATCCCAGAAATAGCTTGCATTGGACGTCCCGGTATTCTGAAACAAAACCGGAACCGACTGACAGACTGGTGTATCGGGATATTGAGTGGAAAAGGCGGCAACCGGTCTGAATATCTCCAGATCAAACTTAAAAATCGCCGCATTACAGTTTCCTGAATTGTTGGTCAGGCTGTAGGCATCCTGGGTAACGGGAAAGCTTGAATTCCCGGGGCAACCGGCACAAACAGCCTGATAAACCACCCCTTGCCGGTTAAAACGACTGGTTCCGCCGTCTACATGCTCGGGTGCCGTACCCCCGAAATAACTGGCATATAACAGACCTGTTGCACCAGAATCCAGCACTGCAAAATAGAAATCGGATCCATCGGTATTTGCCTGAAAAGCATTGGCGGTTACCGGCCAGCTTCCAAGGTTGGTATTGATAGCGTTCGAAGCCCCACCCCAGCCTGCCAGGTAGATACGATCGCATAAATCAACCAGTAAGGCTGTCGGAGACATGGAAGGGGCGGAAGCATTAACCGGCCCCAACACCGTGGCAAGTTCAAGGCTGGTAAGGCCCGTATTGTATCGTTGAAGAAATTGTTTGGCTCCAGTATGGTGATAGAGCTGCTGAGAACTCACCGGCATATTGCCTCTGGACTGGCCTGCCACATATACCCGCTGCTGTGCATCCAGCTGAATTAAAAATGACTGGTCGTTGGCAGTTGTTCCCAGAAAAGTTTTACCCAAAAGGGTATTACCATTTGGACCGAGATGCACTACCCAGCCATCATTTTGTCCGTTGTGAGCAGCGTCATAGCCAGGCGCGGCGATGGCGGATAAAAAATCAGGGCTTTTTGTTCCTCCTGTTACATAGACAGAATTTGCCGGTGCTGCAATGGCAAGGCCATAAGCAGCATCATCGGCATTCCCACCCAGAAAAGTTGACCATAACATGGTGGTAAGGCTGGCGTTCATTTTAAAAACCACCGCGTCCTGCTCTGCAGATTTCACGGATTGCAATGCATTCAGTACCGGAAAATCTCCGGAATGGGTATTAGAGGCTACATAAACGTTGTCCACCCCATCCAGCAATACCTCTCCCCGGCTGTCGTCACCATAATTGTATTCAAGCGCAGTGGTATCGGCCTGATACGCATTTCGGAGTGCCGACCGGTTGTGACCGTCATTTCCGCTTCCTCCCACAAAAGTTGAGCCCAGTAAGGCACTTCCATTCACATTGAGTTTGGTAAGCACCAGGTCAAAGGCACCCTTGTGAAAGGGGTCATAGGCTGTTGCAAGCACCGGGTAATCAGCTGATCTTGCTTTCCCTAAGATAATCAGCTCCTCATTGGCATTGGTAACCATGCTCAGGGGGTATTCATTGTCGTTCCCACCTATATAGGTACTGTACAGCAGTTGCTGACCATTTGCACTGAACTTAGAGATAACCATATCCCAGCGACCCCCGTTGTAACTGAAATCAAACGCGCTTGTTGATATAGGATAACCAGGGGCTTCACAAACCCCTCCGAGATATCCATTGCCAACAGAATCACTGGTGGCAGTAAAACCCCAGTTATCGCTGGTTGAACCAGTAAAAGTGGCAAAAATGAGTCTGGGATCAATGACAAGTGTTTTCCGCTTGTTATATTTTCCGGTTTTGAAACTGATCTCAGATCCTGCGAGCAGGAAGCCACCTGCTACTTCGCGGGTGCCTGATTCCAGTTGTTCGTATATATAGGGTTTCTCCTCCTGCATCTGTCCGAAGGTCGTTTTGTAGGTCAGGTCGCCCCTTTTTGACAGGCTTACTGCTGCTCCCGATACTTCCCAGGCTATCGCTGCAGGATTTGCACCGGGATGGATTACAAACTCATATTTAACGGCTTCGTCGTCGTTGTGGAAGACCAGATCGATACCCGGATAAACATCCGGGAAGGTAAGCTGCTGCACCGGATGGATATCTGACTTCCATTTTCCGGGGTCTTTCCCAAGGAAAAAATTAAGTCTGACAGCCAGTGAATCGGCTTTCAGCATATGGTGAAGTTTGCCTCCTTTCAGGCGCATATCATAGAAAGAACCCCGTACCGGTAAATCAAAATTCCTGGTATCATGTACTTCCCTGATACTTTTCTGATCCGAAGAAACAATCCGCATACCGAAATCCGTGACAAATACCCTGCTTCCCGGCATTTCATACATGGCATGCACTTCATTTGGCCATTGTCCCTCATTGGGTACAAAATAACCGCTGTTATGACCCTTTTCATGGGCAAATACGTCCTTGCATGCCCAACCTGAAAGATTAGCAAGCAAAAACAAAGACATATATAGACACCTAAGTGAAGACACTTTAGGTAAAAATAAAGCTAAAGAAAATAAAACGGCCTTAAAATTTCCAAACGAACTGATTGGAAATATTGAAGTAGAAGTGATCAATCGGCACTACCGGGCTGGTATCATAAATACCATCGTAGTTCAGGCTGAAATCGAGGTTGCGGTTAACCCGGAAAGACCATTGCAGGGTTCCTGCCAGTCTGTAATTGGTGAAAAAATATTCTGGCACGGCCTGGTAGTAGAAAACAGTACTGAATCTGGCGCTTTGTCCGATTTTCTGGGAGAATCTCAGGTAAGTATTAAACTTCAGCAGGTGTTTGCTTACCTCCTCCATGCCCGGAGGCTGATTGGCTATGTCGACAGCTGCCATTCCCCAGTTTTCAAATTCATAAAAGATGCCAAAACCGGCATAGAGGTGCCCAAGGCTGTCTTTAAAAACAAGCTGCCGAATGTTAGACCCTAAAATATAACGGTGTTTAAGTCCTCTTACACCATCCCATTGGTACTGACTGTAATATTCCAGCAACATGGCCTTGCCGGTATTATCCCTGAATCGGAGATGTGCAAAGCCACCATTGAGTAAGGTTTGTTCGGAAGTACCGGTAACCCGCAGACGGGCAGCGGTGAGCAGGGAGTTGCTGCCTATTTTAAAACTCAAATCTGCGTCGGTATAGGCTGAATAAACGATGCTGCGCTGTTTATCGACTGTAAAACCAAAACTGAACTGTCCACGCAGACTGTCTGTGATTGCTTCCTGGCTTTTAAATGCTTCCGCATTCAGCACCTGCCCCCGGACAGGTTTTGAGAAAATCAGCAGGCAAATCAGGCTAACGGATATTCGCATTTAACAATCTGATTCGCTGATTATGGAGTATTTCTTTGCGCAGTGGCTTGTACTTTTCAATATCTACCAAAACAATCCATGTCTTGCCGGGCTGTTGAAGGAAATGGGTATTCATAGATCCCATCAGCAGCCTGGCATAACGTTTGGGAAGTTTTTCAAATCCGGTACCCAGCAATTCCAGCCGGTTGGTATACATCAGGTCCAGCAAAGAATCTCTGGTGGTTTTATTTTCCAGGAGGGCCCTTATCCTCCATCCTTCTGCCTTTTTTTCATGTATCCGCAGCTCGTTCAGCTGATATTCGTTCAGGGGAGCTAACAGTTTGTTTACTGATCTTGAAAATGCCCTTTGATACATGGAATCAGGCGTTATGGGCAGATAATACTGCGGATAGGCTGTTTTGATTCTGGCACTGAGCACAGCGCCTGTAAGTCTTCCAAAATCAGGTTTACGGCCCAGGGTATCCGGTTCCAGGAGTATACCCGCGGGCTGGATACTGTCTATATTGGCTTTCAGTTTCTCCCAACCACCCGCTACCAGATCTTTTTCTACCGGAAGCAGCACGATGCGTGCAATTTCCCTTTTTTCCTGCAGCAACCAGACGAGCATAACGGCCGCGGCCATCAGCATCCAGACGGCGAGCAACCCATAGAACTTTTTCTGTAACCTCATGGGTGCAAATGTAGTCAGTTTCAGGTCTTTCAACAGTACCTGGCTCATTCCTGCTTGTACAGCCCGCTTTTCGAGACCGTTTCATCACTGAAAAAAAACTGACTCTAATACCCGGAACCTGACTGGCTTATGCTATTTAAAACTTCCCGGATTAAAAAAATGATGGTTTATAGTTCCTCAGACGCCGTTGACAGACTTTCTGGCCCGGCTCCTCCATCGGTTTTCCACCCAAGTGGTTGGCATTGTGCATAAAAAGCCTTTTTAATCCCTTTCAATGAACTTTTGTCAGAATCAGCCATTTCTTTAGCTTAATATTTGATTGACTAGAAAATGCATCTCATTTAAAGGAAAAAACAGCGCATTCTATTAAATTTTCGGCTGAAAATGTTAAAAAAGAGGCTATCTTGAAAACCTTAAATCAAAATCTTATGAAAAGATATTTACTCTTAATCGGGATGCTGGTGTCTTATTTGTCATCCATTCAATCCTCCAATGTTTCACTTTCTTTAAATGGCCAGTCATGAGATACACCAGAATAGTACTTATGTTGGCTTTTGTAATTTTATCCTGTACCGAAGGATTTTCACAAGCCTTGCCTGAGCTTCTCTATTACCGTTTCGACACAGGTCCGGCTATTGCAAATGACGCTACAGCACCTGTTGGTTCAAATCCTGCATCGATTACCGGTTCTGCCATGAGTGTAGGTAATCTAGGGCTTTCCGGAACTGCCCTTGTGGGAACCGGTACCACGACTGACTTTATAAATACAGGATGGAATACCAACTTAAGTGGTTCCTGGACCATTGGTTTCTGGACAAAAGATATTGTCCCATCCACAACATTGTGGTATATTTTTGGTGACAATACTGCCCAATCGCTCCGCTGCTTTACCAACGGGGCTGCCGGGGTAGACAACTGGAGGCTTATCGGAACCGGTCTGACCCTTCAGGCCAACGGGGCAGCTACGACTGCGCCTACCTATACCCATTTTGTTTATGATGCTGCAGCCGGTGAGGCCAGATCATATGTGAATGGTGTTTTAAATCAGACAGTAGCCGTTACGAGTCCTTTGACATTTACCGGTACTGCTCCCTTCAAAATCGGACAATATGCTACAAGCAGTGGTTTGAACGGACTTATGGACGAGTTCAGAATTTACAACCGGGCATTGTCTGTATCGGAAATTCTTACAACCATCAACGGAACAATTGTAACAGGCCCCTGTACAACCGCAACCGTTGATACTGCAACTGCCAGTCCTGGCATTGGTTGTGTAGGCAGCTCGTTTAGTCTATTTGCTTCCAACGTCTCTTTCGGAACCGGCAGCACCTACCAGTGGCAGAGTTCTGCCGACAGCATTACATTTGCTGATGTACCCGGTGCTACCAACCCTGCTATTATTGTATCGCCACCTACTACTACGTTTTATCGCTTAATCGTAGGCTGTGGTAGTTCGTATGATACATCAACTATCACCAAAGTAACAGTATTAGGCACCACGCTTGCGGGGGGTACTTATACAGTGGGCGCCAGTCCGTCAGATTTTGCAACCTTGCAGGATGCCTTGACGACTATAAATTGCGGCGGCATCAACGGTCCCGTCACTTTGTCGATTAAGCCAGGTACTTATACCGGTAATCACAGTATTACCTCTTATTTGAACAATTCACTTTATTCGCTCAACATTACCTCTGCCAATGCAGATGCCAACTCTGTAATCATATCAAACAATGGTGCAGGAAACACCTTCACCCTGACCAACGCGCAAAACGTTTCTTTCAGCACCATTACGATAACCACTACCTCCGCCAACGGTTGTCTGGAGATGACAGACGTTCGTAATATTGGTGTGAGCAGTTGTAAAATAAATGCACTTGCCGGAAACACTACTGCTGCAAACCGGGCTATTTATGTAACGCGGGGTAGTAACCTGAACATTTCCGGGAATGAAATCAGCCATGCCTATTATGGGATCTATATTATAGGTCAGGCTTCACCCGGTTACGACAGTACGAACATCATCCTGTCCAACCAGATGAGCAATATTTATTACTATGGAATGCGGCTGGAGAATCAGCACAACCCTACTGTGGCAGCCAACAGGATGTTTGGCTTTGTTTCGAATGTGTCGTCATCCGGACTGTACTTCGTAAGGGTTCGTGATGCCGTGGTTTCAGAAAACGAGATCACCGGTTATATGGGAGCATATGGCATTTATGGGTCAAATATGAATCTCTCTCCTTCCGGGCAGCTGAACAGGTTCGTGAACAACGTTATTTCCTGTGATTTTGCGGGAACTACCCCGCGTGCCATTTACTTTGCTGCCGCTACAACCGACACCCTGGATGGCGTTGAGTTATACCATAACTCCATTCATTCAAGAATAAATACTACTTCTGGTACTGCCAACGGCAACCTTTATTTTACAGGAGGATCCTCTACTGCAGTAGCCTGGTCGCGGATAAATGTGCAGAACAACAGTGTCAGACTTACCAGAACTGGTGCTACCTCTGCTCTGGCAAATATTTATTTTCCGGACACCTATGCCAGTAACTATTATTTTGCTTCTAACAACAACTTCTATTACGAAGACCCATTGAGCACGAATCCTGTTGCAAGGATTGCCGCTGTCAATCACCTTACGCTGGCTGACTGGCAGTTGCTGGGTAAAGATACCCTGTCGGTTTCAGGAGACCCGCTTTACAACAGCACTACCGATCTGAACTGTATTGCCTCTTCTCCCAACCGCAATGCCGGGGTAACCATTCCTGGCATCTCTACGGATATCATTGGTATTACAAGAGATGCAACACCTGATATCGGAGCCTATGAGATACAGGTAGCTGCCAATGATTTGGTTGCATCTTCGATTGTCTCCCCTTCTTCATCTGTCCTGGCCAATACTGCTTATCCTGTTTCGTTCAAGGTTGTAAACGTTGGCAGTACTACTGCTACCTCTTTCACAGCCAGCTATCAACTTGGTGCAGGAACCATTGTGAGTGAAGCATTCAGCGGCAGCTTATTGCCTTTGGATACCCTTACTTTCACTTTCACGCAGAATTTGACTACTCCGCTGTCAGGATCGCAGATACTGTCTGTCTGGACATCCGGACCAAACGGGGCAATCGATGGTAATCTTGTCAACGACACTGCATCACAACTGATGTGTCTGGCAATTCCTGCGGGCACTTATACTGTTGGTTCACCTACCTCTAACTTCCCAAGCATTGATTTTCTGGGTGAAGCGCTCAGCTGTGGTGGTATTACCGGGCCTGTAGTGTTCCATCTTGATGGTCCGGGCAATGTGGTTACCGGAAACATTTACCTGAATAATGTCCCGGGACGCAGTGCTGTAAATACCATTACCATCCATGGACAGAACGACACACTTGTCGCAACCTCCAAGTCCAATAATATCGGAGCTGTTACATTGTTGAATGTATCCAACGTAACTATCCGGAATATGGTCATCAAAATCGGCGGCAGCGTAGCCAGTGGCGTATTGTTATCTAATGCTGACAGTAACCGTATCACAGGCAATACAATTTTACTGGATACAGCCTCTACCTCAGCTACTCTTTTTGGAATTGCTTCTTCCGCCAACCTGACCAATGGTACTACAGCTGACAACAGCAACAACAACCTGATTGATTCGAATATCGTATCCGGCGGTTATTACAGTATCCGTTTGAATGGTGCTGCAGGGCCTGCCGGTAACTTCCGTAACGTTATCAGGGGGAATCAGATCCGCGACTGTTATGCCTACAACATTTACATACTTCAGGGCAACGAAGTCGTGGTTGAGGGCAATGATATCAGCCGGGCAAACCGCAGCGCAGCTACTACCTTTTATGGTATATACCTGGGTACAGGCACTATCTCTACCAAGGTTAATGCCAACGCCATTCACAATACACATGACAATATGCCAACCAAAACAGGTGCGGTATATGGTTTGTATGCCACCGCCGCAGATGCTACATCAACCACTGCAAACGTATGGTCGAACAACATGCTGTATAACCTGAATTTGGGTGGTTCCGGCTCTATTTATGGTGTTTATAACTCGAGCAGTGATGGCAACGAATACCTGCATAACACCTTTTCAATTGACGATACTACCGCCACCGCAGGCCTGGCCTATGCTATTTATCAGACAACTGCCGCAGTTGATATTGCCATAAAAAATAATATCATCAGTATAAGCAGAGGTGGAGCAGGTGCCAAATACGCGTTTTATTTCAATACCCCTGCCTCGACTATTGTAAGTAATAACAACGTATTGTCGGTAAGATCTACCGCAGGTACCAATGGAATCGGCTTCCATACCTCAGGACATACCACACTGGCTGCATGGCAGGCTGCCAATGGCGGTATTTATGATGGAGCGAGTGTAGATGCCGATCCGGGTTTGGTTAATATTTTAACCGGCGACCTCACACCTTCAAACATTGTTGCCAACAACATTGGTGCGAACCTGCTTACGCAAGTACCGAATGACTTTTACAATATCCCCAGAACGGCTACACCTGACCCCGGAGCTATTGAATTCAATGTGGCAGGTTGTCCTGGTCCTTATTCCCTGACCATAGACAGTATATCAGCCTATATAGCAGTTGTGAGCTGGTTGAGTGTTGCGAACAACTGGAATGTCGAGTACGGACCGGCAGGCTTCACGCCTGGTACAGGTATAAAACTGTATAATGTTGCCAGACCGCTTACCCTCACAGGTCTGACGACTAATACCCCCTACGATGTTTATTTCCAGGATAGTTGTGGAACAAGCTTGTTGTCGGCCTTTAATGGCCCGCTAAACATAACAACCTCCAAAGACTTTGATCTCAATCTGCAAGCTATAACAGATCCTGAGAACAACACTTGTGAAGACACTGCGACCCTCGTAAGAGTTGTGGTTAGTAACAAAGGTGCTCTGGCGGTGACAGGTTATGCTGCAACTGTAAATGCAAGTGGTTTGATTACCACCAGTATGAATCAGGTCCGCACAACTGCACTGGCTCCGAATGCGACAGATACCATTTCTATGGGTACGCTCAATCTTACCAGCGGTGGAATTCTGACATTGGAGGCCTTTGTTTCGGCAGCTACTGATGTATTCAGGACAAACGATACCTTGAGAGCAGCTATTGACATTATCAATGTTCCTGTACCGGTAATCAGTACGTCAGCGGATAGTGTTTGTAACGGGAACAGTGTTCAGTTATGGATTGACCCTGCTATTGGTATCAACGATGTAATCTGGATGAATGCAGCCGGGCAGCAATTTGCAACGGGCGACACCATCCTTGTCTCTCCGAACCTGACCACCACCTATCTGGCCAAAGGAGCAGGAAGCCAGAACTTCAGTGTAGGTGCTCCCGACACTACCATAGGTGCCGCAGCGGCATTCGCTGCTGCCTCCCTGAGTGTTCAGGGTGCCCTTGTGACCGCCCTACAGCCTGTCAGACTTACACGAGCCAAAATATATGCTCAGAATACAGGTTGGGTAGTGGTAATGCTTCGGACAACTGCAGGCACTGAAGTAGACAGGGATTCTGTCTTCGTAAACGTAACCAATGCCTATGAGCCCAATGTGGTCAATCTTGACCTGGAAATTCCGGTTGGAGACTGGGAGCTAAACTGCCTCACAAATCAATCAGCAGGTGGTATGTTGCGTAACTCAACAGGTGGTGTTTATCCTTATTCGATTCCGAACATCTTCAGCATAACAGGAAATACCTTTAGTACGGTTTACTACTATTATTTCTACGACATGCAGATTACCATCGGAGGATGTGAAACAGAGACCACCAGCAAAATTATTGTGGTCAATCCACTGCCTGAAGCATCCTTCACTTCTACCAATACCGGCACCAGCTATCGTTTTGATGCCAGTGGAAGCTCAGGTGCTACCGCTTACAGCTGGAATTTCGGGGATGGTACCGCAACCACCACACCGGGTGCAGCAGATACCATACTCCATACCTATTCACTTGCCGGAACCTTTGATGTGCAACTATTCACTACCAACAGTTGTGGCAGTGATACGCTCAGCCAGCAAATTAATGTCAGCGGTGTGAGTGTTGAAGAGGTAGATGCTGTTCGAAACCTGCAACTGTATCCAAACCCAAGCAATGGTACAGTGAACATCCGTTTTGAACAGGAAACCGCTCTGTCGGTACAACTTACCCTGCGTGATATGAGAGGTCGTATTGTATTTGAGAAACAAATCAAACCGACAGGTGCAAATCATCAGGAGGTACTGCAACTGGATCACCTTGCCAAAGGTGTATACAACCTTGAAATCAGCAATGATCAGGGCAGGAACTTTAAAAAGGTAGTGCTTCACTAATTCTGCCTTTTTCCGAATCAGAAACCCTCTCCTGTTCAGGGGAGGGTTTTTTATTTTAACCGATTGCACCCCGGCCGCTATCTTTGCTGCATGTCAGAAAAACGCCTCATTATTGTCACAGGAGTAAGCAAAGGGATAGGAAAAAGTACCGTAACAGCCCTGCTGGAAGCCGAGTACCGGGTTGCAGGCTGGGGAAGAAACAACCCTGGCATCTCTCACCCTGATTTTCAGTTTTTTAAATGTGATGTGAGTCACGACAACCAGGTAATCTCGGCCATGATGCAAACACGGCTGAAATTTGGAGATGCCATCTACGGCCTCATCAACAATGCCGGTTTTGGCCATTTCGGAAAAATTGAGGAATTGCCCCTTGAACAGTGGCACGCCATGTTTAATACCAATGTACACGGACTGATGTACTGTACCCGGGCCGTGGTGCCTTTTATGAAGACTGCCCAAAAAGGGCATATTATTAACATCAGCTCTATTGCAGGACTGGACGGAGTTGTACAGGGTTCCGGTTATTCCGCCACTAAATACGCTGTCAGAGGTATCTCTCACAGCCTTTACAAAGAATTAAGAGAAGATGGCATCAAAGTAAGCTGCGTTTATCCCGGATCGGTTGAAACCAATTTTTTTGATTCGGTAGAAGCCATCACAACCAGTAAAAATATGTTGCAACCGGAAGATGTCGCCGCCCTGCTGGTGCAATTGCTCGGCAGCAGCGCCAATTTTCTGACCGTCGACGTAGAAATAAGGCCTTTAATGCCCAAAGGACCCAAACCAAAAGCATAGATGAGTTTAGCTTTTTCGGGCCTTTTTACCTATAATTGTGCCCGAAAAGCAAAGCAAAAAAAGCAATATCCATGAGGGAAATTCAGATGCGCGAAGCACTGCGTGAAGCCATGCAGGAAGAAATGCGCCGCGATGAGCGGGTGTTTCTGATGGGTGAGGAAGTCGCGGAATACAACGGAGCCTATAAAGTAAGTCAGGGCATGCTCGAAGAATTCGGGGCGCGCCGCGTCATCGATACCCCTATTGCTGAGCTTGGTTTTGCCGGCATCGGCGTTGGAGCAGCCATGAACGGCCTCCGCCCGGTGATTGAATTTATGACTTTCAACTTCTCTCTCGTTGCCATCGACCAGGTTGTAAATGCCGCTGCCAAGATGCTGAGTATGTCGGGTGGGCAGTTTAACGTCCCCATGGTCTTCCGTGGCCCCAGCGGTTCGGCTGGTACGCTGGCAGCACAACACTCACAGGTGTTCGAAAGCTGGTATGCCAATGTGCCCGGCTTAAAAGTTATTTCTCCTTCCAACCCTTATGATGCCAAAGGCCTGCTCAAATCGGCCATTCGCGACAATGACCCGGTTATTTTCATGGAGTCAGAGCAAATGTATGGCGATAAAGGCGAAGTGCCCGAAGGCGAATACCTCATTCCCATTGGTGTAGCCGATGTAAAACGCGCCGGTACCGATGTCACGCTGGTATCGTACAACAAAATGATGAAGGTAGTCCTGGCAGCTGCCGAAGAACTTGCCAAGCAAGGTATCTCAGCAGAAGTCATCGACTTGCGTACTATCCGCCCTCTCGATCACGAAACCATCATCCAGTCCGTTAAAAAAACGAACCGTCTGGTGGTAGTTGATGAAAGCTGGCCTTTTGCCTCTATCTCTTCTGAAATTGCTTTCCGTGTACAGCGCAATGCCTTCGATTATCTCGACGCCCCTGTATTACGTGTAAACGGCTCAGATGTGCCTATGCCATATGCTTTGCCGCTGGTAGGCGCTTATCTGCCTTCTCTGGAGAAGGTGGTGAAGGCAGTGAATGAGGTGATGTATCTGCGGAAGTAGACGACAGCCTCCTGCTGGGGGGCGTATTTTCAGGATCTTCGCGGATTCCGGCTCTGTGTAACTCCCTGAACTCAGCGGAATCTGCGTTAAAACCAAGAGGCTGTCCCATTCGAGACAGCCTCTTTTCATTGGTAATTCGTGGAAGAACTACTCCTTCCTCTCCTCTTTATCCGTCTCTTTTTTAACCGGAAACAAACCAACCGCCATATACCCCATAAAGGCAAAATAAAGGGTACTGTTTAAAGGCGAACCCGTGATGGTACAGCCCTCGGTGCAACCATAAAAATACCAGTAGGCATAACCTCCCACAGCACCCAGCAACAAACCGGCCAGGTGCCGCAGGCTTGCATATTCCTTTAGTTTTACCCGGAACACACTCATAACGTTAACAGGCGCATTTGTGCGAGTCCGCCACCATTGTGCACCTCTTCAAAACCCTGTTGCATAAGGTATTGCTGCGCCATGCTGCTGCGGCCGCCACTCTGGCAATATACCACCAGGGGTCCTGTAAATGCCCGCAGGGTATCCAGTTGATGTGGTAATTCTTCTACCGGGATGTTGATGGCACCGGGGATATTACCGGCTTCGAACTCCCAACTGCTCCGAACGTCGATGACGGTTGTTTTCTGGTCTGTAAGAATCTCTTTAATTGTTTTCATATACACTTGATTAATAAATTGTCTGATATATTAAAGCATGGTTGTCGGGCATACATAGTCCGTAACCGGCATCACCCCTTCTTTTTTGATCTGGGCAAAACCACCACTGACATTGATCAGGTTATCGTAACCCCTGGCTTTCAACACAGAGATGAAAATCATCGACCGGTAGCCCCCGGCGCAATGCACCAGGTAGGTCTGGTTTTTATCGATCATCAGCATGCTGTCGTTGATATAGTCGAGGGGTCCGTTCAGGGCATTGATGACATGCTCGCTGTAATACTCGCTGGCTTTGCGAACATCAAGTATCGGCATCCCCCCTGTCTGAGCCAATTTTACCATTTCAGCAGTTGTAACTGATTTAATGGTCTCCACCTCATTTCCAGCGGCTTTCCAGCTGGCAAATCCTCCCTGCAGATAACCAAATGCCTTGTCATAACCCACCCGTGCAAGTCGGATAATGACCTCTTCCTCCCGGCCGGGATCCGTTACCAGCAGTATGGGTTGTTCAATATCGGGTATCATGGCACCTACCCAAGGGGCGAAACTGCCGTCGATGCCTATGTTGATGCTGTTCGGGATAAAACCCTTCGCGAAGACTTCCGGATCGCGGGTATCGAGGATGAGGGCGTCGGTTTCGTTGGCGGCTGCTTCAAAAGCAGCGGCCGAAAGTGCTTGCTGTCCCCGTTGCAGGACTTCATCGATGCTGTCGTAACCCAGCTTGTTCATCTTCACATTGAGCGGAAAATAGGCAGGCGGCGGCATCAGCCCGTCGGTAACTTCTTTGATAAACTCTTCCCGTGTCATATTGGCCCGGAGTGCGTAGTTCGTTTTTTTCTGATTGCCAAGGGTATCGGTGGTTTCCTTACTCATATTTTTACCACAGGCAGACCCTGCGCCATGGGCCGGATAAACAATCACATCGTCGTTCAAAGGCATGATTTTGTTCCGCAAAGAGTCGAAAAGCAGGGATGCCAGTCCTTCCTGGGTCATATTGGCAGCTTTCTGGGCCAGATCGGGGCGACCAACATCGCCGATAAAAAGGGTATCACCACTGAAAAGGGCTGTTTCCTTGCCATTTTCATCCATCAGCAGATAACTGCTGCTTTCCATGGTATGTCCGGGTGTATGCAGCACCTTAATTTTGAGCTTCCCCACTGATAATATCTCACCATCCGTTGCCACATGGGCTTCAAAACCCGGCTGGGCGGTAGGTCCGTACACGATGGTCGCTCCGCTTTTGGTTGCCAGATCGAGATGTCCTGAGACAAAATCGGCATGAAAGTGTGTTTCCAGCACATATTTTATCTTCAAATCGGCCTGTTCCGCTCTGTCAAGATAAGGTTTCACTTCGCGCAAGGGATCAATAACTACTGCCTCCCCTTCGCTTTCAATAAAATAGGCTCCCTGAGCCAGACATCCGGTATAAATCTGTTCTATTTTCATATTGGTTATTTTTATCTAAATATCGGATACAAATTTCAGGAATTTCTCTGACTCGTTATGCAACCTGAGTTACAGTGACGTTTTTTTCTTTCAGACATTGAGATTTCGAGATGGGTTTTCCTTGATATTTCAGCCTGGTGGTTTTTTAACGCAGCATACGCTGAGTTAGAGGAGTTTCACGAAGGTTCCATAAGCCTGTCATTTCGAGAAGGTTTTCCCATAAAAAAACAGACAGGCAAACCGTATCGGGAAAGACAGGCGGCCAGCGGCCCGGCAGATTTCTGCCAGAGGGAAGCTTTTTGTCCGACCCCTACAGGGTCGGGGTTAGGGTTGGGGGCGGCTTACGCCTTACGCATCTTGCGGCCCTACAGGCCGTTTACGCATCTTGCGGCCCTACAGGCCGTTTACACATCTTGTGGCCCTACAGGCCGTTTACGCATCTTGCGGCCCTACAGGCCGCTTACACATCTTGTGGCCCTACAGGCCGCTTACGCGGATTGTGGCCTTGCAGGCTGCTATAGGCGCACGCACATGGTGCCCCGATAATCAGCACATCAGCACATCCAAATAGCATCAGCACACCGGAACAAAAGTCTCGTCTCTCGCCTCTCGAAATCTCGCTGTCTTCAACCTACCTTTGCAGGAAAATCTACTCCTTGTCACACCCCCCCTTGCTTGTTCTCATCGTCGGACCTACGGCCAGTGGTAAAACGGATCTCGCCATACGGTTGGCTGAAAAATATGGCACGGAGGTCTTATCCGTCGATTCACGGCAGGTATACCGTGAACTTCCTATCGGAACAGCCATGCCCGATGCCCGGCAACTGGCCCGGGTAAAACATCATTTTATTGCAGATCGCTCCCTGGAGGAGCATTTGAATGCCGGTGTTTTTGAAAGAGAAGGTAATGAACGACTCGATCAGCTTTTCAAAAAATACCCTGTGGTAATCGCCTGTGGCGGTTCTGGTCTATTTCTCAAAGCACTCACTGAAGGTTTCGACGACATTGCACCCCGCGATGAAGCCCGAAGGGCACACTGGGCGTCGGTTTTTGCACAGGAGGGTATCGTACCGCTGCAACAAGCCTTGCGCTCACTTGACCCTGTTTATGCCGAAACGGCCGATATGCAAAATCATCAGCGCCTCATCAGAGCCCTCGAAGTGATAGAAACCAGCGGCAAACCCTACTCTACCCAACGCCAGGCAATGGCCAAAACCCGGCCTTACAAGTGTCTGTGGATTGGCCTGTCGCCGGAACGTCCGCTGCTGCATGAACGTATTCATCAGCGGGTAGATGCGATGATCACAGCCGGGCTGGAAACTGAAGCCCGGCAGGTTTACCCCCAACGGGAAGCAGAAGCCCTGCGTACAGTGGGTTACGCTGAGTTTTTTGACTATTTCGATGGCAAACTCGACCTGGATGCAGCCATCGAAGCCATCAAAACCAATACCCGCCAATACGCCCGCCGGCAAATGACCTGGTTCAGGCGGAATGAAGCCATTCACTGGTTTCCGGGAGATGAAGTCGCTGAAATAGATGCTTTAGTGGCTAAATTTACGGATACACCCTGATATGGAGCTTTATTACCATCCGCAACGCATTACCGAAGCCAGCTTTTCGCTTACCGAAGAAGAGGCGCAACATGCCCTGAAAACCCGTCGCCTGCGGAAAGGGGATACTTTATATGTAACAGATGGTCAGGGTACGCTTTACCACTGCGAAATGACGGATGACCAGTTGAAAAACAACCGAGTCCGCGTAATCAGCCGGGAAGAAAAACCTGCCGGGCAGCCAGAGATACATTTGTATGTCGCACCGTTAAAACAGGAAGCCCGTTTTGAATGGCTGATTGAAAAAGCGGTAGAACTTGGTGTAAGTCGTATTCAGCCAATCATAACTTCCAGAACCGAAAAAGTATACTTAAGGAATAATAGATTAGAAAAGATACTTATAGCCGCATTAAAACAATCGCTTAAGTTTCACAAACCCGTGCTGGAAGAAGCCCTGCCCCTGGAAAAGGTTTGGCCGGAACAGGGAACACTGCTTTTTGCCCATTGTATGGAAGGCCCCAAACGTATCATTGTGCCTGAATTGCTGACGGGTGAACTGCATCTCTTCATCGGTCCTGAAGGCGACTTTAGTCCGGCCGAACTGGAAATGGCGCGGAGCAGACAGGTCATCGAAATAAGCCTGGGGGAAGCCCGTTTGAGAACCGAAACAGCTGCTGTGGTCATGCTATCCCAAACCCACCACGCTTTGCAAATGCATCAGATATGAAATTAATTACAAAATATACTTTAATACTTTTAGCTACTTTTTCGATTCTATCTATTCAGGATGTAAATGCGCAAAGTTATTCGCTGAAGATTGCCAAGCTCAAATACAGGGGTGGCGGTGACTGGTACGCCAACCCTACTGCCCTGAAAAACCTGGCCAAATTCTGCAACCAGCAACTGGGAACCAGCATTGATCCGCTGGAAGCCGTGGTTGATGTGGCCAGTCCGGAAATATTCCGGTATCCCTTTATCCACATGACCGGACACGGCAATGTGGTTTTTTCGCGGGAAGATGCTGAAAACCTGCGTAATTACCTCATCGGAGGCGGTTTTCTGCACATCGACGATAATTACGGCATGGATGTATTTGTACGGACGGAGATGAAAAAGGTATTCCCCGAACTCAGTTTTGTGGATTTGCCTTTCAGCCACCCCATCTATCAGAAACCCTATCGGTTCACAGGTGGTATCCCTAAAATCCACGAACACGATAGCAAGGCCGCACAAGGACTGGGGCTGCTTTATGAAGGCCGGTTGGTCTGCTACTATACCTTTGAAACCGACCTAGGCGATGGCTGGGAAGATCAGGAAGTACACAACGATCCGGAGGAAATGCGTCAGAAAGCCTTGCAGATGGGGGCCAATATTGTACAATTCGCGTTTACGCAAGGATTATAGGCGTGCAATCCGGGTAACCAGTACCGGACCGGCATAGATAAAACCGGTGTATATCTGCACCAAAGGGGCGCCTGCTTTCAGTTTTTGCGCGGCATCCGAGGCTTCCATGATACCACCCACGCCAATGACCGGAAAACGGCCTGCAGCCTGCTGAATGAGGTATTGCAGCACCTGATTTGACTTCTCCCTGACAGGTGCACCGCTGAGTCCCCCTGCACCCAGGGCCTGTACGGCATTTTCAGGCGTTTTAAGCCCTTTTCTGTCAATGGTGGTATTGGTGGCTACCACGCCATGAATACCGGTCACAGTGACAATTTCTACGATGTCGTCCAGCTGGCTCTCGGTGAGATCAGGGGCTATCTTCAGGAAAACAGGCTTTAAGGTCTTCTCTGCTCTGTTTAAGGCCATCAAACGGCTCAGCAAAGCCATCAGCGGCTCCTTTTCCTGCAAAGCACGCAGATTGGGGGTATTGGGAGAACTTACATTGACGGTGAAATAATCGACATACGGATAAAGCGCCAGGAAACATTTTTCATAGTCAAGGGTGGCGTCTTCGTTGGGAGTAAGCTTGTTTTTGCCGATGTTTCCGCCGATGATCAGCCCATCCGGCCTGTTTTTGAGTCTTTCGACGGCATAGGCCATCCCTTTGTTGTTAAATCCCAGCCGGTTGATCAGTGCCCCATCTGCCGGCAGGCGAAACAACCGGGGTTTTTCGTTGCCGGGTTGCGGCAAGGGGGTGATGGTGCCTATCTCCATAAACCCAAAGCCCAAAGCCTTAAAAACATGCATAAAACGAGCATCCTTGTCGAAACCGGCCGCCAGTCCCACCCTGTTCGGGAAACGCAGTCCTGCTACTTCCACAGGTTTTTCGATGCGGGGATACAGCAAAGGGAATATCCAGCCGGTAAGCGGAAAACGTACCAGTGCCGATAAAAAGTGCATGGTCACATAATGCGCCCTTTCGGGTGACATCAGAAAAAGGACGGATCGGACGATTCTAAACATACAAAGGCTTGGTTATTCTCAACATTTCACGTTTTCCGGGTGGTCCGGGTAATTTTTCGGCCTGGCAACCCAGGGCCAGAAAAGCCTTGCGAATATAACCCCGGATACAATAAGTGACCAGCACCCCGCCCGGGGCCAGCAGGCTGACTATTTTGGCTACGGATGCTTCATCCCACATATCCGCTTGTGTGGTAGGTGAAAAGGCGTCGTAAAATACCAGGTCGAAGGTTTCGGGAGATTCAAATTCCAGTAACCGGCATTGCACCATGCCAGCCAACGCTGTTCCGTAGCTTAGTTTTTCACCACACAGCAACCTTTCGTAATCTTCCTGAAGAGCCGGATGGGCTTGTGGGTCTTCCATCAGCTGACCATAATTCAAACTTGCGAAAACAGCCGGCGGAACAGGATAGGGCTCCAGGCCGGTGTACATTAATTCCTTCTGGTGCAGCTTAGCCCAGGCCATGGCGAGGGCGGTATTGAGTCCGGTACCGAAGCCCACTTCGAGTAATTTTATTAAAGTATTACTTCGTTCAAATAATTCAAGTCCCTGTTTAACAAATACATAAACAGATTCATTTAGAGCTCCGAATTGAGAGTGGTAATGTTCGCCTGTTTGCAACAACTGCAGGGTATGCGAACCATCGGCAGTGGTTACGAGACTGACATCGGCAAAGGGCATCGGGGGAATATTTCCACAAAAATACAGAGCTGCGCGTTGGCCTTTAACTTTATGTCCGGAAATATGAACCGACAAATTCCTTTAGCCGAACGTATGCGCCCCCGCAAGCTCGAAGATTTCATCGGGCAAAAGCACCTTGTGGGGCCTGAGGGCGTAGTAAGACGCATTGTGGCGCAGAAACTATTGCCTTCCATGCTCTTCTGGGGGCCACCCGGCGTGGGGAAAACCACCCTGGCGCAGTTGGTTGCCGTGGCTACCAACCGCCCTTTTCACATCCTCAGCGCCATTCAGGCGGGGGTAAAAGATATACGGGAAGTGATTGGCAAAGGCGGAGGCCTCTTCCCTCCTGTTTTGTTTATCGATGAAATTCACCGTTTTAACAAGGGGCAGCAGGATGCTTTGCTGGCAGCAGTAGAAAAGGGACAGTTAACGCTGATTGGCGCGACCACTGAAAATCCCTCCTTTGAGGTAAACGCAGCCCTTTTGTCGCGTTGTCAGGTGTACATACTCGAATCGCTGGCGGAAGCCGACCTGCTGGAATTGCTACATCGGGCCATGCGGGAAGATGAATACCTCAAAACCCGGCAGATTGAACTGGCAGAAACCAACGGTCTGCTGCATCTGAGTGGCGGCGATGCCCGCAAACTGCTCAATCTCTTCGAGCTTGTCACGGACGCGCACCCCGAAAACCCACTTTCCATCACCGATGAGCTGGTTTATGACAGTGCCCAGCAACACATGGCCAGATACGATAAATCAGGGGAGCAGCACTACGACATCGTCTCCGCCTTCATCAAATCCATGCGCGGCAGCGATCCCAACGCGGCCGTTTACTACCTGGCCCGGATGGTAGTTGCCGGTGAAGATCCTGCTTTCATCGCCAGGCGCATGCTGATCCTGGCCAGTGAAGACATTGGCAATGCCAATCCAACGGCCATGATACTGGCCAAAAGCTGCATGGAGGCCGTTAACATGCTGGGTTATCCTGAATCGCGCATCATACTGTCGCAAACGGCCATTTATCTCGCTACCTCCCCTAAAAGTAATGCCGCTTACCTGGCCATTGACAAAGCCATCGATCTGGTTCAGAAAACGGGTGATCAGTCGGTCCCCCTGCATCTGCGCAATGCCCCTACCAAACTCATGAAGGAGATAGGCTACGGCAAACATTATCAATATGCCCACGACCACCCGGGTAATTTCATCGCGCAGGAATTCCTGCCGGAAAGCCTGAGCGGCACCCGGATATTCGAGCCCGGTCAGAACCCTCGCGAAAAAGAAATGCGCGAACAACTCAAACGCTGGTGGCAGGATAAATACGGTTACTGAGCCGGAAAGTCATTTTTTCGTCAACTTGATACTTTTTAACTAAAAACTTAGTTAATCAACTAAATATTTAGTTATACTTGCTGAATGAAACAACTCACCCAGGCTGAAGAGCAGTTAATGCATTTGTTGTGGGAGACCGGAAAAGTGCCGGTTAAAACCCTGTTGGCTGCTTATCCGGAACCCAAACCGGCTTACAATACGGTTTCCACCATCGTTCGTATACTCGAACAGAAAGGTTTTGTGGGCCATGAAGCGGTTGGCAAAACCCATCTTTATTTCCCATTGGTTGAAAAAACCACCTATTCGGCTCAGGCTACCAATCAGTTGGTGAGCCGTTTTTTTGAAGGTTCGCTGGGAAATCTGGTTTCTCACTTCGTGAAGTCGGAGAAGCTCGACAGTCAGGAAGTAGATGAACTCCTGCAAATACTCGAAAACATCAAAAAATCAGAACAATGACACTGCTCCTGATCGCCTTACGTTCAACCCTGATTCTGGCTGTTTTTCTGGGATGTCTGCCCCTGCTCCGGAAGCATGCCGGATGGAAATTTCAGCGGGCCTTTCTGCTTACCGGCTTACTTAGCGGGTTTTTGCCCTGGGTAATACATTTTCTTCCTGAAAGCGGCCTTCATTTCTCGGCCCTCGACCCGGTTTTAATCACCGGTGAAGCGCTGTTAAATCAGGCAGGTGCGGTATTTGACTGGTCGGTTTACCTTTGGCCCACCTATTGGGCAGGCGTCGCAGCCAGTTTTTTGCTTTTAGTCCGGGAAATAATTCAATTACGCCACCTTTTCAAGGGGGCTCATCTGGTAAAGCAAGGGAAAATGACCTTGGTTTACACCCGACAGCAGCAACACAGCATCTTTTCATGGTGGAAATACCTGTTTATCCCGCAAACAAACGATAACAGTGGCATTTCAGAAGCCATACTGCATCACGAACTGGAGCATATCAGGGCCAGGCATAGCATCGACAAACTGCTGATGCAGCTGTTTGTAGCCTTTCAGTGGTTTAATCCACTCGTTTATTTCTATCGGACTGCACTGCGCGACTTACATGAATATGAGGCAGATGCAGCGGCTATCAGGAGTACGAACACGGGCGATTATGCCACTCAGCTCCTGGCGCAGGCCCTTCACACACCAGATTTTGTACTGGTAAACCACCTGGTAAATCATTCAACCCAACTTAAAAAACGTTTAAAGATGATGCAAAAAAACTCCCTCCGAAAAGGCAACGCCTGGTTGCCGGCCGGCCTTTTTCTGGTGGCTATCAGTTTATCTGCTATGACCGCTTTTGCAGGCAATCCAATTGAAAAACGCCTGAAAACCTTGGCAAGATTACAGTCAGAAACGGAACAAGTGGCAAAAGAAGCGGAAAAGATGCCTCAATACAAAGGTGGAACCAAAGGCCTGATGGACTTCATGGCTAAAAATGTGAAATACCCCGAAGCAGCCAGAAAAGACAGTCTGACGGGTACGGTTATCATGAAGTTTGTAATAGACACCGATGGCAAAGTGACCAATCTCCGGGTTGGCAAAGGGGTGCATCCGCTTCTGGATGAGGCTGCCTTAAGTGCCCTCCATAAAATGGAGCGGTGGACGCCCGGTGAAACAAAGGGCAAAAAGGTCAAAGTGGAAATGGCTTTGCCTATTAAGTTTGCGCTGAAGTAATGTGCTGATTTTTTGGATGTGCTGAGGTGAACGCTGCGCTGGGAATGCTGGTGCTGCGCACTTTGCTGGTTTGTTTGCGTTGCAAACGGGAACGCTTCGCTGAACTATTTTCAAATTTCTCGGCCGGAGACATTAGACCTTACAAAAGGCCAGCGAAGCGTTCCCGCCGAAGGCAAACCAGCACGGCAGGCCAAAGGCCGCCTGCATTCCCAGCGCAGCGTTCACACCAACCACACAACCCACCTTCATCACCAAATCCCCATCAGCACATCCAAAAAAATCAGCACATCCCATCCCCGTTCTGTCGAAATACAAACTTATCCTTCCCAATTCGCGTTTCTTAGGCGAACTTTGCACCGTCAAAAAAAGCCTTTATCATGAAGCGTAGCCATATCATTCTCATTGTCCTGATTGCCACAGCCATTGGCGTGATTATCAGTACGGTCGGAGACTCCAGCTCTTACGAGACTTTCGAAGTAGCTATTGAAAATCCTGACAGGGAATACCATGTGGTAGGGACCCTTACCCGCATGGATGAAATGAAATATGAGCCTGAAGTAGATGCCAATCTTTTCACCTTCTTTTTACAAGACAGCAAAGGAGAAGTGCACGAAGTGGTTTATTATGGCACCAAACCGCAGGATTTTGAGCGCTCTGAGCAGGTGGTAATCGTAGGTAAAATGGAGGGAGAACAGTTCAATGCGCAGAAAATCCTGACCAAATGCCCTTCGAAATACACCGAAGACGAGGTTGAGGTAACCGAACACGTCGCTCAACCCAAGCAAAACAGCTGATGGATATACAATATGTGGGTGAAAACCTCCTGGCTGGTAAGCTGGGACATGCCTTTGTCATACTCTCTTTTGTCGGTTCACTGCTGGCATTTTTCGCGTATTTCTTCAGCACCATTCAGCTCGAAAACAGGGAAACTTCCTGGAAAAAACTGGGGCGTATAGCGTTCTGGATTCATGGAATAGCCGTCATAGGCATTGTTGTTACGCTTTTCGGTATTATCTATTTCCACCTCTACGAGTATTTTTACGCCTGGTCGCATGCCTCCAGGGCGCTGCCAACCCATTACATCGTTTCTGCCTTCTGGGAAGGTCAGGAAGGTAGCTTTTTGCTATGGACGTTCTGGCACATTGTAATCGGCATGGTACTGATGTACTCCACCCGTAAATGGGAAGCTCCTGTGATGAGCGTGGTATCCCTGGCACAGGTGGCACTCAGTTCTATGCTGCTGGGCATCTATGTATTGGGTTATAAAGTAGGCAGCAGCCCGTTTATTCTCCTGCGGGAGGCTATGGAAGCCCCCATTTTCTCGCAGACCAATTATCTGGAGTTTATCACAGATGGCAATGGCCTCAACCCCCTGCTGCAAAACCCCTGGATGGTGATTCACCCACCTGTATTGTTCCTGGGTTTTGCCTCCACCATCGTGCCTTTCGCCTTTGCTATTGCCGGGTTGTTCAAAAAAGATTACAGTGGCTGGATTACCGCCGCGCTTCCCTGGACCTTGTTCGGTGCCATGATTTTGGGCACCGGCATCATCATGGGTGGCGCCTGGGCATATGAATCGCTCAATTTTGGTGGTTACTGGGCCTGGGATCCGGTAGAAAATGCCTCACTGGTCCCTTGGCTGGTGATGATCGGGGCCGTCCATGTGATGAACGCTTACCGCAAGACGGGTAATTCGCTACCCACGACCTTCATCCTTGTCATTGCAACCTTTATTCTCATCCTTTATGCTACCTTCCTTACCCGTTCGGGCGTATTGGGCGATTCGTCGGTGCATTCCTTTACCGATCTGGGTATGTCGGGTCAATTGCTGGTGTTCCTTTTCATTTTCATCATCATGGGTGTCGGGCTCCTTATTTATCGCTGGAAAAGTCTGCCCAAAACCGACAAAGAAGAAAGCACCTACAGCCGTGAATTCTGGTTGTTTATCGGTTCGTTGCTGCTGGTTCTGAGTTCCTTTCAGGTGCTGGCTACTACCTCTATACCGGTGTTCAATAAAATATTCGGCACCAACGTAGCTCCTCCTGCCGATCCCATCGCCCATTACAACCGCTGGCAGCTACCTATGGTGATACTCGTTCTGATACTCACCACTATAGGTCAATTGCTGAAGTACAAAAAGAGTAATCCGGCGGAGTTTTACAAAAAAATGCTGTGGCCGTTTATCCTGTCAGCAGGGCTTACCATTGGTATTTTCATTCCTTTTGAGATATACACCTGGCAATACATACTGTTGATATTTGCATCCGCTTTTGCCTTTTTCGGCAATGCTGAGCTTATCCGGCAGCAATTGGGTAAACTGAAAGCGGCAGGAGCGGCCGTGGCACACATCGGATTTGCCATGATGCTGATGGGCGTGCTGATTTCTTCGGCCCGCAAAGAGGTGGTCTCCATCAACAACTCCGGATTCAGCTACGGTGAAAATTTCGATGCCAAAGCCACCCGCGAAAATGTTCTGCTGTGGAAAAACGAACCGCTGGTGATGAATGACTACCGCGTGACGTATACCGGAGATTCTGTAGCAGAACCTAACCACTACTACAAGGTATTCTACGAAAAGCTGAACAAGGCCGGTGAAGTTGCCTACAGCTTCATGCTTACGCCGAATGCCCAGATTAATCCTAAAATGGGTTTGATTGCCAGTCCGGATACCAAACATTACCTCGGTCACGACCTCTACACCCACGTTACCCAGGTGATTGATAAATCTACCATCAAAGAACAGCCCGAATACGCAGAACCCAAGGCATACACCTTCAAAATAGGAGAATCCGACACCATCATGCTGGCGAAGAACCTGCTGATGCTGGATGGTCTCAACACCACCCTCTCTCCGGAAATGGCCGCTAAAACGGCCGGTGCCGAGATTGCCGTTTCCGCCCGGCTTCGGGTTAAAACACTCGAGGGCGAAAAGCTTCTGGAACCTGTGTATGCCATCAAAAACGGCACGGAGTTCCGTTATGATGTAGCTGAAGCTGATCTGAGGGTTACTTTTAATAAAATAGACCCGAAAAGCGGCAGCATTGAACTGCTGATAGCCGAGAAAAACCCCGGCCCACGCGAGTACATCATCATGAAAGCCCTGAAATTCCCGATGATTAACCTGCTTTGGATAGGTACAGTAGTGCTTGTCATCGGGTTCAGCATGGCTGTGATGCACCGTTATCGCGAAGCCAAGCGTATCGAAGCCCGTGAAACTGCCTGAACTTCATCTGATTGGCAGCGGCAGGCTGGCTTTTTCGCTGGCCAGAGCCTGGATGGCAGCAGGTGGGAAAGTTGACACGGTATGGTCAAGAAATACAGTTACCGGTCAGCAACTTGCCACTTTGTCCCAGGCAAGCTGGCTTGAAAAACCGGATGTGAAACGCCGTCCCGGCTGGCTGATGCTGGCTGTGAAAGATGAGGCTGTCACTGAAATCAGCCAGTTGCTTACTGCTCAGAATGATTTGCTGGTACTGCACGCCAGTGGTACCCTGGCCCTCGATGTATTGCATAAACACCCCCGTCATGGGGTGATGTGGCCCCTGCAAAGCATGCAGACAGCAGGTAACGACTGGTCGGCCATTCCGCTATTTCTGGAGGCTGATGCTGAGGAAGACCGGCGTAACCTGAAAAATATCGCCACCGCGCTTTCCGGAAAACTATACGAAGTAAGTGGCACCGACCGGCTTTATTATCACCTCGCAGCAGTGATAGCCGGTAATTTCAGTAACGCCCTGTATCAGCAGGTGTACCAGTTGCTCCAACCCAAAGGACTGGACCCGGGTGTGCTTTTGCCAATTCTTACACAAGGCCTGAAAGGCCTCATGCAACAAGCCCCTGCTGAAAAACAAACCGGGCCTGCCATCCGCAACGACCTGCAGGTAATGGAGCAGCATCTTCAACTACTAAATAATCAACCCGAACTGGCCGAACTCTACCGGCTCATGAGCAGGCTCATTCAGCAACAGGCAGGCTTGGTTGAGAAAAAATAACTTTCTTTGCCCCATGAATGTAAAAGCCGCCTTTCATGCCATCAAGGCATTTGTACTGGATGTTGACGGTGTATTGACCGATGGCAGCATACTCGTCACCAACGAGGGAGAAGAACACAGAATCATGCACACCAAAGACGGTTATGCCATACAGCATGCCGTAAAGCAGGGATTTCTCGTTTGTATCATCACAGGAGGCAAATCGGCCGGTGTGGCCCTCCGCTTGAAACGCCTTGGCGCGCAGGAAATTCACATCGGCATAGATGACAAAAAATCAGTTTTGGCCGGCCTGATGACCCGCCACGGGCTTCGCCCGGAACAGGTGGTTTATATGGGCGATGATTTACCCGACATCCACGCCATGCCACTGGCAGGTCTGATAGCCTGTCCGGCAGATGCTGTCCCGGAAATATCAGCGATTTCTCACTATCACTCCCCTTTTGCAGGTGGTAAAGGCTGTGTACGCGACCTGTTGGAGCAGGTATTGCGCCTGCAGGGTAAATGGCACGCCTCTGAAGTAACCAGTACCTGAAAATGATTTACCTCCGTCAGTTTCGTCCACTGAACCTTGTCATCATGCTTTTGCTGATGCTGAGTGTGCACTTTTTTCTGATACGCCCTATCATGGATGCGTTTAAACTGGTCCTCGTCCTCGATGCCCTTCATCAGGTATTGCTGGCGATTTCCTGTGTTTTAATAGCGGCAGGGGGCTATCTCATCAACAACTATTATGATTATGAAACCGATCTGCAGAATAAACCAGCTCAGGTCATAGCAGATAAAAACTGGCTGCTCAACACTTACTTCCCGGTTACTGTGACCGGTATTGCGCTTGGCGTCTATGTCTCCTACCGGGCTGGCCTGATGAACCTCGCCATCGTCCATATCCTTTGCACCTTTGCCTTGTGGAAGTATGCCGAACGCTGGAAAGGCATCGCTTTGGTGGGAAATGTCGTGGTATCGCTGTTGCTGGGAATTCTCGTCCTTGTTCCGGCGCTGTTTGAGTTTATCAGCCTCGGCGTTCTCCATTCTGTTGAACCGGAAGCCTTTCGTTACCTGGGTATTACTTTGCTTGTATATGCGCTTTTCTCCTTCTGGAGTAACCTCTGCCGAGAGCTGGTAAAAACACTGGAAGATGAAAGCGGAGACCGGGCAACCGGTTGGCAGACATTTACCGTTCGGTATGGGGCAAAAGCAACCCGCAGCCTTTTAATTGTTTTATTCGCGCTGGCGATGGCCGGACTGTTAAGTGTGGTCCTGTACCAGCAGCGCACCACCGACTGGAAACCGATGGCATATACCTTGTTCGCGGTGGTATTACCACTCCTTATCAGCCTGCTTTTTTTTCTGAAATCCAGACAGACCGCTGATTATCACCGTGTCAGCAACTGGCTTAAAATCTGGATGCTGGGTGGTATTTCAACCCTTGGCATCTACTATCTTTTCTTTTACCTGCCCTGAAAATGTTTACCCTTCCCTACACCCTGATACTGGGTTCAGCTTCCCCGCGACGGCAACAATTGCTGCAAGGCATGGGTTTTGAATTTATCATCCGGGTGAAAGAGGTAGAAGAGTCTTATCCGCCCGATCTGGAAACTACCGAAGTGGCCGAATTTCTGGCAAGAAAAAAGGCGGAAGCGCAGCGCAAAGACTTAAAAAACGAACTGCTGATCACTGCAGACACCATCGTAGCCCTGGAGGGGGAAGTCTTAGGGAAACCTGCCGATTACAACGATGCATTCGGACTGTTGAGGAAACAATCGGGTAAAAAGCAGACTGTTTTCACCGGAGTCTGTTTGCTTACACAGGATGATGAAATAAGCTTCACCGTTGCCACGGATGTATTTTTCAGGCAGCTCACAGAAACAGAAATACGGTATTACCTGGATCATTACCAGCCGTATGACAAAGCCGGTAGTTACGGGGTACAGGAATGGATGGGGTATGTGGGTGTAAGTCGTATAGAGGGTTCTTATACCAATGTGATGGGCTTCCCCACGGCTGAGGTGTATGAGGCGCTGGGGCGGTTTGCATTGTAGTTTTTAGACATCGAGAGGGCGAGAGGCGAGACTTTTTGCGCCTGCGGTGCTGTGTGTAAAACAAATCACTGATCGCTGAGCTTTGAGCGTTTCACACAACCCAGGAAAGCCAGTCTCGTTTCTCGTTTCTCGCCTCTCGTTTCTCGCCTCTCGTTTCTCGCTTCTCGCTTCTCGTATCTCGTATCTCGCCCTCTCGATGTCTGAACTCACAGATCAAAGCTAAAGGGAAGGAAATTAACCAAACCGTCTGCTTTCCAGATTTCAGCGCCGGATCCTTTCAGAAGTACTGTGATTAAATGGTTTTGCCGCTTTTCGACTTCCCGGAGAACCTGCAGGCAGGCGCCGCAGGGAACGGCAGGACCGCTGTCGTTGTGGCGGTGTGAGCGGGCTGTGATGGCCAGACGGACTATTTTTTTATCCTTGTGTTGTGCTCCGGCCGTAAAAAAGGCTACCCTTTCGGCACAAAGGCCGCTGGGGTAGGCAGAATTTTCCTGGTTGCAGCCCAGCACAATGCTACCATCTTCCAGCTCCAGCGCCGCGCCCACATGGAAATCGGAATAGGGTGCATGCGCCAGTCGGGTCGCTTCGAGGGCTTTGTCGAGCAGGCTGCACTCGGATGTATTCAGGGAATCGGTGCTTTGCAGCACTTCAAGGGTACTGGCAAACGATTTGATTTGCTTCATCTGCATTTATTTCTGCCTGCAAGGGCAGGCTTTTGCTAATATTGCTGAAAATTATCAAATCTCACCCCTTTCCCGTGAAGCAAGTGCTCGTGATCGGCGCCGGCCGGTCGTCAACCTACCTCATTGATTATCTGCTTTCCCATGCACCCGGGCACGACTGGCAGATTACCATAGGCGATTTACAGCTCGATTGGGCGCAAAAACGTGCCGGAGGGCATCCGAATGCACGCGCTATCTGCTTCGATCTGGAAGATACAATTCAGCTCCAACAGGAAATCAGCCAGGCTGACGCGGTGATTTCGCTGGCACCGGCCGACAAACACCTGGTGATAGCCAATGTTTGCCTGGAATACAAAAAATCGCTGTTTACGGCCTCTTACGTCTCGCCCGGCATGCAGGAGATGGCAGCCGCTGTTGAAGATGCCGGCATCCTCTTTCTGAACGAACTGGGCTGCGACCCGGGTATTGACCATATGTCGGCCCTGGCCCTGCTCTCCGATATCCGGAAAACGGGTGGTGAAATTCAGGCTTTCTACAGCTATACCGGAGGACTCATCGCCCCTGCCTGCGACGACCAGCCCTGGCATTACAAATTCAGCTGGAATCCGCGCAATGTAGTACTGGCTGGTCAGCCGGGCCCTGCCCGTTATCTGGCCAACGGAGTTTTGCGGTTTATTCCATATCTCCGGCTGTTCCGGGAAAAGGCCTTGCTGGATATACCCGGTTTCGGACCTCTGGAAGCCTACGCCAACCGCGATTCTATCCCCTATATGGAGGAATACGACCTGCATGGTATCAAAACACTGCTGCGGGGCACTTTGCGGTATCCAACCTACTGCGACGCCTGGCATGTATTCGCCTGGTTAGGCATGACGAATGAGCAATTGTTGTTCGAAAACTGCCAGGAACTTCGTTACCGCGATTTCCTCCTCTCCTTTCTTTATCCTGACGACGCGCCAACTGTGCGGGAGAGTTTTATCCATACCCTCCGGAACCAGCTTGGCTATACCCCCGCGCAGATAGAGGATCTGCTCGTAAAATTCGATTATCTGGAATTATTCAGCGAACGCAGGTTCAGCCAGCCAAAGGGTTCGGCTGCCAGTCTTTTGCAGGAGATACTGGAAGAAAAATGGAAGCTGGGTGACGAAGACAGAGATCTGGTAGTAATGCATCACCAGGTAGACTACCTGCAAAATGGTGAATCAAAAAGTCGTACCAGTACGCTTATTCTGGAAGGAGATGATAACTTCCATACGGCAATGGCCAAAACCGTGGGTTTACCCCTTGCCATCGGGGTACGTTTGTTTCTGGAGGGGAAAATTGCTCTTAAAGGTGTTCACATACCCATACAACCGGAACTTTATCTGCCGATACTGGAAGAACTGGAGCATCATGGGGTACGGTTTTCTTTGTAGACATTGAGAGGGCGAGAGACGAGAGGCGAGACTGGCTTTCCCGGATCTGTGAAACGCTCAAAACCAAACGTATCCTGCATCACCTGCACCTTCAATTGGATGCGGATGATACCTGTTTTTGTAATTTACACAGCGTAGTCTCGACTCTCGACTCTCGACTCTCGAAATCTCAATGTCTAAATGGAATCTGCGTTAAAACATGGCAAACCACCGGAGAAATCTTTCTGTCTCCTTACTAACTGCTCCTTACTAAAATAGTCCCGGATGGCTTTTTAGCCCTTTCCATTGACTGCACAAAAAAAAGCCCCGCAAAGCAGGGCTTTCAAAGATTATTTGAAGACTTAAGCTTTAGCCATCACCTTGGGAGCAGCTGCCAGAATTTCTTCGCTGGCTCCTTCACTGTATTGCTGGAAATTCTTCAGAAATGCTTCTGCCAGTTGGTTGGCTTTGGCATCGTAGGCTGCTTTGTCAGCCCAGGTGTTGCGCGGATTCAGTATCTCAGCCGGTACGTTCGGGCAGGTCTGGGGTAACTGTACACCGAATACAGGATGCGTATCAAAGTTGACCTGTGCCAGATCTCCCTCCAGCGCTGCGGTAATCATGGCGCGGGTATATTTCAGTTTCATGCGCTCGCCGACCCCGTAAGGGCCACCGGTCCAGCCTGTATTTACCAGCCATACGTTTACGTTATTCTCCCGCATCTTTTTGCCCAGCAAATCGGCGTATTTGGTCGGATGCAAAGGCATGAAAGCCTTGCCAAAACAGGCAGAGAAGGTAGTCTGTGGTTCGGTTACGCCCACTTCTGTTCCGGCAACCTTGGCGGTATAGCCTGAAATGAAATGGTACATGGCCTGGCCGGGGGTGAGTTTGCTGATCGGAGGTAAGACCCCAAAGGCATCGGCTGTGAGGAAGAAAATATTCTTCGGCATACCGGCTACTGAGGGCTCTACCGCGTTTTCAATAAAATTGATTGGATAAGCACAGCGGGTGTTCTCCGTTTTGTTGCCATTGTCATAATCAACAGCGGTTGTACCAGGGTGGAATTCGATGTTTTCCACGATTGAGCCGAATTTGATGGCATTCCATATCTCCGGTTCTTTCTCTGCACTCAGGTTGATGCATTTGGCATAACAACCACCTTCGAAGTTGAAGATAGAATCGCCCCAGCCATGTTCATCATCGCCGATGAGACCACGGTGCGGATCAGCGGAGAGGGTTGTTTTGCCGGTACCTGACAAACCGAAGAAAATAGCGACATCCCCTGCATCACCTACATTGGCAGAGCAGTGCATGCTGAGGGTGTTGTGGTAATGCGGCAGCAGGAAGTTCAGTACACCAAAAATGCCTTTTTTCATCTCACCGGTATACCCTGTTCCGCCAATGAGAATCATTTTGCGGGTGAAATTGAGGATGGCGAAGTTATGCTGGCGGGTACCGTCAATCAACGGGTCGGCTTTGAAGCCGGGGGCACATACGATGTACCAGTCGGGATCGATGGTATCTTTGATTTCTTCGGCCGTTGGGCGCAGGAAAAGGTTGTGGCAGAAAAGATTGGAATATGCCAACTCGGTTACCACCCGGATGTTCAGGCGGTATTTAGGATCAGCACAGGCGTATGAATCTTTCACAAAAACTTCACGACCTGCCAGATAGGCTTGCATCCTCGCCAGCAGACTGTCGAATTTTTCAGGAGCAAACGGAATGTTCACATCCCCCCACCAGACACTGTCGGCTGTAATGGCATCTTTTACCACAAAGCGGTCTTTGGGCGAACGGCCGGTGAACTCTCCTGTATCCGCCGCCAGGGCGCCTGTATCTGTGAGCTGGCCTTCGCCGCGTATGATACATTCTTCGACCAGTTCGGCCGGGCTGAGGTTCCAATGAGCGGCGGCAACGTGTTGAAGACCGATGGATGCCAAACTGGCTTTTTCTGCTTTGAATCCGAATTCGTTCATTTTGCTTCGTCTAGGGTGAAATGAGGATTAGAATTTGATGGCGCAAAGGTACGTTTTATCACGACCAGTTTAAACAGGGGGCCAAAAACAAATCCTGAATTTCGATTTTCTTAAAAAGTAAGCCCGTAATTGATACCATCAAACAGAAAAAGAAAACTTCCCTGTACCACAATCCCCATTCCGTGCCCTTTCCATTGCGGGTTTCCATAGTATAGCAGAGCAGCTCC
This sequence comes from Bacteroidetes bacterium UBA7662, assembly GCA_002483345.1. GTDB lineage: Bacteria > Bacteroidota > Bacteroidia > UBA7662 > UBA7662 > UBA7662. Next base: position 570,000 of record DLHS01000015.1, read on the forward strand.
GGTTCCGATGTACAATACATCGAGCAGGGTATTGATCAAAAGTACTTTCCGGAAATGTTCCCGTTCGAATTGAATATCTATAGTTCCCTTTTTTGACCGCTGCTTTAAATCGTACAGGGCATAACCGCTGATGGCGCCGTCAATCAACCCCCATACCAGGTTTTGAACCCCAAAACCGCTGATGCGGGGGTTTGCATTTAACAATTGTACCGCACCCGTTGAAACAGATAGCACGCTCCAACCAGTCAGCACCCCCATAGCCCGCCGCTGATGTTGCAGAACGTCATATGAAACAGGTGGTTGCAAAACAGACAAGGTGTCCGGCTGACTGAACTGGCCGGACACCTTGCAGGATACACTGATGAAAAGCAGGAACAGGAAGAGACGCATGTCTCAAACTACAAATTGCCTACGGTTTTGTTTTTAGGGTACTTCACAGAAAAACTATAATCAAGCTGTTGCTGCCCTCCTGCCCCTACATTCAGCTTCCACCGGAGGAGACCTTTGTCGTTTACCGTTTGTGCCGAACCCAGCTTAACGTCTGTTACTTCTATCTCCTTGTTGGCACTGATGGGTATCACGTCTTCAACCATCAGATTTACAGGGGCCTGATGACTATTCCTGATTTTAATGGTATAGGCATAATCTTTTTTCCGGCTATTGCCCAGGCGACGGTCGCTGGTGAACGTACACTGCTGATCGTAGCTGACCTGCACACGTTTGTCGATACCCAGCGATAACTCCAGTGTATCGCTGTCTCCACCCTGAAAATTCATCCAGCTTTCTCCCACCAGCGCGTTTTCGAGGTAGATACGGGCATTTCCCGGTAAGAGGTTCAGTTTTTCCCAACCTGTTACATACGCCATGAGCAGCACATCTTTTTGCTGTTTAGGCGCCACATAGTGGCCATAGCTATTTTCCAGCATTTTTTCTTCCAGGGTCACCAGGCGGGCTTCGTTGTGCCGGATGGTTACCCTTTCTTTGGGTTTGTATTCGTAATTCAGGTAATTGACCTGCTTGGTGGGGATATTGGTCTTCAGATTCGAAAAACCACCGGCTGCATCCATGCTCATCGTTTCTGCCTGATAAGCCCGCGGCGCGTGGCCGGCTACGGGATGATACAGCTCTACAAAATCAAGTACCCAGGGATTCAGTATCGGCTTGCTGACAAACTGTGCAGGGACGGCCGAACTGATGGCGACCTCCACATCCTGCCAGTCGATGGCGGTTTGCTGTACAATGCGGGCTTTGGCAATTAACTGCAAAGGTTTAGAAAGGCTCTCTGCCCTCAAATCATAAAATGGCTCCCAATAAACATTCGGACTGGTGTAAGTGATTTCGAGTGTGCCGGTGCTCCGCATTTCAGCACTGATATCGAGTACAAGCTCCTGCACAAATTCCGGCAACAGCGCCTTGCGCTGGTCGAGTTGCTGACGCAGTTTTTTGATGCGTTCATTGTGTTCTGCATCTACTCTTTTGGCTTGCAGTATTTTAAGATTCAGTTCCGAAAGCCGGCTTCTGTAAAACTCTGCCAGCTTCTGAAGTTCCAGCACACTCATGCCACTGTTGCTACCCCCAACCTGCTTGTTGGCAAGTATCATTTGCTGTTCCTGAACCAATACTTCTGTCCTGACCCGGTCATCTTCCTGCAAACGGGTATAGCGCATTATACTGTCGAGCAGACTCCTGATTTCAGGTAAATCATCGTTCTGGCGAAGAAAATTCTGACGAAGCTGGTAACCAAGGACCGTAATTCCGGCTTTGTCGGAAGCGAGGCGTATGCTGCGGTCATCAATTTGTCCCGCTAAGCCTGTGATGATAAGTTGCTGTTCACCGGCATTTACCTGTAAATTGGCCAGGTGTCTGAGTTCAGCCCCCTGGAGATAAACCTTAACTCCCTGGAGTTTTGCAGGAATAGCGGCTTGTAAAGTAGCGGTGCACCAAAACAGGGCAACGGCAAAAAGCATTTTTTTCATGGCTTTGGGTTTGTGGGCTAACGCAAAGTAAGCCCGGTTCTTATGTGGCACAAACCATAGTCGTGCCATGAAACGTTAAAAGAAACTTAATGTCTCCGGTGGTTCGCAACCGACGGGACGATCATCGGTGGCCACAACCTCCGCTTGCACCTCTTGGCACCTTCCGGAGAGATACTTAACCCATAGTCGCAATTCACCGCCTGTACAACCTTGGTTGACTGCTTTTATGCAAAAAAGACTGTTCCTCTGGCATCTGCTTTAAAAAACAAAAGCCGCGCCTTTCGGCACGGCTTTTTTACATCGTTAAAATTTTTTATTCAATGATGAACTCGATGCGACGGTTACGGGTACGGTCTGCATCTGTGTAAGAACCATTGGTGCCGCTTGGGCCATATTTAGGCTCACTTTCACCACGGCCTTCAATCAAAACACGACTTTCGGCTATGCCCATGCTTACCAATCTTGTTTTAACACTGTTGGCACGTTCAAATGACAGGGTGTTGTTAAGTTCAGAATTACCGACATCGTCTGTATGACCAATAATCCGGATTTTGAAATCTTTGCTCTGGTCTTCATTCAGGTAAAGCACCAGACTCTCGAGGTTCTGTACATCCTTAGCCTGTTTGGCGGCACAATTATCCTGAAGGATTTTAGTGCGCTTCTTGGAGCAATCTACAAAATCACTTTTACCTGATTCAAACTCAATCGACTGCAGGTCACTCAGAATTTTAACAGTTTCCTGTTTTGTTTCAGGCACACAACCGTTACAGCTTACCAGGCCCGGAATAGTCGGGCATTTATCGAGGTGATCCGGCGTGCCATCCTTGTCTACATCCAGCGCAACGCCACTGCCATCTACATTGATTTTTTCTTTGCGGTCGGCGCGTTGTTTCAACACCTTCATTTCTTCTGAAGTCCAGCCACAGTTAGAAACCTGCAACGTACTCAGATCCCATTTTGTATCCTGTTTATCGAATACATCCGGCACACCGTCTCCGTCACTGTCTTTTTTCATTTCAACTTCCGACATGCGCATCTGACGCTCAAGGTTGTTGAGTTTTTCTTCCAGTGCTATGATTTTTTCGTCGTTTTGTTTGACCTGTTTGGTGGTCTGATTCATTTTGTTCTCCAACAAATTCAGGTTCTCACTGTATTCGCTGTAAGCCTGCTGGAGCAATGACCTGGACCAATACACCGAATTCCCCTGGCGGTTGCTACCCAGATGAAAGATGAAATTTACATTCAGTGTCCCGAACTTATCAAGATTACGGCCGAAGTTATACTCCCCTGTACCAGGCCCGCTGGTTTTCTGAACTACCAGGGCATCAAAATTATCTGCATTTACATTTCGCATCCCTGCTTCCAGGTCTACCTGGAAACGGGGTGTTACTTTATAGGAAACGCCCAATCCAACCGGTATCACTAATGAAAGCTGGTCGCTTGTACCTGCATCGACTATATCGATGTATTGATTTGTATTCAGATTTCTTAGTCTGGCAGTATAATTCGTTGCTCCAATTCCAAGAAATCCGTAAAAACCAAACTTCCTTTCATAAAGAAGGGGCTTGTACTTGTCCAGTGCCATACCGCTGAAGTTGAAGACGGCAGCGATTGAACCATCAAAAAAATCAGTTGTAGACTCAACCGGCCCGGGAATGCCAAAGTTGACAATCATATTGTTGTTATTGAGCGTGCCTTTTACGTTTCCGTAAGTAAGATTTCCCCGTATTCCGATGGCTGGACCAAACCAATAGCTGATTTGTGTACCGAAATTATAGGACAGATCTCCCAGATCAACATATTCATCACGTCGTACGTCATGAAACGGGGTGGTAAGACCTGTAGTAACACCCAAAGTCCAACGATTGGGGGATTGAAGATTTCTTTTTGTTCGCTGCGCAAAACTTAAGCCCGGAAGCAAAAGAAGCGCAAGCATTAAAATAAGTAGGCGTTGTTGCATAAGGGTAGATTATAAATTTTGGAGCATTAATTATATATTCTTCAAATATCAGCAAAAGCATGTTAAATTATTGAGAAATATGTTGTAAATGTCGCTGATTTCACATGTGGGAAAAATCCAAAACCGGCGAATACAGCTCAAAACAGAACCATCCGCTGTAAAGCGGTGCGGTGGCCATTATTTCGTGCTTCACGCGGTAAATTACCTGTTTCTGAATCAGCCCATCAAACTTTGAAAATACGCGGCGCTCTTCAGCAGTCTGCTGCCATACCAGGAAAACAAGGTTCCGTCGACCAGTTGTATGTTGCTTTCAGGGAATTTTTCCTGCAACAATTCAAGGTGTTTCTGCCCGAAAGGAAATGGCTCTGAACTCAGAAAAATATAATCCGGCGACCAGGTTGCCAGAACATTCTGGGGAATGGTAGGATAACGTTGACCTAAAGTAGCTGCCAGATTTATAAAGCCAAGTCTTTCCAGCATATCATTGATAAAGGTGCTGTGACCTGCTGCCATCCAGGGTTGTTGCCAGATAAGGTAAACGGCCGATGCTCCCTTCTGAAGCGCAGGCAATCCCTCGAAGGACTGTCCGATTTTACCGGCTATTTCATCCGCCTTTTCCCTGCGGTTGGTAATCTCTCCAAGCAGGCGGATCATCTCCAATGCATCCGACAGTTTGTTCACATCGCTGGCCCAAACCGGAAAATCCGCTTCCAGCATTTCTATCTGGTCAATTTTATTCTCCTCTTTGTTTGCAATAATAAGGTCTGGTTTCAGCTGCCTTATCAGGTCTAACCGAAGGGTTTTAGTCCCTCCTATGCGTGTTTTGGCATGAAACCAGGCTGCGGGATGTGTACAAAATTTAGTAATTCCCACTACCTCCTCTTCCAGTCCTAAACTTGCCAGCAACTCTGTCTGAGAAGGCACAAGCGAAATAATCCGCCTGGGTGCAGGCGGTATTTCAACAATTCTTCCGGTCTGGTCGGTATACTGTGGCATCAAGCCAGGGCCTGTATGATGTCGTGATTGGTTATGATCTGTACGGTATCGGCTTCCAGCTTCACCAAAACAGCATTGTTGTTTTTATCAATGCGACGGGCGAGTTCTGACAGGGGCATATCCTTATCTACAAAAGGAAATACCGGCAGCATGATATCCCGTACGGCCATTTGCCTGGTTTCGGGCTGTTCCAGGCACTTTTGAAGTACATGTGCATCTGTGAGAGAGCCCACGAACCTTTCTCCGTCTTTCACCGGCATCTGACTGATTTTGAAGTACATCATCTTGTGCATGGCTTCAGATACCGTCTGACTGGCCTCTACCACTACCATGGGCAGGTGCAGGCGATTGCTGATACAATCGATGGCACGTTTCACTTCTGGTTGCAAAAAGCCTCTTTCTCGCATCCAGTCGTCGTTGAACATTTTGCCAAGGTAGCGGGTGCCGTGGTCGTGGAAAATCACGACTACCACATCTTCCGGCTTCAGCCGGTCTTTCAGTTGAATCAGACCTGCAATCGCCGACCCTGCACTGTTACCAACAAAAATCCCCTCATCCCTTGAAATTTTCCTGGTGTAGATGGCAGCATCCTTATCAGTCACCTTTTCGAAATGGTCGATCAGGGAGAAATCTACATTCTGCGGCAGGAAATCTTCTCCGATACCTTCGGTGATGTAAGGGTAAATTTCATTTTTATCGAAAATCCCGGTTTCCTTGTATTTTTTAAATACTGAGCCATAAGTATCGATACCCCATACCTGAATGGCAGGGTTCTTTTCCTTCAGGAAACGTGCCACGCCTGAAATGGTGCCGCCTGTACCCACGCCCACCACGAGGTGGGTGATTTTACCTTCGGTCTGTTCCCATATTTCCGGTCCGGTTGACTCATAATGTGCTTCCCGGTTCGAGAGGTTATCGTATTGATTGGCTTTCCATGAATGGGGCGTTTCCCGCTCCAGCCTGGATGAAACACTGTAATACGACCGCGGATCCTCCGGATCAACATTGGTCGGGCAAACAATTACTTCCGCACCAAGTGCCCTGAGAGCATCTACCTTTTCTTTCGATTGTTTATCGGTAGTTGTGAAGATGCATTTATAGCCTTTTACCACCGCTGCTATGGCGAGCCCCATGCCGGTATTGCCGGAAGTGCCTTCAATAATGGTGTAACCTGGCTTTAATTTCCCGGCTTTTTCCGCATCCTCAATCATCTTGAGTGCCATCCTGTCTTTGATGCTGTTGCCCGGATTAAAAGTTTCAACCTTTGCCAGGACAGTTGCCCGGATGTCACCAATCACCTTATGCATTTGTACCATAGGCGTATTGCCGATGGTTTCGAGTATGTTTTTGTGCCACATAGGCTGCAAAAATACCCCATCCTGCTGAATTATCTCTGATTAGGTTGAAAAGTCTCTGTGAATCCTGCAATTTTGGGGACACCATGTTGATAAGCGCCACCATCATCTGTCTCAATGAAAGCGAACACATCGCCGGCTGTATTCGCTCCCTGCAACCGGTCGCCGACGAAATTGTGGTACTTGACTCCGGCAGTTCCGATGATACGGTAGCACAGGCCACGGCATTGGGTGCCAAGGTGTTTCACCAGCCATTTTTAGGGCATATCGACCAGAAAAATAAGGCCATGAGCCTGGCAAGTCACGACATGATACTTTCATTGGATGCCGATGAAGTGCTCTCCGAAGGCTTGCAACAAAGTATACTGGCTGCCAAAAAAGAAGCTGAGCTGCAGGCATACAGCATGAACCGACTCAATAATTTCTGCGGACAGTGGATTCATCATACGGGCTGGTATCCCGACAGGAAAATCAGGTTGTGGGACCGCAGGATTGGTCGCTGGGGGGGTACCAACCCGCACGACAAGGTGGTATTAAATCCTGGTATTTCTGTCAGGCAGCTGGCAGGTGATATCCTGCATTATACCTACCAGTCGGAAACAGGTTTTGATCAGCAAAGCGACAAATTTGCCCGTATTGCAGCAGAAGCCATGTATAAACAGGGCAAAAATCCAGGTTTATTCCCTCCCGTCTGGCGGGCTGTTTTCAGGTTTTTGAGAGATTATATACTTAAACAAGGGTTCAGGGACGGACGTGCGGGACTGATTATCAGTCGTGGCAATGCCCGGTATACCTACCTCAAATACGCGCTGTTAAGGCAGTTTTACTTCAAAAAATAAGATGTTCGTCAGCGGATTTACTTTTGTGCGCAATGCAATCCTGTATGATTATCCGATTGTGGAAGCCATACAATCTATCTTACCGGTTTGTGATGAAGTAGTGGTAGCCGTGGGGCGGAGTGATGATGACACCCTTGAACTGATTAAAAGCATTGATTCGCCCAAAATCCGCATACTCGAAACCGTTTGGGATGACAGTTTACGGGAAGGCGGGCAGGTTCTTGCCGTTGAAACCAACAAAGCGTTCGATGCCATCTCCCCACATGCTGACTGGGCATTTTATATTCAGGGTGATGAAGTGATTCATGAACAAGACCATGAGCTGATTCACAACGCCTTGCACTTTTATGCAGATAAAAATGAAATCCAGGGACTGCTTTTTAAATACCGGCATTTCTATGGTTCCTATGATTATGTAGGGCTGAGCCGGCGCTGGTACAGCCATGAAATACGTATTATCCGCAACGACCGCAAAATACGTTCGTACCGCGATGCTCAGGGGTTCAGAAGAGGTGATCAGAAATTAACGGTTGCCAGTATACCTGCCTGTGTATACCACTATGGTTGGGTAAAACATCCCGAATTACAGCAGGCCAAACAGCGTAGTTTCCATAAAATGTGGCATGATGATCAGTGGATGACCGAAAAGATACCCGACGTCACAGCATTTGATTACACTAATATTGACATACTGCAAAAATTTGAAGGCAGTCACCCGCAAGTAATGCAGCAACGCATTGCAGCCATGAACTGGAAGTTCGCCTTTGACCCTACCCAGGCACGCTGGACGCTGAAAAGCAGACTTTTATTCTGGCTGGAACGGTTGTTGGGAAAACGGCCGTTTGAATACAGGAACTACAAAGTCAAAAACTCATGAGGGCAAAATATTTACTACTTTTTCTTTTAGTAATATTTTCAATCAAAGGGAATGGGCAAGACACTTCTTCTTATGACAAGTGGTTACCCGACTATTGCTCGTCTCCCCGAAACAAGGCAGTTCGCTATGTCATGTTACACTACACCAGCAATGCGCTGGTAAATCCGGCAAACCCGCTGGAAGTCGATAAAGTCATTGATATTTTCAAAAAATACAAGGTTTCCTCCCACTATCTCATTGACCGGGATGGACAGCTCTACCGGCTGGTTGATGAAAAAAGGGTGGCCTATCATGCCGGAAAAGGTATGTTGCCAGCAGATGCCACCACCAAAGATGCCATGAACGGACAAAGCATCGGAATTGAACTCATGGCAGTCGGTACTGCAGAAGAAATGGCCTTACTGGGCGTAAAAGACTATGAAGTCATTCCGAATTATGCCAAAGGTTTTACAGAGGCGCAATACCATGCCTTGCAGTGCCTGCTGGAAGATATCCGGCAGCGACATCCGCTGGTTCGGCTGAACCAAAAACATATAGTCGGGCACGATTCGTATGCCCCTCAAAGACGGGGTGATCCGGGAAAACTGTTCCGTTGGGAAAAGCTTTGTCTGCCCGACCAATAAAGCCTGATACCGCTTAGCTTTGTAGTAAAGCCATTCCATGCGTTATTTAATCCTTCTTCTCTGTTTCGGGTTCGTTTTTACAAGCCATGCGCAGGACAAAAAAGTTGTCTTTCAGTTTAAGATACAGGAAGAAATCGGCCCTGCTGCCTGGCGCACTACCCAAAAGGCTGTAGATGAAGCCGAACGACTGAAGGCAGACTACATCCTGATACACATGAATACGTACGGGGGTATGGTGGATGCTGCAGACAGCATCCGTACCAAACTGCTGAATGCCAAACCTATCGTCATAGTCTTTATTGATAACAATGCAGCCTCTGCAGGTGCACTCATTTCAATTGCCTGCGACAGCATTTATATGCGCAAAAGTGCCTCGATAGGTGCAGCAACTGTCGTAAACCAGACCGGAGAGGTGGTTCCCGACAAATACCAATCCTATATGCGGGCTACCATGCGTGCGACGGCCGAATCTACCGGTCGCGACCCCAAGATAGCCGAAGCCATGGTAGATCCTGCTGTCTACATTGAAGGCATTATAGACTCGGGAAAAGTGCTCACTTTCACCAGTTCAGAAGCGCTCAGGCATGGTTTTAGCAACGGTACTGCTGAAAACATCCATGAAGCGCTGGCTTTGGCCGGCGTCAAAAATTATACGGTTGTCAAGCAGCAAATCACGGCCCTGGACAGGCTCATCAATTTCCTTATTTCACCTGCAGTAAGCGGTATACTGATTTTGGTAATCATGGGGGGTATCTATTTTGAGTTGCAGACACCGGGTGTCGGATTCCCGTTGCTGGCGGCTGTAACAGCTGCTGTGCTGTACTTTGCCCCTTTGTACCTGGAAGGTCTGGCCGCAAACTGGGAAATTCTGGTATTTGCAGCAGGTCTGATTTTGCTGGGTATTGAAATTTTTGTGATTCCGGGTTTTGGGGTAGCGGGCATTGCCGGTATTGCTGCCATCCTGACCGGTCTGATTTTTTCCCTGTTACAGAATGATGGTTTTGACCTGCAAATGACTGGAAGTGTAGAAATCTTTACCGCCTTAACAACCGTATTGATTCCTTTTACAGTTCTTATCATCTTCCTGTTACTGTATGGGGACAAACTCCTGCAATCAGGTCCCTTCCGAAGACTGGTTTTGCAGGATGTACAAGATGCAGCAGCAGGTTATGTAGTAGCGACCCAAAATCAGTATCTGGGAAGGAAGGCGCAGGCGGTCACGCCCCTGCGTCCAACCGGACGCATACAACTTGAGGGCAAACATCATGAAGCCCGTGCCGAATCCGGCTTTATTGAGGCCGGTACTGAAGTAGAAGTCGTTGGTCAGGAACGCTTTGAGCTGATTGTGCGAAAATCTTAAGCTTATTATCCTCCTGAATGCCGAATATACTTCGGTACACACGGGTATTTCGCTACCTTTGTATCCCGTACACAAAATCAGGCCATGGCATCGGTGAAATATATTTTTGTGACGGGAGGCGTTACTTCCTCACTGGGTAAGGGCATAGTTTCGGCATCGTTGGCCAAACTGTTACAAGCCCGCGGTTACTCCGTCACTATACAGAAGTTCGACCCCTACATCAATGTAGATCCGGGCACGCTCAATCCCTACGAACACGGTGAATGTTATGTCACCGACGACGGTGCCGAAACCGATCTTGACCTGGGCCATTACGAGCGTTTCCTGAATGTACCTACCTCACAAGCCAACAATGTAACGACCGGCCGGATATACCAGACTGTCATCGAAAAAGAACGCAAGGGAGATTATCTCGGAAAAACCGTTCAGGTTATTCCTCATATCACCAATGAAATCAAACGCCGCTTCCAGATATTGGGTAAAAGTGGCAAATACGACATCATCATCACAGAAATCGGAGGTACCATAGGCGACATTGAATCATTGCCTTATGTGGAAAGCCTCCGCCAGCTTCGTTTTGAATTGGGAGAAGGCAACTGTCTGGTGATACATCTCACCCTCATTCCTTATCTGAGTGCGGCCGGTGAACTTAAAACCAAACCAACCCAGCACTCAGTCAAGATGTTGCTGGAGCAGGGTGTTCAACCCGACATACTGGTTTGTCGCACAGAACATCCTATCAACAAAGAAATCCGTCGCAAGGTGGGGCAATTCTGCAATGTGCAGCCGGAAGCCGTTATCGAAGCCATTGATGCCAGCACCATTTACGAAGTGCCCATGCATATGCTGAAAGAAGGCCTGGATGTTATCTCCCTCAAAAAACTCCATCTCCCCCATGAACAGCAGCCGGATATGGAACAATGGAAAACTTTTTTGTCAAGTCTCAAAAAACCGATGACGGAGGTCCGTATAGGACTGGTAGGCAAATACGTTGAGCTGAAAGATGCTTACAAATCGATTGCAGAGGCATTTTTACATGCCGGAGCTGCGAACCATTGCAAAGTAAATCTGGAGTGGATTCACTCAGAGCACCTTACCACCGACAATATTGTAGAAAAACTGGGCGAGCTGGACGGCGTGCTGGTTGCTCCGGGCTTTGGTCAGCGTGGTTGGGAGGGTAAGATTGAAGCCATTCGGTACGTCCGTGAAAACCACATCCCTTTCTTTGGTATTTGCCTCGGCATGCAATGTGCGGTGATTGAATATGCCCGCAACGTTTTGGGTATGGAAGGCGCCAACTCGACAGAAATGGATCCTGAAACCCCCTTCCCTGTGATAGACCTGATGCATGAGCAAAAAGAAATTACCGATAAGGGTGGCACCATGCGTTTGGGTGCTTACCCCTGCAAGCTGAAAAAAGGCACCAGGGCAGCAGCTGCCTACGATGATGTTCCTCAGGTTAAAGAACGTCACCGTCACCGCTACGAATTCAACAACGATTTTCTGGACCGTTTTCAGGATGGAGAAATGGTTATTTCCGGCGTTTACCCTGGTAAAAACCTGGTGGAGATGATAGAACTGAAAAAGCACCCCTGGTTTGTGGCTGCACAATTTCACCCTGAATACCGCAGCACGGTGATGAATCCACATCCCCTTTTTGTAAGCTTCGTCAAAGCCTGCATGAATACCATTCCATACAGCAGGGTACAACAATCGAAAAGCAAAGTGAAAAACACGGGTGATAAAGTAGTTATTTAAGTACTTTTGTGCCCTTTATAAATCAACATTATGGATCGTAATTCGATCATCGGATTGGTACTGATTGGCGTTATACTGGTCGTATTTAATCTCTTCTTTCTGCCGGATGCTCCCAAAAAGGATCCTAATGCACCCCAACAAACGGTTGTAGCTGATTCCACTCATGCGGAAACCGGCCCGGCTGAGGCTCAGGTATTGAAACCGGTTGCTGACAGCAATACCACTGCCGAGCTTCAGGCTGCTTTTGGTGTATTTGCCCCGTTTGCGGCTGGTGAGCAAAAAACCTTTACCCTCGAAAACGACCTCATCCGGGTCACATTCAGCAACCAGGGGGGGCGGGTAAGTCAGGTGGAACTGAAAGAGTATAAAACATCGGACAGCCTGCCGCTGGTTTTGTTTTATCCGGAAGACAGCCGTTACAGCTACCAGTATTCAACCGGAAATCGCTCGGTTGAAACCGGCAACCTGTTCTTTCAGGCACAGGTTGAAGGCAATAAAATTCGTTTCCTCCTCCCATTCAGTGAAGGCAAGTTCCTCGAACACAATTACACTGTTCAGGACGGTAGTTATCTCGTAAACCACGAAGTACGCCTGGCAGGAATGGAAGAAGTGCTGGCCGGCAATATCGATTACACCCGCCTGAACTGGTCACTGACCAGTCCGCGTCAGGAAAGGGATGTAAAGGATGAGCGGGCTAAGTCAGACATCTATTACAAATACCAGAACGACAGTCCAGATTACCTTAACATCACCAAATCCGACAACGAATCACTGAAAAACACGGTAAAATGGGTTTCCTTCAAACAGAAATTTTTCAGCACCACACTTATTGCCACAGAGGCTTTTGAAAGTGCGGAAGTGGCCGGTGGCCCCTATCGTTCAGACAATAAAGTAGCTGATTTTAAGGCAGAAATGATTCTTCCCCTGGAACACAAAAAAGAAGAGTCGTTCTCCTTCCAGTTTTATTTCGGCCCTAACCACTACCGTACCCTGGCTGCCATGGACCTTGGCCTTGAAAAACAGGTACCCCTGGGGTGGGGAATCTTCGGGTGGGTGAATAAATACATTGTTATTCAGGTATTTAACTGGCTCGACAGCTTTCACCTGGGCTATGGACTCATCATCTTCCTGCTTACCATCGTCATCAAGCTGATTCTGATGCCGTTTACCTACCGTTCGTATTTGTCGACAGCGAAAATGCGTGTGCTTAAGCCTGAAATTGATGAAATGAAGGCTAAATACGAGAAAGATCCGCAGAAACAGCAGGCTGAGCAGATGAAACTGTTCCAGAAAGCTGGTGTAAACCCGTTGGGAGGCTGCCTGCCACTGTTGCTGCAATTGCCGATTCTCATTGCCTTGTTCAACTTCTTCCCGGCCTCCATAGAGCTGCGTCAGCAGGCCTTCCTTTGGGCAGATGATCTTTCTACCTACGACAGCATCTGGACATTCGGGCATGTGCCGCTCATCAACACCATATATGGCGACCACGTGAGTTTGTTCACCATCCTCATGACGGTTTCGACCCTGGTATACACCCGTCTGAACAATCAGATCAGTGGTGTAACAGGGCAGATGAAGGTATTGAGCTATATCATGCCGCTGATGTTCCTGGGTATCATGAACAACTATTCAGCCGCTCTGAGTTACTACTACTTCCTGGCGAATATGATCACTTTCGGTCAGCAATGGATCATCCGTCGTTTTGTGGATGATGATGCGATTCACCGTAAAATTCAGGAGAATAAAAAGAAGCCGGTTAAAAAATCGCGTTTCCAGGCAAAACTGGAAGAGCTCAGCAAAACGGCACAACAGCGCCAGCAAGGCGGCAAAAAATAACCGTCCCGCGTTCCTGCTCTCTGCGATGGCACGCTGATTTTTATGATGG
>DLHS01000015.1:583647-632670 GCA_002483345.1 Bacteroidetes bacterium UBA7662
CCATCATAAAAATCAGCGTGCCATTCCCAAACTCCTGAGCGCTTGTTATCTTTGATATAATGAGCTTAATCCGATGGGCTGTTTCGTTTTTAGTGTTTTTGCCGGCACTGTGTACCGCGCAGATTTACCTGATTGAAAGCGGCACGATCAGACTGCGCTCGGATGCTCCTCTGGAGCTTATAGAGGCCACCAATACGCAGTTCAACGGGGCTATTGACCTGGGGAAGCAAACTTTCCTGATGCAGGTGGTGAACATCGGCTTCAAAGGATTTAACAGCCCCTTACAACAGGAGCATTTTCACGAAAACTATCTGGAGACCAGTTTTTTTCCAAAATCCACTTTTCAGGGGAAACTCATAGAGCCGGTTGATCTTACCAAAACAGGCGTACAAACCATCCGGGCCAAGGGAAAACTTAACATTCACGGTGTCGCTCAGGAACGCATCATCAAGGCGAATTTGATTGTGAAAGGAAATACCCTTGTTCTTGAAAGTCAGTTCACGGTATTGCTGGAAGAGCATAATATCTCCATACCGAAAATTGTAAAACAGAAGATAGCTGAAGAAATATACATTGATGTACAGGCGCGTTTGTTACCGAAGTCTTGAACTGCTGCTGGTTTTTTTGTGCTGGATAATACCAGCTGCTGCTCAACAGCCTCTGTTACAGCCGGTACAAACCGGTCTGCCGGAGAATACCCGGATCCAAAATATCTATGCTGCTCCCGATGGTTATGTGTATTTCAGCAGCGGCAACAGTATCTTCCGCTTTAACGGTCTCCGGTCGGATAAGCTACCCTTTGTACAAACGCCGGGAGCAAATGTTACCAGCCTTTTCTTCTACCAGAACAGCCTGTGGGCAGGGGCTGAAGATGGCAGTGTATACCTGATGAAGGCAGGCAAGATGTTCAGGTTTAAGCCAGAAGAAGGCCTTCCCGGAGAAAAGATTACTGCTTTTGCTGCCGACGCTGCCGGACAGCTCTGGTTGGGTACCAACGGCGAGGGGATATATTGCTGGACAGGCAAAAGGCTCTATCATTTCGGAACAGAAGACGGCCTCCCGGATCTCGTTACCCATACCCTGCTTCGCTGGAATAATGACATCTGGGCTGGAACAGATGGTGGTTTGGTCAGGCTCAGTCTCTCACAGCAAAACAAAAAAGTCTGGGTGTTCAATACGCAGGCCGGTTTACCAGACAACATTGTCACCCGCCTGATTCCCGGCAAGGAGCGGCTTATCATCGGGTTTCAGGACAGTGGTATCGGTTTTTTTGATGGAAAAACGTATACACCGCTCTCCTGGTCCCTTCCCCTGGGTGGTGTGAAGTCGTTGGCGCTGATTCAACAGGAGCTGTGGTGGGTAACCCACCGGCAGGAACTGTTTGCTTACGACTTCCTGCATCAAAAAGGCAGGCATATACCGCTGCAACTTTCCGGTAAAAAGCTACGCATCCAGGATATGGTTCCTGACCAGGCAGGCAATTTATGGTGGAACAGCAATCAGGGGATTTTACGACACAGCACAGCCTTGCTTTGCCTGCCCGTGGAAGAACAGGGTATACAAGCGATACTATCTGACCGCAGGCAACGGCTGTGGTACAGTACCCTGACAGGGCTTTATGTCCGGGAGCTACCGGGAGCCACTACAAAAATAGGGCTCTCTCAGGGGCCCGTCAATATCATCTCGCTTTTTGAAGACAGTGCAGGTTACCTCTGGGCAGGTAGTTTCGGGCAGGGCATCTGGAAAATCCATCCTGACAATTTAACCGCAACACACTACGATGCCGGTAACGGGCTCGACAACGGCAATGTTTTCAGCATCGCCATGCAAGGAGATTCTTTGTTTCTCGGCACGTTGGGTGGTGTTTATAAGTCAGCTTTAGGGCAACAAAAACATCATTTTTTGCACGATAACTCATCGGAAGGGCCAGGCAAAGGTTATATTTTTCAGCTTAAGTTCGACCAGCAACAACGGCTTTGGGTAGCCACCGATGGAAAGGGATTGTTTGTAAGAGACAAGACCGGTTACCATAACCAAAAAACAGCCGGCATAAAAGCAAGGGTATATACCTCACTGGCAGAAGACAAGGCGGGCAGTATGTGGTTCAGCTCACCACAGGAGGGTCTTTATGTTTACGACGGCCGTAAAACCAAACATTTCAGCAATATTTCCGGTGAAATCGCAGCGTTGGGTAGTTTGCGCGACCAATTGTACATCATACATCCGAATGGCATCGACCGGCTGGATACCCGCAGCCGTCAGTATTACCACTGGGGCAAGGCGCAGGGCCTACCCCCGCTGGAACCCTATACCAATGCCCTTTTTCAGGATAAAAATGAAATATGGCTTGGCGGACAAAAAGAACTGATACGCATTCGCGCAGAAGCACCCTTTTCTCCCGCTTCCCTGAAGCTGGTATTCAAGGATATCCGTGTTTCCGCCAATCCGTTTGACAGTAGTCGCCATGTGCTTGCTTCAGATGAAAATCAGATTACGTTTGCCTATGACGGCCTGTGGTATGAAGATCCGGAGGCTGTCCGTTACCGTTTCAAACTGGCAGGTTACGGCAATGCCTGGGTAGTTACCCGAAATCAGGAAATTACCTTTCCGAGACTTTCCCCAGGGAAATACACCTTTATGGTGGAGGCGTCTACCCACGAACATTTTGAAGATGCCGCCCGATTGACCTGGTCGTTTGAAATCAAACCTCCTTTTTATGAGCGCTGGTGGTTTTTGCTGCTCCTGTCTGTCCTGCTGTTTGCTGCCATATACGTTTATATCAGAACCCGCGACCGCCGACTGAAAAAACAGGCCAGGGTGGAGCAGGAAAAAATACAGGCGCAGTTTGAAACTCTCAAGAGCCAGGTTTCTCCCCATTTTTTATTCAACAGCTTTAATACCTTGTTGTCACTCATTGAGACCGATCCCAAAAAAGCAGCGGTGTATGTAGAGAAACTTTCCGATTTATTCAGGAACATACTCCGTTACCGGGAGCTTGATCTGATTAGTCTGAAAGAAGAACTCAGCCTTATCAAAGCTTATGCCTATTTACAGGAACAACGATTTGGTAAAAATTTCAGATTGGAAATTGTTTTAAGTGAAGCGAGTCAGCAGAGCCTTATTCCTCCTCTTACCCTCCAGTTACTGCTCGAGAATGCGATCAAACACAATATTATTACCCATCAGAAACCGCTGCTGGTTTCCATTAAGACAGAAGGAGACTGGCTGGTAGTAACCAATAACCTGCAGGCCAAACCTAATCCTGAGTTATCGACCGGTTTCGGATTAAGAAGCATCAGCGACCGTTACAAATTGCTTTCAGAGCGTCAGATCCGCATTGAACCAGGGGATACCCACTATAAAATCAGCTTACCACTACTTTACGCCGTATGAAAATTATACTTTTAGAAGATGAAGTTCCGGCTTTGCAACGGCTGGAAAACATGCTCCTTACCCACTTACCTCAGCATGAGGTTGTTGCCAGACTGGACAGCCTGCAGGCTGCCCGGGAATGGCTTGAAAGTGGTGCCAAAGCGGATTTATTGCTGGCAGACATTCAGCTGGGAGATGGCATGAGCCTCGGTTTTTTTAAAGAAGAAAACTGGCAGATACCCGTGATTTTCACCACTGCATACGATGATTACACCTTGCAGGCGTTCAAACTAAACAGCATCGACTATCTGCTCAAGCCAATCAAGGTGGAAGAACTGATGGGTGCTATCCAGAAACACGAAAAACAGCTGACTGAAAAACAAGCCGGCTGGATTGACTATGCCCAACTGGCCGATGCTTTGAATAAAAGGCAGCAACAATTTCAGACCAGACTGCTCATCCGCTACGGTCAAACCCTTAAGGCCGTTGAAATAGACAGCGTAGCCTATTTTTATGTCGATAACAGGGTTGTTTCACTGCATGGTTTTGATGGCAAAAATCTGCCCATTGACCAGACCCTGGAAGAACTGGAGCAACTGCTTGACCCTAAGAAATTTTTCCGCATCAACCGTAAAGTAATCGTGCATATCCGGGCCATTAAAAGTATGCATGCCTACTCCCGCGCACGCGTACATCTCAAGCTTGAGCCCGACACCGAAGCAGACACCCTGGTAAGCTCTGAACGGTCTCCTTCTTTCAAAAAATGGCTTGAAGGCTGAGGATTTAATCCTTTCAGCATCGCGTTCAGTCACAACTTTAACGGGTTCAGCCAGATGTAGTATTGCCGATAATCCGGAATGATGACCTTAGTTCCATCAAACGGGCTATGAAACAGGCATTGTTCTCCTTTCTTCTTATTCTTGCGACGGTTGGTTGTCAGCATGAACCGGTAACCCCGGTTATCATAAACACTGGCGGGAACGACGGTGGCTCAGGAACCGGTGGCGTGCATAACGGAATTCCCTGCAATGCGGATACCGTGTATTTTGAGCAGGATATCCTCCCCCTGCTGGTAAGCAATTGTGCCATGCCGGGTTGCCACGATGCAGGTACTGCGCAGGAAAATGTGATTCTTACCAATTACCAGCATATTATTCAAACCGGAGAAATTGTAGCAGGTTTCCCCGATGGAAGCGAGCTTTTTGAAAAAATTACCGAAAATGACCTGGATGACCGTATGCCCCCTCTTCCGGCAGCCGGATTATCAACAGATCAAATTGCCCTGGTAAGGAAATGGATTCAGCAAGGGGCTCAAAACAACCGTTGTAACAGCAACAACGGGCCATGTGACACCAGCAACATCAGTTTCTCAGGACATATAAAGCCTGTCTTGCAAGGCAACTGTGTGGGCTGTCATCATGCATCGCTGAGTTCGGGTGGCATCAATTTATCTACCCATGCCGGGGTAGTTTCGGCTGCGACAAGCGGAAGACTGACCGGGGCAGTCAGACATCAGACCGGTTATGTTTCTATGCCTCCGGGCGGGAATGCCCTCGACAGTTGTAATATTGCTAAAATTGAATACTGGATTCTAAAAGGTCTCCCCAATAACTAATAAAACCAAGCGTATGAAAAACTGGAAAAAAATTATTCTTATGGCCTTTGTGGCAGGAGTCATTGGTGGCTCGGTAGGTCTTTATCTGTTCTTCAAACCCGTTTCAAGCACCGCCAAACTTGATACGGAGGTAAGAGAAACAGCCACTGTATTGTTTCAGCAGTACAGTGAAGATGAAAACAGTGCCAATGCCCGTTTTCTGGGTAAAGTAGTGGAAGTGCGTGGTAAAGTCATAGATATCCGCACCACCGATGCCGGGAAGCCGGCACTTGTTCTGGAGACGGACGATGCCATTTTTGGTGTTCTCTGTGAACTGGAAGATGAAAAAGCAGCCAAAAGTCTTCAGACAGGTTCTGAAATCACCGTGAAAGGTGTCTGTACAGGCATGCTTCTTGATGTAGTGCTTACCCGTTGTGTTATTCTGTAATTCTTAAAATTCTCCTGATATGAAAAAATTAGTGTTCACCCTCCTGTTCATCGGTGTTGCATCGTTCAGTTTTGCGCAGGAAAAGTATATGACGCGTAACGGCAATGTGTCGTTTATTGCTGAAGGTGTTGTAAAAGACGGCGTGCAGGCCAAAAACGACCAGGCTGCCTGTGTATTAAATGCTTCCAGCGGAGAAGTGGTTTTTCAGATTCTCATCCAGTCTTTCCAGTTTGAAAAAGCACTGATGCAGGAGCACTTCAATGAAAATTACATGGAGTCGCACAAATTTCCGAAAGCCATGCTCAAAGGAAAAATAAACGAATGGAAAAGTATTGATTTGTCCAAAAACGGAGACTACAAAGTAACTGTTACAGGCGATCTCACCATTCACGGTGTAACTAAAAAAGTAACCGAAAATGGCAAAGTAGAGGTTCGGGATGGAAAAGTAAGACTTACCTCAGACTTTGGCGTAACGCTGGCTGATTACAACATCGCCATACCCAAAATTGTGGAAGATAAAATTGCCAAACAGGCGAAGGTCAGTCTGGTGATGGCACTTGAAAAAACCAAATAAGAAACACCTGTCAAGCTTCAGGTTTATTAGTGGCGACCCCGTTGTCTTGCATGGCAGCGGGGTTTTTATTTGTCACTGCTAAATAGTCGCGATGAAGGACTCCAGATTTTTGGTATTAACGAGTCCGAATTTCTTTTTCAGCCTGTACCTGCTTTTCCATACCGTGGAAGGGGAAACCCCCAACATATTGGCTATTTCATCCGTTGACTCAATACCCAGTTTAAGCAGGGCTGCCAGGCGCATTTCTGCTTTACTCAGGTCCGGGTATTTATCGCGCAGTTTATTGAAGAAGTCTTTGTGCACCCGTTCAAAAAGTCTTTTAAAATCATCCCACTCTGCCTCTGTAAGCAAACGGGCATTGATAAGTTGCTCCACCCTGTCTGCATAAGCTTCATCTTCCTGCGCTTCATAGCCGTTTTTGTGGAGTAATTGCATTTTTAGTTCGTTCAGCAATACATTTTTACGGACCAGGGTATTTATAAAATGATGCAGTTTTTCTGTATTGAGTTTGATTTTTTGCCTGGCCATATCCAGTTCCAGGTTTAGCAGGAGTTCTTTCTTTTTCCTTTGAACTTCTCTGGTGCGGTAAAACTGTGCAACTATGATTACCACCAATATCAGAACTGCAATCAGGGCGTAATATATTTTTTTCTGAAAAAGCTGAAGTTGCTGCTGCTTCTCCTGCGCATGCTCATTTTCAAGCATTGCCAGATTCCATTGTTTTAATTTTTCATAATGAGATAAGGCTGATCTGGAGGCTGCAATACCATAATAGTAAACAGAATCTGCCTGACCGGTCTGGTGGTACGCACGACACATAATCAGCTCTCCTGCCATTTTATTCCAGGAATGCAACGTCATGTGTGCCATGGCTTTCTGGACAGCGCCAATGGCTTTTTCACCCTGTTCCAGGGCGATGTACACATGGGCGTTGATGAGCTCAACCCATGCAAGCAGGGAGGCTGCATTGGAGGCAACGGCTATTTCATAACTTTTTTTCAGATAGAACTGCGCTTCCGGAATGTCGCCTGAAAACAACCGCCACTCTGCATAAGTGCAGTATGTCCTGGAAAGCTGTTCTGCATCTCCTCCCCAAATGGAAAGCAGTCTTATGGCCTCTTCAAAATAACGGCCTGCTGCTTCCGGCCTTTTGTTGTATCTGAAGATGTTGCCTTGCTGAACGATTGAACTCGCCATACCCATGGTATCCCTGGCATTGGTCAGCAATCTGATGGCTTCCAGGTTGTTTTCATGCGCATGATCGTAATTTTCCAGCCAGTACATCAGACGGGCTTTGAGGGCCAGTGCTCTGCCAAGTCCTGCTGAATCCTTTTGTGTATGGTAGATGTCCTGTGCTTTGAGCAGAAGCGGGAACATTTCCTCAAACTTAAAATTGTTCTCAATAAGAACATTTGCCATTACGAGATAGGCATCTCCCCTTTTTACATCCAGTTTATATTTTACGGCAATGGTATCGGCTTTGTGACAGGCCAGAAGGGCTTCCTCATAACACCCGTCTCGTAAATACAAGTCTCCTGTCACCAATAGCAGATCAAGCTGTTTTTTTACATCTCCTCCCCTGTAAGCATCCCTTAGCTGGTTTTCGGCATACCGGATTCTGTCCTGGAGCTTGGGATACTGTCTGTTCAGCGAAGCCAGTAACTGAGCGTAGCTGTTGGGTTCCGCCTCCAATCCCCTGGCAGGAAGCCAAAACAAGAGGCAGAAAAATAAAAGACAGCCGATGACCGGTATTCTCATTTCGATTTGGAAGAGATATTAGCTCCCAATCAAATTTAGGCAATCCAGCCCTTAGAATTCATGCCGTTGGTGAATTGTGACAAAAGGAGGCAAAACCGTTGCTGACCCGATAGTGCGGTTAACATGAATGCATTCATTATTTAAAAGCCTTGTCCAAGATGTCCAAGTTTTGTCCAAGACATAAAAATTGGGTAAAGGGGTAAAAAACATTCATTTGTCTAAGCGTCATCCGGAAATGTACCGGATGACCACTAAAACTCAAACCTCTTAACTCAATGAAAAAAACCCTTTTACTGCTTTTTGCACTACTGACGGGGGTCAATGCTTCCAGAGCACAGTATTGTGCTTCAGCGGCAACCGACCTTGTTTACGGATACATGAGCAACGTGACCTTTGCCGGTATCAATCACAACAGTGGTAGTACCGGCTATTCAGATTTCACCGCTGTATCCGGACAGGTTGTCGCCGGACTCAGTTATCCGATATCAGCAACCGTAGAAGTAGCTCCACCGGGGCCTTATGAGGAATATATCACGGTTTACATTGACTGGAATCAGGATTTTACTTTCGATCAGACAGAACGTTATGATGTTGGTGTCAGTCTCGTGGTAGGTACTTTTGTAGTTACAGGAAACATTGCGGTTCCTGCCAATGCCCTACCCGGCACCACCCGGATGCGTATAAAAGATCAGTGGGACAACTATTCTGTAAACCCCTGTGGCACTTATACCTATGGTGAAGTAGAAGATTATACCCTTACTGTCCTGCCAGCATCGGGTCGTGATGCAGGCATAAACAGTCTTGTTCAACCCGCCATTCTCCAGATCGGACAAAACATCGTAAGCATCCGGATACAAAATCTGGCGGCGGATCTTATCAGTTCGGTAGATGTAACTTATCAACTCGACAACAATACGCCGGTTTCAGTTTCTGCTGCACAGCTCCCGTCACCGCTTATGTCCGGTGCCACCCACGATTATCAATTTGCTGCACCGCTAAATATTACCACTCCGGGGAGTTATACTTTAAAAACGTGGATAGCCAATGCCAACGGTCTGGGCAACGACAATAACCTATTGAACGATACCCTGACCACCCTGCTGTGCACCGGACTATCGGGTACCTATACGGTCGGAGGTACGAATCCGGATTACGCTTCTATCGCAGCGGCAGTACATGATCTGAATCAATGCGGACTTAGCGGGGCTGTCTCCTTTCAGGTGGCTCCGGGAACATATTACGGCAGTTACCAGCTACTGGATGTACCTGGTATATCAGCCGCCAACACCATCAGTTTCAACAGCACCGGCGGGCCGGCAACAACTATTCTGATTCACGATACTGTTGGAACCAATTCTGCGGTAAACCGGATCACCTTTAATATCTCGAATACTCCATTTGTCACAATCAATGGTTTTACCTTCCGCAAGCTGGTCATAGGTACCACGGTTTCTCCAACAATCGTTATAAACAACGCTTCGGATGTTACCGTACTAGGGAACATTTTTGAGGACCTTACAGGAGGTAGCTCCACCAATGCTTATGGTATCAGATCCAATTCAAGCAACAACACCATTATTGCAAACAATACTTTTATCAATCATTACTACCCTGTGTATGTAAATGGCACAAATGCTTCTCCCGTATTCTACAGTGTAGGTTTGTCGGTCGTGGGCAACACCTTCAATACTTATCGCTATGGTATTTATATTGACAATTGTGACCAACCACTCATTCAGGGCAATATTCTGACCGGTCTTGCCACAGCCGCAACTTCGGGTTATGGCATCTACCTCAGCCGGTGCCAACAGGCAACTGTCTCGGAAAACCGTATCACGGGAAAACTCGGAAATGCCGGTATTTATCTGTCGAATATGAACGGAACTGCACAGACGTCTAACCGGGTATATAACAACCTTGTTTCCGGCATGGCGAATGCCAGTTCCAGTATTGTCAGTTATGGCATCTACTTCACCGCTTCGTATGCTGCTGCTGCCACACCTGAGAATCCACGTGATTTTGTTGAAATAGTGCACAACACGATTAACATGGTGATGAGTTCTACCGCAACATCCACTTACAGTGCTTTGTATGTTACGGGAGGTAGTCTGGCTACACCTGCCATTGGACAACTTACGGTGCTAAACAACATTGTCTTCAGTAAATGGTCTTCTGCCAATATCGGTTCCGGCTACAAAGTTGTTTATTACCCGGGAAGCTGGGTTGTTGATTCACTGATATCGGATCATAATAATTTCCGCATGGAAACCTCCACCGGCTCATTACCCACCAATTCGCTTATCAGGGTAAACAATCCCTTGATGGACTATCTGAGTTTGTCAGACTGGGCTACCGCAACCGGCAAAGACACCAATTCAGTCTCGATTTCCCCGGATTTCATATCGTTCGCCCAGCCTGAACCAACAAGTCTGGCCATGGACAATCTGGGAACTGTTGTTTCCTATGTAACATCCGACATTGCCGGTCTCAGCCGGCATGCATCAACGCCTGATATGGGTGCATACGAATTTACCGGAGCTCCTTTTTCACAGATAATATCAACTCCGCTTCAGGATACCTTGCTGTCAGTATCCCGCCTTTTCGCGGTTACCCTGCTCGATACCAATACGGGTATCACGGTTGGTCCGCCCAACAGCCCCCGTTTGTATTACAGAAAACATGGACAGACTAGCTGGCAGACCGACAGTGTTCCATCTGTGAGCGGCAGTGAATTTACATTCAACATTAATTATGCATCATTAGGGGGCGTAGTTGCACTGGATACGATAGAATATTATGTCGCCTGTCGCAACAATGGTGGCACTGTTACCACCTCTCCGCTCGGTGGAGCGGGGCAGTCTCCAATCGGGAATACAGCTCCGCCGTCTTTGCATATGTACAAATTGCTCGGGCAGGCTTCTGGCAACTACAATGTCGGTGTTAGCAGCGCTGCTGATTTTCCAACCATCACATCGGCAATTAATTTCCTGAATAACAGCATCATTACAACGCCGGTCACTTTTACTCTGATTGACACCCTTTACAACACTGGTGAAACTTTTCCTATTGAAATTGAACGCAACAGTGGTTCAGGTGTAAATCGTCATGTGGTCATAAAACCGGCAGCTTCAGCCACGCAAGTACTTATTACAGGTCTGGCGCCTGGCTCTACTGGTTTGTTTGTCCTGAATCAGGTGGCTAATTTCGAATTCAACGGAGCAAATGGAAGCGGAACGCCGGTTTTGACCATTCAAAGCACTTCACAAACCACCAACAGTGCTGTCATCTGGCTGCGTGGTCCTGATGCCAGCTCCCCGCTTACAGTCGGAAATGATTCGATCCTGATCCGGAACCTGAAAGTCATCGGCGGAAGTAATACCGCCAATACTTTTTACGGTATTCATGCTGGTGGAAACACCATTTTATCGAATGGTGCAGGCAACTATATGAGAGAAATCACCATTGAAAATGTTTCTGTGGAGCGTGCCGGTACAGGAATTCATGTCCGTGGCACAGCCAATTATCCGGCTTCCCGTGTCAACCTTAAGAACAATAAGATAGGATCGCTTGATACCGCTTATTTCGTAACCAGCAAGGGGATAGATGTTATCTACACAGATTATCTCCATATCAGCGACAATGAGATTTTCAACCTTGCTGGTGGTAACATTGGTGCTAACATTGTCGGCATTGAAGGAGCCGGAATTCCGGGGGCAAGGATAGAAAGGAACAAAATCCGCAGTATCAAAAATGCGCATCCTGATGGTTGGTCAGCATTTGGTATAAATTTAAGTGTCAGTCCCGGCTTCTTTGGAATCGGTGCGATACCAACAGGAGACTCCATCTGGTTAGTGAATAATGTTGTCCATGACATCAAAACCGTTCATTACCTCAATACCTCCACCGACTATAATGCTTTCGGAATCCGGATTGCAGGTGGCGCAGGACACCGGTTATATTACAACTCTGTAAGCATGACGGGTTCTGACAGTGCTATATCTTCTTCTTCAGCATTGCTTGTCTCCTCTGCTGCTACCACCGGGCTGGATATTCGCAACAATATTTTCGCGAATGCGCACCATACACCTGATACAAGTGTCCGGCGTTACTTCACAGCTGTTTGGTTCAATGCATCCTTCAATTTTTCAGGTTGCACAATCAACAACAACGCTTATCATGTTGACACCCTGTCTGGCTTCCATTTTGTAGGAAGAAAGGGCGCTACAACAGCTGCTGCTGATTTTTTCACTACACTTGCTGACTGGAAAGTAATCACTCAATCAGGGAATCCGGCCAACGACGGTTTGTCAATACCTACCCTTGGAAACAGTGTCGCTCCGTTTACATCTCCGCTGAACCTGACCATTCCTAACGGCACCACGACAGGTATTGAATCGGGGGGTGTTGTCATAGCTGCTTTGGGGATTCCCAATACTGATATCAACGGTACAACCAGACCCGGTGGTGGAACGGCCACTTCCCCTGACATGGGTGCCTATGAGATTTCCGGTGTTGCGCTGCCGGATGACTTTGCACCTTCGCTGGATTCGGTTCATTTCACCCCAGCAACCAGTCAGTGTACCCCAGTCTCCCGTACGGTTACTGCTTTTGTAAGCGACAATCTGGGTGGCAAGGGAGTTGATTCCGTTCGTTTGCTTTACAGCTTCAACGGTGTTGCCCAAACACCTGTGAACATGACGCTGGCCAGTGGCACAGTCATGAGCGGAAGCTGGACAGGTACCATCCCTGCAGCATCCGGCTCCGCTGTACTTGTGGAAACATGGATCGTAGCCCGTGACAGTGTCGCTAACATCAGTTCGGCATTTACAGCGGATTCCTTCAAGGATGACTATCTCATCGTTGATGCGGGTCCCGATCAGACGATCATCACCGGAAGTCAGGCGATCTTAATAGGTAATGGAGGAAATGTTTTGGTAACCCTTGGAAACGGCAATCTTGTTAACAGCGGCACTTCTTTCCCTGCACCTTACGGTGGTTATTGGTACAGTGCCCGTCACCAGTTTCTGATGACAGCCGGTGAACTATATGGTTTAGGCGTCAGTTCGGGTGCCATCAATTCTCTTGCCTTTGATGTCTCTGCAACAGGCGGAAACCCATTGCAGTTTTTCACCATCAAAATGGGACATACCACCCAAACAGAAATGGCCTCATGGGAATCTACCACCACACAGGTATACACTGACTCAGCTTATCTCGCAACCTCCACAGGCTGGAATACACATACCTTCCAAACGCCCTTTATGTGGAACGGTGTAGATAATGTAGTGATTGAGGTTTGTTTCGACAATGGCCTTGCCTATTCAACAAATGCCATTGTGAACCAAAGCACCACTTCTTTTGCATCAAGTATCTGGTATACAGCAGCGGGCGCCTGTGGCAGCACTGCTGTAACAAACGGCGGACAACAACGCCCCAATATGCGTTTAAATGCCAGCAGGTATGTAAGCTGGAGAGCATTGGGCAGCTCCGTTATCCTGAGTACTTCTGATACTTTGGTTGTTTCACCTACAGCAACAACCCGTTATATCTTTACCGTAACGGACTCGATTTGTTTCAAATCAGATACGGTTACTGTAACTGTAAATGCACTCTCACCTGACGGTTGTATTCCAAGAATAGTTTCTCCGTTGCCCGGTGCGGTTACGGCACTCAATCAGGCCTATCCGGTTACAGTTACTATCAAAAACTGTGGTCCTGTGTCTATCAGCGGTTTTGATGTGGCGTATACTGTAAATGGTGGTGCCTCAGTTTCAACCAACTCGATTACAGCAACCATTGCCCCCGGGGATTCTATCCAGCACACCTTTACCCAGCATTGGACGCCGAGTGTTGGTGGCTCTCTGAAGCTTTGTGCCTTTATCACTTCCCTCGCAGGCGGAGTAAATCCTGCCAACGACACGGCTTGTGTAACACACGAAAATGTAGGTACTGAGCTACCTTCTAACAGTCTGGTTAACAGGGTATACCCCAACCCTGCAAGTACACAGGTCAGGTTTGAACTCAAAGGTGCTGCGGTGAGAGGTACAAGCATCCTGCTGTTTGATCAACTGGGAAGGGAGGTTAATCGCACGGCGGTGGCAGAAGGTACTTCATTGATTGAAATGAATACCAGTCAACTGGCCGATGGCCTGTATCACTACCGTATTCAAACCCCTGTTCATACAGATTTCGGTAAACTATTTATTCGTAGTAAATAGCTGGATTGTTTTTCAAGGAAGGCAGGGCTGTTTCCGGAAGGAGGCAGCCCTGTTCTTTTTATCCTGAATAGTATAATTTATTGTTTCTGCGCTATCCAGGCATTGTATATATCCAGGACTTCCTCCAGATCTTTATAAGTATATTCCTTATTCTTTATTTTTTCTGCCAGTTCCGGATAATCACTGAAGTATCTGGGCGCATACATTTTAAAAGTTGCATTGCTGTTAAGGCTTGCAACGGTAGATATTTTCATAAGCGCTACCTCATTTGGTCGTATCACAAAGTACTCTTTGAAACTTGCTGAACCATTATGCATGCCCGTTGCGGGATTTACGCCTCCTCCTAAAGTACTTTGAACAAAATACAGGCTTACATAGCCAGTCCTCAAAAGCAGGAACCATCCGTCTTTCTGGGCTTTTTTAGCTTGTATGGCAGGAAAATAATCATGCCGTTCAAATCGGGAAGTATCTGAGCCTAAAAAATAGGTAGCACTTTTCAGTTCATTCAGCAATATCACACTTGTTTCTCCCTTCTCAGTTTCTCTGAATTTGAGTTTTTTGTTCGCTTCAAGTACGGATTGCGCATATCCTGATTTAACACGCCCGTCATTAAAAACCAACTCAACCCTGGAAAACTGTTGCGCGAGGGTGCTTGTAAAGGAAAAAACGAAAAGAAGGAGGAAGGTAAGTTTGGCCATTGTGAATATTTATATCAACAAACATAGCGCAAAAGTCCTAAAAATCGTTGGGATGAAAATAATCAGGTAGCATTGCTGCTATTGATTTTATCAGGCTGATTGCAGTACCATGAAGCACTTTCGAAGTGGATCCAGCTCGGTACAGCATTCTGCCATAAAAGAGTCCCCTTCAGCCAGATAAAAATTCATAAAACTGTCATGCCTTTCCTGTAAATGATTGTCGGGGAAAAGCTTTTGTTTCAACTGTTTAATCTGATTAAGCTCTGTTTCATGCCGTTGCTTCTGAGATTTGCGAACCCGGGCTTCGAGGCCTTTCAACTGACCTTCCACCTTTTTGCCTTCCGCCAGCGTCGCGGCTTTGAGACTCGGGTCGATCATTTCGATGTGTGCAGCCAGGGTATCAAACCAATGTCTGAGCTTCTCCAGCTCTGGTTCCATATCGTACACTTCTTTTTCGTGTCGCGAAAGAAAAGTATAAATGAGTTCTTCAGTGGGTTGGAAAATATCTTCAACCGACAAACCCAGTTTCTCCATTTTACCGGCGCTGTTGCGATCAATGTACTGCACCGACGAACGGAGCATCACCACCGGCATAGGCACCTGGTGGAGCTTAAAAACATCCTTCAGCAGCATCCAATACGCCACCTCTGCCCCGCCACCAATGAAAGCCACGTTGGGGAGGCACATTTCCTGATAAAGAGGGCGCAAAACGACATTGGGACTGAAATTTTCGGGGTGCGTTTCCACCAGAGCCAAAAACTCCTCCCGGGACCATTTTTTCCCGCCATGCACCAACTGAAAACCTGCGTCGTGTGAAACAATCCGTTCACGAACCCCATCTTCCAGCCAGAAGAGATTGATAGGGCGTGGGTAAATCTGCGCGCTGTAACCGGCTGCTTCCAGTTTTTTGCCTGCTTCAAGCACCAGGCCCTCCGCTTTTTGCCCGAGCAATTCGGCACGGACAACGGCAGAGAACCCGGCTTTGAGGATGGCGTCATCCCCATCTACAATAACCAAACCCTCTTTCCCGAACAGGGCATGTACGAACAAACGGGTGGCCTGTGCCCAGCTGTAATCCGATCTGAAGCTGTTTTCAAGCAATCTCCTCAGTTCAAGCGCTTCCGGTTTATCTCCGAGCAGACCGAAAACCTGTTCAAGCACCGGCACCAGCGTATCCAGCTTCATCCTGCCCACAGGGCCCTTTAAGCCATTTTCCCAGCGGATTTCCTGCTGAAAAAGATGCAGGTGGTTGAGTTCTTCCAGATCGTGGTCCTCAGCACCCATCCAGTAAACGGGTATAAATTTTTTACCGGGATGAGCAGCAGCCAGGCGTTTGCTGAGGGCTATGGTTCCGGCAATTTTATAAATAAAATAAGCAGGGCCTGTCAGTAAATTGGGTTGATGGGCCGTGGTTACCGTATAGGTATCAGGCGACAAGAGTGATTCGATTTGCCCGGCAAGCTGTTGCTCATCCGCAAGTTCGCCATACTGGTTTTTCAACGCCTTTACCAGACGTTCCCGGTCGGTTGCCGTAAAATGCTGCCTTTCAGCCAGCGCCGCTGCTACGCCTGCTTCGCTGAAAGGATGCTGTATGAATTCATTAAAAACAGCTTTACCTGCCAGATAATCGATGGCCAGGCGGCTGAAAGAACGGGTTGACTCGAAAGGTATGGTTTGTATATGCATCAGGCTTTGGGTTCACCGTAAAGGTCGAAAGCATCGGCCTGGGTAATGGTGATATCTGCAAAATCACCTAAACGCACAAAATGGTTCCGTGCATCAACCAAAACTTCGTTGTCGACTTCCGGCGAATCGTGTTCGGTACGTCCGATGAAGTACTGTCCTTCCTTACGGTCGAACAGCACCTTCATGCTTTGTCCTACCTTAGGCTCATTCAATTCGAAAGAAATACCTTGTTGCAAGGCCATGATTTCATCGGCACGGGCTTCTTTTACTTCCTGCGGCACATCATCCGGCTGGTTATACGCTGCCGTATTTTCTTCGTGGGAATATGGGAATACGCCCAGTCGTTCGAAACGGTTTTTCTCAATAAAATCCATCATCTCCTGGTGATGGGCACCGGTTTCGCCGGGAAAGCCGGTTATCATGGTCGTGCGCAGGGCAATCCCCGGCACCTCTCCCCGGATGGTATCTATCAGCGCCTGGGTGCGGTCGGCTGTGATACCCCGGCGCATGGCTTTCAGCATGGCATCGGCGCCGTGTTGCAGGGGCATGTCGAGGTAATTGCAGATGTTGGCGCGTTCACGCATCACCGGCAGTATATCTTCCGGGAACTGTGATGGGTAAGCGTATTGCAAGCGTATCCAGGCAAGTTCTGGTACATCCGAAATGCGTTTCAGCAAGTCGGCCAGATTCCGCTTCCCATATAAATCCAGTCCGTAATAGGTCAGATCCTGCGCGATAAGCACAATCTCCTTCACCCCGTTCTTCACCAGATTGCCGGCTTCTGTCACAATATCTTCCATCGACTTGGAGACATGTTTACCCCGCATCAGCGGAATGGCACAGAAAGCGCAGGGGCGGTTGCAGCCTTCCGATATTTTCATGAAGGCTGTATGCGTCGGAGTGGTAATAATTCTTTCCCCCAGCAACTCGTGTTTATAATCAGCTCCGAGGGTTTTTAGTATGCGCGGGAGCTCCATGGTACCGAAAAAGGCATCGACCTGGGGCATTTCAGCTTCGAGTTCGTCGCGGTAACGGTGCGACAGGCAGCCTGTGACGTACAGTTTATCGATGACCCCATCCTCCTTGGCATCGATAAAACGTAGTATGGTATCGATGGATTCCTGTTTGGCCTGTTCGATAAAGCCGCAGGTGTTCACGATGATGACCTGTGCATCATCCCTGGCACTTTCGTGCGATACTTCGAATTGGTTGGCTTTGAGCTGGGTGATGAGGTTCTCGGAATCAACCAGGTTTTTGGAGCAGCCCAGGGTAACGATGTTTACCTTGGGACGGCTGGTATTTTTGGTACGCATCTCAGTTATTCGAAAAAAGTGAGTCGACGAAAGCTTTGCGGTTAAAGGGCTGGAGATGCTCAATGCCCTCTCCCACCCCTATGTATTTGACCGGAATCCGGAACTGGTCCGAAATACCAATCACGACACCTCCTTTGGCAGTGCCATCGAGTTTGGTGAGTGCCAGGGCATTTACTTCGGTAGCAGCGGTAAATTGTTTGGCCTGTTCAACGGCATTCTGGCCGGTAGATGCATCTAAAACAAGTAAAATTTCATGGGGAGCATCTGCTACCACCTTGCTCATCACATTCCTGATTTTAGAAAGCTCATTCATGAGTCCGACTTTGTTGTGCAAACGTCCGGCAGTATCGATGATTACCACATCTGCACCTTGTGCAACGGCAGACTTCAGGGTATCGAAGGCTACCGAAGCCGGATCTGCCCCCATGCCCTGAGAAACCATCGAAACGCCTACTCTTTCACTCCAGATGCGCAGCTGATCAACGGCAGCAGCCCGGAAGGTATCGGCAGCGCCCAGCATGACTTTTTTACCATCCTGCTTAAAGCGCCAGGCCAGTTTACCGATGGTGGTGGTTTTTCCCACCCCGTTTACCCCTACCACCATGATAACATAAGGTTTTTTATCGGCAGGCAAGTCGAACTGCTGGTCGCTGGTGCCGTTTTCGGTCAGCAAAGCAGCTATTTCTTCGCGCAGCACCTGGTTGAGCTGATCGGTACCTACATATTTATCGCGTTTCACCCGTTCCTCTATCCGTTTGATGATGCGGAGGGTGGTATTTACGCCTACATCGGAAGATATGAGCACTTCTTCGAGTTGGTCAAGCACTTCCTCATCGACCGAACTTTTGCCGAGTACAATTTTGGTAAGTTTGGAGAAGACATTTTCCTTCGTCTTTTCTACCCCTTTGTCCAGAGCCTCCTGGTTCTTCTTGCTGCTGAAAAAATCAAAAAATCCCATGTGGTTTTAAATCCTTGGATTGAAATATAAACACAAAAAGCTCCTCAATCGAGAAGCTTTCCGGTAACATGTCTTGTTAACTTATTTGCTGAAGTAATCTTTCACGCGGTCGGCGGTGATGAATTCCTCTTTGAAGGTATATGCACCACTTTTGTCCGAACGACGGGCACGAATTACTTTAACGACTTTTTCATTTTCCTGCGCTTCACGCTTCAGGGTAGCCACTACTTTCTTTGCCATGATTACTTAATTTCTTTGTGAACGGTCACTTTTTTGAGGATGGGGTTGTATTTCTTCAACTCCATGCGCTCGGTAGTGTTCTTTTTATTCTTCATCGTGATATAACGTGAAGTTCCCGGCATGCCACTGGCTTTGTGCTCGGTGCATTCCATGATTACCTGAACGCGATTACCTTTCTTAGCCATGATATCTTAGATTTTACCTTTTTTCAGGAATTTGTTGATAGAAGACGTGATACCATTTTTGTTAATGGTTTTCAACGCCGAGGTAGATACTTTCAGGGTAATCCACTCACCTGTCTCCGGGATGAAGAACTTCTTCGTCTGGAGGTTAGGATAAAATTTCCGCTTCGTCTTGATGTTCGAGTGGGAAACGCTGTTCCCTACGATCACCCGCTTACCGGTTAAAACACAAACTTTCGACATGTCTATAGGTCTTTAACTGTATTTTTGCAGAAGACATAAATAGCCTCCGCAAAACGAGAAGGCAAAGATAGAATTATCAAACGAAAACACAAACGCAGTTTTGTGATAAATTGAAAAAAGAAGTATGAAGACAATCACCTATCCGAACCCGCGCACCCACATCAGCAGCGAAGAGGCCATCCGGCTTGAGTTTGATTACAGTGCACACAACTACCACCCCCTGCCCGTTGTCCTGGAACGCGGACTGGGCACCAAGGTATGGGATCCGGAGGGGAATGAGTATTTCGACTTCCTTTCAGCCTATTCTGCAGTGAATCAGGGGCATTGTCATCCACGTATCCTGAATGCCTTGCTGGAGCAGGCCCAGAAAATCACCCTCAGCTCCCGGGCATTTTACAACACCCAACTCGGGCAATACGCGCGGTTTATGACTTCACTTTTCGGTTACGACCGGCTACTGCCGATGAACACCGGGGTGGAAGCAGCTGAAACAGCCGTCAAATTAGCCCGTCGCTGGGGTTACGAAATCAAAGGGATAGCCCCCGATAAAGCCAAAATCATTTTTGTAGCCGGTAATTTCTGGGGGCGTTCGCTGGGCGCCATCTCCTCTTCTACCGACCCAAGCTCGCGGAAAAACTTTGGCCCTTTTATGCCAGGGTATGTCCTGATCCCGTACAACGACCTGGAAGCCCTCTCCGCAGCGTTGAAAGACCCGGAAGTGGCTGGTTTCATGCTGGAGCCCATACAGGGTGAAGCTGGCGTGGTAGTCCCTGATGCGGGTTATCTGAAAGAAGTCAGGCGCCTTTGCAAAGACCATCAGGTATTGTTCATTGCGGATGAGATACAAACCGGCATCGGCCGAACCGGCCGTATGCTTGCCTGCGACCACGAAGACGCCCGTCCTGACATACTGGTGCTTGGCAAGGCACTCTCAGGTGGTGTCATGCCGGTGAGTGCTGTATTGGCCGACGATGAGATTATGCTGACCATCAAACCGGGAGAACATGGATCCACCTTCGGCGGCAATCCTTTGGGTGCCAGGGTAGCCATAGCAGCCATGGAAGCCTTGCTTGATGAAGATATGATCGGCAATGCAGAAAGAATGGGGAAACGTTTTCGTTCAGAAATGCAGAAACTGGTGGATCAGTATCCGCTTCTCAAGCTGGTCCGTGGAAAAGGACTTTTAAATGCCGTCGTAATCAACGACCACCCGGACAGCACCACTGCCTGGGAACTATGCATGAAAATGAAAGAGAACGGGTTGCTGGCAAAACCTACCCACGGCAATATTATACGACTGGCGCCCCCATTGGTTATTACTGAAGCACAACTACTCGAAAGTATCAATCGTTTCGAATCTGCCTTGAAACAGTTCATTCGTTAAGTCAGTCAGACTCAAACAGCAAAGCCCCGGCTCCATAGGATGCCGGGGCTTTTTTATCAGAATTTGCCGGAATGGCCGGCTTTAAAATAAACTTTACGCTTATTTCACCTTCTTCACCACTGCCGAAAACACTTCGGGGTGATTCATAGCGAGGTCGGCCAATACTTTGCGGTTGATGGCAATACCTGCATTGCTCACCTTGTTGATGAACAGCGAGTAAGACATTCCTTCGGTACGGGCGGCGGCATTGATACGGGTAATCCACAAAGAGCGGAAGTGACGCTTCTTAACCTTGCGGTCACGATAAGCGTAACCAAGGCCCTTTTCAACGGCGTTTTTAGCTACAGTGTAAACAGTCGAACGGGTTGTGAAATAACCCTTCGCCATTTTCATGATTTTTTTACGTCGGGCGTGTGATGCGACGTGGTTGACTGATCTAGGCATAATGTTTAATTTTTATCAGTGGTCTTGCGACTCTTGTAAACTGACTCGATTATTTTCCGATGGTTAAAAGACGTTTGATCAACGCTTCGTTGGTTTTATCAACCAGGGCGCTGTGGGTATTTTCGCGCTTACTCTTCGTCGATTTTTTGGTCAGGATGTGACGTTTGTAAGCATGTTTACGCTTGATTTTTCCTGATCCGGTAAGGGTGAACCTTTTTTTGGCACCGGAGTGAGTTTTCATCTTAGGCATATCTGTGTGTTTGAGCGTGTATTACTTTTTTGGGGCAGTCTTGGGGGCAAGGAATAAATACATTCGTTTGCCTTCCAGTTTCGGAAGGCTTTCCACCTTACCATATTCGTCTAACTCTTGCGCGAAAGTCAGCAGCAATAACTCGCCCCTGTCTTTGAAAACGATGGCTCTTCCTTTGAAGTGCACATAAGCTTTCACCTTAGATCCCTCTTTGAGGAATTCTTTGGCATGTTTGAGTTTGAATTGAAAATCGTGGTCATCCGTATTCGGACCGAAGCGAATCTCCTTGATCACCGTTTTAGCGGTGTTCGCCTTGATTTCCTTCTCACGCTTTTTCTTTTCGTAAACGTACTTGCTGTAATCACTGATACGACAAACCGGTGGGACTGCCTTATCGGTAATCATGATGAGGTCTAAACCTAATTCATCGGCAAGTTTAATGGCTTTGGCTGTGGGATAAACACCGTTTTCAACGTTTTCTCCTACCAGACGTACTTCTGGAACACGGATGTTTTCGTTGATCGGGTCGATCTCTTTTTCACGACGATTACCGCGTGAAAACGCCGGAGGTGTTTGTGCGATAATAAATTCCTTCCTTTAGTTTTTGTTGATCTCTTTGTTCGATTCTTCGTTGATCAGGGCTACAAACGCGTCGATGCTCATCACACCCAGGTCTCCCTGTCCATGCTTTCGCACGGCGACTTGTCCGTTTTCTTGTTCTTTTTCACCGATTATGAGCATATAGGGCACTTTTTTAACTTCCGCGTCCCGGATTTTGCGTCCTATTTTTTCGTCTCTGTCGTCAATGAAGCTGCGAATATCGTAATTAATCAGATTCTCTGAAACTTTTTGCGTGTAATCTTTGAATTTCTCGCTGATCGGGAGCACTGCAACTTGCTCTGGCGCAAGCCACAAAGGGAAATTTCCGCCGCAGTGTTCGAGTAATACTGCAATGAAACGTTCCATCGAACCAAAAGGTGCCCGGTGAATCATAACCGGCCGGTATTTCTGGTTATCGCTGCCGGTATATTCGAGTTCGAAACGCTCCGGGAGGTTGTAATCGACTTGTATGGTCCCCAGCTGCCATTTACGCCCCAGGGCATCTCTTACCATAAAATCAAGTTTTGGCCCGTAAAAAGCTGCTTCTCCAAGTTCGGTAACTGTCTTCAGGCCCTTTTCCGCAGCAGCTTCGATGATGGCGCTTTCCGCCTTTTCCCAGGCTTCATCCGTTCCAATATATTTTTCCCGGTTTTCCGGGTCACGCAAGGAAATCTGGGCAGTATAGTCTGTGAATCCCAGGGCATTGAAGGTATAAAGTACCAGATCTATCACCTTTTTGAACTCCTCTTTCACCTGATCGTGTCGGCAGAAAAGGTGGGCATCGTCCTGTGTGAATCCGCGGACCCGTGTTAAGCCATGGAGTTCACCACTCATTTCGTAACGGTACACCGTGCCGAATTCTGCCAGTCGAACAGGCAGATCGCGGTAAGAGCGGGGCTTACTCTTATAAATCTCGCAATGGTGCGGACAGTTCATGGGTTTGAGCAAATACTCTTCCCCTTCATGTGGGGTCAGAATCGGTTTAAAAGAATCTTTGCCGTACTTCTCCCAGTGGCCAGAGGTAACATACAGATCTTTACTGCCAATGTGAGGGGTGACCACCTGCTGATAACCGGCTTTGATCTGGGCTTTACGCATGAAATTCTCCAGTTTCTCACGCAACAAGGCTCCTTTGGGCAGCCACAGTGGCAAGCCCATGCCTACCTTCTCGCTGAAGGTAAACAGTTCGAGTTCTTTACCGAGTTTACGGTGATCCCTTTTTTTGGCTTCCTCCAGCATGAACAGGTATTCTTTCAGTTCCTTGCTGTTGGGGAAGGTAATGCCATAAATGCGGGTCAGTTGTTTGTTCTTCTCATTGCCACGCCAATAGGCACCGGCTGTATTGAGCAATTTAACAGCCTTGATGCGGCCGGTATCCGGAATATGCGGACCCCGGCAGAGGTCTGTAAAATTCCCCTGACGGTAAAAGGTGATTTTGCCATCTTCCAGATCCTGCAACAATTCGATTTTGTACGGATCCCCCTTTTGCTCAAAATAGGCTATGGCATCCGCCTTACTTACTTCACTACGCTCATAGGCATAGGCTTGCTGGGCAAGTTCCAGCATTTTGTTTTCAACCTTTTCAAAATCCAGAGACGAAAAAGCGTAATCGCCGAAGTCGATATCGTAGTAAAAGCCATTCTCAACAGGCGGACCTATGCCAAACTTTACACCGGGATACAGTGCTTCCAACGCCTCAGCCAATAAGTGGGCCGATGAATGCCAGAAGGTATTTTTGCCTGCATCATCTTCCCATTTAAGGAGTTTCAGGCTGGCCTTATCGGGCAAGGGACGGCTCAGGTCCCACACCTCACCGTTTACTTCGGCGGCCAGCACCACCCTGGCAAGGCCTTCGCTAATACTTTTGGCTACCTCAAGGGCAGTGCTGCCGTGTGGCATTTCCCGTACGCTGCCGTCGGGAAGATAAATGTGTATATGCATGATTATTTAAGTCGTTTGAGGGCTGAAACAGCCAGATCGTAGCCGGGTTCGATGGTAAGGGTCCTGCGGAAATCGGCCGCAGCGCTGGTTTTATCACCCAGCAGCTCATAGCATAGTCCTCTGTTATACAACGCCGCATAATATTGGGGATCTGCTCCGAAAGCCCTGCCATACCATTGAATGGCCTCTGAATAATCTTTATCCATCATACTCAGATAGCCCATATTGAAGTTTGCATTGGCATGGGAAGAGTCGATTTTCAAGAGTGAGCGGTAGTCCTGCCGGGCACTGTCGGCAAAACCCTGCTCCTGCAGGTACATCCCTCTGGCATACCACGCCTCTTTGCTTTGGGAATCTGTGCGCAGGGCATTGGTAAAATACTGGTGCGCGCGCTTATCTTTTTGTTCATTATAAAGCAACCCCAGCTGCATATAAGCCTCGTGGTGGTCGGGATTCTGCTCTATGGCCGTCAGAAATCCTGAAATGGCCTTGTCGTTCACATTTTGTTCCCTGTAAACCATCCCCTTCCAGAAATAGCCATCCGCAAAATTGATATCCTGCCGCAACCCGTCGTTGAGGTAGGCAATGGCCGTATTGTATTTCTTCTGATAAAAAGCAAATTCCCCTCTTTTAACATAGGCTTTGGCCAGTTTGGGGTTGCGTTTGATGGCAATACCCAACACCTCATCTGCCTCATCAAAAGCGCCGATTTTAAAATACAGCTCTCCAAGGGTATAGAAGAAATTAGCATTGGTCGTGTCAAGCAACAAGGCCGATTTCATATCGGCAAGGGCTTTGTTTACATCCTCCTTCCCTTGCCAGTACATGGCTCGTTCGTGATAAGCTTCAGCATCTCTCGGATTGCGGGCAACGGCAATATTGAGTTTGCGTAAAACGCTGTCTTCGGCTGAAATAGTTGTTTCTGTTGGTGTTGAAGTAGTTTCTTCTGTCCGGTTACCACAGGCAACTGAAATAATTAAAAGCACAAACCAACATCCGAAAGCGCGTAAAGTCATTTATCTCCTATTTTTACGTGAAATACAAAATTAGCCGAAATCAATACTTTTTTAGTACAACATTCATGGAAAAGAACATTATTCGTTCAGTCAGCCTGTTTTGCCTGCTGCTCATTTCAGGTCAAACCTTTGCCCAAACACCCCAGTTAACCGATCAGCCGGCAACACCTACCCTCCAAAATGATGCGGAAGAAGAAAACAACAAACCAAGCCAGACACTGCCGCCATATCCGGGGGAAAAACATTTCACTAACCTGGTTCAGCTGACAAATGGCGGTGATAATGCAGAGGCCTATTGGAGTTTTGATGGCAAAAAGTTGGTTTTCCAGTCCAATTACAACGGCTGGGGAGTCGACTGTGATCAGATATTCGTACTTCCCAATGTCCTCCAGCTACACAAAACTGTCCCCATGCTGAGCACAGGCCAAGGACGGACAACCTGCTCTTACTTTATGCCGGGTGATACAACTGTGCTCTACGCCTCTACCCACCTGGCCAGCGAAAACTGCCCGCCACCACCTGCGCCCCGCCAAGACAAAAAATACCTGTGGCAAATTGAAGCCGGGTATGACATTTTTGTGGCCGATCTGGAAGGCAAAATCCGGAAACAACTGACCGTAACCCCGGGCTACGATGCCGAAGCTACAGTCTCTCCCAATGGAGATAAAATTGTTTTTACCAGCACCCGTAACGGCGATCTGGATTTATATACCATGAATATCGACGGAAGCGACGTAAAACAAATTACCCATCAGCTGGGTTACGACGGGGGTGCATTCTTTTCACCCGACGGCAGCAAACTGATTTTCAGGGCATCTCGTCCGAAAACAGAAAAAGAGATCAGGGAGTACAAAGATCTGCTTAAAGAAGGACTGGTAGCGCCGACCGATATGGAGCTGTTTGTATGCGATGTAGATGGTAAAAACCTCCGGCAAATTACAAAACTGGGTAAAGCCAATTGGGCGCCCTACTTCCATCCGGATGGTAAAAGGGTTGTGTTTGCTTCCAACCATCATACCGAACGCGGCTTCCCTTTCAATTTATTCATCATTAACCTGGATGGTTCAGGGTTGAAACAAATCAGCTTTGATAAAGCGTTTGATTCCTTTCCGATGTTTTCACCTGATGGCCGTAAACTATCCTTTTCATCCAACCGTCACAATGGCGGAACAAGAGATACAAACGTATTTGTGGTCGATTGGGTGGAGTAGTTATTGATATCTCGAGTGGGGAGTGGAGCGTGGAGAGTGGAGAGTGGAGAGTGGAGAGTGGAGAGTGGAGAGTGGAGAGTGGGCGATTTCCGGGGTGAAGTGGTTTGGATAGGTTTATAAATGGCTGAAAATCA
The DNA here is from genome assembly GCA_002483345.1 of Bacteroidetes bacterium UBA7662. Lineage (GTDB taxonomy): Bacteria > Bacteroidota > Bacteroidia > UBA7662 > UBA7662 > UBA7662. The sequence goes on from DLHS01000015.1 coordinate 609,912, forward strand.
GCATTCTATGACTGAATTTGGATACCGCTGCTTTATAGATTTATAAGTACCCTGCTAAATCTATGTTTGAACACTGAAATACCGGTGTCTGTCACTTCGGACGGGTTGGGCAAAAAATAAGCGTACAAACCGTATCCGGAAGGACCGTGATGGCATGGTAAAAAATTATTTAGAATTAATCTTAATAGTTCTCGGCTTTACGGAACAGATTGGTATTTTTGCGGCATTATTCTTAATCAGTCTAAATTAATGATGTCGCGCTATACCCTGCTCCTGCTCCTTACAGTTCTGTTTTCCGGCACTGTTAACGCTCAAAACAAGCCCCAAAAGCCTTTTGTTGCCTTAGCTGGTGATACCCTCCGTTTTGAAATGCCACAGATTGAAATCATGGCAGACAAGGAAGGCGTACTGCAACGTACACCCGGTTCGGTTACCCAGCTGAATGCCAAGGAGATTAAGCTCATCAGCCCGGTAAGCGGTAACGAAGTCTTCCGGCGTTCGCCGGGCGTTCACGTGGTTGATGAAGAAGGCAGTGGTTTGCGGACCAACATTGGTATCCGGGGCCTTGATCCGGACCGCAGCCGTAACGTACTTATACTCGAAGATGGCATCCCGGTAGCGCTCAACCCTTACGGGGAGCCTGAAATGTACTATACCCCCGCCATCGACCGCATGGAGCGGGTGGAAATTGTAAAGGGCAGTGGTCAGATTTTATTCGGACCGCAAACCATTGGCGGGGTTATCAACTACATAACAGCCGACCCTTCCCTTAGCCCAACCACCAACGTGCAGCTGAGAGCAGGACAAGGTGGTTATTTCGTGGCGCAACTTAATCACGGTCAGACCAATGGTAATACAGGTATAGTGGTAAACTACCTGCACAAACAAGCCGACCAATTGGGCCATGCCGGTTTTGTAATCAATGACTTCAGCACCAAGCTTAAAATAAGGCTTTCCGGCAAAAGTACGCTGGGCATCAAACTGGGGTTATACGATGAATCCTCCAATGCAACATACCTGGGGCTGACACAGGGCATGTACGACCAGGGCGATGATGATTTTGTACTGATGGCTCCGGATGATCGCCTCACTGTAAGGCGTTATTCGGCCAGTGTGACCCATCTTTATCAGTTCAACACACGCTTCTCGGTTAAAACAACAGCCTTTGGTTATACTACCACCCGCGACTGGCAGCGGCAGGATTTCAGTGTAAACAGCACCAGCAATACGCTCCCGGCCAATTTCAGCGGGCAACTTTGGGGTGATACAAGCATTGCCGGCGGAGCTGTTTTCATGCGGAATACCACCACTCACCGTAACCGGCAGTTTGAAGTAGGTGGGGTTGAAAGCCGGGTTCATTACAGCTATACAGCCCTTGGCTTAAAAAATGAACTGGACGGAGGTGTTCGCTTTCAATACGAACGGGCCTATGAACAACTATTGCAAGGTAAAAAACCCGATGCCCGCAGTGGAGACCTGCTGGAAGATGAGATCAGAAATGGCCTGGCTGCCAGTGTTTTTGTACAGAATGGCATCGATTTAACCAGGAAACTACGCCTTACCGCTGGTATCCGGTACGAGAACTTCCAATATGAGCGTGATATCCAACGCCGCAGATTCAGCGGTGTTGTGACAGATACGGCATTACTGGCAGGAAGTAATGTAAAACAATGGATACCAGGTATTGGTCTCAATTACAATCTGAACGCAACCACCACCTTTTTTGGTGGGATCCACCGCGGTTTTGCACCGCCCCGTGTAAAAGACGCCATCGATGGCAATGGCGGGGTGCAACCCCTTGACGCCGAACTGAGCTGGAACTTTGAACTGGGAACAAGGATTCAGCCTCATCCTGCCTTCGGCCTTGAAGTCACAGCCTTCCGCCTTGATTTCAGTAATCAGATTATTCCGGTGAGTCAGTCCTCAGGCGGTGCAGGTGCCGGCCTGATCAACGGAGGGAGAACTTTACACCAGGGCATTGAATTGGGCACCCAACTTGATTTCGGTAAATTGTTGCAACAAAACTTCGGGCTTCAGCTCGCGCTCAACGCGACCTATATAGACGCACGTTTCTCTGCCGACCGCTTTGTGACACAGGGCAGCGATACGCTGAACATCAGCGGCAACCGTACGCCATATGCCCCGGAACTTTTATTGAATGCTTCGTTGACTTTCGAAGCCAAAAATGGCCTGGCCATACGGATAATGGCCAACCATGTGGGAGAACAATTCGGAGGCATTACCAATCTGGAAGTCCCCACCGCCAACGGCCAGGACGGCAAGATAGCTGCCTATACGGTTTTAGATGCCAGCCTTGTATATCCGGTCAAAAAATGGATCAACCTCCATGTTTCCGTAAAAAACCTGACGAACGAACGCTACATCGTATCTCGTCGCCCGCAGGGTATCCGCGTAGGTTTGCCAACCTTCGTAAGTGCCGGTATAGATATAAAACTTTAGGTTTGGTTGCTTGAAGTGAGCCGTTCCGCAAGGGACGGCTTTTTTTCTTTCAGACATCGAGATTTTGAGAGGCGAGAGGCGAGACTTTTGGCCCCGCACATGCGGGGCGGTCGATGGCCCATAGTCGATGGTCAATGGTCGATCGACTATGGACTAATCACAGACCAATCTATCCGCAAAATAGTTGACGCTATCCGACTACATTGGTAACTTTGTTATTCTTACGTCTGAACCATGCCCATCTACCACCGACTGGGAAAAATCCCGCACAAACGACACATACAGTTCCGAAAGCCGGATGGCGAACTCTTTTATGAGCAATTGTTCGGCACGGTTGGTTTCGACGGCATGTCATCGCTGCTGTACCACCACCACAGGCCCACCATCATCCGGGAGATGGGCAAAAGCGTGGATATGCGCCCTGAGATTGCCGTAGAACACAACATTACCCCGAGGAGGATGCATGGTTTCAGTCTGGCACCCAAGGCTGATTTTCTGGAAAGCCGGGTTCCCTTGTTTGTAAATAAGGACGTGATTTTCGGATTGGCGGCTCCTCAAAACTCGCTGCGTACTTATTTCTACAAAAACGCAGATGCAGATGAGCTGCTTTTCATCCATAAGGGAACAGGCACTTTGCGGACGCAGCTGGGCAATATTCCCTTTGAATACGGTGATTATCTGCTCATCCCGAGGGGCATGATTTACCAGATAGATTTTGATACCACCGACAACCGTATCCTTTATCTGGAGGCCTTCAGTCCGTTGTATACCCCCAAACGGTACCGCAACTGGTTTGGGCAATTGCTGGAGCACTCCCCTTTCTGTGAGCGCGACTACAAAATGCCGCTGGAGCTCGAAACCCATGATGAAAAGGGCAATTTTGAAGTAAAAGTCAAAAAACAGGGCATACTCCATACCATCGTGTATGCCAGTCATCCCTTTGATGTAGTGGGCTGGGATGGTTACAATTTCCCGTACGGCATATCCATACACAACTTTGAGCCTATCACCGGCCGCATTCACCAGCCGCCACCCGTACACCAGATGTTCGAAAATGCCGGCTTTGTAGTCTGCTCATTTTGTCCGCGGCTGTACGATTACCACCCGCTTTCGATACCCGCCCCTTACAACCACAGCAATATCGACAGCGAAGAGGTACTCTATTACGTAGACGGCGACTTTATGAGCCGTAACGACATCGCACCCGGTCACATCACCCTGCACCCCGGCGGCATACCGCATGGACCGCATCCGGGTGCTTACGAGCGCAGCATCGGCAAAACCGTTACAGAGGAGCTGGCGGTGATGGTTGATACCTTCAAACCGCTTCAGCTCACCAAACAAGCTATGGGCATCGACGACGGCAAATATTTCCGTTCGTGGATGGAAGACAAATACGAATCGTCCTGATTAAACAGCAAACCATAAGGAATGGAAACTTTTACGCAATCAAATACCACCACAGCGGTCGATTTTCTGCCGCTCAACGGCACCGACCACATCGAGTTTTATGTGGGTAATGCCAAACAATCTGCCTACTACTACCAGGCCGCTTTCGGCTTTCAGCTGGTGGCCTATGCAGGCCCTGAAACCGGTCTCCGCGACCGTGCTTCCTATGTGTTGCAGCAAGGCAAAATCAGGCTGGTGCTTACCACTTCCCTGGATCCTGATACTGAAATCTCTCAGCATGTCCGCAAGCACGGCGATGGCGTTAAAGTACTGGCCCTGTGGGTAGATGATGCACGCAAAGCCTTTGAAGCCACCACCAGCCGCGGTGCCAGGGCACACAGCGCGCCCAAAGTAATCAAGGATGAAAACGGCGAGGTAGTGGTCGCTTCTATCCACACCTATGGCGAAACCATCCACACCTTTGTGGAGCGTAAAAACTTCAACGGGCTGTTTATGCCGGGTTTTGTGGCGCCAAGCTGGCAGGTTCCCACGACTGAAATCGGCCTTTTACATGTCGACCACTGCGTTGGCAATGTAGGCTGGGGAGAGATGAATGAGTGGGTGAAATTCTACGAAGATGTGATGGGCTTCAAACTCCTCCTCACCTTCGATGACAATGATATTTCGACAGAGTATTCCGCGCTGATGTCGAAGGTGGTTTCAAACGGAAACGGCTATGTGAAATTCCCGATCAACGAACCGGCCGAAGGCAAGAAAAAATCGCAGATCGAAGAGTATCTCGACTTTTACCGTGGGCCCGGTGTGCAGCACATCGCCATCGCTACGAACGACATCATAAAAACTGTAACTGAACTGCGCCGCAGAGGTGTTGAATTCCTGGTGGTGCCTTCGTCCTACTACGAGGACCTGTTCGAACGGGTAGGTAATATTGATGAAGACATCCAACCGCTGCGCGACCTCAACATCCTGGTTGACCGCGACGATGAAGGGTATCTGCTCCAGATATTCACCAAACCGGTAGAAGACCGTCCTACTCTTTTCTTTGAAATCATTCAGCGAAAAGGTGCTAAATCATTCGGAAAAGGCAATTTCAAAGCCCTTTTTGAATCCATTGAGCGGGAACAGGCACGTCGGGGGAATCTCTGATAAGTACGCTATTCTTAACATTGAGGCTGCCTTCGGGCAGCCTCTTTTTTTATAGCAGATTTCAAATCTTCAACAAAGTTTCGGGGGAAAGTTGCCCTCAGCTTCTGGCATAAAGCCATGCGCTTACCGGCCAGAGCAGCATCCAGCAGAAACTGTTCTCCAAACCAGTCAGCGCCAGTACTCCCCAGACGAACAGCAGAAAGAAGGGATAGGTAACCATGAGCAAACCAAAAAGTACGGAATCAAAATGTACGGTACCCGCTGTTTTACGGGTTACAAAATTTTTGAGCGGCAGGTAATAGATGCCGTGCAGCAGCAGGGTAATCAAGCGCAAAAAGCGGCGGATGGCCCCGTTTCTCTGCGGGTATGGGAATTTTTCCGCCGCAGCTGACGCATCTGCTGCTTCCCAGACAAGTTGCTCAAGCGCGTTTCGCAGGGCATCGTTGAAGTTTTTCTGGGCTACGGCACTGTTTTCATCAGAGGATAACAGACTCAGGTGATCAAGAGCCGGCAAAGTGGCTATGCTGAGCGATTTTCCGGGTCCTGTAAAGTTCCCGTAATTAAAGCCGGTCGGGATGACATCTACCGCAACTCCCTGTTCCATCGCGGCCTGCGCCATGCGGGCTGTGCCTTTTGGCAACGGCCGTAAATGCCATTCATTCTCACAAAGTCCTTCGGAAAAAATGATCACCGCTCCCCCCTGCCGCCAGATATCCAGGCAGACTTCAAACGTATCATAGTTGCTTTTAAGGTTGTCACGCCCTTCCCGTTCACGCCAGACAGGCAGCAGTTTGAGGTACTTCATCAGAAAAAGACCGGTCGGACCTTTTAAGGCATCTCCCCGGGCCAGAAAATAAATGGGGTATGGCAGTTGAACGGCCAGTGACATGGCATCCAGAAAGGAATTGGGATGATTGGCAGCGAATAATTTACCCCGGCCATCGCGCACCAATCCGGCTGCATCAGGCTTCCAAAATGTTTTTCTGAAGTATAACAGATGTGTCAGGGAGACCCACCACCGGACTAAACGGTATACCATGCCCAATTATGAGGAATTTCTGCGTTATTTTAAAGTATTGGCTGGTTTTTGATGTATGGCTTAACCTGGTACCAACGAATTGAAATTAAAAGACACTTCGCTAATCTGGCTACCCGAAATCAGGGACCATTAGTTTAAGGAGCGTATGAATCACAAAAGAGATGCGCAGACAATTCACGCGCTACATCATTTCAAATATGATGTTCAGAAAAGGTTTGCCAATACCCAACCTCAAACCAGCAATCCCTGTTTACGCAAAATGGCTTTCACTTCTGCCGGTGAAAGCGAAAGGATGGTTGAGATTAATTCAACGGATAAATCCTTCTGGAAAGCATTTATAACAGTTCTTTCCTGATATTCCCGGCTTTTTTCCAAACCCTTCTCTATACCCTTCTCTATACCATTGAATTCCCCTTCTTCATAAGCAGATTCAATCATAGATTCCGATACATTAAGCCCCTCCACGAGCTTCATATATTTGGCTTTTACATCTGGTGACATGGCGTTGATTTTAAGTTGTTTCTCTACCTCTGCCAGCCCTTTGGCATGGTAAACTGCCGGCAATTCACTGGTTTTAAGATAATATATCCACTCATCCAGGGTATTGCTGGCAACCTGATCAAAGTTATTTATTTTTAAGATATAATACTCCGGGTAAAGTTCTCCGGCTTCTTCCCGTCCGAATTTCTGTTGTTGTGTTTTACTCAGGCGGAGTTGATCTCCCCCGTGCATTCCGGTAAAATGCAACCGGCCATGGTATATATAATCTGTCCCCTGGCCCAGATCAAAGTACAAAATATTGACGGAATATACTTTACGGATACGGCTATAAGGCTGACCACGCTGTATGTATTGGGTAAGAAGTACCGCTGTTCCGAACAACATCCTTTGAAAATAATCCATTTCAAAATGATACTGGACTTCAATGATGATCAGCTCCTTCCGATGGTTTTCGCATAAAAGATCCAGCCGGTTGATTTTATCATCTTCTGCTTCAGCGTTGGCTTCAGATTCGAGCAGGTTTTTCACCAGAATATCCTGTTTCAACAATTCGCTTAAAAAACCTTCGAGTATCACAAAGCTAGCCTTGTTACGCAGCAAACGTTTCAAAGCCCAGTCGAAGCTGATATAGGTGCGTCCGAAACCAGGGTGTTTTACCATCCAATAAAAATAAAGCCGGGTGTGGCCAGAAATTGGCCAATAAACGTTTAAAAACGAATAAAAACGTTTATGATACCTTACTCCACTTACTCAACGCTTTCCTCCTCCGGTCTGCAACTTTTCACACTGTATTATAACCATAAAACCGAGCAGGAAGGTCTAAATTGCAGCTGTTTCCCTATCTTCATTTATGCATACGCCCATTGCCTTACCCGATGGTTTTTTACCGCAACTCGATATTGCAGCCCGTCAGGTACTGGCAGAAAATGGTGTCCTCAAAAACTTCAAACCCGGTGAGCCCCTGATAGATGCCGGTCAGTATTTCCGCTCCACCATGCTCATTCTCAGTGGTCAGGTAAAAGTTTACCGCCCGGATGACGAAGGCAATGAGCACCTGCTTTATTTTCTGGAAGCCGGAAATGCCTGTGCCCTCTCTATGATCTGCGCAGCCAAAAATGAAAAAAGTCAGTTGCAGGGCGTCGCACAGACCCCTGTTACGCTGCTTATGCTGCCCTTGCCGCTGATGGACAAACTCATGCTTGAAAATCGCAGCTGGTATCAATATGTACTTTCGAGCTACCGTGACCGGTTTGAGGAACTGCTACAGGTAATTGACCAGATTGCCTTCCGTGCCCTGGATGAACGTTTGCTTTTTTATCTACACAAAATGGAAAAAAGTGTGGGAAGCAAAAGGCTCCACATTACCCACGAAGCCATTGCCAGGGATTTAAGCTCGTCGAGGGTGGTTATATCCAGGTTATTGAAACAGCTCGAGCTGCAGGGAGTTGTTAAACTTCATCGCAATGAAATAGAATTACTCAAAAACAAGCTTGTGTAACCTAAGTAACCTTTCGCGTGCTGCATAAGCCGGAACTTTGCTTCAAACTACACAACCATGTTCAATTTTATCAAAAACCTCTTTAAATCGAATTACGACTCTTTGTCCGGTGCAACATTCAGGTCGCAATACCAGGCTACGGCCGGTGCTGTATTACTGGATGTCAGAACGCCCGGCGAATACAGTCGTGGCAGCATCAAGGGGGCCAAAAATATCAATGTAAGCGCTTCCGATTTTGGCCAGAAAATAGCCAGACTTGACAAGGATAAAACCTATTTTGTTTTCTGTGCCGCGGGTGCCCGCAGCGGATCGGCCTGTAATCTGATGGCAAGCCAGGGTTTTAAGGTCTACAACCTTTCGGGTGGCATACGCAACTGGCCTAAATCGTAAACCATGTCAACCAAACCATCTTTCAACGAACTCATCAACAGCAGTCAGGCAGTTCTGGTCGATTTTTCGGCAGCATGGTGCGGTCCCTGCAAAATGATGGCGCCCATTTTACAGGAACTGGCAGCCGGTATGGGCGATCGGGTCAGAATTGTGAAAGTAGATGTAGACCGGAATCCAGGGCCTGCCGCTGCTTTCCACATCACCGGTGTGCCCACCCTGATACTTTTTCAGGAGGGAAAAACCCTCTGGCGGCAATCCGGCGTAGTTCCGGCGCATCAGCTGAAACAGATCATTGAGCAATACATTCAACACTAATCTTCCCCCATGTTTACCATACTCGGAATAACTGCCGGCTCCGGCCTGGGCTTTTTGTATCATCGTTACATCGGTTGCAAATCGGGCACCTGCCTGATCACATCCAACAGATTCGCCAGCATGGCCTACGGCGCGCTGCTGGGGGTGCTCCTGATAAATTCCTTTTCCTTCGCACAATCCCCCGGGAATGACATTCTCAGTGTTGACAACAAAACTTTCGCGCAAAAAATGAAGGAAAAGAACGTGGTTGTACTCGATGTACGAACACCGGGTGAGTTCAACAGCGGTCACCTGAAGGGAGCGCGGTTGTTAGATGTCAACAACCACCAGTTTGCAAGCGGTATCAGCAAACTCGATAAAACCAAAACCTACCTGGTGTATTGCCGCAGCGGCGCCCGTTCCATGCAGGCCATCCGTAAAATGAAGGCGGCCGGTTTTACCAGACTCGTGAATCTGGATGGTGGTATACTGGGTTGGGACGGGACTCTGGTGAGATAATTGACCAGCATACCGCCTCCGTGGAGTTTTGAAGTTTCCTTTAGACATTGAGATTTCGAGAGGCGAGATTTCGAGAGAGGGCTTTCCTCATTATTTCAGCCTGGTGGTTTTTTAACGCAGATTCCACTGGGTTCGGGGAGTTGGGAGTGAGTCGCCCCTTCCTTATTCGGGTGTAATAAAAAACCCTGACCGGTAAAACCGGCCAGGGTACTCAGGATGTCGCGCGGTTGATCAGAAGCCCACCACGGCCTCCAACATCAAACCATTGAATCGTCCACCCGAACGAAGATCAGTCCGCGGGAATCCTTTGTAGGTTTGGTTCACGTATTCTCCTTTCACCACGATGTTATCAGTGATGAACCAGCCGGCACCGAACTGAACCCGGTCCTGACTGACTTCGGTGAGTGCGGTTCCGAATTTGAGTTCGCCTTTTACCTGGTTGTATTTGGCACCTACGAAGATGTCTTCGGCTTTACCTATGCGATAGATTAATTCAGCAGCTACCTGGTTCACATTTCTGGTGCTGGTTTCTGCCTGTGCTCTGCCACTGGCAGTTTCGAAAGTACCGAAGAACTCGAGTCCGTTCCATTTTACGAAGGGGTTAATCATGATGGCGGTTACCGCATCATTGAAACCGGGAACAAAGGATCCGGAAAGGTGTGGGCTGGCAGTAGTTGCAGTAACTGCTTCCATGGCCAGGTAGTACCGTGAACCGGCACGGTCGCCATCGTAGAGATAGTTTCGTGAAGAGCTGGCGGTGTAGTAGGCGGAACCAGTCAGACGTACCCGGAGGTCTTCGCTGAGTTGTTTGTCGTATCCTAATTTACCGTAGAAGGCAGGGCTCATTTTAGCTTTGTCGTCGCCAGCCACTACTGCCGGCGGGGTAACCAGACCTTTGTTTTCACCGGAACTTACAGCTACCATGGCGATGATACCCATGGGATTCTGGAACACGATTTCAGTACCAATCTGGGTATCAAAAGCATCCATAATCAGGTTGCCTACAAAAGGATTGTAGAGGGCGTTACCATTGTCGGTACGACGATAGTGGGCGTCACCATAGTTGATTTCCATGTGACCGGCACGGATGGTCAGGAACTCCATGGCACGGTCAACAACCGCGCTGTTGAGGAATTTCAGTTTATCGAACTGCATATAACCACCTTTTACCCATGATTCAGAGTGGTGGCGCGACGACAGATACGTAACCAGGTTCAGGCGGATACCATCTGCAAGTTGCACATCGATGTTCAGGTTGGCAGTAGCGAGGTTAAAGCCGGGAACGAGTTCTACGGGCTTCAGCAAATCCCGGATGACACCGGTTGTAGCATTGGTATCGAGGCGTTGGTTGGCATCGTTGCTGTTGGTGAGTGCCTGAAACTGGAGGGCAAAATTACCACCTACACGGACTTTAACACCTGTGAAAGGAACGGTATCTACTTTGCCAGTTTCAAAAACCCGAAGAGCGTGCTGATCGTAGGTCCGGAAGAAGTTGAGCGGCGCTTGCTGGGCAAATGCTGCCTGGGTAAAGGCTATTAATCCTAAAAGGATGGCTAAGCTGATGTTGATCTTTTTCATGATTTTGGTTTTAGGTGGTGGTTAGAAGTTGTATTGTGAGATAATTATGGTTTCATGATGATGTCGAACCGGACGATGATTTCGTCTCCGGTTTTGATGCTGCCCATCAGGGCGGTGGGTGCTGCGACCTTATAGCTGCTCATTTTCAATTTGTAGCTTCCCCATACTTCAATATCGCCACTGGGAAGCAATTTGGTGTAAACCAGCATATCTACAGGCCGGGTTACGCCGGCGATGGTAAGCTCTCCTTTGGTTTTGATCTCGCTTACTTTATTCGCCATTTCAACCGATTGAAGCTGTTTGAGTCTGAATAAAATGGTTGGATATTTATTTGTTTTGAGTGCTTCCTGTGTTTTACTGTCCATGATGCTCCCCTTATCACTTTTGATACTGCGGGCATCTGCGGTGAGTACTACCTCCCCTACGGTATTAACCAGAGAATTGACAACAGAAAACTCGGCTTTCAGGTCAAGTTTCATGACTTTGGTCTGCCAATCGTGCAGATTGGAGGTGCCTTCGATGGCCATCTGATGTGCCTTGTTTTTATAGGGTAATAAACCTTTGGCAGTTTGCGCCAGCAGTACTACGGCTGGTGCCATCAAAAGTAAACTGAGAACAAACACCCGAAGGGTGGATCTGGTGGTGGGAGTGGCGTGGTTCATGGTTGTTTTGATTTGACGATATAAAGATATAGTTATCCTTATATATGTTCCAAACATTTTTAGACTTTTTTATCCTTTTTATAAAAAAAGATTCAAAATAGCCTATTATGACTTAGAATCGAGTTAAAATCAAAAACGAAATAAAAGATATACTTATCTACTTATTGCACCATCAGGCTTTCGGATGTGCCATGGCCCATTGAAGCTCCTTCAGATAAGGTCTGAGGCGCTTTTCGAGCGCAACCAGGTCGGTAGCTTCGCCTGCTTCTGTGAAAAGCTGTTCCACATTCGGAACCGGGAACTGTGCGGGTATCACCCAGGCTTTCATTTTCCAGAGTGTAAACAGCAGGGAAACTATGACCTGAGAGCCCCCGAAATCACCATCGGAAACAGTCACTACCCCTACCGGCTTGTGGTACCACTGCGGATAAAGCAAATCAATTACATTCTTCAGGGAAGCAGGATAGCCCCCGTTGTATTCCGGTGTGACTATAATAACTGCATCAGCCTTTTCGATGGCAGTTGCAAACTGTTTTACGTCCCTGCCCGGATCGGGTTGAAACGCGAGTCTTTCATCGAAAAGCGGGAATTGCAGTGCGGCAAGGTCCTGGATGGCTGTGGTGATATCACCGGATTGCGCGAGGTATTTTTGAAAAAACAGGGCCACCCGGTGGCTGTTACGTCCTTTACGTACACTGGCGGAAATGATTTCAATGTGAGCCATACAAACTTACTTAACTGTAAAGATGCGATTTGTCAGGCGCATTTTTGAACCTCGTTTCAGGCCATTTCAGTCAAATGCCACAGTCACTTCCCCATCGGTATGTGCCCATACCATGGTGGGATGCGAATCCAGGTGGGCTATATTACCCTTAAAATCAATGGCAATGGCACCGGCAAAACCATCGTAGGGGGTCAGTTCTTCAAAAGTTTTGGCCATGGCCTGCTGCAAATCAAAACCATCGCTTACCCGGGTTACAATTTTGGTGGCTACCGCGCCGCTGACAATGTCCTCCCCCACGCCTGTACAGGATACGCCACAGTGTTTGCTGGCATAGTTCCCGGCCACGGTCGCGGAGTCAGAAATGCGTCCCACTCTTTCAAAACCCTTGCCGCCGGTAGAGGTAGCGGCTGCGATTCTGCCTTTGGCATCCAGGGCCACACAGCCAACAGTCCCTTTACGGTTTGCGGCTACTTTGGCTTTGTATTCTGTCCGTCGTTGGGGTGTCTCCGGATTGTAGGCCGGGAACCCTTTTTCACGGGCAAAACGTTGCGCCCCTTCCCCACCCAACACACGGTCGTCTTCGGGAAAGAGCTTTTCTGCAACCAATATGGGATTTTTTACTTTTTCAAGATTGATGACACCACTGAAACGCTGGCTTTCACCATCCATCACCGCAGCGCTCATCCGGATGCGGCCATCACTTTGTATCTGGGAGCCGGTACCGGCATTAAACAGCGGGTCATCTTCGAGTAAACTCACGGCAAACACGGCTGTTTCAAAGGCAGAATGGGTATTCAGATAACGGTGTGCCTCCAGGGCAATCCGCTTCAATGCCGCTTGCTTGGCCTGTTTTACTGCCGCGCTGGTAGAGGACTCGCTGAAGAAGCCGCCGTGTATGATCAGTTTGGGCAGCATATCAGTCGGCAATCACATGGTGCGACTTCCGTATCTGCATTTTATGCGATGGCAGGTGGTACTCGTCGTTCATCGACATCACATGCACCACCAGGTTTTCGATGCTGATGGGTGCTCCCATGGCAACATCGGTGATATTGGTATCGCGTATGCTGCGGCCATCCACCAGTATTACCAGGCCGGAGCCGATGGCCTGCATGGAATCGCCGTTGGTGATGAGCAGGCCGGTATCCTCTCCCAATCCCACTCCCAATACCATCGGATTGCTCACAACGGCCTGAAAAAGCCTGCCAATGCGGCCCCGATGTACAAAATGGGTGTCGATAATAAGGTCGTTGATCAGCCCGAGGCCGCTGGTAATCTTTACCTCGCCTTTCAGCAGCGCTTCACTGGCCGAACCCTGATAAATCATGTTGTTGGAACAGGCGGCTGCGCCGGCAGATGTACCCGCGATGAGAAAGTCTTCCTCCCGGTACTTGCGCAGCAAAATGGAATGAAAGCTGGTGCCACCGAGTAGGGAGGTCAGCCGTAACTGATCCCCGCCGGTAAAAACAACTATATCCGCGGCTTCCAGCCGGGCACAGTTCTCAGGGTCGTTGGCACCTTCCCGGGTGTCTATCATCAGTACCCCAACATTGTGCGTGCCGAGATAAGAAAAGGCCTTAACGTACTCATTCCCTACATCCTTAGGCGTTTGCGACGCTGTCGGAATAATTTCTATGCGGGAATCCTCCCCTTTGACAGATTCGGTTATCATCCGTTTCAGTATACCTCTTTCGAAAAAATTCAGATTTTTTTCGATATCCTCCTTGTAGTTTTTCTCTGTAAAACTACCGGTATCAACTGCCCCCCCGATTACAATCAATTTACCTCTGGGTGTCATGGAAATAGTCGCTTGATGTTCGCTTAATAATCCCGTAATGATACTTCAATAGCCTTTAAAATCAAATAACAGCCTCCTTCATTGTGTGCAAATGGGTGAGTTTTGGGGAAAAGTCTGTCAATCTCAGGAAATCGTGCGTTTGTTAACGATTAATTCATTTATTTGAATCCTCACTGCTTCCTGACAGAAGCATGACGGCCAAACTTCCCAAACGAACCATGCAAATACTCAAAGTACAAGCCCTCCGGGGCCCCAATATCTGGAGCGTCAACCGCAAAAAACTCATTCAAATGCGGCTCGATCTTGAAGCACTGGAGCAGCAGCCTACCAACAAAATCCCGGGTTTCCGGGAAAGACTCGAAGCCATGTTTCCGAGCATGTACGAACACCGCTGCTCCGAAGGCAAACCGGGTGGTTTCTTTTACAGGGTAGAAAAAGGCACCTGGATGGGTCACGTCATTGAGCACATTGCGCTGGAAATACAAACACTGGCCGGTATGGAGACGGGTTTCGGACGTACCCGCGAGACCAAAACGCCGGGTATATACAATGTCGTTTTCAGTTATGTGGAAGAAAAAGTAGGGCTTTTTGCTGCCGAATCATCGGTAAGGATCGCGCAGGCCCTGGTAGATGGCTCCGAGTACGATGTGCAGCACGATCTGATGGAGATGCGCAAAATAAGGGAGGAAGTCAGGCTGGGACCTTCTACCGGCTCACTGGTAGATGAGGCGGTTTCGCGCGACATCCCCTGGATACGCCTGGGTACCAACAGCCTCGTACAATTGGGTTACGGGGTGAACCAGGTGCGTTTTCAGGCTACCATCACCCAGAATACGAGCAATATTGCCGTCGACATCGCCTGCAACAAGGAACTCACCAAAAAAATGCTCGACGATGCCGCCATGCCGGTACCGAAAGGAGATATCTGCCTCGATGAGGAAGACCTGAAAGCTGCTATCGACCGCATCGGCTACCCCATCGTTATTAAACCCCTGGACGGTAACCACGGTAAAGGCGCCAGTATCAATGTAAAAGACTGGGACAATGCCGTTGCGGGACTTGAATTTGCCAAAAAATACTCCCGGAAAGTTATCGTGGAACGGTTTATCACCGGCTTCGACTTCCGGGTACTGGTGATTAACAATGTGATGGTCGCCGCGGCGCAAAGAGTGCCGGCGCATGTCAAAGGCGATGGCATACACAACATCGAAAAACTGATAGCGCTGGAAAATCAGGATCCAAGGCGTGGTTACGGGCATGAAAATGTGCTGACAGAGATAGAAGTCGACCGCGACACCCTCGATTTGCTGGCGAAGCTGAACTACAGTCTGGAGACTGTTCCTAAAAAAGGAGAAATCGTTTACCTGAAATCAACTGCCAACCTCAGCACCGGTGGCACTTCCATCGATGTAACCGATATGGTTCACCCGGAGAACATCTTCCTGGCCGAGCGCGTATCGCGGGTGATTGGTCTGGATGTCTGCGGCATCGACATCATGGCACCCAATCTCACCCAGCCCCTGAAAGAGAACGGCGGCAGCATACTCGAAGTAAACGCCGCCCCCGGCTTCCGGATGCACCTGGCTCCTTCTGAAGGATTGCCACGCAACGTAGCCGCGCCGGTGATTGACATGCTGTATCCTCCCGGGAAAGCCAGCCGGATACCCATTATTGCTGTCACCGGCACCAACGGCAAAACCACCACCACCCGCCTGCTGGCACATATGGTTAAAAATGTAGGTTACCGTGTTGGTTTCACCACTTCCGACGGCATCTATGTACAGAACCACATGCTTGAAAAAGGCGACACCACCGGCCCGGTGAGTGCTGAATTCATCCTCAAAGATCCCACCGTTGAGTTTGCGGTACTCGAAACCGCCCGGGGAGGCATACTCCGTTCCGGCCTCGGCTTCAGCCGCTGCGACATCGGCGTGGTGACCAACATACGGGAAGACCATTTAGGCCTCAGCGATATCGAAACCCTGGAAGATCTGGCCCGGGTGAAATCGGTGGTGGTGAAAAGTATCAAACGCGATGGCTGGGCGGTGATGAATGCCGATGATCCCTGGTGTGTGAAAATTGCCGAAGAGCTGCCATGCAATGTGGCCTATTTCGCGATGGACGAAAACCATCCGGTTATCAAGGCACACAACAAAAAGAACGGCATTGCCGCCATCTACGAAAACGGTTTCATCACCATCAAAAAAGGCGACTGGAAAATACGCATTGAGCGGGTCACCACCATACCGCTGACCATGGCCGGAAAAGCCCGGTTTATGATAGAAAACGTACTGGCAGCCACGCTGGCAGCTTATCTCCAGGGTTTCCGGACCGAGGCCATCCGGTTGTCGCTCGAAACCTTTATCCCTTCCCCTGCCCTGACTCCCGGCCGGATGAACATCTTCCAGTTCAAGGATTTTCAGGTGATGATTGACTTTGCCCACAATCCAGCCGGTTATATGGCCATCGAAGATTTTCTGGGTAACATAGATTCTCCGAAAAAAATCGGCATCATTTCCGGCGTTGGCGACCGGCGCGACGAAGACATCATGGAGTGTGGTAAAATTGCCGCCCGCATGTTTGACCACATCATCATCCGCCAGGAGAAACACCTGCGCGGACGCACTGAACAGGAGCTGGTCGACCTCATCGTAACCGGCATCAAACAATCGGATAAAAAGATGACTTACGAGGTGATTCCGAAAGAAATTGAGGCCATCCGCCACGCCATCTCGATCGCGGAGCCAGGTACTTTTATAACCGCATTAAGCGATGTGATTACCAACGCCATCGGCATTGTGCAGGAGTACCTGGATAAGGAGGCGGATTTGCGGTGAGCGGGAACGGTTAGCCTGGAGCGGTTGGCTTGGGGAATGCAGAAGGGGTTTCTTCCTGATTTTCCGCTCCGGTCTGGCCGGTTTTAACTGCGGCTGTTTTCGGGAAGACTTTGCTTCGGGTTAAAAAACATGCCCTAAGGCGTGCAGGCACCGGGTGTTACTTTCAGGATAGGTGAAATACTACCGTTGTTTACACATATGCCGGGCGGAGTAAAATTGATATAGGCCCGATCTGTTGGAACACCATTCAACAGTCCGATTTGAGCGTTGGTGTTATTTGTAAGTGTGCCTCCTGTAATGTTTAATTGAAGGGATGGCAATAAGCGTCCATAAATTTCGAACAAATTATTGTTCGTTATCTGACCAGTGCTTGTCATAGAATGGGTTAATCTTAAAAAACCATTATTTAAAATTGTACCTGAGTTCAAAATAGAGCTATTGCTCCCGCCACCAAGAAGCAGCGAGTCGCCTGTTTCATTTTCAATACGACCTTGATTACTTACATTAACACCAACATCTGCACTGTAGGAAATTCTAAAGGTACTCCCGTTTAAAACCACTCCGGTATTTGTATTGCTTAGTGTACCTGGTTGGGTTCCAAACACGAGTCCATTATCACCTATGTTAAAATCACCCCTATTAATAATCGTATCGTAGTTGGTAATGTTAGAAGGAGGAATCGCAAAAAACACCCCTCCGGCATCATTGACAAACTTACCTCTGTTCGTAAGAGAAAGTGCATTGGTAGGATAGCTGTTGCTGTTAATATTGCCGAACTGCCCCTTGTTGGTTATCAACCCTCCTTTTTGGTTTGAGATATTGAACTGGATGACAGGGCTATAATAACTTTTTCCCATAATACTGATGGTGCCATTGTTCTCAAACCTGCCATAGTTATTGATTGAACTACCATCAAAATCCACAAAGATTAAGCCCCCATCCATGATGTTCAAATATCCGTTTGGCCCAATGGTTAAATGGTCAAATATTAATGTTCCTGTATTAAGCACTTCAATGGAGCCGTTTATCGTTCTGTTACCCAACAGTATGAGGTCCATTTGTTCCGGTACAATAATTTTGATATTGGGTGGCACATCATAGGTTACTACACAGTTTCCGGCAGGATTCACTTTACCACCAAGCTGTTTTACGCAAGTCTGCTCATTTACTACGATGGTAGTTTGTGCCAGAACAGCAGCATCAAAACCCCATGAGGTAATGAGCATACTGATCAGAAAAGTAATAATCTTGTTCATGGTTGAAGGTTTGGGATAATGTGAAAATCTATTTCAAGGTATGATAAAGTTCATAAGCTACAAATTTTTTCATTCGATCAGCTTAGACTATTACATTTTCGGACATTACCGTATTTGAGTACAACACTCCAAATAACAAACTACTCTCAACCTAACCACTCTACTATCGGAACATCGTGGGTAATAATATCTATGCAATCAAAGTCAGTGTAAATGGCGAAGTGTTTCACGTCTGGTCCCACTGATTGCTTTGAGGTCTTTTTTATCCATTTTATATAAGAAGAGTTCTGAACCGTATAAAACACCCTGTTGAAATGTGCCTCGTTAATCGTGTCATTCCTGCCAATATCCAATCGATAACTTTCATCCGTATTCATGTATGAAATTTTGTTCTTGAATGTGATTCTGAGCATTTCTGTATTCTCGCCCTTCAAAAGCACTCTGAATCCTTCATAATCATCATGCATACCTTCGACATACATTTTGTCCGGTATATTATTTTTGGATACCATCCAAGGTATGAGTTGGTCTTCCTTACTCTTCATGAACGCGCATTTAAAGGTGCTGAATCATTATTTTTTCTCTGAATCTGGATTATACTAATTTACACAGGTGTACCGCCTCTTCTAAATCAGCAATTGTTAATTTTTTACGACTTTGGGAATCAGGGTACTCGCAAAAAAAATCCATCCCTTCAGGCCCAAAATAGTCATGAAACTTAAAGTGTGATACGTCCACTTGAAATTCTTTCGCAAAGGCTTCAATCAATTCAGCAGCATCATCGCCAGTCACTCCAAGATCCTTCTCTATCCTGGTATTACTATCAAAATCAAAATTCCTGACCATTGTCTCCTTTTTAAGGAAAAAAACGATTCTTTCGAAGAAATCATTCTCCTTCATTTTGGTCAGTCATGTCTTAGGAAGATAAGCATGAATCTCCTTAAATCGTACTAAAAACCCATATTTTGATACCAAAGTACCTCCTTAAAATCTCCACGGAAGCAGCTCCGCTGAACACATATGCACTTTTGAACATTACCAGCTCTTTCAACCCTTAATTTGAGAAAATCAAACAGAAGCCCCCCTCTTATTCTCAAAAAAGAAAATATTCAATAGACCAGCCATAAACAAAATCAAAGAGCTCAAGGTGCTTGAAAGAAGAATTGGGATAAAATACAGTTGCTCATTTAGGCTTAGTTTATCCGTTAAGACATAAGCAAAGCCAGGGAACATGAAACATGTGTAAAGAATTGCCCAAAAAGATTTCAAAAGAGTCTTTTTAGTATACAAAAATAACCATAAGAAAACTGCACTGATAATCACATTAGTTACGAACAAAGTGAAAGTATTTTCTTGCTCTACACCCCGAAAAACATAGATAAAACTCCCCCATTCATGGTCATTATGAGCACGTGGATAACCGGTACAAATGATGAAACTCCTAAAATCAGAAGTAAATAAATAGGTATTGATGTGTTTGAATTTTTCATAAATCTAAAACCCATATTTTAACACCAAAGTATCCCTTAAAATATCCATGGAAGCATCGTCGTTGAACGCTTATGCACTTTTGAACATTACCCTAATGGCTTGTTATTATGCTATATATGTATTTATTCTGATCACAATCATATTCTACTTTAATCTTACTGAAGCCAGAATTTACCAATTGATATTTACTCTTCTTTCTTTTTACCCCAAAGGTTGAAACAATGATATGTGAAGTCCCGTTGTCATATTCAATTGGGTGCACTACCCTCATAATCAATGGTTTGTTTTTTTTCGTTTTTTCATATATAGCTTTGCTATCCAACATGATTATAAGGGTTCCTTCAAGTAATCCTGAATAATCCTTAAGATGAGAATCCTTTCTAACATAAAATGTGTCCACTTTTGCTGATTGAGGCATTGAAAGAATATCTAACCTAATGCTTTCATAATAGCCATCGTTTTTTAAGTCAATACTCTTTTGAGCACTAACTTTAAAGGACATTAAAAGCAAAATACCAATAATAATATTTTTCATATTGTAAGTATCTCGTCATGGCATCATCGACACAGAGAATGACCCCAAGTTCAGCTTACAGGTAACGTTCACGAAAGTCCTTTCTCCCTGTCTTACAGCACTTTATAGCTCAGTCAAACAGGCCATATGCACTTTTGAACATTACCACCCATTACCATAATCGTTTCCAAAATAAAATTAAAAACAGCATTAAACTTATTCCAACTTTCAGGATAGAAGCCTGAGTTCCATACATCCAATTTCCTACTATAAATTCAAGAACAAATAGTCCTACAAAAAAGAGATAGAAAATATATCTGTTCGCAGACGTTGTAATTTTATCAAGACCATAGGCCATTGGCAAGCCTATTATTAGAATATTAATAAATACAGGGAGACCAAACAACCATGCAAAATAAAACCAGTCTTTGCCATTTTCCAGGTCAGACGGCTTTATAAACTTCGCATCTTTATTAGTAGCATAAACTACCCCTAAGTAAATTATATAGCTTAAAAGAATATAACCAACAACTTTAAATATTAAATTTTTCATAACTACTTTTTATACCGTTCATGAAAGGCAGGTGCAGGTGCTGACCCACTATGTGTTCCTTTAAAAGATGGTTGATTATACTGAAATAATCGCGTACCATTAACTGAAAGTGTCGCTGATGGAAAAATATCTGTAGCGGCCTTGACTGATAAATGATTTCCAGAAAGACCTAAAGTTAATTTCTGGGCAACATTAACTTTATCATAGCCCATCATATTTAGTCCCATTTCTTCAAATGAATTAACTTTAGCATGCTGTTCAAAAGTTGCAAACCCACTTTTGCGCCTTTAATATCTAAGCCAATATTCTTTTGCCCTGGGTAATAATTATCTCCTTGAAATATCCCCCCTGTTTTATTAACAAAAACGCTTGATTTAATATCTACTGACAGCAGATTATTGTCGGCATCTGTATTTGATTTAACATTTATGGTGGAAGTTAACTTGTCTCCTGCGGGAAAGCTTCCTAAAGGTCCATCCCATGATTTGCTGTCAATATAACTATTAAACGTAAAAGTTAAATCCTTCCCTAAATATTTTTCCCCTGCTTTGGTTGTAGCTTGAGAAGTGGCATTCTTATCCCATTTAATACCTCCGTCAGCACCCTGTACCCAATCGTCGTTCATCCCTGTCGGGTCAACTCTCATGACCGGATTGTTACTACAATAAGCGTATGCACTCTGGTGCGGATAGTCGTCTGACAAAGGATCCACACTCAGCCACATCTGCACGGAATTTGGCTTGATCTTAAACCATTGCAAGGTGATTTACTTTTTCTTAATCTTTTTACGTTCAACCTCCTTAAAATCAAAACCTGAAGCATTTACTGTGCAGTATGCATACAAATCATAAAGCACCTGATATCTGCTAGACGCAAATCCAACCATATGACCTACACCCGGAGCATTATGAAATGGAACCTCTAATACCTCATTATTGTTTTTGTACATTAGGCTAACATAATAACCAGTATGCTCTCCTTTTCTCGAAGCTAAAATATCCTCGATAGCATGATTACAATCTAAAAACCAAGAATCCATTTTTTGTTCTACATCACTGGGAAAACTGCAAATAGTCGAGATTGACTTGGTCTTCCATTTGCCTGTTTTGGCAACCTTTATTGCTTTATATTCCCAATATCCATTTTTCTTATAAACAAACAACATTACTTGCGACCAATCACCTTGATTTCCCCAAGTAAAGGCCATTGGATTAATGAACATCAAAAGAGTGTCTGGATTATTTGCCTCACGTAATTCTTGATCAATAACACTTGAATGTTCGACGAATCTTGACTGAGCACTTATGTTATTAATTACAAATAACAAATAAATAATTGTAATGATAATTCTCATGGGTGGTATGTTATTGGTTGTTTCCTTATATAATTTTTCTGGTAGAGCGAATTATAAATCGGCCTAACTCTACCCTCAAACTCTGAAGTTAACCTATTGTTTTCACTTCCATTGGAGCCACTATTTGTTATCCCTTGCTGGTAATAGTACGCATGGCCTCCTATTTCATGCATAGACGTAATACCTTGTTCATTTAAACGTTGCGGGCTAACTGTTAATTTACCATCAAGTTTATATAAAGGCTCACTACTAAGATAAACGTTGGCTGATTTCCCATCAGAAGATAGAACAGTTATCCCACGTGCATCTTGCTTTCGAAGTGTAGTACTTTCTCCATTCAACCCTGTGAATTCTTGATCATTACCAACAACTTGAACATTTGCTTTGAAACTCTCGTCAGTGGCCAAGGATTTATAGTGGTCTATAATTTCTTTCTGAGCTTCATTTTTAAAGCCTGACAAATCAGCATTTTTATCAAATTCCACCTTTCCTGTCTCTTTATTCCACGAGAACGGATGGTTCTTACCCAGAGTAGCCTCAAAAGCCCTACTTATTATTTTCCACCCTTCTTCTGTGGTTTCAATATCACGCCCATCTGGATCAACCAACATCACCGGATTCCAAGCGCAATAATTGTAAGGAGATAGGCTCGGATACTTATCACTCATCGGATCCACACTCAGCCAGATACTCAGATCCGCATCATAATATCGGGCGCCGAAGTAGCTGAAATTT
>DLHS01000017.1:0-99264 GCA_002483345.1 Bacteroidetes bacterium UBA7662
AGAGACACGTTTTACCGTTTTACCGTTTTACCGTTTTACCAGTCTACCCCCCTCTGAACTTTTAGTCTTATTTTCAGGTTTAATGTTTAAACATCAAAATAATGAAAAACTACCTCTATCACCCGGCTGCCGACAGGGGCCAGGCCGATTTCGGCTGGCTGAAGTCGGCGCATTCTTTCAGCTTCGGACATTGGTACAATCCTGAAAAAACCCGTTTTGGCTTGCTGCGCGTACTCAACGACGACCAGGTGGCACCTGCCCAGGGTTTCGGTACCCACCCGCACGATAATATGGAAATCGTATCCATCCCGCTACTGGGTGACCTGGAGCACCGCGACAGCATGGGTAACCAAACAATCATCCGCCGCCACGATGTTCAGATCATGTCGGCCGGCACCGGTGTGCAGCACAGCGAATACAACTACAGCAAAACCGATCCTGTACACTTTCTGCAGATATGGGTTTTTCCGAAAAACCGTGATATCACGCCGCGGTACGACCAACTCAGCTTTTTGCCGGAAGAAAGACACAACCGTTTCCAGACCATCGTAAGTCCCGAAGGTGAAGGTGTACACATCAACCAGGATGCCTGGTTTAGCCTGGGCCGTTTTGAGGCAGGGCAGATGGCCACTTATGCTATTCAGAAAGCAGGTAACGGAGTTTATGCCTTCGTGCTGGATGGTACTGTCAGGATTGACGGCCATGAACTGCAACGCCGGGATGCCCTGGGTATCAGCGGTGGCAACACCCTCGACCTCAGCTTTTCAACGGACAGCGAAGTTTTGTTGCTTGAAGTCCCTATGGATTAAGAAGGCTTTCTGATCTTTTCGTATTTTAAGACATGAATACAAGTAACGAAGCCCTTGCCAGCGCAGTGGTCACGAGCACACCCACCCCCTGGGTGATGGATATTGAAGCGCGCCTGCACCGCTGGCAGGCTGACGAACCGGAAGAAGAAGGCGGCGGCGACACGGCCGCCACCCCCTATGAAAATTTTCTGGCGGCATTGGGCAGTTGTACCAACGTAACCGTTCAGATGTATGCAGCTAAAAAAGGCTGGCCCCTGGAAAGCATAGAGGTTCGTTTATCCCTGTACCGCGAAGGCAATGAAAGCACCATCAGCCGCGACATCGAACTCAGCGGTGCGCTCGACGACAGCCAGCGACAACGGTTGCTGGCCGTGGCCAATGCCTGCCCTGTGCACAAAGTTCTCACCCAACCCCTACACATTCAAACAAGCCTGCAATAGCCATGGAAAAACACTATACCAACGGAGAAATCACCATAGACTGGAAGCCTGATTTGTGCATCCATTCTACCAACTGCTGGAAGGGGCTTTCGGCCGTTTTTGATCCCCGCAAACGCCCCTGGATCAAGATGGATGGTGCCGACACCCCAGCCATCCGCGCTGCCGTGGCGCGATGTCCGTCAGGAGCCCTGAGTCTGCGTGACCATGACAGTCCTGCGGCCGTTTTGGTATCAGAAGCATCCGCGGTAGACATACAATTACTTCCCAACGGGCCCCTGCAGGTAATCGGACATGTAAACGTTATCAATGAACAGGGTGAAAGTGTGATAAAATCAGAGAAAACCTTTCTCTGCAGATGTGGTTCTTCTGCCAACAAACCCTATTGCGACGGTACGCACCGGAAAATTGAATTCCGCAGCTGAACCCGGATGTCTCGAAAGCATCCTACCTTTGCAAAATGGCGGTTAAGAGACTGGAGCTTGCTGATTTTATGGCAAGGGTGGAAGCAGGGGTGCTGTTAGATGTCCGCTCACCTGCAGAACATGCACAGGGTCACATCCCTGAAGCTTTATCTTTTCCTCTTTTTGACGCTGAAGAGCGTGCCCGGGTAGGAACAGCCTATAAGCAGGAAAGTCCTGAAAGAGCCCTGGAGCTCGGGTTGGAACTGGTAGGGCCCAAGCTTGCCTCCTTTGTCCAAAAAGCTACCACACTTTCCGCCGGTAAACCTTTGTTTCTGTATTGCTGGCGCGGTGGTCAGCGCTCAGCCAGTCTGGCCTGGCTCCTTGATTTTGCAGGGCTGGAAGTGTATGTCCTGCAAGGTGGTTATAAAAGGTGGCGGCAGGAGCTGGTTCGTTTGTGTACACAGGACTGGCACTTTCGGGTAGTCGGTGGCCGGACCGGCAGCGGTAAAACCGAGTTGTTGCAGCTGATGGAAGCCCATGGTGAGCAGGTCATTGATCTGGAAGCGATTGCCTTGCACAAAGGCTCTTCCTTCGGTGCCCGTGCAGGATTGGAACAACCCAGCACCGAACATTTCGGGAATTTATTGTGTGTCCGGCTGCGTCAGCTCGACCGATGCAGGATTGTCTGGCTGGAAGATGAAAGCCGGATGATAGGTACAGTACATTTGCCCGACGAATTTTACAAAAAGCTCCGTCAGTCCCCCCTGCTGATCATTGAGGTCCCTCTCAAACAACGTATTCACCGCCTGGTATCGGAATATGGCGCTGCTTCCGATGAAGTATTGAAAGCTGCTTTTGAGCGTATCCGTAAAAAGCTGGGTGGCCAGCATCTCCAGGCCGCCTTCGAAGCCCTCGATGCCGATGATCGTGCCGCCGCCGCGGCCATTGCCTTGCGCTATTACGACAAGGCCTACAATTTCGACCTTGAAACAAAGGATACGGACCTGATTTTATATTTTGATGCCACCGGACTGACCATGGAAGAGCTGGCGGTTGTTTTACCCGAATTTTCGCAAAAACAGTTATCTGACAAATGGAAAACCAACGGCTGACACAACTGAGCAAAGGCTCGGGTTGCGGATGCAAAATTGCACCGGATGTATTGGAACAGATGCTGAAAGGTCTGCAACCTCACCATCACCCCCAGTTGCTGGTAGGTGCAGGCACCCGCGACGATGCTGCTGTATATGCCCTGAATGATACGGAAGCACTCATCGCCACCACCGATTTTTTCACTCCGATTGTAGACGATCCCTACGATTTCGGCCGGATTGCGGCCACCAACGCCATCAGCGATGTGTATGCCATGGGTGGCCGCCCCATCATGGCCCTGAGTATACTCGGCTGGCCGGTAGATAAGCTGCCCGCGTCAGCAGCGGCTGAGGTCATCAAAGGTGCGCAGGAAGTCTGCGAAGAAGCCGGGTTCCCGCTGGCGGGGGGCCACAGCATCGACAGCCCGGAACCCCTCTTTGGCCTCGCCGTCAATGGCCTGGTAAAACGCGACCACATCAAAACCAATGCAGGTGGCCAAAACAACGATTTGCTTTATCTCACCAAACCGCTGGGGATTGGTATACTTGCAACCGCCCTGAAAAAAGGTAAACTCGAAAACACCGATTACTTCAGACTGATTGCCCTGACCACCAGCCTGAACCGGGCAGGAGAAAATGCCGGTAACTGGCCCTTTGTACATGCGATGACAGACGTAACCGGCTTTGGACTGCTGGGACATGTACTGGAGATGGCGCAGGGCTCCGGGTTAGGTGCTGAACTGTTGCTCGGGCAGATACCGGTCATTGAAGGGCTTCAAAAATACCTCGACCAGTTCCTCCTGCCAGATAATGTGTACCGCAACTGGAATGCCTACGGTCACCGGGTAAAAGGGGTGGAAGGCGCCGAGTTTATGTACCTCTGTGATCCGCAAACCAGCGGCGGGCTGCTGCTGAGCGTTGACCCGGCAGCCAGAGATACCTTTGAACGGAAAATGGCTGAACTGGGTCAGGAATGTTGGCAGATTGGCCGGTTATGCAACGAAATAACGGACTGTATCATTGTTTGACGAAACGTCTGGTATAAATTTCAATGTTTGAACTTTAATTGAGAATATGTACTTTTGAAGATGACCCGGGCTGATTTCCTTAAAACCCTTTCGCTGGGTACTCTTGCTATGACAACCATGAGTTTGAATCAACTGGACAATCTCCTGAGCAGCGGACCGAAATCGGCCCGCATGCCGGCGTTGTTTCTGGGCCACGGCAGTCCGATGAACGCATTGGAAGACAATCCCATTACCCGGATCTGGCGGCAGATAGGTCGTGATTTACCCCCACCCACCGCCATTGTGAGCATCTCCGCCCACTGGATGACACAGGGAGAAACCAAGGTCACGGCCATGCCGTTGCCCAAAACCATCCATGATTTCGGCGGTTTTCCGCAGGCACTTTTTGACGTACAATACCCGGCTGCAGGCGCGCCTGATCTGGCAGCACAGTTAAAAGAAGAACTCACCTACACCAACCTGGGTCACGACCACAGCTGG
This sequence comes from Bacteroidetes bacterium UBA7662, assembly GCA_002483345.1. GTDB lineage: Bacteria > Bacteroidota > Bacteroidia > UBA7662 > UBA7662 > UBA7662. The sequence continues at coordinate 4,250 of DLHS01000017.1, forward strand.
GGCCTTGACCATGGCACCTGGAGTGTGTTGCGACATGTATATCCCGAAGCCAACATTCCCGTCATTCAGCTCAGCATTGACATGCGGCGCGACGGTGCCTGGCACTACGCCTTCGGGCAGGCCCTGCAACGCTGGCGCGACCGGGGTGTCCTGTTTCTGGGCAGTGGTAATATGGTGCACAACCTCAGGATGCTCGACTGGGACCGGCCGGATGGCGGATTTGACTGGGCGGAAGAATTTGACAGCTTTGGTGCTGCCAAAATCGCTTCGGGCGACCACCAGCCTTTGCTCGATTACAGGAGTCTGGGCAGAGCCGCACAATTAAGCATCCCAACTCCCGACCACTACTGGCCGCTGATTTACATCCTGGGCATGCAGCACAAGGATGAAACTGCCGGATTTCCGGTTACAGCCCTTCAAATGGGTGGCATTTCGATGCGTTCGGTGCAGCTTGGCTGAACAGGTGGATTCCTTTGTGGATTTCTGTTTACAACTTGACAATTGCCTTCCTTATTTTTGGAGAAATGCAGCTGACAGATGAGTGAAGAAACGAGCGGAAACCTGCCTGAAGAAGAAGACAAAATCCATGACATCACCCCGGTATCGGGACTTTACGAGAACTGGTTCCTCGAATACGCCTCTTACGTAATCCTGGAGCGTGCCGTTCCGGCCATTGAAGACGGGCTCAAGCCCGTGCAGAGGCGGATATTGCATGCCATGAAGGTGATCGACGATGGCCGTTACAACAAAGTAGCGAACATCATCGGGCAAACCATGCAGTACCACCCCCATGGCGATGCGGCCATTGGCGATGCGATGGTGGGTCTGGGGCAAAAGGATCTTTTAATCGATACACAGGGTAACTGGGGAGATGTACGCACCGGCGATTCCGCCGCCGCGCCGCGGTATATTGAGGCGCGGCTCAGCAAATTCGCGCTCGATGTAGCCTTCAACGGTCAGACCACCCATTGGCAAACCAGCTACGACGGCCGCAAAAAAGAACCCATCACCCTCCCCATGAAATTCCCCCTGGTGCTTGCCCAGGGTGTAGAAGGTATTGCCGTGGGTTTGAGCACCAAAATACTGCCACACAACTTTGTGGAGCTGATCGACGCCAGCATCCGCATCCTCAAAAAACAAAGTTTCGAGCTCTACCCCGATTTTCTGACAGGTGGGTTTATAGATGTAAGTAACTACAACGACGGGCTGCGCGGAGGTAAAATCCGCTGCAGGGCCCGCATCGAGGAGGCTGACAAAAAAACGCTGCTCATCAAGGAGATACCGTTTGGCACCACCACCACCGGCCTCATCGAGTCGATTGTCAAAGCCAGCGAAGCCAACAAAATCAAAATCAAGAAGGTCATCGACAATACTGCCGCGGAGGTGGAGATTGAGATACAGCTTCCACCCGGTATCTCACCCGACATCACCATCGACGCGCTGTATGCCTTTACCGACTGTGAAACCAGCATCTCTCCCAATGCCTGTGTGATTTCCGGCGACAAGCCGCATTTTATGAATGTGAAAGACATTCTGCGCTACAACACCCAGCAGACCATGGATTTGCTGAAGTGGGAACTCGAAATCAAACTCGGGGAGTTGCGGGATAAGTGGCATTACGGGTCGCTCGAAAAAATCTTCATCGAAAACCGCATCTACCGCGACATTGAAGAGTGCGAAACCTGGGAATCCGTCATCGAAACCATCGACCGCGGCCTCGATCCCTTCAAAAAGCTGCTGATGCGTGAGGTGGTGCAGGAAGATATTGTGCGCCTCACCGAAATAAAAATCAAACGCATCTCCAAATTTGACGGTTTCAAAGCCGACGAACAATTGCGCAGCCTCGAAGAGGAGATGAAAGAAGTGCAGCATCATCTTGAAAACCTGGTGGCTTACACCATCGCCTATTACGAGACATTACTCAAAAAATACGGCAAAGGCCGGGAGCGCAAGACCGAAATCCGGGTATTCGACAATATTCAGGCTGCGGAAGTAGCTGTAGCCAGCGAAAAACTGTACGTCAACCGGGCCGAAGGCTTCGTCGGCTACGGCATGAAAAAAGACGAGTATGTATGCGACTGTTCACCCCTCGACGACATCATCGTATTCCGCCGGGATGGCAAGTGTGTCGTCACCAAAGTCAGCGACAAAGCCTTCGTAGGCAAGGAGATACTGCATGTCGACGTATTCAAAAAGAACGACGAGCGTATGACCTACCACATGCTGTATGCGGATGGCAAAAGTGCGGTGACCTATGCCAAACGTTTTAATGTTACAGCCGTTACCCGCGACAAGGAATACGACCTGACGAAAGGTGAGAAGAACAGCAAGGTGGTTTACTTTTCGGCCAATCCGAACAGTGAATCGGAGGTAGTAACCATCTATCTCAGCCAGAACGCACCCGCCCGCAAGAAAGTTTTTGACTACGACCTCGGCGAACTGGCCATCAAAGGGAGGGCTTCACAGGGGAATACCGTAACCAAATACACCGTAAAACGGGTGCTTTTCAAGGAAAAAGGCAAGTCGACCATCGGCGGCCGTAAAATCTGGTACGACGATATCGTAGGCCGCCTGAATGTAGACGAACGAGGTCGTTATCTCGGTTCGTTTGACGGAGATGATGCCGTGCTGGTGGTTTACAAGGACGGCAGTTACGAGCTCACCAATTTTGAGCTCACCAACCGCTACGAGCCGGATCAGATTGCTTCACTCAGCAAATTTATGGCTACCAAGCCGTTATCGGTAATACACTACACCCCCGCCAACAAGGCCTGGTACGTAAAGCGTTTTCTGATTGAGACCACCACCCTCAACAAACGTTTCCCGTTCATCAGCGAAGAAAAAGGCGCGAAAATGAGTTTTGTGAGTCTGTTGGCAGAACCCATTGTAGAGATAGAAACCGGCAATAAAAAAACCAAAGAGAAGCAGGAAATTAACCTGCGGGAATTCATCGATGTGAAGGGCTGGAAAGCCATCGGTAACCGTTTGACGACTGATAACCTGCTGGTTGTGAAGCTGCTTTCGGAGGAAGAGGCTGTTGGGGAGGAAGGGAGAGGCGAGAGTGGAGAGAGTAGAGGGGAGAAGGGAGAACGTAGAGAGAGAGGTGAGGAGCATTCATATGAAGCCAGGGCTTCTTCCGGAGCCTCTGACGAGGCTGGTTCTGAGGTTGAAGAGGTGGTGGATGTTTCTGCAGATACGGACTCTGCTGACTTATCTCCTGACCCTGCTGCTGAAGAAAACATTGAGATTGGCACTACCATCGAGTTTGATGTGAAGAAGGAGCGGGAACAGAAAGGCGGGGAACCACCGCAGCAGCTGAGCATTTTTTAAGGTATGTTTGAAAAGATAAGGAGATACATCCTGCAACTGGAATCACTGCATGTTCCGGATAAATGGATGGGTTTGATTCTTTTCGGCATCAGCATGCTGTTGCGTTATTGGTGGCTGGACGCACGCGATTTATGCATAGACGAACCATTCAGCGTATACCACGCCCAGAAATCGCCCCTTGAAATTATCCGTTTAAGCGTAAACACCGAGCCCAATCCACCGCTGTATATGCTGCTGCTGCATTTTGTGATGCAGCTTTTCGGAGACAGCGTGTGGAGCGTACGTTCGCTTTCCGTGATTTTCAGCAGTCTGACAGGTATACTGGTCTACAGCCTTGCCAAACGATTCAGCAACATAAGCGGCGGGTTAATCGCCTGGGTGTTATTTACCTTTTCTACCATTCATTTTTTGTATGGATCAGAGGCCAGGGCATATCCCCTGTTCCGGTTCGAGTTTATGTTGCTGCTCTGGTCCTGGGTAAAACTGCAGCGAGAAGCCCATCGCAGGGGATTGTGGCTATTACATACGGGCACAGCCCTGTTGTTGCTTTACACCCATTATCTGGGGGCTGTTATTTTAGGGGTAGGCGGTGCCCTTTCACTTCTTTTCGGGCGTGACAGGGCCTTCCGGCTCACGTTGATCAAGTCTTACGCGCTGGCTGGCCTGCTCTGGTTGCCTTTGGTGATTCCTGCCTGGGATGTAATTGTACATCGCGGAGAAAATAGCTTACACCAGCTTCCGGAGTTTATGTATTTCAAACACCAGCTGGTAAGCACCTGGAATGACCGGGTAGGTTACGACCGTTTTATGGGTTTGTTTTTAGTTGGTTTGTTTTTCTTGTTCTTCACAGATTATAAAGAGCGTAAACCACTGGCTTTTCTGGCTTTGTATGGCCTTGTATGTTATGGTCTTTTATTCTTCGGATCAAAGTGGGTATGGTTTTTTAGTGACAATTATTTACTATTCACCACACTTCCGGTAATGGTAGTGTTTGGCATCATGGCGGGAAAGGGTTTTCGTGTTTTTCCTGTAATCACTACCCTCCTGCTGGCATGGGTCATGGTTCCTGTCCTGAGCCATTTTAAGCCTGTTCCCAAAAATATCACCTACAGAGAAGTTCAACAATCTGTCAGGGAAGTACAAAAACTTCGTCAGGCGCAGGAACCTGTATTCCTTTTTCCAGCCTGGACAGAATTACGGTACCTGTATTATGCTAATCGCAGAATATTTCAAATGGCATATTCAGATATTGAAAGAGCATTGGTAATTAATGAACATTATAAAATAGAACTGAGCGAAGAAATAGTACCCAGACTCAAGGGTAAAAGATCCTTTATTCTCTATCTGGATGAATATACCGGAACAAACCCCATCGGAACACTCCCAGCAGGCTTCCGTGTGCGTGACAGTGTCTTAATACCAGAAGTATACCTGATTCTTTATTGTGAAGCTGATTCAAATCTATTTATGGCATCCACAGAAGCTACAATTTTAAATTGAAGTCCTTTTTCATCAGCCCACCAGCATAGACATTTGAGAGTATGTCCTTCTGCTCAGAATACTCCTCTATCAAAACCACTTTCTAAGGTTATAGCTCAACAAAATTCCCAGTTCGTTAGGAATGAGTCGGTGTGCACCGTACTTCAGCAAAGCTTTAGTCTGTTCAAGCCGGATGCTGCCTTGGTGTTGTTGCAATACTTTGTTGATCCGCCCCAGAGAGGTATGCCGTTTGATAGTCCACCTCCTGTTAACAAAAGGCACTTCTTCGGAACCGTAGAGCTGAAATCCGGTTCCCAGAAGCATATGATATCCTGCCTTTTTAGCGAGTTTAAGGGTTACGCGGTTGTATTTACCACCTGGCAAAGCAAAAATAGTTGGTTCCACGCTCAAGTACTGTCGGAAAGTTTCCCGCGCTTTGATCAATTCACGGTACTGGGCTATTGGTTTCAGCGCGTTGAGATAAGTATGAGAATAGCCATGCGGCCCTACTCTATGTCCGGCTTCGATTAATCTACTATAAGCTTCCCGTTTTTCCTGACTCCGCTGCAATTGTTCGGCAGGGATAAAAAAGGAAGCCTTGAAACCGAATTCTTCTAAAAGGGGCATCACAACCTGAATGTCCGAATCGTGTCCATCGTCGAAGGTAAGAGAAACTGTTGGCTGTCCGGCCGGCAAAAGTGGTTCGCCCAATAAGATGACCTTATATTGCGCCAGTTTAAGCAGAAGCAAGTGCTGCCGGAAAACCTCCCCAGTCACCGCATATACATGATCCTCGTGATAGATTCTTTCTCCCGGATTAATGGCATGATAGTTCAGGATAAAATAAAACATTACCTCCTATTTAGTTTTCCATTTCTGTTGCAAAATCTGGACGCCGTACACCAAATGAGCATGGCTTATTCGTAACTCCAAGCGGTTAAAAACCAGAAAATCAGGGTGTAGCTTCTGACGATCAAGTGCTTCCAAAGTCTCCTGATTAACTTCACAAACCAGTTGTTGCATACCCAAGGCATCGAATACCTGTACGAAGGAAGGTAGTCGAAGCCTGTTCTGATAGTTGATTCGACCGGTCAGAAGACGCCATTGTCTGTTAGAAAATCGAAGATAGTTGAACGGACCGATACCCGAATCCCAATGACTGTTTTGATCAGTCATGTCAATGAAGTGGGACATCAGACCATCCGGCCTCATCCGATTCAGACAGTCTTTCAGAATGACAGGAAGATCCTGCTCCCGGATATTGCTCAACGTATTATTTGATATAATGTAATCTGATCCTCCTTCAAAGGAAGGTAAAACTGCCAGTCCGTTTGGACTATATTCGATATGCAAGTCAGAAAGTCCTTCCCGGAGGGTTGCAAAATCCTGTTCAGCCCATCTGCTCAGCTTATCAATTCTTTCCGGCAGAAAACGGTTTCCAACTCCTGATATGTTGGATTTAAGAACAGATAAAAATTTCCTGACTGTTTCATTTAAATTTCTCAGCGTCAGATGCGGCTGATGATCAAAGGTTTGAATACTGTCTACCCCGGCCAGAAAAAGGGTTATTGGCACAATGGGATGCCAGCCTGTGCCAATTTCCAGACAACGGGTCGGAATTTTTCCGGAACTGTATTGTTCGTAGTAGCCCAAATGCGTAAATCCGTGGGCAAGGCGATTGAAAAAGTACTCATCGCTCAGCCAATCTCCCTTTCTCATCGTCCGCTGAGCAGCTGTATTCAGCCGGTAACCACCAGGTAGTGCAGAAAATCCCTTTTGAATCAACGTCTTCAGAAGCCATATTGCCATCTCCCCAAAATAAGCATCCAAATTGATTCCGCAACATACTTTACATCACTGCAACCTGAGCATGGACTTAAGACATATCTGTACATTATCAAATCATCCCAACGCACTCCGATGGGTCTATGACACAACGAACACCTCAATTCAGCAGTGGGATTAAAAACTAAGGTTGGGATCTGCACCAAGAATCAACTGGATACACATAGAAAGGATTAACGAACAACCTGTGATCTGATTATTTAGAAGTAAAAAAGTCAATGTGAAGTTTTATCAAAGTTGTAAATATGCTCGTGTGTTTTTTTTTGTTATCTTCAATAACAACTTAAAAGTTAAGGTTATGAAAACAAATACCCTGATAGGACTTATGATGTTCTTTCTCAGTACTGTAACCGCACTTGCTCAGGAAGAACCTGTTGAAGACGGACCTGCCAAGTTTGAGGTTACAGTATTGAATGTTCCTTCTGAAATACAGACTTGCGAGAAATTTGAACTGACCTTCCAAATAGAAGATCTTGACCAGCACCTTACAAGCCATTATGACAAAATCAATGCTGAAATCGTAGAAATCAAATGCAAGTTTACACATAGCAGTATAGCAATAACTGTAAATGCTTTTTATGCAAGGATGTATGATTTTGAAAATCTATCCTGCAGCACTGTCACCAGTTCTATGAATGCTGGTATCACCCATGTAACGGCGCTAAACTACTATGAAAACGGCACCCCTGACGTCCTGGAAGGATATGATGGAGTATGGCTGGCACGTTTTTTACCCAAAGTAGCTGGTGAGTGGGCTTATGAGATTTCAGGGACAGTTTACTCTTATCTGGATGAGAATTTTATTGAGGTAGAACTTACCTCCGGAGAATTTGAGATTCAGAGTGGATTACTCAACTGTTATGATTACTATTTCAATCATAAACCAGGTATTCTGCACAAAAATGGAGTCCCGGTTATTCCTATTGGGGAAAGCATAGCAAACGATGAATCACAGGTACTTAACACCACACCTGCACTAAACAATGGCTCATTGTACAGACCTATAGTACAGGGAGGCGTCTGTTTATATAAGGAGGCAATAGATGAGCTCCATGCGAAAGGAGGGAATTACTTTCGCATCAATTTGTTGCAATTGATTAACAGAGATGAAAAAGTAATTACAAGCAGTACCCTTTACCCGCTTGTAGATACTAACCAGGGGCCATTTGATTTTACCGATATACTCCTAGATTATTCCAATCTACAACGATTCGATATCATTTTTGAATACGCCAGAAGCAAAGAAATTGCTGTAAAACCCATTGCCACAACTAAAGATCTTTTCGGATTTCAAGACGATGTCCTACTCCCATACAATCCTTTCCGTTTTTTTGCCCATGGGGAAAACAAAGAACTGTACAACTTACAAAACACCGAGCTTCAATTGCTCCTTAGAAACTGGTTGAGATACATCATCTCCAGGTATGGTTATCTGGACAATATCATGGCTGTACAACTCATGAACGAACCTTGGAATGTAAAGGATACTACAAAAGTTTATATAACAAACGCTCAAGTTCGAAGTGATATGATCGAATGGTATTGCGAGACCGTTTCATATCTGAAAAGCCTGAAACCAACATTATTGGTATCTACAGGATGGCATGCTGAAGACCTTGCATCGACTGTCCCTGAACATCAGGCATTTGCCGGTGTCCTGAGTAGTTGCGGTACAGATATAGATATTATTGATGTTATAGAAGGAGTTCACGGTAACAGCTGTTACAATTGGGATGATGCCAATATTGCAAGTACGATATTTGGTTATACACCGGACACCTTGACTGCAGATATAAGATTCAACTCCAATCCTCACTTAATACGCAAACACAATTATACCAGCTGGAAAATGCATAAAATTTATAATTACGACTTTAATGTCCAGTACGATAGTTTCTGGGGTGGGGAAAATGCTTCAGGGGGAGATGAGTCTTTTGCAGGAACGGATCCATATGGCTTTTCCTACAGCAGCTATCTTTACAGTTCTTTTTTTTCCGGTTCATTCGCTTCTGTGGCACCGTTATCTTGGTATGGAGATATGCACAATGGTTATTCCCGTTCCAAGCTTGGTAAAGTTGGTCCCATTTCCTGTACTGTTCAAGAAAAGGGATATTGGCCCAATTATACTACCTCCAATCTCTACAAATACAACAATGGGTACTGGCTTAATTCAATGGAAGCATTCAAGTCCTTCACATCCGAGTTAAAATACGTTGATGAACACGAATGCTACAATAATCTGGAGGGTGGAACCAACAAAATACGTATTTACAATTTTGTTAACCCCTCCTCTACCATCACCTTCAGATATGATGCATACGTCTGTTATGAAAAAACAGAAGAGACCAATGTCTATCTTACAGGATACGTCATGGATACATCCTATTCATTATCTGAATTGTATGTGGGGGGTCGTTATGACTACGTCCGGAACTTAAATCCCGCACAGAAACCCTCACACGAAACCAACCTGTTTGCTGTAGTTGAAGTTCCTTATGCTGGATGTTATAAGGTCAGGTTTTTTCGTCGCAGCACTTCTGCACTGACTGAGCTCAGTTCCGCTTATCCGATGTCATATGTCGAGAACGGGAAGCATGTCATACTGTTTGACCTCCCTACCTTAAACGGTGATTTTGGCGACATAACTTTTACAGCGGAAAACACCGGGATTCCAATACAATCTTTTGGGAATGTTACCAATGTGTCACTGGATAATCTCATTGTGAATTGCCTTACACACAACCCTTTGATTCAACTGGGAGATTTTTGTGAAAATCCTCCTAGTACGGAGAGAAGACTGTGTTTTGAAATTGGTGTTTTCAACATGACCAATTGGCAAGTGGACAATAGTTACCCCGTCAAATATTTCTGTCTTGACTATACAGACTATTCAGCGATCAGCAGTTTCTATCTGAATGATCTTTTCAGCCTTACCAGCAGTTTCAGTACCTGGCCCGCAAACTGGCAATCCAACGGCTCATATGTGGATTACCAGTGTTCTATAGGATCAGGCTCCTGCATAACCAAACAAGTCCTTCCAACTAACCGAAACTACTACCTCAAAGTGGCCTCTTACTACCCCTGGAGGGAAAATTATGCGCTTTTCAATTTTATTGACAATCAAACCTGTTATGAGGACACCGATCCGGGTGAAGAGGAGGAAGGATTAAAAGCTGGTTCACCCGAAGCCACCATCGGAGAGCATAAGAGCATTTTACTGAACTCTTCAAATGCTGTTCATACCTTTGTTCAGGATCTGATAAACGATACCGGATCAGGTGCGAGATATCATCTGGTCAACACTTTGGGACAACAAGTCAGCTATTCAAGGGACGATTTTGCCAAACTTAGCCTTTCCTCGGCAGGCATTTATTATCTATTGGTCCATGATGGAGCCAAACAGCAGACCTTCAAAATTCTGGTTACCAACTAACCAAATCCTGAACTGAACATGTGGATTGCCCCGGAAACGGGGCTATCTTTATTATCCAAATTCAGTTTATGCGTCCTGTAAATAGAATACCTGTCCTACTCATCATTCTTGCTTTTTGGTTAACCGGGTTTTTCCAGTATGCCAACTGGGGCAACAAAAAAGGAAATGACAGCATTACGTGGGATACTTATGGATACTATTTGTATCTGCCTGCTTTTTTCATTTATGATGACCCTGGGCTTGAACGCCTGGACTGGGTTCAATCTTTGCGGACTAAATATGAGGTAAGTTCTACCCTTTACCAGATTGCTCCGTATGACCATAACGGGAAGCATATTCTGAAATACAGTTCAGGCCTTGCTTTCGTATACCTGCCAGGCTTTCTGGTTGCCCATGCACTTGCCCCTTCAATGGGGTTTGAACAGGATGGTTTATCTAAACCCTATCAGGTAGGGGTGGCATGTTCAAGTTATTTCTGGATACTTCTGGGGTTATTTTTGCTTTCAGGCCTGTTACATAGGTATTTTTCACCAATAGCAGCAAATTTAGCCCTGATTTGTACTGCTATGGCAACAAATCTGTACGAGATTGCGACCATAGACCCCCATTTGGTTCACGGTGTGCTTTTCGGAATGTATGTTTTGGTATACTGGCTGAGTATCAAATGGGTAGAAAAAAAGACATGGCTCACAACCCTGGGATTGGGTTTTTTTATCGGCTGGTGTGTACTTATTCGACCTACCTCCGCCCTGCTGGTACTTATTCCTGTATTACTCTTTTTGAGCAAAGCTAAATCCGTCAAAGATGCCCTCGGAAACATTATTCAAAGTTTTGATAAGATTATTGCGATTGGAATTCTGATCACAGGCATTTTCAGTATCCAAATGATGTACTGGAAGTTCTCGGGCGGAAATTGGTTCATTTACAGCTATACGGAGGGATTTGACTGGTTGACACCTTATATTATACCATTCTTGTTCAGCTTCAAAAAAGGATGGCTTATCTACACTCCCATCATGATTTTTGCTCTATCAGGTTTTTTCTTGCTTCTACAGACTAAAAAACCACTTTATCTGACGCTTGTTTTCTTCTGCCTTGTATTTCTGTATGTTATGTCTTGTTGGGAAACCTGGTGGTATGGTGGTAGTTTCAGTCAGCGCGCAATGGTCGAAAGTCTGGGGTTCTGGGCCTTTGGTTTTGCCGCCTTTTTTCAATGGCTCCAAAACAAAAGAAACCGGATACTCTGGGGTATATCGTTGACTTTACTGGGTAGTTGCATTTATCTGAATATTTTTCAGTCTAACCAATATTATAATGGCATTATAGATCCGGAACGGATGACGAAAGCTTATTATTCTGCTGTCTTTCTCAATAATGAACGGCCTGATAATGCCGATGATTTACTGGAGGTTGACCGGGTACTGTTTTCCGGAAAAACCCCTGACTTAAAGAAATATACCTTAAGCAAGACATACCTGATACAACTGGACAGTCTTAACGGCAGCGACCCCATTCAGAAGGCATTTGCCGATGCCTGGCAAAAACATATGGATGACAATCAGACCGACACAGCCTTCAAAAATGGTCTGCATATCTCTCCGGGATTTGAGTTCAGTGATATTGCCAAACTACCTTACTATCTGTTTTCTGGAAAAGATCATTTTTGGTTGAAAGGAACCCTGACCTTTCGCTATAAAAACGAGCCAAAAACAAATCCTTTCGCGTTGGTCGGTTCTTTTCACCATGGTGAAAGAACCTATCAGTACATGGCTTATGGCACTGATACGGTGAGTCAACCATTAGCGGAAAGTCAGAAAATAGACTTCTGGTACATTACCCCCCACCTTAAAAACAAAACTGATGATTTCCATTTCTATTTTTGGAACTACGGAAAAGCCGACGCGCTGATAGAAAGTCTGGCACTTGAAATCTGGGAACCTAATGTAAGTCATGTAAGCTGGTAAGCTCACCTATTCAGCCTTATGTATTTGCCTGCTGTTTTCAATAAATTTATGGTTTTTTTGTACTGCTAAAATTTCTGAGGTAAGGGTTTGTATTACATAAGATTAACTTCGTTGGCTAATGTAATCATACGCCTGACCCTGTTGGCATCCTAAATCTGATAAATGTGAACATACTTCCCGATAAGTTGTCAGACAATCTGAAAGTCAAAGGATTAATATGGAAAATCACTTGGCTGGCTTTGTCAATTGCGACTTTGGTTTACTTCAAAGGAATAGAAAGGTCAAAGGCAGAACGCGTTGAATACAGACCCATTTACTGGGATGCTATTTCCTACTACGCTTATTTGCCTGCCACATTCATCTATCATGATCTCAGTCTGGATTTTACACGTAGACCTGGCAAGGATATGAACCGTCAATTCTGGCCTGAGACTGCCCCGAATGGAGGCCTGGTGATTAAAACCACCATGGGTATTGCGTGGCTGTATGCCCCTTTCTTTTTTGCGGCACATGTTTACAGTCTGTTCTCAGGAGATGCTTTGAGCGGTTTTTCCCAACCCTATCAGTTTGCCATCGGCATCAGTGGCCTGTTCTATGGTTTATGGGGGCTCTGGCTGATGGGAGGCGTTTTGAGAAGGTACTTTCCTGATGCTGCAGTAGCTGCTACCCTGGTCTGCTTCGCGGTCGGTACCAACCTGTTCAACTACATTACTTACGAGGCTGCCATGTCGCATGCCTTCAACTTTTTCCTCATCGCCTGGTTGCTGAAAATAAACCAGCGCTGGCATGATGAACCCACGGCGGCCAGAAGTTTCTGGCTTGGTTTTCTCGTTGGCTGGATCACCCTGGTGCGACCCACCAACATCCTGATTATACTGGTTCCCGTGCTTTTCGGAATGGGGAGCCCTGTTTTCCGGGAGAAGTACCGGATTTTGGCAAAAAACCCGCGTTGGGTGCTTTACGCCATAATGGGCGCATTTCTGATCGGATTTCCCCAGCTTATCTACTGGAAACTGAACTCCGGTCACTGGCTGTTTTTCTCTTATACCGGTGAGAAATTTTACTGGACTCGCCCTTACATCGTGGAATTCCTGTTCAGTTACCGCAAAGGCTGGCTGGTTTACAGTCCCCTGCTTCTCCTGAGTTTCGCAGGCCTTTTCAGCCTCAGAGGCAGTGCCCGGGGATACCTGACACCCATATTGCTGCTCTTTCCCATCATCATTTACCTGCTTTCGTGCTGGTGGACCTGGTGGTTCGGTGGTGGTTTCGGCGGAAGACCGATGGTAGACTGGTATCCGTTGCTGATGATTCCCTTCGCCGCCATTTTACATGCACTTTGGAAAGGAAACTGGCTTGTAAAAATACCGGCCGTCTTAGTTATCCTTTTTTGCCTGACTTTGAGCTGGCATCAAAACTGGCAGTACAAAGTGGGTCTCATCCATTATGATTCTATGAGCAAAAAAGCCTACCAGGCCAGTTTCTTCAAAAGTCATTACCCGGATGGATACGATGATATGATTATTACCCCGCAATACAGTAAACTGCATAAGGGCGGGCGGGAAGAAGTAGAAACCATTTTTGATTAACGACCTCCGAAAGCATAATAAACTATCTTCCAGAGTATCCTGACCCCGTCACTGGTCCGGAATTTTTTGCCTTCCCCTTCATTCCGGGGAAAATACTGCACCGGCACCTCCGCGATATTATTGCGTTTGATACGGGCTGCCTTGATCAGCAACTCCGCTTCAATGGCAAAACGGTTTTCTCTTAAATGCAGTTTGTCAAGCAAACTGCGTTTCATGAGTTTGTAGCCACAGGCCATGTCGGTGATGCGGATATCGATCAGGAAAGAGGTGAGCCAGCTGAACAGTTTGTTGGCAATGTATCGTTTGTAACTACTCAGTGGCCGTATCGGGCCGGGAAGATAGCGGGAGCCGTTCACCATCTCTACCCCCAGTCTTTCCATGGCTTCCAGCATGGCCGGTATATCGGCCGGCTGCAGTTCCAGGTCGGCATCCTGAATCAGCAAGGTATCACCAGTGGCAAAACTTATTCCACTGCGAACGGCTGCTCCCTTACCCTGGTTTAGGAGATGTTTGTGAAGGTGATACCCCTTTTTGCCGGTTATCCAGCTTTCAATGTTCCGGTAGGTCGCGTCGGTTGAACAATCGTCTACAATCACGATTTCCCGCGACAGTACAAAAGCCGGCAAAGTCAACGTTTCCAGCATCTCCAGAACCTGAACCACCAGCAACTCCTCGTTGTACACAGGAATGACTATGCTGAGATGCATGCTCACAACGTTTCCCTCATCTTTTTAGGCAGACTGGCGAATATCAGTTCGTAGGAATGACGGATAAGCTCCCGCAGCAGCTTTTCGTCTAATCCCATATCTGTCCGGAGGGTGTTCCAGTGCTTTTTATTCATGTGATAACCCGGCCGGATGGCATCGGGATAACGTTCGCGTAATTCGGCAGCTCTTTCCGGGTCGCATTTTGCATTAAACTCCCAGCTTTCTTCGACATCTGTCAGCAAATATATCTTTCCCCCGACCCTGAAAACCAATGTACGCTGATCAAAAGGAAAATCTTCTGTGGTGTGAGGCAATGAAAGACAGAAATCACGTAAGGCTTCTATGTGCATGATTCAAAACTTAGTGCAAGATAAAAAGACCTGCCTTAAGGCTGCTTCCTTTCAAAAATTTCCAATCGCCCTCCGGCAGATACGAAAGCAGGGCTGTATTCTTTTTCCAGAAGCTGCATCAGCACCGTATCACAGGCCTGGGGATTTCGCTGAGCGAAACACCAGCGTACAAAATAATCGGGGAGCAGCATATCCGGGGGAGGAAGTGAATCAGGTCCGCAGGGTGGGAAATAAAGGCTTGGTTGCCAGTAACCAAACACCGTCTCGTTCTCTGGTGTATAACGCCAATGCAGGGGAAAATACGCATTGCTGGCCTCGTAATTGGCCAGATTGGCGATCGGCCGGTCATAACCGGTTGCCTCCCCCAGATGCTGATGCATCCAGCCAACACTGTAATTCAACGGAATCACGATGCTGTTGGGTTTCAGATGCGTCATGCCCGACTGAAACTCAGCCATGTCCTTGCCCAGATCACGCGATACCTGCACATAATAGCTGAGCAGATACAGCTGTGCTCCGATGGCGAGTACCCAGGCCGGGCGCAGCACATAAAAGTAGCGTGCACCTTGTGCCAGGGTAGCCAATAGCAACATCAGCAATAAGATATTGAGCCGGGTGATGATGTAACCTCCTCCGGCTGACACATCAGGAGCCAGCAGGTACAAGATCAATACGGCCAGCAAGGCCGACACAAAGGTCTTCAGGCTGCTGGTCTTCAACTTACTTTTCCAGATGAGGTACACCAGTTCCGCCCAAAGGGCCCAGGCCATGGGACCGAAAATTTTTTCTTCTTTTCCAAAATGAAAAACAATCAGCGAACGGAAATTCAGCAGCCATGCTGCTTTCTCCCGGAAGGGCATCCACCACGATCCGCCAGAACTTGCATTGTGATAAAAAAACCAGGCTGCAAACAGCAATCCCGGCAAAGAAACCAACGCCAGCAAAGCCAATGCCTTCAGCCTTCCGGACCAGTCTGATTTCGTGCCTAAGGCCAGTATACCGGCAACAATGCCGGCAACCCCAAAACTCACCAGGTGGGTGAGATAAAGCAGTAACAACCATAATCCGCAGGCAAACAACAAACGCCTGCCCCCTTGCTGCAGCCATTGCTGCCAGCTGGTCATAAACCAGGGGAACAGGGCCACACTGAAAGCGAAACTGTACTGTCCGAGATAAAAATTATAGAAATATATCAGGAAAAACACCCACCAACCCATGGCAGGACTACCCAGAAACTTCATCCAACGGCGAAAACCCAAGGCGAACAGTAGCACATAGGCTGTCACCAGCAGTTTTTCAGCCAGCGCCATCCCGACGGCTGCCTGCAGCAGCATCAGCGTGCCGTGTACCAGCCAGTTGTCAGGTGAACTGTTTATTTCGTAGAAACGGGTCAGGAAGCTGTTGCCGTTTACCAGTATCTCCCACAACTGGCGGGCATTGTACAGATGCGCGGGACCGTCGAAGCTGTAAAACCAGGGAGAAATCCACACCGGAACAAGGTGCAGGGCACACATCGCCAGGAAGAACTTAAACGCATGGCGACTGAAAAAGGCGGTTAGGGCGGCAATTTGAATCATCGCATCGAATTTAGGCTTTATCCCTAAAGAAATGAGCCCCATCGGCTAACTTTGCAGCGTTCAAAAATCCTCTCCTATGGCTTACGGCACCTTTACCCCTCCTATCGCGAAAAACGAACCGGTTCGCAACTATGCCCCCGGCAGTGCGGAAGCAGTTTCGCTGCAAAAGCAGATTGAAGCTTTCCGTGCGCAAACGCTCGATATCCCCATGTTCATTGGAGGCAAAGAGATCCGGACGGGTAAAACCAAAACCATCAATCCGCCCCACGACCACAAACATGTCTTAGGTCAGTTTCACGAAGGCGACGCCAGCCACGTACAAATGGCCATCGACGCTGCGCTGGCTGCCAAACCGAAATGGGAAGCCCTTCCCTGGGAACAACGTGCGGCTATTTTTCTGAAGATGGCGGATCTGCTTGCAGGCCCCTACCGCGACCTCCTCAACGCCAGCACCATGCTCGGCCAAAGCAAAAACCCCTTCCAGGCAGAAATCGACAGTGCCTGCGAACTGATTGACTTCTTCCGGTTCAACGTACAGTATATGACGCAACTGTACCAGCAGCAGCCCGAAAGCCTGCCGACCACCTGGAACCGGGTGGAATACAGGGCCCTCGAAGGCTTCATCTTCGCCCTTACCCCCTTCAATTTCACCTCTATAGCCGGTAACCTGCCTACCTCGCCGGCACTGATGGGCAATACCGTGGTTTGGAAACCCTCCAATACCCAGATATATTCGGCTTACTTCCTGATGAAACTATTTCAGGAAGCCGGCTTACCCGATGGGGTGATCAACCTCGTCTATGTCAGCGGTCCGGTGGCAGGAGATGTTATTTTTAAACACCGTGATTTTGCCGGCATTCACTTTACCGGCTCCACCGGTGTATTCAACAACATCTGGAAAACGGTGGGCGAAAACATCGGCATCTACAAAAGTTACCCGCGTATTGTGGGGGAGACCGGTGGCAAAGACTTCATCGTTGCCCACAAATCAGCCGATGCCGATATGGTAGCAACCGCCATTTCAAGAGGCGCCTTCGAGTTCCAGGGACAGAAATGCTCTGCGGCTTCCCGGGCTTATATCCCTTCCAACTTGTGGGATGCTGTTAAAAAACGGGTAAAAGCCGACCTCGCCGACATGAAAATGGGTGGCGTGGAAGATTTTACCAACTTCATCAATGCCGTCATCGATGAGAAGTCGTTCGACAAACTCGCCGGCTATATCGATGCTGCCAAAAATGATCCTGCCTGTGAAATCGTGGCCGGTGGTAAGTACGACAAGTCAAAAGGCTACTTCATCGAACCCACCATTATCCGCGTAAACGATCCGATGTATGTAACGATGTGCGAAGAGCTCTTCGGTCCCGTGCTCACCCTCTACGTTTACGACGAAAACAAATACGAAGAAACGCTTGAATTGGTCGACAAAACCTCGATTTATGCCCTCACAGGTGCTGTACTGGCGCAGGATCGTTACGCACTCGACCTGGCTACCGAAAAACTCCGTCACGCGGCAGGTAACTTCTACCTCAACGACAAACCAACCGGTGCTGTGGTAGGACAGCAGCCCTTTGGCGGGGCACGCGGCTCAGGTACCAACGACAAGGCAGGCTCCATGCTTAACCTCATCCGCTGGACATCAGCCCGTACCATTAAAGAGAATCTGAATCCACCTAAAACCTATCGTTACCCGTTCCAGGGGTAATTAATTCCGGATTTCAAATTCCAGGTTCCGGATTGGGGTCTTTGGGTTTTATTGCGATATTTTTTCCCTTTATAGGGGTCGGTCTAGACCGACCCCTATAAATATTGACCGTACCCTATAAAGGGAAAATGCCTTTCTGTACCTTAAATTGTTTCATTATTTATGTCTTTGATTACTCCTTACATCGATGCGGAACATTACCGGGGCATCCATTTTTTGGAAAAGCCAATCAAACGCGGAGAATACGAACGATGCACCTTTACTGACTGCCGTTTTGCGGGAACAGATTTATCCGGATTTGTATTTGTGGATTGTCGGTTTGAACAATGTGATCTGAGCAATGTACCCCTTAAACAAAGCAGCTTCCGGAGTGCAGCTTTCAAGGGATGCAAAATGCTGGGTCTGCATTTTGAAGATTGTAATCCTATGCTTTTTTCAGTTGACTTTGAGGGCTGTCAGTTACAGATGAGTACCTTTCACCGGCTTAAGCTCAAAGGAACCCGTTTCGTCGGCTGTCGGCTGGGGGAAGTTTCATTTACCGACTGTGACCTGACCAAAGCGGATTTCAACAACAGCGAGCTGCATCTGACCCATTTCGATGGTTGTACCCTGGAACAAGCCGACTTCAGAACGGCTTCCGGTCTGCAGTTAGACCCCGATAAAAACCGCCTGAAAGGTGCTTTGGTTACCTTATATCAATTGCCCGGCTTATTGGAGAAATACCAGCTCCGGGTGGAGTAATTTATACCTTCGGCTGTCCACGGCTTCGCTGGTCCACTTGTTCCGCAAGTGCGGCACTGCCCACTCGCTTCGCTGTCCACATCTGTCCCATTAGCCCATTAGTCCCCTCAGGCACCGCCAGGTGCCAGAAGTCAGGTGTAAAACCACTACCACACTGCCACCACTGCCACGCTTTCACACTATCAGCAACCAGATTCAACAGCCGGCATCCGTTTCCCAGCTCATTTCTCGCCGCTCGTTTCTCGCTCTCTTACCGGATTGTCCTGAAAATTAGCTACCTTTGTACTCCTTTTGCTAGTTACCGCGATCTGCATACCCACGTACCGACCGCATAACCAGACGTCGGGTATTTATCATTTAAAATTTTATGGGCAGATCACAGGAAACCTTCAACAAAAAAGAAAACGAAAAAAAGCGTCTGAAGAAAAAACAAGACAAGGCGCACAAAAAAGAAGAGCGTCGTGCCAATTCTGACAAAGGGAAAGGCCTTGACGACATGATTGCCTATGTAGACCATGAAGGCAATATATCTTCGACCCCGCCGGATCCCAAAAGAAAACTGGCCATTCAGTCGGAAGACATTCAGGTAAGCGTTTCACGTCAGAAACCTGTAGATCCGGCTGACCTCATCCGCAAGGGTACCATTACTTTCTTCAACGAAGCCAAGGGATACGGTTTTATCAAAGACCATGAATCGCAGGAAAGTGTCTTCATCCATGCCAATGGTATGTTGGAACTGGTACGGGAAGGCGATCAGGTGAATTTTGAAACCGAATCTGGTCCTAAAGGACTTCAGGCCATCCAGGTACGCAAATATGTAGCGCCTGCCCCTAAAGCCGCCACCCCTGCTCCTGCTCCGGAAGCACCTGCGGCAGATGAAACGCCGGCAGAACCCACAGAACCAACTGAATAAATTTTAGTAAAAAGGCTTTTACCAATACCGGCCGGACCTTTGTTGTCCGGCTGAATTGTTTCCGGCTGTTTTGGTTTGCCGCTGAACCCTTACCTTTCTCATTAGTTTATGGACACAAACAAAGCTGAAAACCGGAAAGAAGCACTGTACAGGCAACTGCTTGCCTTGCTGGACGAACGTATAGCAGAAACCCGTCTGGCATTGACCCATGCCAGAGAATCGCGGGATAACGACACCAAAAGCAGTGCCGGCGATAAATACGAAACCGGTCGCGCCATGATGCAACAGGAAATGGATAAGCTGGAACACCAGCAAAGCCTGTATTTACAGCACCGGGCCGGTATCACAGCCATTAGTACCGACACAGTACATCTTAAAGTTGGTCCGGGAACGCTGGTAGAAACAAACCACGGAACCTACTTCGTGGGGCCGGGTCTGGGCAAGGTAAACCTGGAAAAGGGTAGTTGTTTTGTGATTTCACCGGCCTCGCCGCTGGGTAAGGTGTTAAAGGATAAAACAAGGGGTGACCGCTTTGTTTTTCAGGGCAGAGATTATGTGATAACGGCGCTGGAGTAAGTTTTTTACGGGGAGGTAATTAAATCAGTATCACATCGTTAAGATAGCCAAAACCCTGTCTATGACTGCCTCTGAAACCCTCACCTTCCGTCGGTTGAACCGCCGGCTGCTTTTTTTGATCAGTGCTGCTGTACTCACTTTTTTTCTTTTTTTTATTGATGAAGGATACTACGATTTACGCTGGATGAAATCATTCGGCAATTGGGTGGTATTTGTATTGTATGTATCGATCCTTTTTGGTTTACAGTTTCTGACTGATTTGCTGCTGAGGAAAACAGGATTGGTCAGAAGCAGTACCTGGCCGGTAGTAGGGGTCGCCTTCCTGTTGGTGGTGCTCTTCCTGCTATTCCTGATATTTACCTGATAATAATTACCTGTATTTCAAGATAAAAGGTCAAATTCTTTACTTTTGATCCGGAGGCTTTTTATGCGTTTATTTACCCTGTTTCTTTTCTGCATCGGTCTGTTTACCGGAGGGTGTAATCCTTGTTTTACGGGGAGTTGCTGTGACGTGGAAGCACCCGGACTACAGGTGATTGATACCCTTGAATTAAGAGCCTTCCACGACTACAGCACCCCCTTCGACACTACTATCTATTACGAATTCAGTTCGATCGGAAAAGAGCTTTACATTGCCGGATACCATCCCCTTATCGGCCAGGTACCGTCTGAATCAAAGCCTGGCTGGCAGCTGTTTCCTGCTGCTTACGCCTGTTCACCTGTAACAAATGCGCAGGCTACCAGCTATTTCAAAGAAATAAATATCATTGCCAATACGGCAATAAATTATGAGCAGGGCAGAAACTGGCAGACAGGCGATACCATCAACCCCTATTTCACTATACAAAGCAGTCTTACGCATCAGGAATTGGATATAGCAGCCTTTCTTAACTCACACGACAGGATATTCGTAGAAGATTATTTTATACTTAAAGCAAAAAGCAGCCCTCAGAGCCAGCTCGAATTAAAATTCGACCTTAACATCGTCATGGTTGATGGCAAAACATTCCATTTCCCGGATCAAACCCTGCGCATAAAATAAGCAGCGCAGATAAGTGATTTGTGCAACTATCACGCTGAATCATGTAAAAGCCACCGGGTAATCCATGGGTAGCTTTGGTAAAGTCATCTTTAACCAAACCCATGAAATTTTTTACAGCACCTCCTCACCATCGTTTTCTGCAGTTTAAACTGTTAATCAGCCGCTTCTGCCTGATTTTCATATTAGTGCTGTTTACCGGAGTCACACAAACGGAAGCACAAAGCCGTTACGGCAATACCCTCAACCTGGGCCTTGGACTTGGTTATTACAGCTATCTGGGAAGCAGCATTCCGGTATTTGGTTTAAACTATGAATTTGATGTCGCCCGTAATTTTACCCTTGCCCCGTTTATCAGTTTTTATTCATACAGCAATTACGACCGCAACAATCAGTTATACCGCTACCGGCAGACCATCATTCCGATAGGCGTGAAAGGTTCTTTATACCTCGATGAGCTGTTAAAAGCAGGTGGTAACTGGGATTTTTACGTGGCAGGATCCTTGGGTTTTTCTATTATCCGGACCAGTTGGTACGACGGCTACAATGGCCCCAGTAATTACAATCAGGGAGCCCGTCCGCTCTACCTCGACCTGCATTTTGGCACCGAGTACCATATAAACCAGCGTATTGGCCTGTTTCTGGACCTTTCTACGGGCATGTCGACCGTTGGCCTGGCATTTCATCGCTAAGCTTCCATGAGACCCACCTTCAGAACCATCCTTACAGGAGTCCTGGCAGTCATCCTGTTTTACGGCATGGTAAGTTGTGCTGTTTGGGTACCTGCAAAACAACCAACCCGCTCACATAATCACTGGTACCACCGGAAACACGATAACAGGGCGCATCCACACCCACCGGGTCACCAGAAAAGATATAAAAAACCACCTAAACAGCATCACCGGTAAAGCCCGGTCTGCCGCGGTATCTGCCGCCGGCTTTTACCATTACACAAAATGAAAGCTGCTCCAATGGGGTAGCTTTTTTTTGAGATTTCAAGAAGCGAGATACGAGATGGCGAGAAGGTATTTCTGATTTTATGAAACAGCCGGAACATGGCGGAGGCGTTGCCCTCCGGGCCTGTCATTTCGAGTAGGTTTGACAAAAAAATAAACACTACAAACCATATCGGGAAAGACAGCAGAAACTCCAAAATCTCAGCGGAATCTGCATTAAACTACCCGGGAACGCTTCGCTGGCTTTCTAAGGGACATGGTGTTGAATGACGGAGAGACCATGGTCAATGGACCATCGACAGCCGAAGGCACCCCACAAATTCCACTTCCCGTACATTTTACTACCAAGTGCGTAAACAAGAAGCAAACCGGAGCTTCTACTTTTGCGAAAGTTCTTATTTATAATTAGTCTAATTTAAAACAATGAAGCATATCTATACTTCTATTCTCCTTTGCTTTATCGGAAGCATACTCATTACCCATGGACAGGGAACGCAGGAAACCATTTCTATGGGTACCGGTTATGGGCTTCAGACCTGGTATACACTCGATGGGGGCAACAATGTAAGCCAGTCTAAAACAAACTGGGACCTCGCCTTTGATCTCAGTGGATTCGGAACCTCCATTCACATCAATTCGGTTACTGGCACCACCCTCTGGGTGTACCCTAACGGCGACAGCGCTGCCTGGTCGCAGGTAGATACTACCGGAATTGCCGGCTGGGTTCCGCAATACAATTCCGACACCTCCTGGTCGCTGGGAGCGTTTGACCAAAATACAAATGCTGCCAACCCATTTGATGTAGGTTGGGGGATATACAACATGACAACCCATGTGATTCACGGCGATTCACTTTTTGTCATCAAACTGACTGATGGCAGCTACCGCAAACTGATGATTGAACGTATGGCAAGCGGCACCTATCATTTCCGCTATGCCCTGCTCAACGGTGACAGCCTGACCCAGGCAACCCTGGTGAAATCAAATTTCACAGGTAAAAATTTCGGCTACTATTCATTGCGGACGCATGCCTCCATCGACCGTGAACCGCTGGCTGACAGCTGGGATCTGCTTTTCGGACAGTACACCACTTTCCTGCCCATTCCTTATACCGTTACCGGTATATTGTCGAACAAAGGAGTAGCAGTTGCCAAAGCAACCCAAATTGGCGATGTGACCAATTATATCGACTGGAACGCGCATGCCTTCTCTGCTGAAATCAATACGATTGGCTACGACTGGAAAACCTTCAACGGCAGCTGGGAAATCTCTGATTCCCTTATCTACTTCGTAAAAACAGCGGATGAGTCAGTCTGGAAACTCGTATTCAATGGTTTCGGTGGTTCAGGAACCGGTAATGTTGATTTTACAAAAGAAAAACTGCACACAGTAAGCACCGAAAATCTGGCCGGTCAGGAAAAATACAGCCTGAGTATCTACCCCAACCCCGCCGCTGACGGCCAGCTGAACCTCGTTTATACATCCAACACAACTTCCGGAAAGGCAACAGCCCAGATCAGCGATCTGTACGGCAGAACCGTGCTGACACAAGCACTGACAGTTGAAAGCGGACTGAACCAGGCGGTACTGAATACCTCGGCACTGGCGGCAGGTCAATACCTCGTTTTGCTCAGCATCGACGGCCAGCTTTTGCACCAACTACTCGTCATCCAATAATCTACTGATACCAAACCATTATGAAGACAATTTTCACTCTCCTCTTTTTTGTTTTAACGGCTCTGACCAGTGCCGGACAGAGCAAGGCAGAGAAACAAAAACTTGCTGCCGACAAGGCTGCCATCAAATCCATGGCCGGTTGTTACAAAGTAACCTTCGATTTTGCGGAGACCTTTTCTCCCGTCAAAGATTATCAATACGGCAAAAGGAAGTCGGAATGGGGCATCGAATACGTTTTTATCGTCAAAGAAACGGAAACGGAAATCTCGCTCCAGCACCTGCTTATCGTGAACGACAGCACCATCATCAAACACTGGCGTCAGGATTGGGTGTATGAGAATACCCGGATACTCAGTTATCAGAAAGACAACAGCTGGAATGCTGTAGAACTGAGTCCGAAACAAGCCAAAGGCACCTGGACCCAGAAGGTATTTCAGGTTGACGACAGTCCCCGCTACGAAAGTTACGGTAGCTGGAACCATGTAGATGGTCGTCACTTCTGGGAAAGTACGGCGGATGCCCCCTTACCACGCCGGGAGTTCACTATCCGCAGCGACTACAATGTACTGCGTCGTCACAGCAGGGTCGAGCTTACGAGCTATGGCTGGATACTGGAGCAGGACAATGAGAAAATCAACCGCAGTGCCGGTGGTGACAGTCTGCTATGCTGGGAAAAAGGCTTTGAGCGCTTTCTGACGGGCAATTACGACTGCAGTGCGGCCATTCGCTGGTGGGACAGCCAGTCGCAGTACTGGGCTGATGTCCGCTCGGTTTGGGACGAAGTCCTGAAATCGAATGATGCCATCACCCTGCAGAAAAGAGTTGACAACAAACTTTTGTTCCAGCAGCTCTTCAGCAAAGGCGATGAGCTGGCCGGCGTGAAAGATTATAAGTCAAACGAGGTAAAGGCTGTTATCAAAGATATCATTCAGCAATACCTGAAAAGCTGATTTCCATGAAATATACCAAAATCATACACGGTCTGCTGGTCATGGCGCTCGGCGTATTTTTCTGCTATGCCGGGGTAAAAAAGTTCATCCCTAAACCACCACGGGTGAATGCAGAAGCGCAAGCCCAGACACTCAAAGCAGTGGAAGAAGACACCTTTGAACGCCCTGTAACCTTCCGGCTGACAATGAAAATGTTCCGGGCAAGCGGCTTTATCTACCTGGTCGGCTTGATTCAGATTACAGCAGGCATTTTAATGCTGTTCCCGCTCACCCGGCTGGTGGGGCTGTTGCTGCTGCTTCCCATTTGTATGAACATTTTCGGTTTTCATTTTTTCATGGACAACCGCCCGGATGAAAACGTGGAAACCGGCCTTTACCTGCTGGCCAACATCGTCCTGCTCTGGCCTTACACCAGGCAACTGAAAGGTTTATTTATCTCCCCAGACAAGGCAGCGCAAAAACCGGAACTTGAAAACTGAGTTGTCACCTTTTAAAAAGCTATTGGCAGGGTTTATCCTGCTTTCAGGGTTGTTTAACGCCACCGGCGTCAAGGCCCAGGAAGTAACCGTTATCGGCAACGATCACCAGGAAGCCCTGCCTTTGGCACATATAGTGGTGCAGAACATGGCCGGCGGCAGCGCTACCCTCCTGATTACAAATGAAGCCGGAAAAGTAATTCTGCCCGAAAAATTATCCTGGAATACTCCTCAGCTACTCCAGATAAGCTGTCTGGGTTATTTCAGCAAAACCGATACGCTGACGGCAGCAACTCCCAGAACGTACAGGCTCGAGCGTAAATCAATGGCACTCCAGCAGGTTGTTGTAACAGCTCAGTACAACCCCACCAGCACTACCGAGGCTGTCCACCGGGTGAAAGTGATTGACGCGGGTAAAATCAGGGCGATGGGCGCCCAGAACCTGCGGGATGTGCTGACCAATGAGCTGAACATCCGCCTGCAACAGGATCAGGTGCTGGGCAGCAGCCTGCAATTGCAGGGCATAGGCGGGCAGAATGTCAAACTGTTGATAGATGGCGTTGCCGTCACCGGCCGGCTGAACGGCAACATCGATCTGTCACAGATTCAGCTTCACGACATTGAGCGTATTGAAATAGTTGAAGGTCCCTTGTCGGTCAATTACGGTACCGACGCGCTGGCCGGCACCATCAACCTCATCACCAGAAAACACCAGCCGGGACGGATCAGTGCCGGCCTCAACAGTCAGTATGAGAGTGTTGGCCAGTACAATCTGACTGGTAATGCCGGTTTCAGCCACCAGAAACACCAATGGCGCCTCAGTGGTGGCCGTAATTACTTTGATGGCTGGCATGACGGTAACCAGCCCTTTCTGTATGTCAGGAAGGCGGCGGCAGACAGCAACCGTTTCCAATCCTGGAAACCCAAAACACAGTGGTTTAGTACCCTGAGTTACCGGCTAAATCTGAGGGAATATGAATTGCAGCTGTCTTCCTCTTTTTTCGATGAAACCATTATCAATCGTGGGAAACCCCGGGCGCCTTATCAGGAAACTGCCTTTGACGATCACTATGCGACACAGCGTTTCAATCAGACCGCGCAATTCAGCGGGAAACCGGCCGAAAACCTGCATCTGCAACTGATGGCGGCCTACAACAGCTACAACCGGATCAAAAACACCTGTTTCATCGACCTCACCAACCTGCAAAGCCAGCTGACCCAAAATCCCGGCGATCAGGATACCACCCGCATCCACCAGTTCCAATCCCGCGGTAGCCTGAGCAGCAACCGTTATACCCGACTCAACGGTGAAATCGGATACGATGTGCTGTACGAAAAAAATACGGGCATCCGGATCCTGAATCAGCTTCAGGATTTCAGTGATATTGCTTTGTTTGGAAGCCTTGAATATAAACCGAGTCCTGCCTGGGTGATAAAACCGGGTTTACGGATAGCCCACAACTCCGCTTATTCAGCACCGCTGGTGCCTTCTTTGCAGGCACGTTATCTGCGTTTTTCCGGTAAAGACAAATCCTCCAGCTTCAACCTGCGGTTTTCATATGCCCGTGGTTTCAGGGCCCCATCCATCAAGGAACTGTATCTGTATTTTGTGGATGTGAACCATAACATCCGGGGCAATGCCGCGCTGCAGGCTGAATATTCGCATCACGGGCAGTTCTCCGTAGCATTCGACAAAGCAGGAAGAACCAGCAGTTTAAAGCTGGAACTGATCACTTTTACCAACCTCATCGACCAGATGATTTCATTGGCACAGGTGGATAATCAGCTTTTCACCTACTTCAACCTCGATAAATTCCGCTCGCTCGGTATACAGGGGCAGGCGCGTTACAGTTGGCTGGGATTTACGGCAGAAACCGGCCTGGTTTATACCGGGCGTTCCACCCGAACCGGAAATGAAGGTGCTTATTCCGACTTTCTGTACAGCCCTGAATTGATCCTGAACCTGCGTCAGCGCTGGGCCAGACAAGGGGTTCAGCTTGCTCTTTTCTGCAAATACACAGGCAGCCAACCCTCATTTGTCACCAACGATGCTGCTGAGGTTTTTGAAATGCGTCAGCAGGCATACACCATGACCGACCTGAACCTGAGCAAAGGTTTCTGGGCTGACAGGCTTCAGCTACAACTGGGCGTCAAAAACCTGTTTGACGTCCGGAACATCAACGGCAGCACCGTTGGCGGTGCACATAGCGGCAGCTCAACCACTACGCCGGTCAGCATGGGCAGAAATTATCTGCTGGCCATAAACTGGAAATTTAATTCATGACCTTTCGTATCCTTCGGGCCTTTGTTTCGCTGAGTATAGTACTGCTGACAGCCTGCGACCGGACAGAACTGCCTGTCTCTCCCCATGACAGCGGCAATTTGCAGGAGGCTTCCGTTGCCATGGGGTCGGACTACCGCTGGCAGATGTATTACGACCTGGAATCGCAGCAACTGGTAGGCCAAAACCTGAAAACTGTCTGGGATCTGGCCTTTGATGCCAGCGCTGACGGCTTTTACATCTCCCTGAACAGTGCTAAACTGATGTTTGCCGCCCCGGTAGCCGATACCGCTCTGGATGCAGTAACCGATACTACCGGTTTTTTCCGGGCAAGGCGCTGGGATGCTTCTGCTGGTCCTGCCTATGGCAATGCCTTCGGCGACTGGCGTGGTCAGAAACCTGTTTACTGGGTAGATGGTGGTTACGATGAAACAGGGATACACCAGGGTTTTGTGAAAGTTCAGCTACTTAGCGTGACCCCACAAGCCTATACCTTTCGGTTTGCCAGCCTGCAGGGTGGGCCTACCCAATATGTTACGCTGGCCAAAGACAGTACTTACAACCGGGTCTTTTTTTCTTTCAAAAGTGGTCAGCCGGTGCTGGTTGAACCGCCAAAAAAAAGTTGGGACCTCGTTTTTACCCAATACACCCATACTTTTCCGGAAGAAGACAGTACAGCCTATCTGGTTACAGGCTGTCTGCTGAACAGTCCTTTGGCCGCGGCGCTGGAAGACACGGCTTTTGCCTTTGAAAGCTGGGATTATGCTACCGCAGGCAGCTTAAGTTTCAGTACCGCGCAGGACATCATCGGCTACGACTGGAAAACCTTCAGCGGACTGAATTACATCATCAACAACAAGCAGGTATATATTATCCGGAGCCGGAGCGGCTATCTGTACAAGCTGCGTTTCGTTGATTTTTACGACGAAAACGGCATCAAAGGAAGTCCCCGATGGGAATACCAGCGACTGTAATCCCTTCAGGTCTTATTTCACATCGCTGGGGCGTATCCCGAAGTATTTTTTGAAGGCTACGGAAAAATGTTGCTGGTTTTTGTACCCGAGCTGGTCGGCTATCTCACCGATACGCATTTCTTTTTGCCGGAGCAATGCTCTGGCTGCTTCCATTTTCCGGCTTTGGTGGTAGGCGAAGACCGTAGTGCCAAACAACGTCTTAAAGGTTTGTTTAAAGGTAAAAACATTGGTACCTACCAGTCTGGCAAGCGCTGCCAGGGTCGGTGGTTGTTTCAGTTCTCGGTCAAGTGAGGCCCGGAGGATTTCCATGCGTTGCCGGAGCTCGGGACTTATCGGATGTTGTTTATGTTCTCCTGTTTCGGCGGGTAGTTCCTGAAGCAACAGGAACATCTCTATGGCCTTAGAGGCTGTAAAAATACGTTTGTAAGGCCCTATCCGATAACAATACTGCAATTCGCTGATGAGCGCAGCCTGATTGGGGTGCAGGATCCGGGGTTCTTCCAGGAGCCATGAAAGGGTATCGTATCCGGCCATTTTCTCTTGAAGCCGGCTTTCTTCAGCCAGAAAATATTTAAAAAATGAGCTGCCAACCAGTAAAAGATAAAAGGAAGCCTGTTCTGCTTCCAGGGTCAGCAGGGCAGCCTGCCCACCCGGCAGATATAGCAATTGCTGCATGCCTCCGGTCAGGGTCATCGGCTCATTTCCGGCATCGATTGTCAGTTTTCCCTCCCTGCAAACCAACCACAACAAGGTGTCCTGAGAATTGGTCACACTGACAGATTGGTTCTTTAACTGTTGCAGTGTTCCAAAACCGGATAAAAGTCTTTCGGAATATACCAATTCTGCTGCAGCCTGCTGCAGGCCGTTTTCATCATAAAACGAGCCTTGTTCAAGGCCCTGGTGTTTACCCGAATACCTGAAAGTACAGGATTGCCAAACGCGTGGTTTAGAAAAGGTTTGCCATTTGACAGACAATTGCAACGACTCCTGTTCTTTACGCACTGCTTCAAGGCTGAATTGATGCGCTAAAGTTATATATTATTTATAATTAATCTTAATAAGAATAACACTGTGACTTTCCGGGATCGTGCTACTGCAGTAAAAAATTGAACCGGTTACCACCTGCCGGGTAAAATCACCAGTTGAATGAAATTTACTTCGAGCTGATCCAGAGAAAGAGTCGTCCCATCGCTCATACCCAGGTTTTTCCCGGGGAACCAGCGCACGACAGTCCGCAGGTAAAAGGCCTGTAAGCGATCCGGACGGATATCCCAGCCGGCGGTTAATCCTGCCCGGAGCATATTGGCCTGACCTTCTGCCACGCTTTGTCCGTTCCGGCTGGTTGCTGCCGACCAGCGTTCCCAGCTTAACGCCGGTCCGAAAAAGGGCACAAATCCGTGATAATCGCCTGTAAACCGATAAGCCTCCAGGGTTAGCGCCCGGCGTTGCAATTGCTGTTCAAAGCCGTATGCCGATAAACCCGATTGATAGCTCCGGTATACCGCGCTCAGCTGCACATCAGGTTTGTGCCAATAATAGCCCAGCATCAGTTCAGGAAAAATATTACCGATTTTATGCTGGGTAAGTCCGGGATAGTTGGCAGCCAGCTCCGGCGAGGCTTTCAGAAAAAAAGCTACCGAAGGTCCGATACCCACCGTAAGACCATTCAGCCTGCCCATTTTCGCCAGCGTATCCGTTAACCGGGCGGTTCTGCCGTTCAGCCAGTTCTTTTCGGCACTCAGCGTGGTTTCAAGCATGTATTTATACCCTACCCTGAACCCCATCTGAGGCAATTGTACCGAACGGCCGGCAGCGTTTTCAAAAGGGTAATCGATGGTATTCCAGTGGGTATAGCTAATGCCGAGATCAAACAAATGTGACCCCCTGTTAAAATATACCCCTGCGGATAAAGGCAGGCGATGTGTCTTTTTATCGGCTCCGTCACCGGCACTGAACACCAATGCGCGGTGCGAAAATCCGGCGTAAGGGCGGATTTTACTTTGCTCGATGCGCCAGGGGAAAAAGCGGAAACCGGACTCCACCCGTTCCCGGTAACCCTGGCTTTGCTGTTGCCAGACCGGGAAAGCGATGAAAAAATCGGCATGCCCCCAGAAGTGGGTTCCGCCTACAATCAATCTCGTCATACTTTGAGCGGGCAATCCTGTATTGGCCCAACTGCCATCGGTCTGCTGCGCCCAACTCCTGGTATTGCCGGCAGGCAGCACGCCGAAATCGGTCCCGAGATTCAGCTGTGCGAAACGATGCCGGGTTTTACCCCCTTCTACATAAGGCTGTGCCAGCAAGGGCTGCGCGGCCAACAGCAGGCACAGCGCACCGATGATCAAGGCAGGCTTCGGATTTTTGGACGTAAGTCGGATGTTCCAGTACACAATCAGCGGGCTCAACACCAGGGTAGGACCGATCCACTGCCACCAGTAACCATCGGTATTCACAATGACAAAGGCCGTGATAACCGCGATAAAAGCCCCCAGCATCATGCCCAGATGCCTGCGCAGCCAGGCTTTGGGTGGCAGGGCCTTCCCGCGCCAGAGCGTGAGGTAAGTACGCAGATCATTCAGCACCAGACCCGCCTGTATGCCTCCGAAAACCCACAACACCAATTCGCCCTGCATCAGCATAGCCACCCCGTTGACCGCACCGGCCAGCCATACCAGCAAATCAAGTCCGGTAGGCCGCAGGCTTTTGTCCTGTACCGAGCGGAACCCGGCATAGGTCTGATAAAAAGTAAATACCCCGATCAGCAGTAAAAAGGTGTTCGGTTTCAGCGCAGCCATCAGGATGGCGGTAACAGCCACCAGCAAGGTGCTGACAAAAAACACCCGGCCGGCTTTGGGGTGGTTAGGCGTGAATTTACGCAGCAGCAAGGCCGTCAGGCCGCTGAGGAGGGCAACGCCCCCGGCCAGGATGTGGATGAAAAGGGCGGATTGGTAAAGGGTTTGCATGGCAGCATAATTTGTCCAAAACAACTGTATCCCTGGCACAACACGCCCTTTAAAGGGGCAAAACGTAGGTTTTGGGACAAACGGGAAGGTTCAGGGGTGAACGGTAAAATGGCAGGGGTGAACGGGAAGGATTATATATCTGTATGGTATTCTGTTACAGAATGATTATATTTAAATTGATGCTATCCAATATTCAGAAGAGATGAAAAGTAAGTTGGTAAATGCTGTACTAATCTGCCTGGGAATGTATACGCCGCTGCACCTGAAATCTCAGGTTGTTTTTCCTGATGAAACTGCTATCTGGCACTACAAGGATTCCGAACTCCGGATTCGCTCTTTTCATATAAAGCAAAAATCACCTGTCTCCGGAACAAATGACAGCCTGTATATAAGTTCTCAAGACTTTGTAGAAACTGGTGATTTCCAGTTCTTTGCCAAAACTGGAAAACTTAGCACGGGTTTTCCGTTGGGAAACGAGCTTATCAGACATACTTCAGGGTACTGGAGTTCAACATTAAGTGATTCTACACCGCTAGTTTGGTGGTTTGAGCATCCAGACAGCACAAGCTGGATAGTATATGCCGATAGTCTTACCCAAATTCATTGTGTTTATCTTGGCAATCAGCAGGTAAATCACTTTTCTCGCCAATTGAGTATTAAAGCATTCAGGCTTGAAATAAATGGCCCAGACTTCCCTTGGCTACACAATCAGCTCATCTGGTTATCGGATTATGGAATATTGAGATCGCCAGATTTGCGACGCTATCCAGAAAAGATGCTTCAATTGAGGCTCGCGGGATATCAATCTGCACATGAAACTGTAGGAATCAGCTTCAATGATTCTACTTTCGCACCACAAAAAATTCAGGATACCCTTGCCTATCTTGAACATACAATAATCCCGCCCAATAGCTACACAAAATATCGAATTCACTATCTATATACCTCTTTAGGAAGTACAACAACCATTAAGAAATGGGTAACCGATGTTATTGAGTATACAAGGAATTCACAAGGCGAGTATGGAAACCCGACCTATCTGTACAATCAGAATCTCCTGTTACCAAATGTCCCTGTTCAAAATGGTTTGATTCCGACACTTTCAGGAGGTTTTATTTATCTTGTATACGACAGCCTCCATCTCGAGAACAACCCGGACGTTTCAAACTATCGAACCGGCGTGATTGCATATGGCGGAAATCCACAGTATTACAGCTATGCCTGTAACGGTTCATCTGTATCCACCGGTCATTACTCAATTAGCTGGCGGTCAAATTGGGGATACACCTCGTTTGTGAACTCTGAAAAAACCGGGAATAATTACTGTTACAACAGAACCGTTGAGAGTTGCATTTTCATGAATCTGAGTGGAAGAAGGTTATGGGAACCCCTCCCCCTTTCCTTGGACCCTACACCAGAGAATAACCCTATTTCCATTTATCCTAACCCTGTTCTCGACAAACTTCATCTGAATATAGATCCAGTTGAAGTACCCCAGATGTATACTCTGGTACTGCTTAACGCATTTGGGAAACAAGTCTATAGACAAAGCCTTGCGTTGCCATACGTAGTCGAAATGGGAACTTTCCCGAATGGTCTCTACGTGTTAAGCCTTGAGGATTCCCACGGGTACAAAATCATCAGGAAACTGCTTAAAAACTAGTTAATCTTCGAAAGACTTGGTTTCATGATTATTCAGATATTCAGATTAACAGACCTAGTAAGTTTGGAATAAAATGACAATCCTGGGATATATTGCTCCAGAGAAACTAAATATTAAATTGATGTTTTAAGGACTGGTACAGGCTTCGTGATACTGGAACCAACGCATCTGAATATTGCAGATGCAACCTGTACCCCTGCGCATTCCCGCTGAAGCGGGTGACATAATTTTTATTTACCAGATAACTCTTGTGACATCGCCAGAACTGGGGGTGCCCCGCCAGTTCAGCTTCGACCCGTTTGAGGGTGGTACGGAGTAACGTTTTTTGCAACTGATTACCTTGCTGATAAACAACTTCCACATAATTATCTGCCGCCTGGAAGTAGAGCAGCTGATGCGCACTGATGTGTAAGTCTTCTCCCTGATTATCGGAGTGCAGGGTCAGGGTAGCCTCATCCGGTACGGGCTGCCGGGTTTCGGGATGGAGCTGTTCGTTGAGCCGAAGTGAGGCCCTGCTGTACTGTCGTTCAAGCCTGAACTGATTTAAAAGCGCGCTCACCGCCACCGGGAAAAGTCCGATGGAGAGCGTATAAAGCTCAAAGCGAAGCAAGCCGTGCAATTCAATGACCCCATCGAAAACCCACATGGTAAAAACAGCATTGCCGAGACCAATCAAAGCAACATTGACCAGGGTCCAGAAAATCTGGTGACCGGTGGTCCAGGCGCTTTCCCGAAACAAACCCGGCAGCAGGGGAACCAGCACGATGTTCAGCAGCACCATAATGACCAAACAAACCAACCCATACCCGGCCGTAAGCAGGTAAAGGTTCATTCCGGCCTCATGCAAGCCGAACGGCTTAAAAACCGACAGAAACAAAAAGACGAAAACGCTGAAAAGAATGCTCATCCGCCAGCGGGCTGCGCGTGATTCCAGTAAGGGGTAGGGCTTTTCAAGCAGTTTAAGCATGGCAAAACTAAACTACTAAACAAAGTAGCTTGCAGGATAACTTCTCCAAATTTAAAGCGACTGATGTACCTGACAGCGTCATCATTTTACATCTTTGGTATCTGATAACAAACCATCGGCTGCATCAGCATTACCAGTCTGCCCATGACCAAAATCAAACGCCTCATCGCCCTCCTCCTCTATCTCCAGCAAAAAAGGAGAACCACGGCTGAGGAGGCTGCCAGCCACTTTGGTGTGAGCCAACGCACCATCTACCGTGATATGCAGTTGCTGCATGAGGCCGGTTTGCCGTTGCAGGCCGAGGCAGGCGTGGGTTACCGGCTGGGGGAGGAAAAACAACTGGCACCGGTCACCTTCAGTCGCGAACAGGCGCTGGCACTCTTCGCTGCCCGGACCCTGGCAGGCCACAAAACCAGCGACGCCACCCTCCGTCACCTGGATGATGCCCTGGCCAAAGTAAAAGAAGCTGCCCGCTCCACCGACCAGGAACTGCTCAGGGATTTAGACGAACGTACCCTCAGCCTGGGCCGCTTGCCAGCCGAAAGGCGGCACACCGCCTACCGATTCCTCAGTGAAATACAACTCGCCCTGGCAGCTAAACAACTGCTCGAAATAGACTACCTCCGGGCCGACGGAACAGCAAGCAGCCGGTTAATCGAACCCCATGGCCTCTTCTTCAACCAGCAATGGCACCTCGTGGCCTGGTGCCGGATGCGGAAAGGATTACGCGATTTCCGCATCGACCGCATCCGCCAGCTAAAAACAGGCGGGGACTTTAAACCAAGAACCGGCCTGCCTGATCTGCAAACCTTTCTGGAAGAACAACTCGCCATGGTGAAGCTGGATACCTATGTCATCCGCTTTAAAAAGGAAGTGGCGCTGGTACTCGCCGAAACCAAGTACTACTTTGGCTGGACCCATGAAACAGAAACCGACGACGGCTGGATAGAAATGCAC
Source organism: Bacteroidetes bacterium UBA7662 (assembly GCA_002483345.1). Classification (GTDB taxonomy): domain Bacteria; phylum Bacteroidota; class Bacteroidia; order UBA7662; family UBA7662; genus UBA7662. The sequence continues at coordinate 39,356 of DLHS01000017.1, forward strand.
TTCCGCAACGATTCCGTCGATTATATGGGCCGTTGGTGTATGTACTGGCTACCGAAGGTGAAACCCGTTTCACCACCGGAACTGATAGCTTTTATACGACGTCAGCTTCAGGGGTAATTTTTCAGAAACAGTAAAACATACTGACAACATATTGTCAGTATGTTGGCGGAATTTTGGGGTACTAAATCAACACTCATGCAAATCAAAACCCAACCAGCCCTTAACTTTTTGTGTGTCCGTTTCGAGACCACTGTTGCTACCATGATGGAAAAGGCCGCGCCCTATGTGCCGCAACTGCTGCAGGAAATCCTCGACCAGAAACTCCGGCTCTGCGGTCCGGTTTACTGGAATTACTTCGGCTTTGAAGGGGATGAAAGCAAGCCGTTTGACCTGGAAGTTGCCATTCCGGTTAACGCGGTTACGGGCGATTACCACGGTCGTTTCAGCTACAGGCGCTCGGAACCATTTCGCTGTGTGGAAGCGGTTCACGAGGGTACCTGGGCATCGATACCCGAAACTTATGGTAAATTATTTGCCTTTATCGGCCAGAACAGGCTTATTCCAACCGGAGAGAACCGGGAATGTTATATAAATGCCGATTTTGAGTTCCCCGAAGCCAACCAAACCATCATCCGTATCGGGATACAGTAATGGCAGATTTACTCAAAGACATGTACAACCCGGCGTTGGTAGCGAAACTTTCTGCTGCCTGCGCAGGTGTTGACCCCTTGTTTAATACGGAAGCCTTCACCCGCGATGTATTCGATGCCACCTGGCCGCAACGGGAACTCAAACAGCGGATGCGGCATCTGACCGAACAACTCCAGCGGCACCTGAGTGGTGATTATGCACAGCAACTGGCTAGTTTATATAAAATATCGGTGGGTTTCGGAGGTTTTACCGCCATTCTTTTCTCCGATTTTGTCGCGGTTTTTGGCACCGGACAGCCCGACTTGTCGATTCCGGCCCTGGCACATTTCACCATGCTGTGCTCCAGTGAATTTGCGGTAAGGCCATACCTCATCCAATATCCTGAACGCATGCTGGCGCAGCACCTCTCCTGGGCCGACAGCGACAACCACCACCTCCGCCGGCTGGCGAGTGAAGGTATCCGCCCACGGCTGCCGTGGGGGCAGGATGTTCCCTGGATTAAAAAAGACCCGGCACTGGTTCTGCCGGTACTCGAAAAGCTCAAAAACGACCCTTCGGAATACGTCCGGCGCTCGGTGGCCAACAACCTCAACGACATCTCCAAAATCAACCCTGAACTGGTACTGGAAGTCGCCCGGCGCTGGAAAGGCAGCGCTCCCGAAACCGACAAGCTCCTGAAGCACGCCCTGCGGGGTTTGCTGAAAAAGGGAAATGCTGAAGCGCTGGCTTTGTTCGGCTTTGAGGAAGTGTTGTATGAAGTTGAAAACTTCGGGCTGGATAAGACAGAAGTAAGACTCGGCGAAAAACTGGGCTTTGAAATCGTACTTAGACATACCGGCAAAAAACCCGCCTTGTACCGCCTCGAATATGTAATCCACTACCGTAAAGCCAATGGCAAAACAAGTCCCAAGGTGTTTCAGATATCGGAGAAGATGGTAAATACTGGTGAAAGCCTGAAAATCCGCCGTAACCACGCGTTTGCAGACCTCACCACAAGGAAACATTATGCAGGCGAACATCACCTGGCCATTCACCTGAACGGCACGGCTATCTCGCAGGCATCTTTTGAATTGCTTGTTCCATGAACCCGTCACCCCTTAAACTGAGGTCATGAACAGGGTAGCAAAATCAACTCCACCAAAAGAAAGTGGTTTTCTTTTCATAAGCGGCGCCGGTCTCGGCAGTCCTGTCTGGCAAGAACTCTCCCCCTTGCTGGAAGGGCCTTTACGGATTGCAGAAAAACCACCCTACAGCAAGGGTAAAGGAGTGAATTTCACTGAATATGTGGACAATATTGTCCACCAGGCGGCAGCATGGGAAGCAGAGAGCATCATACTCGTAACTCACTCTATCGGCGGATGTATCGGGCTTTCGGTGGCTGAACGTTTAGGTCAGCGACTGCATGGTTTTGTTGCCATAGCAGCAGCTATTCCAAAGAAGGGTGGCTCCTTTCTCTCCACCCTGCCCCTTTTGCAGGGTTGGCTTACCAGGCTCATCATGGGATTATCAGGCACCAAACCACCCGAAAAAATCATTGTGCAGGGCATGTGTAACGATTTAAATCCGACACAAATCAAACGTGTGGTGGAGGGTTTCAAACCGGAACCCATGGCTTTATACACCCAAAAATGCCATGCCCCTGTTCCGCTTGTCCCCAAACTTTACATCAAACTAAGCGACGATAAAAGTTATTCAACCGCACTCCAGGAAGCCAGTATTCGGATCTTGCAGCCTGACCGGGTAGAAATACTTGCATCTGGTCACCTGCCCATGCTCAGCCAGCCGGCAGCACTGGCAAAATTGCTGCTTGACTTCCGGTCTGCAATTGGCTGACAGCCAGCGCACAAAGGCCAACAAAAGTTAATTTCAAAGCCCCGACCCCGCACATGGCCTCTTTTCCGCTTTTTGGAAGAAGCTTGACCGGCTACTGTTTTGAATTCTAGCGACAAGCATCGAAATTAGTAGCATGTATGATCGTCACAAAGTCATTTCCCTGCTATCGCAGGCCATGGAAAATACTTCCCGAATTGTGCTGGCAGCAGATGAAGATGCCTTTTCAGCTGCCCGTACCCCTGGTAAGTGGTCGCGGAAGCTGATTCTGGGTCATTTGTGCGATTCAGCCCATAACAACCTGCGTCGTTTTACGGTAGGCAGCTACCAGGAAGGTGAGCACATAGTATACGACCCGGACGCCTGGGTAGCCATCAATGGTTATGAGGAGATGACCAAAGCGGAAGTACTGCACCTTTGGGTAATTCTTAACCGACAGATTTGCAGGGTACTTGAAAGGCTGGAAGACCGGCACATGGAACGCCAGCTTGATACCGGCAAAGGGAAAACCGAACTGCACACACTGGCCTGGCTGGCCGATGACTACTGGGCTCATATGCAGCACCACCTGTCGCAGCTTACCTAAGCCGCTACCTGACGGGAAGCCCGCACAGGCAGTTCGAAAAGCACGGAAGTCCCCTCTCCGGGTTGTGAAATCACTTCCATCCTGCCTCCCAGCAAATCGGTTCTTGCCCGTAAATTTCCCCAGCCAATGCCCGAACTGCGACTGATACGGTCTGTCTGGAAACCAATACCATTGTCACGCATCGAAATCAGCAACTCTTTTTCATCCAGCTGAATATCAAGCACAATACGGCTGGCATAGGCATGCTTCAGCATATTGCTCAGTACTTCCTGTACCATGCGGTATACCGAAAGTTCAAAATCAGGCTCAAAACGATCCCCTTCAACCTCCATATACAGTTCTATCTGCATGCCTCCGGCAACATTAATACGTTCTACTGTACCCCGAATGGCAGAAAATAATCCTTTGGAAGTCAGCGCTACGGGCATCAGGTTGTGCGAAATAGCCCTTACCTCCTGTACTGCTTCGTCGAGCAGCCGAATCTGCTCCTGCACTTTTCCTTTCAGCATATCGTGCACCTGCAACTCGAAAATAGACCAGTGAAGTTTAGCAGCTGCCAGCAGTTGCCCCACACTGTCGTGCAGTTCCCGGGCGATGCGGCTGCGTTCCTTCTCCTCGGCCGCCAGGACGGCTTTGAAATTCTGACGTTGCAACTGGGCCTTTTCCGCCCGCTGCCTGGCCTGTAACCGGGCATATACATAACTGAAAAGCAGTAAAAGGCTGAGCAAGGCCGAAACAGCCGTCCAGAAAAGGCGGGCATTGGCAGCTTTCTGCTGTGAAAGCTCCAGTCCCTGTATCTCCTTCTCCTGCACCAATCTCCGGTTTTCCTGCTCCTTTTCCCGCATCTCAAATTTCTTTTCAAGCTGCAGAATTTTATGATTGCCGGCAATGGTAAACAAGCTGTCGTTGAGCAGACTAAAAGCCTTTTGATGCTGATAGGCCGCTGCATAAACCCCGGTTTCAGCATAGGCCTCCGCCAGATACCGGTGCGCTTTCAAAACCATCTGACTGTATCCTATCTGCCTTCCCAGCGGAATCGCTTCTTCCATCAGCGCGATTACCTGCTTTGGTTTTTGCCAGGCACGGTATAATTCCGCCTGATACAACCTGCTTTCGGCCATGCCGTTGAGGTCGTTTCTCAGCTTTCTGATCTGAAAAGAGGTCTCCATCAGCTTTTCCGCCTTGGTGTACTGCCCCATCAGCACTGCCAGACCACCCAGATGATCGAGCGAATAAGGCAGCCCAATGCTGTCGTTCCTTTTCAGCTTCATCTGATATACCTTTTCGTATAAAAATCCTGCTTTGGAATAGTCTCCCTGCATTTCGTACAACACCCCCAGGTTGTCGTAACCCCCTGTCAGTTTTGCCTCGTCTCCAATCGCTTCCAGGATGGCCACCCCTGTTTCCATTTGTTGAATCGACCCCTTCAGATCTCTCTTTTTACCCTGATATCCCAATTGCAGATAGGCGTGTCCCAGTCCGCTGCTGTCTCCCAGTTCCTGATACAAATGAATGGCCCGGAGATGATCGCGCACTGCTGCCTCGTATTCCCCCTGATAGTAGTAAATCAGCGACCGTTTTTCATAAACATCAGCCTGTCCCTGGCGGTTGCGTAGTTTTTTGCTGAGGCCAAGGGCAGAATCAGCCAGCGTCAGTCCCCGGTCGAGATCTGCAACCCACTCATCGTAAGGAATCCCCAGCAAAGCCTTTAATCGCTGGCCTTCCGACCATCCGGTTGCATTTTGCTGCAGGCTGTCGGAATAAACACCGGCATCCGCCGGGAGTACCCCGCTCAGGAGTAGAATAAAAAGCAGGAAACACACCATAAATGCTTGATTGAAGGTCTAAATTTACACTATCCAAAGCATGGAACAGCCGCCAAAAAACCATTTCCGGCGCTCTTATCCGTGTCCCCACGGATGATTGTGCCTGTTTTGGTCTTATTTTTTAACTGACTTGAAAAGAAGTTTCGACTACCTCGTTGTGGGCCAGGGGCTCGCCGGCAGCCTGCTCGCCTGGGAGCTGGAAAAGGCAGGCAGTACCGTGGCCATCATCGACCGCCACCGGGCAGGAGCCGCCAGCCGGGTAGCCTCAGGCATGTGGAATCCACTGACCTTTCGCCTGGTACTCAAATCATGGCGGGCCGATACCCTGTTGCCGGTGGCTATGGAGGTTTATACAGACCTTTGTGCACATTTTGGAGCTGAATGGCTTCATCCGGTTAACATCAGCCGGTCGTTTCCGGATCAGGCATATGTCAGGCTGTGGGAGGAAAAGTTGCTGGATCCTGCCTATGATGCCTATGTCAGACTGGCTTCTGCCGGAGCCGACACGCATGCCCGGCTCCGCTACCCGGCTGGTCGCGGAGAAGTTGCCGGGGCGGGATGGCTGGAGTTACCGCCTTTGCTGGCTGCTATCCGCAAACACTTCAAGCTTAAAGACGCCCTTTTCGAAACAGAATTCGCTTATGCAGACATCCGTCTGCAATCAGATGGTATAAACTGGCAGGGCGTAGAAGCCTGTAAACTCATTTTTGCAGAAGGAAGTCTGCTTCAGCAAAATCCATGGTTCAACTGGATCCCCCTGAAACCTGCACAGGGTGATGTGCTCACCCTTCGCATACCGGAACTCAGGCTGGAACAGATTTACAATGCCGGCTTTTTTATCCTGCCCCTCGGCCACGACCAATACAGGGTAGGCGCCACTTACGAATGGGATGTGCTAAGCAAGCTGCCTACAGAGGCCGGAAAAGCAGAACTGCTGGACAAGTTCACGAAAGCCTATAGCGGTCATTATGAAGTCATCGACCACCAGTCCGGTATTCGCCCAACGGTTGCAGACCGCCGTCCGTTGCTTGGAATACATCCAGCCCATCCTGCTTTGGGTGTATTTAACGGGCTGGGCACCAAGGGGGTAATGACAGGCCCTTATTTTGCCCGGCAAATGGCTGCTTTCCTGCAAGGCAAATCGACTATTGAGGCGGAGGCAGATATTTTACGTTTTCGTAAACGTTACGAGAAATCCCGTGAAGCAGCGCAGAAGGCTTAACTTTGCTTCAAACAAAAATTATGTCACGTCCCCTGATTCTGGTTTGCAATGACGATGGTATCCACGCCCCCGGCATAAGGGCGCTTGTAAAGGCGGTTGAGCACCTGGGAGACCTGGTGGTGGTAGCTCCCGACAGCCCGCAGTCGGGCATGGGGCATGCCATAACCATCGGAGAACCCCTTCGCATCAACCAGAAAGAAGGGCTTTTTGAAGGCCACAAGGCTTTTGAAACCACTGGAACACCGGTAGATTGTGTGAAACTTGCTGTCGATAAAATACTCCACCGCAAACCTGATTTGCTGGTGAGTGGCATCAATCACGGATCTAACAGTTCGATCAGTGTGATTTACTCCGGCACCATGTCGGCTGCTGTAGAAGGTGCCATTGAAGGGATACCGTCGGTTGGCTTCTCGCTCTGCGACTTTGCCTACGACGCTGATTTTACCCTGGCCGGAAAAATCGCCAGCCACATAGCCGCCAAAATACTGGAGCACAAGCTCCCTTACGGCACCTTGCTCAATGTCAACATCCCCAAAATAGCGGAAAGCAATTACCGCGGTCTGAAAGTCTGCCGGCAGGCATCTGCCAAATGGAGCGAAAACTTTGATGAACGCATTGATCCGCATGGTAAAAAATACTATTGGATGACCGGCGAATTTCAGGTGCTTGAGAATGCTACCGACACAGATGAATGGGCACTTGCCAGCGGATATGCCTCGGTAGTTCCTGTACAATTCGACATGACCGCTCACCACGCCATACCCCTGCTAAACACCTGGAAATTAGATGAAACTGGCCAATAACCTACCCGGAGGTCTGCTGCTGGGCCTGATACTGCCTGCACTTGCCCTGTTTGTATGCTATTTGTTCCTGAAAACGGATCAGGATTTCAGGGGGTTTCTGGCCGAATACCAGCGGGTACGCTTGTTATCACCCCTGTTGAGCCTCTCTGCCTTGTTAAATCTGGGTGCCTTTTATTTTTTCCTACAGAAAAACTGGTATAAAACTGTCCAGGGAGTCATTTCCGCCACTTTGCTTTATGCCATCCTGATCATTTACCTCAAGTTTGTACTGTGAAACTCTACATCATTGCAGGGGAAGCTTCCGGCGATTTACATGCGGCCAATCTGATAAAAGCCCTGAGACAACGGGAGCCCGGCCTTGAAATAAGGGCCTGGGGAGGCGATTTGATGGAAGCTGCCGGCGCCACCCTGGTAAAACACTACCGCGACCTGGCCTTTATGGGTTTTGCGGAGGTACTGATGCATTTGCCGACCATTCTCCGTAACCTGGAGTTCTGCAAACAAGACATACTGGCTTTCAAACCAGACGCCGTGCTTTTTGTGGATTACCCGGGTTTTAACCTCCGGATGGCTGAATTCGTCAAAAAACAAGGCATACCCACCTCCTACTACATCTCTCCCCAGCTGTGGGCCTGGAAAGCAGGGCGCGTCAAACAAATCAGGGCCTATATCGATCAGATGCTTTGTATACTCCCTTTTGAGACCGGGTGGTATGCGAAACATGGGGTGGAAGCCCATTATGTAGGCCATCCGCTGCTGGATGCACTCGCAGCATATCCCTTTGACCCGGCCTTCCGCAATCATTTTGGCCTCGACGACCGGCCAGTGCTTGCCTTGCTGCCCGGCAGCCGGAGGCAGGAGATAGCTGTAAAGCTGCCCATCATGCTGGAGGCAGTTCGAAACAAACTTCCTGCCTTTCAGGTGGTGATAGCCGCGGCCCCCTCTCAGGATATGGCTGTCTACCAAAAGATAGTCGGCGACTATCCGGCTCAAATCATTGCAGGCCATACCTACGACCTGCTTCGCTGTGCCTCCGCAGCTATCGTGACTTCCGGTACTGCCACCCTTGAAACCGCGCTCATAGGAACCCCTGAAATGGTGGTATACAAGGGCAATCCCATCTCTTACTTTATCGGAAAACGGCTCATCAAGGTGAAATACATAAGCCTGGTGAACCTGATACTTGATTACCCCTTGCTCACGGAGCTGATTCAGCACGACTGCAATCCGCCAAAAATTGCTGCCACACTCGAACACCTGCTTCAGGAATCCGAAACCAAAAAACTTCAGGCGGCTTATGTCGAGCTGCGCACCCTGCTGGGCGGAGCAGGAGCCTCCGAAAAAGCTGCTGCATACCTGCAAACTTTTATGAAAAGAGGCTTGCCGGATTCAAAATAAATACCGAGAATTGCAATCCCTAAGCGGATGGCTCAGGGTACTTTATCGGGGGATTAGCTCAGCTGGCTAGAGCGCTTGCATGGCATGCAAGAGGTCATCGGTTCGACTCCGTTATCCTCCACCACACAGAGGTTGTTTCGTCAGGAAGCAACCTCTTTTTTATTTTGCCGGGCACGGTTCATTTCTCTCCTCCAACAGCAAAACCACCACCAATCATTATATAGCCCGCCCCTCTACACGCCTGTCTCCTGCCCTCATTTGTCCAAAGCACAAAAATTGAAAACATTTGACCGGATTTTTTATCGTGGCCTGACACAAGCCGAACCCGGGCAGTCACTTTTCTTCCACTTTTGGGATAAATCTGCCCATTATTGGTCGTTTTCTGCACATTATCAGCATATGCGTAGGGCAAAAGACGGCCCGGATATAAAAGAAAAAAGCCCCGGCGGGGCTTCTTTCATTCTTGGTTTAGTTAGCAGACAACGGGGAAATGGCGTTTTCAAACCATTTATGTCTTCTTCATTTTCATCGATGCCGACCCCTGCTAAACAAGGTCGTTCCAATATTCTTATTGATATCAGTACAAACAGTGTTCCTGTTTTCAGGATTACTGAAAAGACAGGCGAATGAAAATCATGCCTGGTAAAAAGAAAAATCAGCATTTCACAAAGACACTTCAGACACATCAAGGACCTAAGCCAACTCACAATGAGTCATTCTCCAAAATGTGGAATCGCAACGCCGTCTTTCCCAAGAACGGAAAAGCAGACAACCATTATGCTCCTTATGATCGATTAATAATAGACTTCATTTCTTTTCAGGCTTATTTTAAGCCTCCAAATGCAAGAAATATTTACATAAATTGGAAACAGTAGGGGTATAAAACAGGGATATTTCCTATTTTTGGAAAACCCTAAGCTATCCTATGGCTCGCATTTTTATCGTCGAAGACGAACCCATCTATATGAAGACCATCAAGTACATCGTGGAGCTAAACCCCGATAATGAGGTCTTTTGCTATACATCGGGTAAAGAAATGATTAACAACCTGCACAGGAGGCCGGATGTTATCACCCTGGATTACTACCTGCCCGACATGTCGGGTGCCGAGATACTCAAACACATCAAAAGTTTCGACCCGGACATCTATGTCATCATGCTTTCCGGTCAAACCGATGTAGGAACAGCTGTTAAACTCCTGAAAAATGGCGCCTACGATTATATCACCAAAGACAACGAGACCAAAGACCGGCTCATCAATACCATCAACAACATCATCAGCAACCAGAAGATTGTCAAGGAAAACCGGATGCTGAAAGAGGAACTGGGCAAGAAGTATGACTTCTCCCACTCCATTGTCGGTCAGAGCGACAGCATAAAATATGTCTTTACCCTGCTTGAAAAAGCCATCAAAACCGACATCATCGTCTCTATATATGGAGAATCAGGCACTGGTAAGGAACTGGCTGCCAAGGCTATTCATTACAATTCTACCCGTTCCAAAGGTCCCTTTGTTCCTGTAAACATGGCTGCCATTCCCAACGAACTGTTGGAAAGTGAGCTATTCGGTCATGAGAAGGGTTCATTTACCGGTGCCAACACCCGGAAAATCGGCAAGTTTGAGCTGGCCAACAACGGCACCCTCTTTCTCGATGAGATTGCTGAAATGGACATCTCCCTGCAGGCCAAAATACTGCGGGTGTTACAGGAAAAAGAACTCAGCCGGGTGGGTGGTAATGAAAACGTCAAGATCAATTGCCGGGTCATTGTGGCTACCAACCGTAACCTCAAGGAAGAAGTCACCAAAGGTAATTTCAGGGAAGACCTTTATTACCGTCTGCTGGGTTTACCTGTACAACTCCCACCCCTGCGTGAGCGCAAATCGGACATTCCGGTTCTTGCGAAGCACTTTGTGAATGAGTTTGTAAGGGAGAACAAACTCCTGAACCTCAAGCTGTCGAAGGAAGCCCTTGACAAGCTCTCCAATTATTATTTCCCCGGCAACGTAAGGGAACTAAAAGCCGTTGTTGAATTGGCCTGTGTCATGACCAACGCGGTAGAAATCACCGAAAATGACATCCATTTCCAGAACGACAACGAGCCGATGGAATGGTTGCAGGAAGAACTTACGCTGCACGACTTTGAACGCCGTCTGATCAGGTATTATCTTGACAAATACCAGAACAATGTCATTACGGTTGCCAACAAACTCGACATTGGTAAATCTACCATTTACCGCATGCTTCAAAACCAGGAACTTTAACAACCAATAGCTATACCATGCAAGGCGTACAACCCTACATAGCCGAAAACAAACAACGTTTCCTCGACGAATTATTTGATTTGTTGCGGATACCTTCTGTTTCGGCCAATCCAGATTTTAAAGAAGATGTATTTGAAGCAGCTGAATTTATCAAAAGCCGCCTCGAAGAAGCCGGTGCGGACCTTGTAGAGGTTTGCCCTACCGACGGTTATCCCATCGTTTACGGAGAAAAAATCATCGACCCGCAGCTGCCTACCATCCTGGTATATGGCCACTACGATGTGCAGCCTGCCGATCCGTACGAACTGTGGCACAGCCCTCCTTTTGAGCCTACCATCAAAAACGAAAAAATATACGCCCGTGGCAGTGCCGATGACAAAGGTCAGATGTATATGCATGTGAAGGCCTTTGAATTTATGATGCGGACCAAACAACTACCCTGCAATGTGAAATTTATGATTGAAGGGGAAGAAGAAGTAGGTTCCGGCAATCTTGGTCCCTTCTGCATCGCCAACCGGGAGCGCCTGAAGGCAGATATCGTTCTGATATCGGATACTTCGATGATAGCCAATGACGTCCCCAGCATTGATGTTGGTTTGCGCGGATTAAGTTATGTGGAAGTAGAAGTAACCGGCCCGAACCGCGATTTACATTCAGGGGTGTATGGTGGAGGTGTAGCCAACCCTATCAATATCCTGGCGAAAATGATTGCCTCGATGCACGATGAAAACAACCACATTACCATTCCCGGCTTTTACGACAAGGTGGTGGCCTTGACGGCTACCGAGCGCAAAGCTTTGAATGAAGCTCCTTTTGATCTGGAGGACTACAAAACCGACCTCGGCATAGCCGATGTATGGGGAGAAAAGGGTTTTTCGACCATCGAACGTACCGGCATTCGTCCGACCCTGGATGTTAATGGTATCTGGGGCGGTTATATCGGAGAAGGATCCAAAACCGTACTTCCTTCGAAAGCCTTCGCTAAAATTTCCATGCGCCTTGTTCCGAACCAGTCGTCGCACGAAATCACCGATATCTTCAAAAAGCACTTTGAAAGCATTGCTCCTGCTGGTGTAAAAGTGGTTGTAAAGCCGCATCACGGGGGTGAACCGGTGGTAACGCCAACCGACTCGCCTGCATATCTTGCGGCAGCTGATGCCATGCAGACTACTTTTGGCAAAACGCCCATCCCTACACGCGGTGGTGGCAGTATTCCGATTGTTGCCTTGTTTGAGAAAGAACTTGGATTAAAATCGGTGCTTATGGGCTTTGGCCTTGATTCGGATGCGTTGCATTCTCCGAATGAACATTATGGCCTCTTCAATTTTTACAAAGGCATTGAGACCATTCCTTATTTCTTCGAGAATTTTACAGCCCGGAGCAAAAAAGCTTAATACAACCAGCTGCGGCTGTAGCTGTGTTTTTTTCCAAAAATCACTTCCTGTGTGCCCGATATACGCAACGTATCATCGGGCACATAGGTATAGGTAGCAGCCGACTGGTAGAGCAGATTTTTTTCTGTTTCCTTCACTTCAAGCCGTACCACAACCGTACCCCGGTACAGCAACTCCAGACTGGCCGGTTTTACGGCAAGGTCGGTTGCCTCGTAACGTACCCACAACAAATCATCTTGTTCTGCCAGGGTATCGCAGCGAAACAACCCCCGATAGGCCGTTTTATTCAGATCCAGCTTCTTCCAGGCCTTAAAAGCTTCCTCCCAGTTCAGTGGTTGATTGGTCTTTACTTCTGAAATCCCATCCTTTTCCCAGATTACGGTAGCCGTTTTTACAGCAATTGCCTGCCGGTTACGCTCCTTCAATAAATAAGCTGGCAAATCGAAATACAACGGTGCCGGTCTGGACGAAGGATCTGTCTGGCAGGAAACGAGTACCCAAAGCAGACAAGTGTACAGTATTTTGTAATTCACACCCCAAAGGTGCAAGCTCGGAAGCAGAAAATCAAATGTTGAAAACATATGCTGTTCGGGCAAAACTCCCCTTTCGACTGTAAAAAACTTGGTTAAATTTGTATTGTCTCTATGCTGGCACATTTTGTGAACAGGAAGGGGAAATACCAGGACATGAAGCTTTTATTGAACATTCTGTTTGTAGCCTTTATTTCTATGTCGTTCGTTCAGGTTGAGACGAAAAACGACATCGTGGATGAACTGGCAGAGCTCATACGCGATGCCAATGTCAAAGACCTGTCTGCTTACTTCGACAGTACCGTAGAGCTTACCCTGCAGGAGCGGGAAAGCACTTACAGCAAGGCGCAAACAGAGATTATTCTCAAAAACTTCTTCCTCAAAAACCCTCCCAAATCATTCAAAGTCATGCACAGGGGTGCTTCTGAGAAAGGTGGCCGCTACATGATCGGCATGCTCACCACCGAGTCAGGGGCGAGCTTCCGCACCTCTATTGTGATGCAGGACAAAACCGCCGGCCTGCGTATTCAGCAGCTCAGATTTGAGTAATTTTACCGGATGGATTTACAAGATTTCATCCGGCTTTCTCTGGCCGAAGACATCGGTGACGGTGATCACAGCAGTTTAGCCTGTATACCTGCATCGGCCAGCAGCCGGGCCAAATTGCTTGTGAAAGAAAACGGCATACTGGCAGGCAGCGAGCTTGGATATGCGGTATTACTGGCAGTAGATCCGACTTTACAGATAAGCCCCCTCCTTCAGGATGGCTCTCCCGTTCAATATGGCGACATAGCTTTTACCGTGAGCGGCAGTGCGCGTTCTATCCTCACCGGAGAACGGTTATGTCTCAATATCATGCAACGCATGAGCGGCATCGCCACAGCTACTGCGGCTATCGTCAAAAAACTGGAAGGAACTTCCTGCAAATTACTTGACACGCGTAAAACAACTCCACTGAATCGTTTTCTTGAAAAAGAAGCAGTCCGCATAGGCGGAGGCAACAACCACCGCTTTGGGTTGTACGACATGATTATGATCAAAGACAACCACATCGATTTCGCCGGTGGTATTGGTCAGGCCATTGCAGCCACCAGAAAATACCTCGAGGAAAAAGGAAAAAGCCTCAAAATAGAAGTCGAGGCCAGGAATCTCCCGGAAGTACGTGAAATACTGGCACACGGGCCGGTGGATCGCATCATGCTTGACAACTTCTCCTTCCAGCTATTGCGGGAAGCAGTGGCACTCATCGGTGATCAGGCAGAAACCGAAGCATCGGGCGGCATTACGGCCGATAATGTTGCTGAGTATGCGGCCTGCGGTGTAGATTTCATCAGCATGGGGGCACTGACCCATACCGTCAAAAATTTTGATTTGAGCCTGAAAGCATACTGATATGGCAAAAAAAGGCAAAGGACTCGAAAGTCTGGGCGGACTGATATACAGTACTGATCCGGATTGGCAATATGAGCCTGAAACAACTGAAGCAGCCCACACGCTCCCACCTCAACAGCAGCAACTGCGGGTTATGCTCGACCGCAAACAAAGAGGTGGTAAAGATGTGACCCTTATAACAGGCTTTCAGGGTGCAAACACTGATCTGGAAGCGCTCGGTAAACAACTCAAAACCAAATGTGGGGTAGGCGGATCGGTGAAAGAAGGAGAAATCATCATTCAGGGAAATTTCGCGGATAAAATAGTTACCCTGCTGACCCAAATGGGTTATAAAGCCAAAAGGGCCGGAGGTTAATCCAACCCTTGCTTATTTATTTCCGCAGGCAAACTATTCAGTTACGGTAATTCCCTACCGACAAAGCCCAGTCGTATGCACTGTAAGTTATTTTGGGCATACTGCCGGGTGTGATATATTCCCGTTCTTCCAGCAGCTTATAAATGCCCTTTTTACCGCCAAAATCACCTCTGTACCACGAGAATAATTTAGGCAAAACCAGCGTGTTGGCGGTGCTGTCGTATTTGGTTTCAAACATCAGAAACAAATTCGTAGCATTCTCCAGCTGTTTGTTGAGCTCATTTTGCTGGTAATAGAAAATGGCCGGGCAACTCATGGCGCCGCAATTCAGGGCGAAGTGAATGCGCCAGTCGATGCTGTCGACCCTTTGCTGTTTTTCAAAAGCAGAAGGGAACCACTTATGCAGGTAACCACCTGCCCATTTCACCTGTGACCGACGTAAAATACCATGTTCAATCTGATCAAAACTCAGTGTATGGCCAGCCACTACAATGTTCTTATCCTTAAAAAACCGGTTTCTGTTTTTGAAAGCACTGGTATCCTCCTTCAGCCTGATTTGAATGAAGGCATTGTAGACATTGATCCAGAAAGTTTTTTTGGCATCATCGTTATACAAACCAGCAGAAAGCTGCTCGTCGGTCAGTTTAGCCAGGGCTGTTTCATAGGTTGCTGTCTGTTCACCATTTTTGACCATGGCGAGCAATTCACCCGAAAGGGCGACCGGTCCGGCCGGCAGTTGCTGCGCATGCAGCAGTTGCACACCAGCAAAAAACACGAGGGTGAATAAAAGTCTGTTAAGCATCGGCTTCATCTGTTTCCATTACTTTTTCATCTTCTGTCCCGAACAAATCTTTCTCAATCTTGAGATTATCAATGATAAAATGTTGTCTGTCGGGGGTGTTTTTGCCCATGTAGTATTCCAGCAGTTTGGCTATCGTGGTATCCATGCGAAGGATGATAGGTTCCAAACGCATATCCCCTCCGATAAATTGCCCGAATTCATCCGGCGAAATCTCCCCCAGCCCTTTAAATCGGGTTATTTCGGCCTTGGCGCCAATTTTCTGGATGGCATGTTGCCGTTCTTCGTCGGAATAGCAATAAATGGTTTCCTGCTTGTTTCTGACCCTGAAAAGGGGTGTTTCAAGTATGTATAAATGACCGTTTTTTACCAGATCAGGGAAGAACTGCAGGAAGAAGGTCATCAGCAGCAGGCGGATGTGCATACCGTCTACATCGGCATCGGTAGCGATGACGATGCGGTTGTACCTTAGCCCTTCAAGCCCTTCTTCTATGTTCAGGGCATGTTGCAGCAGGTTAAATTCCTCATTTTCGTATACCACTTTTTTCTTCAGTCCGTAACAATTCAGGGGCTTTCCCCGCAGGCTGAATACGGCCTGGGTTTCTACCTGCCGGGCTTTGGTAATCGAACCACTGGCGGAATCTCCCTCCGTGATGAAGAGGGTAGTTTCAAAGCGTTTTTCATCCTTGGTTTCGTTGAAATGAAAGCGGCAATCGCGTAGTTTTTTATTGTGAAGATTGGCTTTTTTAGCCCGTTCATTTGCCAGCTTTTTGATACCGGCCATGTCTTTGCGTTCACGTTCACTCTGGGTAATCCGTTTCAGCAAAGCATCAGCCGTTTCAGGGTGTTTGTGGAGATAATCATCCAGCTCTTTTTTGATGAAATCGCCTACGAACGATCGTAAACTGGGCCCGTCCGGCGCCATGTTCTGCGAGCCGAGTTTGGTTTTGGTCTGTGATTCAAACACAGGTTCCTGCACCCGTAAACTCACTGCACCGACTATGGACGCCCGGATATCGGAAGCATCAAATTCTTTTTTGTAGAATTCACGTACCGTTTTGACGATGGCCTCACGAAAAGCCGCGAGGTGTGTGCCCCCCTGTGTGGTGTACTGTCCGTTTACAAAGGAGTAGTACTCCTCCCCATACTGATCTTCGTGGGTAAAGGCTATCTCTATATCCTGTCCTTTCAGGTGGATAATGGGGTAACGGATGGCATCGGGATTGGCTTTACGCTGGAGCAGGTCAAGCAGGCCATCTTTAGAGAAAAACTTCTGGCCGTTGAACTGCAATGTCAGGCCGGCATTCAGGAAGGCGTAATTCCATATCTGGTCTTCAATGAATTCCATGATATAGCGGAAGTTTTTGAAAATACCATCGTCCGGTATAAAGGAAACCAAGGTGCCGTTGCGGTCGGAAGAACTTTCTTCTCCAGACTCAAAACGCAGTTCCCCACCTTCAAATTCCGCAATTTTGGTTTTGCCGTCTCGAATCGATTGTACCTTGAAAAATTTGGAAAGGGCGTTTACAGCCTTTGTACCTACTCCGTTCAAACCTACCGATTTGGTGAAGGCACCTGAATCGTATTTACCCCCGGTATTGATCTTGGAAACACAATCGATTACTTTGCCAAGCGGAATACCCCGGCCATAATCCCGTATTACTACTTTATGGTCGGTTACCTTGATATCGATGGTTTTACCATTCCCCATCACATATTCATCGATGGAGTTGTCTATAATCTCTTTGAGCAGCACATAAATACCATCGTCATGGGCAGAACCATCTCCCAGTTTCCCGATATACATACCTGGCCGCAGGCGGATGTGCTCCCGCCAATCGAGCGAACGGATACTGTCTTCTGTATATATAACCTGTTCTGACACTTTAATCCTTTTTTGCTAAGCTAAGAGATTAAAAGCTGGGTTTATACCCGGAATTTCAACAAAAAGCCCTGTCTCTCCGGGTGCGGAGAGACAGGGCTCAGAAAAGAGGTAAAAGCAGGCTTACTTCGCCTTGATTTTGATACCGGTAATGATTTCTCCCTGACCACGGCTAACAAAAACAGCTACATCACATTTGTTGATGTCGGTAGCAGCGTTATCGTTGTACTGGGCAGGCACCGTATAGGTATAGGTCTTGGTGATTTTTGTGCCGGTTTTGGTCTTGGTTGCATCCAGAACCTCTCCCCACTGACCTGTCAGCATGGTACGCAGAATATTGTTGTGTACATAATCGCTTACAGTACCCGTGGTATTGGATTGTTTGCCCAACTGACCACTTTCAAGGAAAGCCACATTCAGGTTATTGGGTACACTTTCGTCAGCGGTATAATACAAATCAACCTTTACAGTCACCTTGCCGGTGGCCGCATCGTAGGTAGATTTAGCACCGATGTTAACCGGAGACGCTTCCAGAAGTACTTGCTGGGCAGCCGGTGTCCAGTTGCTTCTGCTCATGGCGGTACCACCGTTAGACTGGCTCATACCGGCAAACACACGGCGGTTGATTGTACCTGCAGGATAACCCGTCAGATTGGTTTGCATGCGGATAGCATCGCCGAACTCACAGGTAAAATCCGGCCAGCCGCTGGCGGGGGTTGCATATTGACCGGAATTTACACCGATTACAACGATACGACCAGGATTGGCAGTTTCGAGCGCTTTTGCCTTGTCGTGCCCGTCGGGACAAAACTGGCAACGAACTCCTGTGAAATCTTCGAGAACCGCATTTCTGTTGGAAGGGGTTGTCGAGGCCAAAAATGTTTCTTCATCCGGCGTGGTAGGACCAGCCGCATCTTCTTTGGAGCAGGCATAGCCTAAAAGGCCCACGAATGCTGCAAAAATCAATATTCTTTTCATGGTACAAGTTGGTTTGTACCTCAATATAGAAATTTTCTGAAATTAAAGTATGTTGCAATTCACAACTTCTACCGGATAACCATCCACCATGCGGTAGAGCACCACCACAACATTTAACTGATTGGAATCCATACTTTCTGTGATGGGAAAGGTTACTTCCCGTTCGAAAGTGGCATCCACGGCAAAATCACCCGTATGCCATAATTCACCCCAGGGGCCCGCAGTCGCGGCACCACGAAGCACATACTGGTGATAAATGTTGGCTCCTTTCCCTTCCTGATAACCCAGAACATTATTTTCTGTCACATAAATGGCCATATGAAGGGTTGCCCCGACAATCGGGCGGGTGATAAGTGCCTTGGCTTTGGCCCGCAGCACCCTGCCCTCGACCCGTTTGGCTACGGCCAGCACCGCCGAAGGGGCTGCCGGCACCACTTCTTCGTTAATAGTATCGAGCACCGCATCTTTGGCAGCCTGTACAAATAATTCATAATTCGAGAAAGGAAAACCCTGAGCATTTAAGCCAAGACTCGGAAACAATTCTCCCTCGTAAAGACTGAAAAACTGAGAGGCTGTCAGCGAATAAAAAGGGTCTCCCACCGTTGCGGCATGCGCTGCCATAGGAATAACCTGACCAGGCAAGGTATCTTCCGCGAAGGAATAAAAAGTAGACATGCCGGTTTCACCAGAACGTTCACTCCAGGTTGCTGTCAGAAAAACTGCAAGGGCCTTTTTATCATGCTGATAAGGCGGGAAATTAAACAAATCCACCTTGTCGGGCTTGCAGGCCGACAGACCTATGGCCAAAAATAATAGTACCGCAACTTTTTGCATAAATCAGTTATTCACCAGCAAGCGGACGTAAAACATCGGATTTCGCATTTTGTCCCGCAGGGTAATATCCTCGAACATACAGGTTATCGTATCCCGCAAGGTGCTGTTTTTAAGTGCTTTGCCTACCACAAAGTTAAACATCCAGGGGTAATTGGTGAGTTTTTGCAGGGTATTTCCGATTTTTAGTTCCTGCCCGAGTGCAGCATAGACGTTCGCTTCGTAAACCGACAACTGTTTGGCACTGAAATCCTTTTGCTCCAGCGCCTTCCGGATGGTTTCTGCCGCCAGCTTGCCGCTGTACATGGCATTTCCAATGCCTTCGCCGGTAAACGGATCTATCAGAGATCCCGCATCCCCCGTCAACAAAAAGCGCTCTCCGGCCAGTGGCCACCGTTTGCTTCCTAACGGAAGGCCCCAACCCTGTACGGGCGACTCAAGCTTCGCGTTTACAAAACGATCCTTAAGCAACGGATGGGTAGCAATCAGGTCTTCCATCAGCTTTTTAAGGTTCACCTTACGGTCGCTTACCTTACGACTCAGCATCCCGACCCCCACATTCCATTGCCCATTGGGCAATGGAAATATCCAGAGATAGCCGGGAAGGGCTTCATTGACAAACAGCAGCTCGATGTGACGGTCGTCCGGCCCCGGGGTTACCCCGCTGTAATAGGCCCGCACAGCTGCACAATAATGATCCTTGGATTTTACAAATCCGGCAAGTTGTTTGGCGACCAGACTGCGATCTCCCTCTGCACCAACAATAATATCTGTGCGGATGGCATGTTCCTGACCCTCGTATTTTAAGATGGCATGGATACCGGTTGGTTTCCGCTCAAACGATACCAGCTCACATTGTTGCAACAGCCGGCCGGGCTCCAGATGATTGACCAGAAACTGATCAAAATGAATACGTTTAGAGATAAAACCTGCCGCCGTTTCACGACCGGCTACCTTGGTACGAAAAGGAACTGAAAGACATTTGCCATTGGGTGCCACAAACGAAATACCCATACATGGCAGGAATTCATCTTCCAGCGACTCAACCTCGTCGAGGTAATTAAGTCCCAGATCTGCAAACAAACTCACCACTTTACCACTCAACGCATCTCCGCAGATCTTATCCCTGGGGAAAGCGGCTTTGTCGATAACGAGGTGATCGATACCTGCTTTGGTCAGAAACAGGGAAGTTGTTGCACCAGCAGGGCCGGCACCTATGATAAGGGCCGGAATATAGGAAGGAATAGGACTCATTCAACGGTAGTATAAGCGGCGTGCAGGACAGCTTTATCTGTTCCTCCGCCATGCACAAAAACAATCAGCTTCAGATTGGCCGGATTCCAGGCAGGATCAACTGTCAATGCGAAGTTCTGGATAACCACCCTACCGGGTGTAAAGGAGGGGGCGGTGATGGGTTGGCCTGAAAGGGGTGTAATCAATTTGCGCGCAACGTGTTTATGGATATAGGCCTGGTCAATCCCGGCAGGTGTAAGCTGGTGTTCTACAATGTTGTCTTCTGCCAGATAAGCGGTTAAAAACAGTTCCCTGCTTTCATTGGCCGTAAACCGGATGGTGGCATTAAAATCAAGACTGCGTGTAACCGGGTTATATACCTTAACGAGGTTGATATTGACTGGTGTAGGCTCGCTGAGCTCACTGTTGATGTAATTCGACCACTTGCTGTCGACCAGGATAATACGTGTTTCTCCATCAAACAAAGTACGGTTAACAGCTCCCGAAGGGTATCCGGGTGCTGTACCGAGCATCTGTTCGATATCATTACCCTGCTCTATCCGGAAATCAGCCCGATCCGGGTATGGTTGCGAAAATATCCCGGTGTGAATGCCTACGGCCAGAACGCGGCCAGGATGCGCAAGTAACAGCTGCTTAATGGTTTCGTGCGCTCTGGGACAGTTTACACAGCGTACACCGGTAAATTCTTCCAACACCACCAGCCTGTCCTGCGGTGTTGCCACGGATGATTCCATATAGGTGGTATCGCCAAGCAAATTTGACTTCCCGTCGATATCAACCGTCGGACCAACTTCCTGACATCCCTGTAAAAAGGCTGCAGCAAGTATCAGGATGGAAAGTAACTTTTTCATGGCCTCGCACTTAAAAGGTCGAAGTTAGGGAAAGTCGGACACCATTAAAAGCAGGTTCTATCCGGCAAACACCGCCGGTACAGATGATGCCCTCTACCTGCCGGACATAACCACCGGTAAATCTCAGTTTCTGAACATTTACAGCTGCAAATGCTGTATAGTAATGCAGTCGTTTTTTGGGGTCCGGATTGCCATAATTCCACATATCCATGACAGAAAACGAATAGCGCGGGGCTATGTTGTATTCCAGCAGCGCCCACCACCAGGATCCGAGGTCCTGTTTGGTCTGCATGTGCGACACTTCTGCCCGTAGGGAGTTTTTGCGGTCGATTTTATAGATAAACTCCGTGAAAGGCGTCCAGGTTCTGACCAGCGGCTTACCCGGCTTGTTTTCGAAAATTTCCTGGTTGTAGGTAATTCGTTGCAAACCTGCGGTGGCAATAAATCGGCTGGAAAATTTAATCTTGGCCTCCCCATAAAACTCCTGATAGAGTCGCTGACCAGACAGGTCTTTTACATCCGAGACATTGAGCTGGAGATTGTGTTTTTTAGCGATGGTCAATACTACATCTCCCTGAATGCCTTGTTCGCCTATCAGTTGGGTAGCCGGTGCGTAACGCGACGTAAGCCGATAGGTATTCATACGCGCGGAGGGTGGAATAAAATTGACCAACCCATCGTTGAGCGATTCCAGCGGAGAAGTACGGAACTCGAAAAACTCTGTCCTTTTGTACTGCAGGGTTGCACCGATGCCCGGCTGACTGAAACTAAGGCTTGAAAGAATCATCGACCCTGGTTTATCAACCAAACGGTCACCGGCTTTGTTGAGCACCGCTTCGGCCGTTTTGCCGGCCAGTTCCACATTCCAGGAAAATGCCTTATAGTCGAGTGTATTGTAGAAACTGTACGCGAAAGCATTAAACTTAGGTACAAAACGGGTGCCGATGGGTTGGTTTTCAATCTGACCGACGATGGACGACATACTGTTATTGTCGAGGGTACGGTTTACGATTCCCGCGCCGGGTCGGAGCAGCAGGTCTTCTGTCACTGCTATACTCCCCTCGACATTCGCGCCTTTCATCACACTCGCATAGGTGTCGAACAGGAACTTCTGTCGGCCCACAAAGGCCTTTACTGTCCAGTCATCGTTGAGAGAATATTTGGCATGCATACCCCGGATCGCATAATCAAGGTTCTGACCCCGACCTTCGTAGGCTCTGAAAATGGCACCGCTGCCAAACTGGTCGTAGAAATAACCGATGGTCAGCTCGAGCTTCTCTATGCGCTTGCGGGCATACCAGAAACCGATTCCCTGATTGTTCTGAACAGCACCCGGTGTACGCAGGCCCGAGTTCAGAAACATATCAAACCTCACCCCGATGGTCAGATCCTTCATGCGGTAGTTCAGGTTGAGCCAGGCATCGGTAGAGCTGAGTTGCTGGTAATACTGTGGTGGAATTGGTTGGGAAAGGATGCTGGAATCCAGAAAAAAGAAATTCTGATAGAGTTCCAGATCACCGGTGAGTGTTCCCTGAGCGGCAGCGCGCTGATTGCCTGCAAAGAGCAGGAATACCATGGCAACAGCCATGAAAAACTTGTACATCTGTCGAAATCTTACAAAGAGGCCGTTAATTTAGGCATAATTCCTGCTGATGTACCACCCGTAAATACAAACCTCTTATTTTTAACCTCCATGAAAAAGCTACTTCTCCTGGTACTGCTGTTTTACACAGCACAAGCCATCGCCCAATCGGAGGGCGTTCCCGATGTCAGTCTCAAAAATTTAAAGGGTGAAACCGTCAAAGTCCGTGAGATTACGGGCAATGGTAAAATCACCGTGGTAAGCTTCTGGGCAACCTGGTGCTCTCCCTGTAAAAAAGAACTATCAAACTACGCGGAACATTACGAAGACTGGCAGGCGAAATACGATGTCCAGATACTGGCTATCTCCATTGATGACGCCCGGAATACTGCCAAAGTAAAGGCCTACGCAAACGGTGTTAACTGGCCTTTTGAAATCCTGCTCGATCCCAACGAGGACATGAAACGTTCCATGAACTTTCAGACAGTGCCATTTTCAATGCTGGTAGATCAAAAGGGCAATGTTGTTTATCGCCACAACAGTTATGTAGAAGGCGATGAATTTGTGATGGAAGAAAAAATTGCTGCGCTCCTGAAAAAATAAGTCAGTCCCGCCCGGCAAAATAACGATACAACTCGTGGATGGGTTTGCGGTGTACGCGTCCCTTCACGAGTTTTTTGCTTTCCATCACTTCGGTAAGCACATCTTCAAAATAGAAGGCCACAGAACCGACAAAATGAACGGGTATTTCATGAATACGGGGGTATCGGGTGATGTGAATGTCCAGAAATTTGTGAAAACCATCCGCTACCACCTGCTTTACATAAGGCAGGTCGCGGTGTTTGGAATACAACTTGGCGAAGGAGGCGAAATAAACATTCACATTGGGCTTGTTATAAGCATTTTCAAAAATAATCTCTTTCGAAACCTCATACTCTGTCTCCAAAGCTGTTTTCAGCTCATCCGGTAGTAGTTTGTAAAGATAATCTGACAACAAACGTTTGCCCAGATAACTGCCACTGGCCTCATCGCCCAGCAGATAGCCGAGTGCAGGCACCACCTGAAAGAGTTCGCTGCCGTTGTAATAGCATGAATTAGAGCCCGTACCAATGATACAGCTGATGCCCTCTGTATCGCCATTGGTAGCAATGGCGGCACCCAGTATATCGTGGTCAACCAGCACGGTTGCCCGGGAGAAAAATTCACGGAGTGCTTTGGCAACAATCTCATTCCTGTCGGGACTCGAGCAGCCTGCCCCGTAAAATTTGATTTCGGTCACCTGTTCCCGCAAAGCAGCCAGTTCAGACTGCTCAAGTTCCGCTAAAATGAAGGTCCTGTCGTGAAAAAACGGGTTAAAACCTTTGGTGGTAATCAACTGATCCTCTGCAGGACCATATTTCCAGTCGGCCTTGGTCGACCCGCTGTCGGCTACTAATAACATAAAAATCAGATAGAAATAATGCGTGCAATACGTTCAAGATCGGGATCAAGCTCCGGATTTTGTTTAGTTGCCTGTACCAATGGGGTGTAAACTATTTTGTTGTTGATGATGCCGGCCATCATCTTCGACTTACCGTCGAGCAGTCCTTCCACGGCTGCCACGCCCAGTCTGCTGGCCAGCACCCGGTCGAAACAGCTGGGGCTGCCTCCCCGCTGAATGTGCCCCAGTATGGTCACTTTCATTTCATAGCCGTCGAATTGTTCTTTTACTTTCCTTGCAACTTCGATGGCCCCCCCTTCTTCATCACCTTCTGCCACCACGACTATGCCGGAAGTTTTTTTCTGCATACGACCTCTTTTGAGGGTTTTGACGAGATTATCGATGCTGGTGTGAGATTCCGGAATCAGGATATCCTCACAACCAGCGGCAATACCGGCATTCATGGCGATAAAGCCGGCATCCCGGCCCATTACCTCAATGAAGAACAACCTGCTGTGAGCATCGGCTGTATCCCTGATTTTATCTATACACTCCACTACGGTATTGGTGGCTGTATCATAGCCAATGGTGTAGTCTGTACCATACAAATCATTGTCTATGGTTCCTGGAAGCCCCATAACAGCGATGTCATATTTTTTGGAAAAATAGTAAGCTCCTTTAAATGTACCATCTCCGCCTATGGTCACCAGGGCCTGAATACCCCGTTCCTTCAGGTTACGGAAGGCCATTTCCATGCCTTCCGGCGTTTTAAACTCTTCACTTCGGGCTGATTTGAGAATAGTGCCTCCCCGATGAATAATATTACTGACAGAGCGGAGGTCGAGTTTTTTGAAATCAGCCTGTATCAGGCCGTCATAACCTCTTACGACCCCCCACATTTCGCAATTATAGTAGATGCCTGCCCTGACTACAGCGCGTATGCAGGCGTTCATGCCGGGACTGTCACCTCCTGAGGTCAGAACAGCGATTTTTTTGATTTCTGATGACATCGTATGTGTACTAATGGAGCCGCAATTTAGAACGCTAAAGCTACTTGAACAAGGCATTCTGTGAGAGATTTCGAATTACTTAGTGTTATTCAAAAATAATTCACAAAAAAATGTCGTAAATTTTTTCAATTACCGACTATTTTCTAAATTAGACCTCAACAACCAAAATTAAAGTATAGCTAATATGAAAAAACAATTACTCACAGCGATTCTGGCATTTGGCATGATTCAAGTGTCTAACGGTCAGGCAGTAACCATTTCTCCTGTCAACGCAACAGGCGACCAGGCCATCACCATCACCCTCGATGCCAATGCAGCCTGCGTTCCAAGCGGAAAAGCATCTGTTACCACTGCTTCTCAGGTAAATCTTCACTCAGGTGTTGGTACAGTGGCAGACATCAACGATCCACTGGGAAAATGGACTTATGTAGTAGCATGGGATGGCACACCAGCCGGCGGATCTACCACCAGCACTACCCTTACTGCCGGTGCTGCCGGTATTTATACCATTGTACTCACACCACGTGACTTTTATGGTGTTCCTTCAGGTGAAACCATTCACCGCCTTTCCCTGGTATTTAATGGTAATACCACCGCAAGCCCTAACTGGGATCAGGAAGCAAAAGACAATGACGGTGCCGGCGGCTGCGCTGACTTCTTCATCGAATTATCAACTGCTACCAGTGTTGCAGACGAAAATCTGAACCGTGTTTCTGTTAAAACCTATCCTAATCCGGTAACTGAAAACACCACCATCAGCTTCAATACTTACGAAGCTGCTGACGTTAAAGTACTTGTTTACAACATACTCGGTCAGGAAGTTCGCACTTTGGTGAACAAAAAAATGGAAGCAGGCAATCAGTTTGTAAGCTGGAATGGCAAAGGCGAAGGCGATCGTGAATTACCAAACGGTCAGTATTTCGTACAAGTTTCAGTTGACGGCAAAGTAGCTACCAACAAAGTTGTATTGAACCGCTAATCAACCACCGGTTTAAATAATAAGAACCCCCGCCAATGCGGGGGTTTTTTGTTTTATATTGATTTGCAAAAACGAGTATGTCAATCCGATTTCTTTTAGCGATGCTGTTTACCTCAACCCTGGTACAGGCTCAGGTTCCCCGGGTGATTGCCGGTACGCTCCAACGGCATGCTGCCTTTCCTTCGGAATTTGTAAAACCGAGGAATATTGATGTATTGCTGCCTGAAAATTATGATACACGTAAAAAATATCCGGTGCTGTATCTGCATGATGGTCAAAACCTCTTTGACAGCTCCCTTACCTTCAACAAACAGGAATGGGGTGTTGATGAAACCCTGCAGCAATTACTGACAGAAAAGCGAATTGTACCGGTAATAGTGGTAGGCATCTGGAATACCGCTGACAGGCGGCTTGAGTACTTTCCGGAAAAGGTTTTCAACCAGCTTTCAAAACCACTTCAGGACAGCCTTCTAAAAGATTTCGGGCAGCCTGCAGGGAAACTACTTTCGGATCATTATCTGAAGTTTATAGTGGAAGAGCTGAAGCCGTTTATCGACAAAACATACAGCACCTTGCAAGGGCCTGCCAACACCTTTGTGGCAGGATCCAGCATGGGTGGGCTGATATCCATGTATGCTGTATGTGAATATCCGGACATTTTCGGAGCTGCTGCCTGTTTATCAACCCACTGGCCGGGTAGCATAGTCCGCAATGATCCTGCTGTGGGTGATGCCTTTATGCAATACATGAACGGGCAACTGCCGGCTCCCAAAAAACATCTCTTCTATTTCGATTATGGAACCGCGACCCTTGATGCCTGGTATGAACCCTATCAGTGGAAGATAGATGCCGTCATGCGGGGGAGAAAATACACCCCTGAAAGATGGATGACCCGGAAATTTGAAGGGGCCGCCCACGATGAAAATGCCTGGAGAAGTCGCCTGGCCATCCCTTTCGGCTTCATCCTGCCTAAGGCTGAAGCTCCAAAACGGTAGCAGACATGGCAGGAACCTGCCATGTTTCCTGCAAGCCGATGGGATCTCCCCCGTTTATCGCCTTGGCAGATTCAAACTGTGGAAATGAAGCGGTATACTTCTTTGGAACCAGAGATTTTTGCTGGTCGGTGGTATTTACAATCACCATAACGGCTTGGTCGGCTGTATACCGGAAATAAACATAAATACCGTTTGCAGGAGGAAAATGCATATACTTTCCGTTTTCAAAAACCGGTTGATGCTTACGCCAGCGGGCCAGTTGCCGCACAAAAATATGGGCAGCCCTTGCTTCCGGCTTCAGCAGGCTGGTATCGCTATCGGCCCAACCCAGTGGGAAATCAGGTCTGACACGGTCTAAAGGCTCGGCATAGGCGTCAAACAAAAACTCATCACCATAAAACCAGTGCGGAATCCCCCGCTGTGTAAGCAACAGAACTGCAGCCATCCGAAACTTACGCTCATCCTGACCGGCCAAAGAAAATATCCTCGTTAAATCATGATTCCCTAAAAAAATGACATTGCCATCCGGCTTGCCGTAAACCATGTCCTGAGAAAGGGTCAGATACAAACGTTCAGCTGCATTGTCTCCACCGTGTAACAAATCGGCCACAGCCCAATACCATTCAAAATCAAGTAAACCCGTCAACCGGCTGTTTTGGTTTTCTCTCAGCGCACTGTTGCCCCCATAACTTCCCAGGGTAACCAATCCTTTGGCCCAGACTTCAGCAAAAACGGTGAAGCCGGGATACTCCTGGTGTAACACCCGCATCCAGTCACTCAAAAAGGCTTGTTCTACATAGGGATAAGTATCTACCCTGAAAGCGTCCAGGGCAAATTCCTCCACCCACCACAGGCTGTTCTGTATCAGGAAGCTGGCCAATTCGGGATTATCCTGATTTAAATCAGGCATGTGCCCGTCGAACCATCCTCTGGTCACCCATTTTTTCTCTTCTGCAGAAGCATAGGGGTCGCGGATGGCGACCGTGTTGAAATTGGTGCGGCGTTTGGTATCCGGTACGTTAAACCAGCTTGAATCGGGTATATCCCGGTAAAGCAGGTGCTGATCGCCCAGGTGGTTGAAAACAATGTCGAATACAACCCGTATTTTAAGGTCATGGCTCGCCTGAACAAAGTTTTTATAGTCCTGATTAGTCCCTAATCTGGGATCGGTTTTATAATGATCGGTAACTGCATAACCATGGTAGCTCCATTGGGGCTGATCGTTTTTCCAGACCGGTGTTGGCCAGACTGCGGTTACACCCAGATCTTCAAGATACGCTAACTGCGCCTGCATACCGGCCAGGTCACCGCCATGGCGCTTCCACATATTGGTTCTGTCGGCATCCTGCTCTGCCATATCTGGGAAACGATCGTTTTTGGGTTGTGCATTCGCAAAACGATCGGGCATGAGGAGATAGATAAAATCGTTTCCTTTCAGGCCATAACTTAACTTTCTGGCTTCTCTTTTTTTAATATCATAGGTAAGCAAGCGCTCCTTGCCTCCGGCATCTTTAAAAATAAAAAGGTGCGTAGCCCGCTTCAGTCCCGGCAGAAGCTCCAGATCCAGGGACAGGTAGTTTTTATTCGGAAAGGTTTTGAGGCGTTTCAGTTTAAAGCCAGCCGGGAGCCGGTGAAGGGTCCAGTTTCCAATGCTCTCCCCGTGACATAATAACTGCAGCTCATTGGAAGCCATCCCCTGCCACCAATGCGGCGGAAAAACTTCATGGATACCCGTACTTTGCCCTTTTGAGGACAAATTTGTCAGTAAAATGCAGAAAATCAGCAGTATACGATTTTTCATTGGTCAACTTTTTAATGGGAAAGCGGCGAGACCGATAAATCCTGTTTAAACAGAACCAAGGTTCAGGGATATCGCGCTGCCCCGTGTAATAGCTGTAAAAAAAGAGGCTGTTCCTTTTCAGGAAACAGCCTCCAGGGGTTTATCAGTTAGTGTTTAATAACCGGGGTTCTGTCTAAGGTTACGGTTAGCTACAATGTCGGCAGCGGGGAGCGGGTAGAGGTTGTAAAACTCGCTGGTAGCAGTACCGGCATTCGCTCCTCCTTTCAGAGGCCAGAGATAGGTTCCACCGGCAAACCTGCCGAAACGAATCAGGTCTGTTCTCCGGTGAGCTTCCCAGTAAAGCTCTCTGGCACGCTCTGCCAGAATCAGGTCGAGGGTAAGGGCCCCGACATCCTGAGAGTTATTACCATAAGCCCGTTGGCGGATAAGATTAAAATAATTCACCCCTGTTCCCAGATTGGTTCCGGTACGTACAGAAGCTTCCGCATAGGCGAGGTATATATCGGCCAGGCGAAGCATCGGGAAATCAATATCTGCAAAATCACGCTGCGGGTCAGAGCCGTTGGCACCAGCTCTGGTCAGGTTTTTCCATTTGCCTACCGCATATCCTGCCGTAAATGTCTGAACGGTTGTGTCTGCAATTTCTTTCACCTGACCTGCTGTATGGAAAATGAAACGGGTATCGACCGTATCCGGGAACAAATCCACAAAGGAGCTGCGGGCCCGCAAACCAGCCCAGCCGCCATTAAACCCATAAGCAGCCGGCGCCATACTGCCACCGATCGACGCATGACCGAGGAAGGTTGTTCCTCCGAAAGTCCTGGTACGCAAACCATCAAAAGTAACCGGGAAAATTATCTCACCGGAAAGGTGATTATCCGCCAGAAAAAGCCAGCGATACTCGGCATCAAGTGCATAACCACCATCAATAACACGTTGGGCGTAAATCAGACAGTCGGCATACCGGTTTGTACCGGCGTATACTTCCGCATTCAGGTACATCTTGGTAAGCAGTGCCTGTACAGCGCCTTTGTCGGCACGACCATATTGATTCTGACGGGCGTCCGGCAACTCTGCTTCAATCGCTTTCAGTTCGGTCTCCAGATAAGCAAACAGCGCTTCCCGGGTAGTCTGTTGCGGGAATGTCTTGCCCGGAAGATCATTTTCTGTTACGAATGGTACACTGCCAAAAATGTCCATGGCATGGAAATATGCAAGCGCACGCAGAAAACGAGCCTCTGCCTTGTAAAGCCGGATACGTGTTTTATCCGCATCTGAGAAATTCTGCTCTGCCATCCATTCATCCGAACAATAGCGGATGTATTCGTTACAAAGCGGAATCTGATAAAAAATACGGTAATACATGGCATTCACAAATGAACTGGTAGAGTTCCAGGTCATAAAGTTGAGCTCAGGAATACCGGCATCGTTCCAGCCACAAATCGCCTCATCGGTTGGCAACTCCTGCAAATTCCACAGTACCCTTACATAGGCTGAGAAACCTTCGTCAATGCCTTCGATGTCGGGCTGACCGGCAGGTCCCTGATTTCCGGAAACGGCCAGGCCTGCATAAAGTTTGGCTAATACATGGACATAGTTACCCGGATCCTCAAATACCGCTACCGTATTGAGTCCGTATTTCGGCGCCTTGTCCAGCTCCTTGAAACAGGAGGTCAACAGCACCACAGGTGCTACGAGCAAGAATAATATTTTATATCGACTACTTTTCATCGCTTTTTTGTTAGAAGTTGAGATTCACATTCAGGGTGTAAACGCGGGCGCGCGGATAGAGGTTGTTGTCGATACCATTGGTTACTTCAGGATCAAGACCTGAATATTTGGTAATGACAAAAGCATTCTGCACCGCTGCGGATACGCGTACTTTCACCCGTTCATTCATGACACTGCCAAAATTGTAACCCACATAGATGTTATCCATGCGCAGGAACGAAGCATTCTCCACATAATAATCCGACATATACTGAGGATTACGGAATTTAGTCTCGTTATAACTTTCGGTTACATTGGCCAGATAGCCCCGTGCACCACCGACATTGAAGAAGTTGCCGTATTGGGACTGAACGTTGTTGTACACATAACGATCGAGCTCTCCGCGCATTGAAAAACCGGCGCTCCAGCGGTCGTGGCGGAAATTGCCATAAAACGCGACAAAAGAAGTAGGTGCCGCAGCGCCTTTGTGGCGCACCAAGTCGTTGGTGTTGATGACGCCATCCCCGTTTTGGTCGACATAAGAACCTTCAAGGGGTTTGCCACTCTCATCGTACTTCTGCTGATAGGTATAAAAGGTAAATACCTGGTAACCCACCGAATGGATCTGAATGGTATTCCCTACGCCACCTGAAATACCGCCTGTAAGCACACCCGGATAATTAGGATCATCCGTTGCAAGCAGTTTAGTCAGTTCATTTTTATTGTAAGAGTAATTGGCTCCCACTTCCAGATTGGTACGTTTGTTATCGATTGCAACGAAGTTTGCTACAATCTCAATTCCGGTATTTTCCATGCTGCCTACGTTCGTCAGCAGGAAGTTGGAGAAGTTGGTACCAGCCGGAATCGGAATACGATTCAGCAGGTCAATGGTATATTTCTTATAGACATCAACGGTACCATAGAGCCGGTTGTTAAAGAAGCCATAATCCAAACCGACGTTGATACTGGTGGTTTCTTCCCACTTGATATTGATATCATAGGCTGCAGGACGCAACAGGTAGTAGAAGTCGTTTCCGAATTGATACTGCGCGGTACCGGTACTCTGAAAATAATTGGCAATGTAAGGATAGTCTGAGCCGATATCCTGCTGACCTGTTACACCGTAGCCAAGCCGGAGTTTCAGGTTGGAGAGCTTCTCAAATCCTTTTAAAAAACGTTCGTCACTCATACGCCAGGCCAAAGCCACAGAAGGAAAATATCCCCAGCGGGCATCCGGACTGAAACGGCTTGATCCGTCCGCACGCATGGTTGCGGTAAGCAGGTATTTACCCCGGAACGAATAGTTCAACCGACCGTAAAACGACATAAGCGCATTTTCGGTGAAGGTGGGGAAGGGTGCTGCCGGAGAAATAGTATCTCCCTTCTGGTTCAGATCAGCCTGTGCAGGCGATTCTGTGCTCCAGGATTGAAAGGAATAACCGCCGGTCAGGTCAAATTTGCTTTCAATGCCCTTGAGCTCCCGGGCATAATTGAAATAAGCATCTATGAGCTGGTTTTGTTTGGTCTGCTCATACTTATTGTTCACACCTTTGCGGACGAAATTTGAAGCTGCATTTGAATCTACAAAGACAGTCCCTGCTCCTCTGGTATAGTCCATACCCAGGTTCAGGAACAAGTGAAGCTCCGGCAGGTTGTGTACTTTGTAGTCTAACAGCGCACTTCCGAGAAAACGGTTTACGCTGCTGATATCTTCCCGCTGATTCAGCAATCCTACCGGATTGCGGGGTGCCAGCAGATTGGGATTACCATTTACCTGGCGGTATTCATAATAGCCTCCGTATTTGGTGGAAGTATCGGTACTGACAGGTTTAGTCGGATCAAAAGTTACCGCTGCACCCACAGCACCACCATCGGCGAATTTGTTCTGGGTGTTGTAGTATTTGGCATTCATATCCACTTTCAGGTGATTCTGCAGAAACGAGGGGGTCAAACGCAAAGTCATCCCTTTCCTGTTGAGATTGCCTTGTTTCAGAATACCATCTTCATGGTAATACTCAAGTCCCAAACGATAAGGAAGACCTTTGATGCCCCCGGATACCGATAAGTTATTATCTGTTGTAATACCCAGGCGGTAAATTTCCCGCTGCCAGTCTGTGCTTCCATCGCTCAGCAAAGCACGCTGGGCATTGGTACCCGAGTCTGTAACCAACTGGCGGAAAGCATCGGTAGAGAGCACAGGTACATAACCCTGGACCTGTTTGATACCATTGGTAGTAGAAAACTCAATGTTCAGTTTACTGCCTGCTGCTCCTTGTTTGGTGGTAATAATAATAACCCCGTTGGCAGCCCGTGAACCATAAATAGCGGCTGCAGAGGCATCTTTCAGCACGGTAAAACTTTCAATATCATCCGGATTAATGAGCGTGAGCGGATTGGAGGCACCAGATATCTGATTCTGACCTTCAATCGGCACACCGTCGATTACAATTAACGGATCATTACTGGCGCCGATAGAGGTCCCTCCCCTGATTCTGATAGTACTTCCTGCACCGGGTGCTCCGCTGTTGGAGGTTATCTGTACCCCCGCCACTTTTCCTACTACCATTTGTTCCGGTGTAGAGAAGTTACCTTGCTGGAAACTTTTGGTTGGAATGGCAACGACCGACCCTGTCAGGTCGCGCGATTGTGTGACACCATATCCTACCACTACCACTTCATCTTTCAGCATGATGGCATCATCGGCCATCTGCTGGTCTATTTTTGTCGTCTGGCCGGCTTTTACATCAACCGGTATTTCTGCCGTTTTAAAACCCAGAAAGCTAAAAACCAAGGTATAGCTTCCTGCCTTTACTTTGGGGATATTGTAGAAACCTCCCCCGTCGGTAGAACCTCCAATGGTAGTTCCCTTGATGCTTACGGCGGCACCCGGTAAAGCTGCTCCCTTTGAGTCTGTAACCTTACCGGTAATCGTTCCGGTCTGGGCAAACGCCATAAATGGCAGCATCCAGACCAACAAAGGCAATAAAAGGCCCTTGAAAATACGGCTGTCTTTTTTCATATTAAGTGTTTAACATTTGGTTTAGTGTCTTCGGTAAAAACCTCAGAATCGCTTTATTTTCAAATGTAAAAATCCATTTGATACGTGGTGCATCGGATGCAAAAAATATTAGAATTTTTTGTCCACTTTTAAAATAATCGCACAGAAATTAGCTGTTAAATAGCTTTTTTATTTTATTGCATATTCTTCCCTAAATACTGCATTTACGGGTCCACGCTTATCTCATTATTTTGCCATGAAGCAACTTTTATCCTCAGGGCGAGCCATCGGGCTGCTGTGTTTGGTTGGTTTTTACGCCGCAACCGCCTCCGCACAGGTGGTAAGCAGCCTGCCACTGTTTCCTACCGACCAGGATTCGGTAGCTATCATCTTTGATGCAACTGAAGGAAATGGTGCCCTTGCGGGCAATACAGCCACTATTTACGCACATACCGGGGTTATTACCCAAAACAGCAGCGGGCCTTCCGACTGGCGGTACGTACAGGGCATTTGGGGCCAGGCATTCCCCAAGACTGAAATGACCCCTTTGGGCAACGACCGCTATGAAATCCGTATGCGCATCCGCAACTTTTACGGGGTTCCGGCCGCCGATACCGTTGAACAACTGGCCTTTGTGTTTCGCAATGCTGCCGGAACCGTGGTGGGGCGGGCTGCAGGAGGAGGTGATATTTATCTGCCGGTATATGCGGCAGGTCAACTCCACAGCCGCATTTTCCTGCCAGACGGTGAGGCCAAAGTACTAAACCAGGGCGACAGCATCTCTTTTTTTGGTGCTGCGTCGGAGAGTTGCAGTTTAAAATTATTCATCAACGGGCAGTTGCATCGTCAGGTACTGAACGATAGTCTGCTCACCACGCTTCATTTCCCCAATACCGGTAACTACAGCCTGCTGCTGGAAGCCAGTAACGGCACTCAGACAACGGTTGATTCTTTCCGGGTGGTGGTACCACCGGCTACCCAATACCTGGCCTTGCCGGCAGGTGTAGCCGATGGCGTTACCTACAAAAACAACTCCACGGTAGTTCTTTCTATTTACGCCCCACTGAAATCCAGGTTTTTTGTCATCGGCGACTTCAACGACTGGCAGCCTGATGCTGCCTACCAGATGAATCGTACGCCTGATAGTCTTCGCTTCTGGATAGAGATAGGCGGGCTGACGCCCGGCCAGGAGTATGCTTTCCAATACCTGGTGGATGGTGAATTACGCATTGCTGAACCCATGGCCACCAAGGTCCTCGATCCTTCCAACGACCAGTACATCAGCAGCAACACCTATCCCAACCTTAAGCCCTATCCTACCGGCAAAACAACCGGTATTGTAAGTGTTTTACAACCTGGAAAACCTGCCTATAACTGGCAAACCAATAATTTCCAGCGCCCCGATTACCGGAAACTGGTTACATATGAACTGCTGGTCCGCGATTTTGTCACGGACAGGCGTTACCGCACTATCATCGATTCGATGGGCTATTTCAAACAACTGGGTATCAATTGTATCGAAATCATGCCCATTATGGAGTTTGAAGGCAACAACAGCTGGGGTTATAATCCGAGTTTTTACCTGGCGCCGGACAAAGCCTATGGCACCGAATATGATCTCAAAGCCTTCATCGACAGCTGCCATGCCAACGGCATTGCCGTGGTACTGGATATGGTACTGAACCATGCATTCGGACAAAGTCCGCTGGTGCAGCTTTGGTGGGATGGTGTAAACAGTCGTCCGGCGGCCAACAGCCCGTATTTTAACCCCATCGCCAAACATGACTTTAATGTAGGCTACGATTTCAACCATGAATCGCCGGCGACCAGGGCATTGGTGAACCAGGTGATCCGGTACTGGCTCACTGAATTCCGCTTTGACGGCTTCCGTTTTGATCTGTCCAAAGGTTTTACGCAGAAAAACACCCTGGGTAATGTAGGTGCATGGGGGAACTACGACTCCACGCGGGTAGCCATCTGGAAAAACATACACGACACCATTCAGGCCATCAGTCCCGGTGCCTACAATATTCTCGAGCATTTTGCCGACAACAGCGAGGAGCGGGTACTGGCTGATTACGGCATGATGTTCTGGGGCAATACCAACCACGATTTCACCGATGCTACGAGAGGGTTTCTGGGGTCTTCCAACTTCAGCTGGGCCAGTTACAAACAAAGAGGCTGGCAGCAGCCCCGTCTGATGGCCTTTGCAGAAAGTCACGATGAAGAACGGATGATGTACCGCACGCTGACCGCCGGGAACGTAACCAACCCTGCCTACAACACAAGAGATTTTCCTGTTGCCATCAAACGTATGGAACTGGCAGCGGTATTCCTGATCGGCATTCCCGGACCCAAAATGATCTGGCAGTTCGGCGAACTGGGATACGACAACAGCATCAACCGCTGCGAAAACGGCACCATCAGCAGCAATTGCCGTACCGACCCCAAACCGGTACTTTGGGCCTATTTCAACCATCCGGAAAGAAGAATGCTGTATAATATCTATGCGGCCATGAACAAACTGAAAACGTCAGAGCCCGCCTTCATGACCAGCGATTTCCAGCTGGTGGCTTCAGGTGCTTATAAGCAGCTACGGTTGCTTGATGCCTCCATGGATGTTGTGCTCGTGGGTAATTTTGATATCAATGCCGGCAATTCCAATGTCACCTTTACGCGTACCGGTCGCTGGTATGAATATTTCAGTGGCGACAGCATCGAGCTAAGTGCCACTACCATGACGCTGGCCCTGGAACCGGGTGCCTACAGACTGTATACTACCCGTCGCCTGGAAGCACCGGATCTGACTTTAAGTCATGAAGTGTTAGAAAGTCATTCTGCCCAGTCTCTGAAAGCCTACCCCAACCCGGCTACAGATGCGGTTTACATAGAGTCGACCTCAGCCACGCTGCATATATTTGACCAACAGGGTCGTTTGGTGCGGGTATTAACCACATCACCCGATACCCTGACCCAGCAGTGGGATTTGCGCAACAGTGGTGGCTTTCGAATTACGCCGGGTTTATACCTCATCCGGTCTGAAAGCGGCCAATATGCGAAAATCGTGATACAGTAAGCGATAAGTTTACTGTAAGTCTCCAACAGTGGATTTTCTTTCCGAATTTTCGGATGAAAATCTACTGTCATGTTTGAAGGATATGATCCTGATCTGGTTGCCTGGGTACTGATTCCCCTGGTAATATTTTTCTCCCGTGTTTCTGATGTAACCATCGGAACCCTTCGGATCGTATTTGTGGCCAAAGGCTGGAAAGGTATTGCTCCTCTCCTTGGTTTTTTTGAAGTTCTGATCTGGATTGTAGCCATGAGCCAGATTCTGAAACATGCCAACAACTGGCCGAGTTATCTGGCCTGGGCGGGTGGTTTTGCAGTTGGCAATTACATCGGGCTGTGGATAGAAGAAAAACTGGCCATCGGCAATCTGGTGGTCAGGGTTATCACTGCCAAACCTGCTGATGAACTTACCATCCACCTGCGGGAAGCCGGTTTTGGCGTAACCAAATTAGATGCCGAGGGCTCACAGGGGGCTGTGAACATTCTTTTTACCCTGGTACAACGCAGGGATTTACCGGAAGTGCTGCGAATTGTACGCAACTACAACCCCAATGCCTTCTACACCATTGAAGACGTTCGTTTTTCGAGTGAAACTGTTTTTTCTCCGCGACCGCGTATCAAACGCAGTGTTTTCGGACTGGGTGGCGTAAGAGTTGGCAAATAGTTTTTGCCTCCGGAAAGCTTCAAAACCAAAAAACCCCCGGATGTCCGGGGGTTTCGTGGTGATAGCCGGATTCGAACCAGCGACACACGGATTTTCAGTCCGATGCTCTACCAGCTGAGCTATATCACCGCTGGATTGGAGTGCGAAGATAATGGAGCATTTTATTTATGCCAACAGGAAAGACGTTTTATGCAGAAGAATTTTACATAGCCGCATAGAAACATTCTAAACAAGCCGGGAATCTTCCTCCAAAATGCGTTAAACTTGATGAAATGCCACTTGTTCGCTTATTTTGAGCAATCCTAAAATCACTCCCCATGCTGAGCCCGATACTATTTGTGATAATCGCCGCTGCCGGTATCGGGCTTTTTGCCCGCAAGGTTGGTAAAATCAGGCGTAACATCTTTTTAGGGCAGCCGCTTCAGCGGAGCGACCGTACTGCTGCGCGCTGGGCCACCATGGCAAGGGTAGCGATGGGGCAGTCGAAAATGGTTACCCGGCCGGTGGCCGGTTTTTTCCACATCCTTATTTATGTGGGTTTTGTGCTCATCAACCTCGAAGTGCTGGAAATCATACTTGATGGGGTGAGTGGCAATCACCGGCTTTTCAAACCACTTCTGGGCGACTTTTACTACTTTCTCATCAGTTTCTTCGAAGTCCTGGGTGTGGGCGTTATCCTGGCCTGTATCGTATTCCTGTGGCGGCGTAATGTGCAGCCGCTGGCGCGTTTTAAGGGCCCTGAACTCACCGGTTGGCCCCGGCTGGATGCCAACCTCATCCTGCTGATAGAACTCGTGCTGATGAGCGCGCTGTTCGGCATGAACATAGCCGAAGCCAATATGCCGGAACAAGGCGGCTATCTCGTCAGCAATCTGCTGGCACCGCTTTTCGGCGGGATGTCGCCGGAGGCTTTGCATCTTACCGAACGCATCTGCTGGTGGCTGCACATTATCGGTATTTTCGCCTTCCTCAATTACCTGCCTTATTCCAAACACTTCCACATCATACTCGCCTTCCCCAATACCTGGTATGCCCAACTGGAACCCGCAGGGCAATTTTCAAACATGGAAAGTGTGAAAAAGGAAGTGGAACTGATGATGGATCCCAATGCCAATCCATATGCTGCCACAGATCCGGAGGCCACACCCGCCCGCTTCGGGGCGAAAGACGTGATGGATCTGCCCTGGAAAAGCCTGCTCGATGCCTACAGTTGCACCGAATGCGGCCGCTGCACCAGCGTTTGTCCGGCCAACCAGACCGGGAAATTACTCTCTCCCCGTAAAGTCATGATGGATACCCGCGACCGTCTGGAAGAAGTGGGTAAAAACATCGATAAAAACGGCAGCTTTATCGATGATGGCAAAGCGCTGCTGGGCGACTATATCACTGCCGAAGAAGCCCTGGCCTGCACTACCTGCAACGCCTGCGTGGAAGCTTGTCCTGTGCTTATTAACCCCGTCAGCATACTCACCGAATTAAGGCGTTATCAAGCCATGGAAGCCTCCCAGGTACCATCTGAGTGGGCCTTGATGTTTGGCAACATCGAAAACAACGGTGCCCCCTGGCAGTTCCCGGCTGCCGACCGTCTCGGCTGGGCCGACAATCTTGAAGTAAAAACCTCCAATCCTTCCGCATGAGCGCTACCAAAATCCTCCACATAAACACCATGGCCGAACTCATGGCCAAAGGTGAACAAGCTGAAATCCTGTTTTGGGTAGGCTGCGCAGGGAGTTTCGACGACCGTGCGAAAAAAATTACCAAAGCAGTAGCCGCCATACTCGACCAGGTAGGCATCCGTTTTGCGGTGCTGGGTACCGAAGAAAGCTGCACAGGCGACCCTGCCAAGCGCGCAGGTAACGAATTCCTGTTCCAGATGCAGGCCATGCAGAATATCCAGGTGATGAATATGTATGAGGTCAAAAAAATCGTAACCGCCTGCCCTCACTGCTTCAATACCCTCAAAAACGAATACCCAGGTCTTGGAGGAGATTATGAGGTGGTTCACCATGCCACCCTACTCCAGCAACTCATCAATGAAGGCCGCCTGCGTGTGGCAGATGGCGGTCCGTTTAAAGGTAAACGTATCACTTTCCACGACAGCTGTTATCTGGGCCGCGCCAATGGCATATACGAAGCCCCCCGCCAGTTGCTGGAAGCTTTGGATGTAGAGCTGGTGGAGATGAAAAGAAGCAAGACCAACGGTCTTTGTTGTGGTGCCGGTGGTGCGCAAATGTTCAAGGAAGCAGAAAAAGGAACCAAAGAAGTGAATATTGAGCGGATAGAAGATGCGCTGGAAGTGCAGCCATCGGTGGTTGCAGCCGCTTGTCCCTTCTGTATGACCATGTTAAGCGACGGAGTGAAGCAGAAAGAGCGTGAAAACGAGATTAAAGTATACGATCTCGCCGAACTTATTGCTCAAGCCAATGGTTTGATTGACTGACCACTATGGCTTTATAACCAGAGACTGTTGAAAAAAAGAAAGAACATGTCTTATAGACTGACTTTCATTTTTCGATAATTGCTTAACTATTTGAGATTATATGTACGTTCCATTCGCACA
The DNA here is from genome assembly GCA_002483345.1 of Bacteroidetes bacterium UBA7662. GTDB lineage: Bacteria > Bacteroidota > Bacteroidia > UBA7662 > UBA7662 > UBA7662. The sequence continues at coordinate 78,992 of DLHS01000017.1, forward strand.
ATTGTCTGACGAAGCCCGTATCTGGGTATATGCTGCCAACAGACCTTTCGGTCCTGCCGAGCTGCATCCGCTGGTTCAGGGGCTCAGTACTTTCATTGAAAGCTGGACGGCACACAACCACGTACTTCAAGGCAGCTTCGAAATCATCGAAAATCAGTTCATTGTATTGGCAGTAGACGAAAATCACCAATCAGCCACTGGTTGCTCCATCGATAAATCGGTTCATTTTCTGCAGGTTATTGAGCAGGAATTTGGCATTCAGTTGTTTAACCGTATCCTGGTGTATTATTATGCCGGTGAGCAACTCATCACTACCGACCGGGCTGATTTTGAATCATCATTGCAAAAAGGGCACATCACTCCAGCCACAACAGTCATTAACACACTGGTTTTTAACAAAAAGGAGCTCACAGAAAAATTTAAACTCCCTTTTGCTGAAAGCTGGCATGCCCGTGTATTCGGATTGACAACTGCCTAGATCAGCAATAATTCCATCAGCGAATCAAACGAACGTGCCTCCCGGTACATGCGGTCGTTGTATTTATTGAGCTGAAACAGCATACCCTGTACATTTCCATCTGAGCGTTTAACGGTAATCTGAATGTTCCCCCAAAGCTGATCCAGGGCCTGCGCCTTAAAATCAGCCGGTTTCAGTCGTGGTTTGAGGTACCAGCGGTGTAATTCTTCTACCTGATCTGTCCGGTTATACAAACGCCTGTCGGCCTGGTACAGCTTGTAGTCAAGGGCGAGTAGTTTATCCTTAAAATGTTCAGCCAGAAAGTCAAATTCCTGCTGATCCTGCGGATGATGCGCCTCCCACCAGAAACCGGCGGCGGCGGGTCCGTCAATCCGGGTAAAACCCTGGCCTCTTTCTCCGATGATTTCCCGCTGGTAACGGATACGCAGGCGTTCCAGGACGGCTCCTGATTGCCAAAGGGCATAGGCTGAGGCAAAACGTTCATTCCTTTTCAAAGGCTCATGCACAGGCGCCAGCGCGGGTGCTTTGTTTGCATCACGCCAGAAATTCTGAATTTGGTTCAGCCAGTTGGTCACAGTCGAAATTTAGGGAATAAACCTTTCTGAAGGCAAAAAGTTGATAGCTATCCTCCTGAAAAGCGGTTATTCTTCCACTACTGGTTCGCTACCATTGCCGTACAGTATCTGCAGGAAATCTTCCTTCCGCAAAGTATAGGCACCGCTGGTTTTGTTGCTCAGCACGATGATACAGCTTTCGTCATAGGGCAGGTGTACGAGCAACGATTTAAAACCTCTCCACCAGCCCATGTGAAAATTAACCTGAAAACCGTCGTAAGGGTAGATTCGCCAGCCAAAACCATAGTTAGCTCCCCTTTTTTTATCCGGATTATGAGCCGTCAGCGCGAGTGCCATGGTCTCTGGTTTGATCAGGGTATTCCTGAAGAGAGCCTGTTCCCACCGATATAAATCTTCCACAGTGCTGTAAACACCTTTATCGCCCGCCACGCCATTAAAGTAATACTGCCTGGTAACAGGATTGAAATACCCGGAATGGCCTTGCAGGGCCTTTTCTCCTTTGGAAGGATGCCGTGGATCGAACACAAAACTGTTTTTCATGCCGGAGGGTCTGAAGATTTCTTCCTGCATGAATGTCTGGAAACTTTTACCACTGACGGTCTCTACCAGACTGGCCAGCAGCACATAACCGGTATTGCTGTAATCATAGCGTCGGTTTGGCGGAAAAAAAGGCGGGAATTTGTTCAGCGTAATCTCACGCAACACCGTTTCATTGTCGATATAGTCCGAACGCTCCCGGTACAGCTCATCCAGGTCGTACATATAGTTGGAAAGCCCGCCACGATGACTCAGCAGCAACCTGGGCGTTATGCCCGGATGCGGAAAATCAGGCCACCAATGCTGCAGTTCCCGGTCAATATCGAGCTTTCCCCTTTCATACAACATCAATACCGCGATGGCGGTAAACTGCTTCGATACAGAGGCCAGTTCAAACTGATCCGTGGTTATCAGCGAATCCCGGTCGCGATGGCCGCGTATGCCGAAGGCTCCGCGGTAGAGCAGGTGACCACGATGGGCTACCAGCACGGCACCGTTAAAACCATTGCGTACAGCCCTTAAACGTACCAGCGAGTCGATAGCCGCCGTTTTCCGGTCCATGTCGGCCGGATCGTTTAAAAACCGTGGTGCACCGGCGCGTAAGTCGGCCTGCCCTTGTGTCGATTCCGGTTGATGCTGACAGGCACCGGTAAACAGCAACAGCCAGAGCAGGCTACATCGCCAAATCCTCACTGATTGAGTATGTTCTCCAGCGCGCTGTCGTACTTATGGCCTACGGATTGGATATCGCCATAAGCTACTCCGTCAATTTCGATGGCACCATCGGTCACCTCTCCCAGCAATTTGAAAGGAATACTGGTGGCATTCAGGATACGTTCGAGTATGGGTTGCTCATGCGGATCTATCGAAACAACCGCACGGCTCTGGCTCTCACCGAATAAATAAGCATCGGTACGGATGGCATTGTCGGTAGAGATGCTGAAGCCAAGTTTATTGAAAAACCCGGACTCTATCAGGGTGATGTATAAACCACCGTCCGACACATCGTGCATCGACTCGGCTATCTGTTTGCCACGGATGCGCTTGAGCGTTTCATGCAGCAACAATTCTGCTTCCAGCGAAAATTCCGGGCAGCTCGAGTGCCTGATACCATGATAGCTGTAGATGTATTGCGAACTGCCCAGATCGTTGGTCATCTCCCCCAATACATAGATCAGATCGCCCGGCCGTTTGAAGAAAAGAGTGGTCTGCTGGCTTTTATCATCCAGAACCCCCACCATGCCAATAACCGGCGACGGGAAAACGGGGCCTTCATAGGAAGACTGGTTGTAAAAACTCACATTACCCCCGGTAACCGGGGTGCCGAAGGCGGTACAGGCATCGCCCATACCCTGAATAGCGCCCACAAACTGCCAGTAAACCTCCGGGTTGTAAGGATTTCCGAAATTGAGGCAGTTGGTGATGGCGACGGGCTCTCCGCCGGAACAGACGATATTTCGGGCAGCTTCTGCCACCGCAATGGCGGTGCCTTTGCGCGGATCGGCATAGATATAACGGGAGTTACAATCGACCGTCAAGGCCAGGGCTTTGCTGGTTCCCCTGACATCTACTATGGCAGCATCGGAAGGAAGATTGGTGCTCATATTCACCGTTCCAACGGTTGAATCGTATTGCTGATACACCCATTTTTTGGATGCGAGGTTGGGATGGGTGGCCAGGTGGTCCATGACATCCCCCAGTGATTCAGGTTGGGGTACTGCTTCGTTTTTATAAGCAGCAATTTCTTTGAGATAAGCCGGTTCGTGGTATTCGCGGTGGTAAACGGGTGCTCCGCCACCTAAAACCAGGCTTTCGGCCGGCACATCTGCCACCAGTTCATCGTGCATATAAAACTTCAGCCGCTCACCATCGGTCACTTCACCAATCTGAACACAGTTCAGGTCCCATTTTTCAAATACATCGAGTATAGCCTGTTCCTTGCCCTTTTCTGCCACGATGAGCATGCGTTCCTGTGATTCGGAAAGCAGAATCTCCCAGGGTTTCATGTTTTCCTGACGGGTGGGGACTTTATCGAGCCAGATGACCATGCCGGCTTCGCCTTTGGCCGACATCTCTGAAGTAGAGCAGATGATGCCTGCCGCACCCATGTCCTGCATACCGATGATGGCGTCGGTCTGGATTGCTTCGAGGCTGGCTTCGAGCAGTAATTTCTCCTGAAAAGGGTCTCCTACCTGTACCGACGGCAGGTCTTTGGCTGAATCTTCGGTGATATCTTTCGAGGCAAAGGCAGCCCCGTGGATGCCATCCTTGCCTGTATGCGAGCCTACAATAAATACCGGATTACCGGCACCGTAAGAAATGGCCTTCACAGTTTTACCACCTTCCACAATCCCTACCGACATGGCGTTCACCAGCGGATTCACGGTGAAACAGTCGTCAAAAAACACTTCACCGCCTACGGTAGGCACACCAAAGGCATTGCCATAGTCGCCGATACCTTTCACCACCCCACGCAATATCCACTTGGTTTTTTCATCGGCCAGTTTGCCGAAGCGCAGCGAATTGAGTTGGGCAATAGGCCGGGCACCCATGGTAAAAATATCGCGGTTGATACCGCCCACACCTGTTGCAGCACCCTGATAGGGCTCAATGGCAGAAGGGTGGTTATGTGATTCGATCTTGAAGGCACAGGCAATACCATCGCCTATGTCGACGAGACCTGCATTTTCCTCGCCGGCCATCGCCAGCATGCGGGCGCCTTCTTTCGGAAGCGTTTTGAGCCAGACGATGCTGTTTTTATACGAACAGTGTTCGCTCCACATCACAGCGTAAATACTCAGCTCGTTGAAGTTAGGTATCCGCCCCAGGATAGAACAGATTTTTTCAAACTCTTCCGGGAGCAGGCCTAACTTTTCGGCGGTGGCCACATCGGTCAATTGCGCTTCCACTTTCATTATTTTGTATTGGTATTTTGAAGTTCTTCCCTGAGTAATTTACCCTGATTGTCGAATACCAGCAGGGAAACGGTTTTATTACATTGTATGGTAAGCTGTGACTCGCTGAGCGCCGGTGTGTCGATCTGGACGATGCCGGTTAAAACACAATCCGGGAAGCGCTCCTGGAGTAACAGTACCGTCGGATAGGCCAACTCGGCTTCCGATTTAACGGAGCGGGTACTCAGCCATTGACTATCCTTGTTATACAAGGTTTCGTGGCGTTTGCCGAGGCTTTCAAACTTCACCTGATAGCCTGTTCTGGTCTTGCGCCATTCGATATCAGCTGCGGCAGGGTAACTGTCGCGAAAGGTGCGGAGTAACTCCAGGGGGAGTTTTTTAGGCTTAACGCGCTGGGCTTCTGCCGACAGAGCAAAAGCGGTAATCAGCACCAGTAAAACAAGTATTTTTTTCATAAGAAGATGGTTGCAAAAATAACCGATTCAAAACGAATACGGGAAGCTAATTAGCGGAAGTTACATAAACATTTTTAATATATGTTTTTTGACCAAAAAGACCTTTAAAAAATCAACTTTTCGATGAATTACATATAGTTTATTTCAAAAACATCTTTTTCATTCAAATTTTATGCTCAAATTTGTATCAGTTTTACTAAAAACTCCAGTTTTATGAGCACACTGCGCAAAGAATCCCTGAATACACAACGCAATCGTCCTGCCGTTCAGGTAACCGCCCCTTCGCAAAAAATCAGCGAAATTTTCGGCACCAATGTCTTCAACCAAAAAGCCATGCGTGAATACCTGGCTGAAGATGTTTACAAGATCCTCCTCAATACCATCGAAAACGGTGGCAAGGTGGAAAGTACCATTGCCGATCAGGTGGCTGCCGGTATGAAAAACTGGGCTATGAGCAAAGGTGCTACCCACTATACCCACTGGTTTCAGCCCCTCACCGGTGCAACCGCCGAAAAACACGATGCTTTTTTCTCCCTCAACGGACAGGGAGAACCGGTAGAAGCCTTCGCCGGCAGTGCACTCGTACAACAGGAACCCGATGCTTCCAGCTTTCCGAACGGTGGCATCCGTAATACCTTTGAAGCCCGGGGTTATACCGCCTGGGATCCCAGTTCACCAGCCTTTATCATGCATGGACCGGCGGGCAATACACTCTGCATACCTACCATCTTTGTTTCTTATACCGGTGAATCGCTCGACTACAAATCACCTTTGCTGAAATCCATCAACGCGGTAGAAGATGCCGGTGTTGCCATCTGTCAGTATTTCGATAAAAATATAACCAAGGTCTACCCTACCCTCGGCATCGAGCAGGAGTACTTCCTGGTTGACAACGCACTCTTCAATGCCCGTCCCGACCTGGTCATGAGTGGTCGCAGTCTCTTCGGACATGCCCCTGCCCGCGGTCAGCAGCTCGAAGACCACTACTTTGGTTCTATTCCGGAAAGAGTACACGCCTTTATGGTGGACCTGGAATACGAATCCCTGAAACTTGGCATTCCTTTGAAAACCCGCCACAACGAGGTTGCTCCCGGCCAGTTCGAGTGCGCTCCCTTGTTCGAAGAGATCAACCTGGCTGTGGACCACAACCAGTTGCTGATGGATCTGATGGAGAAAATCGCGAAACGCCACAACCTCCGGGTATTGCTGCATGAGAAGCCGTTCGCGGGTGTAAATGGTTCCGGCAAACACAACAACTGGTCGCTGAGCACCAATACCGGCAAAAACCTGTTATCGCCCGGCAAAACGCCGAAGACCAACCTCATGTTCCTGACTTTCTTTGTGAACACCATCAAAGCATTTCACGACTATGCCGATCTGGTAAGGGCAGCCATTGCCACCGCCAGCAACGACCACCGGCTGGGAGCCAACGAAGCCCCTCCGGCCATAATGTCGGCTTTCCTGGGCAGCCAGTTGAGCCGGGTGCTGGATGAGATTGAAAAAGGCAAGATTGAGCACAACGAAAGTGAAGTACGCAGCCTGATGAGTCACAGCATCAAGGCCATCCCTGAAATCCTGCTCGACAATACCGACCGTAACCGCACCTCACCTTTCGCCTTTACCGGCAACAAATTTGAATTGCGCGCGGTAGGTTCCTCCGCCAACAGCGCGCAGGCCATGACCATCCTCAACACCGCGATGGCCAAAACCCTGCAGGAGTTTAAAAAAGAAGTCGATAAGCTCATTGGCGACGGCGACAGCCGCGACACCGCTTTCCTGACGGTAATCCAGAAATACATCAAACAATCGAAAAAAATCCGCTTCGAAGGCAATGGTTACGGCGATGAGTGGGTAGCGGAAGCCGAAAAACGGGGTTTACCCAACGTAAAAACCACCCCGCACGCTTTGGATGCCCTGGTCACCAAAAAGGCGTTTGAGCTGTTCGGCAAGATGAACATTTACAGTCACCGCGAGCAGGAAGCACGGCATGAGATACAACTGGAAGACTACACCAAAAAAATCCAGATTGAATCACGGCTGATTGGTGATCTGGCCATGACCAAAATTATTCCGGCGGCAGTTGCCTACCAGGAACGCCTCACGGCCAGCCTCAGCAACCAGAAGAATCTGGGCATCAGCGACAAAATTCTGAAGCCGCAAATCGAACTGGCGAGTGAGATTGCAGAGCGTATCGGCATCATCCTTACCACGGTAAATGCCATGGTAGATGCCCGCCGCAAAGCCAACAAGCTGGAAGATGCCCGCAGCATGGCTGTCGCTTACTGCGATCAGGTAAAACCTTTCTTCGACACTATCCGCTACCACGCCGACAAGCTGGAACTCCGCATTGACGATGAAATGTGGCCGTTGCCGAAGTACCGGGAACTGCTGTTTCTGAAATAGGTTTTTGTAGACATTGAGATTTCGAGAGGCGAGACTTTTGCCGCTTTGCGGCGAATTCGGATAGGCCGAACCCATAGATTGCGCCTGTAGGCGCAAAAAAGTCTCGCCTCTCGCCTCTCGAAATCTCAATGTCTGAAAAAACCTCTACTTCACGCTGAAAATAAAGGTATAGCGTGAAGGAGTAGTGCCTATTACTTCATCATAATAGGCCCTCAGGTTACTTTCTGAAAGCTCCTGCACAATAAGTGTTACGGTGTCGTAGGCCGAGTACATCTCAAGCATCACTTCATTCCTCAGCGCCCAGCTACCCTGATAATCCTTTTTTTCGCTTGAATCACATTGTAAAACGCCAGTATTGAGGTAAAAACGACCTTCCGAGCGGAAACGATATTCATTGTCACGCTCGCAAGGGGGTAGTGAATTGAGCACGGAAACCGAAGCACCTCCGGGAGGACCTTTCACCAAATCAGTAATGATCCAGGTATGGGGCCTCAGCATTTCCTCTTTCGTTTTAGGGTACATATTATCAACCCTTTCACAGGCAGCCATCAAAAGCCCCAGGGAGCAAAATGCCAGGTAGAAAAGTGCTTTGCAAGACATCAGCGGGCTGAGTATACCAGGCGGTTGTTAATGTTGTTTACCCGGAAGTTGACTGTAAGTTGCGCGCTGTCCACGCTTCCGATGGTACCACGCAGTGTATCTGTATCGATAATCCTCACCATCGTAATATTCACATCACTTTCCAGGTTCCAGTAGGTGGTATCCCGTTGTGGGTTTGTCGTAAAACACTTGGTAGCACCTTCATCCTGAATAAATAAATTATTAGCGGCAAAAGTATAGATATTGTCCTGCTCGCAGGCATCGTACTCCTGGTTGTAAATGCTGAAGTTTGAGGTGCCGATAATCTGGAGATGGTCGGTTAGCTGCCAGGAACTTCTTTGAAGCAGTTCCGCATTGGTTGGTGCAGGTACCACCACCGGCTCTTCCTTTTTACAGGCAGAGAGCAGTACCGATGTAACGGCCGCAATCATCCATAATTTCTTCATACAATTTGCTTTAGGAATACGAACATAAGCTTAATGCCTGATTTTTCAAACAGCCCCGGGTGTGGCTGAAACAAAAAAGGCAGGCCTTGTGGCCTGCCTGCTCAGTATTTTTTCAATACCCAGTGATGGCGGTACGCCATACCAAACAATTCCTCTTCAAAATCAAGCTCTATCAAACTATCGTTGCTTACAGTGACCGTTGCTTCGGGTTCCATAAGTGGTAAAAACGCAAATCTGAGCTTGTTGGTCGCAGGGGTATAGGTCCACGCATAGTTCTTTACCTTAGGTTCAGCCGGATCACACCGGTTATGCATATCATCGTATTCCAGGATACCCTGTGCTTTAAACCGGTATTGATCATCATAAACGCAATCCTCCAGTAATAAGGCATAAAAATCCTGTACCTCTGTACTGCCTGCTGCGGTTGCTGACCAGGCAGTCAGTTTCCACGGATTAGCCATGATGCGCTCCTGCGTGGTTTTGGCAGGTTGCTGTACAGGAACAGGATCGTCCTTTTTGCAGGAGATTAAAACGATAGACGCCAGGGCAAGCGCCAGCAATTTTTTGTGTACCATAATGGTTTGTTTAAGAGACTGAATACCATCCCTTTCAAAACCATTCCAGTCTGCTTAACCACAGCTGCCATTTTGTGACATATGGCGTCAATCTGGTTCCTGTTTGCTGTAACGGCGCTCAAAACCTCTGTTTATTCCCTCCAGCAATGACTGCACAATCGAAAACAGCAGACTGAACCACAAGGCTGACCAAAAACCACTGACAGTAAAACCCGGCACCAGCTCACCTGCCAGCAATATGATGATGGCATTGATAACCAATAAAAACAAACCAAAAGAAAACAGGGTCAGCGGAATGGTAAGGAGCACCAATACAGGCTTTACCAGTAGGTTGAGTAAAACCAACACCCCGGTTACGAGGAGCCCTGTCAGGAAATCCTCCACCTGTACGCCGTCCAGCAACCAGTCTGCAGCCATCACCGACATCGCGCCCATGATAAGTTGAGCAATCCTTTTCATCCGTTAATTTTCAGTTTCCTATAGACTACTGCCTTGTTCGATAACTCAAAACGAGCTATATAAATACCATATTCCAGAGCCGGCAATTGCAGTGTCCAGCTATCCCCGTTTAGCTGCAAGGGCAATGACCATTCATGACCCAGCAAATCAGATACCGTTGCGGTGCTGATCGGGATTTCACTTTCAACATGCAGCATCCCTTCTGAAAATCCCGGATTAGGGTATATTTTAAGTTTCCCTTCCTGCAGGACTTCCATACCTACACCTTGTTCAACTGTGAGCTGAAGCGGCCTGGCTTCGGTACTGTAAGCTGTAATATTCCCGGCAGTCGCTTCCACCTGCCACAATAAATCAACCGGTTCACCTGGGAGATAACCATCGGCCAAAAGTGTATTTGCAGCAACCATATAATTCAAACCGGCTACTGTGTCAGTACCCGCAGAAATACGTATTAAGGGGTTCGCTGCGGAATCACCCACAGGATATATCACTACATGGTAAACAGGAACCGAATCTCCGGCATCAGAAGCATTCCACCGAAACAATAATTGCTGAGATGACCCGCCTGTGAGGGTCACCTGAGAATTAGCCCAGGGCAATAATAAATTACCCATTTGAATACCGGCAGTGGCATTGGCACTAAAACTAACCTTTACAAGTGGTGTAGCTGAAATGTTGGTGCCAAAAAGTAAGGTGTCTGATACTGCACCACCGGCACCTGCATAACTTACCTCCAGTACTTCTGTTTCGCCTGGTGATACTGTGCGGGTTGAAGCACCGGTTAACAGAAATGTCTGATTGGCGAGTCTGATATTCGTCAGTTGCAAAGGCTGATTGCCTGTATTAATCACCAAAACACGGTAATTACCATTCTGACCGGTTGTGATGCTACCCAGGTTCACATTGGTATCCGATACATAAAGTCCCTGTATAACCGGGGTTGTCGAAACAGCCTGGTGAAGGGTTGCCATGCGATCGAGCAACTGGGGGTAATCTGTAAAAGGATTCCGGTTATTCTGGGCGGCAAAGATGGCATTGTTACGACGGATGGCTATGGAATCAGGTGGGTAAAGTGCTGCCCACTGACGCATAGTAGCTTCCTGTGATTGCAGATACCCCAGTGAAACATTGACATTGTTGTAATAACGTACTGCATAATACAGCATAGACCTGGCTACCGCGCCTTTCTGAAGATCGCGGGGCTCAAAATTCGTAGGGTCGGCTTTGGAACCACCGGTATAGGTATTGGTTGGGTTAGGAACCCAGTTAAAAGGCTTATTCCCACGGGCAGAATTGGTTGGACCATCAGTGGGGTACAGGTGGTGAACATCGCTTTCCATCGGATCGTTGTCGGAACCCTGGCTTTGCGGCCAGGTATGTTCTGTATTCATGGTGTAAGGGGCGTTGTTGAGTGTCCCTGTATTTAGCGGGTAATTTTCCAACGTACGGCCTGTGTATACACATTCGACTTTGTTTGTGGTTCTGCCAGGTTCACGGCCATTCACCTGCCAGTTATCCAGGGTGCCGAACATAAGCAGCCTGCCATTGTTGGTGCCACTGTAGCCCAGTGTAATATACCCCTGTGCCAGCCGGGTATTCAGGGCAGTCTTCAGCAACTGACCTTCCAGATTCTGGGTGCCACTGTAATAGGTATTGGAATATGTCCCCTGTCCAAGCAGATCGATACGCAAATGACCCTTCCCGCTGTTGTTGAAAAAGACCAGTTCAGAATTATTCAGGATGTTGTGCCGGGGTTTAAAATATACCTTCAATACCTTGCTGTCTCCTGCCGCCAGACTGAAAACACTGTCAGAGACAGAGAATGGCTTGTGTCCGTAAATGGAAAATACCAGGGCTTTTACCAGGAGACTGCTGCTGCCCGTATTGGTCAGTGTCACCGAGACACTGTCGGTTTGCAGCTCATGGGTGGTATTAAACGTTATTTGTTGGGTGCTGAGCTGCAGCGGATGCTGAGCATAAATTGCTGCTGCAAACAGACAAAGGGCAAAGGTTGTCAGAAGACGACGGATGTATAACATGGTTCAACAAAGCTAAAACCTTCATATCAATTCATCGTTATGTTCTTCACCTAATCCGTTCAACCGTTTTTTTGATTATTATTGATATTCAATATTCATGCTCCTATGCTTCAATACTTTAGATCTCTCCTATTATTCCTTCTTTTTTGCCTTGCAGGCACTGCCAGTCTTTTCGCACACGAAGGCGACAAAGAGGTTAGGTACGTTCAGGAAACAACTGTTTTCGACGAAGTATTTCAGGCTGATCTGCGTGAAAGACAAGCCTGGAAACAGTTTGTGCAGCGCCATCCCCGCTGGTCGGTACATTTTAACGAAGGTAACCAAAAGCCTCACCGTGCCTACGGCGATCCCATCCGAATCGGCAGCAGTTTCGACCCGGCCACGCTCACCCGGCAGTTTATGGAAACCGAGTTATCAGCCTTTAATATCCCGCTCAACGCCCTGGAAATAACAGGAACACACCGTTCAAAGAAATACGTATTTGTCAACTATGTGCAATATTTTCAAGGACTTGAAGTAATTAACAGCCGCATGACATTCAAGCTAACCCCTGACGGGGCGCTGATACTGTTTGGAGCAGATGTATTTGACGATATTCAACTATCCACCCAGGCTGCTATCTCAGCAGAGACAGCCGGAGCCTCGGCCGTAACCGGTCTTTCCGGGATTCACACCATCACTACCCAACCCCGCCTGCGGGTACTGGCTATTCCAGCGGGACGCAGTTACCAGTACAAACTGGTTTACACCGTCATGGCAGAAGGGGTAGATGAAGAAGATGAAAAGATGCCAACCCGTTACGAATGTCTGGTCGACGCCCACGACGGCACCTTGCTTTCACGGCGCAACGAGGTGGTACAAATGGCACCCAGCGGAGGCAATGTATTCGTAAAAGGAACACTGTATCCATCACACCTGCATAACCCGGCACAAACCTTGAATTTACCCCATCTGCGGGTTCAGATTGACGGAGTTAATAGCTATACTACTGCTGAAGGCAATATCAACATAGCCGGTCCCTATCCCAAAACAGCCACCGTCTACCTCGAAGGCCGCTGGTCGCGGGTTGTCAGCGGTAACAGCGGCAATGTGACGCCATCATTTGTAACCAGCATCGATTCGCTTACCGATTCTCTCCTGTTCGACAACCAGGGTACCGCGCCCAATGTTGCCAGCATCCGGCACATTTCGGCCTATTACCATACCACCGTAGTGCATGATTATATGAAGATGTTGTTACCCAATTTCACGGCACTGGATGTTTCCCTGCTGACCCGGGTAGACCGTACCGATGGTACCTGCAATGCCTTCTTCAATGGTAATTCTATTAATTTCTATACCACAGCCGGAGGATGTAACGCCCTCTCCCAGGTGGCTGATGTTGTTTACCACGAGTACGGACATGCCATTACCAATTATTTCTACAGCTCCCTGGGCACACAGTTTCAGAATGGTGGTATGGGCGAGGGTTATTCCGACATATTCGCCATCACCCTGACCAATAACCCGGTTTTAGGAGTAGGTTTTACCAACACCCCCACTCAGGTCATTCGCCGGTATGATCAGAACCCTAAAATTTATCCGCAGAATCTGGTAGGTCAGGTGCATGCCGACGGAGAAATTATTTGTGGTGCCTGGTGGCGTACAGCCGGAGCCATCGGCTCCAACAATGTTCAAATGGAAATACTGGCCGAATCCATGTATGGACTTGCCAACGCACCTAACGGACAGGAAGGCAGGTTGTATACCGATATCCTCATAGATGCCCTGCAAGCCGACGACAACGACAACAACCTGACGAACGGTACGCCTCACATGACAGAAATTATCAGTTCATTCGGCTTTCATGGCATCAAGTTGCTGACCAATGTGAATTTTGGTTTTACCCAGCTTCCCGATGCAGATGCCAATGTGAGCATCCCGATGAACATCAGTGTAAATATTCAGCCGCCGCTGGATGCCTTTTTATCAGGAGTTGAACTGGTGTATACCCTGAATGGCGCGACTGCCCTGAATACGGTAGCACTTACCCGTGCAAACAACGATTTTACCGGTGCCATCCCTGCTCAGCCACAGGGAACCATCATCCGGTATTATTTCCGTCTCAAGGATGTGAGTGGTGCCGTTTCGGGCACGAAGCCCATACTCGCCGAAAACAGCAGTGATCCGGCACTTCCTTATAATCTGTTGATCGGTTTTACCGAAACAAGCCGTGACGACTCGGAAGATACCTCCACCCTGGCCAACTGGACGCTGGGGATTACCGCCGACAATGCCACCGGCGGACGCTGGGAAGCCGGCGTCCCCATACCCTCCTATGCCACCCCCGGTGATCTGAGCACCATTACACAACCCGGTACAAATGCGACAGCCGGTGGCACCCGTTGCTTCTTCACGGCCAATGCCAGTTCTGCCAACAGTGGCTTCGGAACCGCTGATGTAGATGGCGGCAGAACCACGCTCATCACACCAGCCTTTGACCTGACAGGCTATACCAATCCGGTGTTGTCTTATATGCGCTGGTTTACCAACGAAACCGGGTCAAATCCTAATTCCGACTTTTGGGAAGTATACATTTCAAACAACGGCAGTACCTGGCGCCGTATCGAACGCACGACCCTGAGCGATCGTAGCTGGCGTCGGAATGTGATCCGGGTTGCTGACCATGTAGCGCCCAATGCAACGGTTTCATTGCGTTTTCTGGCACAGGATCCTACTTCAACCAGCCAGCCAAACAACGGTGGTTCAATTGTAGAAGCAGCCATCGACGATATCATTGCTTATGATCTCACACCTGCAACTTCTGTAGCTACCGTAGCCGAAATCGGCCACATCGGACTCTATCCCAACCCTGCTCACGGTATGGCAAACCTCCGGATCGGACTGAATGAAGCTAAAAATATTCAAATCAGAATACTCAATCTCCTCGGTCAGGAATTGCAGAAAAACCAGACCGGTATGCTGTCTGCCGGCAATCATTTGCACGAAATATCGCTGCATGGCCTTGCTCCAGGCATGTACCTGGTTGAACTTTCCGCCGATGGCCAACGTCAGTTGCTACGACTGATCGCAGAATAAGCTATAAAACCATCAAAACGAAAGCGCTTGTTTAACCGACAAGCGCTTTCTGTTTTAACTTTGCGACCAAATCAACTACATGAAGATTTCTTACAACTGGCTACGGCAATATCTCGATTTCGAACTTTCTCTGGAGGATACCTTGCGGATACTCACGGAAGTCGGACTGGAGGTAGATGGTTTTACCCGCCTCGGCCAGGATCCCGATAAATTGAAAGGACTGGTCGTCGGCGAGGTAATCAGCTGCCACCAACATCCCAATGCCGATAAGTTAAAGATTACGGAGGTAACGACCGATGGCACCAACCGGCTGCCGATAGTATGCGGCGCTCCCAACGTAGCCGCAGGTCAGAAGGTTGTGGTGGCGACCGTGGGTACCACTCTTTATCCGGCAGCGGGAGCCCCCTTTAAAATCCAGAAAGCCAAAATCAGGGGAGAAGTCTCCGAGGGAATGCTGTGTGCTGAAGATGAGATTGGACTGGGACAAGATCACGATGGAATCATGGTACTTGCCGCCGATACCGCGGTTGGCGCAGCATTCACTGCAGTTTATCCCCTTGAATTTGACTATGAGATCGAAATTGGTCTGACGCCAAACCGGAGCGATGCCATTTCACATTATGGAGTAGCCCGTGATCTGGCAGCATATCACCGGAAAAAAGCCTTACTACCCCTCTCCATCTTGCCCCCGGTAACAGTTGTGGCGGATGATGCCATACAGGTAACCATCGAAAACCCTGCAGCCTGCAGCCGCTTTACCGGTATCAGCATCCGGGAGGTGAAAGTAGGTCCGTCGCCGGAATGGCTGCAACAAAGGCTCAAAGCCATTGGTCACAACCCTATTAACAATGTGGTAGATGTGACCAACTTTGTGATGTTTGAACTGGGCCAACCCCTTCATGCCTACGATTTACGCAACATCGAAGGCAATGAAATCAGGGTGCGTTTTGCCCGGGAAGGTGAGAAAATACAGCTGCTCAACAAACAGGAATACAAACTTCAGCCGGCTAATCTGCTTATCTGCCATGCCAGTAAACCCATAGGGGTAGCCGGTGTGATGGGTGGTATCAACGACTCCATCCATGCCGATACAACCCGTATCTTTCTGGAAAGCGCTCATTTCGACGCCTCAGTCATCCGTAAAAGCGGTAAAATACTGGGTATCAAAAGTGATGCTGCTTATCGTTTTGAGCGAGGAACAGATCCCCACATGACTGTAAAAGCACTTGAACGGGCAGCAGCCCTCCTGGCAGAGATAAGTGGCGGAACAGTCAGCAGCGAATTGACAGATGTGGTAGCTACTGTACCCGTACGGAAGGAACTGCACCTGTTATATCCGAATTTCGACCGTATTATAGGTGCTAAAATCAAAAGAGAGCAGATCAAGGAAATTCTGAAATGCCTCGATTTCGAAATAGAACACGACTATGGCGATTCACTCACGGTAGTAGCCCCCGATTACCGGGTAGATGTCACCCGTGAGATTGATGTAATTGAAGAAGTACTGCGCATTTATGGTCTCAACAATGTAGACGGAGGCGAAAAAATCAGGTATAACCGGTCATTTCCGCTCAGGACTTCTAAAAATGACTGGCAGCAAACCATTTCCGAACAACTTGTCAGTCTGGGTTTCAGCGAAACCATGAGCCTCAGCTTTGTCGGCGACAAACAACTGGAACTCCTGCCATCGTTGGCCGGCAAAGAAGTTCGTGTGCTCAACCCGGTGAATGAAGAAGTACCCGTCATGCGGCCCAGCCTGGTTTTCAACGGCCTGCAGAACATCCAGCACAATGTAAACCGTCGGGTGACCGACCTGCACCTGTTTGAATTCGGGAAAGTATACTTCAAACATCAGAAGTCACGGACCGAACAGGAAGTACTGGGCCTTTGGATAAGCGGCCAGCAACAGGCAGAAAGCTGGTATCAGAAAACAGTTAAAGTCGATTTTCACCATGCGCACGCCTTTTTGCGCAGCATATTGCAGCGAATGGGTTTGCTGGCGCATTGTGAAACCGACACTGCCAGACACGATCTGTTGCAATACGGCATCAGCTACCATGCCGCCGGCAAAACCCTGGCACAACTCGGGAGCGTAAGCCAGAAGGCACTCAAACTGTATGACCTGAAGCAGGAAGTATTTTATGCAGAAATTGACTGGGCCCTGGCAGTAAGACTGGCAGCCGACAGTCACATGCAGGTAAAAGAATTACCCCGTTTCCCGAGTGTACGGAGAGATCTTGCCCTGGTCATTGATCAGCAGCTGCAATATGGTCAGATTGAAGCCCTTGCAAAAGAAACTGCCGGCAAACTCCTGCGTCAGATGAACCTCTTTGATGTGTATGAAGGCGATAAGATTGGTAAAAACAAGCGTTCTTACGCTGTAAGCTTCGTTTTTCAGGACGATGATAAAACCATGACAGAACAGGAGATTGAGGCCGTGATGCAAAAATTAATGACTAAATTTGAATCGACTTTAGCCGCTACTGTGCGACAATAAGCCCCATGAGTACCGCCATCTTTTTACAACAACTGGACGTAATCCGGCAAAAGGTAGTTCGCCTGCAACGCCGGAATCAACAGCTCGAAGAGAGCAATCAGTCGCTGCGTGAGAAGGCGAACGCCTTGCAACTCCAGTTACAGGAGAGCAGACGCATGGTCAGTGAATTGGAATCACAGAAAAAAATCCTGAAGATTGCCAAAGGTTTACAACAAGACCCCAAAGCAAAGCAGGAGGCCAAGCTGAAGATCAACGAGTTTATAAAGGAAATCGATAAATGTATCGCGCTGATGAACGATTAGCAGTGGTGAAATGAATTCGATCCGATCCATGGGACAAGTCAATATAAAGATCAAAATAGGCGACCGCGAATATCCGTTGGTTGTTGATCAACAGGAAGAAGCACGCCTCCGGGAGGCTGAGCGTGTACTTTCCGAAAAGTTCAAGGAATATGCTTCGGCATACCCCGCCGCCGACAAACAGGATCACCTGGCGATGGCGGCACTTTTTATTAGCAATTCGCTCGTATCTGCGGATAACCGTTCGAAAAACGGCCTCGACGAGCTTGCCATACGACTACAGGAATTAGAGCAATTGCTCGACAAACATCCTGCCCCGGATCAGGTCTGATTCAATTTCCGCTGCTTCGCTCCGAAAGCCGGTCGAAGTAAAAGGACACTATGACAACTATCCTAATCACTGCCCTGGTGGCACTGGGAGCGGGCGTAGGCATTGGCCGCGTGCTGCTCCAGAAAGCAAACAACAAAAACCGCGAAGAGGCTGAAAAGGAAGCCCAGCGTATACTCGCCGACGCCCAGCTCAAGGCTGAGAGCGTTCGTAAAGAGAAGGAACTGCAAGCAAAAGAGCGTTTCCTGCAACTCAAGGCCCAACACGATGAGGAGATGAGCCGCCGTAACCAGGCCATGCTCGCCAACGAAAACCGCATCAAACAGAAAGAACAAAGTCTCAACTCGAAGCTCGAACATACCGCCCGTAAGGAAGCGGAACTCGAGTCCACCCGCGAAAATCTCAACAGACAGCTTGAAATCGTGGAGCAACGCAAGGAAGAGGCGTCTAAAACCCACAACAACGCGGTAAAACAGCTCGAAAAAATCGCGAGTATGACAGCCGATGAAGCCAAACAACAGCTCGTAGAATCGCTGAAAGCCGAAGCTAAAACCCAGGCACTCTCACAAATCAAAGACATTGTAGACGAAGCCAAGGTACAGGCCAACAAACAGGCTAAAAAAGTGGTGCTTGAAACCATACAACGTACCGCTACCGAACATGCGATTGAAAACGCCATTTCGGTATTCAACATCAAAAACGATGACGTAAAAGGGCAGATCATCGGTCGTGAAGGCCGTAACATCCGGGCCTTTGAAGCAGCCACAGGTGTTGAACTTATTGTAGATGACACCCCGGAAGCCATCATTCTCTCCTGCTTCGACCCGCTCCGCCGCGAGATTGCCCGCCTGGCTCTGCACCGCCTGGTAACAGATGGCCGTATTCACCCGGCGCGTATCGAAGAAGTGGTGGCCAAAACCACCAAACAGATAGAAGAAGAAATCGCGGAAATAGGTGAAAGAACCTGCATCGATCTTGGCATACACGGGCTGCACCCTGAGTTAATGCGCCTGGTAGGTAAGATGCGTTATCGCTCATCTTACGGACAAAACCTCCTCCAGCACAGCCGTGAGGTAGCCAATCTCTGTGCCACCATGGCCGCCGAACTTGGCCTCAACGCCAAACTCGCCAAACGTGCCGGTCTGCTACACGACATCGGCAAGGTACCCGACGATAACGCGGAAGTACCCCACGCCCTGCTGGGTATGCAGATAGCCGAACGCTGTAAGGAACACCCCATCGTCGTAAACGCCATCGGCGCCCACCACGATGAGATCGAAATGACCGACCCCATCTCCGCTATCGTACAAGCCTGCGATGCTGTGTCTGGCGCCCGTCCGGGTGCACGACGTGAAGTGGTGGAGAGCTATATCAAACGCCTCA
Organism: Bacteroidetes bacterium UBA7662; assembly: GCA_002483345.1. Lineage (GTDB taxonomy): Bacteria > Bacteroidota > Bacteroidia > UBA7662 > UBA7662 > UBA7662. The sequence goes on from DLHS01000017.1 coordinate 98,059, forward strand.
AAGAGCTGGAAGCCATGGCCATGTCCTACACGGGTGTAGAGAAATCATTCGCCATCCAGGCAGGACGTGAGTTGCGCGTAATCGTAGAAAGCGAAAAAATAAGCGACGAAGCCGCTGAGCTGATGTCGGTAGATCTCTCACAGCGCATCCAGAATGAAATGCAGTACCCCGGCCAGATTAAGGTGACGGTTATCCGGGAAAAAAGATCGATCGCCTATGCCAAATAACCGGCAATAACATCCGGATTTAAAGATGTTATTGCAGATATGCGATAATGTTTGCTGCTACAGGAGGCTTCGTCGTCGCTTGGTTAGTATTCCAGGAGGTAGTATGCCGTATCAAAAGCCGACACATAAACCTTAAAAGTAAGTCTTTTCCTAACCTCCTGGCGGGTCAGAAAGCAGTTAATGGTATTCTCGCTGTTCCCCTCAGCCAGAAAAACCAGCCCTCTTTCACTCTCTCCCCAGATATAATAATTTTGGGTGCCGCCTAAGGGAAGGTGAAGTAAATCGTTTACCCCTGGGTTAACATTCCGGACATGGAGTTTTATCCAGGCGTGAGGGATATATTCCAGTTTCAGTTCCTGGCTATTACCCGGAATGATTTTTAACTCGGTCAAACTCGGGTCAAAATGGTTCATAATAGATGTTTCCAGTCTGACAAAATACCTGAGCGGATCGAGGTCAGGGGCTTTGAACTGTAGTCTATAATTACCGTTGGTGTCTGTTGTAGTTTCCGCTATGAGCCTGGCCTCATAGATGCCATGTGCCCCGGTAGGGTAATTCCGGTAAGCCCTCACAGTACAGATTTCATTCGTAGCCTTGATATCTGTGTTTTTCATGACTACCCGTCCATAAACCGTGGTTTCCTGACTGAGTGGCTCAGGGGTTTTGTCACACTTTTTACAAGCTGTAAAACAGCCCGATGTAACCAGCAGCAACAGTGCACATAATTTTTTCATTTCTGATAGGTTTACCTGCAATATCCGCTAAAAGCAAGTCCTGAAAGCCCTCCGAAGCTTATAGCAAAGGTTAGCTAACTTACTGACCGCCTATTGAATACCCAATGAAGTTAATCAAATGTTTTCATTTAGCTATGGTTCCAAGGGAACACCGGCTTTTGTAATACTCCCTCCAAAGCCCCGCGAAACTTCCTTAACTTTGCGCAATTGGTGTTAATATGGTCGATGGTCGATGGTCGATGGTC
>DLHS01000017.1:99315-145659 GCA_002483345.1 Bacteroidetes bacterium UBA7662
TCGATGGTCGATGGTCGATGGTCCATGGTCCATGGTCCATGGTCGATGAACCAAAAACAGCACCGCAGGTGTGCAAAAGTCTCGCCTCTCGCCTCTCGAAATCCCGATGTCTAAAAAATGCACATCCTCCTCGTCAACAACACCAAAATCCCTGCGCTGAAATACGGCGGCACCGAACGTGTCATCTGGTCGCTGGGCAAGGCGCTGGTGGCATTGGGCCATCAGGTGAGTTATCTGGTAGCCAAAGGCTCTTACTGTCCCTTTGCCATGGTGTATGAGTACCGCCCTGGTATCCCCCTTAAAAAGCAGCTTCCCCCGGGTATTGATGTGGTACATCTGCACTTCCCGGTGGCGCAGGAGCCCGACTTCCCCTATCTCGTCACCATACACGGCAACGGTGAGGCAGGAGAACAGTTCAGACGTAATACCATATTCCTTACCGCCGACCATGCAAAACGTCACCACAGTCCTCATTTCGTTTATAACGGGCTTGATTTCGATGAATATGGCCCCGTAAACTGGAAAACCGAACGTAAACACCTGCTGTTTCTGGCCAAAACTTCCCGCAAGGAAAAAAATATACAGGGTGCCATGGACATCGCCCGTTTCGCCGGTGAAAAGCTGGAAGTAATTGGCGGACGGAAATTGGTGTTAAGCAACAAAATCCGCTTCCGCGGACAGGTTGGAGGCCCCGCCAAATCAAAACTGCTGAATACAGGCAAAGCCCTGCTTTTTCCGGTGCGCTGGCACGAACCCTTCGGGCTGGCACCTATCGAAGCGCTTTACTTCGGAAACCCGGTTTTTGCTACCCCATACGGATCTATGCCTGAGCTCATCAAAGAAGAAGTTGGCTATTTATCAGCGCATGGCCATGAACTGGCTGCTGCCCTGGAACAACTGCCCTACTTCAGCAGAAAATTATGTCATCACTATGCGGTTGATAACTTCAACCACCTTACCATGGCCGGGGCCTACCTGAAATATTATGAGAAGGTCCTGCAGGAAGGTCTTATCAGCCAAACAGAGCCTTTTGTAGCTGCCGATCAGCTTAAAACCCTGCTGGCTTACGACTGGTAGCTGAAACTGCCGTGTGCCGAATGCAACTGCACCGACGCGCCTTCGGCCTGTGCTTCCACCCTGCCTATTATTCGGGCTTCTACCCCAAACGACAGGGAAAGGTCTATCACCTGCTGTGCCAGTTTTTCAGGGAGATAAATCTCCATGCGGTGGCCCATATTAAATACCTGATACATCTCCTTCCAATCCGTACCTGACTCCGCTTGTATCATGCGGAAGAGCGGTGGTGTCTCGAATAAATTATCCTTTACCACCTTCACCTTATCTACAAAATGCAGCACTTTGGTTTGTGCACCCCCTGAGCAATGCACCAGGCCGTGGATTTGCGTGCCCATTTCTGCTATGAGGGGCTTCAGTATGGGCGCATAGGTCCGCGTAGGAGAAAGCACCAGTTTACCGGCATCGAGCGGCGAGCCCGGAACAACATCGGTCAGTTTTCTGGAGCCGCTGTAAATCAGATCAGCATCTACCAGCGCATCGTAGCTTTCAGGATAGGCATTCGCCAGGTATCTGGCAAATACATCGTGCCGGGCAGAGGTGAGTCCGTTGGAGCCCATACCGCCGTTGTAGGAGACCTCATAGTTCGCCTGCCCGAAAGAAGCAAGGCCAACAATGACATCTCCGGCCTGAATGCGGTCGTTTGAGATGACAGCATCGCGGCGCATACGGGCAGTAACTGTTGAATCGACAATGATGGTACGAACCAGGTCACCCACATCAGCGGTTTCCCCGCCCCCAAAGTGGATATTCACTCCTTGCTGTGCCATCTCTTCAATAAACGACTGGGTGCCGCTGATAATGGCACTGATTACCTCACCAGGAACCAGGTTTTTGTTCCGGCCAATGGTGGAAGAAAGCAGGAAATTATCGACTGCACCTACACACAACATATCGTCGAGGTTCATCACTACCGCATCCTGAGCTATGCCTTTCCAGACGGATAAATCACCGGTTTCTTTCCAGTACAAATAAGCCAGAGAAGATTTAGTACCTGCACCATCCGCATGGATGATATTACACATCGCAGGATCCTGTCCCAGAAAGTCAGGCAGTATTTTACAAAAAGCTTTCGGGAACAAACCCTTGTCGAGTCTGGCAATTGCCTTGTGTACGTCTTCCTTGGTTGCTGATACTCCGCGCTGGTTGTATTTCGACTGGCTCATCGTAAAAAAAAGAAAGGGCAAAGTTACTTTGCCCTTTTCGTTTTTAGAAAGTTAAAATCACTCCTTGTTCGGGTCGGTGAATACTTCATCCCCATCGGAGGTTTCCTCACCGGTTACGCGACGGTATTTGATGATTCCTTTAAAGTCTGTAGATATCACTTTGAAAGTCGTACGACGGTTCACGGAATGTTCTTCCTCTGTACAATTCACGCCATTGGCACAACGATTCAGCAAACGGGATTCTCCAAATCCTTTGGCTTCCAGACGCGCCGAGTCAATACCATTTTGAATCAGGTATTTCACTACCGATTCAGCCCGGCGCTGGGAAAGCTCCATGTTGTATTCATCACCCCCCCGTGAATCGGTATGGGAGTTGATGGAGATACGCAGGTTTGCTGATTTTTTGAGCAAAGCCACCAGTTTATCCAGCGACACTTTCGATTTCTCCTGTAGATCTGCCTTGTTAAAGTCGTACAGGATGTCTTCCAGCGTTATCTCCTCAATCGGCACCAGCTTCAGGGGTATGTTAATGACAAAATCTTTGGAGGTTTCCTGCCCTTTGGTACTCAGGGTAGTGTCTTCAGAAAAGTAATCCTTGCGGGTAACCTCAATTTTGTAGCGCATATCCTCCCGCAGCTTGAAGGTGTAGTTACCGCGGTTATCGGTGATAGCATCCATATAGGTGCTGTCTTCCATGATAAGTTTTACCTCGGCACCTGACAAAGGCCGGCGTGTTGAGTCGTCGAAAACCATACCGCTCAGGTTGAACACCAGGGGGGTAAGCACCCATTGCCAGATATCGTCACTACCCCGTCCACCCGGACGGTTCGAACTCAGAAAGCCTTTGTCACGACGGGCGTTGGCTACAAAAGCAAAATCATCCGCACCCGAATTGATAGGGTACTTCATGTTTTCAGGCTTGGCCCATTCGGTACCCTCACCTTCTGCATAAAATACATCCAGACCACCCATACCCGGATGACCATCCGACGCGAAGTAAAGAATGTTCTCCGTTTCGTGAATGTAGGGAAACATTTCATCGTCACCGGTATTCACCACCGGACCAAGGTTGATAGGGGTATCCCAGCCATCCCTGGCTTTGTTCATAAACCAGATGTCTTTGCCGCCATAACCACCTTCAGCATCGTCGGCCACGAAATAGAGTTTCTTCTGGTCGCGGCTCAGGCTGGGCTGACCAACATTAATCGTATCTCCAAAAATCGAAACCATTTCAGGAGTTCCCCATTTAGTGCCCTGCTTGCGGGACATAAAAACGCGGCATTCACCGGTTTTGCTGCTGCAACGGGTGAAATACATGATGGTACCCAAACGGTTGGCTGCAACTGTTCCGTCATTCATCGGTGTATTAACAGCACCTTCCAGAATTTTAAGTTTGCTCCACTTTCCTTTCCGATCCACATAGGACTCGAAAATATCACTGAAATCTTCTCCAATACGGCCATAGATTTTTTTACCCGTTGCATCTTCCCGGGTTGAGCTGACCATCACACCGTTGTTTTTGTACAAAGTCAATCCATAATCCGATTGGCGCGAATTAAATACCCGCATATTATTGACCTCATACCGTGAAGGTGTATTGATCCAGGTTTTGGCAAGTTTACAACTTTCCAGCAGCCATTTAACCCGGCTGTCTCCAGGATTGACGCCCAAAAAAGTATTGTACTGCTCAATGGCATCGTCGTATTTCTCAAGGCCGCGGAGAACGTGTGCGTAGTTGAGATATAGCTCACTGCCGTCGTAGCCTGCCTTAATGGCACGTGCATACCAGCTTTCTGCTACTTTAAAATCATTCGCCAAACGATAGCACTCGGCGACCATATAGGTGGCACGAGCCTTGTTATCCTTGCTTTTGATTGCCTTTTTGTAGTGGTCGGCGGCTACAAAGTAACTTTCGATTTCGAAAGCTCTGTCACCTGCAGATATCTGCGCTTTTACCGACCCGCCGATCAGCAAACAAAAAACAAAGAGAAGAAGCGTATAACTTCTCAAAGAATTATAGAACATTCCGGGCTTGTTAAGATGCATACCAATCAAAGTAACTCAATTATACGTTAATGAACAAGCTCAATCTTAGTCATGGACAGAGTTTTTAATCGGTTTTAATCTCCGAATCTATCCGAATGGCTTTGTTCTCCTTTGTCGGATTATACTGCGTTTGCTGAAAACAAAAAAAGCCCCGGAAATCCGGGGCTTTCTTCAGTTGCTTAACTTATTTCTTGGGCGTTTCTTTTTTAGGTGTTTCTGCTGTGATATTCAGCTTTTTCTTGACAGCATCCATGATGTTGTCAGAATCATTAGAGTGCAGCAGTGCACCTACGCTGGTATCGAATACATAGCTGTACTTGCCGTCAGTGGCCACTTCTTTGATAGCAGCTTCTGCTTTTTTGAAGATAGGGCCATAAACATCTTCCTTCTTTTTGGCAATGTCCTGCTGGGCACGCTGCTGGAAATTATCGATGTTGGTTTGCAAATCCTGAATCTCTTTGGCACGGTACTCACGCACAGCTTCCGACATGGTTGATTGCTTCGACTGAAACTCCTGATACTTATTCTGAAGCTCCGTAAGCATCATTTGAAGTTGTGAATTCAAATCTTCGGTGTACTTTTTCAGACTATCGTCGGCCAGTTTGGTCTCAGGCATCATACCCACCAGTTCAGATGAGTTTATATGACCCAGTTTCACTTGTGCGAAAGCTGAACTTCCGATCAGTAAAAAGAAGGCGAAGACCGTTGCTTTTTTAAGAATTGACATGGTTGTAGGCATTGAATGGTTAAATATAGTTTACTTTCTATTAGGTGTGGTAGTCGGCTTATTCCCGGACCCGCCTGCCGGAGCCTTTTTAGCGACACCCATGACCTCTAAAACTTCGTCACTTTTATCGAGTTTGCTGTTGGCGTATAACATGGTGAATTCTCCTGCACGATCAAAAATCATATCGTAACCCTTGTCACGGGCATATTTTTGAACGGCATCATACACCTTATCCTGTACAGGCTTGATAAGCTGTTTTTGCTTTTGGAACAATTCTCCTTCATACCCGAAACGTTTCCGTTGCATCTCGTTTATTTCCTGCTCTTTTTGTTTGATGGTGGCCTCCCTTTCCTTTTTCATGGTTTCAGTGAGTAACACCTGCTCAGCCTGAAGCGCACGGTAGAGCCGATCGATTTCAATTTTTTTCTCCTCAATTTCTTTCGACCATTGCTCCGCCAAAACATCAAGTTCGTTCTGTGCAGCTTTGTATTCAGGCATCTGTTCCAGGATATACTCACTGTCGACATACGCGAAACGTTGTGCTTCGGCAGCCGACACCAGCAGAAACATAAATACCATGCCACAGATGATTTTTCTCATGGCTTGCACTTTAAAATGTTTGTCCGATTGAAATATGAATATTGCCTTTGTTGGCTGCCGGAATATCTGGGACAGCATCAAATCCATAGCCCCAGTCTACACCCAACAACCCAAACATGGGTAAAAATACCCGTATACCAGCTCCTGCAGAGCGGAAGTTCCTGAAAGGATCCAGATCGCCCGGACGGACAAAACTGTTCCCGCCTTCCAGAAAAGAAGTTACATAAATCGTTGCACTTGGATTAAGCGTGATAGGATACCGCAATTCCATGGTATACTTCTGGAAAGCTGTGCCGCCGAAGAACTGACCCGTCGCAAAATCTCTTGGGGTAAGGGTATTATTCTGGTAACCACGTAGTCCTATCAGTTCTCTGTCATCGAGCTGGAAGCCCATGATACCATCCCCACCCACATAAAACCGCCCGAAAGGCACATTGCCATTGCTGTTGCTGAAATTACCAAGAAAGCCGTACTGCACCCGTGACATCAAAACCAGGTCACCGGCAATGCGCAGGAAATAGTTGGCGTCAAAACGCCATTTATGGTACTCAACCCATTTGTACTTTTCAGAGGCCGGTAAATCATCTACATTTTTCCTCCCCAGTAAAGAATAAGGGGGTGTAATCTGCAAAGACAGCGAAAGATTAGATCCTGACCGGGGGTAAATCGGCTGATCAATGGAATTCCGCGCAATGGTTTCTTTGATAAAGAAGTTATTAGATGTTCCGTCGGGCAGGAAAAAGGTCTGCTGGTTGTTGGTCAGCAAAAAACGCTGGTAGTTGACTGAATGTACCAGTGTGAAGAAGTCATCCGGCACCTTGAGGCGTTTTCCAAGGCTGACACTTACACCCTGAATCCGAACTTCCTGCAACCTTGAATCACTTTGAGGATATCCGTTCGACTGAATGGAAGTATAAGCACTGACCGTAAGGGCATTCGGTTTTTTACCTCCTAACCAGGGTTCTGTAAAAGAAGCATTGTAGGAGCGGAAATAACGGCCATTTGACTGCACCCGCAGACTCAGTCGCTGGCCATCGCCCGTTGGCACGGGTTTCCAGGCTTCCCTATCAAACATCTTCCGGGCAGCAAAGTTGTTGAGAACAAGCCCCAGAGATCCTACTATCTGACCAGCTCCCCAGCCACCTGACAATTCAATCTGGTCATTCGACCTTTCCACCACCTTGTATTCAATGTCAACAGTTCCTGTGGCAGGATTCGGAACAGGGGTGACACCTATTTGCTCAGGATCAAAATAACCCAGCTGGCTTAACTCTCTGGTAGTACGAATTACATCGCTGCGACTGAATTTCTGTCCCGGACGAGTCCTTAGTTCCCGTATGATGACGTGATCACTGGTTTTGTCGTTGCCTTGCACCGTCACCTTATTAATCATGGCCTGTGACCCTTCATAAATCCGGATTTCCATATCAATGGAATCCCCTTCCACTTTAACCTCAACGGCTGACACCTGAAAGAAAAGATAACCGTCGTCCATATACAGACTGGAAATATCCCGGCCATTTGGGTCAATCTGCAAGCGGGCAGTCAGCGTTTCCTGATTGTACACATCACCACGCTTAATTCCCAGAATACGATGCAGCAGCGAATCCTGATAGAGGCTGTTACCCTTAAAATTGATCTCGCGGAAATAGTAGCGGCTGCCTTCGTTGATGGCAAGCTCTACCTTAAACCGGTTATTAGGTAATTTATATACGGTATCATGGCTTATGCTGGCATCGCGGTACCCCAGCGCGAGGTATTTGGCAAGCAGACGTTCTTTGTCCTCTTCGTATTTTTCTTCCAGAAATTTGGCGTTCCGAAATACATTCAGTGGCTGATATTCCTTCGTTCCCTTCAGGAGTTTTTTCACTTTACGTTCGGAAAGTGCCTGGTTACCTGTAATGACAACTTCACCAATCTTAACCTTTTTACCGGGTTTGATGGTCACCCGCAATACAACAGCATTTGTCATATTGGTATCTGCCACCTCTGCAATGCTTATTTCAGCATCCCAAAAGCCCTTTTCTTCATAAAATTCGCGGAACAACTGGGTTGCGGTGACCTTCATACTTTCGGTCACAATTTTGCCTTTGTAACCTTTTACCATCTCACTCAGATCGTCCACACGACTCCGCTTCAGGTTGCGGCTGAAGGCAAATCTGGCCACACGGGGTTTTTCTTCCAGATAAAAGGTAAAAAAGATATTATCCCCCTCTATACGGTCAATCAGAATCTGTACGTCACCAAACAATCCCTGTTTCCAAAGATTCTGAACGGCTTTGGAGATTTTATCACCTGGTACAGTCACTTTTTCACCTATCCGTAAACCCGACAGAATAACAAGTACCTCTTTATCCAGAAACTGTGTCCCGGTAACCGTGATACCCCCGATGGTGTATTCCTTGGGATTGCCGTAATCAACTTCGTTATTACCGAGTTTAATCTGGCCAAATGTGATAAAAGGGATCGATACAAAGACCCACAGCAGTAATCGGTATAGACTCATCAAGACAATCGCATTTGTTCACTTGTCTTGCCGAAACGACGTTCGCGTTGCTGAAAATCGATGATGGCTTTGTACAGATCATCTTTCTCGAAGTCAGGCCAAAAAGTTTCCGTGAAATAAAGTTCGGTGTAGGCAAGCTGCCACAGTAAAAAATTGGAGATACGGTGCTCCCCGCTCGTGCGGATCAGCAGTTCCGGATCAGGTATGTTGGAAGTGGTGAGTCGTTGCGAAATCATGGACTCATCTATGAGATCAACCGTTGTTTTCCCCGACTGCACTTCTGATGCAATATCACGCACCGCCCTTACCAGCTCCCAACGGGAACTATAACTCAGGGCAAGGTTAAGTTGCATTCTTTTGTTGTTTTTAGTCATCTCAATGGCTTCTTCCAACTGTTTAAGGCAGGCTGCTGGGAGTGAATCCAGGTTGCCTATAGCCATGAGCCGGATATCGTTTTTCATCAACGTCTCTGTCTCGGCCCTTATTGTTGCAACCAATAATTCCATGAGTGCATTTACTTCCTGTTCCGGTCGTGACCAGTTCTCCGTGGAAAATGTATACAGGGTAAGATATTGTACCCCAAGCTCTGCACAAGCCTCGGTCGTGTTGCGCACAGCCTTCACGCCGTGCTGGTGTCCGAAAATACGGTGTTTACCATGACTGTGGGCCCAACGGCCATTTCCATCCATGATTACCGCAATGTGCGATGGCAATCGCTCTCTATCTATTAACTCAACCAATGACATACCCTGCTTTTCAGGCCCTGCAAAATTATCTAAATCGGGGACATCTCCCCGAATTTATTGTATAAATGTAACTGGCACCAATATACCAGTAGCCATCGTTGAAGGTATTGATACCTCTTTGTTTGTCAGGGAGATTCAGTTCCAGTCCTTTTTCAGGTGACCTGTCTGCCAGGGAGGCAGCGAGATTGCCTCTTTCAGCCTGCAGTACGTCGTTCGGAGCGTAGTTGAGACTTACATCATCGAGATAATCGGTAAAAGCATACCTGAAACTGGCCTCAAACGCCAGACTGTGAAAACGGAAAAAATTGAAGCGGTAACCTACGCCCACAGGTAAGGTAAATGCCCGCAATTTGTAACGTTCCCGGTCAGGATATAAATCCAGCCCCTGCCCTTCCGTACCAAAAGGTTGCAGTTCGTACGCCTGTCCCCCTATTTCAGCCACAGGGCTGAATTTGAAACTACTGATTCCTGTAAAAAAGTAGGGTGTATGGACATATTTGTAATGTCCCACGATGAACTTGAAAAAATTGAATTCTATGAGGGCAAAAACTTCGCTCACGTGTGAGCTGAAACTCAAATTCCGTTGTTGCTGCCAGATATTAGTTGAGCTGGCGTCTGAAGCAGCTACCTGTGTTGTAAAATAACCTGCCTTAATTCCGAGATACGGATTGTAATTGTACTTGGCCCACAAGGCTATGCCCGGTTTGACGGAACTGAAATCAACACCCGGCTGAATATCTCCTACATAATTGGTTACACCTCCTAAAATGCCGAATTCGTACATCTGAGCCTGAACACTGCGGGAATTCAAGCCTGCAAGAAGTAGGATTAATATCGTTGCCCTGGCTATATTCATCGCCAGCGGGGACAAGTTTTGCGGTAAACTACATAGCTGACGGTAAATCCGACAAACACATAGGCATCGTTACTTCTGGGTGCGCCACGAACATCCCCGTCAGCAGCTGCAGGAATAGCATTTGATAACTCCTGCCTGCGGTCGGCGAGCTGTACCGCCAGAGTTCCCCGGTTGGCTGCCAAAACTCCCGGACTGATATAAGTACCACTTACATCGTCCAGATAATCAGTAAGTGTATAACGATAACTTGCCTCAAAGGCTACACGCCATTTTTTCGCTACTGCCCATCGCAAGCCAAACCCAAAGGGTAAACCTACCTGTGTAAGCGAATAAGGCTCCTTGTCAGGATACTCCAGAAAACCCTGGCCCTCGGTATTCAGGGGTTTGAGCTCATACCACGTGCCCGCCAGCTCTGCCTTGGGGTTAAACCGGTACAGATTAAGTCCTCCAAAAACGTAAGGAGTCATGTGGTAGTCATTCCGTCTGATGCCTATTTCACGAAAGTGAAACTCCGTCAGGAAGTCGAAGTCAATGATATCAGAACGAAAACTCAGATTTCTCAGGATGGCATTGGTACCCGGATTGGCAAGGTTGTCGCTTCCGGCAATGCGTGCCCAGTTGGCATCTCCGCGTATAGTCCACCAGGGGGTCAGGAATTTGCGTAAATGCAGACCTCCCCCATACCGCACATTTGTCAAAAATGTGTTGCTGTTATTCAGCTCCCCCAGATAGGTTGTACTGAACGCATTAAATCCATATTCGAGCCGTTGCGCCATACTGGCTATGCTGAGGAGCATAAACAATGTGCACCCCGCAAAAAACTTGATCATCCAGAATGTTTTTGAGCCGTGGTTAGAAACTAACGACAGGTTAGAAAAACGAATATAAAAGGAAGTTATTGGAATTTATGCTTTTAAGGATGTATTCCAACGCTAAAAAGTCAAGTTATTGTTCAATTCCGTTTGTCGATACCCCACAGCAGTTTATTCCGCAATGACCTTAAATAGGTGTAATCATTTAAACGAACCAACTGAAAACCGAAAGAATTGCGGGTTACTTTTAAGGTATAGGTAGCGTCAATCGTCTCCATCCGGGAGTCGAGCGACGCCAGAAACTGATGCCCCATACCCTCTATTTCAAAAGTAATCTCAGCATCGTCGCGTACCACAACGGGTCGGACATTCAGGTTGTGCGGGGCTACCGGGGTAATTACAAAAGTGGCGGCATCGGGTAGCATGATGGGGCCACCGCAGCTGATAGAATAGCCGGTAGAGCCTGTAGGTGTACTCACAATAAGGCCATCGGCATAATAATTATTAAGTACCTCTCCATTGATCAGGGTTTTGATCCTTATCATGGAGGAGCTGTCTTTTTTGTGGAGGGCGAATTCGTTTAAGGCATAGGGAACCCTGCCAAACAGGCCCGGTTCCGCGTGGAGCCGGATCATACTGCGTTTTTCGATCACGAAACGTCCGTGCATGAGATTATCTACCGCCTCCCGCACCTTCGAAGGCACGGCAGAGGTCAGGAAACCTAAGCGACCGAAATTGATGCCCAAAACAGGTATCTGACGTTCTCCTACCCAATCAACCGCATCGAGCAAAGTGCCATCTCCTCCTATCGTTACAAAAAAATCGAGCTTTTCAGGAAGGGCTTCCCGTTCTGAAAAAACGGAAAATTTGCCCTCAAACGCCTCTTCCCCTTCAAAAAGGCAGAGCAACGGGCCATATACCCACAAAGTAGCATTGGCTTTTAGAAAAGCGTCGAGCAACTGGCGTACTTCCGCTACCTGTTCATCAAGGCCCGGGCGACCATACAAGGCGATTTTCATAATCAGGTGTTGAGATAACGCATAAGCGACCAATAGCGGTCATTGTACATGTCGGCAATGTTGGACTGGTGGTGGTAACCCGTTACCTCATAAGAAAACCGCTCGAAAGTAGCGATGAGATAGGTAAGGTCTGTAATGTTGAATTTAAGGGTAAGGTCCAGCTTGTCGGCATCATTGGGCGAGCTGAGCAGCAAGCTTAAAATGATGGCGTTATTGCTTTCCGCAATTCTTGCAATCTCGCTCAGGGCGTAATTATTGCGTTCGATGCGTAAAGTCAGATAAGCCCCGGGACTGTCAACACCACCCAGGCGTGCAAAATAATCAATGATTGCTTTTGAACTGATAGCGGTCTGATAAAGCTTCTCCTCATTGAGAATCACCACCAGCTCCTGCCCTTTTTGAAACAAACGAATGGCGTCGTACACACTGTTCTGATAGGTCAGAAACTGATCCGCAAACAACAGCTCCAGCTTTCCCAGGCGCACGGTCTTCTTTTCTTCCGAAAGCTGATCATAATCTGCCAAACCAAGATAAATACCCTCCTCATTTACCACCGGTAAACTCAGCAAACGCTGGTCGAGCATCAGCTCAAGCGCAAAACCTACCTGATCAGTGGTTTTGAGTACAGGAATCGTTGTTCCGGCGATTTCTTCTATGTTCATACAGCTTTGTCAACAGCCTGTCGGACTGAATTGTTCGAAAAATAGGTTTTTAATCCTTTGCTCGTTGCATTTGCAGCAGAAGCTTTGACTGACATGTGTGGTTCAACGACTGCCCTGTGCTATCGCCACAAAATTGCGAATGATTTGTTTACCACAAACCGATAAAATGGATTCCGGATGAAACTGTACCCCGTAAACCGGTAAATGCCGGTGTTCAAAAGCCATGACCAGACCTGAATCATCTGTGGCGGTGATCAGCAGACTGTCTGGTAAATCTTTTAAAACAAGTGAATGATAGCGCATTACCTGGCTGTAGTTGTCAATCCCGGAGAATAAGGATGAAGTCTGCTGAAGTAATAAGCGGGAGGTTTTACCATGTACAGGTGTTGTTGCCTTTACCAACTGTGCTCCATAATATTCTCCGAGTGCCTGATGTCCCAGACATACTCCGAGCACCGGAACCCGGTTGTTATAATAGGCCACTGCTTCCATCAGCCGGCCGTTCTCCCCGGGTGTACAAGGCCCCGGCGATAAAACAACAGCATCTGCCTTCACCGTATCAGGTTCCCACACATCGTTTCTGACAACCGAAATATCATGCCCTTCCTGCAGCAGCAAATCCACCAGATTATAGCTGAATGAATCGAAATTGTCGAGCAGCAGTATTTGCATGGACTATTGTAAATCAGGGGTTAGTTCCGAAAACAAGGCCTCCATATCTGCAAACAAATCTCCCAGCACAGGAGCAATCTGTTCTAACCAGGCAAACATACTTCCGGAGAAATCTTCTACCCGGTTAAAAAAAAGTGACGCCTGTTTATCGGCCGGGTCAATCAGATTTACCTGATTCACCAGCCAGAAAAGGACAGAAACCAGCATCAACCCCTTCAAAGTACCAAAAAGTGCTCCGGCAATCCTGTTCAGCCAGCCCAGGGCAACCGCCTTAAAAAGCCGGTCGAGCAGTTTGCCAGAAAAAAGCAGCAGTAGCAATACACCGATGAACAATAGCACAAAACAGGCGAAAGGCAACCATGGTGTCTGGAGTTCAAAGGTTTTTGCAAGCCATGCAGTCAGAGCATACATCCCTTTAAAACCGATGTAAATAGCCACATAAAGCGCCAGAAAGCTGGTGATTTCACGGGCAAATCCCTTGCTGAAACCCAAAACAAGTAACCATACAACTGGCAGTAATATTACATAATCAAGCCAGTTCACGCCTGTTTGTTCAACAAATCCTTAAGTAGTACTGAAATGGTCTTATTATCAGCCTCCCCTTGAAAGGCTTTAATAGCCAAAGGCATGATGCGGCCCAAATCGGCCGGACCCTTAGCATTTTCCTGTTGAAGAAGCTGTTTCAGCTTTTCTGTTATTTCCAACTCGCTCATCTGAGCAGGTAAAAACTGTTCTATCAGCTTCAGTTCCTCCTGTTCAATAGCCAGTAAATCAGCACGGTTTTGTGCCTGATAGATATCCATCGAGTCTCTGCGTTGTTTGGCAAGTTTCTGAAGAATCTGAACCTCTTTAACCTGATCTATCTCCACGCCGGCCTTTTCTGTCTGTGCCAGTAGTAAAGCCGATTTTATTGCCCTCAGGCCACGTAAACTGCCTTGATCTTTTGCTTTCATGGCCACTTTGATGGCTTCGTTGATCTGCTCGGTGAGTGACATATATTTTTTTTCAAAGTTAAAGAGAAGTATTGGCTATCCCGAATTGGACAATATGCTTAAATTCGAAAATGCGGATTTGTTTGTTTTGGCTGTTCTGGATGCTGACGGTGGTAGCTGTGCAGGGACAGACAGCACCCGCGGATATTGAGCCCTTCTCAGGCACAGCAAGTTACTATGCCAAAAAATTCCAGGGAAGACGGACGGCCAACGGAGAGATTTTCAGACAGGACAGTCTGACGGCAGCCCATAAAAGCCTGCCGCTGGGGACAATCGTCAAGGTTACCAACCGCAACAATGGCAAATGGATAATCGTCAGGATAAACGACCGGATGTCGCCAAGATCCAGACACCTCATTGATCTCAGCAGGCGCGGAGCCAGAGAACTGGATTTTATCCAGGCCGGGCATGCACCGGTAAGTCTTGAAATCATCCCTACCCTGCCGGTAGCCGAAGCCTTGCAACAGCTGGAAGCAGACAGCGTGCCTGTTCCCCCTCAGCCCTGATCTTTCGGTTGTTTCAACAATTCCGCCCGTAGCTGGTTGCTCGTTTTACGGCTACCATCATGACTCCAGCCCGGAGGACCAAACAAATACATCCATTTATTGCGAAAACCCCTTACATGGGTAAAATCGTGCCATATTTGCTTCCACTCGTGAAAAACAACCCTGATCGGGTGATGGGTCCCGAGATTGGTCGTGAGTCCGAAACGGACCGGATCCTCCTCCAGTTCTTCCTGAAAAGTACCGAAAAGTTTATCCCAGAAAATGAATACCATTCCCATGTTTTTGTCGAGATATCTTGGATTAGAACCGTGGTGAACCCGATGGTGCGAGGGTGTGGACATAAACTTCTCCGCAAAACCCAGCTTACCAACGTAGTTGGTATGGATAATGATACCGTAAATCTGAGTAGCGGAATACATGAACATGATGTCTTCGGGCCTGAAACCCAAGAGGGCAATCGGCATAAAGTATACAAAGCGATATAAAGGCTGAAATACTGAAGAGCGAAAACCAACCGTAAGATTAAACTGCTCCGAGGAATGGTGCGTGACATGCACTGCCCAGAAAACCCGCACAAAATGATCAAAGCGGTGTAACCAGTAAAAAGCAAAATCTTCTAGTATCAGCAATAAAAACCAGTACAGGAACAGCTCCTCTACCTGAATAACTTTAAACTGATAACACCAGGCCAGAATACCCAGGTAAACTACCCGGAAGCCGAGATCAAGTCCCGCATTCAGGGCAGAGAGATATACATTGGTGACGGTATCCCGGACTGTGTAGTAATGTTTGTTGTGTACATAACTCATCACCATCTCTATCCCTATCAGGATGATATAAACGGGAGTAGATAAGATAACAAGTATTGAGTCTTTGAATTGATCCATTTCGCTGCAAATATAGTTTTTGCTGTGCTTTAATAGGACTCCTCCCTCCCCTGAATCACACCTTTCCGGTATAATTTCTCTTCTTCCGCCAGTTTCTGTTTTTCAGTTTCATCCAAAACTGTTTTTTCCAGTTGGTCCAGATCCGGCTGGCCTGCATCAAGCCAGGCGGTATACCAGAATGCCCCTACACAGGCAATAGCATCGCGCATGCGGATTTCAATAAGACCATGGAGTCGTTTATGATAGTCCCCGGCATATTCCACCGCATAGGCCTTCACCGTACGGCTTCCCTTTTGCTCATACACATAATGTCTGTCGACGGGAATAGCTTCACGGGTTTGCCGTTCCAGGTACAACACACAATCTACAGCTGCTGCACTGGAAAGTACGGCTGTCCATATTCTGTCCAGCGGTTTGTCAAACGGTTTGGCTTTGCCTGTGACCAAATCATATTCTGTGTCGAATAACTCCGGTAAACGTGATTCGAGCAGGCCATGGATCCCGTGCTGACCTGTCAGCTGCCCGTTGTAGTTTTCGGTAGTATGGAGTGGCACATGAGCATCGGCAATATAATGGCCTATATCAGCACTGAGGCGAAGGATAGCCGGCGTATTCTTTTCCTTAAATGCCTTTACCAGTTGATAATACATACGTTCCACCTGCCAGGGAACAATGCCATAGGCCTGGAGGGTATCTTCCGACAATCGTTCAACTGCCTTTTTCCAGTTTCTGGGGACTGCCTCAAACGGATATACCCCGAAGTGATCGAGGTCGATGTAATGCCGGGCTGCCTCGTCCTTTGAGCCATACCGTCTTTTATCTGCATCCACAGCATGTTCTGTAAGATAATCAATGTGTGATTTATAAAACCCGAACATCTCTCCCGGCAGGGTGTAAACAGCAATGCGGTTGATGCGCTGGTGGGCTCTGAACCCCCAGCCATGCCCTTCCGGTTGAACCAGCAGCAGAATTATCGTGATTAACGCAAGTTTTTTCATTCAGACACTTTGTTAAATGGAACGAGCCTTCCGTTTCGGGAAGGCTCGTTCAGCTTTATCAGTCTGCTCAGGAATTGATCCGGAGCTTGTTGATTCGTTTGATGGGTCCGGGACAAAAGTCCTCGTGGCAGCTTACACACTGTGTAAGCAGCGCGTTGTATTTTTCTTTATTCGGGCCAGCAGCTATCAAAGCCTCGAATGCGGCTTTAAAATCCTGATTATGTTCATAAAACACCGCTACAAGTACTGTGCTGTCGGTTGGCTCAAGTGTATGAAATTCCATAAACCTGAAATAAGATGAATCCAGCGGTTTGCCATCTTCCACCCAGTCCCTCATTTCGGCACTTTGCTCATAAATGGCGCGCATCATGAGTGCCATAGGTTTGGCAGGTAATACTTCTGACTTGGCCACTGCCTGTTTTTTTTCAGTCTCCTGGCTGCACGCCACGAATATTACAGCAAAAAGCAGGAAGATGGCTAAAACTGTAAGCTGCTTCATCGGAGAATGACACCACTTGCTTCAAAAACCAATTCCTTTTTAGGCTCTGTAATGGCAGCAATTTCTTCTTTCGATTTTCCGGCATCCTCCGCAAAATGACGAAGTGATTCCACGCTGGTTTCTTCCAAGGTGGCGACGCCTTCCATCACAACTTCTTTACCAGCAGCGTCCATGGGCACAAAAAAGGCATAATCCTTAAAGCTGACGCGCATGGTTTTGCCATCGCCCATATCAACTTTCATCCAACAGCCTTTTTTCTGGCAACATTCTTCAATGGTTCCTACCAGTTTGGCGTTCATGGTTTGTTTGCCATCCATGAGCTTGGGCAACTCTGCTACTGCGATAGCACCTTCTGTGGTAATGCTATCACCATAGTAAGCATAAGTGCTTGTGTCTTCAACAGCAGCTTTTTTTTCTTCAGTTTGTGAGCAGGATACAAAACCTGCAACAACCAGCAACAGCAGTATTTTTTTCATGAAAATGTCTTAAGTATGAACAAATTTAGGACAAAATGCGGAGTCACAAGGCATTAAATCAATTTTAAGGAGAGTAATTTGGGGCAGCATATTGTAAAACCAAAAGCTGTTGGTATATTTGCACTCCTGTTTGGAAAGCGAACAAAGAAAAAATGGCAAACCATAAATCCGCACTGAAAAGAATCCGTCAAACAGCCGTGAGGCGTTTGCGCAACCGTTATCAGCTGAAAACAGCTAAAACGATGATCAAAAGACTGAAGTCGGTAAACGACAAAAAAACAGCTGAGGACATGCTTCCGGGTGTTGTTTCGCGTATCGATCGTCTTGCGAAAAAAAGCATCATTCACCGCAACAAAGCGGGCCATCAGAAATCAAAACTGATGCGTTTCGTAAACAGCTTGTCTTAAACCAAGCTACTTATATCGCATTCAACGCATGGGCTTCCTGAATTCAGGAAGCCTTTTTTATTTTGGCTCCATGGAGTCAATTCAGGATTTTCAACAGCCATATCTATCCATCAAAGACTGGGTTGCCGATGACCGGCCCCGCGAAAAATTCCTGACAAAAGGCAGGCAGACCCTGGCAGATGCCGAGCTGATTGCACTGTTGCTGGGAACAGGCTGCGGGAAAAAGAATGTCATTGATCTTGCCCGTGAAATTCTGGCATTTTTCCAATCTGATCTCGACCTGCTTGGCAAAGCAACTATACCGGAGCTTACCCGCATCAAAGGTATTGGCGAGGCGAAGGCCGTATTGCTGTCAGCAGCTCTGGAGCTTGGCAGACGAAGGCGTTCTCAAACCAGTGCCAAACAACCCCAGATTCGTTCAAGTTATGAGGCATGGGAAGCTTTCCGGCATTTCTTTGATGATTTGCAGCATGAAGAATTCAGGGTTGTCCTGCTCAACCGTGCCAATCGGGTAATACACCAAAGCCTGATTGGTGTTGGGGGTGTATCCGCCACCATAGCCGATCCACGTAAAATACTAAGGCCATTACTTGATTACCAGGCCAGTGGTCTGTTGTTGCTACACAATCATCCTTCAGGCCAGCGGGAAGCGAGTTCTGAGGATAAAAACCTGACCAATCGTATCAAATCCCTTTGCGGTCTGCTCGACGCCCAGCTGATTGATCACCTGATTTTTGTGAAAAACGGCTATTTAAGCTTCTCCGATGAACAGTTATTATAGAAATGCTAAAAAAAGCCAAGTCACTGCTGTCAACTTGACATTGAGCCGTCTGTTTGGTATATTTGTTGCTATCTACTTTGAGAAAAGTAAGCTTATGAAAAAACTCCTACTTACCCTTTTGTTTGTTGCCGGCTTTTTTGGCCTTAAAGCACAACTGATCAGCACAACCGGTGATACCAGTTTTGCCAACGGCAGCAGTGCTGATTTTGAGATCGTGGCACATGCCAATGTGCGTAATACAGCTGCTTCAACCGCTACCTTTCGGTGGGTGCGCGTTACCAACAGCCTTTCTGCCAACTGGAAAATGGCGGTTTGTGATGTGGTTACCTGCTACAGCGACATTACAGACAGTGCAGAATTCAGCCTGAACCCGAATGAAACAGGCAATATCGACGCCCATTTCTATCCCAACAACAACAATGGTGGTGGAACTACCCGGGTACGTATTTTTGAGATTGGTAATCCCGCTAACCAGCTTGTGCTTACTTTTTTAGGTTCTACCCTAGCCAACAGCACCGCTGACCTGAAGAAGCCGGAGTTTAAATTGTATCCTATTCCTGCCAACGATATACTGTTCCTGAAAGCCACCAAAAACATGGCCTCCGGTAAAGTGGAGATTTACAATGTCATTGGTAAAAAAATCCAGGAAATGAACTTCAACACCACTACTCAGCCGTTGGAAATACCTGTACAGATGCTGCCCAAAGGCAACTACATACTGCGCGTTATCAGTGGCCGGCAGGTAGTTTCCAAAAGTTTTGTAAAGCAGTAATCCTTTAGATTTCGAGAGACGAGAAGCGAGACTTTTTTCTGCTTTACGGCTGCTCATTGAGGCAATCTAAACTGTGGACTGCGAAGTCTGTGGACCGTGCCGCACCAGCGGCACAAGTGGACAGCGAAGCGTATGGACAGTCGAAGACCATTACTCCGCAAACTCCAGCCTCAGCCCTATATCACTGATACCGGGTAAAGGGTCTTCCCGCATGAATTGCTCTATCTGGATGTTGTAATTGCCGGGCTTTTTGAAGCGGGCACCCTCACGCCACAGCACCCGATATTCGTATAAATCACCCAATCCTTTACCATACCATTTGCCCGCGGCATCTGCCAGATCGAAGCTTACAGTTTGTGTTGCCTTTTCACCATCCGGATTCTGCAGATGAAGCCGTACATAGAGATTGCGATAAGCATAACTTCCCGCGTGCCGTACGTTGAGGTATAAATTGTAGGATTTGCTGGTATCCGTTACCGGCAAGGTAATGCCTACGGTATCCACATACGACCAGCCTTTCGGCTCAATGGAAGTGTATTCGTCGACTATCCTGTTGGCATCACAGGCCATCAGCAGTCCGGCCCATATAACTGCCCTTAAAACTACTTTCCTCATGCCTCAGCCGCTGGTTTATCGGGTCGCGGACCACCAGGGCGGCGGCGATTATTACGATTCCTGCCTCCTCTGGATTGTGACGGATTGTTAGCTCCTTCACCGGCTGCAGTTTCCGCCGGTTTATTTCCTTCCGGGCGAGGCCCCCGGTTTTCCGGGCGACTTGTCCTTTCACCCTCCGGTCGTGGTGCACGGTCACCTTCCGGGCGTGGACCGCGTTCCGGACGGGGGCCGCGATTTCCTTCAGGGCGTGGATCACGGGGTGGCCGGTTATCCCGCGCAGGTGCATCAGTACCTGCAGCTACCGGATTTACCGTCGCGTTCGGATTAGGGCGACGTTCACCATTTCTGTTTTTCTTCTTTTTCTTATTCCTGCCACCTCTCTCAAAACGATCCAAACCACCTTCAGCAACACTTTCAAAGTCGAGTTCTTCTACTTCGACCGCTTCTTCATCTACATAAATGTGATCTTCTATCGCCTCCGGCTTGGTCCCCTTTTTGTTCAGTTCACGCAGTTCACGTACTTTTTCGGGCGTCAGGGCAAAAGGTGTTACTTCAAAACCACCACCGCTGCCTCTGGCAACCTGCAGTTGGTACCACATCTGCTTTTTGAAAATGTCGGTTTTGATAAGTTCATAGTTCCCTTTGGCAGTCTGAATGATACGGGCATCATTGGGAAATTCTTTCTGAGCATCCATATAGGTGTCGAGCTCATAGTTGAGGCAACACTTTAAACGACCACATTGACCCGCCAGTTTGGCTGGGTTCAGGGATAAATTCTGATAACGTGCTGCAGAGGTAGAGACCGTTCTGAAATCGGTAAGCCAGGAGGAACAACACAATTCCAGGCCGCACACACCGATGCCGCCGATGCGTCCGGCCTCCTGACGTGCGCCAATTTGCTTCATCTCAATACGCGACTTAAACTCTTCAGCAAGTACCCGGATCAGTTCACGGAAGTCAACACGCTCCTCGGCGGTATAATAGAAAATTATCTTAGAGCGATCGGCCTGAAATTCCACATCTCCCAGCTTCATATCGAGCTTCGAATTGCGGATAATATTTCTTGATTTGGCAATGATTTCCGGCTCCTTAGCACGTAATTCAAGTAGTTTTTCGATATCCTGCTCGTTGGCTTTGCGGTATATTTTTTTGATGGCTTGCTGATCGTCAGCCACTTTTTTACGCTTCATCTGCAGGCGTACAAGCTCTCCTTTAAGACTTACCTTTCCTACATCGTGACCGGAAGTTCCTTCGACCACAACCCAGTCACCGGGAAAAAGGTCAAGTCCTTCTGTATTCCGATAAAAATCCTTACGGGTTCCTTTGAAATGAACCTCTACTATGTCGAATTCCCGTTGTCCCCAGGGGAGATCAACATCTGATAACCAGTCAAATACATTTAAACGGTTGCAACCTCCGCTGGCGCAGGCACCTTTGTTACCGCATCCTGCCGGGGAGCATCCACCGCTGCTACATGATCCACATCCCATCCATTACTCCATTTACGAATTAACAAATATACTACAAAAGGTTGCCGGGTGGTCAGACAGTCGCAGCCAGCGATCGTTTCGAAAGCTGCAACAACCGTTCAATCTCATTGGCAAGGTTATGAAACACCAATTTTCCATTGGCATTCCTCTCCACATAATAAATAGCGTCGTTCAAAAACCGGTTGAAATCGGCCACATATTGTTTCTGAATATAAGGTGAAAACTTCGTGACAAAATCAAGTTCCGCATCCCGTAATCTGACCAGTTTGGCAGAACCATACTGCATCAGGAAACATTCCCTTATGATGTGTATACCATACTGAAGGAAATTTTTTTGCTGCTCTCTGCCCAGTTCAGTTATTTTCTCCAGCCACTCAGCAATCCCCAATCCATCACCTTTAAATGTCAGGCGCATAAAATCAATAAAAAGCTGCTCATTGATACTTACTTCATGCTGAACAAGCTCCCTGGCGGCGCGCAGGTTGCCTTCCGACAACAGCGCTACGCTGTGTGCCTCTTTATCACTCAGTTCAAGGGCATTTCTCAGGTAAACAGCAATGTCATCTGTTTCGAGCCGGGGAACTTTCACCAATTGTGTACGGGAGAGTATAGTCCCCAGCAACATTTCCTGGCGTTCTGCCACCAGTAAAAAAACGGTCCCGGCAGGCGGTTCCTCGATAATCTTGAGCAAGATATTACCACTGTCGCGCAGGTACTCGGGCAACCACATGATAAGTATTTTATACTTGCCCTCGAAAGTATGCAGCCCCAGCTTGCCGATGATGTCCATACATTCGGCTTTGGTAATATTAGCCTGCTTCTTTTCCGCATCAAGTGCCTGCATCCAACTGTTGTAATTCAGATATGGATCTTCCAGAAATGCTTCTCTGAATTGTTTCAGGTAATCGGCAGCAATGGTTTTATCGCCTTCCTTGTCAGCCCGGACATAGGGAAATGACAGATGCAAATCAGGGTGAATCAGTTTGGCATATTTCAGGCACGACGGACAAGTCCCGCAGGAATCATCTTCCGCTGGCTGCTGGCAATTCAGGTATTGGGCATAGGCCAGCGCCATCGGCAAAGCACCAGCTCCTTCGGGGCCTAAAAACAGTTGGGCATGGCTTATTCTGCCTTCCTGAACCGTATGTATGAGATTTTGTTTCAGGGCTTCCTGCCCAACGACTTCCGAAAATTTCACGCAGCTCTTTTTATCAAAAATAAGCGTGACGACCAACCCGATGTAAACCAATTATTCACATACCCGAAAAAAATCAGGCACCCTGGTTTCTGGCCAGTTCCGATGACATCCTGCCACCGGAAACCCAACATGCCCACCTTCATCACTGAGTTCAAGGGTTACAAAGGCATGATTTTTACACAAGTTTATCGGATAACAGGCAGGGGCCAGAAAAGGATCATTCAGTGCCTGAAGTAATAAAACCGGCCGTTTGATGGCGGGTATAAAATAACAGGAACTGTTCTGTCGGTAATAATCTGCGGCATCCGCAAAACCATGCAAAGGTGCCGTAAACCAATTATCAAAATCGCGTATCTTTTTCATAGCCGGCAACTTCTCCACAGCAAAAGCACCCGGAAAAATGGCAGCTTTCGCCAGCACCTTTGCCCGAAGCGTTTTCAGAAACCGACTCCTGTATGGCCAGGCAAGCGCCCGGTCAAGATGGGTACATCCAGCATCCAGATCCGTTGGAACCGAAATAGCGGCAGCGGCAAAAATGTGCTGTTGGGCAGCTCCCTCTTTTTCACCCAGATATTTCATAACCAGATTGCCCCCCAGACTAAATCCAATCAAAAAAATGTGGCTGGCTCCCCTGTCCTGCACCCACTTCACAACAGTTTCAAGATCATAAGTGGCTCCTGAATGGTAAAATATTGGTTTCTGGTTCAATTTGCTGCCACATCCCCGATAATTCCAGGCTACCACCTGTTTACCTGCTGCCAGCATAGCTTCTGTCATTCCCAGCATATAGGGCCTTCGGCTGTCACCTTCCAGACCATGGCATAAAATAACGAATTCCGTGCTGTTCTCCAGGCTGTAAAAATCCAATTCAAGTACATCCCCATCCGGGGTAGGGATTTCATAGCTTTCGAAAGACTTCCGGGCAACTTTTCTGAACAAACCCGGCACCATGGTTTGCAAGTCACCGCCGGGTAACCAGCCTGGTGTTCTAAATGGTTGATTTTTTTTGAATGGCACGGGAACTATTTTATTATTTCAGATATTTAGGTCTATAAATGTATATGATGGAATTTGTGACTGCCGCGCTGACCCCCGAAATTATTGAAAATGCAATGGACTATGTTGCCTACAGGCAACTCATTGACGAATTATTATCCGAAGGAAAAACAACCGGGCCTACACAAACAGAAGCATTGCTGAACCATACCCGGATGAATGTGCAGCGTATGAACCGTATTGACAAACATATTACGCTGCAACCTGAAACCCTTTTGGCGTTGGATGCAGTTCGAAAACCACTCCTGTGGCTGGTCATTACTGAGGCATGGTGTGGCGATGCCGCACAGAATGTCCCGGTGCTGGCAAAAATGGCAGATTACAATCCCTTGCTCAGACTTCGTTTTATACTGCGTGATGAACATCCCGCTATCATGGACCAGTTTCTGACCAACGGAACGCGCTCCATCCCCAAGCTGATTGTACTGAACGCGGAAACACTGGAGGTGATTGACCATTGGGGTCCTCGTCCACAGTTAGCACACCAAATGGTCATCGACATGAAAGCACAGGGAATCGATCACGATACCTTTGTGCTGGAAGTTCACAAATGGTATGGTACCGACAAAACCATCACCCTACAAAAGGAGATTACAGCGAAATTACCTTCTTGGACTGCGGCCGCGGAAGCGTAATTTAGCAGGGTAAAATCCCTGTATTGCGCCGTCTCATCTTATTCCGTCATGCCAAATCGAGCTGGTCGTATACGGCGCTCCCTGATTTCGAACGTCCGTTAAATGATCGTGGCCGTCGTGACGCACCGGTAATGGCCAAAAGGGTACTTCCTTTTATTGGTAAATCCCCCTTCCTCCTGAGCAGCCCTGCTAACCGTGCCGCCGCAACTGCCCGGCTGGCCGCTGAGGTATGGAAAAAAGACCAGGAACAGATTCACTACCGTGCTAAACTTTACCATGCCCCGGTGGCTGACCTCTGGCAGGAAATCCGTGCCTTACCGGATACAGTCTCGACCGTCATTGTTTTTGGTCACAACGAAGGTCTGGCTGATCTGGCTGTTTCATGTAGTCCTTCAGAGCTCATACAGCTCCCGACTGCCGGCGTAGTTGTTTTCGATTTTTCGGTAGACCGGTGGGTTGATACCGCTGCCCGCGAGGCCCGGCTGGTTCACATGGACTACCCCAAAAAACAGTTGGCTTGAAATACCGGTGGCTGTTTTTATTACTCGGACTATCTGCCTCTGCAGAAGCCCAGTGGATCCGCAAGCTGCATCCTGACAGCTTGTTAAATATGAATCTGCGTTTTATTCCAACCCCGATTTTGTTTCGGTCGCCTGAAACATCCTGGGGGTATGGGTTAGGAGCCTCTTATTATTTCAATACTGCCCGGGGAGATGAGCGTCTGCAAACCCGTAGCAGCAATACCCAGTTTCAGGTCGTCCGCACTTTCCGTCAACAGAGTATAGGGCAAATACTGACGGATATTTTTACGCCTGAGGAGCGTTTTTACATACATGCCTACCTTGGTTACCGGGATTATCTTGATCGCTTTTACGGGATTGGAAACGCTACAGCAGAGACGCAAAAAGAGGACTACCGCTTTGCAGCCTGGGTAGGCGCTGCGTCGGTGCTTTACAGGCATCAGGGCAAAAGTTTTATAGGTTTGAATATCCGTTTTCAGCAGATGTATAATATCCGCCCGACGGCCGGCGGAGCGCTCGATACTGGTCGGATTCCCGGTTCGGAGGGCAGTAAGTTGCTGGGATTTGGCCCGGAATGGCAGCTCGATAAACGCGACAATCCCTTTGCCCCTGCCAAGGGCTACTATATCAATACCATTGCCCGCTATCAGCCTGCCTGGCAAAACGGGTGGTTCAGTTTTGGAAGTTTCAGGCTGGATGCCCGTTACTACCGGGATTTGGGCAGAGAGCAGGTATTTGCCAGCCGGATTGTTTTTAACCAGCAAATGGGTCAGGCTCCCTTCCGGGAACTTGCCATGATTGGGGGAGATAAGGGCCTCCGGGGTTATTTTTTCGGACGCTACAGAGATCGTTCTATGTTTGAACTTCATACTGAATATCGTTTTCCCATCTGGAAAATTTTCAGAGGGGCTGTTTTTACAGGAATTGGCCAATTAGGTGAACATCCGGGTCAATATTTTGATGTGTATTGGAAAGGCAGCTATGGTGCTGGTCTGCGGATACTGGCAAACAAAAAAGAGCGTATTACCCTGCGTATCGATTATGGCAGAACACTCACGGGCCAAAGCGGTGTTTACCTCGAATTCAATGAGGCATTCTGATTAGCTTTGCAATATGATTGCCATTGACCATACCCTGATTTCGGAAGACCTGCTCGAAAAACAATTTGTGTGCGACCTGAACGCCTGCAAAGGGGTTTGCTGTGAAGAAGGTGATCTGGGTGCACCTTTATTGCTGGAGGAGATTGATGCAATAGAACAGAATCTCCCGGCAATCCGGAACTATATGAGTGAAGCGGGCCTGGCACTACTGGACTCGCCGGAAGGTTTCTACGAAATGGCGCCTGATCAGGAGCTTGTCACGACAACTTTTAATGGCAAGGCCTGTGTTTTTGCTGTAAAAGGTTCCGATGAACAGTGGAAATGCGCGATAGAACTGGCGTACAAAGCGGGTAAAAGTGCTTTTCTGAAGCCCATTTCCTGCCACCTATATCCGGTTCGGCTCCAGGAATACCCACAATTTACTGCTGTGAATTATCACCAATGGGATATTTGTGCGCCTGCCTGCAGTTGTGGCGCAGCACTGCAGCTACCCGTATACAAATTCCTGAAAGAACCTTTGATTCGTCGTTTCGGTACCGAATGGTATGAAGATCTGGATGCTTATGCCCGACACAAAAATGGTGAGACGGGGAGTAAGCCTACCTTATAAGGGTAAAAGTGCCTTTTTGATTGTATTCCTGCCGATTCCGCCCCATAAACCTTACCACAAAGACATAAACGCCAGCCATGGCTTCTTCTCCTTTGTAGTTACCATCCCACCCCCTGCTTACATCCTTGGATTCAAAAACCCGTTCTCCCCAGCGGTTGTAAATTTCGAGCTTAAAACCGTGGGTTTCTTCAATGAAAACACCCTTTCCCCGGAACTCCTTGTTAATTCCCCCCGGCATAAATCCACTGGGAAAAAAGAGTCTGGGCTCCTGTACTACCGTTACTATGTTGGAGGTAGCAGTATCCTTGAATCCTAAAGGGTTGCCATTTCCTTCCAGTGCCTGTATAAAATATAAGTATTTACCCTGCTCATCCGGAATGTTCACCACATCATCGGTGTAGACTACACTTCCGAGGCTGGTGTTGGCTAGTGGAAGATAATTCAGATCTACCCCCGGGATATGCCTGACAATGGTATAAGATTCCAGCCCACCCAGCCAGTTTTCATATTCATTCCAGTTAAGCTGGTTCACAAAATCTTCTCCTCCTTTTCCCTCCAGATAAATGCTCTTTACAAATTCTGAACTATCAAACAGCTGACCGCAGACATCGTACGCCAACACGCGATAGAGATAGGATTGTTCGGTCGGATTTGCCCGCTGATCCATATAATGCACCTCATAAAACCCACCGATGGCTGGAATCTGGGATACTTCAAAAGTTGCCACCACCGACATATCACTCTCGGAGGTTCCCCTTTCCAATAAAAAACGATCACTACTGGCCAGCGCATCACTTACAAAACGGACAAATACCCTGTTGGTGAGTGTATCTACCGTCACCTGTCGGATATAGGTGAACTGCGGCTGTTTGATAAACTCTCCCGTCACACATTGCCTGCAGGATATAGCTGTTGAATCATCATTCCTTCTGGCGACTATGGTATAGCAGTATGCTGTATCGTTGACGAGGTTTTGGTTATCGAAATAACGATAGTTATTCTGGTTGGCAGGCAGGGTTGCCAGTATTGAAGGGTTGGTACCCGTTCCATCCTGCCGCCAAATCTCATAGGTATCAATGTCATTTCCCCAGCCCTCATAGGGATTCCAGCTAAGCAGGGCGGCTGAAACGCAATTATCGATGGTGGCTTTGAGACAGATGGTATTCTGAATCTCGGCGTCCCGCTGATTTCCACAGCTATCCAGTGCGGAAACAGCATAGTACAGCGTCTGATTGTATGGATCCTGGCCACTCACCTGATCATACCAGAAAGTATTTTCCCGGCCCTGCACCGTATCTAATGCAACCCGCGAAAGAGGAGGAATATTGGTATTGGCCTTATAAATAACATATCCTATAACATCTTTATCAGGACATATCTCCCAACTGAGGTAGGCTATTTGCAGGTTATTATCGACGGAGGCCTGTATCACCGGCACTTCTTCCGGTTCATAAATATCTCTGAACCGATCTCCCTGTATCCAGCTGTAAGAAATTTCGAGGGATGAATCCAGAAACCCAACCCTGTAATTGAGGGTATCGTTACAGACGGTAATTCCCTCATTCCAGACAAACTGCATGGGAAGTGTATCTGCCCGCTCCCAGAAACCGGGATTCTGATCGTATTGCTCTCTTTCAATATAAACCACCGGAGCGCAGGTGGCAGGAAAGGCCTTTCCAAGGGTTAAGCTATCCCAAAACAGTTCGGCCAGCCCCATTGGAATGTTGTTTGTAAGCTGCAGGTTTATTGTTTTAAGTACCTCAGAGGGCATCGACTCAAAATTTGCACAACCGCTGATATTGGTGATATAATAATAGTATTGCATACCGCTTACTACAGCATAGTCTATAAAGCTTGTATCCTGCAGGTTGTAGGTCTGACCAATCAGGCTGTAAGGCCCTGCAGGGCTGTTGGCCCTGTAAATGCGGAAAGAATCAAAAGAACCCAAACGCCTGTTTACAGAATAGATTCGTTTAATTGAATCGGGCTTAGAAAAATAGTTTACGTAATCCAGGGAGTCGATGGTGACTCTGTCAATAAATTGTGACCAGATAACCTTAACAGATTGGTTGTCGGGCTGTACACTGACATTCCTCAGGGTTGGCGGATCAAGTAAGGGTAATGATTTAACCTTCACCGTAAATATCTGAGAACTTTTACCTCTCAGGGGGCAGGCATCGTCAAATGTGGCAGCGCCAAACATATAAGAGGTGATACCTGTACCACAAATGGACAAGGTACTGTCGGGTAAATTGGCACAAACAGGTTGCCAGTTGATAAACGCATTGATTATGGCCGTGTCTTTAAAACCAAAACCCAACATTTCTCCACCGACAGAATAATGAATCTGAATGGGTGGATTACCGTCGGCATCTTCTATTGTAGCGCAGGGAGGAAATAAACAGCCCAGTGTAGTCGATGCGCCGTTGGTTCCCAACTGTGTACTTGTTATGTAAAGATGTACCACTTCATAATCTGGTGGTCCGGGTTGATTGGGTACAGGTCCTGGCTTTAGCGATGGGAAATAATCGTAGATACTAACGGGAATCCGCATGGTGTCTTTGGCATAAACCATCACATCGAAAGTAGGGGCGGCATTTGGATTTTGCTGAACCGGAAAAAACTGGGGGGCCCGCTGCTGCAAGGTCTGTGCCAGAGACGATTCATTTGGATTAAACGGGGGTGCGGCAGTGCCCGGATTCGGGACAATATTGAGCTGGAAATCTCTGAAAATTTCTGAAATCTTCTGGCCACAGCGTTTTGACTCCACCCGGAAGGCGAGCTGATAGGATCCTTGCTGTAGGGGCACATAACGCAGGCTGCCAGAGACCGAGTCAATGGCAGGGCCAATCAAACCCGGTATCGGTCTGGTAGCATTGTAATTGCTAGTGAAAGGGCAGGGC
The DNA here is from genome assembly GCA_002483345.1 of Bacteroidetes bacterium UBA7662. Classification (GTDB taxonomy): domain Bacteria; phylum Bacteroidota; class Bacteroidia; order UBA7662; family UBA7662; genus UBA7662. The sequence continues at coordinate 128,648 of DLHS01000017.1, forward strand.
GTAAAGTAACTGGACCAGGGTAAATCAATGTAATAACGAACCAGATCGGCCTGATCAACATCCTGTGCGAAATTGTTGAACGTAATGGTATCGTGCGGATTTAAGACCGCAATCGCACTGGGGTCTTCCAGAAATTGTGGAGAGTTGTCACAAATCTGTGCCGGAGAAAGGGCTATCCCGTTGGCATCTACAAACCGGTACATGGTTATACGCAATATCATACTGCTTTGATCCGTACAATGCGTATTCTCATTACCATTTCTGCAACAAGGCAGGTTGATGGTGTGCCAGGTATAACCGCCCGGGGGCGCCGGTCCCAAACCGGATAAATCCTGCTCTCCTTCGTAAACAAACTTACCCAATGCACCAATCTGATTGCCGGCACTAAAGGGTGGGGGGTCACATTTGAAACCTGTCAGGTTGGAATCACATTTAGGGGTTGCATCATAAACCCCTACCCTGTAGCAGGTTATTACAGTGGTGCCTCCCAAAAAGAGACTGTCAACATTAAAATGAACGCCGGAGCAATCGCGGAAGACAACCAACCGGAAACGGTAAATACCATTTCCCAGACATTTATAGCTTATTTCCCCTCCCAGCAAATGATCTGCCTTGGCTGGTTCCAAACAAAGAGCGTATAGCAAACACCAACATAACAGAAGTCTGTAAACCATCCTCATCGAACCAATATCAGTTATTTATCAGCTCAGATTCGATGAGGAGGTTTTAGCACAGCGGGGCATGGAAGCATACAATAATTTTGTCCGGATAATTGAGTGGCCTTACCGCATGACTGTAAGCGTTCCCTTTTGACTGTACGTTTTATTATTCTTCCCGAGGAAGTTTACCACATATACATACACACCCGGCATCACCACTTCACTGTTCGGAGCGCGTCCATCCCAGCCAAGGGTGAAATCATTGCTCTCAAATAACTTCTCTCCCCACCGGTTGTAAATCTGCATGTTAAAGCCGCTGTTTTCCTCAATAAACACCCCTTTACCCCTGAATTCTCTGTTCAGACCGAGGGGTAAAAATGCGTTCGGGAAAAATATACGAGGCTGTTGAATAACTGTGACAATATTTGAAGTAACCGTATCCTTCAAACCCAAAGGGTTGGTGTTGCCTTCCAGAGCCTGAATAAAATACAGGTAATTGCCATCATTGTCTGTAAAGTCTTTGATATCGTCGTTATAAACCGGCGATCCAAATCCACGTGTATTCAATGGCAGATAACCAGGATCCGTCGAAGGTATATGACGCAGAATAGTATAGTTCTCAACCCCACCGAGCCACGAATCATAGTCATTCCATTTCAACTGATTGGTAAAGTCAATACCCGGTACACCCTGAAGAAACATATTAGACGCAACTTGTGAGGTGTCAAACAACTGATCGCAGATGTCATAAACCAAAACACGGTATGTATAGCTTCGTTCTCCTGCTTTGGCCTCCACATCTGTGTAGGTAACTTCGTAAGCAGGACCGTTGATGGTTGCAACGCTCACAGGGAACTCCGCGATGCGACTAAAATCACTTGCAGAGGTTCCGCGCTCCAGGACAAACTTCGAGGTACTGGCCGCGACATCACTGATGAAAGTTATGCTCAGCTGACCTGTGAGGGTGTCAACACTCACTTTTCTGATGTAGGTCAGCATAGGGAATTCAATAACCTCTGCCTGTACACATTGCATATTGGAGATTGCCGTAGAATCATCGTTGCGAATCGCCCGAATTTCGTAGCAATAAATAGTATCCTGAATCAGATTCTGATTGTCTTCAAACGCATAGGTGCTCTGGTTAGCCGCTACCGTGGTCAACAACTGAAACGGAGCCCCGGCTCCGTCCTGACGGTATACCTCGTACTCCACCACATCACTACCCCAGCCGCCATACTGATTCCAGGACAGCTCCATAGAGGAGGTACACTGATTCATGGCAACTTGTAAATGAACGGTATTATGTGTCACAGATACTAAACCCAGATTGCCACATGAGTCCATCGCCGCTATCCCATAATACAAGGTACTGTTGTAGGGGTTCTGGCCACTGAAAGTATCGTACCAAAACGTATTGCTGTAACCGAACACTGTATCAATAAAAAACAAGGATGCCGGTGTCGTACTGTTGTCAATACGGTAGATAACATAACGGTTTACGTCCAGGGAAGGGCTCGCTGTCCAGCTCAGATAAGGAACTCCCTGTACGTTGTCGACAGAAGCCTGTACTACTTCTACCTGATCAGGTGCAAAATTATCCTGGAATACATCCCCTGAAATCCAGCTGTAACTGATGACACCTGAAGAATCGAGATATCCAGCCCGGTAGTTGACCGAGTCGTTACAAACAACCACACTTTGATCCCAGGTATATACTCCGGCAACCGTATCCATACGATCCCAGAAACCGGCATTCTGTGTATAAACTTCACGTTCGATAAATACAACTGGTGTTCCTGTAGCAGGGAACGGGCTGTTAAGACCCAGGCTGTCCCAGCGTAATTCGGCCAAACCAGCGGAAACGTTGTTTGTTAAGTAAGAACTCACTGTTTTAACAACCTCAGAAGGGTCTGATTCCTTGTTTGAACAGCCGCTCAGGGTAACCACATAGTAGTAGTACTGTGTATTGGGAACTACCGTATTGTCTACGAAAAAGGTATCCGTAATCGTATTCGTCTGACCAACTACCACATAGGGGCCTGCGGGGCTTTGCGCCCGGTAAATCCGGAAACCTACAAAAGAGCTGTAACGTCTGTTTACAGAATAGCTTCGCTTAATCGCTGTTGAAAACTGAGCATAATTGATGCTATCCAGCGGATCTATTGATACCGTATCCATCGGCTGCGACCAGGTCAGTGTTACAGCATTATTGCTTGTGCCAACACTTACAGTACGCAAAACCGGCTTATCCAGCTCTGGCAAGGTTCTAACTTTGACGGTGTATACCTGGGAGTTTTTACCTCTTAAAGGGAAATTGTCGTCAAAAGAAACAGCTCCAAACTGATACGAAGACAAACCGCTGCCACAAGCCGATAAGGTACTGTCGGGGAGGTTGCTGCAGGTAGGTGTCCAGTTCAACTGGGCACTTACATACTGTTCACCTTTGTAGCCATATCCTAAAATCTCACCCGCAGCTGAAAAACGCAGTGCCTCTGGCGGACCACCGCCTGCCTGGGAAATCGTAGCGCAGGGGGGATACAGACAACCTGTGGTTGTGCTGGTACCATTCGCACCCATTTGCGGACCTGTTACAAGGATAGCAACTGTATCAGGACTGTAAACCCAGGTAGTAGGATCTGCAACCACTCCGCTGAACAGGGGAAAAACATCGTAAGCCACCAAGGGGAAAATCAAGGCGTCTTCCGCATAAATCTCTATTTCATAATTAGGATCCCCGTTTGCATCAAACAACAAGGGCACAAAAATTGGTGCTTTCTGCGTAAACTGGCGATTCAAAGCAGGGAGGTTGGGGTTATACGGGTTCGGAGCTCCGGCCGGGTTGTTGATAATGTTTAACTGGAAATCCCGGAATATTTCGGAAATCTTCTGTCCACAACGCCTTGACTCTGCCCGGATTGCCAGGTTAAATGCCCCAGCAGTAATAGGACGATAGGTAATAACCCCTGTGATTGAATCAACCGCCGGCTGGCCAGGAAACAACAAACCTGGAAGCGGGCTAGCTAATGAATACGGCGCCGTAAATTGGCAACTTGTTCCAACACCATTCCAGGGATAATCTACATAGAAACGAACATCGTCGGTCACATCCAGATCCTGGGCAAAGTTATTGAATACGGCTGTATCAAATGGATTCAATATCGTTACGGCAGCAGGGTCTTCCAGAAAGATAGGAGAGTTATCGCACATCTGCGCAGGTGTTAACGCTACCCCACTTGCATTGACGAACGAGTACATGGTAATACGCAAAACGATATCACCACTGCAATTCATATTGTTGCTGGTATTCCTACAACAGGGGATTCCGGTAATATTCCAGGTAAAACCGTTGGCCGGTGCTACTCCAAGACTAGATAAATTGGCCGTACCTTCATAGACGAATTTACCAATGCCTCCCTTATTAACTGCCCCCCCCCCGAACGTAGAGGGTGGATTACATCTCAAAGGACCTGTTGTACTGGCTGTGGGCGTAGCATCATAACTTCCTATCAAAGGGCAGTTAACCGGTACCGGTCCCTGAAGGGTAACCGCCGCCTGATTAAAGGGTATACCACTGCAGTCTCTGAAAACAACGACCCTGAAACGGTATTGACCATTTCCCAGACAGCGGTAGCTGATCTCTCCACCCAAAAGGTGTGAAGCTCCGGCACCCTGACCAAACAGTACAAACAGGAGAATGAATACCAAATTCCTCATAGCCTAATCATTATTAAAACCCTAAGTTAAACCCTTAAGAATCAATTCCCATAGAAATGGAGAGCACGATTGTCAGATTTCATGACATTTTAAGATGTGAAATCTCCCGGGAACAAGAAAAGAAGACTATATCAGTCTTCTAATACTGCTTTACAAGACTTCCAATGCCAAGTACTCCCCCTTCACCCACTACCATGAGCTGGTATTGGCCTGCTGCCAGTTGTGTCAGAGATACCTGATACAACCCTGCTTCACCGATCTCAAGCAGAACGGAAAGCATTAGTTTTCCTTCCATATCTCTGACCAATAATTTGGTGTTGGCGGAAAGAGGTTTTTCAAACTGAAGCATAACGATGTCTTGTGCGGGATTGGGGTAAAAATTTAGTTTTTTGGCGCTCAGTTCATCTATGTTCAGGCTGTTCAGATCGAAGCGGCTGCCGAAGCTTCTGCTGTACGATATATTACCCAGACTATCTACAAAACCGACCCTGTAATTCAAAGAATCACCAAAAGTTTGTGGCATATCCATATAGCTTGTCTGATTATTGACAATAGCCACAGCAACCCAGCTACCCGGGCTGGTATCAAAATTTTCTCTTTCAACCCTTATATCTCCCGTTCCGGTTGCAGCAGTAAGGTTGTTGACCGAGAGGCTGTCCCATTGAATCTCTGCCGCTCCAGTAACCCAATTATGCCCGAAAACAAGGTCAATCGTTTTGAGTGTTTCCGACCAGCCCTTTTTACCGCCGCATCCGCTGAGGTTGGCAAGCCGGTATTTATATAACTTGCCGGGAATAACCGCTGTGTCTGTAAAACTTTCAGACCAGCGGTTGCTGAAGGAAGCAACCAGCTGATAATTGTCTGAATCCAATTCCGCCCGATACAATTCAAATCCCTGAAAAGACTGTTCTCTTCGGTTAACTGATTTTTGCAACAGTTCTGCCTGCGACAGCCCGGGGTTATTAGCGAGATCCAGCGGATCAACTGAAAGACTGTCAAAGTCCTGGGTCCAGAACAACCGTACTGCTGTGCCTGATGGATTGAGACTTACTTCTCTTAAAACCGGTGCCGATAATGCAGGTAGCGCTACAATATTAATTTGTAATACCCGTGATCTTACACCCCTGACCGGCTGGTTATCATCCATAGCCACAATTCTGAAAATGGCATGGTTCACCTCCTTTTCGCAGAAAGGGCTTTCGTTAATTACTTCGGAACAGCCGGGAATCCAGCGAATTTTTGCATCCACCTCCCGGAGTGCTGTGAAGCCATATCCCTGCAGTTCCGCAAAACTGTGGTTCACATAATAGACAGGCTCCGGTGTCTCAGCAGCCTGATTGGTCAGTACCGCACAGGGTGGTGAAATGCAGCCGCTGTCTAGGGATGTTCCTTTGGCACCCAGAAAGGCACTTTCTACCAGCAGGGTTACTGAATCGGGGTTGTAAGCTCCGGTTGTTCCCGGTGTTGTTCCCGTATCGTACAAGGGGAATATATCAGAAGCGCTGAAAGCATACTCCACCGTATCATTTGCATAAAGCTCAATTACCTCGGTAGTGCCCGGGAAAGATAACACCGGTGCCTTTTGGCGTGTCAAAAGAGACACCGAGTCGGCAGACGGATTATACAAGGGCTTACTCCCTGCCGGGTTGTTGATAACATTCAACTGGAAATCTCTGAATATCTCAGAGATTTTCTGACCACATCTCCTGGATTCCACTCTTACAGCCAGATTAAATGACCCTTGCATCACCGGCCGGTAGGTAATTGACCCGGTCAGAGAATCAACCGGGGCCTGTCCGGGAAACAACAAACCCGGAATGGGATTTGCCATTGAATAAGGACTGATGAAACTGCAGCCTGATCCTACCTGATTCCAGGGCAAGTCAAGAAAAAACCGTGCCTCGTCCGCTACATCCGGATCCTGCGCGGCATGGCTGAAAACAACCGTATCATATGGATTTAAAACCGCTGCCGCGGCAGGGTCTTCGAAAAAAACAGGTGAGTTATCGCACAGCTGTGCAGGAGTCAGGGCTGCCCCATTGGCATCCACAAAAGAATACATGGTAATCCGCAAAACAACATCACCATTGCAATTGGTATTATTGCTGGAATTCCGGCAACACGGGATGCCTGTCAGACTCCAGGTGTATCCGGAAGCAGGAGCAGCGCCCAAACCGGATAAATCTGCTGTTCCCTCATAAACAAATTTTGCAATACCACCTTTGCTGGCTGCGCTACCTCCAAAAGTCGTCGGGGGATTACACCGGAATAAACCAGTCGTTGCAGCTGTGGGCGTGGCATCATAAGTGGCCACCAATGGGCAATTTAGCTGCACCGGCCCCTGAAGGGTCACAGAAGCCTTATTGAAGGGTATCCCGCTGCAGTCCCTGTAAAGAACTACCTGAAAACGATATTGTCCGTTTCCAAGACAACGGTAAGTGATTTCTCCCCCCAAGATGTGGGAAGCAAAACCTGAGGATGTCAATAACAAAAAAGATATTGCTAGCAGAAGTATCTTCATGGCACAGTGATTTGCTCCTAAACTACAGAACAAAACCTGATAGAATGTCGGTTTAATAACATCTTAATCAATGTTCGGCCGAAACCACCCCGCATACATCACATAATTCTGCGCGGTGCGGCGCATGCCAGCAATTTGCTCAGCACTCACCTGTTTGACCTTTTTCGCGGGTATACCGGCATAAATCCAGCCGCTTTCGCAGCGGGTGTTTTCCAGCACGATCGCTCCGGCAGCAATGATACAGTTCTCCTCCACTACCGCATGATCCATCACAATGGCCCCCATACCCACCAGTACATTGTCGTGAACAGTAGCACCATGGACGATGGCGTTGTGGCCCACACTCACGTCGTTTCCGATGGTGGTGGCTGCCTTCTGGTAGGTGCAATGAATCACAGCACCGTCCTGGATGTTGGTTCTGTCGCCAATATGAATGGCATTTACATCTCCTCTGACCACTGCATTAAACCAGATGGTACACGCATCCCCCATGACCACCTCTCCGACGATGGTTGCATTGGGAGCTACAAAACAATCTTTTCCAAAAACTGGATTTTTTCCCTCAACGGGAAGAATAACTGGTTTCATGGGTAAATTTTAAAACGAGGGGCTTCAACGCAGCAAACGCGCAGCGTCTTTGGCATGGTAGGTAAGGATAATATCCGCACCGGCCCGTTTGATACTGGTGAGGGTTTCGAGCATGGCTCTTTCGTAATCCAGCCACCCTCTTTCCGCAGCCGCTTTGAGCATCGCATATTCACCACTTACGTTGTAAGCGGCAATGGGGAGTTCGCTGTTGTCTTTCAGCAAACGAATCACGTCCAGATAGGCCAAAGCCGGTTTCACCATGAGAAAATCGGCGCCTTCCTCCGTATCAAGCTGCATCTCGCGGAGGGCTTCCATCCGGTTGGCTGGATCCATCTGGTAGGTCTTTTTGTCTCCGAATTTGGGTGCAGAATCGAGCGCATCGCGGAACGGGCCGTAAAACGCACTGGCATATTTAGCAGTATAACTCATGATGGATACCTCTTCATAGCCTTCATCGTCGAGCATGGCCCGGATATAGCCTACCCTGCCATCCATCATATCGCTGGGGCCGATGATATCGGCACCGGCCTGGGCTTGCGCCAGCGCCATCCTGCCCAAAATCGGCAGGGTATCATCGTTCAGGATACGGCCATCTGCCACCAGGCCATCGTGACCGTCGCTGCTGTACGGATCCATGGCCACGTCGGTCATCACTACCGCCTCCGGGAAGCGTTCTTTGACCGCTCTCAGGGCATGGAGATAAAAATTCTCTTCCGCCCAGCTGTAGCTGGCGGTTTTATCTTTGAGATGTTCGGGTACCACCGGAAAAATATCAAAGGCATGAATGCCTAATTGCAGACAACTTTCCACTTCTTTCAAAACACCATCCAGCGACAAACGGCTGATGCCGGGCATAGAGGCTACCGGCACACTTTTATCTTTGCCCTCAACCAGAAATATAGGGTACAGCAAGTCGTTGGTGCTGAGCTGGGTTTCGCGGACTAAGGCGCGGACTCCGGCTGATTTACGGTTGCGGCGGGGGCGTATCTGCATCTGAAAAGCTTTTATGGCTTACAAAAAAGCCAGGTGCAAAGTTCGTAAAAAGCTGGCTGCGACCGGCCTGTTTACGCAAAAGCTTATACAGCGGCGTCGGCCATCGTCTGCATGGCCAGATAAGCCATCAGACCGCAACCGGTTTCGAGGGCGGTTTCGTCGATATCAAAGGTGGGTGTATGTACCGCGGAGATAATGCCACGACTTTCATTGCGGGTTCCCAGCCTGTAAAAACAGGCTTTGGTAACCTGAGAATAGTAAGCGAAATCTTCTGCCGCCATCCACAGATCGAGTTCCACGACCTGTTCCCTGCCCATATACTCTTCTGCATGCTTTCGTGCAAGGCGGGTAACGGACTCGTCATTCACCAGAAAGGGATAACCAACGTTTATGCTGAAATCGCAACTGCCTCCCATCGATTTGGCGATGCCTTCGGCCAGCTCTTTCATCCTGACATGCGCTTCTTTACGCCAAGGTTCGTTCATGGTGCGGAAAGTCCCCAGTACCACTACTTCGTTCGGGATGATGTTAAAAGCCCCGTTGGCGGTGACTTTGCCAAAGGACAACACACTGGGGATGGTAGGATTAGCTACCCGGCTAACGATTTGCTGCAAAGCCACAATGATGTGACTGGCGATGAGCACTGTGTCGATATTCTGATGCGGCTGGGCGGCATGGCCGCCTTTGCCGCGGACCGTCATCGTAATTTCATCGGCTGAGGCCATATACATGCCAGCCCGGAAGCCTACTTTGCCGGCATCGAGGAAAGGCATCACATGCTGACCCAAAATATGGACTGGTGCGGGGTTTTGCAGCACCCCTTCTTTGATCATAAGACTGGCTCCTCCTGGCAGGCGCTCCTCTCCGGGTTGGAAGATAAGTTTTACGGAGCCGGCCATCTCCTCCCGGCATTGGTTCAGGATAGCTGCAGCACCCAGCAGTGAAGCGGTATGTGCATCATGGCCGCAGGCATGCATCACGCCTTGGTTGGTAGACTTATAGGGTACCTGGTTGGCTTCCAGTATGGGTAAAGCATCCATATCTGCACGTAATGCCACCACCGGGCCCGGCTTTTTACCTTCTATCAAACCTACCACACCGGTACCGGCCACACCAGCTGTGAATGGGATGCCCAGTTCACGCAACTGCGCCTGTACAAAGCGACTGGTTTGCTCTTCCTGAAAAGACAACTCGGGATTTGCATGCAGATGCCGACGGAAAGTAACCACCGATGGGGTTACTTCGCCGGCAAGCCTATGGATCTTTTGGTTCAAGTGGTTCACCTGTTTCGGGTTTAGGTGCCAGGGTTGGGTTGGGGTTGATATCGTCGGGGACGATGAAGCTGGAACTGTAAAGCGGTTTGAGCTCGTTCAACAGTTTCTGGGCTTCAAAACGGGTCCGAAAATCTCCTACCCTTACCCTGAAAGTGGGTTGTTTGTACACAACATAGGCGGCATAATCCGGGAACTTTTCCGCGATTTCGTTGCGGATGGTCATGGCCTGCTGCCTGGAACTACCTGCATAGGCCTGCACCCGGAAACCCGGAATAAGAGGATTCCTTTTGCTGTATTCCTTGTGCTTTTCGAGTGCCTTCTCCGTCCTGGCATCCATTTCAAGTATGACCGAGTCTTTACGACCGGCTTCCTGCGCCAGCAATACCGCCGGTACCGATACAAGCAGTAAAAGATTAAGCAGGAGTAGTTTTTTCATGGCTGGCTGATTAAAATGCCTGAAGATGTTCCTATCCGGTCGGCGCCGGCACTGATCAAATGTAAGGCAAATTCTCTGCTCCGTATGCCTCCGGATGCTTTTATGCGGATATGAGGGGGTAAAAATGCCCGCATTTTGGTCACCGTTTCCACATCAGCCCCCGCTTTGCCGTAACCGGTAGAGGTTTTGACGAAGTCGACTTCCAGCTTTGCCAGCAACTGGCAGATTCGCTCCAACTGAGCATCATTGAGATAGCAGGTTTCAATAATCACCTTGAGTAAAGCCCCCGGAGTACGGCGGACTTCCTCCAAAACTGCTGCTACATCTGCTGCTACCAGGGCCCAGTCGTTGTTTTGAACAGCTGCTATTTGAACCACCATGTCAATTTCCGTCGCACCCTCGGAGAGGGCAACCCTGGTTTCTTCCACCTTTGCGCCGGTTGCCTGATAACCCATTGGAAAACCCACCACCGTAGCAACCGCTACCGTACTGCCATTTAAGGCAGTAGCAGCCTCTTTCACATAAACCGGTGGCACACAAACGGCTGCAAAACCAAACCGCTTAGCTTCATCACAAAGCTGCTGTATATCCTCCCTTTTGGTGTCAGCAGCCAGCTTTGTATGGTCGATGGTGGCAGCTAAATGCAACATCAGGCTTCGTTTTGACCGTGACAGCTTTTATACTTTTTGCCACTGCCACAAGGACAAGGATCGTTGCGACCCACCTTGGGACCCACTTTCAGCGGCGCCTGCTGCTGAACCGGTGCATGCGGGGGTACAGGACCGGCAGGGCCGGCAGCACTGTTGCTCGACGTATAGGCCGGTTTGTTGGCTGTCATTTGCGGTGCTGCCTGTACCGGGCGGGGACGGGCTTCCTGCAACTGCTGAGGCTCTTCAACCGGTATACGGGCCTGTACAAGACTTGATACGATCTCGGCATTCACTGCAGCAAGCATCTTGCGGAAGAGACCAAAAGATTCCATTTTATACACCACAAGCGGATCCTTCTGCTCGTAAACGGCATTCTGAACCGATTGTTTGAGGTCGTCCATTTCCCGGAGGTGCTCCTTCCAGCTTTCGTCGATCAGGTGCAGCACCATCGATTTTTCAAACTCTACCAATATCTCATGACAAGCGGTATCGTAAGCCTTCTGAAGGTTTACGCCAATCTGTATACCCTTGTTGCCTACCTGAATAGGAACCACGATATTTTCAACCTGGCTACCTTTCTCTTTATAAACACTGCTGATAACCGGCATCGCAATTTCTGCCATGCGTCGGTTGCGTTCCTGATAATTACCGAAGGCTTCTTCAAACAGGGTATCCGTGAGGCTCTCCGCTTTTTCCTTTTTGAATTTCGCTTCGTCTATGCTGGTCTCTATGCCAAACTGACGGATAACATCCAGCTGGAAGTTTTCATAATCACCCTCTTCGTGGTGGCGTTCCAGCAACTCCCCGGCCACATCGCTGAACATATTGTTGATATCGATGCTCAGGCGGTCGCCATACAAGGCGTGGCGGCGTTTTTTGTAGATGACTTCCCTTTGAGAATTCATCACATCGTCGTACTCCAGCAAACGTTTCCGGATACCAAAGTTGTTCTCCTCTACTTTTTTCTGGGCACGTTCGATGGATCTGGTAATCATCGAGTGCTGTATTACTTCCCCTTCCTTGTAACCAAAACGGTCCATGATACCCGAGATACGCTCGGAGCCAAAAAGGCGCATGAGGTTGTCTTCGAGCGATACAAAAAACTGCGATGAACCCGGGTCACCCTGACGACCGGCACGACCCCGCAACTGGCGGTCGACCCGGCGTGATTCGTGACGCTCCGTACCGATGATAGCCAGACCACCGGCATCTTTCACACCCGGCCCCAGCTTGATGTCGGTACCACGACCTGCCATGTTGGTGGCGATGGTTACCGTACCCGCCTGACCGGCTTCTGCTACGATATCGGCCTCCCGCTGGTGTTGCTTCGCATTGAGGACATTGTGTTTGATTTTCCGCAAGGTGAGCATGCGGCTGAGGAGCTCGGAAGTCTCTACCGAGGTAGTACCTACCAGTATCGGACGACCCGCCTCTACCAGCTTCACTATCTCGTCGATGACGGCATTGTACTTCTCACGGACAGTTTTGTATACCAGGTCTTCCTGGTCTTTCCGGACAATGGGACGGTTGGTAGGTATCACCACCACATCGAGTTTGTAGATTTCCCACAACTCCCCGGCTTCGGTTTCGGCTGTACCGGTCATACCGGCCAGCTTGTGGTACATGCGGAAATAGTTCTGCAGGGTTACCGTGGCGAAGGTTTGGGTAGCCGCTTCTACTTTTACGTTTTCCTTGGCTTCGATGGCCTGGTGCAGTCCGTCGGAATAACGGCGACCGTCGAGTACACGACCGGTTTGCTCATCAACAATTTTTACCTTGTTGTTATCAACGATGTATTCAATGTCTTTTTCAAACAAGGTATACGCCTTCAGCAATTGGTTGATGGTGTGTATGCGTTCAGACTTCTCCTGGAAATCGAGCATCAGTTTCGATTTCTGATCTGCTTTTTCCTGGGCAGATATGTCGAGTTTTTCAATTTCTGCTACCTGGGCGCCTACATCCGGCATGATGAAGAAATGAGGGTCTTCACCGGTAGCGGTAATCAGCTCAATACCCTTTTCGGTCAGCTCAATGGTGTTGTTTTTTTCATCGATGACAAAGAAAAGTTCGGCATCGGCCTTGTGCATTTCTTTTTGCTGGTCCTGCAGATAATAGGCTTCCGTTTTCTGCATCAGGCCACGGACACCAGGCTCACTGAGGAATTTGATAAGGGCCTTGTTTTTGGGCAAACCGCGGTAGGCGCGGTATAAAGGCAGTCCGGCCTGTTCATTTTTGCCTTCCGTAAAGAACTTCTTGGCATCTGACAGGGCAGTGTTCAGATACCTTTTCTGGGCATCTACCAGTTTTTCTATGCGGGGTTTGAGCACGGCAAATTCATGGATGTCACCCCTGGGTACCGGCCCGCTGATAATCAGCGGTGTACGGGCATCGTCGATGAGTACGGAATCGACCTCATCCACCATGGCATAGTGGTGTTTGCGTTGCACAAGCTCCTCGGGGAAGCGTGCCATATTGTCGCGGAGGTAGTCAAAGCCGAATTCATTGTTGGTACCGTAGGTGATGTCGGCCTTATACGCTTTGCGGCGGGCGGGTGAGTTGGGCTGGTGTTTGTCGATACAATCAACCTGCAACCCATGGAACTGAAACAGCGGGCCGTTCCACTCCGAGTCACGTCGGGAGAGGTAATCATTCACCGTTACAATGTGTACACCTTCTCCGGCCAGGGCATTGAGATAGGCGGGCAGGGTAGATACGAGGGTTTTACCTTCACCCGTACCCATTTCGGAGATTTTACCCTGGTGCAAAACGATACCCCCGATGAGCTGCACATCGTAATGAATCATGTTCCACACTACATCGGTGCCGGCAGCCTGCCAGTGGTTCTGCCAGATGGCTTTGTCGCCTTCGATGCGGACGAAATCCTTGGTAGCAGCCAGTTCCCGGTCAAATTCGGTCGCGGTCACCACCAGCTCCGGATTTTCGGTGAGGCGGCGAGAGGTTTCCTTGACCACTGCAAAAGCTTCGGGCAGCAATTGGTTGAGGATGTCCTCAATCTGCTGGTCACGGGTTTTGGTGAGCTGATCGACTTTTTCGTAGGCTTCGAACTTCAACTCTACCTGTTCTTCCGAAACTTTCCCGGCTTCGCTGCGTAAACTGGCCAGTTGATCGTCGGTTTCCTTCAGGAAAGCCCGGATGCGGTCTTTGAACTCCGTGGTTTTGGCGCGGAGGGCATCGTTGGAGAGGTTGCTGAGTTTGGCGTATTCCTCGTTGATCTGGGCTACCAGGGGTAGTACAGATTTGATATCGCGGTCGGATTTGTTTCCGAATATGCTCGTGATGGCTTTGTTAAGCAGATTGATCATGCAATGGGTTTGTTTACAGGCAAACGTGGCAAAGTTATCCAAATTTTGGCTGGCTGTGGACTATTTCACGACCAATTCGCAGGCTTGCGGAAGAGGCTTGTCAAAGATGAAGCCAGCAGAGATACAGAAGCCATTGACTGACAGCTTGTCTGACAGAACTGTCAGGGTGACTGCAATCCATTTTAAACCGGCTTCCGGTAAGGTGGGCGGTATTTCGTTCGAACCATGTATCTTCGCCTCATCTTAAGGGGTGCCCCCCGCAACTGCGGAGGTGCTGAGATCATACCCATTGAACCTGATCCGGGTAATGCCGGCGAAGGGAGGATGTATTTTCATTATTTGCTTACTTGCCCCTGGTGAGCGATTTGTTTAACCTTTAAGCGTTCAACAAATGCGCAAAACCAATCTTTTCACCCTGCTGGCACTCCTTTGTGCGGTGCCGGCCATGGCCCAGTTTCAATTGTCGGGACGGGTCACCGACGCCAACAGCCAACAGCCGCTGGCAGGCGCTACCCTCCAACTCAAAAACAGTGTGCGGGGAACCGCCACCGACCGGGAAGGTCGTTTTGAGCTGAAAAAGCTGCATGCAGGCTCCCAACTGCTCGAAATCCGTTACCTGGGTTATGCCACCCAACTGCTGCAACTCACCATTCAGGGAGACAGCACCCTTGACATCAGCCTGCACCCGGCTGTAAAGCTCACCGATGAGATCATTGTCCGTGCCAACCGGGCAGGGAACCAGACCCCGGTAGCACAGAGCAATCTCGATAAACAGGCACTCGATGCCCAGAATCAGGGGCAGGATCTGCCTTATCTGCTGCAGCTGACCCCTTCGGTGGTGGTGACCAGCGATGCCGGGGCAGGTATCGGCTACACCGGCATCCGGGTTCGGGGCAGCGATCCTACCCGTATCAATGTTACTATCAACGGTGTGCCGGTAAACGATGCAGAGTCGCACGGTGTATTTTGGGTGAATACCCCCGATTTTGCCAGCAGCACCAGCAGCATTCAGTTGCAAAGGGGTGTGGGAACTTCAACCAACGGCTCGGGCGCCTTCGGCGCGTCGCTCAACCTGCAAACTAATACACTTGTCGACAGCGCCTATGCCCGCATCGGGCTGGGGATGGGTAGTTTCAACAGCCAACGCCAGCAAATCACCTTTGGCACCGGCCTGTTGCAAAACGGGTGGGTGGTAGATGGCCGTTTGTCGCGCATCAAGAGCGACGGCTACATCAACCGGGCTTTCAGCGATCTCCGTTCGTATGGTATCAGTGCCGCCCGTTACGGTAAAAAAAGCATACTACGATTCAACTATTACGGGGGTAATCAGCGTACTTACCAAGCCTGGAATGGTCTTATCCGCGATTCGCTGGCTACCAACCGTACCTTCAATTCAGGCGGCATGTATACAGATGCGGATGGTAATACGCAGTTTTACGACAACGAAACCGACAACTACCGTCAGGATTATTACCAGCTCTTTTACAATTACGACCTCAGCGAACGCTGGAAGCTTAACAGCACCTTCTTTTACACCCGCGGACTGGGCTATTATGAACAATACAGAGGCAATGACCGCTTATCAAACTACCAGATCGACCCGGTCATCGTTGGCAACGACACCATCCTGCGGAGCGACCTTATCCGCCGACGCTGGCTTGACAACCATTTTTATGGTACCCTGCTGAACGCTACCTACACCCTGGGAGGACTCGAAGTAGTTACCGGTGCTGCCTGGTACCGCTACGATGGCGATCATTACGGAGAAGTTATCTGGGCCCGCTTTGCCGGCAACAGCCAGATCCGAGACCGCTATTACGACAACAATGCCGTGAAAACAGACTACAATGCCTTTGCCAAAGCAGAATACACCCTCGGACATGGTATTCAGCTGTTTGCTGACCTGCAGCTTAGAGGAGTTGATTATACTTTCCTCGGCTACGACAACAACCTGAACAATGTAACCCAGTCGGCCAGTTACCAGTTTGTAAATCCGAAGGCAGGTATACACTACCGCATCAATGCCCGCCAGATGGCCTACTTCTCAGTAGCAGTAGCCAACCGGGAGCCGGTGCGGGATGATTTCACCGAATCCACCCCATCCAGCCGGCCGCGTCCGGAACAGCTGATTGATTATGAAGCAGGTTACCGCTGGCAGGGCAACAAACAACAATTGCAGCTGAACGCTTACTTCATGGACTATTACGATCAGTTGGTACTTACCGGTCAGATCAATGATGTGGGAGCTTACATCCGGCAGAATGTGGGTCGCAGCTACCGTACCGGTATTGAGATTGAATACGGGGTGGAAATCAGCCGGCAACTGCGTTTATCAGCCAACGCAACGTTCAGCGACAACCGCCTGAAAAGCTATCAGGAATTTGTTGACAGCTACGATGCCAACTTTGAGTGGACGGACAATGTGCTGCTGGCAGAGCGAACCAATACACCCATTGCCTTTTCTCCGGCCGTAATCGCGGCCGGCATACTCCACTACCAGCCGTTTGCAGGGCTGGAGCTGGCCTTGCAAACGAAATATGTCGGCAGCCAGTATGCCGATAACAGCGGTCTGGAAATCCGGAAAATAGATGCTTATCTGCTCAACGACCTGCGTTTCGAATACAGCCTGCCCGCCGGTAAATTGCTGAAAGAAGCGCGGCTGGCTTTGTTGGTAAACAATGTGCTAGACCTGAAATATGTATCAAACGGCTATGTATACCCCTATCTGTTCGATGGTTCGCTGGTAAACGAAGTATACGTATTTCCACAGGCGGGGCGGAACTTTCTGGTGAATCTTTATCTCAGTTTTTAGAAACGGTCAGGGGCCGCGGATTTTTAAGATTTGTATGATTTA
>DLHS01000017.1:145679-156818 GCA_002483345.1 Bacteroidetes bacterium UBA7662
TAAATCATACAAATCTTAAAAATCAGTGTGCCATAACTCAGTTCTCTGAAGGAACCAAAAGCTCGTAGCGATAGCGGTAAAAAGTAGCATCGTTGGCTTCCACTTTTACCTCGTATTCAAGCTGATTCACTTCCTGTTTGTTTTTGCCCTTCAGATCTATGAATACATTGGCAAACCAGTAATTACGTTTGTTTTCAGGAACCGCCTGTTTGATGATTTTTACCCGACCGGGTTCATTGCCTGTATTCCGGATATCAATTTTGCCCTCGAATAAAAAGCTGTCGTATTTCATACCACTGATGGTGATGGCTTTTTTAGATACTTTCACCAGCCGGGCATTGTCGTTAATTACAAAAGGTGATTTGCCATACTCAAGCCTGGCTTCTGCTCCCTTTAAGGTAGCGGGCATTTCTCCCGGTACATGGCCCAGTGATTTTGATTTACGCTCGAACAACGGTGCTCTGAACCAATTCATGCTGCTGCCATTCTGAATTGAAAGGGTGCGTTTACCACGGGCCGTTTGAGTCAGTGATGAGTTTCCGGGCTCCCAGGCCTGAACCTCTGCCACATCGCTTAATGCCATCTCTACTGCATGCGTTAACACCTGATAGCTGGTTTGCTGATTGGCAGAAAGACCAATTCCCGTAAGTTGAAATGCGGCCTGACTGTTGTATTTGCCTGCTTCGGATTGTTCAAACGGGACACCGTAAAAGTAAATGCTGATATCCTGAAAACTGATAGCAGAGGTAAGTTGCAAATCGAGACTTAACTCAGTTTTGGGTTTGTCAAAATCGAGCAAATACCTGGCCCTGGCCGACAAAGAGCGGTTGGGCAGCAAAACGGTAATTACCTCATCCTTTACATCTCCTACAAAAAACACCGAAAGGACCCGGGTGGAAGCCTGTTTGCGGCTGGTGATATTTAAGCCCCTGCCACCACTTAAATGCTGGATATTGGCTAAAGGTATCATTTCCAGCGTACTGCTGGTCCGGAGGAAAACTACACTCGATTGATCATCTATCGCCTGTATCTCCCCTGAATAGGCTATGCTCTCACGGCCTTCAAATACTTCAATGGTGACTGCGTACCCGACATTCTCTTTCAGCATCTCAATCAGGGAGCGGATAGGCTTTTTTACATCCACCAACTGATCCTGGACGGTATAACTCAGCAACCGGTCTGCCGACCGTGTGCGTACAACTATATCGTTTTCCTGCGTTCCGTCCGGAAGCGGCAAATCGAAACGGATACCACTTACGGCTCCCCGGTATTCAAGCAAACTCAGCTGGTCGCTGTAAATGTGCGCGGCACGCAGGTGAAAGGCCTCGTCGTTGGTCTGCGCCCGGGTTGAACACAGGAATGAAGATGCCAGAAGCAGCAGGGCGATTCTTTTCATGTATGCAAAATAATACTTATTGTTTTCAATGGGTACAAAATGCTTCTGGCAGCCCCCGTTCCGCAACCGTATTCCAAATCCGATTCTGCTCGTATTCCACATTAATTACCCGCCGGAATGGGACATAGGGTTTTACGATTTGTAAGATCTACAGCCTACACAGTCTCGAAATCCCGCTGTCTAAAGGTACTTTTCAGCCACATCGCGCTTGAGTTCCATCAGCATCGACCGGATTTCATGCTCTTTGTTGCGCGGGCATATGACCAGGCCCTTCGAAGATTCTGCAATGATAAAGTCGTCCAGGCCATTGATGAGCACCAGTTTATCAGACGCAATCTGAACCAGGCAGTTCGATGAATTATACATCATCACTTGCTTACCGTTGGCGGCATTGCCCATATAATCCTTTTCGTGCACATCGTACAATTCACCCCAGAGGGTAATATCCGTCCATGAAAAATGGCCAATGATGACTTTCACATTGGTGGCTTTGTATAATATGGCCTGCCGGAAGGCCACCCCTTCGCTCTGAGGGTAAATTTTATCAATACAGCGCTTCTCTTCCGATGAATTCAGATAAGGTCTTACCTCTTCGAAAAGCTGGTTTGTTTCAGGAAGAAAATCGGAAAAAGACTGCAGAAGCACCGTCAATCGGGCTATTTTGATGCCTGAATACCACAAAAAGTCACCCGACCGCAGGAAGGTGTTGGCAATTTCGGCGGTAGGTTTTTCAGTGAATGTTTTGATGGTAAAAATCGGCGCGCTCGGGCTGTCGGGAAGGTATTGTATGTAGCCGTAATTCACCTCAGGCCGGGTGGCTTTGATGCCTACAGTCAATATCTCCGTATGACTTGCCACGTATTTCGCGGCATTCTGGAGGGTCGCCGTGAATTTTTTATCTTCCAAAACCACATGGTCAGAAGGCATGATGGTGATGATGGCTTCTTTTTCCAGATTGGCGATTTTGTTCAGCGCGTACAGGGTAGCCGTAGCGGTATTTCTTCTCAATGGTTCAACAACCAGACAGCGTTCCGGTATATCGGGTAACTGTTCCTTCAGCAACGATACCCACTGGGTATTGGTTACCACCAGGATATACTCGGCGTCGGTCAACAAAAGAGCCCTTTCATAGGCCAGTTGTAAAAGCGATTTGCCGATGCCCAGCATATCGCGGAATTGTTTGGGTTGCTGATGGGTACTCACAGGCCATAACCTGCTGCCGATTCCACCGGCCATGATTACTACATAGTGCTTCATAGATTACCCATTTCAACAAAGTTACGCAATGCGATTCCCTTCGTTTGTTAAATGATGCCTTCCTTGATTAAATCATGTATGTGAACCACTCCTGCATAGTGACCCGCGTCATCGGTGATAAATACCTGGGTGATTTTGCTGGTACGAATCATTTCCATTGCATCGGCCGCCAGGGTTCCCAGAGGCAGTGTTTTGGGCGATTGTGTCATGATATCGGCCGCTTTCAGGCTGCCTACATTGTCGTATTTATCTAGCATGCGCCGGATATCACCATCGGTAATGATGCCCACGAGCCGGTTGCCTGCTAAAACAGCCGTTACACCCAGGCGGCTGGCTGAAATGGACACGATGGCTTGTTTCACAGGATCTTCTTGCTGCACAGCCGGTTGCTGGTTTTGCCGGATGATATCATCGACGCGCAGATAAAGTCGCTTTCCGAGTGCTCCGCCGGGATGGAAACGGGCGAAATCGGCTGCAGTAAAGCCGCGGTACTCCAGCAAGGCAATGGCGAGCGCATCACCCAGTGCCATTTGAAGGGTGGTGCTGGTGGTTGGTGCCAGATTGAGCGGGCATGCCTCCTGTTCAATGGTTGTAAGCAAGAGGATATCGCTGTGGGCCGCAAGGGAAGAGTCGGCTCTGCCGGTCATACCGATAAGGGTATTTCCTCCGGCCCTCAACATGGGTGCGAGCACCTTTATTTCGGGAGTATTTCCGCTTTGCGAAATGCACATCACCACATCATCGCGCTGGATGATACCCAGATCACCATGTATGGCATCACCCGCATGCATAAAAACGGCGGGTGTTCCGGTCGAATTCAGGGTTGCAACAATTTTGTTTGCAACAATGGCGCTTTTGCCGATACCGGTCACTACAAAACGCCCTGAACTGTTGTAAACAGCCAAAACAGCACGTTCAAAATCTTCCGTCAGATTTTCGGAAAGATTTAACAGTGCATCCGCTTCCATTTTCAACGATCTTTGCGCCGCCTTCAGTAAATCAACAGATTTTTTCAAGTGAAAATTTTGTTTATCTTGAACGTACAAACCTACTGAATTTTCGTTGTGTGAGGGGTTTTGCATATGGAATCCAAAGAACTGCTGCGTAGCGCGCTAAAGGACTTTTTCGGCTTTGATGGCTTTAAGGGCCAGCAAGAGGAAATTATCCTCAACATATTTAATAAAAAGAACACCTTCGTGATCATGCCCACGGGGGCAGGGAAGTCATTGTGTTATCAGCTTCCGGCCATCGCTTTGCCCGGAACAGCTATCATCATCTCCCCCCTCATCGCCCTGATGAAAAACCAGGTAGATGCCGTGCGTGCTTTCTCCGGAACCGATGGTGTAGCCGAATTCCTGAACTCCTCCCTCAGCAAAACCGACATCCGAAGGGTAAAAGCCTCTGTATCTGATGGTATTACCAAGATGTTGTATGTGGCACCCGAATCTTTGGGCAAACAGGAGAACATTGACTTCCTGCGTTCGGTCCCTATCTCTTTCGTAGCAGTAGATGAAGCACACTGTATTTCAGAATGGGGGCACGACTTCCGGCCGGAATACCGTAAAATCCGCCAGATGGTGCAGGACATCGGGGATGTGCCTATCATTGCCCTCACCGCCACCGCTACCCCCAAGGTGCAGCTCGACATCATGAAGAACCTTCAGATGAACGAAGCCTCGGTTTTTAAATCTTCTTTTAACCGCCCCAACCTCTATTACGAGGTGCGTCCGAAAATCAACGCGGTCAAAAGCATCATCAAATACATCAAGGATAACATGGGCAAGTCGGGTATCATTTATACCCTAAGCCGTAAAAAAGCAGAAGAACTCGCCGAAATTCTCGTTGCCAACGGCATCAAGGCTGCCCCCTACCATGCTGGTCTCGACTCCTCGGTCCGGGTGCAGAATCAGGATAAATTCCTGATGGAAGATGTGGATGTGATCGTCGCCACCATCGCCTTCGGCATGGGTATCGACAAGCCGGATGTGCGTTTTGTAATCCATTACGACATCCCCAAGAGCATCGAAAGCTACTACCAGGAAACCGGCCGGGCCGGCCGCGACGGCCTGGAAGGTGTTTGCATCGCTTATTACAGTGAAAAAGACATCCAGAAGCTGCAGAAATTCATGAAAGACAAGCCCGTCTCTGAAAAGGAGATCGGGCATTTGCTGTTGCATGAAGTGGTGGCCTATGTAGAATCGGCTGCCTGCCGGCGCAAACAAATCCTCCATTATTTCGGCGAATCGTTTGATGAAAGCGGTTGCCATAATATGTGCGATTCCTGCCGTCACCCACGTCCGAGCGTGAAGGTGCTCGACGAGGTTGTCAAACTGCTGAGCATCGTCAAAAAGCTTGGCAAAAAGTTCGACTTCGACCACATCCTCAACTTTATGATGGGTGAGCTGACACCTGAGATTGAGGCCTATGGGCATCACCGTACCGCCGAATTCGGCAGTGGTAAAACTGAAGGCGTCATTTTCTGGAAATCGCTGCTTAAACAAGCCCTGCTTCGTAACTTCTTCCTGAAAGACATTGAAAACTACGGACTTCTCAAAATCGGCAGCCAGGGAGAAGCCTATCTGGCCGATCCTTATGCCTTTGAGTTTGTCCCCGACTACGACTACAGCGAGGCTGCCCGCGAAGATGAAAACGAATCGCAGCAGGGAGAGGCCCTCGACAGCCGTTTATTCGAAATGCTGCGTGATTTACGCAAAAAGGTGGCCAAAGAGAAAAATCTGCCCCCTTATGTGATCTTCCAGGATCCATCCCTCGAAGAGATGGCCACCAACTATCCCATCAATCTGCAGGAATTACAAAATGTTTCCGGTGTAGGTCCGGGTAAAGCCACCAAATTCGGCAGACCTTTTCTCGAACTCATCGCCCGTTATGTGGAAGAAAATGAAATTGAACGTCCGGAAGATCTCGTAGTTAAATCGACCGTGAATAAATCAGGGGTGAAAGTCTTTATCATTGGTGGCATCGACCGGAAAATGCCGCTGACAGAACTCGCCAGATCCAAAAACCTCAGCTACGACCAGGTTATAGATGAAATACAGACCATAGTAGACAGCGGAACCAAGGTGAACATCGACTACCACATCAACAATGTAATGGACACAGAACTACAGGAAGAAGCCTACGATTACTTCCGTTCTGCCGATTCTGCCGATATTCAATCGGCAGCCCGGGAATTGGGTGATGATTTTACGGAAGAAGACCTGAAGCTCATACGCATCAAGTTTCTGAGCGAACAGGCCAATTAGGTTTTTTCAGCGCAAATTTTCAAGCATTTCCTTCACAATGGCATCGGTATCAAACCGGTGCTGCCAGCCCCATTCTGAACGGGCTGCGCTATCATCGATAGAGCCAGGCCAGGAATTGGCTATCGCCTGCCGAAAATCCGGTTCATAACTGATGGTAAAAACCGGAATCTCCTTTTGGATAGCTTGTGCCAGTTCAGCTGGTGTAAAGGTTACTGCTGCCAGATTGTAACTGGTGCGTGTTTTGATTTTTTCGGCCGGTGCCTCCATCAGTTCAAGGGTTGCGCGGATGGCATCGTCCACAAACATCATTGGCAAAGGAGTATTGGCATTCAGAAAGCATTTATACTGTTGCTTTTGCAGTGCATCGTGAAAAATTTCAATGGCATAATCCGTAGTGCCGCCACCGGGAGGGGTTTTCCAGCTGATGATGCCCGGGTAACGAATCGAGCGCACATCGAGTCCGTAACGCTGGAAATAGTACTGACACCACAGTTCCCCTGTGAGCTTGCTGATGCCATACACCGTATTCGGATCCATATACGATGATTGCGGGGTGTTTACCTTCGGGGTATTCGGTCCAAAGGCAGCGATGGAGCTTGGCCAGAAAACACGCTCAAGCTTCAGCTTAACAGCCAGATCGAGCAAAGCCAGCAGGCTGCCCATATTGAGTTTCCAGGCAAAATCCGGGTTCTTCTCTCCTTTGGCCGATAAAACAGCTGCCAGCAGATATACCTGGGTGATTTTTTCTTCCGTCAGGATTTTTTCAATTGCAGGGGTATCCAACGCATCCAACACCACAAAACGACGGTCAAGTTCCGGCCGAGGGTTTCGTAAATCACTGCAAATCACCGCCTCTCTGCCGTGCCTGGCAATAAGAGCTGCCGATAATTCAGAACCTAACTGGCCTTCTGAGCCAATGAGGAGGATGCGCGTCGCGGTCGTTGACATGTCCCTGTGGTTTTTAATGAGCCACAAATTTAGGGAAGTTCACTCCCGATGCGCCGCGTCTTCAGACATTAGAATTACGCTTTCGGGCATTCCAACTACCTGATGAGACTTAAGGAAGGGTTGCCTATTTTTACCAATGCTTTGAAAACCTGATTTTTGACCCAAACGTAAAGTCGAAATTCAACGTAGATATGCAAAACCTACCGGACACTATGTCAAAAAAATTATTAAAAGTTGCGGTTTTGTTGGGCCTCTGGCTCTTTGGCTCTGTACTGTTGCACAGTTGCTATTACGATAATGCGGAAGATTATTACGCCAACTTACCCGTTAGCGGATGTGATACCGTCGCAGTGAGTTTCACGGCCAGGGTGAAGCCTATTCTGGACAACAGCTGCGCTACCTCCGGTTGCCATTCAGGTGCGGTACCCGCCGGCGGTGTTGATCTTACTTCGACTGCCAATGCACAGGCCTTTGCTGACCGCATTGTTTTCCGTACCCAACAAGGGACCATGCCTCCTACAGGCCGTCTGAACGATTGTCACGTAAATACACTGGCTGCCTGGCTACATCAGGGCGCAAGCAATAACTGATATGAAAATCATTGTTTTTATTCTGGTACTGGTCGTAACCATGGCTTCCTGTAAACACGATCCGCTGGTTTTTGAGGGGCCTGTCCCTTTGCCGGAAGGTTCTGCCGAAATCAGTTTTCAGGACGAAATATTACCCTTGCTCCTTTCCAATTGCGCCATGAGTGGCTGCCACGACGCGCTCACACGGGAAGAGGGGATTCAACTGACAGATTACTCCAATGTGCTGAAAATCGTAAAAGCCAATAATCCCGGCGACAGCGAGCTGTATGAAGTGATTACTGAAAGCGACCAAGATAAAAGAATGCCGCCACCGCCCCGTAATCCTTTGAATCAGGCACAAATTGAAATGGTCAGAAACTGGATCAATGAGGGCGCCAGAAATACCTTCCGTCCGGAAGGAAATTGTGATACTGTGACCGTATCCTATGCATCCACGGTGCGTCTCGTACTTGATCAGTACTGTGTAGGCTGCCACAACAACAGTCTGAGTGAAGGCGGCCTCAATCTCACCATCTTCAGCCAGATACAGCAAAAACAAACCCAGATATACCAACGCATCAGCCTGAGCCGGCAAGATCCTTCCTATATGCCCAAAGGAGGATTGCTGTCGGACTGTAAAACCAATCAGCTCAAGGCCTGGATTCACCAGGGAGCCCAACAGAATTAATGTATGAAGAATTTATCCGTACTGCTGATGGCCTTGTTCCTCAGCGTTAACCTATACGCTCAGGACGATCTGGAAGCTCTACTGAATGATGGCCCTGAAGAGACTACCTATGCCAAATATGCCTTTAAATCGTCGCGCATTATCAACAGCCATTCCATCGAAAATGTGGCCGGTGGCGTGCTCGACTTTCGGATACTGCACCGTTTTGGCCCCATCAATGGCGGCGCTTATCAGCTTTTTGGTCTCGACCAGGCCAATGTCCGCTTCAGCTTCGACTATGGCATCACCGACCGGCTGGCGGTGGGTATTGGTCGCAGCAATGTGGGAAAAGAATATGACGGCTTTGTGAAATACAAAATATTGCGTCAGTCGACCGGTAAAAAAAAGATGTCAGTATCCATGAGTTATGTGGCAGGCTCGGTCATGGGTACCCTCAAATGGCTGGATCCTACCCGGGAAGAGCCCCCTTTCAGTCACCGCCTCACCTATTATCATCAGTTACTGGTGGCCCGTAAATTCTCGGAAGTCTTTACCCTTCAGCTAACCCCTACCCTTGTGCACCGCAACTGGGTGAATCTGAATACCGAACCCAACGATATTTATGCACTGGGTGTAGGTGGCCGGGTGAAACTCACCAACCGACTTGCTACCACCTTCGATTATTGGCTGGTTCCGGGCAATCAGCTGCCAAATTATAGAAATACCTTATCGGTAGGATTTGACATAGAAACCGGTGGACACGTCTTTCAGTTACATTTCACCAACAACCGGGGCATGAACGAAAAACAGTTTATCACAGAGGGAAACGGACAATGGCTGAAGGGTGATATCCAGTTTGGATTTAATCTGTCGCGTGTCTTTACGATTCATTAAAGTGTAAAAAAGCAGTTTTAAGACGACATTAATTTTGTCATAATCTGAATCACACTAACTTAGGGCTATGATTCGAAAATTTACCCTGATACTGACTGTCGTATTTTCAGCTTCTTTATTCCTTGACTGGCAATACAATACAGCCCATACCAACCCAACCGGAGCCCCTGCAGGTGCAACCGGTTCGCCGGCCGATGGCATGACCTGTGGTACACAGGCTGCCTGCCACAATAACAACAACCCTGTTATTACAAACAACCTGCTCATTTCAAATATTCCTGCAGCCGGTTATACGCCTGGTGCTACTTATACCTTTCTGGTAAATTTCAGTGGCACCGGAAACAAAGGTTTTCAGGTATCGCCGCAAAAAGCGAACGGGCAGTATATGGGCACCCTCATCAATACAACCACCTCCGGTTCAACAGGGACCAAAATTGTCGGGACCAAATACATCACCCATACCCTCGCACAAAGTGCCGGCAGCGCCAACTGGTCCTTTAACTGGACAGCACCTGCAGCCGGCTCCGGTGATGTTACTTTCTATGGTGCCTACATCTCAGGACGTTTTAACGTACATGGTAAAACCAGTGTCGTATTCCAGGAAAATCTGGCTGCTTCCGTAAATGACCTCAGCAAAGCCAAGGCTTTCACCGTATTCCCTAATCCGGTTACAGAAAAAATGAGCATGACTTTCTCACTGGATAAAAACCAGAAAGTAAGCATCCGCGTTTACGACATCACCGGAAAATACCTCCTCAACCTTTACGAAGGCAACGAAGATGCCGGTGACCATAACAAATCATTCGACCTGAGTGGCCGTTTGAATGCAGGCATGTACTTTGTTACCCTGGAAAAAGGCGACCGAAAATATACGCAGAAATTCCTCTTCCGATAAGGGGAGTAAACACTGGGGGCACGGGGGACACGGAGTCTCTGGCTTTCCCAACTCCGTGCCTCCGTGAATTCCGTGTTAAAAATCCCGAAGCCGGAATACCAGGAAAACCCCTTCTCGAAATCTCAATGTCTAAAGGCCACCGTGCACCCCGTGGTTAAAAAAAAGGCTGGTTCAATGATGAACCAGCCTTTTTCATTTGAATTCAGCCTTACAAAGACTTTAAAGCCCGTATCTCCCTTTCGGATAGATAACGCCAGTTACCGCGGGGTAAATCCTTCTTGGTCAAACCGGCATAGAGTACCCGGTCCAGTCGTATCACATCGTAACCGAGCGATTCGAAAATCCGGCGTACAATGCGGTTGCGGCCACTGTGGATCTCCAGCCCGACCGATGTTTTGTCTTCCGGATCCGGAAAGGCCACGGCGTCTACATAAGCCATGCCGTCTTCCAGCTCCACACCAGCCGATATTTTTTCAAAATCAGCTTTGGTCAACGGTTTGTCCAGCGATACATCATACACCTTGGCAATTTCATTGCTGGGGTGTGTCAGTTTCTGGGCTACTTCGCCATCGTTGGTGAGCAGCAATAAACCGGTGGTGTTGCGGTCGAGCCGGCCTACCGGGAAAATACGCTCATCGGTAGCTTTTTCAACCAGACTCATCACCGTGCGGCGATCTTCCGGATCATCCAGGGTGGTGATGAAATCTTTCGGCTTGTTCAGCAGCACATACACCAGGGTTTCAAGTGACAGCACTTTATCATTGTAGGTAACCACATCACCCGGATTCACACGTGAACCAAGTTCTGTAATTACGTTGCCATTTACAGTAATACTGCCGTTAGCTATCAGCTCATCGGCACGGCGGCGCGAACAAACCCCGGCATTGGCAATATAACGGTTCAGACGCATGGGCTCATCAAAATTGATGGTCACAGGTCTTACTGGTTCGTCACCTTTTTTTTTTCTGCGGGTATCTACGCGGCCGTTTTTGTCTTTTGAAAAACGACGTTCCGGACGACCCTGATCATCGCGACGCTCGAAGCGGGGACGGTCGTTGTCGTAACGGGGACGGTCATTGCCGCCTTCACGAGGCGTCCACGGACGACGCTCACCGCCTTCGCGGTTGCCATCAAAACGCGGACGGTCGTTGCCACCTTCGCGGGGTGTCCACGGACGACGTTCACCGCCTTCGCGGTTGCCATCAAAACGCGGACGATCGTTGCCACCTTCGCGGGGTGTCCACGGACGA
>DLHS01000016.1:0-119515 GCA_002483345.1 Bacteroidetes bacterium UBA7662
GTTGCCATCAAAACGCGGACGGTCATTGCCACCTTCACGAGGTGTCCACGGACGACGTTCGCCGCCTTCGCGGTTGTCGTAACGCGGACGGTCATTGCCGCCTTCACGAGGCGTCCAGGGGCGTCGGTCACCCTCGCTGTTGCGTGAACGCATTTCGCGGGGGCGGTCATCTCCACCTTCCAGGTCTTTACGAAGTATTCGGTTTTTTTGAGATTCTGTACCCGATTCAAGGGTATTCAGTTCATCCTGCAGTTTTTTAAGGCGATCAGCTCTTGTAAGATTAGAGCCCTGCTCATCGTTTCGCCGGTTGCGGTCATCACGACCGGATTCATTTCTGGCGTCCATCAGAAAATATTAAATATGAAACGCAAAGATACGGATTATTCTTCGTTTTCCGAATTTCCGATTGAATTATCCTGATTATCAAGCTCTTTGAGCTGCGGAAGCTCTTCCATGGAATTGATACCGAAATACTCCATAAATTGTTCAGATGTACTGTAAATCAGTGGCCGGCCGGGACCATTGCTTTTACCGCTGATCACGATCAGTTTGCGTTCAAGCAGACGTTGGATGCTGTAATCGCAGTTTACACCTCTGATATGCTCCAGTTCAGATTTGGTAACCGGCTGTTTGTAGGCAATAATGGATAAAGTTTCCAGAGCAGCCTGAGAAAGTCGTTTTTTGGAGCGTTCTGTCATGGCAAGGGTGAGCAGGGGCTGAAAGCTCTTTTTCGTTAAAAAAAGATAACCACCCCCTGTTTTGACTAATTCAAATCCCAGGGTTGCCTGTTCATATTCTGTCAGCAAATACTGCAGATAGACCTCCATTTCTGACTCAGAAACATCAATCTCATGGTACTGAGAAAGGATTTTAGCCAGTTCGGTCGCAGGCAGCGGTTGTTCGGAGGCAAAGATAAGCGCCTCCACTTCGGCCCTCAGTTCGGGATATGCTCCAAGTGTTTCCATGCAGAATAGGCGACAAATCTATTAATTTTAGCTTGCCTAATGCGAAACCAAATCAGGCATTCTGCTATGAAAAAAAATATCAAACCCCTTTTGCTGGCCATGTTTGCACTTGCCATGGTGGCCTGTTCCACCGGAGAAAAAGAGAAGGAAGTATCCGAAGAACCCTTTGAAGTAAAGGTTGACCAATTCGCCGACCTGCAGATTCTGCGGTACCGGATTCCCGGCTTCGACTCCTTGTCCTTGCAGCAGAAAGAGCTGCTTTACTACCTGAGTGAAGCTGCCAAAGCCGGCCGCGACATCATCTGGGACCAGAACTACAAGTATAATCTGGTCGTGCGCCGTACCCTCGAACAGCTTGTAGAACATTATGAAGGCGACCGCAACGCGCCTGAGTTTGCCAGTTTTATGGAGTACACCAAAAGGGTGTGGTTCAGCAACGGCATTCACCACCATTACAGCACTAAAAAAATAATGCCGGAATTCACTGAGGCGTATTTTGAAAGCCTGGTGAGTGGTTCTCCGAAAGCCGCTTTCCCCACCTTCGAAAGTGTGGCTGATGCCGCAGGACTTGTGAGTTTTCTGAAACCCATTTTATTCGACCCGACTGTTGCCGCCAAAAGAGTCAACCAGGATCCTGAGGTTGACAATGTGGTTGCTTCTGCCAACAACTTTTACGAAGGTGTAACCAAGGCGGAAGTAGAATCCTACTATGCCAAAGTGAAAGACAAAAACGACAAAACACCCATCTGGTACGGCCTCAATTCGAAGCTTGTCAAAGAAAACGGCCAGCTGGTTGAAAAAACCTGGAAATCGGGTGGCATGTATGGGGCTGCCATTGATAAAATCATCTACTGGCTCGAAAAGGCCAGCGTGGTGGCGGAGAACGAAAAACAGCAAACAGCCCTCAGGCTGCTGATTGAATACTACAAAACAGGCGACCTGCGCACCTGGGATGCCTACAACATCGCCTGGGTAGCTGATACTGAATCGATGATTGATGTGGTCAACGGCTTCATAGAAGTGTACGGCGATGCTCTCGGCATGCGTGCCTCCTATGAATCGGTGGTGTCTGTCCGCGATATGGAAGCTACCAAACGCATCAAAGCCATCGGTGATCAGGCCCAGTGGTTCGAAGACAATTCCCCGCTCGACCCTGCTCATAAAAAAGATACCGTGACCGGCATCTCCGCCAAAGTCATCCTGGCGGTACAGGAAGCCGGTGATGCCGCGCCTTCGACCCCTATCGGCATCAACCTGCCGAATTCCGACTGGATTCGTAAGGACATCGGCTCCAAATCCGTTTCACTTGGAAACATTGTAGGCGCTTACGATGAAGTAGCTTCCAAAGGCAGCTCTATTGAAGAATTCGCCTTCAGCCAGGAAGAAATCGACCGTTCCCGTAAATACGGCGCGCTGGCCGGCGCACTGCATACCGATATGCATGAAGTCATCGGCCATGCTTCCGGCAAGCTCAATCCCGGCGTTGGCACCCCCAAGGAAACCCTTGTCATATATGCCTCCACCCTCGAAGAAGCCCGTGCCGACCTGGTGGCCCTGTACTACCTGATGGACGAAAAACTCATACAGTTAGGCGTCATGCCATCGCTCGAAGTGGGTAAAGCCGAATACGACAGCTATATCCGCAACGGTCTGATGCTGCAACTGCGGAGAATCGACGAAGGCGACAATCTCGAAGAATCACACATGCGCAACCGCCAGATGATTGCTGCCTGGGCCCTGGAAAAAGGGGCAGCCGAAAAGGTGATTGAGCGCAAAATGAAAGACGGTAAATCCTATTTCGTGGTGAACGATTACATCAAGCTCCGGGCATTGTTCGGTCAGTTGCTGCGTGAAATCCAGCGCATCAAAAGCGAAGGCGATTTCAAGGCAGGTCAGGCACTGGTAGAAACCTACGGCGTAAAAGTGGATCAGGCGCTGCTGAAAGAAGTAAAGGAGCGTTACCAGAAAATCCAGTCGGCCCCCTATTCAGGCTTTATGCAACCGAAACTCACCGCGGTGATGAAGGATGGTAAAGTAGTGGATGTGCAGGTGACCTATCCCGGCGACTTTGTGGAGCAGATGATGGAGTTCGGCAAAGAGAACAGTCATTTGCCACACATCAACTAACCACTCCGCGAACCTCTGCAAACTCAGTGAAATCTGTGTTAAATAAGACTGCCTCTCCTAGGGGCGGTCTTTTTTGTTAAACGCAGATTTCACTGAGTTTGCAGAGGTTCACAGAGGATATCAGGAGCGGCTGCCTTTGAAGGCCCGGACGTCTGCCAGTAAATAATCCATCTCTTCCTTTGACCATTTCTCTTCCAGGCGGATGAGGTTGGCGCTGTCGGCGAAGGCCGGAGGGCGGGCTTTGAGGGTGAGTCGTTCGAAATGGTGATGAAAAACACCCAGCACAATGTGGATGGGTTGTATATCACCCTGCTCCAGAGAACGTTTTTTGGAGCGCAAATAGAGATCAAAATCGGCAGCCTGTATTCTTTCATCCCACAAACCGAGCAAATCAATGGCCTTGCGGGAGCAAACAATGCTGTGTCCGGAAAAACCTTCCAGCACATCGGTTCCGAAACGTTGCTGCCTTTGGGCACAAAACCGCTCCCAGTTTCCGTACATCAGCCGATGTCGGAACCGCAGCGCGTTTTCGCCCACTCCGAGCCATTTCGTCATCCCTTTGATCCACTTCCACTGCCTTCTGAAACGCCGGGTTACCCGGGCCGATTCGGCCCTTTCGATGGCGGCAGGACATACCAGGTCGAGCTGGTGCTGCCCCATGGCAGCCAGCAGGCCTTTGTCCCAACCGGGCGCTACCACAATGTCGTTGTTGAGAAAGGCGAAATAATCATATTGTGCTGCCCGGATGCCCTGGTTTTGGGTGTAGGGGTAGCTGTAGTTGGCAGGATTCCTGATAACCCGGGCCCCTTTACTTTCAAAAAATGCCGGACTGCCATCGGTAGAGCCGTTGTCAAGAATAATCAGTTCATACGGCAGGGTGCTGTAACGTTCCAGGCTTTCGACAAATACCTTGTTGATGGGCAACTGGTTGTAAATGGCAGTGATGATGCTGATCATAGGGCGTGCTCAAAGATATGATTCGCTGTTAAAAACCCATACAGCCTCTTCGTTCACATTTAGACGGCTTAAATTCGGTACAAATCCTACATTTGTGACGTGAGGACCTACTTCAGGATACTGGCATTTGCCCGCCCGCTCCGGAATTTTTTGCCGCGTTATGTCATACTGGCCATACTGGGTGTGATTTTCGGCATTTTTAATTTCACCCTGCTGATTCCGTTGCTGAACATCATCTTCGGCACGGTTACCCAGCCGGAAGTATTGACAGAACCTGTGTTCGACTGGAGTCTGAACTGGATCAAAGATTACTTCAATTACCACTTCCTGCACATTTTCAGCACCTACGGACAAGCTGCCGCCCTGAAATTCGTCTGTGCCATTGTGGTTGTTTCCTTCTTCTTCTCCAATGTTTTCCGTTACTGGAGCCAGCGGGTGCTCACCGGCATGCGGACGCTGGTGGTAAAAAAAATCCGCCAGGCCCTGTTCGATCATCTCATCAAGCTGAATGTGCGTTATTTCCACGGCCAGCGCAAGGGAGATCTGATTTCGGTGCTGTCGAACGATGTGACGGAAATCGAAAATTCCGTTGTCAGTAGTATACAGGTCATTTTCAGAGAACCCCTGCTGCTGATAGGGTATGTGGTGCTGCTGTTTATGATATCGGTGAAGCTGACCCTCTTCAGTTTTCTGGTGCTACCCGTTTCCGCCCTCATCATCAGTGCCATTTCACGCAAGCTGAAGCGCGATTCGAAAAAGGGGCAGACCCTGCTTGGGAACATCCTCAGTGTGATAGAAGAGAGCATCACCGGTATCCGCATCATCAAGGCCTTTAATGCCCAGGAGCATACCCGCCGGAAGTTTGAAGTGCAGAACCATGGCTACCGCCAGATTCTCAAAAAAATCTGGAACCGCAAGGAACTGGCTTCGCCTTTGTCGGAATTTCTCGGCGTAACCATGATAGTGGGCATCATACTGTATGGCGGTATGCTGGTAATAGCAGGCCAGAGCGAACTCAGCGGCAGTGCCTTCATTACGTACATCATCCTTTATTCGCAATTGCTGGTCCCTGCCAAGGCCATTACCGGCACTGTGACCAATATACAGCGTGGCCTGGCTGCCGCCGACCGGGTTTTTGCCATCCTTGAAGCGGAAAATCCTATCCGGCAACCTGAAAACGCCGTTCCCCTGCCCGATTTTAAGGAAAGCATTGAATTCAGAAATGTAAGCTTCCGCTACGGGCAGGAAGCCGTCCTTAAAAACATCAACCTGACCATCAAAAAAGGACAGATGGTGGCACTGGTAGGCCCCAGCGGCAGTGGTAAAAGTACGCTCGCCGATTTGCTGCCCCGTTTCCTCGACCCCACCGAAGGTGATGTGCTCATCGACGGCATCTCCCTCCGCAAGGCCAACATCTACGACATCCGCCAGCTGATGGGCATCGTTACCCAGGAAAGCATTCTGTTCAACGACAGCATCGCGGCCAATATCGCCTTTGGTGTCGACAACCCTTCGCCGGAAGCCGTAGCCGAGGCCGCCCGCATCGCCAATGCGGATGGTTTTATCTCACAGCTGGAAGACGGGTACGATACCTCTATCGGCGACCGCGGTGGCCGGCTCAGTGGCGGCCAGCGCCAGCGCATCAGCATCGCCCGGGCTGTCTTCAAAAATCCGCCCATCCTCATCCTCGACGAAGCCACCTCCGCCCTCGATACCGAATCGGAAAAGCAAGTACAGGATGCCCTCACCCACCTTATGGAACACCGCACCAGCCTTGTCATCGCCCACCGGCTGAGCACCATACAACACGCCGACCACATTGTTTTGTTGCAGGAAGGAGAGATTGTGGAGCAAGGAACCCACCTCGAGCTGATGAGCAAGGGGGGCGCCTACCACCGGCTCATCACCCTGCAACAACTCTGATTCACAGCTTTTTTTATATTTAACAGCTCAACCCCCCAAGCATGCAAGTATCCCGGATGGCCGATACCCTCATCGGTTCAGAAATCATCAAACTGGCAGGTGAAATCAACCAGAAAATCCAGGCTGGTCAGGAAATTTACAATTTTACCATCGGTGATTTTGATCCTGCCGTCTTCCCTATACCGGAAGAACTCACCGAAGCCATCATCGCCGCCTATCAGGAGAGCCATACCAATTATCCTGCTGCCAACGGGATGTTGGAAACCCGCAAAGCTGTTTCAGCCTTTCTGCAAAAGTACCAGCAACTCAGTTATGGCACGGAAGACATCCTCATTTCCGGAGGTGCCCGGCCCTTGATTTACGCCATCTACCAAACCCTGCTCGACCCGGGCGATACGGTGATTTACCCGGTGCCTTCCTGGAACAACAACCACTACTGCCACCTCACCCAGGCCAAGGGTATTGCCCTGGAAGTGACCGCCGAAGACAATTTTATGCCCAACGCGGCACAGCTTGCCCCCCATATTCAAACGGCCACCCTCATCGCCGTTTGTTCGCCCCTCAACCCCACCGGTACCATTTTCAGCAAGGAAGCCCTCAGCGCTATCTGCGACCTCATCCTGGCCGAAAACAAAAGGAGAGGTGCGGATCAGAAACCGGTTTACCTGATGTACGACCAGATTTACTGGACACTCACCTATGCCGGTGCCGAACATGCCGATCCGGTAAGCCTGCGCCCGGAAATGCGCGATTACACCATTTACGTAGATGGCATGTCGAAAGCCTTTGCAGCCACCGGCGTGCGGGTAGGCTGGAGTTTCGGCCCTCGGAAAGTCATCGACAAGATGAAATCCATCCTCAGCCACATCGGCGCCTGGGCACCCAAGGCTGAGCAGATGGCCACCGCCCGCTACCTGCAGGACACCAAGGCCGTCGACCGCTACCTGACCCGCTTCAGAGAAGAAATATACTTCCGTTTGCATGGCTTTTACCTTGGTTTTTCAGCCCTGGCAGCCAAAGGCTACCGGGTTCGTTGCATCGAGCCGCAGGCCGCCATCTACCTTACCATTCAACTCGACCTGGCCGGCAGCACCACCGCCGACGGCCGCAAACTGAACAACACCCGCGAAGTAACCGCCTACGTGCTCGACGAAGCCGGCATGGCCGTCGTGCCGTTTTACGCCTTCGGTGCCCCGGAGACCAGCAACTGGTACCGGCTCAGCGTGGGTACCTGCAAGCGGGAAGATGTGGCCAAAGCGCTTTCAAAGCTTGAAACGGCCCTTGAAAAGCTTACCCCTGCTGAAGTCCCGCTGAGCATTTGAAACAACTTTGTTTGAAACAAGTATGTTTCAAACAAAGTTGTTTCAAACATACTTGTTACATACCTTTGTGGTATGCAGCATCCCTTTCCATACGGAACCATCGTGGACGGCACCCATTTCGTGAACCGGGTGAAGGACCTTGAAAAGCTTTCCCGGACGCTGGCCAACGGGGTGAATACCGTGCTGATGTCGCCGCGCAGGTGGGGGAAAAGCTCCCTCATTCATGCGTTAGCCAGAAAAGAAGCTAAAAACAGCAGCATAAAATATTGCACCATCGACCTTTTCGCCGTCCGTACGGAGGAAGGCTTTTACGAGGCGCTGAGCAACGGCATCGTCAAAGGCGTATACAGCCGTACCGAACAGGCGCTGCAGGGCATTTCGAAATGGATGGGCATGATGCAGCCCAAAGTAAGTGTCGGGCAGCAGCCCGGACAAAACTTCGAGTTGAGCTTCGATTTCAGAATCCAGAAGCCCGACCCCGAGAAAGTCCTGAACCTGGCCGAAAAAATCGCGCGAGAGAAAAACATCCGCATCGTCATCTGCATCGATGAATTTCAGAACATCGAGTACCTCGACGATTCCCTGGCCTTCCAGAAACTGTTGCGTTCGTACTGGCAGCAGCACAAAAAGGTCACCTACCTCCTTTACGGCAGCAAAAGGCATATGCTCAGTCAGTTGTTTGAGAAACAGTCCTGGCCCTTTTACCGCTTTGGAGAAGTGATGTATCTCGAAAAAATCGCCGCGCCCGAATTTCAGGCCTACATCGTGCGACAGTTCCGCAAACACGGCAAAAAAATCACACCCCGACAGGCCAACCGCATCATCGACCTGATGAACAATACCCCTTACCATGTGCAGCAGTTCGCCCACATTGTTTTTGATATGTGTGAAAAGGAGGTGACCGACACCCTGATTGAGATAGATGCCATCGCGGAGCTCTTTCAGCGCAACGACCAGTTGTACCGCCGCCTTTTTGAACAATTAAGCGGTATGCAGATCAACATGATTCAGGTACTGGCCTTCGAAGATACCCGTCCGCTGAACTCCAGCGAAGTGCTGACGGAATATGGCCTGAAAAGCTCCGGAAACGTCTCCCGCGCCATGAAAGGGCTCGAAGACAAGGAAATCATCGACCGTTTCGGGAAGGAGATTGAATTTATTGATCCCGGTTTTAAGCTGTGGCTCCGGAAAAGAGCCGGGTTAAGCTATTAACAGCGTGCGCCTGCCTCAGTCGCAGCCGTTGTAATCCACTTCCTCCAGGCTGGCACCTTGTTCGATGGCCTGTATATCTTTGTAAACCGACCGTACTTCTGTCAGGATGTCGCGGATTTCCTGCGGGTCGTCAGTCGTGACAAGGCGGGTGCGGTATTCCTTGAAGTGGGGATATCCTTTGAAGTAGTTGGTATAATGCCGGCGCATTTCGAGTATGCCCAGCTTATCGCCTTTCCAGGTGAGGGATCGCTCGAAGTGTTGCAGACAGACATTTACCCGCTCGTCGGTATCGGGGCGGATAAGATGCTCGCCTGTGGCAAAATAATGTTTGATTTCTCTGAAAATCCAGGGATAACCGATAGCAGCCCGGCCGATCATGATGCCGTCTACGCCATAACGTTCGCGGTATAATTTTGCCTTTTCGGGGGTATTGATATCACCGTTCCCAAAGATGGGAATGTGCATGCGCGGATTGTTTTTGACTTCGCCGATGAGGGTCCAGTCGGCTTCGCCCTTGTACATCTGAACGCGGGTACGGCCGTGGATGGCTACCGCCTGCACGCCGATGTCCTGCAGGGCTTCGGCGAGATAAACGACCTGTTTCGAATCTTCATCCCAGCCGAGGCGGGTTTTGACGGTGATGGGCAGCTTGCTGTGCTTCACCATGGCTTCGGTGATCTTGAGCAGCTTGGGCAGGTTGCGCAACATGCCGGAACCGGCTTCCTTGCATACCACATTTTTTACCGGACAGCCGAAATTGATGTCGATGAGGTTGGGATTGGCTTCCGAAACCACGTCGATGGCCTGTACCATGGCATCCTCTTCACCCCCGAAAATCTGAATGCCCATGGGGCGTTCGTCGTCGTAGATGTCGAGTTTTTTCATGCTCTTGTGGGCGTTCCGGATCAGGCCTTCGGAAGAGATGAATTCGGTATACATCAGGTCGGCGCCCTGCGTTTTGCAGACGGCGCGGAAAGGCGGATCGCTCACGTCTTCCATGGGCGCCAGCAAAAGCGGAAATTCTCCTAAATCCAGATTACCTATCCTGACCATCGGCGTTAAAATCGTGTAAATTTACGCAAAAAATCAAGGCATGCTATTCGACAAACCCCTGCGCGAGCACCATCCGGCCCTTCAGTTCCTGCTGATCTTCAGCCTGTGCCTCGCTTCCGGTGGTTTATTTGCCCTCATCGCGCTGAAAACCGCCGCCGCGGTTACCGGTATTTCAGGTACCATCGCCGCCGACTGGCTTACCCATCCCGACCCGGCCTATATCCCCTACATCTGGTGGATACAAAGCCTGAGCGCCCTCGGACTTTTTGTGGTGCCGGGTATTTTATGGGCCTATTATTACGATTACGACACCCCCTGGGAGCCCATCGGATTGCACCACCGGACCGGCTGGAAAAAATACTTCAGTGCGGTGCTGATACTCATAACCGTGACCCCGCTGGTGTATGTGGTTTACCAGCTCAACCAGGAGATGAAGCTGCCCGAAGCCTGGTCGGCGCTGGAAGCAACACTTCAGAAAGCGGAAAATGAAAGTCAGCAAACCATCGAATTGTTGCTGACGGCAGCCGGGTGGCAGGGACTGCTGATCAATCTTTTTGTCATTGCCATACTGCCGGCCGTGGGAGAAGAATTGCTTTTCCGGGGTGTTTTGCAGAACATCATGCGGCGTTTTTTCAGGAGTCCGCACGCTGCCATCTGGTTCACAGCCTTTTTATTCAGCGCTCTCCACATGCAGTGGTACGGCTTCCTGCCGCGGATGATGCTGGGAGCGCTTTTTGGTTATTTATACTTCTGGAGCGGCAATCTGCTGCTACCTATTCTGGCACATCTGGTTAACAACGGGGCGGCCGTATTCATGGAATACGCCGACACCGGCAAACAGCCACTGGTTACAGAAGATCAGTTGTTACACAGCCCCTGGTGGTTGGTAGTCATATCGCTCCTGATTACTGGCATATTAATGCGGTATTTGTACCTTCACAGGATAAGCCTAACCAAACAAGCCGATATTTAAAGATGCAAGCAGGGTGGACATGCGTATATACTTCTTCCTACGAACACCTGGCCGAACTGGTACGTGTGCATCTGGCAGAACATGACATTGAAGCAGTGGTGATGAATAAAAAAGATTCTTCCTATCAGAATTTCGGACAGTTGGAGGTTTTTGTGCCGGAAGAAGATAAAAACACCGCAGAAGCCCTGATTTTATCCCTTGCCTTATGAATAACTTCTGGCAAAGAGTACTCACCGGCGCTTTGCTGACCCTGTCAATTGTGTTCAGCCTGCTTTCGGGCTTTTACTTTTTCAGCATCTTGTTTTTTGTGTTTTCCATGATCGGGCTCTATGAGTTCTACCGCATGGCCACACCAAAAAACAAAAGACGGGACTACTTCTCCCCCATGCTGGCAGGTGCCCTGCTGTATGTGATTTGCGCGCTCACGGCCTCTCATCTCATTGCCTTCGAATGGCTGGAGTTTATGATCCCTGTGGCAGCGTACTTTTTTATGATTGAGCTCTACAAAAACCGCGAAAACCCTTTTCAGGAAATCGGACTCACGGTATTGGGGCTTGTCTACATAGCCCTGCCCTTCTCCCTGCTCAATTATATGGCTTTCCTCCCTGACGACACCTATAATTACGAACTCGTACTGGGATGCTTCATCTTTCTGTGGGTGAGTGATTCCGGGGCCTATTTAGTAGGTCGCCGCTTTGGAAAACGAAAACTCTTTGAACGTATTTCTCCAGGCAAAACCATCGAAGGCAGCATAGGTGGGATTGTACTGTCGCTGGCCGTTTCTTACTTTGTCATCGGAGGTTTGTTCACCAGCCTGAGCCGTATCGACTGGCTGGTTGTCAGCGCTATCGTATCGGTGAGCGGTATTTATGGCGACTTGATTGAATCCCTGCTGAAACGAAGTGTCGCCCGCAAAGACTCCGGCAGTCTGCTGCCAGGTCATGGTGGCGTACTTGACCGTTTCGACTCCCTTATCCTTTCCGCCCCCCTGGTGTATGCCTATATCCGCCTGATTCAGATTTTTTAAGGGAAAACCCTTTGTAGCTCAGTTTTTTAGAAGATTCCAAAATTTTTTAGTCTACAGATGCAGCGGTAAGGCATTTGGCTAACTTTGAGCCGGTTTTTTAACGATTTCGTAATCCACATCTAACCCAAAATAACATGTCAGCCACTGCTGAAAACCAAAAAATTGCCGAGAATCCATTTGATTCGATGATGTCACGTTTCGACGTGGCAGCCAAACTGCTCAATCTGAGTGATGAGCTGTACAATGTGCTGAAATCGCCTGCCAAACAGGTTATTGTAAGCCTCCCTGTTACCATGGACAATGGTAAAATTCAGGTGTTTGAAGGCTACCGGGTAGTCCACAACATCAACCTGGGCCCTTCCAAAGGGGGTATCCGCTATTCGATGGATGTACACCTCGATGAAGTAAAGGCCCTGGCTGCCTGGATGACCTGGAAATGTGCCGTATCCAACATTCCTTTCGGAGGTGGTAAAGGCGGTATCAAATGTGATCCGCGTAAAATGTCGGCCAACGAGCTGGAGCGCCTCACCCGTGCCTATACCCGTGCCATGATTGATGTATTTGGTCCGGAAAAAGATATTCCTGCCCCCGATATGGGTACAGGTCCCCGTGAGATGGCCTGGTTGATGGACCAGTACTCCAAACTCGTAGGTTACAGCAGCCCTGCCGTGGTTACCGGTAAACCCCTCGTACTGGGTGGTTCAAAAGGCCGGGTAGAAGCTACCGGCCGCGGGGTGATGGTATCGGCTCGCAGTGCCATGTTGAAAATGGGACTGAATCCGTTCAAATCTACCTGTGCCGTACAGGGTTTTGGCAACGTAGGTTCTATTTCTGCCAAATTACTGCAACAGCAAGGACTTAAAATCGTTGCCATCAGCGATGTAACCGGTGGTTACTACAATCCTGAAGGCATTGACGCCGACGAAGCCATTGCTTACCGCGATGGTAACAACGGCACCCTCGAAGGCTTCAAAAAAGCGGAGAAAATCTCCAACGAAACCCTCCTGGAGCTGGATGTTGACGTGCTTGTACCCGCTGCCATGGAAGACCAGATCACCAAACACAATGCTGCCAACATCAAGGCGAAACTGATCGTAGAAGGCGCCAACGGTCCTATCGCGGCCAGTGCTGACGATATCCTGAACGACAAGGGCATCATGGTAGTCCCCGACATTCTGGCCAATGCCGGTGGCGTAACCGTCTCTTATTTTGAGTGGGTTCAAAACCGTCTGGGTTATTTCTGGACGGAGGAGCGCGTAAACCGCCGTGCCGACCGCAACATGAAAGAGGCCTTTGAAGTGGTTTACCAGACTTCCCTGAAGTTCAACTGCAACCTTCGCATCGCAGCTTACATTGTGGCTATTGATAAAGTAGCACAAGTAACCAAATTGCGTGGTGGTATTTAAAATGTAAATCCGAAATTTGAGGCCGGGAAAATCAACTCCCGGCCTTTTTTTGTTTATGATACACCGCGAAGGATATACCATCATCGCCGGCAGCCTGGTGCTGGTGGGCGTACTGGGTTGGGTAGTGAATCACTATCTCGCCGATTATAAAATACTGAGTTGGGGACTGTATGCCCTTTTGCTCGTTTTTCTGGTGCTGATTGTACAGTTTTTCCGCAATCCCACCCGCCATACCGTCATCGATGCCAGTACCGTCATCGCCCCTGCCGACGGCAAGGTGGTGATTATAGAGGATGTGGAAGAGCCTGAATATTTCAAAGGCAAACGCCTCCAGATTTCCATTTTTATGTCGCCGCTGAATGTGCATGTGAACCGGAATCCGGTGAGCGGCATCGTGAAGTACTTCAAATACCATCCCGGCAAATACCTGGTGGCCTGGCATCCCAAATCTTCCACCCTCAACGAACGGACGACGCTGGTGGTAGAAAATGAAGCCGGCATACCCGTCCTGTACCGTCAGATCGCGGGTGCTGTGGCGCGCCGTATCCGCTGGTATGTGAAAGAAGGGGATAGTGTGACCCAAGGGGCTGAATACGGCTTCATCAAGTTTGGCAGCCGCATCGATATCTTTCTGCCCGTGGGCACCGAAGTGAAGGTGAAACTGGAAGAGAAGGTCTGGGGCGGAGAAACCGTTATCGCCAAATTTAACTGATTTATGGCGCGTCCTACCGGTCAGGCCCGCCTTGCTACCATCTTCCTCACGGTCTTCCTCGATATGCTCGGCATCGGCATCATCGTGCCGATTGTGGCCCCCCTGCTGCTGGATACTTCCTCCAACCTGATTCCCGAAGCCACCCCTTTCGGGCAACGTACCATGCTTATCGGGCTGTTGATCTCGAGCTTCAGCATCGCACAGTTTTTCGGATCCTCGGTGCTGGGCACGCTTTCCGACCGTTTCGGGCGTAAAAAGGTGCTCATTGCTTCCATCACCGGCACCACCCTGGGGTATGCTATTTTCGGCCTGGGAATTGTTACCGGACAGTTGTGGCTGCTCTTTGCAGGTCGTTTGCTCGATGGTTTTATGGCCGGCAACCTGGCTGTCATCTATTCTGCCATCGCGGATATCAGTACCCCGGAATCGAAAAGCAAAAATTTCGGACTGGTGGGCGCAGCCTTCGGGATGGGTTTTGTGGTAGGCCCGTTTCTGGGTGGTCAGCTGGCCAATACTGAGTTGGTAAGCTGGTTTAATTATGCCACCCCTTTCTGGGTGTCGGCCCTGCTTGGTTTGGTGAACGTTTTGGTTATCTGGCAGTATTTCGGTGAGACGCTGCTGGTAAAAGTTCATAAACCCCTTAGCTGGACCAGCGGCTTCACCAACATCCGCAAAGCCTTCGAAAACGAAAAGCTGCGCTCCATCTTCACGGTAAGCTTCCTGTTTGTATTTGGGTTTACCTTTTTTACGCAGTTTTTTCAGGTGTATCTCATCGAAAAATTTGACTACCGCGAAGCCGACATCGGCATGCTGTTCGGGTATCTGGGTGTATGGATCGCGATTACCCAGGGAGCACTCATACGACCCGTGATGAAACGGTTTACACCCGATCAGGTCATCCGGCTGGCAACCATTATCCTATCGGTAGTCTTGCTGTTGCTGCTGGTACCCGATCAGAGCTGGCAGATTTTCCTCATCATTCCGTTTATCTCCATCAGTCAGGGACTCACTTCTCCCAACATCACGGCTACCGTTTCCAATCTGGCTGATGCGGATATTCAGGGAGAGATTCTGGGCATCAACCAGTCGGTTAACTCTTTCGCGCAATTGCTTCCGCCGCTTATCGGGGGTATACTCGTTGGTTTCGACATCCGGATGCCCCTGCTCGTATCGGCCACCTTTATGTTTCTGGCCTGGCTGGTCTTTACGCTGGCAGTCCGCAAAAGCCGGAGAGCTGCTCAGGCCTGACCGGTCGCCTGTTCTACCAGCACCTGATCCGGTCGCGTAGCAAAACCGGCGGCTTCGAGTGAGGCAATCACCAGCGCCTGCTGTTCAGGATCGATGTGATACACAAAACCAGCTTCTTCGTCAAGCACGATGTCGCCGATGTTTTCCTGCAGTTCATCGGGTAACCAG
The DNA here is from genome assembly GCA_002483345.1 of Bacteroidetes bacterium UBA7662. Classification (GTDB taxonomy): domain Bacteria; phylum Bacteroidota; class Bacteroidia; order UBA7662; family UBA7662; genus UBA7662. Next base: position 15,094 of record DLHS01000016.1, read on the forward strand.
GCCAGGATTTCCTGAGCCGCATTCGGCATATATTCCCCTGCCTCGTAGCCTGGAAGAATGTCTGTGGTGAATGGATCTTCGGGTAAGGGGAGAAACAGGTCAGTGATATAATTGCTCAGGTCTTCGCCCATCTGGTATTGCGGGAAAAGGGCTTCATGGCCAAGGGTTTCGAGTATTTCCAGTATCAGCTCGTCAAATTCCTCCTGAGATGTCATCTCAGTAAATTCCCCCCAGGTGGTTGCATGGCGGATGGCGTGCCATTTACGGGCCCACAAAACAGCATCCTGCTGAGGGATAAAAACCAGGTTATGGTTGACAACACCGTAAACAAGTGTAGGGAGTGGGTTTTCCATGATGCCACAAAAATAGCAACTTCTTCCGCGATGTGAACGCTTCGCTGGGAACGCCGGCTTGCTGCGCAAGCCTCGCTGGTTTGGCTTCGCCGGGAACGCTTCGCTGTTGATTCCTGACAGGCAGCAGGTTCAGTTAAAATGTTGACGCTACAAATCGTTTTGCAGCTACACAGAACAACCCATCCAAATCAGCGAAGCGTTCCCGGCGAAGCCAAACCAGCACGGTGGGCTTTGCCCACCGTGCATTCCCAGCGAAGCGTTCACAAAAAAGCTTCCGGATTACTCCGGAAGCCCTATCGGTTTGCAGCTGGATTATTTGGAGGCTTTCTCCAGTTTTTCCATCTCCTTTTCGAAGGTTTCTTTGAATTTCTGATAGTCGTAATCAATGCGAAGACGTTCGTCTTTCGAGAGCGTTTCGTTCATTGAGGCGATTACGTCAGCACCTGCCAGTTCGATGGCAATGTAGGTTTTGTAAGTACCGGTAGGTGTTTTGGTCAGACGCTCACAGATGGTGCGTGTACCGGTGAGTTTCTGGTTTACCACTTCGCGGCTCAGGGACTCAAAACGCTCCAGCACTTCTTCCTTGTTGTTGAACTCACGTGAGTTTACATAGTTATCAACCGTTGCCTTGATGGTGGTATTGATAGAAGAGGCGAGCTGCGTACGCGCTTCATTCAGGGCTTTGCGTTTGGAAGTATTCTGGTCCATACTTTCACCAACCGAATTGGAACGGAAGGTTTCTTTGGTACTGAAATATTCAGCCCCAGAACAGTAAAGTTTCACTTCTATTTCACCTTCGCTGGACGGGGTGATGACAGCAGGTTGTTTTTTGCTCTTACAGGCTCCGGCAAAAAGGAGCAGGCCGAGGGCCAGAATGGTGAGGGGGGTTTGGAGGCGTTTCATTTTTTTTGAGATTAGAGGGTAGAGATTAAAGAGTGGAGAGTGGAGATTAAAGAGTGGAGAGTGGAGAGTGGAGATGGGGTTTATAGATTATAAATGCTTTGGATAATTTTGGGTAGGACGGAGACTTCCAGATCGGTGACGGCTTTTTTGTAGGCGGCATCGTTGGCTTTGTCGTAGTCGAGCTGAACTCCCCGGATACCACTGATAGTCTGGCTGTAACGTTCGCCGCCATTGGTATCGAGCAGACTGATCTGCAGATCTACCAGGGTATTGTACATGCCATTGTTCACAGCACCCTGACGGGCACCTGCCTTCAGATCGAGGATATAATCTGCGGTTGATTCTTTATCGGTGAACTGTATGCCTTCGCTGAGCAGTTTGCGACGCACAGCCGCCTGTAACATGCTTTGCGGGATTTCAGGATTCAGGTTCTTCTCTGTGGCACGCAGAAACACCAGCGGACGGGCTACTGTCACAATCACCTTTTCTCTGGTGATGGCCTGTGGATCGATGGCTTTGAGCCACAACTGGTAGTTTGCCTGGTTGCGTAACATCTGGTCGAAGTCTGGTTCTATGAGGATCTCCTGAAGCTGCTCTTTCGAGGCAATGTTGGCTACCCGAAGGCGGCAACTTCCCTGATCGTCGGTGGTGGTGTTTCCAAGTATCGTGCCAGCACCCTGGCTGAAGCTCACTTTCAGCGGAAAATTCCGCAGGGGTTTACCATTGACCCGGGGATACGAAACTGTAATAATAAGCTCTTCCGCTACGGGCTGGCCAATTTTGCCTTTCAGATTACTGGTATTTACCCGGATGGCAATGTTGCCGGCCGTAGTGTTCAGGGCCGTCAGCAGCTCATTGCCAAGATAAATCTGTTTGCCATCCTGTATGGTTGGCAAGGGTTCGTTCAGGTAGTTTTTGATGGCCTCCAGACTGCGCAAATAGGCTGCCATGGCTTCTGAAAGTTGTAATCTTTCCGTTGCCTCACGGGCCTTCCCGAAATTATCAAGGGCCAGGTTGCCTGCCTGCTCCATCCGACGGTTTTTCTGCGCCTGGTAGTCCGCTACCGACAAGCGGTAGTAAATCCAGTATTCCGTCGTGTTCTGCCAGGTTGCGGCTACTTCAAAATCTTCTATTTCAATGTTAGTCGACAGTTTGGTAAACGACCGGAATTCATCGGAGAACACCCGGTTTCGTTCGAGTTGAGACTGTACCGAATTGGCCTGAACCGTTACTTTAATCTGACTCACGAGGTCGTTGAGGGCATTTCGCTTGGCCTGCTCAATGTAATCAAAGCTGCCATTTGATTTGCGGGCGACCCCAATGCCGATGTATTCGCCAGGTACAATAGGGCGATCCGTTACCCACTCAGGGCGGGGAGGCTCCGGCGGTGCCACCTGTACGGTTTTTTTGGAGCTACAAGAAAGTAAGCCCAAAACCAGCCAGCCATATAGTAAATACCTGCTCATTGGGTTCTCGACATTTCGTAGCTAATCACCTGATTGCTTACCCGGTTACTGATCCTGTTCTGCATACTTACCAGCATTTCACTGATGGGTTTGAAATCCCGTTTACCTGAAAGCAGACTTTCCACTTCTCTTTTCTGACTGAAAGAACTGAAGATTTTATCAGAAGGGTGTGCTTCATTGCGGGATTTCCAGTTACCGGCGTACAGGTTACGGGCATTCCCCTCGTAGCTGATGTAGCGTACCTCGTCGCGTTCGCTGTGTTCTACTACATCCGACATTAATACAGAGCCTGTTTCAGTAGAAATAAGCTGGTACTGGATTTTAAGACGAACCGCGCTTTCACCCTGAAATTCAGAGTACATTACCTTGCGGTAACGGGTCTGCATTTCCATCTTCTTGGTAGTTGGATTGTATACTTTCTCCTGATACGATTCATAGCCTGTTCGTTCCAGGTGGCGCATATTGGGATGCTGCACCCCGAAATCAAGAACCTTTCCTGTTAATATGGCCTTGGCGCCCATCAGCTCCCCGGCAACAACCGCCAGGTTTTCGTTGGAGTTGTTGGCCAGGCTCAGTTTCTGTTCTTTGATGAGCTTTTCGGTATTTTCTCTGTCAATCACTACCAGAAACTCATTTTTGGAGCCAGCCAGATCGCTGATGATATAGCTGTTAATGGTGATGGGATAAGCGTAGCTGGTAGAATTTTCGAAAGGCATGACGGCTATGGTAATGGTCGCGCGCTCCTTTGAAACTTTGCGGAGGTTGGTTACATCCTTATAGGCAGGATCCATTCCGTATACCTTATCGAAGTTTACATAGGCTTTGCGGTAATTGCCGGCAGAAAAGTAAGTGAGCGCATCTTCGTAAACCGGTATGATGACCGACATTTTCTTCAGAGCGGTAACATCCTTAAAGTTGGCATCCAACAAGGTGATTTCCTGAAAATGTTGCTCTGCTTCACGGAAATGTTTTTGTTCCAGCAGGCTGCTTCCTTTGGCGTAAAGCTGATCAAGATACGCCTTCAGGTCTTCTTCGTAATAATTGCGGTAGTAAACCGGAAACTCCAGATCGACATTGTAAAAGATAACGTCTTTATAAAACTTGTCCGCCTGACGGAAGGCATAAACAGCTTCTTTCAGCTGCTCGTCTCCATGAGCCCGGAAGAATTTATCGAGATAAACATTGAGTGCCTTTTGACCGGATGTTTTGAGACCGATGCGGGCATCTACATAAGTACGATCGTTCGCCAGCGCCATCATGTAGGCAAAAGACGCCTCATCATATACTCCGGCTTCTGCCAGTTTATTTCCTTTTTTGGTGTGCTGTTTCGAGGGAGAGCATGCAACAACCAACAGGAGCAGAGCCAGTACAAGCAGGTATGCGGGGTTGCGTTTCATAGGAGGTCGGGCGCTAAAATACGGAATCGTTGGTTGGCTAGGTTCTTCCCTGCTCCTTTCAAGGATTGTACCAAACTTTCAGCTCCGGCAGGCTGCTCTTTTCATCCACCGGAAAAAATATAAAAGCATTCACCATAAGCTGCTAATTATCAGCCACAACACATAAGCGGCATACGCAACTTTAAGGAATGTACCCGCTACAAAGCCAAAAAAGGAACCAATAGCTGCTTTAAAGGCCTGTCGCTGGTTGCTGCCTGCTGTCAGCTCGCCCAGATATGCCCCCACAAAGGGACCGATCAGTATGCCAAAGGGTGCGAAAAAAAGTCCGGCTATCAAACCCAGGGTAGAACCCCGAACCCCTGCCGCTGTTCCGCCAAACTGCCTGGTACCCCAGATGGGAATGTAATAATCGAGCAAGGTAATTGCCCCGGCCACCAGTCCGTGCCACACCAGCATCTCTCCGCTGACGAAGGTTTCAGGCAAAAAATAAAGGATCAGCAAAGCCAGCCAGGCGAGGGGTGGTCCGGGAAGTATAGGCAAAAAGCTACCGGCTATACCCAATAACACAGCCGCGAAGGCGAGTAAGTAAAGTAGCGTCTCCATGCTTGCAAAGCTTTCTTAAGTTTACGGAGTTTTTGCCATATCCGGTGTTGAAGTTTAAAAGCATATTGTTCCGCAATTTTTTGTCCATGTCGCTGGTGCAGGGACTGAATGTGCTGCTTCCGCTGCTTACTTTCCCCTACCTCATCCGGGTATTGGGGTTTGAAGGCTTCGGTTTGGTGAACTATGCCCTGGCTCTGGTCAATTTTTTTGTGGTTTTTGTTGATTTTGGCTATAATCTCACCGGAACACGGGATGTGGCCGCCCTCCGGCACGACAAGCAGGCGCTTTCTGTACGGTTCAGTGAAAAATGGATGGCACAGCTCCTGTTGTTGGGCCTTGCAACCCTGCTTTTTGCGGGCGTAGTAGCTGCCTTTCCCAAGTTGAGGGCAGATTGGCCCGTATATGCCCTTACATACGGACTCGTGCCTGCCAGTTTGTTATTACCCACCTGGTTTTTCCAGGGTACGGAAAACTTCCGCTGGCTGGCCTGGCTCAATTTTATCAATCGGTCGGTTTATACCCTGGCTGTTTTTTACTGGATAAAGGCTCCTGCTGATGTCTGGATGGTCCCCCTTTTTAACAGCTCGGCCAGCCTTCTGGCGGCGCTGATCGGGATATGGTATATTTTCAGGAAAGCAGGAATACAATTTATACGCCCTGCCGGTTTCCATGTATGGAAGTCGTTGAGAAACGGAAGCAGTGTCTTCCTTTCCTCCTTTTCGGTGACGGTCTACACCTATTCTGCCCTCCTGATTCTGGGAACTTTCAGCAGTGAGCGGGTAGTAGGGCAATTCGCGGCTATTGAAAAAGTGCTGCTGATTTTCAGGGTTGGTTTAAGTACCCTCTTTGCCGTTATCTTCCCCAGGGTCTGCCAGCTGGCTGCCGACAGCATCACGGCAGCGACGCAGTTTCTACGGAAAATTTTCGGCTGGCTGATACTGTTACTGGCAATGGCTGGGGTTGGTCTGACTATGCTGGCACAAACTATCCTTGAACTGGTGGCCGGTGATACTGACCCCGGCATGCTTTCCCTGATGGCCTGGATGGCCTGGGTACCCCTGCTGATTGGGATGAATATGAGCAGTTACCAGCAACTGCTGGCGCATCAGCGACAAAAATTTTATACCGCTGTGCTGGTCTCCGCTTCCCTGGGCAGCGTACTGCTGAATCTCTGGCTGGCACCGATTTTCGGAGCCCTGGGCACTGCCTGGTCCGTATTGTTCGCTGAAAGTTTCATTACTTTGGGGTTGCTTTACGCCACAGAGGTGAAATACCGCTCGCTGGCTGTCTGGCGGAAACCACTCTAAACATGGCAAACGCAACCTATTTTATACACGAACGCCCTGAAATGCTGGCGTTGATCGACCGGCCCCTGCAACAGGTACTCGACATTGGCTGTGGCGCGGCACATTTTTCCGCAGCTGTCAAAAAGAAAACCGGCGCTACGGTCTGGGGCATCGAACCGGTAGCTTCAGCAGCTGCCGAAGCCCGTCAGAAAATCGACAAGGTACTCGACGGTATTTACGAAGAAGTAGCCGATCAGCTCACCTCCGAAAGTTTCGATGCCATCTTTTTCAATGATGTACTGGAACATATGACCGATCCCTATACCGTGCTGAAACAGGTTCACGGACCATTGAAGGCGGATGGCCGCATTTACGCATCTATCCCGAATGTGTTGTTTGCGGAATCGATGCTGGAGGTGCTCAGAACCAAAGACTGGCGCTACCGCGATGCCGGCACACTGGATGCGACGCACTTCCGTTTTTTCACCCGTAAAAGCATCATCCGCATGTTCGAGGAAGCCGGCTGGACGGTTGAAAAAGTTGTGCCGCTGAATGTCATCCACTCCTGGAAATGGCGTTTGCTGAATGGCATTACTGCCGGGTTTTTCACCGACTTCCTGCCCATGCAATACGGCATTATAGCCCGGAAAAGGGGATGAAACCTGCCATCAGCATTATAATCGTTAATTACAACAATGGCGACGTACTGCCTGCCTGCCTGAACGCTGTCCGCAAATGGGTGGATGGCAGTCTCGCAGAAATCATTGTGGTCGACAACGACTCCTCTGATGGCAGCCCGGCCCGGCTGGCTGCCGTCTTTCCGGAGGTTCAATGGGTTATGGCAGGTGAAAATATGGGGTTCGGACGTGCCAATAACCTGGGTGCCTCCACTGCCCGGGGTGATTATTTATTTTTTCTCAATCCGGATACCGAACTGTTGTCGCCAGTACCGGCCCTGCTAAAGGCATTGCTGGAGCAAGATGCCTACAGCCAGGTGGGCGTTGCCGGGGTGAGCATCGTCAATGAATTTGAAAAAGCAGATGTAGCGGCCGGGAATTTCCCGACACCCGCTACCTTGTTGCAGGAGCTTTTTCCTGCCCGATTGTTCCCCTATACCCTCCGGACAGCGCCCTTGTCGGAAAATGTGGTATCGGTAGATTATGTTTCGGGGGCTGATTTATTCTTCCGCCGATTTGTTTTCGAACAAGCCGGCGGCTTTGACCCCGACTTCTTTTTGTACTACGAAGAAACGGAACTGCAATACCGGGTAGCAAAAATGGGCTATCAGCGGGTTCTGCTGACCGATGCCCGGCTCAAACATTTGTGCGGAACGCCCGACCACAAAGTATCGGACCGGAAAATCCGGATATTTGAAACCAGCCGTCTGCTGTTCCACCGGAAATGTTACGGCCCGGCAGGTGGTCTCTGGGCCCGTATCTGGCTGGTGTTGTTTTACGGCAGCCGCTTGCTGACGGGTGGTCCGCGACATTATTTAACCGGAATTAAAACCGCTTTTCAAAGCTGATGCCTTTTTTTAGCGTTGTCATACCCCTCTATAACAAAGCCTCCTGGATTGGAGCCACCCTTGACAGTGTGCTGGGGCAATCATTTCAGGATTTCGAATTGCTGGTGATCAACAACGGCAGCACCGATGGCAGCGAACAGGTAGTTGAATCGTATCAGGATAACCGCATCCGGCTGTTTCACCAGGAAAATGGAGGGGTTTCCCGGGCCCGGAATGCAGGCATACTGGAGGCAAAAGCCCATTTTATTGCCTTCCTGGATGCCGATGACCTGTGGGCACCTGCTTTTCTGGAACAGTTGCACCAACTCATACAGCAATATCCGGAAGCAACGGCCTATGGTTGTCAGTATGCCTTCAGACAGAAGTATACAGACATACCGCCGCATCAGCCCCTCCTTTCGGGTGAAAAAATGCAGTTGATTGACAATTATTTCGATCAGGTGGCTGCCGGAGATATGCTGCTGACTGCGTCATCCGTCTGCATTCCCAAAAAATGGTTTACGAAAGTTGGCCTGTTCCCGGAGGGGGAACGGATAGGAGAAGATCAGGATATGTGGGCACGTCTGGCTCTGGCAGGCCCGCTGGCCTTTCATGGTAGTTGTGCTGCTTATTACAGGCAGGAGGTGGGCGGCATGGCCACTGCGGCCAGACCGGAGGCACAGCTCTGGCCATTTGTAGAGAGACTCTTGCATAAACTCCGTTCCGGCCGGATTCCACAAAATCTTGAACCCTCGGTAAGGCGATATGCTGTCAGGCAATTACTCGGACAAGCCAGTCAGCTGGTGTTGGATGGTCAGCAAAAAGCTGCCGGCGTCCTGTTGGCAATACCGGAAGCCCGTTCGGGTGGAAAACGTTTCCTGTATTGGAAATTTGTGAATCAGCTCCCTGCCTTTTTGCTGTTTTTTATCAAAAAGAGACATGGTTGAATCAAAAAAGAAGGTGGATACCCTCGCCATTCTGGTCTGTTATGGGCAGGACTTCCGGCAATGCAGCAGCTGGCTTAGTTTACGGGTTGCAGCCGGAGCCCAATTAGACTGGTTTGTGGCCGACAACAGCCCACACCCTGTTCTGCAGGACGAAGCCATCGTTTACAGGCATTACCCACACAATCCCGGCGTAAGTGTTGCTTATCTGGAAGGGGCTGCATTTGCCAGAAATGAAGGGTACAGTTGGATATTATTATTGGATCAGGATACAAATTTCCCGGCAGAAAGCTGGCAGGCCTATCAGGAGGCACGTACGCAATGGCCTGATTATGCACTTTACAGCCCACAGCTTTGGTCTGCACAGAAAGGCATATCACCCGCACCGGCCAGATTCGGGAGGGCCTTTGCCAGTGAAAAGCTGCCCTCAGGGCCTTATTCGCTGGCAGCTTACAGCCCGATCAATGCAGGCATGTTGCTTTCGCTCGATGCTTATCTGGCCGTAGGTGGTCATGTGCCCAGTGTTTACCTCGACTTCAGCGATTATGCCTTTATCCGGAAATTCCGCAGGAAGTTCCCCAAGGCTGTTGCGCTCCCCCTTCGTATCCATCACCACCTTTCGGGTACAGAAAAGAGAACAAAAGAGCAGGACTTTACCCGATTCGGCCATTACTGCCGTTGTGCCAAAGCATATGCCCGCGTTGGTGGTCCCCGTTTCTGGTTGTTTTTCTGGGCCTTTGCCCGGGCATTGCTGCTTGGTATCCGGCACCGCAGCTTCCGCTTTTTTGGTTTAATTTTAACCTCTTAACCCTTACTTTGAAGACAAAGACCTCTTTCTCCTGGCCCTTGCTCCTGTGTTGGCTGGTGCTGACAGAACTGGTGCTGGGTGGGGGTGGCCGCTGGATGAGTATGGGACCACTCAGTCCACGCATGATACTGTTCGGGCTTGTCCAGCTTACAGTCCTTTATCAGCTGATAAGTGGCAAATGGAATTGGAAAATACCCTTTTTACCATTTTTAGCAGTTTTTTTCGGAATCACAACCTTCTCGGCCTTGTGGGGATGGCAACAGGGAGCCAGTCTGACAGCGGTGTTTACGGACGTCAAACCCCTTCTATTCTGGGCAAACCTGGCATTTTTCGCTTACGTTTTTTCGGATTTAAGTCAGTTAAGCAACCTCCGGTTCCTGTTTAAGTGGACTACTTTCGGCTTGGCGGTGAGTTACCTGGCCTTATTACTTTTCTGGCAGCTGAATTGGATAGATGCGGAAAAAATGTACCGGCATCTCGCCCTGAACGAAGAGTTTTCCTTTCGGGGGAACCTGGGTTTTATGTATAAGGGTTTTGTGTTTTTACCTGTCGGCATGTTTTTCTGGTTACAGGAGAAGGGCTACCGCAAGTACTTTGTACTTCTCCTGCTGTATCTGGCTGTATTATTCACCTTTACCCGTGGTTTTTGGGCCATATTATTTTTCATCCATATTTTTTATACGCTCGTTTACCGGCCCGGGAAATGGGTAAACTGGGTAGCTGCTGCCTTTATGCTGGTAAGTGTATATGCCGCCGGTTTATATGTGGCCAGTCAGCCCAAAGCCTATTTCAAAGGACAGGAGGCAGGAGAGATTTTAAACAATGCAGAGAAGCTACAGCAGTCGTTGAGCCAGACGGAAAAGGAAATCAGTGGCGCCTTTAAGCAAGGGTTTGAACACCGGGAAGCCTCCATACTCGATCGTTTCATACAGATTCGGCAGGTGGCAGAAGCTACCACCCCTCTTTCCCTTGTTATGGGTCACGGTTTCGGACATGGGATTGCGAGCCGGCCGGTTCACATGGAAATAACCTATCTGGAGGTCTTCCACAAACAAGGTTTAGCAGGTCTTGGTCTTTGGATCTGGCTTTTCCTGGCTTTGGTTAAAAGATTTTACATTGCCATCGGGCGAAAAATCAGAGCCGTTGATGCCTCGTCAGACAGTTTTGTATTTTTTGCATCCGCTTGTTTTATGTTTGGTATTTCCTGCCTCAACCCGTTTATCAACGCTCCTATGGGGCTGGGCATGCTGGCACTCTCCCTTATCGTACTGGAAAAACTGAGCCAACAAAAAGAGACAGCCCTATGACCCGAGTAAGTGTTTGTATGCCTGTTTACAACGGCGCTGAGTGGCTGGCGGAACAACTCGATTCCATTCTGCAGCAATTGGGGCCGGAAGATGAGATTGTCGTCAATGATGACGGTTCCCGCGACAACAGCATGCAGTTGCTGAGCAGCTATCAGCAACGAGACCCGCGCGTGCGAATACTACCTGCCAGGAAGTTCGGGAATGTGGTCTACAATGTAGAGTACCTCCTGCAACAGGCTAGGGGAAGTTTTATTTTACTGAGTGACCAGGATGATATCTGGGCACCGGAAAAGGTGACCCGGATGTTGGCGGCCTTGTCGGATCATACGCTGGTAGTGCATGATTGTGCGGTAGTGGATGCCGGGAAAACACTGCTTCACCCTTCTTTTTATGAGATGCACGGCAGTGGCCCTGGCAGATTTAAAAATATCGTCCGCAATAGCTATCTGGGCTGCTGCATGGGATTCCGGAAGGAGTTGCTTCAAACGGCGCTTCCTTTTCCGGAAAAACTGGATATGCACGATATCTGGCTGGGAAACATAGCGGCATGGTGGTATGAGCTGGTATTTATTAACGATAGACTCCTTTCCTACCGACGGCATGGCGGCAATGCTTCTTCTGCCTCAGAAGCCAGCAAATACAATCGTTTGCAGCAAATTGGCATGCGCCTGAAGCTGGTGGCCCAACTTTTTAAAAGATATTTACGCTGATGCGTGTCTCCATCATTACCGTTTGCTTTAACAGTGCCGGAACCATTGCCGATACTTTCCGGAGTGTGGCCGCTCAAACCCACGCCGGTACAGAACACATTGTAGTCGACGGAGGTAGCACTGACGGAACGGTTACGCTTATACAAGAATATGCAGCTGCTCAGCCTTCCGGTCGTGTAAAATGGGTCAGTGAGGCAGACAAGGGCCTGTACGATGCCATGAACAAGGGGCTTGCATTGTGTACGGGAGAGGTGGCAGGATTTCTGAATGCAGATGATTTTTATGCTTATCCCGGCGCTATATCCGATCTGGTTGCCACTTTCCAGGCAGAAAAAACGGCCTGTGTTTACACAGACCTCCATTATGTGGATGCGCAACAGACCGGCAAGGTTACCCGTAAGTGGAAAGCCGGGAAATATCAAAAAAATGCCTTTTTATGGGGCTGGATGCCTCCCCATCCTACCTTTTATGTCAAAACTGCCGTGTACAAAAGGCTGGGTGGTTACCGGCTTGATTTAAAAAGTGCTGCTGACTACGAGCTGATGTTGCGTTTTTTGCATAAAAACAAGATTACAGCAGCCTATCTGCCCAAAACCACGGTTTTGATGCGCGCAGGAGGGGTAAGCAATGCCAGCGTACAAAACAGGCTTATCGCCAATCAAATGGATCGCAAGGCATGGGTAGTGAATGGCCTGAAACCCTACTTTTTCACCCTTTGGGTAAAGCCATTGCGGAAAATCGGCCAGTTTTTTTAGACAACGAGATTTCGAGAGGCGAGAAGCGAGACTTTTGCGCCTGCGGCGCAGTCCATAGCCGATAACCACACTGCCGCACAGCGGCAGTAAAAAGTCTCGCTTCTCGCCTCTCGAAATCTCGCTGTCTAAGAAAAGAAACCGCTGCGAAGCAGCTCCATTATTTATATTTGAGGTATGATTAACCTGATCCTTTCAGGAGGCAGCGGTACCCGTTTGTGGCCTCTTTCGCGCAAGTTTATGCCCAAGCAGTTTTATCCGCTTCTGGGTGAAAAAACGTTGTTTGAGCGAACAGTTGAGCGCAATGCTTCCACTTGCAAAGCTTACTGGATTGTTACCAATCAGGATCAGGCTTTGCTTGCCGAAGCACAAATGGGAGCACATGAAGCCCGCTTCATCCTGGAGCCTGTAGGCAGAAATACCGCACCCGCCATTGCGTTGGTTTGCCATCTCCTTGAGCCGGATACAGTGGTACTCGTGAGTGCCAGCGATCACCTGATTAAAAAGCAAGCTGCTTACGAAAAAGTGGTAGCCCGTGCTTCCAAACTGGCTGAAGAAGGGTTTCTGGTCACCTTCGGCATCAAACCTTCCTACGCTGAAACCGGCTATGGCTACATTGAGTCAAAAGGGGAGGAAGTTTTATCGTTCAAGGAAAAACCGGATGCGGTAACGGCGGCACAATACCTTGCCAGCGGTAATTATCTCTGGAACAGTGGCATGTTCTGTTTCAAAGCCGGAACCTTTCTGGAAGAGCTGAAGAAACATGCCCCCGAGGTATACCACAAATCAAAAGAAGCCCTGAAAAATCATCCTGCAGAGGACGAAATAATCGAAATTACTCCGGAGGCCATGCAGGCCATACCGGAAATCAGCATCGATTATGGTGTCATGGAAAAAAGTGATAAGGTGCGGGTGGTGCCTGCCGACATCGGCTGGAGTGATCTGGGCAGTTTTGATGCCCTCTACGAAGAACTGCCCCATGATGAGCATGGAAATACGGAAGCGGAAATCACCAACTTCCTGGGAGCAAAAAATAACCTTGTTTTCAACCGCTCCGACAGCCGGTTGGTACTGCTGGATGTGGAAGACCTGCTGGTGGTAAAAACGCAGACCGCGACCCTCATCGGCCGCAGAGGACACTCACAAAACGTAAAAAAAGCAGTCGACTTCCTGAAAAAAGAAAACGCCTGGGAACTCAACACCCATGAGAGCCAGGTACTGAGTTATGGCATTCAAAGGGTCATCAGCTCAACGCCCGAATACGAGCTGGTGGAATTATTTCTGCATCCGGGAGAGACCATTCATACCCATCCGGGTGAACATATTTCCATTCAGTTGATTTCAGGCAGTCTGCAACTCGATGAACGTCAACTTAAGTTGGGTGAAAGTATTTCAGCACAAAAAAATGCGCTTAAGTTATTTAACCCTGATTTAGAGCAACCCTGCTTGCTGCTTATTACTCATTTGCATTGATGAGAGTATTCCTGCTTTTTCTTTTTTCGCTCCTGACCTTCATAGGTTATGGTCAGCACATTCCTTCAAACTTCAGCCTGAACCGATTCTGGCAGCTGGAATTTGAAAGACAGAATAGTTTGCTGGAAAATAAAGCGCATACATCCATCCGCCCCTGGATAAACAACAGTCAGCAGCTGGCACCTTCGGGAGACAGCCTGGGAACCGGTGAGAAATCATGGCTCTATCGTAAGGTGTACCGGGAACATCTGGTTGACTACAGAAAAGAAGACTGGAGCATTCAGCTGGATCCGTTGATGGATCTGCAGCTGGGTGGTTCACAGGGAGGTTCGTTAGCAGTAAATACCCGCGGGGTACAGCTACAGGGTAATATCGGCACCCGTTTCGCCTTCTACTCCAGCTTTTTCGAAACCCAGGCCACTCATCCTGATCATGTTACCAATAAAATCCGGAGCACACGGGTGGCTCCTGCACAGGGTAATGTGCGTGATTTTGGCAGCAGGGGATTTGATTATGCGCAATCTGTGGCATACGTTTCCTTCTCCCCCAATAAACACTTCAACTTCCAGTTCGGACATGACAGACATTTCATTGGCGATGGTTACAGGTCGCTCTTGCTGTCAGATGCCTCCTTCCCACATCCTTACTTCAGAATACTGACCGATGTAGGGCCCTTTCAGTATATGTATCTGGTCAGTCAGTATACCGATTTAGTGGCTCCCCGGCTCTCAAATCAGTTGGGTAACCGGCAGAAATACAGTGCCATGGGATATCTTGACTGGCGCATAGGCAAACGGTTTACCCTGGGGTTCTTTCAGGCTGTGGTCTGGCAGGCGGATGATTCTACAGGCAGAAGAGGTCTGGATGTAAACTACCTGAATCCCATTATATTCCTGCGCCCTGTAGAATTCAGCCTGGGTTCTGAAGGCAATATGCTGCTTGGTCTGAATGCCAAACTCAAACTCAGCGATCATCACCTGTTGTACGGGCAGTTGATCCTCGATGAATTCGATTTTTCAGAACTCGTAGCTCAAAACGGCTATTGGGCCAATAAATATGGCTTTCAACTGGGTTATAAAGGCTTTGATATGTTTGGTATCCCCCACCTGGCCTTGCAGTCGGAGGTCAATACGGTTCGCCCCTATACTTACAGTCATTGGACAAGTCTGACCAATTATGGTCAATACAATGAACCTTTGGCCCATCCTTTCGGGGCCAATTTTATAGAGTGGGTAAACTTCATTAATTATCGCAAAGACCGGTACTACGGTCAGTTGCAGCTGATGGCAGCTACCATCGGATACAATGAAGCAGGCAGCAGCGCTGGTCAGGATATTTTCAGCAGCTATTATACCCGAAGCAGGGACTACGGGAACACCATTGGTCAGGGTAATACCACCAATATTTTTCTTGCTGGTTTGAAAGGGGGGTATATCCTCAACACCCAAACCAATTTAAGACTTGAGCTCAGTCTTCACCACCGGCAATCACGTCAGGCGTCGGGCACACAAAATGATCAGTGGATAATGCTCGGCCTCGTAAGCAGCATCCGGAATCTGTATTACGATTTCTAAACGGGCTAACGGTTCGGGGCACTCACTTTATCAGGCAAATTCAAATAAAGGAGAGAAGAAAAAATACCAAAGAACAAAACACCCCTGTGCCAGAAGAGAATGGTTTCCGTCTGGAGGCAAAGAAAAATAAAGGCGAGAAATGCTACAAAAAGGAGATTTTTTGTCTTGAAACCCCTTCTTATGCCGTAAACAAAAATTCCCAGAAGCAGAAAAGACTGAATAAGACCACCATAAAGAGCTGCTTCTACAAACTGGTTATGACTATTGTATTGTCCCACAAGACCTGTCTGAAATCCCTTTTGGGTATACACTTCCCTGAGTGCGTCCTTCCCATCTCCGGCACCTGTACCAAACCATAAATTATCCTGTATTACTTCTGCAGCGCACTCCCATTGGGCCAAACGAACAGTAATGCCATTGTAGTCAGCTGCCTGATAGGTTTTAATATCATAATCCAGACTTTCAGTCACCTCGAGCAATCTTAGTTGTACCTGGGAGGGTAAAAAACGGAAACTGAGTACGAACAGCAAGACTATGCCCAATAAAACAGCCACCGGCTTCCACCGCTTCAGTGTTATTGCCTGATAAACAACGGCCAGCCCCAGGGTAAGCAGGGCAGCCAGCATGGTCATTCTGCCATTAAGCATCACCAGACAAGCGAGCAGGCAGATTCCGGCAGTGATACTCCCTGTATTTACCCGCCAGTGTTTATCCATCCAGAATTTGACAAGGATACCGAGACTGACTATCAGCTGCAAGCTGAAATACCCCGGATGCATAATCGGCTCGGATAAACCCGTGTAGAAAAAGTAAGCGTAATATATGGTCTCATCTATCACCGGTGAATGATAAACGCGCCAGGCTGCGAAGACAAATGCACCGGCAACTGCCGCCAGCGATGACAGCAACTGTGCTTTGAATAACCACCTTAAATCCGCCTGATCAGGTTTCCTGATTAACAACAGACCAGGAAGCAACACCAATAGTAACTGAGTCCCCAGATTCGAGCCGGCATCTGCCCAATTTTGAGTCCATAACAAGCTCAAAAGCTGCCAGCAGAAATAAAACAACAGTCCTCTGAACCAGCCATTGTGCCTTAATTCCCGCCAATTATTTGACTTCCAGCCAACCAAAACAAGGAGTATCAGCACTGCCAAAGCATAGCTGCTAAACCAAACCGGTAAAAACTGCGAAACGATTAAAAGCATCCAGCCGGCACGTATTGGCCAACCCATCGATTCGCTATTCAGCATTTTAGGTTATTTTGCGGTGCCAAAACGTTGTTCTCAACCATATCAGCTCAAGATACGAAGGATGCAAATTTTACAAGGAGACCTTTTCAAATTCATTAAGTTCGGAGTAGTTGGCTTTTCAGGTCTTCTGATTGACTTTGCCTTGACCTGGGTACTTAAAGAAAAGGCTCGGATTTCTCCTTATGCTGCCAATGCCGCAGGTTTTTTGGTCGCAGCGAGTTCTAACTGGTATCTCAACCGTATCTGGTCGTTTGAAAGTCAGAACAGCGAGTTGGTTGAGGAGTATTTTGCCTTTTTAGTTGTCTCTCTGCTTGGTTTGGTCATCAATACAGCCGCTTTATTTGTAGGAATAAAAAAATTCAGACTCAATTTCTACCTGGCCAAAGCCATCGCCATCGCCATTACCACCTTCTGGAATTTTTTCGCCAATTACTACTATACCTTTGCCGTATGAAGCGGCCGGGTATATATCAACTGATTCTTGCGACTACCCTTGCCGGATTTTTATTACCTAATTTATTTACTACCGGCATTTTCGGAGATGGATTAATTTATGCCGTCATTTCAAGAAATCTCTCGGAGGGACTAGGCAGTTGGTGGAATCTCTATTACAGTACCTATATTTTCTCGCCCTTTGCAGAACATCCTCCGCTCCTTTTCTGGGTTGAGTCGATATGGTTCAGGATACTGGGAGATTACCACTTTACCGAGAAAAGCTTCTCTGTATTACTTGCAGCAGGCATGATTATCAGTCTTCGTTTTTTCTGGATAAGGATAGCCAGAAATCAGACAGAAAAACAAGCCTGGTGGTTTCCGGTACTGCTATGGATTCTGGTCCCGACCATTCATTGGGCGTATCCCAACAATATGCTTGAAAACCTGATGGTTCTTTTTACCAGTTGGGCAGTATGGTCAGGATTTTATAAGCCTTCAGGCCAAAAGGCGCTCCTGGTAGGTGTGCTTGTTTTTTTAGCCTTTCTTACCAAGGGATTGGTCGGACTATTCCCGTTAGCCGTTTTCGGCATCCGTTGGTTAAGCCTCCGGGAGGATACCCTTCGTAAAGCACTTTCATGGACCTCTTTGGCGCTGTTTGGCTTTGTATTGTGTATGGCCATCAGTTTAATACCTGAATCGGCCCGGAATTATTGGATGCAGTATTTTGATGTACAGTTGCTGGCCACCCTGAGGGGCGAACGGCTGGTACAGGATCATGTGGTTGATCTTCCCCGTTACTATCTGCTCACAAGGCTCTTTACAGAGTTGATTAATCCGCTGCTTTTAACGGGGCTCCTGCTGCTGGGTACCCGCAGGTTCCGGAAAAAAGGAGCTGTACCTGCGTTAGCGCACGGCTACATCCTGTTCTTTGCACTGGTAGCATGCAGCGCTACTTTACCCTTGCTGATTTCTCCCAAGCAACACTCCTTTTACCTGATACCTGCCATTCCCTGGTTTATACTGGCTTTGTCGAAAGGTGCCGGGCCTTTTGTTTTTGATATCCTGGCACAATGGCAAAGCCGGCAACTGAGTTATAAAATAAGTTACCTTTTTTTCAGTGGTCTTTTTGTGGCCGCCCTGGTCATATGTGGATGGCGGGCGAACCAACCTGGCCGGGATGCAGATTTGATGTCGGCAGTAGATGTCATAGCACATACAACAGGCTCACACCAGATAGGAATACCCCATTCCCTGATCAGGCACCATAGTTTACATGCCTATTTTCAGCGAAATCATCACATCAGTCTCTCCCCCTATGACAGCACAGCAGGTTATTGGATAACTGAAAAGGATAGTATTCCTCCTCCCGGATATAAAACTATGGATATCGGCATCTCCGGTTACGACTTGCACCAGCTTAGCGGGC
This sequence comes from Bacteroidetes bacterium UBA7662, assembly GCA_002483345.1. Classification (GTDB taxonomy): domain Bacteria; phylum Bacteroidota; class Bacteroidia; order UBA7662; family UBA7662; genus UBA7662. The sequence continues at coordinate 33,288 of DLHS01000016.1, forward strand.
AGCATCGTTAAAAACACCTGCGGGGTGCAAAGTTTTTGCTATGCTTCCTGATCGTTAACAGGATGATAGACATGTCTGGACTTTTGCCATTTTTTGATCAGAAACGGAATCTGACTCAGGACTAATGCAGAAAGAAGACTAATGCCCAATATTTGAATGGGCCGTAAATCACGAAGCAGCCAGGCTAGTAAGATGAAACCTGCGTTGGCGGCATATAAGGTGAAGGCTGCCTGGCTATGCGACATGCCCAGATCAAGCAGGCAATGGTGGATATGGTTGCGGTCGGCAGAAAATGGCGATCGTTTGTGCATAATCCTGACAGTGAATACCCTCAAGGTATCGAAAAGAGGAATAATCAACACATTAAAGGCATATACTGCGCCCGCGATACTGAAAAAGTAATTCGGTTCAAAGGTTCTGCTCAGTTGTATAAATCGTACACTGATGATGGCAATTAAATACCCCAAAACCAGCGAACCCGAATCACCCATAAATATGCTGGCATTCCTGAAATTAAACCGTAAAAATGCCAGCAGGGAGCCGATCATGGTCAGACACAAAATGAAAAAAACCTGATCATTCATGCGGTAAAACCAATACCCGAAAGTTGACAATACAATCACCCCGATGCCTCCTGCCAGTCCGTTGATGCCATCAATGAGGTTAAAGCCATTCATGATGGTAAGAATACTCAGGGTTGAAAAAACGATTGACTCCACATAATTCAAATCATGAATGCCGAGTAGTCCATAAAGATTATCAATCCTGATTTCACCTTGTATGACTACAATCAGGGTAGCAATAATCTGGGCAAGAAGCTTCTTCCAGGCTACCAGCGGGAATAAATCATCTTTGATTCCTATGACAAACAGTATCATCAGGGCCGACAATATTGCACCAAACTTAGGGACAGTCATTCCTGACGTCCAGAAAACAAATGAGAAGAAAAACCCGACAAAAAGCGCTAAACCACCCAGCGTAGGAATCCGGGTCAGGTGGGCCTTCCTGTGATTTGGCTCGTCGTATAATTTTTTGATTCTCGCCAGATTAATAATCGCAGGAACACTGAGATAGGTGATCAGCCAAGCCGTAAAAAAAGACAGGATATAAATCAGGGTCATAGCTTAAATGTACAAAGAATGATCGAAAGGGATTTTACAGTTACGCCGTCTGCCCAACGGTATGGGATAAATAATCATAAAAAAACCCGTGCGGGACATGCCTGCACGGGTATACGCTGATACTTAAAAACTAGTCTCCGAGGTTTTTATTTCCGTTTTCAGGAGCATCGTTGGCAAATCTCTTTTTATCAATTTCTTCAAAAACAGAGTTATTACTGACGAATTCGGGGACGATTTCTTTGATTTTGGCAACGATGCGGTGCTCCTCTCCTGTATTCAGAATCTGGCGTAAGACAACCAGTTGCTGAGCCACCTGATCATAATCATAGGCACGTACCTTGCCGATCATGATTTTCGGGTGGTGGGTTGGTACCGTATTCTCCTGGACATTCAGCAGCTCTTCATAAAGCTTTTCTCCCGGACGTAGCCCGGTGAAAGTAATCTGAATGTCTTTGCCGATGGTTAATCCCGACAGTTTCACCATCTTTTTGGCCACGTCCAGTATTTTGACGGATTCTCCCATGTCGAAGATGAAAATTTCACCTCCGTTACCCATAACGCCGGCCTCCAGCACGAGCTGGCAGGCTTCGGGTATGGTCATAAAGTACCGGGTGATATCCGGATGGGTTACCGTGATAGGTCCTCCGGCTTCAATCTGACGTTTAAAAAGTGGTATCACCGAGCCATTAGAACCCAGTACATTGCCAAAGCGGGTGGTCACAAATTTAGTATTGCCTGCATAGGCGTTGTTGAGGCTTTGCGTATAAATCTCTGCCACCCTTTTGGTAGAACCCATCACATTGGTAGGATTCACAGCCTTATCTGTAGAGACCATCACAAATTTACTCACCCCAAATTCTACCGAAAGGTCGGCCAGCAACTGCGTACCGAAAACATTTACCAAAACAGCTTCATAGCAGTTGTCTTCCATCAGGGGGACGTGCTTATAAGCAGCCGCATGAAAAACATAGTTAGGATGGTACTTTTTGAAGAGGCTTCGCATCCGTTTATCGTTTCGGACATCTGCGATCACAAACCTCACATTGTGCAGCAGGTGGGCATGCAGTTTGCGTAATTCTATTTCCAGTTCGTAAAGGGGTGATTCAGCCTGGTCAATGAGGATAAGTTGGGCCGGCTTGTAATGAAGGAGTTGCCGGGCAATCTCTGAACCTATAGAACCTGCCGCACCTGTCACGAAAACAACTTTCTCTTCAATTTCATTGGAGACGTTTTCATTGTCAAGCACTATCTCTTCCCGCTGCAGCAGGTCTTCAATTTTGACTGCTTTGATTTGTTTGCTGCTCAATTCTCCGTTGATCCAGTTCTGAACGGGAGGTACATTTTTAACCTTGATGTTGTGAATCAGGCATTGATCAATAATCTGCCGTTTCCGGATATTGGAGATATTCTGAATAGAGAGAATTACTTCTTTTACATCCTTCTTCTCCACAAAATCAGACTCGAGTATACTGGCCGGATAAACACGGACCCCGTGTACTGATTTGAATACCTTGCTTGGATTATCATCGATGAAGGCTACTACATTGTAGTGCAGGCTATCGTCCTGCAGCAGGGTATTCCGGGTGATGGTGCCTGACTTACCGGCACCGTAGATGATTACATTGACTTTATTTTTGCCCCCCTCAAATACCGCCATAAAAACGGCCTTGAAGAGAAATCTGCTGGTTACCAGCAAAAAAACTGCAAAGACGTACTGAATAAAAACTATGGCAAGTCCTACCGAGAGGGGGCCATAATTATTCGGAGAGAAGCGGTAAGTAAGCAGGTTGAGTAATATAAGGACCCCGGTTGCCAGCGTGGTGGCATAAAACAAACGAACCGCATCTTCTACCCCCGTATGTCGGATAATACCGCTGAAGGATTTAAACGTAATAAAACCTGCCAGGTATGAAACTGACACTATAGCCAACTGCCTCAGCGCAAGTTCAAAGTTGATGGCTGTAAGATCAAAATTGAACCGCACCAGATTTGAAATGGCAAAGGCAAATGCCACAATCGCCATGTCAATCAACAATACCATCCACCTCGAAACGAAGCGGTTGGAGTATATGCGGAGGTACTTTTGAAACATTGCTTTACAAAGGTAAACTTCAAACCGACTTATACAGCATAAAAGTAAGAAGCGGCCGAGGCAGGAAAACTAACCAAATTGATATTAAGTCATGATTAATTTATACCAAGAACGTGAATATATCGCCGTCTGGACATACCCTTAACAGGGCATTTTTGGTCTGATCAACCAGGGAAACAAGCCTTAACTGCCTTCACAACCCGGTCAAGGTCGTGGGTAGTCAGGTTAGATCCTGATGGCAGACACAAGCCCTTCTCAAAGAGTTTTGCTGATACTTCGCCACCATAATAAGGAGCAGTTTCGAAAACCGGTTGCATATGCATGGGCTTCCAAAGCGGTCTCGATTCAATGTTTTCTTTTTCAAGCGCCAACCGGATATTTTCACGGCTTATGCCTCCGGTAACAGCCGGGTCGACCAGAATAGTTGTAAGCCAGCGGTTTGTGAAACTCCCGGCTGGTTCAGTCACAAAAGAAATTCCTTCGATATCCCGGAAGGCATTTACATAATAGGCATAATTAGCACGACGCTGTTGAACCCTATCGCTGAGAACAAGCATCTGCCCGCGACCAATACCTGCGCAAACATTACTCATACGATAGTTATACCCAATCTCACTGTGCTGATAATGGGGTGCAGCATCTCTTGCCTGTGTAGCCAGGAAACGAGCCTTTTCCACCAGTTTCGCATCGGCAGATATCAAGGCGCCACCACCGGAGGTAGTGATAATTTTGTTTCCATTAAAACTGAGCACACCCATTTTTCCGAATGTCCCGCAGGCCTGATGCTGGTAGGTGGACCCCAGTGCTTCTGCCGCATCTTCTACGATATCAATGCCGAATTCATTGGCAATCGCCGTGATTTCATCCATTTTTGCAGGCATCCCATAGAGGTGAACAGGGATAATAGCCTTTGGCTTTTTGCCTTTGGCGATGCGATCTAAAATAGCTTCCCTCAAAACCTTTGGATCCATATTCCAGGTATCTGGTTCTGAATCGATAAAAACCGGCAAAGCTCCGAGATAAGCAATCGGATTTGCAGAGGCTGAAAATGTAAAACTCTGGCAAATTACTTCATCACCAGCCTTTACTCCCAGCAGAATTAATGCAAGGTGGATGGCCGAAGTCCCGCTTGAAAGCGCAGCAGCACTGGGTGATTTTGTAAAATCACACAAATCCTGCTCAAATCCGTTTACATGCGGACCCAACGGCGCTATCCAGTTGGTATCAAAGGCATCTTTGACAAATTTAAACTCCTCCAGTCCCATATGGGGTGATGAAAGCCAGATTTTTGGTGATTCAGACATACTTATATTGAAATTTAAAAGCAAGAAAAACAACCACGGCGAAAATGGGTGTGGTGATTAACCGGTGTAAGGTGGCGCAAAAATTTTGTAGTGATTCAAATTCTAAACTAAAGATATAGAGTATGAAGAGTAATAAATAGAAAACAATGCTGATAAGTGTCAACAACCATGTCATTTTATGACCCAACATGAGAACGGCATATATAAGATAACTTCCCCATGCAATCAGAAGTACCCTGGCGAAAAGCACACTATGTGGGTAAGTGCGAAAGAGAAAACTCCAATCCGGAATCAGGGAGAGTGCCTGCACTCCATAACTCATGATAAACAAGAATATGGCTAAACAAACTTTAAACAGCCTGCTCCTTAACATGAGATCCGGGATTCGCTGTCGACTTCAACCAAAACAACCAGATGAGGAAAACACATGTATACATGATGGCGGTAAAGGCATACTTGTGATAATAATAAAAGAGGGTAGCGTTTTCTAAAGCAATGTTTAGCAGCAATACCAGTCTGATAAGGTTAAGCAAATGAATACTTAACAAGCCTATCAGGATATACCCGAATGTCCGTTTTGTCCATTTCCAGAATGCGACAAAAAAAGACAAAAACAAACCGGCTACGATAAAACCATTACACCCCTCAAAAACTGAAACGGCGGGAACACCTGCAAGCCGGATTGTAAGGGCATCACGCTCTACAACCAAATCAACCGCCCGTGAATCAAATACCTGCTGTATTTCCGCGACTTGCAAAGCAACGGAATAGGTAATAGGGTCAGGAACGCCTTCGTATGCAGATAAATAAATACTGTACCCTAACGAAAAAACCAGATAAAACAGGCCAAATCTGACGACAAACCAAAGAGCCGGATATTTATCAGGATTCATCATGAAACTTTATAGGCTTGGCTGGTATGCCGACTGCAGTACAATAGGGAGGCAAACTTTTCGACACTACCGCACCTGAACCGACGATTGTATCTTCTCCTATTTCAAGCTGATTGATAATTTTTGCACCCGTTCCAACATATACGCCAGCCTTAATAACCACCTCGCCCGATATATTTACCCCTGGCATAAAGGAGCTGTAGTCACCAATTATAGTGTCATGCCCTACTGTGCAGGCCAAATTGAGCAGCGTATGTTTTCCAAGAGAAATATCGACCGTTATCAGACAACCTGCACATATAATACTTCCATCTCCGATGCTCACCCGGTCTCCAATCAACACATTGGGGTGTATAAGCGTAGCGAATTTTGCTTTCGGGCCAAGGCGCTGAGCCACATTTCGTTTCGACTTGGGATTCCCCAATGCTAACACAAAATACGCTTCTGAATAATCCTTGGCCGAATCTATGCCTCCAATAACCTTTGTACTTCCAATGGCGGTTCCGGCTTCAAGGGATTCGTCCAGGAAACCCAATAAATCCCAGGTGAGTTGACGCGTGTTTATCTGGCTTATAAGCATCTCCACTTCTCTTCCAAACCCTCCTGCACCAATAATAATAACCTGCTTCATGTTTTTGATTTATTGCCTGTAAAATACGTTGCAGTCGCAGCCCCCTGGGCATTAATTCCTTCCCGTATCAGCACTTTTTTAAAGGTCAGAAAAACTATTTTCAAGTCCAGCATAAAAGAGAAGTTATCGACATACCAAACATCCAAAGCAAACTTTTCCTCCCAGGAAAGTGCATTCCGCCCGTTAATTTGTGCCCATCCGGTAATCCCAGGTCTTACATTATGTCTTTTTGATTGCTCCGGATTGTACAGGGGGAGATACTGAACAAGTAACGGTCTTGGTCCGATCAGACTCATTTCTCCCTTCAGCACATTAAAAAGTTGCGGGAGTTCATCCAGAGATGTTTTCCTGATAAAGCTACCCAGTCTGGTCATTCGTTTTTCATCAGGAAGCAGATTACCCTGCTCATCCCTGAGGTTGCTCATGGTTCTGAGTTTGACTAATCTGAATATCCGACTGTTTTTACCTGGTCTCAATTGCATGAAAAAGGGAGATTCTCCATCATAAAGGTAAATGAGCAATCCTAAAAACAGTATCACAGGTAATCCTAAAACAAGAACCAGGAAGGCCAGTGTGAAATCAATGAAACGTTTTCCAAATCTCTTGTACATGGCTAAAAAAATTGTTCATAGTCTCTGGCCAATTTATCGAAGCAGCGCTGTTCTTTCAGATATGCTATGGCCCTGGTTCCCATTTTTTCCCTTTCTTCAAATGACATACGCTGATATCGGAGGATTTCTTTTGCAAGCAACTCAACATTCCCAAATGGCACAAAGCTCCCGCAATCGGCTTCATTAATCATCGACTGAAACCCGGAATATGAGCAAACTATTGGTTTGCCTGCATTCATATAATCAATCCACTTATTTCTCGACAACCCGAAACGGGCAATTTCTGAATCAATAGCATCAAAACAAAGATCCACGTGCCTCAGAAAATTATTTACTAACTTTTTAGGAATGGGTGCTATAAAATGTATGTTCCCGAAATCCCTGTATTTCTCCTTATAGGTATCCAACATTGACCCGCTACCCAAAATATACGCCTCTACCTTAGCGTCTGTACCCAGACCTGCAACTGCAGCGAGCAGTGTTTCAATTGGATTATTGGGATTAATGGTCCCTGCATAAGCAACTTTAAACGTATCCTGTGTAAAGGTATTTGAGACATAAGCGTCATCCAAAGGAACTCCGTATCCCAGGGATTCCCGTTTAATACCTTGTGGAATACATACACACTCCTTAAAATATGGCTCTACCTCCCTAACATGTTCTATCAGATTCGGCATCGTACCAACTACCAAATCTGCCTTCCTGTATCCGAATTTTTCAAGAGTACCTAAAATCCATATAAAGGGGTTTCTACGGCTGAATCCCCCTAATTGCATGGCAGACAACGGCCAGATGTCCCGAATCTCCAGAATAAATCTTGCCTTGTACCTGCGTGATAAAAGATATCCGGAAATTATACTCAGAATTGATAAAGACGATGCTATGACAACATCAGGCTTTGGAATTCCTTGTTTGGAGGTATAAAGGACTGCCCACTCAAAGTGAATCCAGGATAAAATACGTTGAACTGAAGAGGATTTTCTGGTCTTTAAAACCTTCAGCCAGATAGTCCGCACCCCGGCTATATTCTCTTCCATTCTACTTCCTTCAAATACAGGCAGTTTGTCTGTTAAATGGGAAGCATTAGAGGTAAATACCGTCACATCATGGCCATTTTTCACCCATTCTTCTGCCAAATAAAAATGCCTCGTCCCGAAAAAGTACTTTTCAGGTGAGGCATATTTACAAATTAACCAGACGTTTTTACTCATCACGATTCATAAAATTCCCGGATACAGCTTGCAACATAATTAATTTGTTCCTCCGTGAGCTCAGGATAAATAGGCAGGGACAGAATTTGCGACTGATAAGACGTAGCTACCGGGAAATCTGCCGGCTGATGTCCGAGATACTGATAGGCTTTAAGATTTGGCAGGGCAGTTGGGTAGTGGATGGCCGTTTCAACCTGCTTTCTTTTAAGGAACGTCATCAGGTCATCTCTTCTTTGGGCCCGAATTACATAAAGGTGAAAGGAGTGTTTGGAGTCAGGTCTTCTTGCTGGTGTCACAATTTGCGGAATGCCTTGTAAAGCTTTGTCGTACAAACTTGCACAGCGAATCCTTGCCTCTGTCCAATCGAGTATGTAAGGTAATTTTGCCGAAAGGATGGCTGCCTGCAAACCATCTAACCGGCTGTTGATTCCTTCAATCTGATGTTCATGTTTTTGGAGTGCCCCGTGTCGTGCATACATTTTGCATTTTTCAGCCAATTCGGCATTGTTGGTAAGTATGCATCCTGCATCGCCATAGGCCCCCAGATTTTTACCAGGGTAAAAGCTGAAAGAAGCGGCAATACCAAAACTACCCACTCGTTTTCCCCCAAGCTCCGAAAAATGTGATTGTGCACAGTCTTCAATAACAGGAATACCATATTTATCTGCAATTGCGCAAATAGCTGTAATGTTAGCCGCCTGTCCTTGCAGATGTACCGGAATAATTGCTTTGGTCCGAGGGGTTATCCTTGCCTCAAGCATCGTTTCATCCATGCTATAATAAACAGGATCTATATCAACGAAAACAGGCTTGGCACCTGTTTGGGAAATGGTTTCTGAAGAAGAAATCCAGCTGTTCGCCACGGTAATTACTTCGTCACCGTTCCCGATACCCAACATTTTCATAATAATGTACAGAGAATCAGTACCATTGGCAACTGAAATACAATGCTTGATACCATAAAGGGATGAAAAGGCAGCTTCAAAATCTGTAACTGGTTTACCTCCAATAAAAGCTGTGTTTTCAATAACGTCAGAAATAGCGCTGTCTATTTCTTTCTTTATAGAATAATACTGTGCTTTTAAATCAACAAAAGGAACTTTTTGCATATAAGTTATTTAATTTTTTTGGCAGGATTTCCTGCATAAACTCCTGGCTGATGAATATCTTTTGTAACTACTGCCCCGGCACCAATAACCACATTATCACATATGGTAACAGGAAGTATCGTTGCATTACTGCCAATGCTCACCTGATTCCCTATACGTGTTGACTTCCACAAGGTCTTGTCGCCTCTTGCCGGACCACCTTTTGCAAAAAGGTCATTGATAAACATGACTCCATGACCGATAAAACAATCATCGCCAATATTAACCAGCTCACAAATAAATGAATGTGACTGGATTTTAGTACGATGACCTATGATCACGTCTTTCTGGATCTCTACGAAAGGGCCAACAAAACAAGCATCTCCAATGGTACAGCCATATATATTAACAGGTTCAACGATTTTGACTGATGAGCCAAACTGAACGTCTTTGATGGCAGAAGTATATAATGTAGGGCTCATGACGCATTTTGTTTAACCGATTGATAAATCTTATCAATGATTTCAACAGTTTTCAGTCCCTCAAAAGAATTGGTAGAAATTGTGCTTCCATTGTTCAGAACATCTATTACATTTTCATATACCTTATCATGATTTGACATGGAACCCTGGTACTTACCATAGTTATTTGCCGTATTTCCAACAGGCAAATCTTTAAATTCAAATCCATCAATGTTCTGGTATTCCAACTCATTCAGATACTGACCTCCGATTTTTACGGTTCCTTTTTCCGCAAAAATGGTCAGTGATCCTTCCATATTTTTGCCATAGCTGTTAACAGTGTAATTTACAGTACCTATGGCACCGTTGTAGAACTGCATCACAACTGCGCCTGTGTCTTCAAATTCAATCACACCTTCATGGGCATAATTACCCATAAAAGCATGTACTTGTTTTACATCACCCACTATCCAATAAAGTAAATCAATAAAATGGCTGAACTGAGTGTACAGCGTTCCGCCATCAAGTGCTTTAGTTCCTTTCCAGGAATTTTCGTAATAATCAAAGTTCCTGTTCCAGAAACAGCTGAGCTGAACACTGTAAATCTTACCCATTATACCCTCATCAATGGCCTTCTTGACTGCAGCAACCGGTGGATTAAATCTGTTCTGTTTTATGGCAAACAAGCGTTTGTTATTTTTTTCCGCAGTTTTAATCATTTCACCACAATCATAAACACTGATTGCCATAGGTTTTTCACATAAGACATGATATCCTGCATTCAATGCTGCAATGGCGTGCTGAGCATGGAGCCCGTTAGGGCTGCTTATGGTCACAACATCTACATCGGGTTTTGCAGTCAGGAGTTCTTCTATCGAAAAAAACACCCGGGCATCATATTTCTTGCCGAGAGAATTAGCCTTTTCAGGTTCTATATCGCATACTGCCACTAACTCCCCTAGTCTTGCTATATGTTCGGCATGGCGTTGTGCAATCCGTCCACAACCAACAATTGCAAATTTAATTTTTTTCATATACTGGGCTTTTCAAGGTATAAATTAAGGTAGGTCTTGGCAATTTGAGTCCATGAGAATGGTGCGACCGCCTGAACAGCTTCCCTACTTGCCGTTTCGAAATTGTCAGCTATTTTTTTGATAGCTTCAATACTCTCGTTCATATTGTTTGGTTGTACCGGAATTGCAAAGCTACTCTTTTCAAAATAACCATCTATTCCCTGCCCTGCAGTATGTATAACAGGTAAACCCTGACTCAGCGCCTCCAAATAAACCAAACCAAATGTTTCAAGCTTACTGATCATGACAAAAATATCATGTTCTCCATAAAGCGCCCGCATGGCAGTGGCTCCTTCAACCTTTCCGACAAATTTCACAAAACTAAAGTCTTCTTGCTTTAAAGCCTTTAAAACACTTTCATGACCATCTCCGCCCCCTCCGGCAAGCGTGAGTGTTACAGGACGTTCTCCAGATAGTGCTTTTATCACGCTAAGAAGAAGTAAAATGTTTTTATTGAAGGTAAAATCACCTACGTACAATATCCTCAATGGATTATGGGGTACAGGCCGGGATTCCTGATTTTCAAACCAATCAGGAGTTAATCCGTTTGGTATCACAGTCGCATTCAAAATACGCTCCTTCAGTTGCCCGGCAATATATTTATCCGCAACCTGCTTCCGATACGACGGTGTAACAAATATGCACTGCCTGGCATTTGACAGAATATTTTGTCCATGTCCTCTCAGATGAATCATATATTTAAAAAACATATTTACATCTGTATTCCTGACTGCTGTAATATATGGGATTGAAAATTGCTGCTTTAATTTCAAGGCAACACCCCCGTCACTGAATAAGAAGTGAGCATGGATGATGTCTATTCCTTTTATTTCCACTTTGGACAGAACATCCTCATAAATGGTATTGATTTTTGATTTGTAAAGTATACGGTGTTTTGGCTCAAGAATATGGGCATAAATAACAACTGTATCCGGTACATTAGGGATATCGTACTTCCCAACTTCTGCTGCTGTCCTGACAGGTACATAAATGGTTTGACGGATTCCCATTTGTGCAAGCGACAGAAAAAGTTCTTTGTACAGCTTTTGTCTGGAATAATCGGAGCACAAATGAAGCACATGTATCATCTGGAGTAATAGCCCTTTTCTCTTAGTTTATTTACAAAAGACTTTAGCTTTTGTACTCTTTCAAAATTATTGGGGTAATCTCTGAACGTTTTAGGAGGCAGAGCCATGATAGCATCAAAAGATGCTTCATTTAACTCAAATTTCTTGATAACAAAATCCTTGTCCTGCCTGAAGAGTTTTTCATCATAACCAGGCAATTCCATTTGTTTCAGCGCATCCTCCCGGCTTATCTGTCCCGACTTAATCAAATCTGATAAATGAGCTTTGCGTTTATCTATTCCAAATTTCCGGGGCAGAATATAACCCTGAAAAAATCTTGTATAGACCGACTCATAGTGTTTACCTCCGTAATAAACCCAGCCAAGCTCAGATTGAAGAATCTCCATCACGGCATCCTTCTTATAATCTACATAGTTTAATATTGAAATTACTTTAATTCGTTTTACAATATTCCACCAGAACAAATCAAAGAAAGTGTATTTGGGATATCGGTTCAATTTAGCTGTCCCGAAAATCTTTTGAATTGACTTAATATACTTCCAATCACTGTGTCCATATGCCCATCCGGGTACACTAATGGATTCTGCCGCGAAATTCATTCCATTTATAATATACTTGATTCCCCTCTTATTAGCCTCCCTGAACAGCAAGGCATTGATGGCATGATCTGTCGGGATTTCACCATCCGGTGTGGAAGCCTTTAAAAATGAAAGCTGCAAATCTTTAAATTCTTCCCAATCAATGACATAAGTATATAAGTCAATGCCCAGGTGATCCAGTGTCTTTTCTATATTACTTACAGCTAATTCAGAATTCCATCCGTTATCAAAGTGAATGGCCAGGGGCCGGATGCCCAGTTGTTTGGTTAAATAGGCCACATAGGTGCTGTCAACACCTCCGCTCACGCCAATGATACAATCGTATTCCTTCCCGTTACCGGATGCCTTTATTTTTTCTATCAGTATGCTGAGTTTCTGATCAGCCTCCTGTCCGCTAAATACCCTTCTATGGAGTTCGCTGTTATACCTCAGACAATGATTGCAGATTCCCTTGCTGTCAAATGTAATGTCCGGATCAGAAGTATCCATTATACACTGGGTACATATTTTATAGGCGAGATCTTTCATAGCGAATTTAGATTTGCAATTTCATCCTGAGTGGGGTAGTTTATCAAAACAGCCCTGTGTTTTCCTTTATATACAAAGAAGCTGCCAGCTGCCACTGAAGAAGCTTTCCCAATTTTGAGTGCATCAGCAATGTGAGAAATATTACCTGCCCCGCCACTGGCTACAATTGGCACATTTACGGCATTGGCAACACTTTTAGTAAGCTCCAGATCAAAACCAGACATACTTCCTTCCTTATCAACAGACTGAATAATGATTTCTCCTACTCCGGCTGCAACTACCTGTCTGGCAAAATCTTCCGGTGTCCATTTGTGTTTAACGGTACCGCTTTTGCTGTACACCTGATAGGAACCAAAAAAAGACTTTTTGGCATCTATGGAGACTACGATGCTTTGATTGCCATAAATGGAAGCGGCCTTTGCAAGTAATTCAAAATCGAAGGCAGCAGAATTCATAATAACTTTTTCAACTCCCAGATCAAAAATCCTGCGTATCTGCTCAATATTCCTGATCCCCCCCCCATAACCAACCGGCATGAAACATTCACTTACAATATCTTTTATCCAGGCATAGTTGGGCTCTCTTTGTTGCGTACTGGCTTCAATATCACATAATACCAATTCATCAACCTCTTTTTCGTTGAATATCCTGACAGCATTGATCGGATCTCCAATGTAAACAGGGTTCTTGAAATTAACAGTCTTCACCAATCCCTTCCCTTTGAGCAACAATACCGGTATAAGTCTTATCATTTTCACAACTCTAAAAAATTCTGGAAAAGGCGCATCCCAAACTTGTGACTCTTTTCCGGATGAAACTGTACTGCCCAAATATTATCCTTATGCAAACCCGCAGCAAATGGAGTCTTGTATGCAGCTGTACATAATACATCCGAAGGCTGGTTACTGTGCATATAGTAGGAATGAACAAAATAAAACCTGGGATTCTCCGGCAGATTCTTTAGCAATTCCGTTTCATTTTCAAATTGAATGGTATTCCACCCCATATGGGGTATCCTTATGTTCTCTTCATTCGGAAGTTTCGAGAAATGAAGTACTTCGGCATCAAAAAAACCAAATCCAGGCATAGTCCCTTCCTCTGACCTTTGGGTCAACAACTGCGCCCCCAAACAAATACCCAGTAAAGGCCGCTCTTTCTGCTGCACATACGCTTTCACAGCTTCTACTAAATTATTGTCTGACAGCATCTTCATCCCATGATCAAAATGCCCTACACCTGGCAGTATTAATTTATCCGCACCCAATATTTCGTCAGGACTGCTGACAATTTTACTTGTCCCCCCCAGCCTGCGAATCATGTTAACAATAGAGCCTATGTTTCCCGCTCCGTAGTCAATGATACTTATCATCAAAGCAGCTCTTCTATATCATTCATTCCAAAGTCTTTCAAAACAACCGTTTTACCAGTTCTGTATGCTTCAACCCCAGCGAGCGCTACCACCACTGATCTGGCAGCGTCGAATACTGTACAATCTAACTTACCCTTTCCCTTGACAGTATTCATAAAGTTTTCTGCAGAATTTCTGACCGCCATGGAGTGTTCATAAAGTCTGATGGGATAATATCCAATATTGTATTGGGCATTATAAGGGTATGACCGCATCAGCCATTCAAAAAGTTTGGAGTAGGTAGCGATGACTGTTTCTTTTATCCATGCCAGTTTCCTGCCTTGCATGGTATTTCTGATCGGAGTAGCAAATATTTCAAAACTCCCGTCTTTGTCAAACAGCATATTGTTGAAGATGCTCTTATCATTACCATAAACCTGAACCGTATGGTCTTGCGGTCTTCCGGCACCGAAGGCAGTTACTACTTTCCCAATTATACCTGACCTGAACTTAAGCAGGACTACATTTAAATCACTCTCCGGATATTCAGGGAAACAAATATTGTTTGCCATGGCTGATACCTCTACAATCTCATCATCAACAACCCACCTGAGAAGGTCGACGAAGTGAATCCCTGAATAAATGAGTGGGGTAGCGTTCTCAACCAACCGCCAGTTATCGTATTCAAAAGCTCGTTTGGTAAGGTTGTGTACATAGTATCCTTCTATATATCCAACTTTCCCAAGCACACCACTGCTGACGATATCCTTGATTTTACGGTGTATAGGCAAACACCTCATCTGGTGTTGAACGCCGACTACAATGTCAGGATGTGCTTTTACACATTTCAGAATATCTCTTATCCCTTCGACAGAATCGGTCAGAGGTTTTTCGCACAATACATGTTTACCATGTTCCACACTCCGGCAGATATATTTTGCATGGGTGCTATCTGGTGAAGAAACAACCACGATATCAATTCCACTTTCAAGAAATGCATCAAAATCCGATGTGAGGAATAGGTCTGCCCTATGATTCCTTGCCCGTTCAAAGGCTGGCTCTTTTATGTCGAATACACTGATTACAGAACAGTCATCAAACGATTCAAAGTGTTTGTACAGAGCCATGCCTGCTCCTCCAAAACCTACGATTCCGATGTAGTACTTTTCTTTTATCTTAATTTTATCCATAGGACAATAGGTAATAAAATTGAACTTAATTTCTTGTATTGTATTCTTTTATTTCAGCATTAATATATAGCTGAGGATCATCCTTCTCTAATAAATTTTCCGCAATCAAACCAGCGAAAAAGGTGGAGAATATATGGGCTCCCTTTTCATTAAGGTGCTCCAGATCAGCAAAATGCTGGTTTCCGAGAGCCAGTTGTTTAAAGTCAAGAAAAACGACCCCATCCAGCAATTCCTGTCTGTTCTTCTGAAAAAAAGCTTCGTTCTGTAAATAAGGCCAGGCCGGATGGAGGGGTGTTCTGATCAGGTAAAGGGATACTTTTTTCTCTTTGCATAATGCTACTATCTTCAACAAATAGTGCATATTCAACTTGGCCATATCTGCAGGTAATATCGTCTCCTGAGAAGCTATGTTCACAAATGAATCGGTAAGCAGTCGGGTCAAAGGGGAAAAACCGCCCAATGAATGATTTGTCAATACATTGACAGAGGTCATTGCCTCCCTACTTACTTTTGGCAGTGCCTTGATATGTGTTTTTATAAAAGGTAATTCGTTATTAAGCGTCAGATGTTCAAACTCTTCTTTTCCTAAAAGAGCGTAGTACAACGGGTATCTTGAATTCAGATAATTTTCCGAATAAATAATGGAATCCTGCTGCTTATCAACCTGGAAGTTGCAAAAATCAACAAAAACATGTTCAATATGAGCATTCGTTTCCAATACATTCTTAATCTTCAAATAGGTGAACATATAGATTTCACTGGATTGAGAAATATTCACAAAACCATCCAGAGATGTATTCATGGAACACTCAAGGTGAGAATCTCCCACCACCAGATACTTTTTTGATTCAGGTATTCTGAAATAATCAGCATCGTATTGGCATAAATAACCAATCCAGGAGGCAATTAAAAGAACAACTACAAAAAGCAAACTGAACTTAGCCGAATCAACTAAAAAATTTCTCATGGTAGTCCTAGAACTGAAAATAAATAAATTCCTGCTCGCGGCCGTTAAAAAGGAAAATACAGAATAGTATAACCCCATATACAACCCATCTTACATTCCGTTTCCACGGGTTCATAAAATGCTGTATAGCATACTGGCTTTCTCTGCCAATCCATTCAATCAGCATAAATATGACTACCAGTATCAAAGTTGACACTGCCAATCCAATTCCCGGGAAATACGGAATTTTGAACAGATCCCATGTAAACATCCCTTGCAAATAACTAAAGGCATGTCCTACGTTTTCAGCTCTGAAGAAAATCCAGGCCAAAACTGTGAGCGAAAACGTAATCGAAATAGAGAAAAACTCCCTGAGGGTAGGGAAATACCTGCCAGCTGCCACTATATCAAGATTTACCCTGTTTTTACCCCTCAGCAATGAGGGTAAAAAATAGAGTGCATTCAGCCCTCCCCATATTATGAAAGTCCAGTTGGCACCATGCCAAAATCCGCTTACCAGAAATATTATAAATGTGTTCCTTATTTTAAAACCCATGGAACCTCTGCTGCCACCTAAGGGGATGTATAAATAATCTCTGAACCAGGAAGACAAAGAAATGTGCCATCTCCTCCAGAATTCAGCTATATCTCGAGAAAAGTATGGGTATGCAAAATTCCTTAACAAATCAATCCCAAATAAACGAGCAGTACCAAGAGCTATGTCAGAGTATCCTGAAAAGTCACAATATATCTGAAACGTGAAGAACAATGCTCCAAGAAGCAGGGTACTGCCTGAATAGTCAGAAGAGTTATTAAAAATAATATTGGCATATTCCGCACAGTTGTCCGCTATGACCACTTTTTTAAAGAGACCCCATAAAATCTGCTTCAATCCATCTACTGCCTGTAACCGGCTAAAAACACGCATTTTCTGAATCTGGGGCAGAAGGTGCGTTGCCCTTTCGATAGGACCTGCCACCAGTAACGGAAAAAAACTTACAAAAACAGAGTAGTCTACAACATTCTTTTCTGCCTTGATCTTACCGTTATAGATATCGATAACGTATGACAATCCGTGAAAGGTATAGAATGAAATACCTACCGGCAGAATAACATTTAAAGTGAACACATCCACACCTATACCCAAACTGTCAAGACCTGAAGCAAATGAGGTGACAAAAAAATTATAGTATTTGAACACTCCCAGAAATCCAAGATTTACAATTATGCTCAACCAAAACCAGAATTTCTTTTTTCTGACATCTATCGCTTCTTCAATTTTGATTCCGGAGTAGTAGTCCAGAAATGTGGAGAACATCAACAGGAAGAGGAAACGATAATCCCAGCAGGCATAAAAATAATAGCTTGCAACGAGCAACAAAATATTCTGAAGACGCAGACTTTTATTGACCACAAACCAATAGAAAAAAAACACTATTGGTAAAAATATGACGAATTCAATAGAATTAAACAGCATCTATATAAGTTGTTTGTTGTAATTAGATTCATTCTGACTTATCCCGAAATAGATTGCCAGGAAAACAGTCAATTGAGGAATCACGCATACAGTCTCTGTAAAATCGACTGAAATAATAGTCAATCCTATAAGGATTTTTGGTGCTGCGGATCTTACGCTCAAAAGTTTTGCAAAAAGAATGTATAAGTAAAATAAATACCCAACAATGCCCCTTTCTATCAGTAGTAACAAAGAGGCCGATTCACTACCCTTGTGGGGAGCGCCCGTGTCAGCCATTAAAAACATTTCATTCCCGGTACCGACGCCAAACAAAGGCCTCTGGCTAATCAGGTCGAATGTAAATTCGGCAATTCTACGTCGGATGGTATAAGAATTATCTTCCTGATCTACCAACGCACTCAATCTGAAAAGATCATCAAGAACCAATAGATCCTCATAGTTACTGTAGACAAACAATCCGAGCAGCACGCTTACAGCCAAAAAGATTAAAAGTTTAAAATGTTGTTTTTTGATCACGCTGTAAACAACATTTACCATTACGAATGCGAGCATGGATGTCCTCGATTTTGAGAACAAAACAAGGTTAGCCAGAACAAAGAGAAACAAGATTACTTTCTCCTTCTTCGACAAGTAATCCGGGTTTTCGAAAAATAAGAGTATGTAACAGAATACCGTAAAAACTCCGAATACGTTCGCATTCCCAAGAAAAGAAACAGGCCTTTTGGCTAATGGCAGGGCTTCTTCAACATAAACTACCCAACTTCCGTTTTCAATAACATAGATAGGTTGAAACAACGACTGATAAAGTGCTACAAAAAAAGAAACAATCAGAAGTACTTTAACAACCCCAAAATAAAATGACGTCTTCCGTATTTTGAGGGTTCTGACCAGGTAGTAAAATAAAACAGGGACTACTGCTCTTAAAAATCCCGGAATTGTAACCCCATAAGGAGAAAGCGCATAAGAACATAGAATTGTAAAAACAAAAAGTACAATAAACCAAACTTCATTTTTAGTAAAGATTGCCCCTTTTGCCAGTAGTAAACAGGCAAACAAGACGGGTAGCGTAATGAATGTGGAGATATTATAAAGCCAATAGGGTAATCCCGGAATATACCCGAGCATCCCAAGCGTAAACATAACCGCAAACAGAAGGTTTGCAACTATACCATTTGAATGTACGCGCGGCACATCCGTAACCACATTACTTAACGATGTCATTCAACAATGAATCGACTGTATATTTCTTCCATGACACCAGAACATCTTTCATTAGAATGCTCCTTAACCACAAACGCTTTACCTCTTGCGGAAATGCTACCCCAATCGGGAATCGATTTAAGTTTATCAAACTGGGCAACAAGGCCCTTGGGATCTCCCTCTGCTGCTAAAAAATGATTTTCAGGAGGTATAATATTGGGAATATCCGCGTGTGTGGTTGAAACGACAGGCAGACCTAAAGCCTGCATCTCTATGATAATTGTGGGAGCCCCTCCCTCAGACCCACCATCAGGAGCAGTTTCACTGGGATGAAAAAACAAATGGAAAGACGTGGACAGGGTATAGATCTCATCCAGAGATCTTTTACCAATCAGGGAAACAACATGACCGAGTTCAAGCCTTTCTATAAGATTGAGAATGTCAACCTTCTGAGGCCCCTCTCCAATGATAACAACCTCGAGCTTGTCTCCTCTGTCAGCCATTATTTTAATGGCTTTGAGCGCTGTCAGATACCCCTTCTTTGGATAAAAATTGGCACACATCAAAATCTTCAATACTTCGCCTTCAGACCAGGAATTACGTTCTCTGAACTGGAGGTGGTCTAAAGGAACCCCTATCTTAACCACCGAAACCTTCTCTTGTTCACATCCCAATTCCACCATCCTGCTCTTCATAAATTGGCCTTCCACTACTATCTGAGAAGCATGCTCAAAGAGTAAATGGTAACGATCCCTCCAACCAGGCAACTTAGGTACGTCAGACATATCAGAGCCATAAAAAGTAACAATCAGCGGTATGTTGAGCTTTTTAGACAGCTTAATAGCATAATATCCCTGAGTACCCATGTGGGCGTGCAAAATCCCGATATTTTTTTCTTTCCTCAACAAAAAATAGTAGGACCACCAATCATTAATCAGACGTGCGCTAAACCCCAGTTTAACGGTCAGCAGCTTATCGAGAAACAAAAAAGGTGCAAAAAACGGGCTTGTCTTCAGTATATTCTTATAGGGATAAAGAATTGTATCGACAGGAATTATTTCCCTACAAGCTACAAAATGCTCGTACTTTCTGAATCCCTTCAGTAAAAAATAGACGAAGCTGACTCTCAGGTACTGATCTCTAAGATGTATAATTTTCATGCTCTACTTTTCAAATATTTTGTTGAAACAAAATTCCAGATAAAATCAAAATTTCTTCTGTAGATATATACATACAGTCCCAACATTGCAGCGTAGGATAAAACTGCTATAAACAAGTTTAAATTATACTGAAAAATAAGCCTGTCCGCCACGGAAAACATTATAAAAAAAAGCAAAATACCCAGGGTTTCAGGAAACTTGTAATCCAAAGGAAAATACTTCTTGTTGTAAATATTTATCAGAACAAAAGAAGTCAATGACATCAATATCTGACAAAGAGCAGCGCCGAGTAATCCTATTTTTTGTATAAGAATATAACTCCCGATAAGTCCTGTAATGAGCGTTGCTATGGTAACCAGCATTTCGATACTGGTTTTTTTATTGATGTTGGTTGTCATAGCCAACAACATAAACAACACGCTCAGTGAATTGGCAATGATCAGAAAAGGGGTATACAAAGCTGCTTCCAGGTATTCTTTTTTACTCAGGTAGTTCAGCAGGTAGGCATCTACAAAAACCAGCAACATAGCCAACAGAAAGAACATGGAGACAAAAGTTGATATTTTGGCGTTAATCTGCCTTTTAAACTCATCAATAGACACCGTGTTATACATTCTCAGGTAATAGGGTGTAAACGAAATCATAAAAGCATTAACCAACACAATACTTAATATACCTGTGATCTTCTGGGCAACATCAAAAATGGCCACATCCTCTGTATTTGAAAAAAATACGAGAAAGTATCTGTTACCGTAAGCGATTAAATAGGAAACAACATTTGCCACCGATAAGGGCAATCCATACATAAGTAAGTACTTCAAAGCTCCCTTATTAAAATCCAGGGTCAGAAATTTGCTCAGGAACCCGAATCCAATGACAATGCTGAGTGTAGAAGAAATCAAATAGCCTACAAGTATATTTTCCACTCCAAAAGATGTAAAAAACATAATGTACAAATTCACCACACACAATATGATTACATCTGCAACTGTCAGGCTAACGTACTTAACCGGCTTTTCCAAAGCCCTTAATGCGCCCAGTATCATGCCGAACAAAACCCTGGTAAATCCCCAAAGCAGGACCACAAAGACGTTATTCCTGTCTGCCTGTGAACTAAAATTTGGAATATTTAAAGAGTCAGGCAGCAAATTAAAAAAAACAAAAACAACCAGAAATGTTAACAAGAAAAACACGGTCATGGTTGAAACCGCCGACCTTCTCAAAGAAACAGCATCAAATTCAGAGAAATATCTTAAAATACCGTTGGAAATTGAGAATGAAAAAATGATGCTGAACAAGTTCCCGGTTACATAGAGAATCGAAAATTTCCCATAATCTGCAACATTCAATTTTTCCAGGTAAACAGGAATCAGCAACAGCACTATCAGTGCGTAGAGCATATTGCCGATTCCGTATATTAAGAAACTCTTAGTTAGAGAAATGCCTGGCATCAAAGAGCTTTTTTGCCTGTAAATACAGAATTACAGTCAACAATATCGGTGTATTGATCAATTTTAACCAAACTGGCAAAGCTAAATAGGTTAGTATAAAACTCTACCGTCTTGGTTTGAAAGTTAGACAGATCCTCCGAGGTCTTCTCTACAAGAAAAACAGATCCCCCGGGCTTTAAAACCCTTTCGATTTCTGAAACAGTCTTCGTGAGGACAGCAGAATCTGTAATGGATCCAAAGACCAGACATATAAACACGGAATCTACACTATTTTCCTCAAGAGGTATAATACCCTCCGCCATCAGTCTGTATTCAACATTAGCGGCCGCCGGTGCCAGATCAATCAGTTTTTTAATCGGGTCTACACCAATAACCTGCGCCTGGAAAAACTCAGCCAGTTTTCCTGAAAATCTACCTGGTCCACAACCGAAATCCAGAATGATATTTCCGGAACCATCAGAAAGAATTTTTTGGTACAACGGAAACAAAAAGCCGATTTGAAACGCTGTAACTTTCTCCAATTCTTCTTCGGTATGACCAAGATGAATCACAGATCTCACCCCATAGTTCTTGGCTCTGTCTTCCCAATATTCAATCTGAGAGTTGTACTTTTTAGGGAAGAACTTATTCCATACCCGTTTAATTAAACTAATCATCCTCTGTCTTGTTTAAAATAGTGCTTAATCAAATCTGTAATACGAACTACGTCTTTACCTTCCAATCCTGAAAACATGGGCAGGCGCAATAAACGTTCGCTTTCTTTGGTAGTATGCTCATCCAAACCATGGAATCTTCCATATTTTAACCCTGCTATCGCAGAATGAAGTGGTATATAATGGAAAACAGAACTAACGCCGTTGGCTTGTAAATAATCAATCAGTCCCTGACGAGCTTCTATGTCCTGGAGTTTAACAAAGAAAATGTGTCCGTTATGTTGGCAATCAGCCGGGATTTTGGGTAATTCTATAAAACCAGCCGTTTCCAATTCTGCCAATAAGTCATTGTAGAGATTCCAGGTCTTTAATCTGCCCTCCGTTATTTCTTTGCCAACCTCAAGCTGGGCATATAAAACAGCAGCTAATAACTCACTTGGCAAATAGCTGGAACCCATGTCAACCCAGGTATATTTATCTACCTGCCCTCGCAGAAACATAGATCTGTTCGTCCCTTTTTCCCGGATGATTTCTGCTCTTTGTGTGAACTTTTCAGTATTAAGAACCAGAGCTCCACCTTCGCCGGAATGAATATTTTTCGTCTCATGAAAACTAAAACAGCTCATATCCCCCAGAACACCAACAGGCTGTCCCTTGTAATAAGAACCGAAACATTGAGCAGCGTCTTCTATAACTAAAAGATTGTGCTTTTTTGCAATAGACAATATGGCATCCATATCGCAAGACACTCCACCATAATGAACTGGCACGATGGCTCTTGTTTGGGGTGTTATAGCTGATTCTATTTTCGTTTCATCTATGTTCATCGTTACGGGATTAATATCCACAAAAACGATTGTTGCACCCCGAAGAACAAAAGCATTGGCCGTGGAGACGAAAGTAAACGACGGCATGATAACTTCATCACCAGGTTTTATGTCTGCCAGTATCGCTGACATTTCCAAAGCATGTGAGCATGAAGTTGTTAAAAGAACCTTGGGTGCACCCAGGGCTTGCTCCAACCAGCTATGACACTTTTTTGTAAAAGAACCGTCTCCTGAAAATTTCTTACTCAAAAAGACTTCAGACAGGTATTCCCTTTGTTTTTCAGATTCAAAAGGTACATTAAATGGAATCATAGTATTTCCAAAAATTATAGTAGGGTGTAATTAGAATTGATTTAAGAGCGGGCAAATCCTTATGCTCCAGAAATCTACCGGTACGCCAGGCAATGAAAAAATTCTTGGCGTGGGTTTTAAAAGAGGAGGGCGGTTGCTATTATCGATTAAAGTTTAATCCTTATCGCTCAATATCCGGCTCATCCACTTTCTGAAAAGCAGGAAGAAGGAGAAACCAGCGGTCAAAATAAATGAAGTCAGGATTGCCCACTTAACCCTGCCTTTACCCTTTTTGTCTAGGGGGAATCTTGGTGAGTCAATAACTTCAATAGTAGGCTCTTCTCTTTCGAGTGTAAATTTGGTGAGTTCCAGATTTTTGACCAATTCACCGTAGAGGGTAGTCAACATCTGCACTTCTAACTGTTTTTTTGCAGCAGGTACCCTTGCACGCATCATTATCAACGATTGATTCTGATCACTTTCCTGGGCAGCAGAACTCATGGCAAGACCCAGAGCCCTTCTAACTGAATCAACCCTGTGCTCCAACAGATTTACTGTCCGCCTGGTTTTGCCCACTTTTAATTCCAAATACAAGGCGATTGCTTCTTCAATGATAATTTGATTCATTAAAAAAGCCCATTTCTCGTCAACATCGCTAATATGAACCTCCAGAAGACCTGCTTTTTTTTCAAGTCTTGTTACCTTAAGAGAATTGTCCACAATATCTGTTACAACCAAACCGAGAATACTATCCTCTTTTCTTGTAAACTGTTGAATCGATTTATGGGGATCAATAAATTCGATTTTATGCTCCTTTAAGGCATCTTCAAAGTGATTACCAATATATCTGTTAAGAAGCGTTCCCTCATTAAAATCAATTTGTGGAGTCAATAATGCTGCCTGAATAATGCGATCGGACTGCAAAAGTAAAATCAGGTTATCAGTTGAAAATAATCCTGCACCTCCACCACCCAAATCAAATCCAAACTGACTTGCAATACCTGACAAGCCTGAAGATCCGGTTTTTTCTTCTACAGCAAAAGTTAAATTGCTGGTATACAAAACCTTATTGAAGAAATGAGCGTATCCAAATCCAACAACCAGTCCGATTACAGACACCAAGAGGATACGTATTTTGTAAATCCACAAAAAACCAAGGGTGTCTCTGACACCTATAAGTATCTCTTTCAAACTTAGTTCACCATCATTCCCACCTGTCTGCAGGTGGGATGTTTTGTCTGGTAAGTTCATAGCTGTTTAAGCAATATTATGAGGGTTGCTAATCCGGTGAGTTTAATTGTTGTGTTTTCAATGGCCCTGTTCCAATCAATCGGGTCACCCTTTTCCCTTTTAATTTTAGAGGTCTCTTTCATTGAAACATATATGGTCGCTCCTGGTGTTACTTTAGGATAAATTTTGATGCCCAGGTAGTTTCTTGTTCTGCTCACCTTATCATTGGCGGCCACCACAAACACGCGTTTACGGGAAGCCTTTTCACTAAACCCGTCTCCAAAATTCTTCACATATCTGTTAGCCCTTAATCCGGGCTTGTAAGGAGCATTTACAGCCTTCATCCCTGTTGTATTCAAATACTGCACACCAGGTCCCTGTATACTCACATAGGGGATATATTCCGGCACTATGATTCTGTCACCATCCATCAAGCGATAATCAAACCGTCTGTTTCCTGTATTCAGAACCCTGGGCAAATCAATCAGCACTTGCCCTCCCGGAGCTGTTTCACGGAAAAAGCGCGTGGCTTCAATAAAGGCCTGGCCTTTTAAGCCTCCCGCTCTTCTGATAACATCACTTATCCTTTCTTCTCTGCTCAGCAAAGAATATGTACCCGGATACTTAAATTCACCTTCCAGCAAAACTGAAGCGGGCTCCATAAAATCAGCCAGCGTTCGTACATAAATCCGGTCATACGGCTGCAGCATGAATTTGTCACCATCCCCTTTAAGCTCTCCGTTTTCCAGTTCAAAACCCAAAATAAATACAGCTGCCTCTTTAGGGGCATTGGCATTAAATAAACTCAGCCGGACAACTTCAATTCGTTTGGGATCTGCTTCGGCCTTTAAACCGCCTACTTGCAGAATAACATCTCCCAGTGTTATCCCCGTTTCATAGGCTAAATCCCCTGGTTTGCGTACAGCTCCGATTACTCTCAAATCGGGATTTTCAAGGAAATCTGACTTACTGACCACCATAATCCTATCAAAAGGCTGCAGTTCCATATTATCAGCAGAATTACTATCCTTCATCAGAGACTCTAAAGGAAGGGGAATGGTCTGCCTACTTTCATCTGACAGTTTCCGTGACAAAAATGCTCTTTGACCAAAAGCAGTTGGTTTAAGACCTCCGGCTTTTTCGATCAGTTCTTTGACCCGCATGCCGGGTGTAAAGGTGTAGAGGCCTTCCTGATTGATATCTCCGCTTACCTGAATTCCGTTTCTCACATCATCCGGCAAGGCCCTTACCATAATTTCATCCCCGTCCCGCAAGGTATCTTTAGGTAAATTGCTGTTAAGATTGTATTCAATGACCTCGCGTGCACCGTTATTGAAGGTTACCCGCTGAATGCTCCCGCCAAATGCATTACCGCTTAAGCCACCGGCTAACTGAATCAGCTCGGTAAGCCTTTCACTATCTACAATTTCATACTCCAGTGGTTTTCTGACTGCGCCCTGCATTTTGACAATTTTCCCTGCCGGATGTACTACTATGTAATCATTGTCCTGTAGGGAAAACTCACTGGAAGTGGTTTTGCCACGTAAAAAGGCGTAGGTATCAAAACCAAAGACCTTTTTCCCATCTCTTTGAACTTCAATGTTACGCAGACTTCCATTTTCATTCGGACCTCCGGCAGCCAAAAGTGCGTTAAAGACTGAATTAAGAGCCGGGAACTCGTAGGTTCCGGGTCGTGTAACTTCACCGACTATGTTTACTTTAATTACCCGGCTAAAAATCAGGGTAATCTCCAGTTGGTTATTATTCAAATCATAATACTGACTCCATTTGGAACGAATCAGCTTTCGTGCCTGCTCAAAGGTCAGTCCGCTCAGGTAAATGGTTCCCATGGCTTTGACCCTTGCCGCGCCCCGAGCATCGATTTTTATGACTTCATTGGCATAGGAGGTTCCAAACACGGAAACGACTAATTCATCGCCCGGGCCCAGAATATAGGATTCAGGTGCTCTGGTGTCTGTAGCCTGCCCAAAAAGTTTATAATTGGTGTTTTTAAAAATATCTCTTCCGTATACTTCAGAAACAGTAGTGTCCATTTTTAAAGTATCTTCTGAAGCCTTGTCTTTCTCTACAACTGAGGTGGGTTTAGGAATATAGTTTCCGGTTGTATTGATTTCTGTTTTTTCCAACGGAATAGCCGGGACCGTCTGATTCATCAACGCCACCCGTTCTTTGAAGGCAATGGCCTCTGCAGGTGCCAATCCCATACTGAGTGCCAGTTTTTCGCCTTCTTCAATATTTAGTCCCCTTGATTTACCCTGGTTGAGGATATCTGTGATCTGCTGATCAGACAATTCAGATACTTTTACTTTAGATAAATCCATCGGCAGTTGTGCCGAGACCTGACCACAGCAAAACGCCGCAAAAATGGCAAGTATTAAAACAAAGCGTTTCTGACTATTTCGCATGTTTGAAATATTGAATATAAAAGGCAACGGTTTCGGCCAGATAGGCATCAAATTGCTGTCTGGGTTCCCAGTTCAAATCCTGTTTAAGTTTATCTGCATCAATGGCATATCGCAAATCATGACCTTTACGATCGGTGACAAAGGTAATGAGTTCTAAGGCATTACCATCTTTCCTGCCCAACTGAGTATCGACAATGCTGCAGAGCTTGTGAACCAGGTCTATGTTTTTCCATTCGTTGTTTCCCCCTACATTGTAGGTCTCGCCATTTTTACCCTTATGGAAAATAACATTCATTGCCGACACATGATCACCCACAAAAAGCCAGTCCCGGATGTTTTCTCCTTTGCCGTAAACGGGAATCGGTTTGCGTTCCAAAATCTGCCTGATAACAACCGGAATTAACTTCTCCGGATATTGGTTGGGGCCATAATTATTGGAACAGTTGCTTAAAACAATAGGAAGGCCGAATGTGTGATGGTAAGCTCTGACAAAATGATCCGATGATGCTTTCGAAGCCGAATAGGGAGAACGGGGATCGTAAGGTGTTTCTTCCGTGAAAAAGCCCTCCGCGCCCAAACTTCCATACACCTCATCTGTGGAAATGTGATAAAAGAGGTATTTTTCAGGATCTGCATGTTCCCCCCATGCCTTTAAGGCGGCATTGAGTAAAGTGACCGTTCCAACTACATTCGTTGTCACAAATTCCATGGGATTTTCAATAGAACGATCCACATGGGATTCTGCAGCCAGGTGCATGACGCCATCTATTTGATATTCCGTAAATAATTGCTTAACCAGACTGGCATCACAAATATCCCCCTGCACAAAGGTAAAATTTGGCTTCCCCTCCAGATCGCGGATATTATCCTGATTCCCCGCATAAGTCAGCTTATCGAGCACAATAATCCGGTAATCAGGATAGGTATTCACCATAAAACGGGCTGCATGAGATCCTATAAATCCTGCAGCGCCTGTCATTAAAATGTTTCTTTTAAAATTCATATGCATTATTTTGACCACAAAACGATGTGTGCCTGTTTTTCAAAATCATAACCGAAACCATCCTTGTCAGCTGGCTGTATTGAATATCGGATTTTTCTTTGAATCAACGCTTCTGCTTTGATGACAAGCTGTTCCAGGTAAACCAGGTCAATGTCGCCAACAAGCCGAAGATCTATGATGCCGGAATCGTGACCCTGGGCATAATCTCCGGTTACAACAGCCAGCTGAAGATTCCCAATTCTTTGGAGCACATTCTCAATAATCTGGTCGAATCCAAGATATTTCGAGACGATTTTTTTGATCTCATGGTAGATAGGATTCTCGACATCTGCTTTGTACAAGATGGTATTACCTACCGGTTCTGCCCTTAACAAGCCGGCATCCGTCAGCCTGTTGAGCTCAACACGAACAGAATTCGTGCTCTCGCCAAATTCATCTGCCAGCGAACGCAAATACGCTGCATTTGAACTATTACTGAAGAACTTCAGCAACAATTTTATGCGGGTTTTAGAAGTAATAAGAGAATCTAACATGTTATTCCGTGCTTCGTATTTGTTCTGTGTACATCAGAGACAAATCTGGCAATGCGTATACTGATAATGATTTTGCTAAAATTTTAAACGATCTGTCCTGATAAATATTTGCCCGGCAGCTTAAACTGATGGAGATACTTTTCAGAAAACATGCTGTTTAGGCCTACAATTGCACAGCTTCGCTTGGTAAGTCCCAGGCCAAAAGGACAGAGTGAGTAATAATTTTACTCAAAGAAACGACAACAACAGCAATCCACCAAAAATTTGGATTGAATAAATCCGGAAGATGACTGTTAGACGAGGGTCTGAAAGCAGCATCTTTCCGGCACCCGGTTTGAGCCAGGCGCTGTGATTTTATACCATTAAAAAGGAAAAAGACCTGTCGGATTAATGATTCCCTGCGTCTGAATCTCTTACAGACAGATAAGCATCAATGGATTTAAGAGAAACTTCACGCTATCGGTTGTCTGATTTTCTCTGTCCCGGATTGGATTCTCAGGAGCATCCGGCATAATTTGTCAGGGTCAGCCGGCTTTGTAGATGCGTTCTATGATATCTACCACTTTCATTCCTTCAAGTGCATTGGTGGTAACATCTGATTTCCCGTTAAGTACGTCTATGACGTTTTCAATGATGAGGTGATGGTTCTGTGCGGAACCTTTGAAAGCCCCGTAGTCATTACCTGGATTTGTCGGGGCAAGTTCCGGTAGTACATAATCCCGGATATGGCAATACTCAACTTTGTCCATGTATTGTCCGCCTACCCTGACAGAACCTTTTTCCCCGATAATGGTAATACTGCTTTCAAGATTTTTATCCCATACAGCTGTAGAAAAACTAAGAACACCGCTTCCACCGGAGCAAAAATCGAAAGTCACGAGGCCTGAATCGTTGAACTCTGTCAATCCGGCATGATTAAAATTATAAAACCGGCTGTGGATGTGCTCAATATCTCCGAAAAGCCAGAACATGATATCTATGAAATGGGAAAACTGAGTATAAAGAACTCCTCCATCAAACTTTTGAGTACCCCTCCAGCTTCCAGGCAGGTAATATCTCTGATCTCTGTTCCAGTAACAATTCAACTGCAACATATAGAGTTTTCCCAATCTCCCTTCCTCTACTATGTTCTTCAGCCAAACAGAGGGAGGAGAATACCGGTTTTGCATAACCACAAAAATCCTGCGGTCAACCTGCGTTGATAATGAAACTATCTCCTCTGCATCTGCTTTGCTCAGCGTCATGGGTTTTTCAATCACCACATGTTTTCCGGCTTTCAATGCAGCGATAGCCAGACTGGCATGCAAACCGTTGGGCGCAGCAATGTTAATCACATCTATGTCCAGACCTGCTTCCAGACAAGCGGTCAGATCCTGAAATACACGAACACCCTGCTTCCTGAATAATTCCGTTTTATCGGAATCGGGATCAACCACAGCTGTGAGTGCTGCCAACGGGTTTTTATTTATTATTTCTGCGTGCCGTTTCCCAATGTGGCCACCACCAACAACAGCGAAATTTATGCATTTCATGTTATGATTTCCTTTTAACCGCGCCTGCAATCATTTCGTATTGCTGTCCGCTTTCAGGGCAAATGGCCATGCCAGATGCATCAAAAACAAGTTTGTGGCCATACTCACTTACCCAGCCACTTTGTCTGGCAGGATTCCCTACCATCAATGCATAGGCCGGCACCTCCCTGGTTATTACTGCACCTGCTCCAATCAATGCAAACTGATGAATGTCATGGCCGCATACAATAGTAGCATTGGCTCCGATGCTGGCTCCCTTCTCTACTTTGGTTTTGACATACGCTTCCTTCCTGCTGACGGCACTGCGAGGGTTTATAATGTTGGTGAAAACACAGGAAGGTCCCAAAAAAACATCGTCCTCACAGCTGACACCGGTATACAGACTTACATTGTTCTGAACCTTTACGTTGTTACCCAGTACTACCCCGGGAGAAACAACTACGTTCTGTCCAATATTGCAATTCTGACCTATAATGCTGCCGGTCATGACATGGCAGAAATGCCATATACGGGTTCCGGCACCTATTTCACAGCCCTCATCTATGACAGCTGTTTCGTGTGCAAAATATAATTTGGAATCAGAGTCTGGCATCCGCTAAATGGCGTGGAATAAAGGCTTTGGTGTCGAAAATAACGGCCCCTTGTGCCTTCATCTTTTCAAAATCTATGCTTTTAAAGCTTTCATGAGAGACAGCCACAATAACCGACTGGTACTTTTTATCAACCAACTGCTCTAAAAGATCCAGCTTATACTCGTGTTTAACTTCATCCGCATTTGCCCAGGGGTCATAAACATCTACCTGCAGGCCAAACTGAACCAATTCATTGTAAATATCGATAACCTTCGTGTTCCGGACATCCGGACAGTTTTCCTTGAAGGTTACTCCCAGAATAAGGGAGTGCGCCCCTTTGATGGTATGTCCTTTCTGGATCATCAACTTTACGACCTTGTTTGCCACAAACATGCCCATATTGTCATTCACCCTTCTCCCGGAAAGAATAACCTGAGGGTGATAGCCCAATGACTCTGCCTTGTGCGCAAGGTAATATGGATCAACACCTATGCAGTGACCGCCAACCAGGCCTGGTTTGTACTTCAGGAAATTCCACTTGGTAGCGGCTGCATCCAGCACATCCTGGGTGTCGATTCCCATTCTGTCGAAAATAAGCGCAAGTTCATTCACAAAAGAGATGTTCACATCCCTTTGTGCGTTCTCAATTGCCTTCGATGCTTCAGCAACCCGGATTGAACTGGCCATGAAAGTTCCTGCGGTAATAATAGAGGCATATAATTTATTCACCAGCACGGCTATTTCAGGGGTAGAGCCGGATGTAACTTTTTTAATCTTTGTAAGCGTATTTACTTTGTCGCCCGGATTTATTCTTTCAGGGGAGTAGCCGCAAAAGAAATCCTGATTGAACCGGAGGCCGGAGAACTTTTCGAGTATAGGCACACAGTCTTCTTCTGTACAGCCGGGGTAAACAGTCGACTCATAAACCACGACATCTCCTTTGGAAAGAACTTTGCCAAGCATTTCAGAAGCTTTCAACAGAGGCTTCAAGTCAGGTGCTTTAAAGCTATCAATAGGTGTCGGAACGGTAACGATGTAAAAATTTCTGTCTTTCAGAAAGGCGGTCTCATGGGAGAAACGTAATCCTGTTTTTGAGTTTTCTCCGGATACAAATACTGCTTTCAATTCTTCAGGGTCAGCTTCCAGGGTACGGTCTTCTCCCCGTCGAAGCTCTCCGATACGGTCTTCGTTGATATCAAAACCAAGTACATCGTATTTTTTGGCAAATTCGATTGCCAACGGCAACCCTACATAACCCAACCCAATTATCGCAATTTTCGGCTCAAAAGAATCAAAATCCATTTTCTACTTATTGGCTGCTAAAATAACTAATCCTCTTTGATATCCCGAATTCATATCTTTGTGCAAAAACAATTTCATGCGTCAGCCTCTTCAGATGGTCGATTTAAAGGCCCAATACGAGCTTATACAAACTGAAATCGACCAGGCTGTACTGAACGTAGTACGTTCGACGGCCTATATAAACGGCCCGGAAGTAAAACAGTTTCAGGAAGGGTTGCAGAAATACCTGGGGGTAGCTCACGTAATTCCGTGTGCCAACGGCACCGACGCCCTTCAGATAGCCATGATGGCTTTGGGTCTTCAGCCCGGAGACGAAGTTATCACGGCCAGTTTTACCTACGTGGCGACGGCTGAAGTAATCGCACTGCTGAAGCTTACACCTGTTTTGGTTGATGTTGATCCTGTCACCTTCAATATCAACCCTGCGGAAGTTGAAAAAGCCATCACTCCGCGTACAAAAGCGATTGTCCCGGTACATCTTTTTGGTCAATGCGCCAATATGGAGGCCTTGCTGGCAATCGCTGAAAAACACAATTTGTTTGTGATTGAGGATACTGCCCAGGCCATCGGTGCCGAATATACTTTTTCGGACGGCCGTAAAGCCAAGGCGGGCACCATGGGTACTGTTGGTACCACCAGTTTTTTTCCGTCCAAAAATCTGGGTTGTTACGGGGATGGCGGCGCAATCATGACGCAGGATGAACCTCTGGCCAAAAAAATCAGGACGATAGCCAATCACGGGCAATCGGTTCAGTACTATCACGATGAAATCGGGGTCAACTCCCGTCTTGACAGTATTCAGGCGGCTGTTTTAAACGTGAAACTGCCCCATCTCGACAGATACAATGCCTCCAGAAAAGCAGCAGCGGATTTTTATAATCAGGCATTTTCAGGCAATTCCAAATACACGACTCCTGGCCTTGATTCAAAGTCAACACATGTTTTCCATCAATACACCCTACAATTACACGGTATTGATCGTCAGGGGCTTCGTGACCATCTGGCTGCCAGGCAGATTCCAAGCATGATATATTACCCCGTACCCCTGCATATACAGAAGGCCTACAGCAGTGACCGATATCAGCCAGGTGCATTTCCGGTAACCGAAAAATTATGTGCCTCTGTACTCTCACTACCCATGCATTCTGAGCTGACATCGGAGCAATTGAACCATATTGTTGCAGGAGTGCTCTCCTATCATTAATTCAACCCTTGATCATGGGTTATGCCCCGCCGGTATTCCCATTGCGTTCATCCATGCCGGGTGGTGCTTATTTTCACCTTGCGCTTCATTCTCCAAGGCCTATCTTTGCGCAACCAAAGCTGTTTTATGAAAATTGTTGTTGTTGGCACCGGTTATGTTGGATTGGTAACAGGCACTTGTTTTGCCGAAGTTGGCATTGATGTAACCTGCATAGACATTGATCAGAAGAAGATTGATAATCTCCACCAGGGTATCATGCCCATCTATGAACCCGGTCTGGAAGAAATGGTGCTGCGCAACGTTGACAAAGGCCGTTTACACTTTTCAACCAATTTGAAAGACAGCATTCAGGGCGCTGAAGTTGCTTTTATTGCCGTAGGAACTCCCCCGGGAGAAGACGGCAGTGCAGATTTGAAGTATGTTCTGGGAGTTGGCCGTGAAATCGGCGAGCATATGTCGGACTACCTGGTTGTTGTAACCAAATCGACGGTACCTGTCGGAACGAGCCATAAAGTAAAAAAGGCTGTTGCGGATGCATTGGCTGGAAGAAAAGCGCAGATACCTTTCGATGTGGCCTCCAACCCTGAATTCCTGAAAGAAGGGGCGGCCATTGATGATTTTCTCAAACCCGACCGTATTGTCGTGGGCACAGAAAGCGCCCGTGCGGAAGAGATTATCGGAAAACTTTATAAGCCTTTTGTGATGAACGGCCATCCCATCTTATTTATGGATGTGCCGTCGGCTGAGATGACCAAATATGCAGCCAACTCCATGCTGGCTACCAAGATCAGCTTCATGAATGATATTGCCAATCTGTGCGAAATCATGGGAGCAGATGTAAATCTGGTTCGGAAAGGTATCGGAAGTGATGCCCGGATAGGCAATAAGTTTATATATCCCGGGGTAGGTTATGGCGGAAGCTGTTTCCCGAAAGATGTCAAGGCCCTGGTTAAAACCGCCAAGGAGCATGGTTACCAGATGCGGATACTGGAATCAGTGGAGGCGGTTAACGAAGACCAGAAACATGTGCTCTCCAACAAAGTCATCAAACATTTTGGCGAGGATCTTTCAGGCAAAACCTTTGGTGTCTGGGGTCTTTCTTTCAAACCAAAAACAGATGATATGCGCGAAGCGCCGAGCGTAGTCATCATCAACAACCTGCTTAAGCGGGGAGCGAAGGTATTGGCCTACGACCCTGTAGCCATGTCAGAGGCCCGGCATCAGCTTCATGACACGATTACCTACAGCAAAAATCAATACGAAGCGCTTGCGGAAGCAGATGCTATGCTGTTGATTACAGAGTGGCCCGAATTCAGATTACCTGACTTCGAAGAGATGAAGCGGCTGATGAAAGGAAGGGTAATTTTCGATGGCCGGAATCAATACGATACAAGGGAAGTGCAAAAGCATGGATTTACCTATTATAGCATAGGGGTACGCTAAGCTGCTTACCGGCGCAAAAGGCATTACCCTTTGGCTACCAGAAACAGACCGGAGGGTTCCGTTGTGTTTTAAACACTTACCACCAGTATTTTCAGCTCGTTAAACATCCATCCGACGGAGGCTTACCCGGTCATAGCAACATCAGGGAAGGGAAATCTCTCCTTGAAATAAGAAAAGAAATAAGCATCTTGAGTTCAGACTATGGCAACTGAAACGCTGCCAATCTAAAATACAGGTACGCAAAACCTCCTTATTACCATTCAACTAATCTCCCATGCCGCGTATTCTTATCACCGGTGCCGCCGGTTTTCTGGGTTCCCACTTATGTGACCGTTTCATCCAAGAAGGATATCAGGTGGTGGCAATGGATAATCTCATCACCGGGGATTTGAAAAACATTGAGCACCTGACACCATTGCCCCAGTTTGAGTTCTATCATCACGATGTTTCGAAATTTGTTCATGTTTCAGGAGCGCTGGATGAGATTCTCCATTTTGCATCACCGGCCAGTCCGATCGATTATCTTAAAATACCTATTCAGACCCTTAAAGTAGGATCGTTGGGTATACATAATCTGCTTGGACTGGCTAAAGAGAAAAATGCCAGAATTCTGATTGCCTCTACTTCAGAGGTTTACGGCGACCCCGACATCCATCCGCAACCAGAAAGTTATTGGGGGAATGTAAATCCGGTTGGTCCCAGAGGTGTTTATGATGAGGCCAAGCGTTTTCAGGAGGCTATGACCATGGCCTACCATACCTACCATGGGCTGGAGACAAGAATTGTCCGCATCTTCAATACCTATGGCCCGCGCATGCGACTCAATGATGGCCGGGTACTGCCGGCCTTCATCGGTCAGGCACTCCGCGGAGAAGATCTGACCATTTTTGGAGACGGGAGTCAAACCCGTTCCTTTTGTTATGTGGATGATTTGATTGAGGGTATTTTCCGCCTGCTTAAAAGTGATTATGCCGGACCGGTCAACATTGGAAACCCGGATGAGATTACCATCCGGCAATTTGCCGAGGAGATTATCAAATTAACAGGTACCAGTCAGAAGATTGTTTATAAGCCGCTGCCAACAGATGATCCCAAACAACGACAGCCCGACATTAGTCTGGCCAGAAGGTTATTGAATTGGGAGCCGGCCATCGACCGGGCAGAAGGTTTAAGACGTACCTACGCTTA
Organism: Bacteroidetes bacterium UBA7662; assembly: GCA_002483345.1. Taxonomy (GTDB): domain Bacteria; phylum Bacteroidota; class Bacteroidia; order UBA7662; family UBA7662; genus UBA7662. The sequence goes on from DLHS01000016.1 coordinate 68,964, forward strand.
TTTCAAAGATTTACCTCAGGAGGAACTTTACCGGGAGGCGCACGGCAGAAACTTCATTAAGAAAAACTAGACTGCCGGTGCTCTTTTGGAAAGGTTATTCTGAAAGAAATTCCTTTACTTTTTTCTCATAGACTTAATCAGGATGTAGGAAGACAGGTACTGATTCAGTTTCCGTTTCGGATTGGGCAGATATTTCAGGCTATCCTCCCTGACAGCGAAGGCATCACCATTAAATTTGAACGATTTGTCAAACTTAAGGTATTGATGTTCTCTTCTGGATTTTGAATTTGATTGCAGAATCAACTTATCCCCTTTTATTTCCCATTTGCCATGGTCTTCAAGAGAACTGCCATCCAGAAACGACTCCCGGTAGGTAAAGGTGTTGTCAGGATTCAATTGTAAATCGAGCAATTGGTTCTTGTACTCATCCAGACCTATGTAAGTATGTAAATCAGCCACATTGACAAAGGAGCCGAAGAAGAACCATATTAAGATAAGCAGGAGCCTGTTCATATTAGGTATATTTAAATACAATCCAATTCTGGGAAAAAACTTTCTATAATCAAAGATACGACTGGAAGAGTAAAAGGGTTGGGTCATGCCTGACCTTTTTCAATTTTTAATCAGATATTAACAATTACGTGACAAATAGGCCTTCACCAATAACAGCGACGCACCTTATAACACTTGTACATATCGATTAACAATTATGCATGATAAATTATGGTTCACTGGTCGAATAAAAACCAGGAATCGGGAATCAAATCAGTTATTTCATAAAAAACAAATAAATTACAATAATTGGCATAATGATTGATATTGAGTGCTTTCTCAATTTTGGCAGTGTCAGTTTTTATGAAATAACTTTCTGAACTTCGCTGCATGAAAATCTGGTATGCGCTTTATACCCGTCCCCGCTTTGAAAAAAAAGCACAGCACTACCTTAATTTAAAAGGGATTGAAAGTTATTTACCCCTTACCCGCACCAAACGAAAGTGGAGCGACCGAATAAAATGGGTGGAGGAGCCGCTTTTCAAGTCTTATATTTTTGTCTGTATTGAGGAAAAGGATTACTACGAGGCCCTCAACACTCCTGGTATTGTACGATTTGTAACCTTTAACAGCAAAGCCGCCTCAATCCGGGAGCAGGACATACAGTTTCTGCACAAACTATTGGATACTGAATATATGGTAGAGGTGGTGGGAGCCTCGTTGGAGGCTGGTCAAGATGTAAAAATTGAAAGGGGCCCATTGACAGGTTTTACCGGTACTCTGATTTCCTATGCCGGCGATAAAAAGGTAAGGGTGGACGTACTCCATTTGGAGCACTCTCTGCTGATAACAGTCCCGGTAGACTATCTCAGCGTGCTTTAGCAAAATTTTCTGAAGACTTGCAAAGGCCTTTCGGCCCATACAACCTCAATTGAGTTTACATTTAACTACTTTTGCTTCATTATCCCGTTAAATCTATTCCTTCAACTCCAGGTAATTCCAATATTCATCAAAACCATCCGTTAGCTGCCCATGAAACTTTTGAAATTATACTGTTTGTCATGGTTTCTGGGGCTTCCTTTTTTGGCAGCGGCCCAGCAAGCCACCCCTAAAGAACCCATCCGGCTGGTTCAGGTAAAAACTTTCGCGGGTTATTATCTTCCACAGGCGGATCTGACGCAACGTTTTGGTGGAAGTGCACTGGTAGGAATGGAAGTGAGCTATCAGCTCAAAAGCGGGTGGCTATTTGGCGTAAGCGGCGGCCATCTTTTTGGAAATAATGTGCTTGAGCGCGATATCATGTCGAATATCACCACTGCATCGGGTGATATCATAACAGCCAATGGCGTTTATGAAGATTACAGACTCCGGACATTCGGGTGGGTTATGAATGCCCGGGTAGGCAAAATCATCCCTGTGATTGGCCCAAATGTAAATTCAGGTTTGCTGGTAGATTTTGGCCTGGGTATTATGCAGCATAAAATATGGATTGAAACACCCGTCATCAACAGTCCGCAACTGGAGGGTGACTATAAAAAGGGATACGACCGCCTGACCAATGGCCTTTCGTTAAACCAGTTTATAGGCTACCAACATCTTTCCAATAACCGTTTGATTAATTTTTATGTAGGCGTTGATGTTCATGAGGGTTTTACGCAAAATCGCCGCTCTGTGAACTACAATACCGGGCTTAAGGACGACCGGCAGCGGCTGGATGTCCTGATAGGTCTTAAAGCAGGATGGATTTTACCTCTCTACCACAGGGCAGAAAAAGAACTCTCCTTCTATTGATGTACTGGCTTTACCGAAGCGCTGTTTTCCTGTATGGTCTGGGTATCCGCCTGGCTGCCCTCTGGCAACCTAAGGCACGTTTGTGGTTAGAAGGCCGTAAAAGGATCTGGGATCAGTTGGCTGATATACCACCGGGCAGCAAAGTAGTCTGGTTTCATACCGCCTCTCTGGGAGAATTTGAGCAGGGGCGCCCTTTGATAGAGCATTACCGCAAGTTGCATCCTGATTACTTTTTATTGCTCACTTTCTTTTCTCCTTCCGGTTTTACACCCAGAAAAAACTATGCGTATGTCGACAAGGTATGTTACCTCCCCCTCGACCACCCTGCTGCTTCCAGGAGATTTTTTGATTTAGTCAGGCCTTCCCTGATTGTTTTCGTGAAGTACGAATTCTGGTATCACTATTTCCGGGAGGCTTCCCGCCGGAACATACCGCTCATACTGGTATCGGCACGTTTCAGGGCAAATCAGCTATTCTTTCAACCCCTGTCGGGTGCCTTCTGGCGAAAAATACCGGCCATGGCCAGTCACATTTTTGTACAGGATCGGGAGTCGGCCGATTTACTTCAAAGCATTGGCATAGAACAGGTGACTGTAAATTCTGACACCAGATTTGACCGGGTGTTACAGGTAAAAGAGGAGTACTTCCGGGACGAACGTCTGGAGGCCTTCTGCATGGGGAAGACCATCATAGCAGGAAGCAGCTGGCCGGTGGATGAGCAGTTATTGCTGGAAATCATGCAAAGGAAGGAACTGAAAGCATGGAAACTGATCCTGGTTCCTCATGATTTAAGGCAGGATCACCTGACCCGATTAAGCGAGCAGTTAGGCTCATCGGGGCAGCGGTACGCTGATCAGCCAAATCCAAAAACGTTGGCTGCCGCCCGGTTTCTGATACTTGATACGGTGGGGATGCTCTCGAAAGTATATCGTTACGGAGAAATTGCCTATGTAGGAGGAGGTTTCGGCAAGGGCATACACAATACCCTCGAAGCAGCCGTGTATGGTTTACCGGTGCTGTTCGGCCCCGAACATGCCAAATTTCTGGAGGCGGCCGATTTAATAGCGTTGGGTGCCGGGTTTGAAGTCAGGGATGTTCAGACCATGGGTAACCGGCTGGTTATGCTCGCTGAAAATGAGGTAGAAAGAACCGCAATAGCGGGGAATATTTCTGCCTACTTTCAGGAGAAAAGGGGTGCTACAGACCGGATTTTGTCCTGGATGGAGCAGACAGCCCTTGGGTAACCCTGTATTTCGGTTACTGTGCTGAAAATCGGCGGAGTATGAGGTGCAGGAAATTTACCAACGCCTCTTTTTCCATTTCCCAGCCATAGCGTGGTAAAAGTTCACTGGCGATGTAGGCTTCCGCCTCTTCCACATTGGCGCGGCTGTTCAAAGCATCCACGGCATCAGCATATGCCTGGTGATCGTTGGCAAACAACTCACGAATGAAGAGAAACTTCTCATTAAGTCCGATGCCTGATTTGAGATCATGTATCGGCTTGAGTTTAAGATGTGTCAGAATCAGGTCTTTATCTCCTGACAGTTTTAAGACCTCAGCAATCGAAAAACGATTGTACTGCAGGGTGACCTTAGGCTCGGGCGTTTGATCAGCCGTTTTTTCGGCCGTTACAGTAATGACGAGTTGCTCAATTTCAAGATCCGGGCCAGGTTCCTTCAGCTCCTTTTCTTCCTGTGCAGGCTCATTCTCCGGATATACTTCCGTTTCTGAACTTTCCGCTTCTGCTGTAACCGGCTCCTTTTCCGTTGAAAAAGTTGCTGCTTCGGGTTCTTCCGTTTCCGGAAGGGCTGCCGCCTCTTCTGCAAGTTGCTGCAGGATTTCGGCAGGCTGACCTTCCGCGGCCCCGGCTGCTTCGGGTAATTTCAGAATTGCCTCGTACAGCAGCCGTCCACGGTATAATACCAGGTCCTTTTCAACGGTATGGAGTTTTTCTTCCGTACCGAATTTATCGATCGTTGTAGTGAGCTCCTCCAAACATTGCAGGAGGGTTTTCAGCGCTTGGGTGTGGTGCATGGAATCCTTACTTTCGCAGTAACAACGCTAAGTTAAGCGGTTGGGTACGAAAAGTGGAATATGTTCACAGAACCAGGGCTCAGAAGCGCTTCCAAAGGGTGGATTGAGGTGATATGCGGATCGATGTTCTCGGGCAAAACCGAAGAACTGATACGCAGACTGCGCAGAGCGCAGTTTGCCAACCAACACATAGAAATTTTCAAACCCACCATCGATACTCGCTATCACGAAACTGAGATTGTGAGCCATGATGCCAACAGCATCCACTCTACGCCGGTGGAACATTCGCAGAACATTCTTTTGCTGGCCAATACCGTTGAGGTAGTCGGCATCGACGAGGCACAGTTTTTTGATGCCTCGCTGACAGATGTATGCCAGCAACTGGCTCAAAGAGGCAGCCGGGTTATCGTGGCTGGTTTGGATATGGATTATCTCGGCAACCCTTTCGGCCCCATGCCGGGTTTGCTGGCAGTGGCCGAATATGTCACCAAAGTGCATGCCATCTGTATGGTTTGCGGCGATCTGGCCAGTCACTCTTTCCGTAAAAACGATGATTCCCAAAAAGTACTGCTGGGAGAAAAAGACAGCTATGAGCCCCGTTGCCGCCGTTGTTTTCAGGACGGATTAGCACAAAAATCCTGATATGAGCTTATTTCTACGGATACTCATGCTGGTCACGTTCTTGTCAGGCTGTGGCAGCAACAAACAAAATGCCCCTGCACCTTTGCTCGAACCCGCAGATACACCTGCTGAGCTACCTGTTTCGACCCTGCAATTTCCCATAGTAATACCCTATGCCGACGTTGAGAAAAGGTTGAACAAAGAGCTGGGTATCCGCTTATATGAGGACAACGATTTCGAAAACAATGGCGTTGACAACATAAAACTCACCGTGCATCGCACCGGGAATATCCGGATGAATGCCCTGAACGATTACCTGCAGTTTACGGTGCCGCTGAACATCTGGGTAGAGGGGAGGATAAAATCAAGTCTGGGAGGCATTTTCAGTCCGCAGCAAGCACCACAAATCACCAAAGCGGCCAATTTCAAAATTGAAGTAACCCTCAGCAGCAAGGCAGAGGCACAAAGCGACTGGAGCATCAAAACCACTTCTCAGGTTAATTTCCGTTGGACAGCATCGCCAACCCTCGATTTTGGCATCGTCAAATTACCTATCGGAGGACTGATAGAAAAGGTGGTTGCGGGGCAGCTTAACAAGCTCGCTGTCCAGCTGGATGCAGAAGCTAAAAAGCAACTTCAGTTCAGGACTCAGGTGGATCAATACTGGCGCGAAATTCAACAGCCTATCCGCATAGCAGGGCCTTTCCCTGCTATCCTGTACATACAACCCGAAAGTATACAGCTGGCCCCCCTGAAGCCTGGCCCAGCTTCCCTGGAATTACGCACGGCCATTCAGGCTAAAATCCTGCTTACCACAGACACTTTACTTCGGAAACCGGCGCTGATACCCATGCCTGCCCTGCGGCTGGGAGAACCTGCCACAACAGGTGCTCAGTTGATGCTCACCGCAGCGTTGAGCTATAGCCAGCTCAGTGAACTGGCCAGAAAAAACATCGCCGGACAGGAATTTGCCTTTGAGAACGGGAAACACCGGCTTACCCTGGAAGACATTGAAATAAGTGGTTTAGGAACCACGTTGCAAGCCAAAGTACGTATCAAAGGCAGCGCCAAAGCGGGTCTGTTCGGACGCAAAAAACTGGACGGCACCTACTATTTCACCGGAACCCCTTATTACGAGCCCATCAAACAGGAAATCCGCATCAAAAACTTTGATTTTGATGTAAAAAGTAAAGATTTACTACTCCAGACGGCCGAATGGCTTTTCAAAAGTAATTTCAAAAAGCAGCTTGCGGAGCAACTGCGATACCCACTGGCCAAAGATCTGCAACAACTCAGCATCACGGCAGAAAACGCCCTGAACAAACCTTTCAGCAAAGAAATCCTCCTATCCGGAAAAATTACCAAACTGGAACCCGGTGAGATCAGACTCGATCCGCGGCAATTGGTTATTTACGTTGAAACAACCGGAACAGTCGCCATTCAATTCAAAGATTAATCCGGGGCAGGGAATTATATGGAACGGTCACGACCGTCCCGTATTTGCAGGACGGCCCGGGGATTTATAGGAACGGTGGAGACCGTCCCTTATATCACATGTGGAGTGCGCGGTTTGCTGTTGCGGCGAGGCAGGCTTCGCGGAATACTTCTGTATAGGTTGGGTGTGCATGGCTCATGCGGGCAATGTCTTCGGCAGAAGCACGGAACTCCATGGCTACTACGGCCTCTGCTATCATATCTGCTACGCGTGGACCAATCATGTGTACACCCAGTATTTCATCGGTGTCTTTGTGGGCATAAACACGTACAACGCCGTCCATGTCCATGGAAGCGCGCGCGCGGCCACTTGCTTTAAACGGGAATGCGCCTGTTTTATAGGGAATCGCCTGCTCCTTGAGTTCCTTTTCGGTATACCCTACGCTTGACACTTCGGGCCAGGTATAAACAACGTTCGGGATAAGCAGGTAATTGATGTGCGGCTTCTGACCTGCAATCAGCTCTGCAACGAAAACGCCTTCTTCTTCCGCCTTGTGGGCCAGCATCGCACCCTTTACCACATCTCCGATGGCATAAATGCCCGGTACAGTGGTTTCCAGGTGATTATTTACAGGGATACGGCCACGTTCGTCTGCGGTCAGCCCTGCCTTTTCGAGCGACAGTCCATCGGTATAAGGCCGTCGGCCTACCGAAACGAGGGTGTAATCAGCCTTCAGTTCTTTCTTCTCTCCGGTTTTAAGTTCCTCGAATGCCACAACCGTTTGTTTTCCTTTAACGGCTACTCCGGTCACTTTGTGTCCGAAATAGAAGTCAAAGCCCAGTTTTGCAAGTACTTTTTGCAGCTCTTTGCCCATGGCGGCATCCATGGTGGGAATCAGCGAATCGGTAAACTCTATCACTGAAACTTTAGCACCCAGCCTGCCATAAACCGACCCTAACTCCATTCCGATGACACCACCCCCTATGACCACCATGTGTTTGGGAACTTCCTGCAGATTTAAGGCTTCTGTAGAGGTAATGATGCGCTTTTTGTCAATTTCAACTCCCGGGATAGCCATTGGCTTTGATCCTGTGGCAATGATGATGTTTTTAGCCGTAATCTGCTCGCTGCTGCCATCGGTTTTGGCTATGCTCAGGGTGTTTTTATCAAGAAAAGAACCATGCCCTTCAAAAACCGTGATTTTGTTCTTTTTCATGAGGAAGGCGATGCCATCCACATTCTGTTTCACAACTTCGTTTTTGCGGGCAATCATCTGCAGGAGATTCACTTTCAGTCCATTCAGGTCAATGCCATGTATTTTAAACGTATGTTCTGCATTGTGGTAATGTTCGGATGAATCGAGCATGGCTTTGGACGGGATACACCCCACGTTTAGACAGGTTCCACCCAAGGTTTTGTAACGCTCGATAATGGCTGTTTTTAACCCAAGCTGAGCACAACGGATAGCGGCTACATACCCCCCGGGGCCTGAACCAATTATGGCTACATCAAAATTCGACATGGACTGATTATTTGTCTGCAAAAATAAGAGAATCAAACCAAAAGGAGGGGTTTTGGTTTTACAAGTACCGGGAAAACAACTTATCTTTCTTCAACCATTCATGACAACGGTAGCAAAATACAAACACAATAAATTTGAAATCGATTATCAGTCGATGCTCGAAGGTGTTGCGCTTGCTTCCGCCCTGTTGCTGAAATCGGTTACACCTGAAGATGTATTCCCGCAGGTGGTTACCACCATTGGCCAGGCTACACGGGTAGATCGCTGTTATATATTTAAAAATTTCTACCTCGAGGGACATGCTTATATGTCGCAGCAGTATGAGTGGGTGCGTGATGGTGTTTCGATACAAATAGATAATCCGGCGCTGCAAAAAATCACCTATGATATTCTCCCGGGTCTGTACGCCCAATTGAGCAGGCGGAAGGATTACAGTGGGTTGGTAAGGGAAAGCACCGATGAATTCAGGGCCATGATGGAGGCACAGGATATTGTCAGTTATCTGCTGCTTCCCATTTTTATGGGAGAAACCTTCTGGGGATTTATAGGTTATGACGACTGCCAGCATGATAAAATCTGGACAACTGCTGAAATAAACACCCTGGCTACCCTGGCAGCCGCCATAGGGGCCTTTTTGGTCCGTCACAAACTGGAAACGGAGCTGCGTGAAAAAAATGCCCAATATGAACTTGCCTTACGGGGTTCTCAGGACGGCATCTGGGAACTGGATTACCGTACCGGTAAAATTTTCACTAACCGGCAATGGCGGGAGATGTTTGGGTTCAGGCATATGACCGAATACGGCCTTACCCTGGATCTTTTTCTGGAGCTTTTGCATCCTGCAGATCGAAAAAGAGTTGAAGGAGAATTGAACGACTACCTGAAAAGAGGCAAAGGCACCCTTGATCTGGAATACCGCATACAACATGCCAAAGGACACTACATCTGGATTTACCGCAGGTCGGCTGCTGAATGGGATGAAAACGGTGAACCCGTCAGATTAGGAGGCTCAGATTCTGACATCACCGAACGGAAGATTCACGACAAGCTGCTCGCAGATAATGAAAAACAATACCGTGAGCTCATCAATAACCTGAATGATGTGATTTTTGAAACGGATCATCAGGGTCGTTTTACTTTTCTCAACAAAGCCTGGGAAGACCTCACCGGTTATACTGTCGCCGAGTCAATTGGTTTAAAAGGAGCCGATTTTGTGCTCCGGGAAGACGCGGCAATCATTCCTATGGTCTCCCATAAAATGAATGTTCTCCATAAAAACAGCGTCTCGGAAGAATTCAGGTACCGCCGTAAAAACGGGGAGGCGGTATGGGTGCACATGGTCGGGAACAAAGTCTTTGACCATAAGGGTGAATTGACAGGTTTCAATGGCACCATCTCCAACATCCAGAGTCGCAGGGAAGCAGAAATCAGACTGATTGAAAGTGAGGCCAAATACAGGCTGATATCAGAGAATATGACGGATCTTGTTACCCAGCATGACTTTGAAGGCAGGGTGAAATTCGCCTCCAGTTCCCTTCGCGACTGGCTGGGTTATGATGCGGAAAATCTGCCTTCTCTGGATTCGTTTTACTATTTCCATCCCGATGATATCAATCATATTCGGGCGAATGCCGTTGAAAAACTCAAGCAGGGGGAAAAAAGTGTTACCATCAACTACCGGCTGAGGCATGCGGAGGGTCACTATTTGTGGGTAGAATCACTCACCAAATATGTTTATAATGAAAAACATCAGATGGTAGCTATTCAGGTATCGACCCGCAATATTACCGAACGCAAACAGGCTGAAGAGGATATCCGTCATGCGCTTGAAAAGGAAAAAGAACTACGCGATCTGAAATCCCGCTTTGTTGTCATGGCATCCCATGAATTCAGAACCCCACTGGCCACTATTCAGTCAAGTCTTGATTTGTTGCAGCACTATACTGAGCTGGATCAGTACGGGCAGCCATCCAAGACGGAGCGCCATTTTGTGCGCATCCGCAGTGAGATTAAAAAGGTCACCGACCTGATGAACGACATTTTATTGCTCGGCAAACTGGAAGCAGGGCATACCAAGATGAAACTGGAGTCAACGGACCTGATAGAACTTGTAAACGAGCTGATAGAGGGCAACTTCAGTCAGGGAAAAGATCCCAGAATACCTGTATTTGATTACAGCGGATTTCCCCGAAACATCTTTGCAGATCAGCAATTATTGAGGCATGCCCTTTCGAATCTGATTTCAAATGCCCTTAAATTTTCGAAAGAAAAACCGAATCCGCAGCTGCGCATCAACTATCTGAAAAACAAGGTGAGAATTACCATTACTGATTTTGGCATCGGTATACCGCGGAATGAAAAAAATCGCATTTTTGAATCGTTCTACCGGGGTACCAATACCACCGAATTTCAGGGCACCGGACTTGGGTTGGTGATTGCCAAAGAATTTGTGGAGATGCACCGAGGTATAATCTGGTTTGAATCGAACCCTGGCAAAAAGACTGTTTTTACTATTGAACTAAACCTATGAGCAGAATACTGATTGTTGAAGATGAACGTAGTTTGCGTGAGAATATCATGGAGCTTTTTGAAAGCCAGTCGTACGAGGTTTATGGCGCAGAAAACGGATCGGCCGGTTATGAAGCTGCCCTTCATCACAAACCAGACCTTATCATTTCGGATGTAATTATGCCGGAGGCAGATGGTTATGCCCTGCTTGAAAGACTTCGTCAGAATCCTTCTACAGAGCTTATTCCGGTTATTTTGCTGACTGCTAAAACCATGCTGGATGCCCGCATTCAAGGCCTGCAATTAGGTGCAGACGACTACATAGGTAAACCCTTCAGTGCGGATGAATTACTGGTCCGTTCATCCAACCTTATCGAAAAGCAGAAAAAAATAATCCACAGGGCACTGACCAGCCCTGCCGAGGTGGAAGGTGACTCGCGCAATGAGGTACTGATTAAAAAAATAGTGCAGATTATTGAAGACCGGATGAGTGATTATAATCTCTCGGTTGATTTGATAGCACACCAGTTGGGTATAAGCAAATCTACCATCCAGCGTAAGCTCAAAAGCACTATCAATAAAAATCTCAACCAGCTTATCCGGGAGTACCGGCTGGAGAAAGCCCGTAAGATGATAGAGAAAAAAACAGGTAGTTTATCTGACATTGCCACAGCCACGGGCTTCAACAGTCTTTCTTATTTCTCCTACTCTTATAAAAAATTCTTCGGCAAGGCACCCTCTCAGGAGGTTCGCTGAGTAATCCCGGGCACCTATGGCCGGCTTTTCCCTGTTGCAAAAACCGTTTCTCAGACAACTGCTTCGTTGGCTGTTTCCGCTGACGGCATTACTTTTTCTGACATCCGCTCCGATGGATCCGCCGGCTCGTTATACGCTGGCGTTGATGATCTGGATGTTGGGCTGGTGGATATTTGAACTGGCCCCCATCGCTGTAACAGCGCTTTTACCCCTGATATTTCTACCCTTAGCGGATGTGCTTCCGCTGAAAGCAGTCGCTGCTGCTTATGGAGACCCGGTCATCTTTCTCTTTTTTTCAGGTTTTATCCTCGCTATCGCACTCGAAAAACATGGCCTTCATCTGCTTTTTTCAAGCTTTTTGCTCCACCATTTCGCCAGATCTGCAGGCAGTATTGTGCTCATTGTAATGGTGACCACCGCGTTTCTGAGTATGTGGATAAGCAATACCGCTACGGCTGTGATGATGTTACCCATCGGTTTAGCGGTGATGAAATCTTTTCTGGAACAGCATCCGACAGCAGATCCGCAGGACTGCCGGCGTTTTGCTACCTGCATGGTACTCGGAATTGCCCACAGTGCCAATATTGGTGGAGCAACCACCCTCATTGGCACACCCCCCAATGTGGTGATGGCCGGTTATATGCAGGAATTATTGCAATATGAGCTGGGTTTTGCCTCGTGGCTGTTTTTCGCGCTTCCCATTGGAATTTTCGTACTGCTGTGTTCCTGGTATCTCATGACACATTTCCTCTTTCCGTTCAGATTCCCGGCTGGTCACGCTGTATTTTCCGTTAAAGCGGAACAGGTGAAACTCAATCAGCTGCAAAAACTCATCGTAGTGGTCTTCTCCCTGACGGCCCTTTGCTGGATATTTAAAAATCAACTTGAAAACATAAGTGGTATCCGGCTGCACGATGCGCAGATTGGTCTGGCTGCTGCTGTCTTTTTATTCTTGCTGACAGACAAAAAAGGAGAAACCGCATTGCGTTGGCAAGATACCCGTGACTTGCCCTGGGGTATTTTGCTGCTTTTCGGTGGCGGTATTGCCCTTGCGAACGGCATGGAAACAGCCGGCATCCTGGAAGCGATTGGTACGTTTATGCAGCAGTTAGAGAGTATGCCCATGCTGCTATTTATAATCATACTTACGGCAACAGCCATTTTTATGTCGGAAGTGATGAGTAATGTAGCCCTTGCTACGGTGATGCTGCCGATAGTCATCGGCATTGGGAAAGGCTTAGACCTGCCTCCTATGCTGCTGGTAGCACCGGTTACCCTCGCCACCACCTTTGCTTTCATGCTGCCGATTGGCACACCACCCAATGCGATTGTGTACGGCAGCGGTCAGGTAAGTCAGCAGGCTATGATACGGGCAGGCTGGTGGATGAACCTGATCTCAATCGGGGTAATCAGCCTGGTTTCTTACGTGTGGTTTAGACATTGAGATTTCGAGAGGCGAGAGGCGAGACTTTTTTGCCGACCCCTGCGGGGTCACAGAGCGGAGATGAGTTATCCCTGCGGGCCACAAGCTGTGTAAGCGTAAGCGCGGCGCACCCCAGTCTGCAACCCCTCCGGGGTTGCAGAAAAAGTTTCGCCTCTCGCCTCTCGAAATCTCAAAATCTCCCATCTCAGATACTAAGAAGCATCCTGGCAGGATCTTCCAGATATTCCTTGACGCGGAACAGAAAACTGACCGATTCTTTACCGTCGATGATGCGGTGGTCGTAGCTGAGCGCGATGTACATGACAGGGCGAATGACCACCTCACCCTGCAACGCAATGGGTCGTTCCACGATGTTGTGCATGCCCAGAATAGCCGACTGTGGTGCATTGATGATGGGTGTGCTGAGCATAGAGCCAAACACTCCGCCATTGGTGATGGTAAAGGTACCCCCGGTCATTTCCTCAATTGTCAGCGCATTTTCACGGGCCTTTTTCGCCAGGCGACCAATCTCCGCTTCAATCTCGTGGAGTGACAGGGTCTCGGCATTGCGAATTACCGGTACAACCAGACCACGCGGTGCAGAAACCGCGATGCTGATGTCACAGAAATCGTTGTAAACAATCTCATCTCCATCAATCATGGCATTTACACCCGGGAATTCCTGTAGCGCCAGGCAGACGGCTCTGGTGAAAAACGACATAAAGCCGAGATTCACTCCATACTTTTCTTTGAATTTATCCTTGTAACGGCTCCGAAGCTCCATCAGCGGTCCCATATTCACCTCATTGAAAGTGGTAAGCATGGCTGTTTCGCTTTTTACCGCCACCAAACGCCGGGCAACGGTTTTGCGCAGCTGACTCATACGCTCACGGCGCTGGCCTCTGCTACCGGCCGCTGCTTTGGGTGTGCTTGCAGGGGCAGGGGCCGGTGCTGCAGGTGCTGCTTTGGGCTGGGCCTGCATAGCATCTTCTTTAGTGATGCGGCCATCTTTACCGGTACCGGTGACAGCGGTTGCCTCCATTCCTTTTTCAGCCAGTATTTTGGCTGCTGCAGGCGACGGATGTCCGGCAGCATAACTGTCGGTGGTAGCAGTAGTGGTGGTAGCGGCGGCTGGTGCCGGTGCAGAAGTTTCAGCAGCCGGGGTTGCTGCTGGTGCGGCAGCAGGTGCGGCAGCAGAAGTATCCAGACTGCATACAACATCGCCGATGGCCAGGGTGGCACCTTCGGGGGCGATGATTTTGAGGATGCCTGCTTGTTCCGCATTGAGTTCCATGGTGGCCTTGTCGGTCTCCAGTTCACACAATACGTCGTCCATCTTCACATAATCACCATCTTTTTTCAGCCATTTGGCGATCACTACTTCGCTGATCGACTCTCCGAGGGCTGGAATTTTGACTTCAATGGCCATCTTATCTGCTTATTAAAGGGTAAATGCTTTATTGATGATATCCTGTTGCTCGCGTTCGTGCACCTTGGCATAACCGGTTGCCGGCGATGCACTGGATTTACGACTGATAAGCTCCAGGTGTTTGTTTTGCTCATAACGGAGCATGTAGGTCCAGGCACCCATGTTTTTGGGTTCTTCCTGTACCCAGTAGAAATCGGCTTTGGCATATTTATCATACACCGCCTGCAACTGCTTCTCAGCCATGGGGTAGACCTGCTCAATGCGGACAATGGCAATGTCCCTGCGTTTTTCCTGCTGCTGACGGGCCAGCAAATCGTAGTACAATTTACCGGTACACAAAAGCACCCGCTTGACCTTCTTCACATCGGCATAGGTATCGTCGATGATCTCGCGGAAACCACCTTTGGTAAGCTCGTCTACGGATGACACACAAAGCGGATGACGCAACAAGGCTTTGGGCGACATCACAATCAATGGCTTGCGGAACTCCCAGCTTTGCTGGCGACGCAGCAGGTGGAAGAAGTTGGCCGGCGTCGTGACATTGGCAACCACCATATTCAGTTCGGCAGCCAGTTGCAGAAAACGCTCGGGACGGGCATTGGAGTGCTCAGGGCCCTGGCCCTCGTAACCGTGTGGCAACAACATAACCAGGCCGCTCATCTTCCGCCATTTTGATTCACCCGAGCTGATGAACTGGTCGATGATGGTTTGTGCCCCATTGGCAAAATCACCGAACTGGGCCTCCCAGATGGTCAGTACATTGGGGGATGTGATGGAATAACCGTATTCAAAACCAAGTACAGCATATTCCGACAGCAAAGAGTTGTAAATGCTGAACCGCCCCTGCTTTTCGCGGACATAATTCAGATTGACGTATAAGTCATTGGTCTTTTCATCTCTGACAGCGGCATGCCGGTGAGAGAAAGTCCCCCGGATAACATCCTGACCTGTGATACGGATTTTTTTACCTTCGGCGAGCATGCTGCCGTACGACAACAACTCACCCATCGACCAGTTGATGGTATTCTTCTGGTACAATTCGGCCCTTTCGTCGAGTACTTTCTGAACTTTTTTGATGGGTGAAAAGCCTTCCGGAACCTTGGTGAGGGCACTGATAACCTCATCCAGTATTTTTTTGTCGACACCGGTAGCGGGCGATTGTTCGAAATCGTCGTAGGTCGATTTACGCATATTTTCCCACTCTTTGTCAAGCGCATGGGGTTTGTACGGAACGGCATTTTGTTTCACCAGGTTCAGCCGATCCTGCAGCAGATTTTTAAAATCCTCCTCCATTTGATGCGCTAGTTTTTCATCAATATCTCCTCTGGCGATGAGGGTCTGCTGATATACTTCCCGGGGGTTAGCGTGTTCGTCGATGAGTTTGTAGAGGGTAGGCTGGGTGAATTTCGGTTCGTCCGACTCGTTGTGGCCGTGCCTGCGGTAGCAAAGCATGTCCACAAAAATATCCTGCTTGAAAAGCTGACGGAATTCTATCGCAAATTCTATCGCAAAGGTCACTGCCTCTGCATCGTCTCCATTCACGTGCAATACAGGCACATCGATGGCTTTGGCAACAGCCGTGCAGTAATCAGACGTACGGGCATCATCAAAATCTGTCGTGAAACCGATCTGGTTGTTGATGACAAAATGCAGCGAACCACCGGTATGGAAGCCTTTGAGCTGCGACATCTGCGCTACCTCTGTCACCACGCCCTGACCAGCCACGGCTGCATCGCCATGTATGAGTACCGGCAGGATGCGGTTGTAATCTTTAGCATACAACAGGTCGGCTTTGGCACGTACAAATCCTTCCAATACCGGATCAACAGCCTCCAGGTGAGATGGGTTGGGTACCAGATCCAGCACAACTTTCTTCCCTGCCAGTGTATCAACCTGCGATGAAAACCCAAGGTGGTATTTAACGTCCCCATCGCCGAACGACAGGTCGGGGTTGGCAATGCCTTCGAACTCGTTGAATATATATTCGTAGGTTTTGCCCAGCACATTGGCGAGCACATTCAAACGGCCGCGGTGTGCCATGCCGATGGCGATGGCATCGATGCCGAGTTCTGCCCCTTTCTGAATCACAGCATCGAGGGCTGGAATGGTATTCTCTCCGCCTTCGAGTGAAAAGCGTTTCTGACCTACATATTTTTTATGAAGAAAACTCTCGAAGGCTACTGCTTCGTTGAGTTTACTGAGAATACGTTTTTTCTTTTCTACCGTAAAATTGTAGTGGTAGGCTTCCTTTTCAAACTTATTCTTACACCAGTCGCGGATTTCGGTATTGCGGATGTGCATATACTCGATACCGATAGAGCGTGTGTAAATGGATTTCAGGCGATCGACAATTTCCTGCAGTGTGCCATTGGGTAAACCTATTAATTCACCGGCTGCAAAACGGGTTTTCAGATCAGCCTCTGAGAGGTTGTGAAATTTGAGGTCGGTACCAGGCTGCCGGTCTTTGCGGGGCCGGATCGGATTGGTCAGCGACAGCAGGTGTCCGCGGGAACGGTAGGCATGTATCAGGTGTACGACATGAATTTCTTTCTGCATTTGTTCCCCGGAAGCAGGAGGACCGGCTTCGCCGTGGTGTTGTGCAAACTCAAAGCCTTCAAAAAACTTACGCCAGCCCAGGTCGAGGGCATCGGGGTTTTCCTTGTACAGCTGAAAATAACCGTCGATCACTACAGGATCGGCATTGGCGATGTAAGAGAATTTATCCATTTCGGTCTGATAAGACTGGCGGCAAAGTTAAGAAGACTCTACTGCAATCTAGCCTTTTTAGACTGATATTAAATGCGAAAGGAGGTCTTTAGGGTATTTTTATGTTGCTTATGCAACATATTTTCTCAGAGCGTGGACAGAATGCCTGAAAAGCACACAGTCAAAAAGCCCCTGAGCCTTTTAAAATCCTCCTTTTGCTTTAAAATTGCTGGAAGCAGCCGGCACAGCTGAAAACTACATCAGTTTTTTAAGCCACCGGCGCAGACGGGCCGAGCGGGCACCCAAACCCCCTGCCAGGTCGAGCAGCCAGTACTGGTCGGCAAAAGTATTTACCATCCAGGCCTTGTTGCGCATTTCCGACCACCATTTGCGGTGGATTTCATGGGTATAAGCCTCCAGGAATTCAGCGCTGAAATCCTGTTTCTCAAAGCTGCTTCTGGCAGTGGTCGCAGCCAGCTGGCCGCTGATGATGCCGAGCATAATGCCTTCTCCGTTGCTCGGATCGATGAGGGAGGCGGCATCTCCGACGAGCATATATCCATCTCCCGATATTGTAAAACGTTTGGAGAAGAAAGGCAGTCCAAATCCCGCCAGGTTCCCCTCCAGCTGCGCCTTGCCCAATTTCTGCTGCAGCACAGGCGACGCATCGACAAACTGCCAGAATCTTTCCTTCAGATCGACCTTGTGCCGGGTGATATAACGTGAATGCATGCCCAGACCAACATTGGCCGATGTGGGAGATACAGGAAACAGCCAGAAATAGCCCGGAACTACGTCTTTGTGGATATAGACTTCATTCACAGCCTCTTCTATATTTTCTACGCCGGTGAAATATGCCCGGACAGACCCCCCGTAATGTTCCCGGTCGACTTTATAACCGGCCAGGTTTTTGGCAACCACGGAATGTGCACCATCTGCCCCGATGATCAGGGTAGATTCAAAATGAGCCCCGCTCTTGGTCCGCAGACTGAAACCGGAAGTGGTTCGATGGATTTCCTGTACCCCATCCCCGCCGAAAAAGTCTGTAGAGCCTTCTTCCAACACTTCCTCCAGCAATAGATTATCAAAATGTTCCCGGCGCATGGTATAAGAAGTCAATACCCATTCAAACTGCATGGGTGTATGGTCGCCTACATACAAACGGGTGCTTTTATTAACAGCTTTTTCCGGAAAGGAAACCAGTTTTTCATAGAGCGCGGGCGAGATTTCCCGGATAGCCCGTATACCTTTACCAGCCACAAAATCACCACAGATTTTGTCACGGGGGAAACTGGCTTTGTCGAGTAATGCCACTTTCAAACCTGCCCCAATCAGCGACAAGGCTGTGCTTGTTCCGGCAGGACCGGCCCCTACAATGATGATATCGTATTTTCTCACTTCCATTTTAGAAAACACGAGTATCCGCAAAGTTGTCTGCAACACAAAATATCAGCCGGATTTTTCGCATGCTAACCGACTTTGACCTTATCAAAGGCAGCCTTCTCTCTTTTTTTACCATATTTACTACAACCACTGCCCCGTCAGTTCGTTAAATATCAGTATGGCAAAAATTCTTATCACAGGAGGTTCCGGATTATTAGGCAGGCGTATCACTGCCATGTTGCTGGCGCGTGGCGATGAAGTGGTGCATCTGAGCCGGGAGGCAAAAAATGGTCTGGTTAAAAGCTACGCCTGGAATATTGCCCAGGAACAACTGGATACGGCGGCTTTCGGGGGTGTCGACCACATCATTCACCTTGCCGGTGCAGGCATTGCGGATAGCCGCTGGACAGCTTCACGCAAAAAGGAAATATTGGAAAGCCGGACCAAAGGTACCCGTTTGCTCGTCGACGCGCTGGAATGGCTGCCTAAAAAGCCTAAAACCTTTGTCAGTGCTTCTGCTATTGGCTATTACGGAGATGTCAGCGACCGGCTTTGTACGGAAGCAAGTCCTCCTGGTCAGGATTTTCTGGCGGAAGTCTGTGCTGCCTGGGAGCAGGAAAGTATGCGGGCTGCGCCTTTGTTGAGAACTGCCATCGTACGGATCGGAATTGTCTTGTCAACGGAGGGGGGTGCTTTACCGAAGCTCATGCTCCCATTCCGTTTATATGCAGGAGCAGTGCTGGGTTCAGGCCGGCAGTTCATGAGCTGGGTACACATCGATGATCTGGCGCGGCTTTTCATCCACCTGATAGATGAGCCTGAAACTGAAGGGATTTACAACGGTGTTGCACCGATACCGGAAACGCATTATACGCTGATGAAAGCGCTGAGTATCGCCTTGAAACGGCCCTTGTGGCTGTGGGTGCCTGGTATTTTCCTGCGACTGGCACTTGGAGAGATGGCTATCACGGTTTTAACCGGACAACAGGTTTCAGATGAAAAAGTCATGCAGAGCGGCTTCCGTTTTCAATACGGCAACATACACAGTGCCCTCCGGGCATTACTTCATGTGAAAAGTTAGCACAACACCTTACTCCGCCAGGCCTTCAGCCGGCCAACGCCCTGATTTATAATAATATCTCCGGTAATAGGGTTCGTTGAGATCGCTGATCATGACGCCACCCCTGGTAGTGGCATGGATGAATTTATCGTTTGACAAATAAAGTCCGACGTGTGAAATGCGTTTCTTCCTGATTTTGAAAAAGATGAGATCGCCTTCCTTTAAGGCTGTTTTTTCTACCGGTACAACCTTCCGGAAGATATCAGCGGAGCCTCCCGACAGCATGACCTGATAAACGGAATCATACAACATGCTGACAAAACCCGAACAGTCGATGCCTTTCCTCGAACTTCCTCCATAGCGGTAGGGAGTACCCTTCCAGTCCTCAAAAAGATGAATTACCCGCGGGTTTTCAATCATACCCGGATGCAACTGATAACGCTCCGCCCATTGATGCAGCAGGCTGTCCTGGCAAAGGCTGTCAACACCCGGAAAATACGCTTGCGTGCTGTCACCGGAGCCGGCCTGAACCTGCAGGCTCATCAGAAAGAGCAGTGACAGTAACGTTATATTTCGCATAGGGTCACGAAAATAGACCTTCCTGACCGGACGGCAAGCCGATTTAACGAATACTTAACTAAAAAGGCGGCTACGGCACCCTTATGGCTGCTGATAAACTATTTTACCGTTGATGACCGTTTTCCTGACTTTCGCCTTCAGGATAGCAGGTCCGTCGGCGCGGAGTAAATCGGTATCGAGCAGGATAAAATCAGCATTTTTGCCTGCCTCCAGGCTACCCTTTTCTGCTTCCTCAAACTGTCCCCAGGCTGCCCAGATCGTCATGCCCCGGAGGGCATTTTCACGACTGAGTCGTTGTTCCGGCAAAAAACCGCCTTCGGGCCAGCCTTTGGCATCCTGCCGGAAGATTGCCGCGTAAAATGTACGCAGCGGGTCAATACCCTCTACCGGAAAATCAGTTCCCAGTACCACCATGCCCCTTTGATTCAGCAAACTCTGATAGGGGTATGCATACCGGATGCGTTCGGGGCCCAGTCTTTCCCCGGCCCAATACATATCGCTGGTGGCATGGGTAGGCTGAACAGATGGGATTACCTGCAAGGTTGCAAACCTTACCTGATCCACAGGTTGTACAACCTGCGCATGCTCAATCCGCCAGCGGTGGCTTTTGTCTGACCCGAAGGTGTGCTGATAAACATCCAGCACCAGCGCATTGGCAGCATCGCCTATACAATGGGTGTTCACCTGAAAGCCAGCCTTATACATAGAGTCGGCCTGACGGGTGAGTACTTCAACGGGGGTAAGCATCAACCCGCGATGGGGGCTGTGGTCGTGATAGGCCTCCTGCAGATAGGCACCCCGTGAACCGAGGGCGCCATCGGCATAAAACTTAAAGCTGCGGATGTGGACACGGTCGCTGCGTTTTGGTCCGCGGGGTAAATAGTACCGGATATTGGCAGGCGACGGGGTTATCATTGGGTATATACCTATTTTCAGTGTTCCGGTTGCTTCCAGTTCCTGTAACAGACTAATCTGCAGACAATCAAGCCCTGCCTCTGCAACGGTGGTCAATCCAACCGCCAGGCAGCGATCCTGCGCATCGCGCATGGCTTGTTTCCAGGTGCCTGCATCTGGCTTCGGAACCACCGCATCTACCAGGGCAGTTGCATTATCAATTAGTATACCTGTTAAACGTCCGTTTTCGGTGCGTATGATGCCTCCGTCCAATTGCTGACCCGGCCGGATACCGGCCAGATCCAGGGCTTTCCCATTGGCCAGCATGGCATGACCATCGATGCGACTGAGCATTACAGGACGATCCGGGAAACGGCGGTCAAGATCGCGGCGGTCAGGCAGTTCTTTGGTTTCCCAGTCGTTCTGATCCCAGCCCCTGCCAATCAGCCAGCCTGCTGTTTTGATAGCTGCAAAACTATCCAGGCGTGAAAGCACCTGCTCCCAACTGCCGGTGCCGCTCAGGTCGACCTGCTGCAAACCCAATCCGTAATAACTGAAATGGCAGTGTGCGTCGAAAAAACCGGGATAAACCCACTGTCCTCCTGCATCCAGCAAACTATCGGGACTGAATCGATCGCGGAGGCTGGCTTCATCACCTGTTGCCACAATTTTACCGCCGGCAACCACCATCGCTTCAGCGATGGTGAAAGCACTGTCGACCGTATAGATGTGGGCATTAAAAATCAACAGATCGACTTTCTCCTTTGATTGGCAGCCCATTATCCCGAAAGCAGCTATCAGGCAGGCAAGGAAGTTCTTTTTCATGCTGGTTGGAGTAAATATCAACGACTCTGCAGGAATTCGGTTTTCAGGAGGGGGCAGATTTTGTAGCGTTCTTCCCGGGTATCGAGCCAAAGGGCATCCAGCAGGTGGTATACCTCGTCAATACCCCAACGTTCGCACCAACTGAAGGGGCCTGCCGGGTAATTGGTACCCAGTTGCATGCCCAGATCAATGTCCTGCCTGCTGGCAGTGCCTTCCTGCACTGTATAATAGGCCTCGTTGATGATCATGGCAATAACCCGTGGGGTGACCATGCCTACGCGGTCGCCGCAAATTTCGAGGGGCCAGCCGGCTATTGTTTTCAGCTGAGCCACTACTTCGTTATCTGCCGCTAACGGCGCGCTCAATTCCCAGCGATCCGCCTCCAGGCATCCCGGCAATGCGTTGATACCGGCAAAGCGTGTATGGGCAGCCGACGCACCCACCCCTGCCAAAACAGCAGCCAGCTGGATACGAACCGCATGCAGCAGAAACCTGGCTTGTTTGCTTCCCGCGTAAAGTGCTATGCGTTCCGGGAAACGGTCAAAGTCAAGGTCTACAACCAGTTCATAATCATCAAACCGATAACCAACAGGACTTTCTGCGACATCAGCCTGCCAGCCGGTCCTGTTTTTAAATATTTCGGTTCTATCCTGACTTCCCAATAAAAGTATTTGCGGCATGGTGGTATCTTGTGAAGCAAAGATAACCAGCGCATGAAGATCATTACTACTAATCAGGCCCCTCTCCCGATCGGCCCCTACAGTCAGGCCGTTATTGCCAACGGCATGGCCTATCTCAGCGGACAGATCGCCCTGCACCCCGAAAGCGGTGTATTGGTGATGGATAGTATTGAAAATGAAACCCACCAGGTGATGAAAAACATTGCTGCCCTGCTCGAAGCTTGTGGCAGCAGCCTCGATAAAGTAGTGAAAACCAGTATTTTTCTGAGCGACATGAACAACTTCGGACTCGTAAACGGCGTGTACGGCAGCTATTTCAGTTCGAATTATCCTGCCCGTGAAACAGTACAGGTCGCCTGTCTGCCCAAAAATGTGAATGTAGAAATTTCGGTTATCGCGCTTGTATAACCATTCTTATCATTCAATCACCTCCCCGTCAATATCAATGCTGACGGTTTTACCGTTCAGTACGGCAGTAGCTTCTCCATCTTTAAAAGCCGAGATACTGTTGAATTTAACGGCTATCTGAATTTTACCACTTTCATGGAGGTAGCCTACTTTGTCTGCCTTTCGAATGCGGGCCAGGCTACCGTCGAAGTCACTTATTTCGTCAAAATCAAGTTTCAGCAAAATTTTGCCGTTTTCTTCTGCAATGCCGTATTTGTTCCCTTTGGCTATTCTGTACAGCCCTTTCCCCATATCTGACATGTGGGTAAGGTCGGCCTTTATCACCCATTGAAGCTCCTGGTTTAACAGGCCATATTTCCCCTTTTTCCGGCAAATGGCCAACCCATTGTGAAAAGGGCCGATGCTGTCGAGCACCATCTTTTTCTCCCATTGTCCGCGCCGGTCGATGTAACCAATGGTATTGACAGCGATAGCCAGGGCGTTATCGCCTTCAAAACGATCCAGATAGTCGTAGCGAACGGGAATAACTTCCCGGCCTCTGGTATCCAGATAACCCACCTTATCGTCGCGGTATGCCCTGGCCCAGCCATTCTCCCATTCATCGATTTCATCATATACAGCCGGTATAACCACCTTCCCTTTGGCATCGCGGGCACCTTTGTAGCCATTTTCAGTGAAGAAAGCGGGATTTTGGGCATGAAGCTGGCCTGTCAGCAACCAGAGCAGCAGAAAGCTATAGATTTTATTCATGGCAATTATCAGAGCAGGTATTGATTTCAATACAAAAAAGCACAAAAAAGCCGGTCAACTCAGGGCTGACCGGCAAATGTTTCAAAACAGCCTAGCGTGATACCCATTGAGGGCTCACATGCCGGATAAATGGATTGGTCGTAACTGCTTCCTGCTTCATTTCGATCGAAAAAGCATTGTGATAGAAGGTTACATGATCGCCATTTTCACGGAACATAGGTAATTTCTCCTCCCCGTTCAAAGCCATCCAGGTGCCATCCGCAGCCTTTTCCATGGCCAGCATTGTTTTGCCATCCAATTCCCGGATGATAAGTTTATCGCTGCTACGCTCCAGCTCATACACCTTACCCTGGTAAGCCAGGCGGTCGGTGCCCTCAAAATCAGGCGCAAATGCCAGCGGATTGCTACCCGACCAAAATTCTATGAGGTTGAGGATTACTCCATCAATAAACAGTGTAGCGGTGTATGCCTGAACACCCCCCAACAGCCAGTAAATCACATTGTTGAGGTATTTGTTGTTCGTAACCCCTTCGTTCCATTTGTACAGCTTTTTCGTTAAGGCAAAACTGCCCATACAGGAGGTGAAGGTGAAAGTTCCGACAAACAGCCAGATCATTGGTTTGAAAATCATTTTCATAGCAGAGGATTTTTAGTACCAGCAATATACCAAATAGACGGTATGCCTCTCTAAAAACAGGGGACTGTTTTAACATCCTATTCTGCTTGCCACCCGGCATCAAAATATATCACAACCCCTGCTTCTTTACTGGTGCTGAAAAATCAGCCGCATCAAAAATTTCCATTGCAGCAATCAGGCAAAAGCAGCAACTTTATGAAAAGCTTTAAGCCATGTCAAAAGAGAAATCCGTCCAGAAGGAAGTAAAAAAGGAATCCACCAAAAGCCTGAAAGAAAAACGGGCTGAGAAGAAAGCTAAAAAAGAAAGTAAGAACAGGCAATAGGCTGTTCTTACTTTTCGGGTTGTTTCAGGAAGCGCAGGCATCTTTTTTTTAGATTGGCATTTCAGCTAACTTGTAGCCTTCCTGCATTAAACCAAACACTATGAAAACCATTAAAAAATTCGGTGTATTCCAGACAGCTAAAGTTGCCGCGGTAATTTATTTTTTCCTTGCGTTAATTATCATTATCCCCATGTTCCTGATTATGAGCATGCTTCCGGCATACGAAGAAACCAATGTGTTCCCCGGTAACGTGTTTCTATTCGTAATGCCTTTCCTGTATGGGATAATGGGTTTTGTGTTTACAGCCATAGGCTGTGTAATTTACAACTTTATTGCAGCCCGCATGGGGGGTATCACCATAGAGGTAGAGACCACTGAGAACCCTGTTGTTTAGACGTAATCAGGTTTTCATTTACGTCCCCGGCCACTAAAGCCTGGGTATACCTGCTTTAATGCAAATACACCTTCACTACATCTTTCGAAATGCTCACCTCAATATTGTCCTGCAAGGTGGTGGCGAGGGATAGTCCTACAAAATCGGCATGTACCGGGTAGGATTTGTGCGCGCGGTCGACCAGGACAGCAATCTGCAGCCGTCGGTATGTATGGGCCATAAACGGTTTGATGGCGTACAGCAAGGTTTTACCGGTATGTGCCACATCATCCACAATCACCACTACTTTCCCCTGCCAGTCAGCGGGGGATACACCGGTAGTGATTTCATCGTGTACGGGATTATCCTTGTTTAAGCGTATCCAGGTTACCTCTACTTTCAGATCGGAAAGCGTCCGGAGCTCTTCAGCCAGCAATTCCGCGAGCTGAAGCCCGCGGTTTTTGACCCCGGCCAGCAGAATCTGTTTCTCCTGGAAATTCTCTTCCCAGATCTGGTAGGCAATCCGCCTGATTTTCTGGCGGCATTGTTCGTCTGAAAGTAGCTGTTTGCGGGCCATAACGCTTACAATTTACGCACGTCCGGTGAGGTCGCGGTATTTATTTTTACGGATAGCCCCATCTCCTTTTCGTTTTTTGAGGTTCTCTTCGTATTCGGTATAGTTGCCGTCGAAATAGTAAAACTCGCCCTGGCCTTCGTAGGCAAGGATATGGGTACACACCCGGTCCAGAAACCAGCGGTCGTGGGAGATAATCACCGCGCAACCGGCGAAATTTTCGATGGCCTCTTCCAGTGACCGCAGCGTATTTACATCAATATCGTTGGTAGGCTCATCAAGCAGCAGCACATTGGCACCTTGTTTTAAGGTCATGGCCAGGTGTACCCTGTTGCGTTCTCCGCCCGACAGCTCTTTGATCTTCTTGCTCTGATCGTTGCCGCTGAAGTTGAATTTGCTGATATAAGCCCTGGCATTTACCTGACGACCCGCCAGCAGCATGGTTTCAGTGCCACCGCTGATGACATCAAAAACCGTCTTATCCATTTCCAGACCATCGTGTGCCTGATCCACATAAGCTATCTGAACGGTATCCCCCACCCTGAAATCGCCTTTGTCCGCTTTTTCAAGACCCATGATCATCTTGAACAAGGTGGTTTTGCCTACCCCGTTCGGGCCGATGATACCCACCACGCCTGCAGGGGGTAGTGAGAAACTGAGGTTGTCGATGAGTTTGCGGTCGCCAAAGGATTTGTCAACCTCCTGGGCTTCGATTACCACATTACCAAGCCGCGGACCTGGCGGGATAAAGAGCTCCAGTTTTGCCTCTTTCTCTTTCACATCCTCATTCAGGAGACTGTTGTAAGAGCTGATACGGGCTTTTGATTTGGCGTGACGGGCTTTGGGTGCCATGCGAACCCATTCGAGCTCCCGTTGGAGGGTCTTCTGGCGTTTTGATTCTGTTTTCTCTTCCTGTGCCAGTCTTTTTGATTTCTGATCGAGCCAGCTTGAATAATTGCCCTCAAACGGAATACCCTCCCCCCGGTCGAGTTCGAGTATCCAGCCGGCAACATTGTCGAGGAAATAGCGGTCGTGGGTAACGGCTATCACGGTGCCTTTGTAACGGCGCAGGTGTTGCTCCAGCCAGTCGATGCTTTCCGCGTCAAGGTGGTTGGTAGGCTCATCGAGCAACAGTACATCCGGCTCCTGTAACAACAGCCGGCAAAGTGCTACCCGGCGGCGTTCACCACCCGACAACTGGCCGATTTTGGTGTCGGCAGGCGGGCACATGAGGGCTTCCATGGCTATGTCGAGGCGGTTATCGATGGTCCAGGCATCCGCTGCATCGAGTTTTTCCTGTACTTCCGACTGGCGAGCAAGCAATTTATCGAAATCGGCATCGGGATCTCCGAAGGCTTCGTTGATCTGGTCAAATTCTTTCAGCAAATCAATCACATGCTGTACACCTTCCTGTACCACCTCTTTTACGGTTTTGTCAGGGTCCAGATCTGGCTCCTGCGACAGATAACCCACGGTATAACCCGGTGAAAAGACGACATCGCCCTGATAGGATTTGTCGATACCGGCAATGATGCGCATGAGGGTAGACTTACCCGCGCCGTTTAAACCGAGCACTCCGATTTTAGCACCGTAGAAAAAACTGAGGTAGATATTTTTGAGAATCTGCTTGCCGGTGGGGAGGGTTTTGCTCACCCCGGCCATGGAAAAGATGATTTTGTGATCGGACATTTCAGGCTGAATTATGGGGCAAAGATAAGCCTATCCTCCCAAAAGCCGCCAGCAGGAAATGGCCGATTTTTGCGGATTTTTAACTTCGACTTAGCCAAAAGCAGACAGGAGGGAGTTGGCATTTGAATACCCCAGCTGTTACCATTTTATCCTGATTTCCGGTTTCGTGCCGGCCCTCCAGCTTACAGGCACTGTGAGCAGGCCGTCCTGCCATTGTACCGGTATTTTTTTGCGCCCTATTTTTACTGTTTCAGGGGCTTTGCTGAGTCCATGAACAATCATTCTGAGCTGCTGATCGCTTGGTTTATATGTCTTGCCGACTTCCTTACTTAAACGGAGCCGCAATTCACCTTTGCAGGCAGCGGCTTCATAGGAAGCCAGCTCATACTGCCCTTTTTCGAAAGCCATAGGGGTAAGGCCATCATCGTGGTAACAATTTGCTTTAGCTACCCCTGCACTTTCGTGGTGGTAGTAGTGTAAATCCCAGTCGCTGCCAGTGTATGCGCTGGTATGCTGCACCAGGGGAGCCAGGGTAATAAAGGCCCCTGCCCTTACAAAAGTCGGAATGTAATCCATCGTCAAAGGTATCTGATGGTTTTTTCCGCCGGCATAGTACCGACCGGTATTAAAATCAAACCACTCCCCTTCAGGCAAAAACACTTCCTGGGATTTTTTTCCGGCTTCGAGTACGGGAGATACCAGCATGTCTTTCCCCCAGAAATAGGCTTTGGCACTGGTCTGAGCACTTGTATCATCCGGCAACTCAAAAAGCAGCGGCCGCATAAAGGGCAGCCCCTTCTGGTTGTTTTCAAAGGCCAGGTGATAGTTGTATGGCAGCATGCGGTAGCGCATCTCGATGATGTTGCGGGCGCGGGCTTTAGTCAGCGTATCATGAAAAACGGGCTCCGGAGCAATGTGCTCCTGGGCATGCGGCCTGAAAACTGGCTGAAACTGGCCGTATTGCAGCCAGCGGATATAGAGTTCGGCATCAAACTTTTCGCCACCGGCAAAACCGCCAAGGTCGCTGTGCATATACCCCAGCCCCTGCATACCCATCTGCAGGGCTATTTCCGGCTGACTCTGCAGGCCTCCCCAACTCCGGCTCACATCACCCGACCAGGGAATAAGCCCATACCGCTGTGAACCAGCTGCTCCGGCACGCATCAGGATAAAAGGTCGTTGTTCGGGGAAATCTGCCTGGTAGCCTTTGTGCAGCAACCCTGCCCAATCGTGCCCGTATATGTTATGCAGCTCATCGGCTGTGCCTGTGGCATGCCGCAAGGGCGAAGGATGAACCTCCGGCTCTCCCAGATCTCCCCACCAACCACCCACACCCCGCAAAGTAAGCTCCTTGTAAATGTTCCAGAACCACGCCCTGGCTTCCGGCTTGTACAGGTCGACGAGTCCGGTATTGCCGAAATAGAAATCATATTTATAAGGATTCCCCGCCGAATCGGTGGCCAGTATCTTCGCCTCAACTGCTTCCTGCCAGCGGGTGGAACTGGTGAGGATGAAAGGTTCGGTCACCAAAATGGTCTGTATGCCCCTGGCCTTAAAATCAGCCATCATGGCATCGGGTGTGGGGAAAGAGTCTTTTAAAAACGCAAGATTCCCCATATGCCCCTGAATGTCTTTGCCGAACCAGTAGATATCGATAACCACTGCATCGAGCGGAATGCTGTCGTGCTGAAAACGAGCGACCGTTTCGCGGGTTTCCTTTTCGCTGTGGTAACCAAAACGGCTGGAGAAATTTCCGAAAGTCCAGCGCGGTGGCATGGGCTGACGACCGGTGAGCAGGGTATATTGTTCCAAAATCTGCTCCCAGCTGTCTCCGGCAATAAGCTGAAAGGTTTTGCGGCCGCTGATGGTTTCATAGCGCAGCTGGTTTTTCTTTTTGCTGTCGAGATCAAGCCAGCCGATGGGGGCATTGTCGAAATGCAGCATATACATTTTAGATGACTGGACAATAGGCAAACAATAGTTCATCAGGGGAGATACCGTCTCGTAGCCGTAATGTGCCCGGTTGTAAAGCTGCAGGCGATGCCCACGGCGATTCATTCCCAGTGCGCGGGCACCGCCGCCGTACAACACCTCGTCGGGACTGATGTGGAAATCGAGTGCTTCTCCGTCTGCCAGCTTTTCATAGCCATTGCCTTCTTCCAGCAGTTTTTTGCCGTTATAGAAATACTGAATACCGAAAGGTTGTTTCTGGATTCTGATTTCAAGGCCGCCGGTTACAAAGTGAATCTGCTCTTCCTCCAGCCGAACCAGTTCAAAGACCTGCCGTTTGTTATAAATCACCGCGTGGGAATTGGCTACCCATTTTTCACCTGTTGGCACAAAACTCACCTCTACCATTTGTTTGCTGTAGGCAGAAAACCGATAGTAGCCGTCGGTCGTTTCCACGATAGCTACCTGGTTTTCGAGTCGGTAACCCACAAAATCGCGGGCATGCAGCCCGAAAGGCAATAAAAGTAGCAGCAACAGCTGCATCCGGCAAAGACGATGTAATGGCATAGTTAGGGTTAATCCCATCTGGGATTATCAAAGTAAAGCTTTGCCGGGCAAACAAAAAAACTTGCCCGGATACGTTTTTAACGCAGCAGAAGTCTTTTTTGAAAAGTACAGAAGCGGGCTCGGCAGTATCTATTGTCAACCTTTTATCACAATTCAAAACAACAGAATCAGCAGACTTTTCATTGCGTAGCTTGAAGTCATGAACACACTTCAATCCTACTGCCATGAAAACTTATCTCATCCCCATGCTGGCCCTGTTGGGCAGCCCCGTGGCCCAAGCTTCTGTCGACACCATCCGGACACAGTCGGGTGTCGAAGCTGTGACTGTGTTTTTCAGCGGCGCTGTGGTAGAACGCCATGCGGTGTTGAAATTGCAAAAAGGTAAACAGGTAGTTCAGATTACAGCGCTGCCCAGGAGCCTGAAACCGGAGTCGATTCAGCTCAGCGGTGTAAAACAGGCCACCATACTGGTGGTCAAACACGGGTTCGTTACCCCGGAACGCCCCGACGATCCGAAACAACGTAAAGTGCTGGAGGCTGAAGAAAAGGCCATCATCCGCCGCAACCAGGCGCTTGAAGCCGAAATGGACGTGCTGCACCAGGAAGAAAACATCCTCCTCCAGAATGCCAACATTGCCAAAAGAAGCGATGGTACCACCGTAACCGCGCTGCGGGAAGCCGCCGACTTCTACCGCCTGCGGTTGGGTGAAATCCGGAAGATGCTCTTCGCCAACCGCCACCAGATTGAGGCCAACCAGGAACAACTCAAGGAGATTTACAGAGCCATCAACAGCCTCAAAGGGCCTGTTCCTCAGGAACAAAGTCAGATTTTCGTAACCCTCGAGGCCCGCCGTGATTTTACCGATACACTGATAGTGAAATACTTCGACCAGTCGGCCGGCTGGAAGCCTACCTACGATTTCCGGGTAAACGACCTCCGGCAACCCCTGCAGATCAGCTACCTGGCTGAGGTGTTCCAGTTCACCGGCGAAGACTGGAAGCAGGTTAAGCTGGTACTTTCGAATACCAACCCAACCTTGTCTGGTGATAAGCCGATTTTAAAACCCTGGTACTTTGGCAGAGCCGAGCCACGCATAGAATCTGTTTCCCAATACGCTGAAGGGTTTTCAGCTGTCAAGGGCAAAGTTCTGGATCAGAAACAGGAAGGGATTCCATTTGCCAATGTTGTGCTAAAACAGGACAACTTTCAACTGGGTGGTACTACATCAGATGTAGAAGGTAATTACAGTTTTAGCAAACTACGCCCCGGAAATTATGACTTACATGTAAGTTACGTGGGCTACCACCCAGCGGTTGTCAATAATGTGCGGTTATATCCCGACAAAATAACTTATACAGACTTAAGGATGGCCGAAGGTATCGCCTTAAAGGAAATCAACGTTATGGATTACCAACAGCCGCTGATTTCCAAAGACGAAACTTCAACTGGTGCTACTTACAGCCAGGAAGAAATTAGTCGCACAAATGACTTATCAATAAGGGGTAGTCGTAATAAATCAGGAGAATATTTCATCGATGGTATCCGGGTGCGCGGAAATACAAATATGTCTGGTAGCATAACCGGCATCGACGCCTTCCTCCCCAAAACTCCTGAACTGCTGATGTACCACATCGAAAACCGGCAAACCATATTGGGTGATGGCGAAAACCAAAGGGTTCCTATCAAAGACGAAAAAGTGAAGGCCCGTTATGTACACCATGCCGTGCCCAAACTGAGCAATGATGTCTTCCTCATCGCCGAAATTGCTCCCTGGAGTCAGCTCAACCTGCTTGATGGCAAAGCCAGCCTCTATTATCAGGGCACTTTTGTGGGCGAAACCGAGGTAAGGAGCAAATCTACCGGCGATACCCTGAGCTTAGGCCTGGGGCGCGACCGCAGCATCGTCCTCGAAAGGCGGCAGGCCCTCGACCAGGAAAGCCGGAAATACATCGGCAATAACATCAAACAACAACTCAAATGGGAAATTACCATCCGCAACAACAAGGATTTCCCGGTTGAATTGCTGGTAGAAGATCAGTTGCCTATCTCTAAAAACAAATCCGTTGAGATAGAACATCAGACCCTGCCAGCCGCCGCCCTCGACGAAGCCACCGGCCTGCTCAAATGGCAGCTGGTTATCCCGGGAGGGGAAAAAACATTGCTGAAACTGAATTACTCAGTCAAGTTCCCGGCTTCTTATGGAATGCACTATTAATCGCTATAGGGTACGGCTGGAAGCCGTACCCTATAGCGATGCGATGACTACCGTAACGCCTTATCCCTCACCGGAATCTTCTGCTGCTTCTCAAAGTCGTAAAGCGTCAGCCGGCGCAGGGTGTAATAGCTGTTCCAGTAAGTACGCAACATCTGAATGTAGGCCTGTCTGGCCTGATCCTTTTCCTGTATACTCAGGTTCAGATCGGTAATGCTGATTTTGCCGATTAAGTACCGCTCTTTGGTGACCTCAAAACGTTTCTGCGCAATGGTATCTGCTTTGGCGGCAACCAGCAACTGATCTTTCAGCATATTGAAACGCATCACCTGCAGTATGATTTCCTGCTCAAAGTTGATTTCATCCTGCTGCACATTCACTTCCGTCAGCTCGCGGTTGGCTTCCGCCATGCGGATACGGCTTTTATTCTGTCCCCAGTTTACCAGCGGTACATTGAGGGTAAGGGCCACGGTTTGCTGATCCTGGGGATTGGTATACACGCTTCCCAGCAGATTGCCTCTTTGTGTCAGTCCAAAATTGGCTGAAATACCGAGTTGAACCCCATTATCACCCTTCATCCGGGCAAGCTGTTGTTCTGCTTCCAGCCGGCGGCGGCGGAATTGCAGCACAGCCTGCCGGTTAGACCGCGACTCTTCCAGGGCTTTGGTTGGATTCACCTCAAAAAACCGGGCATTGTCCGGCACCACCAATACTACTTTGTGCTCATTGGGGATACTCAGAAACCGTTTGAGATCCTGCTGACGCAGCTCCAGATCGAGCGATGTCTCTGCCACCCGGTTGCGGGCATTCAGAAGCGACAGTTCTATCTGCAGCAAATCGTTTTCTGCGATTTTTCCCAGGTCAAAACGGCCTTTCGATATTTTATAGAGGGTATCGGTATTGGCCAGGTTGATTTCGGCCAGGCGGAAATTGTTTTCGGCTGAAAGCAGTTCGAAAAACAGGTTGTTGGCTTGCAGGGCAATTTCTTCCATCTGTTCCGTATAGGCCCTTCTGGCCTCTTCAAAAACCAGGGGCTCAATGCGTTTCTGCCAGCGGAAATCGTTGTAAAAGAGGTTGTTCTGAAAGTAGCTGATAGAAACAGGTGTGCCCAGATAGGAAGTGCTGGCATTGACGCCGAATAAATCTATCCGCTGCAGGCTGCTCAATACCGAGAAGCGCCCGCCTGTTAGCGGCAGGTTCTGGTCGAGGCTCAGGGTAGCGGCACTGGTAGCCAGGGACCGGTCTACAAAAGCATCGCTACCATCGGGCAGGGTGATGCGTTCTATGCTGCGGTTAATATTGGGGATGCTGCCATTCAGACTCAATGCCGGCAACAGGCTGGCCCGGTAGTTTTTATACCGCCAATAGTTGTTTTCGAAGGTGTTTTTTGTCCGCGCATAGGCAGGTGAACGCATTTGCGCGATGCCAATCACATCTGACAGTTGCAACCGTTCGGTGGTTTGCGCAGATACCAGGCTGGCTACCAGCAGCAAACAAACACACATCACTTTACTCATAACGCAACGATTCAATAGGATTCTGGTTGGCAGCCTTGCGGGCAGGGGTAATACCGAATATCAAGCCGATCGCCGCCGATACACCAAAAGAGACGATGATGGACAAGGGAGAAATAATGGTCTGAATATCTGTAACCGTTTCGATGGCATAAGCCATACTCACCCCGAGAATTACACCTGCCAGCCCGCCGCTCAGCGAAATCATGACTGCTTCGAACATGAACTGCGTCACTACATCTTTTTTGGTGGCGCCCAATGCACGGCGGGTACCGATTTCACGGGTACGCTCCAGGACAGAGGCAAGCATAATATTCATGATGCCAATTCCCCCAACCAACAACGAAATGCCGGCAATAGCACCCAGTACAATGTTAAAGATGTCTTTGGTCCGCTGCTGCTGTTTGAGGAGTTGTTCCGGTATGGTGACTTCAAAATCAACTACCTCATTGTGCCTGCGTTTGAGCATGCGTAAAATGATAGCGGTCGTAGCGGTAACCGCTTCCGACTGTTTCACCTGAACCACGAGCCTATCCAGCTGATGATAGTTTTTAGGCTTCTTTTTGTCTTCCTCATCATCTCCGAAAGAAACTGAGCCACCATTAAAAAAGACGGTATTTTCATCCGGATTACCACTCAGTACAGAAGCGCGGTTGATATAACGCCCCAGTACCGTTTTGATGGGTGCGTACACATCCATGTTAAAATCGCGTATGCCGAGGTTTTCAATCGCCTTTTCCGAAACAAGGGTTTCTTGCATAATCCCCACCACTTTCAGCCAGTGACTACCCACTTTCAGATAATTGCCCAGCGCAGGCTCGTTGGTAAAAAATTTCTTCCTTATACCAGCTCCAATGATACAAACACCCTGCCCCTTCTCCATCTGCTCTTCCGTAAAATGGGTTCCTTCGCTGAGGGGAAGATTGGTTATTTCAAAATAGGCTGGTGAAACACCAACAATTCGTGATGTCCGGCGGTAACCTGCCCGTATCAGATCTGTTTCAAAAACAACTTCAGGACTTACCTGGTCTACGGTTGGAATAAGCTTTTGAATACTCCTGGCATCAGCCATATCAAGTCCCCTGCTGAAACGTTTGGGGGCTTCAGTGCTTCCTGTGCCTGCCTTTTCATCTACCTCCCCTTCTTCCTGTTCCAGCACCGGTTTGATGACAATGTTATTCACCCCCACCAGCCTGATTTGTTCCAATATCTCCTGCTGTGCCCCGTTTCCGATGGCCAGCATCGCGATAACAGCCGCAACGCCAAAAATGATCCCAAGCGCCGTGAGGGCGGAACGCATTTTGTTTGCCAGCAGTGCATCGGTCGCAATGCGGAAATTACTCAGTAAACGCGGGTAATTCACGGTCTGGCTTTGGCGAGGGGTTTGCTCTTATCGGTGGGTAGCATAACAATCTTCTGCTCCTTCAAACCGGTGGGTTCGGTAAGCAGCACCTTATCTCCTTCGGCCAAACCTGCTACAACAATGACCTCATTTTCATTGGCATCACCCAATAGAACCTGTCTTTTTTCAATGCTAAGACCATTTTTGTAGTATACAAACGAAACACTGTCCTGATTAAAAATGGCCTCCAGGGGCATTATCAGAGTATCTTTCACGGTATTGGTAAAAATACGGTTGCTGGTGGTCATACCGGGTCTTACGTTGGTATCGGTTTCCAGCACCTCTATCACCACTTCAAATACTTTGCTGTCGGTATTGCCTTTTTGTTCTCCTACGTTTGCAACCTGCGTAACCTTACCTTTCAGTTTCAGTTCCGGAAAGGCATCGAGTCCGATACTAACCATCTGGTTCACGCTCAGTTTACGGATATCGACTTCATTTACATAGGTTTTCGACAGCATGTAACGCAAATCAGGCAAGGTAGCCACGGCAGGATCCCAGGGTGAAATGGTAGAACCCACTTTTTTCTTCTGTCCGCCCCATTCCCGCATATAAATCACCATACCTGATTTGGGGGCTTTGATCGTAAACTCTCCGAAAACACGCTGGAGATTGTCCATTTTATTTTTAATCTGCTGCAGATTTGCACCGGCTTCCGCCATTTTGGCCTCTGCCTGCTGCTTTTTAACCAGGTAATTGTCCCTGATCTGAATCATATCACGCTGGATTTTCTCCAGATCCAGCTCAGCCTGACGGATAATGGCCGGTGGTTCAAACCGTGACTGTTCCAGGGTAAGTTGCTTCTGTTTGAGGTTGAACTCCATGTTCACAATCTCATCCCGGGCAGCACGCAGGGTCAGCGTGGTGTCCAGTTTTGCCTGTAAAAACTGGGATTCGGCCTTTTCAAGCTCCGCCCCCGTGTCCTTGATTTTACCACTGATTTCTGTCTGGTCGAGGGCTGCAACATATTCCCCTTCTTCTACCACAGTCCCTTCTGCTATCAGATCCTGTATTTTCACCTGCCAGATACCTACCTGACGCAGCCCCTCCGGACCATCGATATTTTCAGAATTTTTGGCAATCAGTTCGCCTGAACTGACCACAACTGCCGTGAAATCGGTTCGTTTAACCTCGGCTTCAACTTCCAGTTCTGTTTGTTCTTTGGCAGAAAAAGACCAGGCAACAACAATTACCAATAAAAGCAGACCGGCAAGCAACCACCAGCGATAGCGTTTAACAATTTCCATAGGTTAATAAAGGAGTCGAATTTACATAAAACGAAGCGTTTGGCCCTTTCATGTCCTCAGTTTATGCTTTTTTTAACGATTGGCATTTTTTAAAACGAATCTAAATTAGATTCCATGCAGGTCTAAAATAAATGTTTTATGCCTCTAAAAGCTCATTTCAAAGAGCATGGCAGAAGATTTAGGTGTTTTGAAACCTGGTAAGTGCAACTGGTAAAGCAGTAATAAGTCCTTGATGGTATTGGCATGGACTCCCTCCTCCCAATCGCTGCGGTTGGCAAACCAGCGACTGAGCTGATCAGCCGTTTCGGGCCGGGCATATACCGATCGCTGATCCCGCTGGGGTTCAAAACGGCCTTCTGTGAGATTCAGCCAGTTGCCTGCCAGCGCCAAACCGTCGGGTTGAAAACCAAGCAGCGCCGACAGCCCTACCATCAGCCCCATCAGGGCGGTTGTGGGGGCAGGATGTATGTCAAGCAGTTGGATGTGGTGGGTAAGAAACTCAAACAGTTCGGGATGCCCTTCTTCCTCCCGGATAGCACGGGTAAGCAATTCGGCAGTGAACATGGCCACAACCGTCCGGGGGGTCTCTGTAAGCAGGCCATTCAGAACGGGATTCAGATGTAGTTCTGTGAGCCGCTGTATGTCTCCGCCTTCTTTGTGATATACCTCAGCATCCACCAGACTGAGCGGCTGTAACATGCCATAGGTTATTTTAGCCTTTTGCTTACGTACACCATTAATCATGTACGATTGCATACCAAATACATCTGTATACATCAAAGCAATAACGCTGGTCTCGCTGTACCGGGTGGTACGGAGCACAACGGCCTTTACTTTATGCAACATATGCTATTGTATGAAAAGGATTTTGGCTGCAAAAGTTTCCTGTCCCAGTTCGTCCGTACTCAGTACGAAATACACACCGGTATTCACCCTTCTGCCGTTGTAGTCTCGTCCATTCCAGCTCAACTGACCTCCGTCTGCGCGTGTCTGATAAACCAGATTGCCCTGAACATCGGTAATTTTCACAAAGGCATTCTGATAAAGCCCGTTCACAGCAATAAACCCGTCATAATCGGCAGTGACCGGATTGGGAAATACCTGTACATTGTTATGTTCGGTGCCTCCCTCAGTAGCCGTACCCCTGTAACTGACCACCCCTTTGTCAGTACCCATAAATACCTCTCCGGTAACAGGATCGATGGCAATGCCGGTTACGATATTCGAAAGCAGGGGGCTGTTGTCGCGTGTAAAATGATGGATGAGGGTCTGACCATCGGCAGAAAAAAGCCAGGCTCCTGAATTCGTACCGAACCACTTGCGGTTGGCACCATCAATGGCGATACTGCTTACTACTTCCTGGCCCAACAAAAAGCCAACAAATTGTTCCTGCTGTACTTTGATTCTGCTGCCATTAAAAGCACCTCTGAAAATACTGTTGGGATTATAGAAGATGACCGGCCCTTCGTCTGTTCCTACCCAGACAGCTCCATCCTTGTCTTCCACCAAACAATTCACAATGGGTGATGGCAACCCCCCTTGTCCTTCGGCTGTACCTACAAATCTGTATTCGGTATTGGTCTGGTTCAGTACGGCCATTCCGCCAGAACGTATCCTCACCCATTTGTTGCCATAACTGTCGGCCAGCATATCGTTGACCTCGTTATAAGGTCCCAGCCGGAAAGACTCCCAGCTGCCATCTGTTTTGCGAACCGAAACGGGATTACTTGCTCCGTAATTACTCATCCAAAGCTGTCCGGTTTCGTCAAAATCGATGCCGCCAACCCGGGTGGCACCGATACCGGTATTGGGGTCTACAGATCCCGGAATATATTCCAGGGTGCTGTTGGTAGGGTCATAGGTGGCAGTTACCTCCCCGTTTGTCAGCTCCAATACCCCGAAGCCCCAGGGAAGGAGGTAATATTTCTCTTCCAGAGGATGCTCAATAGCATAAATGAAGTCGTATTTACCTGCCAGCGCCGGAATACTACCGCCATTGTAGCTTTTCCATTGTTCTCCCTGAAAATGAAAAATACCATCGGGGATAAAGAGGCTATTCAGCGCTTCTCCCAGGCTGCCTGCAGCTACCAAAGGCCCGTGTTTGCCAGCACTTAAACGCAATGCCCGGGATGAAAAAGGGCCGTTCGGCAAAATCTGACGGGGCTCATCAACCGTTTCTATCAGGCCATTCTGGCCATCCACCACCCACATGCGGTAAGGAGGATCAAAAAGCAGCTGACGGGGGGATGAAATCAGATTACCGGAGGGGGTATAGAGATAGGTAAAACCGGTATCAATGGCAATACCCCTGAATACGTTGGTGAGCAGCAGATGATCTTTGGCGGCATGAAGACTTGTATTGTCGAAGCCTGCATTGATTTCATAGCCCGTCCAGCCGGCACCATCCCAGGCAAACAACGAGTCTGCCCCGATGGTATATATTTTCTCCCTCCATGCAGCGATGTGTGTGATTTTGCGGCGACCCCACTGGTTCTCCCTTTGCCAGAAATTGTAATTGGAAAGATTGGGTGCATTGAGGGCCGCGACGTACATGCCTGAATCGGTGGCAGCATAGAAGTTGGTGCCATCGTCGGTAAGCGCATGAACGGGTAAACGGCTGCCTTCGGGACCAATGATGAAAGTATTGCGGATTTCGCTGCGTTGCAAATCCAGTTCTACAATACCGAAAGCAGTGCTGAGATAGGCAAACCGGCCCTTCAGGTGCACATGGTTTATGTTTTTGAAACCAGGGATGTTAGACCTTACAATGGCGTCAAGTTTCCGGAATCGTCCTTCTTTCAGTAAATCTATATTACCTGATTGGTATACTATAATCAGGGTCTGGTAATCGGCTGCGTATTTAAGGAAGCTAATATCCACATCCGACAAACCCTGTACCTTGGTAACCGGATTGATGGAATTGTCTTCCGTATCATAATAGAACAAGCCGTTCCTGCTGCCACAATAAACCTTACTGCCTACTTTCTCGATGGTTGTACCGTAGGCATAGGGCAGATGTACCCGCCACTGACCAACCGGAATCTGGGCAAATACCGGTAAAAAGCTCCCGGTTGTAATAAGAAGACATAAAAAGCGGAACAAGCGCATACAACAAAGCTATGATAAAATGAACTCCTGTGCAGCCCTTTCGGTTGCTAAGAGTACAACATCCGACAATAACGACTGAATCAGGTCTGAATTGTTGTAAATTTGCAGCTTTCTTCCCGGTCAAGCATGAGCGACAGCATCAAACATGAGTGCGGAATAGCACTTATCAGACTTAGAAAACCCCTTTCTTACTATCAGGAAAACTACGGCACGCCTTATTACGGCCTCAACAAGCTGTACCTGCTGATGGAGAAACAACACAACCGGGGACAGGACGGCGCCGGTCTTGCCGCCATCAAGCTGGATGCAGCACCCGGAGAACGGTATATCAGCCGGGCACGGTCGATTAATCCGCAGGCTATCAAGGAGATTTTTGAACGGGTACACTCGAATTTTGAGGAAGCAAAGCGGCAAAATCCAGCCATTTTCGACGATGTGAACCGGATGAAAAAAGAGCTCCCTTATCTGGGAGAATTGCTTTTAGGACATGTTCGTTATGGTACACACGGCAAAAATACCATCGAACATTGTCACCCGTTTCTGAGGCAGAACAATTGGAAAACACGTAATCTGGTGGTGGCCGGTAACTTCAACATGACGAATGTGGAAGCCCTTTTTAATCAGCTGGTAGAGCTGGGTCAACATCCGAAGGAAAAAAGTGATACGGTTACGGTCATGGAAAAAATCGGGCACTTCCTGGACGAGGAAAATCTCGAACTTTTCGAAAAATACCTGGCGGAAGGTCATAGCAAAACAGATGCCCAGACGCTTATTGCCGAGAACCTGGATATACAGCGTATACTGCAACGTGCTTCCAAACATTGGGACGGCGGTTACGCCATGGCAGGACTGCTTGGTCACGGCGATGCATTTGTATTGCGTGATCCGAACGGTATACGCCCGGCCTATTATTATGTGAATGATGAGGTAGCGGTGGTCACCTCTGAACGCCCCGCTGCAGCCACAGCTTTTAATGTTTCTGTAGACGATATCAAACCCATACCACCGGGACATGCCTTCGTCATCCGGGCCAATGGCAACTATGAGCTGCTCCCGATACTTGATCCACGCCCGCTTACACAATGTTCGTTTGAACGGATTTACTTTTCCCGGGGAAGCGACTATGCC
Source organism: Bacteroidetes bacterium UBA7662 (assembly GCA_002483345.1). Taxonomy (GTDB): domain Bacteria; phylum Bacteroidota; class Bacteroidia; order UBA7662; family UBA7662; genus UBA7662. Next base: position 108,985 of record DLHS01000016.1, read on the forward strand.
ATTTACAATGAGCGTAAAAAACTTGGCGAAAGTGTCGTCCCTGCCATACTCGACAGTGTAAAGCACGATCTGGAACACACCGTATTCAGTTACATACCCAATACAGCTGAAACAGCCTTTTATGGCATGATAAAAGGGATTGAAACCTATCTCAACGAGAAAAAAACGAGGGAGATCATGGCTATGAACGGCCAGTACGATCCCGAAAAAATAAGCGCCCTGCTTAATCTCCGCCCCAGGGTAGAGAAAGCAGCTATCAAGGATGCCAAACTCCGTACTTTTATTACCAACGACAACCAACGGGATGATCTGGTCGCTCACGTATACGACACCACCTATGGCATCCTCAACCCCGGCCTGGACAATCTGGTAGTAATCGACGATTCTATTGTGCGGGGTACCACCCTGAAACAAAGTATCATCCGCATGCTGAGTCGGCTGAATCCTAAAAAAATTGTCATCATCAGCTCAGCGCCGCAGATCCGTTATCCTGATTGTTATGGGATTGATATGTCGCGTATGGGTGAGTTTGTGGCCTTCAAAGCAGCTATTCAGTTGCTGGAAGAACGTGGCCAGTGGAATCTCATCAACGACGTATATCTCCTCTGCAAAAGTCAGGAGAAAATGTCGGATGAATCGCTTGTAAACCACGTTAAAAAAATCTACGCCCCTTTCAGCGATGCCGAAATTTCTAAAAAAATAGCGGAAATTGTAACCCCGGAAGATATACGGATACCCGTAGAGGTAATCTTCCAAAGTATTGAAGGATTACATACCGCTATTCCGGAACATACGGGTGACTGGTACTTCAGTGGCAACTACCCTACCCCGGGTGGTAACCGGGTAGTAAACAAAGCATTTATCAATTACATTGAGAAAAACAACAGCCGGGCCTACTAATAAAACAGCCAGACCTGACGGTCTGGCTCACAGATAAATTCTTCCGAGTTTGACCTCCCGGCTGACTCGTCCCGAAAATAGCGCAATTACATTTATGTATATCTTATATACACAATTGTAAATCAAATTGTATAGTGGTCAGGCCAACTTGCGAGCTATGACACATGCAGGCGAAACCATCAAAAAAGCGGTTGAATCGCACGGAATGAAGCATGCCGTACTGGCCGAAAAACTTGAAATCAGCCGCCAGTCCCTGTATAATTTGTACGAAAATGTAGAAGTGGATCTTACCATGATTTTACGCATAGGCAAGCTCATCAACTACGACTTCAAAGAGCTCATCAGTCGGCCGGAATACCGGAACGACCCACGAGTGACAACCATACTTGATGGTAACCGCATTGACTATCAGGCCCAGGCCGAGTACTGGAAAGACAAATACATAACCCTGCTTGAAAGCCTCGCGGAGATCCTGACAGCCCGCGAGAAGAATCAGCTGAAACCCTGACTTGGGAACAATGTGCTGATGTGAACGCTGCGCTGGGAATGCTGGTGCTGCGCACTTTGCCGGTTTGTTTGCTGCGCAAACGGGAACGCTGCGCTGAGCTATGTTTAAATTTCTTTGCTATGGAGACACTACGAAAGGCTCGCACAGCGTTCCCGCCGTAGGCAAACCAGCAAGTCAGGCCTTAAGGCCTGACTGCGTTCCCAGCGCAGCGTTCACAACACATCAGCACATCCGCACAGCGTTCCCGCTACTTTTCACCACCTGCCTGCCCTACACCATCTACCCCCTGAAAAAACCACCCCAGTGTAAGCTGAAGTCTGGCGGCAGGCTCAGGCATGGCTATGGGCTGTTGTATTTGTACCGGTTTACGCCATTGAAAGCTTACCAGGAATCGTTTGTAATAGACATCCATCCCTAAACCCAGGAGTTTATTGGTAGCACCGGTATGCGGAACAACAGCCCCATACTCCCGGTCAACTGCCATATCCTCGGCCATCAGACCCAGTTGCGGCAACAGTATCCAGTTTTTATAATCATACCAGTAAAAAAGGGTAGCTCCGCCGAACAACTGTCGTCCAAACTGATAGGCGAGTTCGTTTTTACCCTGGTAGCGGTAATTCAGATCGGTTTGAATACCCGCTCTTTTGTATCGGATCGAATAAACCAGCTGCAAGCTACCCGCATAAGCGCCGGTACCGAGTTGAAATGCAGCCGGAAAGAGGAGTTGGTCTTCATTTCTTTGCTGATAAGGTGCATTCGGCAACTTCACACCACCTCCGGCCATCCATAAATGCCGCCACTTATTTTCCGGACTTGGGGGCGTATTTATCAGGGTAAAGAGTCCCTGAAGCTGTATATCACCCACCCCCGAAATTCCCTGCGTTGCCCCGCTCGTAAATCGCAGGTGCTGCTGATAAGGCAGATTGACAATCAATTGAAGTCGTCTGGTTGGAAAATAGCGTAACCAGACTTCCGTCGCGCTGAAAACATCTTCTTCCACCCGGTCGTTACCCGAAAGTGACAAGGTAGTGCCCGTATGGCTGAAATGTGCCTCCCGATACCGCAGGCCGGTCATATTTTTTTGAAACTGAGGCAGCACACCACCCATATCAGCTCCGGAAGTACAACCACACAAATCGCAGGCAAGGGTCGGGCTAAAGGGGGAAAGGGCTAAAAGTATGAGAACAAGGTTGGTTCGGAATATTGAAAAGGACATCCTAAAATGGATTTTTGTACAGTGGATTGTTTATAAAGCTGTGATCGGTGAGTTGCTCCAGAAAAACCTGTAACTGAATGATGTCGGTAGCAGATAAAGGAGGGGCATTATGGAGCAGCGCATCCATAGAAGCACTGTGCGACAAGCCGGTGCGATAATGTTCAAGTGCTGTGGACAAATCCACAAACCGGCCATCGTGCATATAGGGAGCGGTGAGCGCCACATTCCGGAGAGAAGGCACCTTAAACCGGCCGGTATCTGTACCAAGCTGGGTGATACGTCCTCTCCCTGCATCCGCAAAAAGACTATCCATGCCATTGTCCCTGAAACTGTGGTCGGTAAACAGCACATCGCTGTGGCAACCACTGCAATGCGACCTGAAAATTGCCAGGCCATTCATGGCGGCTGCAGGAAGTGCTTCTTTACCCTGCAGAAAACGGTCGTATGGGCTGTTGGCCGAAACCAGCATGTTCTGGAATTGCGCCAGGGCAAACAAAAAACGTTGATCTGTTAATTCCCCGGGACCGAAGGCTGCTTCAAACAGTCCGGGGTAAACCGGATGTTTTCTGAGCTTATCCATGACTTTTGCAAGGGTCTCATCCATTTCGGCAGCTTCTGTAATGGGCGCCAGCGGAAAAACCTCCAGGTGATTTACCCCACCATCCCACATAAAGGAACGTGACCAGGCCAGGTTAAAAAGCCCGGGACTGTTACGGGTTCCTGCCCTTCCTCCGATGCCGTGACTAACTGCCTTGCCACCATCCGAAAAGGCAAACTCCTGCCGGTGACAACTGGCGCAGGAAATGCTGCTGTCGCGTGATAAAATGGGATCATAAAACAACCGTCTCCCCAATTCAAAGCCAGGTGCTGTGACCGGATTTCTACTGAAATCGTAATAAGTAACCGGGAAATGGGCAGGTGGGGCAAAAATGGCATCGGCTTTCCCCGGCTGCTGCCAAACATCATCGGGTTTGCAGGCAACCAACACAAAAAGCAGGAAAAGGGAGGTCGCGAGCGACCTTCCTTTTTTTGACCCTACCATTTCTTTTAGTTATGAATATGATCGAATTCAAACATCGTGGCGATGTTTGTAGAAATCAGTTTTGCATTCGCACCGGGCATGTGAACCGCGCTCAGGCTGCTCAATGAAAGGGGGGTGGCACCATCGAAAAACTTATCAACCGCTGCATAAACATGGGTTTGTGGGTTAGCGGTTGCCGTTATACGCAGGCGACTGGTTCCAAAATCGTGATTGATGACAGCCTGAGCTGCATTCTCACCCATAAAACCGCCTATGTGAAACTCCACCGGATTACCTGCCTGTGGGGAGCTTCCCTCCAGCTTCAGGAAAATATAACCACTGTTCCAGCTCCAGAACATTCCATTGGAAGGAGCCAGTGCACCCGTCTGGGCACCGCTGAAGTTGCGCATACTGTCAACTCCTATCATATAACGGATTGCCTTATATTCAGCAATCGGCACGGAATCGATTTGCAACAGGGCAGAGGCTGAAGAAGATGCATCGACCAGGTAATAATTTGGGGTTGCCGACCACCAGCTTCCATCCGCTTTCTGGAGCTGTATGTTACTCACATAATATTTGAGCAGGCTGATGCTGATGGTGTCGCCCGTTCCGGTGGTATAGTCGGTATTGAGCTGAAAAGCTGTACCATTAAACGCGTGGTCCAGTTCAAGCCGGAATTTACCATAGCTGACATTGGGGTTAAAAGGATCGGGGGTGTTTGTTTCGTCTTTGGTACAGGCAGCCAATGCAAGGGCAGCCACAGCGACCACTAAAAGTGATTTAAATTTCATGGATAATAAAAGTTGTTGTGAAAATGATTTACCAATTCTCCCAAAGGGAGTTCGTCAAACAACTTTATGCGGCCGGTGGTCGCTCCAATGAATTATTTAAGTCAAACGAATAGATAGGGTTTTTGCCAGTTCCCAGGCTGATGCAGGGAAATATTTCAGGGCTTACGACAGCAAATACACCGGCATGCTGCTCGATGTACTCCACTCCGTTTTTCTCCAGCAGGGTCTGGTGTTCGGGGGTGTTGTTGGATTCCTGTAGTTTTTGCATGAAAAAACACTGTCCGTCGCAATCACTTTGGGGGTCTTCCTTGTTGATACACAATACTTCTGCAATGTAATCGCGGTTGGCCTCAAACGAAGCAAAGAGCACCAGCACCAACAGATGTTGAAGTACAAAAATGGTCGCGAGCGTAAAAACCGTGAGTTTTTTCACAATACAAAGGTAAAGTAGCTAAAGCAGAATGCAAGTATTTGCGGATGAACTTTAAGGTGGTTATGAGGGAAACACGGAGTTCACGGGGGCACGGAGGCAGGCACGGAGGGGCTTTCCTGTTAAACTGTCTTTCGAGCAGGTCTGACCTGCATAAAATAAGCTCAGTAAATCACTAATCTGTCATTTCGAGTAGGTTTGACCTGAAAAAATAAGCACAACAAGCCGTATCGAGAAAGACAGGCACACCACCCTACTGTGTCCGTTGCAGCAGCGCGTTGGCAACGGTCACCAGTACCAGTCGCATTTCCGGGTCAATATCTTTTTTAAGATAAATCATACCATTGTTCATGGCATCAACCGTAGCCACAACCTGATTCTGATAAATAAAATTATAGCCCAGATTACCAGGCAGCTTAAATTTCATGCCTTCCAGTTGTTGTAAACCCCTGATTTCAACTTTACCGGCTGGTGTTTGAATAAAACCTTCGGTTGGGGTGATTCTGGTATTGGCATCCGGGTAATTAAGCCAGAAATCGTAAGCCTGTTTGCGGGCCGTAAGGTATACGCTGCCGGCGAAGCTCTCTTCGTAGCTTACAGGCAGGTGAAAATGCTCACGGACTACAGGAACATCTATGGCCCTGAATTTATCAACGGCCATGAGCACGGCTTCATTGCGGGCACCGTCATATTGGACGAACGAGAATTTCTCTTTAGAGCCCCTGAAACGCAGGAAGAAGGGAAATTCATATGAACCTACCCAGCCTCCCCTGAAATGTTCCGCGGAAAATTCACCGGCGGTTACATGGCGTTTCCAGCGCCAGCCATTGCGGCCTTTTACGGGGTAAACATCCATATCACCTACACTTTGGCGATCGATCTGGACCTGGGCGGTCTTGCAGGAACTAAAAAGGAGCAAGCCTAAAAAACTATACAGCAGCAGTCGGGTTTTCATAGCAGTTGGGTTAAAACTTCTTAGCCGATTCGAAAACTATGCCAAAAATCAGGAGGTTTTCCGGATCTGTCGTTTCCGGTATTAAATCGTCGTGAATTATCACTTCAAGGCTTGAAAAAACGTGCCTTTTTTACCACCTTGAGCATAAAATGAACACAGAATCAGCTATATACCCAATTATACGAGTCGGAAACCGGTCGTTTCTGAGGGTTGTTCCGTGGCTGTTTCTGCTGATATGTTCAGGCTGTTTCAGCAGGTATATGCTGACAGATGCTCAAATCACTGCCCGTTTTTCCGGACAACCCATGCAGCCCGATTACCACCGGATTGATACCCTGGGTCGTACGCTGGCTTACACCCGCATCGGGCACGACACGCTGCCCCTGCTGCTGTTTATTCATGGCGCTCCAGGCTCCTGGTATGGCTACCTCAACCTGCTGCAGGATACTACCCTACAGCAAACTTTTCAGATGATTTCGGTTGACAGACCAGGTTACGGCAAGTCTGACTACGGATATCCGCTCCCGGCGCTCGAAGACCAGGGCAAAATGCTGCACGCGATACTTGAACGTTATCAGGATCGCCGGCCGATTATCGTTGTCGGGCGGTCGTATGGCAGTCCCATTGCAGCCCGCCTGGCCATGGATTACCCCGAACTGGTTGATGCTTTTGTGATGCTGGCTCCGGCCATAGACCCTGACCTGGAAAAGTTCTGGTGGTTTTCACCCCTTGGCAAACTCGACGGCATCAAAAACGCTTTGCCGGATGCCCTCAATGTGGCAACCGTTGAAAAATACGCGCATCGCAGAGAACTTCGCAAAATGCTACCGCTTTGGGAACAGGTCCAGACACCTAATACAGTGATACAGGGAGGAGACGACGACCTGGTTTTGCCAGCCAATCTGCTGTTTGCAGAAGAAAAGCTCAAGAACGCCCCCAGCCGGATCGTGTTTGTGCCGAATCAAAATCATTTTATCAGCAGTGAGCGGCCGGATCTGGTAAAAAAATACGTTATGCAGCATTATACAGAGTATTTCCAACCTGCTCAAAGCGACAAAATCACACACGGCGGGCATAATTCAGCTATTCTGGAGCCCTGATTGCCCTCCGAGGCCGTGCCAACTGAACCGCCTTTTTGACGCGCTGTTTTTGTAACTTTGCCAACCCCAAAGCAGCAGTTATGCAGGCCGAACTGAAAATCTACCAGCCCAAAAACCACATCCGTATTGTTACCGCAGCCTCGTTGTTCGATGGCCACGATGCCGCCATCAACATCATGCGGCGGATTTTACAATCGACCGGTGCGGAAGTCATACACCTTGGCCACAACCGTTCGGTAGCCGAAATTGTGAATTGTGCGATACAGGAAGATGCCCAGGCCATTGCGATCACCTCTTATCAGGGGGGGCATGTGGAGTTCTTTAAATACATGTACGACCTGCTTCGCGAAAAGGGAGCGCCCCACATCAAACTTTTCGGTGGCGGGGGTGGTACCATACTGCCTTCTGAAATCGAAGAATTGCAAGGTTACGGCATCGACCGCATCTATTCTCCTGACGACGGCCGGGCCATGGGCCTGCAGGGCATGATCAACGACCTGCTGGAACGTTGCGATTTTGCCACAGGCACCAGCCTGAACGGCGAACTCAGCCACCTGGTCGAAAAAGACCCGTTGGCGATTGCCCGCCTGATCAGTACGGCAGAAAACAGCCCTGAATTGTTTGCCACCCTGCGCAATGCCATCCGGGCGATGAACGAAAATAATAAGAAAGAAAAGATAGTCCCTGTTCTCGGTATCACCGGTACCGGCGGTGCCGGTAAATCGTCGCTGGTAGACGAACTGGTGAGGCGTTTTCTGGTAGATTTCTCTGAAAACGGCGACATCGAAAAGGGCAAAACCATCGCTATCATTTCGGTCGACCCTTCAAAACGTAAAACCGGTGGTGCCTTGCTCGGCGACCGTATCCGGATGAACAGCATCCACAACCCGCGGGTGTATATGCGTTCGCTGGCTACCCGTCAGAGTAATCTGGCCCTCAGCAAATATGTGCAGGACGCGGTGGATGTTACCAAAGCAGCCGGTTTCGACCTCATCATACTCGAGACATCGGGTATAGGCCAGAGTGATACTGAAATCATAGAGCACAGCGACCTGAGTCTGTACGTGATGACCCCGGAATACGGCGCTGCCACCCAGCTCGAAAAAATCGACATGCTCGATTTCGCCGACCTCATCGCCCTCAATAAATTTGACAAACGCGGGGCCCTCGATGCCCTGCGCGATGTGCAGAAACAATTCCAGCGTAACCACCAACGCTGGAACGAAGACCCTGCTACCATGCCTGTTTTCGGCACCATAGCCAGTCAGTTCAACGATCCGGGCATGAACCGACTGTACAAAGCTGTCATTGAGCGGATAGTGGCCAAAACCAACGCTCCGCTGCCGACACAGATCATCGCCAGCAGAGAGCAGTCGGAGAAAATTTACATCATCCCGCCCCACCGCACCCGTTACCTCAGCGAAATCACCGAAAGCATCCGCCAGTACGATACCTGGGTAGGCGAGCAGCAGGAGCTGGCGCAAAAGCTCTATGCCGTACGGGAGACCATCAACACCCTCAAAGGCCAGTCAAAGGCAGGTATACCGGAAGCGGAGCTTGACAACACTGTACAAATACTCGAAAAAAGTTATGCCGGTCTTGAGCGCAAGCTTGACGGAGAAAATAAGCTGCTGCTTGAAAACTGGCAGGATAAAATCAACCGTTACAGAAATCCGGAGTATGTGTATTCCGTTCGTGGCAAGGACATCCGGGTAAAAACCCATACCGAGAGCCTTTCTCATCTCCAGATTCCTAAAATCAGTTTGCCACGATATACTGCCTGGGGCGACATCCTCCGCTGGAACCTGCAGGAAAATGTGCCCGGTGAGTTTCCTTACACGGCAGGAGTATTCCCTTTTAAACGGGAAAACGAAGACCCCACCCGCATGTTTGCCGGAGAAGGCGGTCCCGAACGTACCAACAAACGTTTCCACTATGTATCGCTCGGATTGCCTGCCAAACGCCTGAGTACCGCCTTCGATTCGGTGACTTTATACGGCAATGACCCTGATTACCGCCCCGACATTTATGGCAAAATCGGTAACTCGGGGGTAAGTGTTTGCTGCCTCGACGATGCCAAAAAACTATACAGCGGCTTCAATCTCTGCGATCCTGCTACATCGGTATCTATGACCATCAATGGCCCTGCGCCTATGTTGCTCGGTTTCTTCATGAATGCCGCCATCGACCAGCAATGTGAACTATATATCAAAGAAAACGGGCTGGAAAAGGACGTAGAAGCCAAGATCGCCTCTATTTTCAAAACCAAGGGGGTTGCCCGGCCTGCATACAATGCCGAAGCGCTTCCGGAAGGCAACAATGGCCTTGGACTGATGCTCCTGGGTGTTACCGGCGACCAGGTATTGCCCGCCGACGTGTATGAACAAATCAAAACCCGCACCCTCAGTTCGGTGCGCGGGACGGTACAGGCTGATATTCTGAAGGAAGACCAGGCGCAGAACACCTGTATTTTCAGTACCGAATTCTCGTTGCGGCTGATGGGTGATGTGCAGTCGTTTTTCATTGATAAAAATGTCCGCAACTTCTATTCCGTCTCCATCAGTGGTTACCACATTGCCGAAGCAGGTGCCAATCCCATTTCACAGCTCGCCTTTACACTGGCCAATGGTTTCACCTTTGTGGAATATTATGTCAGCCGGGGTATGGATATCAACAAATTTGCCCCCAATCTCAGCTTTTTCTTCAGCAATGGTACCGATCCGGAGTATTCTGTAATCGGACGGGTATCGCGTCGTATCTGGGCCAAGGCTATGAAGCTGAAGTACAAAGCCGACGAGCGGAGCCAGATGCTGAAATACCACATCCAGACCAGTGGCCGTTCGTTGCATGCCCAGGAAATCGACTTCAACGACATCCGCACCACCCTGCAAGCGCTTTACGCCATTTACGACAACTGTAATTCGCTGCACACCAACGCCTATGACGAGGCCATCACCACCCCCACCGAAGAATCGGTGCGCCGGGCGATGGCCATACAGCTCATCATCAACAACGAACTGGGGCTGGCCAAAAACCAGAACCCCAATCAAGGCTCGTTCATCATCGAAGAGTTGACCGATCTGGTAGAAGATGCTGTATTGGCTGAATTTGACCGTATTACCGAACGCGGCGGTGTGTTGGGCGCCATGGAGACCATGTACCAGCGCAACAAAATCCAGGAAGAATCGATGCATTACGAAATGCAGAAACACACCGGAGAGCTACCCATTATTGGTGTAAATACCTTTCTCAGCAGCAAGGGTTCGCCCACTATCCTGCCACAGGAGGTTATCCGTGCCACCACCGAAGAAAAAGAAGCCCAGATTGAAACCCTGCGTTTACTTGGCGACCGTTACAACGAAAAATCCGCCGAATTAATCCGTAAAGTACAGGAAACAGCCGTTAACAACGGCAATGTCTTCGAAGCCCTGATGGAAGCCACCAAATATTGTTCATTGGGTCAGATAACCCGCGGTTTGTATGAGGTAGGCGGTCAATACCGCCGGAATATGTGATTGAACCACGCATGTGTGTTACGCATCCCGGTGGGTGGGTTTCACATGTGCGGGTTGATTTTCCGGGTACGGGGTGGTTTTTTTATATAGGG
>DLHS01000016.1:119535-219223 GCA_002483345.1 Bacteroidetes bacterium UBA7662
CCCTATATAAAAAAACCACCCCGTTTAACCGTTTAACCCCTCCCTGAACAATTTATCCTTCCTCCGTGTTATCCTTGTCTTAACCCTCCTGTTTATGTTGAATGTCTTCCTGATAACCCTTTTTACCATGCTTACGCCGCCCGTAACAAACATTTACGATATCAAATTCCGGTCGATTGATGGCCAGGAAATGTCGCTGGAACAATTCAGGGGTAAAAAAATCCTGATTGTCAATACTGCCTCCGAATGTGGTTATACGCCGCAGTACAAACAGTTGGAAGAGTTACACAAAACCTTTGGTGATAAACTGGTGGTGATTGGTTTTCCTTGTAATGATTTTGGTGGTCAGGAACCTGGTACGGAGAAAGAAATCGCTGCCTTTTGTGAGAAAAATTTCGGTGTCAGCTTTCTGATGACGGCAAAAATCACTGTTAAAGGCGATAAAAAACATCCGCTTTACCAATGGCTTACGAGCAAATCATTGAATGGTGTAAAAGATGCTGAGGTACGCTGGAACTTCACCAAGTTTCTGATTGATGAAAAAGGGAATTTTATAGAAGTATACCCCTCTGCGGTATCACCGCTGGACGAGAAAATCATTTCCAAACTCTGAAAAAATGATGTTTATCCGGCTGTCTTTTCTACCGGAAAAGGCAGCCGGTTTTTTGTTTGAGACCGTTTAAACCAAGATTCAGGCAAGTAGTCTTAGGCGAGGGCCTTCCGGCTTTGTATCTTTGCAAAATCTCCTTAAAACATGTGGGTTAAACTAGCGCGACATATACTTCGTAACAGGACAGCACTGCTGATAGTGCTTGGGTTAACGACAGCCTTTATGCTCTGGCAGGCGGTGCAGGTGAAGATGTCGTACGATGGCAATCAGCTTATCCCGGCCGATGATCCTGATTTTATTGCTTACGAGGCGTTTCGTAAGACCTTTGGTGTGGATGGCAACATCATGGTGGTGGGAGTACAAACCGAAGACCTTTTCCAGATTGAATTTTTCAACGACTGGGCCAAACTTACCGAACGGGTAGAAGGCCTGCCGATGGTAAAAGATGTGGTGTCCATATCCAATCTGCCTGCCCTTCAAAAAAACAGTCTGAAAAGAAGATTTGATTTCAAACCCATTATGGGTGCATTACCCCAGAACCAGGATGCACTGAATGAAATAGAAAAAGCCCTTAGCACCAATAAATTATACGAAGGCATCCTGCTCAACAGCGAAACGAATACCACGTTGATGGCTATCAGCTTCGATAAAAAGGTACTGAACTCTCCGGAAAGGGTAGATGCCGTGAGAGAGATAGAAAAAGTAATGGATGCCTTTGGCATTCAGCACGATCTGGAAGTGCATTATTCCGGATTGCCCTACATAAGGACTATTTTCGCGACTAAAATTGCGGATGAACTCCGCCTGTTCAGCTTACTGGCAGTGGTGGTTACTGCCATTGCTCTTTTTCTGTTTTTCCGGTCGTTTTCAGCTGTCTTTTTCCCGGTACTCGTGGTGGCTGTAGGGGCCATCTGGGCGATGGGACTGATTCACCTGCTTGGTTACAAGCTTACCATGTTAACCGGACTGATTCCACCACTGATTGTAGTAATAGGTATCCCCAACTGCGTTTACCTGCTCAATAAATACCACGATGAATTCCGGAAACACGGTAATAAAATCAAAGCACTGAGCCGGATCATTGAAAAAATCGGCATTGCCACCCTTATCACCAATACAACTACTGCGATAGGTTTCGGCGTATTTTATCTCACCGACAGCAGCATCCTCAAAGAATTCGGTCTGGTTGTTTCCGTGAGTATCATGCTCGTGTTTCTGGTATCCATCATCATGATACCAACTGTTTTCAGCTATCTCCCCTCCCCGGAGAAAAAGCAGATCAAACACCTGGAAAACAAAAGGGTAAATGCCATGATTGAGCATTTTATCCGCATTACCAGTCACCACCGGCGGGCTGTTTATGGCATCAGCGGTTCCATCCTGCTTGTCGCGGTTATTGGAATGACGCGTTTAAACGCCCTGAGTTTTATCGTAGATGACATCCCCAAACACGACCGGGTGTACACCGATCTGAAATTTTTTGAGAAACACTTCAAAGGGGTAATGCCCTTTGAAATACTGATTGATACCGGCCGGAAAGGCGGTGCCCAATCTCCCCAACAATTACAAAAGGCAGAAGCTGTTCAGTCCATCTTTCAGGAATACCCCAATTTTGCCAAACCTATCTCCCTGATTGAAGTCATCAAGGCCGCTAATCAGGCTTATTTTAACGACAGCCCCGACTATTACCGGCTTCCGAACAGCCAGGAACGCAATTTTGTGTTGCCCTATCTGATCAGGACCCAAACAGGCAGCAATTCGGCCGTGAATGCCCTTACCGACAGCAACCGCAGGCTGATTCGTATCAGCATGAGTATGTCAGATGTGGGCACTGATGAGATGCGTAAGCTGTTTGAAGAGGTGAAACCACGGGTTGACAGTATTTATGCCGGCACCCAGAACAAGGTCAGCTATACGGGGAACAGCCTCATCTTTCTCAAAGGGAATACTTACCTGATCAACAGCCTCATCAGCAGCCTTGCCCTGGCCTTTGCACTGATCGCCCTGATCATGGGTGGTATGTTTCGTTCATGGCGTATCATTATGATTTCCATGGCACCCAATATCCTGCCATTGCTGGTAACCGCCGGCACGATGGGTTATTTCGGGATTGCGCTGAAGCCATCAACCGTGCTGATTTTCTCCATTGCCTTTGGCATTGCGGTTGACGACAGTATCCACTTTCTCACCAAATACCGGCAGGAACTCGAACGCCACAACTGGGACATTGCCCGTACGGTCAGAACAGCTCTCCTGGAAACCGGCCCGAGCATGTTGTATACCAGTATTATCCTCTTCTTCGGCTTTATCATCTTTGCCGCTTCTAATTTCGGAGGAACGATTGTACTGGGCATCATGACCAGCACAACCCTGTTGGTTGCGATGTTCTCTAATTTGATAATTTTGCCTTCGCTTTTGCTCAGCTTCGACAAACGCGATAAACGCGGTCAATTGAACATAGCCGCTACCAAAACCGATACATGAAAACCGATAAATATCCCGAACACAAGCAGCTTGATCTGAGCGCGGTTAACAAAAAAGTCCGCCAATTCTGGAAAGAGCAGCGTATTTTCGAAAAGAGCATTGAAAGTCGGGCCGGAGCGCCTGCTTTTGTGTTTTATGAAGGTCCCCCCTCTGCCAACGGTATACCCGGCATTCACCACGTAATGGCGCGGGCGATCAAGGATATTTTTTGCCGTTACCAGACCATGCTGGGCAAGCAGGTGAAACGTAAATCAGGCTGGGATACCCACGGTTTGCCCATTGAGCTGCAGGTAGAGAAAAAACTGGGCATCACCAAAGACGATATCGGCAAGCCCGGTAATGTCACCATCGCGGAATACAACCAGCTTTGCCGGGAGGATGTGATGAAATTCACCGGTTTGTGGGAAGAACTCACCGAACAGATGGGCTATTGGGTGGATCTGAAAGATCCCTATGTGACCTATGAAAACGACTACATCGAGTCGGTATGGTGGTTGCTGAAGCAGCTTTTTGAGAAGGATTTGCTGTACAAAGGGTATTCTATTCAGCCTTATTCCCCGGCAGCGGGTACGGGACTGAGTTCGCATGAACTGAATCAGCCGGGGACTTATAAGCCGGTAAAAGATACTTCGGCTGTAGCGCAGTTCCGTTTAACTCAAGATTCAAAATTCAAGATTCAAAATTTAATAGGGCAGGAGATCGATACCGATCTTTTTTTCCTTGCCTGGACGACAACACCATGGACTTTGCCTTCGAATACGGCTTTGGCTGTGGGCGCCAAAATAGATTATCTGGTAGTCCGCACGTTTAATCCGTATACCCATCTGCCCGTAACCCTGGTGCTGGCGAAAGAATTGCTGGCGAAACATTTCAAAGCTGAAGGGGCTGAACTGACGCCGGAAAGCTACGAAGCAGGGCAAAAAACAATTCCTTATCAGGTTTTAGCCACTTTAAAAGGCAAACAACTCGCCGACCTCCGGTACGAACAACTCCTTCCCTATACCCAACCCACCGACGGGGATGCTTTCAAAGTAATCATAGGTGACTTCGTGACCACCGAAGACGGTACCGGCATCGTTCACATCGCGCCGAGTTTTGGGGCCGATGACTTTCGGGTGGCGAAACAGAACGGCATCGGCAGCCTTACGCTGGTCGATAAAACCGGGCGTTTTACCGCCGAAGTAGCCGATCCCGTTTTTCCGCTGGCAGGCAAGTTTGTAAAAGAAGCCTATCTCGGAGATGCTGAAAAAGCCGTGGAATTAGCCGAACAGCAGGAGAAGCTGAAAGAGATTATCCCCCACCTCAGCAAGTATATGAGCGTGGATGAGTTGATTACGCTTAAACTCAAACTCGAAAACAAGGCTTTCAAAATCGAACGTTACGAACACAGCTACCCCCATTGCTGGCGTACTGATAAACCCATCCTTTACTACCCGCTCGATTCGTGGTTTGTGCGGACCACCGCCTACAAAGACCGTATGGTGGAACTCAACAAAACCATCAACTGGAAGCCGGAAAGCACCGGAACCGGTCGTTTCGGTAACTGGCTGGAGAATCTGGTCGACTGGAACCTCAGCCGCAGCCGCTACTGGGGCACCCCCTTGCCTATCTGGCGCACTGCCGATGGCAGCGAAACCAGGTGCATTGGCTCTATGGCGGAAATGAAAGCCGAAATGGAGAAGGCCCGTGCCGCAGGGATTCAAAACCCGGCCGAGGTCACCGACCTGCACCGTCCTTATGTCGACGACGTTGTGCTTGTCAGCAGCAAAGGTGAGCCTATGCAGCGCGAAACCGACCTCATCGACGTCTGGTTCGATTCCGGTGCCATGCCGTACGCGCAGCATCATTATCCCTTTGCCTTAAAAAGTCTTGAGAACGTTTATCCTGCTGATTTCATTGCCGAAGGTGTTGACCAGACCCGCGGCTGGTTTTTTACCCTGCATGCCATCTCGGTGATGCTGTTTGATTCGGTGGCTTATAAAGCCGTTGTTTCCAACGGTCTGGTACTTGACAAAGACGGCAACAAAATGTCGAAGCGTCTCGGAAATGCAGTGGATCCATTCAAAACCCTGGATACCTATGGCGCCGATGCCACCCGCTGGTATATGGTCAGCAATTCACAGCCCTGGGACAACCTCAAATTCGATGCTGAAGGTATCCGGGAAGTACAGCGCAAGTTTTTCGGTACCCTGTACAATACCTATGGCTTTTTTGCCCTCTACGCCAACATCGACAATTTCCACTATACCGAACCGGACATAAAGGCCAAAGACAGGCCTGAGATTGACCGGTGGGTGCTGTCGCTGCTGAACTCGCTGATTGCAGAAGTAGATGCCAGTTATGCGGCATATGAACCTACGCGGGCTGCCAGGGCCATCCAGACTTTTGTGGATGAGCACCTGAGTAACTGGTATGTGCGTTTGTGTCGGCGTCGTTTCTGGAAAGGCGAGTACCAGGAAGATAAAATAAGCGCTTATCAAACGCTTTACCGTTGTCTGGAAGTCGTCAGCCAGCTCATGGCGCCGGTAGCGCCTTTTTATGCCGAGCAACTTTTCAATGATCTCAACAGCATGACCGATCGCCATAAGGAGGAATCGGTGCATTTGTCGCTGTTTCCAACGGTCGATAAATCGCTGATTGACACCGATCTGGAAGCCCGCATGCAGCTGGCGCAGGACATATCCTCGCTGGTGTTGTCGTTGCGGAAGCGGGAGAACCTGAAGGTTCGTCAGCCATTGAGCCGTATCATGGTGCCGGTCATGTACCCGGAAATGCAGCGGCAGGTGGAGCAGGTAGCCGATCTGATTCTGACGGAGGTGAATGTGAAGAAGATAGAATTTATCACCGATACAACCGGGGTGGTGACGAAAAAAATCAAACCCAACTTCAAGGTACTGGGGCCCAAATACGGGCAGCAAATGAAGGCCATTGCGAACGCGATAGCGCTTTTTGATCAGGACGACATCTTCCGGCTGGAACGTGAGAGCAGTTATCCTTTGCAGATTGACGGTCAGGAAATCAGCTTAAGCACCGAAGATGTGGATATTTTGTCGGAAGACATACCGGGTTGGTTGGTAGCTTCACAGGGAAAATTAACCGTAGCGCTCGACGTTACCCTGACAGAAGCACTGAAAGCCGAGGGAATCGCCCGCGAATTGGTAAACAGAATTCAAAAGTTGCGAAAAGAAAGTGACTTTGAAGTAACCGATCGCATAGAAGTGGAACTCGAAGATCATGAATATGTTAAGGGAGCCGCTGAGCATTTTAAAACGTATATTTGCACCGAAATTCTGGCGACCCGGCTTGACCTGGTTTCCGACTTCAAAAATGGTCATACGCAAATCGACATCGATGAGCAGCTGATCAGGATCGCTTTAAAACGATAGTCATGGAAAACAAGATCGAAAAGAACCGATACAGTGACGAAGAGCTCCTGGAGTTCAAAAACGTCATTCTTGAAAAACTGGAAGCCGCCCGTTCGGAATTCAAATATTATCAGGATCAGCTCATGAATGCCAATGAGAATGGCACGGACGATACGTCGAACTCTTACGTAACCCTTGAAGAAGGCTCGGTTACTATGGACAAAGAGCACTACAGCCAGTTGGCTGCCCGTCAGCGTAAGTTCATTGACCACCTTGAAAATGCGTTGATCCGTATTGAGAATAAGACCTACGGAATTTGCCGTGAAACCGGCAAACTCATACCGAAAGAGCGTTTGATGGCTGTGCCTCATGCCACGCTTTCGATGGAAGCAAAACTGAAACAGGGCTGAGCCTTGCAAAAGAAATACATTCCCTTTTTAGTAGTAAGCCTGATCCTTTTTGTGGACCAGGCTTCTAAGCTTTTGGTCAAAACCCAGATGTATCTGGGGGAGTACTTCTATGTATTTGGTAAATATTTCCAGATTTACTTCATAGAGAACAACGGCATGGCCTTTGGTTATGAGTTTGCCGGCGATTACGGCAAATTATTTCTGACCCTTTTCCGCCTGGGTGCCGTTGGTTTCATCGGCTTTTATATCTACAGGTTGCTTCAGAAAGCGGAAACCACCCGGGGTGCGATTGTTTCGATGTCGCTGATTATGGCCGGTGCCTTTGGCAATATTATCGACTCTGTATTTTATGGTGTTTTTTTCGGGTACGAGCGGCTGTTTCACGGCCGGGTGGTAGATATGCTGTACTTCCCGCTGTGGGAAGGTTTTCTGCCCGACTGGGTGCCTTTTATGGGTGGCGAGTATTTCATCTTCTTCCGGCCCGTTTTTAACGTAGCCGACGCAGCCATCAGCACCGGAGTGCTGATGATACTGGTTTTCCAGAAAAAGTTCTTTCCGGCAGATACGGCGAAGGAAGCTGTGTTGAAAGATTAAGGTCTGCTTAGGGAGATTGTTTATCTTCATAGCTGATACCATTTCAGCTTCTTTAGCTCGTTCCCATGACCATTTACCACATTACCCGCGACCCGGAACGGGGTCGGCATTTATACATTCGCATCCGGTTTCAGACAGAAGGCGCGGAGAAACTCCGGCTTGAACTGCCTAACTGGCGCCCGGGCCGGTATGAGCTGGCCAATTACGCCAGAAATGTCGTGGGCTTCTCTGCGCAGCTAATCAGCGGACAACCCCTGGGGTACAGCAAGCGTAGTCGCCTCATCTGGGAGATAGAAACAGCAGGGGCACAGGAAATCGTGGTCAGCTACAGCTACTACGCCAACCAGCCCGATGCAGGAGCCTGCTGGGCGGATGACCAATTGCTTTATATAAATCCGGTGAATTGCCTGTTCTATACCGTAGCAGCCCGGAAACAGCCCTGTCTGCTCTCCCTGGGGCTATTGCCGGGTGAAAAAACAGCCACAGGTCTTACGCGTACCGATGACGGGCATTATGCCGCGGGCGACTTCGACGAACTGGCCGATTCGCCCCTGCTGTGCAGTGCCCATTTGCTGCATCACGCCTTTCAGGTAGATGACGTCGCTTATCACATCTGGTTTTACGGCTTGCAGGAAGTGCCCTGGGAAAAAGTAGTCGGTGATTTCATCGCCTATACCAAAGTTCAGCACCAGCTGATGGGCGATTTACCCGTTAAGGAATATCATTATCTCAACCTCATCCTGCCGTTCAAATTCTACCATGGGGTTGAGCACCACAATTCAACCGTCATCGCACTGGGGCCCGCCGAAGAGGTGTTTACAACTCAGTACAGCGAATTGTTGGGAGTCAGTTCACACGAGCTCTTTCATACCTGGAATGTCAAATTCATCAAGCCGGAACCTTTTGCTCCCTACGAATACAATCAGGAGAACTATTCACCTCTTGGTTATGTATACGAAGGTTTCACCACCTACTATGGCGACCTCTTCCTGCACCGTGCCGGTGTTTTCGACTGGCAGGCCTATGCCGGTGAGGTGGATGCCTATCTCAAACGTCATTTCGACAACTACGGACGTTTTAACCATGGTCTCCACGAATCCAGCATTGATACCTGGGTAGATGGCTACGGCGGCCCTGCAGCACCCAACCGCAGGGTGTCTATTTATGCTGAAGGCATGCTCAATGCCCTGATACTCGATTTGCGTATCAGGCAGCTTACCCATCATGAAAAATCATTGGACGACCTGATGCGAGCCCTGTACGACGATGCCAAAAAAGGCAAATGTTACAACGAGGATAGCCTCATCCTCCACCTGCAAAAAATGACCGGACAAAATTTTGAGCCATTTTTTGAAAAGCATTACCGGCATCCCATCTCATTGGAATACGAACTGGTTTCGGCTCTGGAGCTGGTCGGATGCACCCTGAAAGAGGGAATGAGCCCTGATTTAACAGAAGCCTGGCTTGGCGTTCGCGGAACCGATGCGGATGGCTGGCGTACCGTTACCGCCATCGCTCCCGGGTCACCCGCGGCAAGGGCTGGTTTGATGGTTGAAGACAAACTGAAGCTGGAAGGACTGGATAAGCCTGAAATATGGGCCAATGGCCATCAACTTTCACTTGTATGGACAGGCCGCATGTTACGGGAGCGTACGGAACAGGTGCTGTTACTGACACCGGATTATTTCAAAAATTACCTGCTTGTCAGGCTGGAAACGCTGAACGAAGCCCAGGTTTTTGCCTTCCGGCGGTGGACCCAATAACCTCCGTGCCTCCGTGTACTCCGTGGTTAAACACCGAGGGCACGGAGGCACGGAGTTTTTATCCCCTCCCCATACTCATGAGGAATTCCTCATTCGACAGGGTGCCTTTCATATTGCTCAGGAGCAATTCCATGGCTTCCTGGCTGTTCATGTCGGCCAGGTGGTTGCGGAGTACCCACATGCGCTGTAAGGTCTCCTTATCAAGCAGGAGGTCTTCACGGCGTGTGCTGGAGGCAATGACATCGATGGCAGGGTAAATACGCTTGTTGGAGAGTTTGCGGTCAAGCTGCAGCTCCATGTTACCGGTACCTTTGAATTCTTCGAAGATAACCTCGTCCATTTTGGAACCGGTATCGATGAGGGCGGTGGCCAGTATGGTGAGTGAGCCGCCGTTTTCGATGTTACGGGCAGCACCGAAGAATCTTTTGGGCTTGTGCAAGGCATTGGCATCCACACCACCCGACAGGATTTTACCGGAGGCGGGTGCCACGGTATTGTAGGCACGTGCCAGGCGGGTGATCGAATCGAGCAGAATCACCACATCGTGGCCGCATTCTACCATGCGTTTGGCCTTCTCGAGTACGATGTTGGCTACTTTCACGTGTTTGTCGGCCGGCTCATCAAAGGTAGAAGCGATTACCTCTGCCTTTACGCTGCGGGCCATGTCGGTTACCTCTTCCGGACGTTCGTCAATCAGCAGTATTATCAGATAAACTTCGGGGTGATTATAGGCGATGGCATTAGCCACATCTTTCAGCAGGAAGGTTTTACCGGTTTTGGGCTGGGCTACGATCAAACCACGCTGTCCTTTACCGATGGGGGTAAACAAATCCATGATTCGCATGCTCAGGTTGTCGGCTTTGTGCGACAATTTCAGGCGTTGGTTCGGGAAAAGCGGGGTGAGGAAATCGAAGGGTACCCGGTCTCTTATCTCCTGAGGTGTTTTGCCGTTGATGATATCGATGCGTGTGAGGGCAAAGTACTTCTCCCCTTCTTTCGGAGGGCGTACACCTCCGCGGATGGTATCCCCGGCTTTGAGGCTGTATTGTTTAATCTGGTTGGAAGCTACATACACATCATCGGGTGAACCCAGGTAGTTGTAGTCGGATGAGCGCAGAAAACCATATCCATCCGGCATGAGCTCCAGCACGCCTTCGTGAACGGCTATGTTTTCGAATGCATATTGATCACGCAGTTGGTTGCGGTCGTTTCTGTCGTTGCGCTCCGGCCTGTCGGGGCGGTCGGGCCGATCCGGTCTTTCTTGTCGTTCCGGGCGATCTTGTCTCTCCGGACGATCCTGCCGCTGTTCCGGGCGGTCGTTTCTTTCCGGGCGATTGTTACGATCGAAGCGTTCGTTACGTCCTTCGGGCCGGGGGCCTTCCGGTTTGGGGTTTTCAGGGCGGTTGCGGTCGAAACGTTCCCGGTTTTCACCCTCAGGGCGTG
Organism: Bacteroidetes bacterium UBA7662; assembly: GCA_002483345.1. Taxonomy (GTDB): domain Bacteria; phylum Bacteroidota; class Bacteroidia; order UBA7662; family UBA7662; genus UBA7662. The sequence continues at coordinate 130,205 of DLHS01000016.1, forward strand.
GTCCCCGCTCTCCTTCAAATTTGCGTTCCGGCCGGCCGGGGCGTTCAAAGCGGGGGCGGTTACCTTCCTGAGTGGCTGTTTCCACCGGTTTATCGGTCTCTTCAGCTTCCTGATTCTGGTTTTCTGTGGTCTGTTCTGCCGATTCGGTTTCGCGGGCAGCTATCTCTGCTGCCAGTGCCGCTGCTTTTTCAGCTGCCTTTTCGGCTACAGCGGTTGCTTCAAACTGTTCATAGGCATTTGATTCTGCATCCAAAGCTGCAGCACCTGCATCGAAAAGGTTTGCTTCCGGCTGACTGGCTTTGGCGGGTCTTCCGCGACGACGGGGTTCTTCTTGGGCAGGGATTGCTGCTGTCGTAGTTTCAACAGCATCTTCTTTGCTTTTGCTGACAGTACCTTTAGGTCTGCCTCGTTTTTTTTCTTCTGACACAAGCGTGTGTTAAGCGGTGAATAAGAATAATCATGTATGCGCTGCACCTGGCAGCAGAATAAATCAGAGTGGGGGGAGATGGTTTTGCAAGGAAAACACCGGCAGGGTGTTTGTAAAACCGCAACAATAATAAAGAATAGGTAGTGAAAAGCAAACCTTTTCTTAAAAAACCCATCGAACAGTCACCGCCAGTTCCGCATTGACCCCGGCGCCACCGGTTATAACCGCGTAGGGCCTGAATCCGAAATCAATATTCAGGGGTGCTACGGGCAGGTAGTAACAGGCTCCCAGCTGTAAGTCCAGAGCTGTGATCTGCCGGTCATTTCTACCCCCTATACTGGCCCCGTAACCATAATGAACAAAGACGCCCGGGGGCCCGAAGGGCGTAAAATGCTGGTGTAAGACGGTGAATAAGAGACTGCTGCCCGTTTTGGTAAATAACAGCTCGAAAGCTCTTTTCTCGTCCGGAAAAACCCGGTACGACAGTGCCGGTGCTGCACCATAACGAAACCCAAGCTCCAGACCCACCGGTTTTTGCCGGGCATATCCACAGCGGCCACCAAAAAGAATGACAAAAAATATAGCAAAGGCAACAAAGGCTTTGTGCTTGATTTGATTATTTTGCAATTCAATCCCCAAGATGACCAGGTTTTTGAAGCGAATACTCCTCCTTTTTTTTGCCATAACATCTCTGGCAGCCCGTGCACAAACACCGGTAGATAGTCTGCGTGCGGTTATACAAGCGGCTCCGGGTGCTGAGAGCATAGAATCTTATATTAAACTTGGTTTGTATTACCGGGAGGTTAATCCCGACAGCAGTACCTATTACGCCCGCAAAATACTTGAATTAGCAGGTAAAAACCTATCACATCGTGCCGAAGGTCATGGCATTCTCAGTGCAGTACTCCAGTTTCAGGGTGATTTGAACAATGCGCTGACAGAAGCCAACAGAGCAGTGAAGCTGTACGAAGAAGCCGGTGACAGTTCGGGACTTGCTGCCGCCATAGCAAACGTAGGCTCCATTTACTACCTGAAAGCCGATTATTCGCTGGCTGTCAAATACCTGATGCGGTCATTGAAAATGAAAGAAGCACAGGGGCACAAAAAAGGAGTTGCCAGTATCCGGCTGAATATCGGCAACCTTTACCTCGTACAGAAAAAATATGATCTGGCAAGAAGCCATTACAAAAGGGCATTAGCTGCCTTTGAAGAAGTAAACAGCCCTAAGGGAATCAGTTATTGCCACAACAACCTGGGTGTGATAGCGGAAGCTCTGGGCCAGTATGAGGAAGCCCTGGATGAGTATTTGCAGGGTTACAAAATAGATGAGCAGGAGGAGGATAAATTTGGCATGGCCGCTGCATTTTTCAACATTGCAGAGGTGTATCGCAAAACCAACCGGAAATCGCTGGCGAAAGAAAGTTATCAAAAGACGCTTGAATTATCCCGGGCCATCAATGATCAGGTAAAAATGGGCACAAGCCTGATCAATCTGGCAGAGTTTGAGCTGGAGGCCGGCCGTAAAGAATCTGCTTACCGCATGGGCAGTGAGGCGCTTGAAATTGCCCGAAGAACCGGGATGAAGCCCCTCTTGTCGCGCACTCTTGAAGGAATGACGAAAATTACAGCCGGTCTCGGAAAATATCAGGATGCCTACCTGTTGAGCCAGGAACTGCTGGAATTGCGGTATGAAATAGCAGAAGAGATTAAAAATGAGGAGCTCAATTCGATACAATCTCAATACGAAGCCGACCGTAAAAATCAGGAAATACTTCTGCTTCAAAAAGACAAGTCGTTGCAGGACGCAACTTTAAAAAGACAAAAGTTGGTCAACAAGGTATACGCAGGGGCTATTTTTGTATTCATCCTGCTGTTGTTTTTTATCGTCAACCGATATCAACTTATCCGTAAAAATGAACAGTTGCTGCAGCGGATGAATGCCTCGCTTGAAAATAAGGTTCACGAGCGCACCAAGGCCCTGCAGGACGCCCTGGAAAGAGCGGAAAAGGCTGATAAGCTTAAAACATTTTTCCTCTCCAACCTCAACCACGAGCTCAGAACACCCATGAACGGCATCATTGGCATGGCCTCTTATCTGCAGGAGAACATGACAGATCCGGATAAAAAACAACTGGCCAAATCGCTGCTGGACAACAGCCAGCGTTTGTCCGATACACTTTCGGCTGTCATAGAGTTATCAGGGCTGGAAGCCAGTGGCGAATTGCTGCAATGGCAACCCACTGATGTGATACAGGTTGCCAGGGAAGCCATCATCAGGCATGAGAATGAAGCAAAAATCAAAGGATTGCAGCTTGATTTTGTTCATTTTGCAGATGAAGTCGTGATTCCTGCCGATGCAAAAGTACTCGGACGCATACTCGACAGCCTGCTTCACAACGCGATCAAATTCACAGATAACGGAAACATACTGCTCGAAATCAGCAGACAACAGCAAGCCGACCATCAGTTCATCGACATTCGCGTGCGGGATACCGGTTTAGGGATTGCCAAAGCAAACCTCGAACATATTTTTGAGGCCTTCCGCAAAGGCGACGAGGTACTGTACCGGGGATATGAGGGCCTGGGCATCGGACTTACCCTCGCACGCAAATATACCCAGCTGCTCGACGGGCATCTTTCTGTTGATTCAGAACCTGGCAGAGGTACTCAATTTACAGTCCGTTTGCATCAACAGCCTGCTTGATAGCTGCTTTTGATTAGTTTTGCAACGAAATTTATTCCCGCATGCTGCTTTTACAAACTTTACGTCAAAATCCCGCTTTCGTCATCGAACGTCTTCAACTGAAACGGGTGGCCGATGCTGCCGAACTGGTAGAGGCTGTGCTTGCCACTGACGATGACCGCAAAAACACCAAAAATCAACTCGATTTACTGCTCAATGAGCAAAATCAACTTGCCCGGGAAATCGGCAGTCTGATGCAATCAGGTCAAAAGGAAGCTACTGAGGGACTCAAGGCAAAAGTTGCGGCATTGAAGGAACAATCCCGAACATTTGAAGCCCAGGTGGAGGTATTGGAAAAGCAACAATATGAGTTGTTGGTACGCCTTCCCAATTTACCGGGGCCACTGGTACCCGCCGGTAAAACTCCGGAGGATAATGAAATCGTTTATCAGGTGAAAAGCCTGCCTGAGCTTGCTCCGAATGCGGTTCCACATTGGGATCTTGCCAAACAATACGACCTCATCGACTTTGAACTGGGTGTTAAAATTACAGGTGCCGGTTTTCCTGTTTACAAAGGCAAAGGTGCCCGTTTGCAGCGAGCACTGATTAATTATTTCCTTGATAAAGGACTGGCGGAAGGCTATTTTGAAATTCAGCCCCCTATACTGGTCAACGAAGATTCGGGCTTTGGTACCGGTCAGTTACCAGACAAGGAAGGACAGATGTACTACGCAGGGCTTGACCAGCTCTACCTTATTCCGACTGCGGAAGTTCCGGTTACCAATCTGTACCGGGATGTCATCCTGAAAGAAGAAGATCTTCCTGTTAAAAATGTGGCGTATACCCCCTGTTTCAGGAGAGAAGCCGGTTCATACGGTAAGGATGTGCGGGGTCTCAACCGCCTGCATCAGTTCGATAAGGTAGAAATTGTTCAGATTGCGCATCCGGACAAATCTTATGAAATTCTGGAGCAGATGCGGAACTATGTAGCCGGTTTGGTAGAATCGCTTGAGTTGCCATACCGTATTTTGAGGCTGTGTGGAGGGGATATGGGCTTTGCATCAGCCATGACTTACGACTTTGAAGTATGGAGTGGTGCCCAGCAGCGTTGGCTGGAGGTAAGCTCTGTATCGAATTTTGAAAGCTATCAAAGCAATCGCCTCAAACTGCGGTACAAAGCATCAGATGGCAAAAACTACCTGGCTCATACTCTCAATGGCTCTGCGATGGCACTTCCGAGGATAGTGGCTGCGCTCCTTGAAAATAATCAGACCCCGGAGGGCATTCGTATTCCGGAAGTTCTGGTGCCTTATACGGGCTTTGCGTTTATTTAGACATTGAGATTTCGAGAGGCGAGACTTTTTTACGCCTGCGGCGCGGGATGCTGCGCATCCGGTTTTAATGACGGGCTGATATCTGGAATCAAGCTGTTTTTGTCTTTAATACTTCATTTAAAAGCTTTATATCAATAATTCCATAACATCGCGTTATGGGAAAGCGGCATAACTACAAGCAACTGGAAATTTATAAGCGTAGTTTAAAGCTGGCGGTTGAAATATTAAAAATGGTTGATGAAATAAGGTCCTTTCGACTTGCCGAACAAATAACCGGTGCCTCCATTTCAATTCCGAGCAACATATCTGAAGGATCAGAAAGAGGAACGGATAAAGAGTTCAGGAGATTTTTAGAGTTTTCGAGTGGCTCTGCCTCCGAACTTTTAACGCAGTTGACCATTGTCCATCTCTCAGAAAAATACCGGCATTTTCCGATTGAGCATATGATACAGGAAGCCGACGAAATTAATGCCATGATTCGTGGATTCATCAATCGTCTTTCCCGGGATTGAGGTACGGAAAAATTAAGGTCCCGCTTTCAAAGCACCGCAGGTGCGAAAAAAAGTCTCGCCTCTCGCCTCTCGCCTCTCGAAATCTCAAAATCTCAATGTCTGCAAAAAACAGAAAAGCCCCACCTCACGGCAGGGCTTTCCCTTGTCAAGCTTTGGTTGCTATCAGTGTACTACCACAAAACGGGTAGTATTGAAGCCGAGTTTTGTTTTCATCACGATAGAATAAGTGCCGTGATTGAGGTCGTTTACATCCAGCGAGAAACTATCATTGGTTCCTTCAACACTGCGGGTACCTGATTTTACGGTACGACCAGTAATGTCAACAACATTGTAGTTCATCTCACCCAGGAATTGTTCGCCATCCACTTTAATCAGGATGCGGTCATTGGCAGGGTTAGGATATACGCGGATTTTCAGATCATGGCGCGTCTCATGCTGAACAGAGGTGGTAACAGCGTCAAAATCAACCTTGATTGCCGGAATAATTTCCCTGCCAAAGCCGTCTGAAAACCAGGCAGTGCTATAAAGAACAACTGCTCTCTGTCCGATAAAAGGAACCGTGGTCTGATAATTAACCTGCTCATCACAAGCGATGAACGCGGTTTTTGCACCAGGATAGAATACTGAGAAAAGATAGGTGGTGGAGTCATTCATCTCCACACCTTGCTGGCTGGTGAAGATGTCATCCAGGCTCATGGTTTTGAAAGCATACCGCTCATTCACGGTGTAAGTGTAAAAGCCTTCGGCAAGTTGTGTAAGCTCAGAGGCATCTACTATCGCATCCGCATTCAAATCGTCCCATTGATACATGCGGGCAACCATGGCTTCATTGTTAAGACTATCGGTTGCACCGATTGTAAGTGCACCTGTAAGATTCATGGCTTTGAGGCGGCTACCTTTGTTGGCCAGAAAAATGGCGCCCAATTCCACTGCACCACCACCTGAGGCCGTATAGCCATTGGTGTAGGTAGGAGTTCCTGTTGTTGTATCCACGCGTGCTTTTGACCAGTAATCGGCCGTAACAAGGAAAGTAGTCGTAACAGCGTTGTCATCGTTGAAATCTTCTGTACCATTGCCGGTAACAGTATATTTCAATTGATAAGCACCCTGACCATGGGGAGCCGGGTCAAAGGTAGGGAACGCCAGATTGGTGCTGTCGCCTACTGCGAATGATGCAACGGTTGTATCCTGATTGTAGACAACACCACCGTTAAAAGTAATGTTGGCATTCACGAGCACGGATGAACGTGCAGCAGTTCCATAATTGATAACACTGACACCGACAGGTACCATATACCCGCCGCCATTGGCAACCTGACTTACAGGTGTAGCCCAGTTGGGTGCTACGACTACTTCTGCGCCGGTCATGCCCAGGTCATTGGCAAACAAACCGCGTTTGTTACCGATAATGGCTGTAAGCGTACCTGCATCAATAGCCGGACGCAATAATTGAGATGTTTCCAGGGAAATCATCAGGGTAGGAATAGTCACTGCCACCCCGTTTACACCGGCACCTAAGACAATGGGCGCACCGGAAACGTTGTTCACAATAACTACACCGATAGCTCCTGCTTCCTGAGCACGCAGGGCTTTCAAACCAAATTCACAGGTTCCCCTGTACAATACTACAATTTTACCTGCACAGGCTGCTGCATTGGCCAGGCCGGTGGTACAGGCAAGCGAGTCACCGGCTGTGCTGTCACGACCGACAATCAGTGTACCCTGAGCAACGACTGTGTCGAGGTTATGACCCCATCCGGTATCAGAGGAACGGCCAAAAGGATATTGCCCTTTCAGGTTCGCGGGGTTAGTCACAAAAAATGTGATCTGAGCAAATGCACCTCCAGCCAAAAGAAGCAGGGCCAGTGCTGTAAGAAGTAAGTGTTTTTTCATAGTCGCTAGATTTAAAGTTTACTTCAAGTATACAAAATTAACTTTCAATTAACCTTTTTTGACATTGCCGTTAATTTGTTTTTAATAGATTTTGGGCGAAATCTTAAACTTTTTGACTTTTGATTGCAATTAGTTTCGTTTTTAATACCCTGAGCGCCTTTTTTGTACTTCAGGCGGACTACTTATCCGGCTTCCAAAAAGGAGGTTGGCTGTCATTCCTGTGTCAGTCCGGTGAAAATTTGCAAAACAGATGTAAAAAATGACCAAAAACCTTTAATTTGGTACTTTCAAACATTCCTCAACATGAAAAAAATTCTATTAATGGCAAGTTTGCTGGCGTTTGGACAAGCTGTCCAGGCCCAGTCGTTGCGCCCGAGCTATGTGCCGGCTCTTCGCAGTGCGCAAGAGAATCCGGTTACGGGAACAGTTTCTGCAGATAACACTGAAGTCGCTGTTCTTTTCACCGAAGATTTCGCTACCGGCCTTACCACCGGATGGCTGAGCCTTGGTTACTCATTCTCAAACAACACCGCTGTGCATGACACAACAGGCGTTTGGGAATACCGTGGTACAGCTACCACGCCAACCCGTGCCACTGGTTCACGTGGTGCTTACGGCAGTGCTGCTCCCCTGGCCTCTCCTTCAACAGCCAACGGTTTTATGATTTTTGACTCTGACTGGTTGGATAATGCTGGTGCCGCGGGTACTACCAACGGTATTTTCAATTCTCCTCACCGTGGTATGCTGGTGAGCCCGACCATCAACCTGACCGGTAACAACTTTGTAAACCTTGAGTTTTATCAGTATTACCGTCGTTTTGCAGGTCCTGGTGCTTCTCAAACTGTTCCGGCAACCTACGTGCTGTTCTCTATTGACGGTGGTACTACCTGGTCAGACACCATCATGCTTAACAGCGGTATTGCTGTGAATGCAGCCACTACTAACCCATCGCTTCAGCGTATTAATGTTTCCAATGAAATCGGCAACGCAGCCAATGCTAAAATTGCATTCCTTTTCAATGGTGACTATTACACCTGGATGATTGATGATGTTAAAATCACCGAAATTCCTAACAACGACCTTACTGTTTCTTCGACAGTAATGCTGCCTGATACTGCCAATGGCCGTACACTGGAGTATGGCACACTGCCTATCCAAAACAAAACCCCGTTGACTTTTCAGGCTCGTATCAGAAACAATGGTAAAGTAGCTCAGAACAATGTTCGTTTGAATGTGACTGTTGCCGATACTTCAGGCAATACCCTCTTCACCGGACAATCTGCTCAGCTTGCTTCTTTGGCGGCGTTTACAGATACTTTGTTGTCTGTGACTACCAACTATCCTGCAACTACCGTTGTTTATTCACGTGTTACTTTCAGCACCTTGTCTGATTCAACCGATGAGGTTCCCGGTGACAACCAGTTTGTCCGTCAGTTGTCTGTTACTGACTCTGTCATGAGCCCTGCGGTTGCAGTTCCTGCTTCACAAGGATTCCTTGGCACCAGCCAGTTCACTGGTTCTGTCGATGTATCACTGGCATCTCTTTTTGAGATCGTAAACCAGGACACTGTGACAAGCACCACTGTTCGTCTGAACGTGGGTGGTACAGGTGGTACACAGGCAGGTAGTCTTGTACAGTTCTCTATCCGCACCCCGAATCCCGCAGATGGTTTGCCAGGTGATTTGTCTACTATCGTAGTTGAGTCGGATATCTACACCATTTCTCAGGAAGATGTAGACCTCGGTTTCATCCGCGTTGATTTCCCTGCAGAATTGGGTGGTCTTCCACAAAACCGTATCCTCGCTCCCGGTGACTACTGGTTACAGGCAGATTTGTACTCAAACAATGGTACAACCCGCGTTCGTTTCCTGGATGACCTCACTTTCACACAGCCTTGGTTTACATCTGTGCTTTATACTTCACAGTGGTACAATAATGGTAATGCACTTCGTATGAGCCTGAACATGGCTGACGCAGTAGCAGGTGGCGGACAGAGTGTTCAGAACCTTCAGAAAGACCTCAAAATCAATGTTTATCCTAATCCTGCTCAAAACTTCCTGAACGTTGCAGTTTCTGCTGACGATCGTTTGGGTCGCATCAGCTACGAAGTATTGGATATCACTGGTCGTATGGTATCTTCAGAAGCTACTGTTATCAATGGCAACAATGAAGTACTTGCAGTAAATCTTGCCGGTATTCAAAACGGTGTTTACTCTATCGTGGTTAAAACTTCAAAAGGCTACAACACCAGCCGTTTTGTAGTCGCACAATAATCAGCACTCAAGTGTTAAAGAGCCCTGTCGGTTATACCGGCAGGGCTTTTGTTTTTATGGTGCATTCCTTATTTTCCAGCCATGTTTGAACAGCTCATCGAAAATCTGGGGAATGCCTTACAACAACCCCTCCCTGGCCTGGATACCCAAATGCAGATGGCTCCTCCGCAAAGAGGAAGACCGGACAAAGACTGGGTGATGACACAGCAACCCCGCAGGGCCGCGGTACTGGCCTTTCTGTATCCTGTCGCGGGAGAAGCGCACCTTGTTCTTACCCAGCGTCCGAGTTATCAGGGGGTACACAGTGATCAGATCAGTTTTCCGGGTGGCCAGCTTGAAGCGGCAGACCTTGATCTGGCCGATACGGCCTTACGGGAAGCAGAGGAAGAGGTTGGTTTGAAAAGGGAAGTGGTACAACTTCTGGGGGCCCTCACGGAGCTGTATATACCTCCCAGTAATTTTCTGGTGCAGCCGTATCTGGGCTATAGCCTCGAAAGACCTGTTTTTACTGCGCAACCAACAGAGGTGAAAGAAATACTCGAAGTACCATTGGCCTTTTTCCTGGACAGCAGGTTTCAGACTGTCAAAACCCTTCAGGTGCGTGAGCAGCAGCTAGAGACACCCTGTTATTTACTGGAAGATAAAATCATCTGGGGAGCCACTGCCATGATGCTGAAGGAACTGGAAGTGCTGGTAAGCCCCTATTTTTCTTCCCGCGGCAGATAATGCTGAAAGCGGTATTTATCGCTTTGTTCAATGGCATCCATGATCTGAGCCAGAATGGCTTCGGCAGGTGCCTCATAGTCAATATCGAGCGGCGCTTTGATTTGTACATCCAGATCCACCCCCTTCTTCTTCAGCTTTAATCCTTTCTTATTAAAGGCACGTCGGAATCCGTTGATGACTACAGGTATAACAACGGGCCTGTTCTTCTTTATGAGTAAAGCAGTTCCTTTACGGCCTTCAGCAAAGGGTTTGGTAGTTCCCTGAGGGAAGGTAATGACCCAGCCATCTGAAAGTGCCATATCAATTTTATCTACATCCCGGGTATCCACTTCCCTGTCTACATCAAGCCCTTTCGCCCGCCAGCTTCGTTTTACAGTGATGGCACCGGCCAGGGTAAACAGGCGGGGAATCAGGCCACTTTCTTTCATGGTCTCTTCTGCAGCAACATAAAACACACGGGTAAAGGGCCGCAGCAGGTAAACAGGTGTCTTCAGGTTATCGAAAGTACCCCATTTGGCACTGCAAATACTGTGCAGTATGGCCATTACATCCCGGTAGTAGGTCTGGTGATTAGATATGATGAGCACATTGCTGTCGGGCAGGTCCGCCAGTATACGGCTGTTCCGGAGACGCATGCGATTACGCATATTTAATCCCAGATAGGAAAATAAGCCCACTATCGTATACATCATGCGTTTGATGATGATGAGATTACCGAAAATATCCCGTTTAAAAAGCATAGATCAGACGTTCTAATATGCAGCTTTTCACCTGAAATCAGAAAGTGTAACGGTCGAGCAGATAAACCAGGGATGTCATGACACCGGCCCCTAACTCAAGTTCCCTGCGGTTAACTTCCTCCAGCACATCTGAGGCAGCATGGTGGTAATCAAAATAACGCTGTGATTCAGGCACATAGCCCAAGAGCAGTATCTGTCCATCTCGCAAGGGGCCAATATCTACGCCTCCGAAACCATTCCGGATAGCAGTAAGACCATAAGGTTCCAGCAATGGCACAAAGGCCTGAAGCTTTTCCAGTACGGGAGGTTCTGTTTCAAGGTGAAACTCCCGGGGGGCAAACCCACCGCGATCGGACTCCAGAGCCGCTTTGTGTACAATGCCGTTGTTACGCGCCCAGTCTGCATAGGCAAGTCCACCCCGCAGGCCATTCTCCTCATTCATGAACAATACCACGCGGAGACTGTGTCGGGGGCGTATCCCCAGCGCTTTGAACAGCCGCAATACTTCTATAGATTGTACCACGCCCACACCGTCGTCATGGGCGCCTTCCCCCACATCCCAGCTGTCGAGATGGCCACCAACCAGCAAAAACTCATCTGGTTTTTCACTTCCCCTGATTTCGCCAATGACATTGTAGGAAACAGTATCGGGCAGGCTGCGGCAGTTCAATTTCATGAACAGTGTCAGATTGGTCTGATCCCGTAATTGTTTGCTGAGGAACTCTGCATCGTAGGTGCTGATGGCCGCTGCCGGTATTTGTCTGGGGGCGCCTTCATAGGTCATGGCACCGGTATGCGGGAAAGTATCTATGATATGTGTCAGAGACCGGATAATCAAACCTGCTGCTCCCAGTTTTGAGGCCTCCACCACACCACTGTACCGGATGCCAACACAACCGATATACGACTCGAAAGTATTAACGGGCCGCGCATCCATCCTTTGATTGATAAAAACGATGCGCCCCTCCACTTCTTCACGGGTACGTGACTTCAGATCGTCGACACTTTTAACCTCCAGCACCCTTGCTTCGAGACCACTTGGGTCCGTTGCAATACTTCCTCCAAGGGCCAGCAATCTGATATCGCTGCGGTTCTGCTGCTGAATGTCACCCTTTCGTTTATCAACATTTATCCAACCCTGTTCACGGGCACCCCGTTGCCATACCGGAACTTTTATCTCCTGCAGCCAAACACTGTCGAGGCCAAGCCGGAGTAACTGATTGCGGGTAAGCCTGACGGCTTCCAACGATTGCGGAGAGCCGGAAAGCCGGTGGCCTACTTTTTTGCAAAGCTGTTCAAGCATCGGCCAGCTTTGTCCGTTCACCAGCGCGCTGTCGAAGATTTGCCGGATCAGCAGGGTATCATTGTGCTGTGCCTTTACCGTAAGGGCGGTAAAAAGCAGCATAAAAAGCAGGCTTTTAGCTTTTGCCGACAATTTGTTCATAGATTTTTTGCTGGACAGGATTTCGCTTTCCACCTTTCGTCCAGCGATATCTTGCCACAGGATAAACATCCAGTTTACCCTCAAAGATTAATTGCTGGCCGTTGCGGTAGACATTGAAGATAAAACTTTCACCCGGTTTTTTACCCTTTAGCCAGCTATCCAGCTCATTTACTTCTTTACCATCTACTGCCAGTACGATATCGTCAACATTCAGTCCTGCCTTTTCAGCCGCGGAGCCAACCCGGATGGAAGCAATGATCAAACGATTGCTGCTTCTTTTGATGCCTGCTCCGAGATAGGCGACAGAACCATCGTTGGTATCTTCGAGCGCAAGGCCGGCATAGGACAAATACCGGCTAAAGTCGATTCTCTGTGTGCCATAAATGTAATTTTTGAAGATAGAATCGGCTTCCGCACCCAGAACATTCCTGAAAGCGGCTATCAGTTCCTCATCGGTAAATCCACGGTTTTGCCGAAGATGGTATTCCTGGTAAAGGCTACGCATCACACTGTCGAGGCCAAAGGCTCCCTGACTGGCCTGCAGTATGGCCAGGTCGAAAACCAACCCCATCATACCTCCTTTGCTGTAGTACGAAACGGTTATGTTGCCCGAATTTTCGTTGCGGAGATAAAATTTTATCCAGGCGTCCCAGCTCGATTCTGCCAGCGACTGCACCGCGTCTCCCGGATTTCCGATTGTATTTTCGATACCTGAACGTAATTCATCCAGATATTCGTCCTTACTGGTAAGTCCGGCCCTGCGGATAAGCAGGTTGTCATAATAGCTTGTAAAGCCTTCAGAAAACCAGAGATTATGCGTGTAATTTTCCTTGCTGTAATCAAACGGACCAAGCGCCACCGGCCGGAGTCTTTTTACATTCCAGAGATGGAAATACTCATGGGCTACCAGTCCGAAAAAACCTTTGTAGCTTTTTTCGTTTTCATACACATTGGGGCGTGTCTGCAGGGTGGTTGAACTGCTGTGTTCAAGTCCTCCGCCTCCTTGCAGCACATGATGGACGATGAAGAGGTATTCGCTGTTGGGCTGATGTCCGCCGAACACGGCCGCGCTTTCTTCAATGACTTTGGTATAGTCGCGTATGAGCTTCTTTTCGTTGTATTTTTGAATACCGAACATGGCTACGCGGTGCGTTATCCCCAATGCTGTAAAACTGAATTCCTGGTGATTACCGATTTCCACGGGGCAATCAACCAACTGGTCATAGTCCGTCGCTTCGCGCAGCCAGATATCCTCACCGGCTAAGGGAAGGGTGGTTGATATTTTCTGCCAGTCGCGGTGTGGCACAAAACGCACCCGGTGCGGTTGCTGCATGGCCTTTTTATGGTACATGAAGAGGGTTGTCCCATTCAGATAAGCATGTTCCGCATCCACAAAACTGGTTCTGACGCTCAGCTCAAAAGCATATACCCTGTAGCGGACGGTTATGGCATCCAGCCCGCCATGTTTAACAAGCCAGCTGCTTTTGCTTGTTTTCTCTGCGGGAAGCTCCCTGCCAGCCGCCCAGGCGCTGAAACTATCGACATTGCGCGGGAACTCGCGGATCAGGTAAGAGCCAGGTGTCCATACGGGTAAATGAAGCTCCGTTTCCGTTTCATCCAGGCCGGTGACTGTCAGCTCCACATCCACGTAATGGGTGTGGGGGTTATCGAACCGGAGTTCATAGGCCAGCCGGGGCTGGGCTAAAGCAGAAAAAGCTGCCAGCATAAGTGCCGGCAGCCACAAAAGAGCCTTTTTCATGCAGAATTGCAGGTTTTTTAACAATTATTAGTGGTGATGGTGGTCATCGGGGCCATGTGCGTGACCGTGACTAAGTTCGCTGGCTTCTGCTTCTCTTACGAGTTCAACCTGCCCGGTAAAATGCAGGTCAAAACCAGCCAAAGGGTGGTTAAAATCCATGGTTACATTTTCTGAAGCAATGCCAATCACTTTGCCTCTGTGTTGCTGGCCGTTTTCGTCTTCGAGATAAAGGTATTTGCCAATTGTAACGTTTTCTGAATCGAATTTACCGGACGCATCTGTAAAGATGGCCGTCGGGATATCCATGATAGCGTCCTGCTCGATGATGCCGTAAGCGTCCAGCATATCAATGGTAAAGTCGAAACTGTTTCCGGCGCTTTTGCCCAGAAGTTGCTTTTCGAAGGCCTCCGGCAAGCCACTGTGGCCTACAAGAAAATAAAAGGGGTGGTCTTTGTCAACGGTTTCAATAGTCCGTTTCGGGGCGCTGCTGCCACTGATGCTGAGTTCATAGCTCAGCGCAACAACTTTTTCTGGTGCGATGGTCATGGATTATGCTTAAGAAGCACAAGATAATGAATGTGGGAGATTTTGAGAGAGGAGGAGGAGATTTGGGTGGAGAGATTAGAGAGTGGAGAGGGAAGAGTGGAGAGAGGAGAGGGAAGAGGGAAGAGGGAAGAGGGAAGAGGGAAGAGGGAAGAGGGAGTGTCATGGTTCGACAAGCTCACCATGACACTGCCTCTCCTCTCTCAAATCTCCTCTCTCCCCTCTCCCCTCCACTCTCCACTCTCCACTCTCTAATCTCACTCACCAATCCCCTGAAATGGCAGCAACAGCAGCGGAACCGTGCTCTTCTCCGCCAACTGGCGGCTGATGCCGGGAACCAGCAGCCTTTCAAAAAAGCTGTATCTATGGGAGGCAACGGCCAGTATATCGGGTTTATTTTCAAGCGCATAGCGATACAATTCTGCTACTACCTCTTCGCCGTAAAGCAAGCGGCTTCCAGCACTTTGCTCGCCGAGCTGCTGATGCAGCCAGTCCCGGTGCTCTGTTTCCGCAGCTGTCAGTGGTTGTTCATCGTCGAAAATATGCAGGGTCTCTACCCGGCCACCCAAACGTGACAACAAACCCTGCAGGTAGCGGATGTGTCCTTCCTGTCTGATTTCCTGCAAATGAACAGCATAACCAACCTTTTTCCAGCCTTTGAATTTGGCTGAGACGGGGATGAGCAGGGTGGGGATTTCTATTTTTTCAATCAGCGCCCGGCTCACAGAACCAAAAAACAAGGTATCGAGTGCCGACTTCCCCTTGTTACCGACAATTAACAAATCTATAGCATTCTGGCGGCAAATATCCCGGATTACCTCATCTGCATCGCCGTAACGTACCCATGGTTGTAAACCTACACCCAGGTAGGTTGCCCGCTCCTGCAAAGTACTCAGGAAGGCCTTCAGTCCTTGTTGCGCGTCTTCTTCGAGTACCGTATTCAGGCTTTGCATGACCAATGCTGCGGAGCTTTGGGTACGATAGGTATGTACCACATCGAGCCTGGCATGAAGGGCGCCGGCAAGTTCAAGGGCATAACGCACGGCTTCGTTGCCGTGGTCAGATAAATCTGTGGCAGTTAAAAGGGTAAGCATGGGATGAATTTGACTACAATTTAGTCATTTTATCCGTCCTTAAGGCTGTGAAGCGACACTTTTAACTTTCCGGATTCAAAAATCGGCAGGGTCGGGATACGCAAAAATATACCCTTCGGAAAGCAGTTTATCAGAAGAAATAAGTCGGTCAATACCCCCGGAAAGTTGCTCTGAGGGGGGTGCGAAGCCATAACGATCTGCCTGCCGGCTGAAAACCTCTCCACGGGTGGGGTGCAACGGAGCGACCAGGTTATAAATGCCGGTTTTATGGAGAAATAACAAATGCCGGATGGCACCGATTACATCAGCCCGATGGATGTGATTGACAGGCTGTCCGGCTGCTTCCAGGGGTTTCCCCGAGAAATAACGACCGATTACCCTGCGTTCATCTGCCAGACCTCCGCATCGGAGAATCAGGCTATGACCTTCCCAACCGGCAAGCACTTGCTCAGCACCTGTTAGCTGTTGATCCCTGCGCACCGGTGATTCTTCTTCATAACGACCGGCGGCTTCCGGATAAACACGGGTACTGCTTATAAAAACAAAAGTTCTGCCTGTCTGTGCCGGCCAGTGTTTCAACAGTCTGGCCAGTTGCGCGGCATAGTGGCCTGATGCGGAGGATCTGCCGGGCGGCACCGCCCAGACGATGGTTTGAAATGGTAACAAACGTGCTGACAAGCCATAGGATTCACCTTCATCCTCCATGTCGAGTCGCCAGGCAGAAAGGCCTGTTGCCTGTAAGGCCTGAATGTTTTCAGCCTTACGGGCTGTGACCATTACTTTGAGCCCGTCGGACTGCAATTGTCTGGCGAGTGGTTCGCCCAGCCAGCCGGCCCCGACTACCAGGACGGGTGAGCACTCATTGGGCAGAGCGGGCATTCCGGATACGGGTAATGAGCAGATAGAGGCTTGTCAGCAGCAACGCTTCCGGTCTTTTCATTTTGTAGAGTCGGGGTTCAGGTTGTATTTCAATTTTAAAACTGATAAAACGTTCCCGGACTGAAAAAGTGGACAACAATTGTCCGCCGGCATCGACCAACTCGAACCTTCTCATGAACCAGCCCTTTTGTTTCAAATCCAGGGTATCGTAATGCCATTCGATTTCATGCCGTAGTTTACGCATCCGAAAGGGTAATGCTCCTTCCTCCTCCGTTCCATTCAGGGTAAACGTCAAATCACCTGACCACCATTTTTTCCGTTGGAAGCTGATACTGCCGCCCTCCCATTGTCCGGTAGCCTTCCCGTAGTGAAAAATACCTGCCCAGTCAAGTCTTGCCACCGGATGGCCATTTTCATCGGTGACAGCAAACCTGCTGACCATCCCTTTTTCTCTGACAGCCAGCAAGGGGCTGGTATTTCCCGGAAAGGGTTGGAATGCTGTTTCAGGGAGTCGGGTTGATATCATCCGGATGTGGTTGAATATTTGTTTTTTTGCTCTTTTTACGCACCTGTACCGCCTGACTGAGCAGATACTCTATCTGTCCGTTCACTGACCTGAACTCATCTTCAGCCCATTTTTCGAGGGTTTCGAGGAGTTCAGGGCTGATACGCAGGGCAAAGGGCTTTTTGATCTGGGCCATTTTAATGATGCAGTGTTCCTGTATTTACGATTGGCTGTGCGGCTCTGTCTGAACACAAAACTACCAACAGATTGCTGACCATTGCGGCTTTCCTTTCCTCATCGAGTTCAACAACACCTCTTTCCTTCAGTTTGTCGAGGGCCATCTCTACCATACCCACTGCTCCTTCGACAATTTTATTGCGGGCAGCAACAACGGCTGTTGCCTGTTGCCGTTGCAGCATGGCACTGGCTATTTCAGGCGCATAGGCCAGGTGACTGATGCGTGCTTCTATAATTTTAACACCCGCGAGCTCCAGTCTGTCTTTTAATTGCGACTCAAGGGCATCGTTTACAAGCTGTGCATTGGCCCGTAAGGTTATTTCGGCATGATGCTCTTCCTGAAAATTATCGTACGGATAGGCTCCGGCCAGACTGCGTACAGCTGCTTCGCTCTGAATCTCTACATAACGGTTGTAGTTATCTACCCCAAAAACCGCCTTGGCGGTATCTTCCACCTGCCACACCAGTACAGCACCGATTTCAATAGGGTTTCCTACAGAATCGTTTACTTTCAGCTTTTCGCTGTTCTGGTTGCGGGCCCGAAGGCTTACCTTGGTTTTGATCAGAAATGGGTTCGCCCAGTAAAAGCCAAAGTCTTTCACTGTTCCTTTGTATGTACCAAAAAGTACGAGTACAGCTGATTCGTTGGGATTGACAATGAAAAAGCCGGGGAGGTGTAAAATCCAGCCCAGGCAACCCAGTATCCCTGCCAGAAGATAGAATGAGTTTTCAGACTGTTTCAGAAGAACAAAGCAGTAAATGGACAATGCGAGCAATATAAAACCTGCCGCAAGGTAGCCGTAACCAGTAGTTGGACGAATGAGTTTTTCAGAGATCATTGTAATATCATTTTGATATCACAATATTCGAAAAGAATTTTCATATCCCAATCATTTCCGGGAAAAAAAACCTGACAGCATCCTGCCGGGACGCTGAATGTTATGATTCAGGGGATTGCTGCTGATACTTTACACGGGCAGCTTTAATCGCTGAAGTGAAGGGGTAAGGCTAAATACCTACCAACGCCTTGATTTCAGGCAGGTTTTCTTTGGTGAGTGGCTTTGAATAGAAACCGCGGACTTGTTCATAACTGTTGGCCCTGTCATAATCCGCCTGGTCTACGGTAGAGGAAAGCATCACGATGCAGATTTTGTTTGGTAGTTCACGTTCGATATTCCGATAGAGGTCAAGAAAGTCCCAGCCGTTCATAACCGGCATATTGATATCGAGTAATATGATGTCGGGGAGTTCTGCAGGGCGCTCCTGCAGGCATGTTTTAAGATATTCCATGCCTTCTTTGCCATCGCGACTGCTGGCTACAGCTTGCGAAAAGCCGGTAATGTTCATGAGTCTGCTACAGACCATGATCAGAATCGGATCGTCGTCAATGATTAATACGCGCATCAAATGTGTTTTTCAGATAAACCCGGAATGTTGTGCCGACTCCTACATCGCTGTCGACCTCTATTTTACCGCCCAAGGCTTGAACCTGTGCATGCACAATATACAAACCTAATCCACGGCTGTCAGCATTATTGTGAAATCTTTGATACATCCCAAAAAGGCGGTTTTTATATCGGTTCAGATCAATTCCTAAGCCATTGTCTCTGAATGACAAAACCACAAATTCATCTTTGGCTTCCGAACTGATATCAATCATCAGGTTGCGGTCGGGTGAGCGGTATTTGATAGCATTGGTAAGCATATTCAGCATAATGCTTTCAATGTGACTTGCTGCATAAGCCATTTCCGGTACTTCAAAATGGGTAGCTACAATTCCTTTGGCGTCCTGAAGTAATGCCCCGATATTATCAAGTACACGGTTGTAAACTTCCTGAAAACAAACCTGTACAAAACCGGGATTTGTCTCTCCCTTAATCTTCAGTACTTTGATAAGCTCATTCAGGGTTTCATCCATGCGATGGGCCGACAAGTCAATCATGTCCAGCAGTTCCTGGTTAGATGGATTTGCAAGATCTTGCCGGTCCAGTAAATCCAGCAGGCTCATGAGATTGGCAACCGGTGCCCGCAGGTTATGGGAAGTGATGTAGGAGAACTGTTCCAGCCCGTAGTTCTGTTTCATCAGCTCTTCATTGAGCAATTTCTGGGCTACTTCCGCTTCTTTCCTTTCTGTGATATTCCTTTGGATTGAAATCCAGTGTGTGTACCAGCCTTTTTCGTTGGCAATGGGAACAATTGAAAAATTAGACCAGAAAGGTGTTCCGTCCTTACAATAATTAATAACCTCAACCTCTACGGGATGCCATGCTAAAAAAGCATTACGGAGCTTATCCAGCACCTTCCGGTCGGTTTCCGGGCCTTGCAATATCCGGGGGTTTTTACCCAGTACTTCCTCTGCGGTATAGCCGGTCATCCGGGTAAAGGCCTCGTTCACAAATACAATTCTTGGACCCGGTTCATTCAGGGGCTCCGCTTCTGTAATCAGAATAGCATCGTTGGTATTGGTAATCACCGACTCGAGCAGCCGTAAGCGTTCTTCCTCGAGTTTTTTAGCGCTTATGTCGCGGGCATATACCGAAAGCCCCCTGTTCTGCGGATAGAGATTGAATGCGTACCATTTACCGAACAACAAATGTTCAAACTGAATAGGCTTCTTACCGGTGATTGTTTTTCTGAACAACCGCTCCAGTTCCGACTTCTGCAATTCCGGGAAAGCCTCCCAGATGATTTTGTTATGGTTGCTGAGGCCATCTACTGAAAATTCTTTTTCAGCTACAGGATTCAGATAGCTGAAACGCCATTGTTTGTCGAGGGTGAAAAACGAATCTGTAATACTGCTCACCATGCCTTCCAGCCGGTCGGCATACTCTGCAATCTGTCGCTGTTGATTAATCGTTTCTGTAATATCCTGCATGCTGCCTATGATCCGGATGGCCTTTCCCTCCTCATCAAATACGGTGTACCCCCGGTCCAGCACATCCCGGTAACTACCGTCGGCATGTAAAAACCGGTATTGTTCGGTCCAGATTTTTTCGTTGGAATGCTGGTGCTTGTATAGGCTGTGGAAAGTACGGGAACCATCTTCGGGATGTATTTTTGATTCCCACCAACGCATGTCATTGATAGCCGGATCTTTACTGCTGTATCCAAATACCCGTTCGATGGTAGATGCCCATATCAGCTGATCTGTTTCCAGATCCAGATCCCAGATGACATCATTTGTGGCCATCTCCACCATACGGAAGCGCTCTATGCTGAGTTCCATTTCATGGTCGATGGCCTTTTGTTCGGTAATATCCTGTACGGTACCAACCAACCATGTTTTCCCGTTTTCACCTTTGCGAAGCTCGCCGCGCTGGTGAAGCCAGCGTTGTTTAAGATTAGGATGTATGAGGCGGTGCTGGAAATCCAGTTTATCCGTTCTCCCATCAAGTACAGCGTTAACCGCTTCCCTGAATGGTGTTACATCCTCCGGATGTACGAGTTTGTAAACCAGCCTTTCAGAGGGTTTGTCTGTTTCGATATCTAACCCGTAAATATTGTATACTTCATCCGACCACAGCAATTCCCCGCTTTCTATCTCAAAATCCCAGGAACCAAGTCTGGCAATGTGTTGCGCGTTCATCAACCGTTGTCTGCTGCTCAGGAGCGCCGCTTCGGCTTTCCGGATATCAGTCACATCATTACCAATGATACACAACCCGGAGATACGGCCGTCGTCTTCGTAAACAGGCGAATACTCCAATGCAAGTAACATCGACGAGCCATTAGCCAATACATGATGAGCGGTCGTTTTTATGGATTTACCTTCCTTAAAAACATGCCTGGCCAATTCTCTTGCCTGGTCCACCCGGTAGGAGGCAATGGTAGTCAACAACGATTCACCGATGACCATCGGCCGGTTATTTATAGTCTCATTGCGGTCGCTGGCTGCCTGGTTAAAAGCGGTTACTTTCAGGTTGCGGTCACACAGAATAAATGACTCCTCCGTATTGTTCAGCAGCTGAGATAAACTCTTGCGCGACTCATACAATTCCGCCTCCTGCGCTTTTCGCGCTGATATATCATGGAAATGCACTACCAAGCCACCTATGTGCGGATTCATGACCTGATTGACCGCCCGGAGTTCGCACCACACCGGTTTGGCCACATCATTCAGTAACCTGATTTCTATTTCAAGTGGTTTGTCGGGATAGATGACCAGATCAGCCAAGGCCTGTTGAGCTCTTTTCAGGTCATCTTGGTACACCAGGTCCAGACCAGAGGTTCCTACAACAGCATCGGGATTAAGACCCAGTAAACTTTTACTGGAATCGTTGGCAAAACGAATGGTACCATCGGTATCAAGGATTACAGTGCCATCTGTAGTCCGCTGCACGAGTGATTCGAACAACGCCTTTTGTTTCTGAAAAGCTAATTCTGCCACCCTGATGGCCGTTGTTTCGGATGTATTTACAAAGACCCCCTGTACCTTGCCTTGTTCATCAAATAGCGGATCGTATTTAATCAGAAAATACCTGTATCCGCCATCGGGTTGGGGAATGGTAATTTCCGATTCCCTTTTAATGCCACAGAGTACCTCCGCATACAATTCCTTAAGCTCCTCGCGTCTCTCGTCCTGCGCCAGTTCAAAAATGGAGGTGCCAGGTTCGGGTTTCTTATTCAGCAAACGCTGACTCATCAGCCGGGCTGTTTTATTGAGGCTGACTATATTCAGGTCTTTGTCGAGGAGAAAAAAAGATTCTTCCGTATTCTCCATCAGCAATTTCACCAGTGCCTCTGATTTCTTCCGGTTCTCTTCAATGGCAATTCTGGGACGTATGTCTCGTACGGTAACTGAGGCGAATGATTCCTGGTCGATTTCAAACAAAACCGTCGAAATTTCTACCGGAATCCGTTGGCCGGATTTATGAAGCATGTGTATTTCACCCTGAAAACTGCCTTTTTCATTCCGGATTCTGAGCATTTCCTGAATCTGTTCCTCCGATTCATCTAAAATATCCTTCCGGCTTATTTCAAGCATCTCTCCAGCCGTATAACCAAGCAATTTACCTATCGCGGGATTGGCAGAAAGGATTACTCCCGACTTGGTAAGTAAAATCTGGCCGTCCAATGTAAACCTGAAGATTGCCTGAAGTTGTAAAAATCGCTTCTGAAGTTCTTCATATCCATGTTCTACGCCAAACTCTTCTTTCAATAGCCGAAGTTTCTCCTTGATACTATCAGCAGAAAGTTCATCCATAATACTAGTCGTGGTGGATTCGTAAAGCTAAAGTTAATCTCTATCCAGCGCATAAAATTCCGATTTTAATTTAGATGTAGCCCTGATGAGCCATGTATATTTGAAGTCAGAAAGTTTAGAATATGCTTGATAATTTTACTTTCCACTACCCCATTCAAATTCGCTGGGCAGACATCGACGCCTTGAACCATGTGAACAATGCCGTGTATCTCAGTTATTTTGAACAGGCTCGTATTGATTATTTCAGGGATGCTGTTGCCTGGGACTGGCAGGAAGTTGGTATGATACTGGCCAAAAGTTGTATTGAGTATTACAAGCCGCTACTCGCCCGCGATGAAGCCGAGGTCTGGCTTCGGGTTTCCCGATTGGGAAACAAGAGTTTTGAAATGGAAAACAAGGTGGTGAGAGCCTCCGCGGAAGGCCCTGAAGTTATCACCAGTTGTGTTTCTACCATAGTCACCTACGACTACCGGAAAGAGCTTAGCGTATCCATACCTGCTCATGTCAGGGAGGCCGTTCTGACCAGAGAAAAACAAGGAAGCGTGCTCCTCTGAACAAACCCCCTGCATCCTCTTAAAAGCTTATATTTATATTTATAGATATTCTTATCCTTTTATACGTTTATTTGTTTAACTTCGTTCTGACAATCAGGCTTATAGCCTTAAAACCGTCAGAAACGCATGCCACTCCTGTCTAAATCAGCCGAATACGCGATACGAGCCTGTATCTTTATCGTTGCCCGTTCGCAAGCCGGACATAAAACCGGCCTCAAAGAAGTTGCCGCTGCCATAGGCTCTCCGGTATTCTTTACAGCCAAAATACTGCAGGGATTGAGTCGACAAAAGCTCATTTCTTCTATGAAAGGTCCGAACGGAGGGTTTTACGTGCCCGAAGAGGCATTTGACATCACCCTGCTCGATCTGGTACAGGCCATCGACGGAACTGATTTATTCACAGAATGCGGGCTGGGTATGAAACAATGTTCTGACAGCAACCCCTGTCCCATCCACGACCAGTACAAGCCAATAAGGGCACAAATCACAGCGATGATGGAAAATACAACTATCCAAAGCCTGGCAAGAAGGGCCATTATAGATGCCAATGGCAAAACCATCAAAGGACTGAGTCTCAAAAATGACCTGCCGGAGAGTGTCCTGTCCCAAAAAACAGCGGGTTAAAAAGGATAGCCGATGGCGAAATTCAGAATGAGGTGCTCTGATCTCCAGCTACTCCCTGCAGGGACTGTGTAATCAAACCAGCGGCTTCCTGTTGTGAGCCAGGGCTTGCGCAGGGGTGTCGCCAAATCAAACCGCAACACCACAAAATCAATGTCTATCCGCAAACCGAAACCGGCACCTACGGCCAATTCCCGCAATGCGCCGGCGCTGAATTTTGCACCAGGCAAGTCAGGGTTGTCGTTGGCCAGCCAGATATTACCGGCATCTGCAAAAAGAGCCCCCTTGAGAAAGCCCGCAATCGGAAAACGGTATTCTGCATTCATTTCCAATCTGATATCTCCCGCCTGATCAAAAAAGGATTGTAAATCAAGATTGGCCGGACGGTAAATACCCGGGCCCAGTGAACGAATGCGGAAGGCCCTTACACTGTTGGGGCCGCCGGCAAAATACTGTTTGATATAGGGCAGAGAGGCCGTGGTTCCCAATGGTATGCCGTAACCGGCAAACAAACGGCTTACCAGTCTATGGTCCCTTTTTATTTGCCAGTAATGCCTCAAATCAAGATCTATACGAATGTACTGCGCATAAGTCTGGCCGAAAATCGCCCCTTGTCTCCCCACCGCACTCTGGGCCAGGTTCAGCAGATTGCCTGACAGGTCAAGTCCCAATTGTCCGAAAAACCGGTGTTCCATCCGCACTTCATTCAGTTCACTGAACTGAAACAGGTAGGTCATTCCTGCGATAAACCGTTGTTCAAAACTGCGCCGGAGAAAATTATTGCCTGCCAGTACCGAGTCGAATGCCGGACTGGTTTGCGAAAGTCCTGCAAAAGTAACGGCAATCGGCTGGTACTCCTGAAAGATAAAACGATTCTTCTGCCATTGAAAACCATAACCGAGTTGGGCTGCATTTAACTGATACAAACTCAATCTGTTCAAGCTGCTTCCACCCAGGGTAAACCGGGTTTTAGGAACACCATATCCTGTCTGCTGACGTACTTTAAAAGGCACAATCAAACGGGGTACAATCAATTCAGACTGAAGACTTATCTCATATGCAAACAAGCCTGTCTGGCGACCACCTGCCAGCTGGGTTTCAAAACCAAACTTACCCGTGACCTGCAATATCTCTCCCCCTTTGAAAAGATTTCGGTTTTTATAGGTTCCAAGCAAAGCCGGCCCCACAAAATTATTTGATTTGGCAAGTGCCTGCACCTCAAAACGCAGGGCCCGCCGGTTCAGAGGTGACAGATAAATTTCGGCATCGAGCAATGCAAAACCATGTTCGTCGAATCTCAGACTGTCGCCGCTTTCATAGTTCAACTGCACATACCTGAAATTACCAACTGCCGCCAGTCTGTTACTGGTTACCTCATGCGCTGTAAGACTATAGCGGTCACCGGGCCTGAATTTGATATAGTGCTGTAAATAGCGTGGCCGGAACGTCTCTTTTTCTTCAATGAAATACATACTGTCGAACACCACGGTATGTCCCGGATTGGCTCCGTCGGTGAGAATACTGTGGTTCGGGAAAACCTTGACACTTGCGATGGCGTAGGGCAACAATGCCTCCGGCGGCGTTGCTTTTTTTATTGACAGATAAAGTTTAAATGTCCGGTCACCTTGTGCCGTATCAACCCGATAAATAAGATAATCGGGGTTAAACTGGTAATAACCCTCATTTTTAGCGATACCATCGAGTCGTTCCCGCTCCGATTTGAACTGATTGAGGTCATATCTCCTGCCGGGTTTTAAGCGGCTGTCGCTGACACCGGAACGCATAATGGCACCCAGCACGCTGCTGTCGCCGAGGTATTGATATGATTTCAGGCGGTAGGGCTGTTCCAGGTGCACCTGATAGGTTACATACAATCTGTTGCGTTTTTCTTCCGAGGTTACCGTTACCTGATGGTGGTAAAAACCTTTGTTTTCGAGTCGGTTACTGAGCAATGCCATGGTGCGGTCTGATTTCAGCTCGCTGGCATAGACAGGTTTTTCTCCAAATTTCTGATTCAGATAACGTCCTGCCTTACGTGTTTTGGGTCGCTGTGCCCTGTAATACAGCCACAAAGGAATTCTTTGTCCGAAAAGACGGGAATTGGGTGCAGGTCGTAACAAATCTTCCAATTCCACCTGCAAGGACTTGGGCTCACCAACGGCAGAATCGGCTGTAATTACCAGGGAAGAACCACCGAAAAGCTGCTCATTTTCAGGCACGAAACGTTGTACCCTGCAACTACTCAGCACCCCTGTCAAAAGCACTAAGAATACGATACAGCGCCTCATGGTTTCTCCTCCTTTTTGGGTGGTTCCACGGTTTCAGGTTTTGTCTGGGGTATTTCCGGGACTTTGGCCGCAGCCTTCTTTTTAAGGAGTTCGTCAAAACCGTTGAATTCCTTGTTCAGGACCAGAGACATCCCGGTAACAATCAATGGCCCCTCTGCCAGCCCCTCGGTTTGATTCCGCCGGAAACCCCGTAGCCGGTAACTGCCGTCCTTGCTCAGTTTATACTCGATACTCACATCACCGATGATATCATTGCTGGCTTGCGAACTGCCCTGTACATCTACCTGCCTGCCCAATTCGACCGCCAACCGGTCGCCGAGAAAGTTCTTACGCAGATTCACATTGAGCTGTGTGCGATCCTGCGCCATTCCGGTGGTATAGTCGGTATAACTGTCGAGGTTCATGTTCAGATCTACCCCTTTGATATACTGGGCAGAAAGATTGTTCAGCTGGCTGCTGAGCAATTGGCTTACACTCGATCTGGCCATATTCGCTGCGGCTGAACCACCACCCGGACTTCCCGACTGCCCTTCGGGTACAAACCGGTTGAGGACCATGAGTGAAAAAACCTGCTTGTTCAGGTCGCTCTCATTCTGGTTGAGTTGCTGAATGCGGGCATACACGTTTCCATCCAGGGCATTCCGCTGTTGCTCAGGCATGTCGAGGGCAAAGGAGATGCTGGGTTTGAGCAGTTGTCCTTTGATATTCATATACACCTCAAACGGCAGCTCCTGCCGGTAACGGGTAACCGTACTTTCATCGGCACTGCTGAGCTGAGCTGACATAAGATCGCTTGCGCTTGTTTTGATGCGATAAAGCGCCTGTAAATCCATCTGCGCATCGGTGAGATCACCGTTCCACACGATACGCCCCCCAGGTACCAGCTCAAACTTGCGTTTTACCAATTCGTACAGGCTGAGGTCGTACTGTCCGCGACTGATTTCATAGACGCCTGTCATGCTGCTACGTCCATTGGGAAAAAGGTCATAGCGTAGGTCTGCCGTACCTGCAAGGGTTAAATTATCACCTGATCTTTCGTCAATCAGCAGTTTGAGTTCACTCTCCTTATCGACTTCCAGCTGTGCTTTCAGCCTGATACCGGTGAGGCCTGTCAGTTTCTGTTCCTGCATATCTATGAGGGTATCAGTAGCAGGATCTATCCGGCTGAAAATAACCACGCCATCCCGTTCCACCACATCTATCTGTGATTCAGGAACGATAACGGTGAGTTTGCTGCCTTTATTGAGGCGGGCTTTGGCATCTATGACCGGCCTGTCCAGTGTACCACTGAGTTTCAGGTCGGCATTGATGCGCATGACGCCAAAAAACAGGGAATTATCTGCCCGGGTAGAGTTCAGCACCTGGAAATCACGGGTAGTGAGTTGCAGGTCAAGTACTGCTTCCGGCCGATCTCCGGTCAGTACCTTCCCATCTACCCGCATACGTTGTCCCTTTTCATCTGTCAGTTCAAAGGCATCTATGATCAATCCTTCTTTATTCACCCGGAGTGGTTTGCTTCCCAGGCCGAAGGCGGCATTAAAGGCTCCTACTTTTACATTGGCATCTGTAAACTGCAACTGGCCGGCATATTCAGGCTTACTAACTGGCCCCTTCAGGCTGAGTCTGGCCGACATATTCCCTTTGGCTTCTTTCAGTGCACTGTCGCTAAGAACCACCAGTTGCTTCAGCGCAAACTTGCTCAGGTCGAGATTCAGATCGAGGTTTGCTCCTTCCTTACGCGCCTGATAATTACCAGTCATGTCCAGTTGAATGTCCGGGCCAGACAGCCCTGCGTTAAGTTTATAATTGTTTCCTTCAGTGGATGCGGCATCCAGGGTAAGTTTTCCCATCAACTGGCCAAGGAGCCGAAGGCTATCAATTTCCAGGTCGGATACCAGTGTCGTGCGGTCGCCCGACCCGGTCAGGGCCAGGGAGCCATTTAATTCACCTTCGGCCAGCAAGGTATCTGCCTGTAACAGGCTGGTGAATGCAGATAGCGGGAAATGGTTAAAACTGAGTCGCTGTTGATTATCTGCCGACGACAGGGTTAGCATCCGTTCCCCTTGCCGGATGCTGAAATTTTCAAAGGCAGGTTTATCTCCCAGGCTGACCCGGTTGCCTGATTGTGCTTTCCAGGCTTCCCGGTTGAGCAGGAGGCTGTCTTCCACCAGACTGAAATAACGGTTGCCGGTTTGCCAGCCGCCTTCGGCCTGCACCCTGAATACTGCTTCTTTTTTGGCATCCTTAACCGTGAAACCAGCCAGCAGGAGTGAGTCTGCCAGGCGCACTTGCAGGCGGGTTTCATGAATATCTATTTTTCCCTGCTCCATGCGATCGAATCCGGCAAGCAGTTGGAGGCCTGCATCTCCTCTGAAATCCACAAAAAGATTGCGGACTGCCGTTCCGTCGTAGCTGACATTTTTGATGCGGGCGCTCAAATCGAGTTTATTCGATTCCTGATCGAAGTAAAAGCTGACTTTACCTGAATCAAGCTCCTGCAATCCCGGTATCAGCACTTCCTTCAACAACCTGGATTCAGGTATTTCAAAAGCACCACTGGCGCGTATGTCGGTTCTGCTGCTGTCGGTGACACCGGTACTGTCGAGCTTCCATTGAGATCGCAATTCGGTGGTTACGGCTGCCAGCAGCGCTTCGAGGCCGGTATTGGCTTCGAAATTTCCTGTGAGCACATCACTTTCCAGTTGCAACGCGCTTTTTGCAGGTGATCCCGCGGCTTTCAGCTCGAATTTCTGAAGTGGGTAGGCGGTGGCTTCACGCATGACCAGGCCGTCGGTTATCCCGGCACTGACCTGAAAACTATCAAGCTGGCCGTTTCCTTTTACATCAAGCACAAACCTCAGCTGGTAGGGTTCCGGAGAAAATCCCAGCTTTTTCAGATCGGCACGGTCAAGTTTTGCATACAGGGTATAGGCAGGCCAGAGTGTATCCAGGGTGGCGCTGGCTGTGATGGCAAGGCCGAGTGCTGTATCCTCATGGGTAATATCTGCGTTCCAGAGGCCTGATGCTCCACCTCCGGCTATTACAAGGTTTTTGTAATCGTACCCCTGATATTGTAACTGATTAAAATCAATTTTAGCAGTGGCAGATAGGGTTTTGGGATCAAATCCCTGTCCGTTAAGTTCGGCATGCCAGCCTGCTTTACCCAGCAGACTATCCTGTATCCAGCGACCTACGGGCAAGGAGGCTGCATCGAGCTGCAGACTGTAAACCGGCATTTCCTGACGGAGTCCCTGCAAATCTGCCTCTGCCAGCAGGGTTCCCCCATCAGCCAACAAACGCATTTGCAGCTGAACAGCATCCTGGCTTGCACTGGCAGAGGCCTGCAGATCGATTTGTTCCGGATATCGGAAACCCTCTTCTTTGGCTATCAGTCCGAGGTCACGGGCAGTACTTTGCAAAGCAAGTTCAGGCAAGACAATAGCATATTTCAGGGTGTCGGTGATATCTGTAGCTGTTCCACTGAACCTGAGCCGCGTGCCCTGTCCCCAGCGGATGTCCCAGTCGTCGAACCGGAGTAACCGCTGATTCCCGCGCACGGTACCTGCCAGCTGTACCGGATAAGGAATAAGTGGCCCGATAACCGTATCCTGCGACAGTTCTGGTTTAAAATACAGGGCATCTTCGAGTGAAAGCCGGGTCCCTTCGTTCAGTTGCAGGTACAGTTGCTGATCCATCGGGCGGTTTAAAAGGTCTGTAAAATCCTTATAACTGAGTTCTATCTCTCCCAGCAACCGGCTGTGCCGTGTATCCAGTGCCAATTTGTTAATTGATACCGTTTTTTCATCTGCCGACAAGGCCAGAACGGCCTTTAACTGTGCGCCACTTTTTTCGTCAGCAGAAAGAGCCAGTGCGCCTATCTTCACCTGCCCGGCTTTGCCGGAAACTGTTGTGAGCGAAAGCTGGTGCAGGTCAAACTGCAGGTCGTTGGCATTAAATACCCCCGGACTCGGTTTGCTACCTTTGTTTTTCAGTAGGATGCGGTAGTTTTTGAGCTGAATACGCGCTGCCTGATAACGCCAGACAGGCCAGTTAAAAACAAAGGGTGTTGAGGACTTGTCGTCGGTGGGTGGGGGTGGTGTTCCGGCTTCACTGAGCATACTGAAAAGCAGCCCGTCACCGTGTAAGGTGCCGAGCACAATGGCCTGATGATCGAGGTTCAAACCGGTATTTTCCAGCCTGAAATCCTGTACGTGGGCGGTCATGGTTCTTTCACCGGGCTGTTCCAGCTCAAAGCGAATGTTTCGCAGCTTTAAAATCCCGAGCTGAAACCTGGGTAAACGGCTGGTGGTTGTATCTGTAGACTGCTCTTTACTTGGCACCAACTTTAATCTGGCAGATAAACCAACGATTTCGAGCGATTTCACCTCAAAAAACAGGCTGTCAAAATTTATTTCTTCGGGTTGAAGGGTCAGCTTTTCAAGCGAAAGCTGATAATCGTCGCCACTCAGCTTATCGGTATAATGTAGTCGCAAACGAGCAAGGTCAATGCCTGAAAAGTCCAGTTTGATACTTTCTGATGCTGTTTGTGTCGTGTCAGATACTATTTCCGCTGGTTTTCCGGCGGTGAATGCCGAAATCAGATAGCTGAAATTGAAGGTTGAATCCTGGTTTTGAACCACATTCACCACGGCATCTTCCCATTTGAAAGGTTTCAGCACATATTTTCCCCGGATAAGTGGCAGCAAACGAATGCCGGCACTTAGTTTACCGCTGTAAAGCAGGGTATCGCCAGTACTTGTTGGCACGAACAGCCCTGTCAGCTCTGCATTCCCCCGGTAACTGAACGACAGTCCGGCCAACCGAATATCCGTACCTGTTTTTCCTGACAAATACCCGGCTGCCTGCTGTCCGAGCCAACGCTGTACTGCAGGAACACGCAAAATGACAAGCAACAGGAATATACCGACCAGAACAGTCAGTACGCCCCAGCCTAATATGCGGCCGGTAAATCGTATCCAGGCAGGAATGGTAAACAAAAATATAAATGGCTATCTATCAAAGATACCAGCACACCCGCCTTCTCGGAAGAGATGTTTACGGATGTGTGAAAAATACAAGAACGACGGTAAGGTGTTTCGATTGCCTAATTCGTTTCTCCGCGTAAACGCAGCACGGCACCATGGCTAAGTTCACTGATTCTGATCTGACAGCTCAATCGGCTTTGTTCGGTGGTATTGAAAAGGGTATCCAGCATATCCAGCTCTGCGTCAGTGGGGTCGTTGGCGTGCCCTTCGAGCAATTCTATGTGGCAGGTAGCGCAAAGTGCCATGCCACCACAGGTGGCCAGAATGGGGTAATCGCTGCCCTTTAATACTTCCATCAGACTCAATCCCATATCCGTGGGCACTTCGATGGGGGTACGCTGCCCGTCTGGCTCCTCAACAAAAAAAGTAATGTCAGCCATCAGAACGTATGGATTCCGTTAACGGTGGTGTATTTAAAGCTGAGTTTCTGCTCGGGATACACATATCTGAAGGCACTTTGGGCCATCAGGGCTGCCTCATGGAAACCACAAAGGATAAGCTTCAGCTTACCCGGGTAGGTATTGATATCGCCGATGGCGAACACACCGGCCACATTGGTTGAATAGTCTTCCACATTCACCTGAATGGCGCTTTTGTCGAGATTTAATCCCCAGTTTTCGATAGGCCCGAGTTTCGGACTTAAACCGAACAAAGGAATGAGGTAATCGGCGTGGTAGGTAGCGACTTCTTTCTGCTTATTGCTAACCGAAACGGCTGAGAGCTGTCCATTGCCATGCAGTTCTTCGAGCGCCGAGCTAAGCAGCAATCTGATTTTGCCTTTTTGAGCCAGTTCAAACACTTTTTCGGAAGAGTCGAGGGCGCCCCGGAAGGTTTCGTTGCGGTGCACGAGGGTGAGTTCAGCAGCGATGTCGGCCAGGTGAATAGCCCAGTCGAGCGCTGAATCACCTCCACCTGCGAGTATTACTTTTTTACCCCGGTATTTTTCGGGATCGAGTATCATATAGCTCACCCCTTTGTGTTCGAAGTCATCGAGCCGGGCGAGTTCCGGCTTGCGGGGTTCGAAACAACCGAGTCCGCCGGCTATCACGACGACTTTCGCGGCTACTTGTGTTCCCATATTGGTGGTGACGATGAAACTTTCATCGGGCTGGCGATCGAGGCTTTCTACCCGCTCGCCCAGGGTGAAGCTGGGGTTAAAGGGGGCAATCTGCTCCATCAGCTTGTCGACGAGTTCACCAGCCAATACGCTTGGATAACCTGGTATATCGTAAATGGGTTTTTTCGGATAGATTTCGGAGAGCTGGCCGCCTACTTGTGGGAGGGCATCTATCAAATGGCATCGCATTTTGAGGAGGCCGGCTTCAAATACGGCAAACAAGCCCACGGGGCCGGCGCCAACTATGCAGATATCTGTGCTGATCATTACGTTCGGATGGCTGCAAAAATACATGATTCAGACAATTTTATCTGAATATTTTGCGCTCTTTAAAGAACCACCTCCCAGTAAGAAAGTTCGGAACTGTACGAGAATTTAACGTTTCTGATATTTCGGTTACATTTAGCCATAGCTTATCAATCCTGTGAGCTGGCTTTCTGATAAAGAAATATCTACCAAAAACTGTTCAGAGACTATTCGGGTCTATTACTTTGATAACACCCTTTTCACTGATTACCAGTTTCTGGCCAAGGCGTTTTTTATCCTCAACCAACTTCTTGGCTGAATAAATCATTGCCTCTTTTATCTTTTCAATGATTTCCTGGCCTTCTGTTTTTTCCATGGGCAAGTGTTTTCATTTTATTGAATAATCGTTTTTTATAGAGGGTTTGCTTAAAGCCTCGATCTAACTCTAAAATCAAGGTGTTCTCCGCTTTTGAATTGTCGAAAAGCAACAGGGCATCCACAAGATCGAAGTAAATTTTGAACAGATTATTCAAACCTGTGTCATATCGTCGTCTTATTGTTTCGACCGGAATATGATGTCCTCCTTCTGACACTCTGATCTTTACTCTTTGAATGGCTAATTCCTTGGATTCAAGCCAGTAGTAAATCAAGGTAATAAAATAACCCTTGGCCTGTGCCCGTCGGATAGTTGTATGAAAGCTTTTTGATGCAAGGGTAGTTTCAAAGGCAAAATCATAACCATTTCCGAGAAGCTCCCCTATCCGCCTGAGCATAATTCTTCCGGCTTCAAGTGCTGCTTTTTCAGGCTGAAACGGGGAAATTCCCCTTGCAATTTCATCTGCATTTACATACTCCAGACAATTCAATGACAGAGGCAAAATATTAAAGGATGCTGTCGTTTTTCCAGCACCATTACAACCTGCAATGATATACATCCGTTTGTTGCCCATAATCAAATAAACATTTTACAATTGAAAACCAGCTACACCATCGTTCAAAAAAGTTCACCAACAATTATAAACCCGGGGTTAGTATTTAGAATTTCTGAAACGTCAAAGTATTGACAAAATCCCCGTGGATACAGGTAAAAAAACTACCATCCACCTAGTTTACTTCCAATATCTCAACCCAGTCTTCCGATCACGCCATACCGACCGAAGACCTGTTCCCCGTGCGGACTGTCGGGCAGTTCATCGGTGAGATCCTGGCCAGCCCAGTGTTCGTAATGTTTACCGTTGCGCCAGAGTTTACTGGTGGTTACATCGTAGATAAGACCCCGGTAGGCAATCCATATTTCAGGCCGGTCCTGGCCGTTGCGCAGGGCGAGTTGTGCGCGGCTGTAAACCGGCAGCTCTGCATTCATGCGGGCAACAGTCCTTTGGTCAGCATATATTCTGCAATCTGCACCGCATTCGTGGCAGCACCTTTGCGCAGATTATCTGCCACCACCCACATATTCAGGGTTTTGGGATTACTTTCATCCCGCCGGAGGCGACCAACCAGCACCTCATCCCTGCCTTCAGCATCCAGCGGCATGGGATAGGCAGCATGGGCTGTGTCATCTACCAAAACGACCCCTTCAGTAACCTGCAAAAGGCTGCGTACTTCAGTAAGTTCAAAATCGCGGGCAAATTCCACATTCACGGCCTCGCTGTGTCCACCCATGACGGGTACGCGCACGGTGGTGGCGGTGATGCGGATGCTGTCGTCACGCATGATTTTTCTGGTCTCATTCACCATCTTCATCTCCTCTTTGGTATAACCATTGTCGAGGAATACATCGATTTGGGGGATGCAGTTCAGGTCGATGCGGTGGGCATAGGCTTTGGGGCCCTCGATACCGGCTCTTTCATCCATGAGCTGGGCCACGGCCTTTACACCGGTTCCTGTTACGCTTTGGTAGGTCGATACCACGATGCGTTTCACCTGATACGCCTCGTGCAGCTTTTTAAGCGCTACGACCATCTGAATGGTTGAACAATTGGGATTGGCGATGATTTTATCGTCCGGACCTATGACATCGGCATTTAATTCAGG
This sequence comes from Bacteroidetes bacterium UBA7662, assembly GCA_002483345.1. Taxonomy (GTDB): domain Bacteria; phylum Bacteroidota; class Bacteroidia; order UBA7662; family UBA7662; genus UBA7662. The sequence continues at coordinate 164,366 of DLHS01000016.1, forward strand.
TACCACCAATACTTTGGAAGGGTCCATGCGCCAGGCGGAAGAGTTATCAATAACCACCGTTCCCACCTCCGCAAAACGGGGTGCCCATTCCAGGCTCACACTGCCGCCGGCAGAAAAAAGGGCGACATCGGGGCGGGCAGCAACGGCTTGTTCGAGGGTGATGGCAGGGTATTCCTTACCCTTGAAAGTCACCTGCTTACCGGCCGACTTTTCAGAGGCTACAGGCAGGAACTCCGTTACCGGGAAATTCCGCTCTTCCAATACCTTGCGCATGACTGCGCCCACCATACCGGTGGCACCTACGACAGCTACCTTCATTTTGCGTTGTTTGCGATAAAAATCGACGCAAAAATAATGTTTTTTCCTACGTGATTCGGGTATGCAATCACGACTTCTGTTTCTGCTCCTCTGGACGATGCCGCAGGCTTTGACGGCACAGTTTCACGACAACTTCAGCGATGGTGACCTCCGGAATAATCCGGCCTGGTCGGGTGACACCGCTCACTTCCAAACCCTGAACGGCCACCTGGCCTTGCAGGCACCTGCCGGAGTTTCCAGGTCACAGCTGACTACTGCTAATCAGGTACAACTGGAGGCCGTTTTCAGCGGCTGGATTCGGCTGCATTTTAACCCCTCGTCGGTCAACTATCTCGACTATTATATCCTGTCTGATACAGATTCGCTTCATTTGCCGCTGAACGGACTGTTTATACGTTTCGGGCATACAGCCGATGAGATCAGTTTGTACCGGCAACAGGGAAGCGTCCGCACCAAAGTCATCGACGGCCCTGACGGTATGCTGAATTTCAACGATAACTCCCTCCGGTTCACGCTTAGCCGCGATTCGAACCAGCTGTGGACATTAATTGCGGATACCTCCCTGTCAGGAGGAAACCTGCAGGTACTGGGCCGCTGGGCAGATTCGACCCGCTACCCTGCCCGGTACAGCGGGCTGGTTTGCTACTTCAGCGCTACCCGGGCCGATAAGTTTTATTTTGATGAACTCACCGCTACGGGTCTGCCCTGGCAGGACAAGGAAGCACCTGTATTACTTTTCAGTGAATTGGTTCAGCCACGCCAGTTGCGGTGTCGGTTCAGCGAGTCCCTCTCTCCTGCCACCCAGGCAAATCAATTCAGGAGAAACAGCCAGCAGCAAACGGCAGAAAATTTAGTCTGGGAAAGCCCCGAGCAGCTACTGGTAAGTTTTGGCACCCCTTTTCTGCCAGACCTCAACCATTCCATCAGTCTGCTTCAGTTGGCTGATACCTTGGATAACCACCTGGATACCACCCTGGTTTTGAAGTGGCATCAGCCAGTTTTCGGAGAGATTGTAATTCATGAGTTGCTGGCAGACCCGTCTCCACCGGTATTACTGCCGGAAGCCGAGTTTGTGGAGCTATATAACCGTTCTGACCATACGCTTAACCTGAATCAATACCGCTGGAGTGACCCTGGAACCAGTGTGGCCCTGCCGGCTTATGAGTTGCCGGCAGGAGGTTACGTCATCCTTTGTCCGGCAGTGGCTGCAAGCCAGTTCAGCAATTTTGGTTCTGTACTGGGACTGGCCACCTGGCCTTCGATCAACAACGACGCTGATCAATTGTACCTGAAGACTACTGACGGCCAGATAATTGACAGCCTTCGGTTCGAGATTAACTGGATGAAAAATACAGATAAGCAAGCCGGTGGCTGGAGTCTGGAAAGGCTTGACCCTGAACAGTTTTGTGTCGTTAGCGAGAACTGGTCGGCCTCTCAGGCAGCAGTGGGTGGCACCCCTGGCAGGCCGAACAGCGTTGAACAAACGGTTACAGATATACAGCCCCCTGCTGTCGCCGGGTATCAGCTCCCTGTGCCCGACAGTTTATGGCTGCACTTCACCGAGTTTGTATATGCACACCCTTCAAACCGCATTCAACTCAATCGCGAAACCATTCCCTGTTTTCCGGCAGGAAGCGATGGAAGTAAAGCATGGTGGTGTGTGCTCCCTGATGGCGGTCTGGGCAATAAAGCCGATACTTTGCAGATAAGTGGTTTTGGTGATTGCAGCGGGCAATTACTTGTTGATACACAGTTGATTATAGCATGGCCGGCATGGCCGGAGCCCGGCGATATCGGGGTAGATGAGTTACTTTTTGCGCCAAAAATCGGTAACGGAAGTTTTGTGGAGCTGCGTAACAGGAGCACTAAAATCCTGGACTTAAAGGATTTGATTTTTGGCAATCCGGGTGAAGCAGGACCGCTGAATGAGGTTGCTTTATCAACCAACATCCGGCTGTTCATGCCGGATGAGCGGCTGGTTCTGACACGTTCGGCAGAGGCGGTCAGGGGCAGCTTTCCGCAACATGGACAATCATTTCAGGAGCTCAGTAGCTGGCCTTCTATGCCACAGGCAGGTGGTGAACTGGCAATCTATCGGAAAGATGGTGCTTTGCTCTGCCGCTGGTCCTATCACCCGGAAGATCATTTTCAGTTACTTCAGGACACAAAAGGGGTGAGTCTGGAACGTATCAACGCCGGAGAAATTCCTGTATGGCACTCGGCAGCCATACCGCCCGGGGCAACGCCAGGTTTGCCTAACAGCCAGCAGGTACAGCAAATTGTAACCGGAGAAGCTCCTTTTTCACTGCAAAAGCTTCTTTTTTCACCCAACAACGATGGCATGGACGACCAGATGGGTCTCTGTTGGGAAAATCTGCCACCGGGAGGGTTGCTGAATGTATCTGTGTTCTCCGTCAGGGGTAATCCTGTCAGGGCGCTTTGTCAACAGCAACTCATGGGTTCAACCGACTGTGTATACTGGGATGGGCTGGATGACAACGGCAGACGTTGTGCCACCGGCAGGTATCTTATTCTGACAGAATCGTTTTGGCTTGATGGAAGCAAAACCAAGGAACGATTACTTGTTGTGCTCGATGCGTTGGACGATTTTAATCCCTGAGCGTTTCTATGCACTGTACAATAGCCTGCATACGGTCTTTATTAAGCGAGTAATAAATGTTTTTCCCATCCCTGACTGAAAGGAGTACTTCACTTTCCCTGAGTATAGCCAGGTGCTGGCTGGCAACAGATTGTTCGATACGGAGTTTGAAGTAAATCTGGGTGACCGTTAACTGCCCGAATTCATCCACCAAGCGAATAATACTGAGCCGCAAAGGATGGTTTACTGCCCTGAAAATGACACTGGCCATCTTGAGGTCATCTAACTGTATCTGACTGACAGGCAGGTTTTCTTTCTCAATTCCCATACGTTTCGCTGCTTTGTTCTGAGATGAATCCATACATAAGCAATCTAAACCCTAAAATGTTTTAGGAATTGGAAATTTTAAAATTTGTGTGAAAGGATTTGCGGTAATCTGGTTTAAAATATGCTACATTTTCAAATTTTCCCGCCAGGTATTTATCTCTGGCTGCTTCCAGCAGGTACTGTGCATGTTCGTTTCCTTCCGCTTCAAATCCTCCGCCCCTGCCTTCAAACAAAGCTGCGTATTTAGGTGCACCAGAGCCAAAAAAGTGTAGATTTAGGTCCCTGTAAGCATCAAAAAGACTGGAGGTAAGCACCAAAGGGGCGCTTTCCTGAAGGAAACTAAAATCAGTTGAAAGCACGGCGGTGAATACTTCGTCGCGACGGGCGTCTATCATCGGCACCAGCAATTGATTGGGCGGCGTTTCCGGATAAACCTTCATAAATCCCCTGGCCATCATTTCAAGTGTATCGATGCCAATCAGGGGTAATCCACTTCCATAGCACAATCCTTTGGCCACGGAGGCACCGATACGCAGACCCGTATAACTCCCGGGTCCTGCACTTACCACAACCCCGTCAAGATTTTTCAGCTTCAGTCCTGTCGTTGCCAGCACCTCTGCTATCAGCAAAGTGAGCTTTTCTGCATGCCGGAAGCCATCCTCCACTACTGCTTCAGCCAGGACCGATCCGGAGAAACCTACAGCCACCGAGCAACGCTCGTTGGCCGTATCAATCGCCAGTAAACAAGGCTCAGAAGGTGACTTCAAGCTCAATTTCCTTACCGTTGCGTTCTACCACCAGGCGGGTTGTTTTACCTTTTTCAAAGGCAGCCAGGGCATTCATATAACCTGTCATATCCGATACCGGATAATCGCCCAGCCGGATTACAATATCACCGGCTTGCATACCTGCTTTGGCTCCGGGTTTGCCTTCTGTTACGCCATCTACCTTGATTCCTTTGCCTTCATAAAAATAATCAGGCATAATGCCAAGGGTCACTTTAAAACGCGGTGTATTGCGGTTATCCGCATCGGCAGTTTTTGCGAAAACAAGCTTTTCAGTTGGTAATTGACCTATAATTCTCAGCATATAGGCAAGCACCTCGGCCTCACCTGCATAATTGAGTTTTTCGGCATCGTCCTCCGGCTTGTGGTAATCACGGTGTGTTCCGGTAAAGAAATGCAATACAGGAATGTTTTGCAGATAGAAAGAGGTATGGTCGGAAGATCCGGTACCGGATTCTGTGGTTTTTATGTTCAACGGACCGGCCTGTGCTTCCACTACCTCTTTCCAGAAGGGCGAGGTGCCGGTTCCATGTACCCCCAGTTGTAAGGTATTGCTGTCGAGCCGCCCGATCATATCCATGTTCAGCATACAACTGACCTGATCAAGGGTCACTGTGGCATTTTTGGCAAAATAGGCCGATCCCAATAATCCCAGCTCTTCTCCCGAAAAGGCAATGAAGAGATAGTTAAACTGCCGGTTGTTGCTTTCCTTCAGCAAACGGGCCAGTTCAAGCAAACCTGCCGTACCACTTGCATTGTCGTCTGCACCATTGTGAATGGCTCCTTTGCCTGTAAACAGGGAGCCCCCCAGAGAACCATCACCCAAATGGTCGTAATGGGCACCTATCACAACCGTGTAAGGTGCATCGTTGTGGAGCAATGCAGCAACATTGTGGCCGGTGGTAGTTGTTTTGAAGATGGTGGTTTTCAGAGACGCCTGTTTCGGAAATTTAGCTGTTAACGGCTTTTTCAGATAAATGGCTGGTAACCCTCCGCTTTGTGTACGGCGGTCGAGTCCATCGGCAGGCAGGATGTCATCAGCTGTAGCGGGGTAAAAAATAACTGCTGAGGCTCCCATTTTTTTGGCGAGTGCTATTTTCACTTCCGGTGTGGCATCCGCACCAAATTTCCCGTGGGGATTGTTCCCGTCGGGACTCCCCAGGCGTACCAGAAATATTTTGCCTGACAGATCCTTTTTACCGGCATAATCGTCGTGACCAAGGGTGCTGTTCTGAATACCAAAAGATACCTCTACAAGTTTACCTTTTACTTCTCCGCTGGCGGAAGCGGATAAAACTGCATAATCTGTCTGGTATTTCAGCTTTTTGCCATCCAGCTCAAGCCTGCTATCTCCAAAATCCTGACGGGAGGTAAAAGTAAAAGCCTGGGTCCAGTTGCCCTTATCCCCGGCAGGCTTTAAGCCGAGCTCTTCAAAAGTATGAATGATATAACGGGCTGCTCCTGCCTCACCGGCAGAGCCTGTCAAACGGCCTTCCAGGCTGTCGTCTGCCAGGTAAAATACATGGTATCGAAGCCGGTCGCTGGTGGCTGCGATATCCTCAGAAGGCTGTTCCTGCGCTGAAAGCGACTGCAGCCCGCAAACCAATGCAAGGCCTAAGAGTATTTTTTTCATCCGAATATGCTGAAGTTCATTTGCAAAATTACCACGATAAAGAAGAGCACGAAAAATACCTTCATAATTCGTGGTGAAACCGTGTGGGCAAGACGAACCCCCAAGGGTGCCGATAATAAAACGCCTGCGGCCATAGGCAAAATTGCCGGCAAAGCCAGTAAACCTATCTGCCAGTCACTCACCTGCCAGTCGGGCAGCTGCAGAGAATAAAAAGTTACAGTACTCATCGCCATAATAGCTATAGCCCCCAGGGAAACGGAGGATGCCTTCCTGACAGGATATTTGAGTACATCCGCAAGCAAAGGCACCATAACTACCCCGCCGCCCAAACCGCTCATCGCGGAAACAATCCCGCTGAAAGCTCCTACCAGCAATAATTTTGTCTTATCACCCTTTTGCCTTCCTCCGGAAATACCTTGTTCCTTGCGCATCACCATCCGTACCATCAGGGGAAGCAACAGCAACGTAAAAAAGAGGGCAAACTGCTCTCTTTTATACCAGTGGGCATATTGCAGGGAAAAGCTGGTAATCAGAGCTGTAACCGCTCCCATACCACCTACCAGCAAGGTGTCGGCAGGGAAAAAATTCTTCGATCTGAATTGCCGCCAGGATCCGGAAAGCCCTGATATCATGGTCAGAAACAAAGAATTTCCAATCACGAACACCACAAACTCACTTCCGAAACCGGCATAAGCAGCATAATAAGCAGTAAGCACCGGAACATACACTGTTCCGCCCCCCACGCCCAGAAAGCCGCCAATCAGTCCGCTCAACAAACCGAAGAGCAGGAAAATCAGCAGCTGACCCAGCTCAGGCAAAATCAGTTGGGCTTAACAATCGACTGATACCGTTCGTCATCACTCAGAATGGCAATGGCTTCTTTGATCTCAGGATCGCTGCGGAAAGAGGCCCGTGTCCGTCCCTGCTGGTAGTAATAGCGCGAGGCTATCTCCTGCTCAAGGAAGGCTTTGATTTCATCGCTGTGTTTGCGGACATCCTGATCCTTATCGTGCTTTTGTTTGGCCTTCATGGCTTCATAGTCGGCCTTGATGGCGTCAAAATATTTCTCTTTGACTGCTTTATCCTTAAATTCTTCCAGTGCTTTTTCACTTTCGGTGGTATAGTCGTAGTCTTTGTCTTTGATATAGGTCAGAAAATCCTCGTAGGTGGCATCGTCTACCTTAAAATCTTCAGGTTTGGCTAATACCGGGTTTTTCGAACGGTAAATAGTGGCATAATCAAAAATGTGGCGACGTATCAACAGGCTCACGGTGATATTACTGAGAGCCCTTTCTTCGAGGGCCATATCGGGGCTTACGCCGCCGGCATCGTATACCAACCGACCGTTACGGGTTTTGAATGCAACCCGCAGTGAATCCGCCTTTTTAACCGGACGGTTCTGGGCATCTTTTTCAGAATAATCGATGGCCTGGATACAGCGACCACTGGGAATGTAGTATTTGGCTGTAGTGATTTTCACCTGGGTGTTGTAAGTAAGCGGGCGAACGGTTTGCACCAGTCCTTTGCCAAAGGATTTCTGACCAATGAGAACACCACGGTCATAATCCTGGATAACACCGGAAACAATCTCCGAAGCAGAGGCGGAAGAACCGTCAATAAGCACTACAACCGGCATATTCAGATCAACCGGCTCATGGTAGGTACGGTAGGATTTATCCCATTCTTTTACTTTGCCTTTGGTATCCACCACCAGGCTGCCTTTGGGGATGAAGATGCCGCTGATGCGGATAGCCTCATCGAGCGAGCCACCCAGATTTCCCCGGAGGTCGAACACAAGCTTCTTCATGCCTTGTGTTTTCAGCTTGTTAAAGGCACTGATAACTTCGTTACCGGCATTGGTCCGGAAGCCGCTGAGATTGATATAGCCTACCTCCTCATTCAGCATACCCGAGAAACTAACACTCTCCACTTTAATTTCCTGACGGACCAGGACTTTGTCGAGCGGTTGTTTTTCACCTGTCCGTTGAATTCTGAGTTTCACTTCAGTATTTGGCTGGCCTTTCAGCAGTTTGCTAACATCATCTGTACTCTTGCCCTTGACCGTTTTACCATCGATTTCAAGCAGCACATCACCCGCTCTTAAATCAGCCTTCTGCGCCGGGAAATTTTCATAGGGATCGGCAATGATGATATCGTCCTCTTTTTTGGAAATGAGGGCACCGATACCTCCGTATTGACCGGTTGTCATGAAGCGGAAGTCTTCCATTTCCGATTCGGAGATGTAATCTGTATAAGGATCAAGGCTTTTGAGCATGGCATCGATACCGGTGCGCATGAATTTCGCAGGCTCAATCTCATCTACATAATAGGTGTTTACCTCCCGGTAAAGGGAAGTGAAAATTTCGATGTTCTTCGACAGCTCAAAATAATCGGTGACAAAGGAGAACGAAAAGAAGCCGCCAAGTACAACGGCAGCGATGATAAAAGCCCTGCGTGAACGCAGACGGAATTGAGAAAACCAGTTTTTCATAAACACTTTATTTTAAGGTACCGGATCATGGCCATGTCCACCCCAGGGGTGGCAACGACTGATCCGCTTGATGGTGAGCCATCCGCCTTTTAAAAAACCATAACGCTTCACTGCCTCTATGCCGTATTGCGAACAGGTAGGGTGGTACCGGCAGGCATTGGGCAGCATAGGCGAAATCAGCGCCTGATAAACTTTGATAAGTCCGATCAGCAGGTATTTCAAGGAGCGGGCGGGTTCACTGCATCCAGCAATCGATGTAACGCATAAACCAATTGTTTCTCAAGAAACGCATAGTCGCGGATTTCTTTTGCGGAATAGCTAACTAAAAATACGACTTGTTTATTGCTGCGGAGGAGCTCCTCGTAAAATTTAGCTTTGTTTAACCGGTAAGCCTCTTTCAGGCGGCGGCGGACCAGGTTGCGGTCGGTCGCCTTTTTGAACCTGCGCTTGGGTACCGAAAAGACGACCTGAGCCGGAAAAGGCAGGCTGCCGTCGGTGATTTCAAGGAGATGGATGGCAAACGGAAAAACAAAAAAGGAAGAACCACCAGTGAACAGGGCATCCAGGTAGGATTTCCTGCAGAGTCGTTCTTCCTTTTTGAAAGTGAACATGGCTGTCAGCGTCGTTGGAGACGCAGCCTATAATTAAGCTTTGTGGCGCTTCTCGCTAGAAACAGAAAGTTTCTTACGACCTTTTCCGCGACGACGTGCCAATACTGCACGTCCGTTTGCGCTTGCCATACGGTTACGAAAACCGTGCTTATTTCTTCTTTTCCGTACTGATGGTTGGAAAGTCCTTTTCATCGCCGCTCGTTTTTAAACAGGACTGCAAATATAGAAATATGAAAACAATATCCCAAGCCGAAAAAGAAAATAAGGAGAACAAAGTGATTAAAACACAGAAAAAAAGACGGGCAGTGGTGGCCGTTTTTAGAAAAAAGAAGAATTCCGTAGTTTGAGCCCATGTTATTCGCACCACTCCGGGAAGACCAGGTAAGGCTGCTGCATCGCAATTTCAAAGATATCGCCCACGAAAAAAGGTTGAAAATAGTTGAACTGCTGCTGGCGAAAGGTGAAATGCATGTTACCGAGCTGCAGGAACAGCTCGAACTTGACCAGGCACTCGTCTCACATCACCTCAAACTGCTGTTGCGTTCCCGTTTTCTCCTCATCCGCCGGGAGGGTAAATTCAGCTACTACCGCGTTAACCAGGACAAACTACTAAGGCTGATGACTGCTTTGCATTTTTTGAAGGGGCGGTCCGCGTGAAGGACGGATTCGCGTAGGGGGTGGGTTGTACGGGACGGGTTGTACGGGACGGGTTGTACGGGACGGGTTTCATTATAGGGTACGGTCGGGTTTCATTATAGGTACGGTCGAGACCGTACCCTATAATGAAACCCGACCCGATTTTGAACTAAGCGCATCATTCCGTTGCTTTACAATTTCAAGCCCACCACCTATGTACATCGAACAGCTTTACACGAACTGTTTGGCGGAAGCCGCCTATTATATTGAATCTGAAGGCGAGGCCATTGTAATAGATCCCATCCGGGAAACGAAACCTTATCTGGAACTGGCGGCCAAAAGAAACAGCCGCATCCGTTACATCTTCGAAACTCATTTTCATGCTGATTTTGTGAGTGGACACCTCGATCTTGCCAAAGAAAGCGGCGCTACCATTGTATTCGGGCCAGGGGCAGAAACAGCATACGATACCCATACCGGTAAAGACGGTGAGCGTTTTAAAATAGGTAAAATCAGTCTGGAACTGTTGCATACCCCGGGCCATACCCCTGAATCAAGCTGTTACCTGCTCCGGGATGAAAACGACTCCCCGGTAGCTGTTTTCACCGGCGATACATTGTTTGTCGGTGATGTTGGCCGCCCCGACCTCGCCATCAAAAGCAATCTCACCCAAAACGACCTGGCAGGTATGCTGTATGATTCGCTGCGCACCAAACTTATGCCACTGCCCGATGTGGTGACCGTTTATCCGGCACATGGGGCCGGGTCGAGCTGTGGCAAAAACATCGGTAAGGAAACTTTCTCGACCATCGGACAACAAAAGGCCACCAACTACGCCTTGCAACCCATGAGCAAGGCTGATTTTATCATCGCAGTAACAGAAGGGCTGAGCGCCCCGCCTGCTTATTTCTTCCAGGATGCCATGATCAATAAAAACGGTTATGATTCACTGGAAGTGGTCAAAAAACGCAACATCAAAGCCCTGTCTGCCACGGAATTAAAAAGTCTGATGGAAAACGGCAGCCTGCCCCTCGATACACGTCCGGTGCTTGAATTTGAAAAAGGATTTATCACCGGCAGCATCAGCATCGGGCTCGACGGGCAGTTTGCCATCTGGGCCGCAACTGTGCTCGACATCCGGCAACCCCTCCTTGTAGTGGTTGAAAGTGCTGAAAAAGCAGAAGAGGCTATCACCCGGCTGGCCCGGGTAGGCTATGAACGTGTCGACGGATACTTTGTATACAACGAACCCGGATTGCTGAAGGCCGGCATGACCCTTGATTCCCTGACGTCTGTCTCACCACAACAGGCTGTTGGTCTTCTGGAAGAAGGTGTACAACTGCTCGACGTGCGTAAACCCGGTGAATATGCCGGCGGGCATGTGGCAGAAGCACTACACATCTGCCTTTCTACCCTTAACCAGGAAATGGACAAAGTTTCCCGTAACCAACCCTATCTGGTACATTGTGCCGGTGGCTACCGTTCTGTAATTGCTGCAAGTTTGCTCAAAAGAGCCGGATATACGCAGTTATTCAATATTTACGGTGGCTGGTCGGCCATGAAAAATGTACCCGGATTTAACATTACCACCCACGCTTAACCCCAACCTATGTTTGACAACCTCAGCAGTCAGCCCTTTGCTGATGCACTTGCCGGCGACACCAACGCTGTGCTCTTAGATGTACGTACGGCCACCGAATACGAAGAAGGCCATCTCCGGGATGCCCTCAACATAGATGTGATGCAGCCTGATTTTTCGCTGAATGTAATGGATCTGGACCCTGCTAAAAATTACTATGTATACTGCCGCTCCGGAGGCAGAAGCAGTCAGGCCTGTATGATCATGGCCAGTGCAGGCATTACCGGTAAACTTACCAACCTGCAAGGTGGCATACTTGGCTGGACAGGTGAAGTAATCCGTTAAGTGCTTTCACCGGTATCATCGGTGAAAAAGTTGTAATCACGCTCCACCCTGCAAACCCGTACCCGGTAGGCGGCATACCAGCGGGCTCTGCCCATTTGCTGTGCCTGCCGGTGATCGAGTTGTTGCTTCCACTGCCTGATAGCTTCCTCATTTTCCCAATAGGAAATGGTGATACCCAATTGGTCGCGTACTGATTCTATCCCCAGATAACCGGGTTGCCGGCGTGCCAGCTCATCCATTGTTTCTGCCATGGCACTGTAAGCATGATCGCCTTCGGTGCGGAGGGAGGTGAAAATAACCGCATAATACGGCGTTTTCATAAGGGCAGAAATGCCATAGAAGTCGGCTGCGTTTTGTTCCATCTGAAGATAGCGAACTCCTTCCCTGTCAATAACTGTAATTGTTCTGAAGCCAGCTTTGGCATAGCAGGACCTGGCTGCCGTGTGCGATTCAAGGGGAAATATGACTGCCTTTTGCACTCCCAGGTGCCCAAACAGTTTTTCCAGAAGCTGACGCAGGGCCTTTGTGGCATAGCCCTTTCCCCAGTGCCGGCGGTCACCAATCCAGATGTCGAGCTCTGTACTGCGGCTTTCAGGATCAATGGCATTGTAATTCACCTGTCCGATTCGCTCATCGCCAAGCCAGATGCCAAAACAGCGGCCCGCTGCCGGGTCGCTGTCGTCAAAATAATGGGGAAGATAATCATTGAACAGCGCCTCGTAAGTCGGCACCTCATCGCCATAGGCCTGCCCATAAAGGCTGGCTGTAGCATCGCTGTGGCAGCTGAGCTGATAAAAGGCCTCTTTTTCCGAGGCCGGCCAGGGCTCCAGACGTATCATGTATCCGCTAACTCAGGCTGATGTCGAACTGAACCAGGTCGACAAATAATTGCAGGCGGTTTTCGATATCTCCGATTGTCAGGCTTTCAAGACGCTCAGGACCGAAACGCTCCACACAAAAAGATGCCATGACCGAGCCATAAATGATGGCCCGTTTCATATTGCTGAAAGAGATGTCATGGGTTTTGGCCAGATAACCGATAAATCCGCCCGCAAAGGTATCGCCGGCGCCGGTTGGGTCAAAAACTTCTTCCAAAGGCAGTGCAGGTGCAAAAAACACTTCCGTTCCGTGGAATAACAGGGCACCATGCTCGCCCTTTTTGATGACAAGGTATTTCGGGCCCATCGTCAGTATTTTGCGGGCGGCTTTTACCAACGAATACTCTCCGGAAAGCTGACGGGCTTCTTCATCGTTGATGGTCAGTACATCTACCAGCGCGATGGTCTGTTTGAGCTCATCGAGGGCGATATCCATCCAGAAGTTCATGGTATCCATCACCACCAGTTTAGGGCGGTTGTGGAGACGCTCCAGTACGGTACGCTGTACAGTAGGGGTCAGGTTACCAAGTAGCAGGAAATCGCAGTCCTGGTAGCTGTCGGGCAGGATGGGATCGAAGTCTGCCAGCACATTCAATTCTGTCGTCAGGGTATCCCGGCTATTCATGTCAAGGTGGTATTTCCCAGCCCAGAAGAATGATTTTTCACCCTTTTTGATCTGCAATCCTTCCGTAGCCATGCCACGGCGGTTGAAATCGGCTATTTTCTCAGTCGGGAAGTCATCGCCCACCACAGATACAATTTTCACGTTTTTGGTAAAGAATGAAGCCGACATACCGGCATACATGGCAGCACCTCCGATGATTTTATCGGTTTTACCAAAAGGGGTTTCAATGGCGTCAAAAGCGACTGTTCCTACAACAACGAGGCTCATAAGCAGATAAAAATTTTATTCGGCCACAAATATTGCACAATTAATTCTGTTCTGCTAATATTGCAGTCCCTTAGCACAGCATAGGGAAAAGGAATGAAAAATTCCTCGGTAGCTCAGCTGGTTAGAGCACTTGACTGTTAATCAGGGGGTCGTTGGTTCGAGCCCAACCCGGGGAGCAAGGAAGCCGCACAATGTGCGGCTTTTTGCATTTAAGAAGTTTCCAGATCCGCTGGTTAGCGCCCCGCAAGTGCGGGATGAATCAGGGGGTTCCCGAAGCTTCGGGATTCGAGCCCAGACCACACTTATTATTCCCGTATTAGCTTGGCTTTTACACCTGGTGAGCTGTCGAACAAAATAACTTTTTGTTTTCCACGCGAAGTTTATTGCAGATGCTGCATCTGGTCAGAAGTCTGAAAAACCGCTGTTAACTTCTCAGCCAATTCAAAACATTCCGCTATGTTCTACATTTACATCCTTTACAATAGTACAGCAAACAAATACTATCTGGGACACAGCCAGGGGCCCTGGAAACGACTGGAGCAACACAACAGCTTCAGGGAATAAGTACACCGGTAAGTACAAAGATTGGGAGCTTAAGGCTGTTTTTGAGGCCTCCCCTGTCAAGGATGAAACTGACCGATTGGAAAATTCATCCAGAGACAAAAAAGCAAACAACTGCTGCTGAAATTAATCGATGATACCTTTATTCCTACAGCAAAACTTGCCCGGCTGGTGAGCATATCACCTATACGGATTGAAGTTGTGACAAACACTTAAGCCTCTCCGGACACTTTATTTATAGCAATGAGCTTAGTGTGCTTCCGATGGACAAAGCCGTATACAGAAATACCGTAAGCTTTGACGGAGATTGTCAGGATACCTTCCACCAGCTTCTGGCAAAGGGCTCGTCTCTCATCCATGAGCCAGAAAAATGCTCAAAATCTCATTCTATCTGACCCTCCTTGCACAATTAATCAAATTGATTGAACTTTAGTCAAATGAACCCCTTCCACCACCCACCTCCCCTTCACAACGAAAAAGTTACGCTAGTTCCGTTAAAAGCAACTGATTTTGACGAGCTGTTTGCGCTGGCGGGCGACCCGCTGGTGTGGATACAACATCCCAACCCCAATCGGTACCGGCGGGCGGATTTTATGAAGTACTTCGAGGGCGCGCTTGATTCAAAAGGTGCCTACAAAATTGCAGATACTGTCACCGGTAAAACCATCGGCTGCAGCAGGTTTTACGGTTACGATGAAGCCACCTCAGTTGTACTGGTGGGTTATACTTTTTATGGCCATAAGTATTGGGGGCAAGGACATAATCCTGCCGCCAAAAGCCTGATGCTGGAATATGCTTTCCGCTTTGTGAAACAAGTTCAGTTGCATGTGGGCGCCGCCAACCTGCGGTCACAGATTGCCGTAGAGCGTTTGGGGGCCATAAAAATTGAAGAAAGGGTAATTACCTATTATGGAGAGCTGGATAGTTTGAATTTTGTGTACGCCCTCAACCGGGAGCCGTAATTCAAAATTTAAGATTTGAACATTCAAAACTGGGTTCTTTCCAGGGACAGAAGTGCTGGCATTATATCAGCTTTATTGCGGTTATTAATGTGTTCGAAAACAGCATAACTCCTGCTTAGATAATGACTTACCGAACGGAGTACCTGCTTTCGAAAGGTCCGTATATTCGTTTTGATATTTTGAGCTTATATGCAGATTTTACAACTGCATTCTGTATCCTCCAAAAGCCCGAAACATGGCACGCACCTCTGCCTACCTCAACTTTGCCAGAGAAACTGAAGCAGCTTTTTTGTTCTACCAAGCTATATTTGGCGGAGTATTTGGCGCATCCGGCATTTCCCGGTTTGGAGATATGCCCCTTATGGAAGGTATGCCACCAATGGCTGAAGCAGATAAAATCTGGTGATGCACATCGGGTTGACCATCACCGGCGGGCATAAACTGATGGGTACAGACGCTCCGGAAAGTATGGGTTTTACTGTGCTTCAGGGAAACAATGTCAACCTCAACCTGGAACCCGATACCGGGGAAGAAACCGATCGGCTGTTTACGCTACTTTCTGCCGGAGGCAAGGTCACTTTGCCACTCAGGGAGGTGTTCTGGGGTGCCTACTTCGGCAGCTGCACCGATAAATTCGGTATCAACTGGCTGTTTAACTGCGAAAACTGACTTAATCTTCGGGTCGGGCAGCTTTATTCCCAACTTCCCAGCAGTTCATCTGAAACCACCAGTTTTTTGGGTGTTAACGTACCTTTGTACCTTTTGGTGGCAAAGAGAAACTCTCCCCGTACTTCTTTGGTCGTAACCATGAGTCGGTACGGCTCTTTGTGCCTGCATTTGTCTTTGCGTTTACGTTTGCATTTGTGCGTTTTCTTGTAAATCACAAAATCTCTTACCCTGTACGCCTGGATACTGTCTTTTATTTCCCTGGAGATGACAACATCTCTGTTTTTATCAATTTGATTAAATACAAGCCCGCTGTCAGACCCTGTATCAAGTATATCCCTGATACTGATCATGAGTGGTTCCTCTCCTGAATTGCCGTAACCTTCACGCCCTTCCAAACCCGTATAACTGATTTCGTCCAGCACAACTGCCTTGCCAGAAAATGTAGCTTTATACACCAGATCGGTTTCATCTACTGTAAAACAAACCTTTATCCCTTTTGCAGTGCGTACCCATTGCCCAACATAAATTGACCATACCGGTTTTAAGTGGAGTTTGCTTGAATCATTAAAGTACTTCTCCGTAAAGCTCCTTTTAAGCAGCGGCATCGTAATGAGGTAAAGCGACACCCCTTTGTTTTTACCAGCAGATATTCCTTCCAGATAGAGATAGGTTTCTTCGTCTATTTTACGTTTATCAGCTTTATCCAGCCTGTTCTCGGTACTGCTTACCTGTGTGTAGCGGCGAAAAGGTATGTCGGAATACTCCCGTTCCTCTGTGATTCCCTGAATCACAAGCTCTTCTTTTATCTGCAAACTGAACATATCAGCTGCATCAAACGGAATGGAATGTTTTTTAACATACGCGGCAGGAACCTCTTTTAAGAGATAAAAATTCTGCCTCAGATCCGTACAGGCACTCAATAATAAAGTGGTTAAGGCAAGTAAATATTTCATGCTAAAATGCATTTAAACTTCTGAACTGATATTCCATTATAAAAGCCCTGTGGGGGCCAAGCGGAGAGGCATGGTAAGGCATCCTGCCAAAAAAATGGATCAGGTTCTGAACATCCGTTTTAACAGGTTGATATTTGGAATACCCCAGCAGCAGGCCGTTGCGCATCCCAAAGCGGTATTGAAAACGACTCTGGTTGTAAAACTGCTCCCCCTTTTTGGCATAGGGCAGATTATCAATCTGAAGCATGGTCCCCAATTCATATAAAAGGGGTTGGTATCCGCTGAATTTATCATAACGCATAGCCGCACTTACGAACGGCAATCCACCCTGAGCATAGTAAAACCCTAATTCGCCTGAACCTGTCCAGTAACGGTCAAAGCGATCCCCTAATCCGATGCCTCCAAACGGGGGGCCGTCATTGGCATAATAAAGATTGAGGAAATTGAGACCGATTGACACAAAACCGAGTTGCTGGTTCCGTTTATGATTGATCCCGTTGATAAAGTAGGACCCAAGGCTTACGGAATAATCAAAAGGATTGTAAAGGGCACCCATAGACTGGCCGATACTGACAAACAGCGGCCTTCCATTGAGTGGCAGGGTATTCCCAAAACCTACACCGAGCAAGGGAATGTTTCTCCATTCTACATTGATTTTATTACGCTCGGTATTAAGAAGAGAGGAGCCAAGTCCCCCCCTGTATAATTCAATCTCTGTCTGAAAACCACCAATGGCATGCCATTGATGCTGCGAGACAACCTGAGCCAGCGCAAAAGATGAAAATAACCGAAAGGCACTTTTCCTTTTTTTGTTTAGTTCCACATGCAAACCAATGCTGACTCCCCAGACTGCCTTTTTTTGCTCAATCATCATTTTGCGAAAACCGTCCAGCTGGGTACTTATGTCATCGTTGGGAATGGGCTGTCCATGTAAAGCCGGAGAAAAAAACAGGGTGCCTGCCAGAAGCAGGGAGATCAGTGAAATTCGTTTATGTATCAAAGCCTTGTTTTGACACAACTTACCGTGACATTTTTTCATAAGGTTGGGAAAAGGGTCTGGTCACCGACTGAAAACAACAGTCAATCATTGAATTAAGCCAATAATCAACAAGCCTCAAAAACATTCGTCGAAATGACCCCTGGTATTCCGGCAAAAGGCCTGATTGCTCCAATTAACCTGCCAAATAGTGTAAGCTGTTGTCCGAAATAACTATGTTAGCAGGAAGCAAATCATACTGACGTATATGCAACCCCATCGCTGGAGTTTTTCAACCGTAGGCGGCGTTAAACGGGTAAACCTCGAAAGTGGTGCCGACCTCGCCCATCTTGACAATCTTGACCCCAAACTCTGGACCGCACTCAGTTGTCCTGTCCAGGGTCTGGAGATAGATGCAAGAACGCTTGAACTCATTGATACCGACCACGACGGACAAATCCGTGTTCCGGAGATCCTGGCAGCCGTACGCTGGGTGCTTGGCATACTCCGCCATCCGGATGATCTGCTGAAGCAGGAAGAAAGCCTGCCGCTGGACGCCATCGACCCGGACAAGGAAGCAGGGCAACAACTGCTTGCTTCCGCCCGCATCATAGCGCACAACCTGGGTCATAGCGCAGATCCAAGGCTCCATGTAGGGGAAACCAGCGATACAGCCCGCATTTTTGCCAATTCCAGGCTCAATGGTGACGGTATTATCACCCCTCAAAGCACAGATGATGCTGCTTTGCAACAGTTAGTCGGAGAAATCATGGCTACTGTTGGCAGTCAGACCGACAGAAGTGGTCAACCAGGCATCGGCATTGAACAGATAACGGCTTTTTTCGATGCTATTGACAGCTGGCTCAACTGGTATGACCTCGGACAGGCAAGAACCGAAATCCTACTCCCTTATGGCTCCAAAACAGCAGAAGCCTGGACATTGCTTGGTCAATTGCGAACCCGTATAGATGATTACTTCCTGCGTTGCCGTTTGGCAGCCTACGACCCTGCAACAGCAGCTGCACTCAATCTTCAGACCGAGAGAGTAGCTGCAATCAGTGCCCGGGAACTTACCGGGGCCCTTGATGAGATCGCGACCTATCCGCTTGCCCGGATTGAAGCAGGCAAACCACTTCCCCTGACTGCAAGCCTGAACCCTGCCTGGGAAGCATCCATAGAACAATTTCGGCAGTTTTTTATCCCTGACGCCACACAACTGACTGAAATCGTTTGGGAAAACCTGAAAAAAAGCCTGGAGCCCTATGCAGACTGGATGGCTTCGAAAAGCGGGGAAAATGTAGAGAATCTGGGGGTGGATCGCCTGCGTGCCCTTCAGCAGGGGCCCCTGCGGAATGCGCTGGAGGCGCTGATTACCTCCGACCTTGAACTATCTGACGAAGCAGATTCTATTTTGCTGGTCGACCAACTGGTTCGGTATTATCGTGACTTATACCGCCTTCTGCAAAATTTCGTCACTTTTTACGATTTCTACGCGCCGGGAGAAAAGGCCATTTTTCAGGCGGGGACACTTTACATAGATCAACGCAGCACAGAATTGTGCATGAAGGTACTCGATACCAGCAGGCACAATACCATGGTCGCGCAAAGTGGTATGTTCCTGCTCTATTGCCGTTGCACCCGCAAGGCCACGGGAGAAGAGCAGCTCATCGTTGCAGCCCTTACCAATGGCGACATTGACAATCTTGTAACCGGTCGAAATGCCCTCTTTTATGACCGTCATGGTCGAGACTGGGACGCTACTGTTGTTCGGGTTGTTGAGAATCCCATCAGCATACGTCAGGCATTCTGGGCTCCTTACCGTAAGGTGTCCCGGTTCATTGAAACGCAGGTAAATAAATTTGCTGCCGAACAAAACAACAAATCGGAAGCAAGCCTCACCGCAGGTGTAAACGCCACGGCGGCCGATGCACAGGCAGCTGCCCTGAACCCTGTTCCGGCAACACCTGCTGCGGCCCCGGCGGCCTTTGATATTGGCAAATTTGTGGGGATTTTCGCGGCAATCAGTCTTGCGCTGGGGGCTATCGGCACTGCTATTGCTTCGCTGGTGACGGGTTTTATGGGGCTTATCTGGTGGAAGATGCCGATTGCCATAGCCGGTCTGCTGTTACTCATCAGTGGGCCCTCCATGCTGCTTGCCTGGTTGAAGCTTCGCCAGCGGAATCTGGCGCCATTGCTCGATGCCAATGGCTGGGCTATTAACGCAAGAGCTACGGTAAACATCCGCTTCGGTAATCTGCTCACCCGGCTGGCAGAATTGCCGGTGGGTGCCAAACTGAATATTCAGGACCCTTTTGCTGGTAAAAAGCGGCCCTATCTGCCCATGTTGCTTTTGCTGGGGCTTATTGCCGGGGCTGTATTGTTTGCGCTGTGGAAAGGATGGGTCAGGTTTTAACTTAGGTGTCCTGTTAGGGGCCTCAGGCACCGGATAAATTAACCTGCACATACCAAAATCATTCCCGACACCTGAGGCTCCCGAAGCCCCCGGTGAAGACGCTGGAAGAAAATACTACATCGCTGGTAAACGCAATCGAAAACCAACGCCGTGAACATTCTCCAACACAAGGCGATCATCGTATTGCAGGTATTTTCTGAGCCTTGACACAAACACATCCAGGCTTCTGCCCAGAAAGTAGTCGTCATCTCCCCAAAGCGCGAGCAGTATTTCTTCCCGTTTGAGTAACTGGTTGGGATGCGCACAGAAAAAGGCCAGCACATCCGCCTCCTTTTGCGTAAGCTGCCGCAGACCTTGGGCGTGTTCCAGCATGAGATTGTCGTAATCAAATTGATAGGTTCCCAGATCGGTGACACGGGCTGTCGCCGTGATGGGCCTGCTGCGCCTTAAAAAAACCTCTATCCGCAATAACAGTTCTTCTATGCTGAAAGGTTTGGTTAGATAGTCGTCACCTCCAAGGCGAAAACCCTGTAAACGGTCTTCCTTCTGCCCTCTTGCGGTCAGAAAAAGAATAGGCACCTGTGAGTCGCGCTGGCGGATTCCTGTTGCGAGGTCAAATCCATCCCTTTTGGGCAGCATTACATCAAAAATACAAAGGTCAACATGGTCTGCCTGCCAGGCTTCCCAGCCTGCTTCTCCGTCGGCTGCATGGGTCACCCGGTAACCGGCCTGTTCCAGGTTGTCGCGCACCACAAAGGCGAGGTTTAAATCGTCCTCAACAAGCAGCAAATGGAGCTCCGGTTTATTCATATGGCTGGGAAACAGAGATAAAAACTACTTCCTTCTCCGGTTGTACTTTCCAGCCGAACACGGCCTTTGTGGGCACGGGCCAGTTCAGCTACATAGTGTAATCCAAGCCCGAAACCTTTAACATCGTGTACATAACCGGTGGGGATGCGGTAAAATTTCTGGAAGATGCGTTTCTGATACTCAGTTGCTATGCCTGGCCCTTTATCCTTTACACAAATAATAATCTCTCTGCCTTGTTTTTGGGCGGAAAGTACGATGGTTGTACCTGATGGGCTGTACTTAGTAGCGTTGTCGAGCAGGTTGTATAACATATTGCTGAAATGCAAAGGATCCGCTTCTACCCAAAGGTCTCCCTCCGGCAGTACGAGTTTCAGCTGATGGGTAGCCTGTAAACCCAGCCTGGCGGCTTCTGCAGCTTTTTGCAAGGCCTCTTTCACATCCAGTTTCTCCTTCCTGAGTTCGATGCTGCCCCTGTCTGTTACCGCCATCTGCAATACACGCTCTACCTGTTGCCGCAACCTCGTGGTTTCGTGCTGTATAATGCCTACATAATTCTGCAAACGCTCCGGCTGGCGGCAAATATCCGG
This sequence comes from Bacteroidetes bacterium UBA7662, assembly GCA_002483345.1. GTDB lineage: Bacteria > Bacteroidota > Bacteroidia > UBA7662 > UBA7662 > UBA7662. The sequence goes on from DLHS01000016.1 coordinate 185,391, forward strand.
GTGCTGAAGTGTTTCTGCTGAAATAGCAATGGTGGAAAGAGGCGTTTTGAACTCGTGGGTCATGTTATTCACGAAATCTTTCTGCACCTCGGACAACCGTTTCTGCCTGAAAATGAGAAAAAGGGCATACACAAAAAATACCAGCACCAACAACATCACCGAAGCAGAAAAAAGCCAGATACCCATCTGTCCCACCAATCCCGTGGTTTTTCCGGGAAAAAGTACTGCGAAATAATTGTTTTCAGCATAGACTCTGGGCAATGTACTGGGCTTGTCCCTGCGATCGCTGCCTGCAGTTATGTAATCACCATAGCGCAGTTGTTCCGAACTGCAATCGTAGATCCCATATTCAAAATCAAGGGCAATCCGGCGTTTATCAAACTCATGGCGAAGGGCTACTTCAAGCAGATTGGCATCTATCTGGTCGTTCACCATCACGACAAAATAATTTGATGCCGGCTGGGTAACCGGCTCCCCCACCGGAGAAAAATTGCGGTTATCGCGTAACAGCAATGCCGCTACCTGCTTGAGTGCAATGCTGACCTGTTGATTGAACTGCTTCTCCTTCAGATCAAAAGCCTGCATAAACCAAAAGCCCTGTAATACAGTAGTGCCGATTATGGCAAGACCGGCAAACAAGAGGAGGCGGCGGAAGCTGGCGTTTTTCATTTATATGGCCAAACTAAGACGATTTTAGGGGATTTTATGATCGTTAACAGCTCATTAACAAGCGTTCGGGGGCTGTTAACAGCATTTCAGAAAACTGTCTCCCAACTTTGACAACAAGTTTAACCCTTAAAACCAAAGTGTATGAAAAAACTACTCTTCTTTTTTGTACTGGCTGTAGCAGCCGGCACAACAACCGCCCAAACCCTGGCCGATGCCGGTGAAAAAGAGGCGAAAACAACTGCCAAAGTGCTGGCCTGGGAAAGTCAGGATTATGATTTTGGCGTCATGGAACAGTCGAAACCCCAAACGGCTGTCTTCAAATTCCAGAACAAAACCGACAAAGCAGTTGTCATCTCTCAGGTAAAACCTGCCTGCGGATGTACAGTGGCAGATTATTCGCGTTCTCCCATCTTGCCCGGCGAATGGGGTGAAGTAAAGGCAAACTACAATGCCGCCGCGATGGGACAATTCCGGAAAACGATTCAGGTAGTTACTTCAGCAAGTGAAACACCGGTTTCCCTTACCATCACCGGAGAGGTCAAATAAAGCTGCCCGCCCTGTGCTCTCAGTGTCCTAAGTGGTTAAACACGGAGGGCACGGAGGGCACGGAGGGCACGGAGGGCACGGAGGGCACGGGCTTTAACTGAAGGCACCTCTTAAAAACGCGTTCATCTCAAAACAAGCCGTATAAGCCTTCATCAGGGCATCATCCAGCCTGGGCTGATCTGTCAATGCTGAAGGCAGGGTGCAGCTGAAGTAAAATTGTTTCATCGCCAGTTTAGGCTCTTCCGCTACCCTTTCAGACCAGGGCGGGGTAAGCCTCTTTTGCACATCCCCCTGCAACTCGCCGAATTGTTTCCTGAAGGCAGGATTATTACAGACGGCCTGAAAAGTTTTTACATCTGTGGCAATATGCTGTCTGAGTTTTTCAAGCGCTGCAGGCTCCAGGGCATAAGCACCCCCATAAATCTCGATATCGCCTGTACCCAACTGAAAGTAAAAACCGGGATAAGCCTTGTTTTTCTTTCCGTAAGGAGAAATATTGGCAGACAAGTGGGTATTGTAAGGCGTCTTGTCTTTAGAAAACCGGATATCGCGGTTAATGCGGCTGATGGCATCTGCCGGTTGGATGGAAAGACCCGGTTCATACGCCCGGATGCGGTTGATCATATGGGCAACAAACTGCTGAAAAGGGACTTTTACAGCTCTTTCGTACCGTTTGCGGTTTTCATCAAACCAGGTAGTGTTGTTATTCTGGGCTAATTCGATAAAGAATTGCCTGAAATCGGGGTTCAGCTGATTCATTTCAGTTGTTTGAGGATTGACATAAAAGCAGTTTTTTCTCTATAAGCCGCTTGTCCTGAGCAGAACCGGCGACCAAAAGTGCAGCTTCAAAAGCTTCCATGGACTTTTGAGGCTGATTTTTACGCAACCATAAATCGCCTTCCAGCATAAGCAGGATGTGATTCCGGGAAAGAACGGTTTCTCTTTTCAAGATCTCCAGTTGCCGGAGGCATTCCGTGGGTTCGGTTATATAACTGGTGGCTGCCAGCTTGTTGAGAGATACCCATGGAGATGGTGCAACCTTTTCGAGTTGTTCATATAAATAACAGATAGCTGTCCAGTCGGTGTCTCCGAAAGTTTTGGCTGCACAATGCATAGAGGCAATGATAGCCTCGATATGATAACGGGTCAGCAGGTTGCTCCGGGTAGCTGACCGGAGATACTTATATCCTTCTTCTATAAAGGTCGGGTTCCATAGGGAACGGTCTTGTGTTTCCAGGGTGCACCAATGCCCGCTTTCATCCAGCCTTGCCGGAAAACGCGCCAGATTAAAGAACATCAGGGCAAGCAATGCCTGATTTTCAGCTTCTCCTGCACTTTCATGCAGCAGCAGCAGCTTACTCAAACGGATGGCCTCGTAACACAGGTCATATTTGATGGCTTCATCTCCTTTGCTGGTTTTATACCCTTCGTTGAAGAGTAGGTATAAAACCGTCCTTGCATTATCGAAACGGGTGATTTCACCATAGATGGCTGCCTGACTAAAGGCTGTTTTTTGTGTCTTAAGGGCATTTTTTGCTCTGAAAAGTGTCTTTTTAACTGCTTCTGCCTGCATCAGCAATGCCCTGGATATTTCTGTCCTCCCAAACCCGCAAAGCAGATGGAGTGTAAGCACCACCTGACTCCTGTCGGGTAAGTCGAGCTGACAGCAAAGCAATAACAAACGCAGCTGTGCATCTGCTGCCTCCTCCATTTCGGGTTGAAAGGTTTGCTGAGAACCGATCTGTTCTGCCACCCCTGTAGAATCGGCGGGGACAAAGCGGCTTTCCTTTTTGAAGTGGTTGATGGCCTTGTTTTTCGCTACCTGCATGAGCCAGGCGGCCGGATTGTCGGGTAAAGGGTTGTAACGCCAGTGCACCAGCGCTGCCTCAAAGCTGTCCTGTACGAGGTCGAGTACCACATCGAGCTGTTCAAGGCCATATTTACGGCACAAAACAGCGACCATCTGCCCCGCATGGCTGCGGAACAGGTGGTCGGTTAATTTGTGTATACCACCGTCTTCCTGCACAACCTATTCTTCGCCTGTCTGGATGACTTCGCGTAATTCAAGTGTTGCGCCAAGTCGCAGCGACGGACAGTCCCGGGCGATGGCTGCTGCCTGCTCCAGCGAGTCGGCCAGCAGAAAATAGTACCCGCTGATTCCTTCCTTCGATTCAATATACGGGCCGTCGGTCAGCAGTGCTTTCTGTCCTGAAACGGTTTTTCCTTCCGGTGACAGCGGATTACCGGTTTTGAAATTGCCGGACGCGACCAGTTTGCCTACCCACTCCATGTGCTGTTCAATGTCTTTTTGCATTTCTTCGGGTGTCATCTGGCTGTATTGCCCCAGATCTTCCCGGATTAGCATGAGAAACTCTTTCATAATTCCGTTTTTTTAAAAGTTAAGGTGTTCTGAGCTTATGACAAACTGTTTGCGAAAATGGGGACAGCAATTAGCTTTTTTTATCAGAGAATACCGGAACCAACCCCTGACCTTCCGGATCCGACAGGATTTTAATAGTTTGCAGCATGAAATACAGATGGTCAGGATTTTTGTTTTTAATGTTTTTATGCCTCTTCACGCAGGTGAAGGCACAGATAGTAACGGCCGATATTACCCGATTCTGGGAAGCCTATGATAGGCTGGCGACTGCTAAAACACATGCCGACAGCCTGACTATCATACAAACGGTTTATCTGGACCAGGCCAGTGAGGGGTTCCGGAATTTTCAGAAAATCAGAAATCTTTCGGCCGGGAACTACCTGAAACATTTGAAATATGCCCCTGAATTCTGGAAAAGTATCCGCGCAAACACCATGCGCATACAGGATACCCAGGGACAGATAGATAGCCTGCTCGATGCCTTTGAAACCCGCTACAAAGGATTCAGGAGACCTCGGGTTTGTTTTGCCATAGGCTGCCTCAGCACAGGCGGGACAGTCTATGATGACTGGCTGCTGATAGGCTCCGAAATTGTTGCAGCCGACAGCACCGTCGACAAATCGGAGCTTGGGCGCTGGCTTAACAGTGTCATGACCCGGCACTGGCAGGTGCCTGAGTATATTGTCCATGAAACGGTTCATACCCTGCAGCCCAATGGCTTATGGTTAGGTATTGCCTTCAAAAGAAATCCCCTGCTTACCATGAGTTTACAAGAGGGGGCCGCGGATTTTGTTGCCTGCAAAATCTCAGGAATACAGATGAACCGGCAGTTGCACGTTTACGGGAACCTGCATGAAAAGGAGCTTTGGCAAAAATTCTCAGCCGACATGGAGGGTGATACTTACGATAACTGGCTTTACAACGGAGAAAACAGCAAAGACATGCCTGCAGATATGGGATATTATGTGGGCTACAAAATCTGTGAGGCCTATTACAACAAACAGTCGAACAAGGAGCGTGCCCTCCGGTCTGTCGTAAGGATGAAAAACCCTCGTAAGTTTTTGCGAAAAAGTGGCTACAAAGGCTAAAAAGAGGGCAGCCGGGTGGTTGTTTATATCAGGCTGGAGTCATGTACAGGAGGAGCTGTGGTTCCGGAAGATGAAGAAATCAAAAGCCTCAAAGCTTCTCTTTTTCTTAACCGTAGTAACGGGTTTTGGTGCTAAATTGCAGCCCGTTTGCAGATGAAATCTACAGCCCTTACGCTCCTGGTGAGCAGCCTTTTGTCGATCAGCAGCTTGTATGCGCAGGTACTGCCTTCCTTTGGCGGCAGCCGTGCCGGCACCACCGGTATGCAGTTCCTTAAAATAGGGGTAGATGCGCGGTCATCTGGCCTTGGGGGCAATTTCACTGCTTTGGCCAACGATGTTTCGGCACTTTACTGGAATCCCGCGGGTATCGCCCGGATTGATTCGCAACGGGCACACATTCAATTCGGCCATACCCTTTATTTTGCCGACATCGGCATATCTTATGGCGGAGCCGTGGTGCGGGTGGGAGAAGCCTACTGGGGTCTCAGCATCCTGTCACTGGGTTCCGGAGACATGGATGTCACCACCGAATTTCAGCCTTTTGGCACCGGAGAAACCTTTCAGGCCAATAATACTGCCATCGGCATTACCTACGCACGTGCACTGACCGACCAGTTTGCCTTTGGGGTAACCGGAAGGTGGGCCAGAGAAAGTATTGCAGGTATCAATACCAATAATGCCATCTTTGATTTCGGGTTTCAATACAACGTCGGATTGATGAATACCCGTTTCGCCGTGACCGTACAGAATTTCGGTGTAAATGTGCAACCAAATGGTGAGCTGCAGTTACTGAAACTGACAGGTCCTACCACCACCACTAATTTCGAAGAAATCAGTGTTCCCGCCATGTTCCGCATTGGAGTAGCCCTCGACCCCTATGTAGATGAGGTAAACAGAATTACAACTACAGCACAGCTCAACCACCCTACGGATAACAACGAAACCTTTGGTATAGGGGCTGAATACAGTTGGAAAAACATCCTCTATGGTCGACTTGGCTACGAATTCGGCGTAGACGAAACCGGTTTGCCCGCGTTTGGAGTAGGTTTGAATGCACCCCGGAATTTCGGTTATCTGCGCCTTGACTATGGTTTCAATAACAAGTCACGGTTAGGTAGTGTGCATCGTTTCACCTTAGGCATCGGCTTATTTTAAGTGGAGATATGAAAAATACTGTTCGTCTGAGCTTCTTATTAGCCGCCCTGCTGCTTACAGGTTGTAATTTCCTGTTCGGCTCCCGCGACGACGAAACCGTTGATGATGTATTCCGTCAGGGAGCTATCGACCCGAATGTAAGCCAGCAAGTGGTAGGTTATGTGCCTGTCTTGCCCATCTGGGGAGGGTTTGCCAATCCAACCGATGTTTATGTAGGCTATGATGAGCTGGTATATGTAACGGATGCTTCCGGCTTGCACATACTGGATCTGAAAGGAACACGTCAGACACTCATTAACATACCCGGCGCTAAAAAAGTGGTGCAGGACAGAAGGCTGTATACCTATGTTCTGGGTCGTGCTACCCGTGAAATCAATGGTGAAAACTGGGATCTGGCTGCTGTCTACATCGTAGGAGGTGCCGGAACCGGAAACCCTGTTATTCTTGACACCCTGGTTCATCCTTTCAACGACCTTACCCGTGCCAATACCAATTTCAGAGGCGCGGCTGATGAACAGGTAGAATTCACAGGACTTACCCCCCTGATTGACAACAGTTTTTACCTCGCCCGGAGAGGCCCTACCAACAGCCAGATCTCAACGGCAGCACCGGATAATTCCATCCTCGTTTATCGCCCTGATTTCTCGAATAACGGTTATGCATTGGGTTTGAATGCCAATACATCCAGCCTCCGTTCCGTGCTGGATGTTTCGGGCATGACCGGATTTCTGGCGCCTCCTCAGCTTGTTTTCGGTATGAGCAGTTCCCGCGACTTCATCATTCTACAGGAAAGAGCCGCCGCTGAATACAAGGCCCTCTGGATTCGTCAGCAAACCAGTGAGGAGTCAGGTACCGTTTATCTCGAAAATCAGAATATGCTGAATTTCGACACCACCAAAGCAAGTCGCTTCCTATACGATTCTTTCCGCTTCGGCAAACCAGCCGATATCTGTACGGCACCCGATGAAACGAATTACATCTTCATCATCGACAGTGAAAAAGACAGTCTTTACCAATTCACCAGCCTCGGTTTTGAAGGTGTAAATCCGCCACCTAATTCAGGCCTTACGAAACAAGTCATTGCTTCTTTTGGCGGACGGGGTTCCGGGCCTTTTCAGTTCAACCAGCCGCAGGGAGTAGCCTATCTCCGCCGCATTGTTTATGTAGCCGACACAGGAAACGGCCGGATTATGCGTTATAAGCTTAGCACCGATCTGGAGCGCTAGGTTCTTACACAGGAAATTCAGAATTTTTAACATTTAGGTCATTTGGATAAGGAGTTAAACCCTGTTCCCGTTGACCTGTCCATGCAGAGGATTTAAACTAAAGCAAAATGAAAAAACTACTCATGATTGCTTTGATGGCCCTGGTGGCTTTCACTGCTTGTAAAAAGGAAGAAGCTGACACAACCGACGACATGGATGAGCTGGTTGGTGATCAGGCTACTACGGACAACCTGGTGTCGGATGATGATATGCTCTTTGATGAAATACTGATGGGTGCGGAAAATCACATTTTTCCTGCAGCTGCCTGTCTTACGATTACCCACGACACAACCGTTACACCGCGGCTCATTACCCTTGACTACGGCACAGTAAATTGCCGCTGCCGTGACGGGCGCTTTCGCAGAGGAGTTGTCCAGATAAGTTACACCGGCCGGCCCAGTCAGGCTGGCAGTGAAATTATCATCTCTTTCAACAACTACTTTGTAAATGACCACCAGATAGCAGGCTCACGCAGCTGGAGCAATACAACCTACCCTGGTACCGGTAACCCGGCACGTATCCGGACAGCCAATATCACCGTAAGTTTCCCACGTGGAGCAACCATGACAAGGGTCGAAACCGATACCGTTGAGTTCTACCTCGGCTCAGGCACCCCAACCGACCGTACCGATGATGTATTCCTTATTCGCGGCAGCGCTACCGGCAGCAGAGGTGGCAGGACATACAGCAGGGTCATCAATACCCCGCTTCGGCTGGAAACAAGTTGTAACTGGATTACCAGTGGCAATGTGACCATCAGCCAGGGCGTACGTCCGGCACGCACCATCGATTATGGCAACGGCAGCTGCGACAACCAGGCTACGGTAACTGTAAACGGGAATACGCGTACCATCACACTGCCATAGGCAGGTATTTGATTTCGTTGAAAGGGGCTGGTTCAGGTAGAACAGCCCCTTTTTATTTTATCTACCGGGGATTACTTCTTTACAGCACAGGTATTCATGCCAAAAAGCGCATAAATGGGGCAGAAACTGAAGAGTGAGGTGCCGGCAAAAATAATGGCTGCTATCATCAATACAAGACCCAGTGTACCGGTAACGGTACCGCTGATATAAAGTCCGATAAATACGACTGCCAGGAGTATTCTGATGATACGATCGGTGTTTCCTACATTCCTTTTCATGGTTGAGAGATTAAATGGTTCATTTCAAATGTTCTATCCACAAAGCAAGTCCGTAAAAAATGCTGAAACAAATCATACAAATGCCGATCAGTTTAAGTGCCTTTCCGGTAACTGCTTTGTTCATGATTCAAAGTTGCACTATGCAGGGCCTCAGAATCGGTGACATTTGTCACCAGTCTCCAAAATTCATGGGAGTAAAATTCCGTTGTCGAGCTGTCGCAACATTCCTTCCCCTTCAAGGCGTTTGAGCAGGCGACTAACCACTTCTCTAACGGTGCCAAGCTCCTGGGCAAGCTGCCGGTGTGTAATATGGAGTGGATTCTGTCCTGTCCGTTTCTGTTTTTGACGCAGATGTTCCAGCAAACGCTGATCAAGGCGATTAAAAATGAGCTGGTGAATAGTATCGAGCAGTTCAGCGTAGCGTTGGTTGTAAAGCTGGAAAAAATAATCGTTGAGCCGTGGGTCCTGACGGATATGCGCTACTACCGTAGCAGCCGGTATCAGCAATAAGTCACAAGCTGTCTCACAAACCGCATAAACGCGGCTGGGCTGCTGCTGCAAAACTGCCGCAAACGACATAATACAGCTCTCTCCGGGTTCTATCACATAGAGCAACAATTCCCTGTCATCGAAGCGGGTAGTAACCTGTAGACTGCCCTTTTCTACCAGGGGCAGGACCTTCAGGTATTGACCGGCATGCACCAGTTCGGTACCAGCCGCAAAATGATGGCTTTCACCCAGTGCTTCAAGTGACCGAAGCATTGAAAAATCTGCCATCAGCCGTTTTGCCTGAGGGCATTTTCCAGCTTCCGGTTGAGGCTGCCACCCAACCAGTCAAAATACATCTTAAAATCAGCTGCAAGGCTCCAGAGCGGATAGGTGAAAGTGGCGGGTTTATTCTTCTCGGCAAAAAAGTGCCCTGCCCAGGCAAAGCCGTAACCCATTACGGGTAAAAGCGCGAAATAATACCATTTTCCGCGAATCAGGCCTGTTATTAATAACACAAAAAAGAGTGTTGTACCGATATAATGCAGGGTTCGGGTACTTGCCTTGCTGTGTTCTGTAAGGTAGTAGGGATAGAATTCGCGGAAATGCTGATACTTTTTAGCCATGACCTGTGATTTGTTTATTCGAAATAGGCCAATTTCTGTTTATCAAACAAATATCCTGACCTGTCAAAGACTGTAAACAGGGTTTTTTTATACTCATTCAATCAGAATTGCGCACATTTACAAAAAAGATAATCACCTATGTTGCGAAGACTGCTGTATCTGCTGCTTCTTTATTGCTTCATTACAAATGTACAGGCCCAATCTTCCGCCAGCCAGATGCTTCAGAAAAAACCTGCCCGTAATGCCGATCTGGAAGGCATCGTACTTACCTATCATGCAGATTTCTTAGCAGGTCTCCCGGGCAGTCCGGTTAAATACCGTGAAGGTCGTTCAGGGGGGGCTACCCTCAGCGTTTTTGCCAACCAACGCCTGGGAAAAAACAGTCGCTGGAGCATAGCCGAGGGCTTGGGTATATCTACCCGGCATTATTTCTCCAACATACAGGACTGGACTATTTCAGGCGTGTTTTACCCTGACTCCCCTGCTGTAAAAAACAAACACGTCATCACCACCCTCGATTTACCGCTGGAACTTCGTTACACCACCCGGGAAAGGGGTAATCTCAAAGCATTCAAATTTGTTGTCGGGTTTAATTTTGGCTACGTCATCAGTTACAGGCACAAGCGGGTGCTGGGAAGATTGGTTGACATCTCCTCAGGAGATGCCTCTAACCTGGCGCTGAATGACTGGCGCCCGGCCCTGACCGCCCGGTTGGGTTACCACCGTATGGCAGTGAGTGGTTATTACGGTCTGACAGATTTGTTCGGTTCTATGGCTGCTTACCGGGGAATCAGGCCCTGGTCAGTCGGGCTTTCCCTGACGCTCTGATCAGCTGGTTGCCTTCAAATCTTTCAGTCGCTCTTCGTACATAAACATCTCATCACGGAGGCGGGCAGCTTCCATAAAGTCAAGGTCTTTAGCCGCTTTGTCCATTTTCCGTCTGGTTTCATTTACCAGCTTCTGCAATTTGTCAGGTGGCAGATAGGCAGCAACCGGGTCGGCAACCTGAGCAAGTACTTCTTCCTCTATATAATAGCGCCCCTTTTTATCTTCTTTTTTACCCCGGATATCCAGGACGGAGCTTTGTTTGAGAATTTCTTCCCGGCTTTTGAAAATGCCTTTGGGTGTAATACCGTGTTTTTCGTTATAGGCCGTCTGGATTGCACGGCGGCGGTTGGTTTCATCCATGGTTCGCCGCATGGAGTCCGTTATTTTGTCGGCATAAAAGATAACCCGCCCTTCCACATTTCTGGCAGCACGACCGGCAGTCTGGGTCAGCGAGCGGTCACTGCGTAAGAATCCTTCTTTATCTGCATCAAGTACTGCTACCAGCGATACTTCGGGCAGATCAAGGCCTTCCCTGAGGAGGTTTACACCTATCAGGACATCGAAGATGCCTAATCGCAAATCACGGAGAATCTGTACCCTATCCAGTGTATCAACCTCACTGTGGATGTAGCGGCATTTAATACCCAGACCGGTCATGTACTTACTCAACTCTTCGGCCATTCGTTTGGTCAGGGTAGTTACAAGTACCCGTTCTTTCTTCTCAATCCGGATCTGGGCCTCATGCAATAAATCATCTACCTGTGTTCCATCCGGCCTGACTTCAATGATTGGATCCAACAGACCGGTCGGACGGATAAGCTGCTCTACTACCACCCCATCACTTTGCTGTAATTCGTAATCTCCGGGGGTAGCTGTGACATATACAATCTGATCCATCATGCCTTCAAATTCTTCGAACTTAAGGGGACGGTTATCGAGGGCTGCCGGCAAGCGGAACCCGTGCTCCACCAGCGTCAATTTTCGGCTGCGGTCACCCCCATACATGGCGCGGAGCTGCGGCATGGTCTGGTGGCTTTCGTCGATGACCATCAGATAATCCTTCGGGAAATAGTCGAGCAGGCAGAAGGGACGTTCGCCGGGGTTACGTTGGTCGAGGTATCTGGAATAATTCTCAATACCACTGCAATATCCTAATTCCCTTATCATTTCAAGGTCAAAAGTTACCCTGTCTTCGAGACGTTTGGCTTCAATAAAACGACCGATTGATTTGAAGTATTCGGCTTGTTTCACCATGTCTTCCTGTATCTGGAACATGGTTTCTGTCATCCGGTCTTTGGGTGTAACATAGTTATTGGCCGGGAAAATGGCCACATCTTCAAATTTTTCAAGTGTCTGACCACTGACCGGGTCAATGGCAGTCAAACGTTCCACCTCATCACCAAATAGTTCAATGCGGTAGGCGAAGTCGGCATAGGCCAGATACACATCTACGGTATCTCCCTTAACCCTGAAATTACCTCGTTTGAAGTCAGCTGTGGTGCGGGAATACAGGTTTTCGACCAGGGCATACAACAAGGCGTTGCGACTCACACGTGTGCCAATGCTGATGCGGATCACCTTGTCGGTATAATCTCTGGGATTGCCCATACCGTAAATACAACTCACTGAGGCCACCACCAGCACATCCCGTCTTCCCGACATAAGTGAGGAGGTAGTTCTCAACCGCAGCTTTTCAATCTCCTCATTGATGGCCAGGTCTTTTTCGATGTATGTATTCGAGGAGGGGATAAAGGCCTCCGGCTGGTAGTAATCGTAGTAGCTTACAAAATACTCTACAGCATTGTTTGGAAAAAACTGCTTGAATTCACCGTACAACTGAGCTACCAGGGTTTTGTTGTGTGTCAACACCAGGGTTGGCCGCTGCAGCTCCTGAATGACATTGGCCATAGTAAATGTTTTTCCGGAACCCGTCACACCCAACAAAACCTGCGCATGATCGCCGTTCCGGATCCCTTCTACCAATTGCCTGATGGCCTCAGGCTGGTCACCCGTGGGAATGTACTCAGACGTTAATTCAAATGCCATGGATCAGTTGCTCGTATAGGAATAGTAAATATAGGACGGAGACAGGAGAGTGGGTATTGGAGCCTCAGCTTTTCTTGTGGTTGTCTTCGGTAGTCCGTGGTCAATAGTCAAATCTGTCGTAGGTCCTACCTGTACCACAGTTGTGCAGTACGGTACACGGCTCCGCTGATCCATGGCTGCGCGGTTTACGATTCCAGCGTATCTTTTGCCGGCCTACTGCAAAAATGCGCTCCGCACTTATCTCTGATCACTCCTCTCTCATCCCACAGGAAGCCCATAATCAAGGGCCCCAGGGAAACATGCTCCAAAAATCATAGTTCGCTTAGCTTACCCTAACAAACTGCCCACTCTCCACTCTCCACTCTTCACTCTCCACTCTCCATCTCCAGAAACACATTCGACGGATCTGCTTCCTGCCAGATGCGCCAGGCAGCATCCGCTTGCAGATGCAACATTTCAAGTCCATTTTGGATTTTGGCTCCGGCCATTTTGGCTTTTTGAAGGAAAAGGGTTTCCGCAGGATTGTAGATAAGGTCGAAACAATAATGCTGGCTACTCAGCCAATCGTATGGCAAACGCGGACATCCTTCAATAGCAGGAGCCATTCCAAGGGGTGTTGTGTTAATCCAGAGCCTGAAGCTTGTGGCAATTTCCGGGGTAATACCGGCATAGGCCAGTTGCCCGCCCTGAGGCCGTCTGCTCACCTGGTGATAGGCGATGTTCAGCTTATCCAGCACCCAACAAACCGCTTTGGCACTACCACCTGTGCCGAAGACAAGGGCTTCTGGTTTGTGATTGCCCAGAAAGTTTTTTAAAGATGCTTCAAAGCCAACGACATCTGTATTAAACCCTTCCAGCCACATCTCACCGACCATATGTTTAATCCGGATGGTATTGACAGCCCCGATAGCAGCAGCAGCAGGGTCTATCCAATCAAGCTGTTCGATAACAGCCTGCTTATGCGGTATGGTAACATTGAGTCCGAATACTTCCGGTTTTATAGAAAGCCAGTCCCGTAAACCTGTCAGAGATTCCATCGGAAAGAGTTCGTACTGGCAGTCAGCAATGCCTTCTCTCCTGAATTTCTCCGTGAAATATGCCTGGGAAAAGGAATGACCGAGCGGATAACCGATCAACCCGAATGTACGCATCAGATGGCTTTTTTGCGGCCTACACGGTCGAGTAAAAAGACTACCAGAAAGCCGAAGGCGGCCAACAGCAGGGCCATACCCAATTCGTTCGGCATGTCAGTCCGGGCTGTGAAATCAGCCGGTAACAAATTCTGCTCAAGTATCGGGTGTATTTTCCCTTCACTGTCGGTATAGGTTTCCGTAGCGATTTTCCAGGGCCATACCTTGTTGAGCGAACCAACCATAAAACCTGTGAGCAGGGCAACAGCCAGATCGTGGTGTTTTTTCAGCATCCAGTTGAGGAGATGTGAAAATGAAGTAATGCCTATGGCACACCCAAAGGCAAACAAGGCAATCACATCGATTTGCAGGTCCTTCACTGCGCCGAGTATAAATTTGTATTTGCCCAGCAGCAGCAGTATAAAACTGCCCGAAATCCCAGGCAATATCATCGCACAAATGGCTATGGAGCCTGAAAGAATGATAAACCACCAGCTTTCAGGTGTCTGGGTGGGTGCTGTTACGGTAATCCAGTAAGCCAGCACTGCGCCAAGGATAAAGGAACCAATAACCAGTGGATTCCACTTTTTAACTTCCCGGCTCACCCCGATAATTGATGCAATGATAAGCCCGAAAAAAAATGACCATATCAGCACAGGCTGATGCTCGAGGAGGTAAAGGGTGACCCTTGATAAACTCAGAATACTCAACCCGATACCACCCAGTAGTACCAGCAAAAACTTGCCATTTACGTGTTTCCAGAGACCCCGGAAATCAAACTTAAGTAACAATTGCAGGGCCTTGCCATTCACCGACCGAATGCTGTCGAGCAACTCTCCGTAGATACCGGAGATAAATGCTATCGTCCCGCCAGATACACCCGGCACTACATCAGCAGCACCCATGGCCATGCCTTTCAGAAAAAGAATGAGCCTGCCCGTATACTTATCCATTATTTCGGCAGAAAATGATGAAAAGTATCACTGCGTAAGCCCAAACGTAACGTTTCCAGCGGAATCAACTCATTTGGAGCAATGTTACCCAGGTTTACATTGGCCCCCAGTAACTGGATGAACCAGGTTTGTTGTGCCTTTTGCGGTGCTTCCCAGATGATAATGTCAGCCGGAATCTGGGTCAGGATTTCATCTACCAGGCCGGAACGAACCTCTCCGGTACCTCTGAAAATACCTACATTACCAGCCTCCCTGGCTTCTGCAATCACTTTATGTGCCCCGGCTTCCAATTCGCTTTTCATCATGGCAATCCATTTATAGGGAGCAATGATTTTTTCGGCATCCTTGGAACCTACCTCTGAAAGTACGGTAAAGTCTTTCGAAAGCCGGCGGATGTACTCACACTTTTCATCATGGGGCATTTCCAGCGAGCCGTCAGAAACCTCCACATACTGCAGCTTGTATTTGTCGAGCACCCGGCGGTAATCGTCGAACTGGCCTCGGGCGATAAAAAGCTCAAACAAAGTGCCGCCAAAGTAAAAAGGAACATTTGCAGCACGGTAAACGTCGAGTTTTTTGTCGAGACCGGGTGTTACATAACTGGTAGCCCAGCCAAGTTTGACGATATCGGCATAAACACCGGAAATGGACAGAAAATCTTCTACCTCACGGATAGAAAGGCCTTTGTCCATAACCATGGTAAGGCCAGCGTTGCGGGGTTGTACCGTACGCTCGGGGATGTTTTTAAGACTGTAGTTCATGGTTTTCGATACTGATCTATCATGCCAACGATTTTTTCATTCTCCAGCGCATCAGGTGCGTAGATGAAAAAGTCGACATATAAATCGAAGTCCAAAATTAAGGCCTCTTGCAGATGTACCAATGCTTCCTGCTCATATTTATGTCGTAAAAAAACAGCCGCTGAGCGGTAATAGAAATCTGCTTCTTCGGGATGTAAAAGCTGACCTTCGGAAAACAACAGAAAAGCCGCATCGGTATTCCCCAGTCTGAAATACAAATTCATCAATTGCACCCTGGCCTCGAAGTAGGTCATGTCGAGTGATAAAGCCTGCTGATAGGCGTCGATGGCTTCCTGGAATTGTTCGGCACGCTCCCGGGCTTCCGCCAGGCTGAACCAATACTCTTCCGATTCAGGAGAAAGTTCTACCGCCTTTTGTAAATTACTGATACTGTCAGGGTAGTTTCCCAATAGTTCAAAACAAACACCGAGGCCATACCAACCATCTGAAAGCAACGGATCGGCTTCGAGTGCCCGGTTGTACCAGCTGATGGCATCCTCAACCCGCTCCATCTTCTCCAGACAAACACCGATGCCACACAATACCACAGCGTTGCCCGGTTCGAGGTCCATCGATTTGTACATGCAGTCAAGGGCCTCGTTGTATTGCTCCAGATTAATCCAGGTATTGGCCTTGTTGAACCAGGCCAGGCTGTTTTTGTCATTGATAAGCAGGGCGTAATCGAATGCTTCGAGGGCCTTTTCAAACAGTTCCAGCTTGTTGTAGCAAATGGCGAGGTTGTACCAGGCGATGTCGCTGAACGGGTTTTTGTCGATGTGTTGCTGGAAAAATACGGCCCCGCCCTCCAGGTCTTCGAGCTGAAAGTAGCAGTAACTGATGTCGTACAGGGCTTCTTCCGCCTCAGGATTGAGGTTAAGCACCAACTGCAGATAATAAATGGCGGAGTTGAACTTCTTCCAGTTGATAAATACCCCGGCAAGGGCATTGTAAACCACATCTACCTGATCTTCCGCAAAACCTTCCGCAATTTTGAGATTTTTAACAGCCTCTTTGGGATTGCCGGTGAGGTCGTAGATATTCCCCCGAAGCAGATACAGTTCGAAGCTGGTCGGCTCGAAAATTTCGGCCTGATTCAGGTGCTCCAAAGCCACATCAAACTGGCCCCGACTCAGATCGAGCTGGGCTTGTTTGATGAAAAAGGCGGCGCTGTAGGGATTCTGCAGCACACCGAAATCGGCCACCTGCGCGGCCTGATCCAGTTGACCTTGCTGGTAATAAAACTCAAAAATCTCTTCCAGCTCGTCTGATTCGAAATAGTAATGCTCACGCTTCTTTACCATCTCCTCGAATCGTTCGACGGAAAGCAGAATTTCCGGGTCAAAACCGTTCGTAAAATCGTCGTCGTTGAACATCTCCATAAGCCCACCGTTTCTTTTGGCCCTTCACCTCCGGCTACTGATAGCAACGGATAGCTCTGGTAGTCGGTTCAAATTACGTTTTTGAACGTCACTTCCGTGCAAAGGTACCGAATTTTTATGCACCCTTTCCGTGGAAAAGCCCGCAACCTCAGGACAGCTACTTGCGTCTAAGATGTATCTTTCCGCTAAAATTTATTGCATGAGCCGCATCCTTACCCTGCTTGGAATTTTATTTTTTGCTGTTTTTCATAGTGCTGATGCACAAAACAACTACTGGCAACAGGAAGTCGACTATATGATCGACGTCCGCCTCGACGATGAAAAGCACCTGCTGCACGGCGCCGAAAATTTTATCTATCACAACAAAAGCCCGAAAAGTCTTGACCGCATCTATATACACCTGTGGCCAAATGCCTACCGCGACAACCACACGGCCTTTGCCCGGCAGCAGCTCAGCAACCGTAGCTGGGATTTTTACACTGCCCCTGACAGCATGCGGGGATACATCGACAGCCTTGATTTTAAGGTAAACGGACAGAAAGTTCGCTGGGAATACATCGCCAGCGACACCCCGGATGTGGCTGTTATCTGGCTTGATCAGCCCCTTGCCCCGGGTGAGCGGCTGACCGTAAGTACCCCTTTCAGGGTAAAACTCCCCGGCGATTTTTCGCGTATGGGGCATACCGGACAGCAATACCAGATTACCCAATGGTATCCCAAACCTGCCGTTTTTGATGCCACCGGCTGGCATTATATGCCCTATCTTGATTTAGGCGAGTTTTACAGCGAATTCGGCAGTTTTGAAGTGACCATACGCGTACCCGATAATTACAAGGTAATCGCCTCGGGCAATCTGCAAACAGCCTCCGAACGCTTATGGCTCGACTCTGTTGCAACCGCTACTGCGGCACTCGACAGCTTCCCTAAACTGGAAGCGGAAGCTTCCGGCAAAAATTTCAAAGCCCTCCGGTACACGCTGGAGCGGGTTCACGATTTTGCCTGGTTTGCGGGTAAAGATTATTATGTCAAAAAAAGCCAGGTTAAGCTCCCTAACAGTGGCCGTTTGGTTACGACCCATATCTTTTTTGA
Source organism: Bacteroidetes bacterium UBA7662 (assembly GCA_002483345.1). Classification (GTDB taxonomy): domain Bacteria; phylum Bacteroidota; class Bacteroidia; order UBA7662; family UBA7662; genus UBA7662. Next base: position 202,975 of record DLHS01000016.1, read on the forward strand.
AGGGGGCAGAAGAGCCGGCTACTGGTCAAAAGCAACCGAATTTGTTGACAGCTCCGTGTACTACTACTCCAAATGGATAGGCGATTATCCCTACGATGTTTGTTCTGCTGTACAGGGAGCGCTTTCTGCCGGGGGAGGCATGGAATACCCTACAGTAACCGTCATCAGCGCCGGTGGCGGGGCACGTGAGCTCGACAATATCATCGCCCATGAGGTGGGTCACAACTGGTTTTACGGCATACTTGGCTCCAACGAGCGGGACTATCCCTGGCTCGATGAGGGGGTAAACTCCTATTATGAGGCACGTTATATGAAGCAACGCTACGGCCCAACCAATCCAAATATCAACATTAACCTGCCCGGCATCCATATACCACTTGATGCACTGGATCTGGATCAGCTGGCCTGGCTGCTCTCTGCCCGCCGGGGTAAAGACGCGCGTTTGTGGGATACCCATTCACACGATTACGACAATGAAACGTACGGCACGCTGGTTTACAAAAAAACTGCCCTGCAACTCAATTATCTGGCAGCGTATCTCGGTCAGGAGGAATTTGACCGTCGTATGCAGACCTATTTCAGTCAATGGAAGTTCAAACATCCGCAGCCCGCCGATTTCCGGGCATCACTGGAAAAAGGCAGGGGAGACAAACCCACCGCCTGGTGGTTTGAGCAGCAAATGCAGTCCGCTGCAACGGTTGACTACCGCATCCGGAAAGTCAAAAAACTCAGTGATAACAATTTTGCGGTAAAGATTGCCGGTTTGGGCAATACAGGCCCGTTTACCCTGAGTGCGTTGGATGATACAGGTGGCGTAATCCGCCGGGAATGGTATACGGGTCATGCTGGTGTTGAAATCCATCAGGTCAATGCACCGGGAGCCCGGTCTTTCGCGATTGATACCGAAGGCGAAATGCCCTTGTATATGCGGCCGCGTTCTTACGCAAAAGTGGGTGCCCGGTTGCCGGCCGTTCCGGGTATCGGTGGCTTGCTGGGACTGAGCATGCTGGAAAATAAACTTTTTCTTCTGCCGGTTATGGGTGCCAATACAGCCGATGGTTTCATGCTCGGCGCTGCACTTTACAGCAGTGTGGTTTTACCCCAGGATCTGGAATATGCCTTGGTACCTATGTATGGCTTTAGCAGCAAAACGCTCGCCGGATCCGCCCGGATCCGGTACAACTGGCATCCAACCAGTGGCGCTTTCGGACGCTACCAGGCAGGGATTACAGCCCGTAAGTATGAGACCTTCGGCCCCGGAGGTGCGCTGATACAGTATTATGCCACCGCCCAGCTCGAAAAGGCCAACAGTGCCACCCTCGAACATAATTTCAGTGCGCGGCTGACGCAAAAAGTCATGTCCGGCTACAACGAATGGCTGCCGCAGCTCAGCTATAAGATGGATGACAAACGGCTCAAAAACCCCTGGAGCATCACCGCCGACCTGCTGCTGTGGCAGACCAATACGAAGTCGGCCTATACCGGAGCTCCCGTCAGGTTATCGGTGGATGCCCGTCACCGCTGGCACCTGCTGCCCAAATATAAAATGCACTGGGAAAACCGGCTTTTCGCAGGCTACGTGCTGAATACCAATCCGGGCGATGCACCCATCCTCAACCCCAACGGCACCCGGGGCCGGGAAGATTTCCTGGGTGATGAGGTGTTCTTCGACCGCGGAACCGGCAGCGACCCCTGGTCGCGCCAGATCCGGACCCGGGATGCCGGCATGCGGGTAGCAGTGGGCGGTCTTCAGGATATTTATGCGGCTGCCAGCAGTGTTGAATGGGTGCTGGCCTATAATACAGCCCTTAAAATCCCCAAAATCCCTTTCGAGCTTTTCGCCGACCTGAGCCTGTCGAACCTCAACAGTCAGTTACTGACTCCGGGTATTACCGGCCTCTTTGCCTTCCCGGTACCTGCTATGGAAGCCCTGAGTTATGATGCAGGTATCGCCCTGACGTTGCTGAACGGGGCCTTTAAGGTGAATCTGCCCTTTGTACTGAGCGAATCGCTGCGCTACAAACCTGCGGGCTTCACCGGCGGCACCTACGAATGGCATGAGCAAATAAGCTTCTCCATCGATCTTATTAAGCTAAATCCTTACGATCTTGTGCGGGAATTCAAATTGTGAGTAGCATGAAACTGAAGGAGCTGAAAAAAGAGATGGAGACCGTTCTCCGTCAATTGCATATCGAACCAGTAAGCAACGGGGTAAGCACCGGGAGCAACAGCTGGAAACCTGCCGGAGCAAGGCTGGAATCTCATTCACCGGTAGATGGCGAACTGATCGGCAGCGTCATTCAGGCCTCGAAAGAGGACTACGATAAAATCATCAAACAGGCAGAAAAGGCCTTTATCGAATGGCGTAGCTGGCCCGCGCCACGACGGGGAGAAGTGGTTCGTCAGTTTGGCGAGGCGTTACGCGCTGCCAAAGAGCCGCTGGGCAAGCTTGTTTCTTATGAGATGGGCAAAAGCCTGCAGGAAGGTTTGGGCGAAGTGCAGGAGATGATTGATATCTGTGATTTCGCCGTGGGACTTTCCCGTCAGTTGTACGGGTTGAGCATGCACAGTGAGCGTCCGGGTCACCGCATGTACGAGCAATGGCATCCGCTGGGTGTCGTGGGTATTATTTCCGCTTTCAACTTCCCAGTAGCCGTCTGGAGCTGGAATACAGCACTGGCCTGGGTCTGTGGCGATGTGTGTGTCTGGAAACCTTCTGAAAAAACACCTCTGACTGCCGTCGCCTGTCAGCAGATTATTGCGGAAGTATTCAAAAACAACGGCGTTCCGGAAGGGGTTTCTTCCATCGTTATCGGCGATGCCAAAATCGGCGAGCTGCTGTCAAACGATAACCGGGTGCCTTTGATTTCGGCTACCGGATCTACCCGCATGGGTAAAGCCGTCGGAACGGCCGTTGCTCAGCGCCTGGGTCGCTCATTGCTTGAGCTGGGAGGCAACAACGCCATCATCATCACAGAAAATGCCGACCTTGACCTGGCCATTGTGGGTGCAGTATTCGGCGCAGTGGGTACCGCTGGTCAGCGTTGCACCACCACCCGCCGTCTCATCATCCATGAATCGAAATATGCCGAGATGAAAACCCGTCTCAGCAAAGCATATGGTCAGTTGCGCATCGGCAATCCGCTGGAAGAAGGCGTGCATGTAGGGCCGCTGATTGACAAACTGGCTGTGCATGCCTACGAGCATGCCATCAAAGAAGCGAAAACGGAAGGTGCTAAAGTACTGGTAGAAGGTGGTGTATTCAGCGGCAGTGAATATGTTTCAGGTTGTTATGTGAAACCCTGCATACTCGAAGCCAAACCCAATATGAAGATTGTGAAACACGAGACATTCGCGCCCATCCTTTATATCATGTCGTATAAAACCCTCGAAGAGGCCATTGCCATACAGAATGAAGTGCCGCAGGGGCTTTCTTCGAGCATCTTTACCCTCAACATGCGGGAATCGGAGGCCTTCCTTTCAGCCAGTGGTTCTGACTGTGGTATTGCCAATGTGAACATCGGTACCAGCGGCGCGGAGATAGGCGGTGCTTTCGGGGGTGAAAAGGAAACAGGCGGTGGCCGCGAATCAGGCTCCGACAGCTGGAAAGCCTATATGCGCCGGCAAACCAATACCATCAACTACACCGACAAACTGCCGTTGGCACAGGGGATTAAATTCGATCTCTGAGGTCAGCCATTCTCTTTTTATCAAGCCGCCCCTTTTAAAGGCGGCTTTTTTTATGGGACGCGTGTTTTGTATGATACAAGCAGCCTTTTTCACCCTACAGGGTTGAGTTGCAATGTGAGGACAACTAATTATATTGCTCCTGCTCAAATGCTTCAGAACATGGCACCCCGATTTAATCTTCAGTTTCCCAAATCTTTCGGCAGTGCTTTGCGCTGGTTTTTAGCCGAATTTCTGGTCGTATTGTCAGGGGTACTGGTAGCGGTAGCCCTGGGTAATCATTTTAAGGAGCAGGACATCAACCGCAACAACCGCCAGTACCTGCGTGATTTACTCATGGAGTTGGAGCACAACAGTGAGGAAGTTCTCAAAAACCTGGAGGTAGAGGAAAGAGGGCAACAAGCCGCTATCAATTTACTTTCAAGCATAGATACTGTTTCTGAACTCCCGGCAGATTCACTGGCCGTGTGGTTGTCTTACTGCCTCAACTCCACCATTAACTACCGCCCCCGTATGGGTACCGTCAAGGCCATGCTGACCCTTGGCAGCGTAAATAGTCTGAAAAATGTAAAACTGCGTGCGGCAATCATCAATTATGAACAGGAAGCCATTGCACTCGAGCAATTCTTCAATCAAATGACTATGCTGGAATTCGGTCAGGCGAGGCGATTGGTAGAAGATGGCAACGCCCAGCGGCTGCTGGAAGGGTCCCGGAGTTTGAAACCCATCCGCTGGACGGAAGTAAAGGAAGATCCCAAATACGAAAAACTCTATCTCATGTCTTTGATTACCTATTCCAACCGGGTAACCATGTATAAATCCTATGATAAGGAACTTCAGAAACTGAAAAAACTGCTCCGAACCGAACTCGGATTGCCAACTGGGGCAGAAAAGTCTGCAGAAAAGAAACAAAGCAAATAAAAGGACGTTTTCCTTCTATGAAACAACGGTTCTCGCTGATTGTACTGCTTGTACTCCTTGTTTTTACCACAAGGGCACAGCAAGTAGATAGCTGGCGAAAAAGTGACCTTACCGATCAGCTCAGATCCGCCGGAGATACCCTTTATGTTTTCAATTTCTGGGCTACCTGGTGTAAACCTTGCATCGAAGAATTACCTGCCTTCAAAGCCGTTCAATCTGAATTAGAGGGTAAGGCAGTACGATTTGTTTTCATCAGCCTCGACTTCAAATCAAAACGCGCGGATACCCTCCTGCCATTTGTTTCCAAAAACATGGATTGGGCAGAAGTAGTACAACTCGACGCAGGCAACCCAAACGACTGGATTCCACTGGTCGACAGCAGTTGGTCGGGTGCCATCCCTGCTACGCTGTTCTGGTCGCCCAAAGGACGAATATTTATAGAAGAAGGTCTCTCGGACACCCAAATAAGACAGACCATCAAAACGTTAATCCCCTGACATATGAAAAAATTCCTCACGCTCTTACTGATTACAGGCATCAGCCTCCCGGTTATGGCGCAGTATAAGGTCGGCGACAAAGCCACCGACTTCAAGCTCAAAAATGTGGATGGCAAAATGGTGTCGCTTAAAAATTACAAAGAGGCCAAAGGTTTTATCGTGGTATTTACCTGCAACCATTGTCCCTATTCGCAGGCATACGAACAGCGCATACTTGATCTTGATAAAAAATATGCTTCGCAGGGTTATCCGGTGATTGCCATCAACCCAAACGATCCTAAAATACAACCGGAGGACTCCTTCGACAAAATGAAAGAAAGGGCCGTTACTTACAAATACACTTTCCCGTATCTGGTAGATGAAACCCAGCACATTACCAGAACTTACGGCGCCACCCGTACCCCACATGTATTCGTGCTTGAGAAGCAAGGTACCGGACTGGTTGTTAAATATATTGGCGCTATAGACGATAATACTGAAGATCCCAAAGGGGTAGCATCCCCTTATGTGGAGCGGGCAGTGAATGCGTTGCTCAAAAAAGAAGTCATAACGATTGAAACAACAAAAGCCATTGGGTGCACCATTAAATGGCGCAAAGCTTAAAGATATCAAACCACAGAGCGGCACCGGCCGCTCTTTTTTTTGATCCATCCGTTGTCCGGATGGCATAAATCTGATGATGTTTCATTGTTGTTTTAAGTGTATTTTGTCGAATCTATGAAGTTCAACCTACACCTTTTATGTCTTTGTTGTTTGCTGCTACCCCTGATCAGCGGAGCGCAGGGTATACAAGGCCGGGTGCTTTCGGAATCCGGAGAACCCCTGCCGTTTGCAGCCATTCTGGTTATGCCAGGCAACCATACTACTATCTCCAACGAACAGGGACGTTTTGAACTTCGGCTGGCCACCGGTAATTACACCATTCAGGTACATTTTATTGGTTACAAAGGTGAGAAGAGACTCTTTCAGGTTGCCGAAAATTACCTGAAAATGGATTTAAGGCTGGAAAGACAGGTATATGAACTGGCTGAAGTAAAAGTAAAAGCCAGCAATGAAGACCCTGCCTATGATATGATACGCAAGGCGATGGCCAAGGCACCGCTCCACCGCTCTGTTGTGCAGGCCTATACCGCCAAAAGTTATGTAAAAGGCACTTTTTTAGTCAAAAAAGCACCTTGGGCTGTCCGAAAACTGATGGAAAGAGAAAAATTCAAAGTAGGAACCACCTATGTGCTTGAATCGGTCAGTCAGCTGAAATACGCTCAGCCTGCCAGTTTTTCAGAAAAGGTCTTGTCGATACGCTCCAACCTGCCCCCTGCTGCCAACGGTTCACGGATTAATTATGCCACCTACAGCTTTTACAACCCTACCGTAGCTGGTCTTACCTCTCCCATTGGTCCGGATGCGTTGCGTACCTACCGCTATCGTTTTGCAGGCAGCAGACAGGAGGGTGATGATCATATTGTAAAGATTGAAGTTTTCCCCAAAGTACCTGGTGAAGGAGTGGTAAAGGGTGTTTTGTACCTGGTGGCTGGTAACTGGAACATCCACAGCCTCGATTTTGCTTACATCGACGGGGATGGAAACGATTATAAATTCCGTCAGCAATACCAGCAACTCGATGAACTCTGGATGCCAACCAAACTCGACATCGAACTGGTGCTGAGCTATCTTGGTGCGCAGGCGCATATCCGGTATCTTACTTCTGTGCGGGATTATAAGCTGACCGCCAATCCCAAAATCCTGGCGCAGCTCAAAAAACCAGCACAGGCAGTGGTCGTCGATGACAACAGTCAGGCCCGGAAAGCTTTCAAAACCAAATCGAAAGAGCTTGAGAAACTGCGAAACGATTCCGTACCAAAAAACGAGGTATTGCTTGATTACCGTTTTGAGATAGATACGCTGGCCCGGATTCAGCCGGATTCTGTTTGGGATGAATTACGCCAGGTTCCCCTCGAAGAGCAGGAACTTCTGGGCTACCGTCAGGCGGATACCCTTTACGCCAAAGCCCGGGAAAAACAACTGAAAGAAGAGGCAAACCCTAACAAATTTTATTGGTCGAGTGCCTTCACCAGCTATAGTTACCATCGGGGACGAAAAATAGAAGACACCCATTATCCGTACGAATGGTATTATGAAGGGCCGTTTACCGGTTTTATACCAAAGTTTGATTTCTACAATGCCGTAGAAGGATTGGTGCTGCAAAATGCCCTCGAACTGCGCAAAGCACAAAGTCTGGAGAGGCGGGAAGTAACGCGGCTGGACTTGCGTTATGCTTTTGGCCGTAACAGACTGATAGGCTCGGTGAAACACGAGCAGTTTTATCCCAAAGGCCAGTGGTCGGTCGCTGGCGGTATCCGTACCAGCCAGCTCAACAGCAACGACCCTATTCATCCGTTCATCAATTCCCTCTACACCTTGCTGGACAGGCAGCATCTCATGCCCCTGTATGAAAAAACCTTTCTGAGTGTTGCAGGTCAGCGCAGAATCAGTGCCGGCATCCGGCTTGAATTATCGGCTGAATGGGCCTTGCGGAGGTCCTTGCCGTTGAGCAACCGTCTTGCATTATTTCCCGACGAAACAGTTTTCGGCAGCAGTATGCCATTCAATCAGGAGTTGGGGGTTACCGGTTTTACAGCGCACCAAGCCTTCCGCTTTCAATATGCGGCAGTGTGGCGACCCGGCGCACGCCTGGCCAGCTACAATGGCCGGGAATATGTAACGGCGCGCAACCAGCCTGCTTTCCGGTTTGAAGGCATCAGCGGTTATGCAGGGACTTATTTTCAGGAGATAAAAATAAGTGCCGAACACAACTGGCGCCTGGGTAAAGGACGCCAGATAGATTATCAGCTTACAACCGGCGGCTTTCTGGCGAAACCTCGCTACATACCCGATTTACATCATTTTGATGGTAACCAGACCTGGTTTATGGCCAGAAATCCGTTTCGTTTCCGTTCACTTGATTACTACCGCTACAGTACTACCGGCAATTATGTTCAGGCCTTCGCGAGTTACCGCACCAGGCGTTTACTGCTTACACAACTTGAAATCTGCCGGCAATACGGGCTCGATGAGGTTTTGTTTCTCAACAGCATGGCCACCGCCAATTATCAATACCTCGAATACGGCTACCGCATCGACGGCATCGCCCGGCTGTTCGGGCTCGATGCTTTTGTTGGTATCGGGCCTCAGCAGCAACCGGGCTACGGCCTGCGACTTAAAATTGGTCTCTAATCCACGTCACTGCTAAATCCCCCGCCTCCAAAATGCAGACGGATGTAAAACCCCGAGTTTTGCTGACCCGGTACATCAGTAAGATCGTGGCCATTCATGGTATAATTGCCTGAATTAGGACAATATATCACCCCAGCCGAAATGCCCGCCATCGGTCCGCCGCCACCCCGCATATTCCCGAAAATGGGAATCACGAAGTTCAGTGACAAATCGAAGCTGGGAATTTCACCCCTTATCACCGTAATCTGGTTTGGATTGGTGAAGGCTGTTTGCATGCTCGCGGTCGTGTTGTTGTCTTCCAGGGTGATTTCAGTACTCAAACTACCATAGCCAATCACAGGATAAATGAGGGCTCTTTTTCCCGCACTGAAAACGTAACCCATCATAAAAGAACCGTAGGAATTCTGGATACGTCCGGTAGTCTGCGCCCGGCTGAACTGCTGTTCACCCAGACTGCCTCCCTGGCCGCCGATCAGGAAATTGTTGATGATACCAAAGCCCTGTCCGCCCATACTGATTTGGCGCGATTGCAGGCCGGTATAACCCTGGCTGGCCAGTAAACTGTTAACACCCGGTTGGCGGAGGTCACTGATCCCGAAGCTGAAGAAGCCCATTCCGCCATAGCGGGCTATTTTCTGGGCATGCCCGTTCAGGCAGGTCAGTAAGAGTATTCCTAGCAAAAAAGATATTTTTTTCATGGTTTCAGAGATTTAAATATGTTTTTAGAGCGTCCACATATGCTTCCAGCGCATTTTTACCGCTTGCGGTAATGCTGCAGGTGGTTCGTGGTTTTTTACCGTTGAAATCTTTCACAATCTGTATATAACCGGCCTCTTTCAGCCGGTCGAGCTGAATGCTGAGATTGCCTGCAGTAGCTTTGGTCTGTTCTTTCAGATACACAAATTCAGCCGATTCCACCGATGCAAGCAACGACATGACGGCCAGCCGGAGCGATTGGTGCAGTACCGGATCAAGCTCCTTAAAATCAGCCATTGCGTTGCATATAAAGCAGGTGCCCCGGTATGATATAGCCAAAGAAAATGGCGGCTGACATAATCAGCAACTGGTTTTCAAAAGTGACCAGTATGGCCACAATACCGCAGATCCAGCAAATGATGCCTCCTATGATGAGTGGTTTGAAACGTAATATACCACCCGACACAAAGGTGCCCAGCCCGTACAAAAGCACCACTACGGGGTAAGAAGCCGTATACCCGATGATGCCGGAAAATGCCAGTACCGTAATGAGTACAACTACAAAAGCTCCCCATAAATAGGCCATAGCAGTATCCACATGGGTTCTGACCGTGGCAGTTTTACTTTTGCGGTAACCGATAATGCCCGAGGCTACACCGGCCACTGGCATCAGAAACCAGGTCATCCAGGGATTTTCAAAGCCCGACTGCTGCAGGAAGTAATACCCGAGCGCTGCCAAAAAAACACTGTATCCCCAGAGCAGATAAAATACTCCGTTTTCGCCGACACGCTGACGACTTTGCTGAACCATTGCATGGATGATGTCCAGACTTTCTTTCTGAGTTAATTGCTTTTCCATTTTTCAGTTAGGTTGAATGTTTAGCAAACGTAAACAAGTTTATGATATAAACCATATTTCAAACCAAAAAAAGATGCAGAAAAATTCTTCCTCCCTCAGCGCAGGAAGCTGAGTAATAGTCCTGCTGCCACTGCAGAGCCGATTACACCGGCCACATTGGGAGCCATGGCATGCATGAGGAGGTGGTTGGTAGGATCAGCTTTAAGGCCCTCCTGTTGAGAAATACGGGCACTGTCGGGCACGGCCGATACACCGGCTGAGCCGATCAGGGGATTGATTTTGTTCCCTTCTTTCAGAAACAGATTCATCACCTTGGCAAACAGTATCCCCCCGGCAGTAGCTACCACAAACGAAACGGCACCCAGCAAAAAAATCTGCATAGAACGGGGTGTAAGAAAAGTGGTCGCCTGGGTAGAGGCGCCTACCGTAACACCCAGCAATATGGTTACAATGTCGATGAGGGAGTTGCGGGCTGTTTCCGCCAGCCTTTTGGTCACGCCCGACTCTTTCAGCAGATTCCCGAAAAAAAGCATCCCCAACAGTGGCAAAGCACCCGGGGTGATAAAGGTTGTCAGCAACAAACCCACCACCGGAAACATCACTTTTTCACTTTTTGAAACGATACGGGGTACCTTCATCCTGATTTTCCGTTCCTTTTGGGTGGTCAGCAATCGCATCACCGGGGGTTGAATTACGGGTACGAGTGCCATATAGCTGTAGGCGGCGATGGCGATCGGGCCGATAAGATCGGGAGCCAGCCTGGAAGAGAGAAAGATGGCTGTCGGGCCGTCGGCACCGCCGATGATACCAATGGCAGCGGCTTCCTCCATGCTGAAACCAAGGTAAACAGCGCCCATCAGAGTGGCAAAAATGCCTATTTGGGCAGCCGCCCCAAGCAAAAGCAGGCGGGGATTGGAGATAAGCGCGCTGAAATCCGTCATCGCCCCTATCCCCAAAAAAATCAAAGGTGGATAAATACCTTTCAGAACACCCTGGTACAGATAGTTCATGACAGAGCCCTCTTCATAAATACCCAGTTGCATGCCGGCATTTTCCATAAAAGGGATGTTGCCAATCAGAATCCCGAAACCAATCGGAATCAGTAAAAGGGGTTCATATTCGTACCGGATGGCCAGGTACAGAAAAATAACCCCCACCAACAACATGACCCCGTGTCCCCAGGTAAAATGGGCAAACGAACTGAACTCCAGAAAGCGCATTAACCCGTCCATCAGTTTGTTTTTAATTCATAGAGCAAGGCTCCCTGCAAAATCTGATCACCGGCGCTGACTCCCACGCGCACCACCTCCCCGTCGTAATCACTCTGTATACTATTTTCCATCTTCATGGCTTCCAAAACGAGTATTTTCTGGCCCTTCTTAATTTTATCACCTGCCTTGATAGCTATGGAAAGTATCGTGCCGGGCAAAGGAGAATTAACCGCCATGTTGCCACTTGATTTGGCCTCGGGCAAAGGGCTGCCCAGTGGCACCGGCGTACGTACCAGTACGGGCGTTTTGGTGGTTCTGATTTCTTTGTCAAGTTCTACTTCATAGGATGTGCCATTCACCTCAACGAGCAGGGTCCGCTCATCCCGTGATTTTACATCTACTTCAAACTTTTGTCCGTGTATGCTGAAACGAAATGTTTTCATCGCCTGCGGGTTGGATTGGGGGTAAATCCCTGGAATTTGGAACTCCAGGGGGAATAAAAGCGGGGTTTCCGCTGAATGGTCAGTATGCCTGCTTCTTCATCGTGTTGTTCCGCCAGGTAAAGGGCAACGGCCGTTGCTATCGCAGCCATGGTGTCGCCTGTGGTTTCAGATGCAGCCACGGCTTTGGGCCTTCTGCTGCGCATCCAAAGGGCATGTAACCTGGCTATCCAGAAAAAAGCGGCATAAAGCAGGCTGAGGGTAACCAATACAGCCACATACCCTAAAATGGAGAGATAAAGTGGGGACTCATTCATAAAGGCATGTTTCCATGTTTTTTGGGAGGGTTTACATCCTTCTTGTTGGCAAGTGTTTGTAAAGCCCGGATGATCCGGAAACGGGTGTTCCGGGGTTCGATGATATCATCGATATAACCGTAACGGGCGGCTTCGTAGGGATTCAGAAACTGATCCCGGTAGGCATTTTCCTTGTCGCTGGTGGCTTGCGCCTGTTCTTCCGGCGGTAACTGGCTGATTTCTTTCTGGTACAGCACCTCGATGGCTCCTGTAGCACCCATGACGGCAATTTCGGCCATGGGCCAGGCATAATTGATATCGCCCCGCAGGTGTTTGGAACTCATCACATCATAGGCCCCGCCATAAGCCTTGCGCAGGATAATCGTGATTTTAGGAACAGTCGCTTCTCCATATGCGAAAAGCAGTTTGGCACCCTGTACAATGATGCCGCCATACTCCTGCATACTACCAGGCAAAAAGCCGGGTACATCCACCAGGGTTAGTATCGGTATGTTAAAGGCGTCGCAAAAACGGACAAAACGGGCTGCTTTGCGCGATGAATCTATATCAAGCACGCCGGCCAGGTGGGCAGGCTGATTGGCTACAATACCAACTGTACTGCCATTAAACCGTGCAAACCCGATGACCATATTACGGGCATAATGGCGGTGCAATTCAAAAAATTCATGGCCATCTACCAGGCTGTGGATGACATCCAGCACATTGTATGGCTGATTTGCATTGGCCGGAACCAGCTCGTTCAGCTGATCATCCGCCCGGTCAATGGGGTCATCGTTAGGAACCACCGGCGCCTCTTCCATGTTGTTCTGGGGCAGATAACTGAAGAGTTTCCGCAACAGCATAATGCCCTCCTCCTCACTTTCAGCCTTGAGGTGGGTAACGCCCGAACGAGTGGCATGCACGGTGGCCCCACCCAGTTGCTCTTCCGTAATCTGCTCACCGGTAACTGTTTTAGTGACCTTCGGGCCGGTTACAAACATATAACTGGTCTTGTCGGTCATCAGGATAAAGTCGGTCAGGGCAGGTGAATACACCGCCCCACCGGCACATGGGCCGAATATGCCCGACAATTGCGGGATTACGCCGGAAGCCATGATGTTGCGCTGAAAAATCTCGGCATAACCCGCCAGACTTCGGACGCCTTCCTGTATCCGGGCGCCGCCACTGTCGTTGAGTCCGATAACCGGTGCCCCGACTTTCATGGCCTGGTCCATGATTTTACAGATCTTCAGGGCATAGGTTTCAGACAGAGACCCGCCGAAGACTGTAAAATCCTGCGAAAAAACATATACCAGCCGCCCGTCAATGGTTCCGTGACCCGTTACAACGCCATCGCTGAGATACAGTTGTTTATCAAGTCCGAACTCTGTAGCCCGGTGGGTGACAAACATATCGTATTCTTCAAAAGAACCTTCGTCCAGCAGCATATCAATGCGTTCTCTGGCCGTGTATTTTCCCTTTTGGTGCTGTGCGTCAATGCGTTTTTCGCCACCGCCCAGCCGGGCCTGATTCCTGGCGGCTATGAGCTTGTTAATCTTATCCTGATTTGACATAACCCTGAATTACAATACAAAACTAATAAAAGGATAAGAATATCTATAATTATATTCAGTCCTTTGAACCCAGGGTAGGGGAGTGGAGATGGAGCTGCTTGTACCTTCAGCCCGATTAGACACCACTCTCCCATCTCCCACTCTCCACTCTCCACTCTCCACCCTCCACCCTCCACCCTCCACTCTCCACTCCCTAATCTTTCACCCCCACGCACCCATCTCTCTTTTCTCCCTATCTTTGCCCTTCATTTGAAATTGAATTATGTCAAGACCCGTTCGCGTACGCTTTGCACCTAGTCCAACCGGCCCTTTGCATCCCGGAGGTGTTCGTACTGCGTTATTTAACTACTTGTTAGCCAAACAATTGGGAGGAACCTTTATCCTCCGCATAGAAGATACTGATCAGACACGTTTTGTACCGGGCGCTGAAGAATTCATCATCCATTCGCTTAACTGGTGTGGTATCACTTTCGATGAGGGTGTACACATGGGTGGTCCTTACGGCCCGTACCGTCAGAGTGAGCGCAAGGCCATGTACCGCCAGTATGCAGACCAGCTTATTGCGGCAGGTCATGCTTACTATGCCTTTGATACAGAAACAGAACTGGAGGAAATGCGTGAACGCCTGAAACGGGCTAACGTAGCTTCGCCTCAATACAACAGCATTACCCGGGTGAATATGAAAAATTCACTCTCCCTTCCCGCCGACGAAACCCAACGCCGCCTCGATGCCGGGGATCCCTATGTAATTCGCTTCAAAATGCCCCGCAACGAAGAAGTGAAGGTAAAAGACATCATACGGGGCTGGGTAGTGGTAAATACCGCCCAGCTTGACGACAAAGTGCTCTTCAAAAGTGATGGCATGCCCACCTACCACCTCGCCAATGTGGTAGACGATTACCTCATGAAAATCACCCACGTCATCCGGGGGGAGGAGTGGCTGCCCAGCGCTCCTTTGCATGTGTTGTTGTACCAGTCGTTCGGCTGGGAAGAGGTTATGCCCGAATTCGCGCACCTTCCCCTCCTCCTCAAACCCGATGGCGACGGTAAACTCAGCAAACGCGATGGTGACCGTTTGGGGCTTCCGTTTTACGCCATTGCCTGGACCAATCCCGAAAATGGGGAAGTCACGGCCGGTTACCGCGAAGCGGGCTATTTCCCGGAAGCTTACATCAACTTCCTGGCATTGCTCGGCTGGAATCCGGGCGATAACCGGGAGATTTTCAGCATGGCTGAACTTATCCAGGTATTCAGCCTCGACCGGGTAAACAAACATGGTGCCCGTTACGATTTCCAGAAACTGAACTGGTTCAACCAACAGTACCTCCGCCACCGCAGCGATGCCGAACTGGCTAAAATGGTAATGCCGGAACTCAAAGCCCAGGGTCATGAATTCAACAAAAACTACGTTCAGGAAGTCTGTCGTCTGATGAAAGAACGCTGGTCGGTCGTAAGTGATTTCTGGGGTAGTTCACAATATTTCTTTGAAGCACCTACAGCCTATGAGACTGAGGTAGTTGGAAAACGCTGGAAAGATGCAGTTCCCGGTTTCATCGCCGAACTGACAGATGTTTTTGAGGAGATGAAATCGTTTAAAGCGGCTGAAATTGAAGCCGAATTCAACAAAACAGCTGAAAAAATGGGACTGAAATCCGGCCAGCTGATGCAGGCATACCGTCTGGCCATCAGTGGCCAGGGGGCAGGACCTGCCGTATATGAAATGAGTGAGCTGCTGGGGCACGATGAGGTGGTGAACCGCCTGCGTACCGCACTCAAAATCCTGGGAAATCATGGCTAAAAAAGACAAAAGCAAACCACAGCTCGATCCGTCGCTGGAAGGCTTCAACATCACCATCAATTCTTTCGGTGAAATAAGGTCAACGATAGATGTAAAGCGGCTCAACGATTTTCTGGATGAAAACGTAGCCGACAAAAAGCTGGTCGACCGGGAAGATCACAAAAACAACAAACTGAAAAAGGATAAATCTTCAGAAGAAGACGAAACAAAAAAACCATGAGCTACCAAAACATCCTGTACGGCGTTAGCGAAGGCCTGGCCATTATCACCATCAACCGACCTGAAAAGCTGAATGCCCTCAATATCCAGACGCTTTCAGAAATCGACAAAGCGGTACGCGCTGCCCAGAAAGACAGGGACGTAAGTGGTATCATACTCACCGGCTCAGGAGAAAAAGCTTTTGCTGCAGGAGCCGACATCAGCGAGTTTGCCGGTTTTACGCACGATCAGGGGCAGGATTTATCTGCCCGTGGCCATGCTATTTTCAACAACATCGAAAATTCGAATAAACCTGTCATCGCAGCAGTCAACGGTTTTGCACTGGGTGGTGGCTGTGAGCTGGCCATGGCATGCCACCTGCGGGTAGCTTCGGCCAATGCCAGATTTGGTCAGCCTGAAGTAAATCTCGGCCTGATTCCGGGTTATGCCGGCACCCAGCGGCTGGTGCAGCTGGTTGGCAAAGGCAAAGCGCTTGAACTGCTGCTTACTGCCGATGCCATCAAGGCCGATGAAGCCCATCGGCTGGGGCTGGTAAACCACATGGTAGAAACGGTGGCTGAATTGCTCCCCAAAACCACAGAAATCCTCCAAAAAATTGCCGCCAAGGGCCCGAATGCCGTAGCGCAGGTGATAACGCTAGTCAATGATTTCTTTGACAAGGAAGAAAACGGCTTTGATAATGAAATAGAAGCCTTCGGCAGTCTCTTCCAGACTCCCGAGTTCAAAGAAGGCACCTCAGCATTTCTGGAAAAACGCCCGGCTAAATTCAGGTAGGCGGGCAAAGCCCGCACGCAGTCGATGGTCGATAATCCATAGT
>DLHS01000016.1:219234-442585 GCA_002483345.1 Bacteroidetes bacterium UBA7662
ACTATGGATTATCGACCATCGACTACCAAAGGCACTATACACTTCGATATACATTTTGATTCTCCAGACAATATAATCTTGAAGTTCGATTGATTAGAGAATTATTTTATCCCGATGGCATTCAAATTCGAATCTTTGAGAGTATGGCAAATGGCATCTGATTTGTGTACTATTATTGCTGATCTGCGAAAAAAATTTCCAAGTGAAGAACGCTTTGTGCTTTCGCCTCAGATTCAGCGGGCTGCAGATTCTGTAGCGCTTAACATTGCTGAAGGAAGCACTGGTCAATCTAATCCGGAATTCAAACGTTTTCTGGGGATTTCCCTTCGCTCGGCTATAGAAGTAGTCGCCTGTCTCATTCTCGCAAAAAAACGAATGCTATTAGAGGAAGAAACATTCAGAAAAATTTACGAGGATTATACCAATCTCATCAAGTCCATCCAGCAACTCAGAAACAGTATTTGATTCCGTAGCTTTGTCCTGGAAAAAGTCGATGGTCGATGGTCGATGGTCGATGGTCGATGGTCGATGGTCGATGGTCGATGGTCGATGGTCGATGGTCGATTGACTATGGACTATGGACTATGGACTATCTGACCCCACGAACCAAAATTACCCTGACAACAATAATCTCATCACGATAACAAATGACCACCTACCGTATCGAAAAAGACACCATGGGCGAAGTACAGGTTCCGGCCGATAAGTACTGGGGCGCTCAGACAGAACGTTCACGCAATAATTTTAAGATCGGCCCTGAAGCCAGCATGCCCAGGGAAATCATCAGGGCGTTTGCCTATCTGAAAAAAGCCGCTGCCCATGCCAACCACGATTTAGGTGTACTTGCTGCCGATAAACGCGATCTCATCAGCCAGGTGTGTGATGAAATCCTGACCGGCAGCCTCGATGGTGAATTTCCGCTGGTTATCTGGCAAACCGGCTCGGGAACTCAAAGCAACATGAACTGCAATGAAGTAATTGCTTACCGGGCCCATGTATTGGCAGGCGGTTCGTTGACCGATGAGAAAAAAGTCCTTCATCCCAACGACGATGTCAACAAATCGCAGAGCTCGAACGATACATTCCCCACCGCTATGCATATCGCGGCCTACAAACAGGTGGTAGAAATAACCCTGCCAGGCCTGCAACTGCTGCGGGATACGCTGTCCAAAAAAGCCACTACGTTTAAAGACATCGTCAAAACCGGCCGTACCCACTTCATGGATGCCACGCCTTTGACATTGGGACAGGAATTTAGCGGCTACGTACAACAAATCGACAACGGCATGCGTGCCCTGCGCAACGCCCTCGAAATGGTGAGTGAGCTCGCATTGGGCGGTACTGCCGTAGGTACAGGCCTCAATACCCCCAAAGGATACGACGTGCTGGTAGCCAAAAAAATTGCCAAATTCACAGGTCTGCCATTCGTAACCGCGCCCAACAAATTTGAAGCCCTTGCCGCCCACGATGCCATGGTAGAATTATCCGGTGCCCTCAAAAGGGTGGCCGTTTCTATGATGAAAATAGCGAACGACATTCGCATGCTGAGTTCCGGTCCGCGTTCTGGCATTGGTGAAATCGTTATTCCCGATAACGAGCCCGGTTCATCCATCATGCCTGGTAAAGTTAATCCTACCCAGCCCGAAGCCATGACCATGGTAGCGGCTCAGGTTATCGGAAACGATGTGACCGTGTCGATCGGCGGCAGCAATGGTCATTTTGAACTCAACGTATTCAAACCTGTGATCGCAGCCAACGTACTGCAAAGCGCCCGCCTGCTGGGAGATGCCTGTGTATCCTTCAACGACAAATGTGCCGTAGGTATCGAGCCTAACTACGCGGTTATTCAGCGGCACCTCGAGAATTCGCTCATGCTGGTAACGGCCCTGAATCCGCATATCGGCTACGAAAATGCAGCAAAAATAGCCAAAACCGCTCACAAGGAAGGCACAACCCTCCGGGAAGCCGCCATCTCCCTCGGCCTGCTCACCAATGAGCAATTTGATGCCTGGGTAGATCCTTCAGCAATGATTTAAGGGGCTGAGTTATCAATGGGGCGGGTTTGTCATGGGGTTGGTTTTTTTTATAGGGGATGGTCTAGACCATCCCCTATAAAAAAAACCAACCCCATGACCTCAAATCAAACCCAACCCCATGAACCCGGCATTACTGTGTAACGCCGTTCTTCTCCTCCAACATCTTGATCAGATCTTCTTCACTCATATCCATGGTCTGAAGAAGCATGGCTGCGTCCTGTGCCAGGCGATGCCCGGGATATTCGGCTATCAGGCGCTCGAGATAGGGCGTTGCCCTTTCGTTCTGGCCGAGATCGTTGTGTAACATAAAACCTGCAAAAAATAACGCATTCGGCACCCTGCTGTCTTCCGGGTAAAGGCGAACCAACTCCTCCAGTACCTGCACAGCATTGTCCCAGCGGAACTGGCCACGCATTACATCGGCAGCTTTAAACATATAATCAGGCGAGATGCTGTCCTTGGGGTATGCCTCCGCATAGCGCAAATAAGCTTTCACGATGCTGCTGGCGATAGAATCATTAATCCGCCCGCCGTCTGCATAGGTTGCAGGGTCTTTCCTCAGCATTTCTTCGAGCATAGTAATGTTGGCCCTGGCCTCTTGCTGCGGATTTTTCGGTTTTTTATTCTCCGAACAGGCAACCATTACAAGCAAAAAAGAAACAGCAAGCAGAAATAAACGCATCGTTCAAAAGTTGAACACCAAAGTTAAAGCAAGTACGCAAGAATACACAACGGTTCGGGAAGGCCGTCATTTCAAGTAGGTTTTCCCTGCTCTTGGGCTGGAATATTTTAACACGGATTTCGCGGAGTTTCATGAAGGCACCGTCAGGTACGCTTAACCCGTTTTACCGTTTAACCCGTTTTACCCATTTTACCGTTTAACCCCGCCGCAGGTGACTATACGCTCGCTGCCCGCCCTCTCTATGTCTAAGATGAAACGCCAATATACTGCACCTCCGCCCCCGTATGCCTGAAAATAGCTTCCACCCGCCCCCGGTCAGTATCGGTTAACAAAATCTGACCGAATCTTTCCTGTCCCACCAGCTGCAGCAAACTGGCCACCCGCTGGGGGTCGAGCTTTTCAAAAACATCATCGAGCAATAAAAAAGGGGCCTTACCTGTCAACATCCCCAGAAAATCGCTTTGCGCCAGCTTGAGGGCGATGATAAAACTCTTCTGCTGACCCTGACTGCCGAATTTTTTCACCGGCTGTCCGTTTATGGTAAATACAAAATCGTCCCGATGAACGCCTGTCAGTGAACGGCCTGCCTCCAAATCAGCCTGCACACCCTGGCGCATCAGGGTAGCGGCATCCCCCTGGTGAAAACCCGATTCGTATTGAATCCCTGCCTTCTCGTGGCCCTGACAGATTTCGAGGTGTAATTCTTCGAAAACAGGATTAAACTGATCCAGCAAAGCGGCCCTCCGGGTATAAATGAGCCTGTTGAGGGGGGCCAGCTGTTCATCCAGCACTTCCAGCAGTGCCTTGTCAAGTTTCCGCTCCTGTGCCCAGCTTTTGAGCAGGGTATTACGTTGCAGCAGCAGTTTGTTGTATTTCATCAACGCCAGCAAATAATCCCGGTCGGTTTGCGACAGCAGCATGTCGATAAACCGGCGGCGTTCGTCGCTGCCTTCATGGATCAGATTCAGGTCAGTAGGGGCAATCATCACCACCGGAAACCGGCCGATGTGATCTGCCAGACGGGGGTAATCCTGACCATTCAGCTTCACCACCTTCTTATTACCCGGCTGATAGGCACAAAAAACCTTGTATTCCTCCCCTTCATCCTCGATTTGTGCGGTGAGATTGAAATAATCTTCCCCAAAACGAATCAGTTGCTGGTCCTGGCTGTTGAAGTACGAACGGGTGAGGCAAATGTAATGGAGAGCATCCAGCACATTGGTTTTTCCGGCACCGTTCCGCCCTGTGAGGGCCACTACCGGGGCCTCAAAAACATAGTCGCGCGAGACCGCGTTACGGAAGTTGTTGAGTTGCAGTCGGCGGAGGTACATAAGGGGTTTCGGGAAATGACAAAGAGCCGTATATTAGCGGCTCGATTTTCACGCAAGAATAATGGCAAAAGCGAAGATAACCAAAGAAACCTATCTCCAATGGTATGAGCAAATGCAGCTCATCCGCCGTTTTGAAGAGAAATGCGCCCAACTATACGGGCAGCAGAAGATCAAGGGTTTCTGTCATTTATACATCGGACAAGAGGCTGTTATTGCCGGAACCTATTCGGTGATCAGCAACGACAAGGATTCTGTAATCACTGCCTACCGTGACCATGGCCACGCCATTGCGAGTGGCATGACACCGGAGTCGGTCATGGCAGAGCTTTACGGCAAGGTCACCGGCTGTTCCAAAGGCAAGGGTGGCTCGATGCATATGTTCAGCAAGCAGTTCCGCAATTTTGGAGGACACGGCATAGTAGGTGGTCAGATTCCACTCGGCGCCGGTATCGCCTTCGCGGAGCAATACCTCGGGACCAAGGGCGTGAACGTTTGTTATATGGGCGATGGCGCTGTGCGTCAGGGTGCCTTGCACGAAACCTTCAACATGGCCATGTTATGGAAACTTCCGGTGATTTTTGTGGTTGAGAACAATTTCTACGCCATGGGTACTTCACTGGAGCGTACCACCAATATGAAAGATATCTCCCGCATCGGCCTGGCCTATGACATGCCTTCGAAAGCTGTCGATGGTATGAGCTGCGAAGCAGTTCATGAAGCCATGTCGGAGGCGGTAGACCGCGCCCGCAATGGTGAAGGCCCTACCTTCCTCGAGATCCGCACCTATCGCTACCGGGGTCACTCTATGAGCGATCCAGCCAAATACCGCACCAAGGAAGAGGTGGAGCACTACAAAAACATCGACCCGATTGAGCAGGTGAAAGCTACCCTGCTGAAGAAAAAATACGCTACCGAAGCCGATATCGAAGCCATCGATGCCAAAATCGAAGAGCAGGTGAAGGCGTCGGTTGAATTCGCGGAAAATTCCCCCTGGCCGTCGGATGCTGAGCTATACACGGATGTGTATATGCAGACCGACTACCCATTCATCATGGACTAAGTATCTCAAGCTAAACAATCAATATTCCCAAGCCTCATGGCCAAAAAACAGAACGAAGAAGGAAAATCTTTCGACTTCACCGAAAATCTCGACATCCAGGAAACCATCAGTCGCTCTGAAGCATTCCTCGAAAAGTATAAAAACATCATTTACGGCGTCATTGGCGGTCTCATCGTCATCATAGGTGGTATTTATTATGTGAATGGCATCTATCTCCCCAACAAACAAGCCGAAGCCCTCAACATGATGTATGTGGCCGAGCGCTACTTCGAAGCCGATTCACTTGATCTCGCTATCAACGGAGACGGTAATTTCCCCGGTTTTGAGGAAATTGCGTCTGATTATGGCTGGACAAAAGCCGGTAATCTGGCACACTACTACCTCGGCATTTCTTACCTGAAAAAGGGAGAATTCGAAGAAGCCATCGACCAGCTCGAAGACTTCAAAAGCGATGATGTCATCCTCAGCAGCATAGCCCTCGGCGCTATCGGTGACGCCTATGTGGAGTTGGAGAAAAAAGACGACGCGCTGAGTTATTATAAAAAGGCAGCCAACAATCAGGAAAACGACTTTACTACCCCTATCTACCTCCTCCGCGCCGGTGAACTGGCCGAAGAGCTGGGAGAAAAAGACGATGCACTGGCATTTTATCAGCGTATCAAAGACGATTTCAAAACCACTCCTGAAGGTCAGAACATCGACAAATACATCGCCCGCGTAAGCGCTGACTGAGATGGCCACCGCCCTCAAAAATCTTTCTGAACACGAAAAAGTAGCCTTGCGCAAGCCCGAAAAGCTGCGCATCGCTATTGTAACGGCTCATTGGAATACCCACATCACCCAGGCATTGGAAGCTGGTGCAGCAGATACGCTCCGTCAGCATGGTCTCACAGAAGCGCATATCCGTATAGAAAAGGTGGCAGGGAGTTATGAATTACCGCTTGCTGCCCAATGGCTGGCTACCGAATGGAAAGCCGATGCCGTTATCGCGCTGGGTTGCCTGATCAAGGGTGAAACGCCACATTTTGAATACATCAGCGAGGCAGTCGCCCACGGATTGATGGAGCTGAACATCAAACACAATCTGCCTTTCATTTTCGGGGTAATTACCGTCCTTACCGAGCAGCAGGCCCTCGACCGGGCAGGTGGCATACACGGCAACAAAGGTGTAGAAGCCGCCGTAACGGCCCTGCAAATGATCGCCCTCCGCGAAAAACTTTGATTTAAACACCTTGAGTGGCACAGTGCTAACCGGGAGTGGGAACGCTGCGCTGGTAATGCAGGCGGCCTGCGGCCACCATGCTGGGAACGCCTTCGGCTGAGAACGCTGCGCTGGTCCTGGAGGTATATGCTTAGGGCTTCGGATGTTCCTGTTTTGCACTAAAATTCTCCAGAACACCAGCGAAGCGTTCCCCAGGTGGCAAAGCCACCCAACCAGCGAAGTGCGCAGCACCAGCGTTAACAGCGCAGCGTTCCCACTCCCCGGTTGGCACCATGCCCCAAAGCCTCGAAATCAGGTGGGGTGAATTGCGTCCAAGGATCGATTACCAGCGTCAGTTGTACGGCTTCTTCTGGCTTGGTGTGCAGCTGGGTTATCGTCTCAAATACAGCTACGATGCCGATTATCTGCCCGATGGGAAAGAATTTTTCAGAGGCTTTTTCTGTGACCAGCCATTCGCCATGCTGAATACCCTGGGTGGCGCGCCCTATGTGAAACTGACCCTCAATTTTGTCAGTTTGCAGGTTTTACCGGATTACCTTTAACAACGGCGACCGTGCAACACCAGCGGCTCGCCGTTGTTGTTTTTGGTGAAGAAAAGATAGGTATCTCCCCCATCTGAAAGCTTAAGGGTTTTGCGGATGGCCGCCACTTCCATAAAAAATTCACGTTTGGCCACATTGGCCTGACGGATGTTTAGATTTTGTAATGTTTTGAGCAGCACTTTTGGCTTATAGGGCCAGCAATGCAGCAGTTCAAACCAGCGACCTGCTGCCGGATCTCCCCTATGGCTGCTCAGATAATAATCGGCCTGAGCATTGATTGCCTGCCAGCCTTGGTTTGCAGCATAGGAACGTGCCTGTCTGCTTTTGATAAGTGCCAGATGTGGTTCTATCAGATACATGCCTGCCGTGGGTACTGACAGTTCCGGCAGCGCGCGTTTACCATCAAATGCAGCCTGCCACTGGTGTATCACATGCCCTTCCGCATCGAGGCGGACGCTGTGTAAAACAGGCGGGTTGGTGCTGCCAGGTTCTGCTTTAAAAAGCAGCTCTTTCATCTCCGCTCCAACTGCTATTGTCCAGCAATCAGCCTGGCTCCCCAACTGCAAAAAAGCCTGCCTGATATCAAGCATAGGGGCTGCCTTGAGCCAGAGGGTGCTGTTTTTTTGTCTCAGCGCAGGCAGAAGGGCCAATATATCAGGGGTACTGTCGGGAAGGCCGCTAACCCGGTTACCGTCTGGCCGACGGTCAGGGTCGGCAAAAACCACGGCACCTGCCGGCAGGGTCGCGATACATTCTCTGGCATCCCCTTCTATAACTTCTACAGAAGGATACTCCCTGAAATTCCAGCGGAGCAGGGCAGCCCTTTCCGGATTTGCCTCTATCAGCATCGTTTTTTTAAACTTTTCCCGGAGAAAAAAAGCGTCGATCCCCGCACCAGCTGTCAGATCAACGAGGATTTCTCCCTGCATCAGACTTGCCTTAAAGCGGGCAGTGGCAGCAGAACTGGCCTGCTCAAAACTCTGTGGGGTGAACAACCAGCCCATTTCTGCCATAACCGGGAATTTTTGTCCCGCTTTGAGTCGCAGGGCATGCTGTTGCAGTACCAGGCCTGCATCGGAACCAAATATTTTGGTGGCAGTGTTTAAAAGTTTGTCAGCAGCCATAAAAGCGTGTTCTGACCAGAACTTTTGTGCAGTTGTACTGGTTAACACGGATATGAACTGCGGAGTAAGAGGCATTTTGAATAATTTTTCCGTTACTTCGTTGTTTGTGAATGGCAATGAAGCGATTTTTGCTCCTGCTCTTGTCTGTAAGTCTGATAACCGGTGCCTGTCAAAAGAACACTTGTCCGGCTTACGCACATCAGGAGAAGCGTAAAGTCAAAACACCCAAAAACAAAAAGAAGCTGTACGCGAAAGATCGTGACGTCTTCGGAAATAAACGTTGATAAGATGAAAAAACTAGTTGTAATGGCATTGTTGGTCCTCGGTGGCCTTGCCCTTGGTAGCTGCAACCGCAATCAGTGCCCGGCGTTCAGCCAGGTAGAAGCACAGCAGCCTGCGGTTCGCAGTTAAGCTATGCCCTGGTCAACACTCGATAGTTTGTCGCAACTCGACGAATGGTTTGACCGTTCGTTTCAGCAGCCGGTTTTATTCTTCAAACACAGTACCCGCTGTTCTATCAGTGCTGCGGCGCTGAGCCGCATGGAAAGAGGACGGGATCAGCTGCCTGAAGAGGTAGCGGTTGTATACCTGGACCTCCTCGCCCACCGCGACATTTCCAATGCCCTCGCCGACAAAACCGGCATCCCCCACGAATCTCCGCAGCTCCTCCTGGTAAAAGACGGAAAATGTCTTTGGGACGCCAGCCACTTCGATGTGCGGCCTTCCGCGTTTGTTGAATTCAAAATTTAAGATTCAAAGTTCAAAATTGTTTAATGAAATGCCAGTAAGCTCTGCTTACTGGCATTTCATTTTCTGCACGTGTCAATTTTGAACTTTGAATCTTAAATTTTGAATCCTAAGAAGCATAATGAAAACTAAAATCCTGCACCAGATCCGGGTGTAATGACAGCGCCACCGG
Source organism: Bacteroidetes bacterium UBA7662 (assembly GCA_002483345.1). GTDB lineage: Bacteria > Bacteroidota > Bacteroidia > UBA7662 > UBA7662 > UBA7662. The sequence continues at coordinate 228,151 of DLHS01000016.1, forward strand.
GCAGGTTCTGGCGGTGCGCTCTAAAATGACACGATCATGATCCGTATAGGTTCTGGCGAAATAAAGTTTTACCTCCAGACCGCTGATACGGCGCGGATCGGAGGCCATGTGTTTTTGTACAGTAGCTCTCAGCCCCGATAAATCGATGTTATGGGTGTTTGCAGCAATCCCCATCACCGTAATCATACAACTTACAAATGCGGTACTGACCAGATCCGTGGGTGAAAACGCCTCCCCTTTCCCGTGATTATCCGGAGGGGCATCGGTAATAATTTCTTGTCCCGAACGTATATGGGTTGCGCGTGTGCGCAATTCTCCGAGATAGGTAATTTCTGCTGTGCTCATAATTCGCTAATTTAGAGAACTTTTATCGGTGATACGGGTTAGAAAAACAATGAAGTTTCGCTGCTGCATATATCTTTTGCTTTTATTGCCTGCTCTCGGTAAGGGCCAGGAGGCAGAGGGACCTGTGAACCTGAATTACTTCAAATACGCCACATTCGGTGGTGGTGTGCATAATCTTGGCTGGAATATTTCCGGCCGTTACGGGATGTCAAAAACAAAAAACCTGGACCGGATTTTTGAATTCGACCTGTGGAGGACCAAACATCCCAAAGAAATCAAAGTACAGAATCAGCAGTTTGTAAATCCGCGTTCGTATACCTACGGTAAGTTAAACGACCTGTTTAATACTCATTTCGGATACGGGATACAAAAGGTAATCTTCGATAAAGGCGAAAAAAGAGGCGTTGAGGTCCGTTACCACCTTTCCGGAGGGGCTTCTCTGGCCTTCCTCAAACCGGTATACCTCGATGTGCTGTATCCTACCAATGCCAATGATCCTTTTTTATTCACTACGCGTACCGAAAAATATGATCCCGACCGGCATTCGGCAGATAATATTTACGGCGGAGCCCGCTTTACAACCGGTTTCAGCGAACTGAAAATACAACCCGGCATTTACGGCAAAGGAGGATTCGTGTTTGAGTGGGGTAGCTTCAGTGAAGAAGTCAGGATACTGGAAGCCGGGCTTGCGGTGGACTTTTTCCCTAAAGCGGTGCCTATAATGGCTCATGTCGAAAATGACCGGATTTTCATGTCATTCTACCTGGGCGTTCATCTCGGGAAGCGCTGGTAATTATGTAATTTTGTAGCATGCAAGAACCACTGGTCCTCGACATACGCGAACAACGCCGGAAAAAACCGGACTGGTTGCGCGTTAAACTACCTACCGGTAAAGAATACCTCCGGGTCCGCAACCTGGTTGACGAATACAAGCTCCATACAATCTGTGAAAGCGGCAGTTGTCCGAATATGGGTGAGTGCTGGGGAGCCGGCACCGCTACTTTTATGATACTCGGCAATGTTTGTACCCGGGGTTGTTCTTTTTGTGCAGTGGCAACAGGCCGCCCTACCGAGCTGGACCTGGACGAGCCTTACCGGGTAGCGGAAGCCATCCGGCTGATGCAGGTAAAACATGCTGTCATTACTTCGGTCAACCGCGATGAACTCAAAGACCGCGGCGCCGGTGTCTGGGCGGCCACCATTCGTGAAATCAAAAAACAAGCCCCCGAAACAACCATGGAAACCCTGATTCCTGATGTAAAAAGCAATTGGGAAGCCCTTGAAACCATCCTGGCCGAACGCCCGAATGTGGTTTCTCACAACATGGAAACGGTGAAACGCCTCTACCGCACGGTGCGGCCGCAAGCCAGGTATGAGCGCAGCCTTGAGCAGATTAAACGCATCAAAGACTATGGATTGCGTACCAAAACCGGCTTCATGGTTGGATTAGGGGAAACCCCCGAGGAAGTATACGAAATTATGGACGACCTCGTAGCCCATGGTTGCGATGTGCTCACCATCGGACAATACCTGCAGCCTACCAAAATGCATCTGGAGGTGGCAGAGTTCATCACCCCGGAGCTCTTCAAACATTACGAAGAAGTGGGCATGCAGAAAGGGTTTAATTTCGTGGAGAGCGGCCCGCTCGTCCGTTCCTCCTACCACGCCGAACGCCACCTCTGATGGCCATCCGCGGCAAAGAACAGCCCCTGGGAGAAGTACTGGAGCAATTGGTAGCCCGCTACCAGATGCGCGCCAAACTCGACGAAGTACAACTGCATCAATGGTGGGATGAATTGCTGGGACCTGAGTTGGCCAAACATACCGAATCATTGTACCTCAACGGTACCAGAATACTGGTTCGCATCGGATCGGCCGCGGTCCGCAACGAATTGGTTTTTGCCAAAACACGGCTTATTGAAGGCATCAATGCCCGTTTTGGCAGTAACCGCATCACCGAGCTTATTTTTATCTAACCAATACAGACCTATGTCGCAATTAGTCATCATCCGCCACGGACAGTCGCAATGGAATCTTGAAAACCGCTTCACGGGCTGGGTGGATGTACCACTGTCGGCACAGGGTGAAGCCGAAGCAACCGCCGCCGGAGCCAAACTGAAGGGCTTTCATTTCGATGAGAGTTATACTTCCTCCCTGCAGCGTGCCCAGAATACCCTTAAACTATCACTGACTGCTGCGGGACATCCTGCCATCCCTGAAACCCGCGATGAGGCCCTTAACGAGCGTATGTATGGCGATCTGCAAGGCCTCAACAAAGCTGATACAGCTGCCAGATATGGCGACGAACAGGTTCACATCTGGCGTCGTTCGTTCGATATCGCTCCTCCGGGAGGAGAAAGCCTGAAAGACACGGCCGACCGGGTAATCCCCTATTTTGAGAAAGAGATTGTTCCCAAACTGAAAGCCGGTAAAAACATCATCATCGCAGCTCACGGCAACAGCCTGCGCGCACTGGTGATGTATCTTGAAAAAATGACACCGGAAGAAATCCTGAAATTCGAAATCCCTACAGGTCAGCCACGGCTTTACGAGCTGGATGCCGATTTGAATGTGACAGACAAACGTTACCTCTGAGAGGAACGCTTCGCTGTTAACGCCGGCGGCCTTTGGCCTGGCGGGCTGGTTTGCCTTCGGCGGGAACGCTGACGCTGATTTTTAGGATTATTTTGCTGTGGTTTATGGGCTATCCATAGTGGAGGAGCCTGTCCTTTCGAGTCTTACAAGGGATGATTCCGGTTAAGGAAAGTCGTGTCGGGACTGTATCGGTACACCTGCCATTTGTTGGAACGGCTGTACCAGCCTTTGTATTCGAGCAGCGAAAGCCAGCCGGGCATATCGCGGTAAAGCGGGGAGATGCGTTCATTTTCTCCTACGAGCCGTTCCAGCAGTTGCCGGTCAAAGGGCAATGACTTGTTTACGATGACAAGCGTCCGCTCAAATCCGGTGGTATCGATATCCGGATCCTGATCGAGCCGTTGCCTGGTCCACAGGGTATCTCTGAAAAATCTGACCTGCAGGTTTTCGTGTTCGTAAGGGATATCGTTTAAACCCAGCATCAGGGTATTGGTCCCGGCATAGTTGCGGTAGAGGTATTTATACAAGCCCATATTGGCTTCAGCAGGCTTCAGCAATACAATAAGCAGCGCAAGGCTATTCACCCACACAAAAGCCTTCGCCCAGCGACTGTTGGTCAGCCAGCTCGTCCATTTCCAGCGATCACGAAGGGGGCCTATGGCGGCTATCGCCATCCAGGGGACAAAGGCAACCGCGGGGAACAAAAAACGGGCTTCCTTATGCCCAACCACGACATGCAGCAACACAAAAGGCACCACCGACCAGCTAACGGCACTTTTCGGATACAAGAAAGGGTAAACCAATACCAAAAGCAGCAAAATCAGGCTGAAAGGAGGCAAGCCAAAGCCCAGAAAATCAAGAAAGTATTGGTACCAGGGGCTTACGCCGAAGCCGGAAGCCCTGTCCTGTAAAATATTGAGATCGAGGTAATGCCAGGGGGTAAAAGTCCATTCGCCGTAAAACCAGCGGTCGGTAACCATACCCAACAACAGGGCCACACCTATCCCGGACAGCGTTACCACCAGCTCCTTCATCTTGTTTTTCTGAATAAACAACATCCAGGCGCCCAGAGCGAATACAAAAATGCCTGCCTGAAAACGGAAGATGAAGGCCAGTCCAAGTAACAAACCGCCTGAAAAAAGCCGGAATCCTGCTTTTTGCCCAACTACCAGACAAAAGCCCGCCAGCATCCCAAGGGCCGACCAGGCCTCCGATGAAAAACGCAGGCGGCTGTACACCAGAAACCAAAGCCCCAGGTTAAGATACCAGAACCATTTCCGGTGATTCTCATCGGTCAGCGCAGGTGCCATTTTGTTGTAAAACAGCACGGCTGCCCCCAGAGATAACAGTGCCGTGAGCCAACGGAAGAGGAACATCTGATGGAAAGGGTCGTGCAGCCCCACCGCTTCCATCAATGCTAAACCGCCGCATGCCAGGGCGGGCTGCAAAGCCGGCCGCATTTGTTCATGGAACTCCCAGGTAAGTTCGGCGGCGGTGTTGAAGCCCATTTTATAACGGGCAAATTCTATGATCTGAAAATGCTCATCAAAATGATGAAAGCCGGTGCTGAACCAGGCTCCTGCCGAATAAAGGAAAACCCAAAGCAGTAAGCGTTTTTTCATGGAGATAAAGATAATCAGAAGTACGACGGCCGATTACCGGAATAAATTATCTGCCCTGATCCGTTTATCATATTATCCGACATTCACCCGGTCGCCATGGGATTTAGGAACAGACACGACCAGAAAGGTAATTTCGGCCTCCGTTTGATTGGAAATCCGGTGCTTTTCACCTGGCAGTATGTTAATCCCCTGTCCGGCATTTACCGAGAAAATTTTTCCGTCGATATTAAAAGTGGCTGTACCCGAAAGTAGGTAGAAAAACTGCCGTGCCCTTTTGTGGTAGTGCATTTGCTCAGTTGTTCCGGGTGGCATGGCTTCCCTGATCACGGACAGCTCATTTGTTTTCACAAAATGCCAGCCGTCACATTGGTCTCCCCACTGGTAGTGTTGGGCAACGGTCATATCTGCAATCCGTTTAAAATTGGCTTCCATAAGGCTTATTTGAAAAGCAATCCCGCTACCTCATCCCTGAATTCTTTGAGAAAAGCATCGTTTTTATTAGATAACACACAGATAAACTCCCCTGTTTCGTACCAACGGATGTAGGTGGATGCGCCAGGAAGCTGCCCTGAATGTGCCCGAAAGGTGCCTGTTTCATCGGAAGTGAAATACCAGCCGAAGGCATACTGCCAACCCGGGCTTTTACTGTTATCCGCATATTTAAGGGGCAACTCAAAGGCTGCCTTCCATTGGAGGTATTGGCGGCTGATATTCTGGTAGTAGGCTATCAGGTCGTTACCGGAAGCAAAGAGGCCGGAAGCGCCACAATTGAAGGTATTCGAAATCTGCGGCTCTCCCTTGGCATTAAATCCCGGAAGGCCCTTTCCGCCGGCAGGGGCGTACACAATTTCCCGCATGCCCAGGGGATTGAATATGTGTTGCCGGCAATAGTCCTCATAGCTCATCCCGCTCAGGCGCTCTACCAGTATCGACAGCAACAAATAGCCGGAATTGGAGTAACCCCAGCGGGTTCCGGGCGGGAAGACAGTGGTGTCAAGGACGGTTAGCAGCTGAAAAGCCAGCTCTTTGGTGAGGGTACCCGGATCCCTTACAAGTGCATAATAATCATGGATGCCATTGGTATGGTTGGCCAGTTGCCGGACAGTTACTTTTTGCAGGGCAGGTTTCAGCTCTGGAAAATAAGGTCCTATCGGATCCTCCGCCCCTATTTTTCCGGCCAGTATCAGCTGAGAGATGGCCAGTCCCGCGAATTGTTTGCTCAGCGATGCCAGATCAAAAGGATCCGTGAGGGTGATTTTTTCTGCTTTGGTTCGGGGATTTCTATAGCCGTAGGTATAGGCCTCCAACTGTTCCGGATTTCTGGCAATGAGGATAATGCCATTGAAGCCGCCGGATTTTTCGTACCTGCCGATCAAAACATCCAGATCCGTCTTAAATGACTGAGCCTGTACCGTACAGAACCAGAAAAAACAAATAAAAAACAGCCCTTTGCGCATATACTTCATTACGTTGTTCTGCTTACGATCCAGTTTATCAGATAGGGTTCATCCACGATACTCCAGGAATGACAGTTACGTTTACCTTCGCTGTCGTAACCTTTGCCTGAGGTGGTTATAAGCGTTACATCCTGGTGGCCGAGATCCCTGAGTTTGATTACAAACGCTGCTATATCAAAAGAGTTAAAGTCGTAATAACTGCACCCTCTTTCATCCATCCACCAGTCGAGGTCAGGTTCATGAAACAAGATGACCGACACCTGTTTCAGCAATCCGGCATTTCCACCGGAAATATCGCGGTGTGAAAAAACCGAGGCCTTCAGATAAGCATCTGGTTTTTCGGCAGGTGTACCAAGTTTTTCAGGGAAAACCCGGGACATCAGGTCCGCTTCCCAAAGCATTCCGGCCTTGAAGTGTTGCTTGTGGTTATGGGCTGAATAATAAAAACGCTCGAGATCCAGGGGCGAATCGACGGAGAAAACACCCTTTACTTTATGTCCGTACTTTGATTTTTCCTGTTCGCAGTATTGCGCGAACCGCAAGGCACGGGTTCCGCTGGCCGAAATGCCTCCTATAAACAGATTCTGTCGGGGGACCTGATGTATTTTGATGACCTCCTCTATCATTTCATCTAACAACCATATACAGCTGTCGTTGTAGTACATTTCAGGAAAATAAGTGGAACTAACCGTATAAAGCACGATATATCCCTTTTCAGCTGCGAGTTCCGCGAATTTAAACCGGGGTTTTGCCTTCATATCCGGCAAGGAACTGTAATCGCGGACGATGATGCCCCTGATTTCGGAACCGACCGGCATTACTTTGAGATAGCAGTTGACGCTGCTGTCAGCCGGATTTTTGTAGACATACGCATATTCCTGCCCAAAGGCATGGATGGATAGCAGCATCAGGGCGGGTAACAGCTTCTGTAGCATGGATTTTTCGATTCGTCCTCCGGGTCAACAAACCAAAATAGGGATTCTTGCGGAAATCCGAAGGGCTCAGTGCTGATAGCACCTGCCGCTCGGGGCTTTGGTCATTCGTTTGCATCGGGCACCAGCCCTTGTAGTCCCGCTGCATTGCCGGCTAACGGCTTTACCGGTATCAGCAGATTTAGCTGAGCCTGTCAGCCGGTTCAGGCACAACTTTTATCGAACATTTCATCAATCCAACCCGGACTGCCTTCGTAAACCGCATCCTTTTTAAGGGGGGTCAGTCCCTTGCTTTTCGGTTAAAAAAGCTAAAACAGCTTGGTTTAGGGTACTTCAGTCCCGATAACAAAGGTATAAGGACTGGTTTACCTAAGCACTTCCGTCAGCCGCGTGAATTCCTCCTTGGCGGGGGCACCTTCGTAGAGGATGCGGTATACCGTTTCAGCTATGGGCAGGTCGACCTTGTATTGCTGGTTGAGCTGGTGAACCGAACGGATGGCGTAATAGCCTTCCGCTACCATCGCCATTTCGAACTGAGCCGAGCGCACGCTGTATCCTTTGCCGATCATATTGCCGAAACTCCGGTTGCGGCTGTGTTGCGAATAGGCTGTTACCAGCAAATCACCCAGATAAGCACTTTCCTTGATGTCTCTGCGGATGGGATACACCTCCGCCAGAAACCGTTTGAGTTCAATGATGGCATTCGAAACCAGCACGGCGATGAAATTATCTCCATAACCCAAACCGTGGGCGATACCCCCGGCTATGGCGTAAATATTCTTCATCACGGCTGAATATTCGGTGCCGTAAATGTCTTCACTCACATTGGTCTTCATGTAACGGTTACGCAGCAAAGCGGCGAAGGCGGCCGCCTTTTCGGCATCCTGACCGGCAATGGTGAGATAACTGAGCTTCTCCTGCGCCACTTCTTCGGCATGGCAGGGGCCGCTTATAACCAGAAAATGGCTTTCCGGGGTATTGAAATATTTGAAGAAAAAATTCGCGATGAGCAGGTTTTCATCGGGTATCATCCCTTTGATGGCGCTCACCACCACTTTCCCTTCCAGATCACCCGGTTGCAGTTTGCTCAGTGCTTCTTTCAAAAAAGCAGCCGGTACAGCCATGATGACGAAACTGGCTTGCGCCAATACCTTCTTCAAATCGGTACTGACGGCTCCCCGCTTTATTTTCAGCTGGGCTGAGGGGATATAGCGGGGATTGTGATGAAATTTATTGATGAAATTCACCGACTCCAGATCGCGCATCCACCAGCTAACATCCACTTTGTTGTCGCTGAGCATCTTCACCAGAGCAGTAGCCCAGCTTCCGCCACCCAGAACAGCCACTTTTGTGTGGGTCGCTACTGCCATTATTTATCGAAAAGCTTGTCCTTATCTACCTTCTCCACCTTCATGTCATCCTTCAGCTTTTTGCTGATGGCGGAGAAAGGAGCGGCAATAACCTGGCTGCTGTCGCTGATACCACTCACGATTTCGATGTAGCGGTCGTCCTGCAGGCCGGTTTTAACTTTCCGGGCAAAAACTTTGCCTTGTTCATATACAAAAAGCACTTCTTCCAGAGAACCACCGGCTTTTTTGGCCTTGTCACTGGCATTCTCCTCTTCATTAGACGGCGCTTCCTCTGTTTCCTCCCCCTTTTCCCGTTCATTCACCATTTTGCCATCGGCATCGTAGGCGCGGACGGTTACAGAAGCGATCGGAACGGTCAGTACATTTTCTGCCCGGTTGGTGAGGATTTCTACCGAGGTAGACATGCCAGGGCGGAAAGGATAGCGTTTTTTGGCTGTGAGATCAGCATAACTTCCGTTCAGCAGGGTGATTTTCACCGCAAAATTGGTCACCTGATCGGCCAGGCCTGCCAGGCTGCTGTTGCTCGAATTGGCAATCTCCCGTACAATTCCTTTGAATTTTTTGCCCGGATAGGCATCAACCTCAATGATCACGCTGTCGTGCAGGCTCACCCTGACTACATCGCTTTCACTCACATCTACCTGTGCCTCCATGCGGTTGAGGTCGGCAATGCGTATCATCTCCGTACCAGCCATCTGTATGGTTCCTACCACCCGTTCGCCCACTTCTACCGATAGTTTGGTAACAATACCACTGATAGGGGCGTAAATATTAGTTCGGCTCAGCTGCTCCCGGGCTTCCTTCTGACCGGCCTCAGCACTTTTGACGGTATATTCAGCCGCTATGATACTCTGCTTCATGGCCTCGATATCCTGCAAACCAGCTTCATAACTGGCTTTCGACATATCGTATTCTGCCGGACTGATGACTTTGTCTTTGTACAATTTGGCGTTGCGATCGAAGCTTGGTTTGATGTTGTTGTCGAAAGTCGCCTTAAGCTGGTTGTAGCGTGCCCGGGCGGTTCCCAGCTGGGCTTTGGCATTGTTGATGGCAGCCTCACCGCGGTCGATGGCAGCCAGTACCAGTTCAGGATTAACACGGGCGAGCAATTGCCCTTTCACTACAGAATCTCCTTCCTTCACATACAGTCCCACAATCTCTCCCGAAATCTCAGAAGAGAGTTTGACCTCCGTTTCAGGCTGAATTTTGCCGTTGGCGAGAACCGTTTCGATGATAGTCCGCTTTTCAGCTTTTTCTACCACCACCCGGGTAAATTCACCTTTGCCGATCCAGCCGGCTTTTTTGCCTATCAGGGCAAATACAAATAACAAAACCACTCCGATCAAGAGATAATGGAGTGGTTTTAATTTTTTCAGTTTGGCCATATCAGTTCAGCACTATTGGTTTGCCGAGGTAAAAATCCAAAATTTTTGCCCGAAAAAGCAATTCATATCGCGATTGCAGCAAATTAGATTCGGCTATTTGCGCCCGGTTCTTGGCGTTAAGATAATCTACAGCATTCATCATGCCCTCATTAAAACGTAATTCGCTGAATTTATAGCTCTCCCGCTGTGCCAGCACATTGCGTTCGTTGGCCTGCACACGGGTAGCGGCAGCCCTGTAATTCGTTACAGAAGTCGCAACATCCGTGAACAACTGGTTGCGGCTTCCTTCCAGCTGAAGCTGGCTCAGGGTATAGGCATTCCGGGCACGCTGGATCTGGTTGTTCACCTGCCAGTTGTTGAGGATAGGAATGGTAAGGCTCAGACCAAAACCATAGCCCAGGTTATCGCTGAACTGGGTACCGCGCGGGACAATTTCTGTGGGGGGGGTATTAAAACCCGGCTGTACAACAATTTGGTTGGTGCCCTGCACATAACCAATGGGAATCTCCTGGCCATTCAGCGTAGGGTCGCCGGTAGTCCGTAAACGAGAATCGGAATACAGGGTACTCAGGTTGGCAAAAGCTGATAAGCGTGGGCTTCTGCCCCCTTTGGCCGCCGCCAGACTATACTGCGCCTGTTTGGTGCGCAATTCAGCCGCCTGTATCTGTGGCTGGTTATCAAGGGCCGATTTGAAAACACCATCGATTTCAGCCTGCAGTACTACCCCGATTTCCAGGCGGGTAGGTTTCACCACCCGGAAGGCCTCCGGATCGGGGAGTTGCAGCAACAAGGCGAGGTTCACCTGGCTGTTGATGACATTGTTGCGGGCATTGATAACATTCAACTCCTCGTTGCCGAGCTGTGCTTTGAGATTGAGGAGGTTGTCGAGACTCAGAGAACCGGCATTCACCAGTTTCTCGGTACGGACAACCTGTTCCTGGGTGGTTTCGAGCTGGGCTTCTGCTATTTCCAGCAGTTCCTGTGCCAACAGTACCTGCAGATAGAAGTTCGCCACGGAAAGGCCGATGTTGTTACGGGTTACTTCCAGGTCTTTCATATTGGCCATAAAGCCGAAACGCTGTGCCTTAACATTGTTGGTAATCTGCAGGCCGGTCCAAATGGGTACGGAAGCCTGCAGGCTGAGCTGGTTCGACTCAATGGTCTTTTCACCGAAAGTATTGGTGAAAGGGTCGATGACCCGGCCCGTGTTCAGCGACAGATTAGCCGAAGCATTGAGTGTAGGGAGGCGGTTGGCCCGTGACTGATCGAGATCGGCCCGGGCATTGTTGAGCTGCAGCTCTGTTTGTTTGATGGTGATATTGTTTTTAAACGCATGGTCGATACAGCGTTCGAGCGTCCAGGGTTCGGCGGGGCTTTGGGCCATTACCGACCCTGAAACAAGCAGCAGGGAGGCGAAAAGGGTTCTCAGCATAGGTTGGGTTGTGATTCCTCTAAAACCAAAATTAGTGTTCGGATATGGCAGACAGGGCAATATGTTAAAAATTGACCTTATTTAACAGCATTAAAGAACATTAATCTGACCCGTGAATTACATGAAGACTGGCTTTTTTTTCAGAAATTGCCATCATGAGAAAAATCTGCCGTTTGCTCACCCTGGCCCTGTGCCTGCTGACAAACGTTTATGCGTCCGAAAAACCGGCTCCGCAGGCATCTTTTCCGTACATACCTAACCTCGGCCAATGGCAAGGCAGTCACCAGTTTGAGGCTGCCTTTGGTGGCTTCAGGGCTTTTATTGGCAGCAGCGAAACAAGATTGGTGCTATTTAACGAAAAAAAAATACACGAAGAACTTCATCTCAGCAAAGAGGGCAAGGCCGATTTGCATGCCATCATACTTGACTTCCCCGGAAGTCGGACCGGAAAACTCCAGGCCTATGAGCCTGGCATTACCCGGCAGCATTATTATCTCGGCCACAAAAATCAGTGGCGCAGCAATGTACCGGCCTACGCACGGGTCAGTCAGCCTGAATTATACCCCGGGGTGGAGTTGCTTTGGCAACAGGAAGAAGGTCATCTGAAATTTGATTTTGTAGTAAAAGCCGGTGCTGATCCCGGCCAGATCAGGGTGCGTTACCGGGGTGCGGAACAAATGGCCCTTAAAAATGGCCGGCTTCACCTGCAAACCTCTTTGGGTGAACTGATAGAGATGGCTCCGCTGGCATGGTCAGAAACCGGTTTTGGCAGGGTACAGGTAGCTTGTCGGTTTGTGCTGGAAGGAGGCCAGCTCCGTTTTGAATTTCCGGAAGGATATGACGAAGAATATACCCTTGTCATTGATCCGGTACTTGTTTTTGCCACTTACTCGGGGGCGTCAGCCATAAACTTCGGATTTACTGCCACGCCGGATTTACACGGGAATTTTTACAGTGCAGGAACTGTTTTTGATGTCGGATTTCCTACCACCGCAGGTGCTTATCAGGAAAATTTTGTGGGCAACACCATTGACGGGAATGCCGGATTGCGGGTTGATATCGGCATACTCAAACTCAGTGCCGATGGTAGTCAGTTGCTTTACGCCACTTACCTGGGTGGCCGCCGTGACGAACAACCACACAGCCTGAATGTAAACAGCAACAACGAGCTGGTGCTGCTGGGATCTACCCGCAGTGATAATTTCCCGGTCACTCCCACTGCCTATGATACTACTTTCAACGGTAATTACGACCTGGTCATCAGCCGGCTGAGTCCTGATGGCAGCCAGTTGCTCAGCAGCACCTATCTGGGCGGAAGCCAAAACGATGGCATCAACAGTTTTCCACCCCTGCGGCATCAATATGCCGATGACTACCGTGGTGATTTGCAACTGACCGAAAACAACGAGGTTATCATCGCTTCCCTGACCAACAGTACCCTGCTTCCCACTACAGCAGGAAGTGCCCAGCCAGCTTATGGGGGTGGTTTTTGCGACGGGTTGTCAGTCAGGCTGTCAGAAGATCTTTCAACCCTGCGCTGGATGACTTATCTGGGGGGGAGTGATATTGACGCACTGTACGGAGCAGCCCTCAGCAGCCAGAAAGTAATACTGGTTGGAGGCACCCTCAGCAATGGTCTGCCAGCCTCCGCCGATGCACATCAGCAAAACCTGGCTGGTGGCGCAGATGGTATATTGGCCATTCTCAACCTGAACGACGGCAGTCTGGATAAAATGACGTATCTGGGATCTGCCGGCTACGACCAGCTCTTTTTTGCCGATGTTGACGATGATGGATTCATTTACGTAAACGGTCAGACCGACAGCAACATCGTGACCCGTGGAACAAACTACAACGATCTGCACAGCGGCCAGTATATCGCCCGTTTCTCCTCTACCCTCGACAGCCTGCACTGGCTGGGCCGTTATGGCTCCGGAAACAAAGTTCCGGATATGTCTCCTTCCGCTTTTCTGGTAGATATCTGTAAAAACATTTATGTCTCCGGCTGGACAGGCATCATCGATCAGAATCCGAACATTCCGGGTCCTACTGACCTGACCCTCACCAACAATGCCATCCAGACAACCTCCGATGGTTTCGACTTCTACCTGGCCGCTTTTTCAGAGAATATGCTCACCATGAGCTTCTCCACATACTTCGGAGGGCAGACAAGCCCCGACCATGTAGATGGCGGAACCAGCCGGTTTGATCCGCGTGGAGTAGTGTACCAGGCTATCTGTGCCGGCTGCCGGGCGAATGATTTGCCCACCACGGGTGGTAGCTGGTCGCCGAACCGGGGTATTAACGATTGCAACAATGCGGGGCTGAAAATTGCCTTTGAGCTGGAAACAGGTATAAAAGCCAATTTCGGATGGATTGACCCTCCCACCTGGTGCCGCCCTGTGAACCTGCAGACGCAGAACATTTCACGGATCGACCCTACGGTCACCCACAACTGGCTTACTTCCGATGGGCAAACTTCTACCCAAACTAATCCGCAGTTTATTTTTACAGAACCCGGTATTTACAGCATCCGGCTCGAGATTGTTTCGACCATTGCTTGTAATGAACGGGATACCATCACGCGTTTTGTTGAGATCCGCGACCAGCCTGATTTACAACTCCCCCCTGATACCTGCATTTGTGCCAGTGATGAGCTGATTTTACAGGCCAATGTACCCGGTGATATTTTCAACTGGACCGGCCCCGACGGCACTTCCAATGCCGCTACTTTCGAAGCTACCAGCACCGGCCGCTACGTTCTTCAGCTTACGGATATGTATGGTTGTGAAGACACCGACTCAATAGAGATTACTGTCAGTGAATGTTTCGGTAAAATTCCGAATGTAATTACACCCAACGCCGATGGCGCCAACGATGTACTGCAACCCCTGAATCAGCAGCAACCGGAATACGAAATGCAGATTTTCAACCGATGGGGGCAGCTCTTATTCAGAACCACCGATGCCCTGGAGGGCTGGAAAGGTCTTAACCAGCAAACCGGCAAACTGGTGGAGGGAGGAGATTATGTGGTACGCCTGAAAGCCAACTTCTGCGGCACGCAACTATTGGAGAAGACGTTGCAGTTGCATGTGGCTTATTGAAGAGGGGAGAGTGGGAGAGGAGAGGGGAGAGTGGGAGAGTGGAGGAAGGAGTGGGGCGGATTATGTCCATCAATCAGGGGCTTCCGATGTGAGAGGAGAGCAGATACTGTCTTACCGGCAGCGAAGTCTTGGACGGTGTCCAAGGACGAAATGGGTCGGTTTAAGTAAGTGTTTCTGACAAGCTCTGGAATACAATCGTGGTAAGCCCGTGAGGGCTCTGGCGAGCTTGTCATTGGTACGCTTCCCCTCTGAACCTCAGGCACCGTCCAGGTGCATCGGCTACCTAATCAATCTCTACCCTAATAATAAGTGAACTTCACTATCCGATACCCCTTGGGGCTGCTGGCCAGCACCAGAAACTGATTGCGGGCTATCTGAAAGCTGGAGTAAGGGTGCAGCACGCTTTCCTCTTCTTTCTCTGTGAAGAGCGCCTCAACATCCGTTTTTCCGTATTTATCAACGTAAGCAACGAGTCCTTTGCTGTATTTACCGCCTGTTTTCTCCATGCTGAGTTGTTTGGCAGGGTCGTTGATGTCTTCGTTAACAGGATTATCATTGTAAACGAGGGCTATTTTATCACGCAGTACCCCTCTTACGAAGGAATTGGAAGCACCTTCATCATTTTCAGTCATCTGATTGAGCGGCAGGGTTGCCTGCCAGTCGATGCTGCCGCGGGCGTTAAAATTGATTACAATCACACCCTGTACATAGTGTGTGATTTTGCTTTTTTCATCCGGGTAAAGGGCAGGATTCTGGCCGCTTGGCACTTCCTTATTCCGTCGCTGAATCTCCCCTACCAGAAACACATTGCCATCTTCCCGGGTCAGCACAGCGGTTGGTACCACATCGGCAACACCACGGATTACCCTGCGGGGAATGCTGGTATCACGGAATTTGCGAAGATTGGTTTTATGAATATTCACAAAATCCTTGCTCAGCGGCTCGGTGGTTTTGCGCAGTATCTGGTTGGTTACAATGTCGGTGGTGGTGATAAAACAGCCGTTTATGCCCGACTTCTGACTACCGCCAAAAAATCCTGCTGCATGTAATTTCTCCTGTGGTTTGTCGAGATAAATAGCCGATTCAAAAACAAACATGCCATCACCCAGGCTGATGGGGTATTCGAGCAGTTTGTCGTCATCTACATCGTAGTTGTAAATTGTCCAGAAGTAAGGTAGTTCCGGTACCCGGCGTTTCGGGTTGGGCATATCCTCAACCTGTGCAGTAAAGTACAGGTTGGAGTACCCATCGGGTACAATCTGGGCTATCCTCACATTTTTAGCAGCCACCGGTATGGTGATGGTCTTATTTACGGGATTTCGGAGTGAATTATCCCACATTTTGTACAAAAAGCGGGGTGATATGCCTTTTTCCGCCGGGAAATCACGGAGCATCAGCAACAGTTTACGATCTGTTGTCAGCTCGAAACGATGGCTTACCTTTATTTCTTCTCCCGGTTTACCTTCCAGTTCATCGATGATTACGGCTTCGCCGTCGATGGAGGCATCGGTATTGAGTTTGTGTGCGTAGTAGGTTAGTCGGTTCTCCGGTTTGTTGTAAAAGCGGGTTACCATAATCAGCTTACCTTCTATGCCAAAGACATCCACAAAGTCATGGGGCACTTTGCCCACGAGTGGCAGCTTTATTTCCAGCGAAGCTTCATGGGTGAATTCATTGTTGAATGCCTCGAGGCTGATATCCTTTTTCTTTTTCAGCAGTACGAGGGTGTTCGACTTATCATGCGTCAGTATTTTACCGGAACGACCGTCGAGTTTGTCCTTGGCTGGTGCGCCGAGCTGGTAGCCTACGGTTTGTGCCGTTGCAGTTGTTCCAATGGCCAGCAAAAGGCCCCAAAAGAGAATCTTTTTCATACGTATATTTTTTACCAGCCTCCGCTGGCGCCGCCGCCGCCTGAAAAGCCGCCGCCAAATCCACCAAAACCGCCGCCGCCGCTACCGCCGCCACCCCAGGATGATCCGCCACCCATGGGAAAGAAAAAAGGCTGGTGCGTACTGCGCCCGCGTCCTGTAAAAGATTGACCGCCGCCGCCGTTGCGCGCGTTTGCAATTATAACAAATAGGATGATGAGAAGTACAATCAGGATGGTCCCACCGGGTATGCCATCCCCTTTTTCCTTGCCTCCTTCGTTTACATAGGCGCCACTCAGAATATCGATGATGGTGAATACCCCGTCTTCAAAACCCTTGGCATAGGCACCTTCCCGGAAAGAAGGCAGCAATTGCTGTTCTATGATTCGCCGTGAAAGAGCGTCGGTAAGCCGATCTTCGACCCCATAACCGGTTTCTATGCGGACTTTTCTCTCTTCCAGTGCCAGCAGGATCAGTATCCCGTTGTTGGTCTCCTTCTGGCCGATACCCCACTGTTCGTAAAGCCGGTTGGCATAATCGGCCACATCGTAGCCATCCAGGGTCCTTACCGTTACAATAGCAATCTGAGTAGAGGTCGAGTCGTCGTAAGCAACCAGCAGTTGTTCCAGGCGGTCAGCCTCTGCCGAACTCATTACAGCCGCAAAATCATTTACGAGTCTGGGTGGATTCTGAGGTGCCGGAAATTGTGCCAGCACCAGCTGCGGCATCCACAGCAGCAGTAAAAGCAGGCTATTGGTCGCCGTACGAAATGTCATTGGAAAGCTCGTTGGTGTCTTCGTCATGAAAAGGGAAGAAGGTTTTGAGCTTATCGCCCACCTGCTCTACCACGGTAATGAGTCCGTTTTGGTAGTGGCCCTCCCTGAAATTAGTGAGCAGAATCTGAAGCTCTGCCTGCCAGAAATCGTCGGTTACCTGCTCGTGTATACCTGCATCACCATAAATGGCCACTTTACGGTCCTTTACAGCAATGTAAATAATCACACCATTGCGCGCGATGGTATTCCGCATGCCCAGTTTACCGAATAGCTGCACGGCCCGCTCCAGGGCATTGCCCCGGCAGTAATTCTCCATATGGATGCGGATTTCACCCGAGGTCGCCTTTTCAGCACGGGCGATGGCATCCACCACGGCAGCGACTTCTTCCGGTGTAAGCAGGCTGCTGGCCATATCAGAATTTCACCTCAGGAGCCTTTTCCGAACCGGCATCGGCTTCGAAATAGGCCTTCTCTTCAAAATCAAACATACCTGCAATCAGGTTGCTCGGGAATTTTTTGATGTAGGTATTGTAAGCCCGAACGAGGTCATTAAAACGACGACGCTCCACGCTGATGCGGTTCTCCGTACCCTCAAGCTGCGACTGCAACTCCAGAAAGTTCTGATTCGCCTTTAAATCAGGGTATTTTTCAACCACCACCATCAAACGCGACAAAGCATTGCTCAGCTCACCCTGATTGGCCTGGAAACTTTTGAGGGTATTGGCATCGAGTTTAGAGGCATCTATGTTCATAGAAGTAGCCTTGGCACGGGCATTCACCACTCCCTCGAGGGTTTCTTTTTCGAATTCAGCATAACCCTTCACGGTAGCAACCAGATTAGGAATCAGATCTGCACGGCGCTGGTAGGCAGTTTCCACATTGGCCCACTGTCCGGTAACCTCTTCCTGGAGGCTCACCATTTTGTTGTAACCACATGAACTTAAAAGCAATGGCATCAGCACCACTGCCAGCAATCGAAGTATATTTTTCATAAAAGGATTTGAAATTTTGATGGTTCTAAATTAGTAATAATTAGCTGGATAATTTATGGAGGGGGTAAGGGGTTAAACGGCTAAAGGGTTAAACGTGTCTTGGAATTAGGAATTTGGAATGCCGTAGCGGTGCCTGAGGCCTTAAAGGGTAAAATGGTTAAAGGGTAAAACGGTTAAACGGGGGGGCTATGCCAGTACGTCTTGCAGTTCCGGGTGTTTGTCGATGGTTGCTTTGGCGAACGGACAAAGAGGTATCACTTTGTAACCCATATTGCGTGCCCAGGCCACAGCTTCCTGTACCAGAGCCAGTCCGGCACCCGTACCGCGCAAAACGTCCGAAACACCGGTATGATCGAGAATAATTTTATCGGCACCGGCAACCGAATAGGTGAGTTCAGCCGCTCTTTTCCCGTCAACGCTAATAAAGAACATCCCGCGGTGCTCTTCAGCTTTGTGGCTTATGTTGAATGTCGTCATAGTTATTTTTAGCTCAATAGTCCTTAATCAGCAAGTCCCCCGGGCCACTCCGTCTCCTTTCCCACACAAAACCTTCCTTCGCCCGCATCTCCACCCGTTACCCCACCTACAACATTTGCGTAAACTGCGTCAGGTCCTTCCGCGTTCTGGGCGTTACTTCCCGGGTTCGGTAGGGCTCTTCGAGTTTCTCTGCATCATCGAGGTAACCAAGGGCGATAAAACATACATCCTCTATATAATCCGGTAAATCAAGCAGGGCACGGGTTTCTTCCCTGTTGTAGCCCCCGATTTCATGGCCATAAATGTCGCAGCTGGCTGCCTGCAGCAGTAGCAGGGTATTGGCTGCACCGGTATCATGCAAGGCATGGCGGTTGGTTTGTTCGAATGCCTTGAAGCGGGTATCGGCCATGCTGAAAATGAGCACTGCAGCGTTTTTAGCCCAAACGGCATTGGAGGGCTGGAGGCAGTTGAGCAAGGCGTCGAAGGCTTCGGTACCTCTCAGGGCATAGGCATACCGCCAGGGTTGTTCATTCACGCTGCTGGGTGCCCAGCTGGCAGCTTCAAAAAGGCTTTGGAGGGTGTCTGTTTCCACAGGCTTATCGGCAAAAGCGCGCGCACTCCAGCGTTTTCGCAACAACTCGTGAACATCGTAAAGCGTGGCGGCTGTTTTTACGGCCAGGGTATTGAGGGTGATTTCGGTCATATTTCCTCCGCGAATACTAACCACCAAAGGGGGTTAAGGGTTCAGCAGCATTTTCAATTTCCAGATAATATCCGGTTTGTGAAAATGTCACAAACGAAAAAACCCCTTTTCCTTGAAGGAGAAGGGGTTTTGAATGTCTTGATGCTTAACGCAGGGTGAAGCGGAAAGGCAGGTTATACTGTACCCTAACCGGGAGACCACGTTGTTTACCGGGTTTCCAGGCGGGCATGGACTTAACCACCCGGATGGCTTCTTCGTCACAACCACCTCCGATACCGCGAAGTACCTGTACGTTGTTGATACCGCCTCTTTCATCTACGACAAAGGTGACTACCACAATACCCTGCAGTCCGTTTTCACGGGCAAGGGGTGGATATTTGGTGTTCTTCGCCATATACTCAAGCAAAGCCTGATCACCCCCTGGGAAAGTAGGCATCTCTTCTACAATGGTGAAGATTTCAGGCTCCGACGGTCCTTCTTCCGGTTCGATGACCGGAATGTCAATTTTAGTGTCCTGGTTTACCTCTGTCGACTGAACCTCATCTTCTTCGATGATTTCATCGTCGGCAACCACTTCCAGCACCGGTGGTGGTGGTGGTGGTGGCGGGGTAACTTTCTGCTCGGTTTGTGGAACATCCATCTCTACCGGATCCTCAATCACCAGCTGACCAAGGTCGGCAGTGTTCCCTTCGCTGGTACGGTAGGTGAAAGCGTACAGCATCAGGCCAACCGACACAACCATGCCAATCTGGAAAAAGATGCCGCGCTGCTTGTTCAGGTCGACTTCAGGATTCTTTTTTGCTTCCATGAGAAACTCTTTTTCTTGCAAACGTATAACGGCCGAAAATAATACAATGACAGGCGAATTCCTACGCCTTGGACAAAATATTACGGTACTTTAATCTACTTTCAGCACAAAACGTACCGGTACGTTGTACCGTACCTTTACCGGTATGCCCCGTTGCACCCCCGGTTTCCAGGCCGGCATGGTTTTAATCACCCGCACTGCTTCTTCGTCACAACCACCGCCAATACCGCGGAGAACGGTCACATTGCTGAGGACTCCTTTTTCGTCGATGATAAATTGCACCACCACCAGGCCCTCAATGCGGTTCTCCCGGGCCATTTGCGGGTAACGGATATTCTCATGCAAATACCGCAACAAGGCTTCCGCTCCTCCCGGAAATTCGGGCATTTCTTCTACTATCACAAAGATCTCCGGCTCCGCTGTCGGCCCCTCCCCCGGTAAATCTCCGCTGCGGCCAAAGGCACTGGCTGGTATCGCCACATCGTTGGCACCCATCACCTCGGTACTTGCCAGCTGACTTTCCTGGAGACTGTTTTCAAGTACCGTTTGTATGTTCCCCGACAATGGCAGGGTGTTCAGCACCACATTCGGTGGTGGTGGCCCGAAAGTCCGCTGGGTGGTTCGGGGCGTATGGATGTCAATTTGTTCGATACGATCCGATTCAATCTGGTAGTAAGGCTGGTCTTTTTGTTCCGGAGTATAAAACTTCCAGTTAAACATCACAATCGATGCCGTCAGCGCTATAATCAGGCCTATCTCAAAAAAGAGAAACCGTTTTTCGTTGAGGCTGCGGAGATATTTAAGCACTTTAAGTACGTTTTGGGAGAATTACCCAGCTGAAAAAAGCCCAGCCCAGCAGACATCCGATGGAATTGGCCAGATAATCGTAAGGATCGGTACTGCGCGACTCTACCAGAAGACCCTGCGCAATCTCCGTAAGCCCGCTCAGTATAAAACCGGTCAAGACCGCGTAAAAACCAGCCTCATACCGCAAATATGGGAAAAACTGCTGCTTGTAAAAACCCTGCATCAGCAAAACCACCTGCACAAAAAACAGGATGAGGTGGATGATTTTGTCACCAGATAATAAAGTATTGCCCGAGAAATTAGAACTCGGTAACAACAACATGATAAAAAGCAGGGTCATCCAGAAAAGAGCCGGGCTGTTAAACCACAAAAATTTGCGCAGCCCTTTTCTCCTGACCTGCCGTCGCCTGATCAGATCAGGTTCAGTGACCTGTAAGTTCTTTGTAAGCATCGGCTGAAAGCAACTGCTCCACCTCAGCAGGGTTGCTCATTTTGATTTTAATCATCCAACCGTCACCATAAGGATCGCTGTTCACCGCTTCGGGAGCGTTGTCAAGACCTGCATTTTTCTCAAGAACATTCCCTGAAAGGGGCATGAATAAATCAGAAACGGTTTTTACCGCTTCCACTGTACCAAATACCTCATCACGGGCTATCTCCTGGCCTACGGTTTCAATCTCTACAAAAACAATGTCACCCAATTCACCCTGGGCGAAATCTGTAATGCCGATGGTTGCCTGATCGCCTTCGATCAAAACCCACTCATGCTCTTTGGTATACTTCAAATTGGCTGGAACACTCATTTCGGATATTTTTTTCTCAAAAATACAGCTTTATCCGAGCCTTGCACTTAGTTGGCGATGGTAAATCGTATACTCAGGCCACCACTCGTTTGCGCCGTCGGGAAAGCAGTGGAAATGAAGGGCTTGTTCAGGACGTAGTCGTAAAAAAAGCGCAGATTCACCCGGTCGTTCAGCACATAATCGATGCTTGGTTTGACGGATACGTTCCGGCCTCCACCCGATGGCTGTGGCTCCAGTCCGTCGAGGTCGCGCAGCAGGCTTGTATTGTCGCGGATATTCAGGTCGAAACGAACGTTCAGGTCGTTGTTGGTCTTCGAGGTCCGGCCATTGAAAAGGAATGGCAGGGTGTTCGACTGAAAACGATACCCCAGCCCGACCGTAAACTCGGTCGACCGCAGTTCATTCATCCGGTTGTTGATGAGGGTAAGGGTAAGCGTGCGGGTCTGTTTGTATTCGATGCGGACGGTAATGTTGTTTTTAGTGGTCAGATCAACCCCCGCCAGCGGTGCAAACTGCTCACTGATGGTGATTTGTGAAATCTGGTAGCGCGGATAAAAATCGAGATTACCCAGGGTATCCCGCACATTGGCCGATTGTGTAGGGTCACCGTAAATGAGGTTGGTGGTGAAATTACTTACGGTATACATCGACCGGTAACTGTGGTTGAAAGTAATGCTCTGGAAGCGGTCTTTAAACCAGCCAATCTTACTCAAACCGGTATAGGCAATGCGCCAGTTCGGCAACGGAATTTTAGGGAAGGCGTTCAAAGCAACAGAAGAGGCATTTTGTCCGGTGTAGGCAGCGATGAATGACGGAACCAGTACATCGAGGGCCTTGCGGCTGTAACCATCCGGAAAAATAGAGTCGACCGTGCCCCGACCGGATGAATTGGGGTTTTCGAGGGCAAGCCGGTCGGCTACCACCAACCGATTCAGCTCAAAACGCCGGAAGGCATCCGATTCGAGATAACCCGGTTCATTGGGGTCTGTCACTATCTTTTCAAAGGCTGTCCGCCAGGTAATGGTTGAGATGGAATAATCCCCGCTTTCGAGTTGGTTGAGGTTTACAATATCGCCGTTGGCATCCGACCGGAAATTCTCTGAATAGCGGAAATTCTCTGTGCGGGTTACATTCAGGGTAATCCTGAACTCCTTGAATGGCTCAATGGTCGCCTGGCCCTGCAGATTCACCGTGCGGGTGTTCATATACAAGGCATTCAGGTTGGTATCTGAACTCAGCCAGCCCCGGCTGATAACCGTACCCCGTATATCCTGCTGCGAACCAAAAACAAAGGGTAAGCCGGGTGCATTCATATCAAAGTTGTTGCCCAGATATTGGGGATCCGGGATAAAACCGGGCAGTATGGTTCCCTGAGTAACCGAATAGTTACCACTGACATTTTTCACCATCATCACCGATTTGGCCAGGATACGCGGTATGCTTCGGCTGTAGTCTTCCTTCTCCCCGTCATTCCTGGCAACGGTAGCCGTTTTTTCACTGCTGCTCTCCGTATCTCCAAACTGATTCTTCTCCCCTTCCTTCGGCTTTTTCTTATCATCCTTTTTCTTCCTCGGCTCATCCCGCAATGGCTGGTCGAGGTTGATGCGCCGCAGTATGCCTGACTTATTATACAGATTCATCAGGTTCAGGTTGGCATTAAACCGATTGGTCTGGGAATTCTGAATAATATTCCCCAGGCTGTCGGCTGCCAGTGGTGCCGCGGTCCATTCATAGGTGGCCTGGTACTGGTAGGTGCTGTTGATCCAGTCGATCAGCTTGAACTTCTGAAAGGGCAGCTGATAGTTCACATTCACACTCTGCTGATACCGGGTAGGCCGCCCGAGCTGTTTGAGGTTTTCGATGATGGTATCTTCCTTGCTTTTGGTATCAATGCGACCAAAAGGCTCATCGATGCGGGTAAGCATGGTGGCGTCATATTCTACTTTCAGCGACCGGCTCAGGTCATAACGAAGGTTGTAAAAGCGGTTGAAAGTGAAGTTTTTGTTCCAGGTAGGGTCTATGCCCATGCCCCCGTCGCTGTTGTTGCGGAGCTGGGTTTCCTGGAACATCCTGTCCAGATCGGCCCGGACACTGAAGCTCTGCGGCATCAGGTAGAAGTTGAAATCCTTGATCCACAACAACCGTTTCGAACGGATGGCTTTGGCAAACGGACGGTAATTTTTAGGCTGTCCGGCAAAGGTGTAACCCAGCGAACCCCGGTAGTTTTTGAGGGTGGTATAGGCGGTAAACGGATTCCGCATATAGTTTTCAGAATAGGAAACGGTGGCATTCCAGTTCTCCAGATCCCATATCTGCGGCTTGCGCTGCTGCATCCGCATCTTCTGCATATTGGTGATGTTGATGGAACGCCGCAGATTATAGGTTTCCGTCACCCGGATGATGGAATCGCGTGAGTTCTGGTCGGTTACCTCGCTGAGCGTGGTTTCCAGCAGGATGTCGCGATCGATAGGGTTATACTCAGGGCGGCTGAATGCCTCTCCGTACCCGAAATAAAGTGGAATACGCAGCCCGAAACGCTCCGGGAAAAACTTGCCGAGCTCAAAGGACGATGCCAGATCGTACTGGAACAAATCGTCGCGGTTACGTTCACTTACCTTCGATTCAACGCCGCCAAAACCTATGGTCTTCCGTAAACCGGTGAGGCTGACGTTCCCGAAGTCGGCCATTTTCATATTCATCTGACCGGTGGCAGCCCAGCCGTCGCGGTTATCAAATTCGGTGAGCCGCAATTCGTTGAACCACACCTCCCCGCATTTCTCCAGCCCGTCGTCAGTATCGGTGTTGCTGGCCTTCGGGTTCCGTACCCCCAGCATGATAATCTGTACCTGACTCAGGTTGGGGTTACCCAGTACCGTAATGCGGTGACCGCGGTCGGTGATATAGGTAAAGGGGGTATTAAAAGGCCAGCTGGCAGAATTCCGCAGCTGTTTGGCCCGGTTCAGCTCGGCAAAGGTCACATTCAGGTTGTTGGCTTCCGGCCAGATCAGGTTGGGGTCAGATACCCCGTCGGGGGTCAGGATAAGGGGAAGCTCGTATTCGTAGTAGTTCTGGGTGTAGTCGTTACCGAAACGGACAAAAGCCCGAACATCACCGTCGCGCATATTGAGGCCTTCGGCATGGATGAACATCTCAATGCGCTTGTAGGCCCGGATATCGAAAGTAGTGTTTTTGAAAGCCGCCCGGGAGTCTCCGTCGCGGAGGTTGCAGTAGCGGATCTGCAGCGACTGCTCGTTGAGCTGCTGGTAGTTGGTGGTAAATACGTTGCGGACCCGCTCAATACCCGGCGGTACCACATAGGGAACCGGTACCCGGTTGCCGTTTTCTTCAATGTTTACGGTCGACAGTAAAAAGGTGGTGGTCTCTTCCTGATCCACCGGCACATATTCACCCGGTGCCTGCAAATCTGCCAGGTAACGGCGCCAGTCGGTGCGCACCAGTTGCAGCGTGGCAAAGCGGCAGACGACACTGTCGTCAAAACCAGCGAAATACATCCGGACAAAACGGATGGATTTGTAATCCAGCACATTACCCACCCGGCGGTCGGGCTTTTGGATAGGAACCCTGAACTGATACCATTTTACGGTAGCGCTGGTACGGTTGCGGAGCTGAATGGTGGCCTCGTAAATATCGGTAATGTAGTTGCGGCCGATCTGCATGTCTCCCGGCCGCAGGCTT
This sequence comes from Bacteroidetes bacterium UBA7662, assembly GCA_002483345.1. Taxonomy (GTDB): domain Bacteria; phylum Bacteroidota; class Bacteroidia; order UBA7662; family UBA7662; genus UBA7662. The sequence goes on from DLHS01000016.1 coordinate 253,323, forward strand.
ACCCGGTATTCAAAATAATCCTCTGTCTGCGACAGCGTATTATCGAGGTTGATGTCTTCGTTGTTCGGCAGGTTGGTGGCAGAGGTGGGGTAGGGTTCGGCCGATTGCTGGTCGGTAGGTGAATTACCCTGCTGCCCGTTAAAGCGTTTGTACCGCTGCAATACATCCAGGGTCGCGTTGTCGTAATCGGTACCGCGGAAATGGTGGTAGTTGTCGCCGGCCGGATCAGCAAAGGCAGCCTGGTAAACAGCAGATGCCGTGCCATGCAGCAAGGCCAGTGTATCGAGATAGCGCTGGAAGAAAATACGTTCCTGCTCGTCGTTCAGCCCATCCAGCCCCACATCCTGGGTGTTGCGCGAAGCAGGATCGTTGTCGAAGGCATTCACCAGGGGCTGCAGACGGGGTACAAGTCCCCAGGCAGTAGTATCTACCTGACCGGAGCCATCGGCCCGCGGGAAGCCGTTCTCGTATGCCCTGCGGCCATCTTTCAGCAAATCTTCCGAAACCGTACCCAGGTTGATGAATAAATCTCCGCCACTGTGGTTCGGCTTGTAGATGTAAGGATCCATCAGCCAGAATTCCAGAAACTCTATGTTGGCGGCCTCAAAGTCGTTGGTTTCTATCTTCCGCTGCAATCCTCCCCAGCGCGAGGCAGGGTCAATCAACCGGCCCTGGGCATCTACCCCTTTGCTGTAAGGACCAGGCGCGGCATCGTAATTGTAAACGCCTTTCTGATCGGGATAATAAGCCAGGTCGAAGGTGGCAATGTTCAGCGGCTGGTTATTCGCCAGCTGTTTGTTGGGGAATACCTCCTGCTCCAGTACCTGCCGCATATAGTGGTTCGACTTCATCTCGTCGTCGTCACGGATATGCTCAGGCGTGATATTGGAATTACTGAAAAAGAGTGGGTCGATGTTGTACCAGGCGATGCGGGCCCGGTTATAACCATTGGCGAGGTTGTTACGCAGGCTTGCTTCCGTGAAAGGCTCCGGTGTACTGGCGTGGTTCCAGAGACTGGGACTGGTGATGCTGATGCTGTTTTCAGCTGCTTCAAAATCGTCGATATACGAAATACCCCCGGCCCCGATGGCCTTGGCGTTGCCGGGAATAAGCTGCGCATATTCCCCGCTGAGTTGTATGACCGAAATTTCCTTGGTCTGAATGAGCGGCAAACCGTCTACCAGCCGGGTCACAAACTTCGACTCGGTCTGAATGGCTGCATCGAGGCCGATCATGGTGTTCGAAATAGGTTCGTCGCCAATGTTTACCTTGGGGGTGATGGGGCGTTCGTTGAGGTGCAGAACGGTACCGCCCAGGTTGATATCACGGGTCAGGCGGTAATCAAAACGGGTGGCACTCAGGGTACGGGCAGTGGTCTGAAACAGCGGGTTGTTCTCAAAATTCACGGTAATGGCCTCTCCCGAGCTCAACAGACCCGAATTGAGGATTTTTACCCTTCCCAGCGTATAATCTACCGTATAATCCTGTCCTTCTGTCAGTGTCCGGGTCCCGGCCATCACCCGCACCGAACCGGGTGGCAGGTTCATGGCACCTACGCTGATTTCAGAGCCGCTCGACGACTGGAACTGCCCCACCAGCCGGTAGCGGTTCAGCTCCGGAAATTGCTGGGCCCAGGCCTTGGTACTGTCGTAGAGAGGCTGAAAGACGTATTTTTTCTTGATACCATCCGGTGTGGGTCCGGCGGCATCGAAAGCATCGGCCAGGGCTTTGCCAAATGGCTCCACCCGGGGGAGGATGATGCGCCCCCGCTGCGCATCGATGGTAACATTTTCTACAAAATCATACACGCCGTCGGGCTGAGGCTCCAGCTGTATGTTCAGCCGGTCAACACCCATCACCTGCAGCAACTGCCGGCCGGCGAGACTGCCTTCAGGGATGAAGTTTTTATTGCCGTTGAGCACGTCGTTATACACCAGGTTGAGCACAAAATCAGTCTTGCTAACCCCAAAGGCGTTCAGGGAATAGATGTTTTTCATCATCAGGTCCCAGATCGGCAGGTTGGTGCGTATGGTGGTTCCTTTGAGCAGCTTCAGGAACAGCACCGAAGGATTGTTCTGGTCGCTGGGAACCTCCTGTGAAAATTCGCCCACCCGGTACAGCGTGCCGTTGATGGTGTATTCGAAGGCAACAGCCAGTACTTCGTCGTTGTTGAGGGAAGTGTTGAGGGAGATGTACCCCAGCAGGTTGTTTACACTATACTGGCTGGGATCGAGTTTACGGGCGAATGTCAGCTCATAATCGGCTGTATTGGCCAGCTGGTTGAATGGAAAACGGGTTTGTAAGACGTCAAACACGCTGTTAACCTGTCTTAAATCGGCATTGGCGGGGTTGGTCAGCTCCCCGTACAGGGTATTGGAACCGTTGCCGGGTACTGCCGCGCCGTTGGGGGCTACGGCTGCATTGTATGGATTGTGTTCCGCCAGATCCATAAAACCGAGTACATCACGTACGTCGGCATTCACCTGGTTGCGGTTGGTGACCCACACCTCCACCCGGGTAATGATGACATTCGACCGCACGACCGGCAGGGTCGACATGGCATTGTTGAAGTTATCACGGAAATACTGCGCGAGAAAGAAGTGGCGGTTGGCATCGTACTGGTCGGCAGAAATATCGAACTGGGTGGCCTGACCTCCTCCTTTGAGCACCACCTGCTGACTTTCACCCCTTTGCTGGGTGAGTACCGAAGTTACCCGCAGGCGTCCGAACTGCAACTCGGTTTTGATACCGAATAAACTCTGACTGCCCTGAATAAGGGCCGACCGCAGCGGCAAAGCCACATTACCCACTTCTATCTTCTTGATGATCTCATCTTCATAACCGGTATACTCCAGCTTCATCTGGTTTTCGAAGTTGAAAACCGCCTGGGTATTCTGTGAAGCAGTGAATTTCAGCTTCTCCCCGATGGTTCCCACCACGGTAAGCTGGATGTTCATGTCGAAATCGAAATTCCCGATGCGCCTTTGCTGTACGGTGAGATTGGGGTTGTCGATGCGGTTGAAATTACCGGCAAAACGCAGTTCCGCCGATCCCTGCGGACGTATGTCGACAAAACTGCCGCCGAAAATTTTATCAAATACCTTGGGTCCCACATAAATTTTGGGAATAATCCCCTGGCGCTCGATAGAACCGGAGGTCTGACCACTGTTGCGCTCTTTCCAGTAATCGCTTTTGGTGCGTTCCCGGTCGAATTTCAGGAATTCCTCATAACTCATCGGCGTGGGGTCGCCTACATGGGTATTCCCCAGCTTCTCCCGCATGACATACTGGCCCGTCAGCGGGTCGTATTCATACACAAAGGTCGTAGGCCGGTTGAGAGAGATGGGGTTGCGGCTGCGGTTAAACGGCAGGCGGTTGTCGCGGATGGGGTACGGCAAATCGGTGCTGTCTTTGCTGCCCGTCTGCGCGAACGCCTCCGTGCCTGCAAAAACGCAACAAGCTGTCATCATAAAAGATAACAGCTTTGCCGCCACACGGTTGATAACCGGGCGCTTTGTATACTTTTCCCCGCAGTGCCTCAATTTATACCGATCTTAATATCTGTTTGATGAGGGCTTCCACCGTCTGAGGCGCATCTGCTCTGGCGAGTAGTTGGTTGATTGTCTTTTCCATTTGTGCTTTCGGGAAACCCAGCGTTACCAAGGCGAGTAACGCCTCTTCCCTGACATTATTGTAAGCCATTTCACCCAGATCAAGGGTTTCCGGATGGCTTTTTAACAATTTGTCCTTCAGCTCAATGATCATGCGCTGGGCAGTCTTCGGGCCAATGCCCTTGATACGCTGCACACTGGCCACATCGCCGGCAATGATGGCGCGCTTCAGCTCGTCGGGCGATACATAACTGAGGATGGTACGGGCGGTGTTTGCGCCTATGCCCTGCACCGAAATAAGCTGCATAAACAGCTCCTTTTCTTTCACATCGGCAAAACCGAACAAAAGGTGGGCGTCTTCCCGGATTTGCAGGTAGGTATGCAGCTGTATCTGTTCGCTGCTGCCCAGCGCGCTGTAGGTGTGCAGCGAAATGTGCACTTCATAACCCACCCCGTTCACATCGATGAGGAGGGTGGTGGGACTTTTATGCGCCAGACGGCCTTTCAGGAATGCAATCATAACTTCATTTGCGGGTTTGGGCGTCGACAACGGCAATGGCGACCATATTCACGATTTCACGCACACTGCTGCCCAGCTGTAAAATATGTACCGGCTTTTTGAGCCCGATAAGCACCGGACCGATGGCCTCGGCAGCCCCGAAGGCCTGGAGGAACTTATAGGTCATGTTGGCCGAAGCCAGGTCGGGGAAGATGAAGGTATTGGCGCGTTTGCCTACCAGGTCGCTGAAGGGGAAAGTCTCCTGCAGCAATTCCGGATCGAGGGCGAAGTTCACCTGTATATCGCCGTCTACCAGCAAACCGGGGTACTGCTCCTTGAGCATGGCAGTTGCTTTGGCCATCTTCTCCGGTACCGCGCCGTTCACCGAACCGAAATTCGAATACGACAACATGGCTACCACCGGCTTCTGCCCCAGCCGCTGCACCGCTTTGGCGGTAGAAACGGTGATCTCTACCAGCTCTTCCGCGGTAGGGTTGGGATTAACGGACGTATCAGAGAAGAAAAACTGACCCTGTTTGGTGAGCATGATGTACATACCCGACGCCCTTTTCGCCTCTTCCGACACCCCGATGACCTGCAGCGCAGGAGTCATGGCATGGGCGTATTTGCGGGTGATACCGCTCACAAAAGCATCGGCATGGCCGGCTTCCACCATCATACAACCGTAATACGAACGGTTCATGAGGAGTTTGTGGGCATCGTAAAGCGTTACACCCTTGCGCTGGCGCTTCTGGAACAGCAGTTCGGCATATTCGGCCGACTGCGGGGTTTCGTACAGCGGGTCGATGACAGGGAACTGGCTGATGTCAAGCCCGTTTTCTTTGGCTATTTTATGGACCAGGGCCTCGTTACCAAGCAAAATCGGCTTGGCGATACCCTCATCCGCCACAATCTGGGCGGCTTTGAGCACTTTGAAGCTGTCGGCATTGGCAAACACCACCCTTTTGGGGTCTTGTTTGGCCTTCTGGGTGATGAGGTTGATGAATTTATCGTCGAGACCGAGGCGTTTTTTGAGCTCCAGGTGGTAGGCAGCCCAGTCGGTGATGGGATTACGTGCGACGCCTGACTCCATAGCGGCTTTCGCGACGGCCGGCGATACGGTGTAAATCAGTCGTGGGTCGAAAGGTTTGGGGATGATGTAGCTTTTACCGAAAGTGATGTTTTTCTCTCCGTAAACCATGTTCACCACCTCCGGAACGGGGGTTTTGGCCAGTTCGGCCAGGGCTTTCACGGCGGCCAGCTTCATCTCCTCGTTGATGCGGGTGGCCCGCACATCGAGCGCGCCCCGGAAAATGTAGGGGAAACCGAGGACGTTGTTCACCTGGTTGGGGTGATCGGAACGGCCGGTGGCCATGATGATGTCGTCGCGGCTGGCCATAGCCAGTTCGTAGGGGATTTCAGGATCGGGATTGGCGAGGGCGAAGACGATGGGGTTTTTGGCCATCGAACGCACCATGTCCTGGTTCACGACATTGCCCTTGCTGAGGCCCACGAATACATCGGCGCCTTTCATGGCTTCCTCCAGGGTGTGGAGATTGAGTTGGGTGGCGAAATAGCGTTTGTTCTCTTCCAGATCGGTACGATCGGCCCGGATGACACCCTTCGAATCGAGCATCACGATGTTTTTGCGATCAGCCCCGATGGCTTCAAACAAACGGGTGCAGCTGATGGCCGAAGCCCCGGCACCGTTGATGACGATGCGGACCTTGTTCAGCTTTTTGCCCGACAGCTCCACAGCGTTCAGTAGGGCAGCGCTCGAAATGATGGCGGTGCCGTGCTGGTCGTCGTGCATGATGGGGATCTTCATCTCCTCCTTCAGCCGCTTTTCGATCTCAAAACACTCCGGCGCCTTGATGTCTTCGAGGTTTACCCCGCCGAAAGTAGGCTCCATAGCCTTGACCGTGGCCACAAAACTGTCGACATCCTTCACATTCAGCTCGATGTCGAATACATCGATGTCGGCGAATATTTTGAACAACAGGCCCTTGCCCTCCATCACCGGTTTGGAGGCTTCGGGACCAATATCACCCAGCCCTAAAACAGCCGTACCATTGCTGATAACAGCCACCAGATTGCCTTTGGCGGTGTATTTATAGACGTCGTCGGGGTTTTTTTCGATTTCGAGACAAGGCTCTGCAACACCCGGTGAATAGGCGATGGCCAGGTCACGCTGGCTGTTGGTAGGTTTGGTTGGGACTACCTCTATTTTGCCCGGGCGACCCTGGCTGTGGTAATCGAGTATGTCCTGTTTTTTGGTTTTTTCCTTCATGGAAGCGACTTCGGAATAGCCCACAAAACTATAAAAACTGAGGGAAAAACGGCCAAAAATCAGCTACTTTACAGAGAATCCCCGCCGGAATTACCGGTGTTTTACGTATCGCCGTTAAACCTTTTGGTTTCCCGGCTATCTATAACGCTTTCCTGACATCATCTGCCACCTTATGTCCCGAATACTACGCCTCCTTTTTGTGCTTTTTCTGTTCGTTCACAGCACCGCATGGGCACAATCGGTCGTCAGAGGACGGGTGGTACAGGCCGGCGACCGCCAGCCGCTCGCGGCAGCCAATGTCATCTTACGCGCCACTACCGACAGCAGCCGGCAAACCGGCACCACCACCAGCCCCGACGGCCGATTTATGCTCCGCGCCGAACCCGGCCGCTACCGGGTCGAAATCCGCTACATTGGCTTTATTCCTTTCGATACCCTCCTGGAACTCGGCGAAACGCCGGTAATTTTGCGCGGCATAGCCCTGCAGGAAGACAGCCGCCTGCTCAAAGAAGTGCAGATCGAAGGCATACAGGATCGGGTGACCCAACAGGGTGATACCACCTCCATCAACGCCGATGCGTTTAAGGTAAACCGCGACGCCAATGCCGAGCAGCTCGTGAGCAAAATGCCCGGCATTTCGGTCGAAAACGGCGTGGTAAAAGCCCAGGGCGAAGATGTAAGGCGGGTGCTGGTGGATGGCCAGGAGTTTTTCGGGGAAGATGCCACCCTCGCACTGCGCAACCTGCCCGCAGAGATCATCGACCGGGTGCAGGTATTCGACCGCCTCAGCGATCAGGCGCAGTTCACCGGTTTTAACGACGGGAATACCGAAAAAACCCTCAACATCATCACCAAAAACGGCAAAAACACCGGGATTTTCGGACGGACCTATGCCGGTTACGGCACCGACCAGCGCTACCAGGCAGGCGGCAACCTCAACAGCTTCCAGGGACAACGCCGCATCACCCTGCTCGCGCAGAGCAACAATACCAACCAGCAGAACTTTTCGAGCCAGGATCTGCTCGGCCTTTCCCAGAGCAGCGGCGGCCGGGGCGGCATGCGGGGTGGCGGCCGACCCGGCGGTGGCGGAAGCAGTCAGAATTTTATGGTCGGCAACCAGGCTGGCATCAACCAGACCCATTCGCTGGGACTGAATTATACCGACCGCTGGGGTCAGAACATCAAAGTCAGCGGTAGCTATTTCGGGAATATCACCGACAATACCACCGATCAGTTTATCAACCGCCTCTTTTACCAGAGCGACGGCCTCGGCCCTGCCTATACCGAAAACAACCTCAGCAATTCGCTCAACCACAACCACCGCTTCAATCTGCGGATGGAATACGACATCGACTCCGCTAATTCGCTTGTATTCACCCCCAAATTCAGTCTGCAGAACAACCAGCGTAACAACCAGCTCGACGGCCTCAATACCGATGCCGCCGGTAACCTCCTCAACAGCACCACCACCACCACCGAAAGCAACCAATTCGCGCTTAACGGCGGTGCCGACCTGCTGTGGCGCCATAAACTCGGCAAAAAAGGCCGTACCCTCAGCATCAACCTCGGCTACAGCCACAACCAACGGGATGGCGACGGCAGCCTGGAGGCCCGCAATGTGTATGGCGACAGCGTTCAGACCATCAGCCTGCTAGACCAGCGCAGCGACAACAACAGCCTGGGCCGTAACTTCAGCACCAACATCCAGTTTACCGAACCCATAGGCGAAAAGGGCCAGTTTTCGGTTGGTTACAGTCCCTCACTCAACCTGCAGAACAGCTACACCCAAACCACCCGCTTCGACTCCGTCACCCAAAGCTACAGCCAGGTCGACAGCCAGCTCAGCAATACCTTCGACAACACCCAGCTGAACCACCGGCTCAACCTCCATTACCGTTTCCGGAGCGAAAAATGGCGGGGCGGCATCGGCCTGAGCCTGCAGCAGACCCGCATGGAAAGCGCGCAAACCTTCCCGGTGAGGCTTACTGTAGACCGGAATTTCAGGAATGTACTGCCCAACGCCATGCTGCATTACACCCTCGACAAGCAGAACAACTTGCGGTTGTTTTACCGTACCTCCACCAATCTGCCCAGCCTGACGCAGTTGCAGAATGTGGTCGACAACAGCAATCCGCTGCAGTTAAGCATCGGAAACCCCAACCTCGTGCAGGAGTACGCCCATTCCTTCGTGCTCCGCTACAACCGGAACAATAGCACCAAAGCCCGCTCGCTCAGCCTTTTCGCCCTTGGCAGTGCAACAGCCGATTACCTTGGCAGCGCCACCACCATCGCCGCCCGCGATACCGTGGTGAGTGGGGTGTTGCTCGCCCGTGGCGGCCGCCTCAACCAGCCCGCCAACCTGGCCGGTGCCTGGAACGCCCGTACCGTACTCACCTACGGTTTCCCCGTACAATTCCTGAAAAGTAACCTCAACCTCAACGCCGGCCTCAGTTACAACCAGACCCCCGGCCTCATCAACGGCCTCGACAATTTCGCGCGTACTACCACCCTCAGCGGCGGTCTGGTGCTCGGCAGCAACATCAGCGAGCAGGTAGATTTCACCCTGAGTTACACCCTCGGCGCCAACCGCGTACTTAACAGCCTCGAACCCGCTCTCAATGCCAACTACCTAAACCAGCTCGCCGGCCTAAGAGGCAACTGGCAGCCCACCCCCCAATGGATGCTCAGCAGCGAATGGGCCTACACCCGCTACAGCGGCCTGGATGCCGGGATTGACCCCGATTTTCTGCTCTGGAATGCCGGCATAGGCTACCGCTTAGGCAAAAACGGCGACGGCGAACTCCGCATCAGCGCCTACGACCTCCTCGGCCAGAACCAGGCCATCGGCAGAACGGTGAGTGATGTGTTTGTGGAGGATACCCGGACGAGTGTTTTGCAGCGGTATTTTTTGTTGACGCTGACCTGGAATATCCGGTATTTTAAGGGGTAAAACGGGGGAAGGGGTAAAACGGTAAAACGGAAAAAAGGGGGTAAAACGGTGGGCGCGAGTCACCTGGCGGTGACTGGGCGGAATCCAGAGCGGTGGCAGGCGGAATCCAGAGCGGTAGCTGAGCGGAATCCAGAGCGGTGGCTGAGCGGAGCCGAAGCCATAGCGGGTGGTTTCGGCTCCGCTCAACCACCGTACAGGATTTCAAATTTCAAGGGTTGCAAGATTCCTTTCATCATGACCCCATTGGCCCGGGAACCCGCTTCCGCCTCACCACAAAAGAGACACGTTTAACCGTTTTACCCCCTTTTTTCCGTTTTACCGTTTTACCCCTTCCCCCGTTTAACCCTTTAACCCCGTTTAACCGTTTTACCCCGTTTAACCGTTTTACCCGTTAACCCCTCCAAACCCGTTTACCCCCAAATACGCTGATACCCCCACCCCCGTTATAAAACCAAACCAAACCCACCCCCCATGATCATAGGCGTAGCAGGCCCCTACTCGGCCCACACAGCAGCCCAACGCCAGGAAAACCTGGATAAAATGAACGAAGCTGCCGCCCGGCTGCTCGAACTCGGGCACATCCCCCTCATCGGCATGAACGCCGCCCTCCCCGTGCTCGAAAAAGCCAGCGTACCCGATCCCTACCACTGCACCATGGAAATCTCCCTGGCCGTGATCAGCGCCTGCGACGCCCTGTTGCTGCTGGCCGAAAGCCCCGGCGCCAACAAGGAACGAGATTTGATGCTTTCGCTGGGTAGGCCGGTGTTTGGGTCGGTGGAGGAGGTTGTTCAAACAGTCTAAAGTATAATTTTAGTTCTCAGGTTGAAATGGCAACTCTAACCAAGGCCGCTCAACCTCTTTCGTGAAATTTGTTACTTTTGATTACACACATGTACCACATCGTTCCGTACAAATGACCGACCTCCAACAACTCACCGCAACCCTCCTGAAATTTCGCAATGAGCGGGATTGGGAGCAGTTTCATAATCCCAAGGATCTGGCGCTGGCTATCAGCATTGAGGCGGGGGAGTTGCTGGAGTTATTTCTTTGGAAAAAGGCGGAGGATGCGAACCGGGAGAAGGTTAAAGAGGAACTGGCAGATATATTGTCTTTTTCTTTGTTGCTGGCAGATAAGTATGGCTTTGATGTAAAGGAGATTGTGCTGGAGAAAATCAGGAAAAATGCCGAAAAATATCCGGTAGAGAAAGCCAAAGGCACAGCAAAGAAATACGATGAATTATGAGTTTATCCTTCGATTTATCGGTTGAAGTTTCAGAACAATACGATTTCAGCAAAGAAGCCCTGAGTGCCCTTGAACAGAATAACTGGGTCAAAAATCAATGGCCGCTGGTGTACTTCATCCAGAACGATCAGCTCAAAATCGCCTATGTAGGGGAATCTACCAATGCCTCCGGCAGAATCAGGAACCACCTCGCTAATCCCGAAAGGCTCAAACTAAATAAAATTTCCATCATTGGCTCCGATAAATTCAACAAATCGGCCACGCTGGATATGGAATCTTCCCTTATTCAATACATTCAGGCAGAAGGAACGTTTAACCTTCAGAATGGCAACTTTGGCTTAATCAATCACAACTACTACCAGCAGGATCTTTATAAAAACCTGTTCAAGGAAGTCTGGAACAAGCTCCTTGAAAAGAAAATTGTTACCCGATCGCTTACCGAAATAGAGAACTCAGAATTATTCAAATACTCCCCGTACAAATCCCTGAATGAGGATCAATACAAATCGGTATTGGAAATCCTGCAAGGCCTTACCAGCAAAAACACCAACAGAATACTTGTTAAAGGGAGCGCAGGTACAGGCAAAACTATTCTGGCGACTTACCTGATGAAGTTGCTCCATTCTGATATCGATTCCCTTCACTATGAAGATTACAACGACGATGAACTCCGGGAAATCAATTATATCAAGGCATTCAGAGTCAAATACCCCAACCCCAAAATCGGGTTGGTCATTGCCATGACCTCGTTACGGGGATCGCTGGAAAATGTATTTAAGAAGATTCCCGGCTTAAAGGCTTCTATGATTATAAATCCTTCGGACACCTTTAAACTGAAAGAGAAATACGATTTACTGATTGTGGACGAGGCGCACCGGTTGAGGAAATACAAAAACATCAGCTGGATGGGTGCTTTTAAAAAGAACAACCAGAAATTAGGGCTTGATGATAATGGAACGGAACTGGATTGGTTGCTGGCCAACAGTAAAAACCAGTTATTCTTTTATGATGCAGCACAATCTGTCAAACCTTCCGATGTAGATGTCAGTCACTTTTCTGCCCTGCTGGACGATCCTGATACGTTGAAACTGGAGCTCAAATCACAAATGCGGGTCATTGGCGGCTCCAACTACATCAATTTTGTAGATGATTTACTGCATGTAAAAAGAGAAAGCAATGTCAGGTTCTCTGCTGAGGGCTATGATTTAAAGGTCTTTGACTCCCTGACAGACTTATACGAAGAACTGGGCAAAAAAGAAGCTGCTTTAGGTTTATGTCGGCTGGTGGCGGGTTACTCCTGGCCCTGGTTGTCCAAGGAAAACAAAACTGCCATAGATATTAAGATTGAGGGATTGTCCTTCCAATGGAATCAGACCGATAACGACTGGATTAATTCCGAAAACGCTTTTAAAGAAATAGGCTGTATTCACACCACCCAGGGGTATGATCTGAACTATGTCGGAGTCATTTTCGGCAAGGAAATCTCTTATAACAAAGCAACCGGAGAAATTGAGATAGACCCAAGCCAATACTACGATATCAATGGTAAAAAGGGTATTTCTGATATCAGAGATCTGAAAGCTTACATCATCAATATCTACAAAACCATCATGTACCGGGGTATTCGAGGCACTTATGTGTATGCCTGCAATCCCGAACTAAGAGAATATCTCAAAGAACACATAGCGAGTTTCCGGCAAGAACTGCCTTTCAGGGTACTCAGGTCAGAAGAAATCAAGCCATATGTGAATGCGGTTCCTTTTGTTGATATAACCGCAGCAGCAGGTCCATTTGGAGACCTACAGGTCAGCCTGGATGCCGATTGGGTGGAACTTCCGATGCACATTGCGGCCAGGAAGGGCTACTTCATCTGCAGGGTCAAGGGAGAATCCATGAACAAACGGATACCCAATGGAGCTTACTGCCTGTTTAAACAAGACGAAGGGGGCAGCAGGAATGGCAAAATAGTATTGGTAAGAAGTACTGCTATTCAGGATGCAGATTTTGGCTCCGGCTATACTGTAAAAGAGTACCACAGTACCAAAAAAAGCACAGAAGATCGCTGGGAGCATGAAACCATTATGCTGAAACCTCTTTCTACCCATGCTGAATACGAAACGCTGGAGCTTTCAGGTGACAGCTTGCAACATTTTGAGGTTATGGGGGTTTTTGAGCGGGTTATTTCCCTGAATCGCTAATCAAATGTAAACTGATTCGAAATTTAAAACACCCACCCCATGAAAGCTGCCCACTGCACCCGATACGGCCCGCCGGAAGTACTGAAACTGGTTGAGGTTGACAAACCGGTTCCACGAGCCATCATCCATTCCACCCCCATCCCAACGCTAACCGCTCCACGCTCCACTCTCCACTCTCCACTCTCCACTCTCCACTCTCCACATTGACAGCGCCTCAGCGCAAAAAGTCTCGCCGCTCGAAATTTCAATGTCTAAACAATCCTACCCAAACCACTCCTTAAACGCCCCTACCTTCTCCCGGCTCACCACCAGTTCTTCTGCAAACTCCGGCTGCGTAACCACCCGCAGCCTGCTGGATGAATAAATCACCACCTCTTTGATGCCATTCAACTGCACAATATTGCTTCGGTTTATCCTGAAAAAGAGGGCCGGATCGAGTATATCTTCCAGCTGATCGAGGGTGAAATCAACCACAAATTTGCGGCCTTCGCGGGTATAGAGGAAAACGGTTCTCCCCTCCGCGTAAAAAAGCAGGATCTGATCGGTATTGACGGCCCGGAGGTGTTCGCCCAGTTTCACCATGAAACGGTTTTTATAGGCTTTTTTACCCCAGTTTTCGCCCATTTGGCGTAGCTGGTCCTGCTGACCTGTCCATTGGCTCATTTTGCGCAGGCTGCGGTCGAGTTCCGAGAAGCTGAGGGGTTTGAGCAGGTAGTCAATGCCGTTTACGCGGAAGGCGTCGAGGGCATAGGCATCGTAGGCGGTGATGAAGATGACGGGTTGCTGTAGCTGTAGCTGATTAAACAGCTGAAAGCTGAGCCCGTCGGGCAGCTGCACATCGGCGAAGATGAGGTCGGCGGCGGCAGGGTGCTGGCGGAACCAGTCCACAGCCTCCCCCACCCGTCTCAAAACGGCCAGTATCTGCACCTCCGGATCGCGCTGTTGCAGCAGTTGGATGAGTTTGTCGGAGGCGGGTTGTTCATCTTCGATGATGACTACTTTCATGGGGTGGTAAGGGGTTTTAGCTGCAGCAACGGCAGTTTCACCTGCAGTCCGCTGCGGTTGGCGGTGGCCTTGGGTGGCCGGTCGCTCAGAATCTGATAACTGCGGCAGAGGCGTTCGAAGGCGTAGGCGCTGTCGGCATCGCGGATGAGTTTTTCGCGGGAGGTGGCAGAGAGCTGCAGTTCATTTCCGGTGAGGGCGACCTGTATGTGACAGGCACCGGGTTCGGTGATGCTGTTGGCGAGCAGCCAGAACAGCCCGGTTACCAGGCTGCCGGGAGGTAATTGCGCGTCTATGGTCTGCACACCCGTTGTTTCCAGCACAATCTCCTGCCTGCGGATGCCGCCCAGCAGCCGGGCGTATTGTCCGGCGGCTTCGAGTTCGGCGGCCAGGGGCACCACTTCCTCCCGGCGGTTGAGCAGGCGGTAGCGGTAATGCTGGGCCAGCAGGTTCAGGAAATCTTCGGCTGCCTGCTGGTCTTGGTGCATGAGCAAAAGAAGCTGTTCGAGGCTTCGGTAGAGCAGCTCGGGGGCGAGTTCGTGGCTGAAGTCGCTGAATTCCTGTTCGAGCATCGACCGGCGGGCGACTTCCCGGCTCATAGCGGCGGTATTCTGGCGGCGGAGGTAAAACTGACTGGCGTACAAGGCAATCAAAAACCAGCCTCCGGGCAGATACAGCGCGGCAAAACGCCACAATTCACCACTTCCGGGCGGGAAACCGATGCCATACACATAATAAAACCAAAGGGCGGTGAGGGCCGTCAAAACGGTGAGGCTGTTGCCCGCCGTCACCAGCAGCCACCAGCGGCGACGTTCACCGGGAACCCGTTTTTCGATCTTGAGGATGAGCCAGCGTAGTAATTCCGACTGCAACGCTGCCAGCAGCATACACACATACATCTCCTGGCTCCGGAAAAGCTGGTCGAGCTGCGCCGCCTGGTTGTTCAGCAGCAACAGGGTGAGATATACCAGCAGGCCGAACAAAACCGGTGCCAGCAGCCTGAAAAGGGGTTGGTGTAAAACGGTCATTTTCATCTTTCTCCCTCCTTTCCTGCGAACAGTGGCAGTACAACCCGGAAGGGGTCTCCGTCGTATCTCTGGGGCTGTCTGGGCCCTGTATGGCTATATTGCTGCTGCAGATGCTGCCAGCCGAGTTGAAAAGAGTCGGCAGGGTTGCCCTGCAGGCGGTTGTTGCTGACTTCGAGGGCCATACCCGCGCTTTCACGTATGTGGATATCGAGTTGTTGTCCGGGTTGCGGGCTGTTGTGTTTCACCGCATTCTCTACCAGTAACTGCAGGCAGAGGGGTGGCAGGGTGGTTTTTTTCAGGCGTTCCGGCACATGGATGTGCAGTTTTATCTGCTCCCCGAAACGGATCTGCAGCAGGTAAAAATAGGCTTCCACAAAAGCCACTTCCTCCTCCAGCGATACACGGGTATGGTCGCGTTGCTGCAAAATATACTGGTAGCTGCTCACCAGCTGGCGGATAAAGGCCTCTGCCCTTTCCTGATCACTTTGTACCAGGGCTCCGATGGTATTGAGGTTGTTGAAGAGATAGTGCGGACTCAACTGCGCCCGCAGGGTTTTGTAGCGCCATTCGGTGGCCGACCGCTCCCGCTGCAGGCTGGCCAGCTGTTCTACGGCATACTGGTGATAGGAATAGCGGATGGCATACGCGATCTGATACACAAAAATGACCATCGACAATAAGATAACCGCCTTTTCGGTGCTATCGCCTGTCGCGGCAGGAGCCGGAAACAAACTTTCCCAGCACTGACGGCAGATCCACCAGAGGCTGTAACTCAGCGAGGCACTGAGCAATAAGTTACTGCCGAGGCCTGCCATAAAACGGGAGGCAAAGCTGTTCTGCCAGGAGATTATTTTATTCAGCCGGCGATTCCAGGCTTCCAGCAGCAGGGCGCAGGCCATACCGAAGAAGAGCAGCAGGAAAAAGGCAGGGAGTTGACTGGGCTCCAGGCTGAACCGGTTCGATTCGCCATACTGAAGCACAAAAAAACAGAGCGCAGCCGTGAGCCCGCCACTTAGCAGGCTCAGGGTTTGATGGCGGAAGGGGGCCATAAACTTCTTCAGATAGGCATTGAGCAACTGCATACCGGCCAATTTAAGAAAAATCGGCCGCTCTGCCTGCTAGTCAATGCTGCGCATTACTTCCCCGAAATAATGTGTAGAGCTGATGGTTTTGGCTGCTGCCTTAAACGCATCTTTGGCTTCAGCGGTACTGGCAGCTACTGCAGCGGCGTACCTCCTCAGTACCTCTGATTTGTAGTAGTCGGAGCTGATTTTAGCGGCATTCTTCATGAGTGCTGCCAGTTGCCCACCACTCAGGTTGTCGGGCGACAGGCTGTTGAAGGCACTGGCCATATAATAATCGCTGTTTACCGTGCTCACCGCCTGGGCCCACTCCGGAAAGTTTTCTTCGGTGAGCCGCTGGGTTCTGGCATAGGTGCGGAGCACATCGCTTTTATACAAGCCACTCGACATACCCGCGGCCACAGGCTGCAAAACCAGCTTCTGGGCATCGGGGGTGAGCTTGTGGACATGGAGCATTTTAATCATCACCGCCTGTTTGTAATAATCCGAACTCATGTCGCTCCAGGCGGCCATACCTTGCTGGAGGCCCGTGGTGGTGAGCCGGAATTGCGCCAGACCATCGGTAAGCACCGCAGCCCGGTAATAGTCCGACGAAATGCTGCCCGCACTCTGGAAATACTGTACCTGATGGGCGTTCATATCCGCATTATCTGCCATGGCTTCGAGTACCGAGGCTTTGTAATAGTCGGAGCCTATGCCCGTGGCGATACTCAGGAACTGTTTCACATCTACCTGCTGCAACAATTCTTTTTTGATGGCCGATTCCAGTACGCTTGCCCGGTAATAGTCAGAATTGATTTCCGCCGCGGCATTCACCAGCGCCTGCGCCATCGTTTTGCTACCGGTACCTTTGCGGAGGTTGCCGGTGAGGAAATCGGCCAGGTAATAGTCCGACCGGATCAGTTTCGACAGCTGTTTCACTGCATCGCCCTGCTGTATCTCATTCAAAGGCTGTTTCAGCAGCAGTTTGCCATAATGGCTCCGAATGTGGTCGCTTTTGATTTCTCCTACTTCTGCCAGGACGGCCGCATAGCCCCCTTTCTGGTAGAAACGTTTCACCCGGCTTTCGGCACCCAGGGTGGTACTTCTGACCAGGTCGGGCAATACTTCTGCCAGCCATTCACGGCCTGCAGGCTCCCAGGGCTTTTCACTGCCGCCCTGATAGAATTTTTTAATCAGTTTGCCGTCCTTTTCCCTGATTTCAACCTTATAACGGCTGCCGAAAACGGTTTTACTCAGGACAAAATAGCCCCCTTCTGAAATTGCGGTGATGTCTTTGTCATCGTCGCTGAGGGTCACCTCGCCTTTTTGGTTGAGTTTGAAGGTCGTGCCATTGGCGGTGATGGTCCAGGTAGCATCGCCTTTGTTATCCACCTGCGTACTATGTTCACTGATTTCCGTCAAAGGCGGCAGCGGTGTAAGCGGCGCAGGGGGCGCGGTTGGTTCAGCACCCGAGGGAGGGGTTGGCGCAACGGGCCGTACGGGCTTCACAGGAGCGACCTGGGCGGTCAGGGAGATGCTCAGGCTGGTGAGCAACAAGAGGGTCAGTAAGTTTTTCATCATCGTTGGGTTGAATGCATGATACAAATGAAGCCAAGCTTGTTTACTCCGTATAACCAGATGTAATGAGTTGTATGAAAAGTGTCATGAACGGGGGAGGGAGAGTGGAGAGTGGAGAGAGGGGTACTATGGTGCTGCAAACGGACTATGGACAATCGACCACCGACTTCCTGTACGGGATGAGCGAGAAGTGATCAGAAACGAAAGATAAAGCAAAGACCGTGGACCAGCGAAGCCGTGGACCGCGCCCGCAGGCGCATGTCGACCCCCGCTGATGGCTTACGGTACTCAAAATCTGCACCGCAAAATGGACTATGGACAATCGACCATCGACTTCCTGTACGGGATGAGCGAGAAGTGATTAAAAACGAAAGATAAAGCAAAGACCGNNAAGCCGTGGACCGCGCCCGCAGGCGCATGTGGACCCCCGCTGATGGCTTGCTGCCCCCGAAATCTGGACCGCAAAATGGACTATGGACAATCGACCACCGACCTCCCGTACGGGATGAGCGAGAAGTGATCAGAGACGAAAGATAAAGCAAAGACCATGGACCAGCTAAGCCGTGGACCGCGCCCGCAGGCGCATGTCGACCCCCGCTGATGGCTTGCTGCCCCCGAAATCTGGACCGCAAAATGGACTATGGACAATCGACCATCGACTTCCCGTACGGGATGAGCGAGAAGTGATCAGAGACGAAAGATAAAGCAGAACAAGGATCCCAATCTTTACTCCGCAGCCTCCAGAGCGTCCCAGAACTCAATGGCGCGGCGGGTATGCGGAATCACAATGGTGCCCCCTACGAGGTTGGCGATGCCGAAAATTTCGTACAGCTCTTCCGCGCTTACACCCAGTTTATGACATTCCTGGACGTGGTATTTGATACAATCGTCGCAACGCAGCACCATACTGGCTACCAGACCCAGCATTTCCTTCGTTTTGGCCGGCAATGCCCCATCCTGATAGGTGGTATGGTCGACATTGTATATTTTCTGGATGGTTTTGTTTTTGGTGGCCAGTATGCGTTCGTTCATCCGTTCGCGATACGCATTAAATTCTGTGACTTGTGACATGGCGATGTTTTGCCTAAAGATAGGTGCTTGACAGACATTGAGATTTCGAGAGGCGAGAAGCGAGACTTTTAGTCGCTATGCGACTGGTACCAGTTATTAAATTACAAAGGGTCAGCTTTGCCCTGGACAGTGCCGCATGCGCGGCACTAAAAAGTCTCGCCTCTCGCCTCTCGAAATCTCGAAATCTCAATGTCTAAAAAATCACCTCGCGGCGGCGTAGCGGCGGGCTACTTCTGCCCAGTTTACTACATTCCAGAAACCGGCGATATAATCAGGGCGACGATTCTGGTATTTGAGGTAGTAAGCATGTTCCCACACGTCGAGGCCGAGGATCGGGGTGCCGTTGCAATCGGTTACCACATCCATCAGCGGGTTGTCCTGATTCGGGGTACTGCATACTTTAAGCGCACCGTTTTCAACACAGAGCCATGCCCAGCCTGAACCGAAGCGGGTAGCACCGGCAGCTGCGAATTTTTCTTTGAAAGCGTCGAATGAACCGAAAGTGCTGTCGATGGCGGCGGCGAGTTCACCGGTAGGCGCTCCGCCACCATCCGGGCTCATTACTGTCCAGAAAAGACTGTGGTTATAGTGACCACCCCCGTTGTTACGGACGGCAGCCGGCAATTTGCTGATGTTGGTCATCAGTTCTTCCAGTGATTTACCTTCGTTTTCGGTGCCTGCCAGCGCGGCGTTCAGGTTATTGACGTAGGCGGCGTGGTGTTTGCCATGGTGGATTTCCATGGTGGTGGTATCGACATGCGGCTCAAGCGCATTGTGTGCATACGGAAGTGCGGGTAATTCAAATGCCATGGTTTGGAGTTAAAGTGGTTTTAGTACAAATTTAAACTATTATGACCAACAAGCGGAAATCCTTACTGGTTCACAGTCATGCAAATTCATCCGGACAGGTGCTTAAACCCTGGACCTCCGTGCGCGTCATAGAGGGATAAATGTCAAGTCTTTAAAATTTAAACATCATGAAAAAGATTCTTTGGATGGCCCTGCTGTTTACCGTTATGGGAACCATGGCCTTTGCACAAAAAGAGCCCGGCGTTCCAAAACAAACGGCAGAAGAACGTACCGAGATGCGTCTGAAACGCCTCGACAAAAACCTCACCCTTACCGATGTCCAGAAAGAAAGTCTGAAAAAAGATCTCCTCCGCATTGAGCAGGAGCGTGACAAAGCCCACGAGGCCAGCATGGCCAACCGTGAAAAACAAAAAGCGCTGCGTGAGGAAGAAAAAACAATGCTGAAAAAGACACTTACGGAAGAACAGTACAAAAAACTGGAAGCCCAGCAAGCCGAACGTCAGCAGCTGAAAAAAGAACGTGGCATGGGGAAAGGCCCTGGCGGGGCACCCGCAGGAAGACAAGCACCTTAACAGGCCCTTCCTTCAAAAAACAGGCTGCCTTTGAAAGAGGGTGGCCTGTTTTTTTGCTATTTTTCGCTTTTAAAGTCCGCCATGAAACGTTTGTTTGTCCTTCTTTTTTGCCTTTCAGCGGCCTGCTCGGAAAAAGCAGCTACCGAAAGTGCTGCCGATAAGCCCCTCACCAAAAACGCGCAAGGGCGTGCGGAAGGGGTACAGAAATCCTATTATGAGACGGGCAAGATCAAAAATGAGGTTACCTATGTAGATGGCCGACGCGATGGCCCTGCCCGGCAGTATTATGCCAATGGCCAGGCTGAATCGGAAATTACCTATAAAAACAACCTGAAAGACGGCCCTTCCAGATGGTATTATGAGGATGGCATACTGTATCAGGAAGTGCCCTTCAGAGCCGGAAAAAAACATGGTGTCGAGAAAAAATATCACAATACCGGTAAAATCATGGCTGAATTATTCTGGGCCCATGGTGAGCCGCTGCCGGGTTTGAAAGAATATGATTTTAACGGCAAAGCACTCCGCCAACCTTACATTGCCGTGGATGGCGACCGTAAGCTGGAAATCAAACTTTCCAACGGAGATGAAAAAGTGACGTTTTTTATCGGGAAACTCGCCGACGGGCAACCGATGGCTGGAGCAGGTCTGGAAGCGCTCCCGGTAAACAAGGGCATAGCAACCTACACCCTGAAGGCAGGGCAGAAAAGCCTCGATCTGGTTGCCCTGCGTAAGACTTCCATGAAAAACCCGCAGATACTTACCCATACCTATGAACTTCCCTGATGGCGCGTAACCTCCGTAAATTCCTGACAGGCAGAAACAAGGGATTGCATGAATTCACCCTGCTTCTACTTCGGTTGTGCCTGGGCTGCTGGATGATATACGGGCATGCCTGGCACAAGATTGATAATTATGACCTGCTCAAATTCACTTTTGCCGACCCACTGGGTATCGGGAGAGCATTATCGTTGCAACTGGTCATTGCCGCCGAGGCAGGTGGTTCCTTGCTGCTGATATTGGGCTTGTGGACGCGCCTGGCGCTGCTTCCTTTGCTTTTTACCATGGGCATCATCGTATGGAAAGTGCAATGGGAGGCCGGCTTCGGCAAACTGGAACTCCCTTTGCTGTATACCCTCGGCTATGTGACAGTGCTGTTTCTCGGTCCGGGTAAATATTCCATCGACGAAAAATAAGCTTCTAAGGCTGTCCGAAGCCATATCCTGACACTTCGGCCATCTCCCGGTTATTTTCCGTAGCATTGCGGCAGCAAACCTTGCAATTGCGGCGTTGTTATTTCTGCATGCTTTTTTATAAAACCCATCACCATACCAGCCAGGCCCCCTGGGTAGTTTTCGTCCACGGGGCGGGAGGCAGTTCGGCTATCTGGTATAAACAGGTAAGAGCTTTCAGAGCGCAGTTTAATGTTTTACTGGTCGATTTACGTGGACATGGCCGTTCACCTGGTGCTGCGGTAATGGGCAATAAATATAATTTTGAGACCATTTCAGCCGATGTGCTGGAAGTATTGAATCACCTCCGGATATCCAAAGCACACTTTGTAGGTGTTTCGCTGGGAACCATCATCATCCGTCAGATAGCGGAAATGGCCCCCGAACGGGTACAGAGTATGATACTCGCAGGAGCCATCGCCAAACTGGATATACGGTCACGGTTTTTTGTAGGCTTGGGCCGCATGTTCAAAAACCTGGTGCCTTATCTGTGGCTTTACAAACTGTTTGCCTTTGTAATCATGCCCCGGAAAAACCATGCGGCCTCCCGTTCTTTTTTTGTGAACGAGGCCCGTAAACTGGCGCAGCAGGAATTTTTACGCTGGTATAAGCTGACAAGCCAGTTGAGGCCCCTGCTTAAACGTTTTGAAGTCCCCCTGCCCGGTATTCCGACCCTTTACGTGATGGGCCGGCAGGATCATATGTTTTTACCCACTGTGCAGGATCTGGTGGAACGGACGCAACAGGCAACACTCGAGATCGTGGAACAGTGCGGTCATGTGGTGACGATGGAACAGCCGAATGAGTTTAACCGGCGGGCGATTTCATTTTTGCTGGCGATGAACCGCTGATTTGTCCGATTCTTTTGATTTCCACCCGTTAGTTTTCTTCCGGATCTGTTCTGAGTCTTAGCTGCTGAACGCTTCTGGCCAGGGTTTGTCTGGCATATAACTGTCCGGTTTGTAGGTGAATCGTTTGTAATTCCAACAGAAATGGCTGGTCTTTACCAATATTTAGCTGCCGGAAATAAAATGGCAACAAAAGCAATACTTTTTGCTGCCGCCGGCTTTCATCCCGGGTGAGTATCAGTTGCTGTTGCAGTCCCTGCAGCCGGGTTTTGGGTAGCCAGGCGCGCAAGCGGCTGTCGTGATACAAATCGACTGCTTCAAGGGCTCCTCCCTGCTCATGGTACAAAACAAGTCGTTTCATTTTTGCCTCGGGCGGGTTGCCAAAACTCGGGTAAACGGCAAATGGCCAGCTATCGAAATGGGCCAGTCCGAAGAGGCCGTTTATGACCAGCAAACTACCACCCACCCAACGCAAGGCTTGCTGCCGGCTGTGGTACAGGTTCTGTATTTTCAGGCTTGTATGTGGCAGTAAATCTCCCCACGGCAAAAAAACGAGGTAAAAGACCGGTAGTTGCCAGAAGTTTATCTGCATAAGCCAGTATACACTGCCGTGAAAAAACAAGGCTGCCGCCAAAACCCAGGGCCGGAATCGTTTCGAGAGCATAGCGTAACCCCAGCCCAACTCCAGAAGCACTGTTGACAATCCGAGAAAGTGCTTCAGTAAATCATTTTCCGACAACCAAACCGGAGTGGTTACACCCGTACGCAAGGCCTGCGTCTCAAGCTGCAGAAAAGCAGCATCTCCCCACAGCCAGGCCATACCCCCGCCAATCAGCTTCCACCAGCCGGCAAAAAAGTAAATGACAGCCATCAGGGCCAGCAAAAAATACAATGGCCGGGCATAATCTCCGGCAGGGCGTACAATGGTATAAGGCTTCCGCCAGGCATCTACCGAAAAACGGTCGCTGACCGGACTCACTGCCGCCAGTGCCGAAAACCAGAGCAGGTGGTGGTAATGGTCTATCTTCCCATAAAACTGGGGGATGCCTAAAAACCAGATGCCGCTGAGGGTAGCCAGCACGGCCATAAACCGCGTACGATAACCTACCAAAGCTCCCAGACAGCCCAATAAAAAGAGGCTACCGCTTATTTGCGCTCCCAAAGGGGTAGGAGGCAGCCAGGCCAGCAGACCCGACCAGCCGGGCGGAGGCACAAGCAGTTCCGGGGGCAAAGTACTCATGCGGAAGATGGCGGTGTAGTTGGGGTACAGCAACAACACCCCGAATACCAAAATCCGGAATACAGCCAGTTGCTCCGGTGAAACATTTTCGGTCAGAAAACGCCGGATTCGTTTTTTCAGCTGGGGCCAGCATAACCAGAGCAGCAGCATGGTAATGAACCAGAGGAGTCCCAACCTCAGCAGCATGGTTTCGGTCAGCTTGTGGTAAAAGGCCAGTGTTCGTTCACCCGGATTCAGGCTGCGGTGGTAGGCTACCAGATCGTCGATGAATGGATAAAAACGGCCTTCGTAAATGGCCTGGAGCCAGCTTTCGCCCCACCAAACCCAGCAAAGCGCCCCGAAAGCGATGACTGCTATTACCAAAAAGGTAATCAGGTGCAGCATTATGGGTCGTTTTTGCATCTTCCGGCAGGATTAATGCGCTTCCAGCCAATTCGCTCCTGTACCCATCTCTACTTCTATGGGAACTGCCATCGGCATGGCGTTTTTCATACCTTCTGCTACCAGGGCTTTCAGTTCGTCGAGCTCGCTCAGGTGTGCATCGAATACCAGTTCATCATGCACCTGAAGGGTGAGCCGCGATTTCATTTGCCGCTTCCGCATTTCATGGTGGATGCGGATCATGGCCATTTTGATCATATCGGCCGCACTGCCCTGAATGGGAGCATTGATGGCGTTGCGCTCGGCAAAACCACGTACGGTGGCATTGGCGGAATGGATATCACGGATATAACGGCGGCGTCCCAGTAAAGTCTCCACATACCCCTTCTCCCGGGCACTGTCGACAATATCTGTCATATAGGCCTTGATTTTGGGGTAGGTCTGGAAGTATTGTTCGATCAGGGTGGCCGCTTCCCCCCGGGGGATGCCCAGGCGCTGGCTCAAACCAAAGGCAGAAATACCGTAAATAATGCCAAAATTGACTGTTTTAGCGTTCCGGCGTAAATCAGACGTAACCTCCTCTATCGGCAGACCATATACCTTGGCAGCAGTAGCCGTGTGGATGTCGTAACCCTTTTCGAAGGCCTCAAGCATATTTTCATCGCCGCTGATGGCGGTTACAATACGTAATTCTATCTGGCTGTAGTCGGCGGAGAGCAAGGTATACTCCGGTCCGCGGGGAATGAAAGCCTTGCGGACTTCCCTGCCAAGTTCAGTCCGGATGGGAATGTTCTGAAGATTGGGGTTGATAGAACTCAAACGCCCGGTGGCTGCCACCGCCTGGTTGAAGTTGGTGTGTACCCGCTGTGTTTTGGGGTTGATCATGGTTGGCAGGGCATCTACATAGGTAGATTTCAGCTTCTGGGCCTGACGGTAATCCACTACGGCCCGGGCAATGGGAGCCTTGTCGGCCAAAGCCGTGAGTACCTCTTCATCCGTTTTGTACTGCCCGGTTTTGGTCTTTTTGGCTTTGGGATCGAGCTTGAGCACATCAAATAAAACCTCCCCCAGTTGTTTGGGAGAACCGACATTAAACTTCATACCGGCCAGCTCCTGAATTTCAGCTTCTTTGCTTTGGATTTGTTTCTCAAGTTCTTTCGAAAAATCTGCCAGCACTTTGGTATCTATTTTAACCCCTTCGAGCTCCATATCCGACAGCACTTCCACCAACGGCATCTCTACCTCGTGGAATAGCTTTTCGAGCTGGTTTTCAACCAGCATGGGGGCAAATTTATGTTTGAGCTGGAGGGTGATATCGGCATCCTCGGCAGCGTAATCGCTGGCAATCTGAATATCCACCTCCCGCATGGTGCCCTGATCTTTGCCCTTTTTGCCGATGAGTTCAGTAATGCTCACAGGGCTGTAACCCAGATAGGTTTCGCTCAGCGCATCCATGTTGTGTCGGGTATCGGGATCAATGAGGTAATGGGCCAGCATGGTATCCCACAACTCTCCGCCGAGCCGGACTCCGTAACAGGCCATTACCTGGAAGTCGAATTTGAGGTTTTGTCCGATTTTACGAATACCCGGCGCTTCCAGTACCGGACGAAAACGGGCAACAATAGCTTTGGTCTCCTCCTGATCAGCAGGGCAGGGCACATAATAACCGGTACCCGCTTCAAAACTGAAAGCAAGTCCTACCAATTCACCGGTAAGGGGGTCGAGACTGGTAAACTCTGTGTCAAAGCAGTATTCCGGCTGTGTCAGCAGACTTTTAACCAATGCCTCCTGATCTGCCTCACTTTGGGTGAGCTTGTATTTCGCGCCGCTGTCGCGGAAACTTTTATAAACAGTATCCGCTTCGGGAGCAGGTGGTGGTGTTTTTTTGTTGCCGGTAGTCGGCCCCCCGAACAAATCCATCTGATCGCCTGCTTTCGGTGGTGCAGGGGCTGCGGGGGCAGTTTCTGCCGGTGTACCGGCATCGTCACCCAGCACCCTCCGCAGCAAGGTACGGAACTCGAGCTCGTGGAAGAGTTCTTTGATGGCTTCGGTATTGGGTGGGTCCAGGGTCAGCCCCTCCGGATCAAAATCGATGGGTACATCGGTTGTAATGGTCGCCAGGCGCTTCGATAGCAAAGCCTGTTCCCTGAAATTTTCAACGTTTTCTTTTTGTTTGCCTTTGAGCTTATCGGTATTCTCCAGCAAATTTTCGACGCTGCCAAATTCCTGCACCAGCTTTTTAGCCGTTTTTTCACCTATACCGGGGATGCCGGGGATATTATCGACTGCATCTCCCCACATGCCGAGAATATCAATTACCTGCTCCACTTTTTCTATCTCCCACTTCTCCAGGATTTCAGGCACCCCCAATATCTCAATGCCATTGCCCATGCGGGCAGGTTTGTAGATGTAAACATTGTCGCGCACGAGTTGCCCAAAGTCCTTGTCAGGCGTCATCATATAAACGGTATACCCTTCTGCCGCGGCTTTCCACGCCAGCGTACCAATTACATCATCGGCTTCATAACCGGGTTTTTTGATGACGGGAATGTGGAAGGCCTCAATCAACTTGTCGATATAGGGCAGGGCAATGGCAAGTCCTTCGGGCATAGCCTCCCTTTGTGCCTTGTAGGCAGGGTATTCGAGGTGACGGTAGGTCGGTTCGGGGGTATCAAACACCACACCGATATGGGTGGGTTGTTCTTTCTGGAGCAGATCCAGCAGGGCGAGCGCAAATCCGAAGACAGCACTGGTATCCAGTCCCTTGCTGGTTACCCTGGGGTTGCTGGAAAAGGCGAAATATGCCCGGAACACAAGCGCGAAGCCGTCGAGGAGGAAGAGTCTTTTATCGGTTTGCATGGCAGATGCAAGATAGTATATATGAGACGGTCTTGACCGCCCCGAATGATGTTTTTTGGGTGAGATGGGGCTTTTTTGGGGATAGGGCGGGGGCGCTCCCGGCCGGCCCGTATAAGGGCCGGCTTTCAGCCGGCAAAGGGGGTGGTTTCGAGTTTATAGCCACGGCCATGGACGTTGGTGAGTTGGATAGTGGGATCGTTCTGCAGTTTTTTGCGGAGTTTGGAGATGAACATATCCAGACTGCGACCGGTAAACACACCATCGTCTTCCCAAACCCTTTTCAGCAGCTCGTCGCGGGTGATAAGTTCATTCTGGCGGGCTGCAAAAATGGTGAGTAGCTGCGTTTCCTTGTCAGAAAGCATGATTTTTTCAGCAGGGTGCTCCAGCAACTGGCTGCTGGCCGAGAAGGTATATTTACCCACCCGGACACCATCCGTAACCACCGGCTGTGCCTCGCCGGCGGTTCTTCTGAAATAAACCCAGGCAAAACCTGCCGACAACAACAGTCCCAGGGCGGCAAGTCCGGAAAACAAGGCGGCAAAGGCAGGTGTTGTCTTTGCTGTATTCATCTTAAAAGCAATCTGGATGATGTAACACCCTTTGGGTTGTCCCCTGCCTCTGCAAGGGACAATTTCCCTGTACTGCGGGTCGATTTCAAAGCCATAGACGATTTCTTCAGAAATACAGGCAATGACATTGACCGTGTACGCCTGCGGGGGTCTGATTCCGTCGAGTGCGTGCTGTACTATTTCCAGCAGGCTGTCGGGCATAAAAGAAAATTCATGCTCAAATCTGAGCTGAAACACCCCTTTAGAAAGTCTTTTCACCGGCAAAACCCGTGAGCTGCGATCTCCTGCCTGCAACAAAACATGGTGGCCAATCTGCCTGGCCAGCAAGGCCGCTCGCTCTTCCGAAAAAGTTGTCTTGGCAGCTGACCGATATAAAGATATCGCCCGGAAAAAAAATACGGCCGCAAACAACAGCAGCCCTAAAATCAGCCCTGCCCTGAGCCGGTTTACAATCGAAATATTCGTGTTTACATTCATTTTACAACTTTTTACAGGCCGTTTTTAGCTTTGGCGCTGGCAGGTACTTAGGTTTGTTGTAGCAGAAATGTCCGGGTCGGTCACCCCGCAACCTGTCGCGGGGAAAGGGGTGACTGGCACGAAATAACTCAAAAAAATCAAGATATCCCACGAAAGACATATCCAACGGTACAAAGCAGACTTGCCCGGAACCAAAGGCCCGTCCGCTACCAGACCTTAAAAATCTTACCTCTTAAAAAAATCACATGAAAAGACTTGTTTTTAGCCTTTTTGCCCTGTTTATCTCCCTGACAAGCAGTGCCCAAAGCCCGGTTTTTGAATATACCGGACGTATCACTCCGGTGGCTCGCCACGAAACCCTGCACCGTGCAGGTTCTATCAGCGATATATCCCCTGAATTCTGGCATCGTATGGCTGTAGATGCCAGGGAGTACCACAAGCTGCGCGGCCTCGCTCAAATGAATCAGGCTTTACATTTCAGTCTGGTTTCGATTAAAAGTACGGATGCGATTTACCCCAATGAATCCTATGAAAAGGTGATTGACTACATTTCTGTCGAAATTTCGGCCAGGTACCGGGGTCAGACACGTACCGTCAAAAGTAACGGGCGCTTGCTCACCGAATCGCAGCAAAAGACCCTTCAGGCCGCAGACTTCGGGAGTAATCTCCAGATAAAGGTTCTGTTCCGTTACAAAGGAGAAAACAAACATACTGACACCGGAATCCATGAAGCTTTGGGTGTATTTACAGTCATCCCTCCGCGGGAAGCGGAGTATCCGGGAGGTTACAACCAGATCAGCCAACATTTCAACGAGCAGGTAACCTACAAACGCCCCGAAATCTTCAGCACCAAAAAAACCCCGCTTGCAACCCTTCGGTTTGTTGTCGATGAAACGGGTGAGGTGGTAGAAGAAGCCATTATCGATGCCTCAGACGACCCCAAAATGGACAAACTACTGCTGGAAGCCATGAAAACAATGCCTAAATGGCGCCCGGCACGCAATGCCGAAGGCGTGAAAGTACGGCAGGAATTCAGCTTTAGTTTCCCTTACAATGGCGGGTGCTAAGTAGTATTGAGTATTGAGTATTGAGTATTGAGTATTGAGTATTGAGTATTGAGTATTGAGTATTGAGTATTGAGTATTGAGTATTCAATGTTTGAACGTTGATTACTTTATCTGATGGTGTGGTTGTGAGTCCGCTTGCTGTGTAGCCCACAGTAGCAACTTGACAAAACAAGTCTCGCCCTCCCACCCTCCTGAAATCGCCTCTCGCCTCTCGTATCTCGCCTCTCGCCTCTCGCCTCTCGAAATCTCGCTGTCTGCACATAACCTTCGTTTTCAAAAAAAATGTAGCT
The DNA here is from genome assembly GCA_002483345.1 of Bacteroidetes bacterium UBA7662. Classification (GTDB taxonomy): domain Bacteria; phylum Bacteroidota; class Bacteroidia; order UBA7662; family UBA7662; genus UBA7662. Next base: position 282,199 of record DLHS01000016.1, read on the forward strand.
GAATCAGATTGGCCTCCTATTTTTAAGCAGATGAAACCCGTCCACCTGCTGCTGCTCGCTACGTTATGGTTGTTTCCGGCACCTGCCCACAGCCAAAACAACCCTGTAACCATCGAATGGCCAGCCGTGGTCATCGCCAACATCGATTTTGAAATCGGTTTTTCGGCCGATCCGGCCACGGCTGCTGACAGTCTGACGGTTTACCTGAACAACCAAAAGCAGGTGCTGCCGTTCCGGGGCGGGCAGGCGTCGCTCACCCACCGGCTTGGCGAAGAAACCATCCTCAGCGTCAGGGTAGGTGAGATTACTGACAGCCGGCCTTTCAACCCGATACCGCTTGCCTGGAGTATCCTTCCGCCTTTGATCGCCATTTTACTGGCCCTGCTGTTTAAAGAGGTATACAGCGCCTTGCTGATTGGTTTGCTGAGTGGCACCCTGGTCATCGGCTTTTACAGTCAGGGTTTCTGGGGAGGGTTGGGTTTTGGTTTTTTCAGTCTGCTCGACACCTACATCCTCCGTGCCCTCAACGATTACGACCACCTGGCTGTAATTGTATTTTCGATGCTCATAGGTGGTATGGTGGGCATTATCACCCGAAACGGCGGCATGCAGGGCATCGTCAACCGCATCTCTGCCAGGGCTACCGACCCCAGAAGCGGACAACTGGCCACCTGGTTCCTCGGCATAGCCATCTTCTTCGATGATTATTCAAATACGTTGCTGGTAGGCAATACCATGCGACCAGTAACCGACAAACTGCGTATTTCGCGTGAAAAACTAAGTTACCTGGTCGATTCCACTGCAGCTCCCGTGGCAGCCATAGCCTTCATCACCACCTGGATCGGGGCGGAGCTTGGTTACATTCAGGACGGTATCCGTAGCATAGACGGTCTGGATGAAAACCCTTACAATGTCTTCATCAATTCCTTACAATATTCTTTCTACCCTATTCTGACCATTCTTTTTATGCTTTTTCTGATCTGGCAGCGGAGAGATTATGGCCCTATGCTGCAGGCTGAGTTAAAGGCAAGAAGCAGGCAGCCGGAAGTGGAAAATGCTGCTGATCACAGCAGCGCCGAGCTGGATGCATTTGCCAAAAAAGAAGGGGTAATAGCTCGGGGTCGTTTTGCGCTGATTCCTGTGCTCGTCGTGATTGGCGTAACCATCGGCGGTTTGTTTTACACCGGCTGGGATACCGCTGTATGGGCAGATGAAGGTCTTCCGTTCTTCCGGCGGGTTTCGGCTGTCATAGGCAATGCCAACTCCTACCTGGCCTTGTTGTGGGGGTCATTCAGCGGGGTGCTGGTAGCTGCGGGGATGTCGCTGGCAGGCAAAAAACTTCATCTTGAAGAAGTCATAGAATCGTTGATGGCAGGTTTCAAAACCATGATGAGCGCCATCCTTATCCTGGTACTGGCCTGGAGCCTGGCTACCATTACCCAGGAACTGCACACGGCTGATTATATCACAGGAAAATTACTGGCCCTGGACCTGGCTCCCCAATGGCTGCCGGTGCTGACCTTTTTGCTGGGGAGCGCGGTGGCTTTCAGTACCGGCTCAAGCTGGGGAACCATGGCCATTTTGTACCCGCTCATGTTACCCGCAGCCTGGCGTTTGTGTCAGGAGGCAGGAATGGATTACGAACAATCCCTGAGCATCTTCCACAACGTAGTGAGTTGTGTGCTGGCCGGAGCCGTTTTAGGCGACCACTGCTCCCCTATCTCCGATACTACCATTCTGAGCTCGCTGGCATCGGGTGCCAACCACATACAGCACGTGCGTACCCAGCTTCCCTACGCCCTGACGGTTGGTGCGGTAGGCATTTTGTTTGGCACTATTCCGGCCGCATTTGGCATTTCAGGCTGGATACTCTTCCCGCTTTCTCTGGCTGTTTTATGGGGAATCGTGCGCTGGGTGGGGAGACCTACGGATGGGGGCTGATAGTACCAATGGGTTCATGGAATGAATGGTGCTCTTATCTTAAATCCCGGAGGCATCTAACTTCTTTTCATTCTCTATCAAAAGATGTAACATTGTCGGATAGCAAAAGTTGAAGGATGCTTTTTACAAGCCTGGTATTTCTGTTCCTGTTCCTGCCAGTTCTGCTATTGCTCTATTATGCGTTTCCCAAAAAAGGGCGGAATACGCTTCTTTTACTGTTCAGCTTTCTTTTTTATGCCTGGGGCGGTGTAAGTTATGCTTTTGTGCTTGTCGCTTCGATTGGGGTGAATTACGGGTTCGTAAATCGTATTAACCGCAGCGATGCTACCAGAAAAACCTGGCTATATATCGGATTAACCTTCAATCTGATTTTACTGGTAGCCTTCAAGTATCTTCTCTTTTTTCTGGAGAACTATAACCTGCTTGTTTCATGGGCAGGGTCTGCCTCCGCTCTGATGCCTTTGCCAAAAATTCTGCTTCCGCTTGGCATCTCTTTTTTTACTTTCCAGCAGATGTCGCTGCTTTGGGATGTTTACAGGGAAAAACAACCCATTCCCTTGCGGTTGTCAGACACTGCCTTATATATCAGCTTTTTCCCGCAGTTGATTGCCGGACCCATCGTTCGCTACAACGACATCATTCAGCAAATAGACCACCGCCGTGAGTCTCCGGAGCTTTTTGAATCGGGTGTAAAAAGATTTGTCCTCGGGTTGTTTCGTAAAGTGGTAATTGCCAATGGCTGCGCGGTTATGGCCGACAACATTATGAACCGGAATACTACGGATTTATCAAGTCCGGTTGCCTGGTTGGGGCTTATAGCCTACGCCTTTCAGATTTACTTCGATTTTTCGGGCTATTCTGACATGGCCATCGGTTTAGGCAGGATGTTTGGCTTCCGGATACTGGAAAATTTTAATTTTCCATATATCGCCAACAGCATGCAGGACTTCTGGAGACGCTGGCATATCTCCTTATCGACCTGGTTCAGGGACTATGTTTACATTCCGTTGGGCGGTAACAGGAAAGGATCCTACCGGACGTATTTCAATCTGTTGCTGGTTTTTCTACTGACAGGTTTCTGGCATGGCGCCAGTTGGAATTTTATGATCTGGGGCCTTTTTCATGGTCTCTTTCTGCTCTTCGAGCGGGCAGGATTCGCCGGGTTGCTCCGGAAAATGCCCTATGTTCTGCGGTGGGGTTATAGTATGACCATCGTATTGATTTCGTGGGTCTTTTTCAGGATAGAATCGCTGCCTGCAGCCCTCTCTTATGTAGAACGGCTTTTTGTACCTGCCGCAGAACCACAACTGCTACTTATTCAACAGCTCGACCGGGAAAGGATACTGATACTTTTGCTGGCCATTCTGGGAAGCAGCCCCCTTCCGCAACTTATTTACAGCTATTTTGCTGATGGCCGGAAGTTGGCTTTATCATGGGTACAGGCCATTTTAATGATAATTGCACTCCTATACAGTGTGATGCAGGTCAATGCCGGTTCATACAATCCCTTCATCTATTTCAGATTCTGACAGATGAAAAAGCTGCCTTCCATGCTCCGCTATCCCACTGCTTTGCTGTTTATGGTAGTCATTTGTCTGCCGTTGCTGAATCAATTGACAGGTATCTGGCATTTCGAACGAAAATCGGAAAACCGTAATTTTCGTGATTCGGTAAATTTTGACATTGCCTTTCTGGACCCTTTTCCGGCTGACTTTGAATCCTATTTCAATGATAATTTCAGCTTTCGCCGCCCACTGCTGGATTTACATCATCATCTGTCCTTTTACTATTTTCTGGTATCCCCCCATCCCGACCAGACACTGGTCGGGAGTTCGGGATGGTATTTCCTGGCAAAAAAGGAAAAAAATATCTATGAGGGTATTTTAAGGTTTACACCCGGCCATCTGCAACAGTTTGAAGCGGAATGGCGCTACCGGAAGCACTATCTCGACAGCATGCGCATCCCTTTTATGTGGCTCATCGCTCCCATGAAACACCATGTATATGCAGAGTTTATGCCCTTTCAGTCAATCCCAATAAAAGAAGACAGGGTAACCCAACTGGAGCGACACTTTAATAAAAAATTACCAGGAGTGATGACCAGCCTGAGGCCCCTCCTGAATGAAGCAAAAAAGGACCATAAAGTGTTCTATAAACTCGACAACCACTGGAATTTTCATGCCGGTGAACTGGTCTCCCGATATATCGTCCAACAACTCCGGGAAAACCTTCCGGGGGTGCAAATACCTGAAATACCTCCCGTAAGCTGGCGGGATACCTTGTTAAAAACAGGTATTCATCAAAATGTACTGGGAATTGATGACCTGAGTGAGACAGACCAGATTCCTGTCATAGCCAAACCCCGTTCAGTGGCAGTGGTAAAACATGATTTTCCCCCTATCAAACATTTTCAGTACCCGGGAGATTATGAAATGCGGTTCATGAATGTGCATGATTCCAGCGGTCTGAGGGTACTGGTTATCCGGGATTCATTCGGAGAGAAATTACTGCCGTTTCTGAAAGAACCTTTCCATGAAACAGTTTTCATTTTTGATGGCTGGCAATACGGTTTGAACAAAAAAATCATTGAACACCTCAAACCAGATGCGGTAATCTTCCTGAGTAGTGAGGTGCATATTGAACATATCATTGGTTTGGAATAATAGCCCCGTTGAGATACGTAAGAAGCACCTGCCCCGTTAAAACCCTGAAGAAAAGCCCGAAAACTCAGCGTATGCTCTTTTACACAGAAAAAAATCTCACCGCCTGGTATAACACAATCGGAGAGCTGGCTGGTTTTCCTGTTTTAAGGGGTGAAAACTGGCACAAAATTCTCATCCCGAGCTGCTCCTGGCCAAAGCTGTATTACAGCATAAACTTCCCTCCCGGAGAAGAAACCGTGGCCACAGCAAGTCTGCTCGAACAGCTGTCGGCAGCGGATGCCCCTGGGGTAGTGTTGTGTCAGACCGGCGCATCGGTAGCAACCAGGCAAAGTCTCCGTAAACATGCATTGGCTGAAAAAAGCTGGGCGGCCATGGCAATGGATCTGCAAACCGTTGCCTCAGAGGGGTCGCCCCTGCCGGAAGATTTTGAAATAGGTATTCTTTCAGAAAAAGAAGCCATACCAGCCTGGTGTAAGGTAGTCGATACGGCTTTGATGGGCGGTATCGGGCTGAACTGCACGCTCTTCGAAAAAATGATGGCCTCCCCCCGATTTCAATTTTTGCAGGCCACATTTAAGGGCCGGGCTGTTGCAAGCTGTTTGTTGTTTTTTCATGAAGATACCGCTGGTCTGTACCTCATCGGTACGCTGCCCGATTTCCAGGGAAAAGGCTACGGGACAGCCATCACTGCCTTTGGATTGAACCAGTCGAAAAAAGCAGGTGCCCGCTATGCCCTTTTGCAGGCAACACCTGCCGGAGAACCCGTTTATGCAAGGCTCGGGTTCCGGAAAGAAGCTGAACATGCTGTTTTCCGGCTTAAATAATCGCATACCTTTTTTCGGTAATTTTGTGCCATGAACCGACTGTCGGCTATTTCCAGATTATTACAACTGATATTGTTGTATGGTTTGCTGACCAGCCTCTGGTCGGTGGCCGCACCCGTGGCGGTTTCGGAGGATGTAGCCCAACTCAACAGCCGTTTACCGGCCAGTAACTGGGATCAGTCGGCTGCCGTTCAGACCCAGGCTTTGCCTGTTCAAACGCTGGCAGAAAGCCTTCAATGGCAGGTGCCGGGCAGGATGAGCGACCAGGATCCGGCAGGTGCTGCTGTATTCAGGCGGGAGCTTTTGCTGCAAGCACAACTGTACCGGCAGGAGCAGGCAGCCAGGTACCGGTTGCCCGGATTTTCCCGCACCGACATCATTTATCCCTTCCACCATTTCTGGTAAAAAGTTGATTGGCTGAAGCGCGATTTATAGCCATTCGGTCAGCTTAAGACATCCGGTACCTCAGCGTCCCGGACAGGAAATATCATATCAACTTTTTCATTCAAAAATCATGGATACCGGAACACTCATCACGGGCCTTGTCGCCCTTTTCATCTGTTTATTGCCTTTCATTTTTGTGGCACAACACCGTAAAAAAGCCAGACAGGCGCTGCAGAATCAGCTTTTTCAATTCGCCAACAGTCAAAGTTCCAGAATTGGCTACTTTGAACAATGGAACAACGCTGCCATGGGTTTAAATGAGCAGCAAACGGCCTTATTTTATGTAAACGTAAGCAAGATGCCTTTTCAATCGAGTATTCTGCTCGCTGACCTGGCAGTTTGTCGGGTGCATGTCACCAGAAGTGGCAAGGGCGATGCCGGCGTCACCCAGCGAATAGCACTTCAATTCAGGTTCAACAATACCCAAAGTGATATGGAATGGCCCTTTTACGACAATCAGGTAGATCCTGTCATGCAATCCGGTGAACTGGAGCTGGCCAAAAACTGGGAAAAACGTATCGCTGACTTATTGCCGGCATAAAGAGTCAGGCACAGACTGATTATGGATACTGACCGGTCCGGCTGTCGTTGTACGACAGCCGCGACCGGTTTTGTGTTTTGCCGGGAGATGTTAACTTGTCATGATAATCCAACCTATGCGACCCCTTCTACTTGTCCTGCTGCTTTTACTATCCCTTACTTTACCTGCCCAAACCCCTGATTCTGTCAGGATAAAAACAGCCGGTCGCTTTTTAGACGGGTATAACCGGCAGGATTACAAGCAGATCCGCGGTACTCTGGGCGGTGTGCTTAAGGTTGTTTTTACCAAAAGTTTGTTAAAACGTATTTTCTCGGCGCAATTTGAGCAGTACGGACCGCAGGTTGATTACAAAATTGTCGGCAGCAATGCCAAAAGCATCCGGTACCTGCTTCGGTATGAGCGCGACAGCACGGAGTGGGCCAATTTCAATTTCAGCTTCAACAGCAAAAACAAAATCGTAGGCTTCTGGATACCGGGTCAGCATTTCCGCATCTCTTCTGCCGACAGCCTCCTGATGAAAAGGCCCCGGGAGGCGCGTATGGCAGCCATGGACAGCCTTTTTGACTTAAAAGTGAAGAGCGGTGTTTTTGAGGGTTGTGTACTGGTGACAGATGCTTCCGGAACCATGCACCAGCGTTGTACCGGCGATTTTAACGAACAAACCGTTTTTGAGCTGGCATCGGTGAGCAAACAGTTTACCGCTGTAGCCACGCTTCAGCTGGTAGCGGCCGGTAAAATTGATTTAAACAAAGAAGTACGCCACTACCTGCCCGAACTGCCTTATGAAGGTGTAACGGTAGCCATGTTGCTGAACCATACGGGCGGAATACCTGATTATATGCAGTTGTTTGAAAAACACTGGGATCACAGTAAAATTGCCATGAATGCTGATGTTTTGGCTTTGCTGGCCGCTAAAAAACCAAAACGTGATTTTAAACCAGGCAGCAGGCATTCCTATAGCAATACCGGCTATGTACTGCTGGCTTGTCTGGTGGAACGCGTAAGTGGGAAACCCTTTGCCGACTATATGCGGGATGCCATTTTTGTCCCCGCCGGCATGACCAAAAGCAGGATATACCACCGCAGGCTGGCCGGTCACATCCCCCCTGATCTGGCCATTGGCACTGTATGGAGCGACAGCGTGAAACGGCAGATAGTCCCCGACAGCCTGCCGGATTACACCTATTTACGTTATCTCGATGGTATCAGTGGTGATGGCTGCGTAAACAGTACCCTGGCAGATCTGCAGCGTTGGGAGCAGGCCCTCCGAAACAACACGCTCCTGCCGGATACTTTGCTGGCCCAGGCCTGGCAACCTACCATCCTGCCCGATGGCAGGAAGGAAAACTATGGTTACGGCTGGATGCTGCAGGTAGATTCGGCCTATGTGCCCCTCATTCACCACGGCGGCAGCTGGCCGGGTTATATGACCTATCTGCTGTTCACCCGCGACCAACCCGGTCTGGTTATTGTCCTTTCAAACAACGACTATGGCAACCTCGGCCCCTATGCCCGGCAATTAACCGGTTTGCTGACCGACAGAAAATGACTTTTATGGCATTCTTCTAAAAGTCAGTATTTCAGCCTTGCATATGAATAATGGCTATCTTTGCCTTTATAATTCATGAAAACGATTTTCACCCTTCCGCTTTTGCAAAATTTTGTCGCCAGACAAGTTGCGGCGCTGGTGATTTTATTCGGTTCAGGCAATAAAGCCTTCATTAAGTAGCCTCCGTTAACGATCGTTTAACGGGGGGCATTTCCTGGATATCTGTTCGGAAATAAGCATGTCGAGCATGCTAACTACTTAACCTTTTCTCATGTTTTCCAAAAAATTAAGTGTATTGGCACGTTCTTTTGTGCTGATATGGGCCTTTGTTTTATTAGCAACGGCGTTTTTTCTGTATGCAGCCCTTACTGACGCATTAAGCCCTTACTGGTTGCTGCTTCCATTGCTTACGCTCCTTTTTGCCGGAAAAGACAGCCTGCAACGCCGGCATAGTCTGTTACGGAACTATCCGCTGGCAGGTCGTCTGCGGTATTTTTTTGAGTCAATCCGGCCTGAGCTGCGTCAGTATTTCTTTGAGAATGAGCTCGATGGCAAGCCCTTCAACCGGAGGCAAAGAAACATCGTTTACCAGCGGGCGAAGGATGTAAAACAAACCATCTCATTCGGCATGCAGGACGACCCGGGTCGCGTCGGCTATGAGTGGGTGGGACACACTGTTTATCCTAAAAAAGCAGACCCCTCCCGTTTCAGGGTAGTTGTTGGCAGCTCGCATTGTAAGCTTCCTTATGCTGCAAGTGTCCTTAACATTGGCGCGATGAGTTATGGTGCGCTCAGCAAAACAGCCATCAGCGCGTTAAATCAGGGGGCAGCACTGGGCAAATTCGCACACAATACCGGTGAGGGGGGTATCAGCGCCTATCATTTGTGCGGAGGTGATCTGATCTGGCAAATCGGTACCGGTTATTTTGGTTGCAGAACAGAAAATGGTCTGTTTTCAGAGGCGCTGTTTGCGGAAAAGGCATCGCTTCCGGTGGTCAAAATGATAGAACTTAAATTATCACAGGGTGCTAAACCCGGTCACGGAGGCTTACTTCCTTCTCATAAAAATACCCCTGAAATTGCTCAGATCAGGCAGCTGAAGCCTTACACTACTGTCCATTCACCAGCTGCCCACAGCAGTTTCAACGACCCGTTCAGTATGCTCACATTCATCCACCAGCTCCGGGCACTGTCGGGTGGCAAACCTGTAGGCATAAAACTGTGTATAGGACAAAAAGCTGAATTTGAAAATATGGCTTATGCGATGGCCACTACCGGTATATGGCCTGATTTTATAACCGTCGACGGTGCAGAGGGCGGCACAGGCGCGGCACCACTGGAGTTTATCGACCATGTAGGCCTGACACTTTCCGACGCTGTTCCTTTCGTGTCCAATACCCTGGAGGCATTTGGCCTGAGAAGTCAGATACGCCTGATTGCCTCCGGTAAAATTATTACCGCATTCGATCTGGCCAAACAACTGGCGCTGGGTGCCGATTTGTGTTACAGCGCCAGGGGAATGATGTTTTCACTGGGTTGCATACAGGCACTTCAATGCGACAGCGACCGTTGTCCGGTAGGCATTGCTACCCAACAAAAGTGGCTTTACACAGGGTTGGATGTGAGCGAAAAGAAGCACCGCGTGGCAAATTTCCATACAAATACCCTCAAAGCCCTGGCCGATCTGCTGGGTGCCTGTGGTTTTGAAACCCTTGAAAGTATCGATTCCAAACATTTTTTCAGAAGAACCGCTCCCCATGAGGTGCAGTCATTTCATCAACTGTATGCGATTAAAAAAGGAGCCGGTTTTCAGCGGCATGATTTAGAAGACATGAACATTATTTAAAAAAACAAAACATGAAACCAGTCATAGAAAAGAAAGAATTCCAACTCCTGCTGAAGTTGATTCACAGTCAGAACGATCCCGGAAAAAATTACGAAATGTCGCTCCTGGCGGAGGAAATCAAGCGGGCAAGGATAATTAACGCTGATAAAATGGAGCCCGGTATTGTAAGGCTCCATTCCAGTGTAAAAGTTGAAATTAAAGGTGAAAACCGCCTGCTGGATTTTACCATCGTACTTCCCGATGAAGCCAATCTGAAAACCAAAAAGGTATCTGTCCTGGCACCCATTGCTATTGCTATTCTTGGATTTAAAGCGGGCGATGAAATTAACTGGCAACTGGCGGGCGGTAAAAAAAGAATCAGCATACTGGAGGTTAATACCACCGAAACTGATCTTGATTTAACCGCTTAGTTTCTGAATTATAATGTGTTACTGACTGAGTTGGCGTTTACTGCTGTCGGTTGCAATGAATAAATAATTATATTTCATTAACCAAACCCGAATGCCATGAACAAATACAAACTTGAAATCAAATGGGCCCTCTATTTTACCGCCATGATGTTACTGTGGATGGTAGGTGAGCGTATTGCCGGCTTGCATGATGTTAACATCGCACAACATGCCACTTACACAAACTTTGTAGCCATACCAGCCATACTGGTCTATGTACTTGCTTTACTGGATAAGCGAAAGAAAGATCTGGGTGGTCGTATGAACTATAAACAAGGGTTTATCGCGGGCCTCTGGATAACCCTGTTTGTCACCATTCTTTCACCTGTTACCCAACTCATCACCAGTCTGGTTATCAGCCCCGACTACTTCAAAAATGTGATTGAATTTGCAGTAAGTGAAGGCACAATGACCCGGGAAGAAGCCGAGGACTATTTTAACCTTGGCAGCTACCTCAAACAGACCGTTATGTTTACGCCGGTCATGGGAATCATTACCACTGCAATCGTAGCTATTTTCACCCGTAAAAGCTGACGCTATTGCCAGCAAAGCAGCATCAGTCCGTCAGGGTCGTTTAAACTGATCCTGACAGGACTCCCTATCCGATCCTTACATTTGCATCATGTCATGAAACCAGCGGACACCCATTTCATGACGGGGAGAATACTGGCCGGGAAGCCAGTAACGGCTTTGTATGCCTTGCTGGACCGCCTCTACCACCGCCTGATCTTCCAGTTCCACATGGTTGGTATCGGCACCGGCTCCCTGTCCCCATTGGCTGTCATCCCACACAAAGGTAAAGTAGCGGACAATGGTCTTGTCTATACCCTGTGGCAGTACCTGGTTCAACGATAAACCCCACGGGTAAAGGTTGAGCATAAGGTTGGGAAACAGCCAGAAATAGTAGGCGGCAATCTGTTTTCCACTGTCGGGATGACCTGCAGGTGGTTCAAAGGCAGTTCCTTTGCCGTTGCTGAAGCCGATTTGCAGATTCCCTCCCGGAAACTGTTCGTAAGCATAGTCACGCAAGGCCAGCTGCTGGGTCAGGGCAGGATGAACAAACGGTATGTGAAATCCTTCGAGGTAATTATCTACATACAGGGCCCAATGTGCCGCCAATGGGTAATCACGGCTGTATTCGGGACGAAACTGCAATTTTTCCCACGGCAAATAAGCGGTTCGTTCCAGAACTGGTTTTAACCAGGAAGCACACCGCTCTTTGGTCTCCAGTCCTACAAAGCCAAGTCCTGCCACCTCCTCATAGCTGAACTGCCGTAAATGATCGGTGGCAGTAGGAAAACCCGACACCCCGTCCATACCGGGCATGGAACGAAGCATACCGTCAAGCGCGAAACAACGGCCGTGATAGCCACACCGGATGTCTTGTCCATGCCTCGGTTTGTCTACCAGCAGTTTAGCCCGGTGGGTACATACATTGGAGAGCGCATGTTTGCTGCCATCTGCACCTACCGCTAACAAAACCGGTTCATGCAAGCTCCCTTCCGCAAACCAGAAAGGTTGCTGGGTTCCCGGCAGGCTGAATGAATCGGCTGCAACGGCAAACTGCCAGGAAGGCAGAAAAAACTGTTCCAGTTGTTGGCTGTAACGCGCCGGATCGGTGTAAAAGGAGGCGGGCAGACTTCTGTCTCTCATCGGCTGGGCATTTGGCAGTAGAATCGTTCACAATGTAGCGTTTGCCCGACAAAACTGCTGTTTCCAACACCAGATGTCCAAGTATTGTCCTATCCGGAATTTCCTTGAACAGATAGGGTCAGGGTTTAAAATCAAGCGGATGATTGCCTGACATGGGGTCAGATTTTCTTACAGCCAGGGCAGTTGTTGTTTCAGTTGTGTCAGTTTTTTCAGGGTCTCCGCCTCAAACTTACGGTGTGCCTCCGTGTCGGGGAAACGCGGGCGATGTCTGCGGGCAAGGGTAAGCTGGTAAACCTCCTCACAGCGTTTACGGGTGTTTTCGGTCATACACAACAAGCTAAACTGCTCAAAAACATAGCTGGTTGCTGCAAAATTGGGATGTACCAGATCAATATCGTACCAGCGGTGATCGCGTAGCACATCTATGACCAATTCATAGGCAGGGAAGTAGTAAGTATGCGGCAACCTTTCACAAAGCTGGTGTACAGCTTCCAGCAAACGGGCTTTGGAACGATTGTTTTCAACCACGCCATCGCGAATGTGGCGTACCGGACTTACCGTGAGCAACAGTTGCAGGCCGGGATTGGTTGTCCGGAGTGCCAGCACTGCTTCGCTCAGGGCAGCGGTTATCTCCTCAACCGACAGCAGCTGTTTCTCAAAACCATCGGCAGGTGCCCGGTGATTGTTGGCCACCGGTCTGCCGTCGTCCCGTCTTACATAGCGGAAAGCTGACCCCAGGGTAATGACCAGCCAGCTGGCCTGCTGAACAAAGGTATGCGCCGTCAGTATAGCAGCATTCAGTTCCTGAACTGCCTGTTCCAGCTGGGTATGCGAAAAATCACTGTGAAAATCCCAGTGATTCCAGCATTCGTTGTGTTCAAAAAAATCGGCAGCTGTATAGCGGCGGTTGCGCTGGATATCGTGCAAATGACGGGCTACCGCGGTTGGGTCGAAAAGAATTCCCGTTGGGTTGGATAAAGTGCGGAACCCACGTTCCGCCAGTGCGGTACCGATGTGAATGGTAAAGCAGGACCCCATCAACATCAGCTGGTCGGCATGCTGCACTGGCTGGCCAGTCCACTGATAACGAAGATCGAGCTGGTGTTTCATCAGAAACAAAGGTAATGCTTCCTGATTATGTCCGTTTATCAGGTACACTGACCAGAACAAAGATGTCTGATTGCGGAAACAGCGTTTTTATTTACATTTGCAACCCATTCGGAGAGGTGTCAGAGTGGTCGAATGTGCCTGATTCGAAATCAGGTGTACCGCAAGGTACCGGGGGTTCGAATCCCTCCCTCTCCGCCAAAGGCTGTTCGGTTGGGCAGCCTTTCTTTTTAGGATACCATTCAGGGATCAGAAATCTGGCGAGCCGGAAAGTTCGCGCACCACTTCCGTATAAAAAAATGGTAAAAACTATAAATCTAAAACAGGTTTTGAAATATGATTAAAACGTCTTCTTTTTTTCAAACTAAAAACACATTATTTCTTTTTATTTTCTAAATAAACAGGACAGACCGATTCATTTTTACAAGCAAATTTCTCTGTATTTTTTCTTTTGCTGGCCGGCATACCAGAGGCTGAAATCTCATTTTATCGCTTTGTAATAATTTTACATTATTCTGACAATCAAAATTGAGGGTTGGCTTCCAAATGTGACCATGTTTGATTAAGCAAAAACCAACGTTTAGCTATAACTCACTATTTTACAATAACTAACACATTATCAACTCGTAAAATCCCGCTTTGCTGACCATGCCTCTCCCCAAAAATAACCGCCATGCCTGCAGCGTATAAACCAGGCAACATAGAACATCTTGTGTTCCTGTTGTGCGGGAGAATTATGTCAGCAAAAAGGTATTAAATAAATAATTAAAAAATCGAGTTGAAAAATAAAAATATCAATCCCAACACCCGCGAAATGCTAAATAATTTATGAAAGAGCATCTCTTGAAAATAGCCAAATTCGGTGGAACCAGTATGGCGGATGCTATCGCTATGAATCGCTGCGCTCAGATAGTCGTGCAAGACAAAGAACGTCAACTCATAGTGGTTAGTGCTGTTGCCGGCGTAACCAATTTATTGATGAACCTCTGTAAGCCCCTTGACGACAGCACGAGACAAGCCTTGCTGGAACAAATCAGGCTGAAACATAGCCGCATCATTGAAAAACTCACCTTTCCGCAATCCACCACCCAAAAGGTAGATTTCCTGCTTCAGGAACTCGGAAACCTGCTGTCAAATGACATAACGGCCATCAATGGTTTGAGAGATAAAATTCTGGCCTACGGAGAATTACTTTCCTCGATCATCTTTGTACAGGTTTTGCGGGAGGCCGGCATTTACGCCCTTTGGTTCGATGTAAGAACCGTCATGCATACCGATTCAGCCTTCGGAAATGCAGAACCCGACATTGATAAGATTTATCAGAAAGCCATGCGTCACCTGGCTCCGCTTATTGAAATGAACTGTGTGGTGACACAGGGATTTATTGGCGCAAATCAAATGGGCGATACCACAACCCTGGGACGGGGCGGGGGTGATTATTCCGCGGCCCTGCTGGCAGAAGCGCTGCGCGCGGATGTACTCGAAATATGGACGGACGTAAGCGCCATCTACACCACCGACCCAAGGGTGATACCCGATGCCCAGCCCATCCATGAAATCAGTTTTGACGAAGCAGCTGAGCTCGCAGTATTTGGCGCCAAAGTCCTGCACCCCGCTACACTCCGACCTGCCATGAGGCAACAAATCAAAGTGTTCATCGGGTCGAGCATCGATCCCGGACAACAAGGCACCTGGATTGTTCAAAAACCCCTCTATCAACCGACCATACGCGCAGTTTCTATCCGAAAAAGCCAGACATTGGTGACCATACACTGTCTGGATATGTTACACAGGCACGGTTTCCTGGCCAAGATATTTCAAATACTGGCCAACGACCGGATCAGCATCGACCTGGTAACCACCAGTGAGGTAAACGTAGCCCTCACTCTCGACACCAATGCCAACAGTCCGGGCAGGCCATTGCTTTCTGATCACACGATTGATCAGCTCAATGAGTTTTCGGAGGTAAAAATTGAGGAGGGTTTAGCACTGGTGGCGCTTGTCGGAAACGAACTGCACCATACCTCCGGTGTGAGCGCAACGGTTTTTAATGCTTTAACGCCGTTCAATATCCGGCTTGTCTGTCATGGTGCAAGTCCACACAATGTTTGTTTTCTGGTCAATGAATCTGAAGTGGAGGAGGTAGTAAGAATCTTACACAAGCAGTTTATCGAAAAGGAGAAAGAGAATAAGCTGGAGCATCTTAATTAGACATCGAGATTTCGAGAGGCGAGACTTTTGCCGCTTCGCGGCTACCGATAATGAACCGTGCCCGAAGGCACTAGTGGATCCATGCATCGATTGACCATGATCTCGGACAATCGACAGTGCCGCACATGCGGCGTACGCAAAAAGTCTCGTATCTCGTCTCTCGAAATCTCAATGTCTACAAAACCCCCAACAAAGTACGCACCTTTACCATCAAGGCAGCCGATTCTTCAAAATCCAGCGTTTGCTGGCCATCACTCCAGGCATTTTCGGGGGAAGGATGGGTTTCGTATATAATGCCATCCGCACCGGCAGCGATGGCTGCCAGGGCTATGGGGGTAACACAACTGCGGATGCCAATACCATGTGACGGATCTGCCAAAACGGGTAGATGTGTTTTCTCCTTCAGGATGGGGATGGCGTTGATGTCGAAGGTATTCCGGCTCGCGTTTTCGAAGGTGCGTATGCCACGTTCGCAGAGGATGATCTTTTCATTGCCGGCAGAATAAACATATTCTGCGGAATACAGCAGCTCTTCAATCGTTCCGGAAATACCGCGTTTAATCAAAACGGGCTTATCGATCTTGCCAAGTTCGTCCAACAGGTTGAAATTCTGAGTGTTGCGGGCGCCCAACTGGAATATATCGACATAATCGTACATCTCTTCAATTTGAGACTGCTGCATGACTTCACTGATAATCTTCACACCTGCTGCCCTGGCCATTGTATGCCACATGCTGAGGGCTTCGATGCCATTGCCCCGGAACGAATAGGGTGAACTCCGGGGTTTAAAAACGCCGCCCCGCATGATGCGTATCTGCTGCTCTCCCAGGTGGCCCAGTATAGCCTTTACCTGACTTTCGTTTTCAATAGAGCAGGGGCCTGCCACGGTGGCAAAGTTTCCGTTGCCGATCCGTATGCCATCGCCGAGGTCGATTACTGTCCTGCCGGTTTTCCACTTGCCGGATACCAGCTTGTAATCATCGGTTACCCGGTGTATGTCGGCTACCCCTGGGCTATTCCCGAAAAGCCGGATGTCAATCTCCCCCTTTCCATGGCACAACAGGTAGACGGCCGATTGGGTAATGACTTCGGTAGCTTTATAGCCGGACGCCCCTATGGTTTGCAACAGTTTTGTCCTGTGGCCGGCAGAAATGTTTTTTTTGAGTTGAATCAGCATTTTAGCTTGGATTTAAGGGCTGCGGAACCGTGCGCAGCTTTTGGATGTAAGACAAAATAGCCGCTGGGTCCGCCCCGGCTGTTTTCAGCAGGCGGATGAAATCACTGCCAACAATGGCTCCGGCAGCATACCCGCAGGCCGTATGAAAAGCCTCCGGCGAGGCTATTCCGAAGCCTATGAGGAAGGGGTTCCGGAGTTTCATGGTCCGGAGACGCTCGAAATACACGAATTGTTCCTGTAAAAAACCTGTCGTTTTGCCGGTTACAGAGGAGGCTGAAACAGCATAGATAAAGCCTTCCGCCAGTTCATCTATCTCCCTGATTCTGATATCCGTGGTCGTGGGTGCCACCATAAAAACAGGACAGAAGTTGTATTTACCCATCATATCTACATATTCCCTTTTATAAACCTCAGGTGGTAAATCAGGCAAAAGGAGTCCGTCTACCCCTGCTAAGGCAGCATCTTTGCAGAATTGTTCGACTCCATACTGTAAAACCTGGTTAAAATAGCCCATCAGTATCACGGGAATCTGACTCCTTTGCCGAAGGGCACGCAGTTGCTCCAGTAGCAGTGTCACTGTCATGCCGTTTTCAAGCGCTCTTTTGCTGCTTTCCTGTATCACGACTCCATCCGCCACCGGATCGGAATAGGGAATCCCTATTTCTATCAAATCTACCCCTGCCGCTTCCAATGCCATTGCTATGGGCACGGTATCATGCAAGCCGGGATATCCAGCCGTAAAAAAGACGGATAAAAGCGGTGATTCCCGCTGCGCCAGCAGTGTTTTCAGCTTATTCATAAATATTGGTTTTAAGCATATTCAGGTTGTTTTGATAGCGGATGTAGGTTTCCATATCCTTATCTCCCCTGCCTGAGAGATTTACCACCACCACATCGTCAGCAGTGAGTTTAATTTTGTCAAGGGCTGCCAGCGCATGGGCCGATTCAATGGCAGGAATGATGCCTTCCCGGCGACACAACGCATAACCTGCTGCCAACGCTTCTTCATCTGTCACAGCGAGATAACGCACCCGACCCGTTGCATGCAGGGAGGCGTGCAGCGGACCAATGCCCGGATAATCAAGCCCGGCAGATATGGAATAGGGCTCAATAACCTGTCCGTCGGCGGTTTGCATGACAAGGGTTTTGCACGCATGTAACACCCCGATGCTACCCAATTGGGTCGTGGCGGCCGATTCACCACTGTGAATCCCCTTTCCGGCAGCTTCTACCCCGAAAAGCTGAACCGTTTCCTCTTCCAGAAAATGGAAAAAAGCACCAGCTGCATTGCTGCCACCCCCCACGCAGGCCAGGACTTTGGTAGGCAGCGGGTCTCCGTTTATATCTGCCAGTTGCGTAATAATTTCCTTGCTGATAACCGCCTGCAAACGGGCCACCAGATCAGGGTAAGGGTGCGGTCCGACTACGGAACCAATCACATAGTGGGTGTCATCGGCATGGTCAATCCAATACCGCAAGGCCTCATTGGTAGCATCCTTCAGGGTTTGACTGCCACTGCTGACGGTCTCTACCTTCGCTCCCAGAAACAGCATCCTTTCTACATTGGGATGCTGTCTTAAGACATCGGTTTTGCCCATAAAAACAGTGCATTTCATCCCCAGCAGGGCACAAGCGGTTGCTGTAGCCACCCCATGTTGTCCCGCACCCGTTTCAGCGATGATATTGGTTTTTCCGAGTGCCTTAGCCAGCAGCACCTGACCCAGCGCATTGTTGATTTTATGCGAACCGGTATGACACAGATCCTCCCGTTTCAGGTAGATGGAAGCCCCGTACTTTTCTGATAGCCAGGCCGATCTGTATAAGGGTGTTGGTCTGCCAACATACTGACTCAGGTAATACCTTAGTTCCTGCTGGAAGGAGGCCGATTCAATTATCCGGAGATAATGCTCCCGGAGGGTTTCAACATTTGGAAACAACATTTCAGGGAGGTAAGCCCCTCCAAACGGGCCGTAGTAGCCCCTTTCATCAACATGATATTTCATTGGGAATGGTATATTTTATGCAAGGTGTCAATCAGTATTTCAAGTGCGGCCGGGCTTTTCAGGCCGGCTTTTATTTCGATGGCGCTGTTCAGGTCGATGGCATGCAGCGGTTGTTTTTGCAATTCCTGAAGGCCCGCCAGCTGCTCAGCGCCAATACCACCGCTGATAAAAAAGGGCAGCGGCAACCGGTACTGTTCCAGCAGTTTCCAGGAAAATGTTATCCCATTACCTCCGGGCATAGCTCCTCGGCCATCGAACAGGAAATAAGCAACATAGGGAGCATACATGGCCAGGGTATTAAAATCGAACTGCTCATCGATGGAAAAAGCTTTGATGATTTTGGCTCCTGCCAGCTGCAAAGCCCGGCATTGTGCCACCGTTTCCCGGCCATGAAGCTGGAGATAGTCCATTTGATGCTTTTCCATCAACCCCAGCATAACGTCTGTCTTTTCATCTACAAACACCGCAACCTTCCGGATGTGGGTTGGCAGACCGTCGGGAAGTAAAAAGTCAGGACCTACATAACGCGAGGAGGGCGGATAAAAAATAAAGCCCATATAAGCCGGATTCAGCCGGGCAATGCGGAGGATGTTTCCTGGCTCCCGCATGCCGCATACTTTAAGATGTGGTACTGGCATCGGCTACTCGATTAGACATATTGTCGCTGCTATAAAGGCTGTCGATGAATATTTTACAGGCGTTTTCAGGCTTACTGCTGCGCATGAAACTTTCACCAATGAGAAAACCGCTGTAGCCACAAGCACTGAGCGCCTGCATATCCTGTGGCGTGTGGATGCCGCTTTCCGAAATCTTCAGCATTTCCTTTGGCAACAAGTCAGCCAGCCGGAACGAGGTTTCCAGATTTACTTCCAGCGACTTTAAATCGCGGTTATTTACGCCTACCAGGCTGGTACCGGATGTAATACTCCGCTCTATCTCCGGGGCTTCGTGAATCTCAACCAACACTTCCATGCCGAGTCCCAGGGCAAGACTGGTGAAAGCGCGGAGACTGGCCGGATCAAGGACTGCTGCAATCAGCAGTATGGCATCGGCCCCTATCGACCTGGATTCAATGATCTGGTATTCGTCTACGATGAAGTCTTTGCGTAGTATCGGACAATAGTTGAATTTTCGGGCGATGGTCAGGTCCTGTCTGCTGCCCCCAAAAAAGGGTTGATCTGTCAGCACCGACAAAGCCGCTGCACCTGCCTGCATATATCCTATAGATACCTGCTCTACGCTGGCAGTTTGATTGATCCAGCCGCAGCTGGGCGATTTGCGCTTAAACTCGGCTATGATACCCGATTTATCGCTTCTGCTTAAATAGTGCTTCAAAGAAACGGGTGTAGTATTGAAAAAAGGACTTTTTTCAAGCAATCTGACTGGGTAAAGGCTTTTTTGTTCCACTACTTCCTGTCGTTTGCAGGCGATGATTTCAGAGAGTTTATTCATGATTGAAGTCTAGCTGTTGAGTAGTTTTTGAAAGGTTTTGAATGCTTTGCCTGATTCCAGGGCTTCACGGGCCTGTTCGATGGCTGCGGTTATGCCCTTTTCCGGAGCAAGCGCGTACAGCGCCATCCCGGCATTGGCGGTCACGACGGCCTTTTGCGCAGGACTTCCATGCCCCCGGAGGATGTCGAGAAAGATTCTGGCAGCCGCTTCAACCGAACTCCCACCGGACAATTCCGTCGGACTGACGGTCAGAAGCCCAAGATCTTCGGGATGATATATGTTTTCTCCCCGGTTATCGAAACATTTGAAAGCACCTGTCAGCGAAACCTCGTCGTAACCATCCAGGCTGTGAATGACCATAAACCTTTGTCCGGTTTGCTGGTAGAGATAGGCGTATTGTCTGGCAAGCTCAAGGCTGTACACCCCTGCCAGCTGTAGGTGGGGTAAACAGGGATTCACCAGCGGGCCGAGCATATTAAAAAAGGTTTTCACGGCCAGTGCCTTCCGGACAGGTGCTACATTTTTCATCAGCGGATGAAAAAAGGGTGCATGGAGGAAACAGATATTAGCTTGCTCCAGACTGCGGCTCAGCCTGTCGGAATCGCCCGGAAAGCGATAGCCGAAATATTCCAGCACATCTGATGAACCGCAGGCCGACGACACGCTGTAATTGCCGTGTTTGGCCACCGCTGGTCCGGCAGCAGCCACCACCATGGCCGTGAGGGTGGAGATGTTGAAGGTATCTTTCCCGTCTCCGCCGGTACCGCACACATCGAGGACGGGAACCGGTAAACGAACGGGTATACACAACTCCAGCATGGCTTCCCGGAAACCTGAAAGTTCTGCAACGGTAATCCCCCGCAAACGGAAGGTTGCCATAAAAGCTGCCATTTCACTGGGGTTATACCTGTTTGATGCCAGATCTAGCATGGCCTCCCGGGCGGCTGACTGGCTGAGCTGACCTTGTTCCAACAAGGCAGGAAGTACATTTTTGAGCATGGTCAGTTAGCTTGAAGGGGTTGAGAAATCCAGTTTTGAATAATCCTTGCCCCAACCGGTGTGAGCACCGATTCGGGATGAAACTGCAGGCCGCGAACATCCAGTTGCTTGTGCCGCAGCGCCATAATCAGACCTGTTTGGCTGACGGCCGTTACTTCGAGGCAGTCTGGCAAATCTGCTTTATTTACGGCCCAGGAATGGTATAAACAAGCCTCAAAGGCAGGGTCTATACCCTTAAACAAACTGTCGTGGTTATCTGTCAATGAAATGGTAGCGGATACGCCATGTAATACCTGTGGCAGATTGTATAAACGGGCTCCGAAACACTCAGCGATACCCTGATGGCCCAGACAAATACCGAGTATGCTTTTATGCGGAGCCCACCTTTGGATGATGGCCTGCATGTTTCCGGCT
Source organism: Bacteroidetes bacterium UBA7662 (assembly GCA_002483345.1). Classification (GTDB taxonomy): domain Bacteria; phylum Bacteroidota; class Bacteroidia; order UBA7662; family UBA7662; genus UBA7662. The sequence goes on from DLHS01000016.1 coordinate 303,472, forward strand.
TCGGCAGGCAGGCCCGGGCCCGGCGAAAGCAGGATTTTATCAAAATCACCTGCCTTTTCGGAGAGGATATGGTCGTTTCTGACCACTTCAAAGGAACAGCCGGTAGCGGCTACCAGTTGTGCCAGGTTGTAGGTAAACGAATCGTAGTTATCGAGGAGGAGGAGTTTCATAGCTGAATCTTTTTCAGAGTTTTTCTGCCATCAGTACGGCACTTCGCAATGCTTCGAGTTTGTTAGCGACTTCCTGTAGTTCATTTTCCGGTACAGATGCCGCTACTATGCCTGCCCCTGCCTGGCAGATCAGCTGATTATTTTTGCTGAGAAAAGTGCGGATCATAATCGCATGGTTACAGCTGCCATTCAGACCAAAATACCCGATGGTACCCCCGTAAAAGCTTCTGTTTACATTTTCATACTGGTCGATAAGCTGCATGGCTCTGTATTTCGGCGCCCCCGACAGGGTTCCGGCAGGAAAAGTATCTGCCATGGTTTGAATGGCTGTGGCACCCTCCCTTTGCCGGCCACTTACCTTTGAGACGAGGTGAATGACATGGGAAAACTGCTGTATCTCCCGGAAGACAACCACACTTACCTCATCTGCATTTTTGCTCAGGTCGTTCCTGGCCAGATCTACCAGCATTACATGTTCGGCGTTTTCTTTCTTATCCGCTGCCAGTTTGCGTGAAAGGGCCTCGTCTGCCAGCACATCTCCCGTCCTGCGGTAGGTACCGGCAATGGGGAAAAGTGCTGCTTCTTTGTTTTCGATGCGCAACTGTGCCTCCGGCGATGACCCGAACAGCCTGAAATTGCCGTAATCAAAATAGAAGAGGTAAGGAGATGGATTGATGGTACGCAGGGCCCGGTAAACCTGGAACTCATCCCCGTGAAAATTGCGGGTAAACCTTCTGGAAAGTACCAACTGAAACACATCTCCCCGGAAACAATGCTGTTGCGCCTGCTGAATCATGGCCAGAAAAGCGGTGTCGCTGTAATTGGAACTTTCGGGACTGGTGATTGTAAAGGGATAGTGAAAATGTTGCCGCTTTTGAATCAGTCCTTCCAGCATGGCAAGTGAATCACTTGTTTTCTGCCCCTCCGGCACATATTCCCGGAGTTCAATTTCGTTGGTCAGGTGATCGAAAATGATGACATACCGGTACAGCCGGTAGCAGATGTCCGGAATAAGCTTTTCCCGTCCGGTAAGGCTTATATCTTCAAAGCAGGGAACGGCATCATAAGCGCAATAGCCATACAGGGCGGCTCCCCTGAAACCGGGCAGCGCATCTTCCCCACAAGGAAATGCCCGCAGAAAAGCCTCCAGCCGGGTGGTAATATCCTGCTGCCGGGTTACCACTACCCGCTGCCCGGCCCCTCCGGGGTAACGAATGATCAGGGTAGGTCCGCTGGCCTCAAAAGAGGCAATGGGGTCACAGCAAATGAAGGAGCGGGCATCACCGGCATGCTGCAAAACAGCGGGTGTCTGCCTGTTTACCAGACTTTCAAGCAAAATACTCTGGGCAAATACATCCCGGAGTTTAAGGTAAATTCCTACCGGGGTATGGGTGTCGGCCAGCAGTTTTTTAGCGAATGTTTGAAGCGGATGTAACATTTGAAAAGGTTATGGAAAACAAAAAAGGCCTGCTGTGTGAACAGCAGGCCTCGATACTTTAGCGGTATAGGTCTAATCTACATTACATAGCTGTCCACGTATCTCTTTCCGATACGTGCCACCAGGCTGCTATGTGAAAATGTAGTTTCATTGCGATTTCTGATGCAATGGTAGCGAATGCAAAAAGAACTTCAAAACATTTTTTCTTGCTTTAAAAAATAAAACAACATGACGAAAAAATGACTTGATGCATTATCATAACCGGATGTTTTTCATTGATTTACTGCGTAATTATTACCTGTTATTATATTTTTTTACCGGGATTTTAACCCTTGAATAACTGTGTGGTTTTTGCTGTTTACACTGGTTTATGTTCGGACAATCCGCATTTTTATCTTACCTTAAAATGGTATGAACCCCCCACAGCTAAACACGCCGCGCCTCAGTCTCCGGCCGGTTACCCTCCCGGAACTCGGGAAAATCCATGAATTACACTCCTTTCCGGAGGTAGACGCCTTCAATACCCTTGGTTTACCGGAAAATCAGGAGCAGACACGTGCAATTTTAACTGACCTGATTGCAAAACATACCTTGGCAGACATCCGGAATTTTACCTTTTCGGTATACCTGAAATCAGAAGATATTTTCATCGGATTAACAGCGCTTAATCTGGGCAATCCCAAATATAAAAGCGCTGAAATATGGTTCAAATTCCATCCGGAACACTGGCATAAGGGTTATGCCACCGAGGCCATAAAAGCACTCATTACTTTCGGTTTTACAGCATTAAACCTCCACCGGATTGAGGCCGGCTGCGCAGTCGGTAACATCGGAAGTTATAAGGCCATGGAAAAAGCAGGGATGGTGCGGGAAGGCCGTAAACGCCTGGCTATTCCTTTAAAAACCGGCTGGTCCGACAATTATGAGTACGCCATAGTCGCGCCGGATTAAAATATCATTGAAAATACCCCTTTGGGTAGCAAGGCCATACCGATGACGCCGGCGGTCGTCTATATTTAAACTTATGTGGCTCCTGAAAATCCATATTCTCTTTTGAATGGATTTCCAGCTAAGCCTGTAAATGAATGATGATGTCAGGTCGCGGCTTGCATGCCCTCTTCTTTCTGCTCCCTTTGGGGCTATTCGGACAATCAAAGCCGGTAGCAATGCTTGACTCTGTCATTGCTATTGCAAGGTCGACGTCGATGTATGCGGAAACAGTAAACTGGGATTCCCTGCAGGTACAGCTTTATCAGAAAGCCGAAAAGGCCAAGAAAGCCGAGGATCTGAAGCCTGCCTTTGAAACCCTGCTGAATGCCTTGCGTGACCACCACGGGCGCATATTGCGGATGTCGGACTACTCCAATCTCGCTTATTTTACCGATTACCGGAACCGCCGTTACCGGGATCCGCGGCCCAAAAATTCGGATGTATGGGCGATGCTCAACGATACGGCCAGTCATTTCAGCTACCTCTTGCTCGACGGGCACATTGGCTACCTGAAAATCGTGTCGGTAGGGCCCGGGGAGGACGTGGTGGCTGTAGCCAAAAATATACGGATGGCATTGCTCGAGCTGTACGGCCGGGGTGCCAACAGCTGGATCATCGATCTGCGTTACAACGGCGGTGGCAATATGCACCCCATGATGGCAGGTATTGCCCCCCTGGTGGGAGAAGGCAAAGTTGGCAGCGTGGTTACCCTCGATCAGAAAAGGCTTTTTGACTGGGAAATCAAAAACAATAATTTCATTTATGCAGGTTATCAGGCCATAGACCTTCAACTGGCTCCCGCCTTCAAAAGCCCGCCTGCCGTCGCTGTCCTTACCAGCCGATATACGGTCAGTTCCGGAGAACTCGTAGCGACGGCTCTCAAAGGCCGGCCGGCAACCCGGTTTTTCGGAGAGGCAACCGGTGGTTTTACCACCAACAACGGCTGGGTTTTCGTGGGGGGAGAGCTTATCGTGAATATCTCCACCGGCATCTACTGCGACCGTTCGGGCAATGTGTACCCACACAATCTTCCGGTGGATCAGGAAGTTGTCTTTCAACCCGGTGTTTCGGTGTCGGAGGATGCCGGGGTACGCGCTGCCATGGATTGGCTGAAGGGGGCAGAGAAGTAATTTCAGCTACCGGGTTTAGCAGCAGCAGCTATTCCGGGGTTTTCAGAAAAGCTCCGGCATTTCTTTCAGGCATTCTGAAAAACAAGCTCCTTCAGCAGTATATACACCCCCATCACCAGCACAAACCAGCCAAAGCCCTTTTTGAGCTTGCTGCCGTCGGTTTTGCGGGCCAGGAAATTACCGGCAAAAATACCGGCGATGGCAATGGCCGTGATGGTGAGTATCAGCGTCCAGTCGGGCTGCAGATGTCCCAGATCGCCGGTGAAACCGATGAGTGATTTGGCCGCAATGATCAACAGTGAGGTACCTACGGCCATTTTCATCGACAAACCTGTAAACAATACCAGGGCAGGGATGATGAGAAATCCGCCTCCGGCACCTACCAGGCCCGTCAGCGTACCCACCACCAGCCCTTCGAGCAAAATCATGCCATAACGAAACCCGCCCGCTTTGGCACTGACCACCGGTTTTTTATCCTTTATCATAGAGATAGAGGCAAAAACCATCAGGACTGCAAACAGCAGCATCAGCAGCAAATCGCGGGTTAGCACAAAACCGGCTACCGTTGTTATTTCCACAGGTATGGCCGGAACCAGCAGTGCCCGGGTAAGATAAACTGCCGCAATGCTCGGCAGACCAAATACCAGCGCCGTTTTGACATCTACCAGCCCCTCCCGATACTTCGACCAACTGCCGACCAGACTCGTGGCGCCGACGATAAAGAGACTGTATGCCGTGGCCTCTACGGCGTTTATTCCGAACAGATAAACCAGAACAGGCACTGTAAGTATAGAACCACCCCCGCCAATGAGGCCAAGGGCAAGCCCGATCAGGGCAGAAGCAATGTAACCGGCTATCTCCATGGGTTGTTTTTCTGTCCAAAGTTAGTGCAGCAGGACAAGCCGCAGGGTGACTCAGGTTACTTTCGGGCAGATTTTTAGGTAGAAACCCGTCAGCTATGGCATTGTCGTTGAAAACTTTACCTTTGTCGTACTTCTTTCAAAGTGAGCACCCGGATCTTATCAGGATTTACCCAGCGCATCCTGCCAGCCTTGCTGGTATTGATTGCATTCATCGCGCAGGGAGGAAGTCTGCTTCCGGCAAATCCCGGCCCGCTCCGTTTAACGGACATCGCTTCTGAATACAATTTTACCCCTGCCTCTCTTTCTGCCGCCGATTACGGCCACTATGCCCTGCTTGCTACGGCGGAAAGCACCGAAAATGAATCGCAGGAAGAAGAAAGCAAACCTGAACTGCTCCCCGGGCAGCTGGTTTTCGAACCTGGCATGGTCCGGGCACGCCTTAAAACGGGTACATTCACCCGCTTCTTCTCCCTCACCGTTCCCCTTTACATCCGTTATCATCGCTGGAAAACCCCAGGTTGTTAATCGTTTCTACGCACCGGGCAGCTCCCGGTATTGGTTGCTTCTGACGAAGCTTTTGTCCACCCGAAACGATTTAACCATGTATGAAAACCAACAACGCTTCCTTCGATGAGCAGCATGTGCTGCATTGGCTGAAGCACTATTTGCCTGCACAAGCCCCGTTGAAGGACTTCGTGCACCACAATACCCTTCACGCTTTCGAACAACTGCCTTTCCACGACGCCCTGCGTCAGGCATCGGCCTTGTTCGGCTACAAAGTATATCTCCGGCTCGATGAATACCGTACCCGGTTCCGGGAGGGAGAGATCCATGAAACCGTCCTCAACCGGCTGCTCCGGGAAGAATTTGACCCTGCGGAAGCGGAAAGCTGGAAACACGCGATGCTGTATGACAACTATGCCGGGAACCTGAAAGCCCGTGTGGGCAGCGTGCGTGACCAATGGAAAGAAAAAGTACACATACAACTCGACAAAGGCGTACACCCCCTTTTGTTCCGTACCGTGGGCAGCTATCTCGACCAGGGCTTTTCAAGCTGGAAATTCCCCGTCTCCTCCAGGGGATTTCTGGCATCGCTGCGCGAGCTTGACCGCAAAAGCTATTACCGCATCTTCAAAAACAAAAGGGTAAGAGCCCTGCTCAAATCCTCTACCCTCAGCATTACCAGGCTGTTGCAGCTGATAGTGGGGGATGAGAAGTATTTCGAACACTACCTCATCGACCAGCAATTTGCCCATCCGGGCTGGTCGGGTATGGTGAGCAGGATTGAAGACCAACCTGAAAGCCTGCTTGACCGACGAAAAATCAGCCTGCAGGAGTTCATCCTTTTCGAGTTGCTGCTCGAACTGGATGCCCTCTACTCGCGTCTGGGCGATCATTTCAGGCCGCTGAGCAGCTGGCTGGACGGTGAACGGACTGATTTATTCGCGCCTACGCCCGAAACCACCTTTAACCGGGTTTGCCGGCTGTGGCAGGAAGCCTGGGAATGGAGCTATTATGACCAGGTCCTCGCCGGAATGCAACAAAGTCCTGCACCGACAGCTGCTGTAAAAAGGCCCGGCTTTCAGGCGTTTTTCTGCATCGACGACCGGGAATGTTCTTTCCGCCGTTATCTCGAACAGGAAGATCCGCAGGCGGTAACCTATGGTACGCCCGGATTTTTTCAGATAGATGCCTTCTTTCAGCCCGAACACGGTCGTTTTTTCACCAAAATATGCCCGGCGCCGTTGAACCCGCAATACCTCATCCGGGAAAAGGAAAGCAGTGTCAGGCATCAGACCGACCGCCATTTTGGTTTACAACAATATGGATTGCCCGGGGGCTGGGTGATGTCTCAAACGCTGGGCTTTGTATCGGCTTTCCGCTTGCTGCGCAACATCTTTTTACCCGGTGAAAGCCCGGCCATGGTTTCATCGTTCCGTCACATGGATCCACACGGAAAACTGAGTGTCTTATCGCAAGGTGATCAGCTCAGGGGCCTCCAGATAGGATATACCCATGTCGAAATGGCCAACCGCATCGAAAAAATACTGCGGAGCACCGGCCTCACGGATGGATTTGCACCGCTTATTTACTTCGTGGGTCACGGCGCCAGCAGTGTCAACAACACCCATTATGCGGGTTACGATTGCGGTGCCTGCAGTGGCCGGCCCGGTTCGGTAAACGCCCGGGTAGCTGCGCAGATGGCCAACGATCCGCAGGTTCGTTCCCTTTTGGCTGAAAGAGGCCTTCACATCCCGGAAAACACCCGCTTTGTGAGTGCGCTCCGCGACACCACCCGCGACGAAATAGTCTGGTACGACGAAGAACAGCTTTTACCCGAACTCAAATTGTTGCATAAGCAACATAAAATAAGTTTCGAAAAGGCTCTGACAGCGAATGCCCGGGAGCGGGCCAGACGGTTTGTGCTGATGGATATCCGACAGCCGGCCGGAAAGCTGCATGAACAGGTAAAACTGCGGTCGTTGTCACTCTTCGAACCCAGGCCTGAACTTAACCATGCCACCAATGCCCTTTGTGTGGTGGGGAAGCGAGACCTGACCCATAACCTCTTTCTCGACAGGCGTTCGTTTATGAATTCCTACGATGCAACCATTGATACAGATGGAAACCAGCTTCTCAGCATACTTCAGGCAGCGACACCCGTTTGCGGAGGTATTAACCTGGAGTATTATTTCTCCCGGGTAGACAACTACAAATTGGGTGCAGGCACCAAACTCCCTCACAATGTGATGGGGCTGATTGGGGTAGCGAATGGCATGGATGGCGATTTACGTCCGGGCCTGCCCAGTCAGATGGTAGAGGTGCACGACCCGTTGCGGTTGCTCATGGTGGTAGAACAACACCCTGATGTATTGCTGAATGTTATCCAAAGGGATGCCGTCATGTACAACTGGTATCAAAAAGGCTGGGTACAACTGGTGGCCATCACGCCCGGAGACCGCCGCTGTTTTCGCTTCCGTGGAGACAAATTCGAAGCCTATACACCGCAAAAGACGCTGCTGCCGGTCGTTGGCGATCTGGGATCATTCGTCGTGTCCGGCTCTGGCAATCTGCCCGTGAGTCTGTTAAAAACGGGAGGTAACCCATGAGTTACTGGCTGCAGTTTTTCATACTGGTGCCCTTGCTGGGCTTTTTGATCAGCCTTACCATTCCCGGCAGCCGCGAACGCTGGCTGTCGCGTACTGCCTATCTCACGAGCGGTGTGCAAATGACGGGTATCCTCATATTTATCAGCTACTGGCTGCTTCACGGGGCTCCTTCACTGAATCTGGTGGAATTAACCCTCTACCGGGATACCCACAACAGTTTTCTGCTCGATTTTTATTTCGATAAAATCACGGCGGTTTATCTGGTCGTGGGCAGCCTGCTTACCTTCCTCATTACCCTCTACAGTCGCTATTATCTCCACCGGGAGGCGGGTTACAAACGTTTCTTCAACACCATCCTCTTCTTTTTCACGGCCTATCAGCTGGTGATTTTCGCGGGAAATTTTGAAACACTGTTTCTGGGCTGGGAGATGCTTGGCCTGTCATCCTTTTTACTGATTGCCTTTTACCGCGACCGCTATTTACCTGTACGCAATGCTGTGAAGGTGTTTTCAATTTACCGGATAGGAGATGTAGGCATACTGCTGGCCATGTGGGCGAGTCATCACCTGTGGCACGAAAACGTGAGTTTTATGAAACTCAGCAACTATGAGCTGGTACATGACCACCTGCTGCAACACGGTGGAACGGCTTTGTTCATTTCGCTGATGTTGCTGCTGGGTGCTGCTGTGAAATCAGCCCAGCTGCCCTTCAGCTCCTGGCTGCCCCGCGCCATGGAAGGCCCTACCCCGTCGAGCGCCATTTTTTACGGCTCCTTGTCGGTACACCTTGGTGCCTTTTTGCTGCTGCGGACCATGCCATTCTGGGAACACCAGCTTTCAGTGCGCATCCTGATCGGGTTGGTGGGTATAAGTACAAGTGCCATCGCCTATGCCATCGCCCGCGTGCAGTCGACTGCCAAAAGTCAGATTGCTTATGCATCGGTGGCACAAATAGGACTCATTTTTCTGGAGATAGCCCTTGGCTGGACCAATCTGGCCTTGTTTCACTTTGCCGGGAATGCTTTTTTAAGGACCTATCAGTTGCTGGTATCCCCTTCGGTGGTGAGTTACCTCATACGAAACCAGTTTTACCACTTCAAACCCCGTGAGCACAGCATCGAGGACAGCTATCCGAAGCGGATTGAATACACCTTTTATTTGTTGTCGCTCAAAGAATGGCACCTGGATCAGGGCATCAACCGTTTGTTTTTCGCGCCGCTGAAGCGTATCGGAAAACGACTCGATTTTATCCGCGTAAGCAATGTGATGTACCTGTTCGGTTTGTCGTTTGGCCTGGCCTTGTGGCTGTTCCTGAATCCCGGTCAGTTGAATCCGAAATACGCAGTCTATCTCCCGGAGTGGTTTGCCCTGATCGGCCTCTTACTGGTTCTGAAAGCTTTTTCGGAAAAGATGTACCCCAGACTGGTGGTTTTACTGGTATCGATGGGGCATGCCTGGCTAACCCTGGCGGTTTCATTCAACGAGCACTTTAACCTGGGGCATACCCTCCTCTACCTCAGCGGTATTATACCGGGGGCAGTGCTGGCGTATGGTTGCCTGCAATACCTGCGAAACCGCGAACGGCCGTTTTTCGATCTGAACCAGTATTACGGGCATCAGTATGAATACCCGACCCTCGGTTTTGTGTTCCTGCTTGGTTCGCTGGGGGTGATGGGTTTCCCTATCAGTCCTACTTTTATCGGGCTCGACCTGCTCCTCAGCCACATCAGGGAAGATCAGTTTGTGCTGGCCTTTTTGAGCGCCCTGAGTTACGTGGTCGGGGGCATCGCCCTCATCCGGGTTTATGCCCGCCTGTTTTTAGGTCCGCACATCAAAACCGACCACGAAACACCGTACCGCTCTTCCTGATACCTTTTTTAGCTGCCGCCAATCAAACCGCCTTTCAAAGCCGGACAAGGCGGTAGCGTATCCCATCCACCCCCTTTCAAAAAAATAACATGACCTCTCCTAAAAAAAATATCCCGCAGGCCGGTCTTTCCGGACTCAAAACCAACTGGAAAGCGGATTTACTTTCCGGCTTCCTCGTCTTTTTAATCGCCCTGCCGCTTTGTCTGGGCATCTCCATGGCTTCCGGGTTTCCACCGGTTGCCGGCATCTTTACAGCCATCATCGGTGGCATCCTCGTCAGTTTTTTCGGTGGTTCACAGCTCACCATCAAAGGCCCGGCCGCGGGTTTGATCGTCATCGCGCTGGGCGCGGTAGAAGAACTCGGGCGTGGCAATGCCATGCAGGGTTACCAACTGGCGCTGGCCGTGGTAGTGGCAGCAGGTGTATTACAAATCATCTTCGGGCTTTTAAAATCAGGTATTCTCAGTGACTTTTTCCCATCAGCAGCCGTGCATGGCATGCTGGCTGCCATCGGCATCATCATAGCGGCCAAACAGTTGCATACGCTGGTAGGGGTAAAGCCGGTCGGCAAGGAAACCATCGACCTCTTGCTCGAACTGCCTGCCTCCTTCCGGCAGCTGAACCCGGAAATCGCCATCATCGGCACCATCAGCCTGCTCATCCTCTTCCTTTTTCCGCTGGTGAAAAACAAATACGTGAAGATGGTGCCCGCACCCCTGCTTGTCATCCTGGTCTCCATTCCGCTGGGCATGTATTTCGATCTTGAGCATGAGCACAAATACCTCTTCCTCGATCACCATACCTATTCAATCGGCCCCCGTTTTCTGGTCACCCTGCCCGATAATCTGTTGTCGGCCATTACATTCCCTGATTTCTCTCAACTGTTTACAGGCACTTCCCTGAAGTATGTCGCCATGTTTGCCCTTGTGGGAAGTCTTGAGTCGCTGTTAAGCAGCAAAGCCATCGACACCCTCGATCCCTGGAAACGGAAATCAAACATGAACCGCGACCTCATCGGGGTGGGGGTGGGTAATACGCTGGCAGGTTTTATCGGTGGTTTGCCAATGATTTCTGAAATCGTCCGTAGTTCAGCCAACATCAACAACGGAGGCAGAACCTGGTGGTCGAATGTGTTCCATGGCCTCTTTCTGCTCATTTTTGTGGCGTTTTTTCCGATGCTCATCCACCACATTCCGCTGACCGCCCTAGCGGCCATGCTGATCTTTACAGGCTACCGGCTGGCATCTCCCAAAGCATTTTACCAGACCTATAAAATCGGGAAAGAGCAGCTGCTGATTTTCGTCATCACCATTGTAACCACCCTGGCGACCGATTTACTGGTCGGAATCGGGGTGGGCATACTCGCCAAACTCCTGATGCACTTCGTCAACGGACTACCCGCACGGTATATGTTTAAACCCCTGTTTACGGTAACCCATGTAGAGGAAACCGATGAATATACGGTTGACGTCTTCCACTCGGCAGTATTCAGCAATTTCATCAAACTCAAAAAATCGCTCGACAGCCTGCCCCGCCAGCGCCACCTCATCATCGATTTCAGCAGCGCGAACCTGATTGACCATACCGTAATGGAAAACCTGCATCACTACCAGCATGATTATGAGCATGAAGGCGGTAAATTTTCCATCGTCGGCCTTGAAAAACACCGGAAACTATCCAATCACCACCTGGCCGTTCACAAAAGTCACCGCAAATAAAAACTGCGGCAACAGTCCCGGGTAACGGCAAAAGCCGTTGCCGGGGCTGTTGCTGCCTTTTCCATCCAAAAATTATCCTGATGTACACCAGAACCATCTTTTATACCCTCTCTTCCCTTTTTATTTTCAGCCTTGCCGCTGCAGGGCAGAGCCCCACCCGACAACAGGTCGACCAAACCCATGGCTGGTATGTTTATACCGGCAACCACCGCCTTAGTGACCGGTGGAGTATCCATACCGAGTACCAATGGCGCCGTGATGGCCTGATTCGGAACTGGCAGCAATCGTTACTGCGGCTGGGTGTGGATTACCACCTCCGGCCCGACGTGATTTTCACGGCGGGTTATGCCTGGATTGTGACCTTCCCATACGGTGCACAACCGGTGGCCACCACCGTCAGCGAAGACCAGCTCTGGCAGCAGTTGCTGCTCAAACAAAGTGTGGGCAGCATCCGCATCAGCCACCGCCTGCGGAACGAAGAGCGCTGGATAGGCCATTACCTGCCCCAGGCCAACGGAGATTTCCGGCAGGACGGCCATACCTATGCCGACCGCTTCCGGTACCGGCTGGGGGCCGAAATTCCGCTGAACCGGAAGAAATTCGAGACCGGCACCCTGTTTCTCGCCTGTTCCGATGAGCTTTTTGTGAATTATGGCCCGAATACACAACGCAACCGCTTTGATCAGAACTGGTTGGTGACGGCATTGGGTTACCAGTTCAGTCCCCACGGCAGCGTGCAACTGGGTTATCTGCAGCAGTTACTGGTTAAGGGTGATGGTATACACGAGGAGCGCAACCATACGCTGTTGCTGTCGGTGAACTACAGCATGGGCTATGGGCAGGCTGAACGATGAAGTGGGGAAAAGGGGTAAAACGGCGGAAAGGGGTAAAACGGTAAAACGGGTCAGGTTAAAATGACTACTCTTGGAATTTGGAATCACCTCTGGCGGTGGTTGAGCGGAGCCGAAACTTTAGCGGGTTAAACGGTTAAACGGCCGGAAGGGATTAAACGGGAAAATCTTGGAATCTGGAATCCCTCAAACCAGCACCACCAGCACCCTGGCGGCGAAGTCTTCTTCCAGCTCAACCGGTTGTCCGTTGGCCAGTACCACCACCTTTTCACCTGCCCCAGGCATCAGCTCCAGCACACTGTTGGGGTTGATGCCCAGTTTCCAGAGGCGGATGGTGATGCTGTCGTTGAGCTGTTCTGTAACCACCAGTGCCCGCTGGCCGACCCCCAGGGTATTTAGCATGGCGGTTTCGCGGGCATTTTGCGGAATGGGTGAGCCATGCGGGTCGAATTTAGGATACCCCAGCTGGGCCTCTACTTCCTGCACAAACTTTTCGGTGAGGCCGTGTTCGAATACCTCTGCCTGTTGGTGGATCTGGTCGGTAGAAAGGCCCATTTCCTGCACCAGGTAGGTCTCCCACAGGCGGTGGGCACGGATAAGTTCATACGCCCGGCGTTTACCGGCCAGGGTCAGGTCGAAAGTATCTCCCCGCCCTTCCAGCAAGCCCCGGCGACGCAGCGGCCGCATCAGTTTATGCAGCCTGAGCCCCGAAAGATTCAGTTTGGCGGCGAGATGGGCGACCGACAAATCGGCCAACTCCTTCTGCTTCACAGCTTGTTTCAGCACATCTTCCAGCCGGGTTTCGTACTGCCGGCGGCGTTTCTGGAAATAGCGGATTACCAGCCCTTTTTTAGGTGCAAACAGTACAGCCAGTGCATACTGAAACGCTCCAACCAATGTCATCGCAGGGCCAGGGGTGGTTTCAAAGACGATAGCCAGTATCAAACCGGTCACGCTGCTGATTACCCCCACCAGCGCCGCTATGAACAGCATACGTTTCAGGCGCCCGGTCAGCAGATAAGCCGTCGATGCCGGGATGATGAGCATGGCCACCACGAGAATCACCCCCACCGACTGCAAAGAGGCCACAATGGCGAAACTCAGCAGCAGCATCAGAAAATAATGCATCAGGTTGGCATTGATACCACTGGTACGGGCGATCACACTTTGAAAAGTGGTCACAAAAAAGAAACGATAAAAGGCCACCACACATACCAGGGTATAAAAGGTAATCAGCCCGGTGAGCCACAGATCCTGGTCGGCTATGCCCAGCACATTGCCGAACAGAAAGTCTTTCATATCAAGGTGCACGCCCTCCTGCCGGGTGACGGCACTGATGCCTATAATGCCCAGCGCGAACATGGCGGAAAATACAATGCCAATGGCGGCATCTTCCTTGGTCCGGGCATTCCGCTGCAACCAGGTAATGAGTACGGCCGCAATCAGACCGGCAACCACCGAGCCTACAAAAAAGGCGAAAACGCTGTGTCCGGCTATCATAAAACCGGCTACCACACCGGGTAAAATGGCATGCGACAAGGCATCGCCAATCAGCGACATATTGCGGAGTACGATGAAACAACCCAGCACCCCACAGGTAATACCCACCAGGGTAGAGGCAAAAAGCGCCCGCTGCGCATAAGAATAGCTGAATACTTCGAGTAGGGTTTCCATGCTTATTTATTTAGGGCGGCTGCTTTGTCGTACAAGGCCTGGGTACCGCTGAAGGTCCGGAGGATGTTCTCCTCGGTCATCACCTGAGCTGCAGGGCCGAAAGCGATCAAACGGCGGTTGATGAGGATGAGATCGTCGAAATAAGCTTTGGCTTTCGACAAATCGTGGTGAATGATGATGATGGTTTTGCCTTCACTTACCAGGCGTTTGAGGATGCTCATGATTTTGTCTTCGGTGGTCACATCTACCCCTACAAAAGGTTCGTCGAGGAAGTACACATCGGCCTGCTGCGCCAGGGCCCGGGCAATAAATACCCGCTGCTGCTGGCCTCCCGAGAGTTCGCTGATTTGTTTGTACTGCAGGGCTTCAATGTCGAGCTCCCGTAAATGTTGCAGGGCCTTTTCTTTGTCTGCTTTGCTGAGTCGTTCAAACGTTTTTTTGTGCGGATAACGCCCCATCAGCACGATGTCCATGACGGTTGCCGGAAATTGCCAGTCGATTTCTTCTTTCTGTGGCACATAAGCAATGTGTTTGCGCAACTGATCCACCGGCGCGTCGCCGAGGCTGATATCGCCCTGATCGGTATCTACCAGACCCAGTATGGCCTTGAACAGCGTCGATTTGCCGGATCCGTTCGGGCCGATGAGGCCGTATAATTTGCCGGCAGGCAGGCTGAGTCTGAAATTGTTGAGGATGACTTTGTTGTCGTAGGCTACCGTTAGGCCCTTTACTTCGAGGGTGTATCCGTGTTGCAGTACGTTTCTGGGCTTTGGCTGAATGCCACGCGCGACCACGATAAAAGCGGCCGCAAAAAAAGCGGCTACGATAGCCAGCAAACCCAGATCCTTACGCCTGGCTTCGGCCGGACCGGCCTCCAGCAATCCTTCCAGCAAAGTAAGGGTATTGTGTTCGAGCATGCCCAGGTAGCTGTCGGCACCGGAGCCTTTCGGCCCCATACTATCGGCATACAGCTTGCCGCCGATGCGGATACCGGCATCGCCGGCGAGCTGCTGCATGAGTTTGGGATTGATGGTGCTTTCCACAAAAATGGCGGGCAGATCAAATTCCTCAATTACCCGGATCAGTGCCTGCATATCCTCGGTACGTACTTCGGCATCGGTGGTGGTGCCCAGCACGGATACTACTTTAAAACCATAACGGTTGCCATAATACCGGAAAGCGTCGTGTGAGGTGGCTATGATGCGTTTTTCAGGAGAGATACGGGCCACTTGGGTGGTTATCAGGCTGTCGAGGCTCACTAAACGGGCGTCGTAGGCAAGATAGCGTTGCCTGAGCCCTTCGGCCTTGTCGGGGCGGAGACTGAGCAGCGCTTCATAGATGTTACGGATATAGACGCGTCCGTTCGAAGCATCCATCCAGGCATGTGGATCGTAGCTGCCTGCATGTTCGGCACTGCCGATAGGTCGTATGCCTTCGGTAACCACCACCACCCGGCCACGGCCACCACTGTTATCGATGAGTTTTTGCAACCACCCCTCCAGATTCAGGCCATTCTGCAGGATCAGATCCGCATCCGATAACATTTTCGCATCACCGGGTACCGGATCGTAGATGTGCGGGTCGGAGCCCACCGGTAATATGCTTCTTACCTCAAAATCAGGCCCGGCCAGCTGGCTGGCCATATCTGCTATAAAAGTGGTCGTAGCCACCACACGCGGCTGTGACAGCCCATACAAAGGGGCTGCCAAACAAAGCCATAAAAGCACAAAACGATTCATAGGCGGTAATTCCAGGACAAAGATAGACTTTTTTAGATTAGTCTAAAATATTTTTTCAGGTAAACGCATAACTGCTGTACTGCTACTATTTATTTGGTATTTTGGTCAAATGGGTCTTATTTTCGGATGTTTTATCAAAACCCATGGAACAAACCATCCCTTCTATCGATCTGGCAGAATTTCTCTCCGGTAATCCGCAACGCAAGGCTGCCTTTGTGCAGGCCATTGGTAAGGCCTACGAAGAAGTGGGTTTTGTGGCTGTTAAAAACCACGGTCTCAGCGACGAACTGAGCGCTGCCCTTTACAGGGAGGTACAGGCCTTTTTCAGGCTTCCCCAGGAAGCTAAAAACCAATATGAAATAGCAGGGCTGGCGGGTCAGCGTGGTTACACCGGTTTTGGTAAAGAACACGCCAAAGGCCGCAGTACCGGTGATCTGAAGGAGTTTTTTCAGTTCGGGCAGGAAGTCAGCGACGGTGATCCGATTAAAAGTCAGTATCCCGACAATGTGCTGGTAAAGGAGCTGGCCCACTTCAATCCCAAAGCCCGCGAAGCCTATGCCACCCTCGAACAAAGCGGCCGGCAGTTGCTGCGGGCCATCGCCTTATTTCTGGGTCTGGATGAAAACTATTTTGATGCCCATATCCACAACGGCAACAGCATCTTAAGGGCGATTCACTACGGCCCCATCACCGAAGAGCCGAAAGACGCGGTAAGGGCTGCCGAACATGAAGACATCAACCTTATCACCTTGTTGATGGGTGCTTCGGCCGAAGGCCTGGAGGTGCTCAGTAAAACCAATCAGTGGATAGCGGTAACCGCCTTGCCCGAGCAGGTGGTGGTGAATGTGGGCGATATGCTGCAGCGCCTGACCAACAACCGCCTGAAAAGCACCACCCACCGGGTAGTGAATCCTCCCCGTGAAAAGTGGGGTATGTCACGCTTCAGTATTCCTTTTTTCCTTCATCCCCGTTCAGAGATGAAGCTCGACTGCCTGCCTTCCTGCGTAACCCCTGAAAACCCCCTGCACTACGCACCCATCACTGCCGGCGAATACCTCGATGAGCGCCTGCGGGAGATTGGCCTGAAAAAATAAACGGCGGTGCCGGCCATCCCCTCTCAGCATAAATTTTTCCTGCGCGACGTGCTCACGCTGGCGCTTTCTGCCTTTGGCGGTCCGCAGGCGCATATCAGCATCATGCTCGATCTGTTGGTGCACCGGAGGGAATATCTTACCGAAAAAGAACTGATGGAGTTAAACGCCCTCTGTCAGTTTCTTCCCGGACCCACCTCCACTCAAACCCTCACCGCTATAGGCATGAAACTGGGTGGTCCCCGACTCGCACTTTTATCGCTGATTGTCTGGATTACACCCGCCTGCCTCCTGATGACGATGATCGCGCTGATGTTACACTACATCGAAGGTGAAGGCTTTGAACTGGAAGTGCTGCGTTTTGTAAGACCCATCGCGATTGGTTTTATTACGGTAGCCGCCTATCGCCTCATCCGCAAGCTGATTACCGACCGCATGACCTGGTTCATCATGCTTTTTTCCATTTTGTTATCGCTTACCATGACCTCGTCGTTTATTTTCCCGACAGTGTTATTGATTGGCGGACTGATCAGCAATTTCTGGCGAAAAGAGGAAGTGGAAAAGGAAGTATATGATTTGCGGAAAATCAGGTGGCGGAACCTGTGGATTTTTGCCGGCATTTTTATTCTGGCCATTGCCTTGGGTAACTTCGGACAACTTAAGGCATTTCTGCTCTTTGAGAACATTTACCGCTTTGGCAGCCTCGTTTTCGGCGGCGGTCAGGTGCTCATCCCGATGATGTTCGAGCATTTCGTACAGGTGAAGGAATACATGACCACCGAACAGTTTTTGTCGGGTTTTGGCATTGCCCAGGCCATACCCGGCCCTGTATTTTCCTTTGCTTCCTACATAGGAGCCATGGCCTTCCAGGAACGCGGTCAGCTGATGATGCTGGTAGGGGCCAACATTGGCACCATTGGTATTTTTCTGCCCGGAACGCTGCTTATCTTCTTTATTTACCCCGCCTGGGATGAGCTGAAAAAGATGCGGGGGGTAAAACGTGCCCTCAGCGGACTGAACGCCGCTGCAACCGGACTGGTAGCCGCCGCCGCCATCCTGCTTATGCAGCCACTGGGTTTCAGCTGGTTAAACATAGGCATTGTGGCCGCCACTTTTGTTCTCAACTACAGTCTGCGGGTGCCGCCTCTTATAGTGGTGACCCTCGGCCTCATTGGTGGTTTACTGGTCCTCTGACCCGGCATTGCTGCCTTCTTCGTATTTTCGTGCCTTAAAATATCCTGCTATGTACGCCAACAGCCTCAAACCCGTGCTCGACAAAGAACTCGCCGACATCCGCGAAGCCGGTCTTTACAAAAAAGAACGCATCATCGTTTCCTCGCAGGATGCCGAAATCACGCTTGACAACGGGCAGCAGGTGCTGAATTTTTGTGCCAACAACTACCTGGGGCTGTCTAACCACCCCCGCATCATCGAAGCAGCCAAAAGAACCCTTGATACGCATGGCTTCGGCATGTCGTCGGTACGTTTCATTTGTGGTACCCAGGACATTCACAAGGAGCTGGAGCAGCGCATCGCAGCTTTCTATCATACAGAAGATACCATCCTGTACGCGGCGGCCTTCGATGCAAACGGCGGGGTATTCGAGCCCCTCTTCAACGAGCAGGATGCCATCATCAGCGACAGTCTCAACCACGCCTCCATCATCGACGGCGTACGTTTGTGCAAGGCTGCCCGCTACCGCTACGAAAACAACCATATGGAAGACCTGGAGGCCAAACTGCAGGAAGCCCGCGCTGCCGGCCACCGCAACATCATCATCGTAACAGACGGTGTATTCTCGATGGACGGTTATGTGGCCCAGCTCGATAAAGTAGTGGCCCTGGCCAAACAATACAATGCCCTTACCATGATCGACGAGTGCCATGCGGCCGGTTTCCTCGGCAAAACAGGCCGGGGTACCCCTGAAGTTTGTGGTGTGGTGGGTGAGATAGACATCATTACCGGCACCCTCGGCAAAGCCCTGGGAGGTGCCATGGGCGGTTATACCACCGGCCGCAAAGAAATCATCGAATTGCTCCGCCAGCGCTCGCGCCCGTATCTGTTCTCCAACTCGCTGGCACCCGCTATCGTCGGCGCGAGCATCGAGGTATTCAAGATGCTCGATGAAAGCACCGCGCTGCGCGACAAACTCGAACGCAACGTTCAGCACTTCAAAGCAGGCATCAAAGCCGCCGGTTTCGACTTCAAAGACGGCAACTCAGCCATTGTACCCATCATGCTGTATGATGCCAAGCTGAGCCAGACCATGGCAGACATGCTGCTCGAAGAAGGCATTTATGTCATCGGTTTCTTCTTCCCCGTGGTGGCCAAAGGGCAGGCCCGTATCCGGGTACAGCTCTCCGCTGCCCACGAAACCGAACACCTGGACCGGGCGATTGCGGCGTTTACGAAAGTGGGCAGGGAACTTGGGGTGATCTGATGGGATGAGGGAATGAACCCCTTTGCTTAGCCAGAAAACTATTCCGCAGCCGGCAACACCACCTGCCCCAGCAAGGCCATCATGCTGTCGCGTACGGTGAAAAAGGCATCCCGCTGGGCTGCCGGAAGCGGATCCGCAGCAGGGGTCTGAATACGTTTCGGATCTACCTGGGTGCCATTCTCCCAAAAGCGAAAACAGAGGTGTGGCCCCGTTGCCAGTCCGGTGCTCCCCACATAACCGATTACCTGACCCTGAGAAACACGCGCCCCGCTGCGTATGCCGGCAGCGATTTTGCTCATGTGGAGGTAGCCGGTGGTATGGGTCTTGTTGTGTTTGATTTTTACAAAATTACCGTTCCCGCCCCGGTAGCCGGCTTCCACGACCGTGCCATCACCGATGGTCCGGATGGGTGTGCCTCTTGGGGCGGCGTAATCGGTTCCTAAATGTGCCTTGTAGCGTTTGAGTACAGGGTGAAAACGCCTCAGGTTAAATTTTGAGCTGACGCGTGAAAATTCCAGGGGAGCCTTGAGGTATCGTTTCCGCATGCTCTCGCCCTTTTCGTTGTAATACTGCATGGGCTTGCCGTTGTCGAACAGTATGGCCACATTGTTTTTGCCACGGTGGTTAAATTCCGCTACCAGAATACGCCCCATGCCGTAGGGTTTGCCCTCTACCTGTTTTTCTTCGTACACCACCCTGAAATGATCTCCTTTCTGTACGGAAAAGAAATCGACCGTCCAGTCGAAAACGCCTGCCAGATTAACGGCAACTTCCTGACTCGCACCGGCATCTATGACGGTCTGAAACAGCGAATTGTTAATCACACCCCCCAATTTTCGGATGGAAACCGTTACCGGACGGTCGTGGCGGGTTATTTTGGGAAGACTATCGGTAAAATCACAGACGTAGTAGGTAATGGGATCGTGCTCATAAATCCAGTAGCGGAGCGCTGTGCTGTCGCGGATGAGGGTATAGGTATGGCCGACCCGGATTGTACGACTGTTGAAGATGCCATCGCCGGCATCCACCAATTGTTGCACCCGAAGGCCGCTGATACCATAGGTACTCAAAAGAACGCTCAGGTTCTGCCCGCTTTTTATCTTGTCTTCGATGACTTCAAGCGAGTCAATGGCAATCCCATACAACAGGGTTGGCTCCGGCACGACCACTTCGTCGGCCTCCTTTTCTGTTTTACAGGCAGCCAGCAACGAAGCAAAAAGGATAAACCGGAAATACTGCTTAAGCCTCATGCCCTCCTGCTTGGGCGCGGTACGCTTTTACACGATTGTACACATGTTTGAACCAGTAGGTAAACTGGCCCGGGTCATTGGCCAGCATCTGGTCAATACCTGCAAATGATACCCAACGGTATTCATGTACTTCTTCCGGATCCGGAGCCACCTCATCATTGTATTCTCCCACAAATACGTGGTCGTATTCATGTTCGATGAGGCCGTTTTCAAAGTCGGTCCGATAAACAAATGAAAACGCCGGCGCAACCTCACAAACGAAGCCCATTTCTTCCTGCAAACGACGCTGGCAGGCATCGTGGGTGGTTTCACCGGGGGCAGGATGGCTGCAGCAACTGTTTGTCCACAAACCACCTGAATGATATTTGTGCAGGGCCCGCCTTTGCAGCAGAAGTTGCCCGTCGCGGTTGAATACAAATACCGAAAAGGCACGGTGCAGCACCCCGTCGATATGCGCCTGCAGCTTGGGTGCCGTGCCCAATGGATTATCGTATTTGTCGACCAGGATGACCTGAGGCTCGACCGCAGAAATTGACTGATTATTCATTTGGAAGCCCAATAATAGGCAATTTTGACGGGAATTGGGAAGTACGGAAACGTTAAAAGCTGAAAAAACTGCCTTTTACTTTAAAGCAATCAGCCCATCCAGTTCCGACTGGTGCTCGCCTAAATGTGGTGGCGGGGAGAGTTTCCGGGCTTCTGTTACAAAGACGGCCGAACGCCAGCTTCTTAACCCTGCTGCCTTCATTTCAAGTTTCTCCGCAGCCGGTAATGCTGCTACTTCTGTCAGCAGATTCATCCGCCCGAAAGGAATGCTGGCTGCTTCAAAATGCCGGATCAGTTCCTCTGAGTGAAAGCTCCAGAATACCTGCTCCAGTTGTTCATTGATCCAGGCACGGTGCTGAACCCGGCTGGCATTCGTTTGTGCCTTGACGTTACTTGCCAGTTCCGGTATGCCGAGTATGGCACACAAAACTGAAAATTGTTTGTCAGTACCTACCGCAAGCACCAGTGCGCGTCCGTCGGCACACACAAAAGGACGACCATATGGCACTATATTGGGATGTTCATTGCCCATGGGACCGGGTATCTGGCCGGCCACCAAATAATTGGTACCCTGATTCACCAACGCTGCGAGTGCGGCCTGTATCAGGGAAACATGGATCCGTCGACCCATTCCGTCGGTGTTTTGTTGCCAGAGAGCCAATAACAGCCCTTCCTTCAATTGGTGTGCAGCCAATACATCTACCAGCGCTACCGGCATTTTAAAGGTTTGTCCCGGCACTCCGTTCAGTGCGGTAAAACCTGCCTCTGCCTGGATAATCGCATCGTAACCCACCCGTGCATCCTGTGGACCATAGCCACTGATTTCTCCCACTATCAGGGCAGGAAACCGGGCATGCAAGTGTTCCCAGGAAAGGCCGAATTTTTCGGCATCTCCGGGTTTGAAACTGGTGAGCAAAACATCGGTCGTTGACAGCAGGCCCAGCAGTTTCTCCAGATCTCCCGGCTTTCTCAGATCCAGGCAAATGCTCCTTTTACCCCAGTTTACAGCGCAGAAATAGGCAGGCCTGTCATTGTCGGCTGCTTCGGTGCCAAGCTTCCAGCTGCGGGTTACATCGCCTCCCTGCGGGTTTTCTACCTTGATGACTTCCGCTCCCAGTTCCGCGAAAAACATCCCCACACTCGGGCCTGCCAGCACCGATGCCAGTTCCACTATTCTGACAGGACGTGGTAAATTCATGCCTTAACCTCCTTTTCGAACCACAGCAAAGATCCATCTCCATAACTCAGAAACCGATAATCGGTGGCAAGGGCATGGTCGTACAGCCTTCTCCAGTCGTCGCCGAGCGCGGCGGCCACCAGCAGCAGCAGGGTAGAATTGGGCTGGTGAAAGTTGGTGATAAGTCCGGAAGCCAGCCGGAAATGATAGCCCGGGGCTATCATCACGGAGGTGAATGCGGGTGTTCGCTGGTGAAGTCGTTCTTTGAGCGCAAGCAGGGCAGCGGTTGTTTCGGGTGGGGAGATGAGGTCGTAGGGGGTAAACTGGCTTACTTCGGGTAAGTCTGGCTTTTCAGGTTGCTGCAACAGCAGGGCACCGAGCCAGTAGATGCTTTCAAGACAGCGCAGGGCGGTGGTGCCGACGGGTACCACGGGGCCTTTGTGTCGCAACAGGCGGTCGATGAGCCCGGCATCCAGTATCATTTCTTCGCGGTGCATGGGGTGATCGCCCAGCTGCTCCGCTTTAACCGGTTTAAAGGTTCCTGCGCCAATGTGCAGGGTAAGTTCCTGTCGTTGAATGCCCGCCTTGTCCAGTTTTCCAAGCAGCGCTTCTGTAAAATGCAGGCTGGCGGTAGGGGCGGCTACCGACCCGTCGAAACGGGCGAAAACGGTCTGGTAACGGCTTGCATCGGTGGCATCGTCGGGCCGTTTCATATAGGGTGGGAGGGGAATGTGCCCAAGCTGCTCCAGCAGTTCAGCAAAGCTGAGGGTGGCAGGCGACCAGTTGAAGTGAATTTCATACGCATCCTCCATCCTTTCCCCTCTTTCGGCCACCAAACGGATGCCGCCGGCTTCCAATACCAGGGGCCCGGCTTTCCAGCGGCGGTTGTTGCCTATCAGACACAGCCAGCTGGCCGACCCACTTTGCAACATGGCCTGCTCCAGCTCACGGGCAGGGGCCAGCGGTTCGAGGCAGAAAAGCTCTATGGTGGCTCCGCTTTCTTTGGGAAACAGCAGGCGGGCGCGGACAACCCGCGTGTTGTTAAAAAGCAAGAGGGTATCTGGCGGTAAAACATCCGCCAGTTCCTGAAACAGCCGGTCGGCCATTTCCCCGTTACGATAGGTCAGCAACCTGGCCGCATCCCGCTGCGCCAGCGGATGCTGGGCAATGCGGTTTTCGGGTAGCGCATAGGTGAAGTCGCGGATGCTGAGCTGGCTGGGGTGCATATTTACGTAGCGTAGTAAAAGTACAGGCAATCGGCCATCCAACGGTGCCATTTGGCAGAAATCTGATCTGCAGATGCCGCCTTTACCCGTTGATCGCCTTCCACAACATATCCTTCAGCTGAAGCAGGTTGTAGCCGCTTACGGCTGAAATGAAGATGGTGGGGATACCGTCGGGTATGGTGAGTTTCATCTCTTCCATCAATTCGTCATCGAGCATATCCGATTTGGTGATAGCCAGCAGGCGCTGTTTGTGGATGAGTTCGGGATTGAATTGTTCCAGCTCGTTGAGCAGGATCTGGTACTGGGCTTTGATGTCGTTGGTATCGGCCGGTATCATAAACAGCAATACGCTGTTCCGCTCGATATGACGCAGAAACCGGTGACCCAGGCCCTTACCTTCATGCGCGCCTTCAATGATGCCCGGGATATCGGCCATCACAAACGAACG
Source organism: Bacteroidetes bacterium UBA7662 (assembly GCA_002483345.1). Lineage (GTDB taxonomy): Bacteria > Bacteroidota > Bacteroidia > UBA7662 > UBA7662 > UBA7662. The sequence continues at coordinate 327,201 of DLHS01000016.1, forward strand.
GTAATCGCGGTAAGGCACAATGCCAAGGTTAGGTACCAGGGTGGTAAACGGATAATCGGCTACCTCCGGTTTGGCTGCGGTAATGCTGGCCAGCAAGGTGCTTTTGCCGGCATTGGGAAAGCCAACCAGACCCACATCGGCCAGTAGTTTCAGTTCCAGTATCTTCCACTCCTCCTTGCCGGGTTCTCCGGGCTGTGCGTAGTGAGGGGTTTGATTGGTAGGCGATTTAAAATGATGGTTGCCCAATCCGCCGCGACCACCGCTGAGGAGTATCTGCTCCTGCCCGTGTTCGGTGATTTCGAAAACCACTTCGCCGGTTTCCGCGTCGCGCGCAACGGTTCCGATGGGCACTTCAAGAATCTCATCTTTCCCCATAGCACCGGTTTTTAAACCGGAAGAGCCGGCCTGACCGTCGGCGGCAATCACATGCTTGCGGAACTTGAGGTGAAGCAAGGTCCAGAGCTGGTTATTGCCCCGCAGGACGATGTTACCACCCCGCGCCCCGTCGCCGCCGTCGGGACCGCCTTTGGCCGTGATCTTATCGCGGTGGAAATGCATAAAACCAGCCCCGCCCTTACCGGAACGGCAGCAGATTTTGACATAGTCCACAAAATTACTCTCGGCCATGGGTACTTTTCTTATTGATTGGCAGCAATGGCCTCGCAAAGCGCGCCGAAAATGCTGTCGATGGCGCCTATGCCATCTATTTCTGTCAGCTTGCCCTGAGCGGCATAATAACCGGCCACGGGGGCTGTTTTGGATTCGTATTCGTGGATGCGTTTGCGGATCACTTCCTCATTGGCATCGTCCGGGCGACCGGATTCCGCACCCCGCAGCAACAAACGTTTGGTCAGTTCTTCTTCCGTTACCCGGAGCGAAAGCATACAGGTGATTTTTTCCTGATGACCCGCCAGCAGGGCATCCAGTGCCTCCGCCTGCGCGATGGTACGCGGAAAGCCATCGAAAATAAAACCGGCGGCTCCTTTGTTCGCGCTGAGCTTGCTGTCGATCATGCCGATAACCACCGCATCGGGAACCAGTATGCCCTGATCCATCAGTTTTTTAGCCTCTAAACCCAGGGCGGTACCCGCCGTGATTTCAGAACGCAGTAAATCTCCGGTAGAGAGATGCACCAGCTGGTATTGCTCAATCAGCTTTTGCGACTGAGTGCCTTTTCCCGCGCCGGGAGGGCCAAAAAGTACGATGTTCAGCATAACGAATTGGTAATGAAGGTGCAAAAATACGATAATTCAGGCAGAAATCGGCGGATGTAAACGATTGGGTTTGCCACGGCCACCTGTGTGAACCATTGTCCTGAAATATGGCAGGTCCCCGGCCCGATTGTCTGACCCAAGGCAATCCATAACCTGATTAACCGAAAATCAGTGTTTATTGAACCCCTCTAAAACAGGTTTGGCCCATTCCGGACAGTATCCTGAAGAAAATGTAAGTTCTCCATTGACTATGGAAAGAATTTCTCTCGGCTCAATTACCGTTTTACTTTGAGCAATCCCGTTATCAAAAAGCGTCACAGAATCAAAATCCCGATAGCATTTATAGAGATTCTTTAAACCATACTCATAGTTGTATCTGATAGACGCTTCTGACACCAAATGACCACCGTTCCGAACACGATAAGCAACACGCTGAAAAGATTCTTCAAGTGAATTCAAACCCATAAAAATCAAGTCAATCTTGTATCCTGCCCTGCGAAATTCATGGACAGATTTCATCGGGTCGGCTGAACTGAAATTGGTTTCGAAAGCATAATTCTTCCGCTCACGGATTGCGCGTTGCTTTTGTTCTTCGAAAATCTCTTGGTTGATATAAGACCACAGTGCCTCACTGCCTGTTTCTGGATACTTTTTTGTCAATTCCGTCATGTATTTGTCTCCATCAAATACCTCGTATTCCGTAATGGTGAGCACACCCGAAAACAGGCTCTTGCCCGACCCGTTTGGCCCTGCGACTACAAAAAGTCGTTGAACCTCCATCGCGTCTGATCAGGATAAGACTTTAACTGTTCTTTCCGAAAATGAATCAGCATCCTGTTCAATTAACAGCTTTTTACCGTCCGGATATTGATGGATAAACAAACCTGGTCGCACACATAACTCATTACGGTAAACTATTGGCTGATTCAAAGTTATCGCATGGTTGAGGGCAACTATGAGGACAGTGCTAAACCTGCTCTTCTGCTCCGCAGTTGTAAGTTCGTATATAAGTCTTGTTCTCTTACGGGCCATGTCGTTTCTATTGCACTACAAAGTTACAAAACTGTCTCCACTAAGTACACCAAAAGTCTGTTTAAAGCAATCTGAATCAAGGTTTCAGAGAGAAAATAACCCCTACTCCGCCAACCGGTACAAACAAGGCAGGTTTCTGCCCCGGCCATCAAAATCGAGCCCGTAGCCGAGGAAAAATATCTCCGGCACTTCAAAGGCCACATATTCGGGTTCAATCGGATGCTGCAAGGCATCGCGCTTCAGCAAAAAGGTACACAGGGTGACGGAAGCCGGATTTAAAGCTTCAATGGCAGGAATCAGCTTCATCATGGTATTGCCGGTGTCTACAATGTCTTCCAGTATCACCACATGCCGATCTTTCAGGCTTTCGCTCAGGCCAATCAGGCTGGTGACCGAACCGCTGCTTTGCATGCCGCTGTAACTGGCCAGCTTCACAAAACTGATCTCGCAGGGGATGGTAACTTTCTTCAGCAAATCGCTGGCAAACATGAACGATCCGTTGAGCACTGCCAGAAACAGTGGGTCCCTTCCGTCGTAATCCCGGTCCAGCTGGTCTGCCACTTCGCTCAATCTTGCCTCGATGGTTGCTGTATCGAGAAACGGCACAAAAGTTTTGCCGTGGACGTAAACCCGCTCCCTCATTCCGATACAATCAGCTCCATGCCCAGCTTGATGTCGTTACCCTCGAGTTTGTTGAGCTGTTTGAGTTTGTCGACAGAGATGCCATAACGGCGGGAGATATTAAACATGGTGTCGCCTTTCACGACGGTATGTTTTTTAGGGGTAGCTTTTACCGGTGCTTCCGTTTCTTTCACGTCTTCCGCTATTTTTTCGGCGGGCTTTTCGGTGGGCTTTTCGGTGGGTTTATCAGGAAATACAACTTCGGTACCAGGCTTCAGTTCCGGACGGGCTACCGGTTGCATGGGCGGTTCCACCGGCTTAGGAGCTTCCGGTTTTACACTGTCTGCCACTGGTACTGCTACCGTACCCCCGACAGAAGCCGAGGGTGCTTTGTGCTGCGCTACCGGAATTTTAGGACGAGGGGGTACCGGTTTCTCTACTACCAGCGGGGCAGCAGGTTTTGCCAGCGCTGCTTCCCTTCTGTCGCGTTCGGCAATCAATGCCTGCAGCTCTTCACTGGTTCTTACCTTAGGGCGATCCGCTCTTTTATTCCTCAGAAGAGCAATTTCTCCGGCCGCCAGCTCTTCGCCCTCCCGCAATTGATTTTTACGGCGAATGGCTGCTATGCTGATGCCATATTGCTGAGAGATATCTCGCAGGCTCTCAAACTCTCCAACGGTATGTTCTGCGGTTCTGGCGCTTTTTTTCTTGGTTCCCAGATACACCTTTTCGCCCTCGGCAAATCGGATATCCGTTTCTATGTCATTGTACTTCAGAATCTGCCAGGGATAAACACCGGCGCGTTCAGCAACAGCCAGCGGGCTTTCACCGGCAAGGGCACAGATGGTCTTGATGCCATTGTACCTGAATATCCCAGGCTTGCAGTCGCTGTCGGGAACAGCAGCTGCTTTGACAGGCTGTACAACTTGTTTACCCTGCAACTGCGCCAGCTGTTCTGGCGTGGTGCGGTCATAAATGCTTAAACCCAGCTCCTCAATTTGTTTAATCAGCAAGGGCGCGTATTGAGGGTTGGTGGCATATCCTGCTGCCTTCAGGCCGTTTGCCCAGCCACTGTAGTCGGTGATATCCAGGGAAAACAAATCTTTGTATCTGTCCCGCGACTTCAGAAAGGCCGCATGATCAAGATAACTGTCGAGTACCGATTCATATTTACGGAAACATTCGTCTTTCGCATCGTCATCCATGGTAAAAGTCGGGCCGGTCCATTCCTTGTGGCATTTAATGCCGAAGTGGTTGTTGGCCCCGGTTGCCAGCGGACTTTTACCTACCCCTGACTCAAGCAGCCCCTGTGCCAGGGTAATGCTGGCCGGAACACCCGTGCGGTGCATATTTTCAATGGCGAACAATTTGTATTGCTCCACATAAGCCTTTTTTTCAGGGGTTGCCTGCGCCGACAGCAAGACCGGAAAGAGCAACAAATAAAGGGTGAGCCTTTTCATCATCATTTAATTTTTTCGCATCAGCATGATGCCATCTCTCACCGACAGCAGCAAATTGGTGACCCGGGGATCAGCCTGGACCTTCTCGTTGAAGGCATGCAGGGCTTCCGTGTCCTTGTCGTGTTTCGCTTCGGCAACACGGCCGCTCCACAACACATTATCGGCCAGAATAAAACCCCCGACTGGTACCCGATCGATGATTAAATCATAATATCGGGCATAGTTTTGCTTGTCGGCATCAATAAACACCAGCTCAAAATTACCTGAAATAGCAGGAATTATGTCCACAGCTGCTCCGAAGTATTGCACAATACGGTCTGAAACGCCGGCAAGGCCATAATATTTCGCCGTAATGTCCTCCAGCTCGTTGTTGATGTCGATGGTATGCAGCTTTCCTCCCTTCGCCAGCCCTTTGGCGAGGCAGATGGCCGAATAGCCGGTAAAGGTGCCGATTTCCAGAATTTGTTGCGGTTGCAACATATGGCTGAGCAATTCAAGCAGCAAACCCTGCTGGTGACCGCTCACCATCTGGGGGAGGTTGTGTTTCAGGTGGGTTTCCCGGTTCAGGGCAGCCAGTACCGGGTCTTCCGCTGTGCTGTGGGTTTCGATATAACCGGTGAGTATGGAAGGGAAAAAGTCCATCAGTTTTTAGGTAAGTAGAGTAAAGTACTGAGTTGTGTAGGGTCAAAAATTTCGCGGGCGATGTCCTGCAGCTCCTCGGCGGTAACAGCCTCTATCCGTTGTACAATTTCAGGGAGTGTATCGATGCGGCCATAATCAAACAGGCTGTTCCCGAGTGCGAGCATGAGGTTGGTGCGGCTTTCTTCAGCCATCACAATGCGGGAGATGAACTGCTGTTTGGCGAGGTGCAACTGCATATGGCCCAGTTTTTTGTCCCGCAGCTTTGTAAGCTCCGCTTTCACCAGCCGCAATACACGCTGCTGATATCCGGGATCGCAGCTGAAATAAACGTACCACAGGCCGGTATCACTATAGGGTGTATAATTAGATTCTATGCTGTAAACCAGCCCGTTCCGTTCGCGTACGCTCAGGTTGAGGCGTGAATTCATACCATCTCCTCCAAGCAGATTGTTAAGCAGCAACATGCCAGCCCTTTTGAGGTCGTTGGCGGGATAGGCCTGGTTGCCCAGCGCAACATAAGCCTGGGTGGCATTTTTTTCAGCCTGGTGAACAAACGGCCTGTACACATATGCTGCTGTCCGTAGCGGGGGGCTTCCTGTAAGTGGATACTGTTCGAGTATCCGCTGTACTTTACGCAACAATTGCGGCCAGCTCAGCGGTCCCACATAACTAAAGGCTACATTGGATGCGCCATACTGCCTTTCCCGAAAACGTATGACCTTTTCCCGGTTAAAACTACTCACAGATGCAGCTGTTCCTAAAATAGGATGTGCCAGGTTCTGATCGCCAAACAGGGCTGCTTCAAAATCATCGAGCAAACTCTCATCGTGATAATCCTGGTATTGGTTGATTTCATCTATCACCACCTGCTTTTCCTTTTCCAGTTCCTTTTCCGGGAAATGGGCATGCATCAGAATATCGCACAACAACTCGAAAGCCCTGCCAAACCACTGATTGCGAAAAGATGCGTGTAAGCACGTACGTTCCTTGGTGGTATAGGCATTCAAATCTCCACCCACCACATCGAGGCGTGAAAGGATGTGAAAAGAGCGGCGTTTAGGAGTCCCCTTGAACATCATATGCTCCAGAAAATGCGCCATTCCTTCCTCTCCCGGAAGTTCGTCACGTGTGCCTGCGTTTACAATAAAGCCGCAATGGGATATTTCGCTGCCCTGAATCTGCTTGTGAATGATGTGCAGCCCGTTGGGTAATGTAAGTTGCTGGTGGTCGGTCATTGCCGTAAAGATACCGGCCTATGCTGTCAGAAAAAATTGTAATTTGCTTTCTGTAAACCCGATGAAGAAAGTACATGGACTGCCTGATTGTCGACGATGACATCCTATCCCGCAAGGTGCTTAAACGTTTTATTGAGCAGACCGACTTCCTCAGCTCGGCGAAAGAGTGCGGCAGCGCCATAGAGGCGAATCGTTACCTCATGTCGAACACGACGGATTTACTGTTTCTCGACGTGGAAATGCCTGGCATGACAGGCCTCGAGCTCATCAGCATACTCCGCGAAAAACCCCAGATCATACTCGTATCCAGCAAAAAAGAATATGCCGTCGATGCTTTCGACAACGATGCCATCGATTATCTCGTAAAACCTGTTTCCTACGCCCGTTTCCTGAAAGCCTGCCAGAAAGCCTATCAACTACGCGAGGAAGAGAAAAAGGCACCCGATACCGGAAAAAATAAGGAACTGGAATACATCTTCCTGAAAGTAGATGCAAGCTGGCTCAAACTGCAGCTTTCAGATGTACTGTATGTGCAGGCTTTGGCCGATTATGTTTGTATCTACGCCAAAGCCGGCCCGGAAGTAAAAAGATATGTGATTCACTCTACCATGAAAGCAGTGGAGAAAAAGCTGATTGGTGAAAATTTTGTGCGGGTTCACCGCTCGTTTATAGTAAATACCCACAACGTGTCATCCTTCAGCAGCGACACCCTTTTTATTGCAGATAAGCAGGTCCCGGTAGGCATTACCTACAAGAACACCGTCATGCTGCTGATGGGAAAAGGCTGAAGGCTTGTCGCTGGCTACATCAGCATAATGCTGGCCACACCCGTAAGTATCAGTATTTTTAAGACATTGTTTACCCGGCCAAAATGCGCCGGCTTGACCGCTCTCCGGATTAAAAACGCGGTGTAACTAAGTATCATACCGCAAAAGACGAAATACCAGCCCATGCCTGCCAGCGGAATGGTGAGATACAACAACGCAAAAGGCAGTACACTCGACAACATGAGGGCATACAGCAATATTTTAGTCTTGCGCATACCGTAAACCACCGGGAAGGTTTGGTAGCCGTAAATCAGATCTCCCTTAACAGCTTCCAGGTCTTTTACAATCTCCCGGATCAGGGTAATGAGCACAATAAAAATGGCGTACACCAGTATCACCTGATTTACAAAGCCATAATAAACACACACGGCAAAAAAGGCCGCCACAGTCAGTGTTGCGGCGGCAAAATTTCCGAGAAGGGGTTTCTTTTTGAGCTTATGGGAGTAGAACCACAGCCCGAAAGCAAAAAGGGCATTGAACACAACAAGTTGGGGCTTCAAAGCCAGGCTCAGCAGCAATGCCAGCAGATTGACGACGAGATAGCCCCTTATGGCAAAAACCTTGCTCAGCACCCGTCCTACGATGACTTCCTGCGGCCGGTTTGCCAGGTCCTTTTCAACATCGTAAAAGGCATTGATGATATAACCACCCGCAATGATGAGTCCGGTAGCACTCACTACCCCGAAAAGCCGCGGATCAAATAAAATGTGGTACCAAACCGCTTCGTGGTTAAGTATAAAATAGGCCGCCAGGTATTGGGCAATGGCTACCACCAGCAGGTTATACCAGCGAACAAGGGATAAAAAAACTAAAAAACGGATGAGACCTCTTCTTTGTGTCTCCGAAAAAATATGGATGTTGCCGGCCACCGGTCAGAAGCGATAAATCACCTCAAGCTCGTAATCCTTCAACATCTTTCTGGCCTTTTCATAATCCCGGGTAAAGCCGAGTATGTAGCCCCCGCCACCCGACCCACAAAGTTTCAGGTAATAGGCACGGGAATCGATGCCCTGTTTCCACAAAGCGTGGAATAAATCAGGAATCATGGGTTTAAAATTATCCAGCGCCAGTTGTGACAACTTACGCAGGTTGCGGAAGAGTGGTTTTACATCCCCCTTTACGAAGGCTTTGATACACTCATCGTTGTATTTCACAAATTCATTGCGGATCATATTCCGGAAACCTTCGTGTTTCAGTCTTTCCAGAAACAGGTTTACCAACGGTTGTGTTTCACCGGGTTCTCCTGTATTCAGCAAAAAAATTGCGCCGGCACCTTCGAGCTGTTCTGCCGGCAGGCTTACTTTGCCCAGATCGGTTTTGCTGTTGATGAGAATCGGAATCTTCAGGTAACAGATGAGGGGATCCATACCCGAAGAACGGCCATGGAAATGTGCTTCCAACTGCCCCAGTATGCCTTTCAGACGCACAATATCCTCGGGATGCAGGCTGTCGCCTGCCGCGATTTTTTCAAGGGCGTAGCGGTCGTAGGTAGCTGCTACCAGCGCGCCGGAACTTCCTACTCCAAACCCCTGCGGGATGCTGGAATCAAAGTACATACCGGCATTTATCTCTTCTTCAAAAGCATTCAGATTCAACGGGGCAGGCAGGGTTCCTTCCTTTTCCTGCTGGCGCAAAAAGGTCAGGTAGGTGCGGAGATGGCTGTTTGAATGAATCGCTTTTTCGCTGTCCGGTTTGTCAAAAGAAAAAGTAGCCTTGTAGTGACTGTATGGAATGCTCAGCCCCATCGAGTCTTCGATGATACCATACTCTCCGAACAAGAGGATTTTGGCGTAGTAGAGCGATTCTTTAATCATATCAGCGGTTTAAAGCCTGCGGGCCGGCACCTGTCTCGTCGCAAATGTAACCCTTTTCTGAACAGTGCACAACCAACGCGCTGTCGATGAAGGACTTCACCGCTTCGTGATCGGCACCGAAATAGATAAGGTGAACATTGGCACCGGCATCTAAAGTAAAATAAACGGGGAGGCCTGTTTGTTTTCGGAAAGCTCCTATTTTTTCGATCACCGCTACCGATTCCGGTTTAAAGAGCAAAAAATAAGGTTGCGACGTCATCATCAGCGCGTGCAGCATCAGGGCTTCACGCTCTACAAGTTCCCCGAAGGCCACCACATCGCCCGAGGCGAGGATGGGAATCAGCGCGTCTATGTTTTCATGGGCTACCTCAAAACGGCGTTGCGCAAAGGGATTCCGGTGCATGAGGTCGTGACCAACGGTGCTGCTGACCGACTTCTCCCCGGCATGCACCAGCAAAACAGCATCGCGCAGGGTATGAAAAACGGGGTGAACCACACCGGCATAAGGCGTTCCGAACAAATCGGACGCACCGCGCAAGTGCTGATGTGCTCCCCAGCTTACCAGGCCGCCATACACCGACCGGCAGGCACTGCCCGAGCCGATGCGGGCCAGAAAAGATGCTTTCTGTAAAAAGTCAGCTTCCGCCGGAACATTTCCGCTGACGCGGGTTTCCATGCTGCAGAGGTTGAGCGCCAGGGCGCTCATGCCAGAGGCGGAAGAGGCGATGCCGCTGGAATGCGGGAAACTGTTGGACGTTTCGATCCGCAGGTCAAAATCTTTCAAAAAAGGGAGATACGGCTGTATATGTGACAGGAATTTTCCCACCTTGACTTCAAATTTTTCGTTACGGACTCCCTCCAGAAATAAAGTCATTCCAGAGACCGCAGCTGTTTTCGGCGACCAATGTAAAGTAGTGTCGGTATAGCAGTTTTTGAGTGTAAAGCTGAGGGAGGGATTGGCCGGCAACTGGAAACCCGTCTTGCCCCAGTATTTTACCAGCGCGATGTTCGAAGGGCTTTGCCAGCGGCTGTTGCCGTCCTCCTGCTTCCAGGTAGTATAGGTGGGTTCAAAACTCATGCAAACAGTTGATCGTAACGTAAAACGGTATCAAAGCCGGCCCGGGCCAGCCAGGTGTCGGCTGCATCGGCATCCGGGGCTGTCGCAAGCACAAAATCACCTCCCCAGGCGCCCAGCGATTTTACTGCCCCCGGATAGGCGGCGAAGGTGGTTTGGCCGACGGGTTTCCGGTCCAGCACCTCACCCACGATGACTTCGTGCTCCCGTATCAGGGTTTCGAAGACAGCCAGCTCCGTGCATACCGCCAGGGCCTCTCCGATAGCGCTTACCCGGTCGATTTGCTGCTGAGCAGGTTTAGGCCGGGTGCTGTACTTCCGTACTTCCTCATTGGAAAGCTGCTTCTCTCCCAGAAAGACGAAGCGAAGCTTTTCAGCAAAGGAAGGATGAAAACCGGCGGTCTGAATCAGTCTTTCTCCTTTTAATTTCTGATAAAACAGGGGTTCTGCCTGTAAGGCACAGGCAATATCGTAACCGCTGCCGGTCATGCTGCTTTCAAACAAATCAAACGGGTCAACCCCTGCCCATTGGGCAATCAGGGCTACCAGGGTAGAGCTGCTGCCCAGGCCCCAGCTGCGTTCAAAGTGAAGCTGTGTAGTGATACGGATACCACCCTGTTTCAGGAAACCCGGTGACAATTTTTTGGCATTCCGCAGTATTTTCTGCAAAAACTGGGCTTTTCGGGTGTCATCACTGCTGATCATGTCGATGGTATCGGGCATGAAATAAGTTTCCAGCCAGATGTTCCCCTGGCAATCAATGGCTTGCCAGCGGATGCTGTTGCCGTCGAATGCATGAATCTGTAAGGATTGCCCCAGTTTAGTTGGTAAAGCCAATGCTTTGGCCCCATCCAGCACCAGATACTCTCCGCTCAGGAGTAATTTTCCGTTGGCAAAATATTGCAGCATGCCCCCTCAGGCTTGGGTTGCACCCGGTTTGGGTGTGGTGATGGTGTCGGTAATGCCGCGCTGCTTGTTCAGGTATTCTCCTACCGACTGATAAGAAATCACTTTATCGCTGAAGTACAGCTTGGCACGTTCCTTCTCTGCATCGGTAGCTTCCAGCTGGTTGAGGATGTTGAGGAGATGCATTTTCATGTGACCCTTCTGAATACCGGTTGTAACCAGGGATTTTACGGCGGCAAAATTCTGTGCCAGCCCTACTGCCGCAGTAATCTGCATGAGTTCTTCTGCATTCGGATGACCGAGCAGTTCGTGGGAGAATTTGACCATGGGGTGGAGACCGGTGAGGCCGCCTACGGTTCCCAGTGCCAGCGGAATGTCGAGCCAGAAACGGAATATACCATTGCTCACATCTACCCGGGTGAGCGAGCGGTACTGCCCGTCGCGGGCGGCATAGGTATGGGCGCAGGCCTCTACAGCCCGGAAATCGTTGCCGGTAGCCAGCACCACCGAGTCGATGCCGTTCATGATGCCCTTGTTGTGGGTGGTGGCCCGGTAAGGTTCGATGGTGGCGATGCGGATGGCGCGGGTGAATTTCTCGATAAACTCCTCGTTGGTGTAGTCATCACCATCGGCCAGCTGATCGATGGGACAACTCACTTCGCAGCGCACCAGGCATTCGGGCGTATAGTTGCTGAGGATACACATGACGATGGTCACTTCCTGTTCGGCCGGCGTGAAGCGGGCATCGGCAGCCAGTTCGTGGCGCAGGATGCGGGCGAATTCCTCGAGGTGGGAGTTGATGAAATTGGCTCCCATCGCATCCATGGTCTCGAAAGTGGCGTGGAGCTGGTAGTAGCCCGGCTCGTCGAGGGTTTTGTCGCGCAGGGTGATGCCGGTAATGCCGCCACCCCGTTTGCGCATATTGGCCGATAAATCTGCCGTACCCGCGATGAGTTTAGCCTCCAGTTCAGGCATAAAAGCACGGAGTTTGTCGCCATCGCCATGCCAGATAAAATGCACCTGGCCTATTTTTTTGGTCGAAAGTACGGTGGTTTTAAACCCGCCGCGGGTGAGCCAGAAGGCCGCGCTTTTGCTCGCCGCCGCCACCACCGATGATTCTTCGATGACCATCGGTACCGCGTACAGCCGTCCGTTGATTAGGAAGTTGGGCGATACGCCATAGGGCATGTAGAAGTTGGTGAGGGTGTTTTCGATGAATTCGTCGTGCTGCTTTTGCACGTCGGCATTCGCATGCCAGTAGCCGGAGAGGGTTTCGTAAGCCGCTTCCGGGTCTTTAAAAAACTGGGTGGCAATCCACTCGATCTTACCTTCTTTCGAGAGCTTGCTGAATCCTTTGATGGGCTGCATAGGAAAAAACTTAGTGCAAAGGTAGTTAAAAGCAAGCGATTGACCGATTTAACCCCTTTCGTACTATAAACCGGAAATATGTGGTTTTGTTTTATGTGTGTACCCAAAACAAAAATTCCTGTCAATTACAGGTGCACAATGCTGAAAAAGTCGTACCCCGCTAAAAAGCAATACTATGCTTAAAAGTCTCCAATCGACAGGTTAAAATCAGAAATTAGTTTTGGGGAGAGGTTGTGCAACAGTTACGCGTGTTAGCAGCTGGCAAATTAAAATTCAAAGTGCTTTTTTAAATCTGTTAAAAGTGTTCTGCCTTTGTAATAAGCAGTCCAATTTGTTTCTATAATTCTTTCACCTGATTCTTTGTCATAGATTTCCTTGAAATAGTATTTTTTGTTCTCGGCTTCCTGTCGGATGGTTTCTTCAAATTTACTCCATTTACTTACTATCTCCATTACATACTGGTCTGTTAATTCATCGAATTTTTCAACAGCAAAATCTTTGTCGAATTTATTTGCAACAACGCAAGTAATCGAATATCGTCCCAAATTTTTGGCATTCGAATCGTTAGGCACATATTTTGATATTTTCTCAAATGCTTTTAAAGCAAATATGTACTTTCTGTAATTGTCGCTAACTGGAAGTATAGAGTCAAAACTATTTTTTTCAAAAAAAGAATTTACACTTCCAGCTCTTGCAGCAACAGGGTTGTTTTGAGCTGCGAGGCATATTCTTAAAAAATTTTCTCTTTCTATTATTTTTGAACGATCGATATATCCACTTCTTATTCCATCTCCAAATTCACCTCTTTTTCTCTCATAAAAAAGGCCAAAATCAGAATATATTTTGTTTTGCAATTCAATTTGCACCTTATCGTTTGCTCTTCTGTCTGCTTCAGTAACTGTAGATTGTTGATTTGTCGCGATTGAAATTTCTTCAATTAATTTCAATTTATCTATTTCAGTTTTAGCAGTATCACCTTCCTCTATATTAAATGAAATTATTTTCAGTAAGACTTCTTTATTATCAAAAATTTGAAGTGTATCATTTTTTAAAAATCGTTCATAAAGAATGCTTAGTGTATACGCTGTCTGTCCACCGTTTATAATCTGAGGATTTGTAATCAGAACTTCCGCTTTATTTTTCTTTGCAACATTATCACTATAAACAGTATTGTCTGAAAGCATTGTAATTCCGTTATTGAACAACGCAAACTCATTTGTATCTAATTCTGTAATTGTCTTGGCTATTTTGTCATTCACACTGCCAGATACTAAATCTAAATAACTTCTTGGATTAAATTTTAATATTGAATTCTTATACTTGAACAGTATTCTTGCAATCTCAATTGTCGGTACAAAAAGAGCGTTAACAGTACACTCTGCATATCTTGTAATTGGGTAGTATTGTATTCTATGTCCAGCGCTATTTCTGTCTACATTTATGGTTATTTTAAGTTGTTTGACATTATAAAAGGAGCCTGATATTAGAGGGAAAACAAGCTCTGAATAGACTCTTTCAAAATTATAAATGTCAACAGGGTATCCTCCTGTAATTCTACTTAACTTAGGTTGTAATTCTTGTTTAACATTAGCAAGAAGAACGATTTCAAATTTATAGTTCGGTAAATCAGAAATTTGTTGTAGTCTCTTAATGAAATTCAGAATTTTACCATTATACTTAGTTCCGTCTTCATAGCACTCCTCTCCTTGAACAATTCTTTTTATATCCATTGATAAAAGTTCTTCGAAGGTTATTTCTTTACTCTCAAAATTTCTATCTGAATTCCTGAATTTGGATTGAATAAAATAAAGTATTTTGCTTTCCTGATCAATAAAATAGGCATCTATACCACCATCGCTAGTATCATCTGTAATGTAATTCTCACGATCATTAAATTCAATCAGGCCAAATTTCACCTTGAGGAATAAGTGAATAAATGATCTTGCTCTTGCGTTTTCAAGAATTTCAATTTCTTCCGCATCTGGATAATACCGTTTGTAATTTTTTGGAGCTTCTTGTCTAAGCTTGTCAACTATGCTCAGTAAATCTTGATATTTATTCATCTTTCATAAAAGTTACTAGTTTAATGTCATGTTCTATTACTTGCTGCTAACTTGTTTATACACGCCCCTTTTTCACCTCCTATATCCGGCAGGTGGACATAAAGGGTGAAAAAGTGACTCATATTCCGTTTTGAAGTTAGCATTTGTTTTCATAACTCCATGCCTTCCATGGGCTGCTGCGTTTATCGAAGACAACTTCGGTGACCCGGTGTATAATTTGGTGGTTTTGCTGCTTTGGTGTCCTGAAAGGGGCTGGATGTACCGGATGTCCGTATCCGCTTCCGGCAAATGGGTTGCGTAGCTATGGCGGAGCCAATGCAGCGTAGCGTTCACATCAGCACTCGCCTTTTACAGGCTGTTTTGAATACCCTTTGCAAACTCCTCCGGGCAACCTGAGCTTCCGCAGGATTTTGCCCTTCGAAGCGTGTAACAAAATCCCATATACTATTTGCCAATCAGCATTTTAGCCGACGGGTGAATAGCGCTCCGGCAAAATAAAGAACTTACCTACCACACAGTGCCGCAAAATCAAAGCATCCCCGCTGCAAAAAACCATAGGATTTGACCATTTAATTTTGAATTTTGAACCCCGCCTCAGCGGGATCTAATTTTGAATTCAAATGAGCAGCCATCACATCGTCCGTGACAAACAGGAACCCGCCCTCATCGTAGCCAATGGCGCCGCGTGCAGCGATGAGCTTTTAGGGCAGTTGCTGGAATGGAGCCCTTTTGTGCTGGCGCTCGACGGGGCCATCGACCGGCTTACCCTGCGGGGGATTAAGGTAGATGCCGTGCTGGGCGACTTTGATTCGAGCGAACAGTTGGAGGAATATATCGCCCGCCAGCAACCGCTGGAGGTGCTGCACCGGCCCGATCAGGAGAAAACCGACCTCGAAAAAGGCATCGACTACCTGCTGGAGGCCGGGCATCGGGCGGCCAACATCGTGTGGGCCACCGGACACCGCTTTGATCATACCTACGCCAACTTCAGCAATATGGTGAAGTACGCCGGCCGCATCGAGCTCAACCTCCTCGACGACCACAGCCGGGTGTACCAGCTACCGGCCGTTTTCCGGAAGTGGTACCCCGCCGGCACCATCCTCTCCCTCATGCCCATGGGCAGGGTGGAAGGCATTCACACCAGCAACCTGCTATACCCGCTTCAAAACGACTGGCTCGAAATCGGCAGCCGCATCGGCACCAGCAACCAGGTGGTGGAAGACGGCTGGGTGGAGATACGGCATGCGAGCGGGGCATTGTTGCTTGGGGAGATGAGTAAGTGACTTCTGTTTATACCTTTGAATTTGAGTTCATCTTATGAGTGACGCCCGCCAATACCTTAATCTGGATGCTTACTTAGGAACTTCTGTTTCTACAAGAGATAGCGTCCGTGGTTTTTTCGATCAGTTGCCTTTCCACGGTAATTTTCAATTGAATCTTGCGGGAATTACTTTTCTGGCACGTAACGCTGCGCAGGAAATGGTTAATCATATAGAATTGCGGGCAAGACAAGGTCAATCTATTCAACTGATTAATGCTCAACCTGAAGTACAGCAAATGCTTAAAATTGCCACTAAAAAGAATGACATCTGGGATGGATTATTTTTGGGTGCAGGTATTGTCGCTACCGGCTTGCTGATAGCACATATTGCTGATTCCAAACAAGTAAAGAAGCTCTTGAAGGACTTCTAATCAAAAGTCATTAAACGATTCATTTGCCGGGATACTAACGCAGATCCGGTTTGCTGGTCGACGAGGAGGAAGCAGGAAGCTGAGGCAGTTGCAAAGCCATTTCCGGTACCTCACCCTCCAGGCTACCCAGAAAAGCCACAATCTGGCTGGTTTGTTCAGGGGTAAGTTCCTTGTTCAACTGGGTCAGCGCCATGATCCTGACTGCCTCGTCGAGGCTCCACACGCTGCCATCGTGGAAATAGGGGTAGGTACGGGTGATGTTTCGCAAACCAGGCACTTTGAACATATACTTATCCGCCTCGTTTCGGGTGACTTCAAACCGGCCTTCGTCTCTGCCCTTGCTTTGGGTATATTCCCAGTAAGGGCCTTTGGCCAGGCCGAATTTCTGGTACATATTGCCCCCCATGGCTACGCCCAGGTGGCAGGTGGTACATCCGCTTTCCAGAAAAACCTTAGCCCCTGCTTTCTCATCGGCCGTCAGCGCTTCGCCGTCGCCCTGAAGGAAACGATCAAAACGGGAGGGTGTAAGCAACTGGCGCTCGAAAGCACCGATGGCTTTGGTTGCATTGGTAATGTTAACCGGCTTTTCTTCCTCCGGGAAGGCTTTGGCAAAACGATCCACATACTCCTGAATGGTGGCGATGCGGTTGACGACAAAGTCGTGGTCGGGTGCGCCCATTTCGATGGGATTGGTCATGGGTCCGGCTGCCTGTTCCTCCACATCTTTCGCCCGGCCATCCCAGAACTGCACAAAATGCAGCGAGGCGTTGAGTACGGTCGGGGAATTCCTCGCGCCGGTTTTCCAGCCGTGGCCTACCGAAACCGGGTTGTTGTCGACCCCGTAACTCGCCAGGTTGTGGCAGGAATTACAGCTGATGGCATTACTTTTTGACAATCGGGTATCATGGTATAACATCCTGCCCAGTTCAA
This sequence comes from Bacteroidetes bacterium UBA7662, assembly GCA_002483345.1. Taxonomy (GTDB): domain Bacteria; phylum Bacteroidota; class Bacteroidia; order UBA7662; family UBA7662; genus UBA7662. The sequence continues at coordinate 344,079 of DLHS01000016.1, forward strand.
CCAGTTGGGGATCGGTTTGTTCCGGCACGGGCAGTGGCTTAAAAAAGGCTGTCAATTGGTCGTAAAGACCTTTGTCTTCGGCCTTGATAGTCATTTGTACCGTCTCAGCAGCCGCATCTTTCTCCGTAGCGGGCTCATCTTTTGAAGAACAGCCTGCTATCAGCACAGCCGAAAGCAGGGCAGGAAAAAGGAAAACACTTTTCATCTGTTTTACATTTTAATGACAATTCAAAATTACGCCTGTATTTATTCAAATCAACGAAAAGGAGTCTCTTTTTCTCTTCCTGAGACCGTTCGGCAGACGGTCAGCTTTATCCCGGGAAGTGCTGCCTGCCGTCAGGGAAATACTGCCGTTAAATGGGTATTTATAGCCCTTTTCATACCATTTTCCCGCAGATAGTTGGTATCGGCCCGCAACTACCTTAATTTTGCGGCAACTTGTCACTTCCAACGGTGTTCCTTTCCAAGCGTAGCCTTCTGCTGTTTTACGGACTGATCCTGCTGTATGCCCCTTTAATGGCACAGGATAAAGGCCGTGTCCTCCCGCTTCCGCAAACCAATATCAAGGTCACCAACATCGTCGGCCCCGAATTTACCATCAAAGGACAGGTTACGGATGGCGCCAACGGCATGCCAATCCCTTTTGCAGGCGTATACTTTAAGGGAACCACCATTGGTACCACTACAGATATTGACGGGAAATACAGCCTCAAAACCCGCCGTGCCGGCGATTCTCTTTCGGTCAAAGTGGTGGGTTATGTGGAGCGTGCTGTTTTTATCCGCAAGGCTGAAAACCAGTCTGTCGAATTCAAACTGGAGCCCAACATTGCGCAATTGGGCGAAGTGGTTATCCGCGCTGGTGAAAACCCCGCTTTCCGCATTCTCCGGGGTGTTTGGCGCAAACGCGACCTGAACGATCGTCGCCAGCTGACGGCTTTCGAATACGAGAGCTATACCAAGCTGGAGGTGGATATGGACAAGGTAAGCGACCGCGTACGCGACAAAAAGCTATTGCAACCCTTCGTTACCCTGTTCGACAGCCTCAAAATGATGCATGAAGGGGAGCAACGCTACCTGTTGCCCTTGTTTTTCTCAGAATCCATTTCTGATTTTTACTACAATGCGAACCCCTACCGCCGGAAGGAAGCCATCCGCGCTTCCAGGGTAGATGGTGTCGGGTTGGAAGACGGGGAGTTTGTTGCCCAGATGATGGGTTCCAGCTTCAGGGATTTCAACTTTTATCAGGATTGGGTACCCATCTTCGACAAACTTTTTGTGTCGCCACTGGCCGGTGAAGGCCGGCTTTATTATGAATACTACCTCATCGACAGCAGTTATGGTACGCGGGGAGAAAAAATATATCAGATAAAAGTCAAGCCCAAGCGCCCGAAAGACCTGGCATTTAATGGGGTGATGTATATTGAAGATGAGGTTTTTGCCTTACGCAGCATTGAACTGGAAACGCTTGATGAAGCAAACATCAACTACATCGAAAAGCTCAGTATCAAACAGGAGCTGGTGCAGACCGGGGCAGGCCCCTGGCTTCCCTCCAAACTGGAGATGTACATTGATTTCGGCGACATCACCGAAATCATCTTTGGTGCGGTAGCCTATGTGCAGGTGACCAACAAAAACATGGTCGTAAACAAACCAAAATCAGGTTTTTTCTTCGATAAGCCCATCGATCTGGCCGTCGATGCCTTCGACATGGATGCTGGTTTCTGGGAGAAGAACCGGCATACGCCCCCTTCAGAGCGCGAGCGCCGGATGTCGGAGGTAGTAGATTCTGTAAAGAGATATGGCCCTATCAAAGGTATGGCTGAACTCGCCAAACTGGCATTTTCAGGTTTTTACAGGGCCGGAAAGATAGATTTCGGGCCTTATTTGTTCTTATATGGTCAGAATCCCGTGGAAGGCAGCCGTTTTCGGTTGGGTGTCAAAACCAACAGTTATTTCAGCAAACGGTATATCTGGCAAGGCTATCTGGCCTATGGGGTACGCGATCAGCGGCTGAAGCAGTTTTTCCAGGTGGAACATTTTCTGAACCGCAAGAAGTGGGTCATAGCCGGCTATCAGTACAAAAACGATCTGGAAGCCATGGGTATCGATCAGGCCTATCTGGCAGATAACAAGGTCATGAGCGTCTCAACCCAGGCATTTGCGGCCACCGCCCAGCTGGGGCTACTTGATCGATTTCTGGCCACCCGTATGCATAGTTTCTGGATATCGGGCGATCTGCGGAAAAACCTCACTGCCTCCGTCAGTTTTCAGCATAAGGTAAGTGAGGCCATCGGCAACTTCATCTTTGCCTACAAAAAACGACCAGATGATATCAACACCCCCCTTGTCTCCGGCTGGACGCTGACTTCCGTTCAGACGTCGCTACGTTGGGCACCGGGAGAAGAGTTGCTTATCAATGGCAACGACCGCGGTACGGTTCGCAGAAATTACCGGGCTGTTTACCAGCTCAACTTTGAGAATGGTTTCCGCAATGTATTGGGCGGGAGTTTTAATTTTCAGAAAGCCGCCGTCAACATCTCGAAAAACATCAAAACCGGACTGTTGGGGTGGGGAGAATATAACTTTTCGGTGAGTGCAGTCCTCGGAAGATTACCTTATCCCCTGCTGGAAGTACAACCGGGTAATGAGACTTTCTTCAAATACAAACAATTGTTCAACATGCTCAACTTCTTCGAAATTGTTACTGATCAATCCGTTGCCCTCCGCGGTGTTCAGCATTTCGAGGGTTTATTGCTGAACAGTATCCCCGGTGTGAAAAAACTCGACCTGCGGCTGGTGGCCGGAGGAGGTATCATCTTCGGTAAGTTTTCGAATAAAAATAAAGCCTATATACCCGATGGAAACATCGGTGGACAGGCGCAAACACCGTTTTACACCCTTCGCCCGAACATTCCTTATGCTGAAGTATCGTACGGGCTGGAAAACATCTTTAAAGTAGGCCGGATAGAAATATTTCATCGCCTGACTTATCTGCACCTGCCGAATGCCCCTAAGACAATGGTTAAGATTTCAGCATATTTCGCCTTTTGAGTTGAGGGAGACAGCCGGTTTGGGATAAAGAGATCCGGTTCAAACCGGACCCCATAAACATTTAAAATGGTAACCGGCTATCTCTCTCAACTGACAATGCCGGCGACGGTGTTATCCAGGGCAGTAAGAAATTCATCTGCCCTTGCATCCGTCACGTGATCCATCACCACAATTTTGTACCAGCTGGCGTTATCGTGTACGTCGGGTACCAACAAAAACCTTTCTGCCAGTTCAGCAGGTAATGCTGCTGCATCCATGGTAATAAGATTCATGGCAGGGTTCCGGTAATAAGGAATGTGATGGGCATCGAGTGCCTTACAAATCCGGGTGGTCCGTTCGAGCAAAACTGCCAGTTTTTGTTCCCAGCCGACGCGGCCGTGGTGTTGCAGTATCATCCAGGCCGCCACCAGATTGGCTCCGGAACGGCTGCCACAGAGCGTGCTGTCGCCCCCCTGCACATAGCCGGCATGGTCGGTGTGTGCATAGTTCATAAGCCCTTTCCTGGCCAGAAAAATACCGGTTCCATAAGGAGCCTGAAGCATTTTATGGGCGTCGATGGTGATAGAGCCTACTTCAGGATTGCAGAAGGTAAGCGGGTTGCCTGGCTGGGTAAACGGATACACAAATCCCCCGAAAGCCCCGTCGATATGCACCTTATAAGGCATTCCTGAACCTTTGAGGACCGGCAGCAGCATATCAATATCATCGACTGAACCAAACATGGTGGTACCCATATTAAAAATGGCGATGATATGGCGAACCCCTTCTGCCTGAGCCAGCCGGATAGCATTGGCATAGGCCTCTGTGGTCATTTGGCGGGATACCGGATCCACAGCCACCTGTATGGGTGTAATCTGCAATACATTGGCAGCTTTGTAGAAGCTGTAGTGGCTATCCTCGCTGTACAATACCCCAACCTGCTGTGAAGTGCTGTGGTATTGTTCCATGAAAAGATTGCGGTATATCCAGGCAGCCTGCAGGTTGGCTTCTGTCCCCCCTGAGGCCACATATCCGTCGTAACCTCCTTCGGGAGCACCCATGATTTCTTCGGCGCAAATGCGGATGAGGTCGCGCTCCAGGGCATGGGTACCTGCAAATGCTGATTCAGAAGCTACCAGGGTATGGCAGCCGATGTGATTCGGGTTTTCCATGAAGACCCTGGCAAAGGGGGCGTCATCTAAAAAAGGGGCGTCCGGCGGAAAAACATCGGGATCAAGATAAGAGGCTGGCAATCCAAGCACCGGCGACCGGCGATAATTCCGGTTGTGTGCAAGGGCTTGCAACACTTCTTTTTTAATCTGCTCGTAATCTTTTGCGTTCCAGGCCATGACGTAATTTTCTGCAAAGATAGGTTTTTTATCAATAAGAGACAATATTGTCCGAAATTATTCGGTTGGCACATGATGCCGTTTAATATTATCGGAGGTGGTTGTTTGACATTTAGGGTCGGTTAAAACCGACCCCTATACCGTCAAACAACAACTGGCCGGTTGGCCAAACGGATCAAATGAAAAGGGGTCGGTTAAAACCGACCCCTATACCGTCAAACAACAACTGGCCGGTTGGCCAAATGGATTAAATGAAAGGGGTCGGTTAAAACCGACCCCTATATCTTGAATTTGGCTGTTTGGCCAAACTGGCTATCTCTCTCAACTAACGGAGGACTTCTCTGGCGATTACAATTTTCTGAACCTCGCTGGTTCCCTCGTAAATCTGGGTGATTTTCGCATCGCGCATGAGGCGTTCTACGTGGAATTCTTTTACGTAACCATAACCGCCGTGTACCTGAACGGCTTCGGTGGTAATGCGCATGGCGGCTGTAGAGGCGAATAATTTTGCCTGTGCGCTGGCAAGCGTATAATCTTGGTGCTGGTCTTTCAGCCAGGCGGCATGCAGGCACAGGAGGCGGGCCGCGTCGATTTCCGTGGCCATGTCGGCCAGTTTGAACTGAATCGCCTGGTGGTTTTTGATTTCCGTTCCGAATGCTTTGCGCTCTTTGGAATATTTCAGCGAAAGCTCATAAGCACCACTGGCAATGCCCAGGGCCTGAGAAGCAATGCCAATCCGGCCACCGCTCAGAACCTTCATCGCGAATTTGAAACCGAAACCATCTTCTCCGATGCGATTGGCTTTGGGCACTTTTACATTGGTGAACATGAGTGAATGGGTGTCGCTACCTCTGATACCCATTTTATCTTCTTTTTTACCTACAACAAATCCATCCCACTCCCGCTCTACGATGAGTGCATTGATGCCTTTGTGACCTTTTTCTACATGGGTTTGTGCGATGACAATATAAATCGAAGCACTGTTGCCATTGGTAATCCAGTTTTTGGTACCGTTGAGCAGGTAATAATCTCCTTTATCCTCTGCCAGGGTACGCTGCGAGGTGGCATCTGACCCTGCTTCCGGCTCCGACAAACAGAAGGCACCGATTTTACGGCCACTGGCCAGTTCCGGCAGGTATTTACGTTTCTGCTCCTCTGTCCCAAAGGTCTCAAGACCCCAGCAAACCAGGGAGTTGTTCACCGACATACAAACCGAAGCTGATGCATCTATCTTGGATATTTCTTCCATGGCCAGCACATACGAAATAGTATCCATACCACCACCGCCATATTCAGGACTCACCATCATGCCCAGGAAGCCCAGTTCACCCATTTTACGGATTTGCTCAGCAGGAAATTTCTGCTCATTGTCGCGCTCTATGACGCCGGGTAGTAACTCCGTCTGCGCAAAATCACGCGCAGCCTGACGAATCATGAGGTGTTCTTCGGTAAGGTTAAATTCCATGAACTTTGTTTTGTATGACTAAACACGCCAGAACAGCAACGGTTTGGCAGCGCAAAGATAAAAATCAAAGCGTGAAGCGGGCCAATTTTGGCCTGTAAATAGGCAAAACCAGTAAAAATTAGCTATCAGCTAAACCAATCCTGAATTTTAGCCCACAATTCCTGCTGAATGGTGCGGTTGACAGATACAGCCAGAATAATGCTTACCACCAAACCTATACTCACATAGAGGATGTCTTTGAAGATCAGGTTGAAGGTCTTTTTGAGTTTGACACGTCCTCTTCGGAAGCCTGATGTTTTCATGCCTATTTCACGACCTGCCAGTAATCCGATGAATACCCAGGTAGTACTCATAGGTATCGTATTTACCTGGGTGAACCAGAAAAGTACCAGTGCATACACCAGATCGATCAGGGTAGCTGCCCGGACATCCTGAACGTTCGATTTTTCGTTGACAATCCCCTGAATTTTATCGCCTTTCAGATAAAAGAGTATTCCAAGTCCCAGAAAGATAAAGGTTATGAAGAATGTTAATTCCCAGACACCCAGCTGCCTCGGGAGATATACGGCGATGTTGGCAGCATCCTGCGCAATCCATAAATACCATAAAAAGCCACTGGTAAGCCACTGACCCACCAGCCAGGCTCCGTGCGCTTTGCCTTTTTGTAATCTTTCAATGGGTCGGGCCAGTAAAAACCAGATCAGCAAAGCAGAGAAGAAAGCGACAAAATAACCTCCGGCACTTTTGGAAAACATACCCTCTACGGTCGCCAGACTTCCCGAAAAAGAAGTGAGCAACATAAAGGTAGTGGAGACCGGTATTTTAAGCCTGGTAAGTATGAGGAGGATAACGGGAGCTGCAATCTGGAGGTAGCCAAAGTTGGTGGGGGCCTCCGTAAGTCCTTTGCTGGCAAGCCGCTGGAAGGAAACATCCCCGCTGTACAAAAACCAGCTGGTAAGAATAGCAGCTACAAATATCAACCCTATGTACAGCCAGAGCCAATACCATTTTCGCTCACTGTTAGATGCAATGAATGTCCCGATGGTTTGTATGCTATCGTTTGCTACAGCAGAATAACCGGCAAACATAAAGCCAACCCACATGGCAACTTGTGGATAGGGATAAAGAAAGCCGCAAAGAATGAGAGATGCGGCAATAAGCATGTAAAATTTACGCTCCTTGCGGGCATAAACCACAAAATATCTGACACGTTGCGAACTGGACAGGCCGGGTGACGGTGTATTCTTTCTCGAACTCATCAGCAGATTTGTGGTACAAAAGTGAGGTTATTTTACAATTCTCCCACGCTGCGTTAGATTATCTTTTTGTTAACAATTCGGTAATATAAGCTAGTTCTGTAAAGCAGGTGTTACCATGGTAAAGGATGGGATACCTACTTCAAACGTTTCATTGTCTATCTCTCTATACATGGTATAGGTGCCGCTCATCCGTCCGATTTGCGTTTTCAAATTACAAAAAGAAACGTACTGATGTCTTTCATTCGGCACAATAACGGGTTGTTCACCGACGACTCCTTCCCCCTCTACCTCCCGGATATGGCCGTTTGCGTCGTGAATGAACCAATGCCTGCGCATCAGCTGAACGGCGTGAGGGCTCTTATTTACTATGGTAATCTGATACGCAAACAGATATTCTGTACTGTTGGGCACAGAGTACTGTGGCTGAAACTCGGTTTCAACCTGTACGGTAATGTTGTGGGTGGTACAGCTCAGCATCACCCGTAAAAATGCTAAATGGGTTTGAATTGCTCAAATGCCTGGAGACAATCGTAGCAATAATGCATCGAACGGCATAAAGTTGGCCCAAATGGGGTCTTCATGGTGGTATTTTCGCTGTTACAATGCGGACAGGCCGTATGCTGCAACAGGCTGAGGTCAGGCTGATCTTTGTACTTAGGTGGCGGTGCAAGTCCGAAATTTCTGATAATCTCCCGGCCCTTATCGCTGATACGGTTGCTGCTCCAGGTGGTGTCAAAGTTGGTTTCAACGGTTACATCCACATAACCTAATCCTTCAACTGCCTCTTTCACCTGCTTTTCCATAAGCCTGATGGCCGGACAGCCTGAAAAGGTGGGTGTCATCATCACCCGTACCCGCTTGTTTTCTACCAGCACATCGGTGATAATGCCCAGATCAACGACCGATAATACAGGAATCTCCGGATCCATCACCTGAGCGATAGCCTCCATAATCCTGTCCGTTTCGGTATCGCTGATAGCCGTTACCATTCTGCACTGGGGTCTACCCGGAATACTTCCGTCATTTCATCGAGTAAAGGTTGCAGATGTTCGGTATGATAACCATGGCGTCCACCAAAGGCAGGCTGAACAGCTTTCATATCCGGCATGGTTAATCCCCATCCGCTGAGCAGTCCTTCAATGTGATTGTACCACAATTCCTGCATGGCTTTTTCACCTTTAGAGATGCCGGCTTTTACCAGCATTTCTTCGTCTTCACAGGCTTCAAACAACCCCAAAGCCAGCGGAAAAACTTCATTCAGCGCGCTTTGCATACGTGCTTTGCTTTCCACATTGCCTTCGGTTGCCAGTTGTTTCACCCAGGTATCGGCATGAAAAACGTGGTATTTAATCTCTCCCTTCACCTTGCGGGCCAGTTTGGCCAGCGGCTCATAAGAAGAGAGTGCCCAATGATCGAAACGAATCTGCGCGGCATGGTCGAATAAAAAATGACGCATCAGGCTGAAGTCATAACCGCCGATGGGATATTCCACCAGCTGACAGCTGTAGAATTCCTTTTCGTTGCGCATAAACGCTACGGTGTCAGGATCGGCTTCTCCGAGGTGTTCGTGCAAAATGCTGTACAATCCAAGGGCATGCCCGATTTTATCCTGGGCAATGGAAGAAAAAGCGATGTCTTCTTCCAGAATAGGCCCGAGGCCGGTCCATTCAGAGTTGCGGTGGCCAAGGATAAGGTGGTCATCGGCATGCACCAGCATCATTTTTTTGAGCGCGGCAGTGGTTTGTGAATCAAACATCGATCTGTGATTTTTTGTAGGCGTCAATTTTATCGTTCACCTTGTAACCGGCCGGATCACGGTAGATTTTTTCGGTGGTGGTGCTGAAAATATCGGTATCATCATAATCCATGGCCAGTACATGACGGGTATTGACCACCCACAGGTTTACGGTTTCTCCGCGGCGGGCAAACTGTTCCTTTGCAAAAACAAGGGCCATTTCATCCGACGGAGCATGTACGATGCCTACACAGATGTGCTTATCTCCCCGCTTTTTCTGATGAAAAACCTGGTAGGTCTGAAAATGATCTTCCTGCTGAAGTACATTGTTTTCGTAGGGGCTTTCCGCATCCAGCGCGAGCCTGTTTACACGGGGATCAAGGGATTGTATTTTCATGGTACGGTCAGGCTAAGGGAATGGTATAACGTTCATCAGCTTTGTGCAGGGCAGCGCGTACCCAGCGACCATTTTGTTCGGAGGCCTTGCGCACCGCGATACGCTCACTGTTGCAGGGGCCGTTACCTTTGATTACTTCGTAGAATTCATCCCAGTCAGGATCTCCGAAATTCCATTTGCCGGTTTCCGGGTCTTTGCTGAGTGCTGTGTCGGGGAGAGTCAGTCCCACTTCCCAGATTTTAGGCACATACATATTGAGAAACTGCTGCCGCATATCGTCGTTGGAGGCCATCTTCACCTTCCACCGCATGAGTTGTTCGGTGTGCTGGCTCATCACATCACTCGGGCCGAAGAAGTGCATGATGGGTTTCCACCAGCGATTCAGGGCATCCTGAACCATCGAACGCTGTACCGCTGTACCCGTGGCGAGGTACACAAAAATGCTGTGCCCTTGTTTGAGGTGGAAGCTTTCCTCGTAACAAATCCGCTCCAGCGCCCGGCAATAAGGGCCGTAAGACCCTTTGGAATTGGCAACCTGGTTCACAATGGCCGCGGCATCGATGAGGAAGCCGATGACAGCGATATCCGCCCAGGTTTTAGCCGGATAGTTAAATACGTTCGAATATTTCGATTTGCCGTTGAGCAGGTCGTTGATCATGTCCTCACGACTCTTGCCAAGGGTTTCAGCCGCACTGTAAAGGAGCTGGGCGTGACCCACCTCATCCTGAACCTTGGCCATAAGCGCCAGTTTGCGACGGAACCCAGGGGCACGGGTAATCCAGGTGCCTTCGGGCAGAGCACCGATGATTTCTGAATGGGCATGCTGCTCTATCATGCGGATGAGCTGTTTGCGATAAGCCTGCGGCATCCAGTCGCGGGGTTCGATTTTTTCGCCGCGGTCGATGCGCGCCTGAAACGCTGCCAGCAAAGCAGGGTCTTCCTGAAGCTGTTCAGGTGCTTTTTTGCCTTCGCTGTCGTGGATATATCCTCCTCCGTACATAGCTGTTGGATTTAGGTAGTTTGATTGATTCCGTAAATAAACAATTCAGCCTGATGGGCCGCAATTTCATGGGGTAAAAGGGTACCGTCGGGACGGTACCAGTCATACAGCCAGTTGAGCGACGAGAGCAGGCTCAGCACAGCGAGTTTCTCGTCCGTGGCCCTGAAATTACCTTCGGCAACTCCCTGGCGGATGATTTCGCTGAAATAAGCTTCGTACTCATTCCGCATACTGATAAAAACGCTCAGATCCGGCTCACTCAGATGCCGCCATTCGTGCTGGAAAACAGCCGAAGCATCGCGGTGTGAGGTAATCACCTCTACGTGTTTCTCAATGGCCAGCCGCAATTTAACCGGAGCGGCCAGGTGAAGACTTTCCACCTGATGCCTGGCTTTGAAGAAGGCCTCTGCCATGCCAAAACAAATGCGGTGCAACAGCTCTTCCTTTGAACGCACATGGTTATACAAAGAAGCCGCCTCTATACCGATGGCCGATGCCAGGTCGCGCATCGACGTGGCCGCATAGCCCTTCTGCCGGAACAGCGTGGTGGCCGTATCGGTAATCTGAAGCTTACGTTCGGTTTGGGTGACTGACATTGGCTAACTAACGATCGTTAGCAAAGATAGGTTTTGTACCTGATTAAAAAAACTGGTGGGGTATGGGGTCGGGTATTTTGCATATAGGGTCGGGTCTAGACCCGACCCTATATGCAAAATACCCGACCCCATATATGCAAATACCCGACCCCGCATCTCAAAACCCCTCGCCGTTTCAACCCAAACGTCTTTGGGATATATCAATCCCGCCCGTAACTTCGTTGCTTTGTCTTCAAACCCCTGCGTATTGCGTCTCATTTTGTTCTTTCTCCTGCCGTTGATGCTGTGGCTCGGTGCCTGCCGGCAGGATCGTTTCACGGCCAATGCTGATATTGACCTGCGTTTCGAAACCGATTCGGTGCTGTTTGATACGGTGTTTGTAACGGTTGGCACCATCACCAAACGGTTTAAGGTATATAATCCGACCAACCAGCACATCAGCATCGATGAGATTTACCTGGGCGGAAGAAGAGCCACCGGCAATTCCAATTACCGCCTCAACATCAACGGTCAGCCGCTGAACGATGCCCGCAATGTGCAACTGCACGCCGGCGACAGCATGTACATTTTTGTGGAGGCCACCATCGACCCGAATTCATCGCTCACACCCTACCTGGTGGTAGATTCGGTGATGTTTCGCTCGGGCAATAAAACAGGCAAGGTAAACCTTACCGCCTTTGGTCAGAATGCCTATTTCATTGGCAATGAGGTGGTACCTTGCGATACCACCTGGGCCAATAATCTGCCGATTGTGGTTTACCAGAGCATACTGGTTGACAGCCTGTGTAAATTGACCATTCAACCTGGTACGCGGTTGTATTTTGCTAAAAACGCGACCTTGTTTGTACTGGGTACGCTGGAAGTAAAAGGCACCGCTGATCAGCCGGTTGAATTCCGTGGTGACCGGCTGGATCCTTTTTACAATGAGCTCTCCGGTGCCTGGAATGGCATCCATTTTTTGAAGGGCAGTGTCAACAACGTCATCGAACACGCGAAAATCAGCAATGGTACGCTGGCTGTGCGGGTAGATTCATTGCCTGCCAGTGGCTCAGCTCCCAATGTCAGGTTGCTGAGTACGCAAATCCGCAATTTTGCGGTGGCCGGTATTGTGGGCTTTACCGGGCATATTGAAGGCGATAATCTGCTGATCGCAGAGTGCGGACGTTTTAATGTTTATGGTGATCTGGGAGGCATTTATCGGTTCCGGCATTGCAGTTTTGCGAGTTATGGTTTTAACTTCAGCCGGTCTACACCTGTAGTACTCCTAAGCAATGCAGCTTATAATGGTGTCCCTTCTGAAATATCCGCCTCCTTCCGAAACTGCATCATTTATGGCAACCGACGCGAAGAATTTGTGCTGGATACCGCGTCCTCCGGTTCCTTTCAGGTAGAGCTGCGACACAACATCCTCCGGACAGAGCGGTCTGTTGACATAGGGGTGAATAATTTTTATAACGCAGATCCTCACTTTAAAAGTCCGGTAACCGGTGTTTACGACATTGATACCCTGAGTACCGCCTTCCGGGCAGGGGAGAACCTTATACCGCAATTCAGCCAGCTGGCAACCGATCTGGCCGGTAAACCACGTTCGTTTTTACCTACACTGGGTTGTCTGGAAAGGGTAGAGTAGCGGAAATAAGACATTTTTATCTTAATTTCGCCCAAAACCAATACTACCATGTATAATCCGAAGCATCAGCACGTCATTTTGGTACCTTATGATTTTACCGACCGGGGCGATTGTGCACTCGAACATGCCGGTATGATTGCACGCACGGCCAACGATGAGGTGATGTTGCTGCACGTATACAATGCTGAAAGCAAGGCACGCTCAAAAAAACTGAAGATTACACTCAAAGAAGTGAACCAGCAACTGGCCGACAGGGCGGCAAAACTGGCAACAACCTATAAGATAACCGTCAACTACCTGCTCGAAGAAGGCAGTGTATTTGATCTGATACCTGAGGTAGCCGGAAAACTTGATGCCCGGCTGCTCGTGATGGGAACCCATGGCATACAGGGTCTCCAGCACATCACAGGTGCCAATATCCTCAAGGTAGCTACTGATTCCCCTGTTCCCGACATCATTGTTCAGGGGAAAGGCCCATCGGCTCATGGTTACAAAACCATCGTTTTCCCGATTGATTCATCCAGAGAAAGCAAGCAAAAAACCTTTCAGGCAACCGCTTTTGCCGAGCTTTTCGGAGCCAAAATCCTCATTTTCGCCTCCACCGAATCGGATGCCTTCGTGCGGCAACAGGTAAACCTCAACGTACAATTCGCAGAACGTACGTTCGGTCAAAACGGCATTCGCTACGAACTAAGCTATGAAGACCCCAAAGGCGCCTCTTTCCCCAAACAAATTGAAGCTTTCGCCATCGCACATTCGGCCGACCTGATTGTTATTATGACCGGACAGGACAGGGATTTGCTCGATATTTTCTCGAAATCGCCGGAGGAAAGTCTGATCAACAACAAAGGTGAAATTCCTGTGCTTTGTGTAGATCCGCTCAACAGCCAGTTCGGCGCCATACTCGGCAGCTAGTTCAGACCGTCCACCGGCTGCAAAACATGCTGCAAAATCGTATTTTTGCGCAGCCAAAAGCTATTCAAATACAGTGATTCATTATAAAAGTCCGGAAGAAATTGAGCTCATGCGGCTCTCAGCCCAGGTGGTGAGCCGTACCCTGGGTGTGGTGGCAGAGGCCATCCGGCCCGGCGTTACGCCGCTGGAACTCGATAAACTGGCAGAAACCTATATCCGGGATCAAGGCGCTCTGCCCGGTTTTTTGGGATTATACAACTACAAATACACCCTATGTACTTCGGTGAATGAGCAGGTGGTTCACGGCATCCCGAACGAACGCCCGTTACAGGAAGGAGACATCATTACCATAGATTGCGGTGCCGTGCTGAACGGTTTTTATGGAGATCATGCCTATACTTTTGGCGTAGGGGAAATCGATCCTGCCGTACGTCGGCTGCTCGATGTAACCCTCGAATCGTTGCTGAAAGGAATCGAGCAGGTAGTGGCCGGCAACCGCATCGGCGATGTGGCTTTTGCCATCCAACAGCACGCAGAAAAGAATGGCTTTGGCGTCGTACGCGAGCTGGTAGGCCATGGTATCGGCCGTAAATTGCACGAGAGCCCCGAAGTGCCGAACTATGGCAAAAAAGGAACCGGACCTAAAATCCAGAACGGCATGGTGATCGCCATCGAACCCATGATCAATATGGGCAACCGCAATATCCGCCAGTTGAAAGACGGCTGGACGATTGTAACTGCCGATGGCAAACCCGCAGCTCACTTTGAACATGATGTGGCAGTTTTAAACGGTAAAGCAGAAGTTTTGTCGACTTTCGACTATGTAGAAGCAGCATTAGCCAAACAAAAAGCATAAACATGGGACGCGCCTTTGAATACCGCAAAGCCAGAAAATTTGCCCGGTGGGATAAAATGTCCAAGATATTTACCCGGATCGGGAAAGAAATCGCCATGGCCGTCAAAGCCGGTGGTCCGGAACCAGCCTCGAACCCTCGGTTGCGGGTAGCCATCCAGAATGCCAAAGGTGCCAGCATGCCCAAGGACAGGGTAGAATCCGCTATCAAAAAGGCATCAAGCAAGGATGAGAAAGATTACGAAGAAGTTGTTTATGAGGGTTACGGCCCTCATGGTATTGCCGTTGTGGTAGAAACAGCGACGGATAACCCCACCCGTACCGTAGCCAACGTCCGTCACCTTTTCAGCAAGTACGGTGGTTCATTAGGGACTTCCGGCTCGCTGAACTTTCTGTTTGACCGCAAAGGCATCTTCCGCATCCATGCGGAAGGTATTGACATCGAAGCGCTGGAACTCGAAATCATCGACCATGGAGCGGATGATATACAGTTGGAAGAAGGAGAGATAGTGGTAACCACCGCCTTCACCGACTTCGGAGCGATGCAGAAGGCCCTTGAACAGATGGGTCTGAACGTAATAAGCTCAGAACTGGTCCGCATTCCACTCAATACCAACGCGCTCACAGAAGCCCAGGAAGAGGAAGTGATGAAGCTCATCGATGCCCTCGAAGAGGACGACGATGTGCAGAACGTCTTCGACAATATCGGCTGATTATTTCTTTTAGACAGCGAGATACGAGAGGCGAGATTTCGAGAGGCCTCTCTATCCGTTCTGGTGCTTTAGCGGAATACCGGATTTTATGATTTGTACAGATCCGTGCTGCGCAACCTCTCTCAAAATCCCCCCTCCCGAAATCTCGCCTCTCGCCTCTCGTATCTCGCCTCTCGAAATCTCGCCTCTCGATGTCTGCCTACCAGATTACTACCCGTACATCTTCCGGAGCAATCATCGGATTCCCCGGTGTACAACCGAAAGCCTCCCAGAATTCCGGCATATTGGCCAGAGGCCCGAGTACCCGCTCTTTTCCCGGCGCATGTGAATCAGTCAATATACGGCGGCGTAATTCCTTCTCGCTGATGTTCTGACTCCACACATGGGTCCATCCCAGGAAAAAACGCTGCTGCCAGCTGAACCCGCCGATAGGTTCAGGAGCGGGTTTTTTACTGTAGCTTGCTTTGAGGGCGTAATAGGCCATGGTAAGGCCGGCAAGGTCGGCTATGTTCTCCCCTTGCGTCAGGGCACCATTTACGTACACACTGTCAAGTACCTCAAAGCGGCTGTACTGGGCTACTATTTTGGCAGTACGGGCTTCAAATTTGGCCCTGTCTTCTGCTGTCCACCAGTTTTTGAGATTGCCTTTGGCGTCAAACTTAGATCCCTTGTCGTCGAAACCATGCGAAAATTCGTGACCGATTACCGCGCCTATTCCTCCATAATTCACCGCATCGTCTGCCTCAGGATCGTAGAATGGCGGTTGTAATATCCCGGCAGGAAACACAATCTCATTGCGGGAAGCCGAATAATAAGCATTCACTGTTTGTGGCGTCATCCCCCACTCGTCTTTGTCGATAGGCTGGCCAATTTTGTCCACCATGAGCTGAAACTTCCGACGGTTAACGTTCTGAACATTCTGATAAAGGGTATTCTTTTTGATGTCGACCATCGAATAATCTTTCCACTTGTCGGGATAACCAATTTTGTAATTAAATGCCCCCAGTTTGACCATGGCTTGCTTTTTGGTAGCGGCACTCATCCATGCGAGCGCATCTATTCTTTCGGCAAAGGCTTCGCGCAGATTTTCAACCATTTCACTCACCTTCATCTTCGACTCAGGTGAAAAATGTTTCTTCACAAACAACTGCCCCAGGGTCTCACCAAGCGTGCCGTTTACCAGGTTTACCGACCTTTCCCAGCGGGGTTTCATCACTTTGGTTCCGCTTAAAACACCCTGGTAAAAACGAAAACTCTCCCGTTCTATAGCGCCGCTCAGCACATTCGATGATCCGTTGAGCGCCTGCCATTTGAAATAAAGTTTCCAGTCAGCAGTTTTGTATTTACTCAAAAGGGTGGTCAAACCCTGCAAAAAGGCCGGCTGACTTACAATAACGGCATCGAAAGGTTTGAGCTGCAGGGTTGTAAAAAAGATCTTCCAGGGGAAACCCGCCCACGCTGGCATATTGTAAAATTCCGTGAGACTGTATTTATGATACGTTTTATCCGGGTCACGACGCTCAACGCGGGACATACTGATTTTTGCCAGTTCAGTTTCCATAGCCAGCAAACGTTCGCCTGCCCTGGCTTCCTTGATACCAGCAAGTTTAAACATGGCATCGATGTGAGCGACATATTCCTGGCGGATACGCACCGAGTTCACATCGGTCTGGAGGTAGTAATCCCGGTCGGGTAATCCCAGCCCCCCCTGACCAAGGTGTATACGGTGTGTTTCGCTGTCTTTGGCATCTATGCCCACATAAAAGCTGAACAAGCCCCCTACGCCCAAAGGTCGCAGTTCAGCCGATAAACGCGCTACGTCCTGGGGCGATTTAAGACCATTGATTTTTGAAAGCACTGCCTTCAACGGTTTTACACCCAGCTTGTTGAGGGTCAGGGTGTCAAGCGCTGAACTGTAGAAATCACCCACCAACTGTGCCTGACTCCCTTTTAATCCCGGTGTTTTGGCTGCTTCTTCCAGTATGACTTTGATTTTAACATCGTTCTGCTTCGCCAGGATGTTGAAACTTCCCCAGCGGCTCTCTGTTTCAGGCATGGGGTTGTTCTGCATCCAGCCACCGGCAGCATACTGATAAAAATTAACACAGGGATTTGCATTTGTATCCAGATTGGAAAGCGGGAAACCTTCCTGGCCTTGTGCCCGCAATCCCTGAGAAAAAAGCAAAAGCGAACCAGCTAAAAGCCAGTTTTTAGAATCAAAAAACATCATAAGATCTGATTTCAGATGGACTAATATACTAAAATCAGACCCCACTCGGCGGGGTAGCTTATCTTCCCTGCATGACAAGGCGTTTGCTGCTGCGGCTGCCCTCGTGTTCCAGCATAAGCTGGTAAATCCCTTCGGGAAGATTTTGCAGCTCAAATTGTGCGTATCCGTTACTCAAATCAATATTTTGATGCCAAAGTACCTGACCAAGCATGTTCATGACAGACAAACGGCTGTTTCCGGGTAAATCAGCACAACGAACGTTAAATGCCCCGGTACCAGGATTCGGATAGAGCAAAAAGGCAGGTCCCGGCCGTAATTTTTGGGTGGATGAAACATCCAGGGTAAGGGGCCAACGGGTGCTGTCGGCACTGTTGTTCACGGCTTCATACGCACCATTCACCAACTCGTGAAGTTCTGCAATGTATAAAGCTGTATCTGTGGTGCGACTGTACTGAAGTCTCAAAAAGGCGCGGGGTGTACCCGAGCGTAATATAGGCTGGCCATGGTTTACTATCATTCCTACGACCTTGCCACTGGGTTGTACATATACGTTGAGGTTCGTTTCCGACAAAGGCAAAAGGCTGAAACCGCTTTGCAAGGCCAGACCATTTAGCCTGAACTCGAAGGCCAGCATAGTACCATCATCATTCGCCAAGCCCACATCGACGGTTTTGGCAGCACTGTCGTGCGCCAGTATCACGATACGGGCATGTTGTTGGTTGTTACGGATTCCGCGTGGGAAATCACAGGCAGTATTGCTGTTTTGAATGAGACAATTGGCCAGCAAACTGGCATCCCAGACATTGATCACCGAATCACCACTCAAATCCACACAACCCCGGTATTGGATAGAGTCGCGGGCAAGCCCCTGCATATACTGATTCATGTCGCTGCTGTTGCGGAGACTGTCGCGGTTTACATCTCCGAAACGGGCTGTACCGGCACAATCTCCGTTACAATCCGGCCGGGCGTTGCCATAAAGCGTACCCCTGCAATCAACATAGGGTGCACAATTCGGCAGTTTGGTGTACCTCTTTTTGCCCTGTCCATTGGTATAAATATCAATGCATACCTGAGCCCAGTTGTTGGTATATGTGACTTCATAGCGGCCCAACGCATCGGGCGACTGATCCCAGTTAACTTTCATGGCCAGTATATACTGCCCGTCGGGTACATCGGTAATATCTATCCATTGGCAATCGAGGCCGGAACTGTAAATGTCACCACATCCGGCCGTGATGCCCATGTTGTTACAGCCATATTTAGCCCCAATACCGGGTGGGCAATCCAGATCGAGGACACAAAAGCCGTTTTTGAATCCTACAGGTATGGTATTGCCATTGGATTTATAGAGGACATATTCTGCATACCCTTCATAGTGGTCATGACCATGACAGTTCTGGGTACTAAACTGTCCCGGCTGGGTATTGGCATTGCCAATGTAGTAGTCGGTTTGCCCGATATTGCGGATATCTGTGGTAAAGCGAATGAGGGTACGCATGCCGTAGCCGGTGAGGCATTGTTCCTGCACCATACAATTCTGGGCACTGATACTGTCGATGCGGAGGGAGTTTTCGAATATATTTTGCCGGATGGTAAGATCTGGTCCGGGTGGGCAGTTGGTGCTCGGGAAATAATAACAAGGCCCTCCCGGCAGGGCCATGGGATCATAATTGCATGCCAGTGAATCGGTGCATCCTATAATGGCCCCTATGAACTGTATGCGGAAACGTATGCTGTCGTTCAGACAACTGGCGTCTCCTCCAACACGGATGTAATAGGTCGTAGCCGTGTCCAGATAGCCTTCGATACGGGATAACTGCCCGCAATTGTGCCCGTCATCGTTGTACAGTACAGTACCTATGTTGGTGGTACTCAGGATGGGGCCGTTGCAGTTGTCATATATCCAGAGTGTGGTGTTGCAGCTGTTTGTCAGTCCGCATGTATAGATTGCGTAAGCGCCGGTTGTATCGGGTTTAAACCGGTACCAGGTATTGGATGCAGGGGCTGTATAGCTGAAGGTATCCGCAGCCAATGCGGTAACACAGGTCTGTCCCGGCCCGCAATTAAAACTTCTGGTGTCCTGGAAGGTGAACTGTCCGCCGGTTGCTGCGACCACCCCGTCTACAAAAACAGTATAAGAACCGAGGCCATATTGACAACAAAGGCCATCACCCTGGGTATCTTTCATTGTAAATGTCATACAGGTACCCGAGGGCACACAAACCGTGTCGCTGTTCGACGTACCACTTGCCAGCAAAGCGCCATTGCCTGCCTGCAGGGTCCAGGACGATTCCTGTGGATAGTTATCAGGAATAACCCTGATAATAACTGTTTTTTGACCCGGACTACATGGCTGTGAGAACACCTGAAATACGGTAAAGGCTGTCAATAAGCAGGTAAAAAGTAGCTTCATAGCTTAAAAAGAAAATTCAAGTTAAGCGCTTTCCGGGAATCAGACACTTTTGTGACAATTTTTTAATCCCCTTTTTCCCTTCCATATGACAACTCCGAACTGATTCTTACGTTTCAGGCAATCGTTTCATGCCCCGGATAATTCAATAATCACGGAATTACACGGCTTTTCGGGTACTCCCTCCCTTTCCACCAAAGCCCAACTAATGCCGGACCAGCATGCGGCCCTGCTGCAGTGGTTTGTTGCGGTGGTCGTACAGTATAAATACATACAGCCCGTTTTCAAACTCCAGGGTCGACCAGCTGGCCTCATTGCCAAAAAATGAAATCTCCAGGCGTTTGCTGCCTTTCATATCATAAAGCAGCAAACGATTTTCATTTTCAGCAGAACCCGCAAAGTAAAAACGGGCAGTTTCGGCCACAGGATGTGGTCTGAACTGCCAGGGTTGCCCCTGCAAATCAACCAGCGACAAGCTGACCGGGGCACTGAAAATGCGTGGTCCCAGTTCGAGGCGATAATAACTGACCTGGTTGGTGTGTGGAAAAGAATCAAGGTAGAGGTAACTGACAGGGCGGCTTAAATCGCCACATACACCTGGTATGTAATGAATGAGTGACATATCTACACTATCCGTCCCGCGGTATATACCAATACCATCGCAGGTACGGCCTGCCTGAATCTGCCAGTCGAGCAGCACCTTTTCCTGCACGGCTCCTGCTGTAAACCTTCCGAGTATGGCCGATTGCGCCTGCAGGTTGCTTTGAAAAGACAGGCAGGACAGGAAAAAAAGACCGTATGAAAAAACCAGCTGCATTAATCCTTCAACGATTCGGATGGCTATTTTGTTGCGAACTTCTCTGTCAGAAAAGGCTGCTTAAACCCGGTAGCAAACGGCATTGATATTCATTCCTGCACCCACAGAAGCCATCAGAACCACATCTCCCGGCAAAATTTCATAGCCATCAATCTCGTGCCGGCGAACCAGATCAAGCAGGGTTGGAATGGTTGCCACAGAGCTGTTTCCCAGTTTATGGATGCTCATGGGCATGATATGCGTCGGAATTTCGCTGACACCGTAATGCTGGTAGAATTTCCGGATGATACCCTCATCCATTTTTTCGTTGGCCTGATGGATGAAAACCATCTTGAGTCTTGAAAGCGGTACTCCGCTGATATCCAATGCACTTGCCATCGCATCCGGCACATATTTCATGGCATATTCATAGACCTTGCGGCCTTTCATCTTGATAAACCGGACCCGCGGGTCAGAATCGGGAAAATTACTCTTTCCCATCTGCAGATAATCTACTTCCTCCCCGCAATGAGCCTGCACGGCTGCCGACAGGATACCGGCACCATCGTCGCCTGTTTGCCTGTATTCGAGTATGGAAGCGCCGGCGCCATCGCTGAAAATCATGGAATCACGGTCGTAGGGATCGAGTACCCGCGACAAGGTTTCTGTACCGATGACCAATGCCTTTTTAGCCATGCCTGATTTGAAAAAAGCATCTGCCTGAATCACCCCCTGCAGCCAACCCGGACAGCCAAAAAGAAGATCATAGGGCACGCAGGAAGGGTTTTTAATGCCCAAGCCCCTTTTGATACGGGAGGCCAGCGCAGGCATGGAATCGCTTTGGATGGTGTGTTTAAGTACATTACCAAAGTTATGCGCTACAATGAGCTGGTCTATTTCTTCAGGGTCAATGCCGGCATCCGCGATGGCAATTTCAGCTGCTTTGATGCCTAAATCCGTTGCAGTGAGTGACTCTGTAGCATAACGCCTCTCTTCAATGCCTGTGATGGCTTGAAATTTTGAAACTACTTCCTCCGCCGGTGTCAGGATGGGCTGGTTTTTTTCATCATAAAACAGCTGATGCCCGAAATCCCGGTTACGTTTAAGCAGTTCCGGAATATAACGGCCGGTTCCGGTAATTACAGTGCGGTACATACGTAAAAAATTAAGGTTAAAAAATTTGATTACCCGGCGCTGAATATCAGCAGCTAAGCCTCAGCAATTTCGGCATTCCACAAACCGCAAACAAATTTATTGTGCATAGATCACTGTGCGAGATGATTAACGGGACTCATGAGTCGGTTGGAATAGGGCAACACAGCTCTGTTTCTTTGCCAGGCCATGCCTGCGTGGTATGGCCGGCCCCGTTTGGGACTCCAACGGGCTGACAAGATTGACTCCTTCGCCTGATTAGCCTTATTTGTCCCAACAGCCCCTTATATTTGGCCCAACGCCCATGAGCAATCTCCGCGCCCTTGCCGGCCAGACAGCCTTGTATGGATTAAGCACCATCGTTGGCAGGATGTTGAACTACCTCCTGGTGCCCCTCTATACCCGGCTGTTTTTACCGCAGGAGTATGGTGTAGTGACCGATTTATATGCCCTGGTGGCGTTTATGAATGTGGTTTTCACCTACGGCATGGAGACTGCCTATTTCCGAAGGGCTGCTGAAAAAGGAGATACCGCCTATGGCACAGCCTTTTGGTCGCTGACCGTAAGCAGTGTGGTTTTCACGGCTTTGTTACTGTTGGGTGCCGACCCGCTGGCTGCTGCTTTGCGTTATCCCGAACATCCGGAATACATTCGTTGGTTTGCGCTTATTCTGGGGCTGGATGCCCTGGCCGTGATTCCGTTTGCCCGTTTGCGGCAACAGCAGCAGGCTTTGCGGTTTGCCTTGCTCAAAATCATCAATATTGTCCTGAACACCGGTCTCAACCTGTTTTGCCTGCTTTTGCTGCCCTACTGGCAAAAAGAAGGCATCGCGCCGGCCCTTACGGATGCCCTGTATTATCCGGAGATGGGGGTTGGCTATATCTTTCTCGTGAACCTCATCGCCAACGGCATTACGCTGCTGACCCTGGTACCATCCTTTCCCCGCTTCCGGCGAAGTTTCGATCCGGCCTTGTGGCGGGAGATGTTTGTTTACGGACTGCCCCTGTTACCGGCCGGACTCGCGGGGATGGTCAATGAAACCTTCGACCGGGTACTGCTGAAATATCTTTTGCCGGGAACGGTACAGCAGAATCTGTATCAGGTAGGGATTTATGGTGCGGTCTACAAAATCGCCATGCTCATGAGTTTGTTTACCCAGACCTTCCGGACAGCAGCAGAGCCTTTTTTCTTTCAGAACGCCAAAGCACTGAACGCCAAACAGATTTATGTACAGGTAATGAATTATTTCGTGCTGGCAGGCTGTCTCATTTTTATCGGGGTGATGTTGTTTCTCGACATCGTGAAGGGGTTTGTGGGCGATGCCTACCACAGCGGCCTTGGCGTCGTACCTGTTCTGCTGCTTGCCAACCTGATGCTGGGTATCTACTACAACCAGTCGGTTTGGTACAAACTGGCAGATAAAACTCGCTACGGGATGTGGTTTTCACTTTTTGGCGCCTTGCTTACCATCGCCCTCAACTTCGCCCTGATTCCCTGGCTGGGGTATATGGGTTCGGCCTGGGCTACATTGGTGGTGTATGCGGCCATGGCGGTAATGAGTTATTTCTATGGACAAAAACACTATCCTGTGCCTTACCAGACCGGCAAAATACTCAGTTATATCCTTTTGGCTACCGGCATGGTATTGTTTGAAACATACTGGCTCCGGGAACAGAACGGTGTCTGGATATGGCTGGTGCGCAGCCTGCTGCTGATTGCCTATGCTTTGTTTGGCATATGGCGGGAGAAGCCTTTCAAATCGTTAACTTAGTCGCTCCAAAACCCACCCTTCCTATGAAGATTATCGTACCTATGGCCGGCCTTGGAAAACGGATGCGGCCACATACGCTCACCGTGCCAAAACCACTTGTTCCGATTGCAGGCAAGCCCATTGTGCAGCGTTTGGTAGAAGATATTGTGAAAGTTTGTGGTGAGCCGGTTGATGAAGTGGCCTATATCATCGCCCCTTCTTTCGGACAGGTAGTAGAAGATAATCTGAAAGCCATTGCGGCTGCTCAGGGAGCCAAAGGCACCATTCATTATCAGGAAGAAGCCCTCGGGACTGCACATGCCATCCTCTGCGCACAATCGGCCCTCAGCGGTAAAGTGGTGGTTGCCTTTGCCGACACCCTCTTCAAAGCCGATTTCACCCTCGATACGAGCCATGAAGGCATTATCTGGGTAAACCAGGTCGAAGATCCGCGGGCATTTGGTGTAGTAAAAATTGCAGGAGACGGGCACATCAACGAATTCCATGAAAAACCCGCTGAATTTGTCAGCGACCTGGCCATCATCGGTATCTATTATTTCAAAGACGGTGAATACCTGAAAAAAGAACTGCAATATCTTCTTGACAACGATATCCGGGAAAAAGGAGAGTATCAGCTCACCAATGCGCTGGAAAACATGAAGCAGCAGGGAACCAAATTTTACCCCGGAACTGTTACTGAATGGCTTGACTGCGGCAATAAAGACGCCACCGTATATACCAATCAGCGTTATCTGGAGTTTATTCGGGAAAGCAAACTGGTTGCCGGAAGTGCCCGCATTGTCAACAGCACCATCATTGAGCCCTGTTACATAGGAGAAGGGGTGGTCATTGAAAACAGCGTCGTAGGTCCGCATGTTTCTGTCGGGGATAAAAGTACTATCCGCAACAGCGTGGTGAGCAACAGCATCGTTCAAACCCATGCCGTGGTGGAAATGTCCGTGATTACCAACAGCATGTTGGGCAATCATGCCGGTATCCGCGGCAAGGCCGTCGACCTCAGCGTTGGCGACTACAATCAAATCAACGCATGAAAGTAAAAATCAGCCTCTATACCGTCCTCTTTGCCCTGCTACTGACGGCCTGTGCCAGTAAAAAGGACGCCCCGTCAGCCGATGCCGGCAAAAAGCCGGTGTACCGACCCCTCGATGAATCGCAGCGGATGGAGGTTGATTTTCTGTTTTTCAACGCCCAGAAAGAGAAGCTGATCGGGAATTACGGGGTGGCGGAGAACCTCTTTCTCGAAATTATCAAGCGTGATCCGGGTAACGCCCTCGCGCATTATGAGATAGCCCGTACCAGCATCGCCCGTCAGCAATTTGAACGTGCCCTTGAATATGGCCGGAAAGCCTCCGCCATGGAGCCGGGCAACGAATGGTATCTGCGGCTTGAGTCCGATTTATTACGGCAAACCAACCGTTTTGAAGAAGCCATTCCGGTCCTGCAGCGGCTGGCTGAAATTGTGGAAGACAAGGAAAGTGCCCTTTTCGACCTCGCCATGGTTCAGGGAGAAGCCAAAAAGTACAACGACGCCATCAAAACACTCAACACCCTCGAAGCCAGAACCGGCCCAAGTCCGGAATTGGCCGATCAGAAGCGACAGCTGTGGCTTAAACTCGGTAAACCCGACAAAGCGCTCGAGGAAATCCGCAAACTGGCCGAAAGTCAGCCTGAAAATTCAGAATACAAACTCTATCTCGGACAGCTCTATTTTGAAAAGGGTGATTTTGAAAATGCCCTCAGGCAGTTCGAGCTTGCCCTGAAACAAGAGCCTGAAAACGGCAAAATCATCCTGGCCCTGGCTGATGTTTACCGCGCCCGTAAGGAAAACGACAAAGCCTTTAGCTACCTCGAAAGGGCCTTCAGCAAACCTGACCTCGACATAGATCTGAAAATCCAGGTGTTGCTGACCTTGTTTTCGGAAATGGACAAAAATCCCGCGGCCAGAACCCAGGCACTTGCTTTGGGCAAAGAAACCACCCGCCTCCACCCCGAGGAGCCCAAAGCCTGGGCTATGTATGCTGATTTATTGTACCACAGCGATATGACAGCCGAGGCCAAGGTCGCTTATCAGCAGGCCATCGCCACCGACAAAGGCAACCAGAAATTCACGGTCTGGCAGCAATACCTGCTGGCGCTGCTGGATGTGCAGGAGTTCGCCTTGCTGAGCACAGAAGGAGACAAGGCGGTGGATTTATTCCCCAACCAGGCGTTGCCCTATTTTTTATCCGGCCTGGCTAAAAATCAGCTGAAAGATTATACCGCCGCCGTCAGCGTCCTGGAAGCAGGTGTATTTTATGTAAGCGGTAACCGCGAACTCGAAGCCAGTTTTTATTCCAGCCTGGGGGATGCCCAGAACGAACTCAAAAACTTCGCTGCCTCGGATGCGAGTTATACCAAATCGCTCGCCATACAGCCCGACAATGCCCTGGTGCTGAATAACTGGAGTTATTATCTCTCGTTACGCAAAGACCAACTCTCCAAAGCCGAGGAAATGATCCAGAAAGCAGTGAAGCTGGAGCCTAAAAATCCCTCCTATCTCGATACCTATGCCTGGGTGATGTACCAGCAGGCCCGTTACAAAGAAGCCCTCGAATGGATGGAACTGGCACTTTCACATGCCGGTGACGACCGGGCTACCCTCTACGAACATTATGGGGATATCCTCTTCCGGCTCGGCGACGAAACCAAAGCCATGGAATATTGGCGTAAGGCCAAGGAAGCAGGTATGGAAAGTGATTTTATTGACCGTAAAATTGCTGACGGCAAACTCTATGAGTAGTTTTTTCGTTGGCTAAGGTCAAAGCCGGATTTAGTCCCCTTTTGTTGTAAGCATGTTTGTAAGCGTCCGCTCTTTTTTTCGCATCCTTTTGTTTTTGGTGTTGGCAACCGGCACCCTCACGGCTTGCAAAAGCAAACGAAAACTGGTCGTGGCCGAAACACCCCCTTCGCTGGAATTGCTTGCCTGGGAAAAAGCCCTGACCGGTGATTTATTAAGTAACGAACTCAGTCTTGCCGGAGAACTCAACGGCACTTTCGGAGGCAGTCAGCAATCATCGGCCTTCAATATCCGCATTGAAAGAGGCAAACAAATCTGGATGATACTCAGGCCCATGCTTGGTATCGAGGCCTTCCGTATGCTCATAACACCCGATAGCCTGCGCATCGTTGACCGGCTGAACCGCCAGTATTACGAAAAACCTTTCAGCTACCTCAACCAGCTGGCAGGTACCAGCATTGACTACATCACCCTCGAAAACCTGCTGCTGAACAACCTCGGTCACCTCGCCGATTCACCTGTGGAGCCCTCTAAAAACCCGGCTTTCGACTTCATAACCAGTCGTGACAGCATCCTTTACAGCATTTTACTACAACCTGACCAACCCAAGGCACGCCAACTGGAGGCTGTAAGCAGCAACAAAAAGGTCAACATCGTTTATGGCCCCGCCAGCCTTGTCGACAGCCTCTGGGTACCATCTTCCATAAAAGCTGTGCTCAATGGCAATGAAAACAGTGGTATAACCCTAAATTTTTCCAAATTTGCAGTAGAAAATGGACAGACCTATCCTTACAGCATACCCAAAAACTACAGCCGTGTTGATTAGAACGGTTCTGGTATTGCTGCTTTGTCTGTCTACCGCCCACGCCCAGACCAAAAAACAGCTCGAAGAACAGCGTAACAAGCTCATGGAGCAGATCAGCTTTACTAAAAAGCAGATTGAAGCTGTACAGCAGAAAAAATCGAGCAGCCTCAATCAACTGGTCACCCTCAAAAAACAAATCCAGGTCCGTGAACGTCTGATTGAAAACTACGGTCAGGAAGTAAATATCACCGAACAGCAAATCGACAATCTCGGTATGGTAGTCGAGTCTCTGGAGCGGGATCTGGCGAAACTCAAGGCAGAATATGCCCGTATGTTACAGGTAGCTTATCGCAACCGCAGCAATTACAACAGTATTTTATTGGTTTTATCTGCCAGTGACTTCAATCAGGCCTATTTGCGGCTTCGTTACCTGCAACAATACAACGATTTCAGGCAAACCCAGGTGCGGCTCATCAACCAGACCCAGATATCGCTGAACAAACGCAAAGTGCAGCTGGAGGACAAGAAGAAAGAAAAAGAAGGGCTGTTGCAGGAAGAAGAAAACCAGAAAACCCTCCTCACCTACGAAAGCGACAAGACCAAACAACTGGTCAGCAATCTGGCACAGAACGAGAAGCAGCTTCGTAAAGAGTTACAGGACAAAGAATCTGCCCGTCAACGCCTGAACAAGGCCATTGAGGACATGATTCGCCGGGAGATAGAAGAAGCCCGCCGCAAAGAAGCGGAACGTTTGAAAGCGCAGGGCAAAAAACCTGAAACACCTGCTGCCGGCAGGCCTAAAAACGAAGAGTTTGAGCTTACCCCGGAAGCACGGGCTTTAGGCAACGATTTCGCAGCCAATCAGGGCAAACTCCCCTGGCCGGTAGGCAAAGGCTTCATCAGCGCCACTTTCGGTGAGCACCCTCACCCGGTACTCAAAAACGTGAAAGAACGTAACGACGGTGTTAATATCCGCACTGCGCAGGGCTCTGCCGTGAATGCCATCTTCCGGGGTGAAGTAACGGCTGTAGTAAACATACCAGGCATGCAGCGGGCTGTAATTATCCGCCACGGACAGTATCTCACCGTTTACGCGCACCTCGGCTCTGTTACGGTGAATAAGGGAGATAAAGTCACCACCGGCCAGCAAATCGGCACCGTCTACTTTGATGATGACGAGAACAAAGCCGAAGTACACCTCCAGGTGTGGAAAGGCACCACCAAGGTTGACCCGCAGGGTTGGATTGCCCGGAAGTAGTACAAAGTATGCAGTATTTAGTATAGTGTACACCGTACGGCGTACAAAGTATTTGGTAAAGAGTACGGTGTACTGTATTAATTCAACCGGATTTTTCCGGGAAGACCTGCGGACGTAAGACAGAGTACTTAAGACGTAAGAATTGCCTCAACCAATTCCGACCCATAAAAAAAGCCCCGGAAAATCCGGGGCCAAAAATTTCTAAATACTAACTACTCAATACTGCATACTATATACTACTCGTAAGAGTTGAGCATGACAGGCATGATAAGCATCAGGGTATCCTCATTCGGCTCCTGCTCAGTGGGGTGCATTACACCGGGACGGCTGGGCTGACTGAGTTCAAATCGAACCGTATCGCTACTTAAGTTGCTCAGCATCTCAACCAGAAAACGGGCATTGAAGCCGATTTCAATATCGGTACCACTGTATTCTGCCGACAAGGTCTCATCGGCCTGGTTAGAGAAGTCCAGATCTTCAGCCGAAATCTGTAATTCGCTGCCTTTGAGTTTCAGGCGTACCTGATAGGTGGTTTTGTTTGAATAGATGGAAATACGTTTCAGCGAGTTCAACAGCTCGGTGCGTGAAATAATCAGCTGATTCGTGTTGTCTTTCGGGATAACAGCGGTATAGTCCGGGAATTTCTGATCAATCAGGCGACATACAAGGTGAATGTCTTTGAACGAGAAAAATACGTTGGTGCTGTTGTATTCAACTTTTACCAGGGTATCATCACCCGGCAAGGACGATTTGAGGAGGTTGAGCGCCTTGCGGGGAACGATGAACGAACCGGTTTCCGGAATCGCGATCTTTTTCACCGAGTGCAACACCAGCTTGTGGGCATCGGTAGCAACAAAGTTCATCTGATTGGCTTCGAGCTCGAATTTTACACCTGTCATGGCCTGGCGGAGTTCGTCCGTACCAACTGCAAATAAAGTAGTACTCACGGCATTCAACAGCGCACTCGAAGGCAGGCTGAAGTCGTTGGCTTTACTCACTTCCGGAATGGCAGGGAAATCTTCTCCGTTTTCGCCGCTGAGTTTGTATTTACCCTTATCGGTATTGATTTCTATGGCGAAGGTTTGCTCATCAAACGAAAAGGTGATGGGCATATCGGGCAATGACTTCAGGGTTTCAAGCAGGATTTTACTGGGCACCGCGATGCGGGCTTTTCCCTTGCCTTCGATGGCGAGGGTGGTTTTCATGGTGGTGTTAAGGTCGGTGGTGCAAACCAGCAACTCTTTGTCGTTGATATCAAAAAGGAAATTCTCGAGTATGGGCAGCACAGAACTGCTGTTGATTACGCCCTGAACGGCTTGCAGGTGCTTGAGCAAGGTGCTGGTAGAGACGATAAATTTCATAGGGATGCTTTTGCTGTAAAGATAGTTTTTTGAGGCAAATCACGCGGGGCTTTTATCGATTGGCGCGGGCTGTTATTTCTGCACGGCTCATGAAAAACCAGGGGGTCACCATATTCTGCATCACCCCGAATTCGTTGCCTTCGGTATAATAAAAATAACGACGGTCAAGATCCGGAAAACCCTGCAGCAAAACCACATCGATGGTATTCAGCTGGCTCTTGAAATAACAGCTGATGTGGTGCGCTTTGCCACCACGTTCGGTGATGGTTGCATGAAAAATGGGCGGTACCATGGAGATAACGCTGTCGCGAATCGGCACTTCATTTTCGAAGCCTTCTATTCTAAATAAGGAAAAATCCTTCCAGATTGAATTTCCGGCAGCCACATTAAATGGGGTACGTATGCCTTTGGCATTTCCCGAAATCACATAACTGCTGTCTGTCAGGCGTTCGAGCAGGAAGTTGCGTGAAGGGGTGTCGGGGTATTGCACGGCAAAACTCACAATATCATCGGGATTGAACCGGAACAAGACGCGTTCCCGCCACTGCTCTTCGCTGGTGAAAAAACGGGGCGTGAGATACCCTTCCCGGCCGGGCAAATACAGCACATACGGAATTTCCGCATCGTCCTTGATCATATAGGTACCGCGGGTATCACCTGTGGCACCGCCTACATAAAATACCAGCTCTTCTTCTGATCGGGGGCCGCTGTAAATCTCCACCTTGATGCCATTGGTAGCCAGGTTGGTGATAACCGTTTTCATGGCTCCCTGCTGAACAGGTGTTTTGACTTCCATCCGGGCAAGGGTTTCGAGCAACACCTTCATCATATCAGGCCGGGCAGTGTATTTATCATTCACTTTCCAGTCGCCTTCCGGGGAACGGGTAAGTAAAACCTTTCCGCCTTTGCGGTCGGCAATGAAAATACGGTTGACAGCAGCAGTATCCGCTACCTGAAAACTTACTGCAGCCGGGTCGAGGGTCGATTTTTTATCCCGGTTCACCAACCAGACGGCCACCACCAGCAGACCGGCGAAAACAAGTAGATATAAGAGGTTTTTTTTCATGTGCAGTATCAGTGTTTTGCATATTTACGTCGCCGCCAGTAGGCCCTGGCAGCCCCGAAGGCCAGCAGCAGCAAGACAGGAACAGCGGTATTCAACAGTTGCCAACGGATTTTTTCTGCCTTTACCTTTTTCTGATCCAGCATCCGGAGGGTAATCTGCTTCGAACGAACGTTGATCAGGCCGGTTTCGTCTAACAGATAATCCACGGCATTCATGATAAAGGTTTTGTTGCCATACAGCTGGTTAGTATACCGGTCAAAACCAAGCGGATACACTTCACCTGTACTTTGCCGTATACTGTTCCGGATCACATCGCCATCGGCTACGACAATCATACGACTCTTTTTCGGCAGGTCAGCGAGTTTCATACCCAGAGAATCAACCGCCCTCTGCGCAAATTCATTGAAATACCGGCTTTTATATAAATTCGGGAAAGCCCCTTCCAGCGAAACAGCCACCGGCTGTCCGCCTTTGTTGAACATCTCTTCTTTGCTCTGTTCTGTTGCCAGTGTGAGGTTGATACGGAAAGGCGCGTAAACCACGCGCGACAACGCTGAACTGCGCAGCAGTACGTCTGATTTAATACCGGGGGCACTCACCAGGTCAATGGTATTGGCAAACCGGAATTGTACAGGGTCTATTTTACGGACTACCGGATGATCCGTATCCGCACTCACGAGTGGGAAATAGAACCAAGGATACAAACGCTGCTGCGGCTGTCCGCCGGAGCTGCCGTAAACAATGGGAATCTGGGTAGAACGGGTATCCTGAACCAGAAATGGATTGACCCGCAGGCCGTACTTAAAGAGCAGGTCGTCGAGCTCAAGTTCACGACCCATGGCCATGAAGAAATTATCGGGTCCCATGCTGTCCATCTCAGCCTCCACGGCATCAAGCAACCAAAGGATACGGCCACCGCGGTTCACAAAATGGTCGATTTTGTATTTGTCCCAGTCGCTGAATTTCTCTGTGGGTTTGGCGATAATCAGCAGGTTGATGTCAGCTGGTACGGGTTCAATGGTGCCCAGGTCGTAGCGGACAAGGCTGTAAAACTCATTGAGCGACCGGGCAATATCGCTGGTGGAAACCTTGTCGAGCTCACCGTTACCTTCGGTAAACGCTATCCGTGGTTTTTGAAGGGTAATGGCCTTTTTGATGCTGTTGGCAATGGTATATTCGAGGGCTTCTTCAGAGGCATTGATGATTTCGAGGGGACCGCTGCCGGCACCGGCACCAAGCAGGAAGTTCATAGCGACTTCTTTGTTGCGGTAATACACCATGGCTCCCGGCCAGATGATTTTACGCTGTACCCCGTCGTCGCTGCGCGCATGCAAGTCGGTAGGCTGCAAACCTGCCTTGTACAGCTGTTGGTACAACTCGTTGGTGGTGCGCTCATCAGCCTGGTCTGCCGGATTGATGAACTCAAATTCCAGATTACCGCCGGCATACCGGCGCATTTCTCCGAGCTGATCACGGATTGCCCCCTGAAGCTTCTGGAAACCGGGTGGAAAATCTCCTTCGAGATAAACTTTCACATATACCGGATCTTCGAGCGATGCAAGCAGTTCTTTGGTACTTTCAGAAAGGGTGTAGCGCCCTTCGCGGGTAAGGTCGAAACGGGTATAGGCCAGGTTACCGATGATATTGAGTAGTACCAGAATACCCAGCAGCAGGGCCAGGCGTACAAACGACTGGCGTTTTTTGGAGGAAACAGGTTGTTTTACCATTTGCGGGCCTCCAGTACAGTTTTGGTGAGCATGCCGAAAAGCGCTATCAAACTGGCGAAATACAACATATCCCGGGTGTCCAGCACCCCTTTGCTAAGCGACACAAAGTGAGCACTCATGCCCAGTTGCTCCAGCACCAGCAATGTTTTATTAGGCAGGTTGAGCAAACTCAGCGAATCAAAGGCGGTATAAAAGAAAAAACAAAGAAAAAGACCCAGAATGAAGGCCACGATCTGGTTTTCGGTGATGGAGGAGGCAAACAGTCCGATGGAGACAAAAGTTGCTCCCAGCAGCAGCAAGCCTATGTAAGAGCCGATGATACCGCCCGTATCTACATTGCCCACCGGGTCGGCAAGCAAGTATACTGATAAGAAGTACAGCAGGGTAGGCAATATACTGAATACTACCAGTGCCAGTCCTGCCAGGTATTTTCCGGCGATGATCTGCAGATCTGTGACTGGCTTGGTAAACAGCAGCTCAATGGTACCTGTCCGTTTTTCCTCACTGAAAAACCGCATGGTAATCGCAGGAATCAAAAACATAAACACCCAGGGACCAATGATAAACAGCTGGTCGAGGGTGGCATATCCGTATTCAAGCAGGCTGTAATCGGGGAAAACCCACATAAACAGGCCCGTAACCAGCAAAAACACAACTATCACAATGTAGGCAATGAGGGAACTCAGGAAACTGTATAGCTCTCTTCGAAAAACGGTCAGCATCCTATTTCTTTTTGTTGTTGGTGAGATCACGGAACACTTCTTCGAGCGAATTTTCTTTTTTGCTCATATTCAAGACACTCAGGCCCTG
Source organism: Bacteroidetes bacterium UBA7662 (assembly GCA_002483345.1). Taxonomy (GTDB): domain Bacteria; phylum Bacteroidota; class Bacteroidia; order UBA7662; family UBA7662; genus UBA7662. Next base: position 377,186 of record DLHS01000016.1, read on the forward strand.
AGCAACAGCAAAATCGAACAATATTTTACGGAGATCTTCCTTACCTGTAGAACGGACTTCGTAGCTGTTGTCGCCTGTTTTGATTACCAGGCTGATGCCGGTAATTTTACGCAAGGCATCTTCCCGTATTACGTTATTGAACTCCACGGCCACCACGGTTTCTCCCTGAACACGTTGCTGCAGTTTTTTCACCGCATCGTCGGCCACCATGCGGCCCCTGTTTACAATGATTACCCGTTGGCACATGGCTTCCACTTCCTGCATGATGTGCGTGGAAAGGATGATGGTTTTCTCCCGCCCGATTTCTTTGATGAGGCCACGAATATCGGCCAGCTGATTGGGGTCGAGGCCAGAGGTGGGTTCATCCAGTATGAGTACTTTGGGGTCGTGGATCATGGCCTGCGCCAGGCCTACCCGCTGGCGGTAACCTTTGGAAAGCTGCCCGATTTTTTTGTGCTGCTCCAACCCCAGGCCGGTTATCTCCACCATGCGGGCGATTTGTTTGTCGACCGAGGCAATCTGATAGAATCCCGCCACATAGGCCAGGTACTCCTTCACATACATGTCGAGGTAGAGCGGGTTGCTTTCGGGCAGGTAGCCGATAAGCTTGCGGATAGCGACCGAATCCGTTTCGGTATCATAGCCATGCACCCAGGCCTTGCCACTGCTTTGGGGCAGGTAGCAGGTGAGTATTTTCATGGTGGTGCTTTTGCCGGCACCATTCGGGCCGAGCAGACCTACAATCTGCCCGTCCTCGATTTCGAAGTTGAGCTGGTCGATGGCCTTCTGTTCGCCATATACCTTGGTCAGGGCTTGTACTTTAACCGACATAGTTTACGTAAATGCCCTGCGGAGGGGCTTTTTGCAAGGCCCTAAAAATAGAGAAAAAAGCGGTTGGGAGCACCTGAAAGTGTGGGGGCAGGCCGGTGTTTTCAGGGTGGCGGTACTTTCAGGCAATCTACTGTCGTCTGTTAGTACCTGAAGGGGCTGCGGCGATGAAAACAAGGCCATACCGGCTATTTCGGGCCGGTTACAGGGGATGGCTATGGGAGTTCACGGGCATCGGCATCTGCCCGGGAGCAAATCCGCACATCAAACTTCCTCTGCTGCAATAACAGCCACTTCCCCTTTATTCGCCAACTGGCCGCAAGCCGCATCGATGTCTTTGCCACGACTTCTTCTCACTTTGGCAACAATACCAGCCGCATCCAGCGCGCGGAGATACGCATCTACCGCTTCCGGGCTTGCCTGTTGGTAGAGACCGTCGTCGATGGGATTGTATTCGATGAGATTGACTTTGCAAACCAGGCGTTTACACAATTTTACAAGTGCCCGGATATCTTCGGGGGCATCGTTGATACCTTTCCAGACCACATATTCAAAAGTGATGCGGCTTTTGGTTTTGTCGTACCAGTATTGCAGGGCAGCGATAAGCTCTTCCAGCTTATTGCTTTCATTGATAGGCATGAGCTGCGACCGTTTCTCGTCGATGGCAGAATGCAGGCTGACGGCCAGCTTGAATTTCACGTCATCATCGGCCATTTTGCGGATCATTTTGGCGATGCCCACCGTACTGAGCGTAATCCGTCGGGGCGACATTCCCAGGCCGGCCGGAGCTGGTCGGGTGATTTTTTCAATGGCCGTCAATACGTTGTTGTAGTTGAGCAGGGGCTCACCCATACCCATCAGTACAATATTGGTGAGCGGGCGATTAAAATAATTTTCGGCCTGCTCCCGGATGGCCACTACCTGATCATAAATCTCGTCTGCATTCAGATTCCGCATGCGTTTGAGACGAGCTGTGGCACAAAAGGTGCAATCGAGGCTGCAGCCTACCTGGCTGGAAATACAGGCTGTAATCCTTGTTTCCGTAGGAATGAGGACGGATTCGACTACCCTGCCATCAAACAATTTGACAGCGTTTTTAACGGTTCCGTCCCCGGAGCGCTGTTCCACATCAATGTGGATGTGGTTGATGGTAAAGTACTGTTCCAGCAAGGCCCGCAAACCCACCGACAGATTGGTCATCTGCCCGAAATTTTTGGCTCCTTTCACCCACAACCACTCATGTACCTGTTTGGCCCGGAATGGCTTTTCACCCAGCGCTACCAGTGCAGCAGTAAGCGATTCGAGCGACATCGCTCGTATATCTTGTTTTGGCGGGTTCATAGAAGATACAAAGTTACGCAATTGCCCGGTAAGGAAGCCGGCCACAACGGATTGGTCTTAGTCAGAAATAATGGGTAATTTTATTCGTTGTCTCTCAACATTGACCCAACTTAACAGATTCACCCATGAAACAATTACACTACTTACTGCTTGGTTTCATCCTGATTTCTGGCAACGTTGCCTGCAAAAAGGACAGCCCTGACCAAACACTTCGCAACGGCACCTATACCGGTACTTTCACCGTCCGTTACCAGAATTCCGTACAAACAACCGCCGCCTCCCTGACCCTGGCCAATGGCAGATTCAGTTGCACCAACAATTTTGTGCCGGGAACCGGCAGCGGTACTTTCAGCTACACAACTTCTACCCTCAGCTTTCAGGACGAGGGGGTATGGACTGCCAATTTCGACTGGAACCTCATCCTGAATGGCGATTATTCCTATACGTTTGATGGCAAAACCCTCCGGTTTTCAGCCGACAAGAACGATGTGGGGAATTACAGCTACGAACTAGTGCTACAGTAGCGGGGAGATTCTGAGATTTCGAGAGGCGAGACTTTTTGGCCCCGCAGGTGCGGGGCAGTCGATGGTCCATGGACCATCGACTATCAACTATAGACTGCCACAGGCAACCCTACTTCACCACCACCTTCACCGTAGTGCTCAAACCTTCGCCGTAGCTCAGGTGGGCGCCATTGGCAAACTGCAGGGTAAGGGTATGTTCTCCTTTGGCCAGGCTGTCGAGGGTCATCTCTGTTTGTCCTTTACCGAAATGTAGGTGCTGCGCATCAAACGGAACGGACATCCCTTTTTCTTTGGCACCTCCGTCGATAATCAGGTGGTGATGGCCTTTGCCATAATTTAATTGTCCGGCAGGCTCTACTTCCATGCCAGAAACACCCATCTGGAGCAGAAAAGGCAGGGTAATTTCCTGACCGTCGGTGAGGTTACCAAAAAATACGCGGGCAGTATCCGGGTAATTCAGCACCAGGCTGTCGTTGTCCATAGCACCCATGTCGTGGCCTTCGTGCATGCTGTGGTCGTGGCCTTCGTGACTTTCTTCTTCGGTGGCATTGTTACAGGCCACGGTAAAACTCAGGGCGGCGGCCGCGAGCAACATCAGGATTTTTTTCATGTCAGGATTTAATTGAAGACTTAAAACTAACAAACCCCGGCCGAAGCTGGTTCAGCTTCTTCCGGGGTTTGTTGGATGTAATTAAAAATTAGTAACGGTAAGAATCCGTTTTGAACGGTCCCTGAACACTTACACCGATGTAATCGGCTTGCTCAGCGCTAAGGACTTCAAGCTCCACGCCGACTTTGGCAAGGTGCAGGGCGGCTACTTTTTCATCGAGATGTTTCGGGAGCACATATACTTCGTTTTTGTAAGTACCTGCATTGCTCCACAACTCCATCTGCGCAAGGGTCTGGTTGGTGAACGAGTTCGACATCACGAAGCTTGGGTGGCCCATGGCGCAACCAAGATTCACCAGACGGCCTTCCGCCAGGATGATGATTTCGTTTCCGTCTACGTTGTACACATCTACCTGCGGCTTAACAGTGTATTTGGTGTTTTTGTACGCTTTGTTCAACCAGGCCATGTCGATTTCGTTGTCGAAGTGACCGATGTTGCAGACGATGGTCTTATCCTTCATCTTACGGAAATGCTTCTCCGTTACGATGTTGCAGTTACCGGTGGTGGTGATTACGATGTCTACTTTGTCAACCACGCTGTCGAGGCGTTTTACTTCGTAGCCTTCCATGGCTGCCTGCAACGCACAGATTGGGTCGATTTCGGTGACGATAACACGGGCACCTGCTCCGCGGAAAGATTCTGCGGTGCCTTTGCCTACGTCGCCATAGCCGCAAACAACGACAACTTTACCAGCCATCATGATGTCTGTTGCACGACGAACGGCATCTACTGCTGATTCGCGGCAACCATATTTGTTATCGAATTTCGATTTGGTTACCGAGTCGTTGACATTGATGGCAGGAACAGGCAAAGTGCCTTTGCGCATGCGGCCATAGAGACGGGCAACACCTGTGGTGGTTTCTTCTGAGATACCACGGATTTCGGCTACGAGTTCCGGATGTTGATCCAGCACTACGTTGGTGAGGTCACCACCATCGTCGAGTATCATGTTAAGCGCTTTACCGCCTTCGAAAGCGAAGAGGGTTTGGTCTATACACCATTCATACTCTTCTTCTGTCATACCTTTCCAGGCATAAACAGGAATACCGGCAGCAGCAATGGCTGCGGCAGCGTGGTCCTGGGTAGAGAAGATGTTACAGCTCGACCAGCTCACTTCAGCACCCAGTTCAACCAGGGTTTCGATGAGCACGGCGGTTTGGATAGTCATGTGCAGACAACCTGCGATACGGGCACCTTTCAAAGGTTTAGTGGCACCAAACTCCGCACGGAGCGCCATCAAACCGGGCATTTCGGCTTCGGCCAATTTGATTTCCTTGCGACCCCATTCAGCGAGGCTGATGTCTTTAACCTTGTACTTGGCAATAGTTTCGATCATGATATGTTGATTTTCAAATGTTTGTTACGGATGAAAGCGGTGCAAAGATAACGCTTTTTTCGCCTCGTTGTTTCCTGCGTCCGGTTCGTTATCTTAGATGCATGCGAATGATCTGCCTGAGCTTAGTGGGATTATTTATGACACAGCTGGTCCTGTCGCAGCCGGTCGCTTTGCCCGAAGGCCTCCGGCTACCTGTCTGTCACCAGTGGCAGCAGCAAAAACAGCTACTTAGAACCGCCTGGACACCTGCTCCGCTGTCCTCTCCGCTGAAAGCACGTATCCTCCGGCAGGCACTGCATCTGAACCTCAACCCGGAAGTGCATGCTGTTTCGGGTTATGTAGACTATGACCTCGTATGGACAAGCCCGGGTAACCGTTTCAGCCTTTCTGTCGACACCGACCTGCTGCCAGCCGATCTCTCAATGAACGACAGCATTCTCTTTCTGCGCGATGCCCCGGACACTCCGTCCCTGTCCCGGACAGCTGTCGGGCTGGAGGTATTGTTCCCGCGCTTGTATCAGCCCGGAGACACCCTGCGGTTCCGAATCAGGTATGGCGGGGTGCCTAAAGCGAACCCCAACAGCTTCGGAAGTTTCAGAACTGCCACCCATGGCCCCGACAACAGCCCGGTTCTCTGGACACTCTCACAACCCTACGGAGCCCGCGACTGGTGGCCCTCCTTTCAGGAACTCGGACTAAAGGCTGATACCACCGAATTGCACATCACCACTCCGGCAGGTTATTATGCCGGTGGTCCTGGTATTTTGACCGGAGTTGACACCATCGCCAACGGATGGGTACACCACTGGCAGCATAACTATCCTTGCCCGCCCTACCTTGTGGGCACAGCTGTGAGTAATTACTGGCTATACACCCAGCATATCGCCGTCAGTAACGGGGCAGATACAATAGCGGTACTGAATTACCTGTATTCCGAAGATTCAGCTATCTGGGTACCGCGACTCGATGCCTGGTTGCCGCCAATCCTTGATCTTTTCACCGATCTGTTCGGGGATTACCCTTTCAAAAACGAAAAATACGGCCATATGCAAATCAGCAATGGCGACGGGGGTATGGAACATAACACCATGAGTTCAATGGGTAGTTACGGTTACGAACTCATCGCCCATGAGCTGGCTCATCAATGGTTCGGTAATAAAATCACCTGTTCGAGCTGGCAGGATATCTGGGTAAATGAAGGTTTCGCCACCTGGATGACCGGTTTGTGCATGGAACGCTTGCTCGACAATGGTTACTGGTGGGAGCCGTGGAAACGACTTACCCGCATCAGTGCAACCTCCGGCCAGGATTTTACCGTTTTTAAAACCGACACTTCGGTGGTGGCCCATGTTTTTGAAAGTAAATCGACCTACCACAAGGCCTCCTTCGTACTGCATCAGTTGCGTTATCAGTTAGGTGATTCGGCGATGTTTGCAGGCCTCTACAACTATATAACGGACCCACTTCTCGCGCACGGTTTTGCCAATACCGAAACCGTCAAAAACCACCTGGAGACTGCCTGCAGCTGCGATCTGGACACCTATTTTGCCCAGTGGATATATGGTTCAGGCCACCCCGAATACGACATCCGCTGGAAACCGGAAAACAATGGCATCGGGCTTTTTGTAGAAGATGTGGCACCGATGAGCCCTGCCGGTGGTTTTGCACTTAAACTACCCTTCCGGGCCTATGCTGCCAATGGCGACAGCCTTGATTTTTGGGTAAATGCCCGTGAAAAGGCCTTTTATGCCACTCATCTCTTACCCTTTCAGCCTGTTTCAGTGGTTTTTGACCCCGATATCCAAATTCTGGCCGTGCTGAAATCGTTGACACAGGCAGCCACACCGCTTGAAATTCAGTACATCCCCGGCGAAGCTGCTGCCAGGGTAATCCCTCCTGCCGACTGGCAAGGTCAGCTCTCCTCACTTGTATTATATGATATGCAAGGAAGGGAGATTTTCCGGGAAGCGCCGGCGGGTAGTACCCTCTCTCTGAAACTGCCCTATTTTTTGCTCAATGGTTACAGTGGCATACTCCGGGCAACCCATCCGGACGGCAGAACAGCCGTGGCTCGTTTTCACGATGTGGGGTATCGTTGAACCTTCGTGGCATGGATTTGTTTAATTTTGCAGGCTGAATACTCAGAATTAAAAAAACAATACCATGGCATATCCGGAATTTATGGTCGCTCCCATGCGGAAAGACCTCACCGAAGCAGGTTTCACCGAACTCAGAACACCCGAGGAAGTAGATACCCTCATGACACAAAAAGAAGGCACCGCCCTTGTGGTTGTGAACTCTGTATGTGGCTGTGCGGCAGCCAATGCACGTCCGGCAGTTAAAAAAGCCATTCAAAACAGCAAAAAGCCCGGTCAGTTGGTTACAGTTTTTGCCGGCATGGAAGTGGAAGCCGTCGCCAAAGCCCGTGCTTATATGTTGCCCTATCCGCCGTCAAGCCCAAGCATTGCCTTGTTCAAAGACGGTCAACTGGTACACATGCTGGAGCGTCACCACATCGAAGGCCGGTCTGCTGATATGATCGCGGCAAATCTGGTAGATGCGTTTGATCAATATTGTTAAACACCGAGGGCACGGAGGGCACCGAGTGGAGCAAGCCCGGTGACCTCCGTGCCCCCAGTGTTTAACACGATAATCAACTGATCGAGTCCCGTACCCGCTGGGCGAAAGCCCGGAAAGCATCTTTAAATTCCATCCCTGCCGCCATTTGCTCGCGTATCCATATGGCGCCCAAGAGGTGGGTGAGTTGCTCGCCTTCGTCGTCACCCCCTACTTCAAAGGAGGGTGTTTCTTCTTCTAATAGGGCGTTTTCAGCTTCATGGAGGGCGTCCAGGCTATGCTGTTCGGCCAGATTTCTGATGACAGGCAACTTCATGAAAGCAGCTTTTGTGTGACCATCTCCTGAACAAATTCGATTTTGGAAGCGGCACTTCCGCCCACCAGCTCTCCTTTTTTGAATACGGCAAAAAACGGAAGATTGTCTACCCCTGCCAGCTTGCGGGCTTCGGGATTTTCTTCCGCGTTAATATCGAGTATGGTCAGACCGGCAAAATTTTCGTCTTCCGACATCCTCCTTACTTTGGGGGCTATCAGTTTGCAGTTGCCGCACCAGTCGGCGTAGAATTTGATGAGCACGTTTTCGTTATCGTGCAACAGTTGCTGATAATTCTGATCGTTTGCGGGTATCAAAGCCATAATTAGGGGTCGTTTTCTGCTGACAAGAACCGTCTCTGTTACCTAAAAGTTCTGCTTACGGCTTGTTTCCTTCGTATTTATCAGAAAAACGTTTGTAGAGGTCTTTTTGGCTGTTGGTCATATCCAGTTTACGGCCGTCGATGAAGGCATCGGTCACTACGCAGCTGCGCATATCCAGGGCATCGCCGGTGGAAATGAAGAGGGTGGCGCTTTTACCGGATTCAAGGCTTCCATATTGCTTATCTATGCCCAGTATGCGGGCAGTTTGCAGGGTGATGGTCTGCAACGCCTGCTCCGGAGTCAGTCCGTAACCGGCCAGGGTACCGGCGTGAAAGGGCAGGTTGCGGATCTGCCAGAAACCGTCTACCATTATTCCGAAGGGAATGCCTGCCTGCCAGAGTTTCCCGGGCAGGGTATAAGGAGCATCTACTGCCTCTCCGCCGGAGGATGGCAGGCGATGGGTTTGTTCAAGCAGTAGTGACACGCCTTCGGCTTTCAGGAAATCCAGGATGTGTCCGGCTTCTTCCGCTCCGACCAGAACAGGCTTGATGCCCAGTTTTTTAAAATAATTCACGGCCGATACCATGCCTTTGGCCTGACCTACCCGTACATAAACATGGGTTTTACCAGAAAATACACTCCGCATAGCTTCCAGTTTCAGGTTCAGTGCCTCGGCTTTATCCTGTTCGCAATAGGCTTTGGCTTCCGCAAAGAAATTTTCGATGGCCAGCAACTGCTCCGCGGTTCTTTTCTCCTGTTCTTCAGCCGGCGGTGCCCACCAGGCATCTACCACCCGCATGGATGGCCAGTTCACAAACAAACCTTCATCTGCGGCAACAGCAGCATCTTCCCAGTTCCACGCATCCAGCTGCACTACACTGGAACGACCGCTGATTACCCCGCCCTGCGGAGCAATCTGTGTAAGCAGCACGCCATTGTTTCTAACCGTAGGGATTACCTTGGAATCCGTATTATAAGCCACCAAAGCACGGACATTCGGGTTTACATCGCCCGATTCCCGGTAATCGAGGGTGGCCCGTACAGCCTCCACTTCGCTCATACCCAAGATGCTGTTGGGGGCAATAAAGCCCGGATAAACATGCTTGCCGGGTGCCTGAATTACTATGCTGTTCTCTCCGTCTATGCGTATCTCAGAACCCGTACCCACATAGTTGATCTTGCCCTCGGAGAAACCTATGACCCCTCCATTGATTACCTCTCCATTGCCGATATGAATGGTGACCCCGGTTATAAAATACGGTTTGGACTGGGGCTTGCCCGGCACCGGTTGTGCGTGCCCGGAGAACATCAACAGCAACAAACCAAGGAAAAGGGTGCTTTTATACATAGTCAGAAGAATCGGAAATAACGAAACTACTAAAAACAGCAGAAAATAAGCTATCCCGACTGGTTAAAAGCGATAGCTTAACCCCAGCATGCCAAAACCATTACCAATGGGGGTAATTAGAATCTTATTGAAGCCATAGGGCACATAATGGTAACTGTATACCAGCCCAATGCTCTTACGCTTGTTCAGCATCCACCGGAATCCGGCCCCGGCCGACAAATCAATGGCATGTAAACCATAGTGCACTACCTCATATTCGGGATCTTCAGTCGGTTTGCGTTGATTCGTCCCTACATAACTATACCCCAGCCCTCCGCTTACATCAAAACGGGTTTTGGGCGAAAGCGGGAAACTTTGTTTTACACCCAGGGAAAGCTGCCAGCCCAGGCGGGTTTTGGCACCAATCAGCGTATCTATAGTTTGAATAAAAACAGGCTTTTTTTGCTGCAATGCCGTAAAGCTGGTGTTGATTTCAAACCTCAGCTCATTTTTAACCGGTATACTGATTAAAAAATCGAGATAAGGAGAAGGATGATACACTTCTGCCATGAGCCCCCCCGGAAAGCGGCTGCCAAATGTAACAGCCCCTTCTATCTCCCAGGGATAAATGAGGCCATAGGTGTCTTTGAAATACTGACTGGTTGCGGTGCCGGCATAAGCATATTCCGATCTCCGCGCGCCGAACGCTGCTGTTTCGTTGGCAAAAAGCAAACAAATCAACCGACCATCGCTTCCAACTTCCTGACTGTCGAGGAGGTAGGTAGCCAGGCGGCGGGTCCATATATCAAAATCACTGTCGAGTGGTATGAACTCCCAATATCCTTTGTGTTTGGTGTAATAGGTATCGGCCTCAGGAAAGCGTGCAAACTGACGTCGATCGTAAAACTTGCTGAGGTATTGAGCATAATAGCGTTCAAGGGCCACATCCGTAAGCGATTTTTGGTGTACAGCCAGTAGCAGATCAAGGCGGTAGATGGCTTCTCCCGCGCCACAGCTGCCTTCCCACTGAGCCATCAGTTTCACCAGGCTGTCGCGGTCTGATATATGCAGACCAATCATTTTTTGCAATATGGCCCTTGTCTGTTTTTCGCATTGCTCCACCGGATCGTCCGGGGCGCGGAAGATGCTGCTGTCGGTCTGTGCTTCAGCCAAACCGCTAAAAAACGACAAAAAGAGAAGTAAAACTGAAAATATGCGCATAAAACAGCCGTTGGGACACGTTCTTTCTGCCAAAATCAGGCCATTTTTTGCTTAATCAGACTTGCCGGAATTTCAGCTTTCTGGCAAGGCTTTTTCACAAACGGGCGCGAATCGCGGCGGTTACCTGTGCAGGCAAAAAGCCGAATTTCTCTGCCAGCACCTCACCGGGTGCTGAGAAGCCGAATTGGTTGATGCCGATGTTCAGCCCTTCCATGCCGGTGAATTTCTCCCAGCCGCTGGTTACACCCGCTTCGACCGATACCCTTATTTTGGCTTCCCTCGACAATACTTCCCGGCGGTAGTCTTCGTTTTGTTCGAAAAAAAGCTCCCAGCATGGCAGCGATACCACGCGGATATTGCCTTTTACTTCGGAGGCCAGATTTTGTGCAGCTTCAATGGCCACCCAAACTTCTGAACCACTGGCAAAAATTACCACCTCCGCGGGTTGACCGGCTTTTGTTTCAAATTTCACATACCCACCTTTGGCTACATCCGTAGCGCCTTCGAGTGTCGGTACATTCTGGCGGGTAAGGGCTATCAGGCTTGGACGATGCCGCTCTGCCAGCCATTGCTGCATACAGGCAACCGTTTCACGGGCATCGGCAGGGCGGAATACGAGCAAATCCGGAATCAACCGCAGGCTCATCACATGCTCAATACTTTGATGGGTAGGGCCGTCTTCGCCAAGGAAAATGCTGTCGTGGGTAAACACATGCAACACCTGCAACTGCTGGATAGCGCTCATGCGGATGGCATTGCGGCTGTAATCGCTGAAGGTGAGGAAAGTAGCCCCAAAAGGCAACATGCCGCCGTAAAGGGCCATGCCGTTGCAGATAGCAGCCATCGGGAATTCGCGTACGCCAAAAGCGATGTTGCGCCCCGCTCGGTTGCCGGCGTCAAATTCCTGAACCAAAGCGGCAAAACCGGCTGTGTTGTTAGATGGCTCCAGGTCGGCACTGCCTCCCATAATCCCTTTAAGTTCTGTACCGAGGTATTCGAGTATTTTGCCGAAAGCGGCGCGGGTGGCCAGCTTGCTGCCGGTTTCGAAGTCAGGATAGTTGGTCAGAACGGGTATTTTTTCGAACAACTGGCTGTAAAGCGAGTCAAAAGACCCATCGGTTTTGCATTTGGCAGCAACTTTGACTTCCCAGGCTGCCGCTTCGGTATTGTAGCCCGTCAGTTTGTGGTTGAAGGCGGAATAGGTGGTTTCGTTAACCTGGAAGAAGGCATTGGGGTCAAGGCCGAGTTTTTCCTTGGTGGCGGCAATTTCTTCCGGCTTGAGGGGCTCACCATGGGTTTTATGGCTGCCGCTCATGGTGGCTGTGCCATTGGCGATGATGGTCTGACCGATGATAATCAACGGCTTTTTACGTGGTTGTTTGCTGTAATCAAGTGCCTTGCGGATGGCGACATGGTCGTGGCCGTCTATTTCAAGCACTTCCCACTGCATGGCCTCGAAAGTACCCCGGAAATCAACCGAACTGGCACGGCTGGTTTTGCCGCTGATCTGGATATCGTTTTTATCGTAGTAAACTACCAGGTTGTCAAGGGCCAGGTGGCCGGCTATCTGACAGCTGCCAAGGGCTACATCTTCCTGCAAATCACCATCCCCGACCAGGGTATACACCTGGTGATTCAGCAACTCGCTGCCCAGCTGGCTTTGCAGTTGTTTTTCTGCTACAGCCATGCCCACTGCCATGCTGATACCCTGTCCCAACGGACCGGTGGTGGCTTCTACACCCGGGGTCAGGTGATTTTCGGGGTGGCCAGGGGTCAGACTGCCCAATTGACGGAACTTTTTGAGTTCCTCAATATCCAGCAGTCCCATAAAATGAAGCAGGCTGTATAACAGCATACTCTCATGACCTGCCGACAACACAAAACGGTCGCGGTTGAGCCATTTTGGAGCGGCCGGAGCGAATTGCAGGTAGTCCTTAAACAAAATCACCGCAAAATCGCTCGACGAAAAAGCACCGCCCGGGTGGCCGGAATTGGCTTTGCGGGTGGCATCCATTACCAGCCCTTTGAGGTCGGCTATGATTTGTTGGTCGGGCGTGCGGCTCATGACAGTAAAATTTGCCGCGAAGATAAGGTTTTGTGGAGAGAGTATGGTAGTTGAGGGAAATAGCCGGTTCGGTTGTTCTATAGGGGCCTGTCTGGTCCGGCTTTTACCTTTCCGGTGAGGAACAACCTTACGCCCTTATCGCTTCCGACAACAGGCCTCCGGCACCACATCTGAAAGTCCGGATGCGTTATTTATTCCTTTGATTATCACAAATTCAGCTGATTTCTTGCTGATTATTTCTGAAATATCTGCTTTCCGGCGATTATTCTTCGGTTTTTAACCTACCCCGGATACCGGACTTTCAGGATAGGGGCAAATTATTTAAAATATACCTGGTTATTGGTCTCTGTATGCTTCAAAAACCTTTTTCAGAAACAGTCAATCCCTGTCTCTGACGAATGTTTGGTTAGAAGCCGTGGGCTTTAATATATTCATAGAAGATATCTTCCTTTTGTGGGTTTTTCCGCTTGGTAGATTTTCGTTGCACCATTTAAACACACAGCCATGGCTAAAATTTTTCGATACAAGAACTTAAGCGCAACCATTGCGGACAATGAAAATGTAATATTCAGCATTGAAATTCTCTCGGACGGGCATGTTGGAGAAACCCTGATTAATATACCCGGCCCTAACGATCCTGTAATTACAGATTCCGGCTCGGTCAACTTAGGGAAGGCTGCCGCTCTCAAAGGGAAGGTCATTCTCAGCTATTCTGATGTTAAGGTATTGGCGCCTGAATCTCAGGAGATACGTGTGAAAATAAAACTAAATGGTGTTTTGCTCCAGGAACACAGCAACCCGATTGCTGTTGCCGACCGGGCCGTCATAAGTCTTGAATTTAAAATTCAATAACCCATGAAATCGTATTTACTCCTGATGTTCGTCTCTCTTTCCTTCATTTCCTATGGACAAGAGGCTCTGAACAAGATTCAATACAATACTTCACCTGCTTCCAGTATTATCGGCTTACAGCCAAGTGTTGTTTTAACCCCGAAAACACACCAAGCTTTGGAGACCGCTTTATTCTCCAATTTTCTGAACGGCAATAATCTGGTGGTCCCGAATGACTTTGCCCTTGAGTTTACGCCCTACTGGACCAAAAACCGCAGTCTGAGCCTGGAGGAATATTTATATCCGAAAAGTTATCTGGAGCAATTCAAAAGAGGCTTGTCGTTCTCCATTGCTTCCAGCCAAAATTATCTGTTGGGCGACAGTTCGGCAAGCAATGCAATGGCGATAGGGGGCAGAACAACGCTGTATTTCAGACAAAAACATCACAGGGACTCGCTGAACCTGCAGCTTGTCAAACTTAGAAGCAATATGAAAACCAATATTGCGGCCCAAAGTGCTTTAGATGAGTTTTATCTTGAAATGTCAACCCTGCAGGAAACGCCGGGGGTATCTCAGGATAGTTTGACATTTGTTTTTTATACCGCGCTACAGGGAAAATTTAAGGACATCTTATTTTCCACGGGAGCTTTCTCAACCAAAGAAGAGACGGAGCAGGCCGTGGTAAAAATCATGCATCATCTGCCTCTTATTGATTGGCAAAACACCGATGCTTTCAGTGATAGTGTGAGCAATTTGCTGGATAATATTTTAGCATACAATCAGGTAGCAGGGAATCTGAAAAAGCTGGTTAAAAAAAGAGAAGAGTCTTCCATTGACCTCGCTTATGCTTCCTTGATAAACTTCCCTCAGAGTAATTTTAGCGCCATTTACCTGTCGAAACAAACTGCCTGGATTACCATACATCAGAAATGGCTATACACGAATGAAAGAACGCTTCATGTGAGTGGTGTTTTAAGGAGAGAATGGTATAACGATGCCTTTTATCCCAGATTTTACCCCAATCTGACCATCTACCAGAACAATACAGATTTAGGATTATCAGTGAAGGGCATCTGGGACAGATTTTCACTTTCCATAGAGGCTGTTTACAGGAGCAGTAATTCTGAAATTCCTGCCGGGACAGACGCCTTCGGCAATGAGCTTTTCCGGAAAGAAAAACAGAACGACCGCCAGGTGCTGGGTTCTATTCAATATACCCTTCGCGATAATGTGGTTCTCAGTTATAGTCTTGGTGAAAGATTTGATCCTATTCTAAATCCGGGCAATACTTTGGTTTCGTTACTCTCCCTCAATTTTGGTTTCGGAGGGCCTACCACCGACAATGTCGATTTAACAAGATAAAATTACCCTTAACTAATATGAAAATAGGCATCCATATCACGGGCCTGGGGCAGTCTTTTGTCAACGAATCAGTTGAAAAGTATGCGGAAAGGCTGCTCAACGAAATGGCACAAAGCAGCCACCAGGTCGCCTTTGAAAAAACAAGTGAAAATATAAACTACGGCAGCGACCGGGAAAGCACAGTGGTCACCATTTTCAGAACCCGGGCAGGGGTAAAGGAGGCTGTCTATAGATTATATGACTTTAAGTACGACAAAATCCTGACCGAAAAATTCTCTAAGAAACCCATACTGCTCAAAAGTTTCTTCCTGCTGTTGCTGGCTTTACGGAAGTTCCCACTCCTCTGCTACCGGATTTTCAGCCGTAAAAATTATGGCCACCCCTGGCAGACCCTCTATATATTCGGCTTGTTTCTGGTGATTGCGCTGGGGGTTTTGTTCCTGCTTCCGGCCTCTATTTCTGCTGCCACGGGTCTGCTCGAAGAGAAGGAGTTTGCCGCAAACCTGATGGCCATCAAAAAATCGCTGCGTTTACAAGGTGATATCCCCTTTATTTCTATCAAGGCTTTGAATCAACTGGCTGCCTTTCTGCTGCCTTTCATCAACTTGCTGCTGTTGCTGGTGCCACAGGCCAATACCATGATTACCAGCCTGGCCACAGAGTTCATCTGCGCCAACGACTACATCGAACACGGCGCGCAACGACAGCTCGTTCAGGGTAATCTTGAACTCCTGGTCGATCACATCACCGAGGCCAATCCAAATGTGATGATACACCTGCACGCCTACAGTTTCGGCACGGTGATGGCCATCGATTATTTATTTCCTTTTGGGAGCGTTCCCTCTGCCAACGCCCAAAAATTCATCGACGGTCTGGTGACCATTGGTGCCCCCATGGAGTTTTTAGACACCTACTACCCCGGCTTTTACACCGACCGCAATGCTACCATGGAGACCAAAATCAAATGGCTGAATGTGCATTCGGTGGTCGATCCGCTTGCCACCAATTTCCGCCGCGACAACAAAGCTGCTGAAGCCCAGTTCGGTGTCCCCGGCACCCGGCTCAAACCCACCAATCTCAATTACGAAGTGGTAAAACTAAGCCGTTACGGCCTTTGGAGTTTTCTCTTCCTCAACAGCATAAAAGTCCACGGCATGTACTGGGACTCCCAATCCGACGGTTTGAGCTGTTTGCGCCTCGTACATAATAAGATGACGGAGGAGGGAATGGTAGGGTGAGCCGGCCTTCTGCTTAATACTTAAAGAACCCGCTGCAGTGCTTACGCAATTAGATTGTGTAACTTCTTCCCCAGCCGTACAAGATTAAGGGCGGCAAGCCATCAACCAAGTCTGCTTACGGAAAGGCGCAGCCCACCACAACCCTCACAACATCTCACCTCACTAATCCCTCATCTCTGATCCCCCATGTGAAGTCCATAGTCAATAGTCCCTTTATCTCCACTCTCCACTCTCCACGCTCCATCCCCTTGCATTCCACCACAATACTCCCGAACTTAATACGATGAAATACCTCCGCCTTTCGCTGGTGCTGGTGCTGAGCGCCTGCCAGTCGGTGCCTTCGCAAGGCCAGATATTGCTCGATCAGACCACGGTTGATACCACGACCCTTGTCAGCGGCATCGATATCCCCTGGGAAATTATCTGGGGGCCTGATAATCATATCTGGATGACCGAACGTTACGGGCGTATCAGCCGGATTAATCCGGTGAACGGGCAAAGGCAGACACTCATCACCCTTACCGATGTACGGGCCACGGGCGAGTCCGGTCTGCTCGGAATGGTACTTCACCCCCATTTTGCGGACACTCCCTGGGTTTTTGCCGCTTATACCTATACGTTGGGTAATGGCATCTATGAACGGATTGTACGTTTCGATTACCAGGTGCTGACCCATACCCTGACCCGTGCCGACACCCTGCTCGAAGCCATACCCGGTAACTCCACCCACAACGGCTGCAGAATGCTGATTACACCCGACGGCAAACTGCTGTTCTCTACCGGCGATGCCCAGGACCAGAGTTCACCGCAGAACCGGGCTTCCGTCAACGGTAAAGTACTGCGCCTCAACCTTGACGGCAGCATTCCCGACGATAATCCCGACCCCGGATCCCCGCTCTGGAGTCTCGGCCACCGCAATGTTCAGGGGCTTTTGCAGCACCCCAACGGCCACATCTACCTCAGTGAACACGGCCCCAACAGCGACGATGAGCTGAGCATTCTCTACAAAAACCGCAATTACGGCTGGCCCAATGTACTCGGCCCCTGTGATGCCCAAAACGAATTGTTTTTCTGCTCCACCAATCAGGTGGTTGAACCGATTGCCTGGTGGTCGCCCACCATTGCCCCTTCCGATCTTATCTGGTACGACCACCCGGCTATCCCTGAATTCCGGAACCGACTGTTGCTGACCACCCTCAAAAACAAACGGCTTTACAGCTTTGAACTCAGCCCATCCGGCGACAGTGTGCTCAGCGAGCGGGAGTGGTTAAACGGTGTTTTCGGCCGTATCCGAGACATCTGTACCGATCCGGACGGTCATATTTATTTGGCCACCAATGGTGAAAACTGGTCGAACGATGCCCCTTTTACCCACAGCATCGTTAAAATCAGCAATCCGAATTACAATCCCACCGGTACAGCCGCATTAGAAAAAGACATCCTGGCGCGACTGCTTGGAAATCCGCTCGACAGTTCAAGTCAGCTTGAAGTTGGAGAATACTGGCTGGGGGGCCGTTTGCTTGTCCGCGATATGCTCGGCCGGCCGGTTTACGAGGCCCGGATTGAAAACAGGATGACGGCTCTTGGACAGTTAAAACTGGCTGCGGGGCAGTATCTGATAGAACTTAACAAAGGTGGTCAAAGCACCCAATTGCGTTTGGTCGCCCGTTAACGACTGAAAATTCTGCTTTTCCACGCTCCGGAGCAGGGTGTGCCGGCCTGAAACTTTAAAGCCGGATTAAAGCTAACCCTCCCATGACCTGACATTTACAATAATGCTTATATTTCCCTTTCAATTGTTTCGCATGAAAAAGATTTTTCTCGCCATCCTGTTTGTCCAACTTTTTGCCGGCATGGCATGGGCGCAGTCTTTTGAGGGTCAGGTAGTTTATGAGCGGCTCCTGAAGCAAAAAAACGGCGCGCTCAGCGAAACACGCCGTACCGAGTATCATGTGAAGGGCAATGCGGTTCGGGTAGATCATTATGCGAATATGCAGGCGACAACCCCTTTAAACAGCTACATAGCCGACAAAAACGGCCGGCTGCTGGCCATTGCAGGTGGTGAAAAGGACAAAACCGCTACAGAAACCGCCCTGCTTCCGGTTACGGATGCTGTGTGGTCGGCCAGTGAGGTTCGCAAAACCGGCAATACCAAAACCATCCTGGGTCAAAAGTGCTTTGAGGTGGTTACCAAATACGACCACCTGGTGATTACTGCCTGGGTTGCTCCCAATTCTGTAGATTACAACAACCTCCTGGCGCCACTTAACAGCATACAGGAAGGCCTCTTACCCGTTGGTACCACCGGTATACCCCTCGAAGTAAAAGTAAGCAGCTACGACCTGGAGGTTTTTACCCTTCGTGCCGTGCGTTATACGCCTAAGGTGGTAGATGCCGGTATTTTCAGGGCTCCCGCTGGTCTGCAGGTTCAGAAATACTGAGTCCTCAGCGGATTTCCTGACACAGTTCTACCAGTACACCCCGGGTGTTTTTGGGGTGTACAAAACACACCAGTTTGTTGTCTGCCCCTTTTTTGGGCTGTTCGTTGAGTAGTACAAACCCTTCGTTCCGGAGACGATCCATTTCAGCGCGTATATCGGCCACTTCGAAGGCCACATGGTGAATACCTTCGCCCTTTTTTTCCAGGAACCTTCCGATAGGGCCTTCCGGATCGGTGCTTTCCAGTAATTCGATTTTATTGTCCCCCACCTTAAAAAAGGAAGTGTTCACCTTTTCCGTCTCTACCGATTCCATTTTGTAGGGCTCTGCGCCGAGCAGGCGGGTATATACTTCATTGGCAGTGGCCAAATCGCGGACGGCTATGCCGAGATGTTCTATTTTGAGCATGGGCTTTCGTTTCTTTACACAAAAATACGCAGCAATTGACGAAGCCCGTCTACCTCGATTATAATGCTACTACGCCGGTCCACCCCGACGTTTTGCAGGCGATGTTGCCCTGTTTCAGCGAAAATTTTGGCAATGCGTCGAGTAAAACCCACGCCTATGGCTGGGAAGCGGCTCATGCGGTAAAAAAGGCACGGGCATCGGTGGCTACCCTGCTACAGGTCGGGGCTGACGAAATCACCTTTACTTCCGGGGCAACCGAGGCGTTGAACCTCGCCATCCGGGGTCTGGCGGAGAACTGGAAATCCAAAAAAGCCCACCTGATCAGCTGGCAAACCGAGCACCGGGCCGTTCTGGATACGTTGCTGGCAATGGATAAAGCAGGTTTTGAAATCACCCTGCTTCCTGTGGATAAAAATGGCCGGCCATCGCCGGAAGCGCTTAAGTCAGCCCTCCGGCCCGATACCTTGCTGGTGATTGGTATGCTCGCCAACAACGAAACCGGGGTTCTTTTTCCGATTGCCGAACTGGCAGAAATCACCCATGCCGCAGGAGCCTGGTTTTGCTGTGATGCCACCCAGGCGGTAGGTAAAATTCCGGTTGATGCCGCCGCACTGGGGGTTGACTTTCTTGCAGGATCCGCACACAAATTTTACGGACCCAAGGGGGTCGGATTCCTATACCAAAAAAGCGGGCGCAGCAGCCCCAAAATCAGGCCTCAACTCAGCGGAGGTGGGCATGAAGCAGGTCTCCGTTCCGGCACCCTGAATGTCCCGGGCATAGTTGGTTTGGGGGCCGCTGCCCGACTGGCCACCATCAGTCTCGCAGCAGAGGCCGACCGGCAGCAAAAACTGATTGGAACATTTGAAAAAGTGCTCCAATCACAAATACCGGACTGTTATTTCCCCGGTGGTGCCTCGCCCCGTTTGCCAAATACTTCCAACAGCTGCATCAGCCATGCTCCGGCTGCGGCTTTGTTGAAAAAGATGCGGGCTTTCGCTCTTTCTACCGGCTCTGCCTGTAGTTCAGCAGAAGCTACGGCATCTCATGTATTGCTGGCTTACGGGCTGTCGGAACAAGAGGCCGGCTGTTGTCTGCGTTTCAGTATAGGGCGTTATACCACCGAGGCTGATTTGCTGGCTGCGGCTGCCTGTCTGACACAAGCAGTGGCCGAAGTACGGGCAGAAAGTCACTCCTGGAAGTACAAATAAGCTTTCCGTTATGGAAGACCTTTCCTTCTCACATACTTTCGAAACCGGAGCCGCCAGCCTGGCCTATATACACAGCGGGAACAGGAGTTTCGAAAAGGGGCTCACCCTGCCCTTGTTACAGGCCGAACTGATGTTCCGGCTGACTGGTGATTTTACCGTGCAGTGTTCCGACAGCCCGCTGATAAACCCGGAGGTCGTCTTTTTTGGCTTGTTTACGCGACCCATGGAAGCTGCCGTAGCGGGTGATTTTTCGATGGCCGGCATTTTTCTGAAACCCTGGGGATATTTTCAGCTGACCGGCCAATCCATCAGTCCCCTCTGTAACCAGGCTATTCCAGCCACTGAAATCTGGGGAAAAGAAATCCTCCTGGTACGTAACCAACTGCTGTTGGCCACCACTGTCGGGGATAAAATGACTTTACTTAAAAATTTTATCACAAAAAAACCGCTGCACAGGCTTCATCCACGGGTGTTGGCAGCCCTCGACTGGCTGGCGCTGGCAGAAGGAGGACAGGACCTGGTTTATCGACTCGCAAAAAGTCTGAAAGTGACTGAAAAAACGATCCACGCTGATTTTAAAAGAGAAATCGGCCTCAGTCCGGTGGTTTACCGGCTGCTTTTACAGTTTCAGGAAAGCCTCCGTTTATTGCAGGATCCTGCCCACAGTCTGAGTGAACTCGCCCACGAACTCGATTATTATGATCAGGCCCATTTCATCAAAAGATTCAGCGCTTACGCGCACATGACCCCGGGACATTACCGGAAAGCAGCCGGTCAGGCCACTGGTGAATCCACCCCGCATTATATTCTCCTCAGGTAAGTTGCGTACAATGCTGGCTTTGACAGGTTGATTTCCTTTGTGGCTGTTTCAAACACCCACTCATTCAACCCAACCCCATGCGTAAAGTCATACTGTATATTGCCAGCTCTCTTGACGGCTATATTGCCGGCCCCGAAAACCAACTCGATTTTTTATTCCACGACCAGGATTTCGGTTATGAAAACTTCCTTCCGACCATTGACACCACCCTCATGGGTTACAAAACCTATCAGGAAGTGCTGGGCTTCGATGTGCCTTTCCCTTATCCCGATAAAACAAATTACGTCTTCAGTCGCCAGTCACGGCCGGCAAGTCAACATCCGGTGACTTTTGTGCAGGAAGATCCCGCAACCTTTATCCGGCAACTCAAGCAAGGTTCTGGCGGCAAAATCTGGGCGGTTGGCGGAGGACAACTCAACGGGCTTTTGCTGGAAGCGGGGCTCATCGATGAAGTGGAGCTATACCTGCACCCCATTGCCCTCGGGAGCGGTATTCCGCTTTTTAAAGGAGCCTATGCCCCTCAGGCTTTCAGGCTGATAAGCTCAGCAATCCATCCCAGCGGTGTAATCATTGCGAAATACCAGAAAAAGACTGTTTAAACCGGTGATTTCCCTTCACGCTGGCGTATTTGATAGTATTCGGAACCTATTTCCCTGCGAAAGCGTATTTTTGTGGTAATTCTCTCCCATGATCAGCATCAGCGAAACAGCTGCAGAAAAAGTTAAAAGCCTGCTTGCGTCAGACTATTCTGGTCGCGATATGGCCGTGCGGGTATCGGTAGTCAGCGGAGGTTGCTCGGGTCTGAGTTATAAAATGGATTTCGACGATCAGATTTCAGGCAGCGATGAGCAGTTTGAAGACAAAGGCCTGAAGTTGGTTTGTGACAAAAAGAGCTTCTTTTACCTCATCGGTACCGAACTGGATTATACTGCCGGTTTGAATGGCAAAGGATTCCATTTTGTGAACCCCAATGCCAGCCGCAGCTGTGCCTGCGGGGAGAGTTTTTCGCTCTGAGGCTGGCGCGCTGTTTTTTGCTGATAATTGCTACAGACGGTTATCTTCGAAAAAAAGACATGCGACTCTTTTCCTTTCTTTTAATTTTTTACTGCCTCTCCTTTTTGTATGCGCGGCAGGCCATTGAAGAAAAACGAACCTTTACCATTCCGTTGACGGATGCCCTTGTACAGCAAAATCCAGCCGTGAAAGATGATTTGACGCGCTCCCGCTTATTTTCATGTGAGACAACCGCCGTTAAAAGTGTGTTAAGCCCGCATTTTGTCGTATTTCATCCCATTCAAAAATTGCATCTTTGCCGGCTATGAAAAAATGGATACAAGCCTTTCGCGACTCGTTAGATGGCACGGAGCGTGAGTACACCAGTGGCAGCATCAAACGGGCCATCTTTTTACTGGCCATCCCCATGATGCTGGAAATGGTGATGGAATCACTTTTCGCGGTTGTCGACATCTTTTTTGTCGGTAAAATCGGAATAGAAGCTGTTGCCGCCGTCGGCCTGACCGAATCGGTCATTACCATAGTATATTCTGTTTCCATCGGATTGAGCATGGCGGCTACCGCCATAGTCGCGCGCCGCATCGGAGAGAAAAAACCAAAGGAAGCCGGCGATGCTGCCTTTCAGGCCATTGCCTTATCGACCGTCATTTCTGTGCTTATTGGCATACTGGGGTTTGTTTTTGCAGAAGATTTACTGCGGTTGATGGGGGCCGACGACCGTGTCATAGAACTTGGTCATGGGTACACCCGTATCATTTTTCTGGGTAATCCGGCTATTATGCTGCTGTTTATGATCAATGGTATATTCCGGGGAGCCGGTAATGCAGCCATTGCCATGAAGTCGCTCTGGCTTGCCAACGGATTAAACCTGATTCTGGACCCACTGCTCATTTTTGGCTTGGGCCCTATCCCGGCCATGGGTATTGAGGGGGCTGCATTGGCGACCACACTGGGGCGTGCCATTGGGGTAAGCTATCAGCTTTACCACCTCCTGAAAGGTAACAGCACCGTAAAAATCGGTATTCAAAACATGGTTCTGGAGGTTAAAACCATCTGGAACCTGATCAAAGTTGGCAGTGGCGGTATGGGGCAGTTCCTGATTGAATCGGCGAGCTGGATATTCCTGACGCGTATTATTGCAGAATCTGGCAGCATTGCCGTTGCCGGTTATACGGTTGCCATCCGTATTGTGATTTTCACCTTGTTACCGGCCATGGGTCTGGCCAATGCCGCCACCACCCTGGTAGGCCAGAACCTGGGTGCCGGTAAACCCGATCGTGCAGAAAGCTCTGTCTGGAAAGCGGCTTTGTACAATGCCATATTTCTGGGCACTGTTTCCATCATTTTTCTGATTTTCGGAGACTTTTTCATCAGTTTTTTCAACGACGATCCGGGTGTGATACTGGTCGGTAAAAAAGCCCTGGCCATTCTCTGTCTGGGATATGTCTTTTTTGCCTATGGCATGGTCATCAGCCAGAGTTTTAACGGGGCAGGGGATACTTTTACGCCAACACTCATCAACATCGGCCTTTTCTGGGCCTTTGAAATTCCATTGGCCTGGTACCTGGCACATCAGATGGGCATGGGTGCCAACGGCGTTTTCTGGGCGATTACGGCTGCGCACAGCCTGCACGCCCTGGTAAGTGTATATATTTTCAGACTGGGTCGCTGGAAAAAAGTGCAGGTGTAGTGTAATCCTGTGCGGCTTTGCCGAACTTGGTGAAAATCTCCGCTATGCATCTTAATCTCTGGCTGGTCGCAGGACTCTTTCTGATCCTGGCAGCATTCGGCACCGTGGTTTTCGGCCGAAAACAGGCTGTTGGCCTTCGGGTAGTGAGCTGGAATATCCGTTACGACAATCCCGGGGATGGCGAACACCGCTGGGCTTTTCGCAAAGCACGGGTCATCCAATACCTCCGCCAGCAATCACCCGATGTGGTCGGCTTGCAGGAAGTGCTTCACGGCCAACTCCGTGAACTGGATACAGTCTTTTCTGACCGATACAGCTGGGTAGGGGTAGGCCGGGATGATGGTCATGAAGCAGGAGAATTCAGTCCTGTCGGCTATAACCACCACAAGCTCGAATTGCTTCAGCAGGGTACTTTGTGGCTGTCGGAAACACCAGGGCAGCCCTCTAAAGGCTGGGATGCCGCTTTGCCGCGTATCTGTAGCTGGGCACAGTTCAGGCACAAAACAGAAAAGCGTGAATTCTGGGTTTTTAATACCCATTTTGATCATGCAGGCTTGCTCGCCCGTCAAAAAAGCGCCCAATTACTGGCCGACAGCTTCCCTGCGTGGTGCCAGGGGCAGGCGGTTTTGCTGATGGGTGATTTTAACGAAGGTCCCGACGGAGCCGTTGTCCGCCATTTGTTGCTGGCGGGATTGACCGACAGCCGGCTGGTTGCAGAAGCGGTTCTTGGAAGTACACAGACCTATCATGGCTTCAAAAAGCAACCAGGTACCGGTAGCCGCATCGACTATATTTTTTACCAGGGGTGGCCCGGGGTTGGTCTGTACGAGGTTCCTTTGCTGGCAGATGAGAAGGGTCATTATGCTTCCGACCACGCCCCAGTGGTGGTTGAGATGAAGTGGTAAATCACTTCAAGCCATTTACAAACGCTTATATCCGTATTTAAGCGTTTAGCATACGGCTCCGGCCTTCCCGGTGTGTGAGATTAGCACCATGATACAGCTCACCTCCCAACAGCTTGCCGTGTTGGATCACCCGGATGATTTAAAAATCACAGCCGTTGCCGGTTCAGGAAAAACTGCCACCCTGCTGGCCTATGCAGATAAAAGAGGAAAGGGTAAAAAGGTGCTCTATCTGGCTTTCAACCGTTCTGTTAAGCAGGAAGCCGAACATAAATTCAAAGCTGCCGGTTTACATCAGGTACGTATTGAAACCGCCCATTCGCTGGCATATAAACAACTGCAACTGCGGAATCTGGAGGTAGTCAATTATTTCCGGTTGCATGAGTTAGCGCAGGCGCTGCGTATCCGGCAAAGTGGTGACCCTGGTTTGCGTTACGCGCTCACCAGTCATGTTTTGCGATACGTTGGATTATATTGTAATCAGAGCGCCGCACAGCTGAGACAGCTTAACTACCTGCATTATCTGGATGATGCAGAAAGTCAGCGTTTTGCTGACCGGCACCTGGAAGAGATTGTCCGTTTGAGCAGCCGCATGCTTGAAAAAATGGCTGATGGCAGTTTACCGGTCACGCACGATTATTACCTTAAACAATTTCAGCTCAAA
The DNA here is from genome assembly GCA_002483345.1 of Bacteroidetes bacterium UBA7662. Taxonomy (GTDB): domain Bacteria; phylum Bacteroidota; class Bacteroidia; order UBA7662; family UBA7662; genus UBA7662. Next base: position 402,287 of record DLHS01000016.1, read on the forward strand.
GGAGCGCGGTTACCGTTTGATATCCTGTTATTCGATGAAGCCCAGGACGCCTCAGCAGTGATGCTGGATGTATTCCGGAAGCAAGCAGGTATTAAAATACTGGTGGGCGACCCGCACCAGCAGATATACCGCTGGCGTTATGCTGTTAATGCCATGGAAAGCCTGCCCTATCCGGGTTTGTCCTTAAGCACAAGTTTTCGCTTCCCGCAGGAGATTGCCGATCTTGCTGTTCAGGTGCTCAACTGGAAAAAAACGTTGTTCGACAACTATCAGACAACTGAAATCAAGGGGGTTAGCCTGCTGAAACCGGAGACGGCTAAAAAGGCCTGGATTGCCCGTACCAATATGTCGCTGATTGCCGGGGCACTGGCTTTCATTGAATCGAATCCTCAGGCCCGTTTATATTTCGAAGGCGGATTTAAGGCCTATACATTTGCCTCAACCGGTTACTCCCTGCAGGAGGTTATATGGCTGCGGGAAGGAAAAAACTGGAAAATCCGGGATCCATTGCTGGCAGCACTCGGCAGTTTTGAAAAATTGCTGCAGTATGTGGAGCAGACCGGAGACATTGAGCTGGCCATGCTTACGCAATTGGTAATCATATACGGAGACGGTCTCCCCGAACAATTACAACGGCTAAAAAATGCGGTCCTGCAAGGCGGTGAAACAGAACAGGCCGATCAAATCTTCAGCACCGTTCACCGGTCAAAAGGTATGGAATATGATGCCGTACGGTTAATGCCTGATTTTCTGACAGAAAAAAAGCTTCGGAAACAAATCGAAGAAAACAAAAGACAACTCGACACAGGTCGTTTACAGGAAGAGATAAACCTGCTTTATGTGGCCATCACCCGCTCGCGCGGAAAACTCGAAATCCCTGAAAACTGGTTTGAAAAGATAACCGGAAAAGGTATTTCAACCTATCAGACAGACTTTGCACCCAACTCCGGTGCAGCAGATTCAAAAGTCATTTCAGCGTAATTTTCAAATTAAGCGCATAGTTTGGCGCATAATTTAAACCTACAGCTCAAATTTTTACTTAGTTTTAATACACACTAATACTGAAGCGCTTTTCGCTGGAACGCGGCAACCTTTACCTTAAATTTTTGAGGAATGTTTGTGGTAACCGTCCCCGCCAGCGGTAAACAAAAGCAAGCGAAGAGCAGCGCCCGACATACTGCTCAACAACATGAACCCGGGCCTTAACAATCCCGGGTTTTTTGTGGGCTAATCAGCTTTTTTCTGCGTAGGATTTTAGCTTTTAACTTCTCCCAGCACCATCATGGCCGACATTGTAGGGTTTACACTTCCTCCACGTGGTTCAAGCGTTACGGCGAAGGCCTGAGCCGAAGCAAAGGTTTTCATATCCAGCATAGTCATTTCTGAGGCAGAAACATCAAACACCCCTGCATCTACAGCTTTGCCATCTACTATGGCCCATAACTGATACTGTTTGTCGCTTTCGTTGGCAGGCATCGCCTGGGCCCAGAGCTTAACTTCCCCGGTTTTGGAATTCCATGCTACTACCGCTGTCGCTTCGGGAGCAGCAGGCATGCCATTGAGACGAATGATTTTGTTTTCAGCAGCACTCAGGGTTTTGTTCAGATCGGCCAGGACATTGTAACGGGCCTGGTTGATTTCAAACTGTTGTGCCAGTTGTGTTTTCTCAGCCAACAGTCCCTGATACCCCTTTTCGGCATCCTGCCACTTGGTATAGAAAAACAAGGCGGCTCCAAAGCTTAGCACAAACAGCCCCCATGCCGCAGCAAGACCCATCGTCCAGTTCGACTTGCGGGGAGCAATGCTTCTTACTACTGTTTCTGTGGGTTTTTCCTCCTTTTCGGCTGCCGGAGCACCTTCGGATGCGTGCATCGCGGTGAGTACCTTATCACGCAAAGCGGCCGGTGGTTCCACGGCATGCACCGATGCATAAATTTCTAGTCCTGCCTGAATGGCGGTTAATTCTTCTCTAAGCTCGGGGTAGGTCGCCAACAAACGCTCCGTTTCCCGTCTTTCTGCTTCTGTGCCCAGCCCTAAGGCATAGGTCTCTAAAGCACCACTTGCTATGTATTCCTGGAGATTCACCTTTATTCCTTTTCTTTTAACAAACCCCTGAGTACCGTAATTGCCGTTCGCACCCTCGTTTTGATGGTACCAAGCGGTATTCCGAGTAATTCGGACGCCTGTTCGTGCGTATATCCTTTAAAATACAACAAATCGAGCACCTGCTGATGATCCGGCTTGAGCTGAGCAATGACTTCTCTGAGACCGATGGCATCTGTTTGATCCGGTGTTGACCAATCTGCTGATGACATGCTTACGTCAAACGAATCTGTTTGGATTTCAGCCCGATGCTGTTTAGACCTTAAATAGTCAATACCGGTGTTTCTGGCCACATTCAGCATCCAGGTAAAGAGGGTTCCCTTACCGGAATCGTAGCTTGCGCCAGACTTCCATATTTTCACAAAAGAATCCTGCAGCACATCCTGCGCCTTTTCCTCATCGTTCACAATGCGAAGCAAAATACCATACAAGGCTGCTGCATACTGATCATAAAGGGCCGTCATTACCGACTCCTCGCGGTTACGTAACCCGGCGACCAATAGCTCTTCAGATACTATATTTTTTCTTGGCGACATACGAGCTGTTAAACTAAGGAGGAAAAATGAGTCCCCCAATTTTTAGCTCATGAAACCACTTCCCGGCCGCTTTGTTTTGGAGAGGAGGATTGCTTCCGTTTCTTTCTCCAACAACTTCCTGCTTTTTTCGGGAGGCAGGCTGTGGATTTGTGGATTACTGTTATCTTTGCCCCACTCAATTTCACGCCGAAGTGGTGAAACTGGTAGACACGCACGTTTCAGGGGCGTGTGTCGCACAGACATGCGGGTTCGAGTCCCGCCTTCGGCACAACGGGCTGGTCAGCAATGATCAGCCTTTTTTGTTTCAGCGGTGCGCCCGGCAGGTGAGCAGCTTCCCGGGATAACACCTCCTGTTTTGTGAGGAATGGCACACAAAGGCTGCATAAAAGGGCCCTCAGGTGGTTTTCAGGTTATTTTTAAATTACTTTCGTTCAGAAAGAAACTGAAATAGCCTGCCTTGCGTTGTTTCTCTGCTTTAAAGGATTGTTTTACCTTTGAGTATTCATATGCCACCCATTCGTATCTTTTATGTGCTTTTGGTTGCTTGCGCAACATTGCTGATGTCGTTCCGACCGCCGGCACCTCCCGTGGCGCGTCAGGCAGTCATCATGGAAGAGGTAGTGAGCTTTGATTATGAAAATCAGGCTGAAGAAGCCGCGGGAGAAAAGAACACCAAAACAAACCAGCAGGGTCCGCTGGAAGAAATCCATGATTTACATTGTGTAACCAATCAGGATCATCAGGTTGACTGGCGGTTCGGCGCGTCGTGGACCTTGGGAAATCTGCACATTCAGCCGTTGGGGATTTCGCTGATGACTTGTTTTCAGCCTCCCGAGTTGAGGGCGTAGTGTAGCTTTTTTTTGCACCCCCGTTTTTGGTAATGGGTGCCATTTTTCAACTTTTTCTTAATTATATACTTCCATGAAATCTTTCAAGGAACAGTACCTGCCCTTTCTGCGGGGTGATATCTCCGCGGCTTTGGTAGTTTTCCTCGTGGCCTTACCGCTTTGTTTAGGTATTGCGCTGGCTTCGGGAGCCCCCCTGCTTGCCGGCATCATCGCCGGTGTAGTGGGTGCCCTTGTGATTGCGCCATTGAGCGGATCACAACTTTCGGTAAGTGGTCCTGCGGCCGGGCTTACCGTCATCATACTTACCGCCATCCAGACGCTGGGCAGTTTTGAAGCCCTGCTGGCAGCAGTTGTGGTGGCAGGTGTAATACAAGTCGCACTTGGCTATCTGAAGGCCGGTATCATCGGTTATTATTTCCCTTCGGCTGTCATCAAGGGGATGCTGGCCGCAATAGGTGTCATCCTGATTCTCAAGCAGATTCCCCATGCGTTCGGTTACGATGCCGTGGTCATGGGAGATGAAAATTTCGAGCAGGCTGATAAACACAATACCTTTTCAGAGCTTTATTATGCGGTCAAATATTCTTCAACAGGAGCCATTATTATCAGTATCGGTTCACTGGCGCTGATGCTGCTGTGGGAACTCAAGGCCCTTAAACGATTCGCGTTCTTCAGGCTGGTTCCGGGGGCTTTGGTGGCTGTATTTTTCGGAGCTGCTTTAAACAGCTATTTCCTGACCAATTTTCCTGAACTGGCCATGGCAAGCTCCCACCGGGTGGATCTCCCTAAACTGATAGGTGCCTCTGCAGGAGAAATCTTCACCTTGCCGGATTTCTCCATCCTGCAAAACCTGCAGGGATGGGTTGTTGCCGTGACCATCGCTATCGTTGCCAGCCTCGAAACACTGCTGAGCGTAGAAGCGGCAGATAAAATTGACCCCTGGAAGCGCAATACACCCACCAACAGGGAGCTAAAAGCACAAGGCGTTGGCAATGTGGTCAGCGGACTGTTGGGTGGATTGCCCATGACAGCCGTTATTGTCCGCAGTTCAGCCAATGTAAACGCCGGGGCAAAAACCAAAATGTCGGCCATATTGCATGGTGTCTATTTGCTTGCTTTTGTAGTCCTTATCCCGAATCTGCTCAACCAGATTCCGCTCGCCGCCCTGGCGATGGTTTTGATCGTAGTGGGATACAAACTCGCGAAGATCCAGCTCTTCAAAAGCATGTATAAACTGGGCTGGGATCAGTTTGTGCCCTTTCTGGCGACTATTCTGGCGGTGGTAATGAGCGACTTACTCAAGGGGATTGCCGTGGGGTTATTCTTCTCCGCTTTCTTCATCCTCAGAAACAATTTCCGAAATGCATACTTCGCCAAAAAAACGAAGACAGCCGACGGCCACGAGCTTCTGATTACACTCTCTGAGGAAGTTTCTTTTCTTAACAAAGGCAGCATTCTGCAACTGCTGGAAGAATTACCCGACAACAGTACAGTGGTTATCAACGGCAGCGAATCGGCCTATATTGATTATGACGTACTGGAATTGATTTCTGATTTTACAGAGAATGCTAAAATCCGAAATATTGAAGTCAAACTGATCGGCATTCCGTCGGTGAGCCCATCGCAAGGACATTAATTAAGACATCACATGGAAACAACCTATAAAAAACTCCTTCAGAACAATGCCGATTGGGCTGCCCAGAAGCTTGAAATGAATCCCGATTATTTCAAAAATTTATCGCTGAAACAGAGCCCCGAATTCCTTTGGGTCGGTTGCTCAGACAGCCGTGTTCCCGCCAATGAGATCACCGGAACAGATCCCGGAGAAATTTTTGTGCACCGGAACATTGCCAATATGGTGGTGAACACCGATCTCAATTTTCTTTCCGTCTTACAATATGCGGTGGAGGTTTTGCATGTGAAGCACATCATCGTTTGCGGCCATTATGGTTGCGGGGGCGTGATAGCCGCCATGGGAAACAACAACAACGGTCTGGTCGACAAATGGCTGCGTAACATCAAAGAGGTATACGAAAAGAATCATGTAGAACTGGAGGCAATCCGTGACACAAAACAACGCGGGGACAGACTGGTTGAGCTGAATGTAATGGCTCAGGTACACAACCTGGCCAAAACAAGCATTGTACAGAAAGCCTGGAAAAACCGCAGCCTTAAAATACATGGATGGGTGTATGGCCTGGATACGGGCCGTGTACGCGATCTTGACGTGATGATGCATGAGATTGACGATCTGGAGCCCATTTTCCGCTACAACAATCTCTGATTAAAAAAAGCCGGCTCCTCAAAAAGCCGGCTTTTTCTCGTATCGCGCTAAACCAGGGGCAGGGAACGCTTCGCCGGGAATGCAGCCGGCCACAGGCCGGCATGCTGTTTAGGCTGCGCTGATCTGGTGGGTATACCTTTAGCAGGAATTGCGCTTTTTGCTCCCAGAATAGGACCAGAAAGTCAGCGAAGCGTTCCCGGGAGCGCAGCCCCCAAACCAGCGAAGTGCGAAGCACCAGCATTCCCTGCCCCCGGTTTAGCACGATGCCTCCAGGAACATCCTGTTATTCGGCGTGCTCCCCTTCTGTGTCACAATGCCAGAAAGTCTCTACTTTGTAGCTCGGTTTGGCTGTTTTGGCGCCGTTTTTTCGTGCCAGAATCATCTTTTCAACCAGACGCTGCCGTTCAGCTGTCATCCGTTTTGCCCGTTCTGCTTCGGTCGACAGATCGAAATACGGGATGCCGTCTACCAGCGTGATTTCAGGCTTGCTGTACACAGAAAGCGGGTGGCCGTTCCACAGGACGATGTCTGCATCCTTGCCCGTTTTGATGCTGCCTACCCGGTCATCAACATGAAGCATTCTGGCAGGATTCAGGGTGACCATCTTCAAGGCATCTTCCTCCGACATGCCTGTATAAAGTACCGATTTGGCTGCTTCCTGGTTCAGGCGCCTCGCCATCTCCGCATCATCAGAATTGATGGCTACATTCACCCCAACCTGGTGCATGATGCCTGCATTGTGGGGAATGGCATCTGAAACTTCCATTTTGTAAGCCCACCAGTCCGCAAAAGTAGAGGCATTGGCCCCGTGGGCCTTCATTTTATCAGCCACTTTATAGCCTTCCAGAATGTGAGTGAAGGTGTTCACTTTAAAGCCAACCGAATCCGCCACTTTCATAAGCATATTGATTTCGCTCTGTACATAACTGTGACAGGTGATAAATCGCTGGTTGTTGCGGATTTCGTTGAGCGTTTCAAGGGTTAGGTCACGGCGGGTACCGGCAGGGTCTTTTTTTCGCTGCATTTCATATTCTGCAGCCCGGAGAAAGCCGTCCATCATCACCTGTTCCACGCCCATGCGGGTTTGCGGGAAACGGATGGTCTGGCGGTCGCCCCAGTTCGATTGTTTGACGTTTTCTCCCAAAGCGAACTTTATGAAGCCGGGAGCACCTTCAAACTTGAGTAATTCAGGATCAGATACTCCCCAGCGTAATTTAATCAGCTGGGCCTGTCCGCCTATGCTGTTGGCAGAGCCATGCAACAGCTGAGAGCTGGTTACCCCTCCTGCCAGCTGGCGGTAGATATTTACATCATCCGGATTGAGCACATCTCCAATCCGGACTTCCGCGGTGATGCTCCTGGAACCTTCGTTCACACCCCGGGAGATGGCAATGTGTGAATGTTCATCGATGATACCGGCGGATAGGTGTTTTCCGGTGGCATCTACTTCACGTACCTCCTTGCCATAGGCAGCAGCCACAAGGTTTTTACCTAAAGCTGCTATTTTACCGTCCTTTACCACCACATCGGTTTCTGTAAGTATCCCCTCTTTTTCATTCGTCCAAACCGTTGCCCGGCGGAAAAGAATGGTCTGGCGCGTTGGCAGACTGTCGTAACCCAGATCCGCAAACGGGACAGGGAGATATCCCTGCACAGCGGTTTTGGTCTCTTTTTCTTTTTTCTCCTTCTCCTTAAAGGCACTGACATATAACCAGCTTGTTTGTTTCTCCTGACCGGCTGCATCGGTGTATTTACCTGTCAGGTTTTTGCCCTCCTGCCACAAAATCAGTCGGTGTACACCCGGGAGATAGTCGCCCTTGCCTTCGAACCAAACCGACCAGAAACCATTGGCATGGCTGATATTCAGCTTCAGCCGGGTGCTGTCGTTCACCAGCAACTCACCCTCAGGGCGTGTGGCTTTACCTTTGACCTGCATTTCGTAAGTCTGCTCCGGATTGGGGGAAAACTTGTAATTCGCCCGGATATCTCTGGCATCCGGCATTGCCTGTAGGATGTAGCGTTCACCCAATACCCAGTTGTCGTAGAGCTCCGTTTCTTTTTCGAAAAGCGGGCCACTTGAGACAATGAAGTTGGCGATTTTGCCTTTTTCAAGAGTCCCCAACAAATCAATGCAGCGTGACAACTCCGCCGGAACCGTTGTGAGTGCCGCCAACGCCGTATTTTCATTCAGACCGTATTCAACGGCCAGGCGTAGGTTGCTCCAGAAATCAGCCGCGGCATCCACCCCGTTCCGGGTTATCGCAAATTTCACTCCCGCCTTTTCAAGCGCAGCCAGATTGCCAGGGGCCAGTTCCCAGTGTTTCATCTGACTCAGACTCACTTGCATGGCATCAAACGGGTCTTCCACATCATAGGCATTCGGAAAACTGACAGGCACCACCAGCGCTCCTTTGGTAGCTTTCACTGCTTCGATGTATTGATATTCTTCGCCGTTTCCTTTGAAAATATACTGCACCCCAAAGGCGTCGCCTGTTTTGTCTGCACGGAGCAGGTCGTATTTGTTGGGGGCATCAAACAGTTGAGGAAGGGTTTTATGTGCAACCCAGGCATCCAGGGTCTGATCTGCCAGCTGGAGTTTGTTTTTATTCTGCTGGTACCACTGTGCATCGAGCTGTGTCTGGCGGAGCAACGCAATGCTCCCCATCAGGGAAGATGGATAATCCTGGGTAGAACTTCCTTTGCTAAACGAATATACGGCTGCCACCTGGGCACGGAGTAGTTGTTGCTGGTCGGGGCCGTCGCCCAATGCCACCATCGCTGCACTGCCCCGGGCTATCCCATCGGCCTGGTGGGTAATAACAGCGCTGAAACCGGCTTTTCGGTGGCTGGCGGCCTCCTTTCGGTCGGCATGGAAGAGCTGTGCTGCACTGCGGTCCGACTGTATGGCATCATTGGCACCATAGGCACCTTCCCGGCCCGGGGTGAGTTGCGGACCGGCATTGCGGTTGCGTCCACCTGAGCTGCTTTTTGGCAAACCATAACTGCTGAAAAGGTCGATCAGTCCCGGATAGATATATTTACCCTGCAAATCAAGCTCCCGGTACCCCTTGGGCAGGCTTAAACCCTTCCCGATGGCCTCGATGCGGCCATCGCGTATCAGCATGGAACCTCCTTCCAGTTTTTGTCCGGGTGCGCTGATAATGGTCGCGTTTTTAAGCAGCCATCCGTCAGGTCGTTCATCTCTGACGCCATTGTAGGGAAAATGTGGCTGAGCCAGCAGCGAGGAGGCCGCCCCTGTGAAAAGGGCTAGCAGCAATAAACAAAAGCGCTTCTTCATGCTTATTTGTATACTTGTTAACGAAAGGGCAATTAACAAAAATGGTCAAAAAAACCAGTTTTCAAAACGTTCCGGGCAGCTGGCGCAGCGCCGGTGAAGGCCCGGCCCTGGTGCTGCTGCACGGTTTTACGGAGGATCACCGGGTGTGGTTACCTGTCTCAAAGGCCCTGGAAGCACAGTACAGGCTCATTCTGCCCGATTTACATGGTTCAGGCGGCACTTCCTGGCCGGCCGGAGGCAGCAGCATGGAACAAATGGCCGACTGGGTTTCTTTCATACTGGAAGAAGAAAAAGTAACAGAAGCAGTGGTTATCGGTCACAGCATGGGTGGCTATGTAACCCTTGCGCTGGCAGAAAGAGCCCCTGAAAAGTGTCGGGCTATCGGCCTTTTCTGTTCACATCCCTATGCCGACGATGAACAAAAACGACAAGGTCGCGACCGTACCATCGCCCTGATTCAGGAAAAAGGAAGCGGTAGTTTTATCAGCAGTTTCGTTCCCGGGCTTTTCGATCCCCGTAACCTGCCTGCCATGCAGGACACAGTGGCTGAGTTACGGGCCATGAATGCAGAATTCGGGCAGGAAGCCCACATCATACAACTACAGGCCATGCGTAAACGGCCCGACAGGACCACCCTTATGAAGCAATGGCCAAAACCCATGTTGGTGGTTGGTGGTAAACAAGACCCGATTCTGCCCTATCAGAACATCTTAAACAGTGCCGTACTGGCTCCAACCACTGTTTTTCATGGCATTGAAGGAGCCGGGCACATGGTTCATTACGAAAAACCAGAAAAAACCATCGCCCTCATCGACGAATTCATGAAATTTACCTTTCATTAAATACCCAAACCATGTACACCGGCATGCTGCACACCCACACCTTCGTGGTGGCTTTGTTTCTGATTTTATACCTCATCAAAACAACTTTGTTGTTGGCAGGCAAAAACGAAACCCTTGACAAATTCAGCAAAAAGACCCGCATCGTTGAAATGGTGGTTTCTACCTTATTTCTGCTTACCGGTATTTACCTCGCCACCCAGGCGCCGAGCATTTCGGCCGGTAACTGGTTCTGGGTAAAGCTTGTGGCTGTTTTTGCCTCTATTCCACTGGCCATCGTAGGCTTCAAACGTAAAAACAAAGTCCTTGCACTGCTGAGCTTTGTATTGTTGATTTATGCCTATGGCGTTGCTGAAACCAAAAGTCCGCGGATGAAAAAGACGGATTTTTACAGTCAGCTGGCGCTCTCAGATGCCCCTGCCTACGATGCCGCAGGCTTTGACGCGATGTCGGACAATTACGACATACTGGTACATGGCAAGGCGGTTTACCTCAGCTACTGCGCCCGTTGCCACGGCAATGATGGCACGATGGGAAAGGCAGGGGCTAAAAACCTGCAGCTTTCCATGCTTGACAAAGGCGAGATGATAGCGCGCATCAGCCATGGCAAAGGCGGCATGCCTGCCTTCGCCAAAGCATTGAGTGCCGAAGAAATCATGGCGGTAGTAGCCTATATCAAAGCCGAGCTTTCGAGCGCCGCCGACGCCCACCAGCACTGAATCGGATGCGTGGTCTGGGCTGCCTGCTGGTAGCATTTTTCTTGTTTCAAGGCATTGTTCAAGCCCAGGAACCCGTCGTTTCTGAGATTGAAAAGGCGCTTTCTATACTCGAAAAACCGGTTAAAGACCCTGACCGCTGGCTAGTGGCTGCCTTTTTTGCTGCCGATTTTTATAAAAGCAATCCGCGGCAGGCAGCCCGTTACCTGAGCGACGCGGTTGTGGTGGCCAAAAAAAACGACCTGCCTGACTATCAGTCAGATGCACTGGTGAAGCTTTCCCTTCTTTTCCGCCATGAAAAAAAGGGAAACGAATACCTTGAACAAGCTATCAGCATTCAAAGAAAACTGGGTAACGACAAAAAAGTCATGACCCTGTCGCTGCAACTGGCAGGAGGTTATCTTAGGCAGGAACAGGTAAAAAAGGCCATTCCCCTTTATGAGGAATTGTTACCTGAATTCCGCAAAAGTGCTTCCCGGCAAGAGTTGGTGATGGCCCTTTTTAACTATGGGAATGCCGTGCTGATCGCTGGTGATTATGAAAAAGCCCTCGAACTGGGAGAGGTGGTGACCAGTATCTCTGTCAAAATACCATTCGAAATGATGGAACAGCAGGGACTGTTGCTGCAAGGCAAGGCCTTGCAGCGGCTCGGTCAGACAGAAGCGTCGCTGCGGGTAAGAAACGAAGCATTGCGAAAGGCTGAGGCATCCCGTGATTTGAATCTGCAAACCTCGGCTTTGCTTGACATGGCAGAATTGCTCGAAAATCTGGAAGATTATCCCAGAGCCATTCCATATCTGAAGCGCGGAATAGCGCTGGGGAAAAACAGTGATCAGGCACAGAAGCAGCTATTTTTAAACATCCGCATGGCCAGAGCGCTGATACAGTCGGGGCAGGCGGAGGATGCCTTTCCTTACATCGAGGATGCCCAGGAGTTGCAGATAACACGTAAGCTGGGTCGGAAAGAGATAGTACAAATTGTCAAAGGCCGTGCCTTGTATGAAAGTGGTCAGGTAGGACGGGGCATCGATCTCATGCAGCGTTCTTTTTTAAAACAAGGCAGACATAACAATTACGTTGCAGAGGATCGTCTTATTGTGGCCAACTACTTCAGCGAAAAGGGGCTTTACAAACAGGCAGATGAGCAATTCAAGGCGCTGGAAGTAGATTTGCCGGGGCTTAGCCTGCGTATCAATTCTGAATTCAAAGAGCATTGGCAAAACCACCTGAGGCGTAAAAAAGGAATAGGGGTTGTAAAAACAATCCCTGAGAGCCCTTCTGAAGCCAAAAGAAGGCTCATCCGTCCGAATGCCGCTGAGAAATCCGCCACATTGCGGCTGGAGGATTCGCTCCGGGACGCTGCCCTTGCCGAGCAACTGGCCTTGCTATCTTCCGAAAATAAAAGAAAAGCCGCTGAATTAAAACAAAGTGAATTCCGGTTTTACCTCTTCCTGATGGCCTTGTTGCTTTTGCTTTTGTCGGCTGCCTTTGGGCTGTTCTGGTACAGAAACCGTAAAAAACAGGTTGAATTGCTGGCTGAAAAAGAAAAACAAATCCGTGCACTGGAGCTGGAAGAAGCTGAAAAACAGAAAAAACTGGAGGTGGTGGATGCCCTGCTGGAGGGTCAGGAACAGGAACGCAAACGTATTGCGGAAAGCCTTCACGACGAAGTCGGATCGATGCTGTCTGCCCTCCGTTTACAGCTGGAACGTTTTGAAACAGAAGAGAAGCCTGCCTCTGAACAGGCGCATCTCACCTTACGCAAGGCTGTAAACATGCTCGACCATGTAGCAACCGATGTGCGCAACCTGAGTCATGTGCTCATGCCAACTGCTCTCGGAAAATTTGGTTTGAAAAAAGCGTTAACCCTGTACATTGAACAACTCAATGCCGCCGGTAAGGTACATTTCGAGTTGCTTATTACAGGCCTTGAAAAGCCGCTTTCCGAAAACATGGAACTCAGCAGCTACCGTATACTGCTTGAGTTGTGCAACAATGTGCTTAAACATGCACAGGCCCGTAATGTGGTTGTTCAGCTGGTAGAACATGCCGATCAGCTTGTTATCATGGTGGAAGACAATGGGAAAGGTTTCGAGCCTGTTGATAACAGTTCTGATGGCATCGGTCTGAGGACCCTTGAGTCGCGTATTCACCTGATGCAGGGCAGGATGGAGGTTGAGACCGTAACGGGCCGGGGAACCCATATCACCATTGAGCTTCCCCTAAGTACAAACCTGAGATAAGTAAATACAGGGCTTCTTTATAGTGTAAATTAACTCCATGATACGCCTCATATTAGCCGATGACCATGCTCTTTTCCTGGAGGGTCTGCAGCTGATGCTGGAAAAACAGGGCGACATTGTCGTAACCGGAACAGCAAGCGACGGTCAGCAACTGCTGGATCTTTTACATGCAACACCGTGTGATCTGGTCACCCTCGATCTGAATATGCCACATCTGAATGGACTGGACGCACTGGCTGCTATCCGGCAGCAATTTCCGGAACTGAAAGTACTGGTATTATCGAATTACGAACAGCCTGAATTCAGACGAGCGGTGCAACAGCTGGGCGCAGGGGGCTATCTCCTGAAAAACACCTCCGTCAAACAATTGGTGGTGGCTATCCGGCTTATCCTGTCAGGGCAAAGTGCATTTTACGAGGAAAAGAGTGTGGCTGTTTTGACAGAAACAGACTTTTTCACCGATGACTTTCTCCGTAAATATTCGCTTACCAAAAGAGAGGTTGAAATCATCCGATACATTGCTCAGGAAATGACGACAAAAGAAATGGCCGACAAACTTTTCATTTCGGAGCATACCGTCATGACCCACCGTAAAAACCTCCTGCGAAAGCTGGAAGCACGAAATGTAGCCGGACTGGTAAAATTTGCCGGCGATCACGGGCTGCTTTAACTGCTCAGTTCGGCTCTGTTCTTTTTACAATGTCACGTATGACCTCATCCAGTTCTGTAGAAGATTTGTTAAGCTCTTCAATCAGGTGGCGATCTCTTTCCGGTTCATAATGATCCGGATCGAGTATTTCGGATATGGCCATAATTCTGGCCAGCGGTGCCCGCACGCGGTGTGATTGCATCCAGGCTATTTCCCTGAGCTCCGCTGTTTTCTGCGCTACCTGGTTGGATAAACGCCGGGGCTCATCCAGCAAATGAACCATCAGATAAGCTGCCAGACTGGCGCAAATGATCCCGAAAAGCAATAAAGCCCAGTTGTCACTGAAACGGACAGGGTTGGCAGGCATGATATGTAATGTCCAGGACCCATCCGGGACAGCCACTTTTACAGTACTTGCAAAGACCTGATGGTCGTTCTGTGGCATAAAATAAACCTCTTCCCCTGTCTCCGGGTCTGGTTTTGAAAACTGATACGTAAACCCTCCCCCGGGAGTATTCTCCATACCTGCGGCCTTGAGCAATTCTGGAAAGTTGACAATAACGGCTGTCATCCCCCAGAATTTATGGTCTTTGAAAATAGGATAACGGCCCACAACGCCCACACCCCCCTGTCTTAAATTGAAGGGGCCTGCGATATAGAACTTGTGGTCTTTGATTGCCCTAAAGGCCTCTTTGTTGCGTGTAGTGTCAGCAAGTAAATCGTAACCTATTACTTTCTCATGGCCTGCCCGTGGGAATACATGGGTAATCACTCCTTTCTGAAGCAGTTGAATGGCATCAATACAGGGCGTGCCTTCGAGCAAGGATCCCGCTATCTGGTCAAAGTCTTCCGGTAAGCCATAGTTTTCTACCAGAAAAGACAACGTTTTTGTGGCCGTCTGGCAGTTTTTAACTACCGTTTCCAGCTGCTTCTGTACAATGACCGCCCTGTTGGTCAGCATGCGTTCCTGTGTGCTGCGTTGAATAAGATATTGCTGGTGCGCTATCAAAAAAACCAATGCGCACACCACAATAAATACAACTGCTCCATAAAGCAGGTGTTTCCGGTGGTTTATACTTTCCTTGAAATAATTCATTCAGCCGGGGCTTGTGGCTGTTCAACTTAATGTCACAGTCGGTTTAGGTTTAGTCGTTAACGATTTGAATATAAACAATTTGTGCTCTCCAACCTGAGATTGAACAAATGATTTTAGAGGCCTCCCGCCAAGATGTGCTGCAGGGCTCCTGTTAAAACGGGCAACCGGGGTGAGATGCCTCCGTGGTGTCGAAGATTTAGCCTGTTAAGGGATTAAAGGGTGCCTGCAGGACTCTTTTCAAAAAACTTTCATTCCATTAAATCCAGCGGTGACGGTATTGGCGTAGGTATGCCAAATCACTTAAACAATAAACACTTTCACACATGAACAAACTATTTGTCATCATCCGTAATGCAGCCTTCGCTGTTATCCTCCTTGCCGGCGCCGAAGCCCACGCCCAGACCGTCATGGTAGGTGGAGAGGCCATGTTCCCCAAAAAGAACATTGTAGAAAATGCCGTTAACTCCAAAGACCACACGACCCTCGTGGCCGCTGTTAAAGCAGCTGGTCTGGTAGAAACGCTGATGAGCGCCGGCCCGTTTACAGTATTCGCGCCAGTGAACGATGCCTTTGAAAACCTGCCGGCAGGCACTGTGGAAACGTTGCTGAAACCAGAAAACAAAGGTCAGCTTACGGCCGTGCTTACTTACCATGTTATTTCGGGTAAGTACGACTTCGATGCGCTTGCCAAAGCCATTACCACAGGCAAGGGAAAAGCGAAACTGAAAACCGTCCAGGGTGCCGAACTCACCTTTATGATGAATGGTAAACACAATATTCAGGTGGCAGACGCCAAAGGCACCATTGCCAATATATCCACCTATGATGTTTATCAGTCAAATGGTGTCATCCAGGTAATCGACAAAGTATTGCTTCCGTAAGCGATGCGGTTGTGATTCAGTGTCGGCAGGCCGCCCGTGTGGCGGCCTGTTGTTTTAAGCCCTGTCGCAACTTTTTCAACTTTAAACTGTTTAGAAATCATGACGAAGTCTCTCTTCTTCCTCGCAATATTGTTTACGGTGGCCTGTCAGGCACAGCCGTCGAAAAGCTCCCGGAATAATAATAACAACGCCAAAACCACCACTATGGTAACCGACACCTCCGATCTCAGTAAAATGTCAGATGAGGGCTGGAAAAAGAAATTAAGTCCCGAAGAATATCGTGTCTTGCGTGCGCATGGTACTGAGCGTCCTTATACCGGTGAATATGATCAGCACTGGGAAGCCGGAACTTATGTCTGCAAAGGTTGTGGAACGGCATTGTTTACTTCCGACACCAAATTCGATGCCGGTTGCGGATGGCCCAGCTTTTACGAAGGCATGGACAAGTCTAAAATCAAAGAAGTGGTCGACCGTTCTTTTGGCATGACCCGTACAGAAGTCCGCTGTGCCACCTGCGACGGCCATCTCGGCCATGTTTTCGATGATGGCCCTAATCCTACCGGTTTGCGTTACTGCATCAATTCGGTGAGTCTGGGGTTTGAGAAGAAGTAGACCGTGAGATTTCGAGAGGCGGGAGGGCGAGACTTTGGCGCTGGCGCAGTTCCATTGACCATGGACTGCGGACAGTCACTTCCCGGTACACTCCGTGCCACAGGTGTTTAGTCAGTCAGCCTTTCCGTCTGAAAGACCAGCTGATCTGAAAACGGGCCACCTCTTCTCCCTGCTGATTCGTGCCTATACTTTCTGCCACAAAAACAACCCCTTCTCCGCTTTCCATAGCGTGATCGATTGCCTTTCCCATCGCTTCGATGTTGCGAAATGAAAAACTGATTTTACCGACTGCCTTTTTGCCATAGGTCGCTGTTAGGCCCGTAACCAGCATGGAAGCAGGTTTTTGTCGTTGACGAAGCAACAAAAGCGCGGGCAACCCTGTGCTCATTTCGGCCGCCATGGCCATGGCAGCGAAATAAACACTGCGAAATGGATTTTGTGTCCAGTAACCATACCGGAGACTGATGGTACAACTATCTGCCGCATAATGTTGCACACGTAGCCCTGCTATCCAGGCAAGCGGCAGCTTACGTATCAAAAACAAACGAAAGAGCCAGGGGTTGCGGATGAGTTTTTCCATGATTAAATATAGAGATTTCGAGAGACGAGAGGCGAGAGACGAGAAGGATTTGGCCGCTTTGCGGCAGGTCACCGTTTTACCCGTTTTACCGTTTTACCGTTTTACCGTTTTACCGTTTTACCGTTTTACCGTTTTACCCTTTTGTCGTATAAGCTTTTTACCCCTCAACGATTCTCAGCAGCACACTGTATTCTCTTATTGGAATTCCTTATTTTTGCCGCGCCAATCTGCAAACAAAAAGGCAGCCTTCGGCATTACTTTCTAAACAACTCTCCATGACCCAGTTTTCCGGCAATTCCGAGTTTCAGGCCCGCCACATCGGACCAAACGCGGAGCACGCGGCGCAGATGTTGAAAACCATTGGCGTTGACAGCCTTGAGCAACTTATCGATCAGACCGTTCCGGCCAACATCCGCCGGAAAGACAGCATGAAAATTCCTGCTGCCCTGAGCGAACATGAAATGCTGCAACAGCTCCGGAAAATGGCCGATAAAAACCAGCTTTTCAAAAGTTATCTCGGCATGGGTTATTACGACGTGATCGTTCCCGGGGTTATTCAGCGGAATATCCTGGAAAATCCGGGTTGGTACACCCAATACACGCCCTACCAGGCAGAAATTGCGCAGGGTCGTCTGGAGGCTTTGCTGAACTTCCAGACCATGGTGAACGAGCTCACCGGGATGGAGATTTCAAATGCCTCTCTCCTCGACGAAGCCACTGCTGCCGGTGAGGCCATGCTGATGCTGCATGCGCAACACAGCGGTCATGGTAAAAAGTTTTTTGTTTCAGAGAAATGTTTTCCGCAAACCAAAGCTGTACTTGAAACCCGCGCTGAGCCCCTTGACATTGAGATTGTTTACGGGCTGGTAGAAAATTTCGACTTCAACGCTGATTATTTCGGCGTTCTGTTCCAATATCCTGATGGTTATGGCCGTATCCGGGACTACAAAGGTTTCTGCGACAAGGCCAAAGCCTCCGGAATTTTGGTTGCCGTGGTAGCCGACCTGATGAGCCTGGTGTTGCTCAGTCCTCCGGGTGAATGGGGCGCAGATGTGGTCGTAGGTTCGGCACAGCGGTTTGGCGTACCCATGGGTTATGGCGGTCCGCATGCGGCTTTTTTTGCGACCAAAGAGGCCTTTAAACGAGATATTCCGGGTCGTTTGATTGGTGTTTCTATCGACAGTCATGGCAACCAGGCTTTCCGCATGGCACTGCAAACACGCGAACAGCACATCCGTCGGGAAAAAGCCACCTCCAATATCTGTACGGCACAGGTACTGCTAGCCATCATGGCCAGTATGTATGCGGTTTATCATGGTCCGAAAGGGCTGCGTGCCATTGCGCAACGCATACACCAGCGTGCTGCCCAGCTCGATGAAGCGCTGAAACAGCTCGGCTTCAACCAACTTAATAACCAGTATTTCGATACCCTTCAGGTTAAACTTACCGAAGAGGAGCGCGAGAAACTGCACCGTATTGCAGAATCCAAACAAATCAACCTCAATTTCTTCGTTCCAGGTCAGGTAGGTATTTCCGTCGATGAGACGACTTCTATCTCCGATCTGGGTCAGGTAATAAGTGTATTTGCAGCCATCACCAATGGCAAACAGGTTGATCTGGATCAGTTGAACAAGGAAATTGATGCCAGCATTGATGCCGCCCACATCCGTCGTACGCCCTTTCTGACACACCCGGTGTTTAATACACACCACAGCGAGCACGAGATGCTCCGCTATATCAAACAACTCGAGAGCAAAGATTTATCGCTTTGTCACAGCATGATTGCCCTGGGGTCGTGTACGATGAAACTCAACGCAACCACCGAGATGGTTCCTGTTACCTGGCCGGAATTCGGCGGTATCCACCCTTTTGCGCCACTGGTTCAGGCAGAGGGTTATAAGCAATTGTTCGACGAGCTCTCTGAATACCTGAAAGACATCACCGGTTTTGCCGGTATCTCCCTCCAACCCAACAGCGGCGCGCAAGGCGAATACGCCGGTTTGATGGTTGTTCGCAATTATTTCAAAAATAAAGGAGAAGGTCACCGCAATATTGCACTCATCCCGTCCTCTGCCCACGGCACCAACCCCGCCTCAGCGGTGATGGCAGGTATGAAAGTGGTGGTAACCAAATGTGATGAGGCTGGTAACATCGACCTGACAGATCTCCGTGAAAAAGCCGAGCTGCATAAAGACAATCTGGCCGTGCTGATGGTTACATACCCCAGCACACACGGTGTTTTCGAAGAAAGTATCATTGAAATCTGCCAGTTGATTCATGACAACGGTGGACAGGTATATATGGATGGTGCCAATATGAATGCGCAGGTTGGTTTGACCAGCCCGGGCCTCATCGGCGCCGACGTTTGCCACCTCAACCTGCATAAAACCTTCTGCATTCCACATGGTGGCGGTGGCCCCGGCATGGGTCCGATCGGCGTGGCGGCTCATCTGGTGCCTTTCCTGCCCGGCCACCCGGTGCAGCAAATCGGCAGCAAATCGGCCATGACAGCTGTTTCGGCAGCACCCTGGGGAAGTGCCAGCATATTGCTGATCAGCTACACCTACATCCGTATGATGGGTCCTGATGGATTGACGAATGCAACCAAATACGCCATTTTTAACGCCAACTATATCAAGGCACGGCTGGAGCAGCAATACGAAGTGCTTTACAGCGGAGCCAACGGCCGCTGTGCCCATGAAATGATCATCGATTTCCGTCCGTTCAAACAATCCGCAGGTCTGGAAGTAGAAGACGTGGCCAAAAGACTGATGGACTATGGCTTCCATGCACCTACGGTTTCTTTCCCGGTAGCAGGTACGCTTATGATTGAACCTACCGAGTCTGAGCCATTAGCCGAGCTGGATCGTTTTTGTGATGCACTGCTTTTGATAAGAGAAGAAATAAGAGAAGTTGAAATGGGTCTGGCCGACCGCACCAGCAATGTGCTCAAACATGCCCCTCATACCGCAGCCTTGTTGACCGCCGACAGCTGGGATCGCCCCTACAGTCGCCAGAAAGCAGCATACCCGGCCAGCTGGGTTGCTCACCGTAAATTCTGGCCTGCAGTCGGCCGTATCAATAATACCTATGGAGACCGTAACCTGGTATGCGTATGTCCGCCTATGGAGGCCTATGAGAACGCCTGATTAAAGAATTTTAAAACAAAAAACCCCGGGCGTACTGCCCGGGGTTTTTTGTTTGATTCTGTGGTGTCTCTGACAGACCAACGGTGCTAAATGGTCTTGCAGGGAAAGGACTGCGCAAGCCTGATTCTTGATTTTTTGTTAAATAAATCGCTTGCGGTATTAAATATTTGTTAAATTGATTCAGCAAATCTGATACTTATGAAGAAAATCTTACTTACTATGGCCGGCATAGCGCTGGCAGGAAGCCTCATGGCTCAGCAGGGCGTGCAGTCGCGCCATACAGCCAAAAGAGCTCCGCAGGAAAAGGTGATTATCTTAGAAAACGGCCAAATGAGGCCCGAAGCAGTGCTTTGGTCTCAAGACTTTTCCTCTTCCGCAGGTATAACTTTCAGTAAAGCCACCGGCGCTTCCAACGACTGGAAAATTGTAACTGCCCTGGAGCCCAATATTTCGGCACAGAATTTCGGAACCACGCTCAGTTCTGTTTCCGGACAACCCTTTGCTTTTATTAATTCTGATTCGTTTCCGTCGGGCACTCAAAACAGCTCGATGACCATGAAAGTGGGTGTGAGCCTGGCTGCCGTGGCAGGAGTTCAGCTCAGTTTTCAGCATTACTTCCGCCGTTTTCAGGAACAGCACATTGTTGAGGTAAGTAATGACTCTACTACCTGGACAGAGGTATATAACAGTTCTCTCACGATTGCCGTGAACACAACCATCTCCAATGCCACCCTGGAGGAAATTAATATTTCCGCTGTTGCTGCCAATCAGGCCAATGTCTGGGTCCGTTTCCGCTATGTGGGTGCCTGGGATTGGTTTTGGGCTGTAGACGATGTAGAGATTTCTGATCTGCCACCCAATGACCTCAAGCTCGAAGACTACAGCATTGTTCCGGAAAAACGAATTGCTTTTTACGGTAGCAATATGAGTAACCATAAGGATGATTCTTTATCCTTTGTTGGAGCAGCGCTGAACTTTGGCACCAATACACAGCCAAACACCCGCATGACAAGCACCCTCACCGCTGGTGGAAACACAGTATTCAACAATATCTCCGCGGCCACTTCCATGCCCGGTGGAAGCAGGGATACCCTGGAATCAACAACAGGATACAATCTGAACAGCTTTACAGGCAACGGCAATCTGGAAGCAAAAATCAGCCTGGCTTCCGATTCTACCGATGGCAGCCCCCTGAACAATGAAATCACCCTCCTCTTCCATGTAGGTGACAGTGTTTTAAGCGTTGCGAGGCCTTCTGCTGAACGGACAACTACGCTGGGAACCAGCTCATTCACAACAGACAGCCACGATGGTTTTATCATCATGTCGCTCATCGAACTTTCAGAACAGGACACCATCACCGGCATCCGGATTCGTTTGGGCACCAGTACACCGGGAGGCCTGATTCAGGTGACCCTGCGCGATACATCCGGCTTATTCGGCCCACCTGCCGGAGGAACCGACTATCCCATCTTGCTGGAAGGTGATTTATATACCCTCACCAGTGCGGATACTGCAGCACGGGAGGTCATTATCCCGATTCCTGAATCACTGGCCGGCTTACCACAAGACCGTGTGTTACCCGCCGGTGCTTATTACGTAGCAGCTGAACTCTATTCTCAAAGTGGCGTAAACAATATCCGTATTGTGGATGATCTGAGCTACGAGCGTTTTCAGGCCACCTATGCTTCCATGATTTACATTCCAACGGATGCTACATGGTATACAAATGGTATATCCATGGCCATCGCCGGTGTATTTGGAAACATCCGTTCGGTATCCGTCAATGAGCTCGATAATTCTAGCTTCCGTTTCCGTCCTGTATATCCAAATCCTGTTCAAAATGAGTTGAATTTGTCTTATACCCTGAAGAAAGATGCCACAGTATCGGTCATAATCCGCGATATGGCAGGCCGTATGCTAATACAACAGGCACCAGCCAGGCAAATGGAAGGCAATCAACTTCAGCAGTTACCGATGGATGCCTTACCATCCGGTGTTTATTTTGTTGAACTCATAGCCGATGGTGCAAGCGCCCATCAGAAATTTATGGTGAACCGCTGATTGCGGAACATATCATTCTTTTATGGGGCCTTCGGGGCCCTTTTTTATGCTGATAAACCGAAGAGGGGACGGTGGGCGGCATTTTCTGCTTTTGCCATGCCTTTGGGGCTGCCGTTTCACTGACCGGCAAAACCCCATATCCCTTGTTCCGGGCAACTGTCCGGGGCAGCCTAAAAAGCCTTTCAAAATTCACCATGAATCGCTAACAGACGTTAACGATTTCCAATTTTATACAAACAGGGGGTCTTTGGCCCCTTTTTTTGTGTTTGTTATCGCTTCTTAAGGATTGTTGACGGTATGCAAACACTGCTGTGACAAAGGCCGGGAGGGAGGGGGTCTAACTTAGATTACAAACCCCAACGATATGAAACGCCTCCTTTTTTGTTGTCTGTTAAGCGGTACGCTGGCGGGCAATGCACAAGACCATAATCACCCGCCTGTTGCCAACCGTCTGCGTATCCGGCCAATACCTGAAGCCATCAGTACCCGCCAGCCTGGCGTTAGCCGGGTTCAATCAGGATCACAGGTAATCTGGTCGAGCGATTTCAGCAATCCGGCAGATTGGATAACCGGAAAAGCTGCCGGGACCAACGACAACTGGACCATCAATTCCCTGCCTCCGGGCGGCCCTTTCAGCATAGGTACCATACAATCTGCTACCAGAGCCAATGGTTTTGCCAAGTTTGATTCTGACCTCGGCTGCAGTGGTAACCAACATGCCTGGGTGGGTATGGCACAACCTGTCAGCCTGGCCTCCTTCCCTTTTGCCATACTCGAATTCCAGCAGTATTATTCAAAATACATCGATTCTACTTTCATCGATGTAAGTACCAACGGCACCAGCTGGGTGTCGTATGAGGTAAACGGCCAATACAGCAACAACGACCTGAGTCCGAACCCGGAAACGGTGCAGCTGAACATTTCAGCTGCCGCAGGTAACCAACCGCTGGTGTGGGTAAGATTCCGTTTTTACAGCAGTACCACCACTATGGGAGCAGGAGCCGGTTGCGGCTATGCCTGGATGGTCGACGATGTGAAAATTCTGAAGCTGCCCGACAACGACCTGGTGCTGGAAGACCATGAACTGATTCCGGGTGGTAAGCTCCTTTTTTATGGCCGTACACCCTCGAACCAGCTCAGTGATTCCATCCGTTTTGCAGCTACTGCCCATAATTTCGGTGCGGCTGCCCAAACAGGCACCTTCTTTTATGCACAGGTGCGGAATGACAACGGTACCGCTCGTTTCTCAGATACCAGCCGGCTGAATACTCCGCTGGCCGTGGAGAATCGTGATACTTCAGCCAGTTCACAATGGTTCCAGATGGCCGGCACCCCAGTCGGACGCTATAATTATGTCATTGGATATGCGACCGATTCTGTGGATGCAACCCCTACCAACAACTTCATTTCGCGCAATTTTTATGTAACCGACACTACCTACCGTTTGTCTTCGGATTTCTCCCGAACCAACGGTTTGTCGACGGAGAGCTGGAGTTACGCCAAGGATGATCTTCGCATGGCCGTGCTGTATGAGGTAACCACGCCCGACACCCTCACCTCCGTCACCTTGCGGCTTACTGCTAATACCCAGCCAGGCGCTTACATAGTCGTTACCATACGCGACACCCTCGGCCTTTTCACCAACTATTCGGGAACCCTTCAAAACCCGAACAGCTTTGCTCCTTTTCTGGTAAGCGATGATTATTTCATCACCGCTGCCGATACGGCTGCCGGTTTTGCAACGATAACCATTCCTGCTGTTTTATCAGACGGAAGCTCACAGGATCGCCTGCTGGCTGTAGGCGCATATTATGTCAGTGCGGCTCTTTTCAGTAACAATGGTGTTTCGGAAGTCGGCATTCTCGATGACGAGAGTTTTGCGGCCTTCATGCCTCCCTACGCCAGCCTGACCTTCATCCCTGCCGATCCCGCAGACCCAGGCAGCACCCAGCGCTGGTGGACCAACGGAACAGCACATGCCATCTATGCTAATTTCGGAACCGACGGAGCCGTTTCCGTCGATGAACAGCCCCTGCTTGCTACCCAGGTTAAACTTTATCCGAATCCTGCAAGCTCCCGGGTACAGCTTGATTTCCAACTCCTGCAGCCTGCAAAAGTCACCCTCCGTATCCGCGACTTGCAGGGCAGGGAAATGCACCAGCATGCTTTACCGCTCCTTCAGCCCGGTGACCACCGCCAGGAGCTTGATTTAAGCAGTCTTGCAGGAGGCCTATACCTGCTCGAGCTGCAGGCAGGAAACAGCTATCAGCACCTCAAACTCATTGTTCAACCTTAAATAATTCATCCAAGATTCAGTAATGCTTATCACTATGAAAAAAATCCTACTTCTGGCTCTGAGCCTGGGCACATTTGCAGCCACTGCTCAACATGCCAAACCAGATGGTCAACTGGCACCCCAACGCGATACAGAGGCCGACCTGCCCCTTCATGTTGCGCAGCCTCAACGACTCGAGCAGGTGGAGAACGGAGTTACCGTTTGGTCTGAAGATTTCGGCAATGGTTTTCCAGCCGGGTGGCGTCAGATTGATTCGTCCAACATAAACCCCTGGAAATGGAGTTTGAGTGGCAGCCGTGGTTTCTTCAACGGCACAGGTGCCGGCAACCCATCTCCGGGCATAACCTCTACGACAAGAACCAATGGTTTTTTACTGAACGACCCTGATTCTGCCAACCATTTTACCAATGGTCAGCCTTCAGGCACAACTTATCAGTATCTGTCGTCTTATGTACAAACAGCCAAAATCACCAGCCTGGGTGCCCATCCTTTCCTAAAGCTGGAGTTTGAGCATCATTTCCGCATGAACAACGAAATAAGCCCGCTGGTGCAGGTCTCCAACGACTCTGTCACCTGGACTACTTATGACGTACGCGGACTTACCGCATCGAATGCTGTCTCTGCCGATCCGGCATTGGTTTCGCTTAACATCTCATCGGTGGCAGGTGGTCAGAATTCGGTTTGGATTCGCTTCGGCTGGAGTTCCCGGGTCTATTACTGGATGATAGATGATATCAAGATCAAAACGCTTGAAAATAACAACCTGGTCATTGAAGACCTGACACTTGGCAATACCGATCGTAACGTAAACTACGCTCAATTACCAGCCAAACAACTTACAACCTCCTATACACCGGGTGTTTTTGTTTTGAACGACGGTGCTGTTGGTCAGCCTAATACCCGGCTGGAAGCCAGCATCAAAAACGCGGGTGGTACTACCGTAGTAAATGCCGTAAGTCCGTCTGTATCCAGTTTTCCTGCTTCAGGCCGCGATACCCTCGAAACCGCTCCGTTGGCGACCGCCAACCTGGTTCCGGGAAGCTATTGGCTACACTATAATCTGCTGAGCGACAGCGTAGACCAGTTGCCGGTTAACAACCGGGATTCTCTCCGTTTGATTGTGGGCGATACCGTGATGGCACTCGACGGTCATAACAAACGCGTGAGCTATTCAGGCACCAATTCCTTTACCGGTGCCACAGACGGGCTCATTTTCGCCAATTATTTTGAGCTGCGTCAGCGTGACACCATTACTTCGGTAACCGTGATTTTGTCGGCACAATCTCGTCCGGGGGCAGTTCTGATTGCTTCGGTACGCGATACCATCGGGGTGTATACGGATCCTGCCAGTTTCCCTGTTTTGCTCGAGTCGGACATTTATACCCTTACCCGCCAGGACAGCATCGCGGGACGGGCTGTTATTCCTATTCCAAGGGTACTCGCCAACGGGTTCAACCAGAATGTAGTCATGGAACCGGGCGATTATTTCATCGGCGTTGAGATGTACAGTAACAATGATGCCCAGCGTGTTCGCATACTCGACGATGAGAGTATTACCCAGCCTGTTTATGCATCGATTATTTACATCCCTGCTCCGGTAAATCCCAACCGCTGGTATACCAATGGTAATGCCTGGGGTATCCGTGCCAATTTCAACCGGGACGGTGCCGCCCTGGCCCTGGCCAAGGTAAGCACTGTGAAATCGGTTAAGACCTATCCTAACCCGCAGTCAGCCGGTTCGGCCGTTTCCGTAGACCTCGAACTTGAAAAGGCTGGTAACTGGTCGCTGGAAGTTTACGATGCCGCAGGGCGTCTGCTGGAATTGCCGGTAGCTGTGGAGATGCAGGAAGGTCGTTACCGGTTTAACATCACTACCCAGGGATTGTCAGCAGGTTTCTATCACCTGCGCCTGCGCAATGGCCATGAGGTAGTCAACCAAAAGCTCAGTTTGTTTTAACAGAGACTGAAGCAGTAGGAGGGGGCTGGCTGTCGGGAGATGGCCGGCCCTTATTTTTTACTGCTTTTGGTTGAATGCAACGCATTGTATATTTTCCGTTCCTGAAAATGCTATACCTGGCCCAACATCATGTGATAGATCCTGGTACCGCCTGGTGGTGGACTGGCATCGGTGTGCTGCTGTTGCAGTTAACCCTTGCCATCCGGATTGGTAAAACACGCGACGCTGCAGGAAGAAAGCGATTTGAGCAAGGGTGGGGAGCCTTGCTTCTCCTGATATTTGTAGGGATGCATTTCTTCCGGTTGTTCAGTGGTGACTGGCACCTGGAAGACAGCTTGCCGCTTCAGATGTGTGGCATGAGCCATTTGCTGGCCATAGCAGCCTTGTTGTTTCAGAAAAGATGGGCTTTTCTGCCCCTCTTCTTCTGGGGACTTGCCGGCGGCATACACTCCTTTCTTACGCCGGAGGTTACACTGGGAAACAACCCCTGGTTCATCGCAGAATATTATTTCACGCATGCCTCCATCATTGCTTCGCCGCTTTATCTGATTTGGGTAAACGGGTACCGTATCAACCGCTGGGATTGGTTAAAAGCCTTGTGGTGGAATAATCTGACACTACTTCCCATTGCCCTTATCAACTTTGCCCTGAGTGCCAATTATATGTACCTCTGTGTAAAACCCATTGCTTCAAATCCCTTTGTAGTGGGCGAATGGCCCTGGTATATCCTGGGTTTTGAACTGGCTGCTGTCTTGCACTATGTATTGCTGACGGTTCTTTTCCGAAGCCACTGGGCCCGGGCGAATGGCAGGACCGCCGTGAGTAACTGAGAACAGGGACAGCCTTGTGAGGAGAGAGGAGAGTGGAGAGTGGAGAGTGGAAATGCACCTAAAATCAGAACTAAAAGATGACAAGGGTGGCTAACCATCACTCTCCACTCTCCACTCTCCACTCTCCACTCTCCACTCTCCACTCTCCTCTCTCCTCTCTCCTCTCTCCTCTCTCCTCTCTCCTCTCTCCTCTCTCCTCTCTAATCCCAAACGAGTATCAATAGCCG
This sequence comes from Bacteroidetes bacterium UBA7662, assembly GCA_002483345.1. Classification (GTDB taxonomy): domain Bacteria; phylum Bacteroidota; class Bacteroidia; order UBA7662; family UBA7662; genus UBA7662. The sequence goes on from DLHS01000016.1 coordinate 429,495, forward strand.
CGGTCCACGGGCTGCCCCGCACATGTGTGGCAAAACATATTCACACCCCTTGTTGGAAACTCAAAATCAAGCTGCTATATTTGCAGTCCTTTTTAGAATCAACTACAATCAATTAACAACAAAGCAGTGAATACGTTAAGTTACAAAACTGTCTCTGCCAACCGTCAGACGGTTGAGAAAAAGTGGTATCTGATAGATGCCGAAGCAGAGATCGTGGGGCGCCTTGCTGCCCGCGTTGCACATGTGCTCCGTGGCAAAAACAAGGCCAGCTACACCCCGCACGTAGACTGTGGAGATAATGTTATCATTATCAACGCAGACAAGGTGAGGTTTACAGGTGAAAAAATGCGTGAAAAGGAGTACTTCTTCTACTCGGGTCACCCCGGTGGTAAGCGTCTCGAGACCGCGAAAGACCTGATGCGTCGTCGGCCAACCTACGTGATGGAAAAAGCCATCAAAGGCATGCTCCCGAAAAACCGTCTCGGTCGTGAAATGTTCCGCAACCTGCATGTATATGCCGGTTCGACGCATCCGCATGAAGCGCAACAACCTGAAATCCTCAAATTCTAAGTCTTATGTCGGTTACTAACACCCTCGGAAGAAGGAAAAATGCCGTTGTCCGCGTTTATGTAACGCCGGGCAAAGGCGATATCACCGTGAACGGTCGTCCGTACACAGAATATTTCCCCCTTGAAACCCTCCAGCAGATTTTGCTGAAATCGTTCACCGCCACCGGAACCGTTGGTCAGTACGATGTGAAAGCCAACGCTTACGGCGGTGGCATCAGCGGTCAGGCCGAAGCTTTGCAGCTCGCCATTGCCCGTGCACTCGACGAAATCAACCCGGAGCACCACACGGCTCTGAAGGCTTCGAAACTCCTTACCCGCGATCCCCGCATGGTAGAGCGCAAGAAGTTCGGACAACGTAAAGCACGTCGTCGTTTCCAATTCAGCAAACGTTAATCAGCGGAGGACAAAAATCATGGCAAGAGTTACTTATCAGGAATTGCTCGACGCAGGTGTTCACTTCGGTCACCTTAAGCGCAAATGGCATCCTAAAATGGCACCGTTCATCTTCATGGAGAAGAACGATATCCACATCATAGATCTTCATCAAACACAAACCCGTCTTGACGAGGCTGCAAACGCCATCAAGTCGATTGTAAAATCGGGCCGCAAAGTCCTTTTTGTAGCCACCAAAAAACAAGCGAAAGAAATCATCGAGGCAGAGGCCAAACGCCTGAACATGCCATTCGTGACCGAGCGCTGGTTGGGTGGTATGCTCACCAACTTCACGACCGTACGTAAGTCGATCAAGAAGATGGGCAACATCGACAAAATGGAAGGCAACGGCACCATGGCAACCCTTTCCAAGAAAGAGCGCCTGATGATTGCCCGTGAGCGTGAAAAACTCGGACGTGTACTGGGTGGTATCGAAGACCTGAGCCGCCTTCCGGCTGCGCTCTTCATCGTCGATATCAAAAAAGAACACATCGCCGTTAAAGAGGCTCAGAAACTGAACATCCCTACCATCGCGATGGTGGATACCAATTCTGATCCGACCCTGGTTGATTTCCCTATCCCCGCCAACGACGACGCAACCAAGTCGATCGCGCTGATCTCGAAAGTGATTATGCAGGCTGTAGAAGAAGGACTCCAGGAACGCAAGCACGACAAAGACGCTGAAGCAGCTGCTGAACCGGCTGAGGTTGAAGAAACCACAGCAGTCGCCACCCCAGAGGCTGAAAAAGAGTAAGCAATCGAAAGCGGATGGGTCGACAATAGTTGGCCCATCTTTTTTTCCAATCCCCCGTAAATCAAAAACTTAAGCATACAATGAATATTTCTGCAGCAGATGTGAACAAACTGCGCCAGATGACCGGCGCCGGTATGATGGATTGCAAAAAAGCCCTCACCGAAGCCGGTGGCGACTTTGAAGAAGCCGTTGTCATCCTCCGCAAAAAAGGTCAGAAGGTATCGGCCAGCCGTGCCGACCGAGAGGCCAACGAAGGTGCCATCGTAACCCTTACCAATGCCGATGCTACTTTCGGTGTATTGGTAAGCCTGACTTGCGAAACCGACTTCGTAGCTAAAAACGAAGAGTTCGTAGCGCTGGCTAACCAGATTGCCGCACTCGCCCTTTCAAAAAACATCACCAGCGTGGAAGCCCTGCTCGAAGAAAAACTCGACGGCCTGGCTTTGAGCGAAAAACTGATTGAATACACCGGTAAAATCGGCGAGAAAATCAGCATCAGCCGCTACGAAACCATCAGCGCCGAAGGTGTGGTAACCTATGTACACAGCAACAACAAGCTGGGTGTGTTGGTAGCCCTCAACCAAACCGCAGGTACCGATGCGGTTGCCGCAGGTAAAGATGCAGCCATGCAAATCGCTGCCATGAGCCCGGTTGCCGTAGACAAAGACGATGTTGATCCCAGCATCATCGAGCGTGAAATCGAAATCGGCAAAGACCAGGCGCGTCAGGAAGGTAAGCCTGAGAACATCATTGAGAAAATTGCCCTCGGCAAACTCAATAAGTTCTATCAGGACAATACCCTGCTGAATCAGGCATTCGTGAAAGACGGCGGTATGACCGTTGCACAGATGCTTGACAAAGCTTCCAAAGGCCTTACCGTGAAAGCGTTCAAACGTATCGCCATTGGCGCATAAGCACAAAATCTCTTTTTTGAACCCCGTTTGCACAGCATTCGGGGTTTTTTGTTTTTAGTCGGGACCTGGCGCTGCCCTCCCCCCTCCTTAACTGCTTCCGATTGCCTATCTTCGCGACTGAAATTAAGTCGGTATGAAGTACAAGCGCATCCTCGTAAAACTCAGTGGCGAATCGCTGATGGGTCAGAAACAATTTGGCATCGATCAGATTATACTTGATCAGTATGCCGGAGAGGTCCGCGATCTGGTAAAAGCCGGGGTACAGGTGGCTATTGTGGTAGGCGGGGGCAATATCTTCAGGGGTGTGCAGGCCGAATCAGGCGGTATGGACCGTGCACAGGGTGATTATATGGGCATGCTTGCCACCATGATCAACAGCATGGCGCTTCAGGCATCGCTGGAGAAGATGGGTCTGAGCACCCGCTTGCAGTCGGCCATCAAAATGGAACAGATTGCCGAGCCTTTCATCCGTCGCAAAGCCATCCGTCACCTGGAGAAAAACAGGATTGTGATTTTTGGCGCGGGTACTGGCAATCCTTATTTCACCACCGACACTGCCGCTTCGCTGCGTGCTGTTGAAATCGGTGCCGACGTTATCCTCAAAGGCACCCGGGTAGATGGCATCTACGACAAGGACCCTGAAAAGCATGCCGATGCTGTTCGTTATGAAAGCGTCAGCTTCAAAGACGCCATTTCGCAAAACCTGAAGGTGATGGACATGACGGCCTTCACCCTCTGCCAGGAAAACAACCTGCCTATCATTGTATTCGACATGAACAAGGCCGGTAACCTGCTTAAAATTGCACAGGGCGAACATATCGGCACACTCGTATCCTAAGTTATTACAAGCATATCTTCTAAAACCATGAACGAAGAAGTACAGTTTTATATAGACGATGCCAAAGAATCGATGGAAAAAGCCATCCATCACCTGCAGGTAGAATTATCGAAACTGCGGGCGGGTAAGGCATCCCCGGCCATGGTCGACAGCGTAAAGGTTGATTATTACGGTTCGCCGACCCCTCTCAGCCAGGTGGCCAACGTCTCCACCTCCGACGCCCGCACCATCAGCATACAGCCTTGGGAGAAAAACCTGATTGGTGCTATCGAAAAAGCCATCATCAACTCCAATCTGGGCCTCAACCCCAGCAACGACGGGATGGTCATCCGCATCAACATCCCACCGCTGACCGAAGAACGTCGCCGGGATCTGGTGAAAAAAACCAAGGGCGAAGGGGAATCCGGCAAGGTATCTATCCGTAACATCCGCCGCGACGCCAACGAGGCCATCAAAAAGCTTCAGAAAGACGGTTTGCCGGAAGACGTCGCCAAAGACGGCGAAGCGAAAATTCAGCAGCTAACCGACAAATTCATCGCCCGTGTTGACGAGGTGCTGGCTGTGAAAGAGAAAGAAATCATGACCGTATAAAGGCCGTTTCCGCAGAATTTCATCCTTTTAACAGCTGTTCGGCAACTGCTTTAGCAAAAATGCGTCGCGGTACGGAATTCATGAGCTGAATTTCTTCGGGCAGGGTGCTGGTTTCATCCAGAAAGCGTAAGATGCGTTGGCTTGGATTGCGGGTAAAAAGCCGTTCAAACAGCGGAGCTCCTTTGTAATACCCTTTGCACAAGACCCTTAACAATGTGTGATCGTAAAGCCGAAAGCGTTTTTTCCATCTGGAAGGCCTGATAAGAGGCGGTTTCCCCTTGAGTAATGCGTCAGCTATGGCTTCACTGTGTCGTTGAATATTCTGAAAAGTGTAACCTGTTGATCCCTTTGTTTGTCCTCCGGCGGTACCCAGAAAAACGGTATTCCCTTCATGCACCGGAAAGTGGTGACTTGCCATGGGAATACGACCCAGCTCGGTCTGCCGGATGTTGTAATCCGTAACAGTTGTGAATTTTTTCAGATACGCTTTCAGATAGAGGTCGTAGGTGGTTTTATCCCACACTTCCTCAGAAAAAACAGTGAATTCAACCAATGCCTGGTGTTCATCAAAGGGCAGCACATACACAAAACAGCTGCCATCTTCCTGAGGCACCCTGAAATCCATAAAAACCGGCCTTCCAGGATCAAAGACCGGCTTTTCGCTGTCAATGACCCATCCTTTGAAATGCTGCCACAAAAACAGTCCTTTTTTTGCCTCGTGGATTTCTTCATTCGACAGCAGGCTGGAAAAAGTCCAGTCGGCTGTAAAAGTTCCTTCCGAACAATCTACCACCGACTTCCCCTGTTGCGTACCGATATCGTAAATCTCGGCTTTCATGACGGTTATGTGGGGTGATTTGCGGATCTTTTCGAGTGTAAAATGGTAAAAATCAACTCCCCTTATCATTTTGTAGTGGTAAGGCGCGAGTGCCAGTTCACATGATTGTTCCGGCCCGTGAAACCATACCTGATGCCAGCTTCGGAATATCACTTCTTCAAAAATACCTGCCCCTGTTTCCCAGAAGCACCAGGTACGGTCGTTTTCCTGCTTGGCAGACCGATCAATAAGCAAGATGCGTTTACCTGAAAACTCAGGTGCTGCCAGGCGGTATGCCAGGCTCAGCCCGGCAGCTCCGGCACCTGCCAGGATATAATCAAAATGGGGATGACTCAAGATTTAGCCAATCGCTTCTCAAATACAAAACGGGTGATCCACAGATAAACCGTCCAGGCGACCAACGTATACGTAATGGTGCTGACTACAACCGTGGCGACGATAAGACCTACCCCACCGGTATGGACAATACTTCCCACTGTTTCTATAACCTGGGCGTCGGGAAAGCGGAGGCCGAAACAAAAAACCAGCGCTATCAGCTCCAGTACGGCATACTTCCACCATTTCATCTCTGGTATCGGCACCAGCGCGGTAAGTGCCGCTACGAGCAGAAACAAGCCGAAACTATGTACATTAAACTGCATATGCACCAGTGCAATGAGGATGACAAAATAGAGATATATGTTTTTCTTCATGGCCTGATTTATTTACGGGTAAACTGGATGGTGGTTTTATAGAGACTGGCCTCAAATGTTTTGCGGTGTCCCGGCTCGTGGTACTGACCCAGCAACCAATGGTCGATCTGGTCATGATAATTCGCCGAATTAAAGCGGCCACTTTGCCCGCCTGTAAGCATCAGTCTGGTTTTCGGGCCTTCGGGTGTCAGCTCTATGATGGTGCGCATACTGGCCGCATGGGTAGAAGGCAGTTTGCTGGCAACATTTACAGTGCGGTTGCTGCCGGGAGAAGCGAACAGCGGCATGGATAATTGGGGCAGGCGGGTTATGTGATTCACTGCAGATTGGTGAAAAAGTCCGTACTTCCAGTTTTCAGACCCTTCTCCAAACCGTTCTGTCAGCTCTTTCCAGCTTTCCTTCCAGGCTTTCTTCACCAGAGAAGCAGTGGTTACTTCACCCTCGTGGGTAGGCAGGGTTGGCTGACTCACAACCAACTGATACATCTCCTGAAACAGGGGGTTGTAGTTGAGTTCAGGGTGTATGGCCTCCTGTACTACTTCCGTCAGTTTCAGCTTAAAATTGTAAAAAAGGGTCGGCTGTACCAGGTTAATGTCCATGCTGCCATCCCAGTCTGCGAGAAGTGCAAATTGACCGGGCTTCAGGTACTGCTCCATGGCCGGGCGAAGCAATTCCCACTCCAGGTCTATAATATCAAGATGCAACGCCCTTAACTCTTCGAATCCCAGTTTTTCCTGCGAGCTCATCAACTGGTCAATGCGGCGACCACGGGCACTGGCTTCATAGCGCGTGCTGAGGTGTGCACTCAGCGGATGATTGATATGTTCCTGATTTGCCGACGCCGTCCAGCCTCTTTCAGGATTAAAATGATTGAGGAGCTGATTCATGGGTGTAAACGGCACTTTATTATCACTTTTTACGCCTAACCTTACCCCTTTGACAGGATCACGGTGTAAAGAAGCAGCACCTCCGGTTACCAACCCTATATTTCCCTGGTTATCCGCCAAAATGAAGTTTTGTGGTGGTTGCATAAAATGCTGCAGGGCGGCAAAAGCCTCTTGTACATTTTCTGCCTTTTCCAAACCGGCAAAGGCCATTCCCTCATTGCTTTTTTGCTGGGCAATCCAGTTTACAGCAATCCAACGGCCGTTGTAACCCGTTGTATCGACCGGGCCAAAATGACTTCGCCAGTACGTCTGTACCAGGTCATCTCCTCCGCGAACCTTTATTACTTCCTGAAAAGACTCGAGTGGCCGCCATAAACCATCCAGAAAATAATTGCCGTTGTCGTCCGCATCGAGTTCATAAAAATCTACCAGATCCCAGGTGGCATTGGTCATGCCCCAGGCAACTTTTTCATTGTAGCCGGAAATGATAAAAGGCTGGCCGGGTATGGTCATACCACGGCGCAGTTTGCCGTCAACCACCAGTTGTACTTCGTACCAGGTTGCCGGCAGGGCAATCTGCAAATGGGTGTCGTTACAAAGAATGGGGTTGCCTGTTTTCGATTTGGAAGGGCCCACCACCCAGTTGTTGGACCCGAGACTCAGTTCGTCCTGATTTTTTTCAAGCGCGTTGGGGAAACGGTAACCGGGACCCTGCGCCAGAATTTCAGGTCTGCCCATAACCATAGGTTGCCAGATGCTGTCGGCTACTGCAAAGTCGGGATAAATAGGAAACGGCTCCCGGGCGTAAGGGGCAAAGTAGAAATTGTAAAGCTCTTCCCCAAGCAATGAGCGGGCTTCTGTGGCCTTCAGGTCGTCTTCGCTGTAGGTGAGCACCTGGTCCATGTACCGGATGAGGTAAAACATGTTTTCAGGCTTAAATCTGGCAGGTCGAAAATCCAGCAAATGAAATTCCAAAGGCATGGAGCCAAAATGCATGCTTTGGATATATTCATTGATTCCGGCACAATAAGCCTCAAAACGATTGGCCAGCACGGTATCCTGGCTTTTATACGCTGCATACCATATCGGAGTAAGGCTGTCAAATTCAAATTTGCGCCAGAAACGGTCGCTGGGAAGCGCGGCCGCACCGGCAACCTCGCTGAGCTGCCCTTTGACTGTGCGCATCAGCATCTCCAGTTGGAAAAGGCGGTCACGGGCGTGCAAAAAACCAGTGGCATAGGCAGCTGCATGGTCGTTAGGTGCGAAAATACTGGGGATGCCCAGGCTGTCAACACCTACCTGCACCGCACCATAAGGGGTTTCCCTCATTTCCAGTGGCTGCTCGTGGTAATCATCGATGTGGAGCGGAGAAGTAGTATAGCTTAACAACATCCCAAATCGAGGATTTACGCCAAAACGGTACATCATCAGGAAAAGCCAGAGAACAAGGAGAACGAGGGGTATGAGTTTGCGTATCATAAATGGTGTCAGACTTTATACGAATTACGTTTATATGCGGCATAGAAACAAATAAAGCGTCCATCGTTTGGCAGCTAAGGCGCTTATTCCTTAATATTGAAGAACCGTGAAATCTGAACTTATGACCGTAATCTTACGCGCTGGTTTTTTCTTTGTCCTTTTTAGTCTTTATCATTTCACCGCTGACGCCCAAAATCTTTCCGGCATCATCCGTGACGGGGCGACAAACGAGCCCCTTATCGGTGCTTCCGTGGTCATCAAAGGCACCACGGTTGGCACTACAACCGACCTCAACGGAAAATTCTCGCTCAACCCCGGCCGTAAACCACCTTTCACGGTGGTGGTATCATACATCGGTTACCGCTCTTCTGAACAAACCGTTACTTCAATTGAAAAACCGGTCAGTTATAAGCTCAGTCAGGACAATGTACTGCTTCAAAGCGTTGAAGTGGTTGACAGTCGTATCACAGAAAAACAACGTGAATCGGCCCTCACGGTAGAGGCCATGGACGTGCTCGCCATCAAGGAAACACCCGCGCCGTCCTTTTATCAGGGCCTCGGCAATCTGAAAGGGGTGGATATGACCACGGCCAGTCTGGGTTTTGTGGTCATTAATACCCGTGGTTTCAACAGTACCTCTCCCGTCCGCTCCCTGCAGCTTATTGATGGGGTAGATAACCAGTCGCCCGGGCTGAACTTCTCTTTGGGCAACTTTCTGGGGGCCTCAGAGCTGGACGTGCTGAAAGTAGATCTGATTGTAGGTGCCAGTTCGGCCTTTTATGGCCCCAATGCCTTCAACGGGGTGATCAATATGACGACCAAAAGTCCGTTTACCCACCAGGGACTATCGGCCAGTATGAAAGCTGGTGAAAGGGCTCTGTTTGAAACAGGTCTCCGGTATGCCCAGGCCTACAAGAAGAAGGACGGCACCGATAAGTTCGCCTGGAAATTGAATATGTACTATTTGAGGGCGAACGACTGGGAAGCCAACAACATGGATGCCTCTACCGATTCGCGCGTTCCGGCAAACAATCCTGGCGGTTACGATGCCGTCAACCGTTATGGTGACGAAGATCAATCGGGGGGCAATGATTTCAGCAGTGTTTTCAGTAAAAGAAATTATCCGGGTCTTGGCATTTTTCACCGGACAGGCTACCTCGAAGAAGACCTGGTAGAATACGATACCCGTAACCTCAAGCTGAGTGGTTCTTTTCATTATATGCTGAATCCTGCTATCGAGCTGATTGCCGCCTCTAATTTTGGAACGGGCACAACGGTTTATCAGGGCGAAAACCGATTCAGTCTGCGCGACATCCTTTTCTTCCAGAATCGTATAGAAATCCGCAAAAAAGACAATTGGTTTATCAGGGCATATGCCACCAACGAGGATGCCGGCAGGTCGTATGATGCCGTTTTTACCGCCTTCCGTTTACAGGATGCGGCTAAAACCAATGATGACTGGAACCGGCAATATTCTACTTACTGGAACCAGATCATCCGTCCTCAGGTGTATGGCCTTCCGGGTATGCCACCGCAGAACTCCCCGAATTATGACTACGCGCGTGCCGATTCTGTGATTGCTGCCAATGCCGGTCAGATCTGGATATGGCATCAGGAAACCCGGGCTTCAACCGATCTGAATGTAACCTCCAACCAGCAACCCTATTTTGTGCCGGGCACGGCCCGTTTCGACTCCCTTTTTCAGGTTATCACGTCTACCCTCCCCAGTGAGGGGGGCACCATGTTTTTCGACAAATCAGCCCTTTACCACGCTCAGGCAGAGAAAAAATTTGAATGGACTGAAAAGGAGGTTACCTGGATAGTTGGCGCGAATTTCCGTCAATACCGTCCGAACAGTGCCGGCAGCATCTTCAGCGACACTCTGCAAACAGCCGATTCGAGCTACCGGGTCATTACTAACAGTGAATTTGGTGTATACACCGGAATTGAGAAGAAATTCGGCAACTTCAAAGTAAGCGGTACCGTTCGCATGGATAAAAACCAGAATTTCCCTTATGTCTTTTCGCCGGCAGCCTCTGTGGTGTACACCCCGTCCGAGAAACATGTTTTCAGGATGTCGCTTTCTTCGGCTTTGCGTAATCCGACCCTGGCCGATCAGTATTTATACTATAATGTGGGCAGGGCCATTCTGCTGGGTAATTTGTCTGGTTTCGACTCTCTGGTTACCGTTGGTTCCTTTGTCGATTACCTCGATTCACTGAACACAGACCGGCTGCAGTATTTTAACGTCGACCCCATCAAACCGGAACAGGTGAGAACCATAGAGTTTGGTTACCGGGCGATGCTGAACAAACTTTACATCGATGCCGGTTATTATTACAGCTGGTATACCAACTTTATTGGTTACAATCTGGGCCTGGATGTGACCATTACTACCTTTGGTTTTCCGAGTTCCGTACAAGCCTATCGTGTGGCAGCCAACTCAAAAGATATAGTCACAACACAAGGCTTTTCTCTGGGGGGAAATTACTATTACAACAAAAACTTTGCCTTCAACTTCAACTATTCCTGGAATACTTTGAATGTAAAAAGCAGCGATGATCCCATCATTCCTGCCTTCAATACACCTGAGAACAAGTTCAATATTGGGGTAAGCGGGCGGGATATGATTACTGAAATCGGCAATTTTTCATTTGTGGATTGGGGCTTTAATATCAACTACAAGTGGATACAGGGCTTTTTATTTGAAGGATCGCCTCAGTTTACCGGAAGGATTCCCACCTATTCGCTGGTAGATGCGCAGATTAACAAGAACATAGCTCCCTGGAAACTCAATGTAAAACTGGGCGCTTCTAATTTGTTGAACAACAAAGTATTTCAGGTGTATGGCGGTCCCAGAGTTGGTAGATTGGCGTACATTTCGTTAAATTTGAATATATAGACATCTAAACCTTAATTTATGACAAGACTATTACGCACCTCATTATTCGTGTTTGCCACGATTATGAGCTTTACGGTATCGGGACAACAACGCTACCTGGCCGAGGTATTTACGGACGGGCAAATAGGGGTGACAAACAATGTCGTTTATGCCCGTAATCACCTCTTCTTCCCCCCTACAACTACCTATCCGATTGACAGTTTGCGGATGCGTGTTTATGCGCCGCTGCAATCTGCCGATAACAATACGGCTCGTCCTGTCATGGTTTACATCCACACAGGTAATTTTCTGCCTCCTGTAATCAATGGTGGTATTACAGGTTCAATCAATGACTCTTCTGCTGTAAATCTTTGTCGTCAGTGGGCGAGACGTGGTTATGTGGTCTTTGCTCCCACTTACCGGGTGGGCTGGAACCCATTAGCTACTTCTGAGCTTGAGCGCAGGGTTCAGTTGTTGAATGCCGTATACCGCGCCATCAACGACATCAAAGCCAGTGTTCGTTACATCCGCAAAACCGCTGCAGAGGATGGTAATCCCTACAAAGTGGATCCTGCCAAAATCGTGCTTTTCGGTACGGGTTCAGGTGGATATGTTGCCCTTGCCTACACTACACTTGACAAGTACAACGAAATGGCCATCCCCGGCAAATTCACCTTGCCCAATGGTAACAGCATGATCGACACCAACATTGTCGGCAATATTGATGGTTTTGGTGGTCAGCTCAATGTCAGCAACTGGCCTGGTTATTCTTCTGATGTGAGCCTTTCAATCAATGCCGGTGGTGCGTTGGCAGATACAAGCTGGTTGGAAGCAGGCGATGCGCCCATGATTTCATTTCACGCGGTTCGCGATCCCTTTGCTCCTTACGGAAACGGTACTGTAATTGTGCCTACCACCAATGAAAATGTGGTCGATGTAAGTGGTGCCGGTGTATTTATGGCCAAAGCGAATGCTTTTGGAAACAATGCAGCATTTTCTGATCCGGCACTGTTTACAGATCCGGTTTCTACCTATGCCCGTAGTCAGTATAACCAAACCATTGACTACATCTATCCTGCTCCGTTTAACACCATTAACACGGGTTCAGGAGAAGGTTTATTCCCGATTGTTCGTCCGTTGCGCAACCAGATAAGTGTATTTGCCAACGAAGGTGATCCATGGACATGGTGGGATACAACTACTTTGAATTTTTATGTTGCCCAGGTTAACGCTCAAACGGGCGGCAGTTACAATGCTCAGTTGTTGCACCAGCAGGGTATGGCCGGTAATCCGGGCATGAGTGCTCTCAAGGGTATGACTTTCCTGGATACTATTCAGCAATACATTCATCCGCGTATTGTAAACGTGCTTGGCTTACCAGGTAACAACGTTAGTGTTGAGCAATTGCGGAAAGACGTTAAAATGGTTGTTTACCCTAACCCTACAGAAGGTAATTTCAGCATTCGTACAGATGCTGAAAACAACATACTGGCCATTCGTATTTATGATGTGATTGGTCGGGAAGTTCGTGCTATCAACCAGGTTAATGAGACTGAATTCACCGTAGAACGCCAGGGTCTGAATCCGGGTATGTACTTCGTAAAGGTGCTGACCGAAAAAGGTGAGGCTACCCGCAAAATTAATGTGCGCTAAGCATTAAGGTTTTAGAAAACAATTGTTGGTCCCCCTGCCTGCGGCAGGGGGACCTTTTTTTGCCGCTTCGCGGCAAAAAAAGGGGTGGGGTGGCGCTTTCAGCGCAACCCGCATTCCGGCCCTACAGGCTGATATCCACCCTCAACCAAAACGCAACCCCAGTGGGATGCAAGATGCGTAACACCGACATCTATGACACAACCATAGGCAGCCTGTAAGGATGCAAGATGTGTAACCACACATCCAAAAAGCAGCCCGGAGGGATGCAAGATACGTAACACCTCACCGACCTCAGATAACCCCACACCCAGCCTGTAGGGCTGCAACCCCAGACACCCCTCAGACAACACACATCCAAAAAGCAGCCCGGAGGGATGCAAGATGCGTAACACCCCACCGACCTCAGATACCCCACACCCAGCCTGTAGGGCTGCAACCCTCAGACCGCACACATCCAAAAGCAGCCCGGAGGGATGCAAGATGCGTAACACCTCACCGACCTCAGATACCCCACACCCAGCCTGTAGGGCTGCAACCCTCAGACACCCCCTAAGACCGAAAAC
>DLHS01000016.1:442693-530699 GCA_002483345.1 Bacteroidetes bacterium UBA7662
ACCCCACCGACCCCAGATACCCCACACGCAGCCCGTAGGGCTGCAACCCGCGAACACACCCTAAGACCGAACACATCCAAAAGCAGCCCGGAGGGGTGCAACCCGGATGCCTGCCACGTACCCTTCTCACACCGGATCCTCAAAACAATACCGCGTATCATACGACACTTCAAACTCCTCCAGAAGCGCTACATACTCCTCCCGGAAGGCCTTCTTCCGATGGTGTTCCTCCTGCCGGGCTATGTATCGTTTAATCATCGGTATATCCCTTTTCATATAAGAAAAACAACCATAACCATGCTGCCAGGAAAACTTTACCGGCAGTCGCTGCGTCTCGTTCACCCACAAAGCCGAGGCCTGCTTAAGTTCCTGCATCAGCAACGGCAGCGGATGCGCCGGACGATAGCCGATTAAAATATGGATATGATCTTCCACCCCGTTGATCGCCAGCACCTGGTGCTCGTGATTTCTGAAAATACCCGTCATATACTTGTAAAGCTCCTCTTTCCAGGATTTCTGAATGAGTGCCCGCCTGTATTTCACCGCGAAAACAAGCTGCAGATGAATCTGTGTATAAGTATTGGCCATAGCCTCAAATTTGAGAAAAGATAAACTGCTTTCTTGTCGCGTTTTCAGCCATTGTTTTCACTTTCAGACCCTCTCCGCTTTGTTTATCTTCGTATATCCAAGCCTGCTTTATGCACCTTTTGCTGCTTTTTACCTTCCTTCTGATTGGATCGGCTTCGCTGGCCCAGCCTTTTGTGCCGGGACAGACCTACTTTTCGGCCGATGGCTACATTGAATACCGCTGTGGCAATCTGCCGCTCATCCTTACCGCCCCGCATGGTGGCTATCTGGAACCTGCCACCCTGCCTGACCGCAGCTGTCCGGATGCTGTGACCATCCGGGATGGCTTTACGCAGGAACTGGGACGGGTGATTGACTCGGTTTTCAACGAGTATCACGGCTGCTCGCCACACCTCATCATTAACCACCTTCACCGCAAAAAACTAGACCCGAATCGAGAACAGGGCATCGCTACCTGCGACTCCCCACAAGCCGTGGCTGCATGGGAAGCCTTTCACCGCTTTACAGACTCCGCCAAGGCACTGGTCACCCGGGATTTCGGGAAAGGGCTGCTCCTCGATTTACATGGGCATGCCCATACCATTCAGCGCCTCGAGCTGGGTTATCAGCTCACCGGCGATCACCTGCGTTCCGGTGACTCTGCTATCAACAGCGCCTTTCGGGTTCAGAGAAGTGGTATCCGCAGTCTGGTAGCCATCAATCGCAATGGCTTAAACCATGTTGAATTACTCCGGGGAGAAAATGCCCTGGGAACCTGGCTGCAACGTGCCGGCTATGCCAGCGTTCCGAGTCAACAAATTCCTTTCCCGCTGGCCGGGGAACCCTTCTTCTCCGGCGCCTATATTACCGAACGACACGGATCAATGCCCGGTGGGAGTATAGATGCCATTCAGATGGAACACCAGATGACCGGCGTTCGAGAAACGGCCGCAACCCGGCGGGTCTATGCGGATACCCTTCGCCGGGTGATAATCGATTATCTCCAACTGCATTCTTTCGGGGATACCGGTTTTTTAAACTGCCAGCCTGTAAGCAGCGGAATACAGAAACAAAATAGCCACCAGCTCTTCAGTCTTTATCCGAATCCATCCGCATTACTTCCGCAAATCGAAGTACAAACCGCCGGTGAACTGAAAGTTTACGATTTCCAGGGTCGTTGCCTTTTCTCCGGAATGCTGGAAAGCGGCATCCAATCGTTGCCTTTTCTGCCGAAATCGGGAGGAATTTACCTGATTTCTATGACTACTTCTTCCGGCTATGGCTTTTATACCCGGTGGGTGTACTACCCCTGATTCCGGAACAAAAAAAACGGCCATTGCTTTGCAGCAATGGCCGTTTTTATAAAACAGACCTGGTTTACAAGCCAAAAGCCTTCTGAATCTCAGCCACCTTGTCAAGTTTCTCCCAGGTGAAAAGCTCTACCTTAACCGTTTTAGTACAGCTTTTGGCAGAACCCCAGGTGATGGTTTTTTCAACGGTCTGCGGCTCACGGCCCATGTGGCCATAGGCTGCTGTTTCGCTGTAAATAGGGTTAAGCAACTTTAAACGCTGAATCAGCATCCCCGGACGCATGTCGAAAATTTTGGCAACTGCATCGGCAATGTGGCTGTCGCTAAGCTTTTTGCCTTCTTTGTCTTTTACTTTCGAGCTGCCATAGGTATTTACATACAGACCTACCGGCTCTGCTACACCAATGGCATACGCCACCTGCACCAACACCTGATCGGCAACACCTGCAGCTACCAGGTTTTTGGCGATGTGACGGGTTGCATAGGCAGCCGAACGGTCTACTTTCGACGGATCCTTACCCGAAAATGCTCCGCCACCATGTGCCCCTTTGCCACCATAGGTATCTACAATGATTTTACGGCCGGTTAAGCCTGTATCACCATGCGGTCCTCCTATTACAAAGTTGCCGGTCGGATTGATGTGGAATTTAATATCGGTTGTAAACAGTCGCTTTACACGGCTGGGCACCAGCTTTTTGATGCGCGGCATCAGGTGTTTGTGGATGTCGGCAGTAATGCGGTCCTGCATCGCTTTCTGATCCGCTTTCTCGTTATTCGTTTTTACAAAATCATCGTGCTGGGTCGAAATAACGATGGCATCAATCGCCTCCGGGCGGTGTTTTTCGCTGTACCGGATGGTTACCTGACTTTTCGCATCGGGACGCAGGTATTTCATCACCTTACCCTCTTTGCGGATGGCAGCCAGTTCGCGCAACAGCAGATGGCTGAGCTCAAGCGCCAAAGGCATATAGGTGTCCGTTTCGTTGGTAGCATAACCGAACATCATGCCCTGGTCACCGGCACCCTGCTCTTCCGGTTTTGCTTTCTCTACACCCTGATTGATGTCGGGCGACTGCTCGTGAATGGCAGAAATAACGCCACAGCTATCCGCATCAAACATATATTCAGATTTGGTGTAGCCAATGCGGCGGATGGTTTCGCGGGCTACTTTCTGAACATCTACATAGGCTTCGGTTTTCACCTCACCACTTAATACCGTCAAACCGGTTGTTACAAGGGTTTCACAGGCAACTTTAGAGGCTGGATCCTGAACCAAAAAAGCGTCCAGAAGGGCGTCCGAAATCTGGTCAGAAACTTTATCCGGATGTCCCTCCGAAACTGACTCAGAAGTGAAAAAATACGACATAGCGTTGTAATAAATAGTTTAATAAACGCCGGGAAGCAGTCGACCAGAAGCAACAGCAGGTGCAAGAGAGTTCTTTAGCACTTTTTTTAATGTGGTTGCAATCGGTCAAATCAATCCACAGCGGCACAAAGAACGTGATTCACATTGAAATTACAAAGATGAAAACGACATTCTGTCGATGAAACCTACCCTGCCGGTTTACCTTATTATGATCTTCTCCGTCCAGCTTTGATGGCCATCATCGGTCACAAGCAAATAGGTTCCCGGCTTTAAGGTTGTAACATTAACCAATAAGTGGTGCTCCCGGGCGGCTTGCAGCAGCACCTCAACATGTTGCTGCCCGTCAAGACTGAAAACCCGCACCGTTGCCGGACCAAACGGTTGTTCACATCCGGAAATCTCCAGGGTAAACCGGCCCTCGTTAGGATTGGGAAAGATGCGCAAGCTGCAGTTCTTGTGGTGGTGGTCCGGAAAGCCGACAGGCTCTGCATAGAAATAATCATCCTTACCGGCACTCATGGGTTTGGCCAGGTCGGCCAATGCCCCGATACTCGCCTGTACTACCTGTCTGGTAAATGTCATGTCAAGTCTTCCAAGTGTATCTCCGGCAGTATGGTAGGCGAGGTTACGGGTATCTGCCCCGTCGGTAAGCATCAGTGCTTTCAGGCCGGCATCCCAGAAACGGGCATGATCGCTGCGGCGTAAATCCGGTGCGATGGTGCCGGTGCCGGGCACCAACAGGGTGATGACCCGCAAGCCGGGTACATAACGGACCGCCGCGCTGTCGTAGGCCGCCGCAAGGCTTGCAGAGGCGGCATTGCCCACATTGGTAATGAAATTTCCCCGCATGCTGTCTGCCTGGATGGCCGCTACCTGGGCCGGAAACAACTGCCCGAAGCCCGCGGGCAATATTTGGGTATTGGCTGACTGACTGATATAGCCGATCATCTCAAAATTGAGCACGCCGGCAGTCTTTTCATACGCGGGTATTCCCTGTTGCACATAGCGCTGGCTACCTATCAGCCCCTGTTCCTCTACATCAAACCCAATAAACCGCAGGCTGTTTTCAAACTCATAATCACTTAGTATCCGGATGGCCTCCATCAGCCCCGCCACCCCCGTTGCATTGTCGTCAGCCCCGGGCCCCTGGCTTACACTGTCGAAATGGGCATCTATCACATAGGTTATAGAGTCGTTCACATGACCGGGCTTGCGTGCCAGTATGTTTTGAGCCGTATAGGTGTTATAGGAGAACGATTGCCGGTAAACATCAAGCCCTTCTTCCCGCATGAAACGCTCGAGCCTGTTTTTGGTACTGTCGAGTTGCGCCGGGTGAGTACTGAAATGTCGTGGAAAAGCAGTTTGCTGAATATAAGCTCTGATCAAATGGCTGTCGACCCTGCTTACCATTTCCTGTATCGGGACCGGTCGCCGGTCGCTGGCCACGATTCGGAAGACGATGCTGTCTTCGTTGGCCATGATGGCTCCCGGAAACAGCGCCACCCGGTTGCCGGGCATGACAGGAAAACCTACATCCTGTATCGCTGCTACCGGCCTGAAACTTCGGCCGCCATCGGTGCTGTAACGCATCCAAACCTCACAACTGTCATTTTGGGCATCCGTCAGGGTGTATTCGATCGCATAGTACATCGGATTGGCAAGCGCTGTACTGAGTGCGGTAATTTGCACCACAGGAGCGGTATTCTGTGCAAACAGAAAACAAGACGGCAACAGCAGGGCAATCGCGAAAAACAGACGGCTTTTCATAAGATTCAGTTTGGCAAACTAAACCTACGCATTCACCCGGCATCTCCCAAATCAGTTGTGCAGCAGTGCCTCGAGGCGCGTCTGCACTTTTTCGGCGGTTGGCAGCATAACCTGCTCGAGTCGGTCGTTGAGCGGAATGGCTGGCATATTGGCGGCCCCCATGGTCTGTACCGGCCCGTCGAGCCATTTAAAACAGGCCTGGCTGATCCGGTTGGCCAGGGCTTCCGCAAAGGAGTTCATAAGCTGCTCCTCCGTCAATACGAGGGCCTTGCCATGTTTTTTCACCGATTCAAAAACCAACTCCTCATCCAGCGGATACAGGGTGCGTAAATCCACAATTTCTACGGATCCGGGGAAATGCCTGGCGGCATTCAACGCCCAGTAAACACCCATCCCATAGGTAATCACCACACAACTTTCACCATTTTCGATTTTGTGCGGCATGGCCTCCTGTACGATACGGCCTTTGCCCAGGGGTATGATATAATTTTCATCAGGCTCCACGGTTTTGGCCCCTTCTGTTCCTGGTACCTTGCTCCAGTAAAGTCCTTTGTGTTCGAACATAATCACCGGATTAGGGTCGTAATAAGCGGCCTTCATCAGGCCTTTCATATCCGCAGCATTACTCGGATACACGACTTTAATGCCCCGTACGCTCAGAATAGCCGACTCTATACAACCGCTGTGGTAAGGACCGCCGCCGCCATAAGCGCCGCACGGAATCCGGATCACACTCTGCACCGGAAACTGGCCGTTGCTGAGGTAGCAGCTTTTGCTGAGTTCCACCACCAACTGGTTGACACCACTCCAGATATAATCGGCAAACTGTATCTCCACCATCGGCTTGGCACCTACGGCCGACATACCGGCTGTTGAGCCCACCAGATAGGCCTCCTGAATGGGGGTATTGAACACCCGGTCGTCGCCGAATTTTTCTGCCAGCGTTGCCGCTTCGCGGAACACCCCGCCGAGAGTCCGTCCCACATCCTGTCCGTAAAACAGGGCCTCGGGATGATCACGTAATATTTCTTCCACAGCATGCAGGGCAGCATCAACCATCACCACTTTTTCACGACCTGCCGGATGGCGGTCTCCCTTTTCTTCGGTAATGGGGGTGGGCGCAAATTCGTGGAGATACAAACTGTCGTCGGTGGGCTGCGGAGCTGCAACGGCCCGGTCAAAGTCTTCCCGTACTCTGGCAGCACAGGCTTCTTCGGTTTTTACCAGCTCTTCCTCCCAGAAACCATGTTCAAGACAGGCCTTGCGGAGTTTGTCATACGGGTCTTTTTTGCCGTGTTTATCCAGATCTTCCGGGCTGCGGTACCATTCCCGGCGTACACCGGAGGTATGGTGGCCCAGAAGCGGCACTTCGGCATGCACCAGTATCGGCGCACGCTTCTCACGGACATAGTCAAAGGCTTCTTCCATGCCTTTGTACGACTTGAGGAAGTCTGTGCCGTCAATTTGTTTGCGTTTGAGGCCCTTGAAGCCCGCGGCATATTCGTAGGCATCCATGGCACGCATCTCCTTACCGGTAGCCGAAATGCCCCAGTCGTTGTCCTGAATGAGGTAAATGATGGGGAGCTTTTTAAGTACCGCCATCTGAAACGCTTCTGCTACCTCTCCTTCGGTGACGGAGCCATCACCCAACGAACAAAGCACCACAGGAGGGGCCTCCGCTGTCAGCAGTCCCTGTGATTCAAGATAAGAAACGCCATGCGCCATGCCGGTAGCCGGTATGGCCTGCATGCCGGTGGCACTGCTTTGGTGGGGGATAACCGGCATGCCTTCGCGGCGAACCGACGGATGTGCATAGTAAGTACGCCCTCCCGAAAACGGATCGTCGGCTTTGGCCAGCAATTGCAGCATCAGCTCGTAGGGAGAAAAGCCTATCGACAGTAAAACCGACTCATCGCGGTAGTACAAACTCGCGTAATCGTAGGGACGCAGCAAAAAGCCGGTGGCTATCTGAACAGCTTCATGTCCCTTGGAGGTGGAGTGTACATATTTGGTGATGGGGCGGTTTTCGTCGTAAATGGCGGCCATGGCACGGGCAGTGCACATGAGCTCCCAGGCACGACCCAACAAAGCTTTTTGCATGGGAATGGATTAGCGACGCAAAAATAGGCATTCCGCAAGGGTTTAAAAGTCAAAAGGCAGATTTGCACCTGCACATGTCTCCAAATAGCGGCTTCGGGATGCTTATTCGGTCTAAATCACAAAAAAATGTGTTGCGCCAGGCTGAATATCTGCGATAAAAGTATATTTTTGTCCGATTCTCGACTTATGTTTTCAAAATCCTGCGAATACGGTTTACAAGCTATTTTGTTCATTGCGCTGCATACGCGTGATGACCGGAAAATAGGCCTGAAGGAAATTGCCGACAGCCAGGATATCCCCGCCCACTTCCTTAGCAAAATTCTCCAGATACTGGTGAAATACAAGCTTTTGCAGTCGGTAAAAGGCCCTAACGGTGGTTTTGCCCTGAACCGTCGCCCGGAGGACATTACCCTGCTGGAAGTAGTTTCAGCCATCGACGGACTCGATATTTTCGATCGTTGCGGTATCGGCCTCAAAAGTTGCAGCGATGCGCACCCTTGCCCCATCCACAACAAATTCAAGTTCCTGCGCGAAAGCATCCGGAACACCCTGATGAAAGAAACGCTTGCCGACCTCATCTTCACCGTAGAAGAAGGCAAGTCGTATGTGACGCTCAAAACCATTTAGTCTTTTGGCCCGAAGAAAACTTGCCCATTTTGCCGAAATGGACCAGATGCCCTATGTTTTTGCCTATCCTCAGGACAAAGCAGGGCAATGGCATCAGTTTTTTGGCAACAACAACCCCCTGGTATTAGAAGTCGGCTGCGGCACAGGCCGGTATACCGTCGGACTTGCCCGCATGTTTCCCGATAAAAACTTCATAGGTCTCGACATCAAAGGCTCCCGCATGTGGCATGGCGCCAAGGCCATCGCGTCTGAAGGGCTCACCAATGCCGCCTTTCTGCGTACCCAGATGGAGTCGATACAGACATATTTCGCTCCTGGTGAAGTTGCCGAAATCTGGATTACTTTTCCCGACCCGCAACCCCGCGAAAGCAGGGAGCGCAAACGTTTAACTTCTCCCCGTTTTCTGGAGCTGTACAGGCCATTTTTACGGGAAGGTGGTATCGTCCACCTGAAAACAGACAATCAGGCGCTGTTTGATTATTCGGAAGAAGCCTGGACAGGGCACGGTATGGCGTTGGAAATGGTCACCCGTGATTTATATGCCGCTCCACTGGCCGATCCGGTACTCGACATCAAAACCACATACGAGGAGCGCTACCTGGCACAGGGCCTGCCTATCTGTTATATGCGGGCACGTTTCGGACGAAACAGCTGACCGCTTCAGGAGCTGTTGGCAAGGCTATCTCAAATCTGCTTTTGGTGGAATCAGGCTTCGAGGGCTTCGAGCAGATCCTGCATGCCGGTAAATTCTTTCATGCCCGGGCGGTCTTCGTTCCCGCCACGGATACAGATTCCGGCGGGATTCAGTTGCTCCACCAACTCCCGTAATTCGTCGGCATGTGCCGGAATATCGAGTATGCAGTTGGTATAAGTACATGCATCTTTCAGCAGTTGTACCATCTGGCGGTTGACGCGGGTGAGGGTCCAGTTGCGGAAAAGGTCATCAGCATGAACGAAGAGGTAATCCCCATCGAAGTGGTGTAAGGATGTTTGGTCGAGGGCCGACAATTTGATGCGCATCATCGTTTCGGCATGTATGCTGCGGGCGTAGCCCCCGTAAACATCCAGTCCTACTTCTACCACATCGAGGCCATACTGATCAATTTCGCGGTTCAGCTCATCCGGCGATACAAGACCAAAGCTACCCACCAGTTTGGGGCCGCTGATCCATCCTTTGATTTCGGTGAAAGTAGCCGGTTCCACATAACGGGAATCTGAAGGATCAAAGGAAAAACCAATGAGCGCCGCATCGGCAGCCGCTGCAAAACGTGCATCACTCAGGTTGTTAACGTCTTTGAAATAAAGCTGGGTGATATACGACATGAGATATTGGCTTGACGACTGCAATTTAGGGAAAAGACAACGCCAAAAGTAGCGTCCCTGTTGTTTTTTGTACCCATTTTACGCTTTCTGCCGGATTGTGCCACCCATTTTCAGACAAGACGCATAGATTTGAATCATGCTGTAAATTCACCCCATGAGCAAGTCGTCCGATTTTTTTGAACAGGTGTATCAGGTTGTCCGGCTCATCCCCAAGGGACGGGTGACGAGTTATGGCGCCATTGCCAGTTACCTCGGCACCAAGGGTTCATCACGCCTGGTAGGCTATGCCATGAATGCTGCCCATGGCGTTTTACCACCGGTGCCTGCGCAAAGGGTGGTTAACCGCAACGGTTTACTGACCGGCAAACATCATTTTGGTCACCCGGGCCGCATGCAGGAATTGCTTGAAGCAGAAGGCGTTTTGGTCAAAGACGATCAGGTGGCAGATTTCAAGAACCGTTTCTGGGATCCGGCTGTTGCCTTAGCACTATGATCAGCGCCCGGCAGTTACAGCAGTGGATAGAAGAAGGAGAGCATGACCGCCAGGACTTCAAGGAAACCATCAGCTCCTCTCTTAAAATTGCCAAAACCATCTGTTCTTTCGCCAATACCCGGGGAGGCCGGATACTGGTGGGGGTTCGCGACAACAAAGCCATCCGGGGTGTGCAGGCCGAGGAAGAAAAACACATGCTCGACACCGCCGCCGGCTTTTTTTGCAAAGAACCTGTAGAAATCCGCTATGAACTGGCTGAAATCGGCACCAAACAGGTATTGGTTGTCCATGTCCCCAAATCCGACAAAAAACCCGTCTACGCCCGTGGTGATGACCATCAGTGGTGGGCCTACATCCGCGTCGCCGACAAAAGTGTACTGGCCAGCAAGCTGGTGCTCGATGTGTTGCGCCGGGAAAGCTCCGGCGACAGCAACCTGATTCAGTTTTCCTCGAAAGAAAAAGGATTGCTGGAATACCTCGAAAAAAACGAAAGGATACAGCTCAAACAGTTCTGTAAACTGGTGAACATCTCCCCCTGGCGTGCCCGGAAGATTCTGGTCAACCTCATCAGTGCGGGGGTAATACGGGTGCATACCACAGAGAAGGTTGAATTTTATACCCTGAGTTAGTTTGTGCCGACAGCGAGAGGGCGAGAGACGAGACTTTTTTGCACCTGCGGCGCTGACGGTGGCCTTTAAGGCCACAAACCGTGTAAGTCTCGTCTCTCGCTTCTCGCCCTCTCGCTATCTGACTCACTCCGACCGCCAGTACAAAATCAACCCCAGCAAAATCAGCCCCAGGCCAAAACTTGAGGCAATCAATGCCTGTGGATGTTCCAGCGCGCGCAGACCAAGCCCCGTTAACAGCAAAAGCCCGCCGCTCAGGTATAACCACAATCTTTCTCCGGATGGTTTGATTCTCATAGTTCGTACGTGAAGATACGCCTTCAAAACCGTAACTTTGCCCAATTTTGAAGTATACGCTTCCTAAAAAAACAGCCATACCATGCCCAAAGACAGTTCTATCCGTTCAGTACTCATCATCGGAAGCGGCCCCATCGTCATCGGACAAGCCTGCGAATTCGATTATTCCGGCTCCCAGGCCGCCCGCTCACTGAAGGAAGAAGGCATAGAAGTATCGCTCATCAACAGCAATCCGGCAACCATCATGACCGATCGGGTGACTGCTGATCACATCTATCTGCTGCCACTCACGGTGGAGTCGATAGAACAGATACTGGAAGAGCGTAAAATAGACGCCGTACTGCCCACCATGGGGGGTCAGACGGCACTCAACCTCTGCAAGGAAGCCGACGAGCTCGGTCTCTGGGAAAAACACGGTGTGCGCCTGATCGGAGTCGACATCAACGCCATCGAAAAAACCGAAAACCGGGAGGAGTTCCGCAAGCTCATGATTGAGCTGGGGGTAGGTGTAGCGCCTTCTCGCATCGCCAACAGCTTTCTCGAAGGCAAGGAGGCAGCAGAAGAAATCGGCTTTCCGCTCGTTATCCGACCCAGTTATACGCTGGGTGGTACCGGCGGAAGCATCGTCCGCAACAAGGAAGATTTCGAAAAGCTGCTGGTGAGAGGCCTCGATGCTTCCCCTACCCACGAGGTGCTGATCGACAAAGCCGTTTTAGGCTGGAAAGAATATGAGCTGGAGTTGCTGCGCGACAACAACGACAATGTATGTATCATCTGTACCATCGAGAACTTCGACCCGATGGGTATACACACCGGCGACTCCATCACCGTAGCACCGGCCATGACGCTGAGCGATACCGGCTTCCAGCGCATGCGCCACGAGGCCATCCGCATGATGCGCGCCATCGGCAACTTCGCCGGCGGTTGTAATGTGCAGTTTTCGATGGATCCCGATACCGAAGACATCATCGCTATCGAAATAAACCCACGGGTATCCCGCTCCTCGGCCCTGGCCTCTAAAGCAACCGGTTATCCGATTGCTAAAATCGCCGCCAAACTCGCCATCGGCTACAACCTCGACGAACTGCCCAACCAGATTACCATGAGCAGCTCGGCCTTCTTTGAGCCGACCCTCGACTATGTAATCGTGAAAATCCCGAAATGGAATTTCGACAAATTCCACGGTGCCGACCGTACCCTGGGTTT
Source organism: Bacteroidetes bacterium UBA7662 (assembly GCA_002483345.1). Lineage (GTDB taxonomy): Bacteria > Bacteroidota > Bacteroidia > UBA7662 > UBA7662 > UBA7662. The sequence continues at coordinate 454,376 of DLHS01000016.1, forward strand.
CCAGATGAAGTCGGTTGGAGAAGTCATGGGTATTGGCCGGAGCTTCAACGAAGCCCTGCAAAAGGCTTGTCAGAGTCTCGAAATCAACCGCATGGGCCTGGGTGCCGACGGCAAACAGCTCCGTAATCTGGATGAGCTGATGAACAGCCTGGAAAAACCAAGCTGGGACAGGCTCTTCCACATCCACGACGCCATGTCGCTGGGGGTACCAATCAAATCCATCGAAAAAGCCACGCGCATCGACCGCTGGTTCCTCAACCAGATTCAGCACCTGGTGCAGTTGGAGCAGGAATTGCGTCGCTACAGCCTCGGCAACATTCCCCGGACCCTGCTCGACGAGATGAAGAAAAACGGCTTCAGCGACGCGCAACTGGCCCATATTCTGGGTGAAACGGTGTCAGAAGACGATGTGCGCGCCCGCCGCAAGCAACTGGGCCTTAACCGGGTATGGAAACTGGTAGATACCTGTGCGGCAGAATTTGAGGCGCAAACACCTTATTATTACTCAACCTACGATGTAGAAAACGAATCTGTCGTCACCGATAAAAAGAAGGTGATTGTGCTGGGCTCCGGTCCCAACCGCATTGGGCAGGGTATTGAATTCGACTACAGCTGTGTGCATGGCCTGCTCGCTGCCCGTGAATGTGGTTATGAGGCCATCATGATCAACTGTAATCCCGAAACGGTATCGACCGACTTCAACATGGCCGATAAGCTCTACTTCGAGCCCGTTTTCTGGGAGCACCTCATCGATATCATTGAGCATGAAAAGCCGGAGGGTGTAATCGTTCAGCTGGGTGGCCAGACGGCCCTGAAGCTGGCAGAACGCCTGGAGCAAAGCGGCATCAAAATCATTGGCACCAGTTATGGCAACATGGATCTGGCAGAAGACCGGGGCTTGTTCTCCGATTTGCTGAAACAGCTTGACATCCCTTACCCGAAATACGGCGTGGCTGAAACCGCGGAGGAAGCTATCGAAATCGCCCGGGAAGTGGGATACCCGGTGCTGGTTCGCCCGAGTTATGTTTTGGGAGGTCAGGGTATGAGTATTGTCATCAATGAAGAAGAGCTGGAGCACGCGGTCGTAGACCTCCTCCGCAAGATTCCTGGTAACCGCATCCTCATCGACCACTTTCTCGACCGCGCCATGGAAGCGGAAACTGATTGTATCTGTGACGGTACAGATGTAGAGATTATGGGTGTGATGGAGCACATCGAGCCAGCGGGTATACACTCCGGGGATTCGAACTCGGTACTGCCTCCTTTCGGCTTATCACCATTGGTGGTGACCCTGATGGAAGATTACACCAAAAAACTGGCACATGCGCTTAACATTATCGGTCTGATGAATGTGCAGTTTGCCATCAAAAACGACGTTGTTTATGTGATAGAAGCCAATCCCAGGGCTTCGCGCACAGTTCCTTTCCTCGCCAAAGCCTACGATGTTCCCTTCGTAAACATGGCCACGAAAGTGATGTTGGGGGCCAACAAACTGAAGGACTTCGACATTAAAAAACGATTAGAAGGGTGGGCAATTAAAGAACCTGTCTTTTCTTTCGAGAAATTCCCGAACGTAAACAAAGAATTGGGTCCCGAAATGAAATCGACAGGTGAAGCCATCCGTTTTATCAAAGACCTGAAAGACCCGTATTTCCGCGATTTATACAAGCGGAAATCGATGTACCTCAGTCGTTGATATGCATATACTCCTCATAGAAGATGAAAAAAAGGTAGCCGCCTTCGTCAGCGAAGGGCTCGAAGAGCAAGGCTATGTGGTAACTACCGCCTACGATGGCAGTCAAGGGGAGGCCCTTGCCGCCGATCAGGCCTTTGATCTGGTATTGCTCGATCTGATGCTGCCCGGAAAAAGCGGCCTGGAAGTTTGTCAGGCCTTGCGGAAAGCACAGCCCGGTTTGCCGATTATAATGCTGACAGCCCTGGGCACTGCCGCAGACAAACTGGCCGGCTTCGATTCAGGGGCGGATGATTATCTCGTCAAACCCTTCGAGTTTTCTGAACTGGTCGCACGCATCAAGGCGCTCACCCGCCGAAGCAAACAAATTGAACATGCCCACCGGCATTTGAAAGTAGGGCCCCTCGAACTGGACCTCGACAGAAAAGTCGCTTTAAGGGACGGCAAAACCATCATTCTTACCGCCAAAGAATTCGCATTGCTCGAATACCTCATGGTACATCAGGGCAAGGTTTTGTCGCGTGCGCAGATTGCTGCGGATGTATGGGACATCCATTTTGACACTGGCACCAATGTGGTAGACGTATACATAAATTTTCTCCGTAAAAAAATCGACCGGGAGTTCGACCAGAAACTGCTTCATACCCAAATAGGTATGGGCTATATGATGGATGCCTGATGCAAATCCGGGCCCGACTTACCCTGCAATTTGTACTTATTGTAGCCCTCATCCAGCTGGGCGCCTCTTTCGGTATTTACTGGACTGCCGCAGGACACCGTAAACAAGCCTTTTTTGAGAAACTCAAGGCCAGCGGTATCAGCAAAACTTTGCTGTTGCTGGAATACGGCAGTGCTGATTCCAGTCGTCTGCGAGACCTTGAAGAACTTTCTACTTCCTTCCTGCCCCGGGAAGAGGTGCTCCTCTTCAACTATAAAAACGATCTGCTATATGCTTCCGACCCCAGGCGTAAGCTTCAAATCGATCCTGAATGGCTGGATAAGGTGCGTATTAACAAAGAAATTCGCTTTGAACAGGATGGTTATGAACTTGCGGGCGTCATGTTCACCGATCGTTACAATCGCCTGGTTGTCATCAGCGGAGGTATTGATAGCAACGGCTGGGGCAACCTGGATTATTTAAGGAATGTACTGGTGGTTGTTTATCTGCTGAGCCTCGCGGTAGTCTGGTTGCTGGCATGGGTGTACAGCGGCGGAGCCTTGCGTCCCATTCAGCAAATCATGCGACAAACAGACTTATTGAATGTAGCCCGCTTATCCGACCGGATCAACACACATGGCCGGCGCGATGAACTGGGTAAGCTCACCGATACCATTAACAGGCTGCTCGACCGCATTGAACGCTCGTTCGAGATGCAAAAACAATTCGTTTCAAATGCGTCCCATGAATTAAGGACTCCTTTGACAGCTATCAAGGGACAACTCGAGGTGGTGCTGATGAAAACCCGGCAGCCGGAGGTTTATGCAGAAAAGATGGAAAGTCTGCTCGAAGACATCCGGCAGCTGACCAATATCACCAACCAGCTCCTCATGCTGGCACAAACCGATACAGGTCGCGCCCGTGAACAGTTTACGGCTGTGCGTATAGATGAGGTGCTGTTTGGCTGTCAATCTAAACTGCAGAAGTGGCAAAGTAGTGCCAGCATTCTGATTATGCTTGACGAACAACTCAGCGATGCAGATGCCCTGATTCTGAATGGCAACGAGGAGCTATTAAGTACCGCGTTCTACAACCTGATGGAAAACGCGTTGAAATACAGTCCACGCAAAGAAGTGCGTGTCAGGCTGTCTGTAGACAGGGATCAGATAGTAGTCGTGGTTGAAGACGACGGCATTGGTATTCCCGCCGACGCCTTGCATAAAATTTTTCAACCCTTCTATCGTTCCGAAAATGCCAAAGGAATTCAAGGCAGTGGTCTGGGGCTTTCTTTGGTGGAACGGATTGTTGTAATGCATGGAGGAAGTATACAGGTGAGGTCTACCCCGGGGGAGGGAAGTGTTTTTACGGTAAGCCTGCCGCATGATTTAATTCATTTTTAATAGTCTGTTCGCCCCAAAAGTGAATAAGATGTGAATATTTGTATCCGACTTATTATGCTGAAATTCCAAAAATCAAGTGTAGCCACCGGTTTGTTTGCCGGGGCTATCGTGCTGACACTGTCAGCAGCACTTGGCAGTTTTTATATTATCCTGAACAGGGAGTATCTGCGTCAGAGCCTGAATAAGGAAAAGCTGGGGCATGAACGTGCACTTTCAGAAAAGCTGGTTACCGACAAAGAGCTTGTCCACAAAACCGAGCAGTTAGACCAGATGGAGGCTGCCAACCAACAGCTTACTTCCTTTCTGGGCCATACGGTCACCAGCGTAAAGGACAAGGATCATGTGATTTCCGCATTGGCCCAAAACAATCAGGACATCCGCGATGTAAGATCCCAGCTGAAAAATATGGATGGCGATACCGAAGCGTTGGAACAGCATATCACCAAGCTCAATAAAACACTCGATCAGTTGGTAAATAAAAACAACCAGCTGGTGAAACAGGTGAATCAGCTCAGCCTGGAAAGTCAGCAGCAAAAAGCCACCAGCAATGTGATTACAATTCACAAAGGCATTGGTCGGGCTTTCAGGGTAGAAGCCTGGAGGGCAAGGGGTCGTGAACTCACTACCAGAGCAAAAAGAACCCAGAAACTGGTGGTGAGCTTTGAACCATCCGACCGTCACGAATTCATGAAAATCAAAAAAGATGTGTTTTACGTCATCATGTCAGATGAAAGCGGGGCCATCTACAATGTGCTGAAAGGCCAGAAACAAACGGTTTATCTCGATGGTAATCCTGTTGATATTCTGCCCTCTTTTGAGTTAAAGGCTGAAGAAGCGGAACAAATTAACCGGATATCTGTGGCCATCGAAGCGTTAAGCGGACTACAGCCCGGCGTTTATAATTTCGACATCTATACCAACAACGCATACGTTGGAAACACACAGATTAGGCTGAACTAAGCCTATATTTGAGCCATGTTCAAGTTCATCATCATTTTCTTACTGGTATTACTACTGGTAAGACTGCTTTTGCGCATGTTACTCCCGGTGATTTTGCGCCAGGTATTTCAAAACCTTCAGAAACAAAACGAGCAGCCCCGCAGACCGGAAGGAAGTGTTTTTGTAGAAACCGGGGATGCCGCGGTCAAAAAAACCAAAACCGACGACAACGACGGGGAATACATCGAATACGAAGAGATTCGTTAAGTCAGCCCAAATTCTTCTTAGATTCAAACCATCATTTCGCAACACATGAAAATAGACTGGAAAAAAATCATCCCCCACCTTTGGGTTGTGCTGGCCTTTATACTGGCCGTTTTTATTTACAACGCACCTTTACTTGACGGAAAGGCCATGCGCATGGACGACATGACGCAGGTGGAGGGCATGACAAAGGCGGTGAAAGACCACTATGAAAAGACCGGTGAGCTTTCCTTATGGACAAACAGCCTGTTTGCAGGCATGCCTACCTACCAGATTTTCTTTAAAACTCCTCAGGTCTGGATCCAATATCTGCATTACGGATTGGCCTATGTGCTTCCACAGCCTGCCAACATGATGTTTTTGTACCTGATAGGAGCCTATTTTCTATTTGTCGTGCTGGGTTTCAGGCCGTTGTTATCGGCCTTTGGCGCAGTGGCATTTGCCTTTTCCTCTTATAACCTCATCATCATAGATGCCGGGCATATTACCAAGGCATTGGCCATTGCCTACATGCCTGTGGTGCTGGCAGGATTGGTCAAGCTGTACAAAAAACCAGGCATAGGTGCGCTTGCGCTGCTCACGGTAGGTCTGGCCCTCGAAATAAACGCCTATCACTATCAGGTAACCTATTACCTGGGTCTGATGGTCGCTTTGTACATTGGCTTCAAATTGTATGAGTCGTTTCAGAAAAAAGAACTTCCGGTCTTCTTCAAGGCTTCCGGTTTAGGCGTTGCGGCGGTGGTACTTTCCATCGCGGTAAACTTCACCGGTTTTTGGGTCACCTACGAGTATACTGCTGAGTCACTCCGGGGTGGTTCCGCCCTTACCGAGGCCAAAACGGCCAATAAAGACGGCGGTCTTGGCCGGGAGTATGCTTTGAGATGGAGTTACGGCATAGTTGAAACCGGCACCTTGCTCATTCCTAATTTTTATGGAGGGGCTTCGGCCAGTCCTCTGGGAGAAAACTCGGAAACCTATCAGGTATTGCTGAAAGGAGGCGTTCCGCGCAACCAGGCACAGCAATTTGTGGCCAATGCCCCTACCTATTTCGGTGACCAGCCGTCTACGGCTGGTCCTACCTATTTCGGGGCATCTATTGTGTTTTTGTTTGTGCTTGCGCTTTTCCTCGTTGATGGTACTGCCAAATGGTGGCTTCTCAGCGCTTCCCTGCTTTCTTTTGCCCTGATGTGGGGGCGTAATTTCGGCTTCCTGACCGATTTGTTTTTCGACTATATGCCGATGTACAATAAGTTCAGGGCTGTTTCCATCGCGCAGGTGACCGCTTCACTTGCCTTCCCGTTTCTGGCAGTCATTCTGCTGCAACGATTGATTGACGGAAAAATTGACAAACAAAAGGCTGTCAGCAAAATCAAAGTAACTACCGGAATTATCGGGGGCTTCTGTCTGCTGTTCGTCCTGGCACCCGGTGCTTTCTTCGATTTTAACAGTGCGGCCGACGCGAACTTTACCAATTTCCCGGGACTGACAGATGCCCTGATTGCCGACAGAATCAGCATGCTTCGCAACGATGCACTCAAATCGCTTATGCTGGTATTGATCGCGGCAGCAGGCCTGTGGTATTATTTGCGGGATAAACTTAACAGCAACCAGCTTGTCTGGCTACTCCTGGGCATCACCGCTGCCGATCTCTGGGTTACCGACAAAAGATATGTCAACAGCGATGATTTTGTTAGCCAGCGTCAAATCAGCCAGCCCTTTGAAGCTACATCGGCAGATTTGCAGATACTGCAGGATCAAACGATGTACTACCGCGTGTTTGACATGGGCAACCGCAACCCCTTCAACGAAAACCGGGCTTCCTATTTCCATAACTCCATAGGTGGTTACCATGCTGCCAAACTGGCCCGTTTCGAAGACATAAAAAACACTTACTTCGAAGGACAGCCCAATATGAATGTGCTGAACATGCTCAATGCCCGCTGGTTTATTCTGCCAACCGAACAAGGCCCCCAGGCGCAAATGAACCCTTCGGCCTATGGAAATGTGTGGTTTGTTTCCGATATCATCGAAGTGCCGACCGCCGATGCGGCCATGGATACCCTTGGAGGTGCCGACCTCTTAAACTCAGCCATTGTTGAGGCGGATCAGCTGGCAAAAATCGATAATTTCAGGCCCTCGCGTGACAGCAGTGCCCGCATCGAGCTTACGGAATACGCGCCTGACCGCCTTGCTTACAAATCAAATGCGGCCACAGAACAGCTGGCCATCTTCTCTGACGTTTATTACGATAAAGGCTGGAAAGTATTTGTAGATGGCCAACCTGCTGCGTATTTCCGGGCCGACTACCTGCTGCGAGCCATGCGGATTCCTGCCGGTGCGCACGATATCGAATTCCGCTTCGAACCCGACAGTTATGTTTTGGGTGAACGTGTATCCATGGCCAGTAATATGGTGCTGGTATTACTGGTAGCCGCCGCTTTGTTTATGCGGTTGCGTAAAAAAGAGGCTGTCAGCGTCGCTTGAACGGGTAACGTAAAACAATATAAAGGTGGTTCAGCACATTTCTGAACCAGCCGTAATGCCTGGAGAGAATGGTAAAGCGTTCTTTCCAGGCTTTTTTTCTTTGCGCCGACGATACGCCGTCCGTCAGAAAAAGGCAAACAAGACCATTCGTAAATATTGTTTTTTCGCAATTTTTAAGCGACCGTATCATCCAGTCGATATCGGCACAGATGCGGTATTGCAAGTCATAGGTTACAGCCTTCTCGCGGCGGATAATGAAGGCCTGGTGGCAAACATTCATGCCCCATTGCAGACTTCTCCAGTTGAGTTGTTCCGGTGGAAGCGGCTCCCTTAAACCCAGTGTTTTCCCATCCAGATTGGTCAGCATGGCATGGCCATAATAAACATCGGCTTCCGGCAGGCTGAATATTTCGGAAAGCACATGGCCGTCGGCTAAAGTATCTCCTGCATTCAGAAAAAGAACATAATTACCGGTAGCTAAGGCAAGGCCCTTGTTCATGGCATCATAAAGACCCTGGTCAGGCTCACTCACACACCTATGGACAAGACTTCCGGCGGCATTTACCAGTTCCATGGTATTGTCCTTTGACAAGCCGTCTACCACAATATATTCCACGTGCGGGTAATCCTGCTCCGCCACCGAATCAAGGGTGCGCTGAAGTACCATCCCCGCATTGTACGTGATGGTGATAATAGAAATAACCGGCATGCTCATGCTGTAAAAATGGAAATATTCCGGCGTTAATCCGCCATCCGGTTGCAGGCCTTATCCGTGTCGCCCCAGAAAATCGGCGTAGGCCAACGCAATTCCTTCCCGAAGCTGCACTTTCGGGATAAAACCGAGTGCATTCAGCCGGGAAGAGTCCATGAGTTTACGGGGCGTTCCATCTGGTTTTTCTGTGTTAAACACCAGTTTTCCCTCAAAACCCACTACTTCACCAATGGTTTCCGCCAATTCGCGTATACTCATGTCGCAACCAAAACCGGCATTCAGGAACCCATAATCGTCGTATTTCTCCATCACCACCAAACAGGCCTCCGCCATATCGTCTACATACAGAAACTCCCGCAGTGGTTTGCCGCTTCCCCATATCTCCACCTGATGCTGACCATTGGTCTTGGCTTCGTGAAATTTGCGGATCAGCGCCGGTAAAACATGGCTGTTCTGTAGGTCGTAGTTGTCGTTGGGGCCATAGAGATTTGTAGGCATGATGCTCGTAAAATGGCACCCGTACTGGCTGCGGTAGGCATCACACATTTTAATCCCTGCTATTTTGGCAATGGCATAGGGTTCATTGGTGGGTTCGAGCAAGCCCGTCAGCAGCGATTCTTCTTTCAATGGCTGTGGAGCAAGCTTGGGGTAAATGCAGCTTGAGCCCAGAAAAAGGAGCTTTTTAACTCCCTGTACATAACTCTGGTGAATTACATTGTTTTGTATCTGCAGATTGTCGTGCAGAAACTCAGCCCGGTAGATATTATTGGCCTGAATGCCTCCTACTTTGGCTGCTGCCAGAAAAACATAGTCGGGTTTCTCGGTGGCAAAAAAATCGGCCACCGCCTGCTGGTTGCGTAAATCCAGCTCCTTGCTGCTGCGCAAGACAAAGTTAGTGTAACCGCGTTTAAGCAATGCCCTGTGAATGGCGCTGCCCACCATGCCGTTGTGGCCTGCAATGTAAATTTTTGCTTCTGGTGAAATTGTCATTTTAAAACTGCGGTTTATAGTGTCTGAAAAGCTTATCAAACTTTCTGTTTTCATTCAAATCACGCCTTCGCACCCCCAACTGGCTGGCTCTCTCAATTATTCGTGTTGGGCTAAAATATCGTATCCCCCTTCTTCCAGAAACTGTTGTTTTTGCATCAGCTTCAGGTCGCTGTCCATCATATCACGGACCAGATCGGCAAGCGAGTGTTTTGGTTTCCAGCCAAGTTGTGTGTTGGCCTTCGTCGGGTCACCGATGAGGAGATCAACCTCCGTTGGGCGGAAATAGCGCGGATCCACACAAACCAACACCTGGCCTTTTTGCAATGAGCCCGCTTTTATGCCCTTCTTCTGCATCAGCCCGGTGTCCAGAGAGGCGACCACTCCTTGCTCCTGAACCCCTTCTCCCTGGAAGTTTAAGGTAATGCCCACTTCCGCAAAGGCCATGCGCACAAAATCGCGCACATAGGTGGTTACGCCGGTGGCTATCACAAAATCCTCGGGTTTTTCCTGTTGCAGGATGAGGTACATAGCCTCTACATAGTCTTTGGCATGTCCCCAGTCGCGTTGTGCATCAAGATTTCCTAAATACAACTTCTCCTGCATACCCAGTGCTATTTTACTGGCTGCACGGGTAATCTTGCGGGTCACAAACGTTTCTCCGCGCAGGGGCGATTCGTGGTTGAACAAAATGCCATTGCACGCATACATATCGTAGGCTTCGCGGTAGTTTACGGTAATCCAGTAGCCATACATTTTGGCAACACCATAGGGCGAACGGGGGTAAAACGGCGTGGTTTCACTTTGGGGCACTTCCTGCACCAAACCATACAATTCCGACGTAGATGCCTGGTAAATGCGGGTCTTTTTCTCAAGACCACAAATACGCACGGCTTCCAGTATCCGTAATGTGCCCAGTGCATCGGCATTGGCCGTGTATTCTGGTGTTTCAAAACTTACCTGTACATGGCTCATGGCGGCCAGGTTGTAAATCTCATCCGGCTTCACCTCCTGGATGATGCGGATCAGGTTGGAGCTGTCGGTAAGATCACCGTAATGGAGCTTCAAACGCACGCCTTTGTCGTGCGGATCCTGGTAAAGGTGGTCTATGCGGTCGGTATTAAACAGGGATGCCCGGCGTTTGATGCCGTGTACCATATAGCCCTTGTCGAGCAATAATTCGGCGAGATAGGCGCCGTCCTGGCCGGTAATACCGGTAATGAGTGCTACTTTCATGGAAAAGCCGTTGGGCTAAGGGACAAAAATACGGTTTAACGGTAAAATGAAGGACTGAAATATATAACCCCCTGCTAATCCTTCAGATAAACCCGCTTTACCCGTTGCGATACATTGGTCAGTATCTCATAAGGTATGGTACCAAGGGCTGCCGCCAGCTTTTCGATGCTGTGATTTCGACCGAAAACCACCACTTCATCTCCCTCTTTACAGGATATGCCACTAACATTTACCATCAACATGTCCATGCAGATATTGCCAATGGTGGGGGCCTCTCTGCCATTGACCAATACGGTGATTTTTCCATTTCCTGCCAGGCGGCCGATGCCGTCGGCATATCCCAACGGCAGGGTGGCAATCCTTATATCGCGGTCGGTATGTCCATTCCGGTTATAACCCACGGTTTCTCCTGCTTTTACTTCTTTCAGCTGTGAGACAACCGTTTTCAGGGTGCCTACTACCTGCAGCTTCTCCTGAAAATGCTGCGCGCTATCGTATCCGTACAAACCGATGCCCAGGCGTACCATATCAAACTGTGCCTCCGGGTAATTGATGATCCCCGCGGTATTCAGAATATGCATCAGTGGTTTGTAACCCAACTGTTTGCTAAGTTGCTCTGCCGATCGTTTGAAGCGGGCTATCTGCTCCAGGGTAAATTCCTTGTGTTCCGGTGCATCGCTGGCCACCAGATGTGAATACACCGATGCAACACGCAACTCCAGTTTGTTTTGCAGCAATTTGCCCAGTTTTTCTACCTCATCGGTTTCAAAACCCAGCCGCTTCATGCCGGTATCGATGTTAAGATGGATCGCCAGTCCCTTTTGTTCGGTTGCCCGCAGATAGGCCAGCAGCTCTTCCAGCAGTCGGAAACTATAAATTTCAGGCTCCAGATTGTATCTCACCAGCTTTTCCAAACCTGCCGGTTCCACATTCATCACCATGATGGGCAGGGTTATGCCTGCCTCCCGGAGGGCAACGCCTTCGTCAGCATAGGCAACAGCCAGGTAATCCGCCCGGTGATGTTGTAATAAACTGGCTACCTCAAAGGTCCCGCTGCCGTATGAAAAAGCCTTTACCATCACCATCATGCGGGTAGATGGCTTCAGCTGACTTCTGTAAAACTGGTAGTTATGCAGCATCGCGTCCAGGTCTATTTCCAGAACTGTCTGGTGCTGTTTGAGCGCAAGCTGTTGCTCGAGTTGTTCAAAACCAAAACGCCTGGCGCCTTTTAATAAGATGGCTTCATTCGCAAATCCAAGCTTGCCTAATTCGGCGGCAGCCTGATTCGTACGCTCGAAAAAGAGCCCTTTTATGCCACTGAAATATTTTTTATACCTTGAAAGCAGCGGGCCTACCCCTATCAGGCGGTCGATTTTGTGTTCCTTCAGCAGGGTGGCTACCCGCCTGAAAAGGGCTTCGTCCTCGCCTGCCGCCTGATCAAAATCCGATAGGATAACCGTTTTCTGGCGGTGGTGGGTGAGTCGGTCCAGGTAATCCAACGCAATCTCCAGCGAATCCAGGTCGAGGCTGTAGCTGTCGTTGATGAGGGTGCTGCTGTTGATGGCTGCCTTCATCTCCATCCGCATGCGGATGCGGGGCAGCAGACTGAAGCGCCCGGCTATCTTTTCGGGCGCGAATCCATTTTCTACCAGCCATACCCAGGCATGCAGGGCGTTTTCGAGGCTTGCTTTGTCGGCAAAGGGAAGCCGGAAATGCCCTGCTTTTTTTCCACTGACAGTTACTTCCAGCTCATCTTTTCCGGTTGGTACGGTGTTGACTATATAATCTGCCGGCACCTCATGGTTCCAGCTCACCAGCTTCAGTTTCGGATGGCTTACAGAAAAAGCCTCCAATGCATCTGTCAGAACCGCCTGGTCCGCATGATAGATCAACTTCTCACTTCCTGCAAAAAGCTTCAGTTTTTCGTGGATTTTTGCCTCTTTATCTGCAAAATTTTCACCGTGGGCCTCGCCTATATTGGTGAATATCCCCTGGGTTGGCTGTATAATGGCGGCCAGCGTTTCCATCTCTCCGGGTAAAGAAATCCCGGCCTCAAACAAAGCTACCGCGTCGCCTGGCTGCAGCTCCCAGACCGACAGAGGCACGCCTATCTGGCTGTTATAACTTTTGGGGCTTTTGCATACCCGAACATCCGGCTCCAGCAATTGCGCCAGCCAGTCTTTTACAATGGTTTTTCCATTGCTGCCGGTAATACCCACCACGGGCAGGTTAAACTGTTGCCGGTGATAGGTAGCCAGCCGCTGCAATGCAAGCAGGGTGTCGTCTGCCTCTATAAACGACGCCTCAAACAGGCGTTTGTCAGGAAAAAAGTTGAGCGGCACCACAAAAGTTCTTACCCCTTTCTGATACGCATCTTCCACATACCTCAGCCCATCATTGACGGCGCTTTTGAGCGCGAAAAAAACGGTTCGGTCGGGTTCCGGCAGCTTGCGGCTGTCGAAAGCAAGTACCGACACATCGTTCGACAGACCTTCGCGTAAAATGTGTCCGCCGCAGGCCTTCGCCAGCTGTTTCAGGGTGAGTTTAGGGTGCATCTTCGGGTGCAGCTGAAAGGGTTTTGAGCGTGGGCAGCATCAGCAACCCGCACAGCACGATAAAAATACCGAAAATCAGATAGCCAAAACGGATGTTGTTACCCAAATGAAACCATGAAAGTGAAAATAAAGCGATAAAGAGACTGCGCATCAGGGTATCCGCAACTTTAAAAAACGACAACAAACGCCCGATGATCTGATTGGGAACCCGTGAAAACAAAAAACTGACCCTCAAAATGCGGACACCGGTATTGGCATACCCAAAAAGCAAGGAAAAACCATACAAATAACTGTGCTGGTTGCTCCAGGTGCACCCCATAAATACAAGGCCAGTTATGACAAACAAAAGGCTGATCGCCGCTATCGGTCGCCAGCCGGCAAACAACCGACGGGTAATTACGCCCGACAACAAAGCGCCTGCCGCAAACCACACGCTGGCTGAAGCATACACATCCGCCGAGCCCAGCAGCTGGGTACGGACATATTCCGGCAATAAGATTTTGTCTTCTACCAGCATACTCACAAAAACACCGTAACTCAATACGCCAAACAACAACAGCATAGGCCTCGCGCTTAAATACTCAAAGCCCGTCCGTATACGCTGCCAGGCACTGCCTGTTTCGATGATGCGTTCGCTTTGCGGCCGGTACCGGATGAAACTGATACAGGCAAAGGCCACAAAATAAGTGATGCCGTCGAGCAGAAAAATATCGCGCAGCGACCAGGCTTTGATGGCAAATGGCATATGAAGCTGCATTCCAAGCATATTTACCGCCTGCCCGTCAAGGTTTCCCTTCAGCAAAACAGCCGCCAGTGCGCCCGACAAAACGCTGGTGGCCTGACCCTGTATTTCAAGATAACTGACGACTTTGGCATACCGGCCCTTATCCGTTATTTCCTGAGCAAAGGCGTACAAAGACGGGTAATGGAGGTTAAAATTGAGCACGGTTACCGCCAATACTACCAGTGCCGGAATAAACTGTTCCTGACCCGCAGCACCGCTCCAAAACGACATGCCCACCACCACCCCGCCCGAAATCAGGCACAAAATCCGGAAGAGCTCCCTGCGGTTGTGTTTGTCGATCAATGAGCCGGCATAAACCACCCAAAAAATACTAAGCAGGGTCAGGCCGCCGTAAAACAGGCTGAAAATCCCCGGCTTGCGGACGATGTCGATAAAATACCAGGGGATGGCGATGAGGCTGATGCCCTGCGCCGCTCCTGAAACGGTATTCGCCAGGAACAGCCAGAACAAAGCTTGTTTGTTCTCAAAGCGGCTGGTATTTTTCACGTCCCGAAACTACAACCAAAAATGCGCTCTAAAGCTGCTCCACCCGACGATCTTCAGCTGCTCGAAATGCTGCGGAAATTCTGTGCCTACCAGGAACGCTGCCACAGTGAGCTGAAGGAAAAAATGGAACGCCTCAAAATTCCATTCTACAAACAGGATGACTTCATCGCAGCCCTCATCAGCGAAAATTTCCTCCATGAAGAGCGCTTTGCCAAACTCTATGCCGTGAGCAAGCTGCGGCAAAAAAACTGGGGGAGACGCCGGATTGAACAGGGGTTGTTCGAAAAACGGCTTTCCACCTATTGCCTGCAGGCCGGACTTAAAGCAATAGATGACCGTGAATACCAGGAAATCCTCGAAAAGACGGCAGAAAAAAAGTCTGCCTCCTTGTCGGAAGCAGACCCATGGATACATAAAAATAAACTGGCAGAATACCTCATCCGGAAAGGCTTCGAACCGGAGTTGGTATGGCCGCTGGTTACAAGGCTGACGGGGGCGGACTGATCCGCCAGCGGAAGCCTGCATATACCATCCGCTCAATGGCTGGTCCCCATACCAGTGAAGCGTCGAAAAAGGGTGAATATGGATCCGTGGCCGAATTAACCAGCTGCTGTTGCCTGAAATCGCCCACATTCTCCAGACCCACATAAACATCCCATTGTCCCAGACTTTTGCTGACTTGTGCATTCATCAGCACAAAGGAGGGTGATTGCCCTGCAAAACGATACGCTTCGGGATTGGACGCGGTAGTCGGTATCCGTTTCGGACTGTACCATTGTACCGTATAGTCAAACGACCATTTGTTTCGGGTTTTGTAGCCCACATTCGCGAATAATCTGTGTGGCGACACCAGGGGTTTGCTCAGAAAACCGGACGAATAATCTGTTTTTACATCCAACAAGCGATAAGCCAGCCGCATTTCCATCCGCCGTATCGGGTGATAGTTAAGTTCGGCCTGAAAACTGTTGCTGTACGATCGTCCGCTCAGATTGTAAAACAGCAGCGATTGCGGAGAAAAATCGTAATCGGCCACTACCTGATTTTCAAAGCGGGTGTGGTAATAGTCCAGGGAAATCTGACCATCTCGCCTTGCCAGCCTGAAAGCATGGGTAAAGTTGAGGCCATAGTTCCAGGCAATTTCAGGATTCAACCCATAACCGATGGCATTTACAGCCTGGATATTAATCATCCTGCTGCTTACAAGTCCCCCAAGGTTCTCCATGAAAATGTTGGCAACCCGGTAACCCCGGCCTGCAGAGGCCCGCAGGGCCGTGTTTTCAGTGATATCATATTTGGCGTGGATACGCGGGGTGAAAAAACCGCCGTACAGATTGTGATAATCATACCGCAGGCCACTCACCACGCTCCAGCGGAGCCGGGAGAACGTAAGCTCATAAAAAGCCCCTGGTATCTGTTCGGTTCTGGCATAGGAGGTGCCTTTATACTGCTCGTCGTATGAGTCGTACATCCAGCTCAATCCGGCGCGGTATTTCCAGTCGGTGGTGAATAGTATATCCTGGTAAATCAGGTTGGCGTACACCGTTTGCTGAATCCCCTGGTAATTGTTCAGGCCAAAATAGCCTTCCGAACGGTGGTCGACTGCCTTCAGCTGCAGACCTACGCTCCGGTACCGGGCCATGGGAAACACATACCCCAGCTTCGCATCTGCCGAATAGCGCGAAACATCCATCCCTGTACCATAAGGTGTCGTGGTGTTTCTTGGCTCCCCGGGAACAAAACCCGCCTGCCCGCCTGTGCGGGTGTCACGGAGTGCCTGGACGCTTAGCTGTCCCATAATCCCCTGACTGTTGTCGTAGCGCCAGCGGTTGATCAGGTTCCATTGACTGCCGGTGGGAATGTCCAGAAAACCGTCCTTGTTCACGTCGTTTTTAAGACCGGTATAGTTGCCATGCAGTAAAACGGCAGTTGTCCACTTGCTGTTCAGCCGGTGCCGGCTGTACCAGTTGCCTTCACTCCGGCCCATCTGGTTGAGATAGCCGTTGGCGAATACATAATCACCGGTATCGGGTTTTTTAAGCTCTACATTCAGCTGGCCGGAAATGCTTTCGTATCCGTTCACAACAGAACCCACGCCCTTGGTCAGCTGAATAGATTCAATCCAGCTGCCGGGGATAAAGTTGAGGCCGTAATACCCCGACAAACCCCGTACATCAGGCATATTTTCACGCTGCAGCTGAATATAGCTACCCGAAAGTCCGAGCATCTGTATTTGCTTTACACCTGTTACCGCATCGGTGTAGCTTACATCTACTGCCGGATTGGTTTCAAAACTTTCGGAAAGATTGCAGCAGGCTGCTTTGAAAAGCTCCTGTTCCGTCATTACCTGGGTTTTGATAGGGTTGATAGAGGAGATAAACGTACTGGCCCGGTCGCCGCTGATTTCAACCACCGACAGGTTCCGCGCATTTTTAAGTATCACCTTCACCTCCTGTTGCCGGGTAATGATGATGGTGTCGTTTTTATAACCGATGTAGCTGATGACGAGTTTTGAACTGCCTGCCTGCAGCGGCAGGCTGAAAAAGCCCTTGTCATCCGTAGTGGTTCCGTCGTTGCCGCCCAACCAATAAACATTCGCGGCCTGAAGCGCTTTCAGCTTCCCTTTTTCGTCTTCTTCCAGCACAAATCCCTGCAGGCGATCCTGTGCTGCTGCCTGAACAGACAACAACAAAAGCCCCGGCAAAAAAAGGCGGAGTATGCGTAAATAAAACACAGGAAAAGGGATTAATCGCTGTGGGTATTGGGATTTTCGCGGTACAGACAACAACCCGGCAATTTGCTGTAAACAGTTGTATCCGCCTTGCTTTTGTCGGTATCGTGACCAACCGCTGAAATCAGCTTATGCAGCTCTTCTTCGCTGAGGATACGGGGATTGTATTTGATCAGCACTTCTTTGGTATGCCGGTCCCAATCGGAAAAACTTACGCCTTTTACGTCCAGGGCGGTCTCTATGCGTTTCTCGCACATGCCGCAATTGCCGTAAACGGTAAATTTGATTTCCGCCTTTTTAGGCAGCTTCTGAGCCATCAGGTTGGTGCTGACAAACAATAATGTCATTGCAACAGAGAATAGGCGGATATTTTGGTTTTTGAATAAATACATGGTTTTCAATTTTAAGATTTGATAAAAAACGGCTGAAAGAACTTCAACGGCCTATATCCTGAAAACCTGATTGCGTTTGTAGATAGCTTCCGGAGGTGCGCGCAGCGCTTCCTGTCCCTTGCTGGCTGCCGGACGGGCAGCCTGTTCCATCAACCACTGCAAGTCGTGTGTTTTCACCGCTACCGACACCGCTTCAAAAACGAAGGACGCGGAAATGAGGTGATTTGACTGCGTTTCCAGCAATTGTTGCTCCGAACGACAGCAGTCTTTTGCTTCGTTTGGATCCGGACAGATACAGCTTTCCTTCTCCTGAACCGCCAGCGTTACCGCCTTTACGCGACCCAGACAGTAGTGCAGGTTTACCACCACGCCTGTAGATGCCATCAGATAAGCGACAGCCAGGGTGGTCAGCAGGATATGTCTCAGGAACAACATCTTAATACACAAATAACGTAGTTTTTTCCGTTAAGTGCCCAAATGCCAAACTTCTGTTTTTATTTTCGCTGGCCTCTAATCCTCCACACCCCATGAAAAAACTCCTTCTAAGCATTTTGCTCCTCTTATTTGTGTCCGCTGCTTCCGCACAGATTTTTCAGCTTGGCCCTCGCTTTGGGGTAAGTTCCTCCAACCTTAAAATCAAGGAGGTAACCAATGCCAATCTTCAGACCATCAGCCAGTCGGATGCCCGGCTTGGGTTTCATGCCGGTTTATACGCCCGGGTCATGGTGCTCGGTTTTTATGTACAGCCGGAGCTTTTATTTTCTTCCACCAGTTCAGATGTAACCATCAGTTCTGCCAGCGGAAGTGCCGTTTCTTCGCTCAGCTTTGCCAAGCTTGACGTGCCGGTATTGGTTGGAAAACGCCTGTTTGGCATTGCCAGGGTGAATGCCGGTCCGGTTTTTTCGCAACTGCTCAGGGCCGACGTACGACAGGGGGGTGTTGATGAAGATATCGCCAGCCAATACAAAAAATCTACCGCCGGTTATCAGATTGGTATTGGTGCGGATGTCTGGAAACTGCGGCTGGATGTCAAATATGAAGGCAGTTTTGGGGCCATCGCCGATAATATCAGCATACAGGGACAAAGCTTCCCGACCGATACCCGGCCCAGACAGTTCATTGCTTCGGTAGGCTGGCGCTTGTTGTAGAAATCCGGCGAATCTAATGCTGCTTCGACCCGTTACCTTTGCGCGATGAATCAAAAAGCGCTGGTACACGGGTCTTTGTTTTTAACTGCTTTGTTATATGGAGGTTCCTACACCATTGCCAAAGAACTGATGCCCCTTTGGATAGCGCCTTTTGGTTTTATTCTTTTGCGGGTATGGATTGCCACGGCCTTTTTCTGGGCTGTAGATCCGCTGATCCGTAAAAAACGGGAGATGCCGACCCGGCGCGACCTGGGATTGCTGGCGCTGTGTGCCTTTTTTGGCGTTGCAGGCAATATGCTGCTCTTTTTCAAAGGACTGGCCATCAGCTCTCCCATCAATTCTTCGGTAATCATGGTGACTTCGCCCATTTTTATCCTCGTAGTGGCGGCTTTTTACAAGGCTGAAAAAATCGGGTGGCGTAAACTGCTGGGTATTGCGCTGGGAACTGCCGGTGCCATCCTTCTCATTACCGCAACACCTCAAAACAGTACTGTAATAACCCCCAACAGCGCCTGGGGTAATTTTATGATTCTCATCAACGCTATTTTATTCGCCACTTACCTGGTACTGGTCCGGCCGCTGATGGCCCGTTATCAGACCTTTACTGTGGTGAAATGGGTGTTTTTATTCGGCAGTGTGATGGTTTTTCCCTTCGGCTGGCGGGAAGCACTGCAGGTGCCCTGGGGCCTGTTCGGGCAGGCACAGTGGGCAGCCTTTGCCTACATCATCCTCGGTATTTCGATATTGGCCTACTGGCTCAACGCCTGGGCGCTTAAATACGTGACATCCTCGGTAGTGGGCACCTATATCTACCTGCAGCCTGTGCTGGCAACGGCCATTGCCCTGGTGTGGGGACGCGATATGTTGCTGCTCGAACAGGTTGTTTTTGCCTTTATGATTTTTGCAGGTGTATATCTCGTCAGCGAGGCACGGAATTAGTCTTACTTTTGCACCCATGATCAGATCCATGACAGGCTTCGGAAAAGCCATGGCACAATTACCCATCGGCCTCGCGACCGTAGAAATACGCTCGCTCAACAGCAAATTCCTCGACCTGAATATGCGCCTGGCCAAACCGGTGCAAGACCGTGAATATCTTTTTCGTAACCTCATCAATAGTACGATTGAGCGAGGAAAAGTAACCTTCAGCGTCAACATCGAGCGGGTTGGTGCCGAAAGTGGCGGACTTATCAACCAAACACTGGTAAAAGCCTATTTCCTGGAACTGTCGGGTCTTGCAAGGGATCTCAACCAGCCGACAGATGGGCTACTCAACAGCATCCTCCGTTTCCAGGACGTAACCAGCGGTGACAGCCAGGCCGACGACAGCTGGTGGCCGGCCATGGAAAAGCTGGTAAAAGAAGCGCTCGCTGCCTTCGACCTCTTTCGTGAAACGGAGGGCAGGCAGACCGGAGAAGATATGCTGGCAGCTGTAGACAGGATTACAGACGCGCTGGGAAAAATTGATCCTTACGAGCAGGAGCGTATCGAAACCATCCGCAAACGGATGCAGAACGGACTGGATGCTTTCATTGAAGAAGAAAAAATAGACCAGAACCGGTTTGAACAGGAGCTTATCTTTTACCTGGAAAAACTCGATGTTTCGGAAGAAAAACAACGGTTGCGTCAACATTGCGCTTTTTTTAAAAGCAGCCTGAACGAAAAATCGGGTGGTAAAAAACTCGGTTTTATCGCCCAGGAAATGGGCCGTGAAATCAATACCCTTGGTTCAAAATGTAACCATGTTGAAATCCAGAAACTGGTGGTTGACATGAAAAATGAACTGGAAAAAATCAAAGAGCAGGTTTTGAACGTTCTATAACCGTGGCAGGCAAACTTCTCATATTCTCAGCACCGTCAGGATCAGGCAAAACAACCCTGGTTCACCATCTCCTGCGCCATTTTCCGGAAATCCAGTTCAGCATCAGCGCCACCAGCCGCGAGCGCCGGGCGTATGAAACCGATGGCAAGGACTACCACTTCATGTCGGCCGATCTTTTCCGCGAAAAAATTGCCGCCGGTGATTTTGTGGAGTGGGAGGAGGTTTATCCCGGTACCTATTATGGTACCTTAAAGAGCGAAATCGACCGCATCCTGAACAATGGTCGGTCGGTCATTTTTGATGTGGATGTCAGAGGTGGCCTGAACATCAAAAAACAATACGGGCCGAAGGCACTCGCTGTTTTTGTAAAGGTGGCTTCTGTAGAGATATTGAGAGAACGACTGATTGGGCGTAATACCGAAAGTCCCGAAAAACTGGCCACGCGCCTGGCCAAGGCCGAACAGGAAATGACCTATGAGTCGGAATTTGACGTGGTGATTGTAAACCATGAACTTGAAGCAGCCAAAAAAGAGGCGGTGGCTTTGGTTCGTAATTTTCTGTCAGCCTGAATGCGGCAGGTCGGGCTCTTTTTCGGAACCTTTAACCCGATACATATCGGGCACCTGATTCTGGCCGATCATTTTGCTACCCGGGCCGGTCTCGATGAGGTCTGGTTGGTTGTAACCCCGCAAAGTCCTTTCAAAAACCGCCACAGCCTGCTCGACCAGTACCTGCGCCTTGATCTGGTTCATCGGGCAGTGGCCGACAATCCCCGCTTGCGCGCAAGCGACATAGAGTTTAAGCTTTCCGCGCCACACTATACCGTGCATACGCTGGTACATCTGCAGGAAAAATTTCCCGATTCCCGTTTTTCGATAATCATGGGCGAGGATAATCTGGTTGGGCTGACGAAATGGAAAAACCACGAATACCTGCTCGAACATCACCAGATACTCGTTTATCCCCGTATTGGGCAGGATTCGGCCGAATTGCTCAACCATCCGTCTGTGAGAATGGTAGATGCCCCGCAAATCGAAATATCTTCCAGCCAGATCAGAAATTTGCTGAAATCAGGAGATTCTGTCCGTTATCTCCTGCCCGAAAGCATACACGATTATGTGGTGTCCGAGCAGTTTTACCGCTGATCCGGGTTATCAACAACTTTATACAGCCCGTGTGAATTGATGTGTTTTGCGCTGGATAAGCGGTGCATAAGCCCGTCTGATACTGAACAATCGGGTTTTAAAGGAAAACTTATAAGTTTTTGATTCGTCAAAAGTGCAAAATCTACAGAATGTACACATTCGTTCCACACGCAAACTGTCAAAACACCCGTGTACAAGGGTCATCCACATTTGTGGATAAGCGCTGCATGAAGGCCAAAAACAATGAACTTTGCAGGAAAGCGGTTGTTGACAAACCGGGGCACAAAGTGGACACTCATCTTTCCAACAGCTATTTTAGCAGAATATCCACCTTTGCACACCCCTAACCATAACAACCAACCTTTTAAATAATTTATTGAAGGGAAAACGATGTTGAACGAAATATTCGAAAAAGCGGTGGATAAACTCCCTGTTTTGGGTTGGCTGGATCTGGATGTTGACCCAACGCTGGATTTGGTTTCAGAAATTGAAAAACTGAAAAAGGAAAAAAATGCCGTGCTCCTGGCGCACTATTATCAGACAGGTGATATCCAGGATGTGGCTGATTACATAGGTGACAGTCTTGGCCTTTCACAACAGGCTGCAGGAACAAAGGCTGATATCATTCTTTTTGCCGGCGTTCATTTTATGGCGGAAACAGCAAAAATTTTGTCTCCGGAAAAAAAAGTACTGCTGCCTGATCTGAAAGCTGGCTGTTCTTTGGCCGACAGCGCCCCGGCCAATTTGTTTGCCAGGTTCAAAGCAGATCATCCTGATCACCTGGTGATAACCTACATCAACTGTACGGCCGAAATTAAAGCGCTTTCCGATATCATTTGTACCTCCAGCAATGCAGTTCAGATAGTCGAAAGTTTACCCAAAGCGCAGAAAATCATTTTTGCCCCTGATAAAAATCTCGGTGCCTACATCTCGAAAAAAACGGGCCGGGACATGGTTTTGTGGAATGGTTCCTGCATGGTGCACGAGATATTTTCGATGGAGAAAATACTACGGGTGCGTATGGATCATCCGGAGGCAGCATTTATTGCGCATCCCGAATGTGAAGCGGAATTACTGCAGATAGCTGACTTTATAGGCTCTACGACTGCATTGCTGAAGTATGCCGTTAACAGCGATAAACAAAGTTTTATTGTGGCGACCGAAACCGGTATACTGCATCAGATGGAAAAGGCGGCTCCTCATAAAACCTTTATCCCGGCACCACCCAATAATCACTGTGCCTGCAATGATTGTCCGCATATGAAGCGAAATACCCTGGAAAAGGTATATCTGGCATTGAAATATGAACAACCGGAGTTATTAATGGCTGAAGAGTTACGTTTAAAAGCGTTAAAACCGATTCAGCGTATGCTTGACTTATCAGCACAGTTCGGCCTTTAATTACGATATTACCTGCATGTTCCTGACTAAACTACCCAATATAGGCGACAGTATTTTTTCTGTCATGACCCGCATGGCAGTGGAACAGGGTGCTTTGAATCTGGCACAGGGTTTTCCTGATTTTCAGCCAGATCCGGTTTTGGTTCAGATGGTATTTGAAGCCATGAAAAGCGGGCACAATCAATATGCGCCCATGCCTGGTTTACCGGCATTGAGAGAACAGCTGGCTGTTAAAACCAGGAGTCATTACAAACAAACGGTTAATCCTGAAACGGAAATAACCATTACTGCAGGAGCAACGCAGGCCATTTTTACTGCTATTGCCGCTTTCGTGGCGCCGGAGCAGGAGGTTATCTGTTTTGATCCTGCTTACGATTGTTATGCACCTGCCATCAAAGTGCAGGGAGCCCGGCCTATTCATCTGCCCATGGCCTGGGATGGTAAAAATTTCAGCTATGACTGGTCTCAGTTAAGGGCAAGAATAAATACCAGGACCAGAATGGTAATATTGAATAATCCTCATAATCCAACAGGCGCTATCCTTACCAGGGCAGATTTGGATAAGCTGGTAGACTTGCTCAGAAATACAGAAATCGTGGTTTTAGCCGATGAGGTTTATGAACACATGGTTTTCGATAAACAGCAGCACCTCTCCATGCTAAGCCATGCCGAACTAAGGGAACGCAGTGTTGTAGTTTCATCTTTTGGTAAAACTTACCATAATACGGGATGGAAAATAGGATATGTCATTGCCAATGAGCAGCTTAGCAAGGAATTCAGAAAAGTACATCAGTTCAATGTGTTTTCAGTGAATACCCCTATGCAGGCAGCATATGCACAGTTTTTGGCAACAGACAAAAGTTATGAGCAGTTACCTGCCTTTTATCAGCAGAAACGTGACTTGTTTCTGAAATTGGTGCAGAAAAGCAGGTTTGATTTTGTTCCGACCCATTCGACCTACTTTCAGCTGGCATCTTATCAGCGTATCAGCGAGGAGGATGACAGCACTTTTACAAAATGGCTGGTGAAAGAAAAAGGGTTGGCGGTTATTCCTGTTTCGCCCTTTATACAAGCCAATGATCAACCTAAACTGATTCGTTTTTGTTTTGCTAAAAGTGATGAAACATTGCAAAAGGCAGGGGAGGTAATATGCGCGATCTGAGAATAACACTGGTACAAACAGATCTGGTTTGGGAAGATGTGTCAGCCAATCTGAAACATTTAACTGAGATACTCGATACCGCCAAACCGGAGACGGATCTGATAGTATTACCAGAGATGTTTGGTTCAGGTTTCAGCATGCTGGCATCGAAAACCGCCCAGACCATGGATGGTGAGGCAGTTAACTGGATGCAGAAAACAGCACTTAAATTCAATTGCTCTATTGTTGGAAGCCTCAATATCAGGGAAGATGAAAAATACTACAACCGGCTTTTACTGGTTTCTGAAGAAGGTATCCAGGCACAATATGACAAGCGGCATTTGTTTACCATGGCAGGTGAACAGGAAGTTTATAGTAAAGGAAAAAAGACACTGGTTTGCCCTGTAGCCGGTTGGAAAATTCATTTTCAGGTTTGTTATGATTTGCGCTTTCCGGTTTGGGCACGCAATACCGATGGGTATGATTTGTTGATTAATATAGCAAACTGGCCCAGCAGAAGGGTTTATGCCTGGAACCAGCTGCTGATTGCCCGGGCGATAGAGAACCAGTCGTATGTGGCCGGCGTTAACCGGGTGGGAAAAGACGGATTGGAAATACCTTATCCGGGAAATTCCTGCGTCATTGATCCCATGGGTGAGTTGGTTTGGCGAGGGGATGAGCAGGAGGTTGTCAGTACACAGACCTTGTCCCGGGCGCTGCTGGACGAAACAAGGGAGCGGTTGCCTTTTTTGCGCGATCGTGATAATTTTGAATGGAGATGAAAAAAGAATTACATGCTCGCTGGGAGCAGTTGACAGATAAACTGGCGGAAGATTTTGGAAAAAAGCCCGATTTACAAACAGTCCTCTATCTGATTGGGGTAGATGTGCTGGGGCAGGGCTTCAGAAAATTCACCAAGGAAGAAAAACAGGACCTCATGCATATTGCGGTCTGTCGTTTGCTGATGTTCTCCGGTTATTATGAATTCGTCGGAAACGATGAAGAAGGATGGCCGCATTTTAAACCACTCAAAAAAGTGCCGGGTGTAAATATGCTGGAGCAGGAAGACCTGCTTATAGCCCATGCCTTGTACTATTTTGAAGAAATAACCTTTATTCAACCAGAAGCCTGAAACAAAGACGTATGAAAAAGTGGATTCCCCTGGCAGCACTGTTGTTGTTGACTTTTCAGCTGAGTGCCCAGAAAACAAAAAAAAATCAGACAAAAACAACCATGATTGAGATGCAAACTACAGCAGGCCGTATGGTACTGCAACTGTATGATCAGACCCCGCAGCACCGCGACAACTTCATCAAACTGACAGAGGAAGGCTATTACGACAGCCTGCTGTTTCACCGGGTTATCAAGGCCTTTATGATTCAGGGAGGAGATCCTGATTCCAAAAATGCCCCCAAAGGCAAACAATTGGGGCAAGGTGGACCGGGTTATACTGTTCCCGCAGAATTTATTGACACATTGCTGCATGTAAAAGGAGCCCTGGCTGCTGCACGCACCGGTGATATGGTGAATCCGGAAAAAGCATCCAGCGGAAGCCAGTTTTACATCGTGCAAGGCAGGCCTTTCAGTGATGCCGAACTCAACAGCATGGAAATGCGCTCAGGCAAAAAATAC
The DNA here is from genome assembly GCA_002483345.1 of Bacteroidetes bacterium UBA7662. Classification (GTDB taxonomy): domain Bacteria; phylum Bacteroidota; class Bacteroidia; order UBA7662; family UBA7662; genus UBA7662. Next base: position 480,004 of record DLHS01000016.1, read on the forward strand.
AGTCCGGAAGCCAGAGAATTGTATAAAACAATTGGCGGAACACCACACCTGGATGGTGCTTATACCGTTTATGGCCGTGTGGTGGAAGGATTAGATGTTTTGGATGCGATTGGTAACTGCGCCACAGCCCCCGGCGACCGACCGTTGGAAGACATTCGTATTATCTCTGTGAAAGTGATAAAATGAAAAAAATAATCTCTTACAATGTAAACGGCATCCGCGCTGCCCAAAACAAGGGATTAACAGATTGGATAAAGGCAGAAAATCCGGATATCCTCTGTTTTCAGGAACTCAAGGCAGAAGCCAGCCAGATTGATGTGGAAAGCTACAGAAGTCTCGGCTATCATTGTTACTGGCATTCTGCACAGAAAAAGGGATACAGCGGTGTCGGCCTGCTGAGCAAGGAAGAACCGAAACACGTGGAAGTAGGCTGCGGGGTCGACTGGATAGATAACGAAGGAAGGGTGCTGCGGGCCGATTACAGCGACTTTAGTGTCATCAGCGTCTACCTGCCCTCAGGGTCGAGTGGAGAAGAGCGCCAGGCGGTTAAAATGAAGGTGCTGGGTTTTTTCATTGATTATATTCAGGAACTGAGCCAAAAAATACCCAAACTGATTATTTGCGGCGATTACAATATTTGTCACCAGGCCATTGATATTCACGATCCGGTACGCAATGCGACCATGTCGGGATTTTTACCGGAAGAACGGGAATGGTTCACCCAATACCTCGACAGGGGATTGGTAGATAGTTTTCGTGTTTTGCATCCCGGCGAAAAACACCAGTATTCCTGGTGGTCGTACCGTATGAACGCAAGGGCCAATAACAAGGGTTGGCGGATTGATTACAACATTATCACCCAGCCGTTACAGGCAGTCTTAAAAGCTGCTTCCATTTTACCCCAGGCACATCATTCCGATCATTGCCCCGTTGTAGTAGAATTGGATATCTGACATGAACGCCTACCAGCAACTGATAACGAAACTCGACGGCTTTATCCGTAAATACTATCTCAACCGGATGGTAAAGGGGAGCATATTGTTCGTGAGCTGGTTGCTGTTGAGTTATCTGCTGGTATCTACTACCGAGTTTTATGGTCAGTTTTCAACTACAGGCCGAACGATTTTATTTGTTGTATTTCTGGGAATAAACGGGGTGTTGCTCGTGCGTTACCTGCTTATACCACTGTCGAAATTATACAGCCTGGGCAAACGGATCAGTCATGAGGAGGCAGCCTTGATTGTAGGCAGATTTTTTCCGAATGTTTCTGATAAACTACTGAATACCATACAGTTACATAAGGAAGCGTCTGAAAAAACAGACAACAGCCTTTTGTTGGCGAGTATAGAACAGCGAACGGCCCAATTGAGCCCGGTACCTTTTGCACAGGTCATAGATTTGAGGGAAAACAAACGTTATTTCAGGTATCTCGTACCGGTGGTCGTCGTGTTTGGTATCGTTTTACTGGCCGCACCCAGTATTATTACGGATGCGGGTCAACGGGTAATTCGTTACAGTGAGGCTTTTGTGCCGGTGGCGCCATTCAATTTTGAGCTGGAAAATGACAGCCTGGAGGTAGTACAGTTTTCGGATTTTACACTTGCCTTAAAAACCTCGGGGAAGGAGCTGCCGGCCGATGTATATGTTGAAACGGAAAAGGGCAGGTTCAAACTGGAGAAGCTGGCGACGAACCAATTTCAGTTTACTTTCCGAGAATTGCAGCAGGATTTACCTTTCCGGTTTTCGGCGAATAAATTTTACTCGGTACCGTATGTGCTGAAGGTTTTACCCAAGCCGGTTATCAGTCGTTTTGAAGTGGTATTGGACTATCCCGCCTATCTGGGAAAACCAGACGAAAGGCTCAACAACACAGGTGATTTGCTGGTGCCGGAGGGAACCAATATTCGCTGGGAATTTCAGGTCAGGTCGGTGGATGGGGTCAGCATTACCTATGTTGCGGATTCGACCATACAGGAAGGCAAAGCTGCGGGAGAGAAGTTTGTGGTGCAGAAGCAAGCGCGACAAAGCAGCGCTTACAGCATTGCCGCCTTCAATAGCCGTAATCCAAAAGCAGAAAGAATGGATTACAATCTGAGCGTTGTGCCCGATCAGTTTCCGGAAATTACGGCTGAGGAGGCCCGCGATTCCAACAACACCAGGTTATTATATTTCTCCGGGGAGATAGGAGATGACTATGGTTTCCGCGATCTGAAATTCAAGGCGGAGGTTTCAGATGAATCCGGGAAAAACCCCAGACAGTTCGAACAGGAGCTGAAGCTTGGAAATGGCCTGCGTCAGGCTTTTTATCATTACTTTGATTTAACAACACTGAAACTGCAGGCAGGTGAGCAGTTGAGTTACTACTTTGAAGTAGGCGACAACGACGGCATACACGGATCGAAAAAAAGCAGATCGGCTGTTTTCAGTTACCGCCAGCTTACCGAAAAGGAAACGCGGGAAGAAATCAGCAAACAGTCAGATGCCGTAGTCAATAAACTTAAATCCTCCCTCAAAGAAGTACAGCAATTGCAGCAGGATGCTGATAAACTCAAACGTAAGTTACAGGAAGAGAAGGAGCTGAACTGGGAGGATAAAAAAATACTGGAGCAGATTCAAAAAAGGGAAGCAAAAATAAAGCAACAACTCGAGGAGGTTCGCAACGACCTGCAGGAACAGACAGAACTTAAAAAGGAACTTGAACCGGAGGCTGCCGATATACTCAAGAAGCAGGAAGAACTCAAAGAAATGGTAGAGAAGCTGCTCAATGAGGACCTTAAAAAGCTGATGGAAGAACTGCAGAAGATGATGCAGCAGGAGAAACAACCCCAAATGCAGGAGAAGCTCGACCAGTTGAAAATGGATAACAAGGATCTTTCCAAGGAACTTGACAGGATGCTGGAGTTTTTCAAGGCCATGGAAGTAGAGCAAAAGGCCGAACAAGCCATCAACGAGCTGGAGAAACTCGCGAAAGAACAGGAAAAACTTGCCCTCGAAAACGAAAAGAAGACAACAAATCCGGAGGCAGCAGCTGAAAAACAGCAACAACTGAACGAGGAGTTTAAGGAGCTGCAGGAGGATATGAAGGAGTTGGAGGAGAAAAACAAAGCGCTTGAACAACCCATGGATCTGGGAGATATGCAGGAAGAGAGCAAGGATATAGCGCAGGACATGAAAGAATCTTCCGGAGACCTTCAGCAGAAAAAGCAGCAGCAAGCAGCCAAAAAACAAAAAGAGGCTTCCAAAAAAATGGAAGAAATGGCCAAAAAGATGCGCATGCAAATGCAGGCAGCAGAACAGGAGCAGCTGGAGCTTGACATACGCGCCCTGCGGCAATTGCTCGAAAACCTGGTGAAATTCTCCTTTGGCCAGGAGGCGCTGATCGACCGGCTGAAAGACAATACCAATTATAGTCCGGCTTATGTGGAGATAGCCAAAGAACAGTTTAAACTGCGCGAAGATGCCGCGTTGATCGAAGACAGCCTCATGGCCCTCAGCAAACGGGTTATGCAGATACAGAGTTTTGTAAACAAGGAAGTAGGCGATCTGAACGACCACCTCCAGAAAACGGTCGACCATCTTTCAAACAGACAAACCCCTCAGGCCCGTTCCAGACAGCAATACGCGATGACGTCAGCCAATAATCTGGCGGTAATGCTTTCGGAGATTCTCAAACAAATGCAGCAGCAGATGGCGGAGATGGAGTCGAAAAAAAGCGGCAGCGAATCGCAATGTATGAAACCCGGTAAAAGCGGTAAGTCAAGCATGTCAAAAATCTCCCAGCTGCAAAAGGAGCTCAACCAACAGATGCAGCAGATGAAAGAGGGGCAGAAACCCGGGCAAAAGGGACAAACCGGTCAGAAAGGACAGCGTGGGAACCAGAGCAAGGAGTTTTCAGAAGCAGCGGCCCGTCAGGAGGCCATCCGCCGGGAACTGCAGCGCCTCAACGAGGAGTATAACAAAGATGGCCAGAAACCGCTCGGCGACCTGGAAAAGCTGGCCAAAGAGATGGAAAAAACAGAGAAGGAGCTGGTGAATAAAATGCTCAGTCAGGAAACCCTGCGCAGGCAACAAGATATCATGACCCGTTTGCTCGAATCGGAAAAGGCTGAAAGAGAACGGGAACAGGAAGAAAGAAGGGAAAGTAAATCGGCCAGTGAACTTCCCAAAGGAACCCCGCCTGGCTTTGAGGCGTACCGCAAACAGAAAAACAAAGCGGTTGATTTATACCGTACGGTTACCCCAGAACTGAATAGTTTCTATAAGCAGAAGGTCGACGAGTACTTCCTTCAAATCAACCGCTGATGCAAGGCAGGGTCGTTATACAATCAGAAAGCGGCAACCTCCAGGTTATTGATGCACTGGTTAAGGAACTGCAAAGTTGCGTCCAAATCTCCGAGGAAGATGTTTTCAAAACCCGGTTGGTGCTTTCGGAGGCCATACAGAATGCCATTACCCATGGCAACCACAATGATCCGGAAAAGACCGTCATCATCGATTATAGTTATGATTTAACCAAGGAGGAGCTTTCTTTCTGTATCAGCGATCAGGGCCCGGGTTTCGACCTGAGCAGCGTCCTCGACCCAACCTTACCTGATAATGTTGGGAGAGAAGGGGGAAGAGGTGTTTATTTTCTGAAAAGATTCACAGATGGGCTTTCTTACTGCAATGAGGCAAAAGCAATCAGGTTTTCCCTCAAAATACCCAGTCAGGCATGATGGCATTTTATGCACACGAAATAGTGTTCAAACTTTTAGACCAGCGCCACCTGAAAGCCTGGATTACATCGGTTTGTACACAACGACAGGCCAGCATCGGGGAGATCAGTTATGTTTTTTGCTCCGATGAGTATTTACTGGAGATCAACAAACAACACCTCCAACACGACTATTATACGGACATCATCACCTTTGATTTGAGCGAAGACAAAGGAATGCTCTTCGCGGAACTTTATCTTTCCATAGACAGGATTCGCGAGAATGCCACCGAAAATCATGTTAGTTTTGCAGACGAATTACACCGGGTGATGATTCATGGCGTACTCCACCTGCTTGGGCAAGGCGATAAAACCGAAACCGAAGCGAAGCAGATGCGCCAACTTGAAGAGGCCGCCTTGTCGGCGCGTATGTTCCACGTGAAACAATATCGTTGAACCGCGCGTGTCCCCGGCGTGTTCCACGTGAAACATTTAGATTTTGAACAAGCAAGTATACGATATAGTAGTGGTAGGCGCGGGTCATGCGGGCTGTGAAGCAGCAGCGGCAGCAGCCAACATGGGCTCCAAAGTTTTGTTGGTGACTATGAATATGCAGACCATTGCCCAGATGTCGTGCAACCCTGCCATGGGTGGTGTGGCGAAAGGACAAATTGTGCGGGAGATTGATGCGCTCGGCGGATACTCCGGTATCGTGAGTGATCGTTCGGCCATACAATTCCGCATGCTGAACCGCTCCAAGGGGCCCGCCATGTGGAGTCCCCGTACACAAAACGACCGCATGCTTTTTGCGCAGGAGTGGCGTTTGATGCTGGAACAAACGCCCAATGTTGATTTCTGGCAGGACACGGTTGTAAAACTGGACATCAAAAACGGACAGGTGGCGGGTGTATTCACCGCCATGGGGGTTTATTTCGCCTGCCGGGCCGTGGTGCTTACCAATGGCACCTTTCTGAATGGCGTCATTCACATCGGTGAAAAAAGATTTGGGGGAGGCAGGAGCGGAGAAAAAGCAGCGACCGGCATTACCGAACAGCTCGTAGCGTTGGGTTTCGAGGCAGGCCGTATGAAAACGGGTACCCCGCCCCGCATCGACGGCCGATCCCTTGATTACAGCAAAATGGAAGAACAACCGGGCGATGAGGTCCCCGGTAAATTCTCCTATAGCCGCGAAACCCGCGCGCTCAGCAAACAGCGCTCCTGCTGGATTACCTATACCAATCCCGAAGTACACGACATCCTCAAAACCGGCTTCGATAAATCGCCTATGTACACCGGGCGCATTCAGGGGCTGGGGCCACGGTATTGTCCGTCTATCGAAGATAAAATCAACCGTTTCGCGGAAAGAGACCGGCACCAGATTTTTGTAGAACCCGAAGGCTGGCACACGGTAGAAGTTTATGTAAACGGCTTTTCTACTTCTTTACCGGAGGACGTACAACAACAAGCCCTCAACAGCATACCCGGATTTGAACAGGCCAAAATGTTCAGGCCGGGCTATGCCATCGAATACGATTATTTCCCGCCCACCCAGTTATTTTCCAGCCTGCAGACCAAGCAGATTCATAACCTCTTTTTCGCAGGACAAATCAACGGCACCACCGGCTATGAAGAGGCGGCCTGTCAGGGATTGATGGCGGGTATCAACGCACACAACCGGGTGCACGAAAAGGAGGCCTTCCTACTCAAACGGTCTGATGCTTACATCGGCGTGTTGATCGACGATTTGGTGAACAAGGGCACCGACGAGCCCTACCGCATGTTTACCTCCCGGGCTGAATACCGCATCCTGCTGCGTCAGGACAATGCCGACCTGCGCCTCAGCGAGATGGGTCATAACATGGGCCTGCTGCCTGAAACACGGTGGGAGGATGTACAGGAAAAACTTGCGCAAACGCAGGCCATTACGAAATACCTGCAAAAGCTGTCGGTAGACCCTGAAGAAATGAATGGCGTGCTGGAAGCCCTCGAAACACCCGTCATCAACCAGAAGGTGAAGCTGGATGGTTTGCTGATGCGTCCACAGCTGGGCTTGTCGGACTTAAGGAAAGGCAGTACCCTGCTCGATAACTTCCTGAAGGATTATTCAACCGAAGCGGTGGAAGAAGCAGAGATACAACTCAAATACGCACCTTACATAGAGAAAGAACACGAACTCGCGCAACGCCTCGGGCAGCTCGACGACATCCGCATGCGGGAAGATTTCGATTACCAGCAAGTTACGGCCATGTCGAAAGAAGCCAGAGAAAAGCTGAGCAGGCTCAAGCCGGCGTCTTTGGGCCAGGCCTCACGGGTAAGTGGCATTTCTCCATCAGATATTTCAATTTTAATGGTTTATCTTAATAAATGAGCAGCATGGAAGCACTCAGGGGCTGTCCGGCCTGCAACAGTACCCATACATCGGACTTCTTGATCTGTAAAGATTATACCGTCAGCGGAGAAGTATTTCAGCTCAAACGCTGCAACAGCTGTACCCTGATTTTTACCGACCCGCGACCCGACGCAAGTGCAATCTGGCCTTATTATAAGTCCGACACCTATGTCTCACATACCGATGAGGCAGCCCCGGGTCTTATCAACAGCATATATCGTTTGGTCCGGAAAATTACGCTGGGCAACAAAGCCGGCCTGGTGGCCCGGTATGCCCGGGGCCGGAAACTGCTCGATATTGGCGCCGGTACCGGGGCCTTTGCAGCCCATATGCATACCAACGGATGGGAAGTAAGCGCGATAGAACCTGACCCGGATGCCCGGAAACTGGCGGCCGACAGGGGTTTGAAAACCGGTGATGAGTCGGCCCTGGCAGATCATCCCCGGGTGAATGTCATCACCATGTGGCATGTACTGGAGCACGTACACAGTCTTCAGGAAAGGGTTGCCGCGTTGTATCGCCTGCTTGAACCGGGAGGAATAGCCGTCATAGCCGTTCCCAACCCCGAAAGTGCCGATGCAAAAAAATATGGTGCCTGGTGGGCTGCCTACGATGTGCCCCGCCATTTGTACCATTTTACACCCGGCTCTATAAGGCAACTATTTGAAAGAGAGGGATTTACATCGGAGGCTACCCACTGGATGCCCTTTGATCCCTTCTACATCGCGCTGCTGAGTGAACAATATAAAACTGGCAGCCAGCGGCTTATTGCCGGAGCTTGGAACGGACTTCTCTCGTGGGCAAACAGCTTGTTGAACAAAGACACTTGCTCGAGCCAGATTTATATCTTCCGCAAGGCATGAGGAAGCTGGTTCTTGTGTGGCTGGTCCTTTTGCTGGCAGGCTGCGCCAATGTGGTGTCGCCCACCGGCGGTGCCCGCGATGAAAAACCACCGGAATTTGTGGCCGCGAAGCCGGAAAATTATAATCTGCAATACAAAAGCGGGGTCATCAGGATAGATTTTGATGAATACATCAAGATTCAAAATCCTCAGAATATCCTGATTTCGCCCAACCTGGCAGTAAAGCCGGATATCAGTGAAAGATACAAATCGCTGTTCATCGACCTGAAAGACCAGCCGCTGAGTGAAAACACCACTTATACCATCAATTTCGCCAGTTCTATTGTTGATCTTACGGAGGGCAACAAACAAACCAACTTCCGCTATGTATTCAGCACGGGGACCTACCTCGATTCTCTGAGAGTAAGTGGAAAGGTGATTCTGGCAGAAAAACAAACCACAGAAGCCAATATACTGGTTGGCATGTACCCGGAAGAGCAGGGGGATTCCTGTTTATATAAATTCAAGCCCTTTTACTTTGCCAGAACCGATGCAGAGGGTAATTTTTCGCTGGAAAACCTGAAGTATGGCCGTTTCCGGCTATTTGCTTTCAAAGACGAAGACAACAACCTCCTCTATAAATCAGCAGAGGAAATAGCATTTCTGGATAGCATACTTACCACAGATACCCTGGGCGCCAAACTGAGGTTATCTCTTTTTGTAGATCCGGAAGGTGACCGGAAACCGAAAGAAATCCGGTCGGTAATGCCGGGTTTAGTGCGTATTAAATACGCTTTTCCGATCGATACGGCTACCCGGGTGGAGTTGGTCAGCAGTTCTGCCGCTATCCGGCCCATCATCCGGGGCGACAGCCTCCTCATTTTCCACCAGGAAAAGGAAGCAGACAGCCTTCGCTTTTATCTTCAAAAACCCACCGGCACAGACACCATCAAGGTAATTAACCGCAAGCCTTCCGAAAAAGGGTACGGCCGCCTGATTCTGCAAAAAGCAGCCACCAATACGCCCTCCATTTATGAACCCATCGAGCTGATAGCCAACCACCCGCTGAAAAGTGTCGACAACACCGGTTTCACGTGGAAAATGGATTCCACAGCGGTTGTACTTCCGTTTACGACCCAAATAAATGACAATATCCTGCGTATTGAACCGGCATTTGCGCCCGACAGTCGTTATGAACTGATTATCGACAGCGGGGCCGTCACCGATTTTTTTGATGTTCCTTCCGATACCTTCCGCATTTTGCTGAACAGCGGTAATGCAGAACTTTTCGGAACTCTCATTCTGAATGAGCTGGACAGTCTGCAAAAAGGGGATCTGATACAATTACTGGACGAAACAGGCAAGTTAATCAGGCAGGAAGTTGTTAACGGACAGCAGAGCCTGCGGTTTGAGCGACTGAGGGCGATTGGATACAAAGTAAGGGTGGTGCGCGACGAAAATAACAACCGCCGTTTTGATACCGGTAGTTATGTAAGAGGCAAACAACCGGAAAAATTGTGGTATGTGCCCGATCTCGTTCGTTTACGCTCCAATTGGGAAGTTGAGGTCAGCCTGGCAGGTGTGGTTAAATAATCGTATCGACGAACGGCTCCTTCTTCTTGGGGTAGTCGGTCGTGAAATGTAACCCACGGCTTTCCTGGCGCAGTTGGGCACACTTGACAATGGTGTAGGCCACCTTGAGAATATTCCGCTGTTCCAGCAGCCGCACAGACAGCTTGGTTTCGTCATACAGCCGTTCCGTTTCCCGGTGCAGTATTTCAAGGCGTTCCCAGGCCCGTGACAGCCTCTTTTTGTTGCGGACAATACCCACATAGGAATTCATGATTGCCTGCGTCTCCTTGAGGTTCTGGCTGATCAGCACCAGCTCATCGGGCTCGGCGGTACCCTCGTCGTTCCAGTCGGGTATGTTTTCTGCCCATTGTAAACCGGGATGTTCGGCCTGCACGGCCTGAAAAATACGGTCGGCGAACACGGTAGCTTCGAGTAAACTGTTGGAAGCCAGCCGGTTTGCCCCGTGAAGTCCGGTAGAGGCGCATTCGCCGCAGGCATATAAATGGGCGATATTGGTCCGGCCGAAGGTATCTACCTGTATACCACCAACCAGGTAGTGCATGGCCGGAGCCACCGGAACAGCCTCTTTCCGCATGTCAATACCGATGCTGAGGCATTTCTGGTAGATGTTGGGGAAATGCGAAAGCATGATGTCTTCAGGGATATGGCGACAGTCGAGCAGCACATAGTCGTTGCCGGTTTTTTTCAGCTCGCTGTCGATGGCGCGGGCGGTGATATCGCGGGGTGCGAGCGATTTACGTTTGTCGTATTTGTGCATGAATTCGCTGCCATCCTTGTTTTTCAGCACGCCGCCGTAGCCCCTGACGGCTTCGCTGATGAGAAATGCCGGGTGTTCGCCCGGATTGTAAAGGGCGGTGGGATGAAACTGGATAAACTCCATGTTGCGGAGTTTGGCCTTGGCCCGGTAGGCCATCGCGATACCGTCGCCGGTAGCGATAACGGGATTGGTGGTGGTCTGGTACACATGTCCGGCGCCGCCTGTAGCCAGCACCACGGTTTTCCCCAAGATGGTTTCGATGTGGTTGTTGGCGGTATTAAGCACATAAATGCCAAAACAGCGGATGTTTTCGGTGCGTTTGCTTACTTCTTCACCCAGGTGGTGCTGCGTGATGAGGTCGATGGCGAATTTATGGCTGTAAAGGGTGATGTTAGGACTGGCATATACCTGTTCGAGCAGGGCGCGTTCGATTTCGAAGCCTGTCATGTCTTTGTGATGCAGTACCCGGTGTACACTGTGACCACCTTCGCGGGCCAGATCGTAGTAACCGGCTTCGTTCTGATCGAAACGGGCTCCCATTTCGATGATTTCCCGGATGCGGGCAGGCCCCTCCTTTACAACGAAATCGACCACTTCCGTATCACAGGCGCCATCGCCGCAGTCGAGGGTATCTGCTATGTGCTTTTCGAAGCTGTCTTTCAGCAAATCGGTGACAACGGCCACCCCGCCCTGGGCGTATTTGGTATTTGATTCGTCCTCATCACTTTTGGTGATGATGCATACCTTTCCCAGTTGCGCAGCCTTTAAACCGAAACTCAAACCGGCAATTCCGGAGCCTACTACTATAAAATCGAATTTTTCCTGCATGGTAAATAAAACGGACACGCGAATCCAAAGTTCTGAACGTTTCTTATATTCGTACAATAAATTTTCTAAAGCACTGACTATCATGAAAAAAATACTGCTCACCCTGGCTTTGATAGCCACAGTAACGGCTGTTGCAAGCGCCAATACCGGTGATAAAAAGAAAAAGACCAAAGAGAAGGCGAAAACGGAGCAGACCGACAAAAAAGAAGGTTGTTCAGAAGCCAAAACCTGCTGCAGTAAAAAACCGGCAGCGGATACGGTTAAGCCAGAGAAAAAGGATTAATCGTTTTTTATAGATATTGAGAGGGCGAGAGGCGAGAGAGCGAGATTTTTTTGTACACCTGCGCCTGCGGCGCTGTCGGTGGTCGATCGACCACCGACCATCGACATACCGCGCCTGCCCGACTTCGGACAGGCGCTTTTTGTTTTGTAGTCGGGGAAAAGGCCATTTTGTACATACAGATGTATAATTTATACCAGAAAATGTACATTTAAAGGTACAAATCAGGCTGTATTTCAAATAAGAAACGACCGGAATAACGACCGGAAATTTTTCCTGTGATAGTGTGAAACAGGGCTTTAAAATGGCCAATGAGGGGAAATTTAAAAACTTTTCAGATAAAATACAACCGGAATAACGACCGGAAAGGTATTAATTTTTAGGTTGTGGGGTTAAAGATTTGGCTACCTTTGTTTTATGGCGATTCCTTCATCCTTTTATAGCTTACCTTCTGCCATGGAGCCCTTGTTTCCGGACGATCCCAGCGGGAAGCTGGAGTCTTTGGCAAGTGAGTTGTTGCATATATCAGGCAAGCTTTCGGGGAAAATGAATCCGATAACCAGGGCAGCGATAGCCACATTTTTACGCCCGATGAACAGCTATTATTCCAACCTCATTGAAGGACATGATACGCACCCCATTGATATTGAAAGGATATTGAAAAATGATTATGCGGAGAATAAGGTCAAAAGAAACCTCCAATTAGAGGCACTGGCTCATATCCAGGCACATCAAACCATTTCAGATCTTTTTGAAACCAATAAAACAGGCGCAATTCCTACCAGCAGTTCTTTTCTGAAAGAACTGCACAAATTGTTTTACGACTTTTTACCCGAAGAATTTCAGACCGTTTTATCCCGGGACGGGTTAGCGAAAAAGGTTGTACCGGGAGAATACCGCAAGGATCAGGTGGAAGTGGGCCGCCATGTAGCGCCTGAAGCAATGACCGTACCGGCGTTTATGCAGCGGTTTTCTGAAGCCTATGACCCCGAAAGTCCGAATAACCGCTCGAAAATCAGGAGAATTATAAGTATTGCTGCTTCGCATCACCGGCTGGTATGGATTCACCCCTTTTTGGATGGAAACGGCCGGGTGGTGCGTCTTTTTTCCGATGCCTGGTTTATGTATGAGAACCTGCATGCCTCTGGTTTATGGTCGGTATCAAGAGGCCTTGCCCGGACCAATGAGCAGTATAAAACGCTGCTTGCCAACGCTGATCTGCAACGCTACAACGATTACGACGGGAGGGGAAATTTATCCAACAAACATCTGGTAGCATTCTGTACTTATTTTTTGGAAACAGCGTTGGATCAGATAAATTTTATGGATCAGGTAACCGGTTTAGATGGTTTTCTGTCCAGAATTGATGCTTTTACAGACCGGCTGGTTATCAGAAAAACATTCCGGACAGAGGCGCGTCATATCCTGAAAGCGCTTTTTCTGAAAGGAGAAATCTCGAAAACCGAAGCGATGCGCAGCACGGGCCTGTCAGATAAAACGCTGAAAGACCTCGTGGAGACACTCGAGGAAATGGGGTTGTTAACTACCCGGAAAGAAGGAAAAAACAGAATGTATGTTGTTTGCTACCCCATCCGGTATTCGCCGTTGTTGTTCCCGGGTTTGTACCCTGGCGACAAGGAAATGGATATGATACTGAAGTTCTCCTAGCCGTTATTTTTTCTCCCCGAACGCCAGATCGCCCGCATCTCCCAAACCCGGCACGATGTAGGCCTTGGCGGTGAGTTCTTTGTCGATGGCGGCGGCGAAAATTTTGGCCTGGGGCATGTTTTTGCGGACATAACCCACGCCCTGCTCAGAAGCAATAGCGGTTACCACGTATACTTCAGACGGCTGACCGAACTTCAGGAGCTCCTTATAACTCAGCACCAGCGAGGTTCCGGTAGCCAGCATCGGGTCGCTGAGTATAAGGATGCGGCCATCAAGAGGCGGGCAGGAAGCATATTCTACCTTTACTTCGAAGGTGTGGTCTTTGTGGTGGTAGCGGTAGGCTGAAATAAAGGCATTGTCGGCACCATCAAAATAATTGAGCAGGCCCTGGTGTAGTGGCAGACCGGCCCTCAGTATAGTAGCGAGTACCGGTTGTTCGGGCAAAAGCATTTCCCGGGCTTCTCCCAGTGGGGTTTTAACGATCTCTTCCCGGAAAGTAAGCTGTTTACTTAGTTCATAACCGCATATTTCGCCTATCCGCTCGAGGTTGCGACGGAAACGCATACGGTCTTGTTGGATGTTTTTATCGCGGATTTCGGCCACAAAATGGCGGAGCACCGATGTTTGTTTACTCAGGTCGTATACCATATTTCCAGCGGCTAAGTGGCCAGGGCAGCCGACTGTGGCTGACCCTTGTATAAAGATACGGCTTTGCCCCGAACCCGCCGTAAAATCGCTGTAATCCGGGGATCATCGAGCCTTCAAAATCAAATAAAATACCCTGACCACACAGGTCTTCCAGCACCCTGTTCACCAGAAGATGCATGGCATTTTGTTCTTTACCGGCAGGCGCACTGGCTGCCAGTTGGTAATAAGCCTGTTTCCCGGTATGCAGTATGGCGCAGGCAGCAACCAATTCCTGTCCTGAAAAGGCGCCATATAGGTGCCACTTCAGGGCGGGGCTCAGCAATAAGGCTTCCGCCTTGGTATAAAAGGAAGCAGGCAGCCGGGTTTTTTCGTTCAGATGCCGGCGCAGAAAGGGTAAAAAAGCAGTCAGGTCTATGTCCTTCCGGAGTTCCAGATCAACGGGCTTTTTCAGGATGCGCCTGAGATGGTTGTTGTAACCGGTATATAATAATTCAGAGCTGGCAGGCACGTCCAGCCTGTAGGTTACCCGCTCCTGCTGCTGCCAGCCGGGGGCTAAGACCAATCCGGTGGTGTCGAGGCAAAGGTCTATGTGCTGAAAATGCGCTTGCAGATACTGCAACAATTCAGCGTAAGGAGGCGGGGCGGTGTCTGATGCGCTTACCAGGGCGAATCGCTGGGTTAAAAGCGGCTGTTCCAGCAACCTGAACCCAAGCACCCGGCGGACAGGCAAGGGAAAATAGTGTTCTCCTACTTGGAGAAGGGCCCAATCCGGTACCAACACATCAAGATAGGCAGGCAGTAGGTAGGGTAAATGCCCGGAAACAGCCATGTAAGGGATGTCTGACAGCGATTCCCGGGTATGCACCTGCTGCGTCATGCCCTCGCCTCCGCCAGCAAACGGCTGTAAACAGCTTCCCAACCCACCCAGCCGTCAGGTTCGGAAAAGCTGCTGTTGTGCCACAGACTTACAAAAGTGCCTCCGACCGCTTTACATTCCCGGATTAAGGCGGTGATTTTTTCTGAGGCGGCAGCAGGACCTAAGTCCAGGTAAACCCGCAAGCTGACATCCATGACGATGGTTGGATAAATTTTCAGTTTGATGGGGCTTTCATGATCCAGGTCATAGAAAAAATGTGGGGTGGCCGTTCCGGATCTGAATCCCGGTGCTGCGGCATAGCCCATGCTGAAATCGGCCGTGAAATCTCTTTTGACAAGTTGTTGATAGGTTTGCGGGAGCCGTAGTTTCAGAAAATGCTGCCGGCTGAGATCAACAGGCCTGTTCAGAATCTCTTCCAGCAAAGCCTTTTCGCGGTCGATAAGTTGCTGATTTTCGGTAGAGCGCACACTGGGATGCAGACCGATGCGGTTGCGGTCGGCCAGGGTACGGATATGCTCCCTGAAATGTTCGTTCCGGGGATTGTGGGCATTGTCGAGCTGGCCGTAGTCGCCCATCAGCATGAAATAAACGGGTTCGGCCCCATGTTCCTGGTGCTGCTGGTTCAGCCAGTGGTAGGTATCGAAGGGGTCAGCTTGTGTACCCGACAAAACCCGCAAACGCTGCCGGAACGATTGCCACCGACCATGCCGGAGTTCAGAGAAAAGGCCCCCGGCAATTCTGACCCAGCTTTTTTGGCGGTAAGCGTACAGCTGGTCGATGTCGATGGTGGGAATAAACTGATAAACAGGCTTACGGAGTGGTAAATCAGGCCAGCGCTCCAGGAGTTGCTGTCGTAACTGGTTTACCCAGCGGTCGACAATAGCGGTTTCCAGAAAACCCTCCCTACAGGCGATGCTTTCGGTGTGGAGGTAGCGGTCGTGGGTATCGCTGCGGTGCGGCAGGTATTCTTCATAGCGCGAAACCAGGTAAAAAACGGCCGCAAAAAGGTCGTATGGCAGCGGATACCGCTTGCTGGTACGGAAAAGCGTTTTGGTGTCAAGATGTTGACCGATGGCGATGTTCTGGTCCTGTAATCCCTTTTCAAACAACAATTCAACAGCACGGATGGGTAATGCTCCCTCATATAACTGTGGATCGACGGCATAGGCAATGCGCGGACCGGTGGCTGAAAGGAGGGTTTCGGGATCGTGGGTAAGGGTATAATCAGTACCCAGCAGGGTATGGAAAATGAGATCGAGACTGTATCGCAGCCTGCTCGAATAGCGGTCGGAATATAGCAGTATCATATCCCTGACGAAGATAGGGTTTCGTTCCACAATTGCCTGTAATCGGCACCATTTTCAGCCTGAAAGCCACTGAAATGCCTGGTTTCCTGCAATAAAGCTGCCAGATGAAGCCGTGTCTGTTCCTGCCAGGGGGCGATGCCCTGTGCCGCCATCCGTCGTGCCAGGTATTCCTGCTCGGGCTGCCCGGGTGTGGGTATGAAAGCAGCCCGCCCCCCCAGTCGTTGTAAATCCATCAGCGTGCTGTAGCCCGATCGGGCAATGATGCAGGCGTGTGATACCATCAGGGCCTGCAAAGCCGCGGCATCCAGGTGGTTGAAGATTCGGAGCCGGTCTTTTTCGAGCGGATGTGTTAATTTCTGATGGTTTCCGGGGAGGCCGCGCACCAGGGTCACCGGGTCGGCTACATCTGGCAGCTGATCCAGCAGCAACTTTTCCAGGCGACTGCGCTGGGGTTCAGGACCCGATAACAATAGCAGCAGACCTGCTTTGGGTGCAGTATTTTCAACCGCGGGTGAAAAACGGGAAAGCGGCCCCAGATAACGCAAAGGCAGGGGAGCCGCAGCGCGGGATAAATCGCCCGCCAGGCTTTGGTCGGCCTTTTCATAATCAGGCACCCAGATCTGCCGAAAAGGCCTGAAAAGATGACTTTGAGCTTTTTTCCATACATAACGCCAGAGGAAAGCCATCTTTTCGGCATCCGCGGGAGGCAGTAATTCCAGCTGGTGTGTCAGGAAGATGGCCGGCGTTTCGGGGTGGTAAAGCCCGTAACGGTTGTCGCTTACAATCAGATCGACGGGCTCTTTTTTCAGGAAAGCCGCTACCAGGCGGTGCTCCCGTTGTATGTTCAGAAGCAGTCGGGGGCTTTGCAGCAGGGCCGACCAACCGGCATGCCGGCCGTAGGCGATTTTGTTTTCGGGTAAGGACAGAAAACGGAGCCGGGGGTAAGTCTCCTGTAATAAGCGGGCCGCAGCGCCGCTGCCGGCCAGAATGACTTCATGGTCAAGCGCCAGCAGGGCATCGATTAGCGGCATGGAGCGCGTGGCATGCCCCAGCCCCCAGTCAAGCACCCCGAACAGGATGGTTTTTCTTTTTTCCGTACGCGACATCTAACTTTTCCCCGTTGTTTTACTTATTTGTTAGCTTTATACCCATGCTCCAACGTCGTAAAACTACCATCCTTTTTGCCTTGTTGTGTTTGGCAATGGCATCCTGTGCTTCAAAACGCGGCTGTGATTGTCCTTCCTTCGGGCAGGAAACCACCCAGCCGGAAAAAACGGACAAAAAAGTCTGATAGCGTTTCCGAAATCGCAAAGCTTGGCTAACTTTGCCCTGTTTATAAGCAATCTAAATAAGCGTGAAGCTGAGTCAGTTAAAATCCGGCGATGAGGCCCAGATCCGGTCGTTGGGAAATCATCCTGTGGCCAACAAATTACTCGAAATGGGTTGTCTGCCGGGCGAAAGACTCAAGGTGAGGCGCATCGCGCCCTTCGGCGATCCGATGGCGATACAGATTCTGGGCTATGAACTGGCGCTGCGTCGTGATGAGGCAGAGGCCATTGAGGTGGAATTATTGCCTAAATCGCCTTTTCTGTGAAAAAACGACTTAAAATAGCCCTTGTAGGCAATCCCAACAGCGGAAAGTCGTCACTTTTTAACGCGCTTACCGGCCTGCACCAGAAAGTGGGCAATTTTCCGGGTGTGACGGTCGATAAAAAGACCGGCATACTGCCTCTGGGGAACCACACGACCGCTGAACTCATCGATTTACCGGGCACCTACAGCCTCTACCCACGGTCGGAAGATGAACGTGTAACGTTTAATGTGCTGATGGATGCTGAAAATCCGGCACACCCTGACCTGGTGGTAATTGTTGCAGATGCAACAAATTTGCGTCGCCACCTGCTTTTTATTACCCAGATCATCGACCTGGGACTTCCGGCCCTGCTGGTACTGAATAAAATCGACATGGCCGAAAAACGCGGGATTGAGCAGAATACGGCTGATCTGGCGCGTTTGCTGGGTGTACCGGTGGTCGCCACCAATGCCAGATCTTCTGCCGGCATCGACCAGCTGAAAACCACCATGGCAGAAATGGGTGCCCGCGTCAGCATTCCTTTTTATCAGCCCAACGATGAGGTGAAGCCGGTTCTGGAAGCAATTTCAGAGATCAGCGGGGAAAAACCGGGTTACCGTTCTTTTATCTACCTCTGCAACCACGACCATCTCGACAAGCTGCTGCCTGCCCAGCATGCGAAAATTGATCAGTTTATCGGGGAATATCAGATCAACATACAGCAACTGCAGGCCCGTGAAACCGTGGAACGCTATCAGCAAATTGCAGGGCTGCTCACCCAGATTGAACGGAAAGCAAAACAACCGGAGGATCACCGCTCCGAAAAAATTGATAAAATACTCCTCCATCCGGTGTGGGGTTACGGTATTTTCCTCGGGATACTTTTTGTGATGTTCCAGGCCATTTTTGCCTGGGCCAGCTGGCCGATGGACTGGATAGAAAGCCTGTTTAACAGCTTAGGGACACTGGTTTCGGGTCTTTTGCCCGATAACCTGCTGGCCGATCTCCTGGTAAACGGTGTGATTCCGGGATTGGGCGGCGTGGTGGTTTTTGTACCTCAGATTGTACTGTTGTTTTTCTTCCTTGCCCTGCTCGAAGAAACCGGTTATATGGCCCGGGTAAGCTTCCTGATGGATCAGCTGATGCGTAAGTTTGGCCTGAACGGCAAATCGATAGTGCCTTTGATCGGGGGTTATGCCTGTGCGGTGCCCAGCATCATGGCCACCCGTACCATCAATTCCTGGAAGGAGCGCATACTCACCATCATGGTATTACCCCTGATGAGTTGCAGTGCCCGTTTACCAGTCTATACCCTGCTGATAGGCCTCAGCGTACCGGACGACCGGGTTTTGGGGTTGTTTAATTTACAGGGGCTGATACTGATGGCTTTTTATCTGCTGGGCTTTTTTGCGGCCATAGGCGTAGCACTCATCATGAAGTGGTTTATCAGAGAGCGTTCATCGTCCTTTTTCCTGCTGGAGATGCCTGCTTACCAGTTGCCGCGCTGGGGGAATATCGGGCTTACGCTGATTGACCGTGCCAAGACCTTCGTTTTTGGTGCCGGTAAGGTGATTCTGGCGGTTTCGATGCTGTTGTGGGCCTTGTCGAGCTACGGTCCAGGCGACCGCTTTGAACAGTTGCAGGCGACCTACGAAACGCAGCTCGCCGGTGGCGCCGATCCTCTGGAACTCGAAAATCAGCTGGAAAGAGATAAACTGGCTGCCAGTTATGCCGGTAGCCTGGGTAAATTCATAGAGCCGGCCATCGCGCCGCTGGGTTTCGACTGGAAAATAGGCATCTCCATCATCACCAGCTTTGCGGCCAGGGAGGTGTTTGTGGGCACCATGGCTACCATCTACAGCCTGGGTGCCGCCGATTTCGAAGAGACCACGCTTCGTCAGAAAATGATGTCAGATGTAAATCCACGGACAGGACAACCGGTTTACACGCTTGCCACTACCTTTTCGCTGCTTGTTTTTTATGCCTTTGCCATGCAATGCATGAGCACCCTCGCCATCACATACCGGGAAACCCGTAGCTGGAAATGGCCCGCGCTTCAGTTTGTTTACATGACAGGACTCGCCTACCTTGGTAGTTTGCTGATTTATACCCTGCTGAAATAAGATGAATCCGGCGCTACCGCTGAAATTACGTTCCGCTCTTACCCCTTTTCTGCCGGCCGCTGCCGTTGAGCCGGCCGTTGATTTTATCATCGAAAAGAAGGTGCAGCTAACGGTAACCGGCAACCGGGCCACCAAACTGGGCGATTACCGGCATCCATTTCAGGGAAAAGGCCACCGCATTACAGTGAACGGCACCCTCAACCCTTATGCCTTTCTGGTAACATTGGTGCATGAATTTGCCCATCTGGTGGCATGGGAGCAACATCAGAACAAGGTAAAGCCACATGGAACGGAGTGGAAACGCCTTTTCACGGGCCTGATGAGGCCATATTTGCAGGCCGATGTTTTTCCACCGGCATTGCTGGATGTTTTATCCGATTATTTCAAAAACCCGCGCGCATCCAGCTGTGCCGATCCGGACCTGATGCGCAGCCTCTCCCAATTTGATAAAACAAGGGATAAGTACCAGTTTCTGGAGGAATTGCCTGAAGGCAGTGAATTTATGACACGCCAACGCCGCTATTTTATCAAAGGCGAACGGCGCCGCACCCGCTTTCTGTGTACCGAGCAGGGGAGCAGGCGGCAGTACCTTTTTCATCCTTTGACGCCGGTGCAGCCGTTGGCGGTCGATGGTCCATGATCCGTGTCTAGTCCATAGTCCGCGGTCCATAGTCGATAGACAATGGACTATCGACCATGGACTGCCGACCGCCGAAGGCAAAAAAATCAGGCTGATTTACCCGAAACGTAAAAAGCAGCACCTGCCAGTGACAGGTCTTTTAAAACACTGCTCATAGCCATCTGATCACCACCCATAACGGCAGGCAGGTGGATGGTCAATACGAAAATCAGCAGCAACAGACCGAGAAGCATGGAGGCCATTTTGGTCATTTTACCAATCAGTATGCTGATACAGGCTGCGAGTAAACAGAGGCCCGAAAGGTATATCCATAGTACACCACCGGGCAGGAAAGAAGGCACCATACCAGCCATCTGATCACCCATCATGAGGTGCATTAATCCGAATACACCGAAGGGAAGCGCAAAGACGATTTTACCGATTTTGTCAAGGTTGTTCATGGTTTTGGGTTTAAGGTTGAAACAATATTTTGCTTAGGTATTCTAAACTAGGCATTTACGTAAACCAAAAAAAAAATGTTTATCAACCGAAGCGAAGCAAGGTCTGGCCCTTCTCTACTGCATTCCCGGCCGAGACCAGTACCTTATCCACAATACCGGCACCAGGTGATTTGATGACATTTTCCATTTTCATACTCTCAAGGACAAGCAAAGGGTCGCCTTTTTTGACTTCCTGACCTGGTCCGGCGATCAACCGCAGCACCAAACCGGGCATGGGGGCCTTCACCTCATTCACTTTGCTTTCCGCCAGCTGGTTGAGGCCGAGTTTTTCGAGCATCAGATCCAGTTCGTTGCGGAGCTGCAGTTCAAAACCCTGTCCATTCACCAGTACGCGGAGGTTTTTATCCTCTTTCGATAACAACTCTACCGTGTAGGAACGGTTATCCAGCAGCAGATGCAGGCGATGTTCGTCGATGCGGGCGAGGTCGAGCGACAAGGGCTGGTTGTTGAGATAAAGGCTGTTGGCTTCACGCCGCAGCTGATATGGCTTGCCGTTGACGGTGATCTCGTACATGACGCAATAATTTTGGTTGCCAAAACTAAGCAAAATGACAAACTTTGAGTTTATCCTTGTTGAATCGTCGCGCGTTACAGCGCGAAGTACTTTCTGCTATCCACCCAAAAAATGCCCATGCATCGTTCTCTGATTGTCCTTTTCAGTGCATCTGCCCTCCTGCTGGCCTGTAACAGCAGCCGTTCCAACAAAAAACCGGCCGTTCCGGCTGCCGGTGCATCCAACGAACGCCGCTTTGACCCGGTGACCGACTACAGGGCTGCCGAGCCGCTGGATATGAAAATGGTTCATACCAAATTGTACCTCAAGCCTGATTTTGCCAAAGCCTGGATGTATGGAACAGCTTATCTTACCATACAACCCCACTTTTATGCAAGCGACAGCCTCGTGCTCGATGCCAAAGGGTTTTCAATCAGCCGGCTTGAGTATGTGGGAGACGACTATTTCAAAAGCCTTCCCTATACCTACGACGGACAGCAACTCCGTATCCACCTGGGCTTCAGACACAGTCCGGGTAAAAACTTTAACATCCTGATAGAGTACATCGCGAAACCCAACGAACTGACCAATGTAGGCGGCAGCACGGCCATTCAGGGCGCCAAAGGGCTTTACTTCATCAACGGCGATGGCAGCGATCCCCACAAGCCTACCCAGATGTGGACCCAGGGGGAGACCGAGTCCAACTCGTGCTGGTACCCGACCATCGACGCCCCCAACCAGAAGACGACCCAGGAAATTTATCTGACAGTAGATACGGCTTTTGTAAGCCTGTCGAACGGGGAGCTGGTTTACAGCACTGATAACGGCGATGGCACCCGCACCGATTACTGGAAACAGGATTTACCCCATGCCCCCTATCTCACCATGCTGGCTGCAGGTAAGTTTCACATTGCCCGCGAAAGCTGGAATGGTAAGGAAGTCAGCTACTATGTTGAGCCGGAGTTTGAAGCCACGGCCCGTGCAACCTATCCCAATACGGTGGAGATGCTGGAGTTTTATTCGAAGCAACTTGGTGTACCTTACCCCTGGCATAAGTATGCACAAATCAGTGTGCGGGATTATGTAAGTGGCGCCATGGAGAACACCACGGCCGTAATTTTCGGGGAATGGGCGCAACGCACAACCCGTGAGTTGATCGATGGCAGCAGCGAGAGTACAGTGGCGCACGAAATGTACCACCATTGGTTTGGTGATCTGGTGACCTGTGAATCGTGGAGTAATATTTCTGTCAACGAATCTTTTGCCACCTATGGCAGCTATTTGTGGGAGGAACATAAATACGGGAAAATGGCCGCCGACCACGACTTGCATGGTAACCTGAACAGCTATCTGAACGAGTCGGGAAGGAAGCAGGTTGATCTGGTGCGGTTTTACTATGGCGATAAGGAGGAGGTTTTCGACAGCCACAGTTATGCCAAAGGAAGCCGTTTGCTGCATATGCTACGGTCGGAAGTGGGCGATCAGGCCTTTTTTGCGGCACTCAGGCTGTTCCTCACCCGCCATGCCTACCAGGCAGTAGAAATACACCAGTTACGCCTCGCTTTCGAGGAGGTGACCGGCCGGGATATGAACTGGTTCTTCAACCAGTGGTTTTTTGCCAAAGGACACCCCATACTGAGTTTTAACTACAGTTACGATGAAGCAAGCCAGGAAGTAGTGCTCGCCATCGAACAGCAGCAGGACCTGAAAACAACGCCCCAATACCGGCTGCCTATGCTGGTGGATGTGTATACGGCAGGGGCTAAAGAAACCCACCGCATTGTACTCACCGGTGTGAAACAGACTTTCCGATTCAAAAGCAGCGAAAAACCGGTACTGGTCAATGCCGATGCCCAGAAAATGCTGTTGGCGGAAAAGAAAGAGAACAAAACCACTGCTGAATACCTCGTGCAGTGGGAGCGCGCACCCCTGTATGTCGACAAGCTGGAAGCCTTGCAGCATCTCCGTCATGAAAAAAGCAATCCGGCGGCCCGGCAGGTTTTTGAAGCAGCCCTGGCACACCCCTACTGGCATTTGCGTTCTTATGCCATTGAACATTGGAATTTCGACAACTGGAAAACAGACACGCAGTTTATGG
Organism: Bacteroidetes bacterium UBA7662; assembly: GCA_002483345.1. GTDB lineage: Bacteria > Bacteroidota > Bacteroidia > UBA7662 > UBA7662 > UBA7662. The sequence continues at coordinate 503,312 of DLHS01000016.1, forward strand.
AGCAGTTGCAAGCCAACGTGCCGGCAGACCCCGATACCCGGGTAAGAGCCAGATCGATTGAAAAGCTGGCCATAGCGGATCCTGTTAAGTACAAAAACCTGTTTCTTTCAGGCATTGCCAACGATAGTTCTTATCGTGTCATCAGCGCCGCCCTCGGGGCCTTTGCGCTTGCAGACAGTGCAGAAGCACTTGTTTTAGCCGGGCCTTTTGAAACCGAACGCATGGTAAAGGGGACGGTTTTTGAGCTTTACGGCAAATATGGAGACCAAAGCAAGGCAGATTTTTTTGAAAAAGCATGGCCTGCTGCCGGTAACCAACGGATGCAATTGATAGCCAGTTATACCCGCCTGGCGCTGCGCAGCAACGACCGGGAGTTTACAGGACGTGCCATCAGCTTCCTGAGTGCAAAAGACAAAGAACTCAGCGGCTGGCAAAAAAATTACACCCTGCAGCAGCGACGCAAACTGGAGAGTAGTCTGCCCAAATAAAAAATCGCCGGCTTATCCACGATGCCTGCGTGGATAAGTTGTTTTTTATCTGATTTCATATTACATTTGCAGCGCAAAAGAGAGAGGGGACCCAGCAGTCCCCTCTTTTATTACGCTCCTATGAATCCGTTACAAAATCGCATATTGCAGCATCTGGAGGCCATCTTAACCGATGACCATCACTTTCTCGTGGAACTCAGGCTGAGCCCGAATAATGGCCTGCTTACCGTTTTGCTGGATGGCGACGAGGGTGTGAGCATAGATTACTGTGCGCAGGTAAGCCGTTCGCTGGGTGAAAAGCTCGATGAAATGGAAGAACTGGGCAAGTATGTACTGGAAGTGTCGTCGCCTGGTGCCGACGCTCCTTTGCGGTTGTTGCGGCAGTATCCCAAACACATTGGCCGGAAGCTGAAGCTGAAGCTGAGCGATGAGACGGTTTTTGAAGGTACGCTCACGGCCGTTAAGGGCGACAAACTGTCGTTTTTGTACGCCTACAAGGAAAAAGGTAAAAAAGCTGAAACCCGTGAAAAGGGGATATCTTTTGCCGAAATCAAAGAAGCTAAAGTCATTATTTCTTTTAAATAAACGCTTACCATGAACAGCAGCGAACTCATAGACTCCTTTGCCGAGTTCAAGGAATTAAAGAACATCGATCGTGCCACCATGATGCGCGTCCTGGAGGACGTATTCCGCAGCATGGTCCGCCGTAAATACGGCACCGACGAGAATTTCGACATCATCCTGAATACTGAAAAGGGTGACCTTGAGATATGGCGCAACCGCGAGATTGTTGAAAACGACGCTGAAGATGCCGACCAGTTTGACAAGGTACGCCTCAGCGAAGCCCGCCTGATAGAGCCCGATTTTGAAGTGGGGGAAGAGGTATCGGAAGAGATTAAACTTGAAGACTTCGGCCGCCGTGCCATCCTGGCTGCCCGCCAGACCCTGGTACAGCGTATTCTGGAGTTGGAGAAAGACAATATCTACAAGAAATACATCGACCGGGTGGGTGAAATCATCACCGGAGAGGTATATCAGATCTGGAAGAAGGAAATCCTCGTCCTTGACGATGAAGGCAACGAGCTTATCCTGCCTAAAACCGAACAGATACCGGCCGACTTTTTCAAAAAAGGCGATGCCATCCGGGCGGTTGTTCAGGGTGTGGAGATACAGGGCGCCAGCCCGCGCATCATCATCAGCCGTTGCGCGCCGGCTTTCCTGGCCCGTTTGATGGAGCTGGAAGTGCCGGAGATTTTCGATGGCCTGATTACCATTAAAAACATCGTGCGGGAGCCCGGAGAACGCGCCAAAGTAGCTGTAGAAAGCTACGACGACCGCATCGATCCGGTGGGTGCCTGCGTAGGGATGAAGGGTTCGCGTATCCACGGCATTGTCCGTGAATTGCGCAACGAAAGCATCGACGTGATTAACTTCACCAACAACCTCCAGCTGTATATTCAGCGGGCACTCAGTCCGGCGAAAATCAGCAATATGGAGCTGGATGCGGAGAATAAAAAAGCACACGTATTCCTCAAACCCGACCAGGTTTCACTGGCTATCGGCAAGGGAGGACACAACATACGCCTCGCGGCGAAACTCACCGGTTATGAAATCGATGTGTTCCGCGATGTGGAAGACAGCGATAGCGACATCGACCTTGATGAGTTTGCAGATGAGATTGATACCTGGATACTCGACGAGTTGAAAGGCATTGGCTGCGACACCGCCCGTTCCGTACTGGAACTGGGTAAGGAAGAGCTGGTTCGGAGGACCGAACTGGAGGAGGAGACAGTTCAGGAGATACTGGACATCATCAAGGCCGAATTCGAATAATCGCGGGGAATAAGCGAAATTTGTCAATTAGTAATTAACAGGAATGTCAGAAGGTAGTATCAGGATCAAAAAAGCGGCAACCGAGTTCAACATCAGTGTAGCGCATGTGGTGGAGCACCTGTCGAAGAAAGGCTTCGACGTGGACAACAACCCGAACGCTAAAATCACCGATGAGGCGTACGCGGTATTGATGCGCGATTTCGGTCAGGACAAAAAGATCAAGGAGCAGGCGGCCCAGATCTCGATCGGACGCCAGACCAAAGCCGATGTGGTCCTCGACAACAAAGACTTTGCTGCTGCTGCTCCCGTAGAAAAAGAGCAGGAGGAAGTCCTGATCAAAGGTTTAAACACCGCTGCCAAAGCTGCCGCCGCTGCTGAAGCTGCTCCTGTTGAAAAAACCGAAAAAGCGCCGGAAGCCGTTGCGCCTGCCCCTCCTGTGGCTGAGCCGGAAGTTGTAGCAGCCCCCAAGGCCGCCGAAGCCCCGGAAGAAGCCCCGAAAGCGGAGAAGCCCGTTGAAAAACCGGCCGAACCGGTAGCCCCGAAAGTCGCTCCTGAAACGCCGAAACCGGTTGCTGCAGAAGAAAAGCCGGCCAGTAAAGTGTTGCGCACCATTGATTTGGGTGCTATCGGCCAGTCCCGCCCTCAAAAGCCACAAATGCCGAAGGGAGATGCCAAAAAAGGCATGGTACCAACGGCCCCCAAAGCAGAAGAGCCTCAGGCGACCACGCCTCCGGCTACTGCAGCCCATAGCCCGGAGCCACCGGCGCCGGAAAATGCCCCTCAGGCAGATGGCCCGGAGGACGAATCAGTGGTACGCGCTACGGCCGATCGCCTCAAAGGCACCACGGTTTTAGGGAAGATAGATTTAACACAATTCGAAAAACGCAAACCGGTTGCCAGCTCCAGCGATGATGCCGTGAGTCGCCGCAAACGCAAGCGCAAAGACGGCACGGTTCCCGGCAGCCCCGCACCAGCGGCAGGCACCGGCAATGCCCCTTCCGGAAACACCGGTGGAGGCAACCGCGACAATAACCGTGGTCCGGGCGGACCCGGCGGCAACCGTGGTCCGGGTGGACCAGGGGGTAACCGCGGCCCGGGTGGACCCGGCGGCGGCAATCGCCGCAACGACCGTGGGCCGAATACCGGTCTGCCGGCAGTAAAAGCAGAGCCAACCGAAAAAGAAATCCAGGATCAGATCAAGGCTACCATGGCCCGTTTGCAAGGTGGTAACACCCGCGGACGGGGTAAATTCGCCAAAAAAGGCCGGAATGAACGCAATGCCGAAGGCGGTGCGGAAATGGCCGATGGAGAAAAAATTAAGCTGCAGGTCACAGAGTTCCTCACTACCGGCGAACTCGCCCAGCTGATGGATGTGCCGGTTGGGGATGTTATCATGAATTGTTTCTCCCTGGGCCTGGTGGTTACTATCAACCAGCGCCTCGATGCCGAAACCATCACCCTGGTAGCCGATGAGTTTGGTTACGACATCAGCTTCATCTCCGCCGAAGAAAACGAACCACAGCTCGAAGAAGAGGAAGATCCGGATCAGATGGTACACCGGTCGCCGATTGTGACCATCATGGGACACGTCGACCATGGTAAAACCTCTTTGCTCGACTTTATCCGTAACACCAATGTCATAGCCGGTGAGGCAGGGGGTATCACTCAGCACATAGGCGCCTATGAGGTACAACTCAAAGATGGCAAAAGCATCACTTTCCTCGATACACCGGGTCACGAGGCGTTTACCGCCATGCGGGCGCGGGGTGCCAAGGTAACCGATATTGTCGTCATCGTCATCGCAGCCGACGACAGTGTGATGCCACAAACCAAAGAAGCTATCAGCCACGCGCAGGCTGCCGGGGTACCGATTGTATTTGCTTACAACAAAATCGACCGTCCGGAAGCCAATGCCGATAAAATCCGCGAACAACTCTCGATGATGAACATACTCGTAGAGAGCTGGGGGGGTAAATACCAGGAGCAGGAAATTTCAGCCAAAAAAGGACTGAACATCGATCTGCTGCTCGAGAAAGTATTGCTCGAAGCAGAGTTGCTCGAGCTCAAGGCCGACCCGACCAAACGGGCTACCGGAACCATCATCGAATCGTCGCTCGACAAAGGGCGGGGTGTGGTGGTAACCGTGCTCATCGAAAGCGGCACCATCCGCATGGGCGATCCGATACTGGCCGGCGCGCATTTTGGTAAGGTGAAAGCCCTCCAGAACGAGCGCGGTCAGAAAACCAGCAAGGCAGGCCCGTCACAGCCGGTTCAGATATTAGGTTTCAATACCTCACCTACCGCCGGTGATAAGTTCTATGTAACCGAAAACGATGCCATTGCGAAAGACATCGCCACCCGTCGCCAGCAGCTCATCCGCGAGCAGGGTATGCGTACCAAAAAACACATCACCCTCGACGAGATTGGTCGTCGTCTGGCGATTGGCAACTTCCGAGAACTCAACCTCATCGTTAAAGGAGACGTGGATGGTTCGGTAGAAGCCCTGAGCGACTCGCTGATGAAGCTGTCGAAAGACCAGATTCAGGTGAATGTGATTCACAAAGGTGTAGGGCAGATTTCGGAAACCGACGTCATGCTCGCCTCTGCTTCGGATGCCATTATTATCGGCTTCCAGGTTCGTCCGCTGGCTTCGGTACGCCGCCTGGCCGAGCAGGAAGAAATCGACATACGCACCTACAGTATCATCTACGACGCCATCGAGGAGATTAAACTCGCCATGGAAGGCATGCTGGCACCAACTTTCGAAGAGAAGGTGGTCTGCAACGTAGAGATACGCGAAACCTTCAAGATCAGCAAAGTCGGCACCATTGCCGGTTGTATGGTCCTCGACGGCAAAATCAACCGCAATACCAAAGTCCGCATACTCCGCGACGGCGTGGTCATCCACACCGGCGAGCTCGAGTCGCTGAAACGTTTCAAGGACGACGTAAAAGAAGTGCTGACCGGCTACGAATGTGGTCTGAACATTGCAGGCTTTAACGACATCCAGGTAGGCGACATCATCGAAGGTTACGAGCGCGTGGAGGTGAAGACGAAGCTGGTGTAACAGGGTCTCAAGATTAATCAATAATTTAATAGCAACCACCTCTGCATGCGTAGAGGTGGTTTTTTTATTTCGGGGCGATGTATGGTCTTTCCTGGAGGGGGTGTTCAAAAGTAAATACGTGTCCGGAACGACCATTTAATCAATCATAAAAATCTGCGTCGCATATCGCTGATTCAAAGGGTATGATTAGTTTGGCGGAACAAACCCATGTCGACCGATTTCCCCGCCATATTACTGCAAGCCGCCCGCAGGAAGGAGTTTCTGAAGGGAAAGGTGCTGGTGCATCCCGGCGAGGTGCAGCAGGAACTGTATGTGGTGGAGCGCGGGGTACAGATGTCGGTATATGAAGAACAGGGCCGGCCGGTGGTGCTGGCCTTTACCTATCCGCCGGGTTTTTGCGCATTGCCTGATTCCTTCAGTGTACAGCAGCCCGCCAGTCAGCGGCTGGAATGTGTGACCGACAGCGTGCTCCATGCCATTTCTTACGAACGTTTGCAGCAACTGCTGGATGAGGTGCCCGGTCTGGAACGTTTTTTCCGCAAAGCCACTGAGCAGGTGCTGGCCGGCATGATACAGCGCCACATCGAATGGCAAACCCTTGGTATGGAGGCCCGGTACCTGCTGTTCTGCAGACGCAGCGGGCATTTGCTGCAAATGGTGCCGCATAAATACCTGGCGTCGTATCTGGGCATCGATCCCACCAATTTCAGCAAACTGTACAACCGGGTGAAAATCTGAACTTGGTCTGCACCAACTGTCAGACAAAAGCAGCGGGCGAACTTTGAATAAATTTTTTGCCATGCCTGCCACTCCATACACCCATCCCGACTGGCTCGACCGTTCGGAATACCCTTTCGCCCCGCATTTTTTTGAAACCGACGGCCATCGCCTGCATTATGTGGATGAGGGAACCGGCGAAGTACTGTTGTTTGTGCACGGAACACCCGCCTGGTCGTTTGACTGGCGGGCGCAGATCAGAGCCCTGAGCGGCCAATACCGCTGCATCGCCCCCGACTTGCTGGGGTTTGGCCTGTCCGACAAACCCTTTACCGCTGATTACAGCCTCGAAGCACATCTTTTCCGGCTCGATGCGCTGATAAACAGCCTTGCACTTCGAAACATAACCCTGGTAGTACACGATTTTGGTGGCCCCATTGCCCTGACCTGGGCGCTGCGGCACACGGAAAAGGTGAAGGGTGTAGTGGTACTTAATTCCTGGATGTGGAGCAGCACGGGAGACCCTGATTATGAAAAATTACGCAGGGTGCTGAAAAGCCCCGTACTACCTTTTTTATACAGGCAGCTTAATTTCTCGCCCCGCTTTTTGCTGCCGGCTTCATTCGGCAGACAAAAACCATCCAAAAACCTGATGCGGCATTACCACAAACCGTTTGCAGATAACAAACAACGGGAAGGAGCACTGGCTTTCGCCCGGGCCTTGCTGCACGACCAGCCCTGGTTTGACCAGCTTTGGCAGCAACGGACACTACTGGCACAGTTGCCTGCACTGATTATCTGGGGAGAAGCGGATCCGGTGATCGGGTTACATCAGCGGGATCGGTGGAAGCAGGTTTTCCCGAATGCCCGGACAGAAACACTGGCCGGCGCAGGCCATTTCCCGCAGGAAGAAGCCGCAGAAACGGTGAAAGCGCTGATAGAGCAATTTCTTCACGCGCCGGATTTTAGGACGCCCCGCTGATTTTTATGCCTGTTGCGCAGCATTTTCAGGCAGTCACCCCGGCAAAGCGCACACCAGCGGCAGCCGTCAACCCCTATCTTCGCATGCTGAAAGATGAAAGATTATTTTGCCATACTCGAAGCCTTCGCCGCCCTTACCGGCATTGTCGGGGTGTGGTATTCGCGTAAGGTGAATATACTTACCTATCCCTTTGGGTTGGTAAGCGTAGCCGTATATGTGTATTTATGTTTTGTCGTAAAGCTGTACGCTGATGCGGGGATCAACGGGTGGTATTTTAGCATGAGCATCTACGGCTGGTGGCGCTGGGCGAAACCGGTGGATGGTAAAACCAGGTCCATACAGTTGCTGGACAAGAGGAGTGGTTTTTTCGGGGCCTTGCTGTTTGTGGTCGGTTACCCCCTGCTGTATTTTGTGCTGACCACCTTTACCGACAGCGATGTGCCGGGCATCGATGCGTTTACCACGGCCGCGGCTATCACCGGGATGTACTGGATGGCTGAAAAAAGACTTGAACACTGGTATATGTGGCTGCTGGTGAATGCTGTTTCGATACCGCTTTATCTCTACAAAAACATGCCGGTCACCTCGGTGCAGTATGCTGTGTTTTTATGGTTCACGATAGAGGGGATTTTTATCTGGAGAAAGCAACTTTTAGCTGAAAAAAAGCAAAGCGAAGGGTCAAAACATAGATGAATATGGTCATCGTCGTATATTGGGAACTGATACGATGTTAAACTTGAATACGCTGTTACCCTGGCGCAAAAACCCGGAAAGAAAATTTCTCAGCAAATTGCTGGAGCAAAGCGCCATTTGCAGCTGGTGTTTTTCGGACAATGGTTATTTGCTATGGCAAAATAAAGCAGCTGCCGGCGTCATTCACCGTCTCGCCGATGATGTTATGCAGTCGCTGCTGGCCGGGCAATTTAATAACCTCGACTGGTTACCCATCCGCAAAGAGCTTGCAAACCGGCAGTTGTACCTGCGTGATCAGCAAAGGGTGGTAGCCTGCAGGGTTGATTTATTGGCCATCGACGGCGGAAACAGCTGGCTGCTGCAGCTGATACCCCTGCGGGAACGACATCTTCGTACCGATAAGTTTGATCTTACGGCGGTTTTTGCCAAAAGTATAGAGAAACTCCCCTTTATCATCTACCTGTATAACCTCGAGCAACGAACCAATCTTTACTGTAGTCCGAACATAGAAAGGCTGCTGGGTTTCAGTCCCGAGCAGATGTTGCGTTTCGGCGCGCGCATCATCAGCATCATGACACATCCCGACGACCGGGCGCGGATAATGGCTTTTTTTGCGGAAATCAAAAGAAACAAACAACCGTATTATGAAATCAGGTATCGTTTTATTGATGCGGAGGGTAAAATAAGGTGGTTGCTTACCCGTGAAACGCTGATTGACCGCAATGAGCATGGGGAGCACATCATGCTGGCCATTACGCAGGAAATCAAGGTAACGCCGAATGAAGAGGGCATTATTTCAGGGGATGCGCTGAAGCGTTTTCTGGTAGAAGCAGAAGCTGCTTTTCAGGCGTCGGCGGAATGAGCGGGTTTTCGGAACTATTTGAAATGACCGGCGTTAATTGACTGGCTGGTTCCGCTTTCGGTATACATCACTATCTTAGCGGAACCGTTGCCACGGAGGTAACGGATGACCCTGACAGAAACCACCCTTTCCAAACCCTTGAGTTCCCTGACCGCCAGTCAAAAGAACCGCATCTTCGAAACGGAGTTCTACCCCGTGATGGATGCCTTGTATAACTTCGCCTTCCGCCTGACGCTGAACGAGGACGATGCCAACGACCTGGTGCAGGAAACGTACCTCAAGGCCTTCCGCTTTATTGAGACCTATCAGGTAGGTACCAATGCCAAAGCGTGGCTGTTCCGCATCCTCAAAAACAGCTTTATCAACGACTTCCGCAAAAAAAGCAAGGAGCCGGATAAAACGGATTATGACGAGGTAGAGCAGATTTACAATTCAGAAGACACCCATTATTCAGCCACGGTTGACCTGCGCTCGGAGGTTTTTTCGGGTGTTTTGGGCGATGAACTCAGTGCTGCCCTCAACAGCCTGCCTGTCGATTTCAGGCTCATCATTTTGTTGAGCGATATAGAAGGTTTTACGTATGAGGAAATGTCGAAAATCATCGGGATTCCGATTGGTACCGTACGTTCGCGTCTGCACCGGGCGCGGAATATGCTGAAAGATATGATAAAGGGTTATGCCCAGCGGATGGGCTATAAAGTTGATGAAGCATGAAAGACAATACCTGCCAGAAGGTCGTTGACAAAATCCCGCTTTATCTCGACGGCGAGATGCCGGAAAATGAGATACCAATTTTCCTCGAACATGTGCAGTACTGTTCGAAGTGTATGACCAAATTTGCGTCGGAACAGACGTTCAAAGAGGTTGTACGGGAACGCTGTGAGCGTAAGTGCATCAGCAGTCACCTGGCCGATTCTATCAAGAACCGGATATCAATGCTGCTGGCCCGCAGTTAGGGCATTACCACCGGCATATCGGCCTTGCGCCAGGCCAGGATGCCGCCATCCAGGTTGTACACAGATTTGAAGCCCTTTTGCTGCATCATGGTCAGTACGGTGCCACTGCGGCCACCGCTGCGGCAGTAGATGTAATAGGTCTTTGACTTATCCATGGTATCAAGGGCCGATTCGAACGATTCGGTTTCGTAATAATCGAGCTGCGCGGCCCCTTCCAGATGACCTTCTGAATACTCTTCCACGGTTCTTACGTCCAGCAATACCCCGGCTTCTTTTTGCATTTGTGCGGCATACGCTTCAGGGGCGAGCTGGTTGCCGGCCGGTTTTTCACTACAGCCCGCGGCAAAGCCTGTAAACAGTAATAAAAAGAGCAGATTTTTCATGGGGTGCAGAATTATTGATCGCTTTTCAAACTAAGATAGGGCATCACCGCCACATATCGCTTATTTTCGCTTCAAAGCAATCAGCCCTTGGCCTACGATTTTCACCACGACCACGCCTTTTACCTGAAGTTTTTGTCGGAGAATGCCCGGCAAAGCATACTGCCAATGGCCGCGCGCCATCTTCGCAAACCCCTGGACCAATGCCGCGTGCTGGAGCTCGGGTGCGGAGAGGGCGGGAATCTCCTTCCCTTTGCCGAAGCAGGAGCGAAGTGTACGGGCATCGACCTGAACGCCCACAAAATTGCCGAAGGCAACCAGATCATGGCGGAATGGGTGGCAGCAGGCAAAATGGAGCTTTTTGCTGAAAACATCTTCAATCCTGAGATCGAAGCCCGTTTTACCGGGCAGTTCGACCTGATCATCCTCAAGGACGTCATCGAACACATCCCCGACAAAGACAAGGCGCTGTTGCAAATGCGTCGTTTTTTGAACGATGAGGGGCTGTTGTTCATCGGCTGGCCGCCCTGGCGCATGCCTTTTGGCGGGCACCAGCAGATAGCAGACAGCAAAATCATCCGGATATTCGCCTGGCTTCACCTTTTACCCAAACCCTGGTACGTAGGGGTATTAAAACTGGCCGGTGAAAAAAAGGCAGCGCTGGATGAGCTGGCCGAAATACACGATTACCGGGTGAGCATTGGCCTGATGAACCGGCTGTACAAGGCTACCGGATTCAGGATGGTGGAAGAGATACATTATCTCATCAACCCGATCTACGAATATAAATTCGGTCTAAAAACCCGCCGGCAGTGGGCGCTTATCAAAGCCGTGCCCTGGTTCCGGGATTTTTTAACCACCAGTTGCTATTACCTGTTAGCCAAAGACAAGGCATAAAAAACCCGTCCGGTGGTGTTCCGAACGGGCTATAAGGATTAGTTTGGTTGGTTACAGCAAGCTCGGCAGATTTTTTCATTTTTGTGCCGGGCAGATTTTAAATTTTAATCCAGAAGTTTGTGATGGAGTCCGTATTTGATCAAACTGACGATGCCGGTGGTTCCTGTTTTTTTGTAAATGTTCTTCCGGTGCGTTTCTACAGTACGCACACTGATTTTCAGTGAATCGGCAATCTGGCGGTTACTGTATTCGCTGAAGATGAGATTCAGGATTTCCCGTTGTTTTTTGGTGAGCACCTGCATAGGGCGTATAGGTTTAGTTTCAACCAAAACTATATCCTAAACTTGTCCTCCGAAATACCACCCAATAGGTATTTTGATATACCGTCTCCGGGGTATCAGAGCAGTTTATGCTGCATGGCGTACTTGATCAGGCCCACAACGGTATGGGTGTCACTTTTGCGGAAGATGTTTTTCCGGTGCGATTCTACCGTACGTTCGCTGATGAACAGCTCGTCGGCGATTTGTTTGTTGCTGTATTCCCGTGAAATGAGCTTCACGATTTCTATTTCCCGGTCAGTGAGCACGGAATTGTTATTGCGCTGCTCCTGTTCCATCAGTTTGAGCGATACATCAGGACTTACATAATGCATACCATGTATCACATTGCGGATGGCCTTGACGAGCTCCTCGCGGCTGTTGCTTTTGAGTACATAGCCGTTTACGCCGGTGGCCAATACATCCCGCAGCAATTCAGACTCATCATGCATGCTCAGCACCAGTATTTTGAGATCGGGGAATTTTTTACGGACATCGAGGATGAAACTGGTATAGTTTACATCGGGCAGGCTGAGGTCGGTAACCAGGATGTCGACCGGCAGGTAAGAAAGCAGATTCATACCCATGCGCGCATCGGTAGCCTCGGCGGTCACTTCCAGATCCGGTTCGGCAGACAGCAGTTGTTTGATGCCATCCAGCAGAATCTTGTGGTCATCGACCAGCATGATACGCCATTTTCTCAGCTCACTCATAGGTTAGTTTGGGTCGTTGCAGTCGCCACATGCCGGATTTGTAGGGCCGGATTTTCATGGTTTTGGTGTAGTTGCAACGAGACTAAGATATAAATCAAAAGTCAAAAGCAATGCACGCTTTCTCATTAACCTTTTTGTTGCCGGAGTTTTTTGAAAAAGGCGACCAAAAGAGCGCTGCATTCCGCTTCCAGCACGCCCCAGTGCACCTCGGTTTTCGGGTGCAGCAGTGGTTGAACGATGGTGGTAAAGCCCCGTTTTTCGTCACGCGCTCCGATGACGATACGGCCTATCTGACTCCAGTAAAGTGCTCCCGCGCACATCGGACAGGGTTCAAGGGTCACATAAAGGGTACATTCGGGCAGGTATTTGCTGCCCAGCTGGTTGGCCGCCGCCGTGATGAGCTGCATTTCGGCGTGGGCTGTCACATCGGTGAGGGTTTCGGTGAGATTGTGTCCGCGGGCGATGATCCGGCCGTTTACCGTGACAACCGCACCCACCGGTATTTCTCCCCTTTCGGCAGCTGTTTGGGCTTCCTGAAGAGCCTGTTGCATAAAATAGGCATCACTTTGGATGGAAAGACGCATAAAACCCGCTTTTACAGACGCTAAAGATACAAGGATAGGCGGTTACCGGTAGCGCATCCGCCTTTGGCTGCTTATCTTTGCGGCTTGTAAAAAGCGACTATGCTACGTACCCACCATAACGGCGAACTCAGAATGACACATCTTAACCAGGAGGTTAAACTCTGCGGCTGGGTCAGCCGTATCCGCGACAAAGGCGGCATGGTGTGGATAGATCTGCGTGACCGTTACGGCATTACCCAGCTCATGTTCGATGAAAGCCGGACCAGCAAGACCATACTCGACCAGGTGCGGAGCCTCGGCCGGGAATATGTGATTGCGGCCAGCGGTACCGTCATCGAACGTGTCGCGAAAAACGATAAAATCAGTACCGGTGAGATAGAGGTTCTTGTAACCGGGCTCGAAATCCTGAATGCAGCCAAACTGCCGCCCTTCCTCATCGAAGACGAAACCGATGGCGGCGACGATTTGCGGATGAAATACCGGTATCTGGATTTACGCCGGAATCCTGTCAGGGCGAATCTTGAATTACGCCACCGCATGGCGCAGGAAACCCGTAAGTATCTCGATGCACAGCAATTTCTTGAGGTAGAAACCCCTGTTTTGATCAAAAGCACCCCCGAAGGTGCCCGTGACTTTGTGGTGCCTTCGCGCATGAACCAGGGAGAGTTTTATGCATTGCCGCAATCGCCGCAAACCTTCAAACAACTGCTGATGGTGAGTGGTTTCGACCGTTACTTCCAGATAGTGAAGTGTTTCCGCGACGAAGACCTGCGGGCCGACCGCCAGCCGGAGTTTACCCAGATCGACTGTGAGATGGCATTCATCGAAAGGGAAGATATACTCGGAACCTTCGAGGGCCTGGTCCGCCACCTGTTTCAGCATGTTAAAGGCTATGACATTGGCGAGATCATCCGCATGAGTTACGACGATGCCATGCGTTATTACGGCAACGACAAACCCGACATCCGCTTTGAGATGCGGATAGCTACCCTCAAAGGCCACGACCAGGATATGACCGGCGGCCAGGGCTTCCCGGTATTCGACGGTGCCGAAACCGTGCTGGCCATCGCTGCCACAGGATGTGCTACCTACACCCGCAAACAACTCGACGAGTTGACAGAATGGGTGAAAAGGCCGCAACTGGGCATGAAAGGACTGGTTTATGCCCGCCTGGAAGCCGATGGCAGCATCAAATCGAGCGTAGACAAGTTTTACGATGAAGGGGCACTCCGCAGCTGGGCAACTGCCGCCGCCGCACAACCCGGCGACTTGATCCTGGTACTGGCTGGCGACGAGGCGCTTACCCGCAAAGCCATGAGCGAACTCCGCCTCGAAATGGGCAACCGCCTTGGTCTGCGCAACAAAGATGTTTACAAAGCACTTTGGGTGCTCGATTTCCCGTTGCTGGAGTGGGATGAAGAAGGAAAACGCTGGAATGCCATGCACCACCCCTTCACTTCTCCCCGCCCCGAAGATCTTGAGAAGCTGTTCAGCGATCCGGGAGCCGTCAAAGCCAACGCCTACGACATGGTGCTCAACGGTACCGAAATCGGAGGAGGCTCTATCCGCATCCACGACCGCAACATGCAATCACAAATGTTCGAAGCCCTTGGGTTCAGCCCGGAAGAGGCGGAGGCCAAATTCGGCTTTCTGCTCAGTGCTTTCGAATACGGGGCACCGCCACATGGTGGTATCGCCTTCGGTTTCGACCGCCTTTGCTCCCTCTTCGGGGGTAGCGAAAGCATACGCGACTTCATTGCCTTCCCTAAAAACAACGCAGGCCGCGACACCATGATTGATGCACCGTCGGCGATTGATGAGAAGCAGATGCGGGAGTTGGGGTTAAACGGTAAAACGGTAAAACGGTAAAACGGTAAAACGGTAAAACGGTAAAACGGTAAAACGGTGGGCGAGTCGCCTGGCGGTGGCTGAGCCGAAGCCGTTGCTGGTTAAACGGGAAAAAGGTAAGGCGTTGTTTTGTGTTAAATGGAGGGCAGGTCAGCTGCCGGGCCCCGGGGTTCACGAAGGCAAAACCTGAGGCGGCGGAATTAAGCAGGGAGGGCGATGGGTTCAGGAAGGTTTTCGCCTTTTGAGAGGTTGTTAATGGTAAGCCCATGCATCTGTAAGGGGAAACATTAAGTTTTTTTAGGACAGAGGCTGATAATTTTATAAAAAACAGCGGGTTATAAATACTTAAAGGACTATTGCGTGAAACAGCTAACACTTTTTATTGCCCTATGGATGCTGAGTTGTACCCAGGCCACGGCACAGCAGGGCTTTCCCAATTACTACCGTTTAATGACACTTTCACAGCAAGGCGATTCCCTTTACACAGCCGGGAATTTCAAAGAAGCGGCCCGGACGTACGAAACCGCAGCTACCATAAAACTGGAGAAGGCCATAGATTATGATGTCAGCATCATGTATTACAATGCGGCCTGTGCCTATGCAAAGGCAGGTAATGTGAAAGCAGCACTCAGCTGCCTGGATTTGCTTATCTGCAAACATGGTTATGCTGATGTGGCTCAACTGGAAGCAGAAGCGGATTTTGAGTTGCTGCGGAAGGATACTGCCTGGAAAAAATATATGGAGGCAGCAAAAACCAATAAAAAACAACTGGAAGCACGGGAGAATACCCGCAAGGCTCGCACTACCCTGATAGAGGCAGCAGAGGGTCCGGTTTTTTATCCGCTTACCGCCTTTGCCACAGATTTAATCCTGCAGGATTCGCTGACATTTCTATCTTTTAACCACGATATCTTCAGGGTTTATTTTGCTGCCGATGGTTTTGCCGCTTCCCGGCTGAACGACCTGAGGGTTGAACTTGACGATGCGCTGAACCGGGGCCGGGAGCTTCTGGATGTCGAAAATTTTGGCAGAGGCATACAGGTGCTGCTGCTCAATTCAGTAGATGAAATGGAGGTGATTTCAGGTATGCGGGTGAATGGTGGCGTAGCCCTTATCGGCCACGACCTGATGTTGCTGCCTTACCATCCTGGCAGGAGGCCGCAACTACGGCATGAGTTGTTTCATCTCCTGAGCCATCAGGCCTGGGGTGTCACACCATCGCGACTGCTCAATGAGGGCATGGCGGTTTATGCCGACAACAACTGCCTGGTTGAGAACCCTGTTTACAGCATCAATGTCCATCTGATGGATTCCGGTCGTTTGTTGCCGCTGGAGGCACTCGTCCACGACTTTGACCAGCAGGCACGCCGGAATGATGTGATTGCTTACCTTCAAAGTGCCGGGATATGCAAATATCTCTATGAAACCTACGGGATTACAAAGTTCCGGGCACTCTGGACAGCAGGATTTGATGATTTCGAAAAGATTTATGGCATGACCAGCGCCGCTTTCGAGCAGGAGTGGCTGGCCCATATCCGGAGGGTAATTCCAGGGGAATCTGTTGATATTCCGAGATTATTGGCAGAGGGTTGCGGCTAGGTATGGAGGGGGAGAGATTGGAGCGTGACCCTGAGTGGGGAGGGGTGAGTGTTTCGCTGGTGGTCGTGCATTCGAATCATAACACCTTCAGGGTCCCCGGCCGCAACATATAATCCCGTTTAACCCCCTTTCCCATTTAACCCGACCAACCCCTTCAAACCGCTGACAACAAGTTTTTTAAGTCTGAAGAATATGCTAATTTGTATATCCAAACTACCCTATTATGAAAAAGCGTCTTCTTCTTGGCATTGTTGTTCTTTCCTGCTTTTTTAAGCAGGCTGGCGCACAGGGAGCAGGATATGCCATTGATATGACTTCCGTAGCCCGCTATGTGAGTATTCCCAACACACAAAGCCTTAACCCCGCGGCGCAGATTACTGTGGAGGCCTGGATATATCCGACGGCCTGGGGAGTCAATTTCTGGACGAACAGCATTGTGAGCAAAGACGACTGGTCGGTGGGAACCCGGGGATTTGTGATGCGCTGTGGCGCCAATGGCACGATATCATTTAACCTGGGGACTACGGTCGGCTGGCGGGAGGCCGTAAGCCCGGCGAACAGCATGCAGCTCAACCGCTGGCACCACGTGGCAGGCACTTACGACGGCACACAGATACGGGTGTATGTTGATGGTGTGCAGAAGGGGTTCACCAATTTTACAGGGACCATGGCGGCTTCAACATATGATATGACCATCGGGCAATCTGCATACCACACGGCCAGCAGCAGGCCTTTCGAGGGTTGGATAGATGAGGTAAGGATGTGGGAACAGGCTTTGCCCGATTCTGTTATCCGGCAATGGATGAACCGGAAAGTGACAGTTAATCACCCCGCAGAAGCATTTCTGCTTGGGAACTGGTCGTTCGATGAAGGGCAGGGCACACTGGTGAACGACGGCTCTTTTTTCCAGAATCATGGTTCGCTCATCAACGATCCGGTTTGGCGGGCTTCCGGAGCAGCCATTGGTGATACGGTGGTGGCGGTAACTGCTGCCCCGTTTTCGGCCATGCTCGAAAGGGCAGGTTTGGATAAAGTCGGGGTTTCGGGCTTCAGTTCAAATCCAATCGCAGTGTACCTTTACCGGGTTAATCAGCCGCAGCTGACCGGACAACTTCCGGCGGGCCACGCCATGACCCTCGACAGCAGCAGAAGCTGGGGGGTGTTTGTGGTGGGAGCCGATACGTCGTCCTATTCGGTAGATATTGAGCTGTTTGAGGCCAATGGCCTGCATCGTTGTGCCAGCGGTCTTTTCTGGCGTTTACAGGGCTCTGATACCATCTGGACAGATCCGGCGCTTTCCCTGAGCCAGCAGCGGGATATCCGTTTCAGCAGAACAGGCAGCAGCCAGTGGGCCGTGGCAGGGGCCGGTTCTACCCTCCTGTCTACCACCGAAAGCCTGACTTTTTGTACGGGAGGAAGCGCCTTGTTTGCGGCAACCCCGTCGACTGGTTTCAGTTATCAGTGGTTGCACAATGGCACTCCGGTACCCGGAGCAACCAATCCGACCTTGAATGCAGTCTTAAATGGCCTGTATCAGCTGGAAGTTAGGGACGGTGCAGGCTGCAGGGATAGCTCTGAGGTTATTACGCTCAGCGTCCTCCCTGCACCCGATGCTGTGATTACCCGCCAGAACGACACCCTTTTTACCGGGACTTTCAGCAGTTATCAATGGTTTCGGAACAACAACATCCTCATGGGTGCGAATCAGCAGTTTTACCGGCCAACACAAAACGGCGACTACCGGGTGCTGGTATCCAATGCCGATAACTGCACCGATACCTCGGCGGCTTTTGTACATTTTATGACCTCGGTAGCGGAAACGGGAGAAGAAAACATCAAAGTCTGGCCTAATCCCGCCATCAACCTGATCACCGTAAGCTTGCAGGATCCCGCCCCCGCTACCCTCAGCCTTCTTGACATCCGGGGCCGGGTTTGTCTGCGGGCATCCCCCGGTGAACTGCAACTCAAAACAGGAGAATTAACCCGCGGGCTCTACCTGTTGCGGATAGAACAGGGCGTTAAGGTAATGGTGCGGAAGGTTGTGCTGGAGTAATATTCTGAAGATAATTTGTGCTTTTAAAGATCAGATCCTTGATTTAAGTAGTGAAGAAAGAGATTTAATTCTGATTGGATTTTATAGGAATAAACAGAATCTACACACGGATAAAATGTATATAATTAGGATAAAACAAGATACATGCGGATAGCCTTTCTTTTGTTTGGTTTGTTTACGACGGTTTTTTTTGCACAGGCTCAGCAATTCGTAAGTCAACCCCCCGGCAATAACAACACGGGATCTCCTCTTACAGGTAATGGGAGCGTGCGTAAACAGCAACAAATCTATAGTCCGTCTGATATGGGACTCATGGGTCAGAAAGGCTACATCACAGCTTTACACCTGAGGGCAGGCACAGCCAACTCGGGTAATATGAACATCAATAGCTTAAAGATTCGTCTTGGACATACTTCTGATACCAGTTTTACGAGTGTTTCTTTTTATTCCGGAGTCAGAACTGTGCTTGACAGGACATCATTCGTTTTGAGTCAGGCAGTTATCAGTGGAGGTTATATAATAATACCCCTGGATACACCCTTTTATTTTGATAGTGATTCATCTTTATTGGTAGAAATTTCAAGTGCCTCGGTAGTAAATGGTGTACAATCTTCTGCCTTCAAAAAACATGGCAGAAGATTGTTTTCAACACTTGCTTCTTCAAGTACTGGTGTAATTGACAGCATGCAATGGACGCTCGGGTTTAGTTTGATGGTATTTCCGGATTACGACGTTAGGGTAGACAGCCTCTTGTCGCCAGCATCACCTGTTAAGGCAGATTCGGGGTATGCCGTGTCTTTAAAGTTCAGAAATTTTGGCACAGATACCTTAAGGGCATTGCAGTTACACTATCAGTATAATCAGGGAAATATAGTTACTGAAAACTGGGCAGGAAATCTGCTATTGGGAAGCGGAGCTAATTTTATCTTCTTAACACCGTTGGTACCTACCAATGCTTTTGAGGGGCGTTTGAAAGTTTGGAGTAGCATGCCAAATGGAGAAATGGATCAACAACCTCAAAATGACACCTTAGAAAAGAGTCTTTGTGTTAGCCTTGCGAACGTAACCAGAACAATTGGCGGGCCCAATGCGGACTATCCGGACATATCAACTGCCTTTGCAGATTTGCAATGCAGGGGAATGGCAGGTCCGGTTCGATTGTTGTTGAATAATGGAGTATACAATCATCCTTTGACAATACCGATAATTCCAGGGCAGTCAGATATTAATACTTTAACCATTGCGTCGGCCAGTGGTATATCAGACAGTGTCATTTTCAGAACATCCGGCGCCCCTACATTGTCACTTAGTGGTCGAAGTGGTGTGATATTATCGAGGTTGACATTTTACAGGATTGGAGTTCAGTTTTCAACCCTCGGGAATGTAAATATTATTAACAGCAATCATATTCGTTTTGAGTACTGTCAGTTTTTATTGGATAGAAATACTAATCCTGGCAGCTGGCAAACGCAAAGGAATTTTACCATTTTCCAAGGCAACCATCTTACATTAATCGGGAATAAAATTGAACATGGTTATTATGGGATTCAGGTCTTTGATCATTTTGGCTCCTACAATCAGCATCTCAGGATAGACTCTAATTTTTTCATTCATCAAATCACCGGATCTCTTTTTTTATTACGCAGCCAACAAATTCACGTAGGAAACAATTTGTTTATTCCCGATTCGTCTATAACTGGACCGGAAGGATATTTCAGAATTCAAAATAGCCTTGGGTGCACGATAAGTGCCAATTATTTCAGAGGAATATTTAACCAGACAATTCTCATCCTACAGCAGATTGGAGCCGAACCAGGGCAGCAAAATTTAATAATCAACAATAAAATATCGGGCTCATTTACTGGAGATGGTGTCTTAATCGGGTTTTCTACTAGTATTGTTAACAGTCCCTTTCTCAGCCAGTTTGTTTTTGCAAGCAACTCAATTAACATAACTTTGACACATGAAGCAAGGCAACATCTTGAAATTATAAGCATAGCTGGCGCTACCCCGACGGGTATTTCTTATGCAAGATCACAAATTATTAACAATGCGTTTAAGGTGAGGGGGACATATCCGGGAACCGGTATGTTAATCGGGTATTCAGGGATAGATTCAGTGCTGGATGTAAGACATAATTTTTATGATCATGATTTGGGGATGCATGCCGTAAAAGGTGGAAATCCTGCTGTCGATTACCCGACACTGCAGAGTTTTCAGCAAGCAGGAAAAGACAGTGCGTCAGAAAGTGGATGGATAAATTACAGACGTGAAGATCTTTTTCCGGTTTCATCAGTTTTGGATAACAAAGGGATGCCGCTGACAAATGTGCCAGGCGATTTTATTGGGCAGCTAAGGTCTGCACAACGGCCGGATATTGGTGCCTATGAATATTCCGGTGTTTATCATCCCGAACTTATAGCAGATTTTTTTGCAGACACGGATACTATACGGAATCGTTCTCTGATTTTACAGGTGCAGGATAGTTTACAAACTTCTGGAACCAGATTATGGTATAAAAGGCACAGGGATAGCGCATGGGTATTTACAACAGGATCTCAGGTTGTAGCTAATCAGTTTCGAATGACCCTTGATTTGCAGCAGCTTCGGGGGAGAACCAAGCCAGGGGACACCGTGTACTATTATCTCACGGCAACCAATACACTGGGTCAAAGCAATAGTTTGCCTATGGGGGGTAGCGAACAGCTTCCGCCTGTAGAACCTGCTTATTTTGTCTTTGGGCAATCATTTGCAGGTATTTATACCATCGGTCAGGGGATGGGGCGTGATTTTTCTACCATTTCAGCTGCCATGCAGGCTTTGAGAGGTTCTCTGATTGGTGATACGACTATTTTTTTACTTTGCGATACCAGCTATCCGCAGGACACTTTCCCCATAATTGTACACAGGTCATATTTAAGTGATTCCTCGAAAATTGTACAATTACAACCTGCAGATAGTATTCGCATACATTTTCAACTACCTGCAAATAATGTAAATAGTTTCTTTATTCTGGAGAACACACACAATTTTATCCTTAACGGAAGATCACCGGATGGATTCAGCGGTCAGATTCAGTTTACTGATGCCGGCACATCCAATTCATCCTTGTTTTTTTTTAATAGTTCTGATTCCGCCGGTAATCTTAATAGTGGAATAATAAATTGTAATATAAAGGCGAGCGCTCCTGTGAATCAGAAAACAGCCATTAATGTTTTGTCAGGCGCGGCGCACTTACGAATGCACAATACGCTGATTTCTGGAAACTATATAGAAGGCAGTGCTCGTGGAATTTTCATTACAGGGGGAACAAATTTAAAAATAACGGAAAACGTCATTGGCCCGGAGGATTCGATGCCAGGTAATATGTGGTCTGGGATCAGCACAACCTCAACAACCAACACCCTTATCCGGTCGAATATAGTTCGAAACCTTGTTACAACAGGAATTGAGATACTAGGTATAGCGGTAAGGCAGAGGAACCTGTCCGCTACGATATCCCGGAATCTTATATATAATTTGAGGACAATTGATACAGTTATTAATGGTTTGGCAGTAAATGGCATATTAGTGCATTGTGAAAATGAGGTTCAAATAATCGGGAATGAAATCCATGGAATTACTGCAAAACAGAAATTAAGCGGTTCCGGTCCGTATATAAGGTTAGTGGGTATTGAAGTGAGACAGTTCATGTTCCCAATGCATAAAATATATCACAATAGTGTATATCTGACGGGAAACTATACGAACAACAACCAAAGTATCAGGGTAATGGCTCTTGCTTATTATAATCAGAATGCACCGGTTATGGCTATTGATATCAGAAATAATATCTTCGTTAATACCGCAAGCAGCACACGTGTTCCGGCAGAGGTTTCTATTTATGGGCTTAACCATTACAATATTGGTAATGAAGATATTCTGATAAATCACAATGTTTATGTTTACGAGCCAGGCCCCTCAACAGCAATGGCTATAGCATTTACTCCTAATACAATACCTTATCCTGATTTTAATGGCTGGAGAATGGCTCACCAGATTGCAGGCAGACAGAATGAAACCCATTCAACAGCAACATATGCGCCGAATACACGCTACTTCGAAGATTATCCAAATATTTATCCGACAATAGCTTTGAGCAGAATTGTCAATGGAAGGGCCACGCCTCTTCCATATCCAGCAGAAATTCTCAGAGATAAAAATATGCTCGACCGACCGGCATTTGGGGAAACAACCCCTGATCCCGGAGCGTATGAGGTTGTTTCGGACACTATTTTGGATATTCAGCCACCACAAATGAACTCCGTATGGATGTCTTTGCCACCGGTAGGCTGTGCGGAAGATGTGAGGGTAATATTTGTAAATCTTCACGATGAAAGCAGCATAGACAGCGTCTGGTTAATCGCTAACTGCAACAATAAACTAAACGAAAAGTTGTTGATGCAGTTTGTGTCTGGCATAGGTGACAGCTCCATCTGGTCGGTTGCGATTCCTGTGGACAGTATTGACAGGTGGTGCTTTAGTTTAATAATTGCAAAAGATCAACATAATAATCAGGGACTATTTTCAGGACCGGATTATCATGATTTATATATACATCCTGACCTTACCCGGGATACATCATTTGTCAGTAACCAGCCCATAACCCTTTTTCCAAAGGCGCCACTTCAGTATACGATCGGATTTAGTGAACTGTTATTTAATTCGAATGGAAATAACACAGGAAACATAGCGCCACATCTGCCATCCATTATTTTTGGCGCCATTGAAATTGCGAATTGGGGAACCGATACTGTTGACCTGAGTGGGGTATCCATAAGGAATTACCAATATCAGGTAAAATTCGTTTTTCCACAGGGGACCCGACTCCCCCCCTCAACGGTAGTTGTAGTAGCTTCACAAGGCAGTCCGGCCTCCCCTCAGGATTTGTATTTTGTTACGAGCTTAATCGGGAATGTATTTGGGAGTTCAACAGGATTGGCACTTCACTCTCCTTTGGGTTACCTTATTGATGCAATCTCTTTGAGTGGATTTGTTTTTAATCCGAATACAAACATTACAAATCCTGACTGGTGGATTGATTCGGTTACGATAAACACAGCTACTACGGCTGGTATTCAGTTAACAGGACTTGATTTGAACAATGCACGTAACTGGAAAAATTATGATGATTTGCCAGGCTCCCTGGGTTATTTTCACCAGGGTCTGGTTACTCGACAAAGTGTGCAGCCTGTGTGGTCGGGGGCAGGTAGTGGTACAGGATGGAAAGTACCAGTTATAAACACAGGTGGAGGAATATATCAGTATGTCTTAAACCTCAGCAGCGGTAACTGTACGGAATCTGATACCCTGACACTTCGACTGAGCGGCAGCGGAAATACTGATTTTATACGTCCGTTTATAAGCAGTGTCACCCCCTCATCAAATTATTTTGACGGTTGCCCGGGTTCTGCACGCTATATCGATCTGGAGGCAGTTGATTCGGCCTGGGGGAGCGGAATTTCTGAGCTTCATGTTTTGATAGAAGATGCTTTTGGTAATAATCAGCGTGTAGTGGTTCCGAGAATTTCTGGTAACGACAGCGCTGGCATTTATCGTTTTGTAATTCAAGAGCCGTATCCTGCCGGAGTCTTGTTATACCGTGCATTTGCGGTTGATTCTAATAACCTGAGTAGCGACACGATCAAACTTCCCTTTGTTATAGGGGAGCCGTTAAAGGTTAGTATAGTTGGAGACACTACGCAGGTTATGGGTTCAAGTACCGTTTTAAGAACCCAATGTCGCTTACCTGCAAGGGTTGGCATTCAGCTTACAGAGGTAATATTTCGTTTTGAACCAAATAATCACGGGAGTCAGCCCTTGTCAACTTTACCTCCTGGTTTTCCGGCGGTTCTAGGTAATGATAATGATGTGATTGAAATTACCAACTATAGTTCTGACACCGTTGCAACACACGATATATATCTCCGTATATTTAGAGGGAACACCCATTTTCAGGTTATTAACTACAGGTTGCCCCAGGTTTTTCTGGCCCCAGGTACGCAGTTATTTCTTATAAGTAATTCTGGCATTAACGATACTGCCAATCGGGTCTATTATATTGGGAATACCAATGTTGGCTTAATTACGAGTAATACTGAGGTAGGCGTTTTATTGTACGACGAAAGAGTCGATCAGGTTATCTCCGCCGTAACATACAATGGATATAATTTTCAGGCTGTTCAACAGGTTCCCGTTTCCATTTGGTCTGGCTCTGTTCTTTTAACAGCCACTGAATGCGGCATAGCCAGAATTGCAAGTAAACCGGCGAATCAATTGTCTTGGAGAGTTTCAAGCCCATCTTTTCAGACCAATCTTGGGACAGCACCGAGCCTGCTTATACCGATACCAGTACAATGGAGTATAAATGGGGTTGTAAGTGGTGTGAACGACAGCCTGCTGCTTCAGTTAAATCAGACAACTCAGGTTATGGCTGAGCTTATCGGATACAATTGTAGTGCCAGGGATTCTGTTGTAGTAAATGTAGTTGCACCGATTATTAATCTGCGCATGCTGCAAATATTAAGCCCGGATACAGGCTCCAATACACCAAATACACCAGTATCTGTTCAATTTATGAATGGTGGCAATGTCAGCATAGCTAATGTACCGCTGAAATATCGGATTAACAATGGCGCTTACATACAGGAAACGTTTTCCGGCCCCCTGCTTCCCGGAGATACGGCCTTGTATACGTTCTCTACCCCATGGAATCCCCCGGCAGGTGGGCAGCATACCGTTTGTATAATGAGTTCTGTCTCAGGGGATGTAATACCTGGCGATGACACGTTATGTCTTCGCGCTGGCGGCTTTCCTGTTTTTCCGGATGTAAGATTAACTGAACTTTTGTCGCCACATCCGGATTCGTTGCACCAACAACCTACAGCAGTGCAGATACGTTTGAAAAATGAAGGGGATATTTCGCTTCAATTGTTCACACTGAGTTATAAGATAAATGACAGTTTACAGGCAATCGAAAACTTTGCCTATCATTTGCCCCCGGATGATAGTGTATTGTTTACATTTGGCCAGTACTGGACTCCGGTTGCAACGGGCAGTGTTAATCTATGTGTCACCGTTTACGTTAATAATGATGTTGATACGTCCGACAACTTTGTGTGTGTGCCTTTGAATGCAAGCGTTGGCATTGAGGATTTGAGTATGAACAAACCCGCGCTCTTTCAGGTGTATCCTAATCCGACCAATGAGAAAATAATGCTGGAATTCAATACCCCTATGCTTTTAAAAAGGGTAATTCTACGCGGTATGGCAGGAAAAGTGGTATTAGAATCAGAACCAAATGGTATTGTCAAAAATTACCGGATGAGTCTTGAACAATTATCTGAAGGCGTATACATCCTTGAAGCGGAGGTGGATAACCAAAAAATCTACCACCGGATAATGTTACAACGGTGAAAAGCCAGAAGGGATGTTTTTGTGCTGTGCCGGTTATCGCACTACGAAACTACTGTTTATGAAAAATGAGGTTGATGCATTGTCACCCCATGATAAATTTTGCTGTCGCCCGCTCCAAATCCTCCACCGTATCCACTCCGATAAACGCCTCCTCCGTTACCACCATGCGGATATTGATACCGTGGTACAACAACCGCAATTGCTCCAGTTTTTCGGTTAATTCGAGGGGGCAGGGCGGGAGGCTGGTGAATTTCAGGAGGGCTTCGCGGCGGTAGGCGTAAATACCGATGTGCTGGAAGTGCATGCCAGGAACAAGGTTTTGGCCCTGGCTGTCGCGGTCGAAGGGGATGGGGGCGCGGCTGAAGCAGAGCGCGTCGTTTTGTGCGTTGATGGTTACTTTTACCACATTCGGATTGCTGAGCGCCGCTACTTCAGTCAAGGGGCGCATCAGGCTGGCTACCACTACCTGAGTGTCACGAAAGGCGGCTATGAGGGCTTCCAGGGGTGCTTTTTGGGTGAAGGGCTCGTCTCCCTGCACGTTTACAAGGAGGCTGCCAGACGGCAGGGTTTGGGCGATTTCCGCGATACGGTCACTGCCGCTGGGGTGGTCGTTGCGGCTCATCACGGCCTGACAACCATGTGCCTGTACAGCCTGCCGGATGCGTTCATGGTCGGTTACCACCAAAACCTGATCGAAGAGACCGGTTTTCACCACGGCTTCACAAGTCCGTACGATGAGGGGTTTGCCAGCCAGGTTGGCGAGCATTTTTTCGGGGAAACGGGTCGAG
Organism: Bacteroidetes bacterium UBA7662; assembly: GCA_002483345.1. Classification (GTDB taxonomy): domain Bacteria; phylum Bacteroidota; class Bacteroidia; order UBA7662; family UBA7662; genus UBA7662. Next base: position 529,544 of record DLHS01000016.1, read on the forward strand.
CCCAGGCGGGCGGGGATGAGTGCGTAAACGGCCGGGCTTGCCATAGTTAATCGGTCAGTGTTTTTTCAAATGCCTGGTGAAGAATGGTTACCTCCACAAAGGGTTCTTCCACGGCTGTATAACCGAGTTTGTGGTAGAACGGAATGGCAGTATCGCGGGCATGGAGTATGATTTTCCGGAAGAGATGTTCCCGGGCAAAATCTTCCGCATAAGCCACAAGCTGCTGCCCGATTCCTTTCCCTTGTCGTTCTTCCAGCACCGCCACCTGCCGCATCTGTAAAGTAAAGGCATCCACGGTTTTCAGGCAGAGGCAGGCCACCAGCAGCTCATCATCCCAGGCAGTGAGATGAAATTCGTCGGCTTCCTGTTCCAGCTGAGCCACGGTGAAATGCAGTCCCAGGGGACGGCGCAGCACCCGGTCGCGTAGCGAAACGGTGAGCGCGTAGGCGCTGCTGTGGTGTGCCACGGGTTTAAAGACAAGGCTCACACCCAGATGCATTTTACCTCGCCGAATACTGCGGTAACCTGGAGCACTACCGAACTCCCTTTTTCGTCCGTTTTGTGAGCAAAACTCCGGTCACCGAAATTCACCTCTTTGCCATCCGGCAGTCTGACCTCACCAAAAACGGCATGGGCCCGGATGGTCACCGGCATATCTTTAGGGATGAGTAGGGTGTTTTCGGCAAAATAGGCTGAGACAGTGACCAGCTTTTCGGCCGTATCTACCCGATCGAATTTCAGGGTGCGTTCCCCGAAGATGGTGGTGTAGTTTTCCGGTTTGGGACCACTGCGGGGATAGGTATAAGCCGACCCAAAAATTACGAGCTCTTTGTCGTCAAGCGTTCCATCGGCAAAACCGGACACCCGGCGGCCACTTAAAAGGAGTATGCCAAGGGCCACAAAACCAATGGCAAGCAGCAGTTTGATGATGCTGAGGTCGAGGTCAAACAGGTTGTTGAGCAGAAAAATGGTGCCGAGCAGGATGACAATCAGGGCGATGGTTCTACGGGCTTTCATAGGGATAGGGTCTGTGATGCTAAGCTAAAACAAAAAAACTAATGGGGCTCATGGGTTGTGGGGTTAGGGGCAAATGGTTAAACGGTAAAACGGTAAAACGGTAAAACGGGGGGCTTTGTCTTGTACTGAAATAGGTTGA
>DLHS01000011.1 GCA_002483345.1 Bacteroidetes bacterium UBA7662
CCGTTTTACCAACACCGCAGGTGCACCGTTATCCGTTTTACCCCTTTTACCTTTTCCGTTTAACCGTTTAACCGTTTTACCCCTCAATGCCTCGCGTGGCAGCCACAGCCATGTTCCATAAAACTTTCCGTGTCCTCATGCCAGGGGAAAGCGGCGTTGAATTTGCTGTTTTCCCAGTAGAATTTGCCTCTTTTTTGCTCACGGGAGCCGGTTTCGTGCATGGTAGCGGTGTCATAAAGCCGGCCGTTGACCATGGTGTAACGTACTGTGTTGCTGTTGCGGATGTTTTCCAGCGGATTTTGGTCGAGTATGATGAGATCGGCTAATTTACCAGCCTCCAGTGAGCCCAGTGCATGATCGAGACCCAGGTAAAAGGCACCATGTAAGGTGGCTGCCCGCAGCGCTTCATGATTGCTCATGCCGCCTTGTTGTAAACTCCACAACTCCCAGTGCGCACCCAGGCCTTGAAGCTGCCCATGCGCACCCAGGTTGACTTTTACGCCTGCGTCCTGTAACTGCTTACAGGTTTTGGATACCAATATGTGTCCGTTTTCGTATTCCTCATCCGGTGCCATGGTACGGTGACGTGAACGGCTGTCGATGATACCACGGGGCGTATAGGAAAGCAGTTTTTCTTCTTTCCAGACATCTGTTTTCTGATACCAGTAGTATTCCGAATTAAGGCCGCCATAATTCACAATAAGGGTGGGCGTATAACCGGTTCGGCTGCTGCCCCAAAGCAGGTCTACATCTTTGTAAACAGGGCTGACAGGTATATTATGTTCAATACCGGTATGGCCATCCAGGATCATGGTCATGTTGTGGTAAAATGTTGATCCACCTTCCGGAACCACCATCATCTGAGCATCACGGGCTGCTGCGATTATCTGCTGACGCTGATCACGGCGGGGTTGGTTGTAACTTTTGACCGAAAATGCACCGAATGCCTTGGTTCTGCGGATAGCTGCCTGCGCATCTTCCGGTTTTTTGACTTCTACTTTTACATCTGCATCGGCACCATAAAGAATCAGGCCGGTCGAAAACAACCGCGGGCCCACCGCATGGCCGCTTTTGATCAGCTCGCTCATGGAGAATACCCCTTCAGTATTAGCCGAAGGATCATGAGCCGTCGTAACACCATAAGCCAGATTGGCATAAAACGGCCAATGCTGCTGCATCGACAAGCCATCGCTGAAGGCATTTACATGCGCATGCACATCGATCATACCAGGCATGATGGTTTTGCCGGCAAGGTCGTATACTTTGGCTTCAGAAGGAATGGCAGTTTCCGGCCCTCCAACTGTTTCAATACGGTTTTCCCGGATAATCAGGGTGCCGTTTTCTATTACCTCATCTCCCTTCATGGTGATGATACGGGCACCGGTGAAGGCAAGGACACTGCCCGGTTTGTCAGATTTCATCTCCAGACCAATGGCAATGCCGGTTGTATCAACAGCACCGACAGAATCAGGCGAACCGGGTAAAAAAGTAAAACGATTTTTGATTTCGTTGCTGAAATATTGATCTCCCAGCGTCCACATAACTTTTTTGCTATCAGCCGACCAATGTAAATTGATGCCGGCATCGCGGGTGAGTTTGCTCACCGGAAAGGCATTAGACTGATTATCTACATCGACCAACTGACCGCTTGGCGGCAGGGGCGCGAGATATACCTGTTGCAGGTGGATGAAAGCTACCCAATTGTTGTCAGGACTCGGAATCAGCCTGTTGGCATACTTCGACCGTAGATGTGTTTTTTCATCTTTCCCGTGCAGGTTAACACTCTTCAGTTCTTTGGTGAGATTGCCAAAATAAGCACCTCCCGTTTGGTAATAGATGCGGTCGCCTGTTTTGTTGAAAGTCGGGAAATCGCCGTTTTCTGCTATAAATTGCTGCTTCCCGCCAACAGAAGAGATCAGGTAAAGTCCAGGATTTTTACCGAACGCCCTGCCCATTTCGCTGTTGCCGCCCTCTTTCTGAAAAACAATAAATTTGCCATCCGGCGACCAGGATGGGGTACGGTAGATGCCTTTTTCGGTTGTAATCTTCTGACTTTTACCTCCTCCGAGCGGCATGCGGTGAATAGCACCCAGACTGCTGTCGTTCCAGCTCACAAAAACGAGGGTTTTACCATCCGGGGAGATAGCAGGCTCAAATTCGAAGTCTTTGCCACTGGTTAACCGGGTGGCTTTGCCATCAGGTAAGGATTTTCTCCAGAGATAACCAAGCGCGCTGAAAATCAACGTTTTCTGGTCGGGAGAAGTGACCGCATGGCGGATGACTTTGGCCGTAAACACGTCAGGAGCAGGGTTTTGTTTGAAACGCAGTGCTTCTGCAATCTGCAGATTCATCTCAGCCTGAAAGGGGATGTTGTTTACAGTACGCGTTTCAATATGCACTTTATGGATGCGACCACCCCACCAGGCAACGATGTGTTTGTTGTCGGGTAGCCAGGAAAAGTTGGGGTAAACCCCGAAAATAGCCCAGGCCTCCTGCTGATCCTTGTTGAGCCCGTCGAAAACAGGCCACTCTTCTCCGGTTTGCAGATCGTGCATGTAGAGCACCGATTTGGTTCGCACCCTTTTGACAAAGGCCAGTAAGTTGCCATCGGGGGAAACTTGCGGGCGGGCAGCTCCACCCGGTCCGCCGGTGATGGTTTTGATGCTGCCATCGGCAAAACTATATCGTTTGATTATATAAATCTGGCTGTTCGGGTCTTTGTTATACTGAAAAAAACCACCCGGATATACATCTTCACTGAAATACAAATATTGTCCGTCACGTGAAATGCAGGGCTCATTCACATCCTGCTGGTCATTTTTACGTTTGGTGAGCTGCAATCCGCCACCACCGGTTTTATGGTACATCCACATCTCCCCGGCACCCAGCGAACGACCGGATGTGAAATGTTTGCGGGCAATGAGATATTGTCCGTCAGCCGACCAGACAGCATTGTTGAGCAGACGGAAATCTTCTTTGGTAACCTGCCGGGCATTTTCCCCGTTGGCATCCATCACCCATACATTGTCACCGCCACCCGCATCGCTCGTGAAGCTGATGTGTTTGCCATCGGGACTGAACCGCGGTTGTATTTCAAAAGGAAGCCCTTTACGCAGGCACTCCGCCTTGCCGCCGGCTATAGGCATGCGGAAAATATCGCCCAGCAAATCAAAAGCAATCCACTGACCATCGGGACTTACATCCAGGTTCATCCAGGTCCCTTCATCCGTGAAGAAATTCAGTTTCTGATAGTTCCAGTCACCCGGAGGGTTCGAAACCTGCCATCCTGATTGTTTTTTGGGTGTTTTGGTTGTATCGCTCTGGCCGTTTACCAATAAACTGCCGAATAAGGCTGCGGAGAGAAGGATAAATCTTTTCATGTCACAAAATAGTCACTCGGTTGCTTAGTATCTAGTAGTTAGTATTCAGTACGGAGTAGTGAGTAATTAGTACGGAGTAGTGAGTACGGAGTATCTAGTAGTTAGTGAGTATTTAGTCTAGCATCAGGATTGCTGTTAGCGTTTCAGGTAGGCATAGCCGACCTGAAACGCTAAAAACCTGACATACTCTTGATACTAACTACTAGATACTAACTACTCCATACTAAATACTCACCAGAGGGCATCTGTGAATTGTGTAATTCTTAGCGGACAATTTGCAAATGTTTTTCAGGCATAGATTTAAACTTTGTAACCGTGCCTTCGGCAAGGATGCAGACACAACCTGATACCTTGAAGTAAGTGTCGGAATATACTGCTGTGCCTCTTTAATACACGATTAAATTATATGCCCGTAAAAAGTAATGTATTAAAAAAAGCCAGCTGGCTGGGGGGCCTGGTGCTTAAAATGGCCGATCGTTGGAAGACCCGGTTCTCGGATGCCGGAGATGTATTCCTGTTCATTGGCCGGACCTTTCGGGAGCTATTTTCACGGGACTTTGAATTCAAAGAGTTTCTGTTCCAATGTTACAAAATCGGCTATAAATCGCTGCCCCTGATCTCTATTACAGGCGCTGTGATGGGGTTGGTGCTGACCATTCAGTCGCGCCCGATACTGCTCGAATTCGGAGCCGTTTCCATGTTGCCGGGTATGGTTTCCGTCTCTCTGATCCGTGAAATGGGGCCCGTGATTACCGCGCTCATCTGTGCAGGAAAAGTCGGATCCGGCATGGGTGCCGAACTGGGATCTATGCGTGTGACGGAACAGATTGACGCCATGGAAGTCTCATCTACCAATCCCATGCGGTTTCTGGTGGTAACCCGGGTGCTGGCAGCAACGCTGATGATTCCAATACTCGTACTTTATGCCGATTTACTGGGCATATTCGGCAGTTGGGCGGGAGCCAATCTGAAAGGAAGTGTGTCTTTTGTATTGTTTTTCTCACAGGCTTTTGCAGTAGTCGAGTTTATTGACTTTGTCCCGGCTGTGATCAAAACCTTCTTTTTTGGAGGTGTAATCGGTTTTGTAGGTACCTATAAGGGCTACAATGCTGGCAGAGGTACGGTAAGTGTCGGGATAGCTGCTAATTCAGCTGTGGTGGTGGCATCGCTGCTGGTCATTATTGTAGATATGATAGCTGTGCAAATAACAGATATGTTGATTTTATGAGCGATACTCTTAATCACCCTGCAGCAAATGAGCCCGTCATAGCTGTCAGAAATCTGCAAAAAGCTTTCGGGAAAGATGCGGTGCTGACTGACCTCAGCCTTGATCTCTTCAAGGGAGAAAATCTGGTAGTTCTGGGTAAATCCGGTTCCGGGAAATCTGTCTTGATCAAGCTGATTGTAGGATTACTGATAGCAGACGGAGGCAAAATACAAGTGTTTGGTGAAGAGGTTACCACCATGGGACGTGCTGATCTGGCTGCCATCCGGCTCAAAGTAGGTTTTCTCTTTCAAGGCGGGGCCCTGTACGACTCTATGTCCGTAAGGGAAAATCTGGAGTTTCCCCTGCGCAGGCTCAGGAAAAATCTCACAGAAAGACAAATCAAAGCCAAAATCGCTGAAGTACTTGAGAATGTCGGGCTGACCAGCGCCCTGGAAAAGATGCCTTCTCAACTGTCAGGAGGCATGAAAAAACGCATTGGCCTCGCCAGAACAATTGTGGTGGATCCCCTCATCATGCTGTATGATGAACCTACAACCGGCCTCGATCCTACGACTTCGAATGAAATCAGCAGCCTCATGCTCGAAATCCAACAGAAATACAAAACATCCTCCATCATCATCACCCACGACATCGCCTGTGCTAAAAAAGTAGCCAACAGGTTGGTAATGCTCAAAGACGGAGCCGTTTATAAGGAAGGACCACTCGCCGGTTTTGAGGATTCTGAAGATAAAATCATACAATCATTCTTTCGGTCGGTTGATTGAAAGCTAACCCATTTTAATACGCCATCCCATGGATATGCATAAGGAAAAATTCAAAATCCGCTTAGGATTTTTTGTTCTGACAGGCCTGCTGATTTTTGTACTCGCCATTTTTATCATCGGAAAACAGAAGAATCTGTTCGATCCTGTTTTCAGGGTGAAGGCAGTATTTCACAATGTGAGCGGACTGCAGGTAGGGAATAACGTCCGTTTTTCGGGTATTAATGTAGGAACGGTTGATAAAATAACCATCATCAACGACAGTGCGGTACAGGTAGAGATGCTCCTGCTGCAAAGTGTACAACCCTTCATCAAGGCCGATGCTGAGGTCGGTGTCGGTTCGGAAGGCATTATTGGTGACAGATTATTGCTTGTTTCACAGGGAAACCCGGAATCTCCGATGGTCAGGAATGGTCAGGAACTGGCTTCTACCGAACCTACCGAAACCGACGCTATCATCCAGAGCCTGGAGATTACAGCGATGAATGCTGAAATTATCTCGGCAGAACTGGCTTCTATCGTAGCCAATATCAACAGCGGAAAGGGTACCCTCGGCAGACTGATCCAGGATTCTACCATTGCCAATAACCTGAGCAAAACCATGGAAAACCTGAAATCCAGTTCTCAGGGTCTGGATGAAAATATGGAAGCGGCCAAAGACAATGTATTGCTCAGGGGCTACTACAAGCGGAAGGAAAGAGAAGCTGCCAAACGCAAAGCCTTGCTGGAGAGAGAGAAATTAAATAAAGAATAACCGGTCAAAATCTGAATCCAGGCTCGCCTGCTCTGATTGCTGAATCCTAAAGCATGTTATGGCTGAAAATTTGTTCGCTTGCAGTGCTGCTTCTGGTCAGCCACCTGGTTCCTGTGTCTGGCCAGGTGGAGGCAAGAGAACAGGACTCGGTACGGGTGATGAATCCCGTAAATAAACGCAAAGTCAGGAAAGTAAAACTCAGTTTCCGAAGCTTTTTCAGAGATGGGAATGAAAAGGCAGATGAGGGCCAAAAGGCCTATTCCAAAAGAGCTTACACCTCGGTTGAAGGTAAAATCATACGGTATATTGTCATAAAAACCCTTGATCCTTTTGACTATTCAATGGAAGGAGCACAGGAGGATGTTCTCACTAAATCTTCACGTTTCAGCAACGACTTTCATGTCAGAAGCCGGGAACAAGTCATCCGGAATTTTGTGCTTTTCGAAGAGAAGCAGCCCTACGATTCTTTGTTGGTGAAAGAAACGGAAAGACTGATCCGCAAACAGTCCTATACCCGGGAGGTAGTTGTACTGATTCAACCTGTACCCGGGCAAACCGACTCACTGGATCTTCTGATATATGTCCTCGATCGCTGGTCGATTGCCGGGAAACTGCCGTTATCGAAAAAACGCATCGCCGGAAGTTTTGTCGAAAAGAATCTGCTGGGGTACGGACATGAACTTTCGGGTTATTTGAACCGCTACCATACTGATGGCGCTTTGAATGCTTCAGGCGTTTACCATATCCCAAACATTTCAAACACTTATATAAATGCCACAGGAAAACTGGGTTCGGATGATTTTAAGAACCTTACTAAAAGCATCGGTTTCGAGCGGCCTTTTTTTTCACCCGTAACGCGCTGGGCAGGTGGTTTTGGACTCACGCAGCAATCGCGGACCAATCCTGCCTATGCCAACGATACCCTGTTCGAACTCAAAACCTACCGGTTTAATACACAGCAGTTCTGGGTTGGATTTTCTTTCAGGATTTTTAAGAAGGGCCATCCGGGCGCGCAAATTACCCGTTTAATCACCGCAGCAGGTTTCGAGCGCAAAGTGTATCTGGAGAAATCAACAGCTGCCTTCGATACCCTGGGCATTCATGCCGATGAGCGTTTTTTAGCCGGGAGCATCGGCATCTCCAACCGTAAATATGTGCGCGACCGCCTGATATATGATTCAGGAATTACCGAAGATGTGCCTGTAGGGGGACTCTTTGCTTTAACAGGCGGTTATCAGCTTAAAAATGAGATAGGGAGGCCCTATGTGGGTGCCCGTATTGCTTTTGGGCGTTATTTTAAGTGGGGTTACCTGAGTGCAGGTCTGGGTTACGGCACCTATTTCAGGCAGGGATTAACCGAACAGGGCGCGTTCAGTCTTGAGCTGTCCGGTTTCAGTGCGCTGATAGAGCTTGGGAGCTGGAAATACCGGCAATTCGTTACATCCTACTCAACTTACGGCCTGGATCGTTTTACTTATGAAAAACTAACGCTGAATGATTTTTACGCTCCGGGCGTTTACAACAACAGCAGCCTGTTAGGAACCAAAAGGACACTGCTGAGATTACATTCGCAGTTTTATACCCCGTACAAATTACTGGGGTTTCGTTTTTCGCCCTTTCTCATTTATGCCCTGGCCATTATAGGGCAGGGGCCGGATAAGATACTCGACAACCGGGCATATTCGCAGTTTGGTCTGGGCGTTTTGGTCAATAACCTGAACCTTGTTTTTAATACCATTCAGCTTTCTATAGCCTATTATCCGGTTATGCCCGACAATGGCCGGCATGTGTTCGGGCTGAACCCTTTTAATACAGCCTACTCGGGCTTCAGCAGCTTTGAAATCGGAAGACCTGTCACTGTACCCTTTAAGTAATACTGTTATGTTAAAATCGATGAATTTTAAAACCAACGGAAAAAAGATTTTTTATCTGTTAAAACAAACCGTCAATGAATTTTTGGATGATAATGTGATGAAACTCAGTGCGGCTTTGTCGTACTACACTATTTTTTCATTGCCGCCTTTACTGATTATAATAATCAGCCTGTCGGGTGTTTTTTTTGGTGAAGAAGCAGTCCGGGGAGAGTTGTTTGGCCAGATAAATGGTCTTGTAGGAAACGATGCTGCCTTGCAGATACAGGAAGCTATTAAAAATGTGAAGCTATCGGACAGTGGTACTTTTGCAACGGTCCTTAGCATAACCGTATTAATTATCGGTGCTTCGGGTGTGTTTGCTGAAATTCAGAATTCCATTAATTTTATCTGGGGTATCAAAGCCAAGCCCAACAAAGGCATTGTTAAATTCCTGAAAAACAGGCTGATGTCTTTTTCTATGATAGCCACCGTTGGCTTTTTGCTGATGGTGGGCCTGGTAGTGAACTCGGTCATGGATTTATTGAGTAACCGGCTGACTTCCATTTTTCCGGTTGAGTTTGTGTATTTCTTTCTGGCTCTCAATTACCTCATCGTTTTTCTCATCATCGGAGTTCTCTTCACCATCATTTTCCGCACCTTGCCCGACGGGAAGGTGGTAACCAGAGACTGTATTATCGGAGCCTCTTTTACCGCTTTTTTGTTTATGATAGGCAAATTTGCCATTGGGTATTATTTGGGAAGCTCCGATATTGGCTCTGTGTACGGCGGTGCGGGCTCTGTTATACTCATTTTGGTCTGGGTGTATTATTCTGCCATTATCCTTTATTTTGGTGCCGAGTTCACCAAGGTGTATGCCATTACGCATGGTAAGAACATAGTACCGAACAATTATTCAATTAAAATCCTGAAGGATACGGTGGAATTACCCTCCTGACAAACTGTTGTCATATTCCTGCGCTTGATTTGTATTTTGGGAGTATAATCCCTCATTTTTATCAGATGGAAGACCTCAACCGTTTTGACCGCATCGTAGCCATGCTGATACACCTGCAGTCGGGACGTATTGTTAAAGCACAGGAATTGGCAGATCGTTTCCAAATCAGTCTTCGGACGGTTTACCGGGATGTGAAGTCGCTCGAAGCGCTCGGCGTACCGGTGATTGGTGAGGCAGGCGTAGGTTATTCCCTGATGGAGGGGTATCGGCTGCCGCCGGTGATGTTTACCCGGGAAGAAGCAGGCAGTTTTGTGGCAGCAGAGAAGCTTATGCAGAAGTTCAGCGATAAAACACTCGCTTCCGCCTACGAATCTGCCATGTTCAAAGTGAAATCAGTTCTTCGCGACAGTACCAAGGGGCATGTGGCTACTTTGGAAACCCAGATATCCATCGAACCTGCCCGGGAGCTTTTTAATCATCAGGCCCCGGATGCTATGAGCATCATACTCGAAAGCCTCACTGAAAAGAAGCAGCTTAAACTATTGTATCAGTCTTTCTACGAAGACACGGCGACCGAGCGTTTGATTGAACCGGTTGGCCTGTTCAATGAAAACTACTTTTGGTACGTCATGGGTTATTGCCATCTCCGAAAAGATTATCGCCAGTTCCGCACCGACCGCATCTTTCAGATTCAAAAGACAGCACTTCCGTTCACCCGACAGCACGGGAGTGTGGATGATTACAGGACCAGGGCGGAGCTGGTTGAAAAGACCAGGGTTGTCCTGCTTATGCACAAAGCCATCGTGAAATACCTCAAAAACGGCCGGAAGTATTATGGTTTCGTGTCAGAAAGGGAGGTGGGAGATAAGGTGGAGATGACATTTATGACCACCGATGCGCACGATGGCTTGTCACGCTGGTTTATGATGTTTGGCGACCTGACGGAGATTGTGGAGCCCGAAAGTTTCAGGGAAAGAGTACTTGAATTGCTTGAAAAGACAAAAGCTAATCTGAAACCCCGGAATGGGTAAAGGGGCGTTTAGTCTTCCAGCTCGGTACAATAAAATCCGGCCATCCGGAGCTTTTCGATAATCGTAAAGGCGTTCAGCGAAATGGCTTCCACCCGGAGGATGTTGTCACAATCCTCCAGGTCGAAATTCCATTTTTCAGGGGCAGTCATCAGGCCGTCGAGTAAGGGCTGAATAGCAAGGACTTCCCTGTGGGTAGTTACCGATGTTTTGAATACAAGTACTGTTTTCATAGGTAGCTTACCTGCTTCTTATCTTTGCCAGAAATAAGGGGGTTCAATGCCCAGTGAGCGCAGATACACATAACCCTGTCCCCGGTGGTGTATTTCGTTGTCGATGAAATAAAGAACTGAAGACAATACGGTGCCCTCATACTGTCCGAAAGTGAGAATGGTTTCACTGAATCTTTCTGTCGGAATTTGTGCCCAGAGACTGTCAATTTCAGGAGTTGCGGCATCCCAGCGGGCAAGTACTTTTGCCTTACTGTTGTTTTCATCCTGCTGCTCCTGAAAGGTTTCTGTGCTGCCATCCACAATCTGCCGGAGGCCGGGAACCGCGATTGCCAGCATTTCTTCCACCAGTGCGGCAAAGGTTCGCATGCCGCCTATGGAGTGGTTGAAAAATTCCTTTTCCGGGAAAGCCTCGATAACCCGGCGGGTAAGGCCGCGGTGACCCTGCCAATGTAGCAGCAGTTCTTCTTTGGAGATAACGGAGGCCATTTTTTGAGGTGTTTCTGAGATGTCCATGGTATAAATTTTTAGTTTGTAATTTATTGATGGAACAAAGCTATCGACCGTCAATGACAACAGTTTGTCAGTAGGGATAGTACATTTTTCTGACTGCCCGGATCTTGCCTCAAACACCCCGGAATTTATACACTTCAGGTCGTTCAGCGGCAAGTTGATTGGGCCATAGTCATCAGTTTCCTGAACTCCTCATGTCATACGAACAGGTTACGAAGCGGCAGACTCTTCAGGGATTTTTTGCCAGATAATCCGGTAAAACAACGGTGATAAAGGTGGTCCAGCCTTCGTTGAAACTGTCTCTTCCAAAAACCGCCGGATTGTCAGTAGGGAAACTGCCCAAACCACGGTGTGTCAGTCGAAGCAACGTTTTATCTCCTTTTGCCACCAGTTCAAAGGTTACAAAGGAAATCCCTGCCATCCCGTCGTATTGCCAGCTGTAGGTAAGTTTCTGCAGCGGAATAAGTGCCGTGATTTTGCATTTGTGAAGATATTCCCGGCATTCGCTGTCAGTCCCGTAAAACTCGAACTCAAAACCAACTTCTGGTCGAAAGACAGGAATATCGAAGTACCAGATCTTCATCTGTTCTTTATCGGTAATGGCCTGCCAGACCCTTTCCGCTGAAGCATGGAGTAGTTTTTCTACCAGCAGGGGCTCATGGCGTTTCAGCTCGGGAAAAGCACTGTAAACAACTTCCCCGTATTCATTTCGCAGTTGCACCTGCTCCGGATCGTTTTCTTCGGTTCCGAACGGGTAGGGTTGGGTTTGGCCCTCCAGTGCTGCTTCCAGCCGCCCGAGCAAGGTATGGAAACCCGCGGAGGCACCAACAGCGTATTGATCGTCCATTTTGCTGTATGTCAGGGTGAGCCTGCAGGTAGCCGGGCCTTCTTCCTTCAGTTCCCACACAGCCAGTTCACCTTCCCAGGTGAATACAAAACGATGCGGTTTTTCGATGCTTACCAGCTCACCGTAGGTAGCCGTTTTTGCTTCATCCCTGAACCAGAAGGTTATTTTGCCCCCGGGTTTGAAATCCATCTCTATGTCGGTGAACCAAACCCGAAGCTTTTCAGGATGGGTGAGGGCATCCCAGACAGTAAGGATGTTGTGGTTAAAAACCCTTTCAAATTTTACCTGAAAGCCATCATGGGCCCGTATCAGTTTTCCAAAGTTGTTTTTCATGGTAGCGGTGTTTTATTTAGCATGACTGCTCCCCTTCCTGGTTTTCATCGAGGAATTTTTCGAGGGCATCGAGTTTACTGCTCCAGAATTTACGATGCGTTTCCAGCCAGTCGGATACTTCACGGAGCTTCTGGAGCCTTGCCTCACAATATCGTTCCCGACCCTGCCTGCGGATAGAGACGAGGCCACATTCGGTCAGAATTTTAATGTGCTGACTGATAGCAGGACGACTGACCTCGAAATTTTCGGCTATCGCATTCAGATTCAACGGACGCTGCGAAATCAGGTTGATGATTTCCCGCCGGGTCGGATCAGCAATGGCCTGAAATACATCTCTGCGGGTTTCCATCATGGATTAATCATGTAAGTGAATGCTTACAAATATATATGTAAGTATTCACTTACGCAATAAACCCGGGATTTTTTTCTCCCCTCAGCAGATAACCTCTATAGGGAGGGGTGTCTTCTGAAAATCAAGCTTAAAGCTTCTTCAACACATCCACCAGCTTATCCTTGGTAATGGGTTTGATGATAAAATCGGAAACTTCACTGATGTTTTTGGCCCGTGCTATATCGTCAGGAGAAATAGAAGAGGAGCAAATGTAAATGGTAATTTTTTTGCCCATGTCCGGATGCAGGGAGGCATATTCGTCTAAGAATTGCCAGCCATTCATAATTGGCATACTCAAATCGAGGAGGATAATTTCCGGTAATGCTTCCGGATTGTCTTTGTTTTCAATCAGGAAATTAAGCGCATCCAGACCGTTGCCAAAAACTTTAATCAGCTCAACCAGATTTGTTTCACGTATGGTTTTGGTAGTAAGGAAGACGAATATTTCATCATCGTCTACCAGGGTAAGGTTTTTTACGCTGTTCATGTCGTTTGGTTAATAAATTCAATAAAAAAAGTACTGCCCACATCTGGCATGCTTTCCACCCAGATACTTCCGCCAAGTGCCTCTACCTGTGTTTTGGTCATGAAAAGCCCAAAGCCCTTGGCATCGGCATGGCGGTGAAAGGTTTTACGGATCTTGAAAATCTGATCCTTGTGAAGCACCATGTCAATACCCAAACCATTGTCTGATACCGTAAGCTGAATGGTTTTGGGAGCTGTTTTTCTGGTCTTTACGCGGATTACCGGTTCCCGGTCCGGCGAATGGTATTTGAGTGCGTTGCTGATGAGGTTGGTTAAGAGGCTCTCCAGGTATTTGTGTGGGAAATACACTTCGGGGGCCTCCTTAAAATCCGTTTCTATGATGGCTTTGTAGTCTGCAATCTGTGTTTCATAACCCACCAGCACCTTGTCGAGGTATTCCTGCACAACGAGCCTTTCCGACTCTATACCGGTATCCTGTTTTACCTGGATGGACTCGACCAATTCGTTGAACACCTCCATCAGGTGGTTCACCACGGGTTTGATTTTCCCCAGTACCTCCAGGCGCTCCACCTCGTTGTCGCTTTGTTCTATATAGTCAACCAGCATCGCGATGTTGATCAGCGGTGCCCTGAGGTTGTGGGAGACAATGTTGCAGAAGTCGACCAGCTGGATGTTTTTGGCCTCCAACATATTGGCGTTCCGGAGCGCGTTTTCGTTGTTCAGCCTGATCTGTTCTTCTCCTCTTTTCCGCTCTGTGATATCCGAACGGATGGCCACATACTGGTAGGGTTTACCCTGCTGGTTCAGGAAAGGAACGATGGTGGTGTCAACCCAGTAATCTGTGCCGTCCTTTGCTTTGTTTTTCAGTTCTCCCTTCCATACTTTCCCGTTTGCAATGGTTTTCCATAAGGTCCTGATGAAAGCTTTGGGGTGATGTCCTGAGTTGATGATGCGGTGATCCTGTCCGATCAGTTCTTCGGCCGTGTATTTGGATATCTTGCAGAAGTTGTTGTTTACATGGGTGATGATGCCTTTTTGGTCGGTTATGGCTACAATGGCCGACTCATCCAGGGCGTATTTGTAGTCGGATATTTCCTTGAGTGTATTTCTGAGCTCTTCCTCTCCTATTTTACGGTTGGTGATGTCAGAGCGGATGGCTACATACTGGTAGGGTTTCTGTTCAGGGTCGAGAAAAGGAACAATGGTGGTATCCACCCAATAAACGGTGCCGTCTTTGGCCTTGTTTTTCAGCTCCCCTTTCCAAACCTTGCCGCTGGCAATGGTTCGCCATAATTCACGGATGAACTCCTTCGAATGATAGCCTGAATTTATAATCCGGTGATCCTGACCGATCAGTTCTTCAGCCGTGTATTTGGAGATGTTGCAGAAATTCTGATTGACATACTTGATAGTACCACGCTGATCGGTGATGGCCACTATCGAAGAAACATCAAGAGCATACTGATAGTCGGTTATTTTTTCCATCCTGCATTTGTTTGTTCCGTACAATGCCGATAGTCATCAGGTACGGGTTGGTAATTTGTTTAGTTTCAGCAATACACGACTGATTCACGTGTTTTTTTATGGCCCCACCAGTAAGGTACATAAAGGAGTAAAATACCTGTTAGTGTTTGATAACAGTGCTTAAGTTAATAAATGATTTGAAAAAAACGAATGAATGGTTAAAGTTCTGATGCGGAGAACCACGAATGATGCTCAGGCGCTGCCAGCCCGATGGGGCAACCATTCCCCAGGGCATAATCACCTGCCGGCATCCCCGGAAATACTGATAATTATTTTTCCCCTGACCATGCCTGCTCCCATACGTTCCATGGCCAGCGGCACTTCTTCGAGGGGGTAGACCCGGTCAATCACCGGGGTAAGCTTGCCAGCTTCGAAGCTTTTAATCAGCAGATGCAGGTTCTTATTGGGTTTATGTACCAGCAGTCCGAGGTTTTTGCCACCTGTACGCGAAAAAAACCGGCCCAGCAGCGCAAGCTGCAGGATGCTTTTAACCCGGCCACCAATCATCACAAACCGACCCTGAGGGGACAGGATTGCAGCGTATCGCCAGGGTGGCAGCTGCGCGACGGTATCGACTATCAGATCATACTGGTCACCGGTCCGGGTGTAATCTGTTTTGCGGTAGTCCATGAAATGATCGGCGCCAAGATCCCGCAAAAAACCTTCTTTCTCCCCGCTGTCTACGGCTGTGACCACTGCACCATCGTTTTTGGCCAGCTGTATGGCGAAGGTGCCCGCACCACCGCCTGCCCCATTGATGAGGACGCGGGCGCCAGGTTTAATAGGCCCGGCATTATACAGGGCCTGCCAGGCAAGTAAACCGGTGTGGGGCATGCTGGCTGCCTGTATAAAGCTCATCCCGGAAGGTTTGTGCAGCAGTCTTTCTTCCGGAACACAGCAGTATTCCGCAAAGCCTCCCCAGACTTCTGAAATATCACCAAAAACTGCATCACCAGTTTTAAAACGGCTTACATCAGCGGCTGTTTTTTCTACTATGCCGGCTATGTCAAGGCCGAGAATTTGAAATTTAGGCTTGAACAAGCCGAAAAGAAGCCTGTAAAGCCGGGGTTTCCCGGTAAGCATGTCCCAGTCCCAGGAGTTTACCGAGGATGCCCGGATCTTGACCAGCACTTCTCCTGGTTTTGGCTCCGGAATCAGTGTTTCTGTGAGCTTTAACACTTCCGGGCCACCGTATCGCTGGTAGGTAATGGCTTTCATAAGGCGTAATTTCGGGATTTACAGACTCTTGACAAAAACAAGCTTACCGGCTGCCGGTGTTCAGAAATCCGGTTACCTGAAACTCCGTCCGCCGGTTTTCCTGGTGCTCTTTTTCACTGCATTTTACGTTATTGCCGCAGCGGTTCACCAACCTGCTTTCTCCGTAACCTTTGGCAGTGATGCGGTTAGCGTCAATGCCTTTGCTGATGATATAAGCTACCGAAGATTTTGCCCGTCGATCCGACAACAACGCGTTGGAAGCGTCATTGCCTCTGGCATCGGTATGGGAGCTGAGTTCTATGATGATTTCAGGATTGTCTTCCAGTATCCGGACAATTTTGTCGAGCTCTTTGGCAGCGTCTTTCCGGATGTTCCATTTGTTGAGATCAAAGTAGATGTTATCTATTTTAAAAGCTTTGCCTATCACGATGGGTTCAAGCATGAAATCCCGGAGATAATCATAAACTACCTGCCGGCTTGCTTTGCAACCAGCAGTCCGGAGCAATACCGTTTGCGCGAAATAGCCGGGTTTACTGACCATTATCTCAAATGAACTGTTGGCCGTAAGTTGAATATACCGGTAAACGCCCGTAGGATTGGTATAATATGCCAGTACCGTGTCTCTGGCGGGTAACCGGAGGATGGTAATGAGCGTACTGTCGAGTGTCTCCCCGCTGACTTTATCCGTGATTGTACCCTGAAGGATGCAACCCCGGATAAGCTCTGTGAGCAGAATCCAGACCACGCTGTCTTTTTTGCCGATGCTGACCAGGGTTTCGTCCGGCCTGTAATTGGGCGCCACTGTTTTGAAAGTGTAGGGGACTTCCGGAACCAGCTTGAGTTTCGTATTTCCTGCCGGCAAAAATAAAACTGCTGAGTCGGGGTGAAACTGCAGCTGAACAGCGGGGATGTTTTGTCGGGTAAGACTGTCGATGACATATACCTGAACAGGGCGTAAACGAGGCCGGAAACCAGTGAAAGCATAGATATCGTCGTCCAGGCCGGCATTTTCGCGGTTTGAACTGAAAAACCCTGCATCCCGGTTTTTTTCGATGGCAATAGCAAAATCGTCGAGGGGGGAATTAAAAGGAGTCCCCAGATTTTCAGGTTCAGGGTTTTCCGGAGAAGCCCTGAGCAGATCGAGCCCACCCAATCCTCCCCAGCCGTTGGAGGCAAAGTACAACACCTTGTTTTGATGGCAGAAGGGAAACAATTCATCGCCGGGGGTATTGATACCCGGCCCAACGTTTTCAGGTTCCGACCACTGCCCGTCGGCCCGCAACGTACAGCGGTAAATATCCATACCTCCGTAGCCACCCCTTCTGTCGGAGCTGAAGAAAAGCGTTTGGCCATCAGCACTTAAATGCGGATGGGTATAAGTATAACCGGATTCATTATAGGGGAAAGTATTGGTTTTCTCCCAGCTGTTTTTCCCGGCATTGAACCTGGCACTCATGATTTTAAGGTTACGGTAGCCGTTTTGTTTTTTCTTTTTGCGGGCGTTGACGGAATAGTACATGATGCCCTGCTGAATGCTGGCCGGTCCCACATTAAACCGGTGTCGTATTTCAGGGGCATAGGGGGTTATGCTGGTGTACTGGTCAGCTGCGGTCGCCTGCATGAGTTTTACAAAAGGCCGGTCGGTCCAGCTGTGGTTGTGGCGGATGAGGGATGCCCGGGTATGGGTGCCGGAAAAAATGAGGGTGTCAGCCACGATGACAGGTGCAAAATCGCTGCTTGAGCTGTTGAAGGGGAGTTTCAGTATGCTTACATAAAGCTGGTCGTCCTGCAATTGTGCTGCTATGTCATACAGGCTCTCGCTAAGTTTAGATACCCGGTTGTCCCGGATGCCCGTTAGTTCAGGACTTGCAAGGAAGGCCCGTGCTGTATCGTATTTCCGGTTGGCTACGAGCAGTTCTGCGTATTGAATTTTATCTTCCGGGAGTGTGTCAAGCAGGGTGAGTCTGCCATACAGGGATTCAGCCTGCAAAGTCTGGTTGATCAGCCGGTAACTGTTGGCCAGCTTGCGGGTGATTTCGACATCGGTGGAATCCCTTTTCAGTAAATACTGATACAAGGGAATGGCGTCGGTGAAATTCAGCGTCCGGTATTTGTGGTTGGCAATACCCCGCACCAGCTGTGCTTCGGCCACCAGGGCGAAGCATAAAAATGAAAAGAGCAGGCCGATTTGCTTCATCTTAAAAATAGCGGGGGGAGGTTACTTTACGTCCGTTGAACCGGAAGAGATAATTCGCCGAAAATTCATGGGTACCACCCGCATAACTGCTGAGGGTGGTGAAAGTATAATCGAATGAATACCCGATACGGAGTTGGTTGTTAATCTGAAGGGCAGTCATAAAATTCAAGGCATCTCCCGACCGGTAACCGGCTCCTACCCACAGCGTCTGTACCAGGAGGGTCGCCAGGTTAAAGTCGTATTCAACAGGGGCATTTATGACCGCTTTGATCATCAGAGAGGGTCGGATTT
This sequence comes from Bacteroidetes bacterium UBA7662, assembly GCA_002483345.1. GTDB lineage: Bacteria > Bacteroidota > Bacteroidia > UBA7662 > UBA7662 > UBA7662. The sequence goes on from DLHS01000011.1 coordinate 17,990, forward strand.
TAACAAGTGTACCCACGTTGAGTATAATGCCGGTTGCCAGAAAATAATGCAATCGCGTAGCCGCAAACCGTGCCTCTACGCGTTCGATGCTGTTGGATTGATTCATGATCAGCGTGTTCTCCATCAAACGGGGCACAGAAAGCCCGAAATAAAAACGTTTGGTATAATAATATGTACCTACCCCAAAATTGGGGACAAAAAACATGGGGGTGTTGCTTGAAAAATTGACATCCGGCGTATTGGTTTTAATGTCGAGCAGACGCTCCTGATACCCCGAAAGCCCTGCCAGCACACCCAATGCCAGGGTGCCCTGTTCCAGTTTGATTTTGTACGAATAATTTCCAAAAACACCTGTTTGTGAGGCCACGCCTATCTCATCTTGGCAGATAGTAAGACCCAGCCCGACCTTGCTGCGGTAAAACGGCGTATGTGCGGTGAGCGTTTTGGTACTGGGAGCACCATCGATATTCACCCACTGCTCCCGGAAAACCGACGATACCGACATGGCTTCGTGAGAACCGGCATACGCCGGATTGATGAACAGCTCATTGAACGAATATTGCGTGAACATGGGCTCATTCTGCGCATACAAAAGGGTATGCATTAGCAGCAGTATCGATATGGTACACAGCCGCCTCATTTCATTTTTTTATTACCACAAAACCGTTGAGTGGCATCACATCCGCCACCCCGAAATCGAGTACGTAGAAATAGGTGCCGTTCGGTAAAAGGCCATCACCTACGATGATGGTGCCGCTTTTAAGGGAGGTGCCGGTCCAGCTGTTGTCGTAGGGTGCCGCCTCATACACCTTGTTCCCCCAGCGGTTAAAGATTTCGATGCGGTTGTTGGGATATTTTTCAATGCCGGGAATCACAAAAGCATCGTTTACCCCATCGCCATCGGGTGAAAAACCATTCGGAATAAACATATGGAGCGAAACCGGGGTTGGCAGCGCTTCATCCGGCTTGCCGTCTCCATCCGGATCCGGATCAAAACCTTCGGTGGAGAGATCCCTGACCACCCCCCCCGAAATCGGTTCTGTGGACAAAGCGGTCTGCTGGTTGATATAGGTTACCGCCGGCAGATTGGGGGTAATGTGCAACTCCAGCCTGATTTTCCTGCTTTCTCCCGGCGCAAGGCTGCTGCCGGTTGAATCGAGCAGTTCCTGCTGCAGCACGCCGTCGAAACCGGGGTTGACAGCCAACCCGTTATCTGCAGTTATCTGTTGAACCACAAAAACGGAGGGAGCAGGGATAAGGGTCTGAAGAGGCTGCAATAAACGGATTCGATGCAGCATGCCATCGCCATAGTTACGCAGCGTTGCCACATAGGTTACCACATAGGTATCCTCGGTGAGGGCGGTCGGTTCTTCTACCAGCAGGGCGATACCAAGCAGCGGATGGTCGGAAGGAGGCAGGGGCATTATGGTGATCCGGACGCTGTTGCTTTGCGATACGGGACAGGGCGCAGCCAGAACCGAGCGCCGGAACCAGCTTGTCTGCAATAAAATGCCGGGATCATAATCCCTTCCGGTGGCCCCCGGAATAAGGCTGAAGCCGTTGCTGCTGTCGGTGGTTGAAACAAACCATTGATAAAGGTGCTCCGCTCCGGAAAGCAAAGTCCCGGTAATAGTGCCCGGATCTCCCGAAACAAAAAAACTATCCGGTACAGGAGCAGTTATCGCGTTCAGGCCGGGCAAACCGACTACCACGATACTATCCACCTGAGAAGTGTCGGCAGGACAAACGCCGTTCTGTACGATTACCCTGTAATAGGTGGTGGTTGAGAGATTGGTAACCGTCAGGCTGTCGTTGGTTGAGGCGATGTCGGTGACGCCTGTGCTGAAATCAGCAGAGGCGGAAGCCTGCCATTTAACGATGTTCCCGGTGGTTCCGGTGAGAATCAGCGTAGTAACATGAATGCCGCTGCAAACGGTTGTTCCGCCGCCCAGCAACCCTGCTACGGCAGGCTGATTGACGATGATGGAAATGCTGTTGGAAGTATCTGCGGGGCAAACGCCATTTTGCACGATCACCCGGTAATAAGTAGTGGTTGAAAGGTTGTTTACCGTCAGGCTGTCGTTGGTTGAGGCGATGTCGGTGACGCCTGTGCTGAAGTTGGCTGTCGTAGAGGTCTGCCATTTAACGATGTTCCCGGTTGTTCCGGAGAGAATCAGCGTAGTAACATTAATGCTGCTGCAAACGGTTGTTCCGCCCGTCAAAATTCCGGCTATGGCAGGTGAATGGACCACGATGCTATCGATCTGTGAGGTATCAGGAGGGCAAATGCCGTTCTGCACCATCACCCGGTAATAGGTGGTAGTAGAGAGATTGGTAACCGTCAGGCTGTCGTTGGTTGAGGCGATGTCGGTGACGCCTGTGCTGAAGTTGGCTGTCGTAGAGGTCTGCCATTTAACGATGTTCCCGGTTGTTCCGGAGAGAATCAGCGTAGTAACATGAATGCCGCTGCAAACGGTTGTTCCGCCGGTCAAAATTCCGGCTACGGCGGTTTGATGGACCACAATGCTATCAATCTGTGAGGTATCTGCAGGGCAAATGCCGTTCTGTACGATTACCCTGTAATAGGTGGTAGTAGAGAGATTGGTAACCGTCAGGCTGTCGTTGGTTGAAGCGATGTCGGTGACGCCGGTGCTGAAATCAGCAGAGGCGGAAGCCTGCCATTTGAGGATGTTTCCGGTTGTTCCGGAGAGGATCAGTGTAGTAACATTAATGCCGCTGCAAACGGTTGTTCCGCCGGTCAAAATTCCGGCTACAGCGGTTTGTTGAACTACGATGCTATCTGTTTGTGAGGTATCAGGAGGGCAAATGCCGTTCTGCACGATAACTCTGTAATAAGTGGTAGTTGAAAGATTGCTAACCGTCAGGCTGTCGTTGGTTGAGGCGATGTCTGTGACGCCTGTGCTGAAATCAGCAGAGGAGGAAGCCTGCCATTGGAGGATGTTCCCGGTGGTTCCGGTGAGTGTCAGTGTAGTAACATTATTTCCGCTGCAAACGGTTGTTCCGCCGGCCAGCAGCCCTGCTACGGCAGGCTGATTGACGATGATAGAAATGCTGTTGGAAGTATCTGCCGGGCAAATGCCGTTCTGCACGATAACTCTGTAATAAGTGGTAGTTGAAAGATTGCTAATCGTCAGGCTGTCGTTGGTTGAAGCAATGTCGGTGACACCGGTGCTGAAATCAGCGGAGGTAGATGCCTGCCATTTAACGATGCTGCCGGTAGTTCCGGTGAGAATCAGCGTAGTAACATGAATGCCGCTGCAAACAGTGGTTCCGCCGGTCAAAATTCCGGCTACAGCGGTTTGTTGAACTACGATGCTATCTGTTTGTGAGGTATCTGCAGGGCAAACGCCATTTTGCACGATAACCCGGTAGTGGGTGGTGTTTGAAAGGTTGTTTACCGTCAGGCTGTCGTTGGTTGAGGCGATGTCTGTTACGTCGGTGCTGAAATCAACGGAGGTAGATGCCTGCCATTTAACGATGCTACCGGTAGTTCCTGAGAGAATCAGCGTAGTAACATGAATGCCGCTGCAAACGGTGGTTCCGCCGGCCAGCAGTCCGGCTGCGGCAGGCTGATTGACGATGATAGAAATGCTGTTGGAGGTGTCTGCCGGGCAAATACCATTCTGCACCATCACCCGGTAATAAGTGGTAGTTGAAAGATTGGTAACCGTCAGACTGTCGTTGGTTGAGGCGATGTCGGTGACGCCTGTGCTGAAGTTGGCTGTCGTAGAAGCCTGCCATTTAACGATGTTGCCGGTGGTTCCGGCGACTACGAGTATGGTTGAATTGTTCCCGGTGCATACCTGCCCGCCACCTGAAAGTACACCGGCTACCGCCGACGGCACAACAACTATGCTGTCAATTGTTGAAGTATCTGCGGGGCAAACGCCATTCTGTACGATGACCCTGTAATAGGTGGTAGTCGTTAGATTGGTAACCGTCAGACTGTCGTTGCCGGATACAATGTCTGTAATTCCTGCGCTGAAGTCAGCAGTTGATGAAGCCTGCCATTTGACAATGTTGCCGATACTTCCGTTTAGGACCAGTATGGTGCTGTTGTTGCCTGAACAAACTGCTACCGGGCCACCACCCAAAACACCCCCTGCTGTCAGGGGTGTCACCACAACGGCCGCGGCAGCACTACTGACGGTCGCGCAGTTCAGGTAGCGCACTACCGCCCGGTAATAGGTGGTCTGGCTCAGATTCTGAGCCGTATACTGGGTAGTGGTATGGGAGATAGGCGTGACCGTTCCGGAGAAATCTGCCGCCAAAGCCGATTCCCACCGTACTATATTCCCCTGATGCCCGACCAAAGTAAGCTGTGTGGTATTGGTTCCTGTACAAACAGTACTGCCACCCACTACTGTTCCGCCATTGGGTTGCGGCTGAACATTGATGTAAGTTACCGGTGAGTATACCGGCGGACAGACGCCGTTCTGTATCACTACCCGGTAATAAGTCAGCGCAGCAAGATTACTGGCGGTATAGCTGGCCCCCGTATGGGCAATGGAGGTTACCGGTCCTGTAAAACCAGCGGACGATGACGATTCCCAGCGGATAATCGTACCTACATAGCTGGTCGCCGTAAGGGTGGTCTGGTTGCTGTCGATACATACCGTGACCGGTCCGCCGGTCAGAAAACCACCGGAGGAGTTAGGTGTAACCGCTACAGCCGCCGCGGCGCCGTTGGCAGCAGCGCAGCTCCCGTTTTTGACCACCGCTCTGAAATAGGTCGTAATCGATAAATTGGTCGCTGTATGGGTGGCCGTCGTATTCGCAATCTGGGTGACGATACCCGTAAAGCCGGGGTTGGTGGCCGATTCCCACCGGAGTATGCTTCCGGTGTGGCCGGTCAGGGTCAGCTGGGTTGAGTTTACACCGCTGCAAACGGTGTCACTACCCCCGGCAATACCTCCAATCGTTGCAGCAGTAACAAGGATGGAATCGGTAGCACTGAAGGCAGTGTCGCAGGGTGTGTTCCGCAACACGACCCGGAAATAGGTGGTGGCCGTAAGATTGGTTGGGGTATGCTGGGTTGTGGTGTTGGAAATGTTGGTTACAGTGCCCGAGAAATCAGCGGTAAGCGCCGATTCCCACCGCAGCATGGCTCCGGTATGTCCGCTCAGGGTGAGTTGGGTGCTGTTGGTTCCGGTGCAGACAGCAGTCCCGCCGCTTAAAATGCCTCCTACGGTCGGCTGAACTACGGTGATAACTTTAACAGTCGACCGGGCGGTGTCGCAAAGCCCGTTCTGAACAATCACCCTGAAATAGGTAGTTGCGGTCAGGTTAAGGGCGGTATAACTGGCACCGGCATGGTTGATGGTCGTGACCGTACCTGAAAAATCTGCCGCCAGGGCCGATTCCCATCTTACTATGCTGCCGGTATGGCCGGACAGGAGCAGCGGGGTGCTGTTTACACCACTGCAAACCACCAGATTTGGAGAGAAGGGATTTGTGCCGGTAACAGTGCCACCTGCTGAAGCGGCCAGAACAGTTACAGAAGCTGGTGCCGCGTAGCTGGTGCAGTTCCCCGAAACCAGTTCAGCCCTGAAGTAAGTGGTAACCGATACATTGAGCGCGTTATAACTGGTGCCTGTATGGCTGATGGGGGTAATTACACCTGAAAAATCCGAAGTCAGTGCCGACTGCCACCTGCTTATTGTACCACTGTGACCACTGAGGGTGAGCAGGGTCGCATGGGTGCCTGCGCAGACACTATCAGAACCGTTTACAGTACCACCATCCGGATTGGGATTAACCGTTACGGTTGCCACTGTAGCATAACTTGTACAGCCGTTCTGACTGACGCGTACCCGGTAAGAAGTTGTCTGATTCAGGTTACTGATGGCCAGGGTGGCCTGGGTATGGGAAATGACCGTGACTGTACCGGAAAAGTCTGCCGAAGCGGCCGATTCCCATTGCACGATGCTGCCGCTATGCCCTGATAATTGCAGGCTTACGTTGTTGCTCCCGGCACAAACCGTGGTATCTCCCGACAAAGTGCCGCCGGCAGGGGCGGATTGGATTACAATAGATGCTGCTGAGGTAGTCGCTGCCGCACAATTTCCATTGGCAACGACCGCCCGGTAATAGGTGGTCACAGCCAGATTGAAAATGGTCAGCGTATCTGAGGTGTGGGCGATGGTAGTTACGGTTCCGGAAAAATTGGCTGCCGCGGCCGATTCCCACCGGACGATACCGCCTGTGTAACCACTCAGACTGAGCAGGGTACTGTTGGTAGAAGAACAATAGGTTGTGCCGCCACTCAGGCTGCCGGCCACTGATGCGGCATTTACAGTCACCGTATCGGGTGCGGCATAAGCGAGTGAACAGACCCCGCTTTTCACCACAGCGCGGTAGTAGATGGTGCCTGTATTAAGTAATGGCGGTGTGAAATAGGTCGTGTTGGTATGGGTAATGCTGGTGACATTGCTGCTGAAGTCGCCCACTGTTGAAGATTCCCAGCGGATAACTGCACCCGTATGTCCTGCCAGCGTCAAGGTGGCTACAACTGGTGATGGGCAAAAATTACCCCCTCCCGAAACAGTCCCGCCAACGCTCAGCGGATTCACTGTTACGGTAACCGGATCGGTATATACAACCGAGTCAACCATGGTACGTACGGCTCTTCTGAAATAGGTGGTCTGGTGCAGCACACCGGCGCTGTAGGTCAATCCGGTAGCAGCCGGTATATCGGTGTAGCCGGCAAACAGGCCTGTAGTTGACGACTGCCATTGATACTGATAAGGTGGTGTGCCATTTGCGGCAGGAAAAGTGGAGGTAAAAGGCGCCGGGATGGTGCCTGCACAAATGGTTTGACTACCCTCGATTACACCCGGACCTAAAGTACTGAGCGCGGCTTCTTTTTTGAGGTCATTGCCAACAGTAGGGGAAGGAATTCCTGCTGTTAAGGGCGCTGCAGAAAAGAAACTATAGTACAGCAGCCACAACAACCAGCCAAATATCCTCCGCACCTGCACCTTCATTACCTTACAGTGGAACTGCGATAAAAGGTACAGACCGACAAGCCGGAAACACACCGGCCTCCTGTGTCAGCCACACAGGATTCAACATAGGATAGTTTGCATAGGTTGGTTTGCTTAGCTTTCAGCAGGTAGCGTCATAGGCTAATCTTTTGTAAGATAGCTAATTATAGCATCCATGCATGTGTAATTTGATGGCAGGATTTGCCTGAGGGCATGCCAAAGGAAGCCGGATGGTAGTGGCTGAAGCCTGGGAAAGGGATACTGACAGCAGCGTCCGCGAAAGCCCGATGCTTATTCCATCAATTCCAGCCAGCGCAATTCGCGCTCATCCAGTTTCGCCTTCAGATCGGCTATTTCCGCACCCCAATGGGCAAAATCGGCATGGGTGCCATGACCTGCTGCCAGCTTATTCTCTAAAACCTCAATCTGATGTTGTAATGAAGGTATTTCCTGATTGAGTTGGTCCAGTTCCCGTTTTTCGTTGAAGGACAACTTACGACTACTTTTGATCGCTTCCTGAGTAGGCATAAAGCTTGCAGGGGCTTTCTCAGCAACCATTTCTTTCACGGGAGGGGTAGCCATATTTACCGGTGCGACAGCCTTCAGATTGGCCCGTTCCTGTTTCAGCGACTCCCTGTAATCGGTATAATTTCCAGGGAAATCCTTGAGTTTACCGGCTCCCTCAAAAATGAAGAGGTGATCCACCAGCCGGTCCATGAAATAGCGGTCGTGGCTTACCAGCACCAGACAGCCATTGAAATTCTCCAGAAACTCTTCCAGTATGTTCAAAGTAGCCAGGTCCAGGTCGTTGGTGGGCTCATCCAGTATGAGGAAATTAGGGTTTTTCATCAGCACCAGCAAAAGCTGCAGGCGACGTTTTTCACCACCGCTGAGTTTGCCTACGAGATCATGTTGCTGTTTGGGAGGAAATAAAAACCGCTGCAAAAACTGAGAAGCACTTACTTCTTTGCCATCGCTGAGTTTGATATACTCCGCCTGTTCTTTTACCAATTCTATAACCAACTGATCTGGCTTGAACTGTAATTCAGCCTGGGTATAATACCCCATCACAGTATTATCGCCCTTATCGATGCTACCCCCGTCGGGACGAAGCCGCCCTGTAAGCATATTCAGGAAACTGCTTTTGCCGACCCCGTTTTTGCCTACTACCCCTATCCGGTCGGTACGGGTGAAAATGTAACTGAAATCGTCGAGAACGAGCTGATCACCGAATTTTTTGCGGAGATAAGCGAGCTCAAGCACTTTGCCACCGAGCCGGCGGCCTACCACTTCGAGCTGGAGCGCGTCTTTATCTACCTTGCTGCCTGCCTTTTCCTTGAGTTCGTAAAAAGACTCAATCCTGGCCTTCGATTTGGTACCCCTGGCCTTGGGCTGGCGGCGCATCCATTCCAGCTCTTTCCGCATGAGGTTACGGGCCTTTTCAGCTTCCACGGTTTGTTGTGTTTCACGCACCGATTTGTTCTCCAGGAAATTGGCGTAGTTGCCGATGTGCCGGTACAGTTTGCCTCCTTCCAGCTCAAAAATTTCATTGCAGACATTCTCCAGGAAATAACGGTCGTGGGTAACCATCAGCACCGTGATGCGTTCTGTACTCAGGTACCTTTCCAGCCATTCGATCACCTCGATGTCGAGGTGGTTGGTGGGCTCATCGAGTAGCAGGACATGGGGACGGCTTACGAGCGCACGGGCCAGCGCGACCCGTTTTTTCTGACCACCGGAAAGCTCCGTGATTTTCTGATCGAGTCGCGTAATGCCAAGCGTACCCAGTATTTGTTTCACCTGCTGCTCGTAATCCCAGAGGTGGAGGTTGTCGATTTCGTGAATGAGCTCATGGAGACGCTCCATTTCCGCATCACTGAGTTCGTTTTTTTCGCTGATCCAGGCGTATTCCCGTACCAGTTGTACAGCAGGGTCGGGACTCTGAAAGATGGCCGACCAGGCCGTATCATGTTCCATCAGCAAAGGCTCCTGCTCGAGGTAGGCTACTTTCAGCTGTTTGTTGAAGCTGTAATTGCCGCCATCAGCATGCTCTTCCCCAGCCAGTATGCGCAGTATGGTGCTTTTACCACAGCCGTTTACCCCAACCAGGGCAACCTTCTGACCCTCATCCAGCCCGAAACTCAGTCCTTTAAAAAGTATACGTTCACCAAAGTTTTTTTCAAGCAATTCAACGGAGAGGGCGTTCATGGAGTGTGGAGGGTGGAGAGTGGAGAGTGGAGAGTGGAGAGTGGAGAGGGGGCGGGAAAGTTAGGAAGGGACGTGAATCATCCCTCTTCAATCTCCACTCCCCACTCTCCGACGCAAAAGTACGACGGCTTTCAGGGGATTCAGCCGCGAAATCAAACGGAACCTGCTTTTAGTGGTAGCGAACGGAAAAAGGAGCACTATCGCAATAAAACACTACCTTTGTCCATCTGACTGCCCCCGGCAGGCTGTCTTGAACAAAGAACAGGCCTCCGAAAGTTGATTGGCGGAACCAATTCCCACATTTTTTCTTTACGGCGCAGCAGAAAGGATCTCAGTTGATCCGGCTGCATCCCAGCTACCGTCACCGGTACGCAGTATATAAACAACCCCGCAATGGACTTGGGACCCTTGCGTAAAACATTTTTTATGACGTTTGCGTCACTCAACATCATCGCGCCCATACTGGACGCCCTGAGCCGGGAAGGCTACGAAAACCCAACGCCTATCCAGGCACAAGCCATACCACCGGCCCTCGAAGGCCTCGACGTATTAGGCACCGCACAAACCGGAACCGGCAAAACAGCAGCCTTTTCCATCCCCATTTTACAACAACTTTTTAACGCACGCCGCGAAGGTGAACATGACCGCCTGATCAAGGCACTTATCCTCACACCCACCCGGGAACTGGCCCTTCAGATAGATGAAAGTCTGTCGGCTTACGGCAGAAATACGGGCCTCAAACATGCCGTTATTTTCGGAGGAGTATCACAACGCGCACAAACCGACTCGCTGAAACGCGGCATCGACATACTGGTTGCTACCCCGGGTCGTTTACTCGACCTTATGGGACAAGGTTACGTCCACCTCAACCACGTAAAGTATTTCGTCCTCGACGAAGCCGACCGCATGCTCGACATGGGCTTCATCCACGACGTGCGTCGTATCATTACCAAGCTGCCTACGGAGCGTCAGACCATGTTTTTCTCGGCTACCATGCCCAACGAAATCGTCAAGCTGAGCGATGCCATCCTGCACAACCCTGTTCGGGTTTCTGTAGCGCCGGTATCATCCACTGCGGAGCGTGTAAAACAGGCCGTTTATTTTGTGGCCAAGGAAGATAAGCGTCGTTTGCTGCTTCATTTGCTGGAAGACGGCCCCGAAGAAATCAAAAGCGCGCTGGTGTTCACCCGTACCAAACACGGTGCCGACCGAGTTGTAAAAGACTTGCTGCGAGCACAGGTAGACGCGGCTGCCATTCATGGCAACAAAACCCAGGGTGCCCGTCAGTCTGCTTTAAACAATTTCAAAAGCGGTAAAGTCCGCATCCTTGTGGCCACCGACATTGCCGCCCGTGGTATTGACATCGAAGATCTGCCGTTTGTAATTAATTACGAATTGCCCAATATCTCAGAAACCTACGTTCACCGCATTGGCCGTACCGGTCGTGCCGGTAACAGTGGCATAGCTCTGTCGTTTTGTGAGGCGGAAGAGATAGAATTCCTCGAAGACATTCAGAAGCTGACTAAGCAGGTTATTCCGGCGGTATTTGATCATCCGTATCCGCTGGATCTGATGTCGCTCGCCCCGGCTCCTGAACAGAAAAAACGTTCGGGACCACCGACCCGCCGCCCCGGCCCCATGCGCCGCCGGAGGTAATTCCAGATTTCATATTCCAGATTCCAAATTGTTAGGCTGATACCTGAAAGCAAAGCTTTCAGGTATCAGCCTTTTATTATACAACCTGGAATCTGGAATATGAAATCTGAAATTACCTCGAAAGTTCCTGCAGAGCTAAGACCTCATTTTTTGCAGCTTAATTTGAGATGCCCGCAGCAATCCGTAGATTCCTTATTTTCGGGTTATAAAACCTTCAAAGCTTTCAGCATGGCTGATACCGTTCAAAACATTCTTCAGGAATTAGAAGCACTTGGCTCAGAATCGACCAAAAGAACATTGATGCGGCATGGTGCCCGGGAACCCTTCTTCGGCGTGCGCATTGGAGATATGAAACCCATCGAGAAGCGGTTGAAGCGTAATTACGCTCTTTCGCTTGCATTGTACGAGACCGGCAACAGCGATGCCATGTATCTGGCCGGCCTCATTGCCGATGAAAAGTCAATGACAGTGGCAGACCTCCAGCACTGGGCTGAAAATGCAAGCTGGCAAATGATTTCCGAATATACGGTGGCCTGGGTGGCAGCAGAAAGTAATCATGGTTATAAACTGGGGATGAAGTGGATAGATGATTCCCGTGAAAAAATCGCTACCTCTGGTTGGGCCACCCTTTCCGGCCTGCTGGCTATGCATGGTGAAGCAGCCTTTGAAAAGGGAGATGTAGCTGCTTTACTGGACAGGATAGTTAAAACCCTGCACCAATCACCCGACAGGGTCAGATATACCATGAATAATTTTGTAATTGCCGCAGGTACCTATGTGCCTGAGCTCAGGGCAAAAGCGATTGGGGTAGCCCATGGCTTGGGTAAGGTGGAAGTAAACATGGGTGGCACAGCCTGTCAGGTGCCTGAAGCTGCCGGTTATATTGAAAAAGCAGCAGCCCGCTGGAACGGCAAATACCGCAAGATGGTCAGGTGCTGAGGTCAGCTTCCGGTAAAAATGTGAATACATAAGTTGGTTAGCCGTTGGAATGATTAATTTTCGTATTCCAACCCAATTCCTGTGAAATATATTCTCCTGTTGCTTGTGGGTCTGTTCGCAGGCACTGCTTCCGGAACAAGTCCGCTCAGCCAGCGCGACAGTCTGCTCCGGCTCATCCACCAGACACCGGCGGATAGTCAGTTGCTGGCCTATGCCTATTGGGGGCCCCGTTTGATTACTTTCGATCCGGCTTACCTGCCGGAACTCGCCGTTGAAATCAGGCAGGCAAAAAAGTCCCCTGCCTATGAAGGACTGGCCTTGCACCTCGAGGGATTGTTTATGCGCCACCAAGGCAGCATTGATTCAGCCATACTGCTGCACAAGGCCGGTTTGGCGCAATATCAAAAGGAGAAGTTGCCCGAAGTTATGCTGGCAGCCGCCTACAACTATATTTCCATTGCTTACTACTTTATTGGGGCATATGAAACCCATCTGAGGTATTCGGATACCGCTTTGTTTCATTTTAAGTCTGCCGGGGATGAAGGCATGCTGCAAGTGATTGAAAATAACAGGGCATCCACCCTCTTTCTCCTGAAAAAGTACGAGGAGGCCAAACAAACCATGCTTGGCCTCTTAAAGAAGGTTGGAGCGGAAAACCCAGGGCTGATGAGCTCTGTTACCCAAAACCTGAGTATGACCTATGATGCGCTGAATCAACACGATTCTGCCGCCTATTTTGCCGCCCGAACCGTCCTGTATGCGGAGCAGTCGGGCGAGCTGCGGACACGCTTAAGTGCCCGTCAGCACAGGTTACGCTTTTTGCTGACAGATTCAATCGAATTGCTTCCGGCCGAACTGGAAGCCGTTTATGCCCTTGCCGGGGAGTTGAAAAACCGGGTGAAAAAGGCGGAAATTGATTTGTTTGCCGCTGAATATTACCGCAAAACAGGAGAAATCACCCGCGCGAAATCGGCTGCTAAAAGTGCTGAAGCAGTAGGAGCCACCGGTGGGTTTTTCTATCTCCGACAAGGTGCCGTCCAACAATTGAGCGAGATTTATGCTGCTGAGGGCAAATACGACAGTGCCTTGTTTTATCATAAAAAATTTGCAGCCATGCAGGATTCAGTGCTGAATGCCGAGGTAACCCGGCAACTGCAGGAATTACAGGTGCTGCATAACCTCAGAGAAAAGGAACAACAAATCACCATCCTCAGACAGGATAGTTTGCTTTCCAGACAACGTCTTTGGTTTTTCAGCATATTGGCGGTCGTTTTATTGCTCACGGCTGCTGTTACCTTGTGGTTGATGCGGCAGCGGCACAAAGCCCGCCAGCGACTGATAAACGACGAAAAACGTATTATGGCGCTGGAAATAGACGGACAACGACTGAAACAGCAAGTCATGGAGGAGGCACTTGAACGGAAAACAAAACAACTGCTCAGTGAAGCCATGCACCTGAGCGAACGGAATGAACTGCTGATCGAATTGCTGGAAATGTCGGATAAACTACCCCAGGACAGACCGGATGCCGCCTTAAAAACATTGCTTGACCTGCGGAAAAAGATAAGAGCCAATCTCGATACTGACCGGCAGTGGGAAGTGTTTTCAGCCTATTTCACAGATATCAACCAGCAGTTTTTTGACGCCATAGCAGCAACGGGTGTAAGCCTTACCGATAAAGAATTAAGACTACTCGCCTTAATCAAGACCGGCCTCAGCCTGAAAGAATGCGCGTCCATATTGCACATTGCTCCGGCGTCTATTAAAACCAGCAGGTACAGACTCAAACAGAAATTAGGGCTGGAAGATGAGGTAAACCTCGATGACTTCGTCAGGAATCTTCCTAATTAAATACAAACAGGGGACTCAGTCCAGGGGATGAATTTTTCGCTCGGCAAGTTTCCAGCCATCCAGCGTTCTCTTGAAGCGTAAATGGCCTACATAACACATCCGGGTTGTATCTCCGAGACTGCGCGACTGAAAGGAAATCCGCATCTCCTGGTCCTGGGTTTTGATACCCGTGATTTCGACCCAGTACCGGACCTGATTAAAGAATAATTCTTCAGGCCAGTAAGCATATAAAAAACGCTGGGTAGTATCAGGACGGGGGTAATGCAACAATTCAAACTGACGATCCAGTTTGATGTAAATGCCCTGCTTCCCTGTTTCAGTTTTGAAGGAAAGTACCTTGGCCCAGTCATCCCGGTTAATCGCTTCTTCCAGTATCGGATACGGCAGACTTACCTGAGCCATGGCCACAGGTGTACTGGAGCTGGTCAGGAGCCAAACGGAGATCAGCAACAACCCCAAACTCACTGAGTTTGGGTAAACGGGCCGGTTTCGGATGCGTAATCTCATAGTTTACAATGCAATATGCATACTTTGTATGAATTATACAGCATTTGGCGTATGAATCAGAACGGCATCAAATCGGTACCACGCAAAGGGCAGATGGGCAGGTTCATCCAGACAATAGGTTGTTAACCCTGCTTTTGAGGCAAGTCTGTCCAATTGCCTCCTGTGCCAAAAACGGCCCATATCTTCTGTACCCTTTATTTTATGCCATAACCAACGGAGTCTGGCCCGGGGAGATTTGTAGTAGGACCACCAGAAACGGGCATCCGGAATATCCCCCAGCAGTATTTTGCCTCCTGGTTTGAGACTGGATTTTAAGGCTGACAGCACCGCGCTGGCAGCTGTATCGGTGGTGAAATACTGAAAGGAGAAGTAAAGATTGATTTTGTCGAACAGGAGACCGGCCGGGAGCTGATCGGCGGGCGATTGCTGCCAATGGTGCTGTGGATACCGTTCCCGGGCTCTTGTGATCTGTCCTGCTGAAATATCTATCCCCCAGGCCTTCGAAACCCGGGAAGCCAGTAGCACCGTCAGGTCGCCATTGCCGCAGCAAACATCGAGTAAGGTGTCATCTGACTGCAAATCAAGTAGTTGGCAGATGTGTTCCGCGATAACTCCCAAATCAGGTTGTTCGCCTTCCCGGGTGGTGCGGCCAACCTGTTGCTGTCTTTCCTTTGAAGCTGCCTGTTTGTCCCAGAATTGTTGCCACTGCATGCCCGAAATTACACTTTATAGGTTGAAATATACAGGCACAAAAAATCCCGCCGATGTATTATCACCGGCAGGATATATGGAACGAAGAGGGGCTTAGAATCGCTCGAGTCCGGAGAAGAAAAATGCAGCTTCAATAGCGGCATTCTCATCAGAATCTGACCCGTGAACAGCATTTTCACCTACGTTTTTCGCATATTTTTTACGAATCGTACCTTCAGCAGCCTGTTCCGGGTTAGTAGCACCAATGAGGGTACGGAAATCGGCAACAGCATTGTCTTTTTCAAGCACGGCAGCCACTATAGGACCGGAGCTCATAAAGTCAACCAGCTCACCGTAAAAACCCCGCTCGCGGTGTACAGCATAAAACGCCCCCGCCTGGGTGTTTGAAAGTTGTAAATATTTCATTGCAACGATGCGAAAACCTGCATTGTTAATCATGGCAAGTATGTTGCCGATGTTCCCGGCCTTTACGGCATCGGGTTTAATCATGGTAAAAGTGAGATTGCCTGACATATGTCTAACTAAAAATTTTCGCAAAGTTATGCCTTTTTGAACATCAAAAGACCTGAAGTTCAAAGATTCATGGTTTTTAAACATGACATAAAAAATCCCGCGTACTTGCATACGCGGGATTTTTTGTACGTGTTAAATAAATACGCTTGAATCCGGTTTAAGGCTGTTGTTTCATCAGTCTGCCGGTATAAGTGAGTTGCTGATGGTGTAAAACGTACTGATAAAGACCTGTTGCAAGACCTTCCAGCCGCAGTTCATAAGGCGAGTCCATACTGATTTCCTGCTTACGCAGTAATCTGCCTTGCAAATCATACAATTGAAGTGAACCATTTCCACGCAGCTCACCAAAATCCAGGGTTACCAGATCAGTGGCAGGATTGGGGAAAAGACGAATCGGGTTTCGACTGTTTTCAACCACGCTGGTCGCTGGGTCATAAGTCACTTCGGCGCAAATTGTGTCGTTCGATCGCGCTACATCCCCATTCATGCTGATCCAGAGACAAAGATTGGCTGTCTGGAGGATAGGGCTGCTGACGGGAACAGTAAAAGTGTAGGTGACAGAATCTCCGGGCTGGAGACTGTTCGCTGAAATATTCTCCGTCACAGGTGGAAGCGCGCCGAAACGGTAACTGACAGCAGTTACATTGTTGGAGAGATTTCCTACATTTTTGACCACAATTTTTGGAGCTGTCGGGCTGGTCATAGTGCTTCCGGGTGCAGGATCCATCAGGGTTACCAGTTGCAAATCATTCACGAGGTAATGCTGCGCCTGTACACCCAGCAGAAAATCTTCGGTAGACCGGGCCCTGTATCCTGCCCAGCTGCCTTGCAGGTATTCCATGGCTCTGAAGGAGATGGGCTGGTCGGTATCCCTTGCCAGGGTGATATTGCCACCCTGAGGCATTTCCCACAAGACATAAAAACCTCCCGCAGTAATCATAACATTCGTATTCGCCAGATTTACGGTTGCATAACCAGCCAGCGGGAAACTGCCCGGCGCTGCAAAGGTTGAATCGAGCAACGTACCCGGACCTCCGTTCGGGCCGTCATCGTCAAAAAGTTTGAGATAACAACCGGTTCCGGCCGCATCAGTCATCACATACATCTGGTAAGCATTTACCTTGCACGGGTAAAACGATGGCTCGATGTAATACCCGATACCCCCGCTTCCGCCCGACCAGCTAAGACCGGCGCCGTTAACTCCGCCATCGGAATAATCCAGCACGATGGCCGGCTGTGTAGTATCCACGGCAATAATTTTCGTTCGAAGCGAATTATTGGCAGGGACCAGATCACCCGTTATCCCGCTGACGGTAGTGGTCATATCGTAAATGCCATCTACCACCGGCGTGAAAAGACTGTTGAATCCAATGACAGTGTCTACCCCCGGAGTCAGTGAAAACACAGCCGATCCGTTGCTGTTAACCGTGGTGCCAGCCTGGGTTACTACACTGCTTACAGTGATATTGCTGAGGGGTTGATTACCGAAATTCCGGATACTGGTGGTCAGTTGTTTAGCCTGCCCTTTGTTGACAAAAACAGCCCCATTGCCTTCACTCATATTGTATCCGACACCACCATCAATGGCCTGATAGGTGACCACAGTCGGGTAATAGAATTTGACGGAACGTCCTGCCACCGGATAGGTGTTTTTGCTGTGCTGCAAACCGAGATTTCCCGCGATATTTTCTATACCGATGGTTATATCCGTATTGTTGGTCAGTCCGGTCTGCGACTGATAATTAAACGTGATGCTTTTGTCGGCTTTGTTCAGGATTACCTGAAAGCTGTTGGAGCCGGTTGCCGGAGGAACGGCATTGACCCAGAAAGGTACGTTGATCCAGCTGATACAGATGGTGTCTCCGACCACATGGTAATAACATTGTGCGGTGCTTCCGGCTGATCCGAAGATGAAATCGGCCATGAAGGGAGCGATGAAGTTGTTAGGCGCTGCGGTGTTGGGAATGGTAGGAAACGGAGAGGCAATGTTCGAGCCTGTAAAACCCAGATAACCGTTTGAACCTATCCAGACTTGTTCAGTTGTATACCAGTAAAACTGAAAGCCGCTGGCAATCCCCAGGGGTCCTACAACGTTGTCATCGCCCAATCCGGTTACCAGGGTGCCGATGGTGGTGATGTCGTACCAGGCATAGGCAGGACCGTTCGGGTCCAGGTTGTCGCGCCAGGTATAACCATAAGCATCCGGCCCACCGGAACCGGCCTGGGCCGCATTGAAAAAGCTCATAAAAAGAGCCCAAACAAGTAAAATTTTTCTCATAGCAGTAGGGTTGAGGCTTCAATTTAAGGAAAAAATGAATTTGTATTCACCTGAAACTGAATTAAAAATTCAAAAAATCTGTCTTAAGAGTTAAAATTTTAACCAAAAATTAGCTTTTGGAAGCCTGCGGGTGGAACTGGAGGCAGTCGATAAAAAGAGGATAACTCTCCGCATTTATGCGCGGCACATCGGCTATTTTTGGAGGATGGATTATCTTGAAAAACTCAATCCCGAACAGCGAAAGGCAGTTGAATGTACCGAAGGTCCGGTGATGATCATCGCGGGTGCAGGATCGGGTAAAACCCGGGTGCTTACCTTTCGCATTGCACATTTGTTGCAAAAGGGGGTTGATCCATTTAATGTGCTTGCCCTGACCTTCACCAACAAGGCGGCCCGTGAAATGCGCGACCGTATCGAGACCATGGTAGGAGCCGAAGCCCGGAATTTGTGGATGGGTACATTTCACTCCGTTTTTGCCAAAATCCTGCGGGTAGAGGCCGATAAAATCGGTTATCCCAGAAACTTTACCATCTACGATACCGACGACAGCAAAAGCCTCCTGAAGGCCATCATCAAAGAAGAAGGTGTCGACGACAATCTCTACAAGCCTAACCTGGTATTCGGCCGTATTTCGAGTGCCAAAAACAACCTTCTGGGGCCCGCTGAATACAAACTCAGCGACGAGCTCATGGCAATGGATCAAAGCACAGGTCGGCCTAAAATCCAGCAGATCTACGAGAAATACGCCTCCCGCTGCTTCAAGGCAGGTGCCATGGACTTCGACGACCTGCTTTTCAAAACTTACGAACTGCTGATACGCTATCCGGAAGTTTTGAATAAATACCAGCATCGGTTCAAATACCTGCTGGTCGACGAGTACCAGGACACCAACTTCGCACAATATAAAATTGTGAAAATGCTGGCAGCTGCCAGCCGTAACATTGCTGTAGTGGGCGACGATGCCCAAAGCATTTATGCATTCCGGGGAGCCAATATTCAAAACATTCTCTCTTTTGAAAAGGACTACCCGGAGTTGAAAACTTTCCGGCTGGAACAGAATTACCGTTCTACCCAAACCATTGTGACGGCTGCCTCCAGTGTCATAGCCAAAAACATCCACCAGTTCGAAAAAAATCTCTGGACTGAGAACCCCGCCGGCAATAAAATCAAGGTAGTCCGCGCCATGAGCGACAACGACGAAGGCCGTACCGTTGCCCTGGACATACAGGAAAAAAGGATGAAAAAGCAGCTGAAAAACAGCGACTTCGCCATCCTGTACCGCACCAATGCCCAGTCGCGTTCGCTGGAGGAAGGTTTACGTAAAATCAACATCCCTTACCGCGTGTTCGGGGGCCAGTCGTTCTATCAGCGCAAAGAAATCAAGGACATGATCGGCTATCTCCGCATGATCATCAATCCCAATGACGAAGAAGCCTTCAAACGCATCATCAACTACCCAGCCAGGGGCATTGGCAAGGTGAGTATCGATAAACTCATCGTATTGGCCGATCAGCACAACACCACCCTGTGGGAGGTGGTTACCAACATTCACCAATACAATTTCGGAGGCGGAGCCCAGAAAATTCAGGAGTTCGGGGTACTGATACAGAGCTTTCAGGCGTTGGAGAAAAGGATGAATGCTTTTGACCTGGCCGTTCATGTAGGCAAACACAGCAATTTATACCAGGAGCTCAATGCTGATAAGTCAGTAGAAGGTATCAGTCGCCTGCAGAACCTGGATGAATTACTCAATGCCATCAAAGAGTTTGTAGAAGATGATGTGGTGGTGGAAGGCGAAGAACTCGCCAACGACAAAAGCCTGGGGTCTTTCCTCCAGAATGTATCGTTGCTCACCGACCGTGACGTGGCCGATGAGGACGGCGACAGCGATAAAGTCACCCTTATGACCGTTCACATGGCCAAGGGACTTGAATTTCCGCAGGTGTATATCGTTGGAATGGAAGAAAACCTGTTCCCCAGCCAGATGTCGATGAACAGCCGGACGGAGCTTGAAGAGGAGCGCCGTTTGTTTTATGTAGCGATTACCCGGGCAGAGGTGGAGCTTACCATTACCTACGCTCTGAGCAGATTTAAGCATGGTTCTTTGTTTAACTGTGAACCCAGCCGTTTTTTACAGGAAATGGATCCCGATACCCTGGAACTGACAGGGGAAAAACAGGCCGGTTTCGATTTCAGCAATGAGCGTAGTCAGGCTGGTGCCTGGAACAGCGGTTGGAACAGTTTCGAACGAAACGGACAGCCGCAGCGGGCAGGTGGCCCGGCCCGCAGCAGCAGCCCGACATCGGCTCCGGCAGGCAGAACATCGCCTTTAGGGGGCCGCAGCCCGCAGCCTACCGGTTTGGCGCAACAGCAACAGGCGGTCAGACTTACCCCCGAAAGTGAGTTTGTTCCCGATGATGTAAGCAGACTTCAGGTGGGTATGGAAGTAGAACACCAGCGTTTCGGACTCGGGAAAGTGGTGCAACTGGAGGGTACTATGCCCGACACAAAAGCAACCATCTTTTTCCAGGGGCTTGGACAGAAGCAGATTTTGCTCAAATTTGCCAAAATCAAGATTGTATCCTAAGGATTATTATGGAGTATAACACCCAGCGCGATCAACTGGTCATCAGCGAATATGGCCGCAATGTGCAGAACATGGCTTTGCACATTCGCACCCTGCCAACCCTGGAAGAGCGCACCAAAGCAGCCTACAGTCTCATTGAGATCATGGCGTTGCTGAATCCTCAGCCGAAAGATGTGGCGGAGCATAAACACAAACTGTGGGATCACTTTTTTCTGATCGCCGGCCTCGACATAGACGTAGAATCACCCTATCCCAAACCCTCGGCTGAGATACTCGAACGCAGGCCGGAGCGACTGCCTTACCCTGCCACCAATATTAAAATCCGCCATTATGGTAAAATTCTGGAGCAGATGATTCAGGAGGCAGTTACCATGGAGGAAGGGCCGGAGCGACAGGCATTGTGCGAGTACATTGCTAATTTTATGAAGCTGAGTTACCGCAACTGGAACAAAAGTGTGATTAACGATGAAGATATTTTCCAGGATCTGAAACGACTTTCGCAGGGTCGCATCATATTAAGCAGTGAAAGCACCGTATTGGAGCATTTCACCGGTAATCCGGCGGCTTTGCCGGTTAATCCGCGTCGAAACTTCAAAAACAATAAGAATAACAACCCCAACAACCGGTTCCGCCGGAAAAATCGCTGATTGTGCAACAAGATTCATTCGAGGTCATAGGTGGCAAACGCCTGCAAGGCGAAATCACCCCCCAGGGAGCAAAAAACGAAGCACTTCAGATATTGTCTGCCGTGCTGCTCACAGCTGAACCGGTTACCATCCACAATATCCCGGATATTCTGGATGTCAATAACCTGATACAATTGCTGGGGGCATTGGGCGTAAAGACACAAAAGCTGGCTCCGGGCAGTTATCTGTTCGAAGCCCGCGACATCAACCTGGAGTATCTCCACAGTGAAGAGTTCCGCACCCGGGGTGCGGGCCTGCGGGGTTCTATCATGATACTCGGGCCGTTGCTGGCACGTTTCGGCAAGGGATTTATCCCCAAACCGGGGGGAGATAAAATAGGCCGCCGCCGTTTGGATACCCATTTTTTGGGTTTTCAGCAATTGGGTGCTGAGTTTATCTTCGATGCCAAAGAAGAATTTTACCGGGTGCATGCCGAAAATCTGAAAGGCACTTTTATTCTGCTCGACGAGGCCTCGGTTACCGGAACAGCCAATGTGGTAATGGCAGCCAGCATGGCGAAAGGTGTTACCACTCTTTACAATGCCGCCTGCGAACCTTACATTCAACAGTTGTGTAAGATGATCAACCGCATGGGCGGTAAAATATCGGGTATCGGATCTAATATGCTCACCATAGAAGGGGTGAAAGAACTCGGAGGCTGTACCCATACCATGTTGCCTGATATGATTGAGATAGGCTCTTTCATTGGGCTGGCTGCCATGACGCAAGGTGAAATCACTATCAAAAATGCAGGAATAGAACACCTGGGGATAATCCCCAACGTTTTCCGTCGCCTTGGCATTCAGATGGAGTATAAGGGAGATGATATTTTTATTCCGCAGCAAGATCATTATGAGATTGATACATTCATCGATGGCTCTATCCTGACCATAGCCGATGCGCCCTGGCCCGGGTTTACACCCGACTTGCTGAGTATCATACTCGTAGTAGCCACCCAGGCCAAGGGGTCGGTACTGGTACACCAGAAAATGTTTGAAAGCCGCCTGTTTTTCGTAGACAAACTCATTGATATGGGCGCACAGATCATCCTCTGCGACCCGCACCGGGCTACTGTAATAGGTCTTGACCGACGCTACCCACTCCGGGGTATCAAAATGACCTCTCCCGACATCCGGGCAGGGGTGTCCATGCTCATCGCTGCCCTCTCTGCCGAAGGCAAATCCGTCATCGACAACATCAACCAGATTGACCGCGGCTACCAGGACATCGAAAACCGCCTCAAAGCCCTGGGAGCACAGTTGAAGCGGGTGTAAGAGCCGGCTGTTGCCTATCAGCACAGCAGTATTTTGAGTGCGTCAGTGAGGCAATAACACCCGCCCCGCTCCGGGCCCGCACCCCCCATGCCACAGCGCGATGCCCCCGGCGTAGCCCCGCGTACACAAAGGCCCGTAGGGACTTAATCCGCGTAACCCCAGTCCCCTCAGGACACCCCCCATCCCGCCCCGCTCCGGGCCCGCAC
>DLHS01000003.1:0-1061 GCA_002483345.1 Bacteroidetes bacterium UBA7662
ACCACCGTCAATCCGTTGCCCATTCCGGTTATCACCGCTGGCGGACCGACCACCTTCTGCTTTAATGATTCAGTTATCCTCTCTGCAACAGGTGGCATTTCTTATCAGTGGCTGCGGAATGACACCGTTCTGGTTGGTGCTACGGATTCGGTTCTGACCGTTTCAACGGCTGCCAACTGGTCAGTTATCGCCACAGATGCTTTCGGTTGCAGCGATACTTCTAACAGCATAACAACCACAGTCAATCCGTTGCCCATTCCGGTTATCACCGCTGGTGGGCCGACTACTTTCTGCTTTAATGATTCCGTAATTCTTTCTGCAACAGGTGGCATCTCCTATCAATGGCTGCGAAATGACACCGTTCTGGTTGGTGGAGTCTATTCTAATCTGACTGTTTCAACAGCAGCCGACTGGTCCGTAATCGCTACAGACGCTTTTGGTTGCAGCGATACTTCTAACAGCATAACAACCACTGTCAATCCGTTGCCCATTCCGGTTATCACTGCCGATGGGCCGACTACTTTCTGCTTTAATGATTCAGTGGTACTCTCTGCAACGGGTGGTGCTACTTATCAGTGGCTGAGGAATGACACCATTCTGGCTGGAGCTGTTGATAGTTCCCTAACCGTTTCAACGGCAGCCAATTGGTCAGTCATTGCTACTGATGCTTTTGGTTGCAGTGATACTTCTAACAGCCTCTCCACCACCGTTAATCCTTTACCCATTCCGGTTATTACTGCCGGTGGACCGACTACCTTCTGCTTCAATGATTCAGTGATCCTCTCTGCAACAGGTGGCATCTCCTATCAATGGCTGAGGAATGATACTATTTTGGCTGGATCTGTTGATAGTTCCCTAACCGTTTCAACAGCAGCTAACTGGTCCGTAATCGCTACCGATACTTTCGGATGCAGCGATACTTCTAACAGCATTACAACCACTGTCAATCCTTTACCAATTCCGGTTATCACCGCTGGTGGGCCGACCAACTTCTGCTTCAATGATTCTGTGATTCTTTCGGCAACAGGTGGTGCTACTTATCAGTGGCTGCGGAATGATAC
>DLHS01000003.1:1155-76368 GCA_002483345.1 Bacteroidetes bacterium UBA7662
GTTATCGCTACAGACGCTTTCGGATGCAGCGATACTTCTAACATTCTCTCCACCACCGTCAATCCGTTGCCTATTCCGATTATCACCGCTGGTGGGCCGACTACTTTCTGCTTCAATGATTCCGTAATACTCTCTGCAACAGGTGGAATCTCCTATCAATGGCTGCGGAATGATACCGTTCTGGTTGGTGCTACGGATTCTAATCTGACTGTTTCAACGGCAGCTAACTGGTCCGTAATCGCTACAGACGCTTTTGGTTGCAGCGATACTTCTAACAGCATAACAACCACTGTCAATCCATTGCCCATTCCAGTTATCACTGCCGGTGGGCCGACTACTTTCTGCTTTAATGATTCAGTGGTACTCTCTGCAACGGGTGGTGCCACTTATCAGTGGCTGAGGAATGACACCATTCTGGCTGGAGCTGTTGATAGTTCCCTAACCGTTTCAACGGCAGCCAATTGGTCAGTCATTGCTACTGATGCTTTTGGTTGCAGTGATACTTCTAACATCATCTCCACCATCGTTAATCCGTTGCCCATTCCGGTTATCACTGCCGGTGGACCGACCACCTTCTGCTTTAATGATTCAGTGGTGCTCTCTGCAACAGGTGGCGTTTCTTATCAGTGGCTGCGGAATGACACCATTCTGGTTGGTGGAGTCGATTCTAATCTGACAGTTTCAACGGCCGCTAACTGGTCAGTCATTGCTACAGACGCTTTTGGTTGCAGTGATACTTCCAATACAATTTCCACGCTGGTGAATGTTCTTCCAATTCCAACAATTTCGGCAGGAAGTTCCCGTACATTTTGTCCAGGTGATTCAGTGGTACTTACTGCCGGTGGCGGTGTAAATTATCAGTGGTTACGCAATGGAACCTCCGTGCCAGGTGCACAAGGGAATACCTTAACAGTATTCAGCTCTGGTGACTGGCAGGTTATTGGCTGGAACAACGCTGGCTGTTATGATACCTCAGCAGTATTGCAAACAACACAATTGCAAGCACCGCAACCCCAGATTCAAATGATAACGTCTACCACCTTTTGTCCGGGCGATACAGTGCGCATGCATACCCGGGGTGGGGTAAACTACCAGTGGTATCTGAATGGTGCGGCTGTAGCTGGTGCAAACGACTCTCTCCTGACGACGACCAGCCCAGGTAACTGGACAGTGATAGTCTATTATGCCAACGGCTGTCAGAATTTATCCTTACAGGTAAATATTCAAATTCTCAACGCTAGCAGTAATTACCGCATACTGGCCAACAATCTCACGGTATGTGCAGGAGACAGCACAAGACTTGAAATCAACCAGGTAGCCAATACAACCTACCAATGGAAAAGAGATGGCATTGATATTCCTGGAGCCACCGACACGCAACTGGTTGTAAGGGTTTCAGGTTATTACACCTGTATGATTACCTACAACCTGAACTGTCAGCGGGAAGTAAACGGTGCTTTGGTAAGGGTAAACCCCATACCACCATCTCCTATTGCCCGCTTCAACGGCCCGCTTTGTGTGAACCAACCATTGCAACTTTTTTCCTCGGAAGTCCCGGGTGCCAGTTATTTATGGAAAGGCCCCAACGGCTTTATCTCCACCCAGCCAAACCCGGAGCTTGGCCTCAGCAATACCCGTCACATCGGGTGGTACAGGCTACGAATCAATGTAGCAGGATGTAACAGCTATGAGGATTCTGTTTTTGTAGGCCTGCAACCTGAATTACAGCAAGTCGAAATACATGGAAGGCGTACCTACTGCCCCGGAGAACAGCTTAAACTCCGGCCCGACTCTATTCCGCTGGCAAGCTATCGTTGGGTTTTGCCGAACGGAGATACGCTCCATACCCGACAACTGGACATGCAGGCAAATGAACTTACCGATGGTGACTTTTACCAGTTACTGGTCAGCCGGGGAAGCTGTACGGATACCTACACAGAGGTTATCAGGGTTTTGGCACTTGAATTGATGTTTCCGACCGCCTTCACCCCTAATGGAGATGGCCTGAATGAGCTGTTCTATCCAAAGGGAATGTATCAGGGTACCTATGAACTGGAGATTTACGACCGCTGGGGTAAAAAAGTATTCCAAAGTGTCAGACCTGAGGATGGCTGGGACGGTACAGTCTATGGAAATGCGGCAGAAACCGGTGTTTACACTTATGTATACCGTTATCAGGACTGTAGCAATCGTGATGCAGTAGGTAAGGGTAGTTTACAGTTGATACGTTGATTTGTCAGTTTTAAGCATTAATTAATCGAGTTTACATGATTGGCAAACAATTTCTACTTGCTTGTTCTTTTCTTTGTAGTCTGAAACTGCTGTATACCAGCGCCCGACTGAAAACTAAACCGAACCTGAGCCAGCTTAAACCCTTGGAATGCTCAGGAACATACGCTTAACAATGCGTTTTACGCTGCTTATTGGCCTTTGGCTTTTGGCACGGACCGTCGTATCCAACGCTCAGACGGATACGACTTTTTGGTTTGTGGCGCCTGAGGTTGCCTCAGGGCACAGTGACCGGCCCGTTGGGTTTCGGGTAACCTCTCAGGGACAGGTGTCGCAGGTTACGATTTCAATGCCCTCTAACCCAGCCTTTGCACCGGTAACATGGACAGTTCCTGCCAACGGAACCAGGACAGTGATATACTCGGACAACGACACCCTGGATCTGATTGAGAATAAAAGCCATAACCTGGTACACAACAAGGGATTTCTGATTACGGCGACCACTCCCATTACTGCTTACTATGAGGTAATATCGGCAAATAATAATCCGGATATTTTTGCTTTAAAAGGCCGAAATGCACTTGGCACTAACTTTCTGGTACCCTCCCAAAATGAAATGGGAAATGAACATGGCCACGAAAGAATAGACATTGTTGCCACCGAAGACAATACAACCATTCAAATTATACCTACCGCTAATCTGCAAGGTACTAATATGGATACGGTAAATATAACCCTTCAACAAGGACAGACCTATAGTGTAAGAGCATCCAGCCAGACTGCCAATGTCTCCTTGAGAGGCACACAAATTAGGTCAAACCGGAAAATTGCCGTTACAATCACAGATGACTCTGTTTTGGGTGGCACAATCTATGGAGGCGGGTGTTATGACCTCCTGGGCGACCAATTGATACCTACCAATATTATCGGACAGGAGTACATAGCCATCCGGGGCTTTTTGAGTCTCAACGGAGGCCAGATCAGGGAAAAGGTTTATATACTGGCTACAGAGGACAACACCTCTATATCCATCAATGGTGTTTTCCAAACTACCCTTCAGGCACGGCAAACGTTTGTTGATACTTTCACAACCAATGAAATTTACATTTCCGCGACCAAGCCTGTGTATGTCATGCACATTTCTGGTTTTGGCTGTGAAACAGGCATGGCCATTTTGCCTCCTATTGCCTGTACAGGCTCCACCCAGGTAGGATTCACACGGACCACCAACGAGTTTTTCGGCCTTTACATCTTTACAGAGGCAGGTAATCAGGGAGGCTTCACGTTAAATAATGATGCAAATCTGATACAGGCGGGTGACTTTTCTGTAGTACCGGGCACTGCCGGAGCCTGGCTTTACACCAGAAAAAACTTTATAACCACAGATACCATCAGCCGGGGCTCAGGCAATCTGGTTGCCAATAATCTGGGCAAATTCCACATGGGTATCATCAACGGGGGTGCGAGTACCGGCTGCCGCTATGGGTTCTTCTCTGATTTTGCCCGCTATGTTATTGAAACATCCACTAATTCGACTGCTGAAGACCCCATTTGTGAGGGAGATACTTTGCGCGTGTGGGCAGACAGCATTATAGGCGCTACCCAATACACCTGGGTCACCCCGCAGGGTTTAATCAATGCCCGTGAAATTGTAATTCCGGCCATGACAGCTGCAGATACGGGTCTTTACTGGGCTTTTGCTATAGTAGATGGCTGCCGGAGTGAAGACGATACCCTTTTTGTGGGTATGAAACCCCTGCCCGGAAATCCAAATATTGGAAATACCGGGCCCTACTGTGTAGGCGACACTATACAACTGACAGCAGATTCACTGGCAGGTGTAAGTTATCTCTGGTCGGGTCCGAATGGTTTCAGCAGAAATCAAAGAAACCCTGTTATTACTGCAGCGAGCCTGTCTGATTCAGGAACCTATACACTTCAACTCACCCTCAACGGTTGTGTTGGAGAGCTTTATCAAACCCAGGTCATCGTTCATCCAATACCAGCACAACCCGTTTCCGGCGCCATTGATAGTGCCCTTTGTCCGGGAGATACCCTTTTCCTGACCGCCGACTCTGTACAGGGAGCCACCTATGCCTGGACCGGTCCGGGAGGTTTCAGCGGTGCTTCGCGGAATCCTGTTATCACCAACTTCACGGGTGCCAAGGCTGGTCTTTATCAGGTTACTGTAACCAAAAATGGATGTACAAGTACCCCTGATTCTGTAACCGTTTCAATACTCCCCGGTCCACTTGCTGTGGCGGTATTATCCGGGAGTTTAACCAGCTGTAATGGTGATACCACGGTGCTTCGTATCGCTCCGGCCTTTGGCAATTCTTATCAATGGTTCAGAAATGGCGTTGCTATCCGACCTGGTGGTGTAAACGACACTTTGCTTACGGTTACCTCCAGTGGTACCTATCAGATTGAAGCTACCTCCGTATTCGGCTGCAGCGATACATCCAACAGTGTGGTGGTTTTTGTACGCCCACCGGCCAATACCACCATCTCTCCCAGCATAAACCCTCCCATCATTTGTCAGGGAGATTCAATTGCTCTGAGAGTGGCTTCAGGGCCTGGTTATGCTTATGCCTGGCAAAGAAACGGCATTCCTGTTCCTGGTGCCAGCGACTCTGTCTTGTTCACGCTTCAGGATGGTTTTTATACTGTCACCATTACCGATTCCGCCAACTGCCCCACCTCCAGCCTGACTGCCACCCAGGTACAGCTGGTACAACCACCAATTGCCGGCATCATACCAGCCGGCACTGTTAATTTCTGCCTGAACAGTGAAGTAACATTAAGAGCCAATGCTGATACCCTGGCAAGCTATCAGTGGCTGCGGAATAATCAGGTTATTGCTGCAGCAACAGACAGCATCTACCTGGCCGATACAGCAGGCGCCTACAGCGTTATTATGCGGTATGCCTCCGGCTGTTTTGACACCTCCGTCGCAACTACCCTGCAGTTCCATCCGCAGCCGGTCGCAACGCTCTCCTTCTCCGGCGACAGCATCCGTTGTACTGAGGATTCGGTACGACTCGCAGGGCCTTCCATCGCCGGTTTGAGCTACCGCTGGTTCAGAAACAACATAATCATTGCCGGAGCAAACGACTCCGTCTTGTTTGCCAGAACCTCCGGGAATTATCAACTCGTCGTAGAAAATGTACAGGGATGTACCGACAGCTCTGCCATACTCCCCTTCATCTTCCAGTCACCGGCAGCACCTGTGCGCATAGGTGCCGCCAGTCGTTTGTTTTGTGAAGGAGATTCCATACTCCTGCAAGTCCAAAGACAAAGTGCGGGTACTTTGCAGTGGTTCCGCAATGGTGTAAATCTTGGCGTTTCCGCCACCGACAGCTTCCTGCAAATCGGACAAAACGGCCAGTATGTCGTGCAAACCACCGATTCTATCGGCTGTGCAAGTTTCGGAGACACCATCACCGTAAATTATCACCCACCCGTAATTGCCACGCTGGTACCCAACGGACCTACTACCTTCTGTAGAGGAGGGCAACTAACCCTACAGGCACAACCTGCCAATGCCACAACCTATGCCTGGTTGCGGAACGGCATCCTGATGGCGGGGGTCAGTACTGCAAGCATTGTTTCTGACACTACCGGCAACTACCAGGTTATCATCACCAACGCAACAGGATGTGTTGATACTTCTGCAACAACTACCCTGCAATTCCATCCGCAGCCGGTCGCAACACTCTCCTTCTCCGGCGACAGCATCCGTTGTACCGAGGATTCGGTACGACTCGCAGGGCCTTCCATCGCCGGTTTGAGCTACCGCTGGTTCAGAAACAACATAATCATTGCCGGAGCAAACGACTCCGTCTTGTTTGCCAGAACCTCCGGGAATTATCAACTCGTCGTAGAAAATGTACAGGGATGTACCGACAGCTCTGCCATACTCCCCTTCATCTTCCAGTCACCGGCAGCGCCTGTGCGCATAGGTGCCGCCAGTCGTTTGTTTTGTGAAGGAGATTCCATACTCCTGCAAGTCCAAAGACAAAGTGCGGGTACTTTGCAGTGGTTCCGCAACGGTGTAAATCTCGGTGTCTCCGCCACCGACAGCTTCCTGCAAATCGGACAAAACGGCCAGTATGTCGTGCAAACAACCGATTCCATAGGCTGTGCAAGTTTCGGAGATACCATCACCGTAAATTATCACCCACCCGTAATTGCCACGCTGGTACCCAACGGACCCACTACCTTCTGTAGTGGAAGTCAATTAACCCTACAGGCACAACCTGCCAATGCGGCAGCCTATGTATGGTTCAGAAACGATACTTTGCTGGCTGGTCTGAGCACCTCTTCCATCAATGCTTCCATACAGGGTAATTACCGGGTAAGGATTACCAATGCCGCCGGTTGTTTTGACACCTCCACCGCACTTGAAATCCAATTATACCCTCTGCCTACCGTTGCTGTTAGCGCTGCACGGCAAATTGCCTGTATAGGTGACACAATTGTACTCAGGGCTACACAACGCAGCGATTATGTGTACCAATGGCTAAGAAACGGCATTGCCCTGGCTGCAGCCCAAGCCGATAGCTTTGTTGCTCAGCAACCTGGTCAGTATGCAGTAGTGGTAACAGATTCAAATAATTGTACCGTTGTATCACCCGCTTTGGTGCTGCAACAACATCCGGCCGTAATTACCAGTGTTTCCATCAACGGGCCCGGCATTTTTTGTGCCGGAGACTCCACCCTGCTGCAACTTACGCCCAGTGCAGGTGCACAATATCAATGGACACGTGACGGCCAGTCGCTGCTCAACGACACCCTTCCTGCTCTGCGCGTATACAGCAGCGGTATATACAGAGTATTTGTAACCAGCCCGGAAGGCTGTTTCGACAGCAGCCTTGCTCAGAATATTGTAGTAAATCCATTACCTGTAGCCATCATTAATCCGCTGGCCAACGACAGCTTGTGTGTTGGTGACAGCCTGCTGTTACAAGCGGCAAACACAGCCGGACTAAGCATCCAATGGCTCAGAAATGGCACTGTGATTAGCGGCCAGACAGCTGCCCAGCTATTCGTACACCAGGCAGGTGCCTATCAACTGGTGGTAACAAATGCACAAAACTGTCCTGATACCAGCGCTGTTACCAACATCCGCATGCGACCACAACCGCTGGCAACACTGATATTAAATGGCCCTGCACGGTTTTGTGTGGGTGAGAGTAGCCTGTTGCGAGGTCCGGTATCTTCGCAACTGATATATCAGTGGTATCGAAATGGCCTTTTACAGAGTGCTAACGGCGACAGCCTGCTGGTAAATACTTCCGGAAATTATACCCTAAGGGTCGTGGATTTATCAGGTTGTTCTGATACGAGTGCCGGCATTCAAATAATTGTTGACAGCTTACCCATTGCAGATATTCAACCCACCGGCGTCATTTCATTTTGTCCGGGAAGTCAACAGGTACTGCGTGTAACTGCCCAGGCTGGCGCTTCTTATCGGTGGGAAAGAAACGGAATCACCATAGCCGGTGCGACTGGTCCGGCGCTGACAGCTACTTTGCCGGGCGATTATCGTGTTTTTGTCCAATTCACAGGCACCGGTTGTCTCGATAGCTCCGTCATCATTACCATTCAGCATTTTCCTGAACCCTCAATAAGCATACTCACCAACGATCCCACTTCCCGTTGTGCAGGTGAAACAGTTACCTTACGCTCCAACAGTCCTGACGGGAACCTGACCTACCAATGGATGCGGAATGGCAATCCGGTCACTGCTGCCGTTGGCAATGATTTCATCGCGCTGCTTAGTGGTAATTATCAGGTGGTGGTCACCAACCTCCAGGGCTGTAGCGATACTTCCAATATCATTCAGGTTAATATACTTAACCGACCGTCAGCTGCTGCCATCAGGCCCGGGCCTTTTGACTTGTGCGAAGGAGATCCCTTGCTGCTGGAGCTACCAAACCAGGCCAACGTAAATTACCAATGGTTCCTCAACAACAACCCAATTGCCGGTGCTATTACCCACCAGCTAAACGTTACACAGAGCGGCACCTACAGTTGTGCGGCCACACATCAGAACGGCTGCGGAGAGCTTAGTCAGGATATTTTCGTGCAATTCAGGGTACGCCCTCCGGGCGCGCAACCACAGGCCAATGGACCGGTTTGTTTTGGAGATGTTATCGCCTTATCAGCCAATCCTGTTCCCAATGCCAGCTGTTCCTGGCGCGGACCTGCAAATTTCAGTGCCATCCAAACCAATGTGGTAATTAACAACGCTTCACCTGTAAATAGCGGCTGGTACTACTGTCATGCTGTGCTGAATGGCTGTAGCAGCGTGGTTGACTCCGTTTTTGTACATGTTGAACCGGCCATCCCACAGTTTACCATTCGGGGTAAAACAAGACTATGTACAGGTTATACCCTCGAACTGGAGGTTGACTCTTTCGCAGGTGCGGTTTACAACTGGACCAGCACCAATGGCTTGCAAGCCACGGGGAAACGTATTGAACTTGAAAATGTATGGCTCAGCGACAGCGGCACCTATAGCCTTGACCTTACGGTAAACGGTTGCCCTGCTCCTCCTAAAAGTGTCAGAGTCACTGTAAACGACCATTCCTTTTATTTCCCCACCGCTTTCACACCCAATGGTGACGGCCTGAACGAAGTTTTCAAACCTGCCACCTTTTACGAAGGCCCTTACGATATCCGCATCTACGATCGTTGGGGTGCGTTGGTATTTAAATCAGATGACCCGAAAATCCCCTGGGATGGCACTGTATTCGGGGGCCCCGGGGATGCCGGTGCCTACAATTATGTGCTTCATTTTGAAGGTTGTGTTAGAGAAAGCGAATACCTGAGTGGAACAGTATTGCTGCTGAGATAGACGATTATCCATAGCCGACCAGGTGTAGTGTAGTTTGCTACCGCCGTCCCCTTTCACCGGATGGCGCGTGTTCCAAGCACGCTCATTCCTCCAGGTTAAACCACAAAAGAACTAAACACAAAGAAAGAACAGACCTCCTCATTTCTCTCTCCTCTCTCCTCTCTCCTCTCTCCTCTCTCCTCTCGTTTCTTACCTCTCGTTTCTCGCATCTCGCATCTCGATATCTAAACAAAAAAAGGCCACCCGAGGGCAGCCTTAACAAAATCAAGATTGTTGTATCAGTTAGCAGGAGCAGGTTCAGCCTGTACCGGCTGTTCAGCAGCAGGAGCAGCCTGTTGCTGTGGCTGTTGACCATTCGGGAGATTGTTAACAGGAGCTTGTTCTGCCTGCTCTTTAAGGGCAGAAGCAGGAACAGCACCCTCTTCACCGCGTGGAATCCACACATTGATGAGTAAGGTAAGTATTAACAGACCAAGGCTGAGTATCCAGGTAGTTTTTTCAACCACATCGGTCGTGCGCTTTACGCCCATTACCTGATTGGAACCACTGAAATTGGCTGCGAGTCCGCCTCCTTTCGGCTTTTGAACCAGTACTACTAAAATGATCAGCACACAAACAATGGCGATCAGGATGGTGATGAATGTATACATCTTATAAATCAGTTATTCAGTTTTGCTTTTGTATTTGCAACAAGACCGGCAAAGTAAGTCATTCTATCCGGAAATTTCAACATCAATTTCTGATAGATTCTCAGTGCCTTTTTATAATCCTTCTGGCTTTCATAGATTCCTGCCAGGGTTTCAGAAGCCGGCAACTCTTCGTCGGAGATACTTTCATAGGCCAAACGACGTATTTCTGCTTCTATTTCTTTATCTCGGCCTACCTCTGTATCATGGTTGATGATGGCTTTCAAATCATTTCTAAGCTCTTCCATGGTTGCTGGTTCTGCCTGTAACAGATCCCCTGACATATGCTCCAGATAAAGTTCCTCCAAAACATCGTCTGGCTGCTCCCGCAAGGGCTTACCGGCATAAAAACGGAACCAGCTTAGCCTGTCATGCGCCGTTTGCAGAAATGTATCCGTGTCGGCCGGCGATGTTACCACCTCTGTCTCAGAAACAACCTTTTCCCCGACAATCTCAGGTTGGATTTCCCCAAGGCGATCTTCCCCGGCGCCGGTAGCCTGATCTGACTCCGGTAACATATTTGCTGCAGACCCGGCTTCAGCCAACCCGGATATTACCCCGGTTTCAGGCTCATTTCCCGCCGCAGCTGCGCCTATATCTTCAGTTTCCATCTCCTCCACCTCAGGAGCCTCCGAGGGTAGACGGAGGGGTTCGAATCCCGGCTTTTCGGGGAGGATGGCAGATTCCTTCGCGGGATTGTTTTCCGGTTCCCAAAAAGTCTCCGCTGTCATTTCAGATTCAGCCGGTGTTTCTTCCGCCAGGGTTTCCGGCTCGGAAAGGGAATTCTGCCCTTGGTTAAAGCTGAAATTAACCCCTGTTGCTTCCCCGGTATCCCTGGTAGCAGCTGTCTCTGGTTGTTCATCCGGATGGGTTGACAGGGTAAGCAATTGCTGCAGCTCTTCATGCAAAGCGAGGGTCAGGTGTTGCTGATCCGGTGCATAAACGGCCGTTTTTTGCAACTGCCTGTTGAAACGGCTGCTATTCTGGCTTTTGTACTTTAAGGTGAGCAGCCATTGTGCTGTCGTAAAGTAAGGGTATTCCTTAACCAGTTCTTCCAGATCCTGGGTTTCATCTTCACGCAGCAATTCGGGCTGACGGGTAAAGGCAAGCAGTCGGTCTATCTTCATTACCAGTTCACAAATGCTTTGTTGAAAATATCGTCAACCAGTTGGGTTACAATCTCCTGAATCAGCTGGTCTTCCACAGTGCTTAAGTCCGCGTTGGCAGGAAAATCGGCATAACGCCTGAAAACTGTCTCAAAATCCTGCTTGGGGTCTATTTTATTGGCATAAATCACTTTAACCCCTATAGTCAGGCGGTTGATGGTGGTTTGTTCAGCCCCGGAAACAGCTGCAGGTGCAACATTGTACTCTTGTATGTTTCCTTCAAAAATGAGATCTCCTTCTGAATCGATAAGCTGCAAACCTGTTTCTGCCAGAAACTTGCTGCGTACCCGGTCGCTTAAAACCTGTGCCAGGGTGGGCGCTACGACCGGAGCAGTATTCTCAAACTGGATGATGGTCATTGTTTTTGCTTCAGGCGGAATGGAGGCGCCACTGAACGAATAAATACCACATCCCTGTACTGCAGGTAATAATAGCAACAGCAGTAAACCAGTTTTATACTTCGATGTCATATTCCTTGATCTTGCGGTACAAAGTACGTTCACTGATTCCTAACTCAACGGCAGCATTTTTACGCCGGCCCTGGTGCTTTTTCAAGGCACGCAATATCATGCGTTTCTCTACTTCCTCCAGCGATAAATTTTCTTCAATATCCTCCACATCATCGCGGTGATCAAACTTACTCCGAACCTCCGTATAACCATTGGCACCCCCCATGATATTAGTGGGTACTGCCGGCTGAGAACGGGATTCTTCTGAAGGGGGGCTATGCATCAGTTGCTCCAGATAAACCTGATCTGCAGGTGAAAAATGGAGGTCATCCTGCGACTGTACCATGTGGCTGACTACCTTCTTCAGTTCATTCAGGTCTCTTTTCATATCGAAAAGTACCTTGTAAAGTATTTCCCTTTCGTTCAGATCCTCGGTACTGCCGTTCTGCGTGACCATTGGCAAGCCGCTGTTTCTGTTCAGTAAGGGCAGGTATTTAAGCGCTTCCTCTCCTTCAACCAAACGATAAGGTGCCAATACGGAAATTTGCTCTGCAACATTTTTCAGTTGCCGGATATTACCCGGCCAGGGGTAATTACGCAGATAATTGATCGCTACCTCATCCAGCTGGATTGGTTGACTGGCGTACTTCTCGGCAAAATCAATCGAAAATTTGCGAAAAAGCAGCGGAATATCCTCCGGCCTTTCCCGCAGCGGGGGTATGTGAATAGATACCGTATTCATCCGGTAATACAAATCTTCACGGAATTTGTTCTTCCCGATTTGTTCAGCCAGATCCACATTGGAAGCGGCGATAACCCGAACATCGGTTTTCTGAACCTTGGAAGATCCTACTTTGATAAATTCTCCGGTTTCCAAAACCCGTAACAACCGCGCCTGCGTACCTAAAGGCATTTCCGCAACTTCATCCAGAAAGATGGTGCCTCCGTTTACAGTCTCAAAATAACCCTGACGAGCCTCGAAAGCACCTGTAAAAGAGCCCTTTTCATGTCCGAAAAGCTCTGAATCGATGGTGCCTTCCGGAATGGCACCGCAGTTCACAGCTATAAACTTGCCATGTTTGCGGTTGCTGAGCTGATGTAAAATCTTTGAAAAAACCTCTTTCCCTACCCCGCTTTCACCACTTATAAGTACCGAAACATCTGTTGCAGCAACTTGCACGGCTATTTTGAGGGCATGATTCAGCGAAGGGCTGTTGCCTATGATGCCAAAACGCTGCTTTACACTTTGCAAATCCATGACCTAAACTTTGGGTTCAGAAAGTTCAATCACCGACATCCAGGCATAACGTCTGAGTATCGGAAAAACACGGAAAAGGAAGGCATCAACCCTATCCAGTAACGCCAGAACGGGCTTAAAGAGAGGCGTATGGCGGAACATGACCGCAGCAATGGAAAGCATGTGGTAGTAACGCACTTTCACCTGACCAAAGTACCGTCGGGCGAGTCGTATGTCTGCAATCTTCAGGGGGTGTTCATCTTCCGTCCGGAGTTTGGGGGTAAGCCACCTGTAAAGGTTGATGATGGGATTATGTCCCAGAGGCTCAATAAAAACTGCTTTCCCGCCAGGTTTCAGACAGCGGACAATCTCCTGATAGGCTTTGTGAAGTTCCAGGTGATGGATGATGGCCGACCCGATGATACGGTCGAAATACCGGTCGGGGAATTCGAGGGCCTCTGCATTCATGACCTTAAATTCTGGCTGAACCCCTAATCTGACAGCCTCCTCTGCAGCGAGTTTAATAGCTACATCGCTGATGTCGATACCGGTTATGCGGGCACCCATGCCAGCCAGGGCAAAGGCCTGACTTCCGGGGCCACAGCCATATTCAAGCATCCGTTTGCCCTCACAAGTGTCGGCAATGGCCTGGTGATAATGTGCCCGGCTTTGGGCGATGGTTTCGTAATACTTATCAACCGACTTGCGCAAATCCTCCGCAAAAGCCTTGTTATGGTATTCCTTCTCACGTTCAAGTCGTGCCGCTGTTTCCAGATCGGGACTGATAGGCTGACTCATGCTTCTTTCACAATTTCACCCAGTAAGGTAGCCTGGGTACAGCTTACTACCTTTACATATACGTAATCACCCCGCTGTACCCCTTGTCTCGGGAACACCATCATTTTGTTCTGGCTGTTCCGTCCACAATAAAAATCTTCTGATTTGCGGGAAGGGCCTTCAACCAGTACTTTAAAGGTTTTACCCAGATCTGCTTCATTGCTCAGCAAACTTTGCTGGTTCTGTAGTTGTATGATTTCCTGTAAGCGGCGGCTTTTTACTTCTTCCGGAATATCATCTACGAACTTGCGGGCAGCGAGTGTTCCCGGACGTTCTGAATATTTGAACATAAAGGCGAAGGTGTATTTCCCGAAGGCTATCATGCTCAGGGTGTCCTGATGCTGTTGTTCCGTTTCTCCACAGAAACCGGCAATGATGTCGGTTGTAATGGAACAATCAGGCAAAATACGCCGGATGGCCTCCACCCTGCCTATGTACCAGTCGCGGTCGTAGGTGCGGTTCATACGTTCAAGGACAACGCTGTTGCCTGACTGTACCGGCAGGTGAATGTTTTTGCAGATATTATCGTAGGCTGCCATGGTATGCAACACTTCGTCAGTGATGTCTTTCGGATGGGAGGTGGAAAAACGAACCCTTAATTGAGGATCAATTTGTGCTACGAGTTCCAGCAAACGGGCAAAATTCACTTTTTCGCTGCCGTCTTCAGATGTCCAGTGGAATGAATCCACATTCTGCCCGAGCAGGGTGACTTCCTTGTAGTCGTTTTCAAAAAGCTGGCGACATTCCTGCACTATGGTATGAGGGTCTCTGCTTCTTTCTCTGCCCCTGGTAAATGGCACCACACAGAAAGAGCACATATTGTCACAGCCCCGCATGATGGTTACAAACGCCAGCACACCATTTCCACCCAGGCGAACCGGGGTGATGTCGGCATAGGTTTCTTCCCTGCTAAGCAATACGTTGACGGCTTTGGAACCGCTGTCGACTTGTTCCAGAAGGTTGGGGAGATCCTTGTAAGCATCAGGCCCTACTACCAGATCGACCAGTTTTTCCTGTTCGAGCAGTTTGGATTTCAGGCGCTCTGCCATGCAGCCCAATACGCCTACTACCAGCTCGGGTTTATTTTTTTTATGCTGACGGAAAACCTGCAACCTGCCGCGGACTTTCTGCTCCGCGTTATCACGGATAGAACAAGTATTGATAAATACCACATCCGCTTCTTCCAGCGCCGCTGTGGGTACATAACCATTTTCCGACATGATGGAGGCTACAATCTCGCTGTCAGAGAAATTCATCTGACAGCCATAGCTCTCCAGGTACATTTTCTTCAGGCCGGGTGCTGCGGGAATGTCCAGCACAAATGCCTCACCCTGCCGGCCTTCATCCTGCACTTTTTCGAACACATTGCCTGAAAAAGGATTCGCCATCTTGTTTTTTAATTTGTGCAAAAATACGAAAAAAGCACCATCAACCATGACAGTTTGTCAGCCCTGTCAGTTAATCCTGAAAATTATCTTTACTTAACTGCGCATAACAGAAAGACAATCTTTAAATTAGAGTTTAAATCCAAAATCAAACTGCATGAAAAAAATACTACTTATGGCTTGTTTGCTGGTAGGAGCCTCTTTGGCTGCCACAGCACAAACGGGTTACTACATGGTCCCACACCTTTACGGACCGGGCAACCCTGGTGGATATAACACAGACGATGAATACCCCAGTGGTGGTGGTATGGTCGCAGGCTGGAGCACTCTTGCTGGTGGTACTGCCACTACACCGAGCTGGTCGGGTGTTCAGAATTTGCCATTTTTATTTGAATTTAATGGAACTGCTGTCTTTCAATTCAAAGTGAGCACAGCCGGAGTTCTTACCTTCGATGTTGCTTCTACTGTAAATCCTGCTTACGGTAATGTTACTTTGCCTAGTGCCAACATTCCGGATCAGTCTATCGTAGTACTTGGTTCAGATGCATCAGGTGCCAACGACTTTGTAGTGACCAAAACATTCGGTCCTGCCGGTCATCAGCAAATGTGGATTCAGTTCAATTCTTACACTGTAATCGGCCAGCCTACTTGTTGGTCGTACTGGGCCATTGTGCTTGAAGAAGGTTCCAATAACATTTACATCGTTGACCAACGTTATGCATGTGCTACTACTACCTCTTTTTCAGTAGGTGTACAAATTGACGGTTCTACAGCAGTTGCTCCAAGTGCATTGGTTAATGCTTTGGGTGGTACAGATGCCGGTGCTGCTTCCAATAACTATTATGCATTCCTTCCGGGCACCCGTCCGGCACTGGGCCTGAAAATGGCTACCATTGATCTTCAGGGATTTGCTTATATCAATGCCAGTACTACCCTTTCCGGTCGTGTGGTCAATACCGGTACCACTGCTATCACCTCAGCAACCATCAACTATAAAGTTGGTACTGCCGCTACTGTTTCCAGCAATCTGACAGGTCTCAACCTTGCGTCGAATGCCATGGCACCTGTTACCCATCCAACAGCATGGACTGCTACCTCAGCGGGTACTTTTAATGTCAAAATGTGGTTGTCTAACATCAACGGTGGTGGCACCAACTCTGACACCGTGAGCAAAGATGTGGCGGTTATTTCTTCGGTAATCAGCAATCTGGCTGTTTTCGAACACTTCACCAATGCCTCTTGTGCCCCTTGTGCTGCACAGAACCCGGCTTTCACAGCCATGCTGAACAACAACAAGACCAAAGCAACCAGCATCAAACACCACGTTAGCTGGCCGGGTGTTGACCCCATGTATTCTGCCAATACCACCGATCCAACAGCACGTGTTACTTACTACGGTGTAGGCGGTGTTCCTGAAGTTCACATCGGAACCGTATCGACCGGCCCTACCGGCGTTACCCAAAACATGATCGACCAGCAGTACAACAACCTGCTCGATGCGTGGAATTACACCCTGGAAACCTCTATCACCGGTCAAAACCTGGCGATTACAGGTAATGTGGTTGCTAACCGTACCCTCACACAAACCGACCATGTACTGCATGTTGCCGTTGTAGAAGACCCTATTAACTATGCAACTGCCCCCGGTACCAATGGTGAAAAAGATTTTGAATCTGTTCTGCGTAAACTGTTGCCTTCAGCAGCAGGTACTACCCTCGGTGCCGGTGCCACCGCTACTCCGGTAACCCTGAACTATACCTTGCCTGCCAACTTCAACAAAGACAGAATATTCGTCGTTGTATTTGTACAGTCAGCCGGTTCTAAAATTGTATACAAAGGAGCTAAAATCAAAGCTGGTGCATCCCTTGCAACCACTACTCAGGTACTGGATGCCAACCGCAACAGCAGCAGTGTTTATCCTAATCCGGTTGCTGACATGGCACAACTCAACATTGAGTTGAAACAAACTTCAAAAGTACGTATGGAAGTCAAAAACCTCCTCGGACAAACCATGAAGTCTGTTGATCTGGGCACTATGGAAGCCGGCGTTCATCAGCAAATTGCTGATCTCAACGAGCTTACCGGAGGCATGTATCTGCTCCAGCTGCAAATTGGTAATGAAGTGCATACGCACCGTATCATCAAGCAGTAATTTTTAAAGTTTTTCTTCCAGCCCGTCTGTTTATGCAGACGGGCTTTTTTGTTTTACGGG
Source organism: Bacteroidetes bacterium UBA7662 (assembly GCA_002483345.1). Classification (GTDB taxonomy): domain Bacteria; phylum Bacteroidota; class Bacteroidia; order UBA7662; family UBA7662; genus UBA7662. Next base: position 18,219 of record DLHS01000003.1, read on the forward strand.
TGAGATTTATTGATTCTTTTCTCCAAAAACTTGGTTAAAAGATGCTTGTTGCTGAACTTAGAAAACTACTAATGCTGTGCTTATGAAAATTGAACGTCTCTTTGATATTCTCCCTTACCAGTTAGACCACCACCCACTCAAAGATGCCTTATCAGGCAAGGAAAACGGGAAGTGGGTATCGTATAGTACAGAAGAGGTAATTGCTGAGGCCAATGCCATCAGTCTTGGATTATTGGCTCTTGGGATAAAACCCGGTGATAAAATTGCCACCATCGCGAATAACCGGCCTGAATGGAATTTCACGGATATAGGCATACTGCAATTGGGCGCCATTCATGTTCCTATCTACCCTACCATTACAGATGAAGATTATACCTACATACTCAACCATGCGGAAGTAAAAATCATCTTTATTTCAAGTCAGGAGCTTTTCGACCGGATTAGCAAAATCGCTGAAAACATTTCCTCCGTCGAGCATATCTTCACCTACAACACTGTAAAAGGGGCCAAACACTGGTCGGAAGTGAAAAAAGCAGGGGAAAGTGGCCAATTGGCTACCGTCAAAGACCTCATGAAGCAGGTCAAATCGGAAGATCTGGCAACCATCATCTATACTTCCGGTACAACCGGTTTCCCTAAAGGCGTCATGCTGAGCCACCGCAATGTGGTGAGCAATGTAGCTGCCTCCGAGCCAAGGGTTCCGTGCAGTCCGGGAGAGCGTTCGCTGAGTTTTCTCCCGCTCTGCCACATTTACGAGCGTATGTTAACCTATCTGATGATGTACCGGTCTATCAGTATTTATTACGCTGAAAGTATGGAAACCATCGGTGACAACCTCAAAGAGGTAAAGCCGCATGTATTCTCTTCTGTCCCGCGTTTGTTGGAAAAGGTTTACGATAAAATTGTTTCGAAAGGCCATGAACTCACGGGCGTGAAAAAATCTCTGTTCTTCTGGGCATTAAATCTGGGTTTACGGTATGAACTCAACGGAGCCAATGGCTGGTGGTATGAAGCCCAGTTAAAGCTGGCCAACAAAATCATCTTTTCGAAATGGCGGGAGGCGCTGGGAGGTAATGTAAAAGCTATAGTGAGTGGTGCGGCAGCCCTGCAGCCTCGTCTGGCACGGGTCTTCTGGTCAGCGCAGATTCCGGTTCTGGAAGGTTACGGTCTTACCGAAACTTCGCCTGTTATTTCCGTAAACTACCTGAAAACCATGCAGGTAGAATTCGGTTCAGTGGGACCTATTCTGGACGGAGTAGCGGTGAAAATCGCGGCCGACGGGGAGATTTTATGCAAAGGCCCCAACGTCATGATGGGTTATTACAAACGTCAGGAGCTTACCGATGAAGTCATCGACCAGGAGGGCTGGTTCCACACCGGTGACATTGGCATGTTTACCGCCCAGGGAAATCTGAAAATCACCGACCGTAAAAAAGAAATCTTTAAAACCTCCGGAGGTAAATACATCGCTCCACAGGTGATGGAAAACAAATTCAAAGAATCGCTGCTCATCGAACAACTCATGGTTTGTGGAGAAGGTAAAAACTTCCCCACCGCCCTGATTACCCCTTCGTGGGATAATCTGAAGTTCTGGTGCGAACACCATGGACTTTCGTATACCACTGATGCGGAAATGTTGAAGCATCCAAAAGTCATTGAAAAATTCCAGCACGAGGTAGATCACTTCAATGAAGGCTTCGGACAGTGGGAAAAAATAAAAAAATTCGCGCTGCTCCCGGTAACCTGGGCAGTTGATTCTGGTGAACTAACTGCCAAAATGAGCTTAAAACGAAAATACATACTGGATAAATTCAGAGCCGAGTATGAAAAACTCTATGCTGAGTAAACATCAGCGTAAATCATATCCAACCTGATAATCCGCTTTCAGTAAGGCGCCCTTCACAGGGGCGCTTTTTTTTTTGCGGGGACAAAACTTTACTTGCATATAATATGCAAGCATATTATATTTAGGCATACTACTATGGAATACATCGATCGCCCCAGCAGAAAGAAGCGCACCGTGTGCTTCGACATGAAACTTACCTGGCTCAACATCGCCCGTATGTACAATTTTGAAGCAGAGCATTATGGTTTGTCTGTTTCAGCTGCCTTCCTCCTGCTCCATATTGACGATGAAGGCACCCAGGTTACTCAGCTGGCTCCCCTGCTTGGCATGGAAGCTTCGAGCATGACCCGTTTACTGAACAATATAGAAACCAACGGTTGGATTGAACGTCGCCGCGACAACAGCAATGACCGCAGGGCAGTTAAAATCTACCTTACTGACACAGGTAAAATAGCCCGTTCTGTTTCGAAAGAAAAAGTAAAACACTTCAACCAACTGGTAGCGGATAAAGTTGGTGAAACCAACCTGGCACTGTTTTTCAAAGTCATTGACCAGATCAACGAGCTGATTCTGAACAACCATATTTTCGAAGAGAAACAAAATATTTCACTGCAAGCCTAAACTTTAAGCATACCAATACCATGCATAAAAATATCCAACATATCACCATACTTGGCTCAGGCATCATGGGCTCGCGTATCGCATGTCATTTCGCCAACATAGGCGTAAAAGTGCTGCTGCTCGATATGGTACCCCGGGAACTTCTACCCGAAGAGGCTGAAGCAGGTCTTGCCCTTGAAAATCCCAAAGTCCGTAACAGAATCGTTAACCAGTCACTGGAAAATGCTATAAAAAGTAATCCCGCTCCCCTTTATCACAAAAAATTCGCCAGTCTGATCAGCACTGGTAATTTTGACGACGACCTCTCCAAAATCACTCAAACCGATTGGATCATGGAGGTGGTAGTAGAGAATCTCAAAATCAAACAAAGCATTTTTGAACGGGTAGAGCAATTCCGCAAACCGGGAACGCTCGTAACTTCCAATACCTCCGGCATCCCCATCCACATGATGAATGAAGGCCGTTCGGAAGACTTCCGCAAGCACTTTTGCGGCACCCACTTCTTTAATCCACCCCGTTACCTGGCCTTGTTTGAAGTAATTCCCGGACCAGACACAGCACCTGAAATCATTGATTTCCTGTTGCAATACGGCAAACAAAAACTCGGGAAAACCGCGGTGCTCGCCAAAGATACCCCTGCCTTTATCGCCAACCGGGTAGGCGTTTTCGGCATCATGGCTTTGTTTAACGTACTCGATAAAATTGACCTCCCCCTCGAAGTCATTGACAAGCTTACCGGCCCGCTGGTCGGACGGCCAAAATCAGCCACCTTCCGCACCTGCGATGTAGTCGGGATAGACACGCTGGCTAAAGTTGCACAGGGGGTGGCCGACAATTGTCCTGAGGATGAATCTATCGGCCTTTTCAAACTGCCGGAGTTCCTTCAGAAAATGGTCGGGAACAACTGGCTGGGAGATAAAACGGGTCAGGGTTTTTACAAAAAAAGCAAAGGGGCAGACGGTAAAAAAGAGATACTCGCGCTGGATCTGAAAACACTTGAATACAAAGCACAGGAAAAAGTAAAATTTCCGCTGCTTGATCAGATTAAACAGGAAGACAACCTTAAAAAAAGACTCAAACTGCTGGTGCAGTCGCCAGACAAAGCCGGTGAATTTTTCCGTTTGACTTATGCCCATCTCTTCCGTTACGTTTCACACCGCATTCCGGAGATTGCTGACGAACTGTACCGCATCGACGATGGCATGGTAGCCGGTTTTGGCTGGGAGATTGGTCCTTTCGAAAGCTGGGATGCCATCGGCCTGAACGACATGAACAACCTCATGAAGCTGTACGGCTTGCCTGCGGCGCCCTGGGTAGATGAAATGCTGGCAGCAGGCCACACAAGTTTCTACAAGATTGAAAACAGTCAGAAGCTTTATTACGATATCCCTTCGAAAAGCTACAAAAACATCCCCGGTACCGAAAAACTGATTGTGCTGGATAACATCCGCAAAACCAATGTAGTCTGGAAGAACAGCGGCACCAGTCTGTACGACCTGGGTGACGGCATCCTGAATATCGAATTCCATACCAAAATGAATGCCATTGGCAGTGAGGTCATCGCCGGCTTTAACAAGGCGGTTGATCTGGCAGAAAAAGAATACCGAGGATTGGTAGTTGGCAACCAGGCGGCAGCCTTTTCGGCAGGTGCCAATCTCGGCATGGTATTCATGCTGGCGGTAGAACAGGAATACGATGAGCTGGATTTCGCCATCAGAGCTTTTCAGAAATTCACCATGCGGGCCCGTTATTCAAGCATACCGGTAGTGGTAGCTCCACATGGACTTACCCTGGGCGGTGGCTGTGAGCTTTCCCTGCATTCCGACGGCATCCAGGCTGCTGCCGAAACCTATATTGGTTTGGTGGAAGTAGGTGTCGGGGTGATCCCGGGAGGAGGAGGCACCAAAGAAATGGCTTTAAGGGTATCTGACAGCTTTGAAGCAGGCGATGTGGAGCTGAACAATCTCCAGAGTGCCTTCATGAACATTGCCACTGCCAAGGTAGCCACCTCTGCCTATGAGGCCTTTGATATGAATTACCTCCGCCGTGGCGACCGGGTAAGTATACATCTCCCCTCACAGCTGGCCGATGCCAAACGTTTTGCCATCGACCTTGCCGAGGCCGGCTATGTGATGCCACAAACCCGCAATGACATCAAAGTTATGGGCAAATCAGGCATGGCACTGTTTATGGCTGGTATAAACGGCATGAAGATGGGTAACTACATCAGCGAACACGATCAGAAAATCGCTGAAAAACTGGCCTGGGTCATCTGCGGCGGCGACCTCTCCTACCCGCAAATGGTCTCCGAACAATACCTCCTCGACCTCGAAAGAGAAGCCTTCCTGAGCCTCCTGGGCGAAAAGAAAACCCTGGAACGCATTCAGTCGGTGCTCAAGTCCGGCAAGCCACTTCGTAATTAGCAGTAGTTAGTATAGAGTAGTTAGTATTAAGTAGTAAGTATGTATAAATAAGTTTTGGAACTATGGGCTCACATCAGTTTAAGGAATTGAAGGTTTGGCAAAAAAGCATGGAGCTTGTGGAGCATATTTATGCTATCAGCTATCTGTTCCCCAAAATGGAACAGTTTGGATTAGTTTCTCAGATGCGCCGTTCTTCCGTTTCCATTCCTTCCAACATAGCAGAAGGAGCAGGACGGAATTCGACCAAAGACTTCGACCATTTTCTGAGCATGGCAAACGGGTCTGCCTATGAGCTCGAAACACAACTGATGATCGCTCAGCGGCTGGATTACCTGTCGACCGAGAAACTACAACTCCTTGCTTCAATACTCACAGAAATCACCAAAATGATTTTCTCGCTCAAAAAATCACTACACCAAACCCCCCAACACACCCACAACTAAAAAAAGTGTGCAAGCACCACAACAACTCGATACTAAATAAAAGGTGCGCAAGCACCGCAACAACTCGATACTAAATACTAAAAAGGTGCGCAAGCACCGCAACAACTCGATACTAAATACTAAATACTCATGAACGCATATATAGTAGCAGCCTACCGCACTGCCGTTGGCAAGGCCGGAAAAGGCGGATTCCGATTTACCCGGCCCGATGATCTCGCGGCAGACGTCATCAAACACCTGGTGGCCTCTGTGCCTGCCCTTGATCCTGTGCGGATAGATGACCTCATCGTAGGCAATGCCGTACCGGAAGCAGAGCAAGGTATGCAGATGGGCCGGATGATTTCACTGCTTTCCTTGCCAATCAATGTACCGGGTATGATCGTGAACCGTTATTGCGGTTCCGGTCTGGAAGCCATCGCCATTGCCAGCACACGCATCCATGCCGGGCTGGCCGACTGCATCATCGCGGGTGGCACTGAATCCATGAGCATGGTGCCTGTCATGGGTTTTAAAACAGCCCTGAACTACAAGCTCGCCTCAGAACATCCCGATTATTACACTTCCATGGGCCTGACAGCAGAACAGGTTGCCGGCAAGTATGGTATCAGCCGTGAAGATCAGGACGCGTTCGCGCTTGCCTCCCATAAGAAAGCGCTTGCAGCCATTGAAGCAGGCAAATTCAAAGAGGAAATCGTGCCAATTACAGTCAGAGAAACCTATATAGATGCCAACATGAAGAAAAAAACACGGGAATATGTAGTGGATACCGATGAAGGTCCCCGCAAGGAAACATCTCCCGAAGCGCTGGCGAAACTCAAGCCAGTTTTTGCTGCCGGTGGGTCAGTTACAGCCGGAAACTCCTCTCAAACCTCCGACGGAGCCTCTTTTGTCCTGGTGATGTCGGAAAAAATGGTCAACGAGCTGGGACTGAAACCTATTGCGCGCATGGTTTCTTATGTGGCACAGGGAGTTGACCCGCGGTACATGGGCATAGGACCGGTTGCTGCTATTCCGCTGGCACTCAAACGGGCGGGGCTGAAGCAATCAGACATACAACAAATCGAGTTAAACGAGGCATTTGCCGCCCAATCACTCGCGGTTATACGTCAGCTTGAACTTGATCCGGCCATCATCAACCTGAATGGTGGCGCCATTGCACTCGGACACCCGCTGGGTTGTTCCGGCGCCAAACTTTCGGTACAGCTCTTCAACGAGATGCGCCGACGTAAGCAGCAATACGGTATGGTCAGCGCCTGTGTAGGCGGTGGTCAGGGGGTAGCCGGTATCTATGAATTCCTGAACTAATTTATTTAAAACGACATACGATGGAAACTGAAACAAAAAAGAACCTCCGTGGAGGTGAGTGGCTGGTAAAAGATCAGCCGGCCAGCGACATATTTATCCGGGAAGATTTTTCCGAAGAACAGTTAATGATGTTCGAAGCTACCAAGGAATTTATGAAGACCGAAGTGGCTCCCAACCTCAATCGCTTCGAAAAAGGCGATTACGCCCTGGTAGAAAGCCTGATGAAAAAAGCAGGTGAGATGGGCCTCCTGGGTATCAGTGTCCCGCAGGAATATGGTGGTCTGGGTATGGGCTTTAACACCTCCATGCTTATTTGTGAAGAAATATCCAGCATGACTGGTTCGCTCGCAACGGCTTTCGGAGCGCATACCGGAATAGGTACACTACCCATTCAGTATTATGCCAGTGAAGCCCTCAAACAAAAATTCATCCCGAAAATTGCCTCAGGCGAATGGATCAGCTGTTACAATCTCACGGAACCAGATGCCGGATCAGATGCTAATTCTGGCAAAACCAAGGCAGTGCTGACTGCAGATGGCAGGCACTATGAAATTACCGGCCAAAAAATATGGATTTCAAACGCCGGCTTTGCAGATGTATTTATTGTTTTTGCCCGCATTGAAGACGATAAAAACATCACCGGTTTTGTATTCCACAAAGATGAAGTAACCGGACTGTCGCTGAACGATGAAGAACATAAACTGGGACTCAAGTCTTCCTCTACCCGCCAGGTATTTTATGACAAAGTAAAAGTACCTGCCGAAAGTATGCTGGCAGAGCGTGGCGAGGGTTTTAAAATTGCCGTCAATGCCCTCAATGCAGGACGGATCAAACTGGGTGCGGCAGTAGTAGGCGCAGGCTTCAAAGTAATAGGCCTGGCAGTGAACTACGCCAATGAGCGTAAACAATTCGGCACTACCATCGGAAACTTCGGTGCCATTCAGCATAAACTGGCAGAAATGGCAACCCTGGCCTATGTAGCAGATGCGGCACTTTACCGGGCAGGTCAGGACATCGAAGACAACCAGAATCGCCTGCTCGCCAAAGGACTTCCTGAAGCGGAAGCCAAACTCAAAGGCATTGAGGAATATGCGGTAGAATGCGCCATCATCAAGGTATTCTGCTCTGAAGCTATGGCCTATATCGCCGATGAAGGCGTACAGATTTACGGCGGCATGGGCTATTCAGCCGATGCGCCCATGGAAGCTGCCTACCGCGATGCCCGTATCAGTCGCATTTATGAGGGGACCAACGAAATCAACCGCATGCTCACAGTGGATATGCTGCTGCGCAAAGCCCTCAAAGGTCAGCTCGATCTTGTGGGGCCTGCCATGAAAGTAGCCCAGGAACTGATGGACATTCCTGATTTTGGGGCGGAAGAGGAAACCGGCTTGTTTGTAGCAGAGAAAAAAGTGCTGAAAAATCTGAAGAAAGCCACTTTGCTGGTCGCCGGTGCTGCCGTTCAGAAATTCGCCACCAAACTCGAACAAGAGCAGGAAATTCTGATGCAGGTAGCCGATATGGCCATTGAAGTCTATGTACTTGAATCTGCCTTGCTCAAGACAGAAAAACTGGTTGGTCGTATAGGCCTGGAAGCTTGTACCGAACGCGTCGACATGGTGATAAACTACACCCACCGAGCAGCCAACAAAGTTAATGTGGCAGGCAAAGAAGCTGTTTTTGCCATTGCAGAGGGAGATGAGCAACGTATGATGCTTTTAGGGCTCAAACGTTTCACCAAAACAGAAGCGGTAAATCTCAAGGAAGTGCGTCGCCGTATAGCTGCCAAAATACTGGCCGAAAACAAATATTGCTTCGCCTGATAGGTTAGACATCGAGAGGGTGAGATACAAGAGACAAGACGGGCTTTCCCTGAGTCTGTCATTCCGGGTAGGTTTGGTAAAAAATGAGCACCACCAACCTCATCGAGAAAGACAGACCGAAGCCATACAAAAACCAGTTTCGCCCTCTCGTATCTCGTATCTCGTATCTCGTATCTCGCCCTCTCAAACCCTAAAAATCCAAAAAATGCACCTCTTCCTCGTACACCTCGGTTATTACGATGACCTCAGCGCCGGCGTTTTTGAATCACATACCAATCTGTTTGTTGTAGCAGATGATTGGGAAGACGCCCGTGCCAAAGCCAAAGCCCTGCCGGTAGTTGTTGAAAAAAGGATGCATATTGACGGACTGCAGAAAATTGAAAAAGTAGACGGTTACCGGATCAGCTTACAGGAAGAAGCCGGAGAAAACCAGATTAACAGCTTCCACTTCAGGGAATTGGGCAAAAAACCAGACTGATTATTTTAAAAATCAGACAAATTGGTGGTAACCGAAAAGTTATTACTCATACCAGCCAGACTGATAGCACCTCTGCCGTAGTCGAAGCGGAATTTTTTAACCTGTATACCAAATCCGAAGCTGAAACCACTGCTACCATTACGGTCAGGGACTACAAGCTCTTTGCGGCGCTGGTGGTTATAGCCGATACGCGCATGGAAGTTTTTAGAAAACAAAAACTCACCGTTGATGATTACATGTCTGAAAATTTCATCCGCAACGGTTGTTTCCGGTGCGGGGGCAGCCTCTCCATTGCTAAGCAATAATTGTCGTCGGTAGTAGGTGTCGTTCGGGTCATTATAAGCAGCTCCCCAGCGATGCAGGTCGTGAAAAATGATACTCCAGCGAAGAGGCAGGTGACGCAGGCGGTTAGAAACACCCAATTGCACATCTACAGGCAATGCCTCCCTGTTGCCGGTCACATAAGGATCAAGCTGCATTCCAAAATTGCGGATAAGCATGGTGAAGGTCAGATTCCGGGTAGTATCGATATACATACCGGATACATCTACAGCGATTCCGTGTGAATAATAGGATTCCAGATAAGATCCAATCAACTTGATATTGGCCCCTACGCGCATCAAAGGATTAAACTGATAACCCCAACCCAGCTGCAATGCCAGTTCTCCTGCCCTGAACTCCCCCATCTCCACACCTCCGGCATCCCGGCGTGTAAAACTCCCGTAATTGATAAACTGAATGCCTCCTCCAAAAGAACCATATTGTTCACTTCCCTTGTGGGCATAGGACACCATTCCATGGCTCACATCGGCTATATAATTCACATAACTTAATCCGATGCGGTTGTGCATGTCGGAGCTGTAAAGGGCCGGATTAAAAAAAGCCAGGTTCACATCTGACTCATAAGTGGCTATCGTACTTCCACCCAATGCTGTAGTCCGGGCAGCAGGTGTAAGCCTCAGGAAATTATAAGTGGTTTGTCCGCCCATCTGGGCAGAAGAAGTAACGGCAAGCAGGGAAAAAAAACAAAAGTACAGCATCGACTGGCGCATCAGGATGCTTAACGGATGAACGGTCACTGACAAGGTGGTACGCATGAAAAAAATCAAAACTCGGTTCCTTTGATGATAATTTCAGGTGTTTCAACCACATTGCTGGCACGTAAGGCTCTGTCTTTGATCTGTATGCTGTAGCGTACCGTATCAGTTGCCAGGCCTGGACGTCGCAGCGTATTCTGAATGACCAGCCGGATTTCACCTGAAATTTGTTTGCTGTTTCCGGGAGGTGTTACCACCGGCATTCTGAACGGATACAGAATATCCCCGAAATCGGGCAATCCTTTCCTTTTATCGTATACAGTCACATCACTGGTCGTATCCGCTTCGGGCAGGCCCAGATCACCATCACCATCCGTAAAACCTACTATGATGACGATAGAATCAACCAATTCCGTGACCACCAGCGGTTCTGCCGAAATAAAAGTGATGGCCGGCACCTCATCGAACAAACGAATGGGTTGACAGGCATGCAGCAAAACAGCTGCAAACAGTACATATCCGGCCTTAAGCAATTTCATCTTCTCAAAAATAACCAAATCACAACGACTCCGGACGTCAAAAGTTATACAAGCACGGTGCTGCATACTAAATTTGAACCGTGAATGACCTGAAATTATCCCTGCGCGCAGCTATCAACGGTGAAAACTTCGATTTTGAAGCCCTTGCATTGGAGTTATTTCAGTTTCAGGCAAAAAACAATCCGGTATACAAAACCTGGCTTTCGGCCATCGCCTGCCAACCATCCAGGGTAAAAAAAACCGCTGATATCCGGTATCTACCCATCGAATTGTTTAAAAGTCAGGAGGTGCGGTCGGTTGATGGCCCCGCTGCACAACTGTTTACCAGCAGCGGAACCACGGGACAACTCAACAGCCACCACTTTTTATCCGACACCAGTTGGTATGAATCCTCCTTTCTGCGTTGTTTTGAGCTGTTTTACGGCCATCCTGACCAATATGTAATACTGGCTTTGCTCCCTGGTTATCTGGAACGACCGGGTTCATCGCTTGTTTATATGGTCGACCGGCTTATAAAAAGTAGCGGAGATCTGCATTCCGGTTTTTTCCTGCAGGCAGACAGTAAGCTGAAGGCTGGTGTAGCACATGCCCGTAAAAGTGGAAAAAAGGTTTTCCTATGGGGGGTAACCTTTGCCCTGCTCGAATTGGCAGCGCAGAAAGGGCTTGCTTTACAGCCCGATGACGTGGTAATGGAAACTGGCGGAATGAAAGGCCGTGGCAGAGAGCTCATCCGGGAGGAATTACACCAGCAACTGCGTGAAGCCTTTGGAGTAACAGACATACATTCAGAGTATGGCATGACCGAATTACTATCGCAGGCTTATGCTCCCAGCGGTGGCCGTTTTTATCTGCCGCCGCATATGCAATTGTGTATTCGGGATGCCAACGACCCTTTCCAATTTGTAACACACGAAAAAACAGGCGGAATCAATGTAATTGATCTGGCTAATTACGAAAGTTGTGCTTTTATCCAGACCCAGGATTTAGGCAGAACTTTCCCGGATGGCGGGTTTGAGGTGCTGGGCCGTTTTGATCACAGCGAACTAAGGGGTTGCAATCTGCTTACAGCCCGGTAATTCCGCATAAAATATGCACATCTTTTGGTAGGTAATGCGCCACTTGGTAGATTAGCCGCTCAATTCATTTTTTATGAAACGTTTATCACTTTTGGCAGCCATCGTGCTGCTCGCCGGTGTAATCTCCTGCTCTGATAAAAACAAAACTGTGAAAATCGACCCTCCTGTTGCGGCCAAAGCGGTTATCTACGAAGTATATGTCCGTAATTTCACAGCTGAGGGAACTTTTAAAGCCATGATACCCCGACTGGCTGAACTGAAATCGATGGGTGTTAACACCCTTTGGTTTATGCCCATCCACCCGGTAGGTATCGAAAATCGCAAGGGTACCTTTGGTTCCCCCTATGCCATCAAGGATTACTACGATGTAAATCCTGAATTCGGAACGAAAGAAGACTTTAAGGCATTGGTAGATTCCGCCCATGCACACGGACTGCACATCATCATCGATTTTGTAGCCAATCATACCGCGTGGGATCACCCGTGGACCGTTCAGCATCCCGACTGGTTCACCAAAGACAGCCTTGGTAACTTACAGCCGCCCGTAGCCGACTGGACCGATGTGGCCGACCTCAACTACGAAAATGATTCGCTGAAGGAAGAAATGATTAAGGTGCTGGAATATTGGGTACGTGATTTTGATATAGATGGCTATCGTTGCGATGTAGCAGAAATGGTACCTGTAGACTGGTGGAACAGTGCTATTTCAAGAGTACGCAAACAAAAACCGGTGCTGATGCTGGCGGAAGGTGCTGATGCTGCTTTGTATGCGGCCGGCTTTGATCTGACCTATTCCTGGGATTTATACCACAACCTGAAAAAAGTATTCAAAGGCGACAGTGCAACCCTTATCCCTACCATTCTGGCGGAGGAAAGTGCCCGTTTACCTCAGGGTGCGCAGAGAATGCGGTTTATCACCAACCACGATGAAACCTCCTGGGACGATGTCCCTGTAAACCTTTTTAACAACCGCGATGGTTCAATGGCTGCCTTCTTTTTCAGCGCCATGATGCCCGGCATTCCTTTGCTGTACAATGGACAGGAAGTAGCACATCCCACCAAAATGAATCTTTTCGAAAAAAGCGATATCCTTTGGGCTTCGAATCCTGACGTGAAGTCTTTTTACACCAAAGTGCTGGCACTCAAAAACAACGAGCCAGCCTTGCTGGAAGGGGTTTTGCGTTTTGATTCCCTCCAGTCGAAAGACGCGCTTATTTTCAGCCGCGGGGAAGGAATTGCTGCCTTGCATGGTATCGTGAATTTCCGAGACACGCTCACCACCCTTCAGATTCCGGTAGCCCTGCAGGGAAAAAGATTTACAGATTTGTATACCGGTAAATCCATACTTCTTGAAAAAGAACTGCTGTTGCTCGACTATGGTTTTTACCTCCTGAAAGAGGAACCAGCCAGCTGATATTTGTAATTGTATACAGGCAATGACCATGTGTCGTTGCCTGTTTTTATTTATAATACTATTTATTCCCATGACGCAAGCCCGTCAGGATTACCGCAACACGCCTTTAAGCGCTGTAACCCGTTTCGAACAAAACGGTCAGTTACTCCAATTTGAAACGGCAGAAGCCAGGGTTGTTGTCCAGTTGTACAGCGCGAGTCTGGTGCGTATCCGGGCCCTGGCACTGCACAGATCATTTGAAGATCATTCCTATGCGGTGATTTCCCGGCCGGAAACTGTTTCATTTCGTTTGACAGAAAACGAAACAGGCTGGTCTTTGCATACCGATAAAATGCAGTTGCGTATTCAACGGGCAGCTTTGCGATTCGATCTGTACGACGCAGGGGGTCATTTGTTGCTGGGTGATGATGCTGCTTTCGGCATTTCTTTTCTGGGAAATGAGATAAGCTGTTATAAAAGCCTGCGGGACGATGAAAAATTCATCGGATTGGGCGAAAAAACAGGTTTCCTGAACCGTCGGGGCAAATGGTATCAGCACTGGAATACCGATGCTTTTGCTTATGGAGAAGAAGAAGACCCTTTGTATCTGAGTACCCCTTTTTACATGGGCATCACTGCACAAAGGGTCTATGGCGTATTTCTCGACAACAGTTATCGTTCTGTGTTTAATTTCGGGGCTTCCAACCATCGTTTTTCCTATTTCCAGGTACCCGACGGGGAACTGGATTATTATATGTTCTGCAGCGGATCTGTGGCGGAAACCATTTCTGAATACAGCTGGCTCACCGGTCGTATGCCCATGCCTCCGAAATGGAGTCTGGGATATCAGCAATGCCGTTACAGCTACTATCCTGATAAGGAGGTTCTGAATATCGCCCGTACCTTCCGGGAAAAACACATTCCCTGTGATGTCATCTACCTCGACATCCATTTTATGGATCAGTACAAACTGTTTACCTGGAACAACAGGGAATTCCCGGACCCCGCTGCCTTCATCAGACAGTTGCGCGAGATGGGTTTTCAGGTTGTTGTCATTGTGGATCCGGGTGTAAAGGATGAGGAAGGCTATCGCATCTTTGAAGAATTACGCGATCAGCAGCTTTTTGTGGCCTATCCGGATGGCACACCTTACAAAGGAGATGTATGGCCAGGCACCTGTCTTTTCCCTGATTTCACGCGGGAGGCTACCCGGAACTGGTGGGGTAAACAGTTTGAAGAAAACATAGGCCTTGGCATAGAAGGTTACTGGAACGACATGAACGAGCCGGTCACCTGGGGCAAAAAACTGCCGGATCTGCTCGAATTTGATTTCGATGGTTTTGGAGCAAGCCACCGCAAGGCCCACAATGTTTACGGCATGCAAATGGCGCGCAGCACTTTTGAAGGTGTGAAAGCACGCCTCAATGGCCGACGGCCATTTGTCCTTACCAGGGCAGGTTTCAGCGGTATACAGCGGTACGCGGCAGTGTGGACCGGCGATAATTCTGCCGGCGACGATCATATGCTCATGGGTGTCCGACTCTTATCCAGTATGGGACTTACCGGTATACCCTTTACCGGTATGGATGTGGGTGGTTTTGTAGGCGAATCCTCACCCCGGCTTTTTACCAGATGGATGCAGATAGGGGCCTTCTCCCCTATGTTCCGAGGTCATACCATGATCAACAGCCGTGATTCCGAACCCTGGTCTTATGGTGAAGAAGCCGAAGAAATCTCCCGCAACTTCATTCGGCTGCGTTACCGGTTAATGCCCTACATCTACAGCGTCATTGCCGAAGCGGTCAGAAATGGCCAGCCTTTGGTCAGAAGCCTTGCTATCGATTATACCCACGATGAGAATATTTACAACCGTGACTGGTCTAATCAGTATATGTTTGGACCATCGCTGCTGGTAGCAGCTGTAAACTCCTGGCAACCAATACAAAAAGTGTATTTACCTGAAGGAGAATGGTACTCATTATACAACGATGCCCTCCATGCGGGCAAACAGGTTTTACTCACTGAAACCCCGGCAGAGATACTGCCGGTATTTGTAAAAGCCGGAACGGTTATCCCTGTTTTAGAGAAATCACCCGAAAACCTGCAACAGGCCGCTGCTGATACCCTCTGCCTGCATCTGTATGCCGGCAGCAGTGTCGAATCATTTGTGCTGTACGAAGACAGTGGCCATGACCATGCTTTTGAGGATGGGTTTTTCACACAACGGGAACTTATCCATACCGGGCACGAAAAACGACTGACTTTGGAGGAAGTAACCGGTAAAGGAGCACACCCCTGGACAAAAATCAGGGTGTATTTCCATGGCCTTCAGCCTGATGGTGTTAAAATGAATGGTGTTACCCTGCCGGTTTCAAACAATGCTCACAGATTCATTGAGCCTATTTCCAACTTTGATCCGTTTTTTGTTGTTACGGATTTCCCTCACGAACACAAAAATCTGGCATCGGTAGAATTTGACTGGAAAAATGAAAAAATTGAATTAAGCTATTAAAAATCAACGCATGTTTTCATCGAGGAATTTCTCGATGGCATGGTAGAGCTCTATCCTGTTTTCCTGATTACGAAAGCCGTGGCCTTCCTTTTCTTTGACGATGTAGTCGACTGCTATACCTCGTGCCGCCAATGCTTCCACAATCTGGTCTGACTCCGCCTTTTTAACCCGGGGATCCTGAGCACCCTGCACTACCATCAGGGGCACTTTAATTTTATCCGCATGGTATACAGGAGATACTTTCACATAATAAAGACTATCCTTTACAGGATGCCCTATCATTTCATAATACATTTCCCGCTCCTGCTCCCAATAAGGTGGTATGGTCTGCATGAGGGTAAACAGGTTAGAGACCCCGACATAATCAATACCGCAACGGTATAAATCCGGTGTAAAGGCAAGACCTGCCAGGGTTGCATAACCACCGTAACTGGCGCCATAAATGGCAATACGTTTAGGGTCTGCAATACCTTCCGCAATAAGATATTCTACGCCATCGGTAATGTCATCCTGCATCCTGAGACCCCATTGTTTGAAGCCCGCCTCCCAGAAAGCCCTTCCATAACCAGTAGAGCCCCTGAAATTCATCTGGAGCACCGCATAACCTCTGTTGGCCAAAAACTGCACATGACTGTCAAACCGCCAGTAGTCACGGGCCCACGGACCGCCATGAGGCATGACCACAACTGGCAGATTCCGGCCTTCGAGTCCGAGGGGAATCGTCAGATACCCATGAATGGTGAGCCCGTCACGTGTGGTGTATGTAATGGGTTTAACAGGCGACATCTGCTCTTTATCAAGCCAGGGGCTGACTTCTGAGAGTTTGACCACCTTACCGGCTGCGCAGTTATAATAATAAAAAGCCCCCAGGGTACGGTCAGAAAAGGTTCTTACGATAAATTTCTCTTCTGTATCATCGATGGAGGCAAAGGTGAGTTCATCCCCATCCGGCATTTGTGCTTTGATATCCTCATAAAGCCCCTTCGCAATTTCATCCAGAAATACCAATCTGCCTTTCCAGTCCACATAATGAACAACCGTAGGCTTCTTACGCTTTCGTGAATAGCCAATCCAGTTTACATCGTTGTTGGGGGCTTCGTACAGTATGGTATCTTCCCTGTTTTGCTTCAGGTCATAGCGGATAGCAGCCATGCGGTCTCTTCCCAGATTGGAAATGGCATATACTTTTCCGGGTGATTCAAAATCAAAAAACAGAGGCCTGAAGGAGTTCTTATAATCCGTTTCCAGCACCTTTTCGAAAGGCTGACCTTCTTTATCCCGGTATAAAAAGGTATTGGTAACCCCTTGTGTAGTGGTTACCAATCGGATTACCCCGTCATGGTCGGTCAGATAAGCGGAGTAGTTACCTGGATTTTTAAGTGAAAGTGTGAGTTTGCCCGTTTTGAGGTTTATTTTATATACATCAAACACCCTTGGATCTCGCTGATTCAACTCAATGAGCATTTCGTCCGCTGAATTTTCCAGTTTATCCAGCACCCCGGTCCTTACTCCCGGCAAACGGGTCAGTTCTTTGTAATTGCTTCCGTCAAAACAAACGGTACTCAGAAAGTAGTTTTCATCGCCATCCTCATCCCGTAAAAAAAACAGCTGACGACTGGAGGCCCATCCGAATTTCACGATATCACGTTCAGAAACATGGGTAATCCGCCAGATGCTGTCTGTACCGGCCAGCTGAATATGGATATTAAGCCGGTCTTTGTACGGCGCTAAAAATGCCAGATAATGGCCATCCGGAGATAGCTGGTATTGGCTGCGTTCCGGGTTGCGAAAAAGTGTTTCAACTTCTATCCGCTCAACTTTCTGTTTTTGAGGGCTTTCGCAGGCCACTAACAGCCATAACAAACCATAAATGAGAAGATTTCGCTTCGACATAAACATCTAACCTCAAAACAACGGAATCCGTTTTTAAAAGCAGGTATAAAAAATGCTAAATCCTCCTTTCAGATTAATTCTTTGTGAAGTCGTCAAGGCTTTCTAATTTGCCGCCTCAGCCAACGAACATGAAGAAAAAACCTAAATTATCCTTTTGGCAAATCTGGAATATGAGTTTTGGATTTCTGGGGATACAGTTCGGATTTGCCTTGCAAAATGGCAATGCTTCCAGAATACTGCAAACCTTTGGTGCCGATGTAGAACATCTCAGCTGGTTTTGGCTGGCTGCACCGCTTACGGGTATGATTGTGCAACCCATTATCGGCTATTACAGCGATAAAACCTGGACAGCCCTGGGGCGTCGAAGGCCCTTTTTCCTGGCAGGAGCCATACTAGCCTCTGTGGCACTCATTTTCATGCCGAATGCATCAGCCCTGATCGCTATTCTGCCCCCGTTGTACATTGGTGCCGGCATATTGATGATTATGGACACTTCGTTCAACATTGCCATGGAACCTTTTCGTGCCCTGGTAGCCGATTTGCTGCCCTCAGAACAACGAACGCTGGGCTTCTCGATACAGACCTTTCTGATAGGTATTGGCGCCGTGATCGGCTCCTGGATGCCCTATGCTTTCGCGGAGTGGTTTGGAATTGCCAAAACCGCAGCACCCGGACAGGTCCCCGACAACGTAACCTACTCATTTTACATCGGAGCCATTGTATTCCTCATAACAATTCTCTGGACAGTAATGTCGACCAAAGAATTTCCGCCGGAGGAATACAAGAAAGAAGCAGAAAAAGAGCAGCTCAGTGGTATGAGGCAGATTGCAAGAGATTTTGCCCGTATGCCCAAAACCATGAAGCAATTGGGATTGGTGCAGTTTTTCTCCTGGTTTGCCCTGTTCAGCATGTGGGTATTTACTACCCCGGCAGTTGCCACACATGTTTATGGCCTCGATATCAACGATACCAGCTCCGAAACCTATCAGAATGCAGGTAACTGGGTGGGTATCATTTTTGGCGTTTACAATGGTGTTTCTGCCATTTATGCCCTGCTGTTGCCAGCCATCGCCCTGAAATTCGGGCGTAAACGTACCCATGCCCTGTCGCTGGTGGCAGGTGGTATCGGACTCATATCTATCTATTTCATCAAAGAACCCAATATGCTTTTACTTCCGATGATAGGGATAGGCATCGCATGGGCTTCTATTCTCGCCATGCCGTATGCTATACTGGCGGGTGCCATCCCTATTCATAAAATGGGGATTTACATGGGTGTATTTAATTTCTTTATTACACTGCCGCAGATTATCAATGGTGTGATTGGTGGCCCTATCGTGAAATACCTCTACAACAATCAGGCGATTTACGCCCTGATCATGGCAGGCCTGTTCATGCTGATAGCAGCCGTATCGGTAATTTTTGTTGAAGACAAAGACGATCATATAAAGGCCTGATTTTTTCTCCGGCTTCGGGAGACGGGATACGAGAGGTGCCGGAATTCTGGCTTTGAACATGGCTGCCTTTCCGTTCTCCTCCCGCGCCCGAATCATCGTTCAAAATGTCGATCTTCCGTTTAGCTGTAAAACCGTAGCGCTGTTCACGAGGAACACAACTATGGCACACTCGCGTACTGCCTATACCAAAACTGCCAACCAACATCGGGCACGGTCGTCTGTTTTCGG
The DNA here is from genome assembly GCA_002483345.1 of Bacteroidetes bacterium UBA7662. Taxonomy (GTDB): domain Bacteria; phylum Bacteroidota; class Bacteroidia; order UBA7662; family UBA7662; genus UBA7662. The sequence continues at coordinate 37,293 of DLHS01000003.1, forward strand.
CCATGAAATCAGTAAAAAGTGTCAACTTTTTTCAGGCACGGTCATCGTATCTCGTCTCTCGTCTCTCGCCTCTCGTATCTCATATCTCATATCTCGCCTCTCGATGTCAAAAAAAAAGCCGTCCTTCCGGACGGCCCATACATCTATTCTGTAAAATGAATATTACTTCACAAATTTAACCACTTCCAGACCATTCCCGGTTTGCAAACGAAGCTGGTAAATACCGCCAGCCAGAGCATTTACGTCCAGTTGCAGTTGGTTATGACCCGCAGTGAGTTCAAAGCGTGCATTTTGAACCAACTGACCTTGCAGGTTATATATCCCGGCGCGGAGGCTTGTAGCCTCTTTTCCTTCCAGGCTGATATGCAACTGATCTGTCACCGGATTAGGATACACTTTTAAGGTATTCAAACCGGCTACAGAAGTATTGAGGGCAAAAGAACCAAAGTAATATTCTCTTTTTGATACATTGGTGTAAGCATCAGTAGCCATATCGAATTGCTCGCTCACCCATCTGAATACCCGGTTGTCACTGGAATAGTCATAAGTGTTTCGATTACCGAAAGCTGTCATCCAGCTATTATTCTGGTATATCTCTCCTTTTTCTTCCGTGAGATTCCCTGAAGCATCATAGGTCCAGCTCTCCCGGTAGCTGTTTTCCCAGTTGGCATTCACATAATCCTCACCCAGCACAGCGGTCAGTTGGCCGCCTGTAAATGTATAACTCGCGCGATTGTCATTCACCCAGACAGTATCTGCCCACAACTGAACAACTGTTTCTGAAATCACACCGCCTGCCATGGTTGATGTACCTTTTTCTGTGTTTTCCCAGTTGCCCCCGATTTTGGTTTCCATGACATAATCAGTTGGTGTTCCTGCATAGGAATTTTCAGTCATGGCCACTTCTGTAAACAGAAAATTGCTTACATCGATGAGCCCGCCGAAAGTGGCAGAAAACCCGAAATAGCCCAGGCCAAAGTTTACATCACTGTATCGCTCTTCTTCCGGGTTCCAGGCCGAACCTGTCCAATAGGAAATAGTCAACCCCGTAGGTGCACTTCCTGCACCAAAGGTAATACCCTGAAATCTGGTGTTTGGTGCCCAGGCAGCTGGAGTTGTCGAGAAATCAAATGAATAAGTCGTCGCTTCGGTCGGAATATTGCCGTTGTATGTGATGGCTATGGAGTCTCCTGAATTAAGTTCAAGGGTGCCGTTGTTGTCCTGATATATCAGGAGAGCGGTTTGGTTACCCCGGATATCATAATTCATCACAAAGCGGTTCATAACCACAGGCGGAGAACCTGGAATCGTCAGAACTGCCTCGATTTTAGTAGCATTACCGGTAGCATTATAGGTGTATTCATAGGTGTAGGCAGGGATGCTTATCGGGCCCTGAACGACATACATTGTAATACTGCTGATTTTGCCATTGGTGTAACGCACCCGATATGCGCCATCCTGTACCCAGGCAGCACCATCCCAACTGAAGGTTACTGCCGAATCGGGATAGCCGGAAGCAGCTACCCTGCTGTTGGCATTCGCAACTGGGAAACGCATGTCATTTTTCAACTGCTCCAGTTTAGGGTGCATTTTCAGGGTGCCAAACGGATGTTCAGGACGCGCTGCCTGCGTGCCGATGGCAAAAACGAGTACGCAAAATGTAAAAATGTATTTCATAGCAAAGAGTCGTTAGGTTAAATTTAAATCAAAGCTAAGATGAAAGACCCCTCAGTCATCCGCCACAGTTTATTAAATTGCGTTAAAATCAGCCATTTTTGACATTTTTACTACAAAATACCCTGTTCAGGGTAGAACATACGGCCCCTTTCAGAAATCATACAACCAACCCGGATAACCCTGTCCCGAAGAGCTCCTACCTTTTAACAGGCCCGTCTCCGGCCAGACATTGTTAACACTTTAAGGTCTTGCAAACCGGATATTCATTTTACTGATTTTACCCTGTAACTTCGCTTCAAACTTGTGCCATGCTCAACTACATCCACTGGAACATCAACCCTGAAATCCTGCCCGATATCTTACCTGTACGCTGGTATGGCGTTCTTTTTATGCTGGGGTTTGTCTTTGGGTACTATATACTCGAGCGCGTTTTTAAAGCAGAAAACAAACCTACCGCCTGGCTTGATTCTCTTTCGCTGTATGTAGGTGCCGGTACCATACTGGGTGCAAGACTGGGGCACTGTCTTTTCTACGAACCTGAATATTATCTGGGTCACCCGCTTGAAATCCTGAAAATATGGGAAGGCGGACTGGCCAGTCACGGAGCAGCCGTCGGCATTTTATTGGCGCACTGGCTTTTTGCCCGTAAAATAAAAGACATCAGCTTCCTCTGGATTACCGACCGGATGGTGATAGTAGTAGCACTGGCTGCAGTCTGTATCCGAACAGGAAATCTGATGAATTCTGAAATTGTTGGTGCCCCTACCGACCTCCCCTGGGGTTTTGTATTCGAACGCCTGGGTGAGAACTTTCCCCGTCACCCGACACAGATTTATGAAGCCCTCGCCTACCTGCTGATTTTTGGCTTCCTGTACCACCAATACTGGAAAAAAGGAGCCGGTGAAAAGCCGGGGCGACTTTTCGGCTATTTTTTGGTACTTGTTTTCGGATTCCGCTTTTTTGTGGAATACATCAAGGATGTACAGGTTGACTTCGAAAAATCGATGGCACTCAATATGGGGCAATGGCTGAGTATACCGCTGGTATTACTGGGCATCGTACTCATCCTGAGAAGCTCCAAAGCAGCTTCCGGGACTTCTTAATAGCTTTGCAGAAATCGCTTGGAGGCTACGATGTCATCGTGCAGCAAACGGTCTTCTGCCAGAAAAGGCACTTTTTTACGGTAGGCAGCCAGTAGTTTGCTGAGTCCCGCGGATGTTTTCCAGTCTCCCCTTAAATCAAACGCCTGGGCCGCATTCATCAGCTCAATGGCCAGAATGGTTTCTACATTGTCAAGTACCCGGTACAGTTTGGTAGCAGCATTGGCCCCCATGCTAACATGGTCTTCCTGTCCGTTCGAGGAAGTAATGGAATCAATAGATGCCGGCACCGCCAGTTGTTTGTTCTGACTGGCAATGGATGCGGCTGTATACTGCGGTATCATCAGGCCACTGTTCAGGCCGGAATGGGCTATCAGGAAAGCAGGGAGTCCCCTGCTGCCGGAAATAAGCTGATAGGTACGGCGTTCACTGATAGCACCCAGCTCAGCCATCGCAATCGCCAGAAAATCGAGGGCGAAAGCGAGCGGCTGTCCATGAAAATTACCTCCGGATATAATCATATCCTCTTCCGGGAAAAGATTCGGATTATCGCTGACAGCGTTTATTTCGGTCTCAAAAACAGAAGCCGCATGTAACCAGGTATCGTAGCTGGCACCATGTACCTGCGGCACACAACGAAATGAATACGGATCCTGCACGGCTGTTTTGGTACGGGCGGCCGTAGGGCTGCCAGTCAGCCAGTCGCGGATAGCAGCGGCTACATGCTGCTGGCCCAAATGGGGACGTACTTCATGAACCAATGGATGAAAAGGTTCTGTGCGGCAGTCAAAGGCCTCTATCGAGAGGGCTGCTATCATCGCTGCCTGATCTATCAGCTGCTGTCCTTTCAATATAGCATAAACGCCATAGGCCGACATAAACTGGGTACCGTTCAAAAGTGCCAACCCTTCTTTGGCCTGCAAAACAATGGGCTCCCAGCCAAAAGTAGGCAACAAGCTGCTGCTGTGCGTTATATTGCCGTTTACCCATACCTCTCCCAACCCCAGCAAAGGCAAAGAAAGATGTGCGAGCGGTGCCAGATCACCGGATGCTCCCAAAGAGCCCTGTTCATAAACAACCGGCAATACATCATGGTTGTATAAATCTACCAGGCGTTGTACGGTTGCCAACTGTACCCCGGAATGACCGTATGCCAACGACTGAATCTTCAACACCAGCATCAGACGGATAATGGCAACCGGAACCATATTACCGGTTCCACAGGCGTGCGACATCACCAGATTGCGTTGCAGGCTGGAAAGATCATTTTTGGAGATAGCAATGTCGCAGAGCGAACCAAAGCCGGTATTAATGCCGTAAAAAAGCTGGTCACTGTCAGCCAGCTTATCATCAAGGTATTTTTTACAGGCCTGGATACGTGCCACGGCCTGTGTACTGAGCGCGAGTTTGTTACCCGGCTCCATCAATTCGCCCAAGGTCGAAAAATCAAGCGGTTCTCCCAGGTAGATGGTTTTCATAAAGCATTCTTTAGATGTTGAGCCAGCTGATTTATACCTACAGGACTTTGCTGACCGGAACGAATATCCTTGAGCATGACCGATTGCCCGGCAACTTCCTGATCACCAATCAGGGCGAGGTAAGGAATGGCCTTGGCTTCCGCATAAGAAAAAGCCTTTTTCATCTTACCGGCCTCCAGATACAATTCCGCTGCCATTCCAGCCGCCCTGAGCTGTCGCAAAAGTGAACCGGCATACTCAAACTGAGCGTCATCAAAGATGTAAAGCAGTATATCACTCGACCGCTGGACTGTTTCCGGGAAAAGGTTGAGTTGTTCCATCACATCCAGTATCCTTTCGGCACCGAAAGAAATCCCTACCCCCGTTAAACCATCCACTCCGAAAATGCCGGTGAGATTGTCGTAGCGACCACCACCGCCTATGCTACCCATGGCCACTTCGTGGGTTACCACCTCCAGGATGGTTCCGGTATAATAGTCTAAGCCTCGGGCGAGGGTCGGGTCAAACACAAGGTGTTTTCCCAAATCAAAAGGCTCGATCAACTTAAACAAAAGATGCAATTCTTCCAGCCCTTTGTGCAGATGGGCATCCTCAGAAAAAGCAGCCAGTGCAGCCCATTTTTCGGACGTCACGGTTTTCTCCAACACACCAAAAAAAGCATTTATGTTATTCTCTGAAGCGCCATGGGCAACCATTTCGGCTGTCATGGCTTCTCTGCCTATTTTATCCAGTTTGTCAAGTATCACAATAAATTCCGTGACCTTCTGGCCCATGCCGATGGCTTGCGCTATACCGGCAAATAACTTTCTGTTGTTGATACGAACACTGAAATCACGAAACCCTAGTTTTTTGAATACGGTGACGTAAATAGCACATAGTTCAGCCTCGTTAAACAATGAATCTGACCCGATCACATCGGCATCGCACTGATAAAACTCCCGGTAACGGCCTTTCTGAGGCCTGTCAGCCCGCCAGACGGGCTGAATCTGGTATCTTTTGAAAGGAAAGGCGATGTTGTGCCGGTTCATGGAAACATACCGGGCCAAAGGCACGGTAAGATCATACCGAAGCGCTTTTTCACTCACCAGGCTGGTGAAAGAACGGGATTGGTTTTCTTTCGCGCTTTCGAAATCGTTGGTATCCACCTCCTTCAGGTAGTCACCCGAATTGAGGATTTTAAAAATGAGCCTGTCACCTTCCTCGCCGTATTTTCCGGTGAGGGTGCTCAGGTTTTCCATCGCAGGTGTTTCCAGGGGCTGATAGCCGTATTGTCTGAAAACGCCTTCAATGATATTGAAGATGTACTTACGTTTGGCCATCAGGGCCGGGCCGAAATCTCGGGTGCCTCTGGCGAGACTGGGTTTAATGGTTTGCATCCGGTGTGTGCTTACCGGGCAAAATTACACGGTACTGATCTTAATTTTCTTCTGAATATCTTCCACGAAGCCTTTAAACTTACGGTCGGTCTCCATGAGGTCTTCTACGGTCTGGCAAGAGTGAATTACCGTACTGTGATCGCGGCCGCCAAAGTACTCTCCAATGGTTTTGAGGCTGTTTTTAGTCAGTTTTTTGGCGAAATACATCGAAATCTGACGGGCCTGTACGATTTCCCGCTTGCGGGTTTTGGCCTTCAGCAAGTCTACCGGCAGATCAAAATACTCGCAAACGAGGTTTTGAATACTCTCAATAGAAATTTCCAGTGATACGTTGCGGACAAAATTACGCATTACCACTTTGGCGAGTTCAATATCCGGCTGTTTGTTATTCAGCGTTGTATAAGCAAGCAGGGAGGTTATGGCTCCTTCCAGCTCGCGTATGTTGGTAGTGATGTTGTGGGCGATGAACTCAACCACCTCCCTGGGCAGTTCAATACCATCGGCGTACATCTTCATCTCGAGTATGGCTACCCTGGTTTCGAAATCAGGCACCTGCAGATCGGTGCTCAAACCCCATTTGAAACGGGAGAGCAGCCTTTCCTCCATCCCTTTCAGGTCCTTGGGTGCCCGGTCACTGGTAAGTATGAGCTGCTTGCCGGTCTGGTGGAGGTGGTTGAAGATGTGGAAGAAAACGTCCTGGGTCTTCTCCTTGTTGGCGAAGTTGTGTACGTCATCAATCACCAGCACATCGATGAGCTGATAGAAGTTCACAAAGTCGTTGGCGGAATTATTCCGGAGCGAATCAATGAACTGCTGGGTGAATTTTTCCGCAGTTACGTAGAGAACTGTTTTGTTCGGGAAATTGAGTTTCACCTGATTGCCGATGGCCTGTACCAGGTGAGACTTGCCCAACCCTACTGCACCGTAAATCATCAAAGGATTAAAAGAGGTGCCGCCTGGTTTGGAGGCGACCGCCATACCAGCCGAACGGGCCAGGCGGTTGGAATCGCCTTCTACGAAGTTTTCGAATGAATATCGCGGGTTAAGCTGCGAATCGATGTTAATCTTTTTGAGACCCGGAATGATGAACGGGTTTTTAATCGACGAGCCGATGTTCATCGGAACGGTCAGATCAGGATTTTTGGCTTTCATGCCGTTGCCAGGCATGTTGATGGTATACGGCGCTTTGTCGGCGGTGGCATGCTCCATCACTATGCTGTACTCCAGACGACCTTCTGCCCCGAGCTCCCGACGAATGGTTTTATGCAGCAAATTGACGTAGTGCTCTTCCAGCCACTCATAAAAAAACTGGCTCGGCACCTGAATCGTCAGTACGTTATCCTTCAGACGCACCGGTTTGATGGGCTCAAACCAGGTCTTAAAACTCTGAGGATTCACGTTGTCGCGTATGATCGACAAACAGTTGCTCCATACCATTTCCATCGTTCTCTCCATAGGCTCGTTCATAGTATCCGAATTGGTCGGGAGGTCGAATATGAAACAAAAAAACTTCTCTAAAAAACTCCGAAACCTCTTGACTTTGTTAGAAGAATGACAAGGGGCTGAATAGCACGTGATTTACCAACATCTAGCTGCAAAACTTTTTCTAAAAAGTTTTTAGACGAATCGCTTGACTTTTATTTATAAATTATATGAAATTGATAATCAGTTAGTTACAAAACATTTAACTATTTAGTAATGATTTGTTCACATAGTTATCCCAATTGTTTCTTATGTAATGTGCTTTAAATCAGCAGCCTTCCATTTGTGCCTTTCGGGTACTAACGAACTAACCAACATTTGCGCTCCGATTCCGATAAGTCCGCCTTTTTTTACCCGACTTTTCAAATCTAAAATCTATGCGTCCCAATCTAATACCAGAGTGTCCGACCTGTGCTATGAGCGTAGCTTTTCCTCCCGGATTTTGCACTTCCACCGGAGGGTCAAGGAAGCTGTGCGTATGCCCTCCGATAATTAAATCTATCCCCTCAACCTGAGCTGCCAACAATCGATCTGAAACCCTGTTGTCCTTGTACTGATACCCCAGGTGCGAGAGACAAATGATAAAGTCAACCTCCAGCTCTCTAAACATGGCAACCTGTGCTTTGGCAACGGATACGGGATCCCAATAGCGTATTTTCCCGAACAATCTGGCCGGTATCAAACCATCGGGACTAATGCCGAGACCGAAAACACCTATACGAAGCGGGCCTTTCTGAATAATGATATGCGGTTTCACCTTACCTGCCAGCACCGTTTCACTGAAATCATAGTTGGCAACTACAAAAGGGAACGTTACATGCTGCAATTGTTTGGCGAAATTTTCGATGCCTTCGTCAAAATCATGGTTACCCATAGTAGCCACTTCATAACCCATGGCCTCCATGGCCTTCATCTCTGGTTCACCTTTGAAAAAATTGAAATAAGGCGTCCCCTGGAAGATGTCCCCGGCATCGACAAGCAAGGTATGGGCCGTCGATTGCCTGATCTGATCAATCAGCTGCTTGCGGCGGGCGACTCCTCCCAGCCCTGCATATTGTCCCTCCGGATAGGGATCCAGGCGGCTGTGGGTGTCGTTGGTATGGAGCAGACTGAGGCTTATCACCTCGTCATCGGGCAACGCCCACAAACCTGAGGGCATCAAAACTGCAGCAGCGGCTACCACAGAAGCCTGCCGGACAAAATCGCGGCGCCCTTTATCGAATTCTTCCATCGGTCATGGGTTTGAGAACAATACCATCCCGGTGCATGCCACGGAAAGCTGTCACATATAAATCACGCAGCAGTTCCGGGGTACGTTGGCTGATACGGGCTTCCTTCAGAAAATCACATCCATCTCCGCCCTCCGCCAGATAATCAATGGTAGCCAGTTTATAACGGGCATTCATATCTATGGGCTTGCCCCCGATGGTAACATCAACAGCCTTTCCTTCTCTCCTGATAAAACGAACGCCTGCCAGCGGAGTCCCGCCTTTGGCTGCCCAGTGATCCAGCAATTGCTGAAGGAGCCTGCCGTCCAGGTCGAGTATCACCACATAATTCATAAATGGCATGATTTCCATCACTGCCCCCATGGTTACCTGCCCGGCCGGCAGCGCGGCTCGTATGCCGCCATAATTTAATAAAGCCACCTCAACGGGTTCATATTTACGACTTACCTCAATAAGCATGATATCTGCCAGCAAATTGCCTAAGGCAGACTCCGGCTGGGCTTTGACCATCACCGCATCACTTTGAATCAGCACAGCATTTACTTCTTTTTCCAGGCTGTCCCGGTATGGCCGTAAGGCGACTCTTAACAGGCTGTCTCCCCCGCGATAAGAACTATCTATCTTGTACTGCTCTGTTTGCAGGTTGTTGGGCCTGTAGCTTGCAGTTTTACAGGATACAAATGCCACTGTAAACAGCAGCCACAACAGCCAATGCCTGTTCATAAACGGTCTGTTTCACGCCGCAACTGGATAAGTGCATTGGCGGTTGGATAAACTGCACGTCCGCGCAGCAATTCAAACAAACGCCGGCTATAATCCATGGCAGTTGCTTCCGGTCCTAAACCCTGTGCGGCCTGGTTGACAACAGCAGTAACATCCTCTTTCGCTGATCTGATGGCTTCCCATGTATCGGCATGCAGGTATATCTGCTGCGCCATGTTGTGCTCGTATTCTGCCCTTATACTGGTGAGCAAGGTCAGCTGTAAGGTTTGCGCATTCATACCTGCTTCACTGAGCCGGTGCACCATGGCCTCGGGAGAGATGCGCTCCAGAAATAAAGCCAGGCGCTCCGCAGCCTGCAAACGAACAGGCAGTAAATGTTTCAGTTGCTCTTGTCTGATTTGCTGTTGCTGTAACTCCTGTGTCTTGTGAAACTGCCAGCGCAGGACACGGTCAGTGGTCCACAAAACCACGAGTGAAGGCAAAATGTACTTGAGAATTTCCAGGATATCGGACATACTGTATCAGTTATGTCAAAAATACAACTAATTAGCTGCGCTGAGCCTATCCCAGGGTGTTAAGGGTTGGTTAAGGCCCACCGCTACGCTGTTCCGCGAGTGCCGCAGATGAGGCCCCCTCCGTTTAACCCGTTTTGCCGTTTAAACCGTTTAACCCCATTACCGTCCCCTTCTCGCCCTCTCGCCTCTCGAAATCTCGATGTCTGCAAAAAATTGAACCATCCTCCCTAACTTTGCCTTAATTAGTCCGTATGGAAACCAATACCTCAAAACTCTTGCACATTACTGATTCCGCTCTGCTGGAACTACGGCAACTGGCTGCAGAAAATCTTGCTCCGGAGAAGGTCATCCGCATAGGTGTAAAAGGAGGAGGCTGCTCAGGCATGACCTATATATTGGATTATCAGGAGAAACAACCCAACGACATCTTACTTGAATTTGAAGGCCTCGCTGTAGCCATCGCTCCTGCCCATGCCATTTATCTGGAAGGTGTAAAACTTGATTTCGGCCGGGGGCTTGACAACCGCGGCTTCATCTTCGAAAACCCCAACGCCAGCGAAACCTGCGGTTGCGGAACTTCGTTTGCCGTGTAGTCTTTAGACATCGAGATTTCGAGAGGCGAGAAACGAGATTTTACTTGCGCCGCCGCGTTTGTTGACTTCAGGCTAAATTTCGTCGACTTTCAAAAAGTAGCCTGTAAGGCTACAAGCTGAGTATAGTCTCGTTTCTCGCCTCTCGAAATCTCGATGTCTGAAAAAAATCAGTACCTGCCGCCGCCACGGGGTTTTCCACCACCAAAGCGACGTTCCTGACGATCAGGAGCATATGAAGCACCCTGGCGACCACCACGGTCACGACCACCGCCGCTGCCGCCTCTGTAACCACCACGGTCACCGCGGTCGCCACCTCTTCCACCCGGACGGTCACCGCTGTCGCGACGACCACCACCGATAGAACCGGCCATGATATCCATACGGATACTGCGTCCATTGTAGGTTGTGCCGTTGAATGTCTCAACCAGCACAGCTGCAGCCACCTCTTCAGCTTCCATGAAACTACGAGTATCTTCCAGGTCAATACGACCCAGATCTGTTTTACTCAAACCTGAATTATCAAGCAGGAACTGCAGGAAACTGGCTTTGTAAAAACCATCCTTCGCCCCCAGGTTTACGAATATTTTTTTCATACCCGGACGGCTGTCACCCCTGTCGCGGTCTTTGCGGTCACCTTCATTCAGGTCGCGGGCATTGCGGTAGTAATTGAGGAAGCGCTGGAATTCCAGCGAAGCCACGCGGTTGATAATATCTTCCTTGCTGAAGTCACGGAGTTTCTCCTGAATCATAGGAATGAAACGTTCGTATTCTCCATGGTCGATTTCAGCGCCGGTGATTTTGTCGATAAAGCTGAGGAACTGCTTTTCGCAAACCTCTTCTCCTGAAGGAACCATCAGTTTTTGCATCTGACGGTCGATCATTTTCTCAATCTGACGCAAACGACTGGCTTCACGGCCACTCACAATGCTGATACAGATACCGGATTTACCGGCACGGGCGGTACGACCTGCCCGGTGGGTGTATACTTCCGGATCATCAGGAAGTGAATAGTTGATTACGTGGGTAATGCCATCTACGTCGATACCACGGGCGGCTACGTCGGTGGCGATGAGCAGTTGCAGTGATTTTTCCTTGAAACGGGCCATCACTTTATCGCGCTGTTGTTGTGACAAATCGCCGTGGAGAGCTTCAATGTCGTAACCCTCACGGATCAGTTTTTCGGTGATATCCTGCGCTTCAAGTTTGGTACGGGTGAAAATGATGCCGTACATGCCGGGATTCACGTCAACCAGCCGCTTCAGCGACTCGTATTTGTTGGACGCCTGCACCTGATAGTAAACGTGCTCGATGTTTTTGGCAGCACTGTTTTTCTTACCCATCGACAGCTCGCGTGGGTTTTCCATATAGTTTTTGGCAATACGGCGAACCTCATCGGGCATGGTGGCAGAAAACAGCCAGGTAGATTTTTTATGGGTAGTGTTCGACAGGATATAATCCAGATCATCACGGAAACCCATGTTCAGCATTTCATCGGCTTCGTCGAGTACTACATACTCTACTGTTTCGAGATGTACCGCTTTGCGGTCGATCAGGTCGATCAGACGACCTGGGGTAGCCACAATTACCTGAACACCATTGCGGATGTCGCGGATCTGATTCTGGATACTGGTACCGCCATACACAGCGGTGATATAGACACCAGGCTGGAAACGGGAGAAATTTTTCAGGTCCTCGGCAATCTGATTGCAGAGTTCCCGGGTGGGACTGAGGATCAACACCTGTACCTTGCGGTCCTGGGTATTGACATGATGGAGGGCCGGCAGGCCAAAGGCAGCAGTTTTACCCGTGCCTGTCTGAGCGAGTCCGACAAAATCGGTTGTGCTTTCTAAGAGGATTGGGATGGCTTGCGCCTGAATGGGAGTCGGCTCCGTGAAACCTAATGCGGTAACCGCTTGTACAAGTTCAGGTTTCAGCTGAAGCGATTCAAATGTGGTCATGAAAAAATTATAATCTAAAATTGACTGCAAAGGTAGCTTTTATATACCCAAATCCGGCATAAAGCCCGATATTTCCCGACACTACCCGAAACCTGTCCCCTAACTGCTTATTTTTGCCCCGTGGAACGCATTATCATCGCCATTGACGGCTATTCTTCCTGCGGTAAAAGTACCCTTGCCAAGGCTCTGGCTACCCGGCTCGGTTATGCCTACATCGATTCCGGCGCTATGTATCGCGCTGTGACCCTGTACTTTCAGCATTACCACATCCCCCTTGATGACGACATGGCCATTGCGGAGGCGCTTGAGAATATCCATATTGAGTTCCACTACAACCCGGTGCTCAAACGCAATGAAACCTGGCTCAACGGCGAATCTGTTGAATCAGCCATTCGTAGCCTGGAGGTCTCCAATGCGGTCAGCCCGGTATCTGCCATCAAAGCAGTTCGACAGTCGATGATTGCTTTACAACGCAAAGCAGGACGAAACAAAGGCATTGTTATGGATGGGCGTGACATCGGCACCCATGTTTTCCCGGATGCGGAACTCAAAATATTCATGACAGCCGACCCGGATATTAGGGCACAGCGCAGATATAGTGAACTGAAAGCCAAAGGTGAGCTTTATTCTCTCGAGGCAGTGAAACAAAATTTACTTGACAGGGACTATATCGACAGTCATCGCCTTGAAAATCCGTTGCGGCAAGCCGCTGATGCCAAAGTGCTCGACAACAGCCATCTCAGTCCGGAAGAACAGCTTCAGTGGGCAATGGAACAGTTCAAAGCTTCCAGAAGTCGAATACATTAACTGCCACATAAGCATCTGCCCCGGATATCCGCTGCAAACCGAACAGGCTGCCAAAGCGGTCTGTTCCGAAAAGAACAGGACCTAAACGAGCCGACAAGCCCAGGTTCAGGTAATGATACTCCGTCAATGTGACGGGCAAACCTATCTCCGCCCAACCTAACTCAAAACGAGGTGATACTGCCAGATAATTGGTTCTCCTCATTTTAAAGGTACCGAAGAGCGGCGTGCGCTGCAAAATGGCAGCATACAAATAAAAATCCTGATAAATCCTGCCATCAAATTGTAAACTGAGGGCTGTAGGAGCCCCTACACTGAAACTGACATCACCAGCCACAGCACCGTTGGCCTGCAAACGACCTATAAAATTGGCATCAAAATCACGCTGACTGAAATCAAAAAACTTACCTCTGGTACTATAATTGGCAAATGAATTAATGACGAAATAGGGAGCGTTGTAATTTATCAGCCCCAGATCAAGCCAGGAAACACCAACCTTCCATAAATGTTCAGGCACTTCCCTCCTGATTCTTATTTTACCCGCGAAATTGAAGCAGTTTATTTTGCTGTTTTTTCCGGCACGCCGGGTCGATTGCTGATCGATTTTTACATAGGTAAAACCCAGATCCAGGGCGAAACCACCGCCGCTTTGTATACCTGCATCCCCCAATGATCTTGCATACTGACCTTCAAAACGATCAAATCTGGCAGTATCCGGAAAACGTATCGTATAATCAAAAGCTTCCATCTCGAGGTGCAGGGTTTGCAGCCCCAGCAAAGCCTTGGCTGTAATTCCCAGCGACATGGCCTCGGTTCTGGTTTCGTAAAAGCGATAGGCATAGGAAGCGCCAATCTCTCCCCAGGCATCCAGCTGAAGTCTCAAACCCGGATTTGAAATTGTGCTGTCGCGCAGGGGCTCAAAAAGAATACCTTCCCAAAGTTGTTTAAAGCCGGAAGCTGACAGTCCGCTCCAGTAAATCTGTTGTCGCAGCTGACTGTACAGGCCAAAGGCATGCTTCTGATACTGAAAATAAATGCCCAGTGGCATAGTCCAGGCACCTTGTTGTAAACGCAAAGGCTGTTCTATATGCTCCTGAATCAATACATCACCCTGTGCCGGACCGAAACGGTTGTTATTGATATTGTCGATTTCGATGCTGACATCCGCGCCAGCCATGACCGACAGCAGATTGACCCGTTGCATGCTGATGAGATTATTCTGAAAGCTGGCACCTGCACCCGGTAAATGAACGGTCCAGTTGCTTTTATTAAATGACAAGGCGGAAGGATTCACCTGACCTGCATATAAAGCAGCATACCCCCCGGAGCCAATCAGCAAAGGATTTTGTGCAGAAACAACGCTTACAAACAACCCCGCCAGCAAGCCAGTCAGGCAGGCAAATCGAAGTTTCAGATGCAAAAAAAACATGGTGTGTCGGATCAGCGAAAGATATTCTCCCGAACCACAATATCCGAATTGGAACGAAGTATATCCTGATAAAGACCGTGTATGTTTTTTACATCATCGGTGCCGTAAAAAAAGAGTTTTTTTCCTTTCATCTCTACCAGTATCCATTCCTTTTGCGGCACCTGAAAAATACCTTTTATAGCCTGAGTCGTCCCCAAACCTACATAACGAACGGATGACAAGGGTATTTCCCTGTTGACAGGAAACAAAAGTTTGTGATAACACACCTTTAAAACATCCTCCTGCATAGCCACTGTTACCTTCGTAATATACAGTTTGCGGTAAAAAATGCTTAGTAACAGCAAAATAGCCACAAACATTACGTTTGTAAACAGCGCACTATACGCGGGAGCAAAAGCGTGAACCAGATAACTCAGCGCCCCCATCAACAAGGCAAAAACACCAAGCAGCCCATAAGGTACAGACCACTCATTCGAGAATAACTTTAATTCCCGTGTTTTCTGCATCAGAGATTGGCTTTGGAAGTGCTCCGTTTACGATCCATTTCTTTCAGGAAAATCTTACGCATGCGCATCGATTTAGGTGTTATTTCGATGTATTCGTCGTCCTGAATGTACTCCATGGCTTCTTCCAGCGAAAACAAACGTTTGGGTGCGATGCGGGCGCTGTCGTCTTTACCGGAAGCGCGCATATTGGTGAGGGCTTTGCCTTTCACGAGATTGACCACCAGGTCACCCGGACGGCTGTGTTCGCCCATAACCATTCCCTCATACACTTCTTCACCCGGATCTACGAAAAATACGCCCCGATCCTGAAGTTTATCGATGGAATAAGCAGTGGTCATACCGGCTTCCATAGAAACCAGTGAACCATTAACACGACCCGGGATAACACCTTTGTGAGGTTCAAATCCTATGAAACGGTGAGCCATGATAGCTTCACCCTGAGTAGCCGTCAACAGGTTATTCCTTAAACCGATGATTCCACGCGACGGGATGTTAAATTCGAGGTGAATCATATCGCCTTTAGGCTCCATGATCAGCATCTCTCCTTTGCGTTGGGTAACCTGTTCAATGACCTTGCCGGAGAATGCTTCAGGCACATCCACCACCAGCGATTCGATGGGTTCGTGCTTTTTGCCGTCAATCTCTTTCACAATTACCCTTGGCTGACCTACCTGCAACTCATACCCCTCGCGGCGCATGGTTTCGATAAGGATAGACAGGTGAAGGATACCACGTCCGTAAACCAAATGGCTGTCGGGTGATTCCGTTTCTTCAATTTTCATTGCCAGGTTTTTCTCAATCTCTTTGTACAAACGGTCACGCAGGTGACGTGATGTCACAAACTTTCCTTCTTTACCGAAAAAGGGAGAAGTATTGATTGTAAAAAACATGCTCATCGTGGGCTCGTCGACTTTGATAGGTGCCAGCCCTTCCGGCGCATCGTAATCGGCAATGGTATCGCCAATCTGGAAATCATCGAGACCAACCACCGCGCATATATCGCCTGCTTCAACCTGTTGTACTTTCTGACGGCCCAGACCGATGAAAGTATGCAATTCTTTTACCCTGGCTTTAACAAACCCACCGTCGTTCTTCACCAGTTGAATGGGTTGGTTTTCTTTGATACTTCCGCGCGCCACTTTACCAATCGCGATGCGTCCTACGAAAGAACTGTAGTCAAGGGAGGTAATTTGCATTTGCAGATTGCCCTCCGGCTGTTTAGGCGCAGGAACATGTTCAATGATGGCATCAAGCAATGCGGTGAAATCGGTTGTCGGTTTCTTCCAGTCGGTGCCCATCCAGCCCATTTTGGAAGAGCCGTAAATGGTCGGGAAATTTAATTGTTCTTCCGTGGCATCGAGGTTGAAAAACAGCTCAAAAACACCATCATGCACCTCATCAGGACGACAGTTTTCTTTGTCAACTTTGTTGATGACCACAATCGGATGTAAACCCAAAGCGAGTGCTTTCTGCAATACAAAACGGGTCTGTGGCATGGGGCCTTCGAAGGCATCTACCAGCAGCAATACACCGTCGGCCATTTTGAGTACCCGTTCTACTTCACCACCAAAGTCTGAGTGACCCGGGGTATCGATGATATTTATTTTGGTGCCCTTATAATTCACCGAAACATTTTTCGAAAAGATGGTAATCCCCCGTTCACGCTCGAGGTCGTTGCTGTCGAGTATCAGATCCCCAATTTCTTCGTTTTCACGGAATAGGTTGGTCTGGTGAAGGATTTTATCAACCAAAGTAGTTTTACCATGGTCGACGTGGGCGATGATCGCAATGTTGCGGATAGCTTGCATGTAACTTAAATTCGCCGCAAAATTACTGATTTTAAAGGAAAATCCGGCATTGTTTATAAACTTAACACCCATCCACTTGTCAGTTCAGCTGCTTTCGGTAAATTCGGTCATGGGCTTGCGGGTGTTTCTGTGTCTTGGATGGCTGCTGGGCAGCGCTCCTGCGGTTTTTGCACAGCAGACCGGTTATGCCGGGTATCAGGGTAAGCAGACACCTTCCCGTCAGATTTTAATGGAGATGGGTTTCGGTGCTTCGATACCGCGGGGTGCATTTGCACAGGAAGTTTCCAAAACAGGCTTTGGTCTGCATATGATGGTCGGCTACCGCCTTGCTCACCTGCCACTGGAGCTGGCTGTTTCACTTGATGCTGTCTTGTACGGCTATCAGACCGACCAAAAACCACTGGGATCTGTCAATCCGGCCAGTTATGAACTCGTCCTGGATCGTTACCAGTACATGCTGCCGCTGCACGCCCACCTACGCTACGCGCCTTCATGGGGAAAAATTGCCCCTTTCGCAGAAGCTTTCGGAGGTATGCGCCTTATTTCAACCCGGACAACTGCCAGAGGAAACCAGCTCATTGCCGTAGCAGGCAACCCGGAAGCTTTCAGCTCCAAAGCAACCTACAACGACTTCACAGTCAGTTACGGCCTGGGTGCAGGAATACACTATAAACTGGCAGATGTGGGGAATCTACACTACCGGCTTCAATTGAGTGCAAGGTGGCTCAATGGTGGAAAAGCCAATTATCTGGGGGTAGATGACCTTGTTATTCAGGACAATCAGCTGGTTTATCAGCCCCGCTTCAGTGAAACCAGTGTAGTAGCCTTAAATCTGGGGCTTTCTATCCTTTTCTAAGACACCGGCCTGATATTGCGGGCCACAAAAATGCTCAATACACACATCAGTGCGGCAAATATGCCCACATACTGAAAATTAAGCAATTGCCCCGCTTCATTTTTAGTCACGATAAATCCTGCTATCACCGACGCAACTGCAGTACTTAACTGTTGCACGGATGAGTTAAAGCTCATAAAAGCTCCCCTTTTGGCCGGATCTACGGCACCGGCGATCATAGCCTGAGAGGGAATCATGCGGCCGCCGCTCACAATAAAAAATGTGGTGGTAATCAACAGTACCACCACTATGGGTGTCTGAGGCAGATTAGTAATCAGCAGCAAAGGCACTAAAGTCAATAGCCCGAAAATGGTATAGATTTTTTTGGTGCCATGCCGGTCGCTCAGTCTTCCTATCCAGGGAGAGGTGAAAATGGTGAAAAAGCCACCAAAAAGATAGATATAGGTCAGCTCCCGCTCGCTGAAACCTACATTGGCAACCATATACGGACTGATGAAGGGGGTTACGGTAAAACTCCCGAGCATAATCATCATCATCAGTAAAAGTGCCAGCCGGAGATTGGCTGATCCTGCTACTGATTTTACCAGCACCAGCGGTGATGGTTTATTGGCCGCAGATTGAATGTGTCCTGTCATTACCGGCATCCAGAACCAGATACCTGCCAGGATTAAAACACCAATAGCTGCCAGAAACAGAAAAGGAGCATGCCAACTGGATACTGAAGCTATAAACAGCCCGAAGGGCACACCGAAAACGGAAGCGGCTGAAAAAGAGGCCGTCACCAGACCCATCGCGGTAGCTCTCCTTTCCATGGGTATGGCATCTCCAATTACACTCATCACCAAAGCACCTAACATACCGCCAAAAGCACCTGTCACAATGCGGGCACTGATGAGCGCCCAATAACCTGGTGCAAGGGCGCAGGCCAGGGTACCCAGAACAAAACCGGTATAAACAACCAGCAATGCTTTCCGGCGATCGAAACGGTCAATAAAAAAAGCAGCCAGAAAACCTACTATACCGGCACTGAAAGTATATGCAGAGACCAGAAAACTGAATTGCTGCGGGCTTATTTCAAAAAGCCGCATGAGTTGGGGACCCAGCGGCATCATAATCATAAAGTCTACAATGTTGGTAAATTGGATGGCTGCAAGTACAAACAGCAGCCGCTTTTCGTTTAGCATGATGAGGCAAAACTACTAAAGCAAATCCAAATCAAATTCGTTCCGCTCAAGCCGGATGCTTAAGTAGTCATCAGTTTCCTTAAAACTTCCATACGCTGCAATTGCTGCATGAAAAACTTATTGCGGTATTTTTCAGAAACCCCGCTGATGAGCATCGATTTCTGCATCATCCCATCCAGCCATATTTCAGTTTGATTGGAGAAATTAAAATCTGTTGTCAGCATAAAATTAAAGCTGTGATGACTCAGATAGGTGTATTTGCTGCGGCCGGCTTTGATGAGTATGCAGTTGTTGCCTATCATGATGTCGTTGAGGTAAAAACGGAAAGGCACCCCGTTTTTGGAACCACGTTCACACAAACGTTGCAGTTGTTGTAATTCGGCTACAAAATCATCACAAACCGCCAGTGCGATCTCTGTGCTTTCAAACAATCCGGATTCCCAGTAATATTCTATCTGCTTGAGGGTACTCGAGGCAGTTTCTTCTGTCCATATCTCCACACTCGGAATCTGCAGATAGGTTTCATAAATATCCCGCGCTGTGGCAATGAGTTCAGCTGACAGTATGTCGGGTTTAAAACGGCTACCTTCCAGCTCCGGCACGTTCATGATAGAACGCATCCAGTAAAACATCTTGAAGGCGGTGAGCGTTGGGTGCATGAAATGATGAAACACCGGAATGTCTTCGGCAGCATAGAGTATCTCCCCGTCATCGAAACTTTTAATACGTTTCAGATCTACCAGCAGGCGCAGCAGGTATTGATGAAAACTGGATAAATCAGGGTTTATCTGCTTGAATTCAAAAGTAACCGCATCCGGATTGGCAAGTGATTCAAAGGTGATACGGTAATGCTGACAGATAACCAGCACTTCTTCCAGTGAAAGGGCAGTTTCTCCTCGTAGACGGCGGTAAACACTGTCCTTGCTGATGTTCAATACGTCCGCCAGTTCATCTGCCAAAGCGTAATTAGGCGGGACTATCTGCCTGATCTTCTCAAAAAAACGTTGCTGAATCGCGTTTTCCATAGCTGATTATTGCACTTATTGCAAATGAATGCCACACAATGTAGTAAATATTGCAACTCGGACAAGGCTTTTAAGTACTAAGTACAACCGTATGACTTTTTGTACAGGGAACTGACCCGCCAAAGCCAGAAAGTGCTACAAATACTTTCACAGACAGACCAAGGCCGTTTTAGGACATGGACACGGGATGTGAGCTTTGTCTCATTCTCCTAAATGATAAGGACTATGAAAAACAACATGATCATTCTGCTGCTCGGTATAGTACTGACGGCACACAACACCCCCCTCCTGGCACAATCTCAGAAACGTTCGGTAGCTGTTTTGCACATCGACACCAAAGGTCTTGGTTATGACCCTACCTCCATGGGAAATCTGGTAAGACTGGAGTTGGAAAAAATTGGCGCGTATGAGGTCGTCGACCGTTATGATGTGGACTACCTGATCAAAAAAAACCAGCTGGATGTCAGTGGCTGCTACGGCAAAATCTGTCTGGTGGAAATCGGTAAACAAATCCGGGTCGACAAAATGTTCAGCGGCTCGGTAGAACTGGTGGGTGAAAAAATCATTATCCAGCTTCGTATGGTGGATGTACAGTCTGAATCCATCGAATTGTCGAATGTCAAGGAATTCCTCAATCTACCCAAAAACATACAGGAGATGGTAAATATCACCCTGCTCGAAATGTATGGCAAACCCACCGACAAAGAAATTGAACGTGAACTGACTGCCAAAAACGACCTTGAGAATTACCGGAATAATCCCGGCCGCTACCGCCTGCAGAACGATGGTCCGCGCATGGGTTTTACCGTCTTTACCGGCCCGGTCGTTGGTACCCTGCAGGGCAGCACCATCGATGGGGGTTATGGCTTCAACAATTCCGTGATGTTTCAGTTTGGGTATCAGTTCGAGAAACAGTACCTGAACGAAGGTCGTTTCCAGGCACTTTTCGAATTTTTACCTATGATTACGGGTCTCGACAAACGAATGATCATCCCCAGCTTCACCCTCATGAACGGTATACGTGATAACAAAAGCGGCTGGGAGTTCGGACTCGGCCCTACCTTCAGTGTGGTGCGCTACAAAAAAGGCTTCATCGACCGTCAGGGCAACTGGTTTGATAATCGGATGGATAATATGGAGTTATACGATTCTCAGCGCTTCGACAGCAGAGGCACTCCTTACCTTAATACGGGTTTCATTCTGGCAGTAGGTAAAACCTTCCGTTCCGGCAAATTAAATGTCCCTGTGAATGCCTATTGGATCCCTGCTTCGAACGGCTCCAGATTTGGCCTGTCGTTCGGGTTTAACGCGAAAAATGACGACCGGTATAAGGATTTGTAAGGGATAGAATCTGTCATTATCTTCTTTATCGAAAAGCAAAAAGCCTTAGATTTCTCTAAGGCTTTTTTGCGGTCCGGACGGGACTCGAACCCGCGACCCCATGCGTGACAGGCATGTATTCTAACCAACTGAACTACCGAACCTTTGTGCTCATTGGGACTGCAAATATAAAGCTGCAAAGTACTTTTGCAACCCTGAAACAAAAAAAATCCCCGCTTTTCAGCGGGGATTCGGCTTCTAACCACAGCAACTAGTTGATAGTGACTGTTTTCGTTTTTACAACCTCCATGATGCGGTAGATTTTTTTACCATTGAAGTTGTTAGACTCAACCTGATAAGGCGTAACCTGTATCATGCCTGTACCGGCACCTACACTGGCCATCTGGGCAGCCGTGAAGTTGCAGGTGGTCTGATTACCGGCTACTGTTTTGGTTACATAGCTGCTGCCTCCAACGACCATACAGATGATGCTGTCGGCATTGGATACGTTACCCCAGCTCATGACATAGGCAGCGGAGGTGCTGGGTGCAGCACTGGTGATGGCCCAGCTGCTGCCTGGAAAATTCTGCGCAAAAGTAGATACTGCAGGGAAAGTTCCTGCACCGGCTACCTCCCAGGGAGTGCCATTCATCCAGTCGATACCACTTGGGTTGGTGACTGAAATAGTGCTGGTGTAAACGTTGTTGTTGTTTGTCAAGGCCTGACCATCAACTGTCACTGTGCCTACATTGGCCATGGTTGTAAAATTACCGGTGGTATTGGTAAAGAAGGCCGATGCCAGTCCTACAGGCACATCAATTGGGCCAATAGGGGTTTCGGTGGTGGTAACAGATTCAATGCTTACCAGAACGCCGTCTGCGTCATTGAAATAAAGTGCGGTATTGGGGTCACCGGTAACGGGTGTGGGAGCAGGTGTCGGAGCTTCCTCTTCTTTTTTGCAAGAAGACAGCAATACAACACAACAAGCGAAGAGCAACAGGGATTTTTTCATAGGTTTAATTTTATGGCAAGATCACGCCAAATTACCCCTTGTACAATCCCATCACTGGGGCATTTCCTATACCCTCCGGAGGGTAGCTTCAGAAAATATCCGCTTCTATCTTGATAGCACTGTTGATCCGCAGATTGATCTGATTGCTGTTCAATTCCCGGTTGATGGTTTCAACCCGAAGTGCAAATTTTTCCTTTTTTACATATTCCTGCAGATCTACACTTTCATCTACAGTAAGGGTAAGTGAACGCAGTCCGGTTTGCGGAATCTCTTCCAGAAAGGCGATGCGTTTTTCCGGCAAACCGTCGGCTGACAGATAGATGCGAATGGTACGTAAAAAGTCAAAATCTGCGGAGCCTGGCGATTGGATATTTATTTGCAGACTTTCCATAAAAGCTGATCTGACCAGCGATGCATCG
The DNA here is from genome assembly GCA_002483345.1 of Bacteroidetes bacterium UBA7662. GTDB lineage: Bacteria > Bacteroidota > Bacteroidia > UBA7662 > UBA7662 > UBA7662. The sequence goes on from DLHS01000003.1 coordinate 59,787, forward strand.
GTATTATTTGCCTGAAACTCCTGAGCAGAATTGGTTTGAATGTCAGGAGTTGCAACATTGATGGGCAGGTTGATCAGGGTACTGCTGGGGATGGTGGCATAGGTCTCCTGCCGTATGGTGAAACGGGTCAGTTCCCTTATTTTCTTACAAGCCGGCAAACTGACAGCGACCATGAGGCCTATGATGAAGTAACTAATAATTATACGGTGCTTATACATCCTGATTCCTTAAGGTGAAAATCATATTTGTTCCTTCGTTTACGGCACTTTCAATGGTCAGCGCCCCATCGTGCCGCACAATAAATTCCCTGGAAAGCAACAAGCCAACGCCTGCTCCTCTTTCTTTAGCGGTACCACGGGTGCTGAAACGGTGCTCCCATTGCATCAGCTTTGGCAAATCCTGCGGAGAGATGCCGCAACCGGTGTCCTGTACATACAACCTTACGCCGTCCTCCATCTCACTGCCGCCTATGGTTATCCGGCCACTGGCAGTAAATTTAAGGGCATTGGTCAAAAGATTGCGTAATACAAAAGTAACCATTTGTCTGTCAAGATTTCCTTTAAGGTCTGGCGCTACCTTATTAACCAACTGCAGTCCTTTGCTTTTAGCCTTCACTTCATGATCTGCCAGCAGTGACGCAACCAAAGGCCGGAGATAGACTGTTTCAGGATAAAACCCGCCTTCTTTCTGCATGGATCCTGCCCAGCTGAGCATGTTTTCAAGCAATTCACGGCCATTCCCCACCAGCTTGAGCGCATCGGTCAGAATTTCCTTTAGCTCCTGTGTGTCCGTTTCTGTCGGGTCAATGAACTCCAGCAGTACCTGCAGGCTACTGAGCGGGCCGCGCACATCGTGTGCGATTACTGACAACATTTTATTCTGTATATGCGATAACCGGTTCAGTTCATCATTCTGCAACCTGGTTTCCAGCTGTTTTACGACTTGTCTGCCCAGGGTGGCTATGGCTTTTTTCTGAAGATCGGTAAGCTTGCGTGGCACCCTGTCAATCACACAGAGTGTCCCCAGTTTGAAACCCTCCGGGTTTACCAGGGGCATACCAGCATAAAAACGGATGTTGGGATCACCGGTAACAAGTGGGTTGTCGAAAAAACGTTCGTCCTGTTGCGCATCTTCTATTTCCATAATCGCTTCATCATGGATGGCATGTGCACAAAAAGAGGTATCTCTGGGAGTACCAGGCAATGAAAGGCCAATTTTGGCCTTAAACCATTGCCTGTCGTCGTCAATCAGCGTTATCAGGGAAATCGGCACCTCACATATTTCTGAAGCCAGCTGTACCAGTTCATCATATTCAAGCTCAGGGTCAGTATCGAGTACTTTGTATTGGCGAAGTGCCTGGAGTCGCTCTTTTTCATTGCCTGGTTTGGGCGCTGCAATCATATGGTAAGTTTTGATAGTTCAGGGGATATTTATACTTACGATAAAAATATTTATTCGGTTCTAAAGGTAGATGAATTTGGTCTTTGCCCTATATGTCAGGTCCATTCAGGCTGTTTTTTGCCTTTGATGAGATTAAAACGCTGCCCTTACTGCACGGTACTTTGAGTCCACTGCCGGCTATACAGCCTTACCATCGCGGGTGAAGTCGACCCTGCTTCCCCCCTTCGCATGAAATCTCACGGTCGAAATAAGCCAGAATGTCTATATTCGCAGGTCAAAGTAAGCTTATGATTTTCCTCGATTTCGAAAAGCCCATACAGGAGTTATATCAGGAACTGGAAAAGCTCCAGGAAATCCAAGAGAAGGGCAAATCAGATGTTTCGGCATCGATTGCAGCCCTGGAAAAACAGATACTCGAAGAGAAAACCAAACTTTACACTGGGCTCACCGGCTGGCAGAAAGTACAGGTTTCGCGTCACATGGAGCGTCCCTACACGCTTTATTATGTGAACCAGATGTGCAGCGACTTCATGGAGCTTTATGGTGATCGTAATATCCGTGACGACAAAGCCATTGTAGGTGGTTTTGCCAGCCTGGAAGGCCGTACTGTCATGTTTATTGGCCACCAGAAGGGCATCAATACCAAAATGCGACAATACCGCAACTTCGGGATGGCCAACCCGGAAGGTTACCGGAAGGCACTCCGGCTGATGAAAATGGCTGAGAAATTCAATAAACCAATTGTCACCTTTATAGATACACCCGGTGCCTATCCCGGCATTGAAGGGGAAGAACGCGGACAGGCTGAAGCCATTGCCCGCAACATACGGGATATGTTTATGCTGAAGGTACCGGTGATTTGTATCATCGTGGGAGAAGGTGCTTCTGGCGGCGCGATTGGTATAGGCGTAGGCGACCGTGTATTTATGCTGGCCAACACCTGGTATTCGGTTATTTCACCTGAATCCTGCTCTTCTATCCTGTGGCGCAGCTGGGATTACAAAGAAACCGCTGCAGAAGCCCTCAAGCTTACTGCCGACCACATGCTCGCCAATGGATTAATTGACGGAATCATAGAAGAACCTATCGGCGGTGCTCATGCTGAGCCTGAAGCCATGGCTGCCATACTCAAGGCAAAACTCATCAGCACCCTCGACGAACTCGAAAAACAAACTCCTGATGCACGTATCACCAGCCGGATTGATAAGTTCTGCCGGATGGGCGTGATTAATGAATAATGTTCTTTAAATGGGTAAAACGGATTAAACGGTAAAACGGGTTAAACGGTAAAACGGATTAAACGGTAAAACGGATTAAACGGGTAAAATGGCTAAACGGGTTAAACGGGGTCGCCTGGCGGCTAATCGTGTAGGGATGCGTGTTTGACAACCCTTTCGTACACCACTCCTCCTTGCGGTTAACCCCTCATCCCGAACCTGATTATCCCCATTTAATCCAAAACACCATTTAAATGTTTCCCCTTTTGCCCTTTTACCGTTTAGCCATTGCCATTTAACCCGTTTTACCGTTTAATCCGTTTAACCCGTTTAGCCATTTTACCCTTTTACCCCTTTACCCTAAAAAAAACCAGATCGCCAGCCCGATGTTATCTGTTAAACAGAAACTTTACATCCAGCAGCTTACCATTGGCGGGCAGTGTTAACGGCACCCCATTCACGGGCTCAATCCTGATGACAGATGGAGAAATGTGGCCGTCGTAATGCACCAACCAGTTCAGGCGTGCATCTGAAACGGTTGCGGTTTCTTTATTCATATGCGTGGTAAGCAGATTACCCTCAAGGGCGTAGGTATATGCCTGATCAGTGGCCAGCAGATTGAATCTGGAAGAATTGAGGTAGCCGTCTTTCATGACTCTTTCAATTTTCTCCGTTTCCGGTAATTCCCTTACAGTAACCAGTAAATTGCTGCTGAAGTAGTATCGGATAATTACCCCGCGCTGTCCCCTGTTTCCGAAAAAAATCAGGCTGTTTTCGCTTTCCTCCACCACATGTACCGGCTCAAAATCAACAGAACGGCTGATGATTACGCCTTTATTTACCGGATGTATCATTTTAAGATGGTATTGTTCCGGGTTGCTCCTTTGCTGCTCCACAAGCAGCAAATGATCAGGAAGCCGGTGTACAAAAACGGGGGTAGCCGTGGATGGACTCTGATACTGAAAAACCTGCTGCAGATTGCGAGAAAAACCAAGTATCAGGCCACTTTCGAGTGCCGCGTATACCATGTCTCCGTCTGCTGAATGTACAGACGCCACAGCTGTCTGAGAAGGAGAAACAGGGACTGTCCTCACCTGATCCATGGCGGGAAGATCCAGCACCCTGAGGCTCGCCTGACTCGCAGGAAAACCTACAAAAGAACCTCCGGCTGCCAACGCCGCACCACCTGCATAATTACCGGCCAGCACATGTGTCTGAATACTGAAATCAGGCCTTACCAGGGTAGCCTGACAAACATTCCCCTCCTGGCTGATCACAATCATTGCCTTGAATGCCAGCGGTGTCTCTGTGAGACTGACCGGCAGAAATTTCCGGGCTTCAGACTCACCATTAGAAGCGGTAAAGACCACATAATAATCACCCGACCTTAGTAAATCGCTGGTTACGGCGAGTCGGAGTTCCTGCATGGTGACTGTTTCACCCTGCAGGGTAACTTCGTGGACCGGACCTACCCGGTTAAAACCGGCATCCACGAGTGAAAGACTCAGATACCGGAGGCCGGCAGGATCGTTCGCCTTTACTGTAAGTGCAAGTGTATCCGGTAATTGCATGGCCAGCGATGTGGCTTCCGTTACAAATTGCAGTTGTGGCGGGCTGAGGGGACCGGTATCTTTTTTACAGGCGGTTGCTGATAAAATCAGCAAGCCTGCCCAAAGCAAGCCGTGCTTCAATAAATTTGTAGATTGGCTCATGTACTAAGATACAAAATGGCAGATAAAAAAACACAAAGCGATATAGATGTCCGGGCGCAAATAGATGCACTGACCTTGGAACTGGAACAGCATAACTACCAATACTATGTGCTCGACCGGCCGACCATCAGCGATCAGGCGTTTGATATGCTGTTGAAAAGACTGGAAAAGCTTGAATCCGAGTATCCGCAATTCAGGCATCCTGACTCCCCTACACAACGGGTAGGGGGTGCTCCGATTAAAAAGTTTACATCTGTCAGACACAAATATCCCATGCTTTCGCTGGGAAATACCTATTCTGAGGCCGATTTGACAGAATTCGACCAACGCATACAGAAAACCCTTGAACAGCCTTACAGCTACGTAGGTGAGTTGAAATTTGATGGTGTAGCCATCAGTCTGACCTATGAAAAGGGCAAACTGATCCAGGCTGTGACCCGGGGAGACGGACAAACCGGTGACATTGTCACAGACAATATACGCACCATCCGTTCCATTCCGCTGCGGTTGCAAGGCAGTGGCTACCCCGATCTGTTCGAAATCCGTGGGGAGGTCTTTATCCATCGCAAAGACTTTGAAGCCTTGAATGAACAACGTCTGGAGGCCGGAGAAGAGCCCTATGCCAATCCACGGAACTTTGCTTCAGGAACCCTGAAACTACTCAATTCCAAAGAGGTCAGCAAACGTAAACTCGACTGCTTCCTCTATTATATGAACATGGACGAAGTCCTTTTCGCTACCCACAGCGAGAGTCTGGCGGCTGCCAAAAGCTGGGGTTTTAAGATATGTGAACACAGCACTGCACCAACCAACCTGACCGGTATACTGAACTTTATCCACCACTGGGAAAACGCCCGCGACCAACTTTCTTTCGATATTGACGGCATCGTGCTGAAGATTGATAATTACAAGCAAAGAGACGAGCTTGGCTTCACGGCCAAAAATCCACGCTGGGCCATCTCTTACAAATACAAACCCAAAAGTGCGAGTACCTTGCTCGAAACAATCGGCTATCAGGTAGGCCGCACCGGTGCTGTAACACCAGTAGCCCACCTCAGGCCTGTGCTGCTGGCAGGTACGGTCGTAAAACGTGCTTCCCTCTACAATGCCGATGAAATTGAACGCCTTGACTTACATGAGGGTGATACTGTTTTTGTAGAAAAAGGAGGAGAAATCATCCCCAAAGTGACAGCAGTAGATCTGACCAAACGTTTACCCGGCTCCAGGTCATATTCCTATATTCCTGTTTGTCCGGACTGTGGCACTGCCCTGGTAAGGCGTGAAGGGGAGGCCATACACTATTGTCCCAATGAAAGTGGCTGCCCTCCCCAGCAACTGGGAAAGCTGGAGCACTTTGTAGCCCGCAAGGCCATGGACATACAGGCCATCGGCAAAGAAACGCTGCAACAGTTTGTACAGGCTGGTTTAATCAGAAATTACGCCGACCTCTATCTGCTTAAAGCCGATCAACTGGCAGGTTTGGAGCGTATGGGTGAAAAGACGATCCAAAACATTCTCCAGGGTATTGAAGCGTCGAAAAAGATCCCTTATGAAAGGGTACTGTTTGCTCTTGGTATCAGACTTGTAGGTGAAACAGTGGCTAAAACCCTGGCGAGGGAGTTTAACAGCACCGATGCCCTGGCTGCGGCAACTTTTGAAGAACTTACAGCCATTCATGAAATCGGTGACCGGATTGCACAAAATGTCGTTGCCTGGTTTCAGGAGGATGCCAACAAAACCAGCTTAGCCATTCTGCAGGAAGCCGGTGTTCAGCTTTCCGGTTCCTATGAGAAAACAGCAAATATAAGTGAGGCCCTGTCGGGTAAAAACTTTGTGGTGAGCGGTGTATTTGAGCGGTATGAAAGAGATGCCCTCAAAAAACTTATTGAATCACATGGCGGCAAGGTACAAAGTGGTGTCAACGCCAAAACCGATTTCGTGGTTGCCGGAGCTAATATGGGGCCCAGTAAACTTGCCAAAGCAGAGGCGTTGAAAATAACCATACTTGACGAGCCAGCCTTTGAAGCCCTCCTGCCATGATATATCCTTTACGCATTCGTAACTGGCTTTGGAAACGGTCCATGCAGCAATTGGTGCAAAGTCAACGGCACCCTACGCTGCCGGAAGGATTTTCACCAAAACGTTGTATCCTGCTCTATCCTGCCGATGATGCAGCCTGGAGCCTGCTGGTAACACAAAAACATCCCTTGTGGTCGGATGGACAGCGCGACTTTGCCTTCATTGGTTATCTGCCTGGTAAACACAAAGAACTGCCTCAGGGCCTGCCACCTTTCCACCTGCTTCTGGATACGGATCTGGAGCAGGATTTCAGCTCAGCTAAAACATGGCTGCAACGTTGGCAACAGCCTGCTGATTTGCTGTTGATTGCCAATCCCGCTGCTTCCAGGCCACTTCTGCATCTCTCCGCCAGATTACCGGCAATTTTCAGAGGCAGTCTATATGAAACAGAATTTGGCGAACTTTACCAACTCATATTATCGTCGGGTGCCGAAAAACCCGCTGAGCGACTTGACGAACTTTTACACTATCTCCAAAAAATAATGAAGCTATGAATTTCAATTACAGCGGCACCGGCGTCGCACTGGTCACTCCTTTTCATCCTGATGGCAAAATAGACTTCGTTTCCCTGAAAAAGGTGGTAAATCATGTGGTTGCCGGAGAGGTCGATTTTCTGGTCGCGCTGGGCACCACAGGAGAAACCCCTGCACTGAGCAAACACGACCGTATGGAGGTCACACAGGCGATACTGGAAGCCAATGCCGGCCGTAAACCAGTAGTTCTGGGCATGGGAGGCAACGACACAGCAGAGTTGCTCGACTACCTCCAGGCTTTTGATATGAAAGGCATCAGTGCCTTGCTGTCGGTTACCCCCTACTACAACAAACCCAGCCAGGAGGGCCTCTACCAGCATTACAAAGCCATGCTGAGCGCTACCGACCTTCCTGTTATCCTTTACAATGTCCCTCCCCGTACGGCCTGTAACCTGAAGGCAGAGACCACGCTCCGGCTGGCCAATGATTTCAAACAGATTGTGGCTATAAAAGAAGCCAGTGGTGATATGCAACAGATAATGCAGATACTGATGCAACGCCCGCAGGGTTTCAAAGTGCTTTCAGGAGATGATCTGCTCACCCTGCCTATGATCAGTCTGGGGGCGGAGGGTGTAATTTCCGTGATTGGCAATGCCTACCCGAAAACCTTCAGCGATATGACCCGTGCTGCCCTGGCAGGTAACTGGGAGGAGGCCCGTCGTTTGCATTACGGTTTGCTGCCGATGATGCATTTAATTGTCGAGGAAGGCAATCCAACCGGCGTTAAAGCGGCCATGCACGTACAAGGTCTGTTGCAAAACGAACTGCGTCTGCCCCTGATTGCCTCCAGCAGCTCATTGCTCAGCCGGATACAAGCTGCCCACAGCAAATACTGAGCAGTTGATACTTTTTGGTATAAAACAAGAAAAGCCCCGGAATTCCGGGGCTTTTCTTTTGAGTATCGATCGGTGAATTAACCGGCGTTTTTGCGGTTTTGAACATCCAAACGGATTTCCTGACACTTGTTCTTCAGATCCTGAAGGCCTTTACGAACACGGGTTCCAGCTGCGCTGTTTTCTTTGTCGTAGAATTTTTCGAAATCTTTTTCCATCGACATGAGGAGGTTTTTCAGTGTTTCAAATTGATTCATATAGTAGCGTTTTAAGGTTAGACTTTCCAAAAATATGCTTTTCCGCCAAAAGGCAAATAAAACAACGATTTTTTTATTCTCAACTCATCGAAACAACTTCATCGCCGGCATACTCACCAGCCTTCAGTTTGTCCGAAACTTCCGAGAATGCTTTCAGCGTTTCTGCCACATCCTCAAGGGTATGCGCTGCTGTAGGGATTAATCTGAGCAGGATAACATCCTTGGGAACAACCGGATAAACAACCACGGAGCAGAAGATATTATAATTTTCACGGAGATCAACTACCAGGGCGGTTGCCTCTCCTAAACTGCCTTTCATCATCACCGGTGTGACAGGAGAGCTTGTTTTGCCAAGGTCAAAGCCTCTTTCTTTCAGTCCTTGCTGCAGGGCATTCACAATGGTCCATAGCTGTGCTTTCAGTTCAGGGCGGTCACGAAGGAGTTCGAGGCGCTTGATAGCACCCAGCACAATCGGCATAGGCAAACTTTTAGCAAAAATCTGCGAACGCATATTGTAACGGAGATAATCTGCCATTTCGGTCGTGGTGGCAAAAAATGCGCCTATACTGGCCATTGATTTGGCGAAGGTGGAGAAATAAATATCGATTTCATCCATAATGCCCTGCTCCTCCCCGGTGCCTGCGCCCTTGGTCCCCATAGCACCAAAACCGTGAGCATCGTCGACCAGCATACGGAATTTGTATTTGCTTTTGAGGGCAGCAATTTCTTTGAGTTTACCCTGTGCGCCTGTCATACCGAAAACACCTTCGGTAATCAACAAAACAGAACCTTTGTTACCCCCTTCTTCAATGAGGCGTGTGGCACGCTGCAATTGTTTCTCACAGCTTTCCAGGTTGTTGTGGAGAAACATGAATCGTTTACCGGCATGCAGACGCACTCCGTCTACAATACAGGCATGTGATTCTGCATCATATACGATAACATCGTGGCGATCCACCAGCGCGTCAATGGCCGATACAATCCCCTGATAACCGTAGTTGACGAGCAGCACCTTGGGTTTACCCACAAAAGCTGCCAGCTCCTGTTCTAATTGTTCATGGTAGTTGGAGTTACCCGACATCATACGGGCCCCCATCGGATAAGCCATGCCAAAGGTGGCAGTGGCCTCCGTATCCGCCTGACGTACTTCAGGATGATTGGCCAGTCCCAGGTAGTTGTTAAGACTCCAAACAAGGCGCTCTTTACCGCGGAAAATCATGCGGCTGGCGATTTCACCTTCAAGTTTAGGAAACATATAGTAGCCTTCAGCGGCTTTGGCATGCTGCCCGAGCGGACCCATGCGGGTTGATAGCTTTTCAAATAAATCCACGAAAAGTTTGTTTTAGCTGATTACGAGGTCAAATTTAATCTTTATGTGCCATATGCTGCCGGCTAATTGAAAAAATAGAAATAAATAATTACCCACTGATACGCAGCAATCGAAAAACTTGTTTGATTGAGTGGAGCATTAATGTTAATTTTGCAGGCTATGACAAAAATGCGGCTGAACCGCTCGTTTACTTTCATCGTTTTGTTGTTCACCGCCTGGGTGTTTACAGCTTGTGACCCCTACAACAAGGTTCTCAAAAGCACCGATTTGAATTTCAAATACGAAATGGCGCAGAAATACTACTATCAGGGTGCTTATTACAAAGCCCAACCCCTGCTGGAAGAGTTATTGACTGCCTACCGGGGTTCGGAAAAGGCCGAGGACATTTATTACTATTATGCCTGGTGTGACTATCACCTGCAGCAATTCACCCTTGCCAGTTTTCACTTCAAAAATTTCTCTACCAGTTTCCCTACCAGTAAACGTGTAGAAGATGTTGATTTTATGTATGCTTACTGCCTGTATCTCGAATCACCGAACTATTCATTAGACCAGGTAAGTACCCGCAAGGCACTCGAGGCATTCCAGTTGTATGTAAACAAACATCCGCATAGCAAACGCATAGGAGAATGCAACCGGATGATGGACATACTCCGCAGCAAGCTTGAAAAGAAGTCGATTGAAAGCGCCATGTTGTTTTACCGCATGGAAGACTACCGGGCAGCGGCCATCATGCTTCGCAATACCCTGAGTGATTATCCGGATGTAAGCGAACGCGAATACCTCTCCTACCTGGTGGTTAAGTCCTACTATAACCTCTCGATGAACAGCATCGATTCCAAGAAAGAAGAACGCTTTAACGAAACCCTGCGTTATTATCAGGAGTTAAAAGAAGAGTTCCCGAACAGTACCTATCTGAAAGAAGCCGGTAATTATGCTGCCAAAGCCCGTCAGGAGCTTAAAAAACTGGCAGAAAAACCGGTTCCACCTGTCCAACCCAAAGTAATTAACTAAGCAATCATATGGCCGCTAACAGCACTGAGACACGCAACCTTCGTTCTATAGACGAAAAAACCGGCAATCTCTACGAGTCAATCGCCATCGTAGCGAAAAGAAGTAACCAGATCAGTATCAAAATCAAAGAAGAGCTGAACGCCAAGCTGGCCGAGTTTGCTTCTTCAAGCGATAACCTGGAGGAAGTTTTCGAGAACCGGGAGCAAATCGAGATTTCCAAACACTATGAGCGCATGCCGAAACCGACATTGCTCGCAATCGAGGACTTTATGGAAGACAAGGTTTACTTCCGTAACCCTGCCAAGGAAAAGAAAGACCGCTAAGCCTTATGCTCACCGGTAAGCGAATCTTATTGGGTATCACCGGGAGCATCGCCGCTTACAAAACGGCCTCGCTGGTGAGGCTATTCAAAAAAGCAGGTGCCGAAGTGCAGGTGGTTACCACCCCTTCGGCACGTGACTTTATTACCCCGCTTACGCTTTCTACGCTTTCTGAACGTCCTGTTTACAGCGAATTTGTCAAAAACAAACAGGGAGAATGGGTAAATCACGTTGATTTAGCCCTTTGGGCAGACCTGCTGGTCATAGCCCCGGCTTCTGCCAATACGTTATCAAAAATGAGCAGCGGTGGCTGCGACAATCTGTTGCTGGCAGTTTATCTGTCAGCCAAATGCCCTGTCATGTTTGCCCCTGCCATGGATCTCGACATGTACAAACACCCGTCTACCACAGAAAATATTCAGAAGCTTATCGGCTTTGGCCATGTCTTTATTTCTCCGGGCATCGGCCACCTGGCCAGCGGACTGGTCGGAGAAGGTCGTATGGCGGAACCTGAAGTGATACTGGAAGCGGTTACCCAATATTTTGAACGCCGCTCGCTGGCAGGCAGGCAGGTATTGATTTCCGCAGGACCTACCTATGAGGCCATTGATCCGGTTCGTTTTATCGGCAACCGTTCATCCGGCAAGATGGGTTATGCCCTGGCGCGTCAGCTGGTGCTTGCGGGAGCCAGGGTGCATCTGGTAAGCGGCCCCAGTCATGAAAAAATACCGGATGGTCTGGCCGGATTTACGGCGGTGGAAAGTGCCGAGGAGATGTTTGAAGCTTGCAAAAGTTTATATGCCAACAGTTATCTGACCATCATGAGTGCTGCGGTAGCCGATTACAAACCTACCGTGATCTCCAGCCAAAAAATAAAAAAAGCCGATCAGGTACTTGAAATAAAGCTTGAACCAACCCCAGATATACTGTCGTGGATGGGTAAAAACAAAAAAACGGGACAACTGCTGGTGGGTTTCGCCCTCGAAACCAATGATGAAGAGGAGCATGCCCGGAAAAAACTGAAGACAAAAAATCTGGATCTTATTGTTTTGAACAGGCTGCGTGATGCAGGCGCCGGGTTCGGGCATGACACCAATCAGGTACAATTAATAAGTGCCGAAAAAAGTCATCTTTTAACTTTACGTTCCAAAGACGAGATCGCTTCCGAAATCGTTGTTTATATCGATGAGTTCTTTCACCATGAGGCGTAGCATACTGCTGTTTTTTTTCTGTTTACTCTTTTTTTCCGGTACAGCCCAGGAATTAAACTGCCGTGTTACAGTTAATTACGCACAGATAGGCGGTACTGATCAGCAGTTTTTCACGAATATGGAAAACACCATCCGTGATTTTTTGAATACCCGCCGATGGACCAACGACGTTTTTCTGGAACAGGAGCGCATCAGCTGTAATCTCACCATCATCATTGAACAACGCCCGAGTACAAATCAATTTGTAGCCAAGGCCCAGATACAGGCCGTACGGCCGGTTTACAATGCCTCCTACAGCAGTGTTTTGATTAACCATACAGACCCGGACTGGACTTTTGTTTTTTCCGAGTTTGAACCCCTGGAGTTTAACGAGACCACCCATTTGAACAATATCAGTTCTATGCTGGCTTATTACGCCTACATTATTCTGGGGCTTGATTACGACTCATTCTCACCACTGGGTGGCACTGAATATTTCCAGCGAGCGCAAGCTGTGCTTCAAAATGCCCAAAATGCCCCTGAGCCTGGTTGGAAGCAAGGTCAGAGCCTGAGAAACCGTTTTTGGCTGATCGATAATATGCTGAGCCCACAGTTCAAGTCATTTCGGGAAAGTATTTACAAGTATCACCGGGAGGGTCTTGATTGTATGAGTAAAATGGAGAAGGTTCCGGATTGCCGGAAAGAGATCACGGCTTCCATAACGCAGATGCATACTGTACACAAACAAAAGCCCGGGTCAATGGCACAGCAAATTTATCTGGCCGGTAAAATAACAGAGCTGCTTGGCATTTATTCCAAAGCTACCGCTGAGGAGAAGTCTTTGGTCTTAAATATGTTGTCGGATATTGATCCGTCGAACATACTTCAGTACCAAAAAATTACGCAACAGTAGTTCCAACTTAGGCTGCTGGGGCTTTCCTTTGTAGTCAGCATGATTACGCAACTCAGCATTCAGAATTTCGCGATTATCCGGCAAAGTGATCTTCACTTTTCGCCGCATTTAACAGTCATTACCGGAGAAACCGGGGCTGGTAAGTCGATTTTGCTGGGGGCACTTCAGTTGCTGCTGGGCGCCCGTGCCGATGCGGGGCAGTTGTTTGACCCTACGCAGAAGTGTGTCATTGAAGGCCACTTTCAACTTTCAGAGCCAGCTGTTACCACCTTTCTGCTGGAAGAAGACTTTGACAATAGTCAGGATGACATTGTACTGCGGCGGGAGTTGCTTCCCAATGGCAAGTCCAGAGCATTCATCAACGACACCCCGGCTTCTGTGCAACAACTTCGAACCCTGGGCAACCTGCTGGTTGATATCAGCGCCCAGCACGACACCCTGGAGCTGAATACCCAGAAATTCCAGGTTGATTTTCTGGATGCCATGGCTGGACAGACGGCCGTTTCAAACGCATACAGTACAGATTTCGAACAATTAAAACGTTTGCTCGGGGAGATAGCACAGCTGCAGGCTGAGAAGCTTGAGCGACAAAAAGAAGCTGATTATCAGCAGTTTTTATATCAGGAGCTCGAACTGGCCCAGCTGAGTGATGCAGAGGAGCTGGAACAACTGGAGCAGGAGTATAATCTGCTTCAGAACGCTGCGGCTATTGGCCAGTTGTTGCAACAGCTTACTTTCGGTTTAACGGAGGCAGAAAATGCACCCGATACGGCACTTGGAGGTTTACTTGCTGCGGCTTCCTCCTACCGTAAGCTGGATCCACGTCTCGGTGAGTTGTTTGACCGTTTGCAACAGACCCGTACAGAGCTGCAGGACCTTGCCAGGGAGGCAATCCATCTTCAGGATGGTTTTCAGGCTGACGGGGGTCGTTTGCAATTATTGGAAAGCCGGCTGAACGAATTGAACCGTTTGCTTCAGAAACACCGTGTGCTGCAACTTTCCGACCTTATCCGGTTGAAAAATGAAATCGCAGCCGGGCTGGACGCCGGTGCCTCTGCTGATCAGCAACTGGAGACGCTGCACCAGACAGCAACAGCACTGGAGACTGCCTTACAGTTACGCGCCGCTTCCCTTTCGGAAGCCCGTTCCAAAGCCATCCCCGGGCTTGAAAAAGCTGTACAATCCTTGTTGCCTGAAATGGGTATGGAACATGCGCATTTTAAGATAGAACTACAGCGACTGACAGTCCTTACCGGTGGAAGATACGGGTATGATCAGATCCGCTTTTTATTTTCAGCCAATCAGGGCAGCAGCTTGCAGGAGATTCACAAAGTAGCTTCCGGCGGCGAGTTGTCGCGGTTGATGTTGGCTATCAAAAGTTTGTTACACGACCGGCTGGCTTTGCCTACGGTGGTTTTTGATGAGATAGATACCGGTATCTCAGGTGAAACTTCCATTCGGATTGCCAGGGTACTGAAAACGCTTGCTGAACGGCATCAGGTGATACTGGTTACCCATCAGCCGCAGATTGCTGCAAAAGGCGATTTGCACCTGTTTGTTTCCAAACAAAATCAGCAAGGCAAAACCGAATCGAATATCCGTGTATTGGTTCAGGAAGACCGTATTGAAGAGCTTGCCAAAATGATTGGCGGTGCCCATCCGAGTGATATTGCACGAGAACATGCACGCGAATTATTCCATATCTAATATTTCTCTATTTTTGATACAAATACTCATATCATGTCATACCAACTTCTGAAAGGAAAAAGAGGCATCATTTTCGGCGCACTCGACCCCAACTCGATTGCATGGAAAGTAGCAGAACGTGCACACGCTGAAGGTGCTAAGTTCACGCTTAGCAACGCTCCCATAGCACTCCGTATGGGTAAAATCAACGAACTGGCAGCTGCCTGTGGTAATGCAGAAGTAATTGGCGCTGATGCTACCAGCCTGGAAGACCTCGAGCAACTGTACACCAGATCGATGGAAGTATTGGGGGGCAAAATAGACTTTATACTGCATTCGATAGGCATGTCGCCGAATGTCCGGAAAGGCATTCATTATACCGATACCAATTACGACAACTTCCACAAATCGCTGGATATTTCGGCACTTTCGTTTCACCGGGTAATGCAAACTGCCCTGAAAATGGATGTTCTTACCGAAGGTGCCTCTGTATTGGCCTTGAGTTATATTGCTGCACAACGGGTATTCCCCGACTATAACGATATGGCAGACGCCAAAGCCTTGCTGGAATCGATTGCCAGAAGTTTTGGCTACCATTTAGGCAAAGCCAACAAAGTGCGTGTGAATACGATTTCGCAGTCACCTACCCGCACCACCGCTGGTACCGGTGTCAAAGGATTTGACGCCTTTTATGAATATGCAGACAAGTTGTCTCCGCTTGGCAATGCCAGTGCTGAATCCTGTGCAGACTACTGTATCGTCATGTTCAGCGATCTGACCCGTATGGTAACGATGCAGAATCTTTTCCATGACGGCGGATTTTCCTATACAGGAATCAGTCAGGATCTGATAGATGAGATGCAGAAATTCAACGCTTAACCTTTAACCAAACAACCTATGGAACATGCGAAAAAACCCATTCTGGTACCGGTAGACTTCTCGGAAAGCACGGTGACCACCACCGAACACGCGGCTGTTCTGGCGCGTACGCTTCGGTCTGACGTTGTTTTTTTGCACGTCATTGAAACATTATTCGATGGCTTCAGGGTAGCAGGTTTAGCGTTGGACAGCGGGTCCCAGGAAAACAGCATTGTTGAAGAGGTTGAGAACCGGATGAAATCACTTATCCAGAAGTTCGAAGCTATGGGTAACCATTGTAAATACAGGATTGAAATTGGCAGTATTCACAAAACGATTGTAAAAGTAGCCGCCGACATAGATGCGGGACATATAGTACTCGGGGCGCATGGACAAGCTGGTTTTGAGGAATATCTGATAGGCAGCAATGCTTTCCGGGTAGCTGCAACAGCTCCCTGTCCGGTTATTACCCTGCACGACGACAGTGCCTATGTACATGGCTACAAATCGATTGTAATGCCGGTAGATACCAGCTTTTACAGCCGTCAGAAAGTAAAATCGACGGCTCAGCTGGCACATGCTTTTGGTGCAAAAATCCATGTTCTGGGTGTTTCTATTGATGATGATGCAGAAACAGAGCAGAAAATACATGCGATGTGCCAGCAAGTTGGTGAATATTTGCATGCGCATGCCATTGCCTACGACATTGCCTTTGAAACCGGTGGCAATATTACCGATAGTACAATTCTTTACGCCAAGGCCTTAAAAGCAGATCTGATTTCAATCATGACGGAGCAGGAACCTTCTGTGCGGAGTTTGATTATGGGAGAATTTGCGCAGCAGATGATTAATCGCTCTCCTATTCCGGTAGTCAGTTACCGACCGAAGGAGGTTAGCGGACAGGTTGACTTTTCGTTGTGAGCTGATTTTCCAATATTGACAGACCGGCCTTGTGCCGGTTTTTTTGTCTTATTTCAGACATCGAGATTTTGAGAGGCGAGATTTCGAGAGGGGTTTTCCGGGGCTGATGCGTTCCGGGTGCCTTTCAGCGTACCCGGGGACTCGGGGGACAATGTAGTCCATAGTCCATAGTCCGCAGTCCGCAGTCCGCAGTCCATAGTTGATGAACCATGGACTGCGGACTATGGACGCCCGCCCCTGCGGGGCCAAAAAGTCTCGCCTCTCGCTTCTCAAAATCTCGATGTCTGTAAAAACAAAAAGTCCCGTCCTTCTTACGAG
>DLHS01000005.1:0-94043 GCA_002483345.1 Bacteroidetes bacterium UBA7662
ATGGTATAGCCTACTCGACCTGACCGTTTGTGATATGCCTTCTTCGGCACGGGGCTTTGATGGTATAGCCTACTCAACCTGACAGTTTGTGATGTGCCATCTGCGGCACGGGGCTTTGATGGCATAGTTTACTCGACCTGACACCTCTGAGGGTGTACGTGTTTAATAGGGTAGTTCTTATAAGTGAAAATCCCGTAAGGCTGTCAGGTCGAGTAGCTTATCATTTTGCCCCCAGGCAAAATAATAAGCGTATCGAGACCGGGCAGCCCTGGTATTATCTCTTATCACGCAATCTTTTAAGTGATGCCATGATTCCTGTAAAAAGTGCTTTTATTCGGGCAATGAAGCGCTATTGTGTCTATTTCCTTGAGTGTAGTGATGGCACCGTATATACCGGCGTAACCAGTCAATTGCACGTCCGGTTATGGCGACATCAGCATGCTTACTACCCTGGTTCCTATACGGCTTCCAGGTTACCGGTAACTTTGCTGGGGTATGTTGAATTCCAGTGGATTCAGGATGCCATTAAATTTGAAAAAAAGGCTCAATGTTGGTCTGCTGCCAAAAAGCGGGCTTTGGCTGCAGGTAAGCTGGAGGAGTTGAAAAGACTATCAAAAAAGAAATTCCGAAAAAAAATACCTTCGAACAGTTAAGTCAGCAACTGCTCAAAAAAGCCGCCTATCTGCCTTTCCCGGTCTACAAAATGGATTTCCAGTATCCATTCCCTTTTGTTCCCGTTCACATCAGGTAAAAACATATCATTCTGGTTTTCCGGGTGAACGTATAGCCCGTAATTTTTAGGCTCCAGCCGTTCGTGGGGGAAATGCCCTATCAGATGGCCGCCCAGTTGTCCGCCATAGGTGTAGCCGTATTGTTGAGCCAGTTCCTGCAGATAATGCCAATATGCTGCGCCCGTGAGCGCGGTATGCCCGTCAAACCAGGCCTTCGCTTCGTGCCAGGCCGACTCAATATCCTTTTTCAGTTTGTGCTTATGCGGGTCGGAGCCAATCACATAAGTCCGGCCAAAATCTGCTTCCCAGTCTTCGAGTATCGGTCCGAAATCCAAAAACAAAATGTCATCTTCCTGAAGCATTAAATCAGGCGGATTTTCATCATAAGGCAGCAGCGTATTGGCCCCGCTCCGCACAATACGCTTGTGCCAGTATTTTTTTATCCCGAAAAGCGCATCGGCCAGTTTGAAAATTTCCTCATTCAGCTCGCTTTCGGATTTTCCGGGTTTAATCAACTGACCTTCTTCCAGGGTGTTGAATAATTGCTGCGCCATCTTTTCCGCGTGCATTAGTTTTGATTTTACTTCATTCATTTTTAACTTTTTTGGGTGAAGTGGTTTCTTGACAGCAGAGCGTTTCGGTACGATGAGCGCTAACGCCTGTCTGCTGTTCACGCTTCTTTTTTCAGGCTCTTTTCAGTTCCCATTTCCAAATAAGGCCATCGTCCGGATCATTGATTTCTTCCATTTTCTTAAAGCCACATTTTTGCAGGACTTTGGTTGAAGGGTTTTCTTGTCCGAGTGTATGCGCCAGGATCGATTTTACGCGCTTGTCTTTAAAAGCATGCTCAATCAGTCCTTGTGTCATTTCGGTGGCAAGGCCACGATTTCGGTAGGTAGAGGCAATCTCATAACCAAGTTCCACTGTTCCGTCATCTGCCGGCTTGCCTTTGTAGCCACCGCTTCCTATGATTTTGTTGTCCTGTCTGTGAATGGGGAAATAGGTCCACCAACCCCTTTCTGATTCACTTTCTGAAAGTCTGTCAAACGAATACTGCAAGGCTCCGATACCGAATTCAGTCCAGTTCTCCTGAACGGTTACCCCTAATTTTTCCGCCAGATTTTTATCACCTGCTATGGCTTCTTGCAAGATTTCAGCGTCACATTGAATAAGTCTTAAGTTTTCTGTTTCTATGGTCATTTGTTTCCTGCAGTTTATTTCTGTTGTCCTTTAGCCTGACTGCTCCGGCCGGCCGTCTAAAGCTCTGGTTCTGATTCTGGTCTAAGCCAATTCCGGGCTTTTTGAAGGCAGGTAATCCGGGATAAGCCAGAAGATGTTGTAAAAATCCCATGGACGTTAACGAACGCATAGTAATCCGGTATGGACCGGCAAGGTTTGCAAATGAAGTCCCTGTGTTTCAGATATTATGCGAGGCAGTCTTCCTGTAATCAGTTTCAATGATCTGATTTATACCAGCCTCGTATGAAGTAGGCTGGTAGTTAAACTCTTTTTCAAATTTACTGCTGTCAAAAACATAGTCCCGGTCGTACTGATATAACATTTCGACGGATTCTTTCATTACAGGCACAAATAACCCAATCAATCGAACCATAAATTTCGATGCTACCCGGTACCTGGGTTTTACACCCATTTTTTTTGCAACCAGCTCAACCCATTCTTTTCCTGACATAGGGTCTGATGCGGTGGGTAGGTGCCATATCTGGCCATAGGCTTTTTCTGTATTCCCCAACAAGGCTGTAGCCCTGCCTGCATCCGGTGTAAAAGTAAAGGAATGCCTGAAGGTGTCGTTTGCCAGCCAATTTGCAGTTTTACCATTGCTCAATGGTTTAAAAACGGTTTCTGTTAAAACACTCACATTTTTAACGGAAGGTCCGTAAAAGTCAGCCGAACGGGCAATCAAAGCTTTTACTTTTCCCGTTTTAGCTTTTTCCATGATCATTTTAGCAATTTGTGCCCTTATTTCTCCTTTTTTGCTCGGTGGATTAACAGCTGTGTTTTCTTTCATCGGATTGAGATTATCCTTGTCGTACATATAGACATTATCGAAAAAAACCACCTTGCAACCTTCATTTTCACAAACAATCAGCAGGTTTTTAATGAATTCCGGCCATTTTTCCTTCCATATTTTATAGCTGTAGGGAAACCCAACCGTTACATAAACGATTGCTGAACCTTTTATGGCTTTTCCCAATTCGCCGGGATTGAGCAGATCGGCTGCAAAAAGTTCGTCTGTATCATTTACGCGTTGAGGCTCTCGACTCACCAGTCTGATTTCATCCGTGTATTGCTTCAGTGCTTTCGCTAATTCAATTCCGATTGCTCCGCCTGCGCCTAATATTGTTTGCATTTAACTCGTTTTAAATTATCGCTAACAGCGGTTCCGGGCAGGTTTTTATTCATAAACTACTTTTTGTGTGTAGTATGCTTCGCCATCCCTGACGACAATCAGGTAAATGCCTTTTACCTGGTTGGATAAGTCAACCGCTGCTTTATTTATGGTATTATCAACAACAGAGACGTTTTGAACTAACTGTCCCAGGATATTTAAGACCTGGATAGATGTTGGTTTACCGGAATAATCCAGGTAAAATTTGCCGTCTTTTGTCGGATTGGGGTAAACAGACAGATTCTTATGATTACCTGATTCATTTAATCCGACCGTACTCCCGCTTATCGCGATATTGTCAAAATATACAGTCAGCCATTTTGAACTACAATCTGTGTTTCTGTACCGTATGGCTAAATAACTCAGTCCGTTTGAGGGCGGTAATGTTATATCTGATTTAATCCTGTATGTATCATCTGCCAGGTATTCGTTACCTCTGAAATCAATTAAAAGTGTCTTACTCGTAGCTGCTGCCGGGTCTGGTGAACCATTCAACAAATAAACCGCAACCGTATCACCTATGTCGGGCACAGAAAAGCCTGTAAATTTATATCTGATGGAATCTAATTTGCCGCCATTGGTTATAGAAAACCCTGGTGATACAAACCAGTTATCAGTCAGTGTAATGCCTGTTGAAGGAGAGAAGTCGTGGCCAATACAATTGGGATCTGAATAGGCATTAGTACTTCTATATTCCCAATGACTAAATTGCGTTGCGGCCGTTTTGTACTCCACCCAATCATTTTGTTGTTGAGAATTGTCAAACCCTGAATAATAAGGCAATGTGACTTGGGCTTTTAATTGGGCGCTCAAAACCAGCGCGAGACCAAATGTTGCAAAAAAGGTATTTCTTTTCATCTTTATATTTTTAAGTGTTTGTTGTTTCTATTCGTATACCGGCTTATAGTAAAGGATTACCGCTCCACCACTAAAGGTTTTAGTCTTGAGGAGTTTAAGAGCCGTTCTGTCGTTTATATTTTCAAACAGGGGCAAACCGCTCCCTGCTATAACAGGGTGAACACAAAGTTGTAATTCGTCAAGCAGCCTGAGATTCATCAGCTGTATGATTAAACTCCGGCTGCCTGCAAAAATGTCTTTTTCCCCGGCATTACCGGATTGTTTGCGGGCTAAAACTTCTTCCTTCAGACCATGGTTTGCCAGACTGGCGCTTTCCCAGTCAAGACTGTCAAGCTTATGAGAAAAAACAAGCTTAGGCACCTGATCCATGGCCTGAGCAAAGTCGTCCATCGATTTTTCACCGGAAGGATTTTTTACAAGCGATTGCCAGAATCCCATGAGTTCATAGGTTATTCTGCCATACAGAATCACATCCGCCTCCCTTAACAGTTCGGCATAATGCAGGTGTATTTCCTCATCCGGCTGCATTCCCGTATGATCGCAAAATCCGTCCAGCGTCATGTTGATAGCAGCGATTACCTTTCTCATAGCCTTCTTTCGTTGTCATTCAGGGTTGGTTATGTAAGGAGATACAGCCTGCCAAAGGCAGTCCGTAAAACCCCACATCCGATTCTAATATAAACTAATTCCGGGCTATGTAAGCACAGGTAATTTGGGGAAGCATAGTGGTTACTTTTGGGAATGTGTTTGCTGCTGAGGGATCCTGGCTGTATTTCGACCCTGAATACCCAAAACAAAAATTCCCGTCAAAGAGCGGGAACAGTTGATATTCGCAAAATGTGACAATTTTTAGACAGTTTAACTTTTCCGGACTTTGCGTTCGGGCAGGTTTCGGAGTACAAAGCTGTCAATAAACACTATGATCAAAAATGTATTTCATGTCTTTAGGATAAAGTCCTGTGAGCAGTAGTCTGTTTGTCTCAAGTTTTGTAAGGTTCATTTTGTCTTTTTACAGGGACTGTTGGTGTCGATCCGGCTGAAAACGCCCGTTGCTGATTCTAAGATAAGTCAATTTCAAACTTTGAGGAAGGCGCAATACCGGTACGTCAAAAATCAGAAATCAGTCTTTGGGGGAGTACGCAACTGCCGCCGCTGTTAGCCGCATATAGCTTTTCTATCGCAAGTGTTTCGGCTTAAGATGCTGCCCTGCACTTTCTGCAATTTCATCCACGCGTTTTTGCCGGGTTTCCGGCCGTTTGGCCAGGACAATCCAGGCTAACATCATTTTTCTGACCGATTTACTCAGACTTAGAAAATAGTCCTTTGAACCTTTATGTTTTTTGAACGCTTTTTCCAGGTCGGCGGGAATCAGGAGTTCTTCAACCTCGTCCAGAATAGTCCAGGATCCGTTTTGTTTTGCGGTTTCAAGGCTTTTGTAACCCGCTTTGGTCATTCGCCCGCCGTCGATGAGTTGCTGAACTTTTGCTTTGTTGATTTTTGACCAGATGCTGTTCGGTTTACGTTTGCAGAAATACTGCCTAAACGAGAAATCGTCAATCGTTTTTGCTGTGCTGTCAATCCATCCGAAACAAAGTGCTTCATCCACGGCCTCACTCCAGCTAAGCGAGGGAATCCCGGTAGATGCCTTGTAATAAACAAGCCAGACAGCCTGTTTGTCGTGATGATTTTTTTCCAACCATTGCCGCCAGGCAGCCGGGCTATCGGGATAATAGGTTTCAGTTTCCTCTTTAGACATTGCCATGGGGCACCTTTTTTTGATTTCAGCCATGCAAGGCATGGATTCCCGTAAACTTATACCTGACAACTGACAACAGTATGTCAAGAGTCAGCGGAAATTAGTGGTATGGACCAAAATATTCCTGTAAAGGCAACAGATTCACCACTCCATTATTACGTCTCTTCGTCCAAGAATTTCAGGCAATATCCATGAGCCTGAGGTTGGAATATTTTTACGCTTATCATTCATAGTTCCGTTTGAATGTCCGTTGCATTGTAAAACCAGATATTCTTCCTGTGCCAAAACAGATGTGTACGCAAGTTTGGCTCTCTGTTCCGCTTCTATATTGACGTAATGCCGCTCTAACAGTATTTCCAGGGCAACTAACAGTTCTGATTGTGATATTACAAAGGTGGTATCGGGTGGAAAGCAGTTGTGATGAATACCCGAAAAGGTTGAGTAAAGATGTTTTCCTTGCCTTTGAATGGTGTTTAATGCATCAAAGGCGCTCTGTTGTGCTGTTGTCAGCTCTTGTAATGGATCTGAATTCTGAATGGCTTTCGGGGATACAAACCCACTTGATTCTTGTCCTTTTTCAACTTTTTCGTTGCTTAATGAGCATGAAAAACAAACAAGAAGTAAACAAAATGTAATTAGTCGCATGGGGGTGGGTTTTATTTCAAATATTGAGATAGTCCGTTAATGGTAGCGATGGGGTCAGCTGTTTTCATCACTGCCCATGCTAACAATCTTTCCTGGGCAGGCGAAATCAATTAATGATCTCCCCTTTGTTTTCGGCTAATTTTTCACGCCATTTTTTGAGTTCATCGGGGGTCTGTCTCACCCAATCCGTTATTTCACCAACGATTTTTAAGGGTGTTTCTGAGCGATAGGAGCGCGTGGGGTTCCCTGGAAATTTTTTGTCTGTAACATTCGGGTCATTTTCAAAACTCCCTGTCGGTTCAACGATATACACCCGTTCACGGCCATCGCCATTTGCCAATGCAGCTGCAAGCCCTGCTCCGTTAAGCAGGGCTGTAAAATAAATGTGATTCATTTTGAGATCAGCTTTATAGTTGGAATTGCCCCCGGCTGTCAGCAAATCGCCAACCTGCAAAGCTGCTTTGGTTCCATGATAAAAGGGGCCTTTGTCAGTCGGCTTATCCTTAAAAAAGGTGGCTAATTCATAATTCTTTTTTGCCAGCCCGGGTTTGTTTAACGCCTCCTGGCATTGGGCAATGTTCAAGTACAGAGAAGGGAATGCACTCTTAACAGCGTCGTTATTTATTCTTAAAGCGAACTGCAGAGCTATTTCAAGCCAGTTTAGTTTATCGGAAACATTTTTTTGATGCCGGGCCACATAATGAGCAGCAAGAAATTTTTCAAAGTCGTTTGTCGCTTCTTTCCAGGCCTGAAGAAATAGCCTGTCTGCTTCTGCAGCCTTGCCGTTTTCTTCTAAGCCTATGCCCTGAATACAAAGTTTCACAACATTGTTATGGGGGTTGAATTCCATTTTCTGATTAGTTAGCGGTTAAATGGGGTACTATCAGTTTTACTTCAAAACATGGTATCTGATGTGTGTCACGACGTTGGTTCCCCTTACTTCAGTTGGCTCAAGCCTGAGATTCGGTACATTTTCAAAAAGTTGCGAACCAGCGCCAATCGTGACCGGAACGATATGTAACCACAATTCATCTATTAGACCGGCAGCCAGGTACTGATTGACCGTATTGGCTCCTCCCATAATCTTTACATTCCGATTTCCAGCCGCTTGCACCGCCTGTCTCAGGGCCGATTCAATGCCATCGGTTACAAAGTGAAATACGGTTCCGCCTTCCATGGCTATAGGTGCACGTTCATGGTGGGTGAGCACAAAAACAGGAGCATGATACGGAGGATTGTCGCCCCACCAACCTTTCCATTCGGGTTGGCTTCTTCTGTCTTTAGGTCCAAACATATTACTGCCGATTATATAGGCACCTGCATCAAGAATAGCCTCTATTTCCTGCTTATGGTTGTGCTTTTCCGGTTCAGAGAACATCCAACGATCCAGTAAGTCTGCATCGAAATTATCGCCGAATGGTTTTTCAAAGCTTTGATTATAGCCGGCCGTATATCCATCCAGAGAAATTGTCAGCCCGCTTGTTACTAAAGGCTTTTTCATATCGTTTTCTATTTTTTGAGGGGGCTGCTTGTTTCAAGGATTAATTGTATTGCCTTTTCAAGGTACGATTCAATGATTTCAATTTCTGTATCTGTATAGGAAGCGAACAGGTTTTCAGTCTCGTCCTGAAACTTTTTATAATATGGTTCAAGGTGTTGCATTATTTTCTCTGAATCAGGTACGATGATAACCTTTCGTCTGTCCGTTGAATCTGGCTGTCTCTTTACCAATTTCTTTTTTTCAAACCTGTCAATTAAACCGGTAACAGCACCAGTCGTTAGTCTTGTTAAGCCTGCAAGTTCTCCTGCGGTCAGGCTGCCTTTTTGCAGAAAAAAGCCCAAATACTTATGATCGGTACCTGAAAACCCTGCTTTTCTTGCGATCAGTTCGTGCAGCTGAATGGATTCATACGCGTATTTCTGACTCAACTTCCGTATGGAAATGATTTTTTCTTTTTGCATTTTGTCTCGTTAAGGAAGAATCTTAGTTGCAAAGATAATTAGGGTTGACTGATCGACCAATTTTGTCTCTTGATTTTTTATCAGGCATGGGCAGAAGCTCCTGCGAAATGAATGGTTTTAGTCAGTCTATACTTGTCAAGACAACAAGTATCCATCGACCGCTTTTAATTCGTCCAGGGTTCTTTGTTTTTCGCATTCGTAAAATCATGGCCGTCGTAAATGCAGAGGCCCTGCCAGGTTCCGAACCAGAGTTGCCCTTTTTGATCTTCAAAAATACTTTGAATCCCATGGGTGGTTAAGCCGTTTTCGGTGGTGAAGCGGGTGAAATCAATGCCATCATAGCGGTAAGCCCCAATATTCTCAGCCGAAAACCAAATATGACCCCGATGATCCTCATATAAACTTCCTATCTCAACACCTTCAATCACTCCCTCCCGGGTGAAGTTGGTGTAGGTGGTGCCATCAAATTTGCTTAAACCTCCGTAGTACGTTCCAATCCAGATATTTCCTTGTTTGTCTTCTAAAATATCCGAGACATTGTTGTCGGTAAGGCCATTTTTGCGGGTTAAATGTGTAAATGCTCCCTGATGGTACTTGAAAATCCCATTTCCATCTGTGACCAGCCACACGATTCCATTTTTGTCTTCCAGAAACGA
Source organism: Bacteroidetes bacterium UBA7662 (assembly GCA_002483345.1). GTDB lineage: Bacteria > Bacteroidota > Bacteroidia > UBA7662 > UBA7662 > UBA7662. Next base: position 9,016 of record DLHS01000005.1, read on the forward strand.
GGTCACCAATTTATCGGACAACATATACTGCGGATCCTCGACCACCGTATCGGGTAAGCTGAAAGGTTTAAACGTTTGCCCGTCAAAATGACTCACGCCCCCCAGGCTGCCCACCCAGATTACGTCATGGGCGTCAACAGCCAGGCCCCAGATTTCCTCATGCTGCAAACCGACTTCTGTTGAATAGGTTGAAAATTTCTCGCCATCGTATTTTACCAGTCCGGAAGAAGTCGCGAACCATACATTGCCCGCGTTATCTTCAACGATTTCCCTGACGGAGACCCACTGCTGTTTTTGTCCCAGCGTAATTTTTTCAAGCGTCAGCCCATCGTAACGAATGATCCCGTTGCCGTTGGATCCAAACCAATAGTTCCCTTTTTTGTCCTGATACATCGTTCTGACGAACTCACTGACCATACCGTTTAAGTTGGTGTGGATTTGCGGAAAGATGGTACTTTGCTTCAACGGGGAGGATGGGTTGCCGGCTACTTTTTCGTTCACTTGTCCGGTGCAAAAGGAGATCTGCAGTATGAACAACAACCCCATCAGGATTCCGGCGTGTGCAGGTGTTTTGTGCTTGTTCATCAGCATGTTTTTGTTTTCAGGATGTACACATTCGATGCTGTCGTAAAACAGGCTGTTGACGGCAGTCCGTTTGAAAATCTTCTTTTCTGATTCCAAGATAAGCCAATTTGGGGCTTTGTACGTGCGGGTAATTTTGGAGAAGCCTGGTCATGGTAAACGGGGTAGCAGTTGCCCAGGTTACAGGCAGTTTTTACTTTTCGTTTTGTTTGATTTGCGCCATAAAGAATTTAATAACCGCTAAGTTCATTTCGGATGTGGTCCAGTGTCCCACTTTTTCATAAGTTTTAAAGTTTACGTTAATGCCAGCATCCATATAAACCTTTTGACATTCCAGGTATCTTTTCTGGACGGTTGCCCCGATGTTTTTGTTGATTATTTTCCGCTCCTTTTTGCTATAGGCATCGTCGAACTGAACCGCGTCATTGTCGTCCAACGCACCCATGTAGATGTATTGAGGAATACTTTTGAAGCTTTCGAGGTTAAATGTTTGCTGAAACAGCGCTTCAAAATCGTTTATGCCGATCGGATAATTGAGTTTAACCTCCCCGATTTCTTTTTGCGGAAACATGAGTTCTCCGTTAAAGCCACCTATGGCCAAGGCCTGTATTTTGTCGGGATGTAAAAATGAAAAGCGGTTGATGAATGTAGCAGAAGCAGAAAAACCACTCATCAAAAACTTGTCCTCCACGTGGATGTTCAAATTACTAAGCACTTTTCTGGCATCGTTGATCATTTCCAGTAACTGCAGGTCGGGTCGTTTAAGTTCCGGCGTGTTTTCCAGCATTACATCCCTGTCCAATGCGTGGGTGTAGGTCAAAGGTTTTGAGGCCGGTCTTGGAAAAACCGGAACAAGCAAGGGTATTCTTAACTCCGTAGCAACATTGTTTCCTACGGAACTCTTTGAGGCTAAGAAGACGGCGTGTTGTTTATGCACCTCCATGCTGTCTGACAACTTACCGGTGTTGTTTGGCTCTACCAGCAAAAAGGTCTTGCGGTTCAGTTTTGTCCCTTTGGGAATGAACAGAAGGTAATCGTTGAAGAACCCCTGGGCAGGATTACTTTGGATAACTATTAAACTGTCTTTTTTGAAAACTTCTGTCTGCGCATGCTGAGCAAACGAAATCTCATAAACAAACGAAAAAAACAAGATTATAATTATGGGTCGCATTTTAAGGGTCATTCAGGTTGGTTGGGGTAGTTGCAAAAGCAGGGTACGATTTGTTCAGAATTACCGATGATGGTACTCCGTTTAGCAATCCCCTTGAGGATGCCAAGATAAGCCAATTCCGGGCTTTGGAAACAGGGGATATGTTGATTAAGCCACAGCGCCACCTATTTCTTACAGGGCCGTTATCAGTCGGTTGTTCCCTTTTTTTCTAGCTGTTCGAGCACTATTTTGAGCCATTCCTTTTCATTTGCATAAGTCAGATCTACGTCTGGTGAAATACCAATGCTTTCAAAATCTTCATTGGCTTTAAAAACCATCTTCTTGGTGGTGATGGCAATCCGGATATTCAATTCAGGCAAGGCTACCGGCATCCAGTCGCCATACGATACGGCTCCCGCGGAGTTTTCTCCGAATGTCCGGACTTTTCCGGAAGTCTTTGCCTGTAGTATAAATCCCTCGGCTGTGCTTGCTGTGTTTCTATTGAAAATTATCCCGACGTTTGCCGGTGAATTTACCTCCGGTTCAATGGTGTCAGGGATTGTTTCAACGGGTGTAAAATGCCCGTAATGGGCCTTTAAAAACGCAACATATTGTTGTTCAAGGATGCTGTCCTGCTTCGTTTCGGCGTATTCATATTTGGTTTGATCATAATACGCATAGTTATCCGCGCTGACCCAAACCGAACCGCCATAGGGAGCTGCTGTCAGGTTTGTATCCAATACATAGGGTAGGAGGGGTTGAAATGCTTCGAATCCACCGCCGCCGTTGTTTCTCACGTCAATAATCAGGTTTTTCTTCGCTAAAATTTCCTTCCGGTTCCGGGCAATCAGGCTGTCAATTTTGTCTTTAAAAGACAAATCAAAAGATGGGATGCGCAGGTAATTTGTTTCCCCCGACCATGATTCAAAATGCAAATCAGTTGCGGCATCGGAATGCTCCTGAACTGCCTGTTTTTGTCGGTAAAAGGTCAGATGGCGACCTATTTTGAGCGACGAATCAGTCCAGCTTACCCGGAGGGCTACCGGAATTAAATTAGTTCTCCAATAAATAGCCTGGAAGGTGCTGTCGGAAGTCCTGAAAAATTCGATTTTAAGCTGTCCTTTCTTCCAGAAGGTTGATTTGTCCTCCCGGATGGCACCCGCCCATTCTCCAAAAGCCGTTTGGGCGCCAAAAACGTTTATGCTGAAGCTCCCGTCCCCGAAATACCAGACGCCCTCGAAGGGGAGGGGTTCATAACGCCTTTTTGGATCCGGTTTAACCATCCGGTTAGGTTCGGGCGTATCGTTGTTTTCATAAGAAATGAAGGCATGCTCGTCCCTGAAAAAGGACAAATACAAGGCAATCAGGCCGATGCAGTCTTTTTTGTTCGCGATCTGCCCGGCCTGCTGGTTTATGGCTGTCCGAAAGCGTATATACTCATTTAACCTCCCTTGCTCCACCACCTGATGCTGGTAAGAGGCCTGATTGGCCTCCACTTTCTGTTGAAACGCTGTCATGTTTTGAAGGCAATCGCAGGGTGCTCCAAACAGACTGAACGGTGCGGAAAGAAGGAAGAAAAACAGGTAGGTAAATTTCATGTTGTTGGTCAGTCGGATATTCCTGCCGGGACTGCTAACGACCAGCCGGCTGAAAACCCCGTTGCTGATTCTAAGATAAGTAATTCCGGGTTTTGTGAAGGGGGGAGGGATACAAATGGGGCAGGTTGATTTCACAGTTCGGGGCGATGGAATCATCCATGATCCCGATAAACAGGATGTTTTAAGATAGAACCTTCTGCAACTCCTGAATTGTCTGCATATAGGACTGTGTCTGTTTACCGTGCTAAATTAATTATACCATTCAAGCCCGTTGTGCAAGTTTGTGCCAACATAATCAATTTGCAGTATTCTTCTTTTTTGGTCACTCGTTGAATAGGGGGATTTGTGCAGGAGCAAGGGTGTCATGAACATAATCCCGCCCTTTTCAACTTCACAACAGATGATCTCGTTTGAGATGATTTTTTCAAGTGCCGTCTTAGTTTGAATAATGCCGTTTTTATGAGATTTCGAAGCAATAAGTATCGCTCCGTTATCAGCGAAACAGGGGTCTAAGTGAATTCTTACAGCAAGTTTTTTTTCCAGAACTTCTTTGGGCGCTATTGCGTGTGGAATTCCGCTCTCCATGGTCCAATGGCTGAAATTTACAGTCTCTATTTTGCTTTTGACAGCAATTTTCAAGTCCTGATGCCAGTCAAGGCCCCAATTGCTGTCTTTTGTTTTGTCGAGTACAAAAGCATTTATGGGGAAGGAACGGTCGCCGAGTACTTGTTCTACCAGTGAGGTTAATTGTTTGGAATGAACTAAATTATTGATAAACGGGATTGATTTCATAAGATTGAAATCTGCAGCTACCTTCCTGTCATATAGTAAAGCGTCGTGCCTGTCCAGTTGTTCTATAAGCTCATCCATGTATTTGTCGGTAAAAAAGTGCCGGAGGATGACATATCCTTCCTTTTGCATACTGTCATTTATATAGTTCATTCAATGCCGGGTCTTCCGTGAAGTTATACGTTTGTTTGTATTCGCGGGCAAGTAGAGTGGATGAACGTAGTCGTCAGTTTTCTTTCACGAACTTCAATAAGTGCACTTTATTTTGCCCCTCCACCTTAAGCAGGTAAACGCCATCCGGAAGGGTGGATACGTCGATGTGGTGGGTATTTCGGGTATTCAATAAGTTCTGTCCATATAAATTGCAGATGGAGATCTTTACTTTTTGCATATCATTTATTCCGGCGATGGAAATATATTCTGAACCAGGATTGGGGTAGATCTTTAATCCGTCGGTGTTTGCAAGATGCTCTGTGGATAATGTGGTGGCGCAACCTGTTGTGTCCCAATCCGTAAATGATTGCCGATAGCTCAGGTTGTCTAAATCGCTCACATAAATTTCGTAATAGGAAGCCCCGAAGGTTTGGTAGGCATAACACATGGCATCGAAAGGAGTGGAGTTAGCAGTCCTGGAAGGGTCTAAAAAGGGTGTTGTCCAGCCTTGCAACATTTGAAACATCGTGTAAGCGCCATTTCCGAGTTGCAGTAAGGGCGTTGCAAAGGTTGTAGTCGGCAGCCCTGTGAATACATGTGTTGCTGTATCTGTGAATCCGGCTAAGTTTTCCTGCCAGAAACTTATTTTAGGGTTTTGAACGCCATCAAAATTGGCAAGCAATTGTGATTTTATAACATCTGCCAGGGCTGGCGTGTTTATGTGGTCGCTGACGTTTTTGTACGATGGTATGAAAACATTTTTGGTTGGAAAATGATCCGTTTGAATCTTCATACTGACAGTCAGAGAATCTACAAATTTGCTTCTGGTGTAGTTGGGCAGTGTTGCCTGCAGACTTGTATTCAGGCCATTCACATTTCTGATTGCACCCAACCCAGGAATGTTTGTGGCTATGTTTGATAAAACAGGATGATCCTTTAAAGCAACCTGGGTGCCTGTCGAAAGGCTGAAGATCGGATGATTCGCCAGGGCTGACAGGAACAACTGAAACTGTTGCAGTAAATATCCGTCATACGGAACAGCCCTGGTGGTTGTTAACTGGGTAAGAGGGTCGGTGAACGGATAGGTTGTGACCCCGGGTTGAGCAGCGATATAGGCTGGTTCAACCGAGTAGGCTCCGAAGAGTATCGTCAGTTTTTTGTCGAGGCTGTCAAGTCTTTGAACGATGTGGTCAATGCCGGCATAATTGTAAACGCCGGGAGAAGTTTCAAAGTCCGCCCAGCTTGTTCTCCACACAAAACCGTCCACAAACGGAAGGTTTCTGATATTGGCATCCCGGAAGGTGCCCTGATTATTATCTAAAACATATATGCCAGTAGGTTGTGCAAAGGCTGAAAAATTTATGCTGATACAGCTCACGGCTGCCAGGATAACCCTCAGATATTTTGTCATATTTCTGGTTGCTAAGCGAATTAGACTGCAGAAGTTGTATCAGGTTTAAGGACATATCTGACTTTTCAGGACGATGGTTGCCTGGCACATTCCGCAGCCTTGCGGGTAACGTTTGGCGCAGGTTTGGAAGAACAGAAATTTACTGCAAACGCTTAACAGAACTACAAATTTAGTCAGCCCATCTGCCTGTAACCACTGTTTCCCACAGTTAAATGGCCGTGTCAAGGCTCATTCTTGTTTGGTTTATAAATCAGCCCGACTGAAAAGCCGTTGCTGTCGTGTCCCGGATTCCTGTCGTAGCCCGGATGGTCGCCATTCGAAAAATGAACATGCCAGAGTCCTGCCTGTACTGAAAGTTGCTTGCCAAGCTTATATGTTGCTCCAATGCCATATTTGGGGCTTCCGTTTAATTTTGTGCCTTCTCTGTTGTCGCCAAAGAAGCCTGAAGGTTTCGGATAATTATCAGTAAACAAAATCAGTCCCGCACCACTTTGAAAAAACAGGTTGAAGTTGTCCCGGTGAATCGGATAAAAGCGAACAAAAGGTCGAAGTCCTAAACCCCATGTATTGTTTATATCGTCCGTTAGGTGTGCTGCCGAAAATTCGGCTCCTAAAGCCATAAATTTCCTTGCCTGGTACAGCAGCCCGATGTTGTTTTGATATACGGTTGTTCTGCTGGCATAATATCCATATGAAACGCCCAGGTCGTCATAGTATGAAAATCTGCCGGTCAGCGTCTGGTCGTTTTTTGTCAGAAGCAAAATGGCGGTCGCCGCAACTGCCGGGATGATAATTCCGCTGGCTGTGTGCAGGTTTACAGGTTTAAAGCCTAAGGGATTCTGATACCACTTCGTGAATGGCGGATATTGTCCGGATACAGGTATCGAGCATAGCAGCGCTGCTATAAATGTTAAAGTCGTGACTCGTTTCATTGGGTCTGTCTGTGGGGTCTGTATTTATTACAGGCAATTTGTTCCACCGGGCTACTTATTCACCTCCGGTATCCGTCATTAAAGATAAACCTGAAGGGTGATTTCAAATACAATCTGCCCAAAACCAATCTGTATCCAGGCCCCTGACCGCAGCAAACGGAGGTGGTTTTCGATTGCCAAAGTGAGTCCTGACATTCACCTATTCCAAATTAAAAGAGTCGTTGACAAACAATTCAACGGTTCTGTCCCCATTTAATTTGTATAAAGTCTTCGTATCCGGTAAAATACTCCAGGCCTAAAACCAATAGCATCGAGCTTACCAGGTATACCTTTTGCAGGATGACTGCCCAACTCAAATAACCGAAGCCAAAAAAGAAAAAGAAAACGTAATAAGTCAACAAGCAAATAATACAACCGATTTTGAGTACATGTAGTTTTGACTTTAAGATAAATACTGTAATCATAAATAAACCAAACAAGGTTAAAACAATCGAGATTACGCCCACGTCATGCAGGGGTGTTGCGATCAGGAAAATGAATATCAGGTTGGCAGCACCTATAAATTTCAAAATATTGGCCCATTGCCTTGAAGAGATCTTTTTTGACATATTCATAAAAAACAGGCCGTAACCCACGGAGTGGAAGACCATGCCCATAATTGCCCAGATCCTGCCTGGATTTTCTGAACCATTGAGCGCTTTGGCTTCAAACAAATTGCTCATGAAATTTTTGGACCAGTAAAACCCGGTGGAATTTTTGTCAAACAAGGAGCCGCCGGGATAAAGGAAGGCTGCTATGATCAGCAGCATCACGGAAAGGGCGAGACTTATCAGAACCGCGTGTTTCTTAAGCATTTGTTTAGTTGTTAAACTTTCTGTTTGTTGGCTAAGTGATTTGTTGCTTTGCATAGCATACTAAAGGTTTTGTGGCCGGCGCAGTGCCGTATTTTCAGCACAAAGATTTGTTATAAGCATATAACCTACCATTGGACCAAACGCCTGCAAGGGTCCGTTGATCTTCCTCGCTAATTTTTGTTGCCAAAAGTATAGGTGAAGTGTATGGCATTCATTTCACGGCTGGATTTTGTCTTTCTGTAAAAGTTAACAGCGGCTGTGTCGTCACTTTCCGCTTCTACGTAGGCATCTTCAAATCCATTTTCCCTGCAATATTGGCATACTGCTGCCATCAAAGCTTTGCCTAAACCCTGACCCTGAAACTCAGGGCTGATACCCACATCATAGAGGTAAGCCACTGGTCTTGTCCCGTAATACTAAAACATAGCTTGTCAAACCCCCGGCAATCTTATGGTCTTGTCGTACAACGAATACCATAAAGTCGGGATCAGCGAGCAATTTACCCAATTGGTCCTGGTCAGCTATTGGCTCTTCGTTTTCAAAAACAGTTTTAAATATTTCTACCAGGCTTCTGAAATCTGAAATTTCATCCGGCTTAAGTTTCTTGATTTCCATGATTTTTCAGGGTTTTGGAGCAATCCTCCGGCAGGTACTTTCGGTACTTAAATTTCCTGCGAAGGGGAGTAGGAGCTGTCAGACGTTCGTTGTTTCTTTCTTGTCCTTAACGTATTCTAAAAGGTCGCCTGGCTGGCAGTCCAGCGCTTTACAAATGGCGTCTAAGGTACTAAAGCGAATGGCTTTCGCCTTTCCTGTCTTTAAGATGGAAAGATTAGAGAGCGTCAAATCAACTTTTTCGGAAAGCTCATTCAGCGAAATTTTCCGCTTTGCCATCATCACGTCTAAGTTTACAATGATGGGCATGGCTAAACCGTTAAATCGTTTTCGTTTTGAATATCTACTCCCTTTTGGAAGATAGTGGCGATAATATAAATTACAGCTCCCATTAGAATAAATGCCTGACTGTCTGCCCAAAACGGGTTTAAGTTGTCGGTAGCAAAACCGTGATGTGTTAAATTTTTAGCAGACTGCCGGGCAATGTAACTTAAAAGTCCTATGGAAAGGGTGTAATAACTGATTTGTGAAATTTGTTTCGCCACAAAAGTGTTGAATGGTTTTGATAAATCCATTTTGTGCATCAGGCTGATAAGGATGTAGAACAGGACGGCTTTCAAAATTGAGATGGTTAGCATAAAGCTATAGATGCAGAAAAAAGCTATGCTATTGGCTTTATACATTTCCGTTAAGTCCAGCTTTTGATAAAGATTTCCGACAAATTCAGGCTCATACAAGCTGAAAAAGAAGTTTACCAGCAAGCCCCCTGCCTCAATAGACAAGCCGACAAAAATGATCCAGGCCACTATATACAGGCCCCAGAATACGAAGTTGTTTGTTTTTGACATCGTTGTTTAGCGTTTGGTGTATGTCGCAAACGTAATAAATATTTATTGATAAACAATAAAAATATTCTTCTATTCGACAAATGGTATCTTGCTGTCAAGCTGTAGGTAACCATGGCGTCGTCACTTCCCAGGACCGGCTAAGGCAGGCTTGTCTGAAAACCACCGTTTGCTGTCGCCGGCTACAAGCTTATCGCTAATCAGATCAAAGTGACAAGCAATCTCCACCGTTGCCCGGATGCCTTACCGGTGGCTTTGGGATTGTCTTCGCGGAAGTTGGCGATGCTCTTGTGAGGCCATTTGAAAGCTCAGCAAGCTGTGCCATGCTGAAAGAGGCCTATCCCCCCAAAATCAACACTGCGCTTAAAAAGCCTCCATTCGACAGGTCAAAATGCAGAAGTTAGTTTTTTAGAGAGGTTGTGTATCAGCTACCCCTCGTTAGCGGTCGTTGTTTATTATCCCGGTGTTGCTGTTTCCCGTATTTCAACACTTGTGTTTTGCCCGTTTAAAATTGGGCATTTTTTCGCAATGTTTGTGGCCTCGTCAAGATTTTTGGCTAAAACTATGATGTAACCCGCAATGGAATTATTGTTATCAATGTGTGGTGTTTCAACAACTTCGTTGTTTGGTTTTAGTACGCGTCCTTGTCGGGAAAAGTGATTTCCACCATCTGCAAGTTGGTCATTGTCGGCAATTTCATTTACCCAATTAGTCCATTGTTTCATATAGGTTTCCATTTGCTTTTTGGTTGGTTGTGCTTCCTTATTTGTTATGTCCATTCGGAACAGTAATACAAATTCTTTCATCTTATTTTTTTGTTTGCACAAAGTTGATAAAACAAGTCCGCAAAACCTTTGACATAGATCAAAATCGTTCTATTTTGATTTGAGTCTACTAAGTGTTTCCTCTCGTATGTCAAGATAAGAAGCCAATACTCTGTTTGATAGGCATTGGATTAGTATAGGGTTTTCTTTCAAAACATTCTCATAGCGTTGTTTGGCAGTCAGTGTTACTAATTGTTCAATTTTTCTATTCTGAAATGAATAGGCCATTTCTAAAATTCGTTGATAAAAGTTTTTCCAACTGTCCATTTCCTTGTTTAAAGAAAAAAAATCTGAATGATTAATTACCAGTAGTTCTGTGTCACCAATCGCTTCTACAATCTCAATTGACGGTCTTTGGGCAACAAAACTTGTCAAGGCAGTTCCAATATGCTTGTCAAGCATTACATATCTTGTCTTTTCGTGTCCATTTTTGTCAATGAAATATGTCCGAATACAGCCCTTATTTATAAAATAAAATTCTTTACAAATTGAACCTTCACTTAATAAAATAGAATTTTTTAAAACAGTCTTTGGTTTGAAACAATTGGATATTTTTTCAAGTTCTTGTTCGCTAAATTCACCGAACATTTTTAGCACTATTTTTAAATTTTCAGTCATTATTTCATTGCATTATGGTCATTTTACAATGACCGCTAACGTCAGTCTGTCTAAAAACCTCCGTTTCTGATTCTAATATATGCCAATTTCTGGCTTTGTGAACGCGGGTAACTGAAAAAGCCTGGTGACTGCAAAAGGGTGAGCTGTTTACGCCCCCAAAATTGCCAGCCAACAAGTAAACACCACTGTATTGAGGGGCCTTGGATGTATTTCGTACATGAAAATACCCAAAACAAAAATTCCTGTCAAAAAAACAGGAACACTTGATATAAACGAAATGTGTGGGTATTAGACGGCTTGACGGTTTGCGGCTTTGCGATGGGCGGGCTTTTCAGCACAAATGTTCATGCGGAGAACTGAACTTTCTGTAACCACAAAACTGTCTTCGGAGCAAGAAACCCCGCTTATTGCAAATGTGCTGTTACCTGTCATAGTGCAATTTCACTTTGTCATTGGAAAATTGTCCATACTGAAAGAAATTATTTGTCGCTGATTATTACTTTGTCTACTGAAATAATTTTAGATTCTTTTTTCAGATGAAGGAAATATATACCGCTTGGTAAGTTGTTGCGAAAAAGATGTATTTCCTGTCCTGAAAAATTTGTTATTTGTTGTACTTCTTGCCCGTAAATATTATAGATAATTAACTCTGCGTTATGGAGTGGTTCATTGAATTGTATTGTTACAAAAGAATCAAATGGATTGGGATATATTTTACTGACTAACGGTTTGTTATCTGTTTTTTCTATTCCAACCAGAGTGCTGTTATACCGCACCAAGGTCATATCACCATTGTCAGCATCGCCCCCCATCACAATTTTCCCATCAATTTGAATGTCCAATGAGTTAGCTGGATTATAAACAGTTCCAATGGGAGTAATCACTTTTCCGCCAATTCCGAAGGTACTATCCACAGTTCCACCACTATTGTATCGAACTAATGCAAAATCAGTGTCCGCATATCCTCCAAGCAAAATTTTCCCATCGTTTTGTATCCCAATTGATTTACCAGCGCTAGAACTTCCTATTACTGTAATTACTTTTCCACCTAAACCGAAAGTATTATCCAAACTTCCATCAGTATTGTATCTGACCAAAGCAAAATTAGAGTTTGAATATCCTCCAAGCACAATTTTTCCATCGCCTTGAATACCAAGTGAATTACCTTCGCTAGAACTTCCTAGACTTGTTATTACTTCTCCAACAACACCAAAGGTACTGTCCACAATCCCATTGACTTCGTATCGCACCAAAGCAAAAGAAAAATTGGAACCGCCTCCGAGCAGAATTTTTCCATCGTTCTGGATAATTAAAGAACGGCCTTGCCCAACCCTTCCAATTACTATTCCACCGTTGCCAAAGGTACTATCCAAAGTGCCGTTAGTATTGTATCGCACTAGAATAAAATAAGGATTGTCGTTACTATTATGCTGTCCATAGCCTCCCAATAGAATTTTTCCATCACTCTGAATAGCCAAAGTTTTGCATTTCTCACCGTAATAACCATCAATATCAGTAATTACTTTTCCTCCTATTCCAAAAGTGGTATCAAGGCTTCCATCAATATTGTATCGAACCAAATTAATGAACCAGCTTGAAAATCCCCCCAGCAGAATTTTTCCATTGTTTTGAATAGCAAGCGAATGACCCTCACTACCAATTTCAATTGGTGTAACTACTTTTCCTCCTACACCAAAAGTAGTATCCAAAGTGCCGTCACTATTACATCGAGCTACAGCAAAATTATAGTCAGCAAAACCGTTAATTTTGGTGCCTCCTCCAAATACAATTTTCTGATTATCCTGAATAACTAAAGAGTTACACATATTCCCAAAACTCCCTAAGGAAATATTTGTCTGTCCTCCTGTACCAAAGCTATTGTCCAAATGGCTTGACTGGGCAAAAGCAGTGGTTGACAAACAAATCATTTGGAGTGCTGCAGTTATGTATAATATTGTTCTCATTTTATTGTAAACTCATTATTGTTTTCTTTTTTGCATTGTGGGTAACGGCAGTCTATCTAAAAACCTCTGAAAGGTAAAAAAACTGCGAATACAGCTCTTAAAAGGCTCTTTTCTTTACTCAATTGAGGTTTTAAGACAGTCTGACGTTTTGTGTTTCTGCAGTGGTGCGCTTTCGAAGGCGCGTCCTGCCCCACGAAACCAAACGTTGAACGAAGATAAAAACTTATAGCTTACAGGTCACCGCACCATTGCAGAAACATTTTGTTGTGAGGCGTACATTTTTTTATCACGCTCAAGTGTCTAATGAAGATAATATGACAATATGGTTGTTCGAAACTTGAAAGTAAAAATTTGTAAATGTCCAACCGGTCGAAAATAGGTACAACAACTACTGGTCAAGGGATTGAAGAATGCTGGAAAGAAAGTCATCCCAATCGAAATTGTTAAAATGCGTTTGCCCAAGTCGTACAATTACAAGGTCCCTGGATGGAATAATCATAATTCTTTGTCCTTCATAACCTTGAGCAAAATATAGATCAGATGGAATTTCAGGACGTGAATCAGAGGCAGTATGCCAAAACTGTGAACCCCACCACATATTTTATTGTCTTTTTTATCGTCACGTTTGAAAAATTGTCATTATAAAAAAGTATGCCTCACAACGGCAGTCCGTCTAAAAACCTTCGTTTCTGGTGCTAATATAAACCAATTCGGGGCTTTGTGAGAGCGTGTAACTTTGGAGGAGCTTGGTGACTTCAAAATGGGCGAGTTGTTAGGCTCCTGAATGAGGTATTTGATACATGAAATACCCAAAACAAAAATTCCTGTCAAAAAAGTAACATTTGATATCAACAAAATGTGTGGGTTTTTAGACAGTTTGACGTTTTGCAGCTACTTGCAGTTTTTTGCTATATCAAGTTACACATTTGAACGCTAACCCGCAAAAAATTGCAAGTAGATGCTGTTACCTGTCTGGTGGCGGCACACAGCTTTTTAATTTAGGTCTAAAGTGTAAAGCCAATATTTTTTTCCGAATAACGGAGGAATTTCTTTTAAAACTTTAAAGCCTACATTTTCATAAATATGTCGTGCTGCGTCCATGAACTCGGAAGTGTGCAAAGCGATTGTCTTTTCGTTATTTTGTTTTGCGAAGTCAATACACATTTTAGTTAAAGTCTTTGCAATACCTTGTCCTTGGTAATTTGGATTAACACCAACCATTCGTATGTAAGACCACTCGGATTTAAATAAGTCTGTCGGATTACCGCTTGGAATAAGGTAAGCCGCACCAACAATTTTATCATTGTCAAGGCAAACAAAACATTTAGCAATTTTAAGAACGTCAATGAATTTTTGTTTGTCCTGCAAATTACCATTAAAGATTGTCCAGTTGTCGGGAGTCAGTACGCTTTGAAATTGTCCGTATGCTATAATGCCGAGGCTTTGAAGTTGGTCAACGTCATTAATTGTCCCGGGGCGATATGTCAATTTCTTTTTTGTCATGATGTTATTTGTCTACCGAGGTTTGTCCCGCCACTTCCAGGTAACGGCAGTCCATCTAAAAACCTTCGTTTCTGATCCTAATATAGGTCAATTTCGGATTTTGTGAGTGTGGTTAGTTTTGGAGAAGCCATCTCGCACAATTTAAAAGGAGGTATATCCAGCCAAAAAGCAAGACTAGGCTCGAAAGGCCTCAATTCGGCAGTTCAAAAGAAAAAAATGGTTTCTGAGAGGATGTGCAACAGCTACCGCTGTTATGTGCTGTGCATTTTGTCCGCTTATTCCTGTATTTTACAACCGTGTTTGGCCTCTTTAAGTTGGTTTTCAATTGAGTTACCGTCTAGCAAAGACCAGTGTTCTACAATTTTCCCGTCAGCAAGTTTGTAATACCTATAACCAACCGTTGATATTTCAAAATGAGTCGGTTCAATATCTCTCCAAACTCCAATGTGTTTAAGTTGCATTTTCATTTTCAGCATAACCCTAGCTTCTTCGCAAACAATGTCGTCAATAATGGTTCTATGCTCAAAAGATTTGCCTATCTCGATAATCCAAAGTTTCATTCCGTCTTTGTCTGCTGGTAGAGTAGGCGGTAACGAATGGTCAACAAAGTCGGCAGAAATGTAATTGTCAATTTTTTCAAATTGGTTTTGATTCCAAATTTCTTCAATGAAATTTATTACGATTGGTTTGTTTTTTGAATTCATCTTTTTCACTTTTTAAATGAATTGCAAAGGTCAATCTTTGTAATTGCTTTTACTTGTGATAATTGTCACAAAAACTTTCTATACTTTATTTTTTCCTAATTCTGCTTAATGTTTCCCTTGCAATACCCAAATAAGATGAAAGTTGTGAAAGACTTATTCGTTGCAATATTTTAGGTTTGTTCGTCTGTAAATAGTGATAGCGTTCGGTTGGGGAATAAATTTTAAACAAGTTGGTGTGTTCTTCTTGGGCTATTAAAAGTTGTTCTAAAAGTTTTCTGCCGAATGATTCTATTTCTGCCGATACATTGTAAAGTTCTAAAAGTTTGTCTTTGTCAAATTCGTAAATAATTGTAATTTCTCCTGCTTGTATTGAATTGTCAGCCGAAGAAGCAGAACGTAAACTTTTTAAGTTGGTCGTAAAATTGCCTTCAAAAGTAAAGTCTGTATTTATTTCTGTACCATCTTTGTCAATAAAAGTTCTTAAATATCCTTCTTCAACGAACATGATAGTTTTACAAACTTGTCCTGGCTTTAAAATAAATTCTCCTTTTTTAAATTGTCGTTTGTTGGCAATTTCAAATAGCTTGCCAAGGCTTGAAACTGAAATTTCAGTCAAGTCAGTTATTGTTTCGTATAATAATGTTTTTGAACTGTCTGTCATATTTTAGGGTATCCCACTACATAGCACATAACGGTAGCCTGTCTAAAAACCTCCGTTTCTGATCCTAATATAAGTCAATTTCAGGCTTTGTGAGTGCGGATAATTTTGGAGGAGCATGGTGGCTGCAAAAAAGGGCGAGCTGTTTACCCCCCCCCGAATAGGTGGCCTAAGTAAACACAACACCGTATTGAGGTGAAGGCTTCGAAGGGGCTTGGCGAAGAAGCGGATTTCGAAGCAATAAACTATCTGCCAGAACTGACCTTGATACGAAGAACAAAATTTCATTTAAGCCCTATACCCGCTTTTGGCCAAATGCCTGTTACCTGCCTTTTTTATATTATCGGTTATAAATTTTACTCCAAAGTAATCTGAAATAAACTAACAGTAGCTTTGTCATAGTGTGCCGGTAACCCGTCAGTATTTTTCAATTTCAAAAGTCCTAAAAATTCAAATCCACATTTCTGATAATAGTCGATAAGCCCTTTGTTTTCTCCAACGGTGTCCATTCTGATAAATTTTTTAGCACTTTCTTTAGCATGATGTTTTGACCATTTAGCAATTTCTCCAACCAAATTTTGTCCTCTGAAAAGCGGGTTAGTTGCAATTCTGTGAATATAAATTGAAGGATCGCTATTTCGCTCTTCCCATATTTGAGGGTCATCAAAAGTTGTCGCCCAGACGCAAGCAACTTGTTTGTCAATTACAATTTTCCATTGACGCTTTTCGGCAATCGCTGTTTCAATTAGTTCTTTGTCAAAAACAGGCCAGAGAACTATATTCTTGGTCTTTTGGAAATTTCTTGCGATTTCATAAAGTCTTAAAATTTCGTTTAAGTCTTCCATTGTACTATTCGTTATCGTCATAGTTCTCTTTTTATTATTATAGATTATCGACTTAGCTGCATTGTGGCATAAAATTGCCGGTAACGTTTTGGCGCTTGGCGGAGTGTGGATTTCGGAGCACAAAACTGTCTGCCATCACTGAATCCTGCACGTGCGGGACACAAAGCTTCATTTAACCACTGAACCTTCAATTTCTTGTAGGTGCCGTTAGCGGTTCGTGCTTTTTGATTTTGTGTTAAATATCCACTTGATTGCCGCATCCATTATTTCATCGGTGTTCGTGTTTGTTTTGTCCTCAATTAAAAAGTCGGGATTTATGCTTGCGGTGTATTGGTTACCATTTCTATCAGTCATTATTGTTGAAGCAAGAAATATTTGAGACCCATCCTTTAATTCAAAGCTTCCATTACCTGTTGTCAGACCCCAAGTTGGTTGACCAAATGATTTAGTATTTGAATTACCAATAAACGATATAGCAACAACTTCTCCTGAACTACCTGTCTGATTACCTGTCAACACTGCAATTGGCAAAAAGGAGGTCAATTTGATTGGTTTTGAAACAATCCAGCCTTTATATCCATCTCCATAATATCTTCCATCCTTATAATACCATGAGTCTGATTTTCCATTTACATCAACCAATGAACCGAGCTTTTCAGAACTAAATAGAGGTCCTAACCCTGCTATCATTGGTTCCATATTGCCGCCCGTATTTTGTCTGAGGTCTACTATCCAGCCTTTTATTTTTGAATTGCTAAGGTTTTGAATTCCTTTTTGCAGGCTATCTGCGTATGCAGTCATTAGTTTTGCATTACCACCATGAAACGGAGGAACTAGAATGTATCCGCAACTATCAATACCTTTATAGGTAGGAAATTCAATTTTACTCACTTGCGACCCTTCGTTTTTCCAATTTTTCATTTCAGCAGCAGACATAAAAAACGAGTGGTGGTCTCCAAACGGTCTTAATGATTCCAACAAATAATTAACTGCCAGAAAGCAATCACTGTATTTTTTAGCGGGACCAGCAATTTTTAATGCAATTTCTTTTAAGCTACTTATGTTTATTGAATCCCTTACCAAGGAATTGTTGACTATTATGTCGCAGGCTGAGCTGATGTATTGTAGCGCCAACTTACTTGGTTTTCGATCATCAATTGGAGTGGTTTTTACTTCAAAATCAGAAAACCAAACCGTTCCTTTACCATAAAGAATCATCCCAATTTTGATTTTTTCTGTTTCTTTTGGACAAACTATAGCAATAGCATACTGTTTCCAATTATTTGTTCCGGTTATCCAGTCAACAGAATAGAAACCGCCCATGTCTTTGGTTGCTATTAAAATTCCATCACTATCATAAAGTCCAATATTTAAACCTGCTCCTTTTCCCATTATCCCTTCGGATTTTACAAAGGATGAAATGGAAAGAATTTTTACCCTGGTGGTGTCAGATGAATTGGCCTCTTGCTCAACAAAGCAAACCGAATTTTCGTTTTCGCCTGAAATTGCTATAACGCTCTTACCATCAATAATTTCTGTAGTAACGGACTTTTTTCCACCCCATGATAAGTCCCAGTAACATAGTTCAGTTTTAGCTGAATCACATTTTTGTTGAAAGTCTAAATTTTGAAAATTCTGTCCGTTTACAGTGGTCAAAATCGCGATAATAAAAATTAATGTAGTCGATATTTTTTTAATCATAAACTTCTTTTTTATGTTTCGTTTAGCATGACCGCTAACGGTTTCGGGCTTTGCGTTGGTGGGCTTTTGAAACCGTAAGCTGTCTGCCAGCAGCAAAGTTTATTAATTGCTCAAATGTTTCTACTTGCATTGTCCGCCAACTAACGCAAAACCCGTGTTAGTGGATGGTATTCGTTGTTTCAATCTTATTTGTTCATTAGTCCAAGTGCTAAAATTATAAATCCAGGTCCTGAAAGTGTGGCGTGTAAAATTATTCCTGTCCAAGTGTTTTTTGTTTTCTGAGTTATAAATGGCACAAAAATCAAAGTCGGAATTAGAACGATTAGATTACCAAGTCCGAACGAAAAATGGAAAACACCCCAAAATAAAGCACAAATAATCCATGTGTTTTGCTTAAAAGTGTTTTCAAGTCTTGGTTGTATTACACCACGCCAAATAAATCCTTCACCTATGATGTTTATTGGCCAATATATAATCCAAATTAAAAACAACCATAAGTGTCCGTTTTGCCAAGGTTCAACTTGTCTTGAAAATGGTGGATTGGGGTCTAACTTTATAATATTGGTCATGTAGAATGTCAGTCCACTTAAAACAGTCATACCAAGAAGTCCAAGTCCAACCCATTTCCAATCTGATTTTGACAATTTTTTAAAACGAGTTCTTTCTATCAAAGAAATTTTTGTTTTTTCTGATTTTAGTATGTAAAGTCCAGTAATTATTAACGGAATAAAAACCACAAATGGGGAAGTTATCATCCAACTTCCTATTTGCATAATATTCAATTTGTCGCTTAATAAAGGAACAATCCAATAAACATTTATAAACACTAAAATCCCACCAATTAAAAAAATCAATAAGTCGGTAATATTTCTTTTCTCGTTCATACCTTGTTTCTAAATTTTGTGTCTGTCATTTTTTGTAGTGTCTTGTTACACTTTCCACTAACGTTCCCACGCTTGGCGCAGTGGGGGATTTTGGAAAACTAAACTATCAGGCAGCACGAATTTACAATAGGAGCATAAACTTCCAATTAACGATGTCAGCCCCCATTGCGCCAAACGTGTGTTAGCAGCAGTTTATTAAATTTTATATTTTAAAACAACGTTATTAATCAAGTCTTCTATGAATTCAATTGCTTTGCTTTCTATTATCTTTAGTGAAGAAGGATGTGCATAAGAATTTCTAATCCCAAGTTTAGTGTCTAAAATTTTTCTCACATCATTTGTAATGATGCCGCCGGACTTGCAAAACTCAATGAATTTACCTTCTGGAATTTCACTGAAGTCGTCTTTTTTACTTACAGTGGTAAGTTTAATTCTCTTGTCTGTGTTCTTTGATAAGGCGCTATTAAAATTTGTCAATTCATTTTTTAATATAAACTCGTATAAGTGATCAATAGTCAAGTTCCAAACCATTACAATTGCAGCTCGGTAAGCCTCAATTTCAAAGCAATCTATAGCCTCCTTTAAGAATTCATTTTCGTTTTGATCTGTTGTATGAGTGAGAAGTGATGTTAAATCACTTTTGGCCTTTGCTTTTTGTGGTTTTGTTTTAAGTGTTGCTTCAATAGATAACTTTCTTTCTCTATGAAGTGAGTACCCTTCTTTCGTACGTAATAATTTTGGAGCAAGCTTTCCGACTTTTTTCAGATTCTTTGTTAAGTATTGTGAGATATAGGTATAAGGATGTAAATCCAATAAAACAAAACATTCGCGAATTAATGTTGCTGAAGTTTTAACAAAACCCTTTTTTATTGACAGGAAATATATAAAATAGTCAATTTGTTCGGTTTGGCTCAGTCCGAAAAATCCTTCAGCAGTTAAGGCAAACTCCTCTAATTCCTCTTTAGTTAAGCTTGCCATTTATTTTTTCAATTTCGTTTTTGGTAAATCATGTTCAATGAAATTTTTTCCCCGCATTGGGATTTTTATATTATTTATATCAGCAGTGTCTATATAACCATTCCTACTTGCTGTATCTCTCAGACTTTGTACAAAAGCAACTGGTGCTCTCTGTGATGCCTCTTTATAGCAAGTATAAATATGATTTGGGGTAATACCTGATAGTTCTAAAATTTCAGCTAAATAATAAACAGCCACAGAATTAAATTCATTTGCGGCACTAGGTTTTTTTTCTTCGTAAAAGTCTATGAACGATTTCTTGCCTTTAGCTCTCAAGTCCAAGTCTTTCAATAGTGATAAGGTTTCGCCATTTTTTTTGCCAGATTTCCCTCCACCCTTTGACGAAGACGAAGATTTTGGTTTAGACTTCGTACTAATAGTTTCGGCCAAAGGTTTATCTTCTGTCTTGATATTTTTTTGGCCACTTAGAAAATGATTTGTCAAGATGTCAAAAACTTGAGATTGAATATTTTCTGGATACTTTTTTAGAACGTCTGCTATTGCGATCAGTTCGTTCTTTATTTCTTCGTATGTTTTCATATCTATGTATTTTGTTGTTAATAATTGCCGGTAACTTGTCTATACACGCCACTTTTTCACCCTTTACATCCACCTGCCGGATATAGGAGATGAGAAAGTGGCTTATATTTCATTTTGAAGGTAGCATTTGTTTTCATAATTCCATGCCTTCGATGGGACTGCTGAGTTTAGGAAGGCAAGCTTGTTCACAAGGTCTATATTTCGTTGGTTTGTTGCTTTGGTAAAAGGACTTAAACGAAGAAGGGTAGCTGAAGCATGGTATACGTTTGGCAGATACTATCCCTTAACCCTTCTAAAAGAAAAGCTTACAAAGTGTATTGATGGAAATGGGAGCTCTCTCTTACGCCCTGAACCTCTTCCGATACTCCACCACACTCAACCTTAAAAACCAGATCACGAGCACCAAACTAAGGCTGAGCACCCAACGAAAAGGCTGGAGCTGCGGAAACTGCGGCGCATAGCCGATGGCCAGGATAACGAGGACGAGATCGGCGAGGGTGTAGAGGGCGAGGAAGAAGATGGTGATCTGGTATAAGGCTTTTTCCATTTTTTTGGGGGTAACACGGGGGCACGGAGTTGGGGCTTTAGCGGTGGCTGAGCGGAGCCGAAGCCTAGCGGGTTAAACGGTAAAACGGGGTTTTTGGTTAAACGGTAAAACGGTAAAACGGTAAAACGGTAAAAGGGTAAAAGGGTAAAACGGTAAAACGGTAAAAGGGTAAAACGGTAAAAGGGTAAAACGGGGGTTTTTGGTTAAACGGGAAGGGGAACTTCCGGACTAATGTTCCGAAGTTCCCCCTCTCGCCTCTCGAAATCTCGATGTCTGCTCAATGCCTTTCGGGGGCTAATCCCCATTTCTCCGGCGAGCGCCAGAGGCTGGAGAGGAGCATTTCTTTCATGAAGATGAATTCTTTGGGGAGCTTGTCGTACATGCGGCCGAAGAGTTCGTCGTGGCTGATGACTTCCTGTTTCCAGATTTCGCGGTCGACGTGCATGATGTCTTCGAACTGCTCTTTGGTGAAGGGGAGGCCGGTCCAATTGATATCGTCGTAGGTGGGCATCCAGCCGATGGGGCTTTCCACGGCGCCGGTGCGGCCTCTTACGCGGCCGATGATCCATTCGAGTACGCGCATATTGTCGCCGTAGCCGGGCCACAGGAAGTTGCCGTCGGCATCTTTCCGGAACCAGTTTACCACAAAAATGCGGGGCGGGTTGGGCAACGCCCGGCCGAACTGCAGCCAGTGGTTGAAATAATCGGCCATGTGGTAGCCGCAGAAGGGCAGCATGGCGAAAGGATCTCTCCTCACTTTGCCCAGCTCACCGAAGGCGGCGGCGGTCATTTCGGAACCGATGGTAGAGGCGGCATACACCCCGAAATTCCAGTTGGCCGACTGATACACCAGCGGTACGGTGGAAGACCGGCGGCCGCCGAAGATGAAGGCGCTGATGGGCACGCCCTGCGGATCTTCCCAGCGGTCGTCGAGGCTGGGGCATTGGGCTGCCGGGGCGGTGAAACGGGCGTTGGGGTGGGCCACGGGGTTACCGCTGGCGGGGTCGTGGAGCTGGCCTTTCCAGTTGGTGATGCCGGCCGGTACTTCCTTGCTCATGCCTTCCCACCACACATCGCCTTCGGGGGTTACGCCCACATTGGTGAAAATGGTGTTGGCCCGGATGGAGGCCATGGCATTGGGGTTGGTTTTTTCGTTGGTGCCCGGAGCCACGCCGAAATAGCCGGCTTCGGGGTTGATGGCGTAGAGTTTGCCGTCTTTGCCGGGTTTGATCCAGGCGATGTCGTCGCCGACGGTGGTGATTTTCCAGCCGGTCATTTCTTTGGGCGGGATGAGCATGGCGAAGTTGGTCTTGCCACAGGCGCTCGGGAAAGCGGCGGCGACATAGGTTTTATCGCCCTGCGGACTTTCCGCGCCGAGGATGAGCATGTGTTCGGCCAGCCAGCCTTCTTCCCGCGCCATCACCGAGGCAATGCGGAGGGCGAAGCACTTTTTGCCGAGCAGGGCGTTGCCGCCATAACCCGAGCCGTAGCTGATGATGCTGCGCTCTTCGGGATAGTGCACGATGTATTTAACGGTGGGGTTGCACGGCCATTTGGCATCCTGCTGACCGGCTTCGAGGGGCGCGCCCACGGTGTGGAAGGCTTTCACGAAGTCGCCGGTTTTGCCGAGCTGGTCGAGCACTTTCCGGCCCATGCGGGTCATGATTTTCATATTGGTCACCACATATTCCGAGTCGGTGATTTCGACGCCGATCTGGGAGATGTCGGAGCCGAGGGGTCCCATGCAGAAGGGGAGGACGAACATGGTGCGGCCTTTCATGCAGCCGTCGAGCAGGGGGTTGAGGGTTTCCTGCATTTCGCGGGGATCCATCCAGTTGTTGGTAGGGCCGGCATCTTCCTTGCGGCGGCTGCAGATGTAGGTGCGGTCTTCGACCCGGGCCACGTCGGAGGGGTCGGAGAAGCAGGCGAAACTGTTGGGGCGTTTTTCGGGATTCAGGCGGATGAAGGTTCCGGCGGCGACCAGGCGCTCGCACATGAGTTGGTATTCGGCATCGGAGCCGTCGCACCAGTAGACTTGTTCGGGTTTACACAAAGCGGCCATTTCGGCTACCCAGTTTTTGAGTGCGCGGTGCTGTATGCTGTCGGCGTAGTCTTTCGGGAGTTGGAGGGATGCTTGCATGGAGGTTGGAATTAGTTCAATTACCGGATCAAATTTAGGAAGACGCGGTTAGATATGGATATTATTATCTAAAATTAATAGAGCGGGTAGAGACAAGATAATGGTTTTTGGGGAGAGATGGGGTGATGGTTAAACGGTAAAACGGTAAAAGGGTAAAACGGGGGGGTGCTGTCACCTGGCGGTGCCTGAGGTTTCTGAAGGCTGAGCGGGACGGGAGTTAACCACGGTGCGCGCGCGGGTACGGAGTTTTGCACGGAGCTGGGGCTTTAGCGGTGGCTGAGCGGAGCCGAAGCCTTAGCTGGTAAAAGGGTAAAACGGTAAAAGGGTAAAACGGTAAAACGGGGGGGGGTGCTGTCACTTGGCGGTGCTTGAGGCTTTCGAAGGTTGAGCGGGACGGGAGTTAACCATGCTGGACCTGCGTACAGCAGATTACCTCCTACGGGTAAACGTAGAAGCTTTTGCTGCTTTGCAGTTGGGTGCCTTCGGTGGTTTGAGCGGAGAATTGCAGGGTGTAGTCGCCGGGTAGCCAGCTGATGCGCTGGACTTCGGTGTACCAGCTGATGCGGGGATAATAAATGACCATCAGCAGGGGTTGGGCGGGGTGGTGCTGGAGATCGGTACCGGCGGCGAGGGTATCGCCATCGAACAGGATGGCTTTGCTGAGGGTGAGGCGGATGGTGCGGGGATCTATTTCATTCACATACACCGGCTCGGGGGGTGAAAAAGCCTTGGCGGTGGGTATGGGATTCCAGGGAGCCGGCCGGAGAGCCAGTTGTTCGGTGCCGAGTTCTGCTTCCAGAAAGGTGGGGTGTTTCAGGCTGTCGGCTGTGGTATGCAGGCTGTCGATACCCATGCCACTCACCCGGAGAACACAGCTACCGGTCAGCCGGTAGCGGTCGGGGGGCGTGCAATGAGAAACAAGTGCTGCCACTGCAAGCAACAGCAGGCTTAGTACCGGTCGTTGGAGATTCATGCCGCTAATATGCAGGATTTCTTTAGCAGGGCTGTCAGCCCTTGGTCAACTTATACAGCGGTATCTGATTCTCTGACTTTTCCCTGACGTTCTCCGCAGTATTCGCAATAACGGGCGGTATCGCGGATGTCTTTCAGGCAATGGGTGCAGGGTTTTTGCTGCGAACTGCTGCGCGACATTTCAACGGTGATGATGCCGGTGAAAGGCTTGTTCCCGCTTTAGCGGATGGATCTTACTTCAATCCAGCTTTCATAGGGAAAGGCCATCTGGCAGAAGAAACCACTGTGGGCACGGTGGGCACTGAGGGGGGTTTTAGCGGTGCCTTAGCCGAAGCCTTAGCGGATGGATCTTACTTCAATCCAGCTTTCATAGGGAAAGGCCATCTGGCAGAAGAAACCACTGTGGGCACGGTGGGCACTGAGGAGGGGTTTTTAGCGGTTCCTTAGCCGAAGCCTTAGCGGATGCTTTTAACCTCTATCCAGCTTTCGTAGGGAAAGGCCATCTGGCAGATGAAACCACTGTCGGAGGGGCAGTCGCTTATTTTTCTGAAGCTGGCGGTGAGGGTCTGTCCATCTTCGTAGGGGGCGGTTTTGTCGGTATTGCAGACTTTGTAGTTTTTGTCGTTGAACTGCAGGTAGGTTCCGGTGCAATTGCGTTCGAGTACCACAGCCTGGTCGTTGACCTTGTTGCAGGCAACCAGCAGGGTGAGGCTAAGCAGGAAGAGATAAAGTGTTTTCATGGTGGTTCTCAGGGTTGGTTTTGCTGAAAACGGCTGACGATCAGGCTTATTCTGCTTTAAGGGATATTTAATGGCCGGCTCCGTGACTCCGTGGTTAAACACTGAGGGCACGGAGTACACGGAGCTTTTAATCTCCGGTTGAGAATTGTACGAGATAGGGCATGAGGGGGATGGCGCGGGCGTTGCGGTAGCCTTGTTCCAGTACGAACTGGTATTTGCGGTTAGGTTCCAGCCTGAGGTAGTAGGTAACAGATTTTCCGTCTTTCGACATTTCAATGCCGGTGATTTCGGGGAAACGCAGGGTGCCGGAGGGGCCGTAACCGGTCGAACGGTAGTCGCGGTCGAGGGGTTCGGAGAAGTTTATGGTAATGGAACTGGTGGCGGATGGGATCCCTTCGCTGTCGTTTTCAAATTCGCGCAGGCCGGTCACCCTGGGGCGTTTCAGGTCAAATCCGGCGCGTAAGTCCTCGAGTGATTGTCCGAAAAAGCCGGTTTTATCAATGAATTCCTCGATGAGATAGGGGTCTTCAAAATCGAGCTCTATCAGGGTCTTAACGGCTGGTTTTTTGTCTGCGGCAGCCTGGTAGTACTTTTCAGCGATGGCATAGCCGATGTAATAGCCCAGGTCGCGGGTCTGGAATGGGTTTTCGGTGTTGTTGTAGAGCCAGTTCACATACCAGGGTGAAAACATATCGCTGATGAAAGCGGCCTTCACGGCATCGGCATGGGCCTGGCCATACGCGATGGCAGGTGAAGGAGATGGTTTTTGCAGGGTGAGGGTGGCGACGAATTCAGCGACGCCTTCATACAGGCATTGGGTGAGCAGATCGTGGTTTTCGCCCGTTTTTTGCTGGGTGTGGACGTATTCGTGCACATTCAGGAAAACAATCTCCTTGCTGGGGTTGGTTGCGAGGTAATTTTTAAAATAGCCGAGGGCAGGCGGGAATTCTGTGCTGACTGTCTGTGCATCTCCCAGGGCCATTTCGCTGCCGATGAGCACGTTGCCATCCAGGATGGTACCTGGTGTGCGGAAAGCCCCGACTGTAAAATAGACCGTAGCAGGTTTTAGCCCGGGGTAAAGTGTTTTGAGTTTGTCTACCCCTTTTTCAATCTCCGTGGCATGTTTCGCAGCGGCGAGCATATTCGGCCTTACCGATGCCCAGAAAGCGGGGTAGCGGTTGATCACCTCGAGATAAGACTGTGGCGTATAACGCCGGGCTTCGCGGATGGCCGCGAGGCCCGGCGTGCCTTTATCGAGAAAAAGAGTCTGCAGGTATTGCAGTTGTTTCAGGCTGTCCCGGGTCGAGGTGATTTTATCGTATGCCTGCCAGAAGTGTTCTATATCGTCGGTGACAAACCGGGTTTTGGTTGTTTGTGCCTTCACGGTAGTAACGCAAAGGCAGAGGAGCACTAAAAAATACTTCATGGCAGGGGTAGGTAATTTGTAACTGGCTGTCAGGAGGATTTAGCCATGGTTACAAGATACTGAAGCAATACTTCTTCGCCCCGGGCATCGATGACATTTTTGAATTTTTTGTTTGTTTTTGCTACCATTTTAGGTGTAATAGTCCGCCATTGTGCTTCAGTAAAAGAGCTGACTTTTTTGTGAGGGTGGCAACCTCCGCAATGGTTCTGGTAGATGGTTTTACCCTGCTGCAAATCGGCCAGGGTTGCATTCGGAAAGCGGGTGCCTGCTTTCTGAACATCTGCCGCCGTGGGTTCAATAATTTTTGCCGCACAACCAACCAGCAGCGCTGCTGCCATAAAAACAAAAAGTATTCGCATATAGAAGTGTATTTTTTTCCAAGATAATCATCCGGAAAGGCTTTACAAACCTTCTGTTTTGCTTCGTTTCTTTTCCCAAGCCATGGGATTCCTTTTTATATAGTTGGAGATTCGTCGAAGTGACCTGGTATTGAGAATGACTACTGCATGATAATTTCTCTGCCATTCGAAATCAATCTGATTTTGCCTTGCAAATTTTGTCACTCCGATTTTGAAACCTCTGACAATGGAACCCAGGTTTCTGGATTGAGGTCCGAATTTGTTCATTGGGCCCTTGTTTAAGGTTTTTAGCAAATTCCATGGGGGCGCTAGATCTAACGCCCCCATGGAATTGTATAATCCTTCAAATTCCATTCTTTCTTCTGCCTTGTCAATCTCTACTACTCCGTGAACATGGTCGGGCATAATTACAAACTCTCCAAGTTTAACGAATGGGAAATGCTCAGGAATTTCTAACCAACAGTTTCTGGCAATTTGCCCGAGCCCTGAAAGAATCATTTTGCTATCTATTATCTCTCCAAAGAGGCATTGTCGATTCTTAATTACTATAGTAACAAAATAGTAGCCATTCCAGCCATAGTCCCACCATGGAGCCCGAAGACTTTTTCGTTGAGCCCAATATTTCCTGAACCTTGCATAGTTTACCATTTCGGCACATTCAAGGACTAAAATAGTCAGGAAATAGAAATGAAATATCTAATTTATCCTTAGTTAAAAAGATTGCTTCATTCACGACAAAGCTATACTTACTACAGCAGATACAGCAGATACAGCAGATACAGCAGATTTATGCCGTCAGCCAGCCTTTTATCTTTTCACTTATTTCCGGATAAAAACGGGCATCCGGAATGTGCCGGCAGCCTTTCAGTATGTGATGATCCCGGAAGTCGCTGAACAGCTCCTGACATCTTTCCAAAGCCCTGAAACCGGGGAAAAACACGTCTGTATCTGCAAAAATGCCATAAACCGGCCGGTCAAAGCCGGCCACATCGGCTTTCTGAAGGTGTTTGGGCCGGCGGTAGTCCATTTTTACGCCCAGCAGGGTATTGCGCTGGAAACGCAGGGCATCTTCATCCACCTCCGCATAAAAGGCTTCCAGAAAACGACGCAGGTTTTTGTCACTTTTGGTCAAAAGAAAACGCATCAGCGGCCAGCTCAGTTTTTGCATGGAGGGCCAGAAAGGGCCGTCGACCAATCCTCCCGGTACTACGAGTACCGCCTTGTCGATGCGGTGACCGGCAAAGGTCATGAGTTTTTGCAGGAGGAAACCACCATAGGAAATGCCGGCCACATGGGCGCGGGTGAGGCCCAGCTGATCCATGGTTTCGGCTATCCAGCGGCCCAGCGAGTCGTCTTCTACCGGCAGCCGTGTTTCGGCGCTTCTGGTGGTCTGTCCTACCGTATCTATGGCATAAAGCCGGAAGTGTGGAAAAAGCGCTGTCATGGCTTCAAGCGCCATGGGCGCACCGGCATTGATGCCATGCAGCACTACCAGGGGTGGTTTGGCCGGATTACCACATATCAGTACGTGGGTTTTTCCGGCAAAGGTGTCTACATAGCGACTTTCATGGTCGGGGGCGCAACGTTGTAAACGCTCGTCATAAAGTCGGAGGATTTCCCGGCGCGCCTGGTCATTTTTGTAAATGGTAGCCATCAGCAGTGGTTTGATGTGACAAAGCTACGCACCAGATTTGAATATTTAGGCCAAATGGACTAAATTTGTTTCATGAAGACAAGCGACCGCATCAAAACCGCAGCCCTCAGCCAGTTTAACAGTCTGGGCTGGGTAAACGTAACCCTCCGCGACGTGGCGGCTTTGCTGGGGATCAGTTATGGCAATGCTACCTACCATTTTCCGAACAAGGAGCAGCTGCTGGAAGCGCTTTATGCCGATTATCAGCAAGAGCTGTTGTTTCTGATGAGGGATACCGGAAGCCAGCGCCCGTTGCTGCTTCAACTGCTGGAAGCGCCTGCTTTTATGTTCGATTTATCGTTGCGATATCGTTTCTTCTTTGCCGATTTCCTGGAGTTGCAACGGCAGTACCCCGCGTTTATGGTCCGGGTTGACGAGGCCAATGCCCGGCGGATGCTGTTCTGGCAGCAGCAACTGGAACTGCTTCAGACGCAGGGTTTTATCAGGCCCGATGCGGATGCCGGAACCCTGCACTTTCTGATGGATGTAAGTGGTATGGTGCGCACCTTCTTTTTCCTGCGTTTACCGGCCGGTACCGAAACCACCGGGGCGCTCGCGGAAGCCTATCAGGATCAGGTGAACCGGGTTCTCTGGCCTTATCTGAGTCCGAAAGGATTGATGGTAGCCCGGGAGGCCGGGTTTTTCAGGGAGGCCGGCTCAGCTGCCGATACCGGCAATCCACAGCCGGATGACCGTTTTTAAGTCTTCAGCAGCCTTTTCTGCTTCCTCCGTGGTGGTAATTTTAACGGATTTCCGGGTATCCGGGAATTTACCGCCGAGCAGGCCGGTGTTATCCGGAATGCGGGCACCGGTGGGGAAAATGAGCAGCAGGTGGTCGTTTTTGTGGATGTTGAATACGACGATGTCGCGGGCGTAGGTTTTGGGATCGAAGGGAGGCATTTCTCCTGCATAATAGTAAGCAGGGGCATTCCATTTGATGTGCTGCGCTACCAGCGGATCGCTGTCGAGTATGGCCTGATGGACGATCACCGCGGCTTCTTTGAGGGGGTGCTTGCAGTGGTCGAACCATTGGGCAACCGCCTGGGTGTTTTTAAGGTGCAGAGCTTGATCCATCTGAGTTTTGAAAGGCTGAAGGGACTAAACTACCCAAATTATTCCGGAACATGGTATGCTATTACCCATAAGACGGTATTGTTACGGGCAGGAATTAATTACAATTTGTCCTCAAATCCTGCTAAACCAAAACCATGCTTAAAATACTCTTAACCCTTATTTCCGCCTTCGGCATACTCCATGCTGCAGCACAGCTTTCAGTTGATGTAAAAACAATTGATCTGTCCAAAAATGGCAAGTCCAAATCTGCCCGCCTTGTCGACAGTAAAAAAGACCCGGTCACCGGCCAAATGACGCTGACCTTCTCTTCCACCCTGTGTGATGCGGATGAAACCAGCACTTCTTATACTATGAAGGGTCTTATTTATAATTTTGAACACCTCACTTTTGATAAGGACCTGAATTTTGTTAAAAAAGAGGATCAACAGGTGGAAGGCCTTTGGAATGCCCTGAAAAGCGCTCCGGTTTTAGGCAGAAACTATAAACTGGATACCGACAATCGTTATACCCTGGCACAAGGGCCTTCAGGTAAAGGTGGATCTTCACTGGTTAAGCTTGAATATGGTATCGAGGTTGTAGGCAGAGTAGACAAGGCCAACCGCGGTTTTTGTAATGAAATACTGAAGCTTCACAAAGTAGACACCTACCCTCTGACTGCAGAAGGGACCATTTATGCGCATTCTGTCCCTGGCGGTATGCGAGTCATCACCCAGGACGGGAAACCTGATACCAAAATCATGGCCAGGTACTTTGATGTGAATGGCCATATAAAAGCGGAAAGTTCATTTAATGTTCCTTATGTATTCGCCATGCATTTCACCACTTTCGCTACCGAAGCCGGCGGAGAGGATATTCTGATCATCGTGCAGCCAACAGAGAAGGTCAAGAACAAATGGGTCACCCTGACAGATGTGAAAGCCGACCCGACTGAATTTGAATTTATCCGACTCGATGGGAAGAGCATGCAGGTAAAAGACCGGTTTACGTTTAAATCCAACCATACAAACTGGCTGGCGGAGCATGTGTATGAAAAGGACGGAGCACTTTATGTGATGGGCCAGTTATCAAAGGATAAAAAATATGCGCCCTATAATTACGGTCCCTTTGTACATATCGAAGGCTCGTTTAAAAATTATGTTTCTACCCAGACCCTGGAGAATTTCCAGATTATGAAAGTAGTGAACGGGAAACCTGTTTATGTCTCCCTGATTACGCCGGCCATGATGAAAAAGGTTAATACAGCTATCAAAGGAGCCAAAGGCAGCGGCGATCCTTCTGCTTTTTTCCGGTTGCAGGAGATTAAAACAGCCGGCAATCGTTTGTTGATTTCCGGACAGAAAACGGCCCTTGGAAAGACCAACGATGACCGCCAACAGGAATTTATTATGTTTATAGATGAAAAGGGACAATTGGAAACACTTTTTTATGTGCCCAAACAAAATTATGCGAACTCCAATATGTTCTTCTCAGCCGATCACAAGAAGCTCTATTGGGCGATCTATGACTACAGTGAATATGAGATTTCTGCCACTAAGTTGCTGCCTGTGACAATTTATGGCGGCGGACTGATTCAGGGAGGCTCAGACCATACTTTTCTTGGAAAGCGCAATGACGATGACGGACCGCAACTTCAGTTGGTTGAATTTGATCTTGAAAAAAACAAAGCATCCGAACTTCAGCTAATAGGCAAAGACCAGTTTACCCTCTACGATGATTTTCCGGTTTTATATGCTGATCAGCAGGAAGTAGTATTTCTGGGTGTCTCAGGAAAGAGTAAAGCGCGCGTAAGCCATCTCATAAAGTTGAAGCTCTGAATCAAACAGATAGATACAAGTAAAAAGCCCGGACAAAATATTGTGTCCGGGCTTTTTACTTGCTGTGGGAATATCAGGACTGCGCCCGCATCTTATTTCCTTTGGCGTCGTGGGTGACTTCAGCCAGTCCTAATTTTTCCATCAGGGGTGGTATATACATTCCAAAACGACCACGCAGGCCTTTTTTTAGTCCATACCAGCCGCCTACAGGATTGCCGGCCGAACGGCCCCAGGCTTCTACAGTGCCGGGCCTGGCTTCTTTCTGCTCGTCGGCACTGCCGAGATCCATCCAGTCGCCGTGGGCTTTGAGCATGGCATGGAGATCGGCCAGACAGCGGTACTGGTAGTGCAGCACTGTTTTTCCTACTGTGCAGACGAGTATTTCCATGCCGTCCTTTTCGGCTTTGTGCATGGTGAAGCCGGAGCTCAGGGGTGGAGTTTTGAGTTGCCAGGGATCAGAGGGGGTGCCGTTTTCCATCGCGCGGGTTTTTGTCGGGGATTTATGGTTGGAGCAAACAGGCTCAAATTTTATTTCTTAACCTTCTTTTTTAAACGGTCATCATTTTCTGCCAGCCTTTGTTCTACGAGCGCCTGAATCAGGCTGTCGGGTATTGGTTTTTCAGCTGTAAAGTGGATGGCTGATCGGGTGGTTTTGAAGGATGCCAGTTCGGCAGTGTATGCCGACAGCAGGGTGCTATTCAGCACAAAAAAGCTGAGGTGATTTTTGAAGGCAGCGAACGATACCACATCCAGGCCCTTTTTGAGGGTAGGTAACTGATAGCTGAATACTTCCTCTGCATCGGGTATCAGTTCATGCAGGCGGAAACGAAGTTTTTCGAGGGGGATTTGCTGGTTTTCCGGTAAATCAGCCAGGTATCGGTCTATGAGCGGAGATAAACGGGGCATACTTTAAAGTAACAGGGCCAGTTTGGGTGGAGCAACCGTTCTGTAAGCGGTTTGCAGGGCATCAAGCAGTTGTTCGGGATGTACCTGGCCGAGGCGGATGAGGGTCCAGCCTTGTTTGCCCCATTTATTCGGGACCGGGTATATCACAGAACGATCTCTGGTACAGAAGGCGTCCTGATCGGTTTCACTGAATTTCACACACAGCAGCCCTTCTTTTTCGTTCCAGGTGGCGAAAATCTTCTTTTTCACCCGGAAGGAAGCTTTTTCAAAATGCGGTGCCTCTTCCGTTTCCGGAAAACCAAGGGCAATCTTTCGCAGGTCGGCAACAGTTGGCATAACGGGGTTTTGAACACCTTAATCTACCATTATTCTGTCACCGAAGGCTCCTTGTCGTCTTTGCCATTGTAAATTTTATTACCTATTAACATAGCCAGCGGCTTGAGGTCGTCGAATTCCTCACAGAATACCTTGAGCATGGCGGCAAAGGGCAGGAAAAGAATCATACCACTGACTCCCCAGACCGAGGCGCCGATGAGTAAGCTCAGGATGGCGGCAAAAGCATTTACCTGAAGGCTGTTGCCGACTACTTTGGGACTCAGAAAGTTGCTTTCAATCAGCTGAACCGACCAAAAAAGGATGGCTACCGCCAGCGGAATCCACAGGGAGTCCTGCGACATAAAAGCGTACAACACCGGAATGCTTGCGCCCACCGTGGTGCCTACATAAGGAATGATAGACATAACTGCGGCCAGAAAGCCAAAGAGGAAAGGGCTGTCGATGCCGATAATCCAGAGGCCGATGCTGTTGGCAAATCCTAAAATGGTGATAAGCGCAACCATGCCACTCAGGTATTTTTGCCCTACCAGCTGTATGCGTTTCAACATATCATGGATTTTTTTCCTGTTTTTTTCCGGGCCGAAAAGGACAAATGCCTGTATGATGCCGGTACGGTAGATGAGCAGCAGGAAGGTGTAAATGATGGTCGCCAGCAACGCTGTTAAAAAGCTGGTGGTGCCGTAAAGGGTATTTTCCGCCATGGGAAAGATGGCCTTGCCGAACCAGTCCCGGATGTTTCCAAGCAGGACTTCACTTTGTAAATCGGCTTTTAGATTCAGGTTTTGGTTGACAAAAACCAGTAAATCAGCAAAAAGACGCATGATTTTATCCTGAAAATCGACCAGCTCTGTCGACAGGTTGAAAATCTGGGTGAAGAAGAAAAAAATACTGCCACCCAATACCACAAACAGGGTGAGTATGGCGGTGAAGGCTGCCAGCATCCGGTTGAAGCCTCTTTTTTCAAGCCATTTGGCTACGGGAAAAAGAATACAAGCCAGCAGCAGGGCAAAACCCAGCGGAACCAGTATGGTTTTACCCAGTATCAGCACGGCAAAAAGCAGGAATACACTTGCCAGGGCATAAAAGATCTTTTGAAAGGACAGTGTCATGGCTACATTTTTGGGTTCGGGCTATAAACATCACCATTTTTTGACAAGGATGCGTGCAAAGGCAGCAGCTAAGTTGCATGATACCACTTTTGACAGTCCTTTCTTTTGAAATATCGGTTGCTTAATCCGCTCAGGTATTCCTGTCAGGCATACGCCAGCCATACATCATAAGCATAACGGGCAATCATGGTGGTTACGATGAGCAGAAAGATGGTCCTCACAAAGCCGTTACCCCGTTTCAAGGCCATCTGACTGCCCACCACGCTTCCCGCAACATTACAGACAGCCATCAGTATGGCCAGTTCGGCCAGGTAATTACCTTGTCGCACAAAAACCAGGAGGGCAGAAAAATTGGTTACACAATTCACCATTTTGGCGTAGGCAGAAGCGGTCACAAATTCGAAACCAAGCAGCACTACAAAGCCGAGGACAAAAAAACTGCCGGTTCCCGGGCCGAAAAAGCCGTCATAAAAACCCACTGCAAAGCCAAGCAAAGCGCCGGAAAGGAGTTGTTTGGGGAATGTAATGATTTTACCGGGTAGTTTCCCGAGGTCTTTCCGGACATAGGTATAAACGGCCATGACGATCAGAATGAGCAGAATAAATGGCTTGAGAGTTGCGGCATCGAGGTAGCTGAGCGAGCGTGCGCCGAGGTTGGCGGCCAGAAAGGCTGACAGCGACACCACCGCCAGTAGTCTGAAATCGAAACGTACCCGACGGGCATACCGGGCGGCCGCCACTGCCGTGCCCGACAGCGCCGCAATTTTATTGGTTCCGAATAAAACCGGCAAGGGGGTCTGGGGAAGATGGATCAACAGGGCAGGCAACTGAATCAGGCCGCCTCCGCCTACGACAGCATCTAAAAAACCGGCTGTAAAACTCAGAACCAGCAGGATCCAGATGGAATAGTCGGCAAACAGGCTTTGAAAATCCATGATCCGGAGAAGATTCGAAAGGTTTCGGTTTACGGAAGGTAGGGAGTAGCCGTCAGATTGGAAACAGCTGCCACTGTCAAAGGTCAGCTTGCTTCGGGAGCACTTTTAAAGGTCATGGTAAAGTGCACGCCTTCATTGGGTTTGCTTTCTACGGCAATATGTCCGCCCAGACTCGTGATGTGGTTGTAAACCAGGTAAAGCCCGATGCCTTTGCTGTCGCTGTGGTCGTGAAAGGTCTGGTTAAGTCCGAAAATTTTGTCTTTTACCTGTTCCATATCCAATCCCTGCCCGTTGTCGGAGAAGTGGAGCCTGGGTTGACCATCCACGATTTCACTGCGGATGTTTATCACCGGGTTCAAATCGGGGCGGCCATATTTTACTGAATTTGTAATCATATTTAAAAAAATACTCTCCAAATAGGGCCGGTTGAAGTAGATGCTGTGCATGGCCTCAAAATCTGTAAAAACACTGGTGCGGGTATTTTCGAGCAGTGAACGCAGGGAGTTGGTGACAGATTCATACATTTCGTAGAGTGGGATGTACTCCAGTTCTACATGCAGGCTGTCGTGTTGCTGCAGTTCGTCTACATAGTTATTGAGTGTTTCCTTCAGGTTCTGGGTAGCGGATTTAAGCATTTCCACAAATGCAAGTGTTTCAGGGTCCTGGATTTTATCGGCATTGAGCAATTCAAAAACAGAAAGCAGGTTGTTCACCGGACTGCGCAAGTCGTGGCTGGTGGTATAATTCAGTTGTTTCAGTTTTTGGTTAATGCCGGTCAGCCGGGTGACCAGGGCATTGCGTTCGGCATCGGTTTGTTTTTTATGGGTGATGTTTTTGGCAATGGCGTAGATGAGTTGTTGTTCATCCATAGGGATGGAGGTCCAGGATAACCAGAATACATTTCCGTTTTTGGCCTGGTATCGGTTTTCGTAATGCTGAAGCGGGATGTTTTTTTTGAGTGTTTCGCGGTATTGTGTCGTAATCTCGCGGTCGGGCTCGTAAATAAAATGGTTGATGGGTTGGCTGTAAAGTTCCTCGGCTGTGTAACCTAATAACCGGCAGACAGCAGGATTTACCAGCTTGAAGTAGCCATCATAGCCGGCAACGCAAAACAGGTCGGCCGACAATTCAAAAAACAAGGCCTTATCGGGCTTGCTCAGGGGATGTTCAGCAGTGTCGGAGGTGGGCATGCACTTAAATTGAAGGAATACCCTTTAGAGGGGCCACAGGCTGCCTCTTTAGTTTAGTTTCCAGGGAGTTAATATAAGGAGACTTCTTTTCCTGTCCTATGTTTATTAAAGAAAGGATGCGTTAAATGCAGCTTAAAAGCAACTCAGGGCAATAATTTTCAAATTATTGCCCTGAAATTGATTCAATTATGACATTTCGTTAATCTGCCAGATCACCGAATTTACCGGCCTGGAAATCGTTGAAGGCATCGATGAGTTGCTGGCGTGTATTCATCACAAACGGCCCATGGGCCGCGATGGGTTCCCGCAGGGGCTCACCGCTCATAACGAGGGCAATGCTGTCTTCTGTAGCTTCCAGGGTGAAATCG
The DNA here is from genome assembly GCA_002483345.1 of Bacteroidetes bacterium UBA7662. GTDB lineage: Bacteria > Bacteroidota > Bacteroidia > UBA7662 > UBA7662 > UBA7662. The sequence goes on from DLHS01000005.1 coordinate 44,809, forward strand.
GTTCCCTCGTTGGCCATCAGCACAAACTGATTGGCCAGGGCTGGTTGTCCGTTTACTTTCAATGCTCCTGAAATTACGACCACCGAGGTGTTATAATGTGCCGGGAAACTGAAGCTGGCTTTGCCGCCTTTATTCAGTCTTGCGTTCATCAAAGCTACCGGACTGAAGGTAAAGGCAGGCCCTTTAACGCCTTCAAATTCGCCCGCAATGATTTCTACTTCACCGGTACCATCTGCCAGTTTTTTACGGCTGATCTGGTCGCGGGTGATGCCCTGGTATTTGGGGGCTGACATTTTTTGTGCTGCCGGCAGATTTACCCAAAGCTGAACCATCTGAAAGGTGCCGCCTTTTTTGCTGAATTCCTGTTCGTGGTATTCCTTGTGCAGAATGCCGGATGCAGCCGTCATCCACTGTACCTCTCCTTCGCCGATAACTCCGCTGTTACCGGCACTGTCGTGGTGAGCCACTTTGCCCTGGTAGGCAATGGTAACCGTTTCGAAACCACGGTGCGGGTGTACACCTACTCCCAGCGGTTTGTTGCGCGGGCCGATTTCCCAGGGGGCATTGTAGTCGAGCATCAGGAACGGATCCATGCGCTCGAAACCGCCGGTACGGCCGGGAATGTAGTTGTGGACTTTAAAACCGTCGCCAACCATGTGCGGTGCAGGCGGGGTGAAGATGTGTTCGATGCGTCGGATAGTGCTCATGCTTTTGGTTTTATTGTTTGAACATTGATTGTGCAAATTGGTTCAAAACAAGTTCACAGAGCCTCAATATCGGGTATTTTCAACTACGAGTATGCTGGTTTTTATTTTTCAGCAGATCGGATAAAAACGGGTGCCTGCTGGCTTTTGAAACTGTTGTCGGTCAGTTGCTGCTGTTTTTTGGTTTCCCAGTTCATCAGGCTGATGTGGAATTGGGTTTCTTCGATGTCGGAGCTGTTAAAGACGAGCCACTGACCATCGGGACTCCAGTCGTGCCAGCCTTCGGCCAGGGTATTGTCGGTCAGTTTCCATTGTTTTTTACCATCGGGTGTAATGCCGAAGATGCTGTGCCGGCCGTCTTGTTTGGAGAGATAACTGATAAACGCGCCGGAAGGATGCCAGCGGGTGGCTCCGGCTTTGTAACCATACGTTTTATAGGAGGGATTATCGGCAGGATAGTGGCTGAGCTGGCGCAGCCCGCTGCCATCGCTGTTCATCAGGTAAATTTCGTCGTGGGTACTTTTATCGCGTTTCCTGGCTTTGTAGGCGAAGGCGATTTGTTCGCCATCGGGCGAAAAACAAGGATCGCTGTAGCGGGCCGCGGTGTCGTGGGTGAGCTGGCTGTACGAGCCGGTTGTGATATCTATCAGAAAAAGCTGGTAACGGATGTCTTTGCCCTGGCGTCCGGCCACCACCATTTCCCTGCCCTGGTTGCGGCTGCTGATCCAGCTGTCTTCCAACTGCAAATCGCTTACTTTCCGGATGTTTTTTCCCTGTGCATCTGATTCGTAGAGATAAAAACAGCGGTAGCAGTTGTCGCGGTCAGAGATAAAATACAGTTTGTCGCCATAGGCATAATACGCCCAGGCTACATCCGGGTTTTGGGTGATGTTTTGCTTGCCTGAGCCATCAGTGCGCATGCTGAAGATTTCCCAGTCGTCGCGGCTGGTGTCGGGGAGATGTACATTGTACACAATGCGGTAGGCATCAGGCTGGGCGATGGCAGCGGCGCTGCAGCAAAGCAGGGCGGCAAGCAGGATTGTTTTCATTTGTGGCATCTGGCATAAGACCGCTGCACGGCGGCAGCGAGGGTGGCATCGAAGTCTTTTTCATCTTTTAAAACAGCCATGTGGCTGATACGCGGCATGGGACCTGTGAGTTTGGCAGCACTGATCTGCGTGTTAAACGCCTCATCGCCCAAATCAATACCCAGTCGCAGTTCTCCCTTTTTGATATTGATGGCAGCATATTCCCGCGTCATGGTGTAAGAAATGTAGGTTTTTTTCGGAATCAGCTGGGTGTCGGGATACAACGCGAGCAGCTTCCGGTGTATGGCCTCGAACAGTGGGCGCATCTCCGGTAATTTTGCAAACTGGTTGTCGAGTAGCTGCTGCTCATCTACATAAACGGGCTGGCCGTTGTTGAGAAACATGCCTACGGTAAGCTGCGCCTGCAGGTAATTCAGGCTGTGCTGATCACGCAGCAGCGCGATCAGCTCATTCCTGTTTTTATTGCCCGTAGCTTTCAGTACTTCCAGCCATTCTGGTACGGAACGGCCCGTAATGGTTTTGGCGGTGTCGATGAATTCTTTTTCGAATTCCCCGGATGTTTTTGCCATGTTTTCAGCTTAACGCCAGGCACCCAGTACCCAGCCGATGAGGGTGAAATAAACCGTGATATAACCACCGTTGATGAAAATGTACCGCCAGCTTTTCATCTCAAAGAGGGCTACAACGGCAAATATCAGTCCGGCAAAACCAAAGCCGGTGAGCAGACCGGCGGTAGCACCCCAGGCGGCATCGGTTTCGGCATCTCCCAGAAAGAAAGCCATGTTGTAGGCCATGATGAGCGAAAAAAGTAAAGTTAAACCGTAGGTTTTGGCCGGATTTACCTTTTTCAGGTCTTCATCGGTCAGCTTGTTCTCCGCTTTCCAGCCTTTGTAAAAAAGGAGGGGAGAATACCAGATGGCACCCAGTGCCAGGTTGAGGACAGCGCAACTGATGACTGCCCAATGATTGAGGTAGATGTTTTCCATGGTTTTTTCTGTAAAGGACTTTATTTAGCTGGTGGATGTATTGTAAAAAATTTACCTAGCCTACAGGGACGTAATTGGTGAAATCGCCCTGTTTTGACTGGAACTCTGCTGGCGTAAAGCCAGAGAAGGTTTTAAAATCGTGGATGAAGTGGGCCTGATCGAAATAACCGCTATCAAGGGCAAGGGTGGACCATTGCACATTTTTACGCTGTTCAATGGCCTGCACGGCTCCCTGAAAACGCATGATACGCAAAAAGGCCTTCGGGCTCACGCCCACATGGCTTTTGAAGATGCTGATCAGGTGTTTTTGCGAATACCCCACCTTACGACTGAGCGCTTCGAGTGTCATCAGTTGCGGATTATACAGGAGCTGGTTGACAGCATAGTCGACAAACGGGTTGAATCGCAGCCGACCGAGGAATTGTTTTTCGAGGCTGCGTTCTGCTTCCAGGAAACGGGTCCGGGTATCGGCAATTTCCAGCAGTTTCCCGCGCAGGTCGAGTAAGGCGTCGGTCATCACCAGCTGACCGTCAATTACGGTATCGGTGAGTACGTCCAACGGCATTTCCACAAAGGGATAGGCTTTGCCTTTGTGAAAGTTGATGATGAACATTTCGCTGTCGCGGCCGGAGGGGATGGTGATGAACTTACTTCTTATGCCTGAAAACCAGACATGGCGGCAGGCCTGGATTTCTTTGAGGCTGTAGTTGTCGTAAATAAATTTGGGATAATCGGTAAGGTCGATGACTACATTGACATTTCCGTCGGGTAAAAAGCGGTCCACACTGTGCTCAGGATTAAAATCACGGTAGTAAACGAAACTCTCAATGAAGTCGCGCAACACCCCTGCTGGCTGGTAGATTTCATATACCATGGTCGGACACTTAAGCCAAATGTATTAAAAAAATGCAGATGTAAAAGATGCTCCGGGCACATCTGTCAGCCATGCTGACGGTTGTTTAAGGTTTGTTTTCCGGCCGGGGGAAAACCTGGAGGCATGGTGTGAATGATGTAACAATTCAAAACAGGATGTAAGGATATAAGCGGCAGGCCTGGTCACCTTTACAACTGATAAACTAACCACAGTCCCATGAAAAAATACATGATTCCGCTTAGCCTGGTACTGCTCTTAAGCAGCGTGGCACCGCTTGCTGCCAAGGCTGTCAGCCCGAAGACAGATGTTCCGACCAGCGTACCGACCACTGCTCAGCTCCCGCAGACCAAAGAAACCATCGTGCTGCTGAACCGCCTGGAAACCATTCAGGGGATGGACATCGGCACTATGAAGGCTTCCGAAAAAAGAGTGCTTCGCAAGGAGGTAAAATCCATTCAGAACAGGCTTCGGGCAATCGAAGGGGGTGGCATTTACATTTCAGTAGGTTCTATCCTGATTATTTTGCTGCTTATTCTTCTGTTTGCTTAATCGCAGGGTAAGCAGGTCAAAAAATAAGAGATGTTTATCTTCCAAGGGATAATACCGGGGTCATTCAGCGATTTTTAACCCATTTTGTTGTGAAGGTACTTCCATCGGAGAACCGGCATTCGAGCAGGTAAATGCCTGCCGGCAGTTGATTTACCGGGATGGGCTGACCGTTTTCCAACTTTTTCCAGTCACCCGTATTTTTTCCTGTCAGGTCAGTGAAACGCCAGGTTCCCGCTTCTGAACTGCTGATATGGATCATGTCATCGGCCGGGTTCGGGAATATTTTTACGAGGGGTTCTGCTGCCAGCTTGTTTACAGCGGTCGTGTTAATGACTTCTTTTCGGGCTGTCCAGTAAACCGCGTTGCGAATGAGTTGGGCATGGGGTTGTGGTAACTGATATTGCCCGATGCGCTCTCCTGGCTGCAGATAGACCAGTTTTCCTTCAAGTGGATCGTTGTTCCGGTTAACCCTTTTGGCAAACCCGGAAGTATGAACGCCACCCGCACCCAGAACACTGTTGGAGAAGAGCGGCAGGATCTGATTTACCCCACTCCCAAAAACAGCTGAAGGCAGGAAGGTCATATTGGTATATAATTCATCATCAATGCCAAAGTTGGGGTAACCGCTGCCGGAAAGATTGATGGCCTGGCCGGGTGTTTGATTCCAGTTCATACCTGGAACAGCAGGAGCAGCCGTGTAAGGCATGCTGTAACCCGATACAAAATGCCCGGCATTGCTGTTGTAAAGGATATAAGGCATCAGCTGAAAACCAAATCCGGCAGCTGCTGATTCAGCTTCAAAAAGTTGCTGAACAAGCAGATTTTTATTTAGCCCGCCAGCTTCTTCCCGGTTGTAAAGGGCATGGTGCAGTGCCGTGATGCCACCACCATCTTCGGCATACCGGATGAGGGCCAGTTGCATGGCATCGGTAAGAGAAGTAGCCCAATGTTTAAAGAAGACAATACCGGCAAACGAGTGCAGATAGTTGCCAATCGAAGCACTGTCGCTTGCATCAAAGGGTAGATTGGCAGCACTGATGTTGAGGTCGCTGACTACAAGATGAAAGCTGTCGGCTGGTGTTTGCTGTAGCAAGGCTGCCAGATGCGTATAATCAGCCGGCCTTACGCCTGCATGGTTGCAGGGGATGTCGTTGCTGAGGTTGGCCGGCGAGCAATTGTTGGTATCAACCGCTCCGCCATGCAGTATAAGCACGGGTAGCGGAACGGATGCCGTTTGTATGTCCGGGTAACTTCTCAGTACATTCAGCAGAGCCCTTGTAGCATGGGCAATGGTTTGCGGATACCAGTCGCGGCTGGTCAGCAGGCGGTAATCACCTTGTTTTTTTCCGGTAAAGCTGGTATGCAGGGCTGAGATGTGCAGGGGGTCGTCTGCCCGGTAGGTCACGTTCAGACTGTTGTAGGTTACGCCTGTGGCAGCATCGGGGAAACCAGCGGCAGATTGATTTTTCAGCAAACTGTATCCCGGTTGTTCTGCCCCCGGACCACTGGTATTGGGTATCCGCCAGAAAACCGGCAAGGCCGCGCCATGACATTGCGCAAGCACGGGTTTTCCTTTAGCCAGCGCATCGAGGGCCAGCGCGTTGAGTTTTTCTGCCACTGCCTGTACGGTGGCGGCTGATATTTCCCTGCTACCAACCCCATGCGGGCTGTAACTGCCGTCGAGTCGGTAGGCGATGGTTCCGGTGCCGCCTGGCAGCACCAGGGCATCAAAATCATCCATATTATTTAACTGAAGGATGCTTCCGGCTGTATTGATGAGGGGGGTGATGGTGTTCCAGGCGGCATCCCAGTGGCTGCCGAACAGCTGGAGAAACTGACTCTGAAACTGACTGTAGCTGCTTCCTGCCAGGGTATTGGCTGTTTCCTCTATGGTGGTGGAGGCCGGTATCATATACGAAGTGGCAGGCAAGGCGCTCACGGTCCTGACTTCCACGGTATATCCTGCTGTTTCGAGGGCTTTTAAACTCACCATGTATTCGGAATAGTAAGTCTCCTCATGCGCCACAAACATCAGTATTTTGTTGGTCTGGGCATTCGCCGCGTGGGCGCCGAAGCAAAGCAGCGTGCAGACAAATGAACCGATGCGCGCCAGGGTTGCCATTTTTTTCATGAAGGGGAGTTATCGGGTTGGGCAGCCAAGATCGTAAATTCCGACTTTAACTGTACCGGATTTATGGGATTCGGGCCGAGATTCCGTCTCCTAAGGTTTTATCAGCCAGCTGATTGCCAAAAATAGTCTATTTATCTGTCGACATGGAGTAGGGCCTGTCTTCTGGTGCGAGCCCCCTTTTTTTATCAGGTATGTCGCTCATGGTAAAACAAAGTTTACCTCCATTGTGTAAATCAGCATGGGTAAGGTAGGTGCGGGTGTAAGGTTGGTCATTCAAGGTAACGGCCTGCACATAGGGTTTGTCTGCGGCGTTTTCAGGCGCTTCTATCAGCAGTTGACTGCCGTTTTCAAATTGGAGGGTTACTTTTTTGAACAGGGGTGACCCAAGCACATACTGTCCTGTCCCGGGCGCAACGGGATACATACCCAGGGCAGAAAACACATACCAGGCCGAAGTCTGTCCGTTGTCTTCATCGCCGCACAGCCCGTCGGGTGCGGCGGTATATAGCTTTTGCATGATGTTACGAACGTGCTGCTGTGTTTTCCAGCCTGCCCCGGCATAATTGTACAGATACACCATGTGCTGAATGGGCTGGTTGCCATGAGCGTACTGTCCCATCTGCATGATGAGCATTTCGGTGATTTCGTGGATCTGGACTTTGTAATAGCTGTAATCAAAAGTAGGTGCCGCGGTGAAAACAGCATCGAGTTTATCGACAAAAGCCTGGTCTCCTCCCATGAGTTGGGCCAGTCCGGCGGGGTCGTGCAGCACGCACCAGGTCCAGTGCCAGGAACAGCCTTCTGTGAAGGCATCTCCCCACTTATCGGGCCGGAAGGGTGACTGGAAGCTTTGGTCCCGGTTTTTGCCCCGCATAAAATTGACGCTTGGGTCGAATACGTTCCGGTAATAACCGGCTCTTTTGGCGAAGGTGTCTATCTCCGCCTGCGGTCTTCCCAGGGCTTGCGCGAGTTTCCAGAGGGTAAAATCGGCATAGGCATATTCCAGGGTACGGGCGGTATTTTCGGGCAGGCCGCTGTCGTAGGGAATGTATCCCAGCGCATTGTATTCTTCCACCCCGGCACGTCCTACGGAGGTAAGCGGCCCGGCATTTTCAGCATTTTTCAGTACTGCTTCGTACAAAATATCCATGGAGGCGGGGCGTATGCCTTTGAGGTAGGCGTCGGCAATGATGGGGGCTGAATTGGAGCCTATCATACAGTTACGGTGGCCCGGACTGGCCCATTCCGGCAGCCAGCCGCTTTCTTTGTAGGTATTGGCCAGACCTTCGAGTATTTGTCGGTCCAGTTCAGGAAAAAGCAGGGTGAAAAGCGGGAACACGGCCCTGAAAGTATCCCAGAAACCATTGTCGGTGAACATATAACCTGCCTCAACCCGGCCGTTGTACGGGCTGTAGTGCACCATCTTGCCGGTAGCATCAAATTCGTAAAACTTGCGCGGAAACAGCATGGTCCTGTACAAAGCAGTATAAAAGGTGGTTCGCTCTGCGTCGCTGCCATCTGCTACCGCCACCCGGCCCAGCAGACTGTTCCAATGATCAGCTGCTTTGGCTTTTACCTGTTCAAAAGTGAGGTCGCCCAGTTCCTGTTTCAGATTCAGCGCGGCCTGTTCGGTGCTGATGAAGGAAGAGGCGACTTTTACCTGAACGGCTCGGCCGGCCCTGGCCGAAAACTGAAGTATCAGTCCGGCATGTACACTTTTTACTTCCTGTTTCCCCGCTGTTATTTTCCCTTCATCTACGCCGTAAACAGCTGTAAAATCCTGGTCAAAGGTCATCACGAAGTAATTGTGAAAATTATCGGGCACTCCACCCCGTGCGTTGCGGGCATAGCCTACCACTTTACGTTCTTTCGGGAACACTTTTACATAGGAGTTTTTGAAGAAAGCATCAACAATCAGGTAGGCCTTATCTGTTTCAGGATAACCAAAGCGGAACATGGCGCAGCGGTCGGTCGGGGTGATTTCGACGGTGGTGTTGTAGTCGGCGAGGTAGGCTTTGTAGTAATGGGGTTTGCTGATTTCTGCCTTGTGCGAAAACCAGGAGGCGCGGGCTTCTTCGTCGAAGACCAGGGTATCGGTGGTAGGAAACAGCGAAAAGGCACCGTAGTCATTGATCCAGGGGGAGGGCTGGTGTGTTTGTTTAAAACCCCGCAGTTTGTGCGCACTGTACTGATAACACCAGCCATTGCCCATTTTGTTGGTTTGTGGAGTCCAGCTATTCATGGCCCAGGGTAAACTGACCGACGGATAGGTATTGCCGTTGGAAAGTTCATAGCGGGAGTCGGTACCGATGAGCGGATTGACCAGGTTGACCCAGTCGGTGGTTTGGGCAATGACCGGAGCCGGCTGACCGATCCACAGAAAAACAGGCAAAAGGTATTTGATGCTGCGCATAGGAGGGCTTTACAGGAACAAAAGTAGTTTCCAAGATAGGGCTTTCCGCCGAAAACAGGAGACAGACTCAGCTACGGGCCAGGCGCAGACAAAGCAACGTGCTGATGAAGGTAAGCGGTGTAAAAAGCCACATCTCCAGCTTGGTTACGGCCAGCAGATTGCCAACGGTATTCAGGGCAAAGAGGAGGGTCATGCCCCAGAAAAGTACACGCAACAGCCGCGGCTTTGGGGGTAAGGGCAGGCTACCCTTCCGCCAGAGTACTGTAAGCAAAAGTAGCAGGTTTACGCCTATCGAAACCAGCTCGAACTGCTGCCAGTTGCCCAGGTCCGTCCGGCCACCCCAAACGATGTCGTTAGGGAGTATACCGGCCAGCACCAGCCCGTGGAACAGGAGGGAGGCCGAAAAGATGACTATCAGGATGTTTTGGGCTGTTTTTTCAGAAATAAATCGCATCATGGGGCGCTTATAAGTAACAGACCCAAGTAAAGCTATTCTGAGGCTTCATCATAGCCTATGCAATAAATTTTTGAAAGGAATTATTCTTCAGGAGGTTTACAGCCTGTTTTTTCCACCGTAAAAGCCGCGCCGGTTATTTTCCAGCCATCGGGTTCTTTCACCAGTGTAAAGGCATCGATGCCACAATGGCTGAATTTACCATTGACATACAAATCGTAGGAAGCCCACAACTGAGCAATCCGCCCGTGTACCTTCACTTCTACCTGCCACATCCTTTCTTTGGGCCTGACATCAGGTCGTTTCAGCTGGTTGATGAAACTCTCATTGGTAAACAGGATGGCTTTGGCTGTATCCCTGCCCTGTACCGTCACATAACTCAGGCCACCAGGCATCATCAGCTTTTGCGCGGCGAGGGTATCACGCTGTTCCATGGCATCAAACAGTGCCTGTACTGTAGCTACAACAGCGGCTTTTTCATCAGCAGGTTTTTGGGCCAGTAAGCTGGTGGATACAAACAGCAGCAGGAAGGAGATTTTTTTCATCTCCCGAATTAACAAAAGATCCGGCTACCCCAAACGGATATAATTGTTAAACTCCTCCAAATCTGTTGTTTTCCGCACTTATTTCACAGGCTTGGCCGACAACTCAAATTCAAGCTTTCCGCCTGCCGTCAACTGGTCGTGGGAGATGAGATGACCTTTTAACAATTGGCCATTCAGACGGACGGTCTTTACATAAACCCTGCCTTTCCCCTGGTTTTTTGCAGATATTTCAAGTTTGTTTCCGTTGGGGAAACTGATCAGTGCCGATTTAACAAGCGGGCTGCCTAAAACATACTGATCGGAACCAGGAGCAACGGGATAAAAACCGAGCGAACTGAATAAATACCACGCGCTCATCTGGCCGCAGTCGTCGTTGCCGCCCAGGCCATCCGGTGTGGGACGGTACATGCTGTCGATGATTTGCCGGACCAGTGCCTGCGTGCGGTGAGGCGCCCCGGCGAAGGGGTAGAGGTAAGCAACATGGTGCGAGGGCTCGTTGCCATGTACATAATTCCCTATGATACCGTCGCGGCTGATGTCTTCGGTACCGGCAAAATGGTGGTCGGGCAGCGGCATGCTGAACAGCGAGTCGAGGTGACGGACAAACGCGCTGCGGCCACCCATCATTTTGATGAGTGTATCCGGTTCGTGGGGGACGTACAGGCTGTAGTTCCAGGCATTCCCCTCAATGAAACCCTGTCCGTGGGTACTCAGTACATCAAAATCCTTGCGGAAAGCGCCATTGCTCAAACGGGGCCTCATGTAACCGGTGCCCGCGTCCCAGACGTTTCGGTAGTTGCCTGCCCGTTGGCTGAATTCCAGGTAAACAGCCTTTTCCCCGAGTTTTTTAGCCAATTGGGCAATGCACCAGTCATCGTAGGCATATTCCAGGGTTTTGCTTACGGAACTGCCGTTTTTGTCTTCGGGTACATACCCCAGGTCGATGTAGTATCCCAGGCCATCGTAGCTGCGGTGCCGGGCAGTAGCCACGCAGGCATTCAGGGCAGCGTGGGCATCAAAACCGGTATTGCCTTTGATGGCCGCGTCGGCAATCACCGAAACACTGTGGTAGCCTATCATACACCAGTTTTCGTTGGCATGGTGCGACCATACAGGCAGCATTTTGTGCGCACTCTGGTCGTAATGCGCCAGCATGGAGCGGACCATATCAGCATTGCGTTGCGGCTGCATCAGATTCAGCCAGGGATGCAGCGCCCGGTAGGTGTCCCAGAGTGAAAAAGTAGTATAATGCGTAAAGCCATCCGCCTGGTGGATGTTTTGGTCAATGCCGCGGTAACGGCCATCCACATCGGCATAAACGGTGGGGGTCAGACAGGCATGGTAGAGCGCTGTGTAGAAGTTGGTTTTATCGGCTTCGGTCAGCATCTCCACCTGAATTTTTTGAAGTTCCTGCTGCCACAAGGCCTGTCCGGCTGCTTTTACCTGCTCAAAATCCCAGTGTGGTATTTCGGCTCGGAGATTGGCTACCGCGCCTGCTGTACTCACCGGCGACAGCGCAACCTTGACCTGTATACTTTCTCCGGCTTTTACATCAAAGTCGAACCAGGCGCGTAGCTGACTGCCGGCCATTTCGGGAAAGTTGTTGTACTGATCAAATTTTCCCCAGAAGCCTTTGTATACTTCTTTGGGGGCAAAATTCCTGTAGCCGTAGCTTTTGACAGGTTTAGAGAAAGTGATGGCGAAGTATTGCGTCCGGGTACGGGCCCAGCCGTTGGTCTGGCGGTAGCCGGTGAGCAGGCTGTCGTTTTCCATCCTCATGAATGTCCAGACACTTTTGTTTTCGTAGGGGTAAATGCCATGGATGAGGTCGAGGATAATATGACCATCGCCGGCGTCTTCGAAGCTGTAGCGGTGGAAGCCTACACGGGTGGAGGTTGTCAGCTCCGCTTTGATGCGGTGATCGTCGAGCAGGACGCTGTAATAATTGGGGGATGCCTGTTCATTGCGGTGCTGAAAAGCTGAGCGGTAGCCGCTTTGGGGTTTGTCGGCTGTACCGGGATTGAGTTGCAGTGCCCCCTGGGTAGGCATGAGCAGTATGTCGCCCAGATCACTGTGGCCGGTGCCGCTGAAATGGGTGTGGCTGAAGCCGACAAGGGTCGGGTCGTTGTACTGGTAGCCGGCACAATAGCGGTACACCTCGGGATTGTATTTACCGTTGACGGCGTATGGAATGGTATCGGTATCGGGACTGAGCTGCACCATGCCGAAGGGTACGGTAGCACCGGGATAGGTGTGGCCCATGCGGGCAGTACCGACCATTGGATTTACGAATCGGATTAAATCATTTTGTTGCGCCAGAACGGGAGATGTGCCTGCGAGCAGGACACACAAAAGAATGTTTTTCATCAAAGCGGACTTATGCGTGACAAGATAAACAACACAGCGATATCAGCTTGTAAATCGTTAGTTTCACCTAAACGAAACCTGTGATGCGACGCCTGCGTATTTTTCTCGGAAGTCTTTTGCTGTTGCTGGTTTTAGTGGCAGGGACAGGCTATTTTTTAAGAGTCCACCTTCAAAAACTGGTTTTACACCGTTTGCTGACAGAGATAGAAACTACTTTCGGACAGTATTACCACCTGGATTTCGGGCAGCTTGAAACATCCATCGACTTCCGCCATTTTTCTATCCGCGTGCTTCGGCCGGTTTTCACTACGGATACAACACAGTTGGCTTATCTGTCGAAATACCCACCGGTTTACTTTAAAGCCGACAGTCTGCTGATTAAAGGCCTGAATTTACGCAGTCTCTTTTTGGGCAAAAACATCAGCCTGCGTGAAATTCAGTTGTCTAACCCCAGCCTGCTGCTGCTGACGCGCGACAGCAGCCTGCGCGACAGTCTCGTCCCGTCTCCCAAAAACAAACGCAAGCTGATTCAAAGCATCCGCCTGGGGCTGCTGCGGATTGAGGACGGAGATGTGCGGATAGTCGCCTACAAGCGCCCCACCGATACCGTTTATTACGGTGAGGCCATCCGGTTGACCCTGACCAGCGCCCGGCTGCCATTGCAGGCACCCGGTCGTGTGATTGACAACCTTCGGCTCGAAAATCTGGTTTACCGGATGAACAAGGTACTTGTACAGCCGCTGAACAGTCCTTATGCCTTTGAAATGCAGGAGCTGCATTTCGATTTCGCAGGCGATTCCATGCATTGCCGGGACTTGAAATTATTGCCTGAACGTTCTTTACTTAAGCTCAGCCGGCAGGCCCGTTTCCAGAAAACATTCGCGAAAATAGCGTTGGGAGATATGGCAGTTTACGGCATCTATTTCAAGGAACTGAGTGCCAAAAAGCTGCAGGCCCGTAAGGTTGTCTTGCAGGATGCCCGTTTTTTTCTGTTGCGCAACAAGGCTAAAAAGCCGGATGGAACGCTTGTCAAAAAATCTTTCCGGGAAAACCTGGCTGCCTTGCCGTTCAGCCTCTTCATCGACAGCCTGCAACTGGTGGATATGACCCTGGAATTTCAGTTGTATATGCCTGGAAAAACCCTGCCCGCTATCATCCGGCTGACAAAGGCCAATGCCCTCATCACCCACCTCCATAACCACCCCGACAGCTCACAGCTTACACTGCTGAAGCTGAAATCGAATATCATGGAACGGGGTAAATTGCGCTTTGAAGCCAGTTTCACGCCCGGTAAACAGGTGCATGCCTACCAGGGCCATATAGCAGCCATGCCATTCAGCGACTGGAACCAGGTAATCGGTCAGATGGCACCGGTGAATATCGAAGGGGGGCAGATAGACGGCATCGATTTCACCGGGGAGGCAGGAGACATGGAGACGAAAGGCACCATACTGTTCCGGTATCACGACCTCAAAGCGGGTATCTGGAAGGTAGACAAGGATGGTCACCAGAAAAAGGCACGAATACTGAGTGCAACAGTGAATATGCTGCTCCATCAAAACAACCCTGCAGTCGGAAAAAAGGAGGCTGAAAGCAAAAGATTCTTTTACCGCCGGGAGCCCTGGCAGGGTCCCGTGATGTTATGGATAGGCGGCTTGCTGGATGGTATGGAAGCAACCTTACTTTCGGAAAAGAACAAAGCAAGAGTGGCGGAGGCGAAGCAAAAGAAAAAGGCTAAACCGGACTAGTCTGGGTTTAAAGCTGTCTTCGGAGCACAATCATATCCTTGCATAAATGACCATTTTCGTAAACCGGTTCGGGATAATGCTCCGTGAAATAACCGGTGAGAACATGACTGATCCGGAACCCCATTTTTTGATAAAGATAAAGTTGTCCCGCACTGGTATTAGCGGTTCCGATGCGGATGCTTTTATAGCCATCCGCCTTACTTCGGGTAATGGCATCGGCCAGCATCTGGCTGCCAACACCCTTACCCTGCCATTTTTCGGCAACTGCTATGTTTTTTATCTCTGTTTCCTCCTGTGAAAGTGGCTGAATGGCATAACAGCCAATCAGTTTTGAGCCCTTTTTTGCCAGGTATACAGCACTTAAAGGCAGATATTTTGAAATGACCTCCCTGGAGGGGTCTGCTAAAAGCATTAACCCATAAGGGACAGCCTCCCGGGGACCTAAGGGCTGGATAAAGAAGTCGGTCAGCACAGCTATAATTATGCTGCAAAATTAGGCTGTTCGTCTGATCTCTCAGCGACGCTTTTCGGGCATTAAAGTCTCTTGAATAATTCGCAAGTCCACGGGTAGACTGTTGCTAACGGAGGAGTCGGACTTGTCCGTATGTCTGTTTGGCTTCCTGGCTTGAGTCGGTATAGCGTATGAGGTAAGTATAATAACCGGGTGCCGCCGGGGCGTTGCCCTGGTTTCCGTTCCAGGACTTAAACGGGTCTGATGACTCGAATACCTGCTCGCCCCAACGGTTGTACACCAGCAACTGGTAAGCACTGACAGTACAATTGAATTGTGGGCCAAACACATCGTTTAGCTGATCGTCGTTGGGGGAGAAAGCGTTGGGAACATATATTTCACAACGACAATGCAAGGGTTCGAGGGTAACCGAATCGGTGACGCTGCAATTGTTTAAAGTTACTGTAACCCAATAGGTTCCTGCCCGGGTGGCAGTGAAGACCGCGGCGGTGGAGTTGTCATGCCACAGATAAGAAGCTTGCGGGATGAAAACATCCCAGTTCAGGCTTTTGTCATCGCAAAGGGTGGTGTCAGGGCCAAGATCAACTACTGGAAAGGGGAGGAAAATAAGCTCCACCGTATCCCGGATGATGCAGTTGTTTCTGGTGACGGCCACCCAGTAAGTTCCCGGCTGTGTGACCAGCAGGGTAGAATCTGTCGAAAAATCAGACCACAGGTAACTTGCCTGCGGGGTGGTGGCCTGAAGCAGGACGCTGTCACCTTCGCAACGGCTGATGACCGAGCCCAACTGTAAAGCGGGAAGGGTGTCAAAGGTCACCACTATGGTGTCTGCATAGATGCAATATCCGTTTTGCACCCTGACCCAATACGTGCCTGCCTGGTTTACGGTGAAAGTAGGATCGGTGGAATTATCCTGCCACAGATAATCTGCTCCCGGGAGGGTGGCATCCAGTTGGAGCACCTCTCCTGCACAAAGACTGGTGTCATTCCCAAGCCTGATACTATCAGGGCAGGGGATGCAGCTGAAATTATCGACCTGTACCCAGTTGGAAAAACCTCCCTGATGCCTTACGGTGATGTACTGTCCTGCATGCGGTGCGATAAACCCAAACTCCCGGCGTGTCCAGATGCCCGGCGTGGCCGGTGCGGGACTTGTGTACAGTATTGTGCCGCCCTGGTTGTTGGTAGCGGATAAGCCAACAACAATCGGCGTGGCGGTGGTATTGTTGAACAGCGTTTTGTCGTAAAAGGAGAAGCGATAACTTTTGCCTGCAACCAGCGGTGCGGTAAGGGTCATGGCCAGCCAGTCGGTGCCTCCTCCGGTAAGGCCTACCATCCAGTTGCCATTCTGGGGGCCACCATCAAATTCGGCTGTGGTGATGATGTCCAGATTGGGCTGGGTGCCGAAGCTGTTGCAGTCGGGCATATAGCCATTAAACAGCGCATGCGAGAGGCTGGTCCGGTTCTGGCCACCCGCTGAATTGATTTCAAAATCGCCGTTTATAAGCGTCTGGCCTAAAACATCCCCCATACAAAAAAACAGCAGCACTGTTAGAAGAGATTTCATCCTGGCAAGGTAAGGGCATGTATAATGCTCTTCTAAACTAAAAAGAATTTGACAAGCGGGGTGTTTTGCTATCCGGGAATTTTTTCTTTGCCGGGTATCTCACAAAAAAACGGTTGTCTGTGATCAGACAACCGTTTTTTTGTGAGACTTCAAAATCTACGGATGTACAATCACATTCCCGTCGAGCGTTACCGAACCGTTTCGTGCCAGTGCCCTGCCATTGAGCGAAGCACCGGTTTCAAAGGTGATCGATTCTAATGCCATTACATTTCCTGCAAAGGCAGCGGTAGTTCCGAAGGTGGCAGAACTGCTGACCTGCCAGTAGATATTTTTAGCCTGGGCACCGCCGCTCAGGATTACCTGACGGCCGGAAGTGACGGTAAGGGCCGATCCTATCTGAATGATAAAAACAGCATTCGGATTGCCAAGGGCATCAAAGGTCAGGTCACCTGAAGAAATACCCAGGGAGGAGGTCGATTTGTATAAACCGGGTGTCAGGGTAAGTCCACCCAGATTGCCGGAGAGTATCACTATTTCTGTATTGGTGCGGCCTGCAGCATCGTTGAAGGCAGCTACCAGATCAAGCTTGGCTTGTGTCGCCGTGGTATCGTTGATGTGCAGGATGCCGTTTAAAATACCCGGAGGGAAGCCACCGACGGAAGTACCCGGACTCAATCCCATATCGCCTGTAATCACGGTTGCACCTGTATTGGTAATTGAAGCACCGGCAAGTACCACCAGGTTCCCGATGCTTCCTGTCTCCACATTTGCCTGAACAATGGTTTGCAATGGAATAACATTGTGATTGGGTGTTGTTGGATCGGTATCATCCTTGCTGCATGCGGCAGTGAGGAGTATCAGCGAAAGAGCGGGGAGCGTTAGTAGCTTTTTTAGTATCAAGGTTTGGTTTTTAGGTAGGCATATCTTGTGCCTCCCAAATTTCAGCACTGGCTGGCGCTGAAACGTTACACCAAACGTTTAATTAATTGCATATTTCGCTGATACAGACCGTCCGGTTTAGCGGAGTCTTTTCATAGGGAAACGCTGGCTCCTGAACTTTCCGCCTTTGTTGCCTGATATTTCAGCCAGCAGGGAGTCGTTCTCTATGCGTCTGTAACTTATTTTCTGTGGGAAATCATGCGCCGGATTTTCAAAAACCAGCTCTTTAGCTGTCATGGAACTCAGCTTAAATCTGACAGGTTCCTCGTTGTTCTGTCCCTGAACCACGGGAATATAGAAGATATCACCCTGTTCCTGTAACAGTTGAACCTCCTCAAAAACCATGGTATCGCCGTTTTTTACGGCATAACTTTTAGCAGTCAGCAATTGCTCCTTTTGCAGTACCCAGCTTTCATAGATGATGCCCCGGGGGGTTTTATTTTCCCAGTTACCAATCAGCCAGTAGGCATCTTTCAGGTCATAACGGGGTGCAGAAAAGCCTGCGGTCAGTGTGAGGAGGGTGGTCAACAACAATGCTGAGATTTTCATAGCGATGGATTTTAAGGGATAAAGGTTAGACTGCTTCAAAACTAAAGCTGAATAACCACCCGGAATTGTAAAAATGCGACTTGCTAAATATCTCTGCAAAACAGGGCCGAGAGCCGCAGGTCGTGCCTGAAAAAGTGCTTGGGACTCATGCCGGTAAACGTTTTGAAATCTTTGATGAAATGCGCCTGGTCGTAATATTCTCCTTCGAGGGCAACAGTTGTCAGGTCGGGGAGATCGGCCAGCATGAGTAGTTTCAAGGCTGCCTGCAACCGGATGATTTTGGCCAGTTGTTTGGGGCTTAAGCCGGTTGAACTGGCAATCCGGCGTTCCAGTTTACGGCGATGGATTTGTTGTATGCTGCTCATCTGTTGTACCGATAAGTTCCCGTTGGCAGCTGCCAGAATACCAAGACTTTGCTGCACGACGGCATCGAGGAAGTTTTTACGCCGGAGTTTATCCAGCAGGAACTCATCTGCAAGCTGAATGCAGCCTGAGGTATCCGGGGCGGCAAGTATGGCTTTTTCGAGGGCTGCTGCCTCCGAACCGAATACATCCGTCAGGGGTACCGCCCGGTTTTCCATTTGTTTTAGCGGATAGCTTGTAAAGGGCATAAATCCTTCCGGCTGGAAACGGACTGCAAAAATATCAGAACGACCTGTAGGCGCTATTTCCAGGAAATGGCTGATCTGGCCAAAAACGAAACACAGGGGTTGTTGCAGTTGCGTACCATCTTCGGCAAACTGCAGGTAGGGGTCGCCCCGGTGAAAAATCATTTCCATGCAGCCATCGGGTACTATGCGTTGACGGCTGATGTCCCGGGCGGCTTCGCTTTGAAGGGTCCAGTAACACCGTACAACTGCCTGGAGGGACGTTTTGGGCAGGTAACTGAGGTATTCCATGCGTGATCAGTTTTCCGCAGCGATGGTCTCTTCTGTAAATTCTTCTGACCGTCTGGCAAAATTACGGTGCCATAAAAACAACGCCGGGGTATACAGAAAATAGGTAAATCCACCTGTAACCGATGCCCAGATAAAGCTGTAAGGGGTCATGATAAGCGTAACGCCAATGGAAATGAGGGGCACGGCAAACATCAGTGCGGCCCTTTCGGCATGACAACGGGTGTAAAAGGACTCATAACTATTAAAGGAAAGTTCCTTTTTGAGTTTTGACGCCCTGTTGTAAAGCAGAAAGATGGTGAAATACAGGGCAAAGGCAATAAAACCGTAGTAAATCATCAGTGCAGGAACCTGATTGCCCTGTATACTCACCTGGATGTTGGTTTGAAAGAAAAAATTGGTCAGAAAAAGGGTGAGAAACCGAAGGGGGTATACATAAAAAATGACAAGCCCTATGAAGAGGGTATTGTACATAATCAGCCGGGCATCGGTCAGCCCATATACTTCCGAAAACCGCCGGTGCTCTTTCCAGATGAGGATCAGAAAGGTTATGCTGATCAGAAAGGCCGGGAGGGTTTTGGTGAAGGTCAGTAAATCGGCGAAAGAATTCGGATTGTTAAGATTAAAAATCAGCAAGGTGATGGCAATCCCAAAAACGGCGTCGGTAAGATTATCTAAACGGGAGGCAGTGGCACCACGGTAATCTATGCGCGGGTCGTGCGAACTACTTTGGTTAATGGCATTTCTCATAAGGAGCAGCTGTGGTGGTTCGGGTTATTTCGAATGGTAATATATAGCTGAAATCAGTCTGGTAAACCGTCCTGTCAGACTTATATGGCATGCGATGACCTGGATTGGGCCCTTATTTCCGTCAGGGCAGGCATCTGCACAGTTATTCCGGCTGCGGAAAGGCTCTTGAAAGACATCAAAACAAGCTGAAAGCTAGCAATCCGACACTATCTCATCCAGCATCCGTGTCCAGATAACATCTTTGAACCTGCTTTGAAAAAAACCGAAATGACCGATGTTTTTCTGATGCAGTGCTGCGGGAATCAGGTGTATTCTGTTGAGGCGGCTGTTTTGGTATCTGCCGGTCATCCAGTCGACCGCCGGCCGGGGGGCGAAGGCATCGTCTTCCACACTGAACGAGCTAAGGGGACCCTGGTAATTTTTGTAGAATAAGGTTTCTTCCGGAAGGTGGTCGAAGAGATAACCAGGACTCATACACCATTTGCGCCACTGCAGCGCCACTCCTTTCGGCAGATCTTCCATGCCACTGATTTTTTTGGAGGGCAGATACCCGAAAACAGCCAGGAGGAAAGGAAAGAGCAAGTGCCAGTTTGCCCACATCCGGAGACGATTCCAGCCTTTCCAGAATTTCCAGTAGCCTGTCTGTGCTGCTACCAGCAGAATTTTATCAGCCGCTACGGCCGATCTGGAAAGTCCGATGATTTGCCCGCCTATGCTGTGGCCTATCAAACAGCATTTTATGCCGGGAAACTGCTCCCGGGCGTAACAAACAACACTTTCAAGGTCGTGACTGCCCCAGGCAAGGGCCGAAGTGTCGAATTTCCGGAGAGAAGCCGTACGGGAATGGCCTATACCTGAATAATCGAAAGTAATGGCCACCATGCCCTGTTCGCCCAGAAAAGACGCAAATCGTGCATAATAGGCTTGTTTCACCCCGGTAGCAGAGGCAATTACCACCACTCTGGAGGGGTTTGCAGCCTCAAAAAGGGTGACCGCAAGCGGTTGGTTACTGGTAGACGGCAGGAAGATATGTCTCATGACAGGCATGGGTTGCCCCGGGAAGCAGTTGAAAATGCCATGTCAGGAATTCATTAAGGTGAGTACTTTGGTAGTGGTATTCCAGTTCCGGATGCTCATGTTTTTGTAAACCGGCATCAGTATTAATTTGCTGAGATAACTCTGCGTGGCCCTGCTGATAAGTCGCGAAAAATACAATACATCTTCTCCGGCATAAGCCGTATCTACTCCCTCCCGAACGGTGACACTTTGCATGGCCTCAGCCGGTAACAGCGGTTCTTTCAGAAAAATGACATCGTACCGGTACAAATCAGGAGCCTCCCCAAAGGCTTCGGGGGCTTTTCTGACCGCATTTTCGAGTTGTGCCCGGGTCACCAGTACAATCCTGGCCTTGAATGAAAACCGTTCGGATAAATGTTGTTCAATCAGCGTTATGAGCTTTTGCCGGTTGGTTTCTGCTGAATCAAAAATCACATTGCCACTTTGAATGTAGGTAACCACTGCTGAAAAGCCCATCGCCTCAAAACTGGCTTTCAGATCAACCATTCTGATGATGTTGTTTCCGCCCACATTGATACCCCTGAGAAGGGCCAGGTATTTATGCAGCGGTTGAGTCATGCCTGAATATAGAAAAAGTCGCAAAATGAACAAAATACACCCACCCCGCTACCTGTCGTCTCCGTTAATCCGTTAGCCCCAGCATCTCCGACAGCCGCGCCTTCACCCCCTCCGCATCTAATCCAAGCTCCGCAAACAATTCCTCCTGTGAGCCCTGCTCAATAAATTTGTCCGGCAGGCCCATCTGGATGAGCTTACCCTCATACGCATGCTGCGCCAGCCATTCACCAATGGCAGAACCTGCTCCACCGGCCAGGCAGCCATCTTCCAGGGTAATGATGAGGGGTGTTTGAGCGGCTTCCATTAGCAAAACTTCATCAAGTGGCTTTACATATCGCAGGTCGATGTGGCCCACTTCCGGTATATTTTTTAGGGCTGCAGCCGCTGCATCAGCCATGGTACCTATGCTGATAAGGGTGGCTCTTTTCCCTTCCCGCAAACGTTCTCCCCGGCCCGGCGTCAGCTCGCGGAAATCCTGCTGCCAGTCGGCATCCTGTCCGTTGCCACGGGGGTAGCGGATGGCCATGGGTAACGCACGATGCAGGGTGGCGGTATACAGCAGATTTCTCAGCTCCCGCTCATTTCTGGGGGCGGCTATAATCAGGTTGGGAATGAGCCGGAGATAGGCCAGATCGAATGCGCCGTGGTGGGTAGGGCCGTCGGCACCTACCAAACCACCCCGGTCGAGGCAAAACACCACCGGTAATTGCTGGAGGGCCACGTCATGGATGAGCTGATCATAGGCCCGCTGCAAAAAAGTAGAATAGATGGCACAGAAAGGGATAAAGCCAGCTGCAGCCAAACCGGCGGCCAGGGTTACGGCATGTTGTTCGGCTATGCCCACATCGCGGCTTCGTTCCGGAAAGGCTGCCATCAGCCGGTTCATGCCTGAGCCGCTGGGCATGGCAGGTGTGATGCCATAAACTTTTTCATACCGGGTTGCCAGTTCAACCAGGGTAATGCCGAATACATCCTGGTATTTAGGGCCTTTGGGTTTATCCGTCACCGGGTGGAGGGTGCCGCTGATTTTATCGAACAGGCCGGGAGCATGCCATTTCACCTGATCCTGCTCCGCCTGTGGATACCCCTTTCCTTTGGTGGTTACGATATGCAGTAGCTGCACGCCACCTTGCTGCCGGTAATTTTGAAAGACACGCAGAAGGGCTGGAATATCGTGACCATCTACCGGCCCCTGGTAATCAAGCCCGAGTTGTTCAAACCAGTTTTTCCCCAGGCCTTTACCCACCCGTAAATCGTGCAGATGGTGCAATAATCCACCCACATTCGGGTCTATCGACATGGCGTTGTCGTTTACAACCACCAGTAAATTCACGGCTTCCACGGCTGCCTGATTGAGGGCTTCGAAGGCCATACCTCCGGTAAGGGCGCCATCACCGATGACAGCGATGTGATGGCGGTCGGTTTCTCCTTGCAGCTGTGCAGCCAGAGCCATCCCCAGCGCCGCACTGATGCTGGTTGAGGAATGCCCGGTGCCAAAGGCATCATAGTCACTTTCCGACCTTTTGGGGAAACCACTGATGCCGCCTTTCAACCGGTTGGTGTGAAAATTCTTCCGTCTGCCGGTCAGTATTTTATGACCATAAGCCTGATGGCCCACATCCCAGATCAACCGGTCATGGGGAGTATTAAAAGCATAATGCAGGGCAACGGTGAGTTCAACTACGCCCAGGCTGGCTCCCAGGTGACCGCCATAAACTGAAACAGCATCCAGGATAAAATGTCTCAGCTCATCCGCAAGCACCGGCAGTTCGCCAGCCGTTAGTTTCCGCAAGTCCTGCGGTACCACCACTTGTTCCAACAAAGGTCCAGGCTGGATAGGCATTTTAACCCCGGTTAATCAGGAAAAAGATGTAAACAATATAAATCGCTACAAACAAGGCACCTTTCCATCTGCCCAGTTCATGCCGCTTACCGACAAACATGAACAGGAAAAGCAACAGGCTTGCCCCTATGGTAGCAGCAAAATCGAAGCTTATCTCATTCCTGAAGGGCAGTGGGGTGATGGTAGCACTGGCGCCCAGAATCCAGAGTATGTTGAAGATGTTGGAGCCGACCACATTGCCGACAGCAATATCGGTTTCCTTTTTCCAGGCCGCCATGGCAGAGGTAGCCAGTTCCGGCAGCGAAGTACCCACTGCCACAATGGTAAGCCCGATGAGGGCCTCACTTACGCCCCAACTCCTGGCAAGAATCACGGCATTATCGACGCATAGTTTTCCGCCCCATCCCATGACTCCGATGCCTCCCAGAATAAGTAAAGCAGATTTCCACATGGGCATAGGGTCAAAATGTTCTTCGTAGGGTGCTCCTTTGTCTTTTTTAACCAGATCAAATATGTACCACATAAAACCGGCAAAAGCAACCAGCAGTATGATGCCGTCGCCCCGTCCGATGCGGGGTTTACCTGGCAGACTTTCAAAGCCGAAATAAGCCAGCAGCCCCAATAAAACAGCTGCAAAAAGGGATAACGGAATTTCTTTCCAGGTGGTATTCCGCTTTACCCGCAGCGGGAAAATCATGGCGGATATGCCCAGAATAAGCAATATGTTGGCAATATTGCTGCCTAATACATTGCCGATGGCAATATCTGCATTGCCGTTAGCAGCTGCCATCATGCTTACCAGCAATTCCGGCATGGAGGTGCCGAAACTTACGATGGTCAGGCCTATCACAATATCAGGTACCTTGTAGGATTTGGCAAGGGCGGAGGCACCTTTCACCAGCCAGTCGGAACCCAAAATCAGGAATACAAAACCAACCAAAAGCAAGCCAAGTTCTAACATAGGTAAAGTTTAAATCGGATAATAAAATTCAATGGGAACAGGGTGCAAATTAACGATAAAAAGCCGGACGATGGTGGGGAGTGGAGAGTGGAGGGTGGAGAGGGGAGAGTGGGGAGTGGGGAGGTGAGCTATGGATTTTTGGGGAGGGATGATCAGATGAAAGATGAGTGATGCCAGGAGGGCCGGAACCTTGAACATCTAAACAGCAAACAAGGCGAATACTGCAGGTCTTTTGTGAAGATCCGGCACAGCCAGCTTCCATGCTTTGATTTTTTGAGAGACTATACTTTCTGACTCCCCTGTCAGATCAACTCCGATGCAGAGCCGGGTATCCGGATGGCAGCTTTGCAGCAGTGTTTCCAGCAGCTGGTTGTTGCGGTAAGGCGTTTCGATGAAAAGCTGTGTCATATTCCTGCGGCGGGATTCAGCTTCCAGCTCCAGTAACCTGTGTTTTCGGGCGTTTTTATCTACGGGCAAATAGCCCTGAAAGGCAAAACACTGCCCGTTGAAGCCGCTCCCCATCAGGGTCAGCAAAATGGAGGACGGGCCCGTCACGGGCACTACCTGTATACCTGATCGGTGCGCCTGTGCCACTACCAGTGCTCCGGGGTCAGCGATGGCTGCACAACCGGCATCCGACATCAGCCCGATGTCGTGGCCATCCAAAGCGGCTTGCAGATAGTGATTGGTTGCAGAGGCAGCAGTGTGCTCGTTCAGCAGGTGGAATTCCAGCGCGTCGATATTGATGCTGCGATCGAGTCGCTTCAGATAACGGCGGCTTATTTTTTCACTCTCTACGATAAAATGACGAAGTCTGGCCGCCAGTGGTGCCACACAGGCGGGTATCGAGGCCTCCAACGCATTGTCGGCCAGGGGGACGGGGAGGAGGTATAGTTTTCCGGTCATCGCCTGGTCAGTTGTTTGTACCACCGTCTTCGCAGTCTGTTAAGCCGGTATACGCCAATGCCGAAAAGAATGGCAGTGACAAAAGTGAAGCTGCCATATACCACTGCCACAAGGGCCATCGGCGCCGAAGCAAGCAGGGCTGAAGAAACGTAGATGGCTAATGAACTGTTCTGCAAACCTACTTCTATGCTGATGGTCATGCGGGAGGTGGGCCCCAGTCTGAACAACAATCCCAGAAGATAACCGCCTGCCATGCCTCCGAGGTTAAGCCAAAGGTTCGGCAGAACAAGGCTCATGAATTCATTGGCTACGTCGTTTTTGCCCTTTTGTTCAAAAAAGATGATTCCCAGAAAGGCAATGGCCAGCAGCGCTGGCATAATGTATCGCAAAGGTTTTTCAGCAATGTGGGCCCATGCAGGCCGGAAACGCCTGACCATAATCCCTGCAAAGGCCGGCACGATGGTCATCAGCGCCACTTCCCGCACGGTTTGCATCACCGGAAGCTCAATGAGCGTAGCCTCTCCCATATACCGCTGCAAGGCAATGTTGGTGATAAAGGGAATCGTAAGCAGGGTAATCAGGCTGTTGATGCTTGTTAATGAAATCGACAAAGCAACATTGCCCCGAAGCAAATGGTTGAGCAGGCCGGCAGAAGCGCCACCCGGACAGGCGGCCACGATGACAAGTCCGACCTTAAAGGCGGGAGACAAGGTACTGTTGTCGGCAATCCAGAAGGCAAGCAGCGGAAGAAGGACCATTTGTGCCACCAGGCCAATGGTGATGGCTTTGGGGTAAACGAAGATGTTTCTGAAACTTTGTAAGGTCAGCGACAGACCGACACCTGTCATGATGACTACCAGCGTAAGCGGCAGAAAAAGGGCTGAGAAGAAGTTTTCCATCAGGCCGGGACGCTTTTAGGAAGGAGATAAAAATTATTGTAACCCTCTCCCAGCCGGATGTCTAATTGTTGCAGTTGCAACAATTCCAGAAGGGCCAGAAAAGTGAAGATGGCTTTCATTTTATCGGGAAAAGCATTAAAAACCTCCTTGAAGGACACCTTTTTTTTGCCATATACGGTTTCAAGCAGATAGTTGCGCTGTGCTTCAATGGTATACGGATAACGGACTACCACGTGTTTGGGGGTGCTTTCCCTTTCTTCAAACCGGGTCAGGATTTTAGAGAAGGCTTTCATCAGTTGGTAAAGATCAACCGAAAGCAATTCCTGTTCCGCACCTGTTTCTTTCTGCAGGGTTTCCAGCTCGTTCCGGATATTGCCCCGCTTTTCACGTTGCAACTGATTCGCTTCGAGTCCGGCCATTTCAGCCAGGACAGCCTTGTATTTTTTATATTCTATCAGCCGGGCCACCAGGTCTTCGCGGGGATCAATTTCATTGCCGGCCGCATCCAGTTCCTTGCGTGGCAGCAGCATTTTGGCTTTGATGCGCATCAAGGTGGCAGCTACCAGGATAAACTCACTTGCTACCTCCATATTCAGCTCCTGGAGCTGGTGGATGTAGTCCAGGAAATCGTTGGTGATACCGGCAATGGGAATGTCGTAAATATCGAGTTCGTCCCGTTCGATAAAGAACAGGAGCAGGTCAAAAGGACCTTCAAACTGATGTAATTTGATCTCGAAAGACATAGAAAACTTACACAGCGAAGGTGCTGTTTTTTACTGAAATTTTCGGGAAAAAGCTTTGAAGAGAAATGGAAGTTGAAAAGTGTTACAACGCTTTAATAGTTGATGCCGCGTTTCAGCAGCTCTTCTTCCGACCATTCATTCGCCTGCAAAATCCTGTCTTTGTAGCTCATTTCTTTGATATTCGGCAATTCAAGCCGGCGAAGCTGACGGGGTGTCAACTGGCCTTCCTTTTCTGTATCGGCAACCAGTTTGTCGACCAGCCTTTCAACTCTGGCAAGCCTTTCGGGATTGAGTTTATTGAGTTTTTCGAATAAATCTGCCATGGCTTAGATAGTTTAATCAGAAATATAGGCAGAAATCGGCTTTTTAAATAGTTTATCCTCGGGTTAACCTCCTGCCACGATGGTCACCATACTTTCCGGATCGAGGTAGGCGACGGCCAGTTCACGCAGTTTTTCAGGACGAATCTGCTGAACGGTCTGCAGATACTTTTGGTAATAATCGTAATCAAGCCCGAAATGATGTATGTCGCGAAAGCGATCTGCGAGGGCAAACGCGCCATCAAAACTACTCATATAGACCCCTTGCAGGTATTGACGTACCGTGTCCAGCTCTTCGGTTGGAATCAGGGCAGTACGCAGCTGGTGGATCTCGTGGTGAATTTCCTGCAGGGCAGCTTCCGACACCTCTTTACCAACTTCCGTGGCGATGGTGAACACGGCATCATGCTCATAACTGGCAATGGCAGAGCCAATACCATAAGTATAGCCCTTGTCTTCACGGATATTGCTCATCAGTCGTGAACCAAAGTACCCGCCGAGTACGGTATTCAGCACTTTCAGACCATGATAATCCGGGTGGGTTTTACCGACCATCCGTTTACCGAGTCGCAAACCATGCTGGATAGCATCGGCCTTGGGGATATGTACCCTGCCCGTCTGGCTGAGGGCGGTAAAGGGTCTGGGTTCCCAGGGAATATGGGTTGCGGGGATATTTTTCAACAGTTTTTCCAGCAAGGGGAGGGCAGCATCTGTGTTTTTACCGCAAACCCCCACGCTCAGTCTGTCTTTTACATAAAAATCCCGGTGAAAGGCTGCCAGGTGTTTCCTTTCCAGGGCAGCATAGGCGGCATCGTTGCTGCTGCGGCCATAAGGGTGTTCGGAGCCAAAGAGTGCCGCATTAAAGCCTCTTCTCGCCAGGAAGGCTACTTTTTCCTGTTCTACCAGCAACTGCTGCCGGAGGTTGCGGAGGGTGGTATGGAGCTCCTCTTCAGGAAAAGCAGGTTCAAAAACCAGCTCAAACAGTACGGGCAGCAGTGTTTCTGCTTGTTTGCTCAGACAGTACAAACTCACGCCGCTGCGGTCGGCTGAACTCTCATATTGAAGATAGGCACCGTAAAAATCAAAAAAATCGGCCAGGGCCTTCCCATTCCTTCGTTTACTGCCTTCCTGCAACATTCTATTGGTGAGAGAAGCCGAGAGCTGCCGGCTTTCCTGCCAGCTACCGGCAGCGAATTCAAGGTCGATGCGAAGGACATCCTGATCACCTGCCTCCAGTACAAAAACGGGTACCTCCGAAAGCTGGTGTGTAACAGGAGCCTGTATGGTAAATGCCTTAAAATCCTGCAAAGCAGGGGCTGTAGTGCGGTCGGTAGTATTATTCAGCATGGTAGTAAAGGGTGTTGGCTTTTTGGGCCTGAAAAAGGGCGTGGGACTGGAACTGGATTTCCCCGGCACCGATGGCAGCATAGCGGGCGACTTCCCGGTTAATCTGACCGGCATCGCCCAGCAATTCAAAATAGCCAAGGTTCATGGCTACATTCAGCACACTGGTTTCAGCAAAAAGCATGGTGGCTTCGATGTTGTTGTGCAGCTTTTGCAGTTCTTCCGAAGGGATAGGATGATTTTTAAGCAATTCAAGTTCCGCTTCCACTGCTTCCAGTACCTCCTCGTGTGTAATACCTTTCACCAGATTGCCGGTAATGACAAATAAACCCGGATCCTGATCGCCTGTTACATAAGCATTTACACTGGTAAGCAGTTGTTTTTCCTTGACCAGTGAACGGTACAAACGGGCTGATTTTCCCCGTGAAAGTACATCACTCAGCAAATCACACACGGGATAGGCATCGTCGTGCCGGCCGGGCATGGGATAGGCCCGGTAGAAGGCATCAACCGGCACAGGGGCAGTCACATGCAGGCTGCGCGCAACCAATTGGGGTGGTTCAACGGGTAAAACCCTTGGAGGCCGGTTCCCCGGTTCAATCGGGCCAAACCATTTCTCGGCAAGCCTGATTACTTCTGCGGTATTCACATTCCCTGCAACCGATAAAATGCAGTTGTCCGGGCGGTAATGTTTGTAAAAAAAAGCCTCCACATCTGCCAGAGTGGCTTCTTCAATGTGCCGGATTTCTTTCCCGATGGTAGCCCACTTATAGGGATGGTACTGGTAGGCCAGCGGACGAAGTTTCAGCCATACATCGCCATAAGGCTGGTTGAGGTACCGCTGCTTGAACTCCTCTATCACCACCTGCCGCTGGACTTCCAGACTGCGTTCGCTGAAGTCGAGGCGGAACATCCGGTCGCTCTCCAGCCAGAAGGCGGTTTCCAGGTTGTTGGCAGGGAAACTCAGGTAATAATTGGTGATATCGTTATTGGTAAAAGCATTGTTCTCAGCACCCAGCTGCTGTGCTACCTCATCGTAATTCGGAATATTCACCGAGCCGCCAAACATGAGGTGTTCAAACAAATGGGCGAAACCGGTACGTTGCGGGTCTTCGTCACGGGCACCAACATCATAAAGCAGATTTACCGCCGCAAGTTGGGTATGTGGGTTTTCATGCACCAACAGCCTTAATCCGTTGGAGAGGGTGTGTTTGTGAAAATGAATCATTGGGGTAAAGATAGACATCGGGAGGGCGAGATGCGAGCAGCGGGACTTTTTTGCACCTGCGACGCTTTCCTGGGTTACACTCTCCACTCTCCACTCTCCACTCTCCACTCGAAATCTTCAACAATTACGCAGTTTAAACGTTGCAGTTGCGGAAAGCGAACGAGACGCAGAAGAATCCGTTACATTTCTGCAATTTTGAAGCTGCAATTTTGAATCCGGAACTTTGAACATTGAATTTAAAAACTGGCTCCACGCCTTTCGCCTGCGTACCTTGCCACTGGCTCTTTCCTGTATTGGTATGGGCAGCGTGCTGGCTTTGTATCATGGAAACCATCAACCCCTGGTAAGCCTGTTAGCCTTGCTGACCGCTACCTTGCTCCAGATTTTATCGAACCTTGCCAACGATTTCGGAGATGCACAGAATGGTGCTGATCATGCCGGCAGGGTAGGTCCCGACAGAATGGTAGCCTCCGGTAAAATCACCCCCGCCCGGATGAAGACGGCCATGTGGTTGTTTGGATTACTGGCATTCGCAAGCGGTATCAGCCTGATAGTGACCGGACTTTGGGGAGAGTCCTGGCGAAGTTTGCTGGGTTTTCTGGGTCTGGGTTTGATGTCCATTTTTGCAGCCATTACCTATACTGCCGGTAAAAAACCTTACGGATATGCAGGATTGGGGGATTTAAGTGTGATGCTTTTTTTTGGATTTACGGCCGTACTCGGGACTTATTACCTGCACACCCATCAACTGCAATTTTCATTGCTTTGGCCAGCCCTTGGCATGGGAGGCTTTTCGGTAGCGGTTTTGAACCTGAACAATATGCGCGACCGGGAATCGGATCTGGCAGCCGGTAAAAAAACAATCCCGGCCCGTTTCGGCGGGGTGGCTGCCCGTCGGTACCACAGCGTGGTCATCCTGGTTTCGGTGCTTTCACTGCTCCTGTACAGCTTTTATTTTGGCTACAAAGGCCTTTTTTTCGCGGCAGCATTTGCCGGTTTACTGCAATTGCAGACCCTCATTCAGGTACTCCGGGTGAAAGAATTGACCGGATATGATCCTTTCCTGAAACAAACTGCCCTCAGAACGTTGTTGTTAACGGTATTGGCGCTTCTTTTTTACCCGTTTTCATGACGCTTCCCGAAAAACTACACGCCCGCGCTTTCCCCTACCGCCTGCAGTTCAAAACACCCGGGGGCACCTCCAGGGGTGTGTTACACGATAAAATATCGTGGATGATTGTGCTGGAAGATGAAAACGGGGTACAGGGCAAGGGAGAATGCGGCCCGCTGAAAGGCCTCAGCTACGACGATCGTCCTGATTTTGCTACCCGCCTGTTGCGGTTGTGTGAACAGTTCAACGACCAGGAGTGGGGTGTTTTTGAGGAGAGCCTGCTTGATTTTCCGAGCATCCGTTTCGGTTTTGAGATGGCTGTTCGCGATTACAGTCAGGGTGGTACACAGCTGCTGTACCCTTCCGCTTTTACGGCCGGAAGTCAGCCTATTCCCATCAATGGTCTCATCTGGATGGGTACTGCCCGGGAAATGGAGAAGCAGCTTGCCGATAAAATTGTGCAGGGCTTCGACTGCCTGAAGCTGAAAGTCGGGGCCATCGATTTCGAGCAGGAATTTGAGTTGCTCAGCGATCTTCGTGCCAGCTTCCCCCCGGAAGAACTGACCCTCCGCCTCGATGCCAACGGCGCCTGGACCCCGGATGAAGCCCGTGAAAAACTGGATCGCCTGTCTGTACTGCACATCCACAGTATTGAGCAACCCATCCGGGCCGGTCAATGGCAGGCCATGGCAAATATTTGTGCAGAAAGCCCGGTCCCCGTTGCCCTCGATGAAGAACTGATTGGCATACACGAATCTGCCGAACAAATCCGACTGCTTGATACGGTTAAACCACCCTTTATCATCCTGAAACCTACCTTGCTGGGAGGTTTTGAAGCTTGTGAAGGCTGGATTTCAGCAGCAGAAAACCGGCGTATTGGCTGGTGGGTTACCTCTGCCCTCGAGTCAAACATCGGCCTGAATGCCATCGCCCAATGGACAGCCACCCTGGGGACTGAAATACCTCAGGGTCTGGGTACCGGCAGTTTGTATACCAATAATTTTGATTCTCCTTTGCGGATAGAAGGAGGATATTTACACTATAATCATCAGAAGCCCTGGTTATTGACCGATTTTCACGACAACTTATGAGCCTGTTTTCTATCAATGGTATTCCTTTAAATGAGGCAGACTGTTCAACAGCCAGCCCGGCATTGCAAGCAGCTCTGGTGAATTTGCCGGAAACCGAACAACAGGAGGTCCGGTTGTTTCTTCAGCAGTGGTTTGACAAGAAACAGGCTGCCATTTCTGCGCAGACTTCCGGTTCAACGGGTACACCCAAAACCATCCGGCTGAAAAAGACTCAAATGGTAGCCAGTGCTCAGGCCACGGCCGCTTTTTTTGATTTTCAGGAAGGACAAACAGCGCTTCTGCCCTTGTCAGTGCGCTACATCGCGGGTAAAATGATGCTGGTCAGGGCCATACTTTCAGGTTTACACGTCACCCTGGTGAATCCTGCCAATGATCCCCTGAAAATGTTGCCTGCACAACAAAATTTCGATTTTGCGGTATTGGTCCCCCTGCAGTTTGCCAGCGTGATAGAGCAGAACCAACTCAAACGTTTCGGCAAGGTTTTGCTTGGAGGAGCAGCCTTGCCGGCTCATCTGAAACCACTGCTGGTTCCGGTTAAAACACCTGTTTATCAGGGTTTCGGCATGACAGAAACAGTTAGCCACATGGCTCTGCGCCTCCTGAACGGCCCTCAGGCAGCGCAGGTTTATACCGCCCTGCCGGGTATTGAATTAGGAGCAGATGAAAGAGGTTGTTTGCGTATTTGTGGTCCTGCAACTGACTTCCAATGGGTGCAAAGCAATGATCTGGTAGAATTTACAGATGAGCGGAGTTTCCGGTGGCGGGGGCGTTTCGACAACATATTGAACAGCGGGGGAATCAAAGTAGCACTCGAAGAGATTGAGGCTGAAATAGCCCGCCTGATTTCCGAAGAGGATTGCCTGTCGTGGTTGGTTGATCGTGATTTTGCCATCGGTCGGATGCCACATCCGCGTTATGGGGAATCGGCGGCTATCTGGGTAACCGGTCCCATGCCTTCTGAACATGACCGTGTACTGAGTCTGCGCTGCTTTAAAGAGCAGTTGCCCATTGCCTGGTCGCCCCGGGCAATTTTGTCGGTAGAGGAACTGCCCCGTCTGGTGAGTGGAAAATTAGACAGAATGGCATTGGTTACCACCTACGGTCTGGCCCTGTAAACAGGCAGAAAGATGCCGGGATTCAATATTCTTTGGTGACCGGCAGGGGTTTGGCTCCTGCTTTGGGAGGGTTAGTCCACCAACGCTGTTTATCCATATTAACGAGGTAGACCTGTAACCGGCTTTTGGGATAGTTGTCGAGCACTTCCTGGCATATTTGCAACATTTCATCCCCCCTCACCCCACTGTTGAGGCTGAAGTATAAAAACAGGTGCACGTCGGTATCATCTGTCTGACTGGGAGTTACCATCCGGCCTTCGGGGCTGCGCAGGGAACGGAGCAGGTCGTTGAGATCCCGTTTGTTTTTTTCGTCAGCTGCCGGTACTGTGGGGTATTTTTTCAGAAAGGTATTCAGTCGTTTGGGGAGCGACTTTGAAGGATTCCACCATAAGAGTGGCCTGCCGTGCACATCAAAAAGTTCTGCCTGGGGTATGCCTTTCCGGACAAGTGGCAGGGTACGCTGGTAGCCGGCACTGTCGAGGGAATAAAGATGTTCGGTTGAAACACCCTGTTTTGCAACATATTCCCGCAACTGATTGCCTGCATAGGGGCCATTCTCAAGTTCATTAAATTTTCCGGAAGGCAAAGCGGTACAGGCGGCCAGGAGGAGGAGTAAAACGGCCGGAATCCATTTGTTCATGGGGCTAAAATAGGGTAGAAGTGTGCTTTTCTGCTATTTCCCGGTGATACTTTTTTTCGTGGCTTTTTTGTTCAGAGCCGCTATCTCCCGCAATGCGGCGGGTCCGTACCAGGGTTTCAGTTCCATGACCAGCGATCCGGCCCGGATGGCGGGATCAGTTTCGGTCAGGGCTTTGGCCTCAGCAATGGTCCGTACGTCAAAGATGTAAATCCCCCTGATGGTGCCTGTATCGGTAAACGGGCCGGCTATCAGGAGCTGTCCCGCTTCGGCCATACGGATAATGTTTTCAAGATGGGCCATCTGCAGCTTGTTGCGCGTGGCAGCATCCGGAGAACGGTTGGGGCCGGTTTTGAGGAAGGCCATCACATAAGATTTCATGCCGTAATCGTCGGCACCCAGACTGGCCGCATAGGTGGAATCGTAGGTGCTTTGTGCCTTAAGTACCCCAAAAGGGAGGCTTGCCAGCAACCCGGCAAACAATACGCAACGGAGCTTCATGGAGATTGGTTTGGTAAATCAATATACGATTTCAAGCTGATAACAGGGCTCTATCCGCAATCCGCCGGCATCTTCCCTTTCGAGTTTTTCCCAGGGAGCTTCCACCCCTTGTTTGTACCATACCGTACCTCCCGTAAGATTACATTTCAGTAACAGACTGGTTGTAGCCGATTTTTCAATGTATTCGAGCGATACAAATACATCTCCCCTTGCGCTGAGGTCGTATTTGGCCAGATCCCATTCATTGGCACCTTCCTCGTAAACCCGCATGAGAATGTTGCGTGAATTGATGCGCTCCCCGATGCTGTCGCCTTTGTATTCGTAGAAGTTCAGCCGGAAGTGGATGTAATCCTTTTTGATATCATTGACATAAATCACAAACTTTTTGATGGCATAGGGTTCTTTAGGTCCTTTGATCCGCATGCCAATCTCTGAACC
Organism: Bacteroidetes bacterium UBA7662; assembly: GCA_002483345.1. GTDB lineage: Bacteria > Bacteroidota > Bacteroidia > UBA7662 > UBA7662 > UBA7662. The sequence goes on from DLHS01000005.1 coordinate 78,574, forward strand.
GGCTGTGGTGGTCACCCGGTAGGAGGCCGTAGTGGCCCTGGGAGCGCTGCCAATGCGCTTAACCCTTGCTTTGCTGGTCTCGACGGTTACAGTCGGCATGACATACACCCTTTTCCGGAGCGTAAATACCTCGCTTTTACCTACGGCAGCATAGAAGTCAAAGCCACTCAGGCTACTGCTTGTATACCCGATGGCACTGATACGGACGGTCTGCTCGTCGTTGAGCATGGCGGAAGGCCATTCAAAATTGCCGTCCACATCGCTCACCGTGCCCTGACTGGTACCCATGATACCAATGTTGGCATAGGAAATACCGTTTCCTGCTTCATCAACTACCCTGGCTTTAAACGACTGGGCATACGCGGCCACTGAAACAAAAGAAGCAACCAGCAAAAGAAACAAAACTTTCATCCACAATTTTAACCACTAGCGGGGAATTTGTATGGGATATTGTGTCTTGCTTCCGGAAGTTGTAAAAGAAGCCGGCAGAAACGCAGGTGTTTTTTCTTCCTGTAAACTTTACCTCTCACACCCCGAATTGCCGGAGGTGGTGGTCGAGGTGTTTGGTTTGTAACAAATCCCAGTCTTCGGCTGTCATCTTACCGAAAAAGGGATGAGGCGTTTTTATAAAAAGGGACCTGCCTCCGGTATCGAATTTTTTCACCTGCTGTAGCAGAGCCTGCTGCGCTTCCCTGAAATCTGGGGCATCTTTTACCACAAAATCGGTTGGCGTGGGCAGGTTTTTCCCGAATATCCGCTGATTGATGAGAAAAGGTTTTATCAAGGGACCAAAAAAGGAAACAACCGGATGAACAGGAAGACGACGTTCGCCGGTGGCCAGCTCCAGTGGGATAAGACAGTGCCGGAGCATCTGGCTTACCGTCATTTTTCCCCAGCGGGCAGGACTTGACGGGGTGAGCTTTTCAATGCGTTGAACAAAACGGAGGTTGCCGGCTTTATCCGTTAGAAAAAGCAGCGGCGCAGGCGTAGGCATGCACAGGAAGTTGGGTTTGGTATCCCTAAGATACACAACGCTTTTCAGCCGCGAAAATCACCTGGGATGGTACTGGTTTGCCTTTTGGCCAGGTAGAGGTAATTACTGTCGGCATCCCGTTTGTTGGGTTTGCCGTCAGCCATTGCCGGAGCGCTGCTCCATCGGCAGCGGCGATGACCGGGATATTCCGGTAAATCTCTGTAATCATTTACGGGTCGTTTTTCTGTGGAAACGAAGCTGACGGTAACGCATTTGCCGCCGCATACCACCCAGCGGCTGGGCGGTGTAAATGCTGCCATATCCTGACGAAAGATATGCCACGGTGCATACAACCGTGAGCCAGAGGCCACTTTGCCAGCCAAAAAGTTCCATTCCCATCACCAGACAGGCCAAAGGCGTATTGGTCGCACCGGCAAAAACTGCTACGAACCCCAGAGCAGCTAAAAATCCAAGGGGAAGGGGGATAAAACCACCGAGGGCATTCCCAAGGGTAGCACCGATGAAAAAAAGCGGGGTCACTTCACCGCCTTTAAAACCTGCCCCCAGTGTAAAGGCAGTGAACAGCAATTTCAGCAGAAAATCCCAGGGTAAAAGCGGCTCTGAAAAGGCAGCTGTGATTACCGGAAGGCCTAAGCCGGCATAACGCTGGCTGTCGGTAAGCAGATAAACGGTGAGCAGCACCAAACCGCCTGCAACCGGCCGGAGCGGGAGGGATGAAATACGGTTGAAAAGCTGCCTGAAACCATGGGTGGTCCTGATGAAAAGCCAGGCGACCCAGCCACTCAGCACACCCAGCAAGACAACCCATCCGAAGGTGATGAGACCCGGCTGCGGCAATTCCCCGAGGGTATAGTGAGCATGCCCGACCGGCCAGGCCAGGCAAACCCAATGGGCTGCCCAGGCGGTGACAACCGCCGGCAGTATGGCATCGTAACGCATCTTCCGCAAGCCCAAAACTTCGATGGCGAAAACCGCACCCGCCCAGGGGGTGCCAAAAACGGCTGCAAAACCGCCACTGATACCACATACCAGCAACAAACGCCGGTCGGTACTGCCTCGTCTGAACCAGCGGTGCAGGCGGTCGGCGATGGCGGCGCCCATCTGAACGGCCGTGCCTTCCCGACCGGCAGAACCTCCAGTGAGATGCGTCAGCAGCGTCCCCAGTAATACCAGCGGAGCCATGCGGAAGGGGATGGTGGCCCGGGGGCGGTAAAAGGCTTCAAACAGTAAATCATTCCCTTTTGCCGCCTGCCCACCGTAACGGTAGTAAGTCCTGCCAATGGCATATCCGGCCAGAGGCAACAGCCAGATGAGCCAGGGGTGGCCGGTTCTCAGGTTGGTTACCCACTGGAGGCTGATCAGAAAAACCGCGGCAGCAGAACCGCTGGCGATGCCTGTCAACATACTCAGAGGCAGCCACCGGAAACGGAGGCTGTCGGCAAAAGAGGGATGCTGGATGCCGGGTTTCATCAGCTTTTAACGGAGGATGGCCACCGGATACATTTGAGCAGTTCCTTCATAGTATACGCTGTTGCGGTATATCCAGTCAAGTTGCGCGGCAGGGGTTGGCCGGGTCGGCTGACCGCTTTTCCAGGCTTCAAACCGGTCACGCAAGTCCTCGTCGTTCCGGAGGAGTTCGGCAGCGGTATCTTCAAAAACATAGGCGCTGAAGTACTCTTTCTGTTGCAGCACACCATCAAAAAATCCCCAGCTGAAATAGCTGTCAACCCCCCGTGGTTCCAGCATTTCCACCACAAAACGGTCGTTTTCCGTGCCGGTTGAAACCAATACATCTCCCTTTCGGAAAGTCTGGGTTCTTTTTTCGACCCTAGTCTGAATGTTGTAGTGGAGATAATGCCCCTCATAAGGCCGGCGCGTGCTCTGATAATCGGTGATAAAGTAAAATTCAGCGGTAACCGTGCTGTCCTGCGTCAAACGACGATATGGAATGCGGTTCCAGTCGAGGCGGTCGATCACTTCTGTCCAGGCCTGCGGAATCAGGTAGCTCATGGGTTTGACTACGCTGTCGGAGCTTTTGTAATGATTGTGGTAATGAAGTTTACGCACCCAAGGTTGCTGACGGTCGTAGTAAAGCCGGTTTTCACCATGCACCTGACTGGTTTTGTAGGCCGGGGTAAATCCTTGAAAGTCGATAGTATCGGCCTGGCTGCGGTCGACCTGCCAGTTAAGCGCAAACCAATCTGCCTTTGCGCTGGCTATTTTGGCTTCTTTACGCAACTGCCGCAGGATATGACCCTCTGCCGAAATTTTTGAAACACAAAGACTGAGCAATTCCAGAGTGGCTTTTACCCGGGGTTCATAGGCCTTGAGCATGTGAGTTTCGAGCACATAACCGGCAGTGTGAAACAAGGCGGTATAACCCGTGCTGTATCTGGGTGTTTCAAGAAAACCAATCAACCCGGAATCAGGCAGTTCATGCTCGGTATTCACATAAGGGCACATCGGATAACCCTTTTGAGCCATGGCAGTATACAGGGCGGGGGTAAACTGCCTGTTCATCCAATGGCCAACGGCAGGGTGCATTTTGTCTTTCTGTGACGCTATCAAAGTCATCACATGCTGGTAGTCGGCTCCGTTGGTGGTGTGGGTATCCAGAAATAAATCCGGATCCCAGTGGCGAAGGGCATTTACCAGGCTCCGGGCATTTTTGCTGTCGAGTTTGGCGAAATCCCGGTTGAGGTCGAGGTTACGGCTGTTGCCCCGGAAACCATAAGCCTCAGGTCCGTTCTGGTTGGCGCGGCTGTGGCTGTTGCGGCGCAGGCTGCCATCTACATTAAACACGGGCACGATCAGCACGACGGTGTTTCTGAGCCAGTTTTTCTGAGCAGGATTGCTGAGTAGGTTACGGGCCAGCAGCATGCTGGCATCAATACCTTCCGGCTCCCCTGGATGGATACCGTTGAGGATAAAAACGATGTTTTTGCCGCTTTTTCTCGCTGCTTCAGGATTAAACGCTTCATCCGTATCCAATATCACCAGATGCAACGGCCGGCCGATATCGGTCAGACCGATGCTGTCGAGGCGTGCCTGGGGGTATGTCTTGTCCAGCTTCCTGTACCAGGCAATGCAGTCGTCGTAGGTGGTAGTCTGGTTGCCGTTACCCGACTCGTAGGGGGTAGGCAGAGATTGGCCGGAGGCGGTATCGCAAAGCAGCAGACCGGCTAAAAGGCTGGCCAGAAGAATGGTGTTTTTTTTCAAGGGTGGTGGCTTAGGTAATCGGCTACATATGCCTGCAGCTCGGGGAAAAACAAATCAAATTCCTGCCCGAAGGCATCCATATGTGCTTCGAGGGCAGCTGGCGCGCGTTCCATACCGCTTTCGAAACGGGCCCGGCGGCTCATGCCGTTCATCACCCGGCGGATGCCTTCCAACTGACCGTAATTTGTGAGCCAGTCGTATTTTTCCATAAAGGGCAACATGCCCTGGGCACGTTCCGGCAATAATTCAAACTGCCGGTTCATCTCAGCATAAATGCTTCGGGAAAACTCAGCCAGCGGAACCGGGTGAAAATCTGTCCAGCGCTTGGCTAAAAAATGATCGTAGAAAACATCCACGATTACCGGGGCGTATTTCCTGAATTCAGGTTGCAGCCGTGCTTTGCTCTGCCCCACTACCCCATGGCTGTCGGTAAAGGCATCGATGGCATGATGCAGCCGGATACCCCGCTGAATATCAGCCGGATAATAGGATACAGGCCTGTTTTTCAGGTGGTCGGCAATGAAATTACCCAGCCGCAAAGCTGTGTCATCGCCCGACAGATACAAATGTGCCAGGTAGTTCACCCTACAAATAAACACATTAGCCACTGATTTTTGGACGGACTTCCGATAAGCATCGGGTCATGAACAGCACCCTCAGCGAGCTGCTCCGGTCGCTGTTTTTGCAATTACTGTGTTTGAAAACGAGCGTCTTTCCCGGACTTTTGTACATTGCAGCCGCTGAATCATGATTTTCATCGAATTACATTATTTATTGTTCCGTGAATAGCTGCGTATATTCACATCCGCCTTCGGGCACAACCAACCAGATGCCATTCCCCCTTCCATGAGAAAACCAACCGGTCAGGACCATCTTCATCACAAACTGCAGGGGCGGATCATGGAATTTTTCCCGGAAGGTTTACCCGACACGGTTTCTTTGGATGCTTTTATCCGGGCAATTCAGGAGGATTATGACGCTTTCGAAAGTAAGCTGGCACAGCTGGTGCAGACAACAGCCGAAAATGTAATCACCGAAAGGAAGGAAAGTGAAAACCGCATTGAACAACTGGTGGTCTGGCTTGATGAGTCGAGCGAGGCGGTACAGGTTTGCAGGGAAGACGGAATAATTGTATTTACGAACAAGGAATCCTGCCGTCGTTTAGGTAAAACGGCCGGTCAGGTCATAGGTCAGCACATTGGTCAGGTTGAAAAAGCATTTGAAATCCCCGGATCATGGGAAAGTCAGTTTGCAGTCTTACGCGAACAAGGCCACATGTCTATTCAGGGAGAGCACAAACGTGCTGATAACACCACTTTCCCGGTGGAGGTATCGGTTAAATACCACGAACACGAAGGTATTGGCTACGCCCTGGCGTTTATCAGCGATATCACCGAGCGGGTTGAACATGAAAAAAAACTCGCCGCCTACACCCGTCATCTCGAACAAACCAACAGCGAGCTTGACCAGTTTGCCTATGTGGTCAGTCACGACCTGAAATCTCCGCTGCGGGGCATCAACAACCTCAGTGAGTGGCTTGAAGAGGATATCGGTGACAAACTGAGCGAACAATCCCGTAAACATTTCGATTTGCTGCGTGGGCGTGTACACCGGCTGGAGAGCCTCATCGACGGCATCCTCCAGTACAGCAGAGCCGGCAAGTCGAAAACAGAGACAGAAGCCATTGTGCTGCCGGATTTTGTTGAAGATATTTTTGCCGATTACAGACTCGAAAATCCTCAGGTGCAGCTTTGGTCCGAAGGTGCAGCGGCCCTGTTGCAGACCGAACGGGTATCCCTTTTTCAGGTGCTGAATAACCTTATTTCAAATGCCATCAAACACAACGATAAACCAGCCATACAGGTAGTTGTCAGGTGGACAGAGGGAGCGGACGGTTTTATGCACTTTGTAGTAGAAGACAACGGTCCGGGTATTGAAGCGCTCTATCATGAAAAAATCTTCCGCATCTTCCAAACGCTTCAGGCCCGTGACATCAAAGACAGCACTGGTGTGGGTTTGTCTGTTTCCAAAAAAATAGTGGAAGAAAAAGGGGGTACTATTGGTTTAAAATCAACTTTCGGACAAGGTGCTGCCTTCAGCTTCAGCTGGCCCGTCAAGGAAGACCGGAGCAGCGGAATATTCAGGGTTTGAGCATCATCCGCTCGAAATAGGAGCTTGTTTTTACCCCGTCTTTTTGCAGGGTGTCGAGCAGTTGCAGATACCGTTTCCGGTAGCTTTCATAGGATTGCCAGCGAGCCTGTTGTTCATAAAAGGCGGCGCTCACGAAGTAAAAATCCAATGTTCCCTGCCAGTGAAAATCACCTGTTTCCAATAGTGCTGCCGCTTCGGCCTGTAAACGTTCCGCTTCCGGGAAATTAAGCCGCCAGGTTTCGAGATAAATCAGTTGGTTACGCCCCAGCAAACGGCGGTAATCCTGCTTTTCGGTATCCCAGAAGCGCAGGGCTGTCCGGGTATAATGCACGGCAGAATCATAATCCAGCGCATGCATACACAACCGGCCGAGGTCATATTGTGTCGCAGCCACCCCAAAGGCTGCCTGCTGCCGGGTATAGGCTGACAGTGCTTCGTACAATTCCTTTTTTCCGCCGGGGAAGTCTCCCATTCGTCCGAGCAGATAGCCCTTGAATTTGCGGAGATTGGCAATTTCAAGTGGTTCCTGCAGCGCTACCCAGAGAGAAAGGGCGCTGTCGGTGCAGAGGAGTGCTCTTTGGAGATCGTTTTCAAGCTCTTCTTTCCGGAAGCCCTCGTTTTGCCAGTCGATGGCACGCTCCACAGTTTCGTGGCGGACTTCCAGCAGACTGTCAGAACCGGTTTGTGCCCAGGACCGGAATGGGCACAGCCAGCATAAGGCAGACAGAAGCAGGAGATAACGCATCACAGAAGGAACGGATAAAACTACGGATTTCTTGCCGGCATGGTTCCCAAACAAAGGCGTACGCTGAAAACAGCCTACCTTTTTATCCGAAATACGCCCCCCTTGTCTTATCTTAGCAGCGCCAAGCCCCAAGCCTGATATGGATCTTTTCAAAGACTTTAAAACGGCCGACCGCACCCTCTGGGAGGCGGCGGTAACCAAAGAACTCAAAGGTGAAACGGCCGATAAGCTGCGCAGTAAAACCGAAGACGGCTTACAATTGGAGCCTTATTACACGGCGGCAGATTTGCCGCAAGACACATCCAGACAGCTGCCGGGAGATTTACCCTACCGCCGCGGACTCCGGGCCAATCACAACGACTGGGTGCTGTTTGAGAGGTTTGTCATCCATGATGCTGTTCAGACCAACAAAGAGGTTTTACACGCCCTCATGCATGGTACTGAAGGGCTGATATTCGATGGTACCATCCCTGATCCGCAGACCTTCGGGAAACTGACAGAAGAATTACTGCCACAATACCTCATTCTCTGTTTTCGCAACACCGATCCTGTTCCGCTGGCCGGCTGGCTCAAAGCCTGGGCCGACCGACTTGAATTACCCGGTGTGGCTTTGCGTGGCAGTACCGGGTACGATCCGCTGGGTGCCGCTTATTTTGGAGATGAAGTTCGTCACCTCCCCCTTGGCCCGCTTGTAAAACAATATCAGCAACATCTCCCCGCTTTTTTACCTGTCAGCGTAAATGCTGCCCGTTTCCGTGATCAGGGTGCCAGCCTGATACAGGAATTAGGCATCGCCCTGGCATTGGGCAATGCCTATCTCAACCGTATGCTGGAAGATGGTTTAAGTTTGGATGAAGCTACCCCCGCCCTGCAGTTTGAGCTGGCGGTTGGTACGGACTATTTCGCCGAAATGGTCAAATTCAGAGCTTTCCGACAGCTTTGGGCCGGGTTGGTGTATGCTTATGAACCTAAACACAGCTGCAGTGCTGCTGCCAATCTGCTGGCGGTTTCTGCCGGATATACCCTGTCTGCCATCGACCCGCATACCAATCTGCTGCGGTTAACTACCGCGGCCATGTCGGCTGTATTGGGTGGGGTACACGGGCTGGAATTACGGTCGTTTGACGAGCCTGTCAATGGCGGTAGTTCGCTGGGTGCCGAGCTGAGTCGGAACATACAACTGTTGCTGAAAAACGAAGCCTATTTCGATAAAGTAGCAGACCCTGCGGCGGGCAGTTTTTACCTTGAATCGCTTACCGATCAGATTTCAGACCATGCCTGGGCCTTTTTTCAGGAGATAGAAGGCCAGGGCGGCTATGCAGAATCTGTTGCTTCAGGCTGGCTGAAGGCTCAGATTACCACCCACCGCCGGAGCCTCGAAACGGCTGTGGCCTCGCGGAAAAAAATACTCGTGGGTGTTAACCAGTATCCTGATCAGCAGCATGCAGGTATCGAAAACTGGCCGGGGTCTGATTTCCGGCTTTCAGCCGACTTTGAATCCCTGCGCAGGCAAACTGCGACTGCCAAAATGCGCCCTAAGGTGTTTTTGCTGCCCATAGGCGATGTTTCCCTGCGTTTGGCACGCGCTACCTTCGCCGGTAATTTCTTTGGCTGCGCAGGTTATGACATCATCGAAAACAACGGCTTCGACAGCATGACAGCCGGTTGTGACGCTGCGCTGAAAAGCGGCGCACAAGTAATTGTTTTATGTGGTGCGGATGCTGAATACCCGACCCTGGTGCCTGAATTCTGCCGGCTGACCGGTGGCAAAGCCGAGCTTGTTTTAGCCGGTTATCCGAAAGAGGAGCTGGAAGCCTACCGTCAGGCGGGCATCGGACATTTTATTCATGTGCGGGCCAACCTGCTCGAAACCCTTCAACAATTTCAACAAATCCTGTTGTCATGAGCCACCTCAAACCAGATTTTACAAAACGCGGTTACCGCGTGGCCCCCGAGCAGGATTATTACGATCCGGAGAAAAGAGAGGAGTGGCAAACCGCCGAAAAAATCCCCCTGAAATCGACTTACCTGGCCGATGACCTGACCGATGCGCAACAACTCGGCTTCGGTGCCGGAATAGCTCCCTTTTTAAGAGGTCCGTATGCCTCCATGTATGTTAAAAGGCCCTGGACCATCCGCCAGTATGCCGGTTTCAGCACTGCAGAGGCATCCAATGCCTTCTACCGCCGCAACCTGGCCGCCGGACAAAAAGGACTGTCGGTAGCCTTCGACCTGGCTACCCACCGCGGGTATGATTCAGACCATCCCCGGGTGGAGGGCGATGTAGGCAAAGCCGGCGTTGCCATCGATACGGTGGAGGATATGAAGATCCTCTTTGATCAGATACCCCTGGGTGAAATGAGTGTAAGTATGACCATGAATGGCGCCGTACTGCCCATCATGGCCTTTTACATCGTGGCGGCCGAGGAGCAGGGAGTGAGCCCCGAACAGCTCAGCGGTACCATCCAGAACGACATCCTCAAGGAGTTCATGGTACGCAATACCTACATCTACCCGCCCGGACCCTCCATGCGCATCATCGCCGACATTTTCGGTTATACTGCCCGGAAGATGCCCCGGTTTAACAGCATTTCCATCAGCGGCTACCACATGCAGGAGGCAGGCGCCACCGCCGATCTCGAACTGGCCTACACCCTCGCCGACGGGCTTGAATACATCCGTACCGGCCTGGCCGCGGGGCTGGATATTGATGCTTTTGCACCCCGTCTGTCTTTTTTCTGGGCCATCGGCATGAACCATTTTATGGAGATTGCCAAACTCAGGGCGGGTCGTTTGTTGTGGGCGAAGCTTGTGCAGCAGTTCGGACCCAAAAACAGCAAATCACTGGCATTGCGTACCCACTGCCAGACCTCCGGCTGGAGTCTTACCGAACAGGATCCTTTCAACAATGTGGCCAGGACCTGCATGGAGGCACTGGCCGCCGCTTTGGGACATACCCAGTCGCTGCATACCAATGCGCTCGACGAAGCCATCGCCCTGCCGACCGATTTCAGCGCCCGCATCGCCCGTAATACGCAGTTGTATCTGCAGGATGAAACCAATATCACCAAAGTGGTCGATCCCTGGGGTGGCAGCTACTATGTGGAGGCCCTCACCGATGCTTTGGTCAACAAGGCCTGGGCGCATCTCGAAGAAATTGAACAACTCGGCGGCATGGCCAAAGCCATTGAAACCGGTGTGCCCAAAATGCGCATCGAAGAAGCCGCCGCCCGCAAACAGGCCCGCATTGATGGAGGAAAAGATATCATAGTAGGGGTTAACCGCTACAACAGTGGCCGTGAAACCAATATCGAGATACTGGAAGTAGACAATGCCGTGGTCCGCCTGTCACAGCTTAAACGCCTCGAAACCGTTAAAGCCAGCCGGGACAATGTCGCGGTTGCCAAAGCACTTACTGCCCTCACCGAAGCTGCCCGCAGCGGAGCAGGTAATCTGCTGGAACTCGGCGTAGCTGCGGCAAGGCTCCGCGCAACACTGGGGGAGATATCGGATGCACTTGAAGAAGTTTATGGCCGCTACAAGGCCACCATCCGCGCCATTTCTGGTGTATATTCGAATGAAATCCGCATGGACGAAAGTTTTAAAGCCGCCCGCGAAAGGGTTGAGGCCTTTGCAGTGAGTGAAGGCCGTCGCCCGCGTGTCCTCATCGCCAAGATGGGCCAGGACGGGCATGACCGGGGCGCCAAGGTCATCGCCACCTCTTTTGCCGACCTTGGTTTTGATGTCGACATCGGTCCTTTGTTCCAGACGCCGGCCGAAACCGCCCGTCAGGCCGTCGAAAACGACGTACATGTTGTCGGTGCTTCCTCACTGGCAGCAGGCCATAAAACGCTGGTGCCGCAATTGCTGGCTGAATTGGCTGCCCTCGGCCGCCCCGATATCCTGGTGGTGGCAGGCGGTGTAATTCCTCAACAGGATTACGACTTTCTGTACAAGGCCGGGGTGGCAGGTATTTTCGGCCCTGGTACGGTGATTGCCCAGGCAGCCCTTGAAATCCTGGAGCGTCTTGATTCTAAAACCGCCTGAGTTTGGCCATGTCCATCGAGCCAGCTCAACTGTTTGAAGCGCTGAAAAACGGCGACAGAGCCGCTTTGGCAAGGGCTATTACCCTGGTAGAAAGCCGGGCTTCCAAACACCGGCAAGCCGCGGCTGAATTACTTGCGCTGTGCCTGCCCGTAAGCGGTAGATCACTTCGTTTGGGCATTACCGGAGTGCCGGGCGTGGGGAAAAGCACTTTTATCGACAGCTTTGGCAGTCTTTTAACAGCCGAAGGGCACAAAGTGGCTGTTTTGGCCATTGATCCCAGCTCCGGCCGGACCGGCGGGAGCATTTTGGGTGATAAAACCCGTATGGAGAAGCTCTCACAGGATATGAATGCCTTTATCAGACCCACGGCTGCAGGTACCACCCTCGGTGGTGTAGCCCGCAACAGCTGGGAAGCCATGATTTTGTGCGAAGCTGCCGGGTACGATATTATTTTGATTGAAACAGTAGGCGTGGGTCAGAGCGAGACGGCTGTTCACGGACTGGTCGACTTTTTCCTGCTGCTGATGCTGGCAGGTGCAGGAGATGAGTTACAGGGCATCAAAAGGGGAATTATGGAGATGGCAGATTTGCTCGTCATCAACAAAGCCGAAGGCGACAATCTGATCAAAGCCAGGATGGCCGCCGCCGAATACCGCAATGCCCTCCACCTTTTCCCGGCGCATCCCGGTGAGTGGACGACAGAGGTATTACTGTCTTCCGCACTTTCTGGTGAAGGAGTGGCAGAAGTCTGGACAACGATCGGGAGGTACTTTGACCTGGTAAAACCCAACGGCTATTTTGATCAGCGTCGCCGGGAACAGTCGGTACGACAATTCCACGACCACATCCAATACCAGCTGGAAATGGCCCGTTCTGCCAATCCGGAACTGATGGCCCTGTACCACACGCTTGAAACTGCAGTAGCCCAAGGGGAACGTAATCCATTTGAGGCTGCATTGATATTTACAGGGAAATTGTTGCGTTAAGAGGACCAGACCGGAATAAGAAGACAAAGGGATTCCTCCTCAGAAAGACCTTTTTCTCAACATTACAGGCATAACCACAGCATTTCATGGTTTCGGAGGCCGTCAGTTTCTCAGGTGACTTCTTCGTCAAGGGTTGTTACAAGCGTGGCATCCTTTGCGCCCTTAACCACCAGCCCCCGGCTTTCCCTATGCTTGCATGCCACGCAGAATTTTTTCCATTTTCCTGCCTTTTGCCAACTCATCTACCAGCTTATCCAGATACCGTGCCTGGCGTGTCAGGGGATTTTCGATTTCCTCTACCCGGTACCCGCAAATGACCCCGGTGATGAGCTCCGCATGGGGGTTCAGCGTTGCCCGCCGGAAGAATTCTTCAAAAGTCACCCTTTCTGCAATTTGCTCCTGTAGTTTCCGGTCATCGAAGCCCGTTAACCAGTGGATTACCTGGTGTAATTCTTCGACGGTCCGCCCCTTCTTTACCACCTTTTCGACATACATAGGATAGACCGAGGCAAAGATCATTTTCGCGATACGCTGGTGGTGGGTGTCTGAAATGTTCATAGGGTGTTTTTTTAAGGTTCTGCCTTTGTATGGATTAATCTTCAATGGCCTCTATGCCTTGCTGTTTCAGTTGTTCCAGATGCTGTTTCATAGCCTGAAGCTGTTTCGGGGCATGTCCCTGCCAGTCTGCTACTTCACCCACCACCCGAAGGGGGGCTTTTGTACGGCAAGATTTAGTCGGATTTTCCGGGAATTTTTTATCGGTCAGGTTAGGGTCATCTTCAAAAGAACCGGTTGACTCCACGATATAGATACTGCCTCGTCCTTCGCCAGATGCAAGCTCTGCTCCCCAGATTGCGGCATCCAGGGTGGCTGTGAAGTATACATACTTTGCCTTGTTACGCTGTCCGTAATTGGAGTTAAAACCGGGTGCAATCAGATCACCTGCTTTCAAAGCTGCCTTGGTCCCGTGATAGTAGGTTTCCGGGGTCTCTTGGCCGGTTACTGCTGTCGGATTTTCCATATGTTGGTTTGCCGGTTAGGGGTTGGTTTTCAGGAAGAATACCCGGACGCATCTTTTTTAAGGATGGCAGGCAGCAATTTGCCTGAATACTGCCGATGGGGACACCAATATAAGGCAATTTCCCAAAACCCGGCGATGTGCCGGCCGGCTGACTCTCCCGCAAAACACTGGAAAAGCTCCCGGATAATTGATATTTTCAACCAATGAAATGGATTTTCTGCGTCTTCCTGCTGCTGTTTGCCTTTGGGGTGTCGGCCCAGCACGACTTTCACCCCTACTGCCAGGGCAGCATTGCTTTTTCACCCACACCTGCGCTTCGCATAAATGCAGTTGCTGATGCCTACAACATCACCCATTACGATATCCATCTCGAACTGTATGATACTTTGCTTTACACCCGGGGTCATGTGGCCATCACCGGGGAGGTCTTGCAGCATCCCATGGACAGCTTCTGGCTGGAGCTGACCTCCGCCCTGACCATTGACTCCATCCGTTGGAACGGGCAGTTGCTGGCATTTAACCACAGCAACGATGAGGTACTGGTGGTTTTACCGGCAGCAATAGCAGCAGGACAGCCATTTACGGCTGAAGTACATTACCAGGGCATACCACCCCAGCAAGCTAACCGGAGGGGCATGATGCTCAATAATCCGGGGGTTTTCCCAGTGTTGTTTACGCATTCGAGTCTGTTCTGGGCCAAAAACTGGCTGCCGGTAAAACAGCAGCTTGACGATAAAATCGATTCTATTGACCTCCACATCACCACCCGACAGGGGAGGAAGGTAGCATCCCACGGTTTGCTGCGAGGCATCGATACACTGGCCAACCAGCAGACGCGCTGGCACTGGAGCAGCCGGTATCCGATTGCTTATTACCTCGTGGCCCTTTCGGTGAGCAACTACGCCTATACAGAGCGTCAGGTACTGCTGCCCGGGCAAACGGTACCCATGCCAATACTCGATTTCAGTTTTCAGACAGGCGGACCCTCTGCTGCCCTCCTCGATACTACTCCCAGGGTCATGCAGGAACTGTCACGCTATTGGGGTACCTATCCATTTGTGGCTGAAAAATACGGCCATGCCCAAACCAATATGGGTGGCGCGATGGAGCACCAGACGTTGTCGGGTATGGGGTTTTACAATGTGAATGTAATTGTACACGAAGCGGCTCACCAATGGTTTGGCGATTATGTAACCTGCGCCACCCCCAGTGATATCTGGCTCAACGAGGGTTTTGCCACCTATGCCGAGTCGATGTTTCAGGAGGTATTCGATTCAGTGACGGCTGCCGGAACCCGCAGTAACTGGCTGACGGCTATCCGGGGTGCCACAACAGGCAGTGTTTATGTGCCTGCCGGAGCAGATTTTAGCCGCGTGCTGAACAGCACGCTTTCTTACCGCAAACCTGCCTTGGTTTTGCACAACCTGCGCTGGCTGCTCGGAGACAGCCTCTTTTTCGGCGGCCTGCAATTTTATCTTGAGCAACGCCGGTTTGGCAATGCCACCACCGAAGAATTCAGGGTACTCATGGAGCAGTACACCCAACGTCCGCTGGATACTTTTATCAATGCCTGGATATACGGAGAAGGATACCCCAACTACGAAATCCGCTGGAAGGAACAGGGACAGGCCTTGTTAATGGATTATCAGCCCGCTGTCTCCCCCAACAGCCTGAATTTTGAGTTGCCTTATCCTGTAACCGTGGTTTATACCAACGGCAGCCGCGAACGCCTCCGTTTACCAGGTCGTTTTGGCTTGCACACCTTCCCGCTGGCTGGCATGGTACAGGAGGTATTAGCTGATCCGGAAGGTTTTGTGATTGAAGGCACTCAAACGGTTGTTATAGAAGATCTGACCCTTGCGTTGGAGGCGATGAACAAAACTCCCTGGCAGATATACCCCAATCCGGCAAAGGAACAGTTTACGTTGAAGCGCCAATCGGCCGCAAATCAGGAAATGGTCAGGCTTTTTGACTTGCGAGGGCGATTGCTGCAGCAAATTTTATGGCCGGCCGGCGAAATTTCGCTGGACGTACCCCTCCACCAGATTCCTGCCGGAACATACCTGGTTCAATCCGCCCACCATTATTATAAACTGCTTGTTCAGCCCTGAATAAGCCGGGTCTCTGAGATAAAACCGCCGATGTTATTTCTTTGCTGATACCGCCGGTGCTTGACACATCACAGATTTGTTTGCTGTGCAAACGGGTAACGCCTCGCTGACCTAAGGTAATATTTCCGCACAACTATCCATCCGTATGTCAGCGAAGCATTCTCCGCGAAGCGCAACCAGTACACCGGCCCCGGCC
>DLHS01000005.1:94104-237946 GCA_002483345.1 Bacteroidetes bacterium UBA7662
CAGTGAGTATGTCAGCGAAGCGTTATCCGCGCAGCGCAACCAGTACACCGGCCCTCGGCCGGTTACATTCCCAGCGGAGCGTTCCCAAGAAAGCATTCTGTTTAGCAGAAATACAGTGAGTATGTCAGCGAAGCGTTCTCCGCGCAGCGCAACCAGTACACCGGCCCCGGCCGGTTACATTCCCAGCGGAGCGTTAACCAACCGTTTGCAGTATCGATTCCAGAATCTTAAGGCCATCGGTATTGCCCAATACGGGGTCAGAGGCCCTTTCCGGATGCGGCATCATACCGAAAACATTGCGGTTTTTATTCGTCACACCCGCGATGTTAAGGAGTGCACCGTTTGGATTGGCCTCTGCTGTTACATTTCCGTTTTCGTCGCAGTAGTGGAAAAGAATCTGGTCGTTGTCCTGCAGCGATTTAAGTCCGTCGGTTCCGATATAGTAATTACCCTCGCCATGGGCGATGGGAATTTTGAGGGCTTGCTGCGGCTCCAGTTGGTTGGTCAGGAGGCTGTTGGTAGTCGCTGCTTTGATGTAGATGTTTTTGGAGATGAACTTTCGGCTTTCGTTGTGCAGCAGCACACCCGGTACGAGCTTGGCTTCTGTCAGTATCTGGAAACCATTACAAATCCCCAGTACATAACCACCCCGGTTGGCATGGTTAATTACTGCGTCCATAATAGGAGAGAAGCGTGCAATGGCACCCGAACGGAGGTAGTCGCCATAGGAAAAACCACCCGGCAGCACTACAAAGTCGACCCCTTTCAGGTCCGTATCCTTGTGCCAGAGCGCCACGGTCTCTGCACCAAGCAGGTCTCCAAATGCGTACAGGGTATCCCGGTCACAATTTGAGCCGGGGAAGACAACTACACCAAATTTCATATCAGCTGATTTGTCGGCAAATTTCGGAAAAAAGGAAGCAGCTTTTTACAAAATTCCTGCGCCCCACAGCAAACTCGCCCCCCAGCTGAGAATGAGCAAATCGAGCATCCAGCCAGGACCGATGGCTTCCAGAAAACGCCCGAGGAAAAAAGAGGCTATAGGCACAAACAAACAGGCCAGGAACCAGCCGTCACTGGGTAAAAGAAAGATGGAAAGCAGGCCACAAACCAACATAATCGAAAACAAACGCTGGGTATTGCGAAGTGTATTGGTTTTGAGATTGGCACTGCCAAAACTAAGCACAAAGCCAAAAAAGAGCATGCTCAGCGAAATGGCGATGGCAATTTTCTGTCCGGTACTCAGCATATGCGCATGAAAAACAGGCAGGTCATCCAGCCGGATGATGTTGTAAAACAAGTCCCACTGACCACTCAGATACAGTATGGCAGCAGCCAGGTAAACAGGGGTAAAGTAACCCAGCAACCACACCAGCAAGGCCCGGAGCCGGAATACACCTCCCAGTAAAATGCCGAACAAGGTCACCGGAAATAATACCAGGGCCGGTTTGTAGATGAGAAAACAAATGGAAGCCAGCAAACCCGCATCAAAAATGAGTTGTAATTGGCGGGGGCTGTTGCTAACAACCATCAGGTTACGCAGAATGAGTGCAAACAAAGCCCCTGCCAGCAAGGCAGGATTAAAACTGGTCCATTCCAGCAGGGTGAAAGCACATAGCAGATAAGCAATCGCAAACAGGTTGTGCTGTTCCTGATTTACCTTGAGCTGTCTGAACAACTCATTCAGCAGTATGGCGGGAACCACTACACAAAGCAGATTGATCAGTACCAGAACCGCCTGCGGCAGGTGGATGAGTTGTTCAAAAAGCCGGTTGCTGCCCGATAACTCTATAAACTGATCCTGTGCTAAAAAAGAAAGCGTAAGCAATAAACTCCCGAAAACAAGGGTGGCGCCCCAGGCAAGCAGAGAATTATTGTTCCGGAAAAGGGCTGCAATCATAGCGCGTCAAAGGTAAGACGGAACAGGCCTTTTTTCTTGCGTTTAACAGCCGGAATAAGCAAGGCATTCGGAGCAACCACTGCCGCGTCACTTTGAATGATGGCCGCGTCTTCCGCTTCCGGACTTAAAATTACCCTCGGGTCCACATCCCCCTGGTTGTTGATGCGGTACAGAACAACCGCATTTTTTGAACGGCCCTCTTCGTTGTAAATAATGTTAAGGTGTTGGCTGGTTACAAAACTTACAAATGAAGTGAAAGGACTCTGTTGCGTACTTACCTGCGATTTGGGAATAATCTGCCTCCAATCGAGTGTGCCATCCGGATTGATGGAGAGGGCGATGATTTCATCGTAATGATAATATACTATCTCCCGGTAAACAGGGAAACCCTGGCTGTACTGCACATAGGTCTGGGTGGTTTCATAATTAGACTCGGCTACCAGCAAGGCACCACCATCTGACCTGACCACCACGTCCTTGATATAATAATCGGCCAGTTCTTTCTCTTTTTTCGTGTTTTTGTAGCCGATAAGTTTCACCTTAAACTCGGTATCGAAGCGGGAAAGGCCTACAGTATCCAGGAGCAGGGGACTGGTAGAAACGCTGGCAATGACCGAACCAGCCAGTTGTGATCTGTCTTTCTCGGAGAAAAACCCGATGAGCCTGATTTTATGATTGATTTCGTCGATTGCCGGCTCAACTGCGTTGATGAAATAAACGGAATCACGCAAAGAGACCTCTTCCATATCAAGGTTATGGCGGTTTACACGCAGCAGTTTATAGTAGAATTTAGCGGGGTCGCTGTTACGTTTTTCCTTGTCGATGACATACAGCCATAGCAGTAAATTATGTTCCTCGTCGTGCAACTGTTTCCGGAGTTCGTAGCGTTGTTTGTCCAGGGGTAACAGCAAGCGGGTACGTTGCTGTGTCTGTAGGCCGGCATCGGTAAACCGGATGTCTATGCGCATGCTTTCCAGGTCAGACTCGTCGGTATGCACAAGGGTATAGCCTTTCAGGTCGGTTCTGCCCAGGACCTTAAAATTGGAGCGGCTTCGGCTGTTTACCTGGGTTTGGTCAAAGAGGGTTGAAGGCGTACCCACATCGCCCTGATGAGGCAGGGAAACATAAAAGAGCCCGTGTTTTTTCAGTGTACCGGAGTAAATGGAAAAAAAAACATTTACACCCTGTTTGTCTACAACCATGTCTTCCATTTCAATGCTTCTGTCATCCAGAGGTAATTTGTGTGAATAGATGAGCGCATTGGCATAGCTGAATTTCTCTACCGCACGTTCCTTACCAGAAGACTGATAAACATAGTAGCCCTGCTTGTCGGCCGCCAGTACTTTGGATTGGTAGGCGCCCTTAAAATGGCTGTTTATGGTGTTCCATTGAAGTTGTTGCGCCACTCCCGTACCAGCCTGGAGCAGGAAGAAAAACAAGCCGGAGAACAAAACACGAAGTCGAAGCATGGCATAAATTTAACCAAACACCCGAACATATGAACGATGGCTTTTAGTGTGTGTGTTGTGAATTTTAATCTTTTCGGTGCTGATTAATCCGGCGCTTATCTTATTTTTACCCTTAATCTGCCCTTTCCCTGTGAGTATCTACCCCATGAATCTTTCGTTACTCGATCTGCTGAAACAACAAAGTGCATCCGGCAAAAAACAGCTGGCTGTCCTCATCGACCCTGACAAGGCTGATGACAGAGAACTTATACCGTTGGTTACCAAAGCGCAAAAAGCAGGTGCCGATTATTTTTTCGTGGGAGGAAGTCTGCTTACCAGTAACCAGCTTGATGCGGTACTCAATACCATCCGTGAAATTTCAGATTTACCTACCATACTTTTCCCCGGAGGTGTGACCCAGATTTCTTCGCAGGCGGATGGCATGCTTCTGTTGTCACTGATCTCAGGGCGTAACCCTGAGTTTCTCATTGGCGCGCATGTAGTAGCAGCACCCATGCTGCGGCAATCCGGCATACAACTTTTACCAACCGGTTATATGCTTATCGATGGAGGTAGGCCTACGACGGTGTCTTATATCTCCAACACTACTCCTATACCCGCCGACAAAGCCGACATTGCCGCTTGTACGGCCATGGCAGGCGAAATGCTCGGCCTCCAGCTGATTTACATGGATGCCGGCAGTGGTGCTTTGCACCCGATTCCCCAGCGAACCATTCAGGCCGTGAAAGCAGCTGTGAATCTGCCGGTAATCGTGGGTGGTGGCATTCGTGAGGCCGGTCAGGCAGAAGCAGCATTTGCCGCCGGTGCCGATGTGGTGGTAGTTGGGAATGCCTTGGAAGACCGGCCGGAGTTCATGGAAGAACTCGCCCGTGTTAAACACATGGCCAACCTTCCCCTGCAAGCTTAAGCCCTGAGGTGTTCCGCTGTATCAAAAACTGCGAGAGCACAGCTGCCAAAAATACAGCGATCAATCCGGTAGCCCGTCTCCACAAAACGCTCCTTCATTATTTCAGGAACAGACACCTCTTTTTCACTGAAAAGTAAAAGTTGCTGTGGTAAATATCTGGCCGACAATTCCAGGAATGCTTGCCGGGCATCCGGACCAGTAACGGTTACGACTGCCAGAGGTTGGGCTGACCACAATCCGAGAGCAGCCCACCCGGCATAGTAGTGACTGTATTTTTCAAGATGTGGTACTGCGTAGCGAAACAATTGCAGGCTCTTCTCACGCAGTAAATTATCCAGCCGGATTTCTGAAAGCTGAAATAACAGCCTGGCATAAGCACTGTTTACCGAAGGTTGTACATTATCGGCCAATTCAAATTTACGGGCAAAGGACAATCCGCCACCCAAAGGCTCCTGAGTCAGCAAGCCTGTAGTCGGGTCTGCAAACGATGCCTGCAACAACTCCGTCATGCGTTGGGCAACTTGCAGCCAACGCAGCTGGCCGCTTACCTGAAACAGTCTGAAGAAGCCGGTGGCTGCGTATACCAGGTCTTCGCTGAAAGCCGTCTGAACATACCTGCTTTCATAACATACCCGATGCCAGACACCTTCTGTTTCAAAATGCAGTAAATTTTCTGCCAGTGAAATAGCATCCGCCAGGTATTGATCGTCTGCCAGACTCACATACGCTTCTGCCAGACCTTCAAGAAATAAGCCGTTCCAGCCCAGCAACTGTTTCCGGTCGCAGGCAGGAGCAACTCTCTTATTTCTCACCTCCAGCAAAATTTGCCGGATCCGAGATTTGTAATTTTGAGTTTCGCTTGCTGAAAATTTAAAATATTCAGCCAACTGGGTTTCATCAGCGGCTTCCTGTAAGACCTGCAGCGGGCCTTCCCAGACAGCATCTTTGCCTATGCCAAACCAGATAGTCGCAAACTGTAAATCGGCCGGAGACAGCACTTCTGCAAGTTCCCGGGCTGTCCATACATAATATTTACCTTCTTCTCCTTCACTGTCGGCATCCCAGGCTGCAGCATAAACGCCGCTATCCTGCAGGAGTGCTTCTTTGCACCAATGGATGGTTTCAGTAACAATGTCCCGATAACGGCTTTTGCGGCTGTAACGGTAGGCCTCGGCATAAAAACTGATGAGTTGTGCATTGTCGTAGAGCATTTTTTCAAAATGGGGCACGGCCCAGTAAGCGTCTACACTATACCGCGCAAAACCACCACCCAACTGGTCATAAAGGCCACCGGCTGCCATGCGATCTGCTGTCAGCAATGCGGCTTCCAGGGCCTGCTGGTTTGTTGCCGTACTGCCATAATGCAGTAGATAACGCAGCAAAGGCGGCATCGGGAATTTGGGAGCCTGCGACAAACCCCCGTATTTATAATCTAACCGGTGGCTGACCTGTTCAAACCCCCGCTCATAAAAATCCATACCCGGCAGCACGTCGCCGTGACTCACCACCAGTTCATTCATCTCCCGAAGTCCTGACTGCAGGCGGTCGGCATAGGACATGACACGTTCGGGTTCTTGTTCCCACAGCCCTGCGATTTGTGACAAAACATCGAGCCACTGCTTTTTAGGGAAATAGGTGCCTCCGTAAACAGGCCGTCCGTCGGGAAGCGCCACCACATTCAGGGGCCACCCACCTTTACCCGACATAAGTTGCAGGGCATCCATGTAAATGGCATCCAGGTCGGGCCGGCTTTCCCGATCGACTTTTACCGGTACAAAATGTTCGTTCATCAGCGCGGCTACCTCCATGTCTTCGAAACATTCATGTTCCATCACATGGCACCAGTGACAGGCGGCATAACCTATGCTGATTAGCAATAGTTTTTGCTCCTTTCGGGCATACGCCAGCGCTTCATCATCCCACGGTTGCCAGTGTACCGGGTTGTCTGCGTGTTGCCGGAGATATAAACCAGGGGCGGTTGCCAGGCGGTTGGCCAGTACTTTCATAAATTTGGATAGCCTCCCTAATTCAGCTGAGGCTGATTTTTACGGGAAAAACTGGTCGTTTGGGGGTAGTCGGACTGTACCAGGAGGGGTTCGTCGGGACGTACCAGAAACAAGGCATTAAAGCCCATAAAAAAGGTGATACCTGCCTGGGTTCCCAGGGTAGAGTCGCTGATCATACTCACAAAGAGCAGTAAATTAAAAAGATAGGCCAGCTTGCGTAAACCCGGGTATACATTTCGCAGCGACAAATACCACATAGCCATAAAAAACACCAGTCCCAGCAGGCCGAATTTGACAGCCGTTTCAAGATATTGATTATGGGGTTTGTTAAATGGAATGTTATATTGCTGATCTTCGAACAAGGGTTTACCTGCCTGAATCAAATCACCGGTACCCACCCCCAGCCACATGTTTTCGCGCAGCAGCGGGAAATATTCCTGATAAAAGGCAATGCGTTGTCCGATAGATGAATACGTTGGCTCAGAACTGGGATACCCCTGCTGGCTTTCACGCAGTTCATTCAAGGCTTCGTCGAAAGGCTGACGAACGCCTTCGAAACTCAGGTACATCAGCCCCCCTATTACCACACTGCCCAACGCGGCTCCCAGCCAGATACCGGAACGCTGGCGGGTATGCCGCAGATACAACAGCAAAAAGGCAGGGGTAAGCATCACAAAACCAAGCTGCCCGATACGGCCTTTGAGCAGCACCAGGGCCGTCAGCACCATACCGCTGAAAATGAACAGGGTAGTCCGTGCTTCATTCGACAATTCCCGCCATTTGCTGAACAGGTATTCTGCGAAAATGAAAATGCTGAAACATAAAAACAAACTCGCCCGGGGTCTTTGCTCGAAAGCACTTGGAATTTTAGGCGTTCCCTTTAAGAATATGTTTTCTGTGGCTGAGATATAAAAAACACTCACGGCTACCAGCACATTGGCCAGAGCGAAGCCTAAAAACAGCCAGCGCAACTGATCACGGGTCATCCGCAAACTGCCAACGACGATGGGCAGGGTGAAGAAATAATGTTTCATATTGATCTCCGACCAACCCTCCTGCATATCACTGGTATAACTCAGACCAATAAAATACATGACCATCAGGGCAGGGAAATAGAACAGAAAACCGGCGCTTTTGAAAGTCTCAAACCGCCGCTGACGGATAGACGCGTCCGAAAAGCCTATAAACCAACTGATAATCAGTAAAACTTCCGCAATACTTGAAACCGCTTTTGACAATGGAATAGCCGCTAAAAAGATGGCCAGAAATGAATAGGCAATCAGTTCAGAGTTAAACTTAAACGTAAAAGTAGATGTTGAGAAGTTTGCCATGGCAGGCAAAATAAATAGGTAAATGGTTCGGTTACGGAAAAGCAAACGCAAGTCCGTCGCCTAAATTATAGCCCCTTATCTTAATTTGTATCTTTGCAGGGCAAT
The DNA here is from genome assembly GCA_002483345.1 of Bacteroidetes bacterium UBA7662. Lineage (GTDB taxonomy): Bacteria > Bacteroidota > Bacteroidia > UBA7662 > UBA7662 > UBA7662. The sequence continues at coordinate 101,823 of DLHS01000005.1, forward strand.
TTCAGTTAAAAAACATGGAAAAAATCACGCTCGACAGCATTGAATCAGCCATAGAAGATATCAAAAAAGGAAAAATAATCATAGTTGTCGACGATGAGGACCGTGAGAACGAAGGCGATTTCCTGGCGGCAGCTTCTACTGTGACGACTGAAATGATCAATTTTATGGCCACGCATGGCCGCGGATTGATTTGCGCCCCCATCATAGAGGACCGCTGCGAAGAACTGGGCCTCGATCTGATGGTCGGAAAAAATACCACCCTCCACGAAACCCCTTTCACCATCTCCATTGATTTACTGGGCAAGGGCTGTACGACCGGTATTTCGGCCTACGACCGCGCCATGACCATTAAGGCACTCGTTGATCCGGAAACCAAACCCGAAGACTTCGGTAAGCCTGGTCATATATTCCCGCTCAAAGCACGGCGTGGTGGCGTATTAAGACGTTCCGGACACACAGAAGCAGCCATCGATTTTGCCCGCCTCGCAGGATTTCCGCCGGTTGGGGTGATTTGTGAAATCATGAACGAGGACGGCAGCATGGCCCGCCTGCCCGACCTTAAAAAAGTTGCCGAGCGTTTCGATATGAAACTGGTGTCTATCAAAGACCTGATTGAATACCGACTGGCCAAAGAAAGCCTCATCAAAAGAGAAATAGTCGTTGAAATGCCTACACGTTTCGGTGATTTTCAACTGGCAGCCTTCCGTCAGACCAACAACGATCAGGAACACCTTGCCCTTATAAAAGGGAAATGGGACGAAAACGAAGCCGTTCTGGTACGCGTACATTCCAGTTGTATGACCGGCGATATTTTCGGTTCCTGCCGTTGCGACTGTGGAGAACAACTCGCGGCAGCCATGCAAATGGTCGAAAAGGCTGGTAAAGGTGTAATTGTCTACATGAACCAGGAAGGCCGGGGTATTGGTCTGCTGAATAAACTGAAAGCCTATAAGCTGCAGGAACAGGGCATGGATACCGTACAGGCCAACGTAGCGCTTGGTTTTAAAATGGATGAGCGGGATTACGGAATAGGAGCCCAAATTTTACGAGACCTGGGTGTCCGCAAAATGAAACTCATGTCGAACAATCCGACTAAACGTGCCGGTTTGATGGGGTATGGACTTGAAATCGTGGCCCATGTTCCTCTTGAAATGGCTGCCAACAAACACAACGAAAGCTATCTCCAGACCAAACGGGATAAGATGGGGCATGAGATTCTGAAGGGCTGATGGGGTAATGTGGGCTAAACGGTAAAACGGTAACGGTAAAACGGACACCTGGCGGTGCCTGAGGCTCCCGAAGGTTGAGCTTACGGCGTTAAAACCACGGCGGACACTGGGTGCACGGAGCCGGACACAAAGCGGTGGCTGAGCGGAGCCGAAGCCTTAGCGGGTTCATGGGACTAATGGGTTCATAAGACATCCCGATAAGCTGCGTCTCTACGTTAAAAACCGCCAGGCCAGCGTAACGAGGAAAGCCCTCTCAAAATCTCACCTCTCGAAATCTCAATGTCTAAAAATCCCCCTTCCAGCTATCCGGAGCCCAGGGGATACGCCTGATAAACCTGTCCTGCAGCCATCGTGTAGCATCGGCCCTCAATTCTGCACCCGTATTGTAGTTTTTGGTATAGGACAAACCAATTCCCTGCCGGTAGGTAGAACCTCTGTTGAAGATATTACGGTCGTCGATGCGGTTGAATGCCTTGAGACGGAAACTGCCATCGGCATTCACCAGGTATTCTACCGTTACCTCTGCACCCGGCAGGTCGGAAGTTGAATTACTCCGGTTACCTACATTTCCATCAATCAAAACCCTGTTGTCGAAAAGGGAAGTATTTACGGCCAGGTTCAGGTCCGAAATATTTTCCGTGTTGGCTGGTGTAGCGCCTGCCAGACCTGCCAGGTTACTGTTCCGGTAACTCACGCCGAAATTGAAATTATCGCTTGAAATAAGGTTGGAAAGCTGATTTGAAAGAACTTCTGTCACAGAATTAAGACCGCTGTTGGCGGCAAAACCCCCTGCGGCCACATCTCCTTCGGGGATAAACTGACCCGCGACAAGTAAGGCAATCACCTGGTTGTTCAGGGTTTGCTCGTCATTGTTTATGCGCTGGATGTAAGTGGCATTCGCGTCATTGGGGTCGTTTTGGTTGATCGACGGAATCTTAAGCTGGAAACTGATGGCAGGACTCAACAGCGAACCGGCGAGTTTCAGATGCGTCTCAACATTCATATATTGAGATTGACCTGGCGTAGTGGGGTTCCCTGAAACGACGGTACTTGTTACAGGAACAGCTGCCCTTTGTCTGTAAACAGCATTTACATCGAGTTGTGCGTCGTAGGGGTCGCCACTCCAGCGGATGGTGCTCCCTGAAGCTATGCGGAATCGTTTGTTGGCAATGTTTGCCAGGGTAAAAGTGTAGTCCCCGCTGGTGAAAGTATAATTGCCGAACATGGTCATTTCTCCCTGCGGGTTAACCTTTAGTTCAATTACCGCATTTCCCCGTCCTTTGATGATGTCACCGGTTTGCCGGTCAAAAATGATGCTGATCTCCGCATCAGGTGTAACCGTCAGATTCATGGTAAGCTCTACACCCTCCAGTTCCAGATTTTGGGTTATCGGTGCACTTTTCAGGGTGTCATGGCGGTTGACAAAAGTGATAAAGTCAGTTACTCCGCGACTCGATTCCACGTCGAGTGGTATCGCGAAATTGGTGCCGCGATCGGTGGTAGCTACGATGTTGATACCTACCAGTGAAATAGGGCCGCTGAAAGTAGCATACCCGGTTAGTTTTCCGGTGCCGAAATAATCCGACTGATAATCTGGTTGTGTATTCAGAACCAGCAGATTCCGGGCATCGAGCCGCAGGTTAAGCCTTGTCTTTCTGAATTTTTCATGCATAATGCGGCCACTGAGTGTGCCTGTTCCACCCGCATCATCTGTTAAGGTGGCATTGTTAAAATCAATGGAAGTCTCCGTAAACAGAATACGCTTGTTTACATTGTAATATTGATTCAGAAAATCTACCCTTAAACGGGCTTTTTCAAGATCTGCATATCCGGTCAGCACCGGACCTGTCAGCTTACCCTTCAGGTTCAATCTGGCGGTGGCATAACCGCTTACATCATCAAAAGCCGGTTTCAGCAATTTTTCCAATGCATGGATGGGAGAGTGTGCCAGCACTACATCCAGGTCTATTTCCTGTTCCTCGTCCAGCTTCGACAAATATCCCCGGATGGTCATCAGCGTGTCGCCCACATTTACGATGGAAGCCGACAGATTCGCCTGGTTCAGCTCGGTTGAATAATCGCTGCTCAGGGTCACATCGCCCAGGGGTTGTCCGTCTAAAACAAACTCATCGAGCTGTATATCGCCGAATACCGCAGCCTTTTTCAGTACAGAACTTGACCTGACAGACATATTCGCAAAGCCCTCCATAGATGTTTCATAGGCCGCCAGAATAGGATTAAGCTGTTGCAGATCCACATCTACCATCTCCAGATAGAGGCTGTCGTTCCGGTCGGCGCTGATGCGACCATGCAGGGAGATGGTCTGCCTGGCCTGTCGGAACGAAAAATTATCAATACCCGCCACGCTGTCGGTTATCCAGATATCATCCCGCTGCTCCAGCACCCAACGGTTGCCGTATAAGTCTACATAGGAAGGTCTGAATCCTAATTTCAGGCTATCTCCGCGGGTATCCATAAAACCGGCAATAGCCAGCCGGTTGTAGCTACTGTCGCCTGTGGCTTTCAGGTCGAAACGCAGGCTGTCATCTGCCAGGGTCTGCTCCGCGCTCAGTGTATGGGCTACAAAAAGTCCGTTACGGAAAATACTGTCTACATATAAATCCAGGTTCATCTCACCTGCATCTGAGCCCCCGATCAAGGAGACGTGCTTCAGCTGCAACGAATCTGCCCTGAAATCGGGGAGGGTGAAAAAGATGTCGCTTTTCTGGTGCAAGGCATCATAAAGTACATAACCCTCCAGACTGTCGATGGCATATTTTCCAGGGAAGAAGAAGTCGGATACAGGCTGCGCGTCGTGTAAGGAGAGACTGAAATTAAAATCCTGCCGGCTAAAAGCCAGTTGCTCACTTTTTTCCTTGTGTAAATAGTGGTTGACAAACCGGTTAACACTGGTACCTAATTGCCGGAAACTGAAATGCCCTTCCATTTTAGCTTCCCCGAACGGGGCATTGAGGGTGATGTACCGACTGCTGTCGGGGTTACGGGCCGCGAACAGGTCAATGGAAGCCAGTGACAGGTGCCGGTCGTTTAAATCCAGCTCCAGTTGCCGCAGATTCACTTCTCCTTCCACGCTATCCCGGTCGGTACCCTTCAGACATATCTCTGCAAAACCCTGAATAAGGACTGTATCCTCAGAAAGATGAAGAGATTTTAAGTCAACACGCCGGATGTCAGCAACAAAATTGTAAAAAGGCTGAGAGGGATTCAGGTCGGCCACCCCGAAAAAGTCGAAGTTGGCGTTGGTGTCTGCTGATGAAACCTTACCGGTGAATAAACCTTTGTCGAGGTATCCGTCAAAATCTACCCCTTCATACCGGTAGCCCTTGAAATCAGCATAGCTGATGTGCCCGTCGAGCTGACCTTCCAGCTCCTCAAATTTGTTTCCCCGACCTTTGACAGCCAGTTCAAAACCAGCATTCCCCAGCTGTTCATTGTTCAGGATTTTTCTCAGATCGAGGGCTTCCGCATTCAATTCTCCGCTGAAAGTGGTGTTTTGCTGCTGCAGTTTCAGGTTGATATCAGAATTCAGCATCCCCAGATTGGTTTCGAAAGTGCCATGTGCCACAAAATCTTCCGGATAGCCGAACATAGAGGCGGTCATGTGGATGTATTCAAGGGCGTTGAGCTGTTCCGGTATCTCCACAAAGGGCAGCGCTCTGGCCAATCCACTGCGGCTGAGATAGGCATCTGAGATGCTGAGGTCGTACAGAGCGCCTTCAACATCGGGTAAACCGGTTATATTAACTTCTCCCCGCAGGTAGTTTTCGCTGTCAAACCGTATGTTAAGATCTTTGGTGCGCAAATTACTTACCCGGCCGCTGATGCTGCCACTGGCATAAATGGTTTCTCTCGGCAACTCCTCAAGGCCTGTAAAATAAGCCAGCTCTTTGGGATCAAGTACCAGTCGTTTTACATCCGCTTTCATTCTTACCCGTTCAGCAAACGCAAGCAAATCCGACTCATTCCCGTATGAAAAACGCATAGTCCCCTGAAGTGTGCTGCGCCTGGTTTGTAACCGGAGGCTGTCGATGCGGAGCTGGTCAGCAAAACGGGCCAGGGAAAAGCCCATGCTTTCTACGGATATGCCTCCGATTTCATCAAAACGCAGTTGCTGAATGCGTACCCTGCTGCTGTCGTCTTCCAGCGCAAGGTCACGGAGTTCCAGCTGCAGGTTTTCGAGCTCCAGGTGGTTAGGATTGAACACCCCGTTTGCCTGTTTTTTGGTATAGTCGTGCAGTATTACCCTGCTGTTGGAAATACTCAGTTTTTCAAGCACAAAAGCAGGCAAAAGCAGCACGCTGTCAACAGGTTTGTCAGGAGTTGGGGTCGGCAGCAGAAAATCAAAATTAAATGCCAGTTCATAGTCCTTCCGCAACATACGAAGCTGAAGACCCTCCAGGGCCAGGTTGGAGATACGGATATCCCCCTTTAAAAGAGGGCGAAGCCGTATCCGGAACAGCAGCTTATCCGAATAAATCAGGGTATCTCCATTGTGATCTTCGAGGTAAAAACCTTCCAGTTCCAGCGAGCCGTTGGTTCGGAGCTGGAGCCGGTCGATGCGTACCTCTGTTCGAAGTTGTCTGCTTAGAAAAGCGGCAAACTGATCACCTGCAAAGTCCTGAATAGTGGGATTTAATCCCAGTAACAAAAGTGCAAAAAGCGTCACCACCACCCCTGAAAGGAGCTGGAAGGGATATTGGAGGGCTAATCCGAGATATCGGAAGAAACGACGCAATGCTTACGCTTTTATATTTTTTGCTGCAAAATAGCGAACTTAGCCCTGAAAAACGCATAAATCGTGCCGCAAACCACCATTTTAGCCATTGAATCCAGCTGCGACGATACCGGTGCAGCCGTTATCCGTAACGGCAGGCTGCTGTCGAATGTTGTGGCAGGTCAGGCTGTCCATGAGCAGTACGGCGGCGTAGTCCCTGAACTGGCCTCGCGCGCGCATCAGGAAAACATCATCCCAGTGGTGGAAGCAGCTTTAAATCAAGCCGGTGTCACCCTGCAGGAGCTCGACGCGGTGGCCTGTACCCGTGGGCCGGGTTTGATGGGGGCCTTGCTGGTAGGTGCCAGCTTCGCTAAAGGACTGGCACTCTGTCTTGACATCCCGCTGCTGGGCATCAACCACATGCAGGCCCATATCCTGGCACATTTTATCGACGAGCCTAAACCTGCCTTCCCGTTTTTGTGCCTGACGGTTTCCGGCGGACATACCCAGCTGGTACAACTCAACAGTCCGTCCGACTTCATACTGCTGGGGCAGACCCGTGACGACGCAGCAGGGGAGGCCTTCGATAAAATCGGAAAACTGCTCGGATTGCCCTACCCGGCCGGTCCGGTGCTCGACAAACTGGCGCAAAACGGTAACCCAGGTCGTTTCGATTTCCCGGAACCACAGGTAGCGGGACTGGATTTCAGTTTCAGCGGTCTGAAAACCTCGGTTTTATACTTCTTGCAAGCCGAAATCAAACAAAATCCTGACTTCGTGCAGGAGAACCTGGCCGATTTGTGTGCAGCTGTTCAGCACCGGATCGTACAGATTTTGCTTCATAAATTCAAAAAAGCAGTGCAGCAGACGGGCATTACCCGGCTGGCCATCGCCGGCGGTGTATCGGCCAACAGCGGCCTTCGAAACGGCCTGCTGCAACTGGCAGAAAGCCAGGGATGGCAGACTTTCATCCCCGCATTTGCCTACTGTACCGACAATGCCGGCATGGTAGCCATGGCGGCCCATTTTCGGTATCTTGCAGGTGATTTTGATGATCAGACACTGCTTCCCGATCCACGCCTGGCTCTTACCGCAACATAAGCAGTCCTTATTTACGTTACACACCATGCGCTACCTCCTCTTATTTCTGCTGCTGCTTTCTCAAAGTATCGCTGTTTCGGCGCAGACGCCGGTTAAAGGCAAGGAGGAGGAGCCGGTTATTACCACCCGTATCCTGTTTCTGCTCGACGCCTCAGGCAGTATGCTCGGCACCTGGCAAAACAACTCCCGCTGGAATGTTGCCAAACGCCTCCTGACAGATCTGATGGACAGCCTTGAGCAGCGGGAGCAACTGGAGGTAGCGCTCCGGGTTTACGGTCACCAGACCGCCAGGGGTGAGCGCGACTGCAAAGACACCAAACTGGAGGTGCCCTTTGCCAAAAACAGCTTCGGGAAGATCAAAACAAGGCTTAAATCCATCCGCCCTTTGGGCAATACGCCCATTGCCTACAGCATGTCGCAGGCGGCAACGGATTTTCCGCGGGATCCTTTCAGCCGCAATATTCTCATTCTCATCACCGACGGTCAGGAGTCCTGCGATGGAGACCCTTGTCAGGTATCGTTCCAGTTGCAGAAACAGCATATTTTCCTGAAGCCGTTTATTATAGGTCTGGGACTTGATCTGGGCATGAAACAGGCCTTTAATTGTGTGGGAACTTATTTTGATGCCGAGCAGGAAGTCGCCTTCAAACAAGCCCTCGACCTGGTGGTGGCCCAGGCCCTGAATTCAACCACCGTACAGGTGAATCTCAACGATCAGTTTATGCTGCCCACAGAGACCAATGTACCGATGACTTTCTATGACAGTGATCTGGGCATAGAACGGTACAATTTTATCCATACCCTCAATTCCCGCAAACTTTCCGATACACTGCTCATCGACCCGGCCAACAAATACGACCTGGTGGTGCATACCAACCCGGAAGTAAGCAAAAGTGGTATCAGTCTTACCCCCGGCAGGCACAATGTCATTTCGCTGAATACTCCCATGGGTGGGTTGGAGCTGATCGTTGGCGGTGTGACCGGATACCGCAACCTGAGGGCTACCGTAAGGGATAGTAAATCGGGACAATTTATCGGTACGCAGGACTTTAATACCATCAAAAAATACCTGATCGGCAGTTTTGATCTGGAGATACTCACCACGCCGGTCACTACTTTCAAAAATGTGGAGATTACCCAGGGCAATACCACCCGCATCCAGATTCCGCAGCCCGGCCTGGTCAACGTGGCTTGTAATACCGAAGGTTACGGCGCCATCTTCAGTACCGATGGGCCGCGTTTGGTAAAGGTACACGACCTGAATACTGCAACACTGACCGAAACAGTTGTGTTGCAGCCGGGGAATTACAAAGTAATCTTTCGCTCAAAAAATTCAAGCAAGGCTGTTTTCAGTCTGGAGAAGGAGTTTACAGTCTCATCCGGTGCCATCATCACGGTGCGTTTCTGACAAAATTTTGGCAGTCGTTTAAACTTGTTAGGCTATAGCAGGTCTATATTGCGCTCAACTGCCCCTCACACTTTGGAAAAACAGCCGCCGAAAGAAATCGACGCCAGAATTTTAGCCTTGTATCGCGAGGAAGCTACCCGTGAACAGGCTTTTGGGTTGTTGATGCGGCATTACAAGGAAAGGCTGTACTGGCACGTCCGGAAGATGGTGATCGACCACGACGATACGGACGATTTGCTGCAGAATGTTTTCATCAAGGCCTGGAAAGGGCTGGCTAATTTCCGGGAGGACTCAGGTTTGTACACCTGGCTTTACCGCATTGCCACCAACGAATGCCTGAGTTTTCTGACCAGTAAACGCCGCAGACTTTTTCTGCCGATCGGAGATATCAGCGAGGAGCTGCTGGGGAAATTGCAGGCCTCTGCACCGGCAGATGGTGACCAGATAAGTTATAAACTGCAACAAGCCGTACTTAAACTGCCCGATAAACAACGGCTTGTATTTAATATGAAGTACTACGACGACATGACGTATGAAGATATTTCGGCAGTAGTAGGGACTTCGGTAGGCGCTTTAAAAGCATCTTACCACCATGCGGTGAAAAAAATTGAATCATATTTAGACAACCATTAAACCTTCACGGACTTTAATCATCCAAGCAACAATGTCAACTAAAATCAAGGATATCGAACCTGTTCTGCCTTACCAGGAGCCATATGGTTACTTCGGGAACTTCGATGGCCGTATGAAGCGCAGGTTGGAGGCAGCACCGGTTGAAAAAAATGTGTGGTGGTTACAACCGCGCTGGAGCTTATCGTTTTCAGCTGTTATAATTGTGGTGATGGCCTGGTTTGGTACCCGGGATTTTGGTCAGGAAGTTAGTATAGCAGCGATTCCGGCTGAACAACGTTCGGAATATCTTCTCACACATACCGATGCCTACATGGCTGTTTTGGTCAGTGAGGAAGATATTGAACTGGAAATGCCGGCTGCCTGGATGAGCAGAGAAGAAGCGGAAGCTTATCTCGAAACAGAAAATCTTGAAAATTTGATGACAGAATTATGAAAAAACAATTACTCCTGCTTTTTTTGTTACTGATTGGGTTCAGTAGTCTGGCGCAACCGGGAGGTCGCTATGCTCAGGTAAAAACTGCCAAAATCGGTTTTATGACCAAAGAGCTTCAATTAAATGAAGAAGAGGCGCAGAAATTCTGGCCGGTTTATAACAAGTATGAAGCGGAAAAAGAAGAGCTCCGCCGCAAAATGATGCATGAAATCAACCAAAACCGGAAAAATATAGATCAATTAAACGATCGGGAGGTTGAACAGTCTATAGAATTATACCTCGCACTGCGTCAGCAGGAGGTAGACATAGATAAAAAGTACTTTGCGGAATTTAAACGGGTGCTGCCGATAAGAAAAGTAGCCCGGTTTTATGACGCCGAGAAAAAATTTCAAAAAGAGGTTCTCCGAAGCCTTCAGGACAAACGTCCGGGTATGGGAGACAAAAGATAGCATCCGAAGCGTTTCGCTTAGGGTCTAGTTGGGTTGAATGCTCTCCGGGAGGAGAGCATTCTTTTTTTGTGCTCACTTTTCCGAACACCCCTTAGTTTTGTGCATGCTTAGTCAGCGACAACTTTTTTTTCAACACCTGGCCCAAACCTCCGATTTTCCCCTGGCGCTTGAGATTGTATCTGCCGAAGGGTTGTATATGACCGACAGGGAGGGCAAACGGTACCTCGATCTGATTTCAGGCATAGGCGTCAGCAATGTAGGTCACCGCCATCCCAAGGTGACGGCCGCCATCCATGCGCAGGTAGATAAGTATATGCACCTGATGGTGTACGGAGAATATGTACAACATCCGCAGGTGCAGCTGGCTGAAGCACTTGTCAGGCTTATGCCGCCGGCACTCAACAACGTTTATCTCACTAACAGCGGTACCGAAGCGGTGGAAGGAGCCCTCAAACTTGCCAAACGGTTTACGGGCAGAAGCAAGCTGGTTACTTTTAAAGATACCTACCACGGGTCCACCCACGGGGCCCTGTCGGTGATGGGGAATGAAACTTTCAAAAACGCTTTCCGGCCTTTGCTACCTGATGTGGAGATTTTGCCTTACAATGTCACCAAAGCGCTGGAACGTATAGATAACCGTACGGCTGCCGTCATAGCAGAAGGGGTGCAGGGAGAAGCCGGTTATCAGACGCCCGATGCCGTCTGGATGCAGGCCCTGCGGAACCGCTGTACAGAAGTGGGTGCCCTTTTGATACTCGATGAGATCCAGAGCGGCATGGGACGCACCGGTAAAATGTTCTCTTTTGAACATTATGAAATCATACCAGATATAGTAACCCTTGCCAAAGGACTGGGAGGCGGGTTGCCGATCGGTGCTTTTATAGCATCGGCTGAAGTGATGGGGACCTTCAAGGCAAATCCGATACTCGGACATATCACCACCTTTGGAGGCAATCCGGTATGTGCCGCCGCCGCCGTGGCTGTGGTGGAAGTGTTACAGGAAGAAAACTTATGCGAACAGGTGGAGGCTAAATCTGCCTTGTTTGTAGCGCTTCTCAAACATCCCCTTATCCTGCGGGTAACCGGCAAGGGACTGATGCTGGCCGCCGACCTGGGCACTTTTGACTTCAACAAGGCTGTGATTGACCGTTGTATGGCACATGGATTGATTGTAGACTGGTTTTTGTTCAACGACCGCTCGTTGCGGATCGCACCGCCGCTGACCATCACCGAAACCGAAATCCGCTGGGCCTGTCAGTTGATACTGGAGAGCATAGACGCAGTCGCGGCAGCCTCCCGCTAATTCTTCTTCGCATTGCCGCCGCTTAAATCTTATTTTTGCAGCCAAAGATTTTCTCATGAAGCTAGTTTCTTACCTGCACGAAGCCGATGCCCGTCTCGGACTGTATCTTGATGGCCACATTTACGACCTCAACAGCCTCGATCCCAATCTGCCCGACAGCATGAACAGCTTTCTGTATGAAGGTCAGGCTGCTATGGAAGCAGCACGGTCGCTGGAAGCCGCCATCAAAGCCGGTTTTGTGAAGGCAAATCCTGTCGAGGTAAACCCTGATGAATTGCTGGCCCCTGTGCCATTTCCGACGTCCTGCCGCGATGGCTATGCCTTTCGGCAGCATGTGGAAGCTGCCCGCCGAAACCGGGGTGTAGATATGATTGCGGAATTTGATCAGTACCCCATCTTTTATTTCACCAACCACAATGCAGTGCAAGGCCCCGGCCCAATACCCTGTATGCCGGATCATTTCGAGAAACTCGATTTTGAACTGGAGGTCGCTGTGGTAATCGGAAAAACAGGCCGTAATGTGCGCGCGGAAGAAGCTGACCAGTATATCGCAGGCTTTATGATCATGAACGATATGAGTGCCCGCACCCTGCAAATGGAAGAAATGCTGCTCAACCTCGGGCCTGCCAAAGGCAAGGATTTCTGCACAGTAATCGGCCCCTGGCTGGTGACGCCTGACGAGCTGGAAGCCTACAAAGTACCTGCTAAATCCGGTCATGTCGGCGCCAGCTATAATCTCTCCATGAAGTGCTGGGTCAATGATCAGCTGGTATCGGAAGGGAATGTGGCAGATATGGACTGGACTTTTGCTGAAATCATCGAGCGTTGCGCCTATGGGGTAGATATTTATCCCGGAGATGTGATTGGCTCTGGTACCGTGGGGACAGGCTGTTTCCTTGAACTCAACGGTACCGGATTGCGTCTGGATCCGCAAAACTTCAAACCACAGTGGTTGCAGGAGGGCGATGAGGTCCGCATGGAAATCACCGGTCTGGGTGTACTTGAAAATGTAATTGTGCGGGAAGCGGACGACTTCTCTCTTTTGGCCCTCAAGAAAAAATAGAGATGTCGATACGGACCATCAATCCGGCTGAAGTCAGCCCGGTGCAGTTGCAGGCGGTGTTGCAGGGTGCTATTGCGCCCCGACCCATTGCCTTCGCGAGTACCATCGACCGGCAGGGTCTGGTTAATCTCAGTCCGTTTTCATTTTTTAACCTGTTCAGCAGCAATCCGCCGGTGCTTATCTTTTCGCCTGCACGCCGGGTGCGCGACAATACCACCAAACATTCGTTGCAGAATGTGCTGGAAGTGCCTGAGTGCACCATCAACATCGTGAGTTACGAGATGGTACAGCAAACTTCACTGGCTTCCACGGAATACGAGAAGGGGGTGAATGAGTTTGTGAAGGCAGGCTTCACCATGTTGCCATCAGAACTGGTCAAACCCCCGCGGGTGGCCGAATCGCCGGTGCAGCTGGAGTGTAAAGTATTGGAAGTTAAGCCCCTGGGTGAAAACGGCGGAGCCGGCAACCTGGTTATCTGTGAGGTGCTGCGCATCCATGTGGCGGAGCGTATTTTCGATGAGACCGGCCGTATTGACCCCCAAAAAATAGACCAGGTAGCCCGTCTCGGCGGCGACTGGTACACCCGTGCCCGCAACGGGCTGTTTGAGGTTGAAAAACCCATCACCACCAGGGGCATAGGGATAGATGCTTTGCCCGAATCAGTGAGAAACAGTGTGGTACTGAGCGGTAATGACCTGGGCCGTTTGGGTAACCTCCAGACATTGCCGGGGGCAGAAGCTGTTTATGCTGCTTTGCAACAACCTGAAGTGGCAGAGGCCAGGGGAAGATTTGCCCAGGATTCAGAATCGCTGGAGTTTCATTACCATGAAATTGCCAGGACCTGGATAGCTGCTGACCGGGTAGCCGAAGCGCTGGCGTTGCTGTTGGCCGGTATCTGAAAGCACCCTGCCGGAGTCTGGCGCTCCAACGATGGGATTAACCTCCTTTTCTCTATCTTTGCGGCTTGTTTTAAAGCAGATAGACCCATGTCGGGATTGAGTGAACAGGAAATTATCCGCCGTCAGGCGTTGGCGGAATTGCCCAAATTTGGTATTGAGCCATATCCTTCGGCTGCCTTTGCGGTTAGCCACCATACCACAGCTATCAAAGCCAGCTTCGACGACGCCCATCCCGAAGCCCTGGCTGAAGTAAGCATAGCCGGCCGCCTGATGAGCCGCCGTATTATGGGTAAGGCATCTTTCGCAGAAATACTCGACAGCAAAGGCCGCATTCAGGTATATCTCAACCGCGACGAACTATGTCCGGGCGACGACAAGTCGCTCTACAACGACGTTTTCAAAAAACTCTGCGACATCGGGGACTTCATCGGCTTAAAAGGCCATGTGTTCCGCACCCAGGTAGGTGAAATCTCCCTGCACGTCAAAGAGTTTGTTTTTCTCTCCAAGAGCCTGCGCCCTTTGCCCATCGTCAAACGCGATGAGGAAGGCCATGTATTCGACGGCTTTACCGATCCCGAGCAGCGTTACCGCATGCGGTATGTGGACCTGGTGGTGAACCCGGAGAAACGCGACATCTTCATCAAACGCGCCCGCCTGGTGAATACCATGCGTCAGCATTTTAACACCCTCGGCTTCCTGGAAGTGGAAACACCCATCCTCCAGCCGATTTATGGCGGTGCTGCTGCCCGCCCGTTCAAAACCCACCACAATACGCTCGACATGACGCTATACCTGCGCATCGCGAACGAATTGTACCTGAAACGCCTCATTGTAGGGGGTTATGACGGGGTGTACGAATTCTCCAAAGACTTCCGCAACGAAGGCATGAGCCGTTTCCACAACCCTGAATTTACCCAGGTGGAACTGTATGTTGCTTACAAAGACTACCAGTGGATGATGGACATGACCGAAGAACTGGTCGAGAAAATCGCCCTCGAACTGCACGGGAGCACCGAGGTGCAGGTAGGGGAGAACACCATCAACTTCGCCCGTCCCTGGAAGCGTTACACCATGTACGAATCTATCCAGGCCTTCACCGGTATCGATATCAGCGAAATGGATGAAGCCACCATGGCGGCTACCGCGAAAAAACTGGGCGTGACCATCGACCAGAGCATGGGACGCGCCAAACTCATCGATGAGATCTTCGGGGAGTGTGTGGAGCACAAGCTGATACAGCCTACTTTCATCACCGATTATCCGGTAGAGATGTCGCCATTGGCCAAAAAGCACCGCGATAAACCGGGATTGGTAGAGCGTTTTGAGGTTATCTGCAATGGTAAGGAAATCGCCAACAGCTTTTCGGAGCTGAACGACCCGATTGACCAGCGTGCCCGTTTTGAAGAGCAGCTCGAACTCGGCAAACGTGGTGATGAAGAAGCCATGGTGCTGGATGAAGATTTCCTCCGTGCGCTCGAGTATGGCATGCCACCTACAGCCGGTATCGGGATTGGTATCGACCGCCTGAGCATGATTATGACCAACAGTGCCTCTATTCAGGAAGTGCTGTTTTTCCCACAGATGCGCCCTGAGAAGAAGCAGAGTGAAAAAACTGACGAAGCGTGAACATACCTGCCCATTTTCCGGAGTTCTGGAAAGATTACGAACTGCTTGACTGCGGTCATTTCGAGAAACTTGAACGTTTCGGGGAGTGGGTGCTGATCCGTCCTGAGCCACAGGCTATCTGGTCGCCCCGCTGGAGCAAAGAGGAGTGGCTGAAGCAGGCACATGGACGTTTTGAGCAGACATCCAGTTCAGCAGGTGTATGGCAGCCTCTGAAGAAGTCGCTGCCTGAAAGCTGGAACATCCGTTACAAAAGTGAGCAGGTAGACATCCGCTTCCGGCTGGCGCTTACCGGTTTCAAACATGTAGGGATTTTTCCGGAGCAGGCTAACAACTGGGAGTTTATAGCTGATGCAGTCAAAAAACTGGGACCTAAACCGGCTGTACTCAATCTGTTTGCTTATACCGGTGGTGCTTCACTGGCTGCCAAACAGGCTGGTGCCGATGTGGTACATCTTGATTCGGTGAAACAGGTGGTGAGTTGGTCGCGTCAGAACATGGAACTCAGTGGTTTGACAGATATTCGCTGGCTCATTGAAGATGCCCGTAAGTTTGTACAGCGTGAGGTGAAGCGTGGCAGGGTATACCAGGGCATCATGCTCGATCCGCCGGCCTACGGGCTGGGACCGAATGGGGAACGCTGGAAACTGGAGGAGCAGTTGGGCGAGATGATGGAGGACGTTTACCGGCTGCTGGATCCTGAAAAACATTTTCTGGTCATCAATGCTTATTCGTTGGGGTTGTCGTCGCTTATCTTACGCAACTGGCTCGAATCGCACTATCCCAAGGGTGGCTTTGAGGCGGGAGAACTGTACCTGAAGGGTAAATCCGGTGCCAATCTGCCTCTTGGTGTGTTTGGCCGGTGTTTGCACGGGTTTTAATGTCCAGAAGTTTTCCACGATGTGCATATTGTTTTTGTGCTGTTTCTGAGCGCTTAAGGCCATTTTCCAACAAATCTGGAATCCGTAAATGTACGGATATGACATGCCGTCTGCAGGGTATTTTGAGGGAGGGCTCTTGGGTAACTCCGAAATTCTTCTTTGTTTTGAGGATAAACCAAACCAATTAATCATGAAAAAACTCTTCGGAACCCTCGGCGTAGCAGCAGCCATGCTCGTATTATTTGCCGGTAATGCTAATGCACAATACGGCGGACAAGGACAAATGGATCTCAACGTAGGTATCGGACTCGGATCTACAGTAGGTGTAGGCGGCGGACTCCCAATCGCGGCAAGTTTTGACTACGGAATCAACGACAACATCAGTGTGGGTGGATATGCAGGCTTTGTATCGCAGACAGAAGACCTGGGTGTTATTACTGCCAAATATACCAACCTTATCTTAGGTGCCCGTGGCGCCTATCACCTGCCATTGGTAGATAACATCGACACCTATGGTGGTTTGATGTTGGGTTATAACATTGTTTCTTCAGAAGTTACCTCTTCCAATCCGCTTTTCCCGACTACCGGATTTGCAGCTTCGGCAAGTGCTTTCACTTATTCGGTTTTCGTGGGTGGTCGTTACCATTTCACCGATAACATTGGTGCTTTTGCAGAACTGGGTTACGGCATTGCTTACCTCCAGTTGGGTGTTGCGCTGAAATTCTAAGTCAGTACGTTTATTACTTACCGACCCCGGTGTTCCAAAGAACACCGGGGTTTTTTGTTTGTTAATAAGTTGGTAGATACGCCGAAGGGGGAAGCCGTAAATTTGAAATCCTGAGCCTTTGAAATACCGATGTATTTAATATTTGATACCGAAACCACGGGCCTGCCCCGTAATTACAACGCCCCTGTTACAGACAGTGACAACTGGCCGCGTATGGTGCAAATTGCCTGGCAGCTGCACGATGCTACCGGGCAATTGCTCGAGGTACAGAATTACATTGTAAAGCCGGAGGGTTATAAAATCCCTTTTAATGCCGCTCAGGTACATGGCATAACCACCGAACGGGCAGAATTGCAGGGCATGCCGCTTGATTTTGTGTTGGATGAGCTGAACCGGGTATTGACGCTTACCAGTTACATCGCAGGGCACAACATCAGTTTTGATTTAATGGTAGTTGGTGCCGAAATGCACCGAAAGGCGAAAACAGGGCCTTTGCTCGCCCTGCCTGCCATCGATACCAAAGATGAGTCGACAACCTACTGTGCTCTCCCGGGTGGTAAGGGTGGCAAGTTCAAATGGCCAACCTTAACAGAGCTTCATACGAAACTATTTGGTGAAGCTTTTGGCGAGGCCCACAATGCTTCGGCGGACGTAGAGGCTACCACCCGCTGTTTCCTGGAATTGATCCGTTTAGGAGTCATCTCTCCCCAAACAGCTGGTCTGGATGATGCCGGCCTTGAAGCTTTTAGAACCGCCAATCCGGAGCCTGTCAGGGCAATTGGACTGAATATCCAGCCCTACCAGCCCGTATCTGCCCCGGAAGCCGCAGCAGTAGAGGTGACAGCAGGTAAAACAACCCAAATACAGCCGGAGCAGGCTTTAGATGGGGCCTTTATCCATCTCCATTGCCATACACAGTATTCATCCGGTTTACCCGGAACCACTACGGTAGAGGACCTGGTATCGATGGCCAGAAAATCCGGCATGGAAGCTGTCGCCATGACCGATCATGGTAATATGTACGGGGCCTTTGCCTTCGTGAACGAAGCGAGCAAGGCGGGTATCAAGGCCATCATCGGTTGTGAGTTTTATCTCACCAAAAACCACAAAGACAAGGCAAAAAAGGAAAACGGATACCCCCAGGTGCTGCTTGCCAAAAACAAAAACGGCTATCAGAACCTTGTCAAACTGAGTTCATACTCTTTTATCGATGGGTTTTATTATGTAGCCCGTATCGACCGGGATTTGCTGCTTCAGTACAAGGGTGATCTGATTGCCACGACCGGCGGCATAACCAGTGAAATCCCCGGATTACTGCTGAACGTAGGAGAGCACCAAGCCGAAGAAGCTTTTCAATGGTGGCATGAGCATTTTGGAGATGACTTTTATGTAGAGCTGCAACGCCATGGTCAGCCGGAGGAGGATCACGTGAATGAAGTATTGCTGGGCTGGGCCAAAAAGTACGGAGTTAAGTACTTTGCAGCCAACCACAGCTACTACAATACCCGTGAAGAAGCAGAAAGCCATGATATACTGCTTTGCGTATTCGATGGAGAGTTGCGTGAGACACCGAAAGGAAAAGGCAGGGGTTTCCGGTTTGGCCTGCCGAACGATCAGTATTACTTTAAATCTACGGAGGAGATGGCTGCATTGTTCAGGGATCTGCCTGAAGCCCTGGCCACCACCCGCGAGATAGCCGATAAAATTGAAGCATACGAGCTGAAGCGCAACGTACTGCTACCCCGCTTCGACATACCCGCCGATTTTACGGATGAGGATGATTACCTCCGGCACCTGACCTACGAAGGAGCCAAAAAACGTTGGGGGGAGATCACTGACGAAATCAGGGAAAGGCTGGATTTTGAACTGGCTACCATCAAAAACACGGGCTATCCGGGTTACTTCCTGATTGTACAGGATTTTACAAACTCAGCCCGGGAGATGGGCGTAAGTGTTGGCCCCGGAAGGGGTTCCGCCGCCGGATCGGCCGTTGCCTATTGTACCGGTATCACCAATGTCGACCCCATCAAGTATGATTTACTCTTTGAGAGATTCCTGAATCCCGATCGTATCAGCATGCCCGATATCGACATCGACTTCGACGACCGGGGTCGTGAGCGGGTGATGCGGTATGTGATTGATAAATATGGTCAGAATCAGGTGGCGCAGATTGTGACCTATGGCACCATGGCTGCCAAGTCGAGCATACGCAATACCGCACGGGCGCTTAATCTGCCTCTGGCGGAGGCTGATATATTGGCCAAGGCTTTCCCCGAGGCCATTGCGCGGACGAAAGCTTTTAAGAAAAGCCCTTTGCGGACACTGGTTTTTCATCCGGAGAAGATAGAAGAAGCGAAAAAGGAGTTGCAGTCGGAAGAGTACCAGATGGCGCAGACCTTCGCCGGTTTTGTCAAAAAGGGTGGTCGTACCACCGAAGTGCTGGAGCAGGCCGCCATGCTCGAAGGCGCTATCCGCAATACCGGTACCCATGCCTGCGGGGTGATTATCACACCTGAAGACCTCACCAATCTGGTGCCGGTTAAAACAGCCGAAGACGCAGAAATCAAACTGGTCACCCAATACGACAACGATGTAGCAGAGAGCGCCGGTTTGCTGAAGATGGACTTTCTGGGGCTGAGCACCCTGACCATTATCAACGATGCCATTGAGATCATCGAAAAAAGGCATGGCATCCGGATAGATCCGGATGAAATTCCACTGGATGACCCTTTGACGTATGAGCTTTTCCAGCGCGGTGAAACGGTTGGTATCTTCCAATACGAATCGCCGGGTATGCAAAAGCATATGAAGGAGTTGAAACCCGACACCTTTGCAGATTTGATTGCCATGAACGCCCTCTACCGACCGGGGCCGATTGCCTATATCCCCAATTTTATCGCCCGAAAACACGGACGGGAAGAAATAGTCTTCGACCTGGAAGATATGCGGGAGTACCTGGATGAAACCTATGGCATTACCGTGTATCAGGAGCAGGTGATGTTGCTGAGTCAGAAGCTGGCAGGTTTTACCAAAGGCCAGGCCGATACCCTGCGGAAGGCGATGGGTAAGAAGCAGAAAGACGTGCTTGATAAGATGAAGAAGAGCTTTATGGAGGGTGCCATTGAAAAAGGACATCCGGCCGATAAGCTTGAAAAAATCTGGACAGACTGGGAAGCCTTCGCGGAATACGCTTTCAACAAATCACATTCTACCTGCTATGCCGTAGTGGCCTTCCAGACGGCCTATCTCAAAGCCAATTACCCGGCTGAATATATGGCTGCCGTGCTGTCGAATAACCTGAACGACATCGGCAAAGTATCTTTTTTTATGGAAGAATGCCGCCGCATGGGCACACCGGTGCTGGGACCGGATGTGAACGAATCGAGCTACCGCTTTACCGTGAATGCCAAAGGAGAAATCCGTTTCGGCCTGGGAGGCGTAAAAGGAGTGGGAGAGGGGGCCGTAGAAGCTATTGTGAACGAAAGGGAAGCCAATGGCCCCTACCAGAGCATCTATGATGTGTGCAAACGGATTGATTTACGCCAGGCCAACAAAAAAACCATTGAAAGTCTTGGCTTCGCCGGAGCTTTTGATAGTTTTCCAGGCGTAAATGGCAACCGGCGTATCTTTTTCAATGAAACCGATGGTACCAATCTGCTGGAAAAGGCCATTCGTTTCGGCAACCAATACCAGGCACTGAAAAATCAGGCGCAGGCCTCTTTGTTCGGAGAAGCAGGGGTGACAGATATCACAGAACCTGATATGCTGCCCTGTGAACCCTGGTCGCTGATGGATAAACTCCAGAAGGAAAAGGAAGTTGTGGGGATCTTCATCACGGCACATCCTTTGGATGCTTTCCGGGTAGATATCCAGAATTTCTGCAACTGTACCTTGTCGCAGATTGAAGAGCCTGCCAACCAGAACAAAAACCTGTCTGTAGCCTGTCTGGTGACAGATGTTCAGCACGTTCGTGATGCCAAAAACAATGAGGTTCTCATGTTCACGGTAGAGGACTACGAAAGCAGCCGTCGCCTCCGCCTGCGGGGTGAGCAGGCCCTTATGTACAAACACCTGCTGGTAGTCGGCACTTCATTGATCCTGAATATCCGCTATGAGTATTTTACCGGAAAAGAAGGGAATACCATTGGCTATATCCGTTACAACGGGCTGGAGCTGTTATCGGAAGTGCGGGAAAAACGTTATAAAGAGCTGATGCTAAGTATTAACATCGAGGCCATTACCCCCGCTTTTATCGACGAGCTGGATGTGATTTTTGAACAACATCCGGGCAAACTGAAGGTGAAGGTAAAATTGCTGGATGCGGAAGAAAAGCTGATGGTGGAATTTAATGCGCGAAAAAATGGCATTGCCCCAGAGAATACCTTGTTGGAGGCGCTCAAAAAAATGCCTATCCACGACCTCAAACTGAATTGATTGGAACTATCTTAAGTCACAAACTATTACAACTTTAAAGCAATAAATTTTATACTCCCATGGCATTGGAAATTAACGACAGCAACTTTGAAGAGTTGGTATTGAAGTCTGACAAACCCGTTCTCGTAGACTTCTGGGCAGAATGGTGCGGCCCTTGCCGCATGGTAGGCCCCATTGTAGAGGAACTTGCCGGTGAATTCGATGGCAAAGCCATCGTCGGTAAGGTTGATGTAGACGCCAACCCGAACATTACCGTTAAATTCGGTATCCGCAACATTCCTACTTTACTTGTTTTCAAAAACGGAGAAGTGGTAGATAAACAAGTGGGTGCTGTTCCAAAACATATTCTCAAAGGCAAACTCGAAGCACAAATTGCTTAGGCAAGTTTTTAGACATCGAGATTTCGAGAGGCGAGAGAGCGAGACTTAAGGTGGCTCTGCCCTGCGGGCACCTCTGTAAGATTGCAAATGCTTCTATGTTAAAAAGGCGGCCCTTGGGCCGCCTTTAATATTTTATCTCGCACCACACAAGTCTTCCGAAAGTGAGGCAAGCGAAGTAAACGCAGCCCGCAGGGCCCCAAGTCTCGCACGCTCACCCTCTCCTACTGCACAATCACTTTTCCGCTGCCAAATGCCTCCCCGTTGGTGCATTTCCATGCGTACAAACCTGCAGACAGCTGACTGATATCGATGGTATTGGTTTCTCCTGCTTTCAATCGGGTAGTCAGTACCTGCCTGCCCGCCAGGTCATAGAGTCTCAGTGTTGCATCCGCACCCTTTTCGTACCGGATATACAAGAGGTCGGAGGCCGGGTTGGGATATAACTGTAAACTCAAATCCTGTCTTTCCGTTTCCGGGGCTGATAAACTGAGTCCGCCGTCGGTAATCTGGCATACTTCTATAAAATGCCAGCTTCCTTGCTGGAATGGCTGGTTATCAATCAGCAAACTATCCTGCCAACGCAACTGCAGGTAATCGTAACCACCGTTGCGACCAAGAAGTGGTATGGCATTGTGCTGCCCGCGGAAGGTTTTCCGGACGGTAAACTGATTACCATCTCTTTTGAGAACAGCATTCAGCTGATGCAAAGGGTTGGGACTTTCGTAGTTGGTTCCGTTTACTACAAAGCCTGGTACGCCAAAAATCACGACCAGGGAGTCGGCATTTCCATACGGGAATCGGCTGACTGCTGAACCACCGGTAAAGGCAGCGATTTCACGTGAACCCTCATAGGAACCCTCTGGCGACAACATCACTTCAAATTGTCTGTAGCCTTGCACATAATTATTGAGTGCTGTGTCTATGGGAGTACCAGGGTCGAGATCAATACCACCGTTCCCTCCTACACCCACTATCTGATGGATTGACTGCCCGATACGCGCTGCCGAAAGGATATAATAACCCTGATTGGCGATGCTGTCTATGTTTTCGGGCTGATAAATGGTTTTAGCGGTGGTTGGATTGCTTAAAATTACCGCCGCACCGCCAATGCCATTGGCTCGAAGTCCGGTTGAGGAAGTAGAGGATCCGAGAATAAGTGTTGCGCTGTCAATAAAATTGAGGCTTATCACCAGGTCGGTGTCAGACGAAGCGGCGTTGGAGATTCCCAACTCATTTCCACGCGCAAAGTGACCAGCATACTCGAGTAATCCGTTTTCATTGTACACTGCCATGGCGTAATTCTGATGTCCAACTGTGATGAAAGGAGCAAACAAGCGGTTGGTAGTTGGTTCAGGATCAAAATCTATGTCCCCAATGGATAATCTGACACCCAGATAAAGTTTTTGCTCATGCCAGTGGAAGAGGGGGATGATACTGAAAAAATTATCGGTGGCGGGCAAGGCTTTTACCCAGGCCACATCTCCATTGGCTTCAATGCGGGCAATAAAAATGGTTTCGAAATTACCGGATCCCTGTAAAACGATTTGGTTGGGTTGTCCCGGGTTAAATACCAGCGGACCATTGAAACCCCCTGTCAGAAAAACGGCGCCGTTGGGGCCCTGGGTTATCTGCTGAAGATTCAGCCGGTTAAAAGTGGAACGAATCTCCCTGGCCCAGGCAAGTTCACCGGCTGGGGTATACTTTGCCAGAAAACCACTGTAACGGTATTGGTTTACATCACCGGTGGTAGGTGAGGTGAATTGAACGGGTGTTGCACGTCCACCTACTTCCAGCGAGCCGCGGTACATGCCGGCGACCCAATGGCTGCCGTCTGTCTGGGTAAGTCCTAAATTAACACCGGGAGCAAGGTGTTCTGCCCCTATCCGGTGGCACCATTGGGCCTGACTGTCGCTTAGGCCGGTAAGGAAGAAAAGCAGTAAACATAGACTGCCTGAGTATAATTTTTGCATGTCGGGTTGGGTTAAATCACATAAATATGTCTCTTAATGATTTTTATTATGACAATATTGTGTCATTTAACATTTATTTAACCAGAAATTGCTCTGCAGGTGATTCATCCACCTTGACCAACGGAAGTTTATCTTTGCAGCATGTTAGGCCTCAAACTTCCTACGGATCCCCGTTGGGTGAACATTGCTGAAAAATCCATTGGTGAAATCCTGATAGATCATGCCTTCTGTGAACAGAAAGCTGCCACAAGTTGCATTACACTTATTGTTAATTTTTCTGACAGGGAGCAGTTGGTGGAAGCACTGGCACCTATCGTAGCCGAAGAATGGGGACACTTCAGAAGGGTTTTAAAGGAGATGAAAAAAAGGGGCATTTCGCTGGGTCCGAAACGCAGGGATGATTATGTCAATGCCCTCATTGCTTTCCAGCACAAAGGGCTCGTGGCAGATAAAATATTGCTGGAGAAGTTACTGACTTCGGCATTGATTGAAGCCCGTAGTTGTGAGCGCTTCCGGTTGTTGTCGCTCGAATGCAGTGACCCTGAACTCAGGGATTTTTACCACGAATTTATGGTCAGCGAAGCAGGGCACTACCGGTTGTTTATGGACCTGGCAGAATTTTATCTTCCCAAAGAAATGGTACGCAAACGCTGGCAGGAATACCTTGATTTTGAAGCTAAACTATTACCTACCCTCAGCCTGCGCGGCGACCGCGTTCATTAACTCATGGCCGAATCCATCCATTTTACCCACACAGCAGATAAGGAGCAGCGCTACAGCGAGTTGCTTCCGCAGCTCGAAGCGCTTATAGCCGGTGAAAGCGATCTGATTGCCAATCTGGCCAACATATGTGCGGTCCTTCGGGAAGGGTTTGGTTTTTTTTGGGTTGGTTTTTACCTGGTAAAAGGAGATGAACTTGTTTTAGGGCCCTTTCAAGGCCCGCTTGCCTGCACCCGCATCCGGTTTGGGAAGGGGGTTTGCGGAACTGCCTGGGCCACACAAAAAACCATACTGGTTCCCGATGTGGATGTTTTTCCGGGCCACATCGCCTGCAGCAGTTCCTCCCGTTCCGAAATCGTGGTTCCAGTCATGACAAACGGCACCGTTACCATGGTGTTGGATGTGGATAGCGACCGGCTGGAGGCTTTTGATACAACCGATCAGCAGTATCTCGAAATACTGGCCACTTTAATTGCGAAACTACCTGCATGAACCCTGGAATTGATATTATAAAAACCTACCTGCAAACCCTGCAGGATGCTATTTGTCTGGAGATTGAAAGGCTCGACGGGAAAAGTTTTACGGAAGACAGCTGGCAAAGGCCCGAAGGTGGCGGGGGCAGAAGCAGGGTGTTACGCCATGGTCAGGTTGTTGAAAAAGGTGGTGTGAATTTTTCGCATGTATACGGGGAGGTACCGGAATTTCTCCGGAAGGAAAGTCCGACCGCCAGTCGATTCGATGCCACAGGTGTTTCATTGGTCCTGCATCCTCAAAACCCGCATATACCTTTGATTCATATGAATGTCCGTTATTTCCAGACCGATGCCGGTGACTGGTGGTTTGGCGGTGGTATCGACCTTACCCCGGCCTACCCGGTTGAAAGCCAGGTAGCATGGTTTTTTGATCAGCTGAAAGAGGTCTGCGATGGTTTCGATACTAGCTGGTTTGCAGGTATGAAAGCGGAGTGCGACCGTTATTTCTATATTCCGCACCGCTACGAAATGCGGGGAGTAGGCGGCATTTTTTATGACCACCAGCGTGCCGGGAAGGGTTTTGATAAAGTACAGCTTTTTGACTTTATGCAGGCTGTGGGCAATCGTTTTAACAGCATATACCGGTATATGGTTACCCAAAACCGGGATAAAAGCTGGACGGAACAAGAGAAATTCTGGCAGAAAATCAGGAGAGGCCGTTATGCCGAGTTCAACCTGGTGTATGACCGCGGAACAATCTTCGGTCTCAGGACGAATGGTCGTACAGAATCTATCCTGATGTCGTTGCCGCCGGAGGCCATCTGGGAATATGATTATGTGCCACAGCCCGGAAGTCCGGAAGCATTGGCTCTGGGCTTCTTTCAGCCCCGCGACTACCTGCTGTAATTTACTTCAGGGTTTTGATGTACTTCTCCAGATCGTTGATCAGTTGTTCAGAAACATTGTTCCGACGCTGATAATCTTTGGGTCCCGGGGCACCGCTTCCCGGCATCATGAAGTGATTCAGCAAAGGGTATTCGAAATAGCTGATGCGGTCGCGCCCCATCATTTTTTGTTTGAAGTGCAGTAAGGTCTCGGGAGGCACCTGATAATCTGCGCCACCTGAGGCTACGAACAGCGGCTGGTTAATCTGCCAGTAACCGGCACCCGGGTCATAGCGTTGCCATGACAGCCAGTATTCGGCAGGCAGTGACAAGGGCAGACTGTCTTGCGGGAAGCCTGTCTGCAAGCTGGTATCCAAAGCTCTTTTTTTGGCGTTTTCCTGTTTTTTCAGCATGTGCTGTTCCGCAGCGCTGATACCGGATTCAGCGGCCAGATAGACATACTGTTCAAAGACAAGCTCTGCAAATGGTTTTGCGGCAGGCGCCACCAGCAACAATGATTTTACCGGAACAGGCGATTGCTGCACAATGGCAGGTGCCAGCATGGCGCCTATGCCATGACCCAGCAGAAATATCCGGTTACTGTCGGTTTCACGTACCTGCCGCAACAAGGTGAGGGCACTGACTGCATCGTTGATGGTTTCGGTCTGAATGGTAAGTCGTCGCAAGTCTTCCATCAGTTCCGGGCCGTAGGAAAAACTGCGTTTGTCGTAGCGCAGGCTTGCAATGCCCCGACTGGCCAGTCCAATGGCCAGATCTCTGAACATTTTATTAGGCCCCTGGCTTTCATCTTTGTCGTTGGGGCCGGCACCATGCACCATGATCACTACCGGGCATTTTTTACAACCGTTCGGCAGGGTAAGGATGGCAGGTAGTTGTACAGTATCGGTTTTAACCCGCATAGAGAATTCCCGGTAACTATTTGTCCTTCCGTAGGAGGGGTATCGCCAGTTTTCTTCTTCCGTGGCCGCCTGCAGGACAAAAGTGTTGATGCGGGAAAGGCTGTCGAATCCCAGCAGCAGCCGTTGTTGTTGTTTTTCAAAGCGAAGCGGAATGGTTATTTCGGGATGGACTCCCAGTTGCCGGTAAGCAGGTTTTCCGACAAAGGTGAGGGCGCCGAACTGGTTATACAGACCCAGCCACACCATTTGCATTTGTTCAGCATTCAACCTGCTTTTCAACTCAGGCGAGAAATGGGTCCGGAGGCTGTCGTATTTGTTCTCTGCCAGCCAATCTGCGAGTTGTTCAGCCCTTTGTAACGGCAAGTCGGTTTGTGCCGATGAAATAAATGGAAACGATAACAGGAGGAGTAACCAGCGCATCTTGCAATAACGGAAAAAAATGCTTTTAGGTTTGACGGCTTATGGGGATAGGGGTAAAATGGTAAAACGGTAAAACGTGTAAAATGGTAAAACGGGTAAAACGGTTGGTGATGTCACCTGGCGGCGGCTCTTGGAATCTGAAAGCTGGAATTCTCTGGCGGTGCCTGAGACTCCCGAAGGCTGAGCGGGACGGAAATTAACCACGGTGCGCGCGGGGGCACGGAGTTTTGCACGGAGCTGGGGCTTTAGCAGTGGCTGAGCGGAGCCGAAGCCTTAGCTGGTAAAACGGCAAAACGGGTAAACCAACTACAGTTTTAACTAAGTAAACTGTCAACCTTTTTTAGGAAGAGACAACAGACTGTCACTGCGTTTCGTGTTTACCAAAAAAAAACCGGCCTCTATCGAAGCCGGTTCACACTAAAACCAAATCTATAATCAGTCCTCAGCGTATGGCTTGATCGTAGCCATACCGCTCAGGCGTTTGTTGACGACAGTTGGGTTGCCATCGTATTTTACCGAACCAACACCGCTGACTTCGACATCAAACTGCTCGCTGGCATACACCTGGGCAGCTCCGGCACCCGACATATTCAGGTTGAGCCGTTTTACCTTGTATTCACGGGCTTTGATATTGCTGGCTCCGGAGAGGTTGATGACCATCAGGTCGCCGCTTCCTTTGAGTTCTACATTACCGGCACCACTTACATCGATTTTTACATTGGAGATATGAGCATCCATTTCACAACTGGAGGCACCTGAAATGTCTATTTGAAGACTTTCGTTTTTAAAACCGTCTATTTTGGCTTTGACGGCTCCAGACATATCCAGACTTTCGAGTTCAGGCATGGTAATGTTTACCTTTAAACTACTGGAACCAAAATTCTTACGTTTTTTGTCGTAACCGATTTCAATTTCCTTTCCATCCTGTGCCACTTCCAGTCCTTCAAAAAGTTCTGCAGGGCCATTGATTTCCATGCTGTAGGTTTCGCCTTGTTGGATATTCACCGTAAAGGAACTGCTGAGGGAGATTTCGTTGAAATTTTTGAAATCGAATTTCTGTGACATCTCTTCCCCACCGGGATTCAGTACAAATGCTGTGGTAAGCAAAGCTCCTATTACAAGGAGCAAGGGGGCAATTTTAGATTTCATAGTCTGGGTTTTGGGGATAAGACGTTAGTCGTTGCCGGAAGGTTGCATGGGCGCCGGAGAAAAAATCAAAGAAAAATTTTCCTTCAGTTTCGGGTAGCCGGTCCGTTGGAGGGGAGATTTCCGGAAGAGGTTTCCAAAGACCTCTTCGGTGAGTTCCTGCCAGTCGTTTTTGCTCATTTGCAGCAAGCCTGAAACAGGTTCAAAGCGGGGTTCCGCATGTCGTTGCGCGAAGCGGTTCCAGGGGCATACTTCCTGACAAATATCGCAACCAAAAAGCCAGTTTTCGAATTTATGGCTTTCATTTTTAGGTATCTGCTCCTTGAGTTCAATGGTGTAATGGC
Organism: Bacteroidetes bacterium UBA7662; assembly: GCA_002483345.1. Classification (GTDB taxonomy): domain Bacteria; phylum Bacteroidota; class Bacteroidia; order UBA7662; family UBA7662; genus UBA7662. Next base: position 129,998 of record DLHS01000005.1, read on the forward strand.
TGATACATTTGCTGCCATCTACCTCATAGGGTGTGATGGCGGCGGTGGGACAGGCATCTATGCAGCGGGTGCAGCTGCCGCAATAATCTTTTACAGGACCATCAGCTTCCAGCGGCAGGTCAATGATCAGCTCTGCCAGGAAAAACCACGAACCCTGTTCCTTGTTGATGAGATTGGTGTGTTTGCCCACCCAGCCCAATCCGCTTCGGGCGGCCCAGGCTTTTTCGAGCACAGGAGCTGAATCAACGAATACCCTGCCATGTACTTCGCCTATCTGGCTGCGCAGGCTGTCGAGGAATTCGAAAAGCTTTTCCCTGACCACGATATGATAATCTTCTCCATAGGCATAGCGGGAAATGCGTGGAGCATCGGTTGCTTCTGCAATCTCCGGGTTGTGGTAATTGTAAAGCAGACTGATTACAGTACGTGCCCCCGGTACGAGCAATCTCGGATCCAGTCGTTTGTCGAAATGATTGGCCATATACGACATACTGCCATGCAGCCCGTTTTTCAGCCAGTTTTCGAGACGGGGAGCCTCTGCTTCCAGTTTTTCAGCCTTGCTGATACCACAAAACTGGAAGCCCAGCCTGGCGGCAGTTTGTTTGACGATCCGGGTATGTCGGGTAATAGGTTCCATTTCAGGCTTTCACCGGGAAACTCAGGCGGAGTCTTTCAACCGGTTTGTCATGCAGCAGGTGATGGTTAAAAATCTCTTCCACATCGCTCAGTTGTACATTGCCATACCATACCGCTTCGGGATATACCACCAGACTGGGGCCCTGCTGGCAGGCATCGAGGCAGGCTGTTTTTTGAGCACGCATTTCGATATTGAGCCCATGTGCTTTGATTAGTTCCTTAAAGCGGGCTACAAGGGCTTCTCCATGTTCATGGCCACAGCTTTTTTTAAGGGTATCGGCGCGCTGATTGGTGCAGATGAATAGGTGTTTCCTGTATTTCATGTTGCAAAATACGGAGCTTTCTGACAGTGCCACCGGCCTGCGCAGAAATGCCGTGGCGAAGTTGTCAATGCCTCTTAACTTTGGGTTGTATGGCCAACCCGCGTTTCGCAGATGTACTGCTTCCTTTACACATCCCCAAGGCATACACCTACCGGGTACCGGATGATTGGCCGGAACAGCTGGAGCCTGGTATGCGGGTGGTTGCTCCCTTGAAAAAGAAACTTTATACGGGCATAATCCTCCGGCTACCGGCAGATCCACCTGTCCATTACGAAGCCCGGTTGCTCGAAAGTCTGCTTGACACCTCCGGCCCCCTGCTTCCGCCCGCTTCCCTGGTCTTCTGGGATTGGATGGCAGCCTATTATGTGTGTTATGCCGGTGATGTAATGCTGGCTGCTTTGCCGTCACTGTTCCGCATAAGCAGTGAAACACGCTTGTTGCTTCACCCTGATTATGTGCAGGACACCCGGGAGCTTAGCGACGACGAATTCATGATACTCGAAGCCCTCGACGTGAATGGGGAACTCACCGTTTCGGATGTACAGCGTATCACAGACCGTAAAAATGTGATTCCCCTGTTGCGGGATATGGCCGACCGTAAACTGCTGCTCACCATAGAGGCTTTGCAGGGTGGCTATAAAGAGAAAAGGGAAGCTTTCGTCCGGCTGTCAGCTACCCTGCTGGCCGATGAAGCAGCCCTGCGCCAGTGTTTTGAAACGCTGGAACGTGCTCCCAAACAGCTCGAAGCCCTGATGTATTACCTCCATCTGAGGCCTTCCGGCGAACGCATCTCCAAAAAAGAACTGCTTAAAACCGATCAGGTAGGTTCACCTGCCCTGACAGCACTGCTGGAGAAAAAAATACTGGAACAGGAACTGATACGGGTGGACCGGATTCCGTTGAAAGCCGATGCGGCGACCGGCGAATTTCCTTTGAGTTTGCATCAGGAGCAGGCATTGGTTAAAATCAACAACCATTTTATTGATAAGGCCATTGTTTTGCTACATGGCATTACCGGTAGTGGAAAAACACTGCTTTACGTCCACCTGATCAGGAAACAACTGGCAGCGGGTAAGCAGGTCTTGTTTATGGTGCCGGAGATAGCCCTGACGGCCCAACTGATTGAGCGGCTGCGTCGTTTTCTGGGAGGGGAGATAGGGGTTTACCACTCCCGTTTCAACGAGCAGGAGCGGGCGGAGCTCTGGCAGAAAATAAGGCAGGGCGAGCTGAGGGTGGTTTTGGGAGCCCGTTCAGCAGTTTTCCTCCCTTTTCAGGAGCTGGGGCTGGTCATTATAGACGAAGAACACGATGCCTCCTACAAACAGGACGATCCGGCACCCCGTTACCATGCCCGGGATGCGGCAGTGATGCTGGCACATCAGCAAGGTGCGCGCGTATTGCTTGGCTCTGCCACACCTGCTATCGAGAGTTATTACCTGGCACGCAGCGGCCGTTACGGTTATGTCAGGCTGGATGAACGTTTTGGTGGTATCCGAATGCCAGAAATCCGGCTTGCGGATATCCGTCTGGAAAGCCGGGAAAGGCTGATGAAGGCCGATCTCACCGGGTCGCTTTACAATGCAATTGCAGACACACTGGAAAAAAAGGAACAGGTTATACTGCTTCAGAACCGGAGGGGTTATGTGCCCTTTACCGAATGCAGCATTTGTGGCTGGTCGCCGGGTTGTCCGAATTGCGATATCACGCTTACATACCACAAGCTGGCGCATCAGTGGCGTTGTCACTATTGCGGACACAAGGAGTTGCCGGTGGCAAGCTGCAAGGCCTGTGGCAGTCATGCGCTGGTAACCCGTGGTTTTGGTACCGAAAAAATCGAAGAAGAAATCAGCATACTTTTTCCCGACGCCCAGATTGGCCGGCTGGATCAGGATGCCACCAGGAAAAAACATGCTTACGGACAGATTATCAGAGATTTTGAACAGGGTAAAATCCAGATACTGATAGGTACCCAGATGGTAAGCAAAGGCCTTGATTTTGATAATGTGACGTTGGTAGGGGTATTAAATGCTGATATGTCGTTGCGGGTGCCTGATTTCAGGGCACAGGAACGGACTTTTCAGCTGCTCGAACAGGTGAGCGGTCGTGCCGGCAGAAGAGCGGTACAGGGCCAGGTCATCATCCAGAGCAGAAATGTCAAGGAACCTATTTTCGCGCTTATCCAGACACACGATTATGATGCTTTCGCAGATGGGCAGCTTCAGGAACGGCAGCAGCATGACTATCCACCTTATGTTCGGCTGATTCGTATCACCCTTCGGCACAAAGTTTTTGAAACAGTTGAAAAAGCCGGACAGGAGCTTACGTCGCGTTTGCAACATGCGCTCGCTCACCGGGTTTTAGGTCCCGCCACACCGGCAATAGCCCGTATCCGCCAGGAATACATCCGTGAAATACTCCTCAAACTGGAACGCGACAAGCTGGACCCGGCCAAGGTAAAATCTTTCCTCCTCGAGCAACTGGAATGGCTGGAAACAGATACCCGCTGGAAAGGGCTTCGGGTGGTGCTGGATGTGGACCCGGCTTGAGGGGGGGTGGAGAGTGGAGAGTGGAGAGTGGAGAGTGGAGATGGCGGAGGATACTTAAGAACTAAAAGATAACGGAATCGCTTGCCCCTCTCCTCTCCCCCATCTCCACTCTCCACTCCCCCATCTCCACTCTCTTCACTCCTCCAAGGGTTTTCACTTTTGAAGCATGATTTTTACAAATGTTGAATTTAAATTTCAACCCGTTAGATTTGATAAATGGATGCACAATTCGACTTTGAAAAGCTCATCGTATTCCAGAAAACAAGGCGATTAATTGTGCCTGTTTATCAGATAGCGAATAGTTTTCCTGCGGATGAACGATTTGCTTTAACGAACCAAATTAAAAGAGCTGCTGTAAGTGTTGCAAGTAATATTGCAGAAGGAAATTCAAGAAGGAGTCCCAGAGACAAATGCCATTTTTTGAGAATTGCTCATGGCTCCTTAATGGAGCTTATGAGTCAATTAATCATTGGAGCAGATTTAAAATTTTACGCAGAATCTGATTTAGAGCCTGTCAGGAAAGAGATTGTTGAGATATCAAGAATGATTTCAAGTATGATTGGGAAATTTTTAAATTGAAAGCCCCAAGTTTGCAGACAGAAAGTAATACTTCCACAAGAATAATCATCTCCCCACTCCCCACTCCACCACTCTCCAGTCTCCACTCTCCACTCCTCACCCCCCCTCCACAAATAAAACATCATGAACAGCGGCCGCCTGAAGGAATTTTCGCTTCGATTTTTTAAGTATTTCCTGAATGGATTATTGCTTATCAGTCCGATAGCTATAACAGTGTATGTAATATATCTGGTTATCACTACCCTCGATGGGTTCCTGGATTTGGGAATACCCGGCCTGGGATTCCTCGTATCTGTCACCGGGATTGCATTGATAGGTTATTTTGGCTCTAAAATCCTCATGGAGCCTATTTTGGGTTTTATTGAACGTCTGCTGACACGTGCGCCTTTTATCAAGTTTATTTATACCTCTATCAAGGATTTGATGGAGGCCTTTGTAGGTGAAAAAAGAAAATTTAATCAGCCAGTGGTAGTGGAGATGGGAGATGGCTTGCTGAAACCTGGTTTTATGACCCAGGAAGACATGGCTTTTTTGGGTTTTAAGGGCTATGTAGCTATTTATATGCCACACTCCTACAATTTCTCCGGCAATGTTTTTCTGGCCGAATCTTCCAAAGTACGTAAGGTAGATACCAATGCCACCGATTACATGAAATTCATCGTTTCGGGCGGTGTTACCCACCTGGAGGAGTCATGAGACAACTGCTGGCAAGCTGGCTGATGCGTTTGCTTGGCTGGAAATTCAAAGGAGGTGTTCCGCCACTGCGTAAAATGGTGCTTATTGTTGCGCCGCATACGTCGAACTGGGATTTCCCACTTGGGGTGCTGGCACGGGCTGCTATCAACCGGAAAATCAGGTTTATCGGCAAAGCATCTCTTTTTCGGCCTCCCTTCGGGTTTATTTTCCGCTGGCTGGGGGGATTCCCGGTAGCCCGGACCGTAAGTCAGGATACCGTGGCTTTTGTGGTTCAGATGTTCAATCAAAACGAAGACTTCCTGTTTGCACTTTCACCCGAAGGAACCAGACAATATACCCCTCAAATCAGAACGGGCTTTTACCAGATTGCCCTGCAGGCAGGTGTGCCTATTCTGATGATTGGCTTCGATTTCAGCAAAAAGGAAATACAGATACAACCGCCGTTTTATCCAACAGGCAACAAAAAGCAGGATTTTGAATTCATCCTGGGCTACTTCAAAACCGTCAAAGGGTATTATCCCGATCAGGGAATTGTAGATCAGCGGGTGGACTGACGGAAGAAGGCCGAAGCTCCGCCTACCCAGTCGAAATTTTTGTTGTAGCGTACCCCTATCAGCTCTCCCCGGCTGAGGCGGCACAGGTTGGTTACGATTTCCGGCTGTGATTTGCCTTCGGGCCAAAACATCATCATGCGTATTTCTACCTTCACTTTGGCATCCGGCGCCTGAAGTACAGGTTCGTAGGCAACTTTACGTTGCAAAATGAAATGTTCCGGGTTTTGCAGGCGGGTGATATCTTCCGGTGTGACATGCACATTGACCCCCATACCGGCAAATGAATAGAGGGGTTTGAGTACCCAGTTTTCGAGGTCGGCTGGTACGCCTTCCAATTGGTGTACAAAACGGGTTTCGGGTATGTAGGGACTGTTAAAGAAGGGCATGCTGTACTTGCTCATCCGGAAAAACCAGTTGGGGTGGCATACCCATTCCACATCTACCTCCTCCAGCATGCTGAAAGCCGGTTTGAGATCCGTTCGTTGCTCCAGCTCGTCGAAAATGACACGGTTGTAGATACGATGCACAGGTATTTTTTCACCCTGGCGGATGTAGAAGAGTTTGCGACCCTCCCGTATCACTTTGCTGATACAAACAGGTTCAATGCCAAACAGACTCCGGGTTGCCCAGAAGTCTGCTCTGGTTTTTTGTTTTTCAGGCTCTATTTCAAGTAAAATCACATTTTCAGGAGAACATTTACCCAATAACAGGTTGCGTAACAGGCGGGAGAAAGTATGACTGTCGTATCCGCCTGTGTAGGCATCGTAGGAGGGGTCGGTCTGAAAGTGTTTTTTATAGGCTTCTGCCAGCAGTATCTGATAGGCGAAAAGCGAGGGAAAACCCTGCATCTCTATGAGCTGAGGGGTAGGATTGCCAGATTCATCCAGACAAACGGCGAAATCTGCGATGAGGATGGTTGGTTTACGGTCGTCGCCCGGAACACGCTGGTGGGGTGGAATGGCGGCTTCGCTCAGCTTGTAGTAAGCATCGGAGGTGATGGTCTGGTTGATTTCAGCGCAGGCGGCCAATAAACGGTCACGCAGGATGTCAGGGACAAAAAAGGGGCTTTCTCCTACCCGGAAATCGATGGGTTCGCCCAGTTGCGTGGCCATGTCATGCAGCAGCACCAGGTATTTCTCTTGCGTGAAACCCGCGTTAAAGGCTTGTCGGAGCGCTGGAATCATGGTCAGGCTTCTTGCAGGGCGTAACAGGCCATCTCCAGAAAACGGGGGATAATGGTATTGTGTGTCAGCGTGATTTTATCGGCATCCCGCAAATGACCCAGCATCAGGTTGTATTTGGCTTCTCCGTGGATCGAAATAATCTGCTTACGACGTTCCGGCTCTTTCATATAACTGATCATACCCTGGGCATCGGCCTCGGGATGAAACTGGGTGCCGAAAAACTCCTCCGAGAAACGCACAGCCATAATGGCCCGCTCGTAATCCACATGATCCCGGATTTTCTCCAGAGCCAGTAATTGTGCACCGAAGTTTTCAAATCTGTCCAGATTGGGTTGCACGACCTGCCATTCCCGGCTATCAACCGCCCAGAAAGGGTCGGGTAGGGTTTCGAAAATGGGGTCATGTACCCCGTATTGTGTTTTATGGACGGGGAAGATGCCGAAGCTGGTGGAGCGGCGTTTGGTAAGTTCGCCCAGACCAAAGTGTTTGCAGGCCATCTGAAAAGAATGACAGATGAAAAAGACGTACTTCTTACGGCTGTTATACTGCTGGTTGTGCGCCCACAACTTATCGATGAGTTTGAAATAACGTTTGTCCCAGATACCATTGCCTTCGAGCGGGCTGCCGGGGCCACCCGTTGAAATATAGATGTCGTAGCTGGTATCGGGGAGTTCGTTTTGGGTACGGACGTCGAAAATATCATAGGTAACGTGGAAGCGGTAGTCTTCGAGTATCTGCAAAAGATTGCGCATACCCTGGTTGGCGGCGCCTTCGTACATATCCAGTACTGCTACACGTTTTTTGATTCTTGGTTGTTCCATACGGCTTGGTTCGTTTTGGACAAGCTTCAAATGTACGGGCTTAATGACTTAATCCCGACACTGTCTGAGCCAAATAGTAATCCACAACGCTTCTCAGGTCACCTGTTTTTTCATAAATAGCCAGCTGTCGGTCGGCTCCGGTGCCATTTGCAAGAATTTTCTGAATCTGGTTTATTTCATCCCTTGACCCGAGTTCATCTACTACATCATCCACAAAATCGAGCAGTTCCTGGATGAGGTGACGGGTATTTACTTCCATCTCCTGTCCGAAATCAATCATCATGCCGTCGATGCCATAACGCGAAGCCCGCCATTTGTTTTCGTTCACCAGCGCCCGTTTGTAAATCATGAAGTTGAGATTGTGCTGGCGCAGTTTGTAGAGTTTGGCTACCAGCGCCTGGATGAGAGCTGCCAGTCCGATGGTCTCATCCAGCGTCATAGGGACATCACAAATGCGGAACTCGATGGTGTCGAAAAAGGGGTGTACCCGGATATCCCACCAGATTTTTTTGGCATTGTCGATGCAGTTTGTCTTAATCAGCAGCTTTACATAATTCTCGTATTCGGCGAAACTTTCGAAAAAGTCGGGTATACCTGTCCGGGGAAACTTGTCGAACACCTTGGTGCGGAACGATTTGAATCCGGTATTCCGGCCCTCCCAGAAGGGGCTGTTGGTAGATAAGGCATAGATGTGCGGGAGGAAGTACCTGACGGAATTGGCGATGTGGATGGCCATTTCCTTATCAGGCATGCCTACATGCACATGGAGGCCAAAGATGAGGTTCGACCGGGCGGCATCCTGCAGTTCATTGACAATCTCATTGTACCTGGGATGTTCAGTAATGAGCTGTGTTTGCCACATGCTGAAAGGGTGGGTACCTGCGGCACCGATTGCGAAACCGAGATCACCGGCCACCTGCGAAACTGTTTTCCGCAAATGCGCCACCTGGGTACGGGCTTCGTGTATATCTGCGCAGATATTGGTACCCACTTCTACCACGGCCTGGTGCATTTCTGCTTTTACCTGATCGTCGAGCACCTTGTTGGCGGCTTCTACTATCTTCTGCTGGTGTGATACCAGCTCCCGGGAAGAGGGGTCGATTACCTGATACTCTTCTTCAACGCCCAGTGTAAATTTCATAGAGAAAGTGGCTTAGTGACGGCAAATTAAAAAAGCCTCGTCATTGACGAGGCTTTTGTGTCATAATTTTTATTTCAGGCTCAGAGATTGCTGTCTTTGCCGAGTTTTTCCGCAGCCAGTACCGCGTCAATACCCATCAGCGGACCCAATGGTTTTTCCATTTTAACACGTTTCGTCTTAACAGCTTTGGCAGCTTTTGGTTTACGACCGCGTTTAACGACTTCTTTTTTACCATTGGTGAGTGCTGTTTTGGCCTTCCTTGGCTTTTTCTCAGCTATCACTTCGGTTTTTATCTTGGCTTTAGGCCCCCGTTTTTTAGGTTCTTTCGGAACTACCGGCTTAGCAGGACGGCCCCGACGTTTGGGTACAGCCGGCACGGTATCAGCAGCGCTGACCACTTTGGCCGGACGTCCGCGGCGTTTTGGCTCGGCAGACACTTCGGCTTTCGGCTTAGCCGGACGTCCGCGGCGTTTTGGCTCAGTAGCTATGCCTTCTGCCTTGGGTTTAGCCGGACGGCCTCTGCGTTTGGGGGCTTCGGTAGCGGCTGCCTTTACTTTGGCTGGACGCCCACGGCGTTTTGGCTCCGCAGTAACCGCTGTTTTCGGTTTGGCAGGGCGACCACGCCGCTTGGGTGCTTCGGTGCCCTCGGCCTTCACCTTGGCCGGACGGCCCCGGCGTTTGACTTCTTTGGCTTCGCCTTCTACTTTGGCTTTGGCCGGACGACCTCTGCGCTTAGGGGCAGTATCGTCTGCACTGGCAGTGGCCTTGGGAGCAGCCGGACGACCCCGTTTTTTAGGAGCAGCGTCGGTAGCAACCACGGCTTTGGGTTTGCGGCCGGGCTTGCCTTTGGCCGCTTTGGGTAATGCGGCAGCTTTTTCTTTTTTAGCAGGAGAGGTGACCACGCCGGCGACACCTCTTTGTACAAAAGTACCCCAGGTGAGGTTATCCTGACCTGGTTTCTGCGCCAGGGCACGCTCAATAGCATAACGGGCCGACGTTTCAACCACCCAGTCAAAGTTCTCCTGGCCTACGCTGGCAACGTCAGCATCAGGAGCAGGGTTGCAGAAATCGATGGCATACGGAATGCCATCACGTACTGCAAATTCAACGGTGTTGAAGTCGTAGCCGAGGGCGTGGTTTAAGCGCAGGACATAATCATGGATTTTATCGAGCAATGCCTTTGAAGAAGGTGGCGTATCTACCACATACCGCAGGTGGTGCGGGTTGCGGGGGTCGTACTGCATGATGCGTACATATTTTCCGCCAATGCAGTAGCAGCGATAATATTCTTCGAAGACAATTTCTTCCTGGAGCATCATCACCAGTTGTTCTGTTTCATTGTGTTTGGCGAAAAGATCATCGAGGTTTTCAACCCTGTAAACACTTTTCCAGCCACCACCTGCATGTGGTTTCATATAGGCCGGGAAACCGATGTCCTGTACAATACCATCCCAGTCCATGGGGTATTTCAGGTTGCGGAATGAATTGGCGTTTGTTTCCGGCGGCATCTGGTTCGAAGGCAGGAGGTAGGTTTTAGGAACCGGAACACCTACAGAGAGTGCAATGGAATTGTTGAAGAATTTCTCATCAGCACTCCACCAGAACGGGTTATTGATGACCGCGGTGCCGGTGATGGCAGCGGTTTTGAGGTAGGCCCTGTAAAAAGGAATATCCTGCGAAATACGATCGATGATGACAGCATAACCAGAAGCAGCGCCCTGACTCACTTTATCTACCTGAACGGCTTCGGCCATGATGCCGGGCACATTCATACTGTTGATCTTGTCGATCACTGCAAACGGGAAGGTATTCTCCTGTCCGTATAAGATGCCGATCTTTTTCATGTCAATTATTTTAAGGTTTTATCAATGATACATATTGGGGAAACATTTCCTGCCACACCGGCCAGTCATGATGGGCGCCCGGGCGGATATCAAGCCAGCTGGCAACATTTTTTTGCTGTAAGGTCCGGTGCATTTCTACATTCTGAGGCAAACAAAAATCATATTCACTGGTGCCGAATACGATGCCCATCTGGCGTAAACCGGGGTGTTCCAATCCAGGTAAATAATCGACAGGATTGTTAAAATAAACCTGGTCATCAAAATAGCCGTCCAGCTGATTTTTGATATTAAATGCACCACCCATGCTGAACATATAACGTACCAGATCGGGATGGCGGAAAGCCAGATTGGCGGCATGGAATCCGCCGAAACTGCAACCTGCCACAGCAATGTGTGCAGCCTGATTTTCTTGTTGCATCACAGGAATTATTTCCTGCAGCAACATTTGTTCGTAAAGAATATGGTTCAAAACCCGGTCACGGGGGTGAATATGTTTGTTGTACCAACTGTCACGGTCGAGGCTGTCGGGGCAATAAATTTTTACAAGTCCCTGATCAATAAAATGTTGAACACTTGAAATCAGCCCAAAGTCTTTGTTTTCGTAATATTTTCCCATAGAAGTAGGAAATAGCAGCAGGGGATATCCTGCATGTCCGAAAACAAGCATGTCAAATTCGCGGCCTATAACAGCGGAATGCCATTTGTGATGAACTTCTCTCAAATGAATAATTTAATTCGGTACAAAATTAGAAATTGGAACTGCTTAAAAAAGGATTATTTCGGTTTTTATTTCTGATAATGCCGGCCGAAGCGATTGAATTTCCTTTGGTTAGATATATATAACGATAATATGTATTTATTTTTGCCGGCCGGAAATACACATATTGTGGAAACTTATTAGCCTGAGAAGTCTCCTGCGACCCTTATGTTTGCTGAAATGACTGCGCTGCTGCTTTTCCGATAATGTCCGTCCGGTTGAAAGAAATAACCCCTGAGGCCTCAGAAATGAGGGAAATTGTCTTGGAATACCCCTCCGATGTTTTACAGCGTCTGGTGAGGGTGCACCTCTTGTTTCCGGCCGACAGCCACCGTTTTGTGCAGCCGATGCCGGTTCTCTGGCTCAATGACGGCCAGGATATGGAAGCCCTGCAGCTGTCTTCCACGCTTGAGAACCTGATGATCAGCCGGAAAATAAAACCTGTTTTTACGGTAGCCATTGAAGCCGGTGACCGGATTCAGGAATATGGGACTATAGATGTACCGGATTATAAAAACCGGGGGGCAAAAGCGAGGGCTTATGCTGATTTTCTGACCACGGAATTAATTCCGCACATTCGCCGGAATTATCCGGTATCTGCCGCGGCCGCCGACAATGTTTTTGCCGGATTTTCGCTCGGGGGGGTATCCGCTTTTGATTTTGTGTGGAATTACCCACAGTATTTTCAAAAAGCAGGTGTTTTTTCAGGTGCTTTCTGGTGGCGAAAAAAGGCTCTGAATCAGGGGTATACAGATAATGACCGCATCGTACATCAACGCATCCGCATGGGCAGATTTAAGCCGGGATTAAAATTCTGGCTGCAGACCGGCACGCTGGATGAAACTGCCGACAGAAATAAAAACGGGGTAATTGACAGCATAGATGATACCCTTGATCTGATCACCGAATTGATTATCAAAGGTTATAAATTGTCGGAGGATATTACTTATGTTGAAGTAGAAGGCGGCAAACATAACCCGGGTTGCTGGGCAAAAATATTACCTGAATTTTTACAATGGGCTTTTAAAAACAATTGATATGCGTATTCTGATTTTTCTCTTTCTGATGGCTGCCGGCATCGCTGCCTATGCCCAGGAAGCGGCTGTTCCGGCTGATTCCTCCGCCTGGAAAACAAAACTGGAAGTGGGATTGAATTTTAATCAGTCCTATTTTACGAATAACTGGAATGCGGGTGGTGTCAGCTCTTTCGCCCTGGGAACCCTGGTCAAGGGAAATGCCAATTATACCAGAGAAAATTTCAGCTGGACCAACGACCTGCAATTACAATACGGTATACAGAAGAACAGGGGGCAATCACAGCGTAAATTAAATGACCTGATTTTTGTGGATTCAAAAGCAGGCTATCGTTTTACGGAAAAACTGGATGCTTTCGGAGCCGTTAACTTTATGTCGCAATTCGCTGACGGGTATAAGTTTGGAACGGATAGCAATGGCATTGAAACCAGAGCCACTGTTTCCCGCTTCCTGGCGCCGGGCTATCTCACCGAAGCCATTGGTATCCGGTATCAGCCGGTTCCTTATTTTTCGGCACGTGTGGGCTTTCTGGCCATGCGGCAGACGTTCGTCATGGAGGATAGTTTATTTCTTGAAATCACGGAGAATTACGGGGTGCCCGTCGGCAAGAATATCAAGAATGATTTTGGTTTTCAGCTGATGGCTGATTTTGATAAAAATCTCGCAGAAAATCTCAACCTTAAATTGCGCTATATTTCTTTCGGAGAATATGCCGATTTCAGCAATACCAATCACCGGGTGGATATGGTACTGACAGCCAAAATCACGAAGTACATCAATACCAATTTCACAGCGGTGATGCTGTACGACCGCAATCAGGATAAAGCCGTACAATGGAGTGAAACACTCGCCCTCGGCCTGCTCTTTATTCTGTAGTCAGTGAATGAGGTGGCATTCCCCGCTGATTCTGCTTTCCCTGCCCTTTAAATCGGCATAATCGATTACATAGGGATAAAAGCCGGTACTGACCTTGTTTCCGTTCAAAGTACCGTCCCAGTGGGTATTTGTTCCTTCAAACATTTTTCTTCCCCAGCGATCGAATATCCGGAGGGTGTAGGAGGGTATATCCGGATCTACCGGCCCGAAAGTTTCATTCAAACCATCCCCATTCGGGGTAAAGGCTGTGGGAAGGACGGGCGCGTTGGCAAACAGGTAGCAGTCCGGTTCACCGGGCTCCATCCGGATACTCACCGGTGTCCAACGCATGTCGATGGGTGGGTCGCTGATGCCTGTGCCTGAAAGGGCATAACTGGCTTTGTTAAAGCCCGTACCGGCCGCAGCTAAAACAAGGGCCGATTTATTTTCGTAGCAATTATCCAACGCCTCGTTTGTACGGATGAGCAGCAGTTTTTCACTGAAAGTAGTGCCGGTGCCGGATTGAGTACCCAGAAAAAGCACGAATCTTTTTCCAACAGACAGCGGTGCCGAGCCACCGCTATACATGGGAATGTTATGTTGCAATTGCCACCCATCTGTTTCTTCACCCCTCCGAATCAGGGAGATTTTTCCGTCATCGTTGCCTGCAGGTCCTTGCAGCAGCACCCTGTCGCGTAAGGGCAGGGCCTGGTAGGAGGCATAATCAGGCAGGCTGTCAATGCTGAAAAGCTGGTTAACGAGGGTGCTGTTGCTGAAACTTTGCAGCCATACATACTGATTTCCGTAAGCGGCACCTATCTGAAAATCGTTTTGCCCGGCAACATACAACTGATTGGGAAGCATATCTGCCGCAGTTTCAACCAGGTAGGAGGCGGATATACCACTTTGGCTGTTAAAAAGGAGCAGTCCGGCGGCCCGGCGGCCCGGGTTATTGGAATTGGTTTCAACCAGGGCAATAAAATTCCCGTTGGTTTGAACGCCGAGATCTTTGAAGATGTCTTCCGCATTGTTACCGCCGACAGCCACCCCGCCCCGGTATGCCCCCTGATAGCTGAAACGGAGCAAGGCAAAATCATAGAAATTGTTATCGACGGTGCAACCCAGGCCGATTTCATTGGCCCGGCACGCCAGTCTGATACGGTTGCTGACCATTTGCAGCGGCATCCACCTGCTCCATCGGAACCTGCCTTCGCTGTCGAAAGCCACGAGAAAGGGCTTGGGGAGACTGCCCATGCTTAAACCCCACATGCCACAAACATACAGGCCTCCGTCGGGGCCTGTTTTGATGTCGGTTACCACCAGATCCCTGTTTTCGGAGACCAGACTCGTTTGCCAGCGGATGTTGCCGAGCAAATCGAAAGCAAATAAACCCAGGTGATAGGGGTTGGCTGCCTGGGCTTTGAAAAGCGCCGTTGCCACTACCGGCTGACCGGAAGCGTCGGTGGTCCAGACCGGCCGTTGGAAGACAGAGGTAGCCGGTGCCGCGTAGGTCCTGAAAAAGCTACCCTGTGCCAGCAGCGCCGGTACGAAAAGGCAACCCCAAACGGTCAGAAACAAACGAGCCATACACCTAATTTACTGGTGCATGGCTCGGGAAATGTATCTTAATTGTAAAAATTATGCTCTTGCCGGATTTATGGCTGTTTTACCCACCGGGTAGTGTAGAAAATACCTTTCGAACGGAACTGCAACAAATATACCCCGGCTGGCCAGGCGTCGTTATCGAACTGATAAGATCCGTTTTCGAGTTTTTGCTGTTGTAACAAACTACCGGTTACCGACCGGATTTCAAGTTCGAGGGCCGCAGGGGCATCGTTGATTTCGAAGGCAAGCACCCGGCCCGGATTCGGGAAAACACGGACATGAGCAGCCAGACTTGTTTCTTCCACACTGATGGTGGCGATGGGCAGACAAACGGAAGTATCGGAACAACCCCGGCTGGTGGTCACAATGACAGCATAACTGCCGTTGGCCGTGGCGGTAAAACTGCGGGAGGTCTGACCTGCAACCGCTACATAACCGGCGCAGTTCACCCACTGATAGGTGGCTGTAGAATCGGTGGCCGTAAAAGTGGCGCCAATCTGACTGATGCCGTTATCGACCGCCTCGACGGCCAGGCTCAGGGCAATGGCTGAATCACAGCTTTCCGGCCCTCCTCCGGTAAAGATGGTATACTCGCCCGCCTGGGTAAAGGTCTGGCCGGCCAGTGAATAGGTATCACCGGCACACATGGTGTCGGAGACAGGCGTTACCCGGCTTACACCACTGACAAAATTGGAGGTTGTGCCCGACAGCGCGAAGCCGTTTACAAAACCATCGTAGGTCACACTTTGCACATCGTCGAGAAAGGTGATGTTGAAGTTATTGCCGCCGGCAACCCCCTGATTCATGGGGTAATAGGCCGCCAGTCCAGGGGTAGCGGGATTGATGGCCTGACGGTAGATGCAGTTTACATCCGTATCCGACAAGGCCTTCGACCAAAGGGCTACCTCGTCGATTTGTCCGGTGGTCCAGAAAGGGGTGGTCTGGAAAGGGATGTAGCCAATGCTGAAGTCGACGGCGGTGTTGGTCAGCGATCCTGTTATCGGGATGCTGGTGGCCAGGGTGCCGTTGTGATAGAATTTCAGGGTAGTACCTGCGTAAACCAGCGCCACATGCTGCCAGGTATTCAGCTGAACCGTAGGGGAGGTGATGGTGTAAGCCCCGCTGGTACCCCGGAAGCGGCATTCCCAGGAAGTGGTAGACAGGTGCAGTATGTAGAAATCAGCATTGGTTTCGTTTCTGAAACCGACGATGCCGTCAAAATTAGGAAAGGCAGGATTGGCATTGGTAGGATACACCCAGCACGACATGGAGAAACCCGCCTGGTTGGCAATGAGGGCAGATCCCCCCGGCACGCTCACATAATCGTCGAAGCCGTCAAAATCGAGACCGTTCTGCTGGGCAGTAGCGCCTGCGGTGGCAAGCAATATAAATAAGGCAGCCAGTAAATGTTTTTTCATGTGCGTATAGTTTGGTAGGGGTAATTTAAGAAAAGGGATGGAGAACGCAGCCTTCGGATATTTAAAAATGGGGTGTTGGATGCGGGGTTGTTGTTTTGGAGACCAATGAGGAATGCAGGATAGGTAGAACAAAAAGGAAGTTTTTGATGCTTGTTATACTTTGTTGGCATATAGTATTCAAAGAATGGTTTTACCCATAATTCAGGCTATCCAATTTGTTAACGGAGATGACTTTAATGAGGTTTTTTGTTGTCACTTTCTAAGCATTGTATTCCTATTTTGAACTTGGTAAAGACCAAAAAAGGATGCTGTCCTGACTTGTATTACTAGTGTAAAAAAAAAAGCCTCCGGATTTTCGAAGGCTTTAGTGTCAAGGGATAGAATCAGTCCTTAATCGTCATACTCATAGGGAAAACCGGCGTGTTGATAGGATTACCTGCACCCACCAAGAGACCTAGGTAACATTGTAATTGTATAGACGTTACGGGAGGATTATTCGGTTCTGGCCACCATTGGAATTCAAGCATAACCCGCCATGATGCGATTGTTTCAACCTGAGAGGTTGCTTTGAAAAATTTGTTTGGCCAATTGGTCGTAAAATTCACCTCGTTATCCGGATTGAATTCTCCTTGCCCTGCATCAAAGGTGAATAATATTTTCAACATTTGGCCAGGGCTGTCAAACAGAAAATCTACCGGGAAAGCATTTTGACCGTTGTCCTGTTTGAACTCATATCCTCCTGGGTTGCTGATATTCACCACATAAGGATCTCCGCCTGCTTGATAAGTGTTCATGAGATTAGTATTTGGGTTTATTGTATAAATATATAAAACACATTCTGAACTCTAATTTTTTTTTTGATTAACTGTAAATGAAAAAAACTTGAACGGGATGTTGCATAAGTGCTGCGATTTTTTGTTTGTACTCAGGATTGTAACTCTTGTGATTTGCTTTCAATTTTAGTTCTTTGACCTGTAATACACAACTTTGTATTGAAGCTGCCGGTTTGTAAAATTCTTCAACTTTCTAATGGGTAAAATACTACATCGGTCGCGGCAAACCC
The DNA here is from genome assembly GCA_002483345.1 of Bacteroidetes bacterium UBA7662. GTDB lineage: Bacteria > Bacteroidota > Bacteroidia > UBA7662 > UBA7662 > UBA7662. Next base: position 147,055 of record DLHS01000005.1, read on the forward strand.
ATCGAGAAAATCGAAAACGGAGTTGAAGTAGTAGCCGACATAACAGCCGCAGAGGCCTTCATCTACGACAACGATGGCAAGAAGTACCTGAAATTCGCTTTGGTAGATCGCAAAGAAGCAGATCAGCATTGACGTACACACAGCGCTTACCTATCATCTAAAGGCGAAGCTTAAGTCCGAAGGGAATGAGAGAGTCGCAAGTGCTGGCTCTTTTTTAAATATTAAAACCTTTAGATTCAAGAAGATATTTTAGGTCGTATATAGCCGATGCAGTATTAGGAGGGCTTAATTTAGATTCATTACAAGCTTTTGCGAATAAAAGTATGAAATCTTCTGGTTTGTTGAAGCTCTCTCTGAATGCTCTTTCAATTTGAGAAGAGTCTAATTTTTTGAAGAGAAACATTGCCCCTACAAGAGCACTAAACGCATTATCATTCTTAATTCGAGCATGATTCACAGCGGATTTTAAATAATAGGCAGCGGCCATTATTGGGTTATTCACTTCGATCAATTTTGCCTGTGTAAATTCAATTGCGGCTTCTAGTTTGATATCGGCGACATTCAATTGCTCTTTAGTTGCCTCGATTTCATCTTTAAGTGCCTGTGAGAGTTGTTCGAATTCTATTTTAGACTTGTTGACCAGATATTCAACTTCATCCTTGAGACCTTTATTTACTCTAAAAACTGACCAGATGTTAACAGCCAAACCAATAGAAAATATAATGGCCATCACTGTTAGTAAATTGGCAAATGAATCTTGATAGAATTGTTGGGAGAGTTTTAGGATTTCAGATTCAGTTATTACATTTTGAGCTACGTACATGGTATCCTGAGCAAGTTTTATTGTATCCATCCTTTTTTCTTGAAATATAGAGTATCTCTTTAAGACCTCACACTTCAAACTACACGGTAGTTCGCTTCGATCGCTGATGCTTTATTCCTCATGAATAATCGCAGATAGAAAATATTTTCGTTTTAGTTCATCAATTCCTCCCTCTAGTGAAACTTCAATTTCATCTTGGATAATATGTAAATTCACCTGCAATAGAATCTGCTCTGCAAGATTGATGAATGCAAACAGATTGATTATTGTCATATTTTCTCCTTCATTATTAAAGTCATCAAACGAGTGTCGTTGCGCTTTATCACATATGTAAATGAATGGTTGAGCATACTATTACCCCGTTTATTTTCAAGTGAAACGTCATGAACTAAAGAGCATCGAAAAGCATAGAGCGCATTCATTTCCTTTTCCTCCAGATGATCAGCAAAATAATGGAAGACACTGATAAACTCTTTCTTTAAAGTCTTCTTATGCTTTGGTTTAATTGTTTTTCCAATTGTTTCTAGAATTATCATGTAACCAATTACGCCCAGTAGTTTATGACTTTCAAAGTTTACATCTAAACTGAGTAATGCTCCTGAAGTCTTGTCTCTATTACACAAGGACCTTGCATCTTGTAGAATTTTAGCTAACGGTGTGAAAATGTGAATTCCTTCAGTTGTAGTTCCATTTAAACTAAAAAGGCCAGAAAGATAAATACGGTCTAATTCTATTGAGTTATTTTTCATTGGATGCATTTTATACAATATCAACTAATCATTTCAATTACAAACACTGCAGGGTTTGATGTCTGAGGCTTTGAGAAGGATATCCTGAGTTATAGGTTCACACTTGATACGAAATTCAGACGATTGATTGCCACACTGCCATGGTGTTCGGAATAAACACAGCCCTCTTGCAACCCATCATTTATTCTGCCCCTTCTCAAATACAGAACGCATGGCCGCAAAACGTTCAGCCGCTCCTTCAAACCAATCAATCCGGAACTCAGAACAATCTGGAATTAAAGCCGCCCGGAAAACAAAAAAGCCGGCTTAAAAAAGCCGGCTTGGTGTAGCCCGTAGGGGAATCGAACCCCTGCTACCAGAATGAAAATCTGGCGTCCTAACCCCTAGACGAACGGGCCGTTTCTTCAACGTGGGTGCAAATATAGCTACATAAACTTTTGATGCAAGGCCAGGGTGAAAAAATTTTGACAGAGGCCGGTTTGCACCCTTTTTGACAGTATGTGTACAAACTACCTTAAATGGGGTACTTTGTATGCCTTGGGCATTTGCTATCTTTGTGCCTCCAAAACAACCCTTTACCATGACTAAGACCAAGATCGCGATCAATGGTTTCGGCCGTATCGGCCGACTGGCATACAAGTTCCTGTTGGACAAATCCAATGTGGAAGTGGTAGCCATCAACGACCTCACCGACACCAAAACCCTGGCACACCTGCTGAAATACGACTCGGTGCATGGCCGTTTTAACGGAACTGTATCGCACGATGCAGATGGTATCATTGTAAACGGACATAAAATCCGCATCTATGCCGAAAAAGATCCTGCCCAACTTCCCTGGAAAAGCCTGGGTGTGGACGTAGTGATTGAATCTACCGGCCGCTTCACCGAAAAAGAAAAGGCAGGCCTGCATTTACAGGCAGGTGCCCGCAAGGTCATCATCTCTGCACCCGCCACCGGCGATCTGAAAACCATCGTCCTCGGCGTAAACGACGAAGTCCTCGACGGCAGCGAAACCATCCTCTCAAACGCCAGCTGTACTACCAACTGCCTCGCGCCGATGGTGAAAGTACTCGACGATAACTTCGGCCTCGAAAGTGGTTTCATGACCACCATACACGCCTATACCGCCGACCAGAACCTGCAGGACGCGCCACACAAAGACCTCCGTCGCGCCCGCGCCGCTGCCTACAGCATTGTGCCTACCAGCACCGGTGCCGCCAAAGCCGTGGGCCTGGTATTGCCACACCTTAAGGGCAAACTCAACGGTAACGCCATGCGCGTGCCTATCCCTGACGGTTCTGTGACTGACTTCACAGCCATCCTGAAAAAACCGGCTACCGTAGAAGAGGTGAATGCCGCTTTCAAAAAAGCCAGCGAAGGCCGTATGAAAGGCATCCTCCATTACGAGACCGATGAGATTGTTTCTATCGACATCGTAGGCGATACCCATAGCTGTATTTTCGACAGCCACATGACCATGGTCATCGGCAACACCGTAAAAGTGGTGGGCTGGTACGACAACGAAGCCGGTTATTCGAGCCGCATCGCTGATCTGGCGGTACGGGTGGGCAGCATGTAATCCGGATCGATGAAAAGCATACACGATATTTCATTCGCCGGCAAAAAGGTGGTGATGCGGGTCGATTTCAACGTCCCCCTCGACAAAGCCACTTTGGCGGTGAAAGATGATACCCGTATCCGGGCGGCGTTGCCCACCATCCGCAAGATTCTGAAAGACGGCGGTTCGGTGGTGCTGATGTCGCACCTGGGTCGTCCGAAGGACGGTCCTGAGGATAAGTATTCGCTGCGGCACACCCTGCGTACTTTCAGTGCGTTGCTGGGTAGTCCGGTGCAGTTTGCGGAAGATTGTATCGGCGATGCCGCTTTTGCCCAATCGGCTGCTTTGAAAGCAGGAGAGGTGCTGTTGCTGGAAAACGTTCGTTTTTACAAGGAAGAAGAAAAGGGCGATGTGGCTTTTGCTGAAAAGCTGAGCAAGCATGGTAATTTCTACGTCAACGACGCTTTTGGCACTGCGCACCGCGAGCATGCCTCTACTGCCACCATGGCCCGTTTTTTCGGGTCGGATAAGGCGGCCGGTTACCTCATGTTTGCCGAGCTCACCAATGCCGATAAGGTGATGAAAAATGCCGAACGCCCTTACACCGCCATCATGGGGGGTGCGAAGGTGAGCGATAAGATTCTCATCATCGAAAACCTGCTCGACAGTGTCGATAATCTGCTGATCGGCGGGGGCATGGTGTATACCTTCTTCAAAGCCATGGGCGGCCAGATCGGCAACTCGCTTTGTGAGGATGATAAGCAGGAACTGGCACTGAGCCTGATCGAAAAGGCCAAAGCCAAAGGGGTGAACCTGGTGCTGCCGGTTGATTCCATCATTGCCGATGCCTTTTCCAACGAAGCCAATACCCAAACTGCTGCCAATACAGCCATTCCTTCGGGCTGGATGGGGCTGGATATCGGTCCGGAAGCTGTGAAACAGTTCACCGATGTGATTTCTACTTCCAAAACCGTGCTTTGGAATGGCCCGGCAGGTGTATTTGAGCTGCCAAAGTTCGAAAACGGCACCAAGGCAGTCGCGCAATCGATTGTCAAAGCCACCCAGGCCGGTGCTTTCTCCCTCATCGGCGGCGGCGATTCGGCGGCGGCCATCGCCCAGTTCGGGTTGACGGATGCCGTTAGCTACGTGAGTACCGGTGGTGGTGCCTTGCTGGAATATATGGAAGGCAAAGTACTACCCGGCGTAGCGGCATTGGAAAGCTGATTTTCATTTTTATTCATAGGAAGAGCCTCTGCTGCAAAGCGGGGGCTTTTTTTTAGACATTGAGATTTCGAGAGGCGAGAGGCGAGACTTTTGACAGTGCCTGCGGCACTTTAGACGGGTGGCCTGTAGGGCCACAAGCTGCGTAAGCACGCAAACGAAGCAATCCACCTAAAAGTGGCCTGTAGGGCCACAATCTGCGTAACCACGCAAGCGAAGCAATCCACCTAAAAAGTGGCCTGTAGGGCCACAAGCTGTGTAAGCGCGCAAGCGCCCCCAAAAAATCTCCGACCCTGTAGGGGTCGAACAAAAGCCTCCCTTAGCACAAATCCGCCAGGCCGGCGACTGGCCGTCCTTCCCGATACGGGTTGCCTTGTTTACTTTTTCGGGAAAACCCACCCGAAATGACAGGCCGATAAAAATCAGCTCATCCAATAGCATCAGCAAATCACCGCACCCACCTCAACTGCCCCACTTTCCCCCACCACAGGCCGTCTGCATACTGCAAACGGCCTTTTTTGTGGCCTCCGACGTGGGGATAAGCGGTGGATTAGCCCACATTCAGGCCCGGAAAGGGGTGTTCTGGCAGGTCGTTTTCGGCCTGAAAAACGCCAAATCTGCTTGTTTTGGGCATTTTTTGAATCGACACAAATTGTGGAAAAATATAGGGTGTCGGAGAGTGGGGGAAAGTGGGAGGATGTGGAAATTAGTGCTACCTTAGTGCTTGTAAACGACCGCATTGTGACCCAATTCCTTGGTGAATACGAAATAAAGCTCGACGCAAAAGGGCGACTGGTGTTACCAGCTGCTTTGTTGCGTCAGTTGCCAGCCGAAGCCGGTGGCAAGCTGGTCGTGAACCGGGGTATTGAAAAATGCCTGTCGCTTTATCCTTCCAACGAATGGGATGCCCAGATGGCGGAGCTGAACAAGCTCAACCCCTATGTGAAGGAAAACCGGGAGTTTGTGCGTTACTTCCTGCGGGGAGCTACGCCGGTGGAGCTCGACAGCGCCAACCGCATCCTCCTGCCCAAACATTTGCTCGAACATGCCGCCATTGAGAAAGATCTCGTACTGGCCGGTAATCTGAATAACATCGAAATCTGGTCGAAGTCGTTGCACAACTCCCTGCTCGACAACGAGCCTGTTGATTTCTCAGCCCTGGCTGAAAAAGTAATGGGAGGCAGGTTCAATGGCTGATCTTGAATACCATATCCCCGTCATGCTGGAGCCCTGTCTTGAAGGGCTTGATATACAACCCGGAGGCACCTATGTAGATGTGACCTTTGGCGGCGGCGGGCACAGCAGGGCCATACTCGACCGACTGGGCGAAAACGGGCGTTTAATCGCTTTCGACCAGGATGAAGATGTGAAGGCCCACCTCCCCGAGGATGGGCGCTTCTCTTTAGTGGATGAGAACTTCCGGCACCTGAAGCGTTTTTTGCGCCTTCACAACGCCCTTCCGGTAGATGGTATCCTGGCTGATCTCGGCGTGTCTTCGCACCAGTTTGATGAAGCCGAACGTGGCTTCAGCTTCCGGGCCGATGCCCGGCTCGACATGCGCATGGACCGCCGTACGGAGCGTACTGCCTGGGATATCATCAATAACTACGACGAAGAAGCTTTGCGCAACATCCTGCGTACCTACGGCGAACTGACCAATGCCGGCTTTACGGCCAAATGTATTGTAAGGGCCCGTTCGCAGCAGCAGATAGATACGGTAGGTCAGCTGAAAGAAGCCGTAGCCGCGGCCATGGGCCGTGACAAGCAGGCTAAGTTTCTGGCCAAACTGTTTCAGGCCATCCGCATCGAATTGAATGAGGAGATAGATGCCTTACGGGCATTTCTCACCCAGTCGGTGGATGTGCTGAAGCCCGGTGGCCGGCTGGTGGTGATGAGCTACCATTCGCTCGAAGACCGGTTGGTGAAGAACTTCATCAAACGCGGGAATTTCGAAGGCGACATCCACAAGGATTTTTTCGGCAACGACCTGCGCGCTTTTGATCCGCTCAATGGCAAGGCCATTGTGCCTGATGCGGAGGAAGAAGCCCGCAATCCCCGTTCACGTTCGGCTAAACTCAGGATAGGAGTGAAAAGAGCATGAATACGCTGAAAGAAAAACCACAGGAAAAAAAGGCGAAGTCGGGCAGAAACCTGAACCCCATGCGCCTGCTCGATCCCGAGCTCTACCTCAAGGTGAGTTCGTTCAGTAACAACCTGCCCTTTATCGCCCTGCTGTGTGTGCTGGCGCTGATTTACATCGCCAACTCCCACCAGGTATACAAAAACATACGGAACATCAACAAAATCGAAACCGAGATCAAAGATCTGCGGAGCGAGTATATCACCATCAAAAGTGACCTGATGTTTCAAAGCAAACAAAGCGAGGTGGCCCGCAAGGTGGAGCCTACCGGACTGAAAGAACTGAGAACCGCCCCTAAAAAAATCTACCTCGACTGATGAGCATCAAACGCGACATATTATGGCGCATCTATCTCTCGTACGCGTTTATCGCGCTGCTGGGGCTGGGTATACTGGTGCAGGCCACGCGGGTGCAGACAGTCAGGGGAAGCTATTACCGCAGCCTGGCGGATAGTCTCACCACCAGTTACCGGTCTATTGATGCCATCCGGGGCAATATATATGCTGCCGATGGCAGTCTGCTGGCGACTTCCGTGCCTATTTATGATATCCGCATGGATCTGAAGGTAGACGGGCTGACCTCAGAAATTTTTGAAAGCAAGATTGATTCGCTGGGTCGCGGTTTGTCGCAGATTTTCGGCGATGAAAGTGGCCGGGAATACACCCGCCGTTTGCGGGAGGCACGCCGTGCCGGTAAACGGAATTTCCTGGTTAAGCGCAACATCGACTACCAGCAGTTGCAGCAGGTGAAGGAACTGCCGATTTTTAACCTTGGCCGGTATAAAGGCGGACTGGTGGTAGAGCAGAAGAGCAAGCGCGAGATGCCTTTCCGCCATCTGGCTAAAAGAACCATCGGTTATGCCCTTGCAGGCGTTGCCCCGGTAGGCCTGGAAGGTGCCTACGACCGGGTGCTGGCCGGTGAAGGTGGCAAACGCCTCATGCAGAAAATAGCAGGTGGTGTGTGGATGCCCATCAATGACCGTGATGAGATTGCGCCTATGAACGGTGATGATATCATTACTACCCTCGATATCAATATACAGGACGTTGCGGAAGCAGCCCTGTTACGTACACTGGAGAACAATGCCGCCGATCATGGCTGTGTGGTAGTGATGGAAGTGGCGACCGGTCAGATCAAGGCCATCGCCAACCTCGGTCGCGACAGTGAGGAGGGTGGTTATTACGAAAAGTATAATTATGCCATCGGAGAGAGCATTGAGCCGGGTTCTACTTTCAAACTCGCCTCGCTGATGGTGGGACTGGACCGGGGAGACTTCAAACCAACCGATAGTATTGACATTGAAAAAGGCAAGGTGAAGTTTTTCGACCGGACCATGCGCGATTCGGAGGAACATGATCACCGGAACATGACCATTACCGATCTGTTCGCCATTTCCTCGAATGCCGGGGTGGCCAAACTGATCAACCAGCATTATGGTAAAAACCCGCAGTTGTACGTAGATGGCTTGCGTAAGCTTGGTTTAGGGGAGCCTATGAACATTGAGATTACCGGTGAAGGCAAACCCCTCATCAAAGATCCCAAAGGCAAAGGCTGGAGCGGTGTTACCCTGCCCTGGATGAGCGTGGGTTACGAAAGCCGTTTTACCCCGCTTCAACTACTCACCTTTTACAATGCTGTAGCCAACAACGGCGTGATGATGAAGCCCTATCTCGTGCAGGAAGTCCGGAATTTCGGTCATGTGGTACAGCAGTATAAGCCGGTGGTACTCAAAGACCAGATTGCCAGCAAAAGCACGATTACCGAAGCCCGCCGCATGCTCGAAGCCGTGGTGGAGAAGGGGACCGGTAAAAATCTGAAATCAGATCAATACAGCGCGGCCGGTAAAACAGGTACCGCACAGGTAGCCAACGACCGCTACGGCTACCGGGAGAGTATGAAGTACCGGGCGTCTTTTGCCGGCTATTTCCCGGCCGATAATCCCCGTTATTCCTGCATAGTGGTAATCGCCAATCCCAAGAAGGGCTTGTATTACGGTTCTTATGTGGCCGGCCCTGTGTTCAAGGAAATTGCCGACAAGGTATATGCCAGCATCATCAATCCCGCGATGGAAGAGGTGAAAAAAGAGCAGTCGCATCGCACCATTGTGATGAAAAACGGGGCTCATCAGCCAGCACAAGTGGTGCTGAAAAAACTGGGTATTGAATACCTGGAAAAAGCCAGCGATGCCGAATGGGTTACCGCTGTGAGTGATACCACAAGCCTTGCGCTCGAAGAATTAACGGTAAGCAGCCGAAAGGTGCCCAAAGTGCTCGGTATGGGCTTGCAGGATGCCGTTTATCTGCTCGAAAATGCCGGCCTGAAGGTCGTACCCATGGGCAAGGGCCGTGTGAAAAAACAGTCGATACCTGCAGGTTCGGCTTTCCGTAAAAACCAACAAATCGTCCTGGAACTCAGCTGATGGCCAATCTCCGCGACATATTATACAAGGCAGGCGCTTCGGCGGTCCACGGATCCACCGATCTGGAGGTGACCGCTGTGGTGCTTGATTCACGCCATACCGTTGCCGGCTGTGTGTTTGTGGCCGTGCGTGGCACTCAAACCGACGGACATGCTTACATCGGTAAAGCCATTGAAATGGGTGCTGTGGCGGTGGTGTGCGAAAGCATGCCGACCGAACTCCAGACAGGCATTACCTATGTGAAAGTGGCCGATGCCAGCGTCGCTCTGGCCTGGATGGCCTGTCATTTTTATGGCAATCCTTCGGAAGAACTGAAATTGGTGGGGATTACCGGTACCAACGGCAAAACCACCACTGTAAACCTGCTGTTTCAATTGTTTACGGCTTTGGGATATCGTTGCGGGCTGCTTTCGACGGTCGAAAACCGCATTGGCGATAAGGTTGTTCCGGCTACCCATACCACCCCGGATGCCGTGGCCATCAATAAACTGCTCGCCGAAATGCGGGAGGCGGGCTGCACCCATGTGTTCATGGAAGTAAGCTCACATGCCGCCCACCAGCACCGCATTGAAGGTTTACAGTATGCCGCTGCTTTATTCAGCAACATCACCCACGACCATCTCGACTACCACGGCACTTTTGATGCGTATATCAAGGCCAAAAAATCGTTTTTCGACCGGCTGCCTGCCGATGCCTATGCCATTATCAATAAAGACGACCGGCATGGTATGGTGATGGTACAGAACACCAAAGCGCAGGTGAAAAGCTTCGCGCTTAAAGGAGATGCTGATTTCAGAGCCCGTTTGATTGAAAACAGCTTCGAAGGACTGCATCTGCAGCTCGATGGTGCCGACTTCCACAGCGCTCTGATTGGCAGCTTCAATGCTTCCAATCTGCTGGCGGCTTATGCGGCAGCTATTTGTCTGGGAGAAGAAAAGCTGGCTGTGCTCACCGCCTTATCGGCTGTGCATGCCCCCAGCGGCCGTTTTGAATATGTGCAACTGCACCAGATCACCGGTATAGTGGACTATGCCCATACCCCCGATGCCCTGCGCAATGTGCTTTCGACCATCCACGACATCCGCAAAAGTGGTCAGCGTATCATAACCGTTGTGGGTTGCGGCGGCGACCGTGACCGGACCAAACGCCCCTTGATGGCTGCTATTTCGGTAGAGAACAGCGACAAGGTCATTCTAACCTCCGACAACCCCCGCAGCGAATCTCCGGAAGCCATACTCGATGAGATGGCAGCAGGCGTGGAGCTCGGACAGAGGCACCGGGTATTACGCATCACCGACCGTAAGGAAGCAATCCGGACTGCGGTAAGTCTAGCCCAACCCGGCGATATCATACTGGTGGCCGGCAAAGGACACGAAACCTACCAGGAAATACAGGGCGTAAAACACCCTTTCGACGATAAACTCATTCTCCGCGAAACCCTCGAAACCCGATAGGCCATGTTATACTACCTTTTTGAGTATCTCGACAAACATTTTGACATCGCCGGTGCCGGTGTGTTCAAATTCATCACCTTTCGGGCGTCGCTGGCGGCTATACTAAGTTTGCTGAGCGCGTTGTTTATCGGCAAGCGCATCATCAACTGGCTCAAAGCCAAACAAATCGGGGAAACCATCCGTACCCTCGGTCCGGAAAGCCATTTTTCGAAAAAAGGCACTCCGACCATGGGAGGCATCATCATCCTGATCTCTATCATCGTGCCCACGCTGCTCACCGCCCGGCTCGACAATATATATGTAGCTGTGATGGTATTGGCCACTCTCTGGATGGGTGCCATTGGTCTGACCGACGACTATATCAAAGTCTTCCTGAAAAACAAACAGGGCCTCCGTTCAAAGTTCAAAATCATGGGTCAGTTTGGCCTGGGTGCTATCGTCGCCGGTTTACTGTTTTTCCACCCTGATGTACAGGATATCGCGCTCAAGACAAATCTCCCCATCACCAAGTTCGGTTTTGACTATGGCAGCTTGTCGTGGTCGCCGGCGTTCAACTGGGTGATTTACTTCGCGGTTATCATTTTCATTGTGATAGCGGTAACCAATGCAGTGAACCTGACAGACGGGATTGACGGTCTCGCAGCCGGTACTTCAGCCATCGTGGGCACCGGATTGGGCATACTGGCCTATATGAGTGGTAACACTATCTGGGCGGAGTACCTGAACATTATTTACGTCCCCATGTCGGGAGAAGTGGTGGTATTCCTGGCTGCGCTGGTGGGTGCCTGTATCGGTTTTTTGTGGTACAATACGTTCCCTGCCCAGGTATTTATGGGCGATACAGGTTCGCTGGCTTTAGGTGGTGCCATTGCTTCAGTAGCCATCATCATCAAGATGGAGCTGCTGGTGCCGATTATGTGCGGCATCTTCTTCGTCGAGAGCTTGTCGGTAATCATTCAGGTGACCTGGTTTAAGTATACCAAACGCAAATACGGCGTAGGCCGCCGGGTGTTCCGCATGTCGCCTTTGCACCATCATTATGAATTGGGTGGCATCCCTGAGCCGAAGCTGGTTACCCGCTTCTGGATTGTTGCCATCATGCTTGTCATTGTCTCTTTAGCCCTCATGAAGCTCCGTTGATGTTAAAGCGTATCGTCATATTAGGCGCCGGCGAAAGCGGCACAGGCACTGCGGTTCTTGCGAAAAAGCAAGGAGCGGAGGTGTTCGTTTCCGACGCTGGGACGATACGGGAAGACTATGCCCGTGAGCTGGATGCCCATGGGGTAAGTTGGGAGCAGGGTGGACACAGCTACGAGCATATCCTGAATGCCGACGAAATCATCAAAAGTCCGGGCATACCCGAAACGGCTGCCGTGATGAAGAAAATCCGCTATGCCGGTATTCCGGTCATCAGCGAAATCGACTACGCCGCCCGCTATACCAAGGCTAAACTCATCGCTATCAGTGGTACGAATGGTAAAACCACGACTACCCTGCTGACCTACCATATTCTGAAAAATGCCGGTTTATCAGTCGGCCTCGGCGGGAACATCGGCCAGAGTTTCGCGCGCCAGGTGGCTACCGAGCAGTTCGATTATTATGTGCTGGAAGTAAGCAGCTTCCAGCTCGACGATACCCATACCGCTTCTTTTTACATCAGCATACTCACCAACATCACCCCCGACCACCTCGACCGCTACCAGTACGACTACAGCCTGTACCAGCAGTCGAAGATGCGTCTGGCACTTCATCAAACCCCCGACCAGTTTTTCATCTACAACCTCGACGACGCGGGCAGCCGCGAAGCCATGCAGATGGTGCCCGTAAAGGCTCGTTTGCTTCCTTTTTCGCTCGAACAGGAAGTGGCCGAAGGAGGCTGGGTGGCCAACAAAACCATTCACATACGCTACAACGATACTACCATGGATATGCCTTACGAAGACCTGTCGCTGAAAGGCCGGCACAACGCTTACAACTCAATGGCTGCCGGCATCGCCGCCCGCATCCTCGAAATCCGCAAGGAGAGTGTACGCGAGAGCCTGAGCAATTTCGAAAATGTGGAGCACCGCCTCGAATACGTAGCGACCGTGAAAGGGGTCGACTATGTAAACGACTCCAAAGCCACCAACGTAAACTCCACCTGGTATGCCCTCGAAAGCATCGAGAAACCCATCATCTGGATTGTGGGCGGTGTAGACAAAGGCAACGACTACGAACCCCTCAAGGAACTGGTGAAAGAACGGGTGAAGGCCATCGTTTGCCTGGGCAAAGACAATCTCCGCATCCATGAAGCCTTCTCTTCACTGGTACCCGTGCTGGTAAATACCGAAAACATGGAAGAATGTATTCGCATGAGCCATCATTTCGCCTCCAAGGGCGACGTGGTACTGCTGTCGCCGGCCTGCGCCAGTTTCGATTTATTTGAAAACTACGAGGACCGCGGTCGTCAATTTAAAAAACAAGTTCGTTCGCTTTAAGTCATGCGCGCCCTGCTCCAACATATCCATCTCAAGGGAGACAAAACCATCTGGCTGATCGTGGGGATACTCACTGTAATCTCCTTGCTGGTGGTTTACAGCTCGACCGGAACCCTGGCCTACAAGGCCCGTGGGGGGAATACGGAGTATTATCTCATCAAACACGGTTCACTGGCCATTATTGGTCTGGTGCTGATGTACTTTGTGCATCACCTGCCTTTCCGGTATTTTTCACGGGTTTCTCAACTCGGTCTGTGGTTGTCGGTGCCCCTGTTGGTGTACACCCTCATGAAAGGAACCAACCTGAACGAAGCCAGTCGCTGGATTACGATTCCCATCATCAACCAGACCTTCCAAAGCTCCGATCTGGCCAAGTTGGCCCTGATCATGTACATCGCCCGCATGCTGGCTAAAAAGCAGGAAGAGATCAAATCATTCCGGGAGGCTTTTGTGCCCATTATACTGCCTGTGGCTGTTATATGTGCCCTGATTGCGCCTGCCAACCTGTCGACGGCCATGATATTGTTCATGACCTGTCTGCTGGTGATGTTTATCGGCCGGATCAGCCTGCGGTATATCGGATTGCTGATTATCACGGGCATCCTGGGCATTGGCAGCTTTGTGTTTGTGAGTTATCAGCTGGATTTATTCCGGGCCAAAACCTGGGTGAGCCGGGTGGAGAACTTCATGAATACCGATGTGAGCGAAGAAGCTTATCAGTCGCAGCAGGCGAAAATCGCCGTGGCTACCGGCGGCCTGATTGGCAAAGGTCCCGGTAAAAGCACCCAGCGTAACTTCCTGCCGCACCCGTATTCCGACTTCATCTATGCCATCATCATCGAAGAATATGGACTGCTGGGCGGTGCCTTTGTGCTGCTCCTTTATCTCGGCCTGTTGTACCGGGTCATCCGCATTGTGATTAAAACACCGCAGGCTTTTGGCGCTTTGCTGGCTATCGGACTGGCCCTGAGCCTGGTCATCCAGGCGATGGTGAACATGGCCGTGGCTGTGAATCTATTCCCGGTCACCGGACAAACCTTACCCCTCCTTTCCATGGGAGGAACCTCTATACTGTTCACCAGCATCGCCATCGGCATCATACTCAGCGTGAGTCGTGAGTCGGAAGGTGACGAAGCAGAAACTGAAACCCAAACACCCGTGCATGCAACCGCATAAAGGCACATATCGTTTTATCCTCAGCGGAGGTGGTACCGGCGGACATCTGTTCCCGGCCATCGCCATTGCCAATGCCTTACGCGCGGCACAGCCGGATTGTGAGATTCTGTTTGTAGGCGCCCAGGGACGGATGGAGATGGAGCGGGTGCCTAAAGCCGGTTATAAAATTGAAGGTTTGTGGATCAGCGGCATTCAGCGCAGCCTCAGTGTGCAGAACCTGCTGTTTCCGGTAAAACTGGTGAGTAGCCTGGTGAAGTCGCTGGAGATATTGCGTCGTTTCCGGCCGCATGCCGTGATAGGGGTGGGCGGATATGCCAGCGGGCCGGTCTTACTGGCCGCGCAATGGAGCCGGATTCCCACTTTTATCCAGGAACAGAACGCCCATGCGGGTGTCACCAACAAAGGCCTGGCCAAGGGGGTGATGCAGGCGTATGTGGCGTATGAAGGCATGGAGAAATATTTCCCGGCGGATAAGGTTACCCTGAGTGGTAATCCCATCCGCCAGGATTTGTTTGATATCGAAGCGAAAAAGGCGGAAGCCCTGGCTTTTTTCGGCTTGTCGGCAGATAAACCCGTGCTGCTGGTCGTTGGCGGCAGCCTGGGTGCCCGCACCATCAACCGGGCTTTTGCTGCAGGCTTGTCGCAGCTGGCTGCAGCGGGTGTACAGCTCATCTGGCAAACCGGCAAAGGTTTTGCCGGAGAAGCGGCAGAAGCTGTCAGCAAACAAACCGGTATGTGGACCGCCGCTTTTATTGAGCGCATGGATCTGGCCTTTGCCGCGGCAGATATTATCGTATCCCGCGCCGGTGCCGGCACCATCAGCGAACTGGCGGTGATCGGTAAACCGGTGATACTGGTGCCTTCCCCCAATGTGGCCGAAGATCATCAGACCAAAAACGCGCAAGCGCTCAGCAGCAAAGGCGCGGCCATACTTATAAAAGATGCCGATGCAGCCGATCAGCTGGTGCAGGAAACGCTGGCGCTTGCCAACAATCCTGCCCGTCGGCATGCTTTGAGCGCCGCCCTCCAGGCATTTGACAAACGCCATGCTGCCGCTGAAATCGCAGCCGACATCCTGAAACGCATCAGAAAGGAGGTAGCCGCATGATTGGTTCCGTTTACACACACGCTTATTTTGTGGGCATCGGAGGCATTGGCATGAGTGCGCTGGCCTTGTATCTGCAACACCGCGGACTCACAGTGGCCGGTTACGACAAAACCCCCAGCGACATCACCCGCAGCCTGGAACATGCTGGTATCGCCGTATCTTTTACAGATAGTATGGAAACCCTTCCGGAAGATTTTCAGGGAGCCGCTACCCATACCATCGTTATCTATACCCCCGCCGTTCCACGCGACAGCTTTTTGCTGGCATACTTCTCAGAGCATCAGTACGAACGTGTAAAACGCGCCCGTGCCCTGGGGATGCTGGTTGCCGAAGGGCAGACCCTGGCAGTAGCCGGAACACACGGAAAAACGACTACTTCAACCATGCTGGCTCATATCCTGCGGGTGGCAGATGTCGATTTTACCGGAATACTCGGTGGCGTGAGCAGTAATTACGACAGCAACCTGCTGCTTGGTGGCCACAAACGGTTTGTGGTGGAAGCCGATGAGTTCGACCGTTCATTTCTGCAACTGAATCCACAAATGGCCGTCATCACCTCCATGGATGCCGACCACCTGGATATATATGGTGCGCCGGAGCATATGACCGAAGCCTACAATGATTTTGCCGCCCAGGTGAAACCAGGCGGGTTGCTGGTTTATAAACATGGTATGCCTTTGCGAATTCCTGCAGGTGTTACAGCCATTTCTTACGGAGAAGGCGGCATGGTTAGGGCCGGTCAGGTGCGGGTTGAAAACCACCGTTACCACTTCGATTATGTGGGTGCAACCGTCATCGAGAACCTGGTTTGCGGCCTTCCCGGCATCCACAATGTAGAGAATGCAGTAGCAGCCATTACCGTGGCACTGGCGCAGGGCGTTTCCATCGCAGATATCCGCACAGCCATCGCCGGTTTCAAAGGGGTGAAACGCCGTTTTGAATATTGCATCGACCGGGAAGACTGTGTGTACATAGATGATTACGCGCATCACCCGACCGAAATAAACGCCTTGCTGACATCGGTACGTCAATTATACCCCGGCCGCAAAGTATTGGGCATCTTCCAGCCACATCTGTTCAGCCGTACCCGCGATTTCGCGGAGGGTTTTGCCCGGAGTCTGTCAGCCCTTGATGAACTGCTGTTGCTCGACATCTACCCCGCCAGGGAGTTGCCGATTCCCGGCATCACCTCCGGCTGGTTGCTGGAACAGATTACCGCGCCTGCCAAAGCCCTTGTGCAAAAGGCAGAGCTGCTGGATACCATTCAGAAAAAATCGTTCGATGTGCTGCTCACCATAGGTGCCGGCGACATCGACCGTTTTGTACGTCCGATCACTGATTTGCTGCAACATAAAAGCCCTGTGAGATGATGAAGAAGATTCTTCTGGTCGCCGCTCATGTCGCTGCCCTCGTGGGACTGGTAGCCGCTTTTGGTTTTATCCGCAGTGAGCGTTCCGCTTTGTTGTGTGAGTCGTTCACCATCCGGGTGAATCACAGCGACGGCGCTTATTTCATTGATCAGGCCGCCATTGAACAGCATCTGCGTAAAAACGGCTGGAGCAAACTTGTAGGGAGACCAGTGGACAGCGTTGATATGACCCGCATCGAAAGGCTTATTGAGGAAATTCCCTTTGTAGAAGATGCAGAAGCCTTTACCGATGTGCATGGAAATGTACGGTTGGATGTGGAACAAAGGGTGCCTGTTTTACGGATTGTGAATCGTTATTACGAGAGTTTTTACATCGACCAGAACGGCAGGAGGATGCCCACCACCACCAACTCATCGGTGCAGGTATCCGTTGCCTCCGGGCATATCAGCGAACGCCTGAACAAGGTAGATACCATTCAGACAGCGGTTGTCCGTCAGCTGGTGGAATTGAACAACTACCTCCGCGATGATGAATTTCTGAGTGCCCTGTTTGTGCAATTCTATGTGAATGCCGACGGCGAATTTGAACTCATTCCCCGGGTAGGTCAGCACACCGTATTGCTGGGTGATCTGACGGAACTCGATGAAAAATTTGAAAAACTGCTGGTTTTATACCGGGAAGGATTTGATGAAGAAGCGTGGCGGACCTATCGGCTCGTCAATTTGAAATATAAGGATCAGGTGATATGCAAAAAGTAACCCCAAAAGTCACAAGTGTCGGCGAGATCATTGTCGGTCTCGACATCGGCACGACCAAAATAGTGGCCATTGTAGGTCGCAAGAATGAATACGGCAAGGTAGAAGTGCTTGGTATGGGCAAAGCCGAGTCGCTGGGCGTGAGCCGTGGCGTGGTGAGCAATATCGAAAAAACAGTAGATGCCATCCGCAAGGCTATACGTGAGGCTGAGGAAGAATCCGGGGTTGATATCCGCGTCGTGAATGTGGGTATCGCCGGACAGCACATCCAGAGCCACCAGCACCGCAACATGATGACCCGCCAGAGCACAGAGGACGAAATCGGCCAGATCGACATCGACCGGCTTGTGGACATGATGTACCGCATCCCGCAACAGCCGGGTTACGAAATCATTCATGTCCTGCCGCAGGAATACATTGTCGACAATGAGGTGGGTATCAAAGACCCCATTGGCATGAGTGGCATCCGCCTCGAAGCGAATTTCCATATCATCACCGGTCAGGTAACGGCTGCCAATAACCTGAACAAATGTGTGGTGAAAGCCGGACTTGAAGTGGCCGATCTGATCCTCGAGCCGCTTGCTTCTTCTGAAGCCGTGCTGAACGACGAGGAAAAAGAAGCTGGTGTAGTGCTCGTCGACATAGGCGGTGGCACCACCGACATCGCCATCTTTCAGGATGGCATCATCCGGCACACCGCGGTGATTCCGTTTGGTGGCAACATCATCACCGAAGACATCAAGGAAGGCTGCACCGTGCTGAAACAGCAGGCCGAATTGCTGAAAATAAGGTTTGGCTCGGCCCTCGCCAGCGAAACCCAGGATAACGAAATCGTCTCTATCCCAGGCCTCCGTGGCCGGGATCCTAAAGAAATCTCGGTAAAAAACCTGGCCAACATCATACAGGCGCGGATAGAAGAGATTGTAGAAATGGTCCATTACGAAATCAAAGCATCCGGTTTCGAGAAAAAACTCATCGCAGGCATCGTGCTCACCGGTGGTGGCGCGCAGCTTAAGAACCTCCGTCCGCTGGTTGAGTATATGACCGGCATGGATGTCCGCATCGGAACCCCCAACGAGCACCTGGCCAAAGGCGACAGCGAGATCAAAAGTCCGATGTACGCTACCGGTATCGGTCTCGTCCTGATGGGATTCCAGCGCAGCGACAAACAAGCCCGCAAAGAAAGCACCGTGAAAACACACTCCACCAAAGAGAAAGGCAGCTTCTTCGACAAACTCCTCCAGAAGGGAAAAGAGTGGCTCGAAGACAAAGACCTGAACGACGCGGAGGACTTCGTGAAGTAGCCCGAAGGGCGCGACCCTAGGTAGGGTCAAGCCCCGCGGTAGGGTCAAGCCCCTCCCATATAAGGGCGGGTCTCGACCCGCCCAGGTCTCGACCCGCCCCAGAAAGAAAAAGAAAAGAACTAAACACAAAAAGAAACCTAAAACCCCGGAAAGCCCAGGTCACAAAACACAAAACCCCTCCGTGCCCCCCGTGCCCTCCGTGTTTAAAAAATAAAAATTCAAATCGTCATGGATATGAACACAACCAACAATTTCGTCTTCGACTTACCGAAGAGCCGCCCCAACATAATCAAAGTGATTGGTGTAGGCGGAGCCGGCGGCAATGCCGTCAACCATATGTTCCAGATGGGTATCAAAGATGTAGACTTTGTGGTCTGCAACACTGATTATCAGGCCCTCGAACGCAGTCCCATCCCTATCAAAATCCAGCTCGGACCAACCCTCACAGAGGGTAGAGGCGCCGGCAACCAGCCGGAAGTGGGTAAAAACGCGGCCATTGAAAACATAGAGGAAGTGAAACGTCACATCGGTGCGCAAACCCGCATGGTGTTTGTAACCGCCGGTATGGGCGGCGGTACCGGTACCGGTGCGGCTCCCATTATCGCGCAGGCTTGCCGTGAAATGGGCATACTCACCGTGGGTATTGTTACCCTGCCCTTCCAGTTCGAAGGCAAAAAACGCTCGCTGCAGGCCATCGAAGGGATGGAAGAACTACGCAGTTTCTGTGATACCATTCTTGTGATCAGCAACGACAAGGTGCGCGAAATCTACGGCAACCTTGCCTTCGACAAAGCTTTTGCCCGTGCCGACGATGTTTTGGCAACGGCTGCCAAAGGCATAGCCGAAATCATCACCGTTGAGGGTTATGTGAACGTTGACTTTGCCGACGTAAAAACAGTGCTCGAAAACAGTGGTAAAGCGGTGATGGGGTCTGCCGTAGCCGAAGGCGAAGGGCGTGCCCTGCGCGCCATCGAACTCGCGCTCAACTCACCACTCCTCAACGACAACGACATCACCGGCGCCCGCAGCATTCTGTTGAACATAAGCTCGGGTACCGAACAGATCACCCTCGACGAAATCGGCGAAATCAACGATTACATCCAGGATGCAGCCGGCGACAATACCGATATCATCTGGGGTAATTGCTCGGATGAAAGTCTGGGAGAACATATCCGGGTGACGGTGATTGCCACCGGTTTCGAGGGCGGGCACAAAAAGCCGCAATCAAAGCAGGAAGATGGTAAAAAGGTAATGCCATTGGATGGCCCGCGCCAGGAACCTGTAGTTGCACCCAAGGTGAATACACTGCGTGATCCGAACACCATTGTACATACCCTGGAAGCTGCCCAGTCTGCTGAAGATATGCCTGAGGCGAAGGAAGAAACACCTATGACCCTTTACAGCTTTGAGCCAAGTCTGGTTGAGCCTGTCCGGGAAACACCCCCACCGGTAGTGCCCCGTCAGGTGATGCCGCTTTATGACGATGTAGAAGAGCCCAAA
Source organism: Bacteroidetes bacterium UBA7662 (assembly GCA_002483345.1). Lineage (GTDB taxonomy): Bacteria > Bacteroidota > Bacteroidia > UBA7662 > UBA7662 > UBA7662. The sequence goes on from DLHS01000005.1 coordinate 167,109, forward strand.
AATGAAAGCCTGTCAGAAAGCCGTGGTAATAACATGACCATGAACGACATGCTGGAGAAATCACGCCGTCGTATCCAGGCGCTCAAGAGCTACAACACCGTGAAACCGGTGGATGCGGCTTCACTCGAATCGTTTGAGAAAGAGCCTGCTTATATGCGCCGCAATGTGGAACTCGATCAGGTGCAGCACAGCAGCGAGCAGAATATTTCCCGCTTTACACTCACCAATAACGAAGAGAAACGTCCGGAGATTCGTCCGAACAACTCTTTTCTGCACGATAATGTAGACTAACAGCCTTTGTGCTGCGATCCATGACGTGAGTCCCGGCAAGCTGAGAAGCTGCGCCGGGACTTTTTTTATTTACTATACACAAGTTTTACCAACAAGTACATAGGATTGTCTTTTAACATGCCTTATTTTGTTTGCACAAACGCCTTCAAAGCGTAGTTTTAATCCCAATACCGACCTATGACACTGGGAGTACTCAAAGAACCGGCAGGCGAACAACGCATTGCCCTCACACCAGATGTAGTTAAACAGCTCATCGCCAAACAAGTAAATATTTTCGTAGAATCAGGAGCAGGTGAATCAGCCTCTTTACCCGATGCTGTATTTGCCGAATCAGGGGCCAAAATGGTAAAAAGGGAAGAGCTGTTGAAGTCCGCCGATGTCGTACTAGGCATCCAACCACTCCCTGTAGCTGAAACAAGCCAGTTAAAAGCAGGTGCCGTTTTGTTTGGCATGTACCAGCCCCTCGTGCATGCCGACCGCATGGCAGAAATTGCTCAAGGGAATACCACCCTGTTCAGTATGGACGCTGTTCCGCGCATCACACGGGCCCAGGCCATGGATGTGTTATCGTCGCAGAGTACGGTGTCGGGTTATAAGGCGGTGCTTCTGGCAGCCACGCATCTTCCCCGCTTTTTTCCGATGCTGATGACAGCTGCCGGAACCATTGCTCCGGCCCGGGTGCTGGTAATTGGTGCCGGGGTGGCGGGCCTGCAGGCCATTGCCACCGCTAAAAGGCTGGGGGCCATTGTGGAGGCTTTCGATACCCGTCCTTCGGTGAAGGAACAGGTAGAGAGTCTGGGAGGTAAATTTGTGGAAGTCGCCGGTGCAGTAGAAGACAAGGCCGCAGGTGGTTATGCCGTGGAGCAATCAGAAGAATTTAAACAACGCCAGAGCGAAGAACTTGGCAAGCGGATAATAGCAGCCGATGTGGTGATTACCACAGCGCTCATCCCGGGACGCAAAGCCCCGGTACTGATTACAACCGACATGGTGAAACAAATGAAAACCGGTGCTGTGATTGTCGATCTGGCTTCTGCTGCCGGTGGCAATTGTGAACTGACCCGGGAAGGGGAGATTACCTCCACCCATGGCGTGACCATACTCGCTGCAAGCAATCTGCCCGCAACCATGCCACAGGACGCCAGCCGCATGTATGCCAAAAATATGCTGAATCTCCTCAACCTCATAATTGACAAGGAGGGACAGCTGAATCTCAATTTTGAAGATGAAATCGTCAAAGGTTCCTGCATTACCCATGCCGGTGCCGTTGTATATCCCGCCTTAAACAAAGCCTGATGGAACAGATACTAACGCTGATTCATGAGAATCTGCAACTCATTTATGTGCTTATTCTGGCCGTATTTGTCGGCATTGAAGTCATGGGTAAAGTGCCCCAGGTGTTGCATACGCCGCTGATGTCCGGTTCCAATGCACTTTCCGGGGTGGTTATCATCGGCTCAATACTGGTAATGGGAAAGACTGATCCGGAAAACTATGTAGCACTTGTTTTTGGGTTTCTGGCTGTTGTATTGGCTACCCTCAACGTAGTAGGTGGATTTGCGGTTACCGACCGTATGTTGGATATGTTCCGTAAAAAGAAGAAATAATGGCTACCCAAATCATCGATATCGCTTATCTCATAGCGGTTGTTCTCTTTATTCTGGGCATTAAGTATATGAGCCATCCTGACTCAGCCCGCAAAGGTAATCTGATGGCTGCAGCTGGTATGGGACTGGCCATGCTGGCCACCTTTTTTACACCGGGACTTCAGAATATCTGGATTACGCTACTTGCGATAGCCATCGGATCTGTAGTGGGCTATGTGATGTCAATGCGGGTGGCTATGACTGCGATGCCGCAGATGGTGTCGTTTTTCAACGGTATGGGCGGTGCCGCGGCTGCACTGATCGCCATTGCCGAAGTATATGGCATTTTCAGAGGGCTGGACGCCGGAGGTGATTTTCACGGTCTGGCCAACAGCAGTTATTTCTATTATGGTGCCTTGCTCGTCAGCCTCGTGATTGGAGCGGTCTCCTTCAGCGGATCCATCATCGCGATGGGTAAGTTGCAGGGATTTGTTACAGGATCTTCGGTAAAATGGCCTTTCCAAAAGCTGACAAACAATGGCTTGCTGGTCATCACCCTGGCTTTGTGCGTAGCGGTGTTTTTCCTGCATGAGCACCAGGAGCTGCTGATTTATGTGGTTTGTTTGCTGGGTTTAATCTTCGGTATCCTGTTCGTCATGCCCATTGGTGGCGCAGATATGCCGGTGGTGATTTCACTCCTCAATGCCTTTACCGGCGTAACCGCGGCCACTACCGGCATGCTGTTCGATAATAAAGTAATGCTCATGGGAGGGGTGCTGGTAGGTGCAGCCGGTTTGCTGCTCACCCTGCTCATGTGTAAAGCCATGAACCGCTCCCTGTCGGCGGTTTTATTCGGAGCCTTCAACAGCGGTGGCGGCGCTGCCAGCAACCGCGACATCGATACTACGGTAAGAGAAATCAGCCTCAGCGATGCCTCCATTTTGTTGAGTTACGCCAAAAAAGTAGTCATCATACCCGGTTATGGTCTGGCCGTAGCTCAGGCGCAACACGTGGTCCATGAGCTTGAAAAATTATTGGAAGAGAAGGGGGTGGAGGTGAAATACGGCATTCACCCGGTGGCAGGTCGCATGCCGGGCCACATGAACGTCCTGCTGGCAGAATCCGACGTGCCATACGACAAGCTCATCGAGATGGAAACCATCAACCCGGAATTCCCGCAGGTAGATGCGGTGGTAGTTATAGGTGCCAACGATGTGGTGAATCCGGCCGCCTACCTCGATCCGGCCAGTCCGATTTACGGCATGCCGATTCTGGAGGCGGATAAGGCACAGAACGTAATCGTCATCAAACGCTCCATGAGCGCGGGATACGCAGGCATCGAGAACGAACTCTTCTACAATCCTAAAACCCGTATGCTTTTCGGCGATGCCAAGAGCGTGCTGACGAAGCTGGTGGCGGCGGTGAAAGAACTCTGAGTTGTGAACGCTGCGCTGGGAACGCTGGTGCTGCGCACTGTGCTGGTTTAGTGGCTTCGCCACCTGGTAACGCTGCGCTGTTTTTTTCTGACACTCCCGGTGGGTTCGCTTTGCTTACGCAGATTGCGTCCCTCCGGGCCACTGTTACGAGGTTGGCGTGCTTGCACCTGGGTGGAGTGCCCTTGCTTAATGTCTGGTCTGTGGCCCGGAGGGAAGCAATCTGTGTAAGCGTAAGCGCCAGATGGCGCGACGCCATCCATACCCACCAGCAATGTCAGAAAAAAACAGCGCAGCGTTCCCCGCCGAAGGCATAACCAGCAAGTCAGGCCCGCAGGCCTGACAGCGTTACCTGCGCAGCGTTCACACATTCAACAGTGCACAACACACCCTTTCGGCACTTAGCTGCCAAGTAGCTCTATTTTCCGGATCATCTCAAAATCCAAAGCCGAAATCCCGTTGCACTCATGCGTGGATAGCCGGATTTCTACCAGATCATAAACATTGCGCCAGTCGGGGTGGTGATCCAGGGTTTCCGCAATTTGAGCTACCTGCTGCATAAAGGCCCATGCAGCACTGAAATCATCGAATTTGAATGCTCTGAAGAGCACATCACCCTGTAGCTCCCAGGCCGGGTATAAAAGCAGTTGCGCATTGATTTGTTCGGGAGAAAGGGCTTTTCTTGAATGTAACATTATATTTCAGGGATAAATTAAAACTTTTTCAATGGGATTAGCCTTATAGTAGGGTCGACACTAAAAAAATACGGCTTCGACTTACAAAATACGGGCTGTTTTTATGAATTTAGTGGCGTTTTCTGTTAAGTCATCCCCAACCGGCAAATCAAATACTCTATATATCCATGTCCAATACTGCTGAACTCCATTACGACGGCAAAATTTATAAACTACCGGTGCTGGTTGGTACTGAAAACGAGGTTGCCATAGATGTATCCAAACTACGTGACGACACCGGTTTGATTACCCTTGATATCGGGTATAAAAACACCGGGGCGACCAAATCCGCAGTCACTTTTATCGATGGAGACGAAGGTATACTCCGCTACCGGGGTTATGACATCGAACAACTGGCCGAGCATTCCACCTTCATGGAGGTGAGTTATCTCCTTATTTATGGGGAGCTGCCTACAGCCGAACAACTGGCCGGTTTCAACAACAGCATTACCCGCCGCACCCTTGTTCATGAAAATATCAAGAAGTTCCTCGATGCCTATCCTGGTGGCACCCACCCCATGGGCGTGCTGATGTCGACGGTTTCATCGCTTTCGAGCTTCTATCCAAATTCTTTGAATCCAAACCGCTCATCTGAGGAGGTTGACAGAACCATACACCGCCTCATCGCCAAAATGGCAACCATTGCCGCGTGGACGTATAAAAAATCAATGGGGCATCCGTATATGTACCCGAACAATAAATTCGACTACGTTTCCAATTTCCTGCAAATGATGTTCGGTCACCGTACCGAAGAGTATCTGGCGGATCCGGTAGTAGTGGATGCCCTGAATAAACTCCTCATCCTTCATGCCGACCATGAACAAAATTGCTCAACCTCTACCGTTCGCATCGTTGGTTCTTCACATGCCAACATTTACGCAGCGGTAGCATCCGGTATCGGTGCTCTGTGGGGTCCGTTGCACGGTGGTGCCAACCAGGCGGTGATTGAAATGCTGGAGCAGATCAAAGCCGATGGCGGCGATGCGCAGAAGTATATCAACAAGGCCAAAGACAAAAACGATCCTTTCCGCCTCATGGGCTTCGGGCATCGCGTATACAAGAACTTCGACCCACGTGCGAAAATCATCAAAACCGCCTGCGACCAGGTGCTCAACAAGCTGGGTGTAAACGATCCTATTCTCGATATTGCCAAACAACTCGAGCAAGCCGCCCTCAACGATGAGTACTTCATCGAGCGCAAGCTGTATCCGAATGTTGACTTCTACTCGGGCATCATTTACCGCGCTATCGGTATTCCGACTGATATGTTCACGGTTATGTTTGCCCTCGGCCGCCTGCCGGGCTGGATCAGTCAGTGGAAGGAGATGCGCGAGAACAACGAGCCTATCGGTCGCCCGCGTCAGCTCTTCATCGGCAATCCGCGTCGGGAGTATGTACCTATCAGCAAGCGGGGATAACCGGCGCTTTGCTAAACATAAAGCCGATCTTATCTGGATCGGCTTTTTTTATGGTACACGGATTTTTAAGATGGTTATGATTTGCGCGAATCGGTGTAAATCATAACCATCTTGAAAATCAGCGTGCTATCGCAGAATCTCGTCCGAAGCCCTGTAAAAATACCAGGCTCCGATTGCCATAATCACATGGCTCAGATCGAGGTGGTTGAACCATTGATGAGGTGCAAGTTCTGTCAGATGAACAAGCGCGGCCAAGGCTGCTATGCCTACGGCAATCAGCATCAACCTGCTGCCCGGCTGTTGCGTTTTGCGGTAAACATATAATTCAAAGGAAAAAACCACCACCAGTAAGCCATAAGCCGCATGTGCCTCTACAAAAAAGAAATTGAGGGTAATCAGGGCAATTGAAATCAGGCTAAAAAGTTCTACCAGGTTAAGGGCTGCAAAGAACTTACCCACCCTGGCAGGCATCAGCGGCTGGGCGTGAAAAATAGCCGCCCGCTCGAGCAAGGCTACCGAAAACATCGATATCACCCAACCCGGTACTTTCCATACAAAACCTAGCTGTTCTATAAAGCCGTGGCCAATAATGCCTCCATAGGCGGTGGCCAGACCCATCGTCAGGAAATATCCCCTGAAAAGTTGCCTCAGCTTACCAGGAGAGGCCGTTCGTAACTGCCACCAGGCATACCAGCATACGAGGGTGACCAGCAAGTCTGTGACTACTGTAACCGGTTCGTGCAGGGTGATGCCGCTGAGGGTGAGGCTGGTTTTTTCGAACATGATTGTATCGGGTGATTATGTCAGTAGGCAGGTGGCAGGGAATAAGTACTCTTTTCGAGCCAACGGCTCAGAAAACAATCGTATACCTGATAAAAGGAGCCCTTGTCGTTGTTTTCCTTAAAGATCATCTCTTTTTGCTCAAGTGCAGCCAGACTGCGTTGCACAGCTGATGCCGCTCCCAGTTCAAAATGTTTCAGGAACTGCCCGGCTGTAGGGTTGTACACTTTTTCTTCTACCGCGATAGCGCCCAATAACCGCCATTGTGCGGGTGTAAGCAATTGCCTGTACTGAAAAAATACAGCCTCTTGCTCCAATAGCAGCTGATCACCTATTTTTAGTACATCGGTGATTTCCGGCTTTTTGGGCCCCTGCGCATATAGCCTGTTACAGACAGCCTGGGTGTAGTAAGTATGGCGTTTGCTGAAACGGAGTATCTCGTTCAGCGCATCGTCGCTGAGCTGTTTGCCACCAGCCTCAAAATGCCTGCGGATGAAGGTGCTGTAGGCTTCTGCTTCAATGGGTTTCAGGTCAACCAACTGAGTGCTCATGTAAAATGGCCGTTTGATGTCGCCGAACGTACTGGTCAGCAGGTGTTTGTTGCTGCCGCTGAATACAAAATGAGTGTATTGCAATTGTTGAATATGTGTGCGCAACAGTGCTTCTACTGTTTTTTCGGGATAGGCATCTATCTGCTGGAACTCATCTATCAGCACCACCAGCGGTTGCTGTTGTTTTTCCAGTAGTTGGAAGATGGTAGCAAGTGAGTGAGCGTAAGTTTTGGCATTGCCCATCTCCAGACTCAGCTGCGGTTGGCCGCTAACCGGATCAAAGGAAACAATGGCTCGTATATTTTTGATAAAGGCCATAAATTGCTTCCCAAAGCTGCTTTTTGAAGGAACAGCCTCCCAGATACCATTGAGTAAGGCGATGGTAAATTCCCTCAGATTCTGCGTGGCGTAAATGTCTATATAGATGCAGATGACTTTTTGTTCCCTCAAATGATAGGAAACATGCTTCAAAAGGCCTGTTTTCCCCATTCTTCTGACTGAAAGTAAGGTGGTATTTACGCCATTCAGGAGATTATTGAGTAGCCTGTCTGTTTCTTTTTCTCTGTCACAGAAATATTCCGGCCCTGCATAGCTGGTAAGTAAGAATGGATTATTTGGTTTAAATGCCATTATGGACTTTTAATCAAATATACAATCGCATATTTATTATACAAAACGCGTAACGCAAAATGCGTAACGCAATTTGCGTAATTTGGATAAAAAATTGAGAGGGAGGATTAGCGTGGAGAGATTAGTGAGGAGCGCGGGGGATGGGCGGTCATGGTGAGCTTGTCGAGCCATGACCCGGGTAAACTATTCCCTCAACCGGCTGGCTCCCACAACTAACCCAGCATAATTTCTTCAATCTCCCCGGTCTCAATTGGTACCCCTGCCATCAGATTAACAGGGCCGTTGGCTGTGATAAGAATGTCGTTTTCAATGCGCACCCCGATGCCTTCTTCTTGTATATAGATACCCGGCTCACAGGTGATCACCATACCCACATCCAGCTTGCCATAACGGGCACCGATGTCATGGACATCAATTCCAAGGAAATGACCAGTACCATGCGGGAAATATTTTTTATAGGCAGGCCAGGCCGGCGATTCTTTGGCGATGTCCTCGCGGGTGATGAGGCCGAGACGGAGCAACTCGTCCTGCATGATTAGAGCCGATTCTCGGTTATATGCATCCAGCGTACGCCCCGGGACAAGCAACTTGGTGGCTTCGCGGTTTACGTGCAACACGGCATTGTAAATCTCTTTCTGCCTGGGGCTGAACCGGCCGTTCACCGGAAAACAACGGGTCATGTCACCGGCGTAGTTGGCGTAGTCGGCACCAAAATCGAGCAGCAGCAGGTCGCCGTCTTTCGTTTGTTTGTCGTTGCTGACATAATGCAGTACACAGGCACTTGCGCCAGAGGCTATGATAGGCTGAAAAGAATAACCATTGGCCCGGTTACTCAGAAATTCCTTCATGATGAGTCCTTCAATCTCAAACTCCCACATGCCGGGTTTGACGGTTTTGAGTACCTGATGAAAGGCGCCGGCTGTGATGTTTACAGCACGCTGCATCAGGGTAATCTCAATCTCCGATTTACGCGAACGTTCATACTCCATAATTTTTGCCGAACGTTCAAAGTTGTGCAGCGGAAACTGCTGTTTCATCTCCAGCGCAAAGCGCATTTGGGCGGTTTGTACCGGATTGCTCGCCCGGTCGTTTTCGTTGGTATTGAGGTAGATGTTGTCGGCATATTTTACCAGGGTGTTCACCAGACCTTTGAAATCCTGGTTCCAGTTTATCTGTTGAATACCGGAAATGGCCCTGGCTTCTTCTTTCGAAAATTTATGACCTTCCCAAACCGCGATGTGTTCATTGGTTTCGCGGGTGAAAAGTACCTCCTTATATATAGGGTTCGGACAGTCAGGGTAGAGGATGAGCATGGTTTCTTCCTGATTAATGCCAGTGAGCCAGAACAACTCGCTGTCTTGCCGGAAATAAAAATCGGCATCGGCATTCCGGGGGAATACATCACTGGATACAAACAGGGCGATGCTGTTGGGTTTCATGTGGCTGATGAACCGGGCGCGGTTCTCCATAAACAACTGCTGATCGATGGCTTCGTAACGCATATATATAAGGTGTAAGGAAAAGCTAAGTTAAGGGAGATTTTGTTTGAGAGGGCGAGAGTTGAGAGGCGAGACTTTTTGCCCCGCATGGGCGGGGCGGTCGATAGTCGATGGTGTCTAGTCCATCGACAATGGACCATGGACTATCGACAGCGGACCATGGACTATCGACAGCGGACCATCGACCATCGCCCCCAAATCTCCAGACAAAATCAGCAGATTTCACAAATCAACACCTATATGTGGAAATACGCTGCAGCCCGAAATGCTGCTCAGAAGCTTTAAACGCTATATCGATCTCCGTAACAGCGGTTTTTCCACAGTCTGAAGATTCTATTCCAAAAAATTGGAATCACGTTTTGCAAATAATGTGGAATTAGATACCTTTGCAGTCCCTTCGAGTGGAGGGAGAATACTGTATTAGCAAAAGCGTAGAAAAGTAAGGTATGCCAACCATACAACAACTTGTAAGAAAAGGCCGGGAGCACAAGGCGGATAAAAGCAAATCGCCAGCCCTCGACAGCTGCCCGCAGAAGCGCGGCGTATGTACACGTGTGTACACCACCACCCCTAAGAAGCCGAACTCGGCCATGCGTAAAGTTGCGCGTGTTCGTTTGGCCAAATCGGGCAAAGAGGTGAACGCTTATATCCCGGGTGAGGGTCACAACCTGCAGGAGCACTCAATCGTGTTGATTCGCGGTGGTCGTGTGAAAGACCTGCCAGGTGTACGTTACCACATCATCCGTGGCGCACTCGATACATCGGGTGTGAATGGCCGGAAACAAGGTCGTTCGAAATATGGTGCGAAGGCCAAACAGGCAGCCGCTCCCGCAAAAGGTGCAAAAAAGAAATAATCAGAAATAGGTCATGAGAAAAGCTCGTGCTAAAAAAAGAATCATTGAACCAGATCCGAAGTTCAATGACGTGGTAGTTACCAAGTTCATCAATAACATGATGTACGATGGTAAAAAAAGCATCGCCGCCCAGACTTTCTACGAAGCCATGGAGCTGGTTGAAAAGCGTGCCAACGAACCAGGTGTCGAAGTTTGGCGCCGTGCGTTGAACAACGTAATGCCATCGGTAGAAGTAAAAAGCCGCCGTGTAGGTGGCTCAACCTTCCAGGTACCTATCGAAGTAAACCCAAGCCGCAAATCAGCATTGGGAATGCGTTGGTTAATTGGTTATGCCCGCAAGCGTAACGAAAAAACCATGATGGAAAAACTGGCTGGTGAAATCCTGGCTGCAGCGAAAGGGGAAGGCGCTTCTGTGAAGAAGAAAGAAGATACCTACCGCATGGCCGAAGCAAACAAAGCGTTCTCGCACTTCAGATTTTAAGTTTTTATGGCAGATCTTAGATTTACACGCAACATCGGTATTGCCGCGCACATTGACGCTGGTAAGACAACTACGACTGAGCGTATTCTTTATTATACCGGTATGACCCACAAGATCGGGGAGGTACACGACGGTGCTGCTACCATGGACTGGATGGTTCAGGAGCAGGAACGTGGTATCACCATCACTTCTGCGGCTACCAAAACAACCTGGAAATGGCATGACCAGGAATATGCAGTAAACATCATCGATACCCCGGGCCACGTGGACTTTACCGTTGAGGTAAACCGTTCTTTGCGTGTACTCGATGGTCTCGTATTTTTATTTTCGGCTGTAGACGGCGTTGAGCCGCAGTCGGAAACCAACTGGCGCCTCGCCGACAATTATGGCGTACCCCGTCTGGGTTTCGTGAATAAAATGGACCGTCAGGGTTCCGATTTTTTTGGCGTATGTAAGCAGGTAAAGGAAATGCTCGGTTCTACCGCAGTGCCTTTGCAGGTGCCCATCGGCAACGAAGAACACTTTAAAGGTGTGGTCGACCTGATCACCAACAAAGCCATCATCTGGGACGATGCTTCCAAAGGGATGACCTATACCGAAGTACCTATTCCGGACGATCTGGTAGAAACCGTTGCAGAATACCGTCAGATACTCGTAGAGGCCTGTGCCGATTACGATGAAGTACTGCTCGAGAAATTCTTCGACGATCCGGCTACCATCACCGTAGATGAAATGCGCAGCGCCATCCGTGCTGCAGTTATCGATGGTGCGTTTGTACCGATGATGTGCGGTTCATCTTTCAAAAACAAAGGTGTTCAGGCGATGCTTGACGCGGTATGTGCTTTCCTGCCGGCTCCGACCGACAAGGAGCAGGTTAACGGCCACGATCCGAAAACCGATGCCGAAATCAGCCGCAAACCCGATGTGAAAGAGCCTTTCTGTGCTCTTGCATTTAAAGTAGCTACCGACCCGTTTGTAGGTCGTCTCGTATTCTTCCGCGTATACTCAGGTCGTCTCGACGCCGGTTCTTACGTATTGAAGGTGAGAAGCGATCCCGACAAAGGTATTGTGATGGAAAAAGAACGTATCTCACGTTTGTTCCAGATGCATGCCAACGACCGCAAGGCCATCGAATTTGTAGAAGCCGGTGATATCTGCGCAGCCGTAGGTTTCAAAGACATCAAAACCGGAGATACCCTGTGCGACGAGAAACATCCTATCATACTCGAAGCCATGCAATTCCCTGAGCCCGTTATCGGTCTCGCCATCGAGCCTAAAACACAGGCAGATGCTGACAAACTGGGTAATGCTCTGAATAAACTTTCGGAAGAGGATCCTACTTTCCGCGTCTTCACCGACGAGGAAACCGGACAAACCATCATCCAGGGTATGGGAGAACTTCACCTTGAAATCATCGTAGACCGTCTGCGTCGCGAGTTCAAGGTTGAGTGTAACCAGGGTGCTCCGCAGGTAGCGTACAAAGAAGCGATCACTACTTCTGTTACACACCGGGAGACCTATAAGAAACAAACTGGTGGTCGCGGTAAATTCGCCGATATCCAGTTTGAAATCGGACCAACTGACGAAGGCAAAACCGGACTTCAGTTTATCAATGAGGTTGTGGGTGGATCTATCCCACGTGAATTTATCCCATCGGTTGAAAAAGGCTTCGGTGCTGCCATGTCGAATGGTGTACTTGCCGGCTTCCCGGTAGATAACCTGAAAGTCCGTCTGTTCGACGGTTCGTTCCACGCGGTTGACTCCGATTCGCTCTCGTTTGAAATTGCTGCCCGTACCGCGTTCCGCGAAGCTTGCCGCAAAGCAAATCCTGTGTTGCTCGAGCCTATCATGAAAATCGAGGTTATTACCCCCGATGAGTATATGGGTGACGTAATGGGTGACCTGAACCGTCGTCGTGGTCAGATGCAGGGTATGGATACCAAAAATGCTGCGCAGGTGATCAGAGCACTGGTGCCTTTGGCAGAAATGTTCGGTTATGTGACCGTACTGCGTACCCTCACTTCCGGTCGTGCCACTTCTACCATGGAGTTCTCGCACTACAGCGAAACCCCTAAGAACATCGCGGAAGAGGTACTGGCGAAGTACAAAGCCATGAAAGCGGAAAAAAATTAATTATCAGGAGCCATGAGCCATCGTATACGCATCAAATTGAAATCGTACGATCACAACCTCGTCGACAAGTCGGCTGAGAAGATCGTCAAAACCGTGAAAACCACGGGTGCAGTTGTGAGCGGTCCTATTCCGTTGCCGACTGAAAAACAAATCTTCACCGTGCTGAAAAGTCCGCACGTGAACAAAAAAGCCCGGGAGCAATTCCAGCTCTGCTCTTACAAAAGAGTGTTGGATATCTACAGTTCTTCTTCGAAGACCGTTGATGCCCTGATGAAGCTGGAACTTCCGAGCGGAGTAGATGTAGAAATTAAAGTTTGACAATAACTGAGATGTCAGGAATAATTGGTAAAAAAGTTGGAATGACCAGCATTTTCAGTGCCGATGGGAAAAGCGTCCCATGCACAGTTTTGGAAGCTGGTCCTTGCGTTGTGACGCAAGTAAAAACCGTCGAGTCAGACGGTTATGCTGCCTACCAGCTGGCCTTCGGAGAGAAGAAAGAGAAGAATACTTCTCAAGCCATGCAGGGACACTTTAAGAAAGCAGGAACTACCCCTAAGCGCAAGCTGGTGGAGTTTACCACTTTCGAATCAGCGCTGGAAAGCGGATCAACCGTGACGGTTGAGATTTTCGAAGAAGGTGAATTTGTAGACGTAGTAGGTGAAAGCAAGGGTAAAGGTTTCCAGGGCGTTGTGAAGCGTCATGGTTTCGCTGGTGTCGGTGGTCAAACCCACGGTCAGCACAACCGTCTCCGTGCTCCCGGTTCACTCGGTGCATCATCTTTTCCAAGTCGTGTATTTAAAGGGATGCGCATGGGCGGCCGTATGGGTGGCGATCGTGTCAAAGTACAGAACCTGGAGATTTTGAAGGTATATCCTGAGCAGAACATCCTCGTAGTGAAAGGTTCCGTTCCCGGAGCCAAGGGTTCATTTGTAATCGTGGAGAAATAATCATGGAACTACCTATTTACAATACAGAAGGTAAAGAGACCAAGGTAAAAGCAACCTTGTCGGCGGACGTTTTCGGTATTGAGCCGAACGATCACGCGATTTACCTCGATGTGAAGCAGTACCTCGCTAACCAGCGTCAGGGTACACACAAATCAAAAGAACGTAACGAGATTTCCGGTTCAACCCGCAAGCTGCACAAGCAAAAAGGTACCGGCGGATCACGTAAAGGTGATATCAACAGCCCTTCCTTCCGCGGTGGTGCCCGTGTATTCGGTCCACGTGTCCGTGACTACGGCTTTAAGCTGAACAAAAAGGTAAAGGTGCTTGCCCGTAAATCGGCACTCACGTACAAAGCACAGGCCAACAGCATCATGGTAGTTGAAGATTTCAACTATGAGACGCCTAAAACCAAAGCATTTGTAGGTCTGCTGAACAATCTGAAGCTGAGCGGCCAGAAGTTGCTCGTGGTTCTTCCTGAGAACAGCCAGAACATCGTGCTGTCGGGTCGTAACCTCCAGAAACTGAAATTGGTGATGGCCGGCGACCTCAACACATACGATGTGATGAACGCAGGTAAGATCCTGATGGTAAACAGCTCGATCGCGAAGATCGAAGAAACTCTTAACAAGTAAGGCCATGGAATTGCTGAAAAAACCTATCATCACCGAGAAGATGACCATGCTCGGCGAGAAGCGTAACCAGTATGCTTTCCGGGTTGACAAGAAGGCGAATAAGATCGAAATCAAAAAAGCGATCGAAGCCATGTTTGGTATTACTGTGCAAGCAGTAAACACCATGGTCTATGCCGGCAAGAAAAAAAGCCGCTATACAAAGGCGGGTTATGTGGAAGGCCGTAAAGACAGCTTCAAAAAAGCCATTGTAACCTTGAAGGAAGGCGATAACATCGATTTCTACAGTAACATCTAAGAAAATGGCAGTAAAAAGATTTAGTCCGGTTACTCCGGGTTTACGTTTTAAGGTTGCCAACACCTACGCGGAGGTAACCACCAACACGCCTGAGAAGAGCCTGTTGGCCCCGACAAAACGTTCCGGCGGACGTAACAATACAGGTAAGATGACCATGCGCTATATCGGTGGTGGTCACAAGAAAATGTATCGTATCATCGATTTCAAACGCGACAAGAAGGATATTCCTGCCGTGGTGAAAACCATCGAGTACGATCCGAACCGCACGACCCTCATCGCGCTGTTGGCTTATGCCGATGGTGAGAAGCGTTATATCCTGGCTCCGCAAGGACTTCAGGTTGGTCAGACCGTACTTTCGGGCGACGCAGTTGCTCCGGATGCCGGTAATACCCTTCCATTGGCTAAAATCCCGTTGGGTTCTGCTATTCACAACATCGAGCTTCAGCCCGGTCGTGGTGGTCAGATGGTGCGCAGCGCCGGTGGCTCAGCAACCCTGGCGGCCCGTGATGGCAAATACGCCATCATCAAATTGCCAAGTGGTGAAACCCGCATGGTATTGCTGACTTGCGTGGCAACGATGGGTAAACTGTCGAACGAGGATCACCTCCTTGAAATCAGCGGTAAAGCCGGTCGCAAGCGTTGGTTAGGTCGCCGTCCGCGTGTTCGTGGTGTTGCCATGAACCCGGTAGATCACCCTATGGGTGGTGGTGAAGGCCGCGCAAGTGGAGGACACCCACGCTCACGCAAAGGTTTGTTGTCGAAAGGTTACAAAACCCGTCGTGGCAAGAGACAGTCTGACAGAATGATCATTAAACGCAGGAAAGGATAAGCAATGGCGCGTTCACTTAAAAAAGGACCATTTGTAGAGTATACCCTCGAGAAGAAGGTAGACGCACAGAACGAAGGAACTAAGAAGACCGTAATCAAAACCTGGTCGCGTCGTTCGATGATCACCCCTGATTTTGTGGGACATACGTTTGCCGTACACAACGGCAACAAATTCATCCCGGTATATGTGACCGAGAACATGGTTGGACACAAACTCGGAGAGTTTTCACCCACCCGTAACTTCCGTGGTCACGTGGCTAAAAAAGATAAAGGAAAGAAATAATGGAAGCAGTAGCCATCCTGAGAAACTGTCCAAGCTCTCCCCGTAAGATGCGTCTCGTTGTAGACCTCATCCGCGGTAAAAAAGCTGACCAGGCGCTGAACATCCTGCGTTTCGCGAAACAAGACGCGAGTCTTCCCCTCGAGAAACTGCTCATGTCAGCTATCAATAACTGGGAGAAGAAAAACGAAGATCAGTCGATCGAAACCGCAAATCTTTACGTGAAAAGCGTACAGGTTGACGGGGGTCGCATGCTGAAGCGTCTCCGTCCGGCACCGCAAGGTCGCGGACACCGCATCCGCAAGCGTTCGAATCACGTGACGCTTGTTATTGACACCATGACCACTGTAAACGAATAATAGCAAATGGGACAAAAGATTAATCCTGTAAGCCTGCGCCTTGGCTATATCCGTGGTTGGGATTCCAACTGGTTCGGTGGCAATAATTACGCAGACAAACTCGTAGAAGACGAGAAAATACGCAACTATCTCAGCGCGCGTATCAACAACGGTGGCATCAGCCGCGTAGTGATCGAGCGTACCCTGAAGCGCATCATCATCACCATCCATACCAGCCGTCCCGGAATCGTGATCGGTAAAGGAGGAGCGGAGGTTGATCGTATCAAGGAAGAGATCAAGAAGCTTACCAGCAAAGATGTTCAGATCAACATCTTCGAAATCAAACGTCCGGAGCTCGATGCAGCGCTGGTAGCTGAAGGCATTGCCCGTCAGCTCGAGGCACGTGTTTCTTTCCGTCGTGCGATGAAGACTTCGATTGCCTCTACCATGCGTATGGGTGCCGAAGGGATCAAAGTACTTGTTTCAGGTCGTCTGGGCGGTGCGGAGATTGCGCGCAGTGAGCAATACAAAGAAGGACGTATTCCTTTGCACACCCTTCGTGCTGACATTGATTATGCTTTGAAAGAAGCACAGACCGTTTACGGTAAAATCGGTGTGAAAGTATGGATTTGCAAAGGAGAGATTTATGGTAAACGCGATCTTTCGCCAAACGTAGGCAGCCGTGCACAAGCCGGTGGTCCGAACGCGGGTGCCGCTGAAGGTGGCAACCGTGGCGGTGAACGTCGTGCAGGTGGTGGAGACCGCCGCAGTGGTGGTGGAGACCGTCGCAGCGCAGGTGGTGGAGACCGTCGTCGCACAGGTGGTAACGCTGGTGGTGGAGATCGTACCAGAAAAGGTTAATTGATAAGGAGCCAGAGAGATGTTACAACCGAAAAGAACGAAATTCAGAAAGATGCATAAAGGCCGGATCAAAGGCAATGCAACCCGCGGTGCGGAGTTGGCCTTTGGATCATTTGGCCTGAAAACCCTGGAAGAGCACTGGATCACATCGCGCCAGATTGAAGCTGCCCGTATCGCGGTAACCCGCTTTATGAAACGTGAAGGTCAGGTTTGGATCCGCATCTTCCCCGATAAACCTATCACCAAAAAGCCTGCAGAAGTGCGTATGGGTAAAGGTAAAGGTTCACCGGAGTATTGGGTAGCCGTTGTAAAACCAGGCACTTTGATTTTTGAAGCAGAAGGTGTACCTTTGCCGGTCGCTAAAGAGGCCATGCGCCTTGCCGCTCAAAAATTGCCGGTTAGCACAAAATTTATCGTAAGAAGAGACTACGCAGGAGAATAAGAAAAGACATGAAATACTCCGCCATAAAAGAACTGTCCACAGCAGAGATTGCTGAAAGGATACAAGAGGAGAAACAGCAGCTGACGAAGCTGAAGTTTACCCATGCTGTGTCGGCTATCGAAAGCCCGGCCAAGATTCGCGAAACGCGCAAGACGATTGCACGTTTGCTGACTGAACTTACCGTACGCCAACAAGCAACTGCCAACAATCAATGATCGCTGAGATGGAAAGGAACGCAAGAAAAGAACGTATCGGTAACGTTACCAGCAACAAGATGACTAAGACCATCACTGTTGTGGTAGAACGTAAAGTAAAACACCCGATCTACGGTAAATTCATGAAGAGCACGAAGAAATTCATGGCACATGACGAGAACAACGATTGTAATATCGGCGACCTCGTTCGTATCATGGAAACCCGCCCGCTCAGCAAGAACAAACGTTGGAGATTGGTAGAAATCATTGAAAGGGCTAAGTAATGATACAGCAGGAAAGTAGATTGTCTGTTGCAGATAACAGTGGCGCCAAAGAAGTACTGTGTATACGTGTACTCGGTGGTACCGGCAAACGTTACGCCAGCGTAGGCGATAAGATCGTTGTTTCGATCAAGTCGGCTATTCCGTCGGGCAATGCCAAAAAAGGAACCGTATCGAAAGCTGTCATCGTCCGTACCCGCAAGGAAGTACGCCGCAAGGATGGTTCATATATCCGTTTCGACGACAACGCAGTAGTGTTGTTGAACAACCAGGATGAGCCACGCGGTACCCGCATCTTCGGCCCGGTGGCCCGCGAGCTTCGTGAGAAGCAGTTCATGAAGATTGTTTCACTGGCTCCTGAAGTACTTTAATAAGAACGTCATGGCAAGTACCAAACTGAAGATTAAAAAAGGGGACCTCGTTCGTGTAATCGCGGGCGACGACAAAGGCAAAGAAGGCCGTGTCCTCGAAATTATACCAGCTGAGCTGCGTGCAATCGTAGAAGGTGTGAATATGATCACCAAACACACCAAGCCGAATGCAACTACGCCCAATGGTGGTATTGTGAAAAAAGAAGCACCGTTACATCTGAGCAACCTCATGGTTGTAGTGGGCGGTCAGGCAACCCGCATCGGCCGTAAGGCTGGTGAAAACGGCAAACTGGTACGCTTCTCTAAGAAAACCGGAGAAATAATCAAGTAATGGCTTACGAAATTCGTCTCAAGACCAAATATAAAGAGGAAGTTGTCCCTGCCATGCAGGCGCGTTTCTCTTACAAGAACGTGATGCAGATCCCGGTACTGACCAAAATCTGTATCAACCAGGGCGTTGGTGCCGCTGTTTCCGATAAGAAGCTCATTGATGCTGCTGTTTCGGAAATGTCGACCATCACCGGTCAGAAAAGCGTTCCTACCATGTCACGCAAAGCGATCTCGAACTTCAAACTCCGGGAGAAAATGCCGATTGGTGTTCGTGTAACCCTGCGTGATGTGAAAATGTACGAATTCCTGGATCGTTTGATCTCGGTATCGTTGCCCCGTGTGCGTGACTTCAAGGGTATCAATCCAAAAGGTTTCGATGGCCGCGGTAACTACACCCTCGGTGTAACCGAACAAATCATCTTCCCCGAAATCAACATCGACAAAGTCGGTAAGATTTCAGGTATGGATATCACCTTTGTAACCACCGCCAAAACCGACGAAGAGGCCATGGCCTTGTTGCAGGAACTTGGTTTACCGTTCAAAACAACAAACAAATAATCCATGGCTAAGGAAAGTGTAAAAGCAAGAGGTCTCAAACGTCAGAAGACAGTTGAGAAGTATGCTGCGAAGCGTGCTGCCCTCAAAGAAGCCGGTGATTATCTGGGTCTGCAGAAGCTCCCAAAAAATGCTTCGCCGGTACGTCTGCACAACCGTTGCAAACTCACCGGTCGTCCGAGAGGTTATATGCGTCAGTTCGGCATCAGCCGGGTACTGTTCCGCAAAATGGCCAGCGAGGGCAAGATTCCGGGTATAACCAAAGGAAGCTGGTAATTAAAAGTATAAAGTTTTAGTAATGACTGACCCGATAGCAGACTATCTCACCCGCTTGCGCAACGCCATGAAGGCGCGCCACCGTGTGGTAGAGATCCCAGCTTCGAACATGAAGAAGGAGCTTACCAAAGTTCTTTTCGACAAAGGCTACATCGCCAACTATAAGTTCGAAGCCGATGGTCCGCAAGGAACCATCAAAATAGCCCTGAAATATATCCAGGGAACCAACGAGCCGGTTATCCGCAGCTTACAACGCATCAGCCGTCCCGGCCTGCGTAAGTATGCAGGTGTAGGCGAGTTGCCGCGTGTGATCAATGGGTTGGGTATCGCCATTGTATCTACGTCTAAAGGTATCATGACCGACAAAGAGGCTCGTCAGCTGAATGTGGGTGGTGAAGTATTGTGTTACGTATCTTAATCAGGAGGAACTCATGTCACGTATTGGTAAACTCCCCGTTCAAATCCCTGCAGGTGTAACCGTAGAGGTGAACGATAAGAATATAGTAACCGTAAAAGGCCCTAAAGGTCAACTCACACGCTTCGTCGACACCGATATGGCTGTTACGATTGAAGGCAGTGTACTCACTGTAGTACGTCCTACTGAGAGCAAGCGTCACCGTGCTTTGCATGGTTTGTACCGCTCACTCATCCATAATATGGTCATCGGTGTGACGGAAGGTTATACCCTCAAACAAGAACTCGTCGGTGTAGGTTATCGTGCCAATGCCAACGGTCAGTTGTTGGAGCTTTCTTTGGGTTATTCACACGAAATCGTGATGGAAGTACCTAAAGAGGTATCGCTGAAAACAGAAACGTTAAAAGGTAAGAATCCAATCATCACTTTAGAGAGCAACGACAAGGAACTGATCGGGCAGGTAGCTGCCAAGATCCGCGGACTTCGTAAGCCTGAGCCGTACAAAGGAAAAGGTGTTCGTTTTGTGGGTGAGGTTCTTCGTAGAAAAGCAGGTAAATCAGCCTCTAAAAAATAAGCTTGAGCAATGGCTAATCAGAAAATTGATCGTAGAACACGTATTAAAAGAGGCATTCGCAAGCGTGTTACAGGTGTTGCTGAACGTCCCCGTTTGTCGGTTTACCGCAGCAACAAGGAGATATATGCCCAGATTATCGACGATGTAGCAGGTGTCACTTTGTGCGCTGCTTCTTCTTCCGAGAAGGATATCGCCGGTATCAAAGGAGATAAAACTTCTACCTCGACCCTGGTAGGCAAGGCACTCGCTGCGAAAGCGATGGCTGCCGGTATTACCCAGGTAGTATTCGACCGTAACGGTTATTTGTACCATGGTCGCGTAAAAGCGCTCGCAGAAGGTGCCCGTGAGGGTGGCTTAAATTTCTAAGCTTTA
Source organism: Bacteroidetes bacterium UBA7662 (assembly GCA_002483345.1). Classification (GTDB taxonomy): domain Bacteria; phylum Bacteroidota; class Bacteroidia; order UBA7662; family UBA7662; genus UBA7662. The sequence continues at coordinate 187,490 of DLHS01000005.1, forward strand.
AGAGATATGTCTACAACGAACATAAAAAGAGTAAAAGCAAGCGAGATCGAATTGAAAGATCGTCTCGTAAGCGTACAACGCGTAGCCAAGGTGACCAAAGGCGGTCGTACTTTCAGCTTCTCTGCCATTGTGGTAGTGGGTGATGAGAACGGTATCGTAGGTTACGGTCTCGGCAAAGCCAAAGAAGTATCGGAGGCTATTGCCAAAGGTATCGATGACGCTAAGAAGTCGCTCATCAAGGTTCCTTTGATGAAAGGTACGGTTCCACACGAGTCGAACGGCAAGTTTGGCGGTGGTCGTGTATTCATCAAGCCGGCTTCGCACGGTACCGGTGTTATTGCCGGTGGTGCCATGCGTGCCGTATTGGAGAGTGCCGGTATCACCGACGTACTGGCCAAGTCGAAAGGTTCGTCTAACCCGCACAATGTGGTGAAGGCGACCATCGACGCACTGGCTCAGTTGCGCGATCCGCACACCGTTGCCGAGCAACGTCAGGTTAAAATGAGTAAAGTATTTAACGGATAAGCAGATGGCTCGTTTGAAAATCACACAAACTAAAAGTGGCATCGGACGCACATTGCGTCAGAAGCGCACCTTAATAGCACTGGGTCTGCGTCATCCGCATGCCAGCGTTGAACACGAAATCACGCCGCAAATTGCAGGTATGATTTTGAAAGTTAGTCACCTGGTTAAAGTAGAGGAAATCTAAGCATGGAACTGAGTAATTTAAAACCCGCAGCGGGCAGCATTAAAACCCGCAAACGTATCGGTCGCGGACAGGGATCGGGACGTGGTGGTACTTCTACCAAAGGTCATAAAGGTGCTCAGGCACGTACCGGCTACTCCAGCAAGCCTGGTTTTGAAGGCGGTCAGATGCCTTTGAAATTGCGTGTACCTAAGTTTGGCTTCAAAAACAACAACCGTGTAGAATACAATGGGGTAAACCTCGATGTATTGCAGGCATTGGTTGAGCGTTTTACCGCTACCGATATCACGCCTGCCTTCCTGGCAGAGCATGGTTTGATTGGTAGTGCCAACAAACTTGTGAAGATACTCGGCCGTGGTGAACTGAAAGCGAAAGTGAATGTAAAAGCTCACAAGTTCAGCGCTACTGCTAAAGCTCAAATCGAAGCCGCTGGTGGCACCACGGAAGTTATCGCTTAAACATGAAGAACTTCATCAATACGATACGGAACATCTTCAAGATAGAAGAACTCAAGTCGAGGATTCTGATGACCCTCGGTTTGTTGCTTATCTATCGTCTGGGTTCCTATGTGGTACTTCCGGGTATTGATCCTGTTGTACTCGAAAACCTTACGCCGAGCGGCGGACCTTCAGGCCTTACCGGCCTGATTGACCTCTTCGCAGGTGGAGCGTTCTCCCGTGCCTCGGTTTTTGCCCTGGGTATCATGCCTTATATTTCGGCATCCATCGTAGTACAACTTCTTGGAATGGTAGTTCCTACCTTCCAGAAGATGATGAAGGAAGGCGAAAGCGGTCGTAATAAGATCAACCAAATCACCCGTTACCTCACCATCGTGATTACCGGTGCACAGGCCATTGGCTTCCTGATTAACCTCAAAGCACAATTCCTGCCGGCTATCATCCTGCGTACAGGCGATTCACTGGATTTATCGTTCGTTTTATCGACGGTAACTGTGCTCACCGCCGGTACCATGTTTGTGATGTGGTTGGGTGAAAAAATTACAGACCGTGGTCTTGGCAACGGTATCTCGCTCATCATCATGGTGGGTATCATCGCACGCCTCCCGGTATCACTCGGTGCTGAATTGCAGTTCCGTCTCGGTACAGGTGGTGGTGGATTGGTTCCTTTTCTGGTAGAGATCGCCATGCTGATCGCCATCGTGGCCGGTACCATTCTTTTGGTACAGGGAACCCGCAAAATTCCGATTCAGGTGGCCAAACGCGTGGTGGGTAACCGCATGTATGGTGGCACCCGTCAGTACATCCCTATCAAGGTAAATGCTGCCGGTGTAATGCCAATCATCTTCGCGCAGGCTATCATGTTCCTGCCTGCCACAGTTGCGCAGTTTTTTCCTGAAAGTGATTTCAGCCAGGGTGTGGTTTCGGCTTTCGTCGATTTCACTTCGGTAACCTACAACGTTACCCTGGCCATTCTGATTATTGTATTTACCTACTTCTACACTTCACTGTCGGTAAACTCCAATCAGATGTCGGAAGACCTGAAGCGTAACGGTGCTTTCATTCCAGGCGTGAAGCCAGGACGTAAAACCGCAGAGTTTCTGGACGATGTGTTAGCACGCATCACCCTCCCGGGCTCTATCTTCCTGGCCATCGTGGCCATCCTGCCAGCTATTGCGACAATAGCCGGTGTGAACTCTCAATTTGCCCAGTTTTATGGTGGCACCTCGCTGTTGATCATGGTAGGTGTGGTACTCGATACCCTCCAGCAGATCGAAAGTCACCTCCTGATGCGTCACTATGATGGTTTGATGAAAACCGGGCGCATCAAAGGACGCAACGCAGCCGGTGCAACTGTTTAGTACATTGTAAAAACTATATGGCAAAACAATCATCGATTAAACAGGACGGCACCATACTCGAAGCATTGTCAAACGCAATGTTCAGAGTGGAGCTTGAGAACGGTCACCAGATCATCGCCCACATTTCGGGTAAGATGCGGATGAACTACATCAAGATCCTCCCCGGAGACCGGGTTCAGGTAGAAATGTCGCCTTACGATTTGACCAAAGGAAGAATTTGTTATAGATACTAAGACCATGAAGGTTAAAACATCCATTAAAAAGCGTAGTGTTGACTGCAAGATTGTCCGTAGAAACGGCAAGTTGTACGTGATCAACAAGAAAAATCCCAAGTACAAACAAAGACAAGGATAAACCATGGCAAGGATTGCAGGGGTAGACCTACCTAAAAACAAAAGAGGCGAGATCGGCCTGACTTATATCTTCGGAATAGGTCATTCAAAGGCGCGTATGATACTCGAGCGTAGTGGCATTGACTTTAATGTCAAAGTAAGCGAATGGAATGACGATCAACTGACCGCCATCCGTAAAATCATCGCTGAAGAGATCAAAACCGAGGGTGAACTTCGTTCCGAGGTGCAACTGAACATCAAACGTTTGATGGACATTGGTTGTTACCGCGGTCTCCGTCACCGGAAAGGCTTGCCTGTGAGAGGCCAGCGTACGAAGAACAATGCCCGTACTCGTAAAGGAAAGCGTAAAACTGTAGCGAACAAGAAAAAAGCTACTAAGTAATAATCGATAGCAATGGCTAAGAATACGAAAGTCGTCAAGAAGCGGGTAGTGAAAGTGGAGGCCTCAGGTCAGGTCCACATCAGCTCGACCTTCAACAACATCATTATTTCGATCACAAACAATGAGGGTCAGGTGATTTCCTGGGCTTCTGCCGGGAAGGCTGGTTTCCGTGGTTCGAAGAAAAACACTCCATATGCTGCGCTGGTAGCTGCTCAGGATTGTGGCAAAGTTGCCTATGATCTGGGTTTCCGTCGTGCGGAGGTATTTGTAAAAGGTCCAGGTGCCGGACGTGAGTCGGCCATCCGTACCCTTGCAGGCCTTGGCATCGAAATCAGCACCATTACCGACGTTACTCCTGTGCCGCACAACGGCTGCCGTCCTCCGAAACGTCGTCGTGTTTAATCCTTAAGTAACTAGAACAATGGCAAGATATACAGGTCCCAAAAGCAAAATCGCCCGCAAGTTTAAGGAAGCGATTTTCGGTCCGGATAAAGCGCTGACCCGCAAGAACTACCCTCCGGGCCAGCATGGTGCTTCACGTCGTGCTCCGAAAAAATCGGAATACGCCATCCAGCTCATGGAGAAGCAAAAAGCGAAATACACTTATGGTGTTTTGGAACGTCAGTTTGCAAAAACTTTCGACCGTGCACAACGTAAACGTGGCACTACCGGTGAGAACCTCCTGAAATTCCTTGAGGCCCGTCTCGACAATACCGTTTTCCGCCTTGGCATAGCACCTACCCGTTCGGCTGCCCGCCAGCTGGTTGGTCACCGTCACATCACTGTGAATGGTAGCCTGGTGAACATTCCTTCTTACGAACTGCGCCCCGGTGATGTTATCGGTGTTCGGGAGAAATCAAAAAGTCTGGAAGTGGTTACAGAAGCGTTGAGCGGAAAAACCATCTCTAAATTCTCGTGGTTGGAGTGGGACAAAGACAAAATGGAAGGCAAATTCATCGACTTCCCGATGCGCGACCAGATTCCTGAGAACATCAAGGAGCAGCTGATCGTAGAATTGTACTCCAAGTAATTTTTTTAACTTAATATTCTATCTATACATGTCGATCCTAGCATTTCAGAAGCCAGACAAAGTAGTGATGCAGAAGGCAAACGATTTCGAAGGCAGCTTCGAATTCAAGCCTTTGGAGCCCGGATTTGGTGTTACTATCGGTAACGCGCTTCGCAGGATCCTGCTCTCTTCGCTGGAAGGTTACGCCATCACCAGCATCCGTATTCCGGGTGTTGACCACGAATTCCAAACCATCAAAGGTGTAGTGGAAGATGTGGTAGAGATTGTGCTCAACCTCAAGCAGGTGAGATTCAAGAAGAAGTTTGATACAGCCGATGCGGAGAAAATCTACGTAACGGTTAAAGGCAAGGACACATTCGTGGCCGGAGACATTGAGAAGTTTTCTTCCAATTTCACCATCCTGAATCCTGAGCTGGTCATCGCCCATATGGAAACATCGGTGAGCTTCGAAATTGAACTTACTGTAGAAAAGGGTCGTGGTTATGTTCCTGCCGAAGAGAACAAAGTAGTTGATTCTGTGATTGGCGTTATTCCAATCGATTCAATCTATACCCCGATTAAAAACGTGAAGTATGCCATCGAAAATACCCGCGTTGAGCAGAAAACCGACTATGAGAAGCTGATCATTGATATCAAAACTGATGGTTCCATCCATCCGGAGGAGGCTTTGAAAGAAGCAGCCAAAATCTTGATTCAGCATTTCATGTTGTTCTCTGACGAATCAATCACCCTTGAGTCGAAGCCTAAAGACGTTGCGAGCGAAGTGGATGAGAACATCCTGCACATGCGCAAAATTTTGAAGACACCTTTGTCTGATCTTGATTTGTCGGTGCGCGCTTACAATTGTCTGAAAGCAGCAGAGATTAAAACCCTGGGCGACCTCGTAAAATACGATATCGCTGATCTGTTGAAATTCCGCAACTTCGGGAAGAAGTCGCTGACAGAGCTGGAAGAGCTGGTCCGTGAAAAAGGCCTCACTTTCGGCATGGAAATCACCAAATATAAACTTGACGAGGAGTAAGCATAATGCGTCACGGCAAAACATTCAATCACTTAGGCAGAACTGCCCCCCATCGCGAGGCTATGTTGCAAAACATGGCGATCTCGTTGATCGAGAAGAAACGTATCAACACCACAGTTGCGAAAGCCAAGGCGTTGCGTAAGTTCATCGAGCCCATCATCACCAAATCGAAGAAGGATAATACCCATTCTCGTCGTACTGTATTCTCTTATCTTCAGGATAAGGAATCTGTAAAAACCCTTTTCGGCGATATAGCCGTGAAAGTGGCCGACCGTCCTGGTGGTTATACCCGCATCATCAAAACCGGCTTCCGTCTGGGAGACGCGGCTGAGATGTGCATGATCGAGCTGGTAGACTATAACGAGCTGCTGCTCGGCGAAGGCAACGAGAAAAAGGCGAAAAACACCCGCCGTTCACGGGCCAAAAAAGCCACTGCTGCTCCGAAGGCCGCTGCGAAAAAAACCGAAGCCGCTGGCGACAGCGCTGAAGAAGCAGCCGCTGTATAATGCATTGATTTTTCATGGTAAGCCCCGTTCGATTTTATTGAACGGGGTTTTTTTATGCCCGCAGAATGGCGGAGGTACACTATCCACGCACTGTGGATTATTCGCTGTCGATTTACCTTTGAAAAACACCTGTTTTGACGTTAAATTTGTAAAACATTTCGCATGAAACTACTCGAAAAAGTACCGGCCATCCTTTTACTCGAAGACGGCACTTTTTTTCACGGCTTTTCCGCCGGTAAAACAGGAACCACCTGGGGAGAAATCTGCTTCAATACCGGTATGACCGGCTACCAGGAGGTGTTTACAGATCCTTCCTATTTCGGACAGATACTCGTGACAACCAATGTACACATCGGGAATTACGGTATCCAGCACAATGAATCGGAATCGAAGAAAATCCAGATTGCAGGGCTTGTTTGCCGCAATTTTAACATCGCCTATTCCCGTAAATCAGCCGATCAGAACATTCAGGATTACTTCATAGACAATAGTCTGGTCGCGATTACGGATGTAGATACCCGTGCCCTGGTGAGACACATCCGCTCCAAAGGCGCGATGAATTGTATCATATCGTCAGAAAGTCTTGATGTTACCGTGTTGGCCGACCAACTTAAAAAAGTGCCTTCCATGGAAGGGCTGGAGCTTGCATCTAAAGTTTCTACCACACAGGCATTTGATCTTGGATCCGCCGATGCCCGGTACAGGGTTGCTGTGATGGATTATGGCGCGAAGGAGAACATCATCCGTTCCCTGCTTTCAAGAGATTGTCAGCTACGGGTATTCCCCCACAATGCCTCACTCAGCGAAATACAGGCCTATCAGCCCCATGGCGTGATGCTGACGAATGGGCCCGGCGATCCGTCGGTGATGACAGCACAGATAGCGGTGGTGAAAGAAATGCTGGAAGCCAACATGAGCGTTTTTGGGATTTGTCTCGGCCACCAGCTGCTCGCTTCTGCGGTCGGGGTGAAGACTTTCAAAATGCACCACGGTCACCGGGGAATTAACCACCCGGTTAAAAACCTGCTGACAGGTAAGTCGGAGATAACCTCCCAGAACCACGGTTTTGGCGTAGATCCGGAAAGCGTGAAGGCCAATCCGATGGTAGAGATTACCCACATCAACCTGAACGACCAAACAATTGAAGGCATACGAATCAAGGGTAAAAAGGCGTTTTCGGTTCAGTATCATCCCGAAGCCTGTCCCGGCCCGTATGACGCACGCTATTTATTTGATGATTTTATTGCTAACCTGAATTAACCCAAGCCCTATGCCAGTAATTGAAGATATTTTTGCCCGCCAGATCCTGGATTCACGCGGCAACCCCACCATCGAAGTAGATGTAATCACTTCCGACGGTTATACCGGCCGTGCTGCAGTGCCTTCAGGTGCTTCGACAGGTATACACGAAGCAGTTGAGCTGCGTGACGGTGACGAGACCGCCTATATGGGCAAAGGTGTAACCAAGGCCATCGACCATGTCAATGAACTCATTTGTGAGGAATTGGTGGGGATGGATGTTTATGACCAGCAAGGTCTTGACGAGGTTATGATCGCCCTCGACGGAACCGCCAACAAATCTAAACTCGGTGCGAACGCTATTTTGGGGGTCTCGCTGGCTGCGGCGCGCGCTGGTGCAGCGTCCTGTAACATGCCGTTGTACCGTTACGTGGGTGGACTGAATGCCAATCTGCTGCCCATCCCCATGATGAATATCCTCAATGGAGGCGCACATGCCGATAACAGTATCGATTTTCAGGAGTTTATGGTGATGCCGGTAGGTGCCACCAGCTTCAGCGAGTCGTTGCGGTGGGGAACAGAAGTCTTCCATCACCTCAAAGCCGTGCTGAAGAAAAAGGGCATGTCGACCAATGTAGGTGACGAGGGTGGTTTTGCACCCAATATCAAATCGAATGAAGAAGCTATCGAGATTGTCATTACTGCCATAGAAGCAGCCGGTTACAAGCCCGGAGAAGATATTTACATCGCCATGGATGCGGCTACTACCGAGTTTTATGATGAGAAAACAGGTCTGTATACCTTCAAAAAATCGAGTGGTAAACAAATGACCTCTGCTGAAATGGTTGCTTACTGGTCGGAATGGGTGAAGAAGTATCCGATTATCAGCATCGAAGATGGCCTGGCGGAAGACGACTGGGATGGCTGGGCTGCCCTGACCAAGGCCATTGGCAGTAAAGTACAATTGGTAGGAGATGATTTATTCGTGACCAATGTAAAACGGCTTCGCCGCGGTATTGAGAGTAAAATTGCCAATTCTATACTTGTAAAAGTTAACCAGATCGGCTCTCTTACCGAAACCCTGGATGCGGTACAAATGGCACAATCGGCTTCCTACACCAGTATTATGAGTCATCGTTCGGGTGAAACCGAAGATACCACCATTGCTGACCTGGCTGTGGCCATGCGGACCGGACAAATCAAAACCGGCTCTGCTTCCCGTTCTGACAGGATTGCAAAATACAACCAGCTGCTTCGCATAGAAGAAGAATTGGGTGATAGTGCACAATTCCTCGGAAAAGCATTTAAATTTGCTTAAGATGGAACGTCTGAAAAAGGTCTGGCCCTGGTTGAAAAACCGCTACGTGCTTACCCTCCTCATTTTTGCGGTGTGGATGACTTTTTTCGATAGCCATGATTTGATAACTCAATTCCGCTACAAAGCGCGTTTAGGGGAGCTCGAAGAAAATAAGCAGTTTTATCTCGAACAGATTGAGCAGGTAAAAAAGGACCGCGAAGAGCTCATGACAAATGCAGAAATGCTTGAAAAATTTGCACGAGAGAAGTATAAAATGAAGAAGGACGACGAGGATTTATACATCGTTATCCGGGACTGAACTATCCTGAAAGCCGTTTCTTAACTGAGGCGGCTTTTTTTTTTGCAGACATCGAGAGGCGAGATGCGAGATACGAGAGGCGAGACTTGGGTATTTGACAGGGGAGCTTTCTTCGTGCTGCAGTGCTTTGAAAATCAAGGCTTAAAAGGAAGTGCCAGGGTCATATTGGCCTGACGCAGGTCTTTGTAGTCTGTGCCATTGTCGCTGAAGAGGCGGCAATCGATTTCACCACTAATTTTTCGGGTAGGGAGCCCATTCGCATCTTTTTCGAAGGGTAGTATGGCGTGGATAACAAACTGTGACCAGGAGGGTTGCTGACCGTGAAGAGTGCTGAAACTGTTTGCAGCGGCGTCGGTATAATCTACCCTTACATGACCGAGCTGAAGAGGGTCAGTGGACCGGTTATTCGTCATCTTGAAATTGGAAGTGCAGAAAAAATCAGGATCGGACGAGACATTTTTTGTTACGGAAAGCGAGCAACCTTGTGAATAGATGTTCATGGTAATCTGGAAAACCGGTAGTGTGATGGAATCCAGCATAATATTAGCACTTGCCAGCACATAAGTTGATCCGTTTACTACCCATTGAATCAGGGCAACGGGGCTGTTGATGGTCACGCCTACGGTATCAAGTTTTATCATCCGGGTACCTTGAATGTAGGATACGCGGAAGTCACCCGTGCAGGCCGGGAGTGTGTTTTCAATCACTACAGGATGTATAATGCTGTTAGAACAGCCATTGGTGAAGGTTGTGTTCAGCAGTACATTGTAGGTTCCGGTACGCAGGCTTACCTCCGGCTCAGAGCCGGTGAGTTGTGCCACGAGTTGATTGGAGTTGTGTTCCCTGATTTCCCAGTCATAGCCCGAAGCGGGACTACCGGCGCTACCGGCAGATTGTTGTTGTAATTGAATGGTTCGAAGGCTGCCGGAAGTTATCTGGAAGGGATAGTCCTGCTCTTTGAGCGTAGAATCTATATCCATGGGTGCGTTTGGATCCTTAACCGTATAATCCCGCAGAATAATCGTGAATTGATTGGTGCAGTTGTCACACCCTGCCGGGGCAATGGTTCCCCGGAGTTCGTAGACCGACTGATCGTCCTGTTCCAGCGCTGTGAGCATTATACGTTGATCAATTCCTGCCTCAAAGCGGAAAGGAGTGCCATCGAGCAAGCCACTCAGGGAGAAAACCGGGTCGTTCAGGCGTGTACCATGCTCGGGCAAGGTAGCCTCCCGGCATCCGGCTATAAGGAGAAGAAGAAAATAAAACTTTCTCATGGGGCCAGACGATACAAGTGATAGTGGAGACTGAAACGCAGGGGAGGCTCAGCGGGGATGTAAAGGGGGCCATTTCCGCCGGGGGTTGCCTGATACCGAAGTCCAAGTGAAAAGGCATCGTGAATTCGAAACTGATAGGCCGCATACCAGCCTATTGTAGCATAGGAAAGGGAAGTCAACCGTCCTTTGCTGGTTGCCGATTCTTCTGAAACGAGGAGGTTATTCTCATAATTGGCACGGTGTTCCCGGATATTTGATCCCAGATAATGATGGTAGCTGATACCTGCACCAAGGATGTGTTTAGGATGAATCTGCCAGCTGATTCCAGCAGGAATGTACAGCATCAACGCATCCCGTACGATTGTTTCATGGCTGCTGACTGATTGGCCGAAACCAAAAAGTGTATCGGTCACCATACTGCTGGCTGACAATCCGTTCCGGTACGAAAGCGATGGTTCAAGTTGTATGCCTAACCTGGGTGTAAAATACCAATGGCCAAAAATACCAGTGGTGATGCTGTTTTGAGCTAATCCGCCCCGCTCTGTAGTAGCTTTTTGGCGTCCAGCCGAGAGGGTGATGCCCAGCCATAAGTCGGGAGACTGTTGAGCCGGAGCAGCAGGGCGCTCGAAAGGTTTTTCAACTATTTCCCTTGGTTTGCCGAGGAATTCCTTTTCAATTTCTTTTCTGCTGAAAAGAGAGGTTTTTTTGTTTTTGAGCCTTATAAGGAAAATATCTTCTCTTTCGGTATTTTCTAAAGGGAGGGAGATGGCTTCGGTAGACAGGTGTGTATTTCCCATTTCATCCGTGAGGAGGCGGACGGGTTGGGATTGTTTCTTTTTTTGGCTAAGGCTATCGCCGGTGCTTGTTTTTCCGGCCTCCACCGTGGCGACAGAGGCTATTTCAACGTTGCCGGACTTGACGGGCTGTGTTGGCTGTTCTGGCTGTGTGCTGAAAGCGTTGGTTTCAGCCAAAGGGCTTGGGGAAGAGACCGTACGCTGGCTCCATAAGTACCAGCTTCCTGCTGTTACCAGCAGGACAGTCAGCACAAAGAAGGGCCACCACCAAAGGAGGGGGCGTTTTTTGCGTTGCTCGAGCAATGCCTGGGCTTTTTCCCAGGCGGCGGGGTCGTAGTCGAACTCCCGGCTTTCCAGCACGCGCTTCAGGGTCTTATCAAATTCTTCCGGACGCATGTCTCTTTACTTTTTCTTCCTGGAGGTTGGCTTGCAATAACTGTCGGGCATGGGAGAGGTGCCACTTGGAAGTGTTCTCACTCATACCGAGCATGTCTGCAATCTCTCGGTGTTTGAAGCCATCGATGGCGTATAGATTAAATACGCTTCCGGTGACCGGGGGGAGTTTTCGGATGAGCTGCAACAGATGGTCGTAGCCTATCCGGTCGTAGATATGGTTGTTAATCTGACCGTCAGCTTGTTCCCATGCTTCTGGGTTTTCTACCGACAGGAGATTGTCCCTATATGTTTTTTCGACCCTGTATTTATCAATGATGGTATTAATCGTGACTTTTTTGAGCCAGGGTACTATGGGTTGTGCGGGGTCGTATTTATGGAGATGAAAGACAATTTTCACGAAGGCGGTGTTGAGCATTTCGGTTGCTTCGTCTTTGGAGCGGGCATAGCGCATGCATATCTGCATCAGCAGACTAAAACACAACTTATAGAGCTGGTGTGTGGCCGCTCTGTTTTGTGCAATACAGGCTTCTATGAGCTCTTTACCTATCTCCATGTTGAAATACGACAGGGTGGACTTGCATCCACCCTGTCGTCATACGATGTTGTTGAGGAATGTTGGTTTATTGAACAATAACTTTTTGCACCAGGCTGCTGGCACCTTCCACATGCAACAGATACATGCCTTTTTGAATGCCGGTCAGCTCGAGCGTAATTACCTGCTCTCCGCTGTTGAGCGAAACTGCTTCTTCCAGTACAATCCGGCCTTGCAAATCACGGAGCTGGAGGGTACGGATAGCACCTTCAGTAGCTTTGAGGCCAATGCTGATACGATCGGTTGCCGGGTTAGGGTAAACGGCTTTTACCCGGATGGCATCTTCAGTAATGCTGGTAGCGATGATTGATCCGTTGATGGTGAAGTTGATACCTTGCTGACTTGGATTGGCAGCATCGAGCACTACCGTTGAAACAGCTGAAGTCATACCAAACATTTCCACCCGCAGGTAGTAAGTGCCGAAGGGTAAATCACTGAGGTTGAAGCTGCCATCGGTATTGGTGTGAACCACCCGCAGGATATTGTCCATGCCGTCTTTGAGCTGAACGGGTATACCATGAACACCGCCGTTGCCAACAAATGGAAGGCCATTGAATACACCACCTCCAATGTTGCCGCCACCATTGCCTGTGGCTGTTGCAGCCTGTAAGGTGATATTGGCTGCACGTTGATTGTAAATAGGGTTGATGGAGAAAGGATAAGCTGACGACCAGGTTGTGGCGTTACCATAATAAGTAGGGACATAATTAGCAGCATGGCCGGTAAGCAGGGTAGCCAGAACTGTATAGGTACCGGCATTCGCAGGTGTGAAGTAGTAAAAACAGGTGCCCGCCGAATCAATGGCATAGGTGGTGTCGATAGGCGTCCAGGTATTACCGTTGATTTCCAAGAGGATAACACGCGCAGTGTCGACACCTGCTGCACGAGGGGAGTAGCCGCTCACAATGCCGGATATAAAGTAGGAAGGATTGGTAGTCGAAGTCAACAGGGTTATGTTTTTACCATTGAGGAGAGCACCCGGGGTCATAACGATTGTTGTGGCCTGACTTTGATTGGTGGTCTGACCAAAATAAGTGGTCTGCCGTGTTGAGTAGTTAAGAGAGCCTGGAGTAAGGCTGGCTCTTACCATATAACTGCCTGCTACTGCCCTAAGACCGTAATAGATAAGGCCTGACTGTATGGTATCCCAACGGTAAATGGTTGTATCAACCACGACAGCGCCATTTCTGAGAGCCAGTAGTTCTATTTCGGCAGTATCGCCGGCTGCAATCGGTGTTATCCAGCCATTAATCCAGCCTGGCCCGGTTGGCGGAGGGGTAGCCGGGAAGCAAGTAAGATTTAAGTTAAGGGTGCTGATATTGGGTGAGAAAAAGCCGGAAATAGTGTCCATGGTGCCACAGAGGGTCATCACGAGTACACTTCCCTGCAGATTGGTTCCGGGGAGCGTATACTGGTGCTGGTAAAACCCCGCCGTATCTGTATATACCGTGTCAAAATGATGAACCGGCAGAATTTGATTCAGAAGTATGTAAACTGCCTGATTCGATACGCCCACCTGAGAAGAGTTACGTACATATCCCTGTACAGTAACTTGCTGTTGGGCAAAAAGTCCGGCATGTGCCAACAGGCCGAATACCAGGGTGAGTAATAGTTTTTTCATGAGTTTAAAAGTTTATACCCCTGTTACGCCGGGTATCAACCAATGGTTGGGTAATCTCCTTAAAAATAATAGTTATAGAACACGGATTTTTAAGATTAACATGATTTTCACCTGTATTTCCCGATGTGGCTTGTTTCTGAGACATCAGGATTTTGAGAGGCGAGATTTCGAGAGGAGATTTTCTCACCACTCTTTCCTGTTGCTTTTTAGCGTAGATTTTCTGTAGACATCGGGATTTCGGGAGGCGGGATTTCGAGTTTTTTCTCTACACGCTGATTTTATTTTAACATAGAGTAGGCTGTTTTTTGGAATACACAAAGGCCGTCTCCCTCTCGTCTCTCGTTTCTCGCCTCTCGAAATCTCAATATCTGCTCAATACCCCCCTGAATACCGCCTGACAAACCACTCGAAGGCCAGCAGGGACAGGATCAGTGCCAAAATCCAGCGTAGGTTAATCAGGTCGCTGATGCGCTGTTCATAGTAGCTGATAGCCGATAGTTTTTCTCCTGTTTTCAGTTTTTCCGCCAGGCCGGCCATTTCCTCCAGGCTTATCACCGCACCACCTGTTGCAGCGGCCATCTGCCTGAGCAGGCCGTGATCGGCACGGCTCTGAGCCTTTTCGAAATCAAGGGCAGCGATGCTGAAGGCACCTTCCGCTTTTTCAGTTTTGTTGTTGAAAGCAACGGTTGCAGTAAAACGATAATCACCCGGGGGCAGACCACCGGCATTCAGCCGGTACTTGTCACCGGATCTGCCAAAAGTGAATTTGTATTCGGCTCCTTCTGCGGCACGTATACTGAGATTTACATCGGGTTCGGTTACCGCTTCGTAATTGGCATTGTACAGCTCTGCCTCAAACAACAACTCGTCCTGTTCCTGAAAAATGGTTCGCAGACTTTTAGCCCGGAAGTTGCGCTTATCGTCTTTGATGCCGACATAGGCGACGGTTTTGCGGATCAGGTCGCCCAAAGGATCACCGCTAATCCGGGCTTCTGCCTGTGCCAGTTTCCACCGCCAGATACCTTCACCAAGTGTATAGGCCAGGCGGGGGCGGCTGTTGGTGTTAAAGGCCCACAAGGGGAAATCAGCCTCCACAGCCCCGATGCGCTGTTTAAAGAGCGAGGTAAGGTTAATTGCCTGCCGGTATTCGCCAAACGGAGCCTCAAGCGGCGGGAAATCGCTGAATTGTTTCACGGCCGCTGCATCCAGCGTAAACAACTCGAAACCGGGTTGAACGCTGGCCGTGACTTTGTTGGTAGCCCCCGATCGGGAGGTAATCTGTAATTGCGCCTGGAGTCTGTTGAAGGCAGTCAGGCTGGTCTGGCTGCCGGTGATATGCCAGCAAGGCCAGTTTTTTTGTTGCAGCAAGGCCATCCAGGGAGATGAGGCGGTTGTCTGGGTGGGGAATTGGTGGAGGATGACCAAATCAGGATCCTCTTCCAGTTTGAGCGGATCACGGGCAAAACGCAAATCGACTTTGTATTGCGGGGCACTTTCCAATGCCTGGCGGATGGCGGTGATATCGGGATGCGGACTGGCCGCAAGAAGCAATACGCGGGTCTGGTCATCGATTACCTCTGCATACAACTCTCGTTTATTATTGGCCGGAACCACATCTTTCCCCAGCTCGCTCAACACCACCTGGTAACGGCGGATACCGGCTTTGTCGGCAGTAGCAGTGAAGCTGATTTCATCAAATTGCCGGTCTTGTCGGATTTGCCAGGATTGTTTTTCTACCAGCCTCTTTTGTCCGTCTGTAATATCATACAGACTGACATTTGCTTTTTGTCCGGCCATGAGGCTGGCTTCGAGGCTTACCAGTACCGGAAAAGGCCTTCCTTTGAACACCAGGTTATTTGCACGGATTTCTTTGATGGCAGCATCCCGCTGTTCAGTGGTATCACCCAACGCGACGATGTAAACAGGCACCTGTAGTTGCTCCGCGGTATACAAGGGATTGGTGCCCCGGTTGTAAATGCCATCAGTGGCTATCACAATACCTGCCAGGTGCTGGTTGCCAAAACGATTGCCTATCTCCCCGAACAATTTGCTCAGGTCAGTGGCTCCTTCGCTATAATCAGCCGTCAGGCCATCACTCACCTGGTTGCCGAACTTCAGCAGTTTGAGTTTGGTTTCGCTGGCGGCAGCAGACTGTAAAACCTCCCAGCCTTTTTCCAAAGCCTCTCTTTTGGCGGCAGGAATGGCTGACATGGAACTACTGTTGTCGTTGGCGAGCACCAACAGTGGTTTTTCGGTTATCTTCTCTTCTGTTTTGAGGTAGGGATTAAAAAGCAAGAGTACAATCAAGGCCACGGCTATGGCCCGGAAGGCGGTAGCCACCCATTTCCAGCGAAGGTGAGGGTAGGGTAGCGGGTCTTTGTAATAGAGGATGGCAGCGTAGGCTACACCCGCGAGCAGACTCAAAACCCAATACCAGCCCGAGACTGTTGCGATTATTTCCATGTTTTGTCTGAGAACGAGGAGCTTTCGTTTTTACATCTGAAGACCGCCGCATACGTTGATTACCTGTCCGGTAATGTAACGGCTGCGGTCGCTTGCCAGATAAACGGTTAAATCGGCCACATCGTCTGTGGTGCCGGGACGACCCAGCGGTATCATTTTGTTCCACTCTTCAATGACTTTGGCATCGAGGGCATCGGTCATCTCTGTCTGGATGAAACCCGGGGCAATGGCATTGCAGCGGATGTTGCGGGAACCGAATTCTTTGGCAATGGCCTGGGTAAAGCCGATAACCCCTGCTTTCGAAGCAGAATAGTTGGCCTGACCGGCATTGCCGTCGCGACCTACCACGGAGCTCATGTTGATGATACTGCCCTTGCGCTGTTTCATGAGGTGGCGGGCAGCATGTTTGGTGATGTTGTAGACCGATTTCAGGTTGGTTTCTATCACGGCATCCCACTGTTCTTCGCTCATGCGGAGGAGCAGACCATCTTTGGTGATACCGGCGTTGTTGACGATTACTTCGAGATCGCCGAAATCGGCCAGGATGTCGCTGATGAGTTTTTCGGCTTCGGCATAGTTGCCGGCATCCGATTTATAGCCTTTGGCACGCACACCGGCAGCCTGCAGCTCGGCTTCGAGGGCACGGGCTTTTTCTTCTGAAGAAAGATAAGTGAAGGCGATGTCGGCGCCTTCGGCGGCGAACATGCGGGCGATGCCGAGACCAATACCTCTGGACGCGCCGGTAATCAGCGCAACTTTTCCGGCCAGATTTTTCATAAAAACGGGTTTATCTGCCAAAGATAATATTTATCCGAAAGGGAGGAGGCCGGATGTCCCTGTCTTTACAAGGAAAGCCGTTCAAGCTGTTTCCGCAAGCGTCGCAGATGCAGCTTTTTCAGGGGTTCGCGGTGTTGCCGGGCGTAATTTGTGAAGAAGCTATGGTTTTCCAGGAAATGAATCTGCAGTCCGAGCCATTGTGCCGGCCCCATGGCCGGATTCAGTGCCTGCAGCTCGTCGCGAAGCTGGTTGGCAGGACCGTCGTAATCTTCGGTGCCCAGATAATCCAGGTCGGCATCGCACAGCACCTGCGCCATCAGGTCGCGGGGCGACTGCGGGATTTTGGTAGCCATGATCATTTCACAAATATGTTCAATATCCGTTGCCGGGAAATCATACTTCGGCAGTTGCAGGCGCACGATTTCACAACTTTTCTGCTCATGATCTTTGGCCCCCTCCAGAAAACCGCTGTCGTGAAAAAGGGCGGCGACTTTGACGAGGGCGACCTGCTCGGCATCCAGAGCTTCATAAGTGCCAATAAACTCTACCCGCTCTATCACAGAAAGCACATGATGGATGCTGTGGTATTGCAGTTCGGGTTTGAGACCCTTTTCGAGTATATCAAGCCAGATGGGTGCGATAAGCGCAAAACGCTGAGCGATGGATGTATGCATGGTTCAAAAAAAGTCAGTAGCAGTGAAAGTCGGTTGTCCTGATGTTGCAAGCTTTTTCATCATAAACGACCTCCCTCCACAAAATACATATCTATTTCGCCTTTATTTTTGGCGTTTATTTTTCCGCGATGGACGCAGTTAAAATCATCCTTCACTAACTGAAAGGTGGTTTCTGAAATATTGATTTTTCCTGCTTCGCTGCTTTGCTCCATGCGGGCGGCGGTGTTTACCGTATCGCCCCAGATATCATAGGCGAATTTTTTCACGCCCACGATGCCTGCAACAACCGGCCCTGAATGTATGCCGATCCTAATCTGAAACCGGCCGCCATTCTGGTGGATGTGTTGCTGAATATCCAGGGCAGCCTTTACAATCCGTTGTGCATGGTCGGCGGTTTCATGGGGAAGACCAGCCACGGCGAGATAGGCATCGCCAATGGTCTTAATCTTTTCCAATCCGTGTTTTTCCATGATGTTATCGAAGACGGTGAAGTTTTTATGGATTTCCTGAACCAGTTCGGCAGGGGAGAGCAACTGGCTGATGCCGGTGAAATTGACGAAATCAGTAAAAAGAACGGTTACATGATTATACTGTTTTGCTTCTGACGATCCGGTTTGTTTTAATTCGTTGGCCACATCAACAGGCAGGATATTGAGTAACAGTTCATCGCTGCGTTTTTTCCCTTTCGCTATTTTGTTGCGTTGTCTGAAAAACACACCAGCGAAGAGCAGTACTACCGCAAAACCACCTATGAAGCTGTTGCGAACCAATTTTTGCTGTTGCAACTCCTGCTTCAGTACCGCATCTTTTTTGTCCTGCGCTGCCCTGGCGACAGCTTCTTTTTTTTCAAAGTCATAAGTCATTTTTTCTCTGAAAGAACTCTCCCGGTTTGATTCATTGTCTAGGCTGTCGCGGTAGAGGTTAAATAACTTTTCATGGTAAAAGGCTGCTTTCCAATTTCCTGTCGCGCTGTCTAACTGTGCCAGAGAGGCGTAACTGTCCTTGATGGTTTCCAGGTTGCCGATTTCGAGGGCAATAGCGAGTCCCTGTCCGAGATAATGTCTGGCTTCCGGGTAGTTTTTCAGTTTGACATAATTATCGCCCAGATTAGTGTTGTAAAGCGCCAGGGTTTCCTTATTCCCATGAGATTCGGCTATCTGCAGTGCAGCCTGATAATGTTTCAGGGCAGCCTTGTAATTTCCCTGATAATAGTAGGCAATGGCTTTGCTGGTATGGGCCGAGGCAATGCCCGTTTTGTAATCTAAATCCTGAAATATTCTGGCAGCGAAATCAAAATTCCGGAAAGCGTCATCGTATTTCT
The DNA here is from genome assembly GCA_002483345.1 of Bacteroidetes bacterium UBA7662. Classification (GTDB taxonomy): domain Bacteria; phylum Bacteroidota; class Bacteroidia; order UBA7662; family UBA7662; genus UBA7662. Next base: position 206,074 of record DLHS01000005.1, read on the forward strand.
GCTGTTTAACGTAAATCGAACCTATGTTCAGCCGGGAGCCGGCCAGACTGACCGAGTCCTTCAGGGCTTCCTGTATCTCCAAAGCACGCTGAAAGTTTTTGAGGGCTTCTTCCTGATTTCCGAGTAGGATATAAAGGCTACCCAGATTGGTATAATTGATGGAAATCCATGATTTATTGCCGATCTTTTCATTGACCCTGAGCGCCTGATAGAAATTTTTAATCGCCTCCTCATAATTCCCCAGGCTCATGTAAATTCTGCCCGTATTGTTGTAGGCACCGGCAATACCGCGCTGGAAGTCGATTTCTCGGTAAATCTCAATGGCTATGAACTGATGTTTTAAAGCACTCGGATAATCACCCGTACTGCTGAAGGCTAAACCCAATAAATTCTGTGCGTTACCTTCTCCCTTGCGGAATCTGATTTGGCGGGAGAGTTTCAGGGCTTCCCGTGCACTTATTTCTGTCATTTCCGGGCTGCCGTTCTGCATCTGCGCCCACCCCAGGGCAACCAGCGTATTAACCCTTTGGGAATCGCCCAGGCAGGGGACATCACAAGCCGGTTGGAGATTTTTCAGGGCAAATGTCAGGGAGTCAAGGACAGGTTCCTGGGCAAAGCTGTTCATACTGCCGAAAACCAATACCGCCAGGACGAAAATACGTCTTTTTATACCCTTCATTTTAGTCATGAGCAAGGGTAAGCGTATCAACAAAATACATATCTATCTCCCCCTTGTTTTTGGCTTCGATTTTACCTCTGTAGGTACAGGGGAAATTACTTTTTACAAGACTGTAGGTGCTGCCGCTGATGTTGATTTTACCGGCTTCTGAATGTTGTTCCATCCGGGCAGCCGTATTTACGGTATCTCCCCAGATGTCGTAGGCATATTTTTTCACCCCAACGATACCAGCTACCACCGGGCCTGAATTGATGCCCACCCTGACGCGGAAGGGACTTCCACTGCCTTCGATAAAGCTGCAGATTTCGAGGGCCGCCAGAATCACCTGCCTGGCATGCGCTTCTGTTTCCTGCGGCATACCGCAAACGGCCAGGTAAGCATCACCGATGGTTTTGATTTTTTCGAGTCCGTATTTTTCCATGATGGCATCGAAAGCCGTGAAATTTTTATGGATTTCGGCCACCAGTTCAGTAGGGGAGAGCCGTTCGCTGATGCCGGTGAAATTCACAAAATCGGTAAACAGCACCGTAACATTGTTGTATAGTTTGGCTTCGGCACCACCCGTGGCTTTGAGTTCTTCGGCAACCTCTGCCGGCAATATGTTCAGCAACAGTTTATTGCTGCGGTTCCGGGCTTTCCTGAGCCTGTTGCGTTGAAACACCAGCACTATCGAAATCAGCAATAAACCAATTGAACCGCCGATTAACAGGTTGCGTTGCCGTTGCCGTGCCTGAAACCGTGTTTGCAGCAGGTTCAGCTGGGTCTCTTTTTGAGCTGTCTTGTATTTGGTTTCCATTTCGCTGATGCTGGCGATTTTTTCTGTTGTCAGCAGCGAATCTCTTAAACTGGAATGCATCAGCCGGATGCGATAGGCTGTCTCAAAGTCGCCACCGAGAGCGTATGCCTTAGACAGGAGGTCGTAACCGGCAGCTGTTCTGTTCAATTCACCCAGCACCCTGCTTTGTCTGACCGCCTGCTCCAGGTAGGCAACAGCACTATCTGTCTGCCCAAGGGAAAGATAGAGGTCGCCGATATTGTAGCTGACATTAGCAGCTTCGCTGGCCATATCAAAACGGACATACTCAGCCAAGGCGAGCCCATAGTATTTCAGAGCGGTACCGGTCGCATGCAGACTGGCATAACAGAGGGCGATATTGTTGAGGTTTTGAGCTGTGGTAATCACATTCTTTTCGATCCGGCTGACAGAATCCACCAATAGGTAATAGCGGAGTGCCAGATCATGATTCCCTTGTTTGTACCGCACATTGCCAATACCCATCCAGGCCGAAAGCAGCCCGTCTGAGCTTTCGAGTGCTTTAGCTATCCGGATGGCGTACTCATAGTTGTACACAGCCGCTTCCGGCTCCTGATAGGTGTCTTTCAGATCGCCCAGGGTGGTGTATATCAGGATGAGGGTGGCTGAATCTCCGGCCAGCTCACTGTAGCGGATGGCGTCGAACAACACCCGGAAGGCTGAATCCTCCTGCCCTTTGGCCTCGTAGATGTAACCCAGTAATACGCATGCTCCGGCCGCGCCTTTAAACTGCCCGTCCGCTATATCAATGCTTAATGCTTCCCGGATGTAGGGCAATGCGGCGTCGTTTTCGCCACGGGTCATCAGTACTGAGCCAATACGCACATATGCACCGCGTATACCCGGCCGGTAATGAAGTTTTTCTGAAATCCGCAAAGCATCTCTGGCAAGCAACTCGCAGGAATCCGGATCGATGCGCTGCAGGGCAGTGGATTGCTTCAGCAATTGCTTCACATAGACAGTATCCGAAGCTCCGGCAAAAAGCGGATGCGAACATAAACAAAGGCTGCCCGACAACAGTAAAAAAAGAAAGAAACTGCCGACGGCGGATTTCAGAACATGCACCTGTTAAAGGGGATTAATGGTACTGTAATCAAATGAAACCGGTTCTGAAGTAACTGCATACTCCTGTAAAATCACCGATGAATATTGGTCGAGGCTGGAGGAAATAGAACCCATCGCTGCTACAGTACCGGGATCGGTTTGAACAATCGGCGGCAGAATGCCTGTTAACAGCACAGGATTATCAGGATCCTGCTGCAGCGGGAAATACGGGCCATATCCGCTGGTCATGTATACCCCGTTTTCGTCTATGAAGGTATTGGCAATAACCCCTACAAAATAATTGTCCCGATTGCTTTCACTCTGGAAAATGAGCACGCTGGGAGTGAGCGTTCCGCTGCGGTCAACAGGGGCTACCACGGGAGGTTTACCTCGATTCGGATTGCCGCTGGCCGTATTGCCGTTACTGTCGGTGACGGTTATGGTCAGATTATCTCCATCGGGTTGCTGCATTTGCTGATTGGTAAAAACAGGCAGCATATAGGTCACTATTGCTTCGCCGGGTGCAGGATCCTGAAGCACACCCAGATAACCTATCTGGATTTCCGTATCGGTTTGCCCTTCGGGATTAATGTAAAAGAGATTTTCGCCTACATCGGTCCCTGCCGGCTGGTCTATGACACACAGATAATAGTGAATGGTATCGGCTTTGTTTTCAGGGCTGATGCGGACTCCTCTCAGATTGGTGTTTTGAAGTACTTGCATGGTTTCGGGTTTAGTCTGGTTAGCGTTTAAGGGTTAATAAATGCAACCGGTATCAGGCCGGAAGCTATGCTGCAATTTCCGATTCTTACACCAGCGGCATTAGCCCTTACCGGTCGGATTTTTGTCGTCATGTTGCATCACCTTTTTCGTTTATTCACTTCGGTCGGGGTAATGCCGTAGACTTTTTTGAAGGAGCGCGAAAAATAGGCAAGGCTGCCGAAGCCATACTTATCCGCGATTTCGGCCATGGTTCCTGTTCCTTTTTCGATATCACTGAACGCCAGCCTGAGTTTGTATTCCCGGATGTAGTGAGTGGTCGACAAACCCGAAGCAGCTTTTATTTTCCGGTGCAGCTGTGTTCTGCTGAGATTCATCATGTCGCTGAGCGATTCCATATCGGGGTTTTCTTCGTCCAGATGTTTGTCGATAAGCAGATGAAGTCGTTGCAGGAAACTGTCAGTCATGCTGGGTATGACATCGATTTTTCTGACTTCCTTCAGCGATTTTTTGGCAGAGTAGTCATAGGCAAGCTTACGGTTCAGGATGATTTTTTGCAGTTCAGCCAATATTTCTTCAGCTACCACACTTTGTTCCGACATGCCGTCGACCAACAATTCGTTCGCTTTTTTCCGGTTTTCTCTGTCAATGCCGGCAGGCAGCCAGAACAACGGCATATGCGAACTCATTTCCCTGCTTTTGATAAAGTGGATGGTTGCTTCCAGGGCCTCATCAAGGGGAGCTGCCAGTAACAACAGGTCGGGCTGGTGGTTCATGGTCAACTGCAAAGCCTGTCCGTGATGCGCAGCCATGATAACCCGGTAGTTTGTCTTCAGGGATTGGAGCAAGATCTCGGGTAGCGGCTCCGGGTGCTGAAAAATCAGCAACAGGGGTAAATCTGATACGGTTTTAGGTTCGTAGTCAATGATTTCATAGGTATCCACTTCCCGGATATGTTCGCTGAGTTGCAGCAGTTCCGGTACCAGCTGGTCGTCGATGGAGAATTTCTCGAAGGGGATATCGCTGCCATCCATAAAGACAGGAAAATGTACCTCCACGATGGTTCCGCGCTCTTTTTTACTGTAAAATTCAATTTTACCGCCCAGTAAATCCAGCAGTCTTTTCACAAGATACAAGCCCAGGCTGGTACTCTGATAGAGTCGCAAATGAAGCGGGTCATCATAAAACGGATCGGTCAGGTGGGGGAGTTTGTCGGCCTGAATGCCTACGCCGTTGTCTGCCACGGTCAGCAACAGAAAATGGGTGCCGTTCAACAGCTGTATGGTTACCGTGATTTCCGACTCCTCCTTGTTGCTGTAGCGGATGGCGTTGGCCAGCAGGCTGTACAGAATACGACGGAGTTTATGGTAATCATAATAACATTCCAGCGATTGATAGCTTGAACGAAACCGGAGGTCGATGTTTTTAGCTTTTGCAACCCCTGAGAATGAGTTTACAAGATTTTTGGAGAAACTGACGATATCTGATTTATGCAAGGCAAACACGGTAGCACCAGCCTCCACGGCTGCAATTTCTTCAAGCAGATTCACCAGCGAATGAAAACGATAGGCATTTTTTAAAGCCAGCCTTAATTGTTCGGCCCGGTGTGGATTGCTTTCGGTTGCTATGATTTCTTCCAGGGGGGTGATGAGTTGCGCAAGCGGGCTGCTGAACTCCTGACGAAGGTGCAAACCGGCACGGGCGACCAGACGTCCCCAGGCTCTGATATCCTGTTTCTCTTCTTTGTTCATGAGTTGGCAGCTATACCACTAAATAAGTCAAACACTTTGGTTATCTGCTTATAGTTCATCATCAGTACCGGTATCTGATAAGAATTACTGATGAGGCCCTGGTCGAAGTGAGAACCGAACAGGTTTTTGAAACCATCTTCTTTGTGGTTGATGACGGCAATCAGGTCGGCATTTACCATGCTTGAATAATCCAGCAAATCGTTGAGGTAGCCCTTGCTACCGGTTTCACCCACTTCCACATAGTTCATCTGGTTGTTTTTAAGCAGATTTTTAGCATAGTTGAGATTCAACTGGGTACGTTTTTTCAGAAACTCATCGTTGTGTTTCGCTGAAAAGAGGTGAATGCGGGCACCTGTAATCCGGGCAATGTCGATGACGGCATGCAGGATTTGTTTCTCCTCGGCGATGAAGTCGATCGGTACTACAATCTCCTTCAGCTGGTCGTTGATGGGCCCCTTTTGGTTGATGATAAAGGGAGATTTGGCAGCACTTACTACCTGCAAGGCCTTGCTGCCCAATACATACTGAAGTCCTTTCAGTCCATGTGTACCCATATAAACCAGGTTGGTTTCATAGGCGGCCGCCAGTTGCCCGATGTCTTCCAGGCGGCCTTGTTGTACCTCAGCCGTTATGGCTATGCCATGGTCCATGTATTTGGCAGCCAGCATTTCCAGTTTTTTGGTTGCAGGAAGCAATTCTTCCTGGCTTTTTACAATATGCAATAAAATGATGCGTGCTCTGGCCGTTTTGGCCATGATGATGGCATGCCGGAGGGCTGCTTCCGTTACCTCCGTAAAATCGATGGGGACAAGTATATTTTTCATGCTTTTGATTTATTGTTTCAAAACTAGGCGGGTTTCAGACCCCTTATTTGTCCTGTTGTTTCGTTTTATAGCAAATTCTGGCATGGAAGCAGTTGTATAAAAGCAGTATCGATTCCCGGAAGGGGGCTGAAAAGCCCGTAAAACGGACGTTTTATTATGCCGGCTTCTGGCGGATGATACTGCAGGACTGCCCGGATAGCTAGGGACTTACTTGCTTAAACCCAATATAAATTACATTTCGTGGGTAAGTTTGGTCAGATGGCGGTCAAGTTTTTTCTATATTTGCCCGTGTTTTTTACGGCAAAACTGCCAAACCATTGTGTATGAGGCTTGTTATAAGTTTCAGCAGGATGGGGAGTCAGCAGGCTGTAACCCTTGAAGAACTAACCGACCAAGCATACAATGAAATTCAGAAATCTGTTTTCTACGTCTTTGATCAGCCGCGGAATGCTAACGCTGATGCTGGCAGCGACAGCGTATACTGTTCAGGCTCAGCCCGATGGTGCAGCCCTGTACGCGAATAACTGTGCTGCCTGCCACAAAATTGACCAGGACCTGGTAGGTCCTGCGTTGAAAGGTGTCACCGAGCGCCGCGACGAAGCCTGGCTCCTCAAGTGGGTGAAAAACTCACAGGCTGTCATTGCCGGAGGTGATCAGTATGCGGTTGATTTGTTCGCGAAATGGAACAAAGTGGCCATGCCGGCGTATGATTGGACCGACGATGAAATCAAGGCTGTATTTGCATACATCAAAGAGCAGGAGAAAGTAGTGGCTGCAGCAGTTCCTTCAGGTGGTGGCACGGCTGCTTCCCCGGGCTCTACCGATGGTGGTTTCGCCAACAATATCCTGATAATGCTGATGGTCATCGTTTTAGGTGCCACAGTATTGGTCGCAGGCCGTACAGTATCGGCGGCTTACCGGGCCAAAGGCGTTCAGCTTTTCAACTGGAATTCAATCAACGGCTTCCTGTTTGTGGTATTTATGGTGGTGTTCTTCCTCTTTGTAGGCTGGCACTTTGTTAAGTACATGAAGTTTACCTTGCCTGAAGCAGCTTCGTTGCATGGTGTATTGATTGACCGCATGCTGGCTATTACCTTCTGGCTCACTTTTGTGGTCTTTATCATCACACACATTCTCCTGTTTGTGTATGCTTATATTTATCGTCGCAGAGATGGTCGCAAGGCTTATTTCTATGCCGACAACCACAAACTCGAGTTTATCTGGACCATTATCCCGGCAGCCGTGCTCACCATACTGGTGTTGTATGGTACCAAGGTGTGGCGCGAAATCACCCAGGGCGAAGTGTCGGAAGAAGCCATTACCATTGAATTGTTCGCTTACCAGTTTGGCTGGAAAGCCCGCTACACCGGTGCAGACGGCGAGCTGGGGGCACATAACTACAAACTGATTTCGGCGACCAACGACATGGGTATTGACCCGGAAGATCCCAAATCAACCGATGACATGCTTGTCCCTGAGGTTTATCTGGTAGTTAACAAACCCGTTATGCTCAGGCTCCGTGCCCGTGACGTGATTCACTCTGCTTATCTGCCGCATTTCCGTGTACAAATGAATGTGGTGCCCGGTATGCCTACACAATTCTACTTTACGCCCACCATGACAACCGAGCAAATGCGCCGGTCGACTGGTAACTTCAATTTCAACTACGAACTTGCCTGCAACAAAATCTGCGGCGCCGCACACTTTAATATGCGGATGAAGTTTGTGGTGGTTGAGCAGGCTGAATACGATGCCTGGTTAGCCAAGCAGAAGACCTATTTCAAAAAACCAGAAGTACAAACCGCATCCCTGAACTAAGCAATAAAGGCATATACAGCTATGGCGCACACGCAAGAACATCATCACGAACACCACAAGGAGACCTTCATTTCGAAGTATATCTTCTCGATGGACCACAAGATGATAGCCAAACAATACCTCATCACCGGTATGATCATGGCTCTCATCGCAGCCCTGCTTTCCTTGCTTTTCCGTTTGCAGCTCGGCTGGCCGGAAAACACTTTCCCCTGGTTGGAAACCCTGCTGGGTGACTGGGGTAAGGGCGGCCGTCTGGATCCCAATTTTTACCTCGCGTTGGTTACGCTGCACGGTACCCTCATGGTATTTTTCGTGCTCACAGCGGGTTTGAGCGGAACATTCTCAAACTTACTGATACCCTTGCAGATAGGTGCCCGCGACATGGCATCTCCTTTCCTGAACATGGTCAGCTACTGGTTGTTTTTCTGTTCTTCGGTGATTATGCTGATTTCGCTCTTCATTGAAAGCGGTCCCGCATCGGCAGGGTGGACGATTTATCCGCCCCTCAGCGCGCTGCCACAGGCAATCCCTGGTTCCGGATTGGGCATGACCTTGTGGCTGATATCGATGACCTTGTTCATCGCGTCTTCGCTGATGGGTTCCCTGAACTACATCACCACCATTCTGAACTTACGCACTCCGGGTATGCGCATGACCCGCATGCCATTGACCATCTGGTCGTTCCTCACTACGTCTATCCTGGGTGTGTTATCGTTTCCGGTACTGCTGGCAGCAGCTGTATTGTTGATCTTCGACCGTTCATTTGGTACCAGTTTTTACCTCAGCGACATCTTCATCGCAGGCGAAGTGCTGAACCGCAATGGTGGCAGCCCGATTTTGTTCCAGCACCTGTTCTGGTTCCTTGGTCACCCGGAAGTATACATCGTATTGATGCCCGCGCTGGGTATTACCTCTGAGGTGATTGCCACCAACGCACGCAAGCCTATTTTCGGTTACCGTGCCATGATTGGCTCGCTGATCGGTATTTCGGTATTGTCGTTTGTAGTATGGGGCCACCACATGTTCATTACCGGTATGAATCCGTTTCTGGGTAATGTGTTTATGATTCTTACGCTCATCATTGCCGTTCCTTCGGCGGTGAAGACGTTTAACTACCTCGCTACACTCTGGCGTGGTAACATCCGGTTTACACCGGCCATGTTGTTTGCCATTGGTCTTGTATCCCTGTTTATCTCCGGTGGCCTCACAGGTTTGTACCTCGGTAACGCCGCGCTTGATATCAACCTCCATGATACTTATTTTGTAGTAGCCCACTTCCACCTGGTAATGGGTTCTGCTGCCATGTTCGGTATGCTGGCCGGTGTATATCACTGGTATCCGCGTATGTTTGGTACGCTGATGAACGAGAAACTGGGCTATCTCCACTTCTGGCTGACTTTCGCTGCGGTGTATATGGTGTTCTTTCCTATGCACTTCATGGGATTGGATGGCGTTCCCCGTCGTTACTATAACTTCACCGGTTTTGAATGGATGCAGGAGTGGGGTGATCTGAATAAATTCATCTCTATTTCGGCCATTCTGGGTACTGCTGCTCAGTTGATTTTCATCTGGAACTTCTACTACAGCATTAAAAAGGGTAAAAAATCTCCACAAAACCCATGGCAATCAAACACCCTGGAGTGGACAGCTCCGATTGAAGAGCGCATGCACGGCAACTGGCCGGGCGATATTCCGCACGTACACCGCTGGCCATATGACTACAGTGTTCCGGGTGCACCGCAGGATTTTATCCCGCAAACCGTCAAAGACGACGATTTGCCAGAAGAGATTCGTCAGGGCAAAGTGAAACCAGCTCCTGAGCATGCCGGCACACCAGCATCAGAAACGGTTGCCGATAAGCTGCTGTTCAGTCGTTTTATCAATCTCTTCGGATTTAAAAAAGCCTAAGTTCCGCACCATATTATGAGCGGAAATACCCCGAACCACCATGGTCGTGAGCAGCTGTTTCAAAAAATCAGCTACGCCACGATTGTGGTGGTTTTTTTATTGATAGCTATTGGCGGTATCGTGCGTAGTTCGGGTGCCGGTATGGGTTGTCCCGATTGGCCGAAATGTTTCGATCAGTGGGTACCACCTACCAATGTAGCGGAACTGCCGGCTGATTACCAACAGATTTACCATAACCGCGGGTATGCCGATACTTCTTTTAATGCTGTCAAAACCTGGACTGAATATCTGAACAGACTTTTCGGGGTGCTGACCGGCTTCTTTATTATCCTTCATCTGATTGCTGCTTACCGGGCCTTCAGGCGCACGAATCCTTTGATCTGGAAAATCGCGCTCGCAACCCTGATACTGGTGCTCATTCAAGGCGGGGTAGGTGCTTTTGTAGTGATGACCAATCTGCACCAGGGCATCATCACCATTCACCTGGTTCTGGCCCTGGCCATCGCAGCCTTGCTGCTGGCAGCCAGGGCTTACAGTCAGCCACAACATCTCATCGCCGGCAAAACGGTTTTACGCCGATTCGAATGGCTGGTACTGGCCGTCAGTTTTTTGCTGATGGTGCAGATCGTGCTTGGAACCCAGGTGCGGGAAGCAATCGATGCGGTATCGAAAGCCATGCCGGAAGCTGGCAAACAGGCCTGGCTCCGGGCTTTAGGGTCGGGATTCGCTCTTCACAAGGTTTTTTCGATGGTGGCAACGGCCGCCGTTGTTTATCTGACTTACCGTGTAAATACAGTTTTTGCCAACCAAAAGCTGAATAAGTATGGTATTTTTGCGCTGCTGTTAACCGGCGCCCAGGTCTTTACCGGAGTGGCTCTGAATCAGTTTGCGCTGCCTGCGGTTCCGCAGGCCCTGCACATTGTTTTCAGCTCGGCTGCCTTCGGGGTATTGTTCTGGATGTGGGTTGAGTTGTATCGTCATCAACGCCCTGCAACCGATCGTTAAAAGATGGAAGCAACCTCTCTTGCCGCTAAAAGCACCACACCACTGATGCAGAAGATCCGCGATTACTCCCAGTTCCTGAAAATACGCCTCGCATCGCTGGTGGTATTCAGTTCTGGCATCGGGTATGCCATTGCAGCCGGCGCGGCCTTTGATTGGGTACAGTTCCTCTGGTTGTTGCTTGGGGGTTTCCTGATAGTGGGTGCTTCGAATGGTATCAACCAGATTATAGAAAAGGACAGCGACCAACTGATGTCGCGCACCGCCAATCGTCCGGTAGCTACCGGCAGGATGCCGGTTTGGGAAGCAGCTTTGCTGGCACTGATAGCCGGAATCACAGGCGTCATCATCATTGGTATAACTACCAATAAGCTGAGTGCCGCGCTCGGACTTATGTCCTTGCTGAGCTATGCCTTCGTGTATACGCCCCTGAAAAAAGTGAGTCCCTTTGCAGTATTTGTAGGGGCTTTTCCGGGTGCTTTGCCAATCCTGATTGGCTATGCAGCTTTCAACGGACACTTGAATCTGGAGGCCGGCTTGTTGTTTTTAGTGCAGTTTATCTGGCAGTTCCCACATTTCTGGGCCATTGCCTGGATTTTGCACGATGATTATGGCAAGGCAGGCTTTAAACTTTTACCGAATGCAGGAGAACCGGGGAAAAAGAACGCTTTTCAGATTCTGTGGTATACAGCGACCCTGATTCCGGTAAGTCTGGCTCCCGTATTTTATGGTTATGCCGGCTATTGGGCAGCAGCCGTTTGTCTGTTGGCGAGTCTGGTTTTTTTGTGGCAGGCCTGGCGTTTGTATGGTAGTCTAGACAAAGCAGATGCCCGCAGGCTGATGTTCGGCTCGTTTATTTATCTCCCCATTGTGCAACTGATCTATCTGATAGATAAAATATAAATAAGATGATGGCAGAAATGGCTGGTCCGCGCAGGACCGAACGTCGCAAATTTGCAGTTGAACCCATAGAGTTCCTGATGTGGGCCTTTATGGTGAGTGTGTTCATGATTTTCGCCGGATTTACCAGCGGTTACATTGTCCGGAAGGGAGATGGTAACTGGCTTGCATTTACCTTACCAACAGCTTTTTTGCTGTCAACCGCTCTGGTGGTGTTGTCGAGTATTGCCATGCAATGGACTTTTTCACAAGCCAAAAAAAATGAGCTGGGGAAAGTTAAGACAGGTATGGTCATCACGCTGTTGTTGGGGCTTGGTTTTGTTGGGGCTCAGTTGCTGGCTTACAGTCAGTTGGTGAACATCGGCTTGTTTTTAAATGGCAATCCGTCGGTTAGTTTTTTATATGTGATTACGTTTATCCACGCATTGCACATGGTGAGCGCGATTATAGCCCTAATCGTTATATTTGCGCAAGCTTTCCGTTTTCAGGTACACAGTAAAAAATTAATGGGGATCAGGCTGGTGACAATCTTCTGGCATTTCCTCGGAATTCTCTGGATTTATCTGTACGGATTCTTTTATTTTATGAATTAAACCAAAGCTAATACCCTTACCGAACATGGCTTCAACAGCAATTACCAGTAAAAAAGAAATGTGGGGCGGCGGCTCTGAACCATACGGCGCCAGTTATGGCAAGCTGATGATGTGGTTTTTCCTCCTCTCGGATGCCTTTACTTTCTCTGCCCTGCTGCTCGCTTACGCGGCACTCCGTTTCAGCGCGCCCAGTTGGCCGGTACCCGACGATGTTTTCGCCGCAGTACCCTTCATCCATGCGCACCTCCCGCTGGTGTTTGTGGGTATTATGACCTTTATCCTCATCATGAGCAGTGTAACCATGGTATTGGCGGTAGAAGCCGGTCACCGTGGTGCCAAAAAGGAAGTAACCAAGTGGATGATCTGGACGATCATCGGTGGGATCATGTTCCTGAGCTGTCAGGCCTGGGAGTGGACACACCTGCACCACGACGGTGCCTGGTGGGGTAGTAATCCGTTTTTAAATGCCGATGGTACACCGGGTATGGTGAATTTCACCAACCTCTTCTTTACCATCACGGGTTTTCATGGTTTCCACGTTTTCTCGGGAGTAATCATCAATATCATCATTACCATCATGAATGCCAGAGGCGTGTTTGAACGCCGCGGCACCTACGAAATGATTGAAAAAGTAGGTCTGTACTGGCACTTTGTCGACCTCGTATGGGTCTTTGTATTCACCTTCTTCTACCTCATCTGATCTAAGCAAATACACACATCATGTCGCAAGAACACGGATCTGCCATGGCGCCCAAAGATATCTGGCGCGTATTCTGGGTACTGCTGGCCATTACGGCGGTAGAATTTATCATCGCCCTTGCCATTCCTGAAAGTTTTATGGCTAAGCCCATCAAAAACTTCATCTATGTAGCCCTTACAATTCTTAAGGCGTTTTACATCGTAGCTTATTTCATGCACCTCAAATTTGAGCGCATCAACCTGATTTATACCATACTGGTACCAACCATTTTCATCATAGGTGTTATCGCTGCCCTGATGAATGAAAGTTCCTACTGGTTCGATCTCCGTTAAAGCCTGTGAAAAAACAATACGGATTACTCTTTCTGATGCTGGCGCTGCCTGCACTGATTTATATCCTGTACGTTAATTTTGCTCAGAACAACTATCAAAAGCTTCCTGTCTTCGGACCTAAGGAAGCTTTTACTTTTGTAAAAGGAGGGAAGCCGGATACCATTTACTACCAGTTGCATCCGCTCGAAGGGCTGTTGACGGAGCAAAAGAACAAGGTGATGGTGCTCAGCTTTTTCCCTGCCGGCGACTCTGTGAATACACGGCTGCGCTACCGGCAGTTATCGCGGGTGGAAGACGTGTTTAAGAAAAACCCCCTCATCTGGCTGGTGAATGTATCAGAGCAGGAGGATAGCATTGTAGCCCGGTTTAAAACGGAATACCCGAAAAAGATAGAACTGGAAGACGCGTACAGCCCGGTGCCGGCCCAATTGCGGGAACGTATTTTAGCATTTGAACCCGATTGGCTGCAGTTGAAAAAGGGAACACGGCTGGAGGAACTTACTTTTCTGGTTGACCATAAATTCCGCGTCCGTGGAATGTACCGCTCTGTCATCCGCACAGAAACAGACAAACTGATGGAAGACATCAGAACATTGATTGTAGAATACGCCAACACTGAACCAAAACGGCGCCGTTAGGCGTTGCAATTATCATGAAGGAAAGCATTGCACTCAGGACCATTTACGTAGTAAGTGCCGTTGTCTTCGTGGCAGTGGTTGTTTTGTTCAATTTGCCCAGGGTAGAAAATCCCCCGACCTGGATTCCGCTGCTACCCAAATTGAACGCCCTTATCAATGCAACCTGCTCTGTATTACTGATTGGTTCGTTTGTGATGATTCGACGCAAACAGATAAGCTGGCACAAACGCCTCAACCTGACAGCATTTTTTCTCAGCGCTATCTTCCTGGTTTCTTATATCGTCTTTCATGCGTTCGGGGTAGAAACTCGTTTCCCGGCAGATAACCCGCTCCGACCTGTTTATCTGTTTATCCTGATTACACACATTATCCTGGCGGCTGTGGTGCTGCCATTGGTATTGCTGTCGTTTTACCGTGGACTTACAGGCAAGATTGAGGCCCACAAACGCATTACACGCTGGTCAATGCCCATCTGGTTGTATGTAACCATCACAGGCGTTGTCGTATATTTGATGATCTCACCTTATTACAGCTTCTGATATGAAAAGACTGTTGTTTCTTTTTGTTTTTACCATTTCTCTTGCCGCAGGCAGTGCCCTGCTCAATACGGCGACCGCACAATGTCCTATGTGTAAAACATCGCTCGAAGCTAACCGGAAAGACAATGAAACCAGGGTGGGCAATGGTATCAACAAGGGGATTTTGTATCTGCTGGCTATGCCATTTCTGATGGTTGGTGGTGTCGGAGGCGTGTATATTTACCGTTTACGTCGTCGCTGATGGCTATATCACAGTTTCAGGCTATTGTTGCCTGTAAATGCCCGCAATGCCGTAAATCGGATATGTTTAAGTATCCGGCATACAACCTGCTTAAAGCAACCAGCATGCATGCCGACTGTCCGGAATGTGGTTTGCATTATGAAATAGAACCCGGTTTTTTCTGGGGTGCCATGTATATCAGCTATGCCTTCAGTGTGGCTATTTCGGTTGCGGTAGGACTGGCAGATTTTGTGCTGCTGAACGACCCTGATTTGTGGGTGTACATCTTTACCATTATTCCGGCCTCTATTCTTTTATCGCCTTTGTCGATGCGCTATTCGCGTGTTCTCATGCTGTATGCCTTTGGTGGTGTGCATTTCCGGGGGCACTGAGTATTTTTAATTATACGCCGATTTCTTTATTCCACCAGGCTGTTTTGTCGCGAAAGGCTTTGTGTAGTGAACCATCTCATTGTTTATTTTTGCTTTCATGCAAAGCCCAGCGAAGTATATCGACATACGCGAAGTAATCAGGCAGAAAAATCCAGGGTTGTTAACCTGGTTGCCATTTTTTGTGCTGCGGTATATCAAACGCATTTTGCATGAAGATGAAATCAACGCGTTTATGGCCGAACACGGACACACGACCGGTATTGAATTCGTCCATAAAATAATTGAAGGTTTCGGAGCAAAAGTAGCAGTAACCGGCACGGAACATATCCGCAGCAGCGGAGGGGTAATCTATGCCGCCAATCACCCGTTGGGCGGCATGGACGCCATCGCCTTCATGCATATTCTGGGTGCTTACCGGACCGATATGAAGTTTCTGGTGAACGATATTCTCACCAATATCAAAAATCTGGAACCTTTGTTTGTACCGGTCAACAAGCATGGAAACCAGGCCCGGGGCGCCATTCAGGCACTCGACGAAACCCTGCGCAGCGAGGAAGCCCTGCTGGTTTTTCCGGCAGGGCTTGTCTCCCGCAAGCAGCCGCATGGCATTGCTGATCTGGAGTGGAAGAAGACATTTATCAGTCAGGCACGCCGGTATAAAAAAGACGTCATACCGGTCTATATAGAAGGCAGAAACTCAGATTTCTTCTATAACCTGGCGAGATTCCGGAAAATGCTGGGTATCAAGGCCAATCTGGAGATGTTTTACCTGGCCGATGAAATGTTTGCTCAAAAAGGCAAAAAAATAGTCATTCACATCGGCAAGCCAATTCCTTATGCCTATTTTGACAGGTCGAAAACCGAAAAGGAATGGGCGGAACATGTGAAACAGCTTGTTTACCAACTGGCGCCCTAATTTATTTTTATGCAAAACATCATTGCACCCATCGCCCGTGAGCTGCTGCTCAAAGAACTGACACAGGAACGATTCCTGAGGCATACCAACAAAGGCAATAAGGTGGTGTACCTCGTGAACCACCACAATTCTCCTCATACCATGCAGGAAATAGGCCGCCTGCGTGAAGTCACCTTCCGGGCTGCAGGAGGTGGAACAGGAAAGCCGGTGGATATTGATGAAAATGATACCTGCGAAGACTGCTACGACCAGCTCATCGTATGGGATCCCGAAGCACTCGAAATCGTAGCCGGATACCGGGTGATAGAATGCGCGCACGCCAACATAGATGCCGAAGGACATATCAACCTTTCAACAGCTCACCTGTTCCGCTTCAGCAAAAAATTCTTTGATGAATACCTGCCGGTGACCATCGAACTCGGGCGCTCCTTTGTACAACCCGATTACCAGCCCAGCGCCAACAGCAGTAAAGGCCTTTTTTCACTCGACAATCTCTGGGACGGCCTCGGAGCCATCGTTGTGCTGCGCCCGCACATCAGGTACCTCTTCGGCAAAGTCACCATGTATCCGCACTTCGACAAAGAAGCCCGCGACATGATCCTCTACTTCATGAATCATTACTTCCCCGATCCGGAAGAACTGGTGCGCCCCATTCCGGAACTTACCCTGCGTTATTTCGGTGATGTAAGCGGGCTGGCCGGTGTATTCGGTGATTTACCGTACAAAGACGGCTACAAGGAACTCAATACCCGTGTCCGGGCTCGTGGAGAGAACATTCCGCCGCTTATCAGCACCTATATGAGCCTGTCACCCAGCATGAAAACCTTTGGTACTGCCCTGAACGATGAATTCGGCGAAGTAGAAGAAACCGGTATCATGGTCACCATCGCCGACATCCACCCCGAAAAGCAAGCCCGCTATATGGGTACCTTTGAGCGCGACAGGGTGTTTGAGCGGTGAGGATGGTTTTCATGCTGTATTTTTTGCTTTTCATTTAGGCCGGAATGCAGGGCTCAATTCCAGGATTTCAGATCGGGGAATCCCGATTGTTGCAGCGACTTTTTTCCAGGATTCAATAACAACATACATCTCCCTGTAAATGACATTTGCTCTTTCCGGACCTATCCGGTAATAACCGGCCATGTCCAAAGCAAGTGATGTGTCGAGCGCATTGTCATTTTCAGATATGTTGAGTTGCAATCCTGTCCCAAATTGGTTTGGATTCAAATCAAATGCCGGAGAAAGGCTCCACCCTTCTTCTCCCAATAAGAACCCATGATTTCTTAAGTGGTCATCTGTGTTTGATACCATAATGCTGAATAATATTCGCCTCCATAGTTGTTCAAGATCTGCTGTGGATGAAGAACTTTGTTGTGTTATAAAAGCTGCCAGTTCAAGATAACTTACACCTTCCGTAGCCCCTACTCCGTCGTTGTACCCTAATAGGGTCATGGCTGAGGCAAAGTGTATGCGTCGTCCATCCGGAAGCCGGTCGAATCGTTTTGATAAGTAGGTGTGGTACTGACCGGATAAATTCAGCAACCTTGCTTCCGGCATTTTTATACCACATTGCAGAGCCAGTTCATGTAACACCATTTCCCAGGCACCGGTATCCTTATCATCCAGCGCGCTGGGAAATTTGGCCATCCAAAGCTGCCCGCTTTCATCCAGAATACTGGCCTTTGGCCTGGCTCCTCCTAAAGAGGAGCCGGGAGCTACCAGTAGATTCAACCATTCCAGGTAGGAGGGGTTTTCTGCCGCATCCTCCCGCTCAAGTTGTTGGCTGACATATTCCAGTTCTCTCAGAGATGCCCATGGGGGAGTGGCCATTTGTTTATTGTTGTTTGAATAATGGTCTTCTCCGGCAAGCATAAATCTTAAACCGCCCAGCCTGTGACCATCGTATACACCCAGGAGATAATCACTTTCCAGGAGTGTTTTCTCAGATCTTCCTTCTTTTCTGGCAATGGCAGCTTCTCTTCTGCGCATCAACATCCTACCCCAGCGATCCGGGGAGGAGTCCAGAAACAAACCGAAATTTTCCTTTTGATCAGGGAGGTATTGCTTACCCTGATAAAGGCCCAGTTGCGGGTCTAAGAAGATAGCATAGTTCGATTCCAGCCAGCTGTTTTCATACTCGAAATCAAATATTTCTTTGCCCCGGAGTTGTTGTGAGTGAAGCACACCAAGGGGCTTTGCCTGTTCAAGGCCAATCCAATCCGCAAAGACTAAAATTTTTTTTTCATGCAGCCTGGTCATGATTTAACCTTTTTTTGGTGCTCGCTGTTTAACTAATATCTGAGCGTCCTGAAGCTTTCGTCCCAAAATATCGTCGGAGGCGACCTCAGCAAGATCAGTCTGGAGCCCCAGTGTAAAAAGTACGTTCAGGTAACTGCCAATAGCTACTCCCGGGTGACCTGTTTCTATCTTATAAAGTGTCATTCTGCCTATGCCCGCCCGCTCGGCCACCTGTTCCGCACTTAGTTTACGACGGAGTCGCGCCAGCCGGATATTCTCCCCCAAAGTGGAAAGAATCCGCTGGTTTTTCGGAAAAATGACTTGTTCTTTTTTCATTAATGTATCATTAATAAGACAAATATAATCATAAATGCTCTTATAATGATAAGTTAATAAAAAATCTAAACTAAACTTTTATACCTTCTTGCACCCACCGACACACCATCAGTATCTATCCCCACATACCTGAAGCCACCGGCATCAGCTGCAACGGGGGATAGCTGCAGCCCTCTGTGTAACATTTCATAGGTCTGCGCGTCAATGGCCTCGCGCTTTTCAAGACCAGACAGCAAATGCCACTGCATCGCCACTTTTTCCCAGCCTTCCATCAGATTCCCGGCAAAAACCTTGGCCTTTGAGCCGCTGCCGTAGGCCACGAACCCGATTTCATCGTCTGCTTTCAGCCGGTTTTCGGTGGCTCCGGTTTCCAGGGTGCTTATCAGGGCGGTCCAGATGCTGCCGGTATAGAGGTTGCCAAGCTGCTGCGAAGCGCGTTGTCCGCTTTCCAGTTTATCAGCTACAAAAGCCTGATAGGCGACTGACTTAGCAGTTTGTTTGTCCTGTTCTTCTGCGGTACCACTGAAGGCCGCTGCAAAGCCGGTACCTGCCAGCATTTCTTCTGCTCTGAAAAGTGCCGGGAATACCCGTTTGGCGTGGAAAGCATAGGGCAAATGGAAAACAAGGGCTTTCCAGCGTCGTGTAATGGCATCTTGTTCTCCCAACGCACCGACGGCTTCCGCCTGCCTGCGATAATGGGCCCAGGCTTCGGTCATCCGGTCGATGTAGCAACGGTTCGAGTACTGACCGTCATATACCGGGGTATCGCGGTGGATGTGTACCTCGGCATCGGGATGATCCCAGACACCGGGATTTTGTGTATTTACGTGGAATGCTGCTTTGTTTTCAAGGGTTTTGCCTTCAAGGGAATACAGGGCATCGCGGAGCTCTGTTTTGCTGAATATCCGGAGTGGTTTGAAGAAATCGAATACCCCGGCCGTCGCGATTCCCCAGATTGGCTCGATGGCGAGTAAACGAGGTGTCTGTTTTACCAGCAGCGCCACGGCACCGGCTCCCTGGGTGTATTCACCGGGAGAATTTAAATCATATCTGGCCACATCCGCGGCAAGGACAATACCGATTCTGTCAGGGGCTGCTGCTGCCCAGTCGAGGGTATTCTGCAAGGCATCGACTGCGCCGATGCAGGCGAAGGTGAGGTCTGTCACATCACAATGCCGGAAACAGGCGGGACCATAAACAGGAGCGTAGTGTTCTTCCAGCAGACCCAGGATGAAGGTTGCGGTGGGTTTGGCACCATCTACCGCGCTTTCTGTACCTAGGTAAAGGCGGCCGATGCTGCGGGGATCGAGCTGATTGCGGTCGATTAAGGCCTTCACCGCCGTGGCTCCGAGCGTTACCACATCTTCACCCACATCGGGTATAGCCATTTTTTCGAGACCCAGCCCTAGCCGGAGTTTGTCTGCTTCGAGCCCGCGTAATTCTGCCAGGGCGGGTATGGGGAAATAAAGTTGCGGGAAAGCGAATGCCATGTCGTCGATGCCGACGGGGGGAGATGTCTTCATAAAAAACTGCGACCAAAAAAGTTGATACCTGAACGAAAACGTTGGCCGCAAATTACATCAATTGATGTCGCCGGCAAGCGGTCGCATCAAAATCTCTTCAATCACCGCTGACGGACTCAAAACAGAAGCCGCATAAATGGTATCTGCAACATCGGAAGCCTGCATAAAACGCGATTCAGGCAAATCACTGGCTGCCCAGCTGTCGGTATAGGTGGCGCCCGGAAGGACCGCTGTTACTTTTATCCGATGGTCTTTCAACTCTTCCCGCAGTACTTTGGTCATGCCAAGCAAGGCGAATTTGGTAATGCAATAGGATCCGCCATTGGTATAGGCAGTAATGCTGGCCGTAGAGCAGATGTTGAAGATATGCCCGTTTTTACGGGCCATCATGGCCGGAAGCAGGGCGCGGGTGAGGTGGTAGGCACTGTAGACATTGACTTCCGTCAGTTTTTCGAGCACCCCTTCCGCCTCCGTATGGATGGAACCCGGCTCGAATACACCCGCGTTGTTGACAAGCAGATCAACGGCCTTGCAAAATTGTTTTATGGCTTCACCAAAGGCAGCCACTTCAGGGCGTTTGCCCATATCGAGGGCCAGACCCAGAAATTGTTGTTGGGGATAACGCTGCTGCAGGCTGCTTTGCAGGGCACTGACAGCAGCGGCAGACCGGGCGCAAAACGCAATGTTAGCGCCTGAGGAGGCATATTTCTCTACTATCGCCAGGCCGATGCCTTTGGTAGCGCCGGTAACCACGATAGTTTTTTGGTGAAAGGGAAGGGTATCGCTCATGCGGGTAAAAAAAGTGTATTTTTGGCTTGTTCGAAAATGAAATGAGGTTTTTTTACCATTTTGGCCGTTATCTCCTGCTGCTCAAGCAGATGTTCCGCCGTCCGGAGAACTTTCGCATGTACTGGGACGAGCTTTTTCGCCAGATGGTTTCCATTGGTATCGGTTCACTGGGCATAGTGGCAATCATTTCTGTATTCATGGGGGCGGTAACCACTGTCCAGACGGCCTACCAGCTGGTTTCGGGTTTGGTTGCTAAAACCGTTATCGGCGCCATTGTGGCCGATTCAAGTATATTGGAATTGGCACCTACCATTACTTCACTCGTTCTGGCAGGTAAAATCGGGTCCAGCATAGCCTCCGAAATCGGAACCATGCGGGTAACCGAGCAGATCGACGCGCTTGAAATCATGGGTGTGAATGCCCCAGGTTATATCATCCTGCCCAAGGTACTGGCTGCTGTTATTACTATCCCGCTGCTGATTATATTGTCGATTGCCCTGAGCATAGGCGGCGGTATTTTTGTGGGAGATGCCACCGGTATTTTGTCTTCACAGCAGTTTATCGAAGGCGCACGCTCTTCCTTCAAAGGCTACAATGTATTTTTCTCCATGACAAAGGCCTTTACCTTTGCCTTTGTGATTTCATCGGTTTCCGCCTATCAGGGATATTATACCTCCGGTGGTTCGCTGGAAGTAGGGCAAAGCAGCACCCGTGCCGTGGTTTACAGCTGTATACTCATCTTGTTGTCGGATTATTTACTCGCCCAACTGATGCTCTGATGATACAACTCCAGAACCTCTACAAATCTTTCGGCGACAAATCCATACTGACAGATATCTCTGCCAGCTTTTATCCCGGCAAGGTAAACATGATTATCGGTGCTTCAGGCAGTGGTAAATCGGTGTTGATGAAGCTGATGGTGGGCCTCCACGAAGCCGACAAAGGCAATATTCTGTACGATAACAAAGACTATGTGGCACTCTCCCGGCCTGAAAGAGCAGAAGTCAGAAAGGAAATCGGTATGCTTTTCCAGAATTCAGCCCTTTTTGACTCGTTGACAGTGGAACAGAATGTACTTTTCCCCCTGCAGATGTTTGCAGAGAAAACGCTTGCCGAAAACCTCGACCGGGTGAATTTCTGTCTGGAAAGGGTAGGACTGAAAGATACCAACAAACTATATCCCTCCGAACTGAGTGGCGGGATGAAAAAAAGGGTCGGTATTGCCCGGGCCATTGTGCTGAACCCTAAATATCTTTTCTGCGACGAACCCAATTCAGGACTTGACCCGTTGACATCTATCCTGATTGATGAACTCATCAAGGAAATTACCATTGAGTTTAACATTACCACCATCGTTAACTCACATGACATGAACTCGGTTATGGAGATCGGTGATCAGATTATCTATATCTACAAAGGCCGTAAAGCCTGGGAAGGAGATAAGTCAACCATACTTTCCACTGATACCAAAGAACTCAACGACTTTGTATTTGCCACCACTTTCCTGAAAGAGTTCAGAAGCCGCCGGAATAACGGCGAATAGAGGTCGGAAAAATCATTCTGAGGCCGTATCTTGCAGCCGCTTTCTAAACAAGCCAATATTAGCCAACATGAGCGTACTCGTCGACAAAAATTCGCGCGTAATTGTGCAGGGGTTTACCGGAAATGAAGGAACCTTCCACGCCACCCAGATGATTGAATATGGCACCAACGTAGTCGGTGGTGTAACTCCCGGAAAAGGAGGCAGCATGCATATCGAGAAGCCGGTGTTTAATACCGTTGCTGAAGCAGTAGCTGCAACCGGAGCCAATGTATCCATCATTTTTGTGCCGCCGGCTTTTGCTGCCGATGCTATCATGGAAGCCGCTGATGCTGGTATAGCTGTCATCGTCTGCATTACCGAAGGTATTCCTACCAAAGATATGATCCAGGCAAAGGAATACATCAAAGGCAAAAACGTCCGCCTGATCGGACCGAACTGTCCGGGTGTAATCACGCCTGAGGGCGCGAAGGTAGGTATTATGCCAGGTTTTGTTTTTAAACCAGGTCGCATAGGCATTGTCTCTAAATCAGGTACCCTTACTTATGAAGCTGCCGATCAGATTGTAAAAGCAGGCCTCGGTATCTCTACCGCCATCGGCATCGGAGGTGATCCGATTATCGGAACTTCTACCAAAGAAGCAGTGGAGCTTTTCATGAACGACCCTGATACGGATGCCATCGTCATGATTGGTGAAATCGGCGGAGGTATGGAAGCAGATGCTGCCAACTATATCAAATCTACCGGTAACAAAAAGCCGGTGGTGGGTTTCATAGCAGGCCAGACAGCCCCGGCGGGTCGCCGTATGGGACATGCAGGTGCCATCGTAGGTGGTGCTGATGATACCGCTGCTGCCAAGATGAAAATCATGGCCGCCTGTGGTATTCACGTAGTAGCATCACCCGCCGATATCGGCAAGACGATGGCTACCGTCCTCAAGAAGTAATCATACAATCTCCATAGAATAAAGCTGCCCGGTGGGTGGCTTTTTTTTTAGACATCGGGATTTCGAGAGGCGAGATTTTGAGACGGGCTTTCCCGGTATTTCAGCGTCGTGGTTTTTCAACCAGATGCTGCAGCGTAAAAGGAGTTTCAGAGAGCCTTCATAAGCCTGTCATTTCGAGTAGGTTTTCCCGTAAAAAACAAAGCAAACCGTATCGAGAAAGACAGGCAGACGGGAGTGATTTGCTGATGTGCTGATTTTTTTGACCATGGACCATGGACCATGGACCATCGACTATCGACCGCCGAAGGCTCCCGCCTCTACGCTGCTTTCATCAAAGATCGCCCTGATCGTATCGTCGTGCCAGAGGATGCGGTAGTGGCCGGTGCCGGGCAGGGGATAGAGCCTCACTTTGGCAGAGGCCGCGGCTATTTTCTCAGCCCGGTCAAAGCGGATGATTTTGTCGGCAGGGTCGTGGATGAGTTGCACGGTTTGGATGGGTAGGGCATCAATCCAGCCGGAAACCACCAATTCATCAGGCGAATAGCCGAAGCGGGTTTTAATAAGCCGGAACATAGAGTCGATTTGTTTCCCGGTGAGGCCGATCATGGCACCGAATTCAGTGAAGGCATCGGCATACCGGTTGGGGCTGGTAATCATGGTAAGCTGTTCCGGACAAAGCTCCGGGTGCTGGTGCAGGGCAAAAACAGTTGCCCCGCTGCCAAAGGAATGGGTAATAATTTTGTCGCGGATATCGAAATCACGGAGTAAGCGGGCAATCAGAGCCGAAAATTCAAAAAGATTCGTGGTTTTACCACCACTTTTGCCATGAGCAGGGGCATCAAAACCCCAGACCGTATAGCCTCTGCCGGCCAGCTCCAGGGCTATCCGACCCAGACTGCCGGCATGACCTTCCCAGCCATGCACCAGCAGTGCTTTTTTGCTGCCATTACCCCAGCGATACAGTTGAATGGGCGTCCCGTTGAAATCAAAAAGAGTTTGCTCACTTTGTGCCAGCGCGGCCATATCCCGTTCGCGGTGGGCCTGGGGACGGGGAGAAGTAAAGAAACGGAAAAGGGCATCAGCCGATTTGTGGGGCGACAGCCAGAAGTAGACCGCAAAATAGAGTCGTTGGTAGAAAAGCCAGAGTTTGAACATATATTATACCGATTGGTATTTTATTGGATAAAAAAATAGGGGATTAAAGGAAGAGTTTGGTTTGAAGCAGTTGTTCGGCCTGCTGAAGGGCTGTTTCCAGGTATTTGCGGTCACCGGTACCTTTGGTCAGCAAAACGCCGCCTTCGATCAGCACAAAAAGGCTGCTGACGATGGCTCCTGTATCTGCATCGGGCTTGAATTCGCCTTTTTCCTTGCCTTTCTCAATCAGTCTTTCTCCGCTTTGCTGCCAGTAATCCACCGATTTTCTGACGGCCGCATACAGCAAAGGATGCGTATCATCTGCTTCGGTGAGGGTGTTGGCAATCGGGCAGCCGAAATGAAGCTGCTCTCTACCCAGCATATTGCGGTAAAAGTCGAGCAGCGCCATCAGTTTGCCCTTACCGGTTTTTTCGAGCGACTGCACAATGCGGATTTCGGCGAGCACCTGCATTACATTGTACTCGAATGCCGCCACGGCAACTTCATCTTTGTTCTCAAAATTGCCGTAAATGGCTCCTTTAGAGAGCCCTGTAGCGGTTGTGAGATCGCTCAGGGAAGTACCGGAAACGCCCTTTCTGTTAAAAATGGGTGCCGTCCGGGCAATGATGAAGGCGCGTGTCTGCTCAGCTTTTGACATAAGGCAAATATAATACTGTTTGGTATATTTTGTGCAGGCATTGAGATTTTGACCATTCGACGAAAAGCTCATGGGCGAGAGGGCGGGACGGGGCTTTCCTTATTATTTCAGCCTGATGGTTTTTAACGCAGATTCCGCTGAGTTAAAGGAGTTACACAGCGTTTCCATAGCCTGTCATTTCGAGTAGGTTTCCCCGTAAAAACAAGCAATGCAGACCGTATCGAGAAGGACAGGCGGGCCGCGGCGCGGCATGGCATACCTGTGCTGAAAGCAATGTTTTTGTTCGACCCCTACAGGGTCGGAGGGTTGGGGGCGCTTACGCTTACGCAGCTTGTGGCCCTACAGGCCACCGGGCAGATTTTGACCCCTGCGGGGTTAGAGGGGAGGGAGGGGTGCGGTGCTTACGCTTACGCAGCTTGTGGCCCTACAGGCCATCGGGCAGATTTTGACCCCTGCGGGGTTAGAGGGGTGCGGCGCTTGCGCTTACGCAGCTTGTGGCCCTACAGGCCATCGGGCAGATTTCGATCCCTACGGGGTTAGAGGGGAGGGAGGGGTGCGGTGCTTGCGCTTCCACACCTTGTGGCTCTGCAGGCCACAGTTGTACGCTTTGGACGTTGTGTTCACGGTGCCTTCGGGTGCCTCAGGCACCGTCAGATCCCCGTTCCGTTTAACCCCTTTTACCGTTTTAAACGTTTAACCCCGCCACACGCTCAAAAAGTCTCGCCCTCTCGCTACTCGCTCTCTCGATGTCTAGAAAAACTTCTTCTCCGGAGCCTTCCCGAATTTTTCCGCGTTATAGCTCGCACTGGCACCTTTGGGTATGCTCAGCGATTGCCAATGTTCGCCTTGCAGCCATTTGGCCAGGTAAACAATCTGACCCACATGATAGGGCAGATGTGCCAGTTGCCGGAGGATGGCAGATTGTACGCTGTGACCTTCATTGCGAATGTAGACGGTTTGACCAAGTTCCTCCTCCTTAAGGGGTTCAATGGCATCAAACAGACATTTCCATCCTGATTCCCAGAATCCCAGAAGCTGATCTTTGTCCCATTCCTGGGGTGTAAATTCGGCATCCCTTTGTCGGTCAGGTTTTTCTCCGTCGGTGGTGAGAAAGTCAGTCCAGCGCGAATGCATATTGCCGGCCATGTGCTGTACGATGATGGCGATGCTGTTATCGCCCTGGCCGGGGGTGGCGTGGAGCTGTTCGAGGGTGAGCGCTGCCATTGACTTATCGGAAAGCGATTTGTAGTAGCGGAAAAGCTGGAGGCTGGTGGGGAGGAAGTCGTTGTCCATCAGATGCATTGGTTTTGGGTGTCGCCGTAAATGTCGCGTCGTACGATGGTGAGAAAACGACTGGGTTCTGCAAGGGGTTCGAAGCCGAATGGTTGGTATAAGCTGTGCGCATCGTGCGTGGCCAGCAGCAGGCGCCGTAATTTTTTGGTCCAGTCCTGTGCGAGCCACCACGCCAGCATTTGTTTCGACAGCCCCTGACCTCTTTTATCTTCTATCACAAAAACATCACAGAGATAGGCAAAGGTGGCATAATCGGTAACCACCCGTGCAAAAGCCAGTTGCCGCCCGTTGTGGCTGATACCAAAACAGTAGCTGTTGTCGATAGCTTCAGCGATGGTTTCGAAAGGGATGTTTTTACACCAGTAAGATTGTTCCGACAGCCATTTGTGTATGTCGTTACGGTTCAGCATATCAGGGTCGTTGCTGAGGTAGCTACCATCGGCAAGCGGCACGGTTTGGAGGAGTGGTCGCACGTTTCGGAGAATTTGTATGTGAAAGTTCGGGGAAATCACGGAATGCCGGAAGCAGAAAATGATTCCTTCCCGCTTACGGTTGACGAATGCACCCGCAGCTGTCAGAAATCCGCACGCAGCTATACCAAAGCATCAGTTTAAGCCTTACCTTTGCACTTCCCCGGCCTCGTGGTACAATGGATAGTACGTAAGTCTCCGGAACTTGAGTTACAGGTTCGATTCCTGTCGAGGCCACAACCCCCCGCTTTTGCGGGGGGTTTTTATTTAAAGTATCCCGATGAAACCTGTATAGATCTATGGGCTGACAAAGCATAGGACATTTTCATGACAGATGTTACGCGCTGTATTATTAGATTGAACGATGAAAAATATCCTACGCTTCAGCCTGCTGCTGGTTTTTTCAGCGAATGCTGCATGGGCACAAAATGAATGGCATCCTTACTTTCAGGAGGGACCCGGTCGGGTGGATGATTTCCATTTTCTGAATGATTCAACCCTTTTTCTGGTAAGATGGACAGATGATGATGGGGGCGGCAGGGAATTGGTTCGTTCGAAGGACAAAGGACAAAGTTTTCAAAGACTTAGCTTCTGGCCATCCTTCTCCCTGAGCTATTATCGCAGCATCAAATTTTTCAACGACAGTGTTGGCCTGATCGGAACCCTGCAAAAGGGACTGATACGGACAACCAATGCCGGACTCAGCTGGGATTCGGTTTTTTTGAATATGAGCCAGCAACCCCGTTCTATCTGCGGATTATTCAAACTGAACGATCAGGTGGTATATGCCATCGGGGATTACGCCAGTCATGCCCGGCTATATAAATCTACCAATGCTGGTCTTGACTGGACGTTGATGGACCTGAGTGCCCTCGCAGAAGGGCTGGTGGATGGCTATTTTTTGAATGAGCAGGTTGGTTTTGTAATCGGCAGGGCGGTGCCGGCCGATAGCGGAGCCGTTATTCTGTATACCGACAATGGCGGGCAAAGCTGGACCCGGAAAATCTGGTCGGGCAGGGCAGGAGATATTTCCTGGAAAATTTTCTTCACACCCGACCGGCAAACGGTATACACTTCTATACAGAATTTCCCTCCGGCAGCTTCTTATTTTTTTAAATCAACCGACGGTGGGCAAAACTGGGTACGCAAACCCTTTAACCTCCCGGGAGATTCTGTTTCTATGGTACAGGGCATCGGATTTACAGAAACCGGTGTTGGCTGGGCTGGCGGTCACTTTAACACCGGGTTTGTCAGGACACTTGACGGGGGAGAAAACTGGCAGCATGTCATTACCAGCCAGGCACGTGGCTTTAACCGGTTTTACAGGCACACCGATGGCAGCTTTTGGGTTTCCGGGGCTTCTCTTTATAAACTCAGTTTTGATTCTGTTCAGGTACCCTTATCCGTTTCCACGTCGCCGGCGAGGCCTGAGCTGGCCTTGAAAGCATACCCGAATCCGGTTCAGGATGAGCTGGAGGTTGTGATAAACATTGATCACAGGAGTCTGTTTAATCTGTATGCATTGAATCTGCAGGCAAATCAATACCTGCCTGTTAAAAACGGCGTATTGCTACCGGGTCAGCATTCGATTAAGATTGATGTAAACGGATGGAAGCCCGGTATTTACTTTTTAGCGCTGGAAACAGATCAGTTGAGTCAGGTTCTAAAGATTATAAAGCTGTAAAACTGGTTTCAGCTAAATTTATCCTTCCCTTCCATGACGCAGACTTGCGTCTGGTTAACGATATTCGAACATGCGAAAACTCCTGCTGTGTCTGCTCTTCTGCGGTGGAGCCATTATGTCTGCTGAGGCCCAATTTGAATGGCCGGAAAAGATAACCGAACTGGAACCGCGCCGGTTTGATGATTTTTTCTTCCTGAATAATCAAAAAGGATGGGCCGTTACCAATACTGTTAATCTTCGCAAAGTATACCGAACGGTAGATGGCGGAAATAACTGGACGGTCATGCGGGGCTGGAACGAAGGTCAGATTGGTTATCTGCGCAGTGTTCGCTTTTTCAATGATACAGTAGGTGTGCTGGGGACCCTCGGAGGAGGGTTTTACCGAAGCACAAATGGAGGCACCACCTGGGATACCATCCAGCAACTGCTCAACCCGCGCCCGACGGCCATTTGTGGCATGTTCAGGGTAAACGACAGTGTGCTTTACGCCGTAGGGGATTATGCTGTTGGTGCCAAGGCATATCGCACCCGTGACAGGGGACTGAGCTGGACCTATCTCGGGAATATACCGCAGGCCTTAAGTTTGATTGATGCCTATTTTTTTGATGAACAGCATGGATTTATGACAGGCAGGGCCAATCCGGCCGATAGCGGAGCTGTGCTGTTGTATACTGCTGACGGTGGCCAGAGCTGGGAAGTGAAAGGCAAATCAGGCCGTGCGGCAGATCTGGGCTGGAAGATATTTTTTCAACCGGATCAGCTCACCGGGTATATGACCGTTCAGGCTCGCCAGGTACCGGTTCATTATTTCTTTAAAACGACTGATGGTGGCCAGAACTGGGTGAAAAAAACTATTCCCATCGGTGGGGATTCCGTTTGGTTTATTCAGGGCATGGGTTTTACCCAGGAAGGCGTAGGCTGGGCCGGGGGGCATTTCCCTTATGGGTATATTCGTACGTTTGATGGTGGAGAAACATGGGATTTGATTCAGAGCACTTCGACCGGTTTTAACCGTTTCTGGCAAAAACAGGATGGATCTTTTTGGGTTTGCGGCAAACAGCTGTATAAATTGAATCCTGCAGCTGTACCGGTTCCTGCTTCAGCTGAAGCGCCGCTGTCTGTGCCGCAGCATGCGATGCGGGTTGCCCCTAATCCTGTGACAGACCGGTTTTCTGTTCAGGTGGATTTTACAACCCATACACTTTATCATATCTACGTGATTGATCAGCAGGGGAAACGCTATCGTAAAATTGATGCCGGAAAAACAAGGGTCGGGGAGAGATCTTTTGATGTGAATTCAGCTGATTGGGCAGCAGGTATCTACTATGTGATTCTGGAAACTGATGCCAGCAGCAATGCGGTGAAGGTTTATAAGGCTGAGTGATTTTTTTTCAGACTACGAGAGGGCAAGAAGCGAGAGACGAGACTTTTCTTTTTTCAACTATGTTGAAAAATGTCAAATAATCGCCCCGGAGGGGCTTAAAAAAAAAGGGTCTCGCTTCTCGCTTCTTGCCCTCTCGTAGTCTGAAAAAACACAAAAAAACGACCATATAACTTCTTCTCATTTTGGGGTTTGAATTTTACTGAGTTTGTGATAGCTTTGCGGTCTCGTTGAAAGACGTCATAAATCTAGCTTCTATGCCCAATATTGGTAAAATCGCCCAGATCATCGGTCCAGTAATCGACGTATCCTTCGAAGGCGGTGGAGAACTCCCCAAGATTTACAATGCCCTGTACGTTACCCGTCAAGACGGGCATAAAATCGTACTCGAATGTCAGCAACACCTCGGAGAGGATAGTGTGCGCACCATCGCGATGGATGCCACCGAAGGTCTTGTCCGCGGAATGGAAGTTGTTGATACCGGCAGAACCATCGAAATGCCTGTAGGCACCCAGATCAAAGGTCGTCTTTTTAATGTCGTAGGTGAGCCTATCGACGGTTTGAAGCCGATGGATCGCAGCCGCGGCATGTCGATTCACAGGGAAGCCCCACGTTTCGAAGACCTCAGTACCTCTACTGAAATCCTGTTTACAGGTATCAAAGTAATCGACCTGATTGAACCTTATGTAAAAGGAGGTAAAATCGGATTGTTCGGTGGTGCAGGTGTGGGTAAAACCGTATTGATCATGGAACTGATCAATAACATCGCCAAAGGATACGATGGTATGTCGGTTTTTGCCGGTGTGGGTGAGCGTACCCGCGAAGGAAATGACCTGTTGCGTGAAATGATTGAATCGAATGTGGTTCGCTACGGTGATGCATTCGTACACGATATGGAAGAAGGCAAGTGGTCGATGGATAAAGTGGACTACAACGTACTTCAGGAAAGCCGCATTGCTCTGGTGTTCGGTCAGATGAACGAGCCGCCCGGTGCCCGTGCCCGTGTTGCCCTCTCTGGTCTGACCATGGCGGAGCACCTGCGCGATGGTGAAGAAGGCGATACCACCGGTCGTGATATCCTCTTCTTTATCGATAATATCTTCCGTTTTACCCAGGCCGGTTCTGAGGTATCTGCCCTTTTGGGTCGTATGCCGTCAGCGGTGGGTTATCAGCCTACCCTCGCTACCGAGATGGGACTGATGCAGGAACGTATTACATCCACCAAGAGGGGTTCAATCACTTCTGTACAGGCCGTTTACGTGCCTGCGGATGACCTGACTGACCCGGCTCCGGCGACTACCTTCAGTCACCTGGACGCTACCACTGTATTGAGCCGTAAAATTTCCGAGTTGGGTATCTATCCTGCGGTGGATCCGTTGGATTCTACCTCCCGTATCCTCAGCCGCGATGTATTGGGTGCTGCCCACTACGATTGTGCCATGCGTGTGAAGAGTATCCTCCAGCGTTACAAGGAACTTCAGGATATCATTGCCATCCTGGGTATGGACGAGTTGAGCGAAGAAGATAAACTCATCGTGAGCCGCGCCCGTCGTGTACAACGTTTCCTGTCCCAGCCTTTCCACGTAGCCGAGCAGTTTACCGGCCTCAAAGGGGTCATGGTGCCGATCGAAGAAACCATCCGTGGCTTCAACATGATCATGGACGGAGAAGTAGATGAGTATCCGGAGGCAGCCTTCAACCTGAAAGGAAGCATCGAAGACGTTATCGAAGCCGGTAAAAAAATGCTGGCTGGTCAGAACTAATTCTACGCCATGCAACTCGAAATTCTAACCCCAGATCGCAAGATCTTTTCCGGAGAAGTTATCTCGGTAAAAGTGCCTGGAGCCAAAGGACAATTTGAAATCCTGAAAAACCACGCGCCAATCATCAGTGCCCTCGAACCGAAAGGCCAGGTGAGGGTAATAACCGCAGCTAATAAAACCGAATATTTCGAAACCAAAGGCGGGGTGGTTGAGGTCCTGAAGGACCAGATTATCATTCTCACCGAAGCATAAAAAAGGGCCCGCAACGCGGGCCCTTTTTTTATGGTATGGGGGTTATTTATATAGGGGACGGTCTAGACCGTCCCCT
>DLHS01000005.1:238037-401063 GCA_002483345.1 Bacteroidetes bacterium UBA7662
ACCCCGACCCCGACCCCGACCGCCGGTTTTCCCTTTTTCGGAAAAATTGTCGCCGGATGACAGGAGGCTGTCGCATTTTCCGTTTGAAAATTGCCCTGTTTTTCAGGTTTTTCTTTTTCTGATTAAGCATCCGTTAAAACACGGACAGATTTTTGATTGGTCTCTGGATTTTTTGCAATTTTAGAGCAACTATCGGTATGTCTTATGCGGCAGCTCGCCTTACTGTTTCTTTTCGTTCTTTCATTTACCGCTTGCAGGAAAAGTAATCAGACCGTAGTGCCCGGTAACCAGGTCCCTTATTACGATGGCATACCAACGGTATTGGTAGAAAATTACGTCAACAGGCTGTTCATTGATCTGATAGGCCGGGAGCCGGTCGACAGTGAAATGGTATCCTGTGTCGAATTCCTGAGGTCAAAAAGTCTGGCCATGGATGCCAGAGATTCTTTGGTACGTATGCTGATGTACAATCCTGCACCCGCCGCCGGTGATTCCAGTTACCAGTATTTCTATTTTCAGCGGTTTTATGAGCTGATGAAGATCCGGCTGATAGAGGGAGCTGCTGACTCTTATATAGCAGGAGAGATAGGGATACTGCAGTCAGGGTATCTGGTGGATTCGCTCAATGGCGACTCTGTGGGGATGGCGCAGAAACGTTTTGAGATGAATAAATATCAGCGGATACTGGATAGCCAGCTGCAGCTCCGTTATGGAGAGATAACTATCGACTCTGTCTGCCAGCGCATGGTAAACAATGCGATTTACGATTTCATCAATATGAACTCGTTTAATTTTATAAATGCCACCTTCGATAACCTGTTTTATCGCTATCCTACCAGCAGCGAGTTCGACAGGGCCTATATGATGGTAGATGGCAGCAACCCGGCGACACTCTTCGGGCGGTCAGGCAGCAACAAAACCGAATACATTGATATCCTCATTGGTCAGCGGGAGCTGTTTCAGGGTGTGATTATCTGGTGCTACAAAACCCTGCTGGCGCGCGATCCGTCTACTTCGGAGGTTTACAGTCTGCTGCAACCCTTTGTGAATACCCGGAATGTGCAGGATGTTCAACGTAAAATTTTAATCACCGATGAATATGCGAATTTCCGTTAAACGAACGCTCATAGTTGGTGTTTTGCTGTTGTTCTTAGGCAGCAGCTGCCGCCGGGATGAGTACCAGATTTATGAGCTTGACTCCCTGGGGGTAACCGGCCTGAATACCGGAAAAAACAAGCTGAAAACAAGTTCGCAGTACATCAGCATACTGTATGCCAATCTGTTTCAGAAAGCCCTGTCTGCCAACCAACTGGTAGAAATAACCAACCTCATCGAATCGATCGGGGATAAACAACTCGCCCATGAGATTGTGGTCAGCAACCTCATGAACCGCCCCGATGTACGCATACCGACCATGACTGAAATGCGTGCGGATGTTGATGGCTTTATTGACGAAACCTACACCCGATTTCTGGTACGTGAGCCAACCGAGTCGGAGCGGAGCTGGTTCAGGAACTTCATCGTGACAAACACCTTCGTGAGTCCCGAAATTGTATACCTGTCCTTTGCCCTTTGCGACGAATACCAATTTTACTGAAATGAAGATGCACCGCCGGAGTTTTTTGAAGAAACTGGGGACTGCCACCGCTGGTGCCGTGGTATTGCCTTATATTTTGCCCACCGGGCGTTTGTTTGCCGCATCAGGCAGCCAGATTGCCCCGCATGTGGTGTTTGTGATGTTTGCAGGTGGTGTCAGGCAGCAGGAATCTGTTTTGCAACGCTACCTGGCCGACAGCCAGCAGTTCCCGTCGGAAGGCAACATCATGAATAACATGCTGGTGGGAGCAGCGCCGGTTCTCAAGGCCGCCTACGGCACTGACCCAGGGGTGGGGCCGAGAGGAAGTGTGCCTATTCCAGCTATTTTACAGCAGAGTCTGCAGGCGCAGGGACTTTTATTCCCCGAACTGAGAGCAACTACTGCCGGTCATTACAGTGGTTACAATACCCTGCTTACCGGAAATACCGGTACCACACAGGGGTTGCGACAGAAACCTATCTACCCGACCATTTTTGAATATTTACGGCGCCATGCGGGTACACCTGCCAGCAAGGTATGGTTTGTGGGTAACACCATCGGGAACAGCCTTCCTTTGCTGAATTACAGCGACCATGCCGATTATGGTGTTTCTTATGGTGCCAATTTTCTGGCGCCGAATCTGACTTTCAGCTCAACCGGCATTACTCATCTTTCCAATGCCAAGGTTTATCACCCGGAAGAAGAGATGGCACCCATGCTGCAGATGAAGTATTTTCTCAATAACAGCTACAACAGCAGCGGGGGCGTTGTGTTACCGAACATCGGCAATACAGATGAAGAAAAGCAGGATATCCGTGATTTTATAAGAGATACTTTCGCCAAAGTACAGACGAACCAGATTGCATTTCCACCTGTGAATGATAACGGTGATTTGCGGAATGTCGGGTTTGCCTGTGAAGTCATCCGCCGGTTCCGGCCCGCGCTGACGGTGGTTAATTTGTCGTCGGTTGACGGTTGTCATAGTAGCTTCACAGGTTACCTCCGCAGCCTCCACCGGGCAGACCATGCGGTGGGCTATCTCTGGGACTTTATTCAGACACAGGTTCCGGATATGGCAGGGGAGACAGTGATTCTGGTATCTCCTGAACATGGCCGTAACCTGGCGCCCAACCCCATCCAGGATGAAAACGATTGGTATGCCTATGATCACAGCGATGCCAATTCCCTGCGCACCTTTTCGCTCATGGCAGGGAAAGGAGTGCCTCAGAACCTTGTCCGCGGTTCGGAAAACAACCCCTTGGGCAGCTCGATGGATCATGTGCTGACCATGGCCGAGATACTTGGCATCAAAAACGAAGTGCAGATGAGTGGCCTGCTCGCACCAGGTACACTTTCTTTATTCGACCGGATATGAGAAATACACTGATTTTGTGTGGTTTGCTGCTGATGATACTGGCTTCCTGTAAAAAAAACAGTCGCCATAACAATCCTTTTGACGATCCCGCCTTGCGGCCACCGGTAAGTACGGGGGATACCGTAAATTTCGGGCCTTACGATTTTGCAGGTTTACACCGCGATATCTTCAAACCAACCTGTTCGAACAGTGGTTGCCATGACGGCACTTTCGAGCCTGATTTCAGAACCATTGAAAGTAGCTATAATACCCTTGTATACCAGCCCATTATAAAAAATAACCCCGCAGGTACTTTTAGTTACAGGGTAGTGCCCGGCAATGCGGCGGCTTCGGTGCTCATCAACCGGCTGACCGTCGATATCGATGGCTTATCAGGTATCATGCCGCTGGCTACAGATCCAAATTCTACCTGGCCCGCCAATAAACAGGCTTATATCGACAGAATTCAGGGCTGGATTGATCAGGGAGCCAAAGACGTATTTGGAAACCCACCTGTTTCAGGTCCGGGACAACCTAAAATCGGCAGACCTTGAAGTTTCGGATTATATATCTTTTGCTGGT
Organism: Bacteroidetes bacterium UBA7662; assembly: GCA_002483345.1. Taxonomy (GTDB): domain Bacteria; phylum Bacteroidota; class Bacteroidia; order UBA7662; family UBA7662; genus UBA7662. Next base: position 241,550 of record DLHS01000005.1, read on the forward strand.
CTTCTCCGGGCTTTTGGCTTGTAAGAAGGCAACGGTAACCAAACTCAGTGCCGTTCCGCTGATAGCCATTGAATCTACTGATCCGGTAACCATTTTACAGTTTAAGGAATCGGTGCAGTTGTTACTTCGTTATGAAGATGGCGATGGCGATCTGGGGCATCCGCATCCAGATTCCCTCGTTCTGGAAGTGCGCGATGCACGGTTACTGTTTCCGGATTATTACTTCGTGCCACCACTCGCCCCGGTAGGTAAAGAGGTGCCGGTACGGGGCATACTGAAATTTCGCCTGAACGGTACTTTTCTTTTTGGAAACGGCGCTACAGAGCAAACAACCTACAGTATCCGCATCCGCGACAGAAAAGGAAACTGGAGTAACACGGTAATTACACCTACGATTACCATTAACCGGAACTGATGCGCCGGATTTTGTTTGTGCTGGTCGTGCTTTTGGGGAGCCGTGTGGCGGTGGCGCAGCCTACCTATACGATGAGCAATCAAACGGTAAGTGATTGCCGGGCTTTTTTTGAGGATAGTGGTAATAATCCTATCTCCCCCGGCAACTACGATAACAATGAGAATTTTGTTTTTCATATTATCAACCCGCAGGCACTGCAGATTATTTTTTCTTTCAATAGCTTTTGTCTTGAATCAGGGAGTGATACCCTGTTTTTTTACGACGGTCCCACCGTTAACAGCCCTTTGCTCGGTGCATTTACAGGGGTCAATATGCCACCTGTTATAGTGGCACTGAGCGGAGCCATGACCATTCGTTTTGTGTCCGACCTGAGTATCACCTGTACCGGATGGGATGCCTATTGGACCACTATTGTCCCGCCACCTGTACCGCCAGCAATGAGTCAGGTTACAGCCAGTTGTAATACGAGCCTCATAAACATTCAGCTGGATACCCTGGTGCATTGCGATTCCGTATATGCGGCTGCTTTTGTTCTTACCGGGGGACAGGGACAGGTGGTTACAGGGGCACAGGCTTTGAATTGTGTAAATGACAGCACAACAACCCTTCAGCTTACCGTTGATTTCCCGTTTACAAGTTGTGGTACTTATGGACTTACCTGGAATTTTAACATCCTGGATGTTTGCGACAGCCTCTATACTTTTTTGCTGAACAGTAGTTTTTCTATCACAGATTGTCCCATACAGGCCATACTTATGGCCAGTGATGACAGCCTTTGCGTGGGAGAGTGTTTTTTGCTGACCGCATCGGGAGAAGGAGGGGATTGTAATTATACCTATACCTGGCTGGCAGGAACTCCTGGTTTGTCGGGTCCCGGACCACATTTGATTTGTCTCAACGCGACCACGGTATTTACCGTTGTCGTTGATGATGGCTCTCCCACTGCGCCGGATACAACTACCATCACGATTCTTGTTACAGCACCACCCTTTGCCGGGAACGATACCCTGGTTTGCGACCAGTCGGCTCCGTTTGATCTGGCACCGCTTGCCAGCCCGCCCGGTGGAGTGTTTTACGGAACGGGTATTACGGCTGCTGCGGCCGGAACCTTTGATCCTGCAGTTGCAGGACCAGGGGTGTACCTGATTTACTATTCCTACAATGGTTGTCCCGATTCACTGGAAATTACGGTAGCAGGTGTCACACCAGGATTGACGATCGCCAGCTGTCCGGGAGCTCCTCCAGTGCAACTTACAGGTCAGACACCTCCGGGAGGCGTGTGGTCAGGCCCCCATGTGACGCCTGGAGGGTTATATACACCTCCTCCGGTTGCAGGAACAGATACCGTGTATTATGAATTTGCAAACTGCCGACTGCCCCGGTTTATCCATATCGACACTATTACCATGACCAAATTTGATACTACCTGCCAATCTGGTAGTATCGATACCTTGGTAGCTACGCCACCAGGGGGGGTGTGGACTGGCCCCGGCATCATCGATAACAATGCCGGTGCCTTTGCACCCTTCATCACAACCCCTGGCGATCATTTGCTGATATACACTATCAATGGGTGCGCCGATACCCTCCGGATGCATATCAGGACGATGGATGCAGGGAATAACATTACTGTTTGCCCGCTTATGCCACCCTTTAATCTCAACCCGGGGATACCGGCCGGAGGATGGTGGTACGGGCCGGGAATTAGCGATTCGATAGCCGGAACTTTTAACCCCGGGGTGAATGGTACAGGTAACTCGACCGTAACCCTGTTTTACCGGACCACGGAATGTGAAGATTCACTGGTAGTGACCATTATCCGAACCAATATCACCCCTGATACCCTGTCACGTTGCATCAGCGGAGGAAACCTGTCGCTGGCGCAGGGTACCACCGGAAGGGTTCCTAATGGCGGATTGTGGTCGGGTCCCGGCGTAAATCCTGCCGGAAATGGTGTTTTCCAGCCTGCTGTAGCAGGAGTTGGTTATCACACCCTTTTTTATGCGGCCGTAGGTTGTGCTGACAGCATGGTAATCTATGTTTCTCCCCTTCCACAGGCGCCGGCTGATACGGTCGTTTGCATCAACCAGGGAACCATGGTCTTTGCCGGTATCCCTGCAGGAGGGCGCTGGGCAGGTACGGGCATCCAATCAGCAGGCGCAGGGACCTTCCGACCCGACAGTGCAGGGGTAGGGATACATACATTGTACTATACCACGGCCACCAATTGCACAGATTCCATGCGGGTACAGGTAAATCCCTTACCCGTACCTTCTTTCAACAACAGTGATACGCTTTACTGCCACGTAGATAACCTGTTTAACCTTAACCTGACCCCGGCAGGAGGGACGCTCAGCGGTCCGGGTACCAGTGGTACAGCGTTTAATCCTTATGTAGCAGGAGTAGGCCAGCACATGCTTATTTACAGGGCAGGTACAGGTTTATGCGAACGTTCCGATACCCTTTTTGTTCAGGTACGCGACAGTTTGCGTATACAGGCTTTCGCCTCTGCCGATACCCTTTGTTTTGGTGACAGCGTATTACTCAGGGTAACCAAAACCGGTGGTCTTCCGGGAGCAGTAAGCGACTGGGGTATATTGGGTATGGGAGATACAGTTCGGTTTGTCCCGGCTGTTTCAGGTTGGCATGCTGTCCTGGTGAGTGACGGCTGTTCAACTCCCCGGACCGATTCTGTTTTTGTGTATGTACATCCCGAGATCGTGTATACACTCACCCAGGAGCAGGTTAATTGTTACGACTCATTGGGTATTTACCGCATTCAGTACCCAACCGGTTCACCCTACAGGACACAATGGTATACCCTTCCCAATAGCTTCGGAGATACCCTTTTTGCACCCCAGGGCACTTATGCAGTACGGATCACGGATACCGTAACCGGCTGTTATTTGCTTGATACGATCATCATGCAGTCGTTCCCGATTATCTCTGCTAATTTTTCAACCAACCCGAACCAACGTTGTTACGATCTGGCCACTTCCACTATCACTTTTATTGATTTAAGCGTAGGAGGTGATGCAGGCATGTGGTATTTCGGGGACGGGGATTCTGCTGCCTATGTATTCGGGCAGTACCCAACCCATACTTATACTGATACCGGCCGTTTTGCGGCCCGACTGATTATTTTTAACAACAACGGATGTCGTTCTGAGCATCTGGTGTATATCTGCGTGCAGGTTGAACCTAAGATTTTTGTCCCTTCTGCGTTCACTCCGAATGGAGATGGCCTGAATGAGTTTTTCAAGGTAGAAACCATTGGCATCCGAAACTTCAGGATAGAATTATACAACCGCTGGGGCGAACGTATTTTTCAGGCGGATGATAAGCTGTTTCTGTGGGATGGCCGCTACAAGGGAGAAATCGTTGACCTGGGAGTTTATCCCTATGCCATTACCTATACTGATTACCTCGACTATCTGCCGAAGTTTCAGAAGGGGGTGGTGCATGTGGTAAGATAAAATCACGTTTCCCGTAGTAAATGACCCATTAACCGGTCAATACTGGTTTCCACAGAACGATTTTTTGCCGGATAGAGCCTTATCTCGAGCTGACATTTGTGCTGGTCAATGAAGATACCTTCCAATACAAGCAGTTCCTGGTCGAGCCACCGGCCGAAAAGTTTACCGAGCCATCCCGGGTGGATGTTGTGAAGCAGATAACGCTGGTGTACTTCAACGCCTTCCTCTGGCTGCAAAAGTTTCCAGCTTTCTGCACGGAAACACCGAAAGCCATTAATCAGGCAGCGCTGTTTGAATTCATCCAGGAGGAAAGAGAGGTCGGTTGCGGCAACGCCCCGCAGTTCTTTAAAAACCACTCTGGCATTCTGTTGCCGACGGAAAACACTGCATGCAGACGCATCGTCGAAAAAAGTGGCCTCGTAGTTTTTGCGGAGTACGGCAAACAGGGTATGGCGGTTGTTATGTTGCCAGTCGTAAAACTGACGGCGAAAATCAAGACTGCGCACCAAGGCCTCTTTCCGGAGTATACCGGAACGCAAACGGAGTTCTTCCGAAAGCCTGGGGTCGAAGTAACGCGTGATACCCATTATAAAAGAACAAAGTTAGGGACAGCTTGTTTCTTAAGAACGACTAAAATAGAGATACCCGCGTATTTTTGCCTTGCGGCATCACAGTCGTCACGCTAAAACATATGAAATTAACTTTTTTTGGTGCAGCCAGGCAGGTTACCGGCAGCATGTACCTGCTGGAACTCGACGACGATTACCGCATACTCATTGACTGTGGCTTTGATCTTGAAAATGGCCGCCGCTTCGAACCCAATGAGCAGGGTATTTTTCCCTTCGACCCCAGTACACTGCATGTGGTACTGCTTACCCACGCGCATGTGGATCATTCCGGCAATATCCCGAATCTTTTCAAAGGCGGATTCGAAGGACAGGTGATATGTACGTTGCCTACCTATTACCTTTCTGCATTGCTTTTACGCGACAGTGCCCATCTGAATGAAAAGCGATTGAATACAACCGGCCGGCAGCGCAGGGGTAAAAAATTCAGAATTGCTGAGATGGTCGAAAAGACGGAGTTGTATTTCGAAGGCCACGTAACTGAAGCACTTGATAAGTTTTTCCCCATTGCATACCAGAAAAGGTTCAAATTACGTCAGGGTGTTTATGTTACCCTGAATCAGACAGGGCATCTGCTGGGTGCGGCCAACATTATAGTGGAAGTGGAAGAGAACGGTGTCACCAAAAAAATCTGTTTTTCAGGAGACATAGGCCGTAAAAATTATCCCATGCTACCCGACCCGGTGCCTGTTCCGCAGGTCGACTACCTGGTATCTGAAAGCACCTATGGAGGCAGGTACCATCAGGATAAGGGGCCGGCAGGCGATATACTGCTGGATATCATTGACCGGGCTTGTATAAAAAAGATTGGCAAATTGCTGATTCCGGCCTTTTCGGTGGGTAGGACCCAGGCCTTACTCTATGAGTTGCATAAACTGAGTATTTCGGGCCGACTGCCTCGAATTCCCATTTATGTCGATAGCCCGATGGCCCTTGAAAGCATACAGATTTACCAGGAAATGGTTAAATACACCAATGAGGAGGCCAAAGCACTGGCAGATGATGAAGAAGATTTGTTCAGTTTTGATCAGTTGGAATACGTCAAACGGATCGGTGACAGCAAGGCACTCAGTAATCATTTTGAATCTGCCATCATTATCTCAGCTTCTGGTATGCTGGAAGGGGGACGCATTCAGACCCACCTGAAAACGCAGCTCCAGAACCCGAATGCGACCGTTTTTTTCATCGGTTATATGGCTGAAGGAACACTGGGGCGCAAACTGATTGATGGTGCCCGTTCGGTTACTGTAGATGGGAAGAGGGTAGAGGTGCACGCCACCCTTGAGGCTTCCGACATCTTCAGCGGCCATGCTGATGAAACAGGCTTGCTCGATTTTGTGTCAAGTCAGGATCCGGCAAAACTGAAAAAAGTTTTTCTGGTGCATGGGGATTTTTCCAGTATGCTTAGTTTCAGCACCTCACTCGAAGGCAGGGGGTACCAGGTTGAAATCCCTGCTAAAGGGCAGACTTTTATCTTGTAGACATGGGCCGGAAAGGGTGGCTAGTGATTAGGGAGGGCCAGTTTTCCATAGGCAAAGCCGACGGAAAACCGCTAACCCCTAACCACCCATCTCACCAGAAGTAGTGATTTTTCAATCCGTAGCCATAAAATGCACATACTATGTAAGCATATAATTTATGGAAGCCTTAACTTTACAGTATAAACAAATTGACAGCAAATGAAAAAATGGATGCTTTTTCTGTTTGTAGCGGTTATAGCCGTTGCTTGTGGACAAGATAAATCGAGGGTTAAGGCGATGGAAGATGAAGCCATTGCCATTCACGACGAAGTAATGCCGGAGATGGGCACCATCATTGACCTGAAGGGACAACTTAAAGCCAAATGGGCAACCGTTGACACCGCCGACCTGCAAATGCAAACTACTTACCAGGATATTTATACAGCACTTGAGACCGCTGAAGAAGGTATGAAAAGCTGGATGCACAGTTACGAAGTTCCCGATTATACCAAACCTATTGAAGAACTGGAACCGGTCATGATCAAACAACTCGAAGACATCAAGGCAGTACATGCCTCCATGAAAAAGAGCATTGCGGATGCGCAGGCTTTACTGGCTAAGTAATTTTTTCTGGGTAGGGCTGCTGGCCTGTGAGTCTCCGCAAGGTGACTCACAGCTTCCCGTTTTGGGCCCTATGGAACTCACTGCAAATACCTCAGGCGGTTACGACACCACCTATTTTGATTATCCGGATTATCAATGGATCGATCAGGACAGCTTACCCTTTACGCCGGATAGCCTGGCGGGACAGGTTTTCCTGGTCGATTTTTTCTTTACCAGTTGCCCTACCATCTGTATAGACATGCGGAGCGAGCTGATGCGGGTATACAAACAATTCGGAGAAAACCAGGATTTCAGAATTGTGAGCCATACCATCGACAGCGAATATGACAGGCCATCGGTATTGAAAAATTATGCTGAATACTGCGGTGTAGCCAATCGAAACTGGTTGTTTGTAAATGGCCCTGAAAGCGAAGTATATCAGGTAGCGAAACAAGCCTATCTCTCGCTGGCATCCAGAGACAGCACCGCAGCCGGAGGTTTCCTGCATAGCGGCACCTTCATTTTACTGGATAAACAAAAACGAATTCGGGGTGTATATGATGGCACCTCTGCGCCCGAGGTTGACCGGCTTATAGAGGAATTGCCGCTTCTGCTGCAGGAATAAATCAACACGCTCAGACCTTACCTTTTATTTCAAGGAAGCTGCTCTAAACAGAGAAAGTCGTCTCTATGGAGACGACTTTCTAGTCGGATAGCACAAACGTAAGAGTTTCACAGCGGTATAATCCGTGGTGAAAATCATAAAAATCCTATCCTATCAGTGTGCTATTTAAAACGGCAAATCATCTGTGCCGGCACTCTGGTCAAAGTTTTCGTAATTCGGCAATGGGTCGGTCCCGGCCGCTACCGGTCCTGTTCCTGCGCCAGCCTGTACTTTCCAGGCTTTCACTTCGGTATACCAGCGACCATTGTACTCACGGCTTTCCACATCGATAGAGGCAGTTACCTGCGCCCCAGCCTGGAGTGGAAACTGATCGATTTTTTCTCCCCATACACTGATACATACCTTTTTGGGGTATTGGCCAGGGATTTCAAGTATAAATTCCCGTTTGCGCCAGGTGTTGCCGTTGCGGCCTTGTCCGTTGACTTCGGGCATGAGTTGCAGTATGTTTCCAGTCAGCTCCATGATTCTTTTTTTAAAGGAACGAAGATAAGCTTTGATATGCCCTGCTGTTGAGGGTGTTGAAAAATAGACGCTCTTTTTAAAGCCGATGCCAAAGAGAGGGAGGTAGCCATTCCAATATTTTGGCTACATAGAACCAGCGTTTGGTGATATAGGCCACAGCTCGTTTATTTTCAATTGCTTTTTTGATTTGCAAAGCTGCCTTTTCCACAGGAGCTACCCAAAACAAACCAGGACCCTGCGCCATGGCAGTATCCACAAAGCCAGGTCTGATGTCAGTAATCGTCAGATTCAGTTTGCGGCGGAACGCCTTTTTGCGCAGACCTTCCAGATAGTTCGACTCAAAAGCTTTGCTGGCATTGTAGGCAGGTGAGCCCCGGTCGCCGCGACGGGAAGCGACCGAACTGAAAGCAACCAGTTGTCCGCCACCTTTTTGCTCGAAATAGTGATAAGCCGCAACTACAAAACGGGTAAAGGCAGTAACGTTGACAGCTACCGTATCCAGTTCAATTTTTTCATCCAACGGACTGTTTGCCATGCCTGTACCTGAACTGTAAACGAATATATCCACCTTACCCAGCGTGTTAAAGGCATGCTGAAGGTGGTCAAGCGCATCATTTGCTGTCACATCCAGCACAAAAGTTTTTATTTGATCAGGAAATGCTGCTGCAATGGCAGCAAGCTTATCGGCAGAACGGGCAGCAATGCCCACCTGCCAGCCATGGTGGGCGTATGCACGGGCAAGCGCCTCGCCTATACCCGAGCTGGCGCCTATGATGAGAATGGTTTTGTTCATGGGCCAATTATAAGGAGGATTGGTGATCGACAAAGGATCAGGTCGTTTTTTGTCAAAAAAAAGGCTGCGCTATCACAGCGCAGCCTTACACTAAACCAAACCTATAAAGCGCATTTTACTTAGCGGGCAAAAGCGCCCACGATAAGGTATGTTGTGAGATTTGTGGTGCTGATGGCCTGGGTAGGATCGTGTACTACCAGGAAGCCATTGTAGTTGGCCGTGATGTCATCAAAACTCATCATTACTTCCTGGCTGCTACTCATCGTGCCGCCATTGCCATTGATGTGGGTTACCAGTACGTTTACATTCGGAGATTCATTGTAGGGCGTGCCATTGGGTGTGGTGGCAGGATCTGCTGCGTCGTGTGCATGAATCATATACTCCTGACCGGTCATGGTGTTGTTCAGGGTAATGGTGATTTTCGATTTTGATGCTTCCAGTTCTTCCACCAGCAGGGTGGCTGTAAGATTGGTTGGGTGTGAACCGGCATAGGCCGTGCCTGCACCAACCTGACCTGTATTAAAGGCATAGTTGTAGGTCATCGTTTTTTTGGCAGGAACAGTAGGTGTTACTGCTTCGTCTTCTTTACAACTGCTGAAGGCCAGTACCCCTGCAAGCAACAAGGCGCTCAGGGAGAAAATACGGTTGCGGGTGTTTACATTTTTCATACGATACATAATTTATGGTTGTGACAGACTTACGGAGAAGTTGTTTCTTTGGATTTACCTGAAAAAAAAGAAGTCATCCCAGGACCGGAATGGTGCTGCCAGCCAGACAAAGAGAAGGTATATACAAGGGAATGGGCAGAAAAACGCCCAAGGCTGTTGAGATAATTAAGAAATCATTTTGTTCGTGCCAGGGCAGCTGGCTTATCCTTCACAGATGAAGAAAAAGTAGCGGCAGCTCAATCTTCTATGAAAGAAGCTGGTGCGCTAACCCTGTTTCAATCCCGCCAGCCAATCCAGCACGACCTTCGCCCTGGCAGGACCAACGGCTGCTATTATCTTGTCTGCACCGGCTTCCTCCAGCCCCTTTACCGATTTAAAGGTCTTGAGTAAAACTGCCGTGGTTTTGGGGCCAATGCCCGGAATATCCGTCAAAGCTGATTTAATGGTACCCTTGCTACGCTGACTCCGGTGGTGCGTAATGCCAAAACGGTGGGCCTCATCGCGCATTTGCTGTATTACTTTGAGGGTATAACGTGTTTTGTCGATATGCAGCGGTACGGGGTCGTTCGGGTAAAACAGCTCCTCCAGGTTTTTGGCAATGCCAAGTACCGGTAACTGGTGGTAGATGCCCAGCCCTTTGAGGGCGCTTACCGCTGAACTGAGCTGTCCTTTACCTCCGTCTACAATGAGCAAGTCGGGAAGCGGCTGTTTTTCTTCCAGCAGCCGCTTGTATCGGCGGGTAATGACTTCTTCCATCGTAGCAAAGTCGTTCGCTCCTACCACTGTTTTTACGTTAAAATGGCGGTAGTCTTTTTTACTGGGTTTGGCATTTTTGAATACTACACAGGCTGATACGGGATAGTCGCCATGGAAATTGGAGTTGTCGAAGCACTCAATATGTCGCGGAAGTGTTTTCAGACGCAAATCTTCCTGCATCATTTGCAGTATGCCGTCGGTTCTAGATTCAGCTGATTTTTTTTGCCGCTGCAGCAGCAAATCGTTGAGGTGATAAAAGGCATTTTTCAGGCTCAGCTCAATCAGTTTACGCTTATCACCGATGCGGGGCACCTGAAGGTCAAGACCCTCGGGTTGTGCATCCGGGATTTCCGACAGCAGTATTTCACGTGCCTGACTGTTGAATTTATTCCGAAGCTCTATGAGCGCATAACTCAGTAACTGGGCATTATTTTCATCGAGGGTTTTTTGTATTTCCAGGTTGTGACTGATGACAATAGATCCATGCTGCATGTGGAAGTAATTTACCACGGCCATGTCTTCCTGCTGGGCTATGCTGAAGACATCAATGTTGGAGATATTGGTGTTAACCACGGCACTTTTCGACTGGTAATTTTCAAGGGCATCAAGTTTTTGTTTGACTTTAGCCGCCTTTTCAAAAGCAAGCGCTGCAGCATAGGTTTTCATTTCATCCCGTAACAATTGAGCCGCCTTGTGGTAACTGCCTTTAAGTATATCGGCGATGGCGTCAATGTTGGCATCGTAATCAGCCTTGGTCTGATAGGCTTCACAGGGCCCCAGGCAATTACCAATCTGGTATTCCAGACAAACCCTGAATTTCCCCGCCCGGATATTTTTTTCATTCAATGGCAGGCTACAGTTCCGGAGCGGGTAAATACGGTTCACCAGATCGAGCATGGTATACATCATATTGCCTGATGCATAGGGTCCGAAATAGCGGGATCCGTCTTTCACATACTGCCGTGTAACCTGTACCCGCGGATAATCCTCGTTTTTGATTACAATGTAAGGGTAGGTTTTGTCATCCTTTAGCCTGATGTTGAAACGGGGCTGGTGTTTTTTGATAAGGGCGTTCTCCAGCAACAAAGCATCCAGTTCTGTATCTACAATGGTGAACTCAATGCGGGCTATCCGGCTTACCATCAACCGGAGGCGGTTGTTGTCAAGCCGCTCTAACTGGAAATACTGACTGACCCGCTTCCGGAGACTTTTGGCTTTTCCAACATACAGCAGTTTTTCGTCCTTATCGAAATAACGGTATACGCCCGGCTGAAGCGGGATGGTTTGCGCAAGCTGACTGAATTCTGCGGGGGTCATCAGAAAATCTCCCTGAGACGACGGTCGGTTTGGGTAGCAGTGCTATCGGCTTGAGGAGGCTTGTACCCGCTGCAGCTCATATTGATGGTAATGGGGGATGACGGTGGCTGAAAGGAAGTAGGCACGATGTTCAGCTCCTTGTCGGCATAAACCCGTTTGAAAAACTCACCCCATATTGGCAGGGCACTGTTCGCACCTCCTCCGAGCGCGGTGGTTCTGAAATGAACCGCCCGGTCGTCAGCCCCTACCCATGCTCCGGCTACCAGTTCTGGTGTAATACCGATGAACCAGCCGTCAGAGTTGTTTTGGGTCGTGCCGGTTTTGCCACCAATGTCGTTTTTGAACCCGTAACGGAAACGTAATCTACGCCCGGTGCCCTTGTCAATAACTCCCTGAAGCAATTTCGTCATAACGAAAGACGTCTCTTCACTCAGCGCTTCCCTGGTTTCCGGAACAAATTCCGCCAGCACATTGCCGTTTTTATCTTCGATACGGGTCATGAAGATAGGTTCTGTCCAGACACCTTTGTTTACATAAGTAGCATAGGCTCCCACCATTTCGTAGACACTCATATCAAAAGTACCCAGACAGAGGGACGGGTAAGGATCCATCGGGCTGGTTATGCCCATGTTACGACTCAGTTCAATCACCGATTCCGGTCCGACCTGTTTCATGAGATAGGCCACTATATTGTTGATAGACCCTGCAATACCTTCAAACATATTCAGATAACCGCCGTTTTTGCCATCGTAATTCTTAGGAGTCCAGTTCTGGAAGTTTTCAAAGGTGACCTGTTGGTTCGGAATCTTCACACAGGGGTCGAAGCCATTGTCGATAGCCAGGGTATAGACCAGCGGCTTAAAAGTTGATCCCGCCTGGCGTTTGGCCGACGGATTGACGTGGTCGTATTGAGCGAAGTCGATGTCAATGCCGCCTACCCAGGCTTTGATATAGCCACTGTGCGGATCCATGGCCATAAAACCGGCATGCAGGAATTTTTTGGCATAGGCAATCGAATCCATCAGGGTCATGACAGTATCCTTGTAGCCATTCCAGCTGAATAGCCGTAATTCCATCGGTGTGTTGAAATAGGCTTCAATTTCTTCCTGACTCATGCCTTCCGCTTTCAGCGATTTGTAACGGTCGCTTCGTTTCATGCCCATGGTCAGTATCTGGGTATTTTTGCCCCAGGGGTCACGGCCTTTCCAGTGCTGATCGAAAGTTTTCTGCAAATCCTTCATGTGGATTTTGGTCGCCTCTTCCGCATAGGCCTGCATCCTGCTGTTAAGGGTTGTATATACTTTCAGACCATCTTTATAGATATTGTACTTGCTGCCATCAGGTTTCCGGTTCTCATTACACCATTTCTGAAGCTCTTTACGTAAATACTCCCTGAAATAAGTGGCCAAACCTGCACTGTGGCTTTGAGGGCGTAAATCGAGTTCAATGGGCAAAGCTTTGATGCTGTCTGCCTGAGCCTCTGTCAGCACCTCATACTTTTCCATCTGACCAATAACAGTATTCCGCCGTGCCAATGACCTTTCCGGATTTTTGACCGGCGAATACATGGTTACGCCTTTCAGTATGCCAACCAGAATGGCCGATTCCTGTACATTCAAGTCTTTGGTGTCCTTGTTGAAGTAAGTTCGGGCAGCCGATTTGATGCCAAAGCTGTTGTAACCGAATTCAACGGTGTTGAGGTACATGGCCAGAATTTCTTCTTTGGTATACTGCTGCTCCAGCCGGATGGCAATGATCCATTCTTTGAATTTTTGAAGAATACGCGCGGCAGTAGAACTGGCCCTTTCACCTGTGAACAGGTTTTTGGCCAGCTGCTGGGTAAGGGTAGAAGCACCACCTTTTTTGCCCAGAAATACCACAGCACGGGTTAAACCCCGCAAATCAATACCACTGTGTTTGTTAAAACGAACATCTTCCGTAGCAATCAGCGCATTGATGAGGTTAGGTGAAAGCTCATCGTATTTGGTGAAGGAGCGGTTTTGCAGGTAGAACTTACCAATGACAACCGCGTCTTCCGAAATAATCTCAGTAGCCAGCGCACTTTTGGGATTTTCGAGGTCTTCAAAAGTAGGGAGTTCGCCAAACCAATCCTGACTCAGGCCAAATAAAAAGCCTGAAAAAAGAAGACAGCCGGTTACAAAAATAATCCAGAAACGAAGAATGTAACCGCCGAAACCGCTGTTAGTAGCCATGTAATTATTTCTTGCTGTTAATATAGTCCGTTTGGAAGAAACCGATGTACTCACGGAGCTGCTTTTTGTCATACATCTGGCTGTAATTTTCCTTCGTTATGGCAAAAAGATGGTATTTGTCGGCAGGGATGGCTTTGAAAATGTCAGGATTGACTGAAAACAGCGTATGAAATTCCAGGGCTTTACGCGCATTGGGAAACTCACGGATTACGATGAACTGATAGGTTTTGCCATACAACATGGCCTGGGTTTTGAGCTTGCTGTTACGGAAATTGGAATCGTTGAAATTGGCTATTTTAATCTCTATTTCTTTGTTTTTGTTATAGGTAGCCATTTCTACCGCTATCACATAATAGTGTATATTTTCCTCTGCTTTTTTGAAAAGAACCTCAGTACTGCCCCCCGAAAGTAATGCCTGACGCTTGGCCGGATCCATCAGATCAAGTACCTCCTGCGCCTGCTTACTGATAGCATGGCCCGGATAACGGCCGATGAGGCTCGCCAGAGAGGCCTTCATCATGCTGGTGTCGGCCGTTTTACCTAAACTTAATGCACTCATATACTCCACCTGTGGCACACGCATGCTGGTGGGAAAGCTGTTAATGAGCTGTTGACTTTTAACAATGACGTCGCGATAGGCCCCCTTTTTAAAGAGGGTATAAATGTTCAGATAGGCAGAATCCGCCTCATCAGTTCCGGCATTTGAACCCGTTTCAATTTTTGGAGGGTTTTTAATGAGCATAGCATACTGATTTCTGGGATAATCATTTACCAGCTTGTCCCGGTATGCCTGCGCTTTGTCGGGTTGATTGAGTAAATCATGCAGCAGTGCGAGCCGGTAATAAGTTTCCGGCTCAAGCTCAGAACCGGGAAATTTAGTCAGCAAGGTTTCAAACTGCACGACAGCACTCAGGTAGTCGCCCAGCTTGTCTCTGTAAATATTACCCAGGTTAAAATAGGCCAGCTGAATTTTGGCAAATGACTGCTCTCTGGCAGCCTCACTCCGAGGAATACGACTCAGATATTTGGAGCGGGGGTCTTTGCTGTCGAGATTGACTTCTATAATTTCACCATTGTCGTCGTTATTCTGCCCGCCACTACCGTTAAGCTGCTGCTCTTTTTTACTCCGGCGCCAGTTGTCGGCAAGTTCCCGGGAACCCCATTGTTGCCGGAATGTACTGAAGCCCTGACTTACCGCTTGCTGATTATAAAAATAGAATGTGGCACTGAGCCCGGGGGGGGCAAGCCCTCCGCCGGGTGGAGGAGGACTGTTCAGTCCAAGCGGTTGGTTTTTAGCGGCTTCCTTTTCAAAACGAGCCTGGTCTGCCGCCCTTTCTTCGTCTTTAATAGCCTTGTCAATGATTTTGAAAAGCTGTTTTTCCGGAAGTTGTGCCAGGGCCAGCAAACTGTCCTGTAGCCGGATGGTTTCCAGGTTTTCTACCAGATCACCTAAAAAACGCTTTTTCCCGTCAATTTCTTTGTGTTTGGGATGCCCGGCATCCATGACCCCGGAAGTGCTGTCATAATATTGCTGCGCCAGTGCATAATCCGGTATTCTGAAATAATACTCTGCGAGATACAGATAGGAGCGGGTCTTTTGCTTCATGTTTTTGGTAGAAGCTGCGGCAGAAGATTTCAGGTGGCTGATTGCTAATTCCTCGTTTTTGGCTTTGAATTCAAGCATCGCCATTTCATAATACACCTCATCGCGGTAGTCCTTGTTCTTGTCGTCTTTCAACAACCTGCGGAGTTGTTTGCGGGCTTTACGGATAGAGCTGTTACCATCGAACATACGCGCCAGGTTGATACGCGCCTGAAAACCCATCTCATAATAGGGCTTACCCTTCAGCGTCTGTCTGAAATAGGCGGAGGCTTCTTTGGTATTGGTGTCCCGGGTGAGCTGCCCTAATATAAAGGTATACCGGGTCATATTCCGTTTCGACTTTTCCGTCCTGATAGCTTGTTTTAACGGTGCAATGGCCTGGTCGTACCGTTGTTGTTTGATAAAAAGATCTGCCTGGAGGGCATAAGCTGTCGATTTGTAAGCTTCAGGAAAACGTTTGTTGCTGTTAATCAGGTCGAGTGCTCCCTGTGCCTTGGCAAATTGTTTGCTCTCTGCGTAAGAGCGTACAAGCCATATCAACGCTTCGTTGGCCAAGGCGGTTTTTTTGTATTGTGTATATACGTACTGGAAGGTTTCAATGGCTTCGAAATATTCACCCTTCATAAAATAGGCTTTGCCTATCAGCAGGAAACTGTCATCTATCCATTTACTGAGTTCATGGTTTTGGATGACATTGGAGCATTTACGTATGACCTGCTCGAACTTGGGGTTATTGGTACTCAGAGATGCCGCATCCCCGTACACAAAAACCGGTATGATCTGATCAAAATCATCTTTGTGGTTTTTCTGGATATCAAGAAAGGTCTCATTAAAAATAGTCCTTGCATTAAAATAGCCGTTGAACCGGGCAGTTGTATTGTGAAAAACACGGTTGTACCAGGTATCCCGCTTGCAGCTGCTGCTGACCAACGACAAAAAAAACAGACTAAATAAGATAAAACGGAGACGGCGCAAGGTGTAACTGAAAAATCGGCTGCAAAATACAACAGCAGGACGGCAAAATTATTTTGAATTACACAAAGTTTAAGTCTTCCTGCCAGCCGGCATTATATTGATGTAAAGGCGCCGCCCATTCCCATAATTTTGTCCTATTTTTGGAAACCGTGAACCGCATCCGCCAGACCATTCAGAAGCTGCGCGATAAATATCGCCTTGTCATACTCGATGAAAAAACATACGAGGAGAAGATTGCGCTGCGTCTTTCCCGTCTGAATGTATTCGTTTTTGGCAGCACTGTTTTCGTTCTGGTCATCGGTCTTTTCGTGGCCCTGGTAGTCTTTACACCGCTCAAACAGTATATTCCCGGCTATGCAGACGTGCAAATCCGCCGCGATCTGACCCGCCTGTATCTTGCAGTCGATTCACTCGAACGCAGCCTGCTGCAGCGTGAAATGTTGCTCGATAACTTCCGGGAAGTTGTAGAAGACAGGGTAGAAACCAGCCGCCCTGATTCACAGGTAGGGCCTCAGCCTATGGTGAATTACGATCTGGACTTGCTTAACGGCGGCTCCGCTTTTGATTCGATGCTGCGTGCGCAGATTGCCCAGGAAAATGTGGAGGTACGCATAGGTCTTGAGCCGGAACGCAAAAATTTCCATGGGGTGGTCTTTTTCAAACCCGTGACGGGTAATATTACCCAGCGTTTTACACCCAACAGCCGAAAGTATGGCATAGGCCTGCGTTGCAAATCAGATGAAATCGTCAAAGTAGCCCTGGATGGTAGCATTGTCTACCAGGGTTTTTCGCTCGAACACGGCTGGGTAGTAGGCGTGCAGCATTCCCAAAACATGCTTACTTATTACAAACGGCTGAATACCCCCCTGAAAAAGACCGGAGCTTTTGTGAGAGCCGGTGAAGTGGTAGGGGTGGTGGGAAGCCAGCCCAATCCGCAAAGTACTAATTTTGAATTCGAACTCTGGTACAATGGTATCGCCATCGATCCGTCGGAGTTCATAAGTTTTTAAGCCATGCTTACAACCAGAAAAAAAGATGAACCAGCCGCAGGCGCACAAGGCGTCAATCTCATAGGGGAAGGCACCCGCATTGAAGGTGATATGGTGGCCGCAGGAGATGTACGCATTGATGGGTATCTCAAAGGAGACCTGACAACGGCTGCCCGTTTGGTCGTTGGTCCTAACGGCGTGGTAGAGGGCCAGGTCAGCTGCATTTTTGCAGAAATCATCGGTCAGGTGAAGGGAGATTTGCAAGCCAGCGAGACCCTTACCTTGCGCAGCACTGCCCGTATCCACGGCAATCTCCAGATTGGCAGGCTTATCGTCGAATCAGGTGCCGTTTTTTCGGGAAGTTGCAGCATGAGTGGTCAGGTGAAAGCCATTCAGCCACCGCAGGAAATCAAAACCCGTGGCGAAAACGCCCAAACCGCTTAACGACTATATCCGTTACAGCGGATTGGGATTTCAGCTGATTGCCTTGCTGCTGGCAGGCATGTGGCTGGGCAGCTGGCTGGATGAGCAGTCCGGAAGCAAGAAGCCCTGGTTTACCATACTTTTTACCTTGCTGGGCCTGGGGGGTGGTTTATATCAACTGCTGAGAGACCTGCTGAAACCAAAAAAATGAGAAAAAGACTTGTTCAGAAACTGCTTTTTGCCTTCGGCACCTACTTATTTGCCTTCGGACTGAGCAGTTTTGAGCCAGCATGGCTGGAACCGGAATGGCAGAAGCTCGTATATTATTTCGGAGGGCTCTCGCTCACGCTTTTGTATGTGGAAAGACGACTGACAAAAATTCTGAGCGATCAGCGGGCCCTTTCTCTCCTGGCAGTGATTACTTTTCACCTGTTTGCGAGCCTCTTATTGGCTATTTTATGGCGTTTGTGGGGACCGGCCTACGACATCCGCTTCGTGCTGAATTTCTTTGTGTTTTATGTCGCGTTTCTGGTGTTTGAAGTTATAAGCCTTTTGTATAACTTGCGCCCACTTTCAAACGAATCCCAATAGCCGATTTTGATGCTTTTTTCAAGGTTTTTTAGAAATAACACAATCGCCGCTGTGCTGATATCCGCATTTTTGAGCGTGTTTTCAGTAACCCCGGCCAGTGCCAACGAGCCAGTATCGACAGATTCTACCACCCATGTAACCACAGGGGAGGGTCATGAAGAAGAAAAGTTCAGTCCGGTGAACATGATCATGCATCATATTTCGGATGCGCACGACTGGCATTTCTTCGATCTGAAAGGCGCCGATGGCGAGCTTCATCCCGTCAGCATTCCTTTGCCGGTTATCTTACTCACAGAAGGCAATCTTGATGTTTTCATGTCGGGTGCTTTCCATCATGGTCACAGCGATGTCGTGAAAGGCGACCGTACCTACCGCATGGATCACGGTAAAATCGTGGAAGCAAGCGGTAAGAAGTTCACCGATTTTTCAATCACCAAAAACGTCGCTTCGATGTTTATTTCGGTGATTTTGCTCATCAGCCTTTTCGGAGCAGCTGGCAGCAGCTACAAAAAACACGGTTTGGGCGCCCCTAAAGGTGTTGCCCGCATACTCGAACCACTGGTGGTTTATGTACGTGACGAAATTGCAGTACCCAATATCGGAGAGAAAAAATACGCGAGGTATATGCCGTATCTGCTCACCGCGTTTTTCTTTATCTGGATAAACAATCTGTTGGGTTTGTTTCCCGGAGGAGCCAATTTTACCGGTAACATCGCTGTTACGCTGACGCTGGCTGTTTTTACCATGATCATCACCAATGTAAGCGGTACCAAAACGTATTGGGGACATATTTTTAAACCCCATGTGCCACTTTGGTTATATCCGATTATGATTCCGGTTGAAGTGGTGGGCGTATTGAGCAAGCCCTTTGCCCTCATGATTCGTCTGTTCGCCAATATCACCGCCGGCCACATTATTATTCTCAGTCTGGTTTCTTTGATTTTTATCTTCAAGAACATCGCGCTGGCACCCGTATCCGTTGGCTTTGTGCTTTTCATCAGCTGTCTCGAACTGCTGGTGGCCGCCCTCCAGGCATATGTCTTCACCCTGCTTTCCGCTTTGTTTATCGGTCTGGCCCTTGAAGAGCCGCACCATGAGCACGGGGCAGAAACCGCACATCATTAATTCACTATCGTTTAACCAATTTTAATCAACAAATCATGACCATTACAGGTATTGCTGCAATCGGCGCAGGACTCGCAGTTCTGGGTGCCGGCTTAGGTATCGGTCGCATTGGTGGTTCCGCTATGGAAGCCATTGCCCGTCAACCAGAAGCAACTGGTAAGATCCAAACTGCCATGATCATCGCTGCTGCCCTCATCGAGGGTGCTGCTTTGTTCGCAGTAGTAGTTTCTCTGCTCGTAGCTTAAAAAAGAAAAGGGCCCGTCCGGCGATTGGCCGGCGGCCCTTTTTCTACTCATGATTTAATCTCAAGAAAACGAAACGATGAAAGAACTCATAGAACCAAGTCTCGGTCTTATTTTCTGGACCGGCATTTCCTTCCTGATCCTCTTGTTCCTCCTGCGTAAATTCGCCTGGAAACCAATTCTGGATGCGGTCAATACCCGGGAACAAAATATCACCGCTGCGTTGGCAACTGCTGAAAAAGCGCGGGCCGAGATAGCAGACCTGACCAAAGAAAACGAAAAGTTGCTTGCTGAAGCCCGTCTTGAGAAGGATCGTATTCTTGCCGATGCGAAAAAAACCAAGGATTCAATTCTTTCAGAGGCAAAAACCGCTGCCGATGCGGAAGGGAAAAGAATCATTGAAACGGCCCGTCTGACCATCGAAACAGAGAAACAGGCTGCCCTCACAGAAGTTAAAAACATGGTTGCGACGCTTTCCATAGACGTGGCCGAAAAAATCCTCCGCCGCCAGATGGAAAACAAAGGCGAGCACGAGGCCTTCGTGAAGAAACACCTCGAGGACATTAAACTCAACTAATCGGCATGGCAGATTTTAAAATAGCCATACGATATGCCCGCTCCCTCATGGGGTTGGCAGAAGAGCGTAACCAACTGCAGGCTGTGCATGCCGACATGGCACAGCTCGCGGCTGCCATTATCGCCAACAAGGAACTGGCTGTATTGCTTAAAAGCCCGGTAGTTAAACCCGACGTGAAAGAACGGATACTCGGTCAGATTTTCGGTGCCAGCTTCAACAAGGTAACCATGTCGTTCCTGCAGTTGGTGGTTCGCAAACGCCGGGAAGATGTGATACCTACCATGGCCATCAGCTTCACCCGTCTTTACAACATCAAGATGGGTATTGTGGAAGCCAGTCTTACCACTGCTTCTGATGTAGACGACGCCATCCGGGCAGAGATTCTTCGCCTGGTAGGAGAGGAGACGCAAAAAACAGTACAACTCGAAACCAAAACCGATCCCGAGCTCATCGCCGGTTTCGTACTCAAAGTGGGCGACAATCGCTTCGAAGCATCGATTGCCCGCGAGCTCAAAGAATTACGCAAACTATTTTCCGATAATCCATACATCCAAAAGTATTAATCCATGGCACAAGTAAAACCTGATGAGATTTCAGCTATCCTGCGGGAGCAGCTGTCGGGTTATAAAACAGCCGCAGAACTCGAAGAAGTCGGCACCGTTCTCCAGATAGGCGACGGTATTGCACGTATCTACGGGCTCTCCAAAGTACAGGCCGGTGAACTCATCGAGTTCGAGAACGGTACCCGTGCGGTAGTACTTAACCTCGAAGAAGACAATGTGGGTGCTGTATTGCTCGGTGCCTCCGAAGGCATCAAAGAAGGCAATACCGTAAAACGTACTGGTCTCATCGCTTCCATCAAAGTAGGTGAAGGCATGTTGGGCCGGGTGGTGAATACCCTGGGTCAGCCAATCGACGGCAAAGGCCCTATCGCAGGTGAAACCTATGAAATGCCTATCGAGCGTAAAGCACCGGGTGTATTGTTCCGTCAGCCGGTTCATGAGCCGATGCAAACCGGTATCAAGTCAATCGATGCCATGATTCCAATCGGCCGTGGTCAGCGTGAGCTCATCATCGGGGACCGTCAGACCGGAAAAACCGCCATCGCGATTGATGCTATCATCAACCAGAAAGAATTTTACGAAGCAGGTAATCCTGTATTCTGTATTTATGTAGCGGTAGGTCAGAAAGCCTCTACTGTTGCCAACATCGTGAAAGTACTGGAAGAAAGAGGTGCCATGGCCTATACGGTCGTAGTAGCTGCCTTTGCTTCTGAGCCGGCTCCCCTTCAGTTTTTCGCCCCTATGTCGGGTGCAGCCATTGGGGAGTTCTTCCGCGATTCAGGCCGTCCGGCACTGATTGTTTACGATGACTTGTCGAAACAGGCCGTTGCCTACCGTGAAGTATCGTTGTTGCTCCGCCGCCCGCCGGGTCGTGAAGCTTATCCGGGTGACGTATTCTACCTGCACAGCCGCCTGCTTGAGCGTGCCTGTAAGCTGAACTACAACGATGAGATCATCCGTGGTATGAACGATTTGCCGGAGTCGATCAAACACCTTGTAAAAGGTGGTGGTTCACTTACAGCCCTCCCGATTATCGAAACACAGGCGGGTGACGTATCTGCTTATATTCCTACCAACGTGATTTCGATTACCGATGGTCAGATCTTCCTGGAATCAAACCTCTTCAACGCTGGTGTTCGTCCCGCTATCAACGTAGGTATTTCGGTATCGCGTGTGGGTGGTAACGCACAGATCAAGTCGATGAAAAAGGTTGCCGGTACCCTGAAACTCGACCAGGCCCAATACCGTGAGCTGGAAGCATTTTCTAAATTCGGTTCCGACCTCGATCCTGCCACCAAGTCGATACTCGACAAAGGTGCCCGCAACGTGGAAATCCTCAAGCAACCTCAGTTCAGCCCACGCAGGGTAGAAGACCAGGTTGCGATGATTTACCTCGGTACCAAAGGTGCTCTCATGGATGTGCCTTTGAACCGCGTAAAGGAGTTTGAAGAAGACTTTCTGCAGGTAATGCGCGGCAGCCACAAAGATGTGCTCGACGCGTTCAAAGCCGGTAAATTCGACGACAGCCTCACCGATGTAGTGATGAAGGTTGCCAAAGATCTGATGCCTAAGTTCAAAGCCTAAGCGCCCATGGCCAATCTGAAAGAAGTACGCATCCGGATTGCCTCGGTTATCAGCACCCAGCAGATTACCAAAGCCATGAAAATGGTTTCGGCATCCAAGCTGCGCCGTGCTACCAATGCCATTGTGCAAATCAGGCCGTACACCGAAAAGCTCAAAGAGATTATTGATAACCTCCAGAGTAATATGGAAGGTAATATCGATCTCGCCCTGGCAGAAAAACGCCCGGTGAACAAGGTTTTAGTGGTACTGCTGACCTCCGACAAAGGATTGTGTGGTGGATTCAATAGCAACCTGATCAAAGTCGCCCGCAAACTCGTCAGCGAGAAATACGCTGAACAGGCTGCAGCCGGTAAACTGACTATCCTGGCCATCGGTAAAAAAGGCAACGATTATTTCCGCAAAACCGGTTACCAGGTGGATACCCGCCACCTCGATCTGTTTACCCGACTCAGCTTCGAAAACAGCTCAGTGGTATCGGAAGAAATCATTTCAGGCTTCCTGGCCAAAGATTACGATCAGGTAGAAGTAGTATACAGCGAGTTCAAAAACGCGGTGGTACAATACTTCAAATCCTATCAGATGTTGCCCATTGAAGCACTGGAGGCTCCGGTAGCGGTAAAGGCTACAAAACATGACTATATTCTGGAACCCGATCAGGCTTACATTATCGAAAGCCTTATTCCAAGCTTCCTGAAGATTCAGTTCCACCGTGCCCTGCTCGATAACAATGCCTCAGAACATGGTGCCCGCATGACTTCCATGGACAAAGCCACCGAAAATGCCGGTGAACTGCTCCGCAGTCTGCGCCTCACTTACAACCGTGCCCGTCAGGCAGCCATCACCACCGAAATCACAGAGATTGTGGGTGGTGCCGCAGCACTCGAAGGGTAATCCAACCAAGGTTCATCCAAAAAAAAAAGCCCTGATCGTCAGATCAGGGCTTTTTTGTTCAAAACTCAATTTTATTACCGCTTCAGGATTCAGAATTACCTGCCATTCACAACAGTAAACCTGCGTTGCCAAGCAGAAAAACAGGAAAAGACAGACACCTCCGCATCAAATCAACCCCACTCCCCATTCTTCCCTCTCCACGCTGCCTTCTACTCAGTAGCTTCCGGCAAACTTTTCTCGAAACGCGCCTTGTCCTGGTCGCCCTGCCTGAGTTTCTCCTGACGGATTTGCTCTTCTTTTTCAGCAGCTTTACGTTGACTGTTGCAGGCGCTGATGCTCACTACGGCAATAAAGCCGATTAACAGGACGAGCAAAGGGAAGTATCTCTTCATGGCGTTAAATTTCTTAAGCAATTTACAATTATCGTGCTAAAAAAGCTGCACTGTCGACCAGGCTTCTGCCGGCAATGCAAAAAGGGCCTTGGTTTTGCCCCAGACTTCTCCGAACAAGGCTGATTTGCGATAGACTTCCAGGGCTTCCGTATCTTCCCAGCGGCTGTAGGTGAAATAGACAGCGTCAGCTTTCAGCAGTTCCAGGTGGTGGCAACCCGGGAAGTTCCTGATTTTGTCGCAACTGCCAAAAAAGATGGCTTCAAAGTCTCCCGTAGCGTCGGGACGGAAAGTCATCTTAACAACTCTGGTTATCATAGGATTTCGATCATGATGGCATCGTCGATACGGAGGCCCAGCAGATCGGCGGCATTGCCGCCGTGCATGGCGATTTGCAGGAAATCGTTCTGGCCAAAAAAACCTGCAATATCACCCGGATCAACTTCTCCGAAATGGTGGACGATTTGGGTAATGGTATCGCCACCCTTGTGGGAGCGTTTGAGGTATATGATATAATCCCGCTTGACATGTCGCTCAAAAAAGGCACGGTCGATGTTGGTGATGACATTCCGATAGCTGTCGATGTACTGCACCCGGCCCATGAGGCGGTTTCCCTGCAGGCTGGGGAAGGTAGGCGTGAACATGGCGTAATGTTCGTCAACCGGCCCGAAGTCTTCCGGAAGCTGGTTTTTGGATGCCAGCAGTTGAGGCAATACATGGGTGAGCAGGTCGAATCCACCTTTGTGGGTGATGGGGACTTCTATTCTGCGGGGCTCGATGAAGGCATTGTCGGTGAGCAGGGAGCAGATGCCGTTGTCCGGCAGCAGGAAAAAA
The DNA here is from genome assembly GCA_002483345.1 of Bacteroidetes bacterium UBA7662. Classification (GTDB taxonomy): domain Bacteria; phylum Bacteroidota; class Bacteroidia; order UBA7662; family UBA7662; genus UBA7662. The sequence goes on from DLHS01000005.1 coordinate 265,810, forward strand.
TGGCTGTTATGTGCGAAAAAGAGGAAGTCACGGCTGTTGATCTGGGAGCTCGATACATCAACCAGATGCAGACTTCCGGTCGGGTAAAAGGAATAGCAATTTTTTAAAACGTAAGCCGCTTCCCGGATGTTAAATTTGCTGATGCTATGGGTGATGTCGATCAGCTGAACCGACGGCCGCGCGGTGAGAATACTACCACGCAGCATGGCGGGATAGGGATCGTTCAGACCATAGTCGGTCGTGAGGGTCAGGTAGTCGATCAACGCGCAGCCATTAGATTCAACGCAAATTTAGTTAAATCCACAACGATTGATCGATTTTAGCTTTAAGTTGGAAGGTATTGACCCCCTGGCCTTTTTTGGCGCCAACAACAACCGCTTTAAAAGCCTTAAAACCGCTTTTCCGGAACTCAGGTTTACCTCACGCGGCGACCATTTTCAGGTAGCAGGGGAGGCTGTGCAGGTAGAAGCCTTTCAGGAGAAGTTTCAGAAGATAGTGGTGCATTTCGAACGCTTCCGGAGTATCAGCGACGAAGATTTTGCCATGCTGCTGCTCGACAACGACCAGCCCCGCTTTGGTCACCTGGGTCAGGACGACCCCATCGTATTCGGTCCCAACGGGTTGGTTGTCAAAGCGCGTACCCATAACCAGAAGATGCTGGTGGATGCCTCTCTGCAGAACGACATTGTTTTTGCCGTAGGCCCTGCCGGTTCGGGTAAAACCTACACAGCGGTGGCGTTGGCGGTAAGAGCCCTGAAAAACAGGGAGGTCAAAAAAATCATCCTCACCCGACCGGCGGTAGAAGCCGGCGAAAACCTGGGTTTTTTACCTGGTGACCTCAAAGAAAAAATAGACCCTTACCTGCGGCCTCTTTACGACGCGCTGGAAGATATGCTGCCACCCGCCAAGCTTGCCGGTTACATCGAAAACCATATCATAGAGATAGCACCGCTGGCCTTCATGCGTGGCAGAACCCTCGACCGGGCTTTTGTGATACTCGATGAGGCACAGAACTGTACCGAGATGCAGGTGAAAATGTTCCTTACCCGCATGGGGCCCACCGCCAAGTTTATCATTACCGGTGATCTGACCCAGATAGACCTCCCCCGCCACCAGCGCAGCGGACTGCCACAGGCGTTGCGCTACCTCAAAGGGGTGGAAGGCATTTCTACCATCTACCTCACAGCCGACGATGTGGTACGTCACAAACTGGTAAAAGCCATTATCAAAGCCTACGACCGCAACGAATCAGACCTTAAAACAGACCCCCAATAATATGGCACTCGCACGTACCGACTTCCAGTTCCCCGGCCAGACCGCCGTTTATCACGGCAAGGTGAGGGATGTATATGAAATTGACCAGAAACTGCTCGTGATGGTTGCCAGCGACCGTATTTCTGCTTTTGACGTCATACTACCCCGCCCGATTCCCTACAAAGGCCAGGTATTGAATCAGACCGCGGCTCATTTCCTGAAAGCCACTGCTGATATTGTGCCCAACTGGCTCATCAGCACACCTGATCCGAATGTAGCCATCGGCAAAAAGGCACAGGCGTTTCCGGTAGAGATGGTGATCCGGGGTTACCTGGCAGGCCATGCCTGGCGGGAATACCGTGCCGGCAAACGCAGCGTTTGTGGCGTCTCCCTGCCAGACGGATTGCGGGAAAATGACCGGCTGCCTGTTCCTGTCATTACCCCCTCCACCAAGGCGCAGGAAGGACATGATCTTGATATCTCGCGGGAAGAGATCATCGCTCAGGGGCTTGTTTCTGAGGAACATTATCTGCAACTGGAAGCATATACCCGTCGCCTTTTTGCCAGAGGGACAGAAATGGCAGCAGCGAAAGGACTCATTCTGGTGGATACAAAATATGAATTTGGCTTGTACGAAGGCGAGCCAATCCTGATTGACGAAATACATACTCCGGACTCATCCCGTTACTTTTACGCGGAAGGGTATGCAGCGCGTCAGGAAGCCGGGGAACCACAGCGACAGCTTTCCAAAGAGTTTGTACGCCAGTGGCTCATAGAAAATGGTTTTCAGGGCAAAGAAGGAGAGCAGGTACCTGAGATGAACGATGCCTGGCTGGAAGAAATAAGTCATCGGTACATAGAGCTCTTTGAACACATTACCGGAAGTACTTTCATTAAGTCGCCGATTGATAAAATGAATCAGCGCATAGAAACTGCTGTAGTTGGCGCACTTCTTGATTTACGCCTCTGAGAAACGCTATTATTACTTACTTTTGAACAAACCCTACGCATGAAACTGTTACTCGACAAACAAGAAAAATATACCCTGGTTCGCCTGGAAGAAGATAAACTAGATTCTGTCATCTCCCCTCAATTGAAATCGGAACTTGTCTTTCTGAATTCTGAAGGTGTTCAGAATATCATCTTCGATCTGGAAGCGGTTAAGTATGCCGATTCGTCAGGTTTGAGTGCCATTTTGGTAGGGAACAGGATATGCCAGGCGGCAGAAGGCACATTTGTCATCGCCCGTGCCAATACCTCTATCCGCAAGCTGATTGAAATTTCCCAGCTGGAAAGTATCCTCAAAATGACATCCTCTGTTGAAGAGAGTGTTGCCCTCATCACAGGCGAATAAGCTGTCAGGATTATCCAACAAACCACCTCTGCCAGAAAAGAAGGCGGGTGTAAGTCAAAAGGCTGTCTCTTCAGGAGGCAGCTTTTTTTTTCTCCGCCGTCGCAATGCCCTGATACAAAAAAAACCGTTCTGCCTCCCGGCAAAACGGTTAACCGTGTCAATAATAACCGGCGTGTCGCACCGGCTATGCTTTAAATCAGTTTTTGAGAATGCGGAGACTGCCGATTTCGTTGGCTGATTGTATCTGAAGGATGTAAAGACCATCCGGGAAATTGCCTAAGTCGATCACCCCGCTGTAGGAAACAGGCTGACTCAGTGTTTCATCATAAACTTTTTGGCCTTGCAAATTACTCAGGGTGATACGGTCTATTTTTTTATCGGCAGGGATCTGCAGATTAAGGAACTGGCTGACGGGGTTAGGGAAAGCCTTGATGTCGAGCTGGTTCAGGGTCCGGACGGCCAGTGTGGCACCCGGATAGAAATAGCTCATTTTATCGTATTGCTCCCAGTTACCGTTGCCGGTGTTCAGTATAGCACCTTCGATGCTGTTTACCCTTTGGAGGGCATCAAAAAAATAGGTATACCGAAAACCATAAGACACGCTCCACTGTCCACCTGCATATTCTGACATGGTTTCACCGGTATAGAAACCTGCGGGGTCATAGCGGAAGGCCTGTTCCGTGACAGGTACTTCTGCCCCCAGACTGCTGTCGAATCCGAATTGCTCAATCTTAATCACTTTGTATTGAGCATTATATCTGTAATTATATTTTTCGAACATCTCCCAACGGCCATCAAAACGTTCTTCCTTGATGCTCATCACCTGGCCATGCTGGATGTTCGACAGCACCCGGCTGTAGGGCAGGATATTTCCGTTTTCCATGTATTCTGCCACATAGGCAGTGGGTTGAGTCAGGCGCAGACTGGTTTCCCGGATTGCCTGCAATCCCTCATTGAGCGGAGCCATATTCGATAGCACATCTTCCCAGCGGTTCCAGCCGAAACCCCACTCCAGGTGAGAGATTATCATGGGACCAGACCATAAGCCGGTACCGGCATCAAATTCGAATTGATTAAAGGCAATCGGATGTCCCTGCGGATTATATTCAATATTCTGAAGGGTAGTTATGGGTGTCCATTGAGTGTTTCCGCCGGATCCGAAACCGATGAGCAGACTGACAGAAGTGGCTTCGGAGCCTACATAGCCGTAAACCAGCGAGTCTCCTCCGAATGCCTGCAGATTACCTTGCGGATCCCACGATGAGAAAGAAGTAGAAGTACGGTTTCCCTTGGAGTCATATCGGTATTCAACCGACATTTCTTCCTGAAACTGGGTGCCGTTCGCAATTTTGAAACTCTGGCGGTACAGTTTTCCCTGGGAATAACTCATCTCGAATTTGGAAGTATAGCTGCTGCTCCCCGAAAGCGGATCATAATTGAGAACTTCTGAAATACGCCCGCTGCCATCGTAGATGAGTTTGCTGTAACGGAAATCAAACCATTGACCGCTGTTCCAGCTCATGAAAACAACGCTGTCGACAAGCGTATTGCTTCTTGCCTGCTGCAGTGATTGTGCATATAGTTTTTGCATGCGGAGCAGTGCCGGATGCGGCATGCTTTGAGGAAGTAATTTTGGTTGTGAAGCAGCGACGGCTGCAGTGCTGCCAAGTGCCAGACAGGCACTCAGTAATGTGAAGAAAAAGCGTTTCATTTGGATAAGTTGGGGTTAAATAATATGCTTGAACGCGAAGTTTGTACCGCGATTTGCTTTTGAGATCAGCTTGTCGTAAGATGTTAAATCTTGTCGGACAAGGTGGAGAGTCGGTGATTATACTGTGACAAAAGAAACGCCGGTCGATAAACCGGCGTGATTTTACCTTTTTGTAAAGGGTAGTGTGGCATTTTCGTTACCAGCCACCACCTGCACGAGGTAGGTGCCCGGGAGGAGTTGTTGAACGGGGACTTCCAGATCGCCCAGACCGGCATAGGCCAGTTTAAATTCCATCATCTTTTCACCTTGCAGGTTAAAGATGGCGATCTGCTGAGGTCGTTTGGTTTTATCCCAGCTCAGGCGGAGGCTGTTGCTAACCTTTTTCTGGCCGAGTTCGAGCTTCAGGGTATTGTAGAAGCGGGGAGCCTCGTTCAGGTCTTCTGCCGGTTTGTCAGCTTCCAGGACCAGGCAACTGTCGGCATCGGCCTTGTGTTTGTCTTTGAACCAGTTGGCAGGCCAGGCCATTTTGCCGATGTGGGCAAGGTGCTGCCATTTTTCCTGTAGGCTAAGCCAGCTGGTTTCTTTTCTGGAAGCTATTTCAATAGTGTCGGTGGTGGCCGGACTGCTTTTGGGAGTCATCATGGCTTTGCTTTGGCCGAGGCTCATCACGAGTAACAGGGCGGTGAGAAGGTGCGTTTTCATGTTGTTTAAGTTATGGCGTTTCGCCGGGTCGGTAGGGTTGATGTCTCTTCTTTACCAAGCTTGTGCCAAATCGGATTACCCCCCGTTTATTCAGCCCGATGTGTCTGTGTTTAGGAAGAAAAACGAATTCAAGGGCAGAAAAATCAGTGCTTTTAAATGCCAAAAACCTTCAATAAAGCTCAAAAACAAATCATTCCGGAAAATCATACAGTCCGGACGATTGAAAACGAAAAAGGTTTAACGCGTGTCTTATTTTTTAGACATTTATGACATGCAGCAAAATCCGGAACATGAAAAAGCCGGCCCGTAGAAGGAGCCGGCCGACGTAAAGTAAGATGGTTTTCAGGCATACAGCGGAAACCGCTTCATCAAGGCATTCACCTCTTGGCGAACGGCAGCCAGGTTGGCTTCATCCTCCGGCGCTTGTATGACGCGGTCGATGAGTTCAACAACCTGTTCCATTTCGGAAGCTTTCATGCCCCTGGTGGTGATGGCAGCGGTACCTACCCGTATGCCGCTGGTGACAAACGGCGATTTGTCATCGAAAGGCACCATGTTTTTGTTCACGGTGATGTCGGCTTTTACAAGCGCGTTTTCTGCGAGTTTGCCGGTTACGTTTTTAGAACGAAGGTCAATCAGCATGAGGTGGTTGTCGGTACCCCCTGAAATGATGTGGTAGCCCCGTTTCACGAAGGCTGCGGCCATGGCCTGGGCATTTTCAATTACCTGACCGCAATAGGCCTTGTAGGCAGGCGTGAGGGCCTCTCCAAAAGCTATGGCTTTGGCTGCAATGATATGTTCGAGCGGACCACCTTGCGTACCCGGAAATACAGCCGCATCCAGCAAAGCCGACATCATTTTGACTTCTCCTTTGGGGGTAGTATGGCCCCACGGATTCGGGAAATCCTGTCCCATCAGAATCAGACCACCACGGGTTCCGCGCAGTGTTTTATGTGTGGTGGTTGTAATAATATGGCAATGGGGCACCGGATTGTTCAGGTAACCGGTGGCTATAAGACCGGATGGATGCGAAATGTCTGCCAGCAATAAGGCGCCAACCGAATCGGCGATTTTGCGGAGACGGGCATAATCCCAGTCGCGTGAATAGGCAGAGGCGCCGCAGATGAGGAGTTTGGGTTTTACTTCTTTGGCTTTGGCTTCCACCTTGTCCCAGTCGATGAGGCCGGTTTCGCGCTCCACCCCATAAAAATGAGGTTTGTAGAGTTTGCCGCTGAAGTTTACGGGCGAGCCGTGTGTAAGGTGCCCCCCATGACTGAGGTCAAAACCCAGGATATCATCTCCCGGTTGCAAAACAGCCAGCATGACAGCAGCATTGGCCTGCGCACCGGAATGGGGTTGTACGTTGGCCCAGGCCGCACCGAACAGTTGTTTAGCCCGGTCGATGGCGATCTGTTCTACCTGATCCACTACTTCACAGCCACCATAATACCGCTTGCCGGGCAAACCTTCAGCATATTTATTGGTAAGTACTGAGCCGGCGGCTTCCATGACCTGACGGCTGACAAAATTTTCAGAGGCAATCAGCTCCAGACCATGTTCCTGACGTTGGCCTTCCTGATCGATGAGATTAAAAATGAGGGTATCACGCATGGCCCAAAGTTAAAACTTAGGGGCATTCCGTTGACGAAAGCAGGGAATTATTTCAGAGCTGTTCCATAGCCATACGCTGCTCCCAGGCCCAGGCGGTACGCATCATATCGTCGAGGGTGAAGCGGGGCTCCCAGCCAAGCACGGCACGGGCTTTGGTATTGTCGGCGTAGACGGCCACCACATCGCCGGGGCGGCGGGGTCCGAAACGCCATTTCAGTGGAATACCGGTTACTTTTTCAAAAGAAGCAATCATTTCCTGCACACTCTGACCGATGCCACTGCCAAGGTTAAAGACTTCAAAATTACTTTCAGCTTTACCAGCTTCGAGGTATTGAATGGCGTTCACATGCGCCCTCGCCACATCGCACACATGGATGTAGTCGCGGATGCAGGTGCCATCCCGGGTAGGGTAATCATCGCCGAAAACTACCAGCTCTGCCCGTTTGCCGATGGCTGTCTGGGTAATGTAGGGAATCAGGTAATTGGGCACCCCGATGATGTATTCTCCGATGAGGTTGGAAGGATGGGCTCCTACAGGATTAAAATAACGCAGGGAAATAACCTTACTATCGACTGTTTTTACAAAATCACGCAGGAAGGCTTCCCCGACTACTTTGGTACGGCCATAAGGCGACTCTGCTTCCTGCAAAGGACTCTGTTCGGTAACCGGCAGTTGCTCCGGATTGCCGTAAACGGTACAACTGGAGGAAAAGACAAAGTGCGGGATTTTGTAATCCCTGACACATTTGAGCAGGTTGATTTGTCCCAGCAGATTGTTTTCAAAATAGAGCAGGGGTTCTTTAGAAGATTCCCCGACAGATTTGTAGGCTGCGAAATGTATGACCCCGCTGATATCGGGATGATCTTCAAAAACTCCTTTTACAGCTGCTGCGTCGCAGAGGTTTACCACATAGTTTTGTATGGGCTTGTCAACAAGTTGGCCGACCCTTTCGATGAACCAGAGGAAAGACCGGGAGTTATCGTCGATGCTGATAACTTCAAATCCTGCCTGTACCAGCTCTGCGATGGTGTGTCCGCCTATATATCCGCAGCCTCCTGTGACAAGAATTTTGCTCATTTAAGGAGGTTGAGTAGATACTGACCGTAGCCGCTTTTAACCAGCGGTTGTGCGATTTTCTCCAGCTGTTCTTCGTCGATGAAGCCCATATTGTAGGCGATTTCTTCGATACAGCCGATTTTCAGGCCCTGTCTTTCTTCAATGACCTGCACAAACTGCCCTGCCTGCATCAGCGAGGCAAAGGTGCCGGTATCGAGCCAGGCCGTGCCCCGGTCGAGCACACCAACCTTGAGCTTACTGGCTGCGAGATATTGTTTGTTGACATCCGTGATCTCATACTCGCCACGTGGACTTGGTTTCAGGTCCTTGGCGATTTGTACCACCTCGTTGTCGTAGAAATATAATCCGGGAACCGCATAATTGGATTTGGGATGCGCAGGCTTTTCTTCTATGGAAAGCGCCCGCATATTCTCATCGAAATCAACCACACCATAACGTTCCGGGTCAGAGACGTGATAGGCGAAAACAACCGCGCCGTCGGGATCGTTGTTTTCCTGCAATAACCTGCCCATACGTGAACCATAGAAGATATTATCGCCCAAAACAAGCGCTGCCTTGTCGCTGCCGATGAAATTTTCTCCCAGTACGAAGGCTTGCGCCAGTCCGTTGGGCACTTCCTGAACCTGATACTGGAAATTACAACCCAGCTGGCTGCCGTCTCCCAGCAGTTTGCGGAAATTGGGGAGATCATGTGGGGTGGAAATGATGAGGATATCCCGCATACCCGACATCAGTAAAACAGAGAGCGGGTAGTAAATCATGGGTTTATCGTACACAGGCATGAGCTGTTTGCTCATGGCAAGGGTCAACGGATGGAGACGTGTACCGGAGCCACCGGCGAGGACGATACCTTTCATTTTGTATTACTTTGTATTGATACGCCAAAATCGACGTTTCAAGCTGTGAAAATAAGTGCTTTGTTCCAATTAAGGCACTTTATGGTTATTTTGGCAATCGAAAATTAAGGCATGGTTGTATTAGGTTCTTTGTTCAAACGAGGTCTTCAGTTGCGTATTAAGCTGTCGGTCAAAGCTTTTGCTCCTGTCAAGCAGCAGGAGATCGTTTTACGCAAGCTCCTGAACAAGGCCAAAGACACCGAGGTAGGTCGTTATTATGGCTTCGCTTCCATGTTAAAGAGCCCGGATATTTTTTCGGAATATGCCAGACGGGTTGATCTTTACGATTATAACCGCATTTACGAAAGATGGTGGAGCAGAAGCCGTGAGGGATATCCCAATGTAGCGTGGCCGGGTACCATTAAATATTTTGCACTGAGTTCAGGGACTTCAGAGGCTTCTTCCAAATTCATTCCGGTTACTGCCGAGATGATTAAAGCCATGCGTTCTGCCAGCGTCAAGCAGATTTTTACCCTGGCGCACTATAATTTTCCGAGCGATTATTATGAAAAGGGGATGCTGATGTTAGGCGGCAGTACCCACCTCAATTTCAGTGGACGTTATTATTATGGCGATTTGAGTGGCATCAATACCGGAAAAATACCCTTCTGGTTTGAAAGATTTTATAAGCCCGGGAAAGCGATTTCCAAGCTGAAAGACTGGGATGCCAAAATCAACGACATCGTCAAACATGCCCCGGAGTGGGATATATGGGTGATTGCCGGTGTCCCGGCCTGGTTGCAGATCATGATGGAGCGGATCATCGAACATTATCAGCTCAACAACATCCATGATATGTGGCCCAACCTGAAAGTGTACGCCACCGGTGGAGTTGCTTTTGAGCCATACAAAAAGAGCTTCGAAAAACTGCTCTCGCACCCACTCATTTATTTTGAAACCTACCTCGCCTCAGAAGGTTTTATAGCCTACGATGCCCGCCCGCACGATGTGCGTACAGGCATGCGGCTCATTCTTAACAATGGCATCTATTATGAATTTGTGCCCTTTAATGCCGATAATTTTGACGAGGATGGCGGTTTGAAACCCCATGCCAGCACTTATAATGTTGGCCAGGTCACCGAAGGGGTGGATTATGCCATCCTTTTAAGTACTGTCTCCGGAGCCTGGCGTTATCTGATTGGCGACACCATTCGGTTTACCTCGCTGGAACACATGGAAATCAAAATCACGGGTCGCACCAAACATTATATCAGCCTTTGCGGAGAGCATTTGTCGGTAGAAAACATGAACCATGCGGTTGCCCATGTGGCAGAACAGCTAAACATGGAAATCAAGGAGTTTACGCTCATTGGAGAACCTTATGATAATCTTTTTGCCCATCATTGGTACATCGGTTCCGACTCGCCGGTAGATGCAGCAACAGTGAAAGACCTTCTTGATAAGACACTTTGCGAAATCAACGATGATTATGCTGTTGAACGCCGCCATGCCCTTAAAGAAGTAATTGTTGAGTTAGTCCCCACCAAAATATTTACCAGCTGGCTGGCTGCCAAAGGCAAGCTGGGGGGACAACACAAATTCCCACGGGTACTCAAGGGTGCGCAGGCAGAAGAGTGGCGTTCATTCATCCTTCAAGAACAGTCGTAGTGCTCGAACTCCCGATTGTCCAAGGCATAGGATTCGGCCTGGTACTGGCTGTGTTGCTGGGACCTGTCTTTTTCGCGCTCATCCAGACCAGCATCACCAAAGGTTTTACGGCAGGGGCCTATATGGCCGTCGGTATCGTTTTGAGCGACGCAACCTGTATCCTGATTAGTTATTTCGGACTGCTACAGTTTATTCAGCAACCAGGTACTCTCAGGATAATCGGCATTTTTGGAGGCGTGTTTATGCTGGGATATGGTACTTTTTTGATGCTTAACAAAAGAGTAGTCGCGCATTCTCCTGAGAATCCCATCGAAAAAAATATGCGCTTAAAAGGGGGGAGTCTCCTCAAAGGATTCGTTCTGAATATCCTGAATCCATTCGCTATCATATACTGGCTGGGTGTTTCTTCGCTGGTTTCCGCCATTCCCGATTTTGGCAGGGCAGATAAAGGACTGTTTTTCGCCGGAACCCTGGGAACGGTTCTGGTAACCGATTTACTCAAATCCTACGGTGCCAAAAAACTCAGACGTTTTGTGACCCGCACAGTTATTTTGTGGCTGAACCGGATTTCCGGCTTCGTTCTGATGGTTTTCGGGCTGAAGATACTGTTCGATGTTTTTGTCCTGGAAAAGACGTTTTTGTTGAATTAGTGCCTTAAACAAGGCACATGGGTCATGGGTTAAAGTAGCGGAACAGCCTTTTTGCTGTTGTACTTTTTTGCCATAATTATGTGGTTGTAAAAATTTCTCAATAATTATTTCCCGCTGAAATACCGCCTGATCAGCACTTTCTGTGCTTCCCTTCGCACAATCATTGTCCCAAGCTTTTCCGGGACGGTTTTTTCACCACTGTCTTCAAGCGCCTGGTGGATGAGGGATTCTGCGATGTCAATCCGGTAAAGCAGGTTCATAAAACGGCTACGGTCGTTGGTAAGCAACCAGTCAACCAGTGCTGAAACTTCCCCGCAGATTTTGTCAAAATCAGAATCTTCTGCTTCGTTCAGCCTGATTTCAAGACCATTTTGGAGGAAATCCTTTTTGATCTGGAGAATGGTTTCCCTGCCAATACCTTGCTGGCTGGCGAAAGCATCCGGGATATTGAGTGTGCTGAGATCCATCAGAGGGCTTTGGTACGACCACTTTCCGGGTCAATAAGCTGTTCTATTTTTAATTCTGCTTCTTCCAGAAACACCCGACATTCCTTCAACAGCAGGTCTGCTTCGGCGAAAAGTGCCATACTTTCATCGAGACCCAGTTCATCGTGCTGCAATTTGTCAGCAAGCTGCTTGATGCGGGCCAGCTTTTCTTCGAAGCCAGTGTCAACTTTCTTTTTAGCCATGGTGGGGAGAAGTAAATTTAATGTTTAAGATAGGTGCAACCTATTTTACGACTGAATGAACAGGGCCATCTGCAAGCCAGGTGGTGAGGGCATCCATACTTTTGACCTGTTGTATGCTGGTGAGACGTTTGCCTTCTACGGTTGTAATAGAAAAACCACGCTTCAGAACCGATCGGTAATCGAGTGCTTTGAGACGCTGTTCCTGACTTTCAAGTTGCTGCCTGCGCAAACGCAGTTGTTGCCGAAGACCGTTGGCAGCCTTGTTTTCGAGCTCATCCGCATATTGCTGATAACTCCATACCACAGAACGCAGTCCTTTGGCCATACGGCCCGATAGCTCGTCAAGTTGCAGCAGCAATTCTTCCCGGTCGGGGACCGAAATTTCTGCAGCAGCAGTCGGAGTTGGGGCACGGCGATCGGCTACAAAATCGGCTATGGTAAAATCGGTTTCGTGCCCGATGGCAGCGATGATGGGTTTTCTCAGGGCAACAATGGTTCTGGCAAGGCTTTCATCGTTGAAACACCATAAATCTTCGATGCTGCCGCCGCCACGGGCGAGTAAAATCAGGTCAATATCCGCCCTGCTATCCAGGGTCTTCAGGGCTGCAATGAGTTCGGGTATAGCTTCTGTACCCTGCACCCTGGAGGGAGCCAGTAATACTTCCACGGCCGGAAATCGGCGGGTAAGGGTGTTCTGTATGTCCCGGATTACCGCGCCGGTGGGAGAGGTAACCACCCCTATTTTTTTGGGAAAACGGGGAATGGCTTTTTTACGGCTGCTATCAAACAGACCCTCGGCTTCAAGTTTTGCTTTGAGCTGTAGAAAACGCGCGTACAAATCTCCCTGCCCTTCTTTCTCGAGTTTGCTGACCAACAGTTGGTAGTTGCCGCGGGGAACGTATACACTGATGTCAGCTGTTGCTGTTACCTGGTCGCCTGCTTCCGGCTCAAACGGCAAACCTGCAGCCTGTGCCCTGAACATCACACAACCTACCTGGCTTTCTGCATCTTTCAGAGAGAAATAGTAGTGTCCTGAGCTGTGTCTGGTAAGATTGCTGATCTCCCCTTTTACCTCAATCTGACGCAGAAACGGGGCCGATTCCAGCAGGCTTTTTATCAGATGGTTAAGCTGACGGACAGTATAGCTTGTTTTGTTCATAGAGAGACTAAAAATAAGGTCTCCTGAGACAGCAGCCTATTTTGTTTTTTCAACAAAATTGTTGTTCCGCAAGGCGGACGTTACTTAATTTCGTGCCGTCTGACTAAATAACTTACTACCAAATACCTATGGGTGCCGAGCCTGCCGTTTCTGTGGTCATAGCCTGCTACAAACAAGTCGATTTTTTAGATAAAGTCTTACTTAGTCTAACCAGACAGTCCTTCTCCGATTTTGAGCTTGTCATCGCTGACGACGGTTCGGGGCCTGACCTGGCAGCCTGTCTTCAAAAGTACCAGTCGGTATTCAGGCATCCGATACAACATTGCTGGCATGAGGACAACGGTTTCCGGAAGACCATCATTGTCAATCGGGCAGTAGCTTCGAGCAGGGGAGCGTATCTTATTTTTATTGATGCTGACTGTATACTACACCATCGTTTTGTGGAAAGGCATTATAAAAGACGCCGGCCAGAAACGGTGCTTTCCGGACGGAGAATCATGCTGAACGAAGCCGTCACGGCTGCCCTGTCAGATGAGGACATTAGCAGTGGTCGCTTTGAAAAACCCTGGTTCTGGTGGAATCACACTGAAAAAAAGGAAAGAAACAGAGGTTTTTACCTGCCTTTGCTTTTTCGGGTCGTCAATAAAAAGGGCAAAACCTATTGGGCTTTCGGTTCTAATTTCTCCTTGTTTAAAGCTGATTTTATTGCCGTAAACGGCTATGACGAAACCATTCTTGGCAGGGGGATGGAAGACATCAATCTGAGTTCCCGCCTTACCCTTCAGGGATACCCAATCCTCAAACTGACACATGAAGCCCTGCAATACCATCAGTTTCATCGATCGGGCCCTGTTCCTCATGATGAAGAGACAATGTACCGGCTCGCCCATCCGGAAGATGCTTATGCATCTGTGGGTATCCGGAGGCACCTCGATTTTCAGCCAATGGTCAGTAATCAATAGCGGTACACCCGTAACAATATTCCGGGTACTGAATTTGGACTGACGTGGTTGATTTCGGTGAGGCCGATGTCGCAAGCTGAATCATCTTTTGATCAGGAATCCGGAATCTGCGGTGGTATGGTTTGCTTTCCTCAGGGCAGCATGTAGGAAGATTAAAGTATTCAGTCGGGCCAATTGCAGGCGTTATTTGTAATTTTATTCCAAAATAGAAAACAATCTGAGGGATGCCGATTAGCTTCCACTAAAGATGGCTGATTGGAATGTTGTTTTCTGATACAAATGGAGTGCTTTCCGGAGATTCCATGCTGGCATTTTTTTAGTCAGGCTTTGTGTCAGGCTTGCTGAAAATTCTGAAAACCCTTCTTAATTATCAGATTTATTTTTTGGATTGTTTTCAAAGGGGCATATTTATCTGATACGCCTTACCGCTAAGATTTTCAGGTTATTTTTCTTATGCAGAAGAATATTACGTATCGGCTGGTATCAGGCAACGGTGCTGTTTATTCCATAGAGGTATGATTTCGGGCCAACGCCTTTCCAGTTTTTGAAGGAGATTGAAAAATAGGATAAGCTGGTAAAACCTGTTTCCTGAGAAATCTGTTTCATACTTTTAACTCCTTGTTTCATGAGTTGTACGGCAATTTCAAGCCGGTATTCTCTGACGAATTGAGAAGGGCTTTTACCGGTGAGCCTTCGGGTGAGTTTATCCAGTTTTGAGCGACTCAGTAAACAATGTCTGGCCACGTCTTCAAATGTGAACTCCTCTTTCAGATGCATATTAATGTACTGTATAAATTTGTTAAGGAATAGCTGATCTTCATTTTGAAGCGTACTTACATCAATGGGCAGATGAAAACTATTGGTTCTTACCAATTCTCGGAAGCGTATGAGGTTTTTGACCTTATATACCAGTTCCAGTATTGGAAAAGGCTTCTGAATGTAATCAATGGCACCCCGGTGGAGAGAGTCAATCCGGTTTTCAAGCAAGGGATCAGATGAAAGTACGTAAAAAGGGATATTGGTGTAGGCTTTCTGTTCAAGGAAACGTTCAATTTTCAGAATATCATATTCGATAGAATCGACGCCAACATCCACTATAAGTAAATCTGGCTGCACAACATGTGGTTCTCCGTAATAAGTCTCAGGATTTGTGGTGCAAATCACATTCAACTGATGCGATTCAAGTATGTTTTTGAACTTATTGTTTTCAGCAGTTTGGCTTCCAATAAGAAGTATGTTCGGATTATTATGCATAGTCCAGGCTTTATAATAATAAGTTGAAAATTATCGAATATTTAGGTTGCGAAAAGGTTGTTTGGAACGCTTTTCTTTTGCGTTCGAAAAGTACAAAATATAATTCTGAATGGAAAAGAATATATAGCTGTTTTTATGAAGAAATTTTTATCAACGTTGCACTTCCGTTTATGACAAAAATGTGGCAATTGGCGCCTTATTGACAATTATTGACGTGTCCTGTGAATGCTTCTAAGATGGATAATTATTGAAAATAATGTACTGAAAATGAAGAAACCTCAGAGGCTTTATTTGATGTGTTGTTGATTAAAATTATTTTATTAAACAAGATAATTTGATGCTTATATTTTTAATTTTGATTATTGTTTTTATGATTTATTCTTTCAATGCCAGGCTTATTAGGGCCGGGAAGGTCAGATTAAACACTAAATCATATACTCCGGAGAGGTATCCGGTGTTTTTAATGATTGATAATTTTACATATGATTTAAATTTTTTCTATATAATTATTTGATTTTCAAGTAATTAATTCTCGGTTAAATCAGAAAATTTACAGGCAAATTCCTCCTGAATTTTGAGTCCGTTTGTTTCGTTATCTTTACATGATTCAGACTATTTTTATTTGGAGTACAGAATTCGTGTAGTTGACACGCCGTATTTTAGCTTGTTTACAACCTTAACTGGTCTGGAATAAGGAAATTATCCCTGACACCTTCGGGTAATACCACAGAAATTTAGCGTAGTATGCTTAAATCCATTCATCACATAGCTGTTATCTGTACAGATATAAATGCCTCCAAAGCGTTTTATGTAGATAAACTGGGGTTGACCCTCCTGAGCGAGCATTTCAGGGCCGACCGACTTTCCTGGAAATGTGATCTGGCGCTCCATGGAAAATATGTACTGGAGCTTTTTTCATTTCCCGATCCGCCCATGCGTCAAAGTCGGCCGGAAGCGGCCGGGTTAAGGCACCTTGCCTTTGAGGTGGTGAATGTCTGGGAAGAAAAGGCAAGGCTGGAGGCGTTGGGGGTAACCGTTGAACCCATACGGATGGATGAATACACCGGTAAGTCATTTACTTTTTTGACAGATCCCGACAACTTGCCGATAGAGTTATATCAGACATGAATAATGTCACCTAAACTGTCGTGATAACGATAAATGACCATTATATGGGGTGTATATGCGCTGCTGTGATCAGCACATGGCAGCTCTTATCTCTTTTGTAAGCGTTGCATAGGATTGTAACGTTCATCCCGTTCTCGTATACCTGTAGTCTTGTTTTTATAGAGTTGCAGACGACTGGTTTCACTGGGTTGATTTCCAGGCCAGCGGTGATTGCTTTCATCAATATCGGCTGTTTCCCGCCAGGGATCCAGCTGTATCGCTGCAACAGTTTTATGCTTTACGAAAGTTTTAGAGAATTTCTTTTCATCCTTACGCCAGATGTAGGCACTTATATACTCATCCTCCACGCTGCCATCTTCATATTCCCATCGTATAATTACGGGCATGACAGTGCCACCTTTATTTGAGAAGGATAAGGTGTAATAGGTATTACCGGCATATTTACTGAAACTACTGTCTTCTAAGATTGCCCAGTTTTTATAAGGATTAGCTGAAGGGGCTTTGAAACTATCTCTATCAGACTCATAGTAATAATAGAAGTCACGAAGGTTTGTATCCACATCCGTGAGAAATGTCATGCCTATTTCCTTGTTTCTTATCTGGCTGATATGCTGTGTTTTATCCTTTCTGGGGCCTCTTTCTGGCCTGACTCTGGCAGATTTCGGCAAGGTATCACCCGCAGTTACAGTGAAAATTTTCACACTGTCAAGGGAGATATCAACCGGTTCTGTATCATAAAACCAGGCACGCCAGAACCAGTCCAGATCTACGCCTGAAGCATCTTCCATGGTACGGAAAAAATCTGCCGGTGCAGGGTGTTTGAAGGCCCAGCGCCGGGCATATTCTTTGAAAGCGTAATCAAACAATTCCCTTCCCATCACGGTTTCCCGCAATATGTTGAGGGCGGTAGCTGGTTTCCCGTAAGCATTTGCCCCGAAATTGTTGATGTTTTCGCTGTTGGTCATGATGGGTTCCAGTTCCTCCGGCGGGAGTTTCATATAATCTACAATTTTGTGGGCAGGGCCACGTCTGGAGGGGTAATTGTTGTCGAATTCCTGTTCTGTCAGAAACTGCACGAAGGTATTCAGGCCCTCATCCATCCAGCTCCAGTTCCGCTCGTCGCTGTTGATAATCATGGGGAAGAAATTATGGCCGACTTCATGAATGATGACGCCTATCATTCCATATTTGGTTTGTTCAGAATACGTGCCATCGGTATCGGTTCGTCCATAGTTGAAAGAAATCATTGGGTACTCCATGCCATTGGAGGCTTCTACACTGATAGCGACCGGATAGGGGTAGGGGATGGTATATTTTGAATAGACCCGCAAGGTATGGGCGATTACCTTGGTGGAGTATTTCCGGTAAAGGGCATAAGCTTCTTTCGGATAATAGCTCATGCTCATGACGGGTGCCAGACGGCCATCAATGTTGGTTCCCATAGCGTCCCACACAAATTTCCGGCTGCTGCCCCAGGCAAAATCCCGCACATTTTCTGCCTTATATTCCCAGGTTTTGAAGTTTTTGCGGTCCGGTGAAACTTCTTTTTGCCTGGCTTCGGCCAGGGTAACGATTTCAAGAGGCTCATGGCTGTTTACCGACTGTTTCCAGCGACCGAGCTGTTCGCTGCTCAGTACATCCGGCAGGTTCTGGCAAACCCCGGTGGCCGCGATGACGTGATCGGCAGGCACCTTCATTTTTACCTGAAAATTGCCGAAAGCCAGAGAAAACTCTCCTCTTCCGGTAAATTGTTTGTTATTCCAGCCCTGATAATCGCTGTAAACGCACATGCGGGGATACCATTGGGTGATAGTAAACACCTGATTGCCATCTGCAAAGTTTTCATAACCACCCCGACCTCCTATGCGGGCACGTTCCGGTATCTGATAGTTCCAGCTGATGCGGAAGCTGATTTTTTTGCCGGGTAACAGTGCCTTGGGAAGGTCTATCCGCATCATGGTGTAGTTGATCGTATAGGGCAGTTTGTTGCCTGAATCGTCTGTAACACTCAGAATATTAACCCCATGGCCTTGCATGGCGGTTCTGAAATCAAGCTGGTTGAGGTCGGTGTTAGTCAAAGGTGAGACTAGCCGGCTTTCATTGAAGTTATTGGCTTCGTTACCGGGATTGTGCTGGTTTTCATCCAATTGCAGCCACAAATAGGTCAATATATCCGGTGAATTGTTGAAGTAGGTGACGCGTTCCTTGCCTTCAAGCTTTAATTCGGCTTCATTCAGGAAGGCTTCAATCTCATAATCAGCCCGTTGCTGCCAGTACAAATGTCCCGGGGCCCCGGAAGCGGCGCGGAAGCTGTTGGGGTCAGCCAGGATGCTTCCCAATTGTTCAAATTTGTTGCCGTGGTTGGAACGGGGGTTGTTTTGAAGGTTTTGTGCCAGCGCAGGTAAACTGAACACACAGAGAAAACAGAGTAGAATTTTACGCATGGATCAACGGGGAATACGTTCTAAAAACATTAAAAAGGAAATGCCGAAAACGGCTGATGACAGGAAAAAACGCCAGTTTCTCTCTTTTATACGAAAAAGAGAAGTGGCGAGCAGGGTGAGCAGGAGAGTGGCGCCCACAAGGAGGACTTGCCCGGCTTCAAGTCCCAGATTAAAGCCGAATAGGGGCCAGAGGAGGTCGGTGCCTCTGCCAAGCATGGCGCTGAGCAAAAAGGAAAAACCCATACCGTGAATAAGACCAAAAAAGAGCGCCATGCCACAATGAAAGGGCTTTGTGGTGGTTTGTTTCTGTCCGTTTCGGGATAAATTAACCAGACAGGTTACTACAATCGTCGCCGGAATGAGCATTTCTATCACCCAGGCATCCAGGACAAATATTTTAAGTACAGCCAGGGCCAGAGTCAAACTATGCCCAAGGGTAAAGGCGGTTACAAGTAGTAACAACGATTTCCAATCACGGTGACTGTACATCCCACACAGGGCAAGCAGAAACAGGATGTGGTCGTAAGCCTGCCAGTCTGCGATATGCGCCAGGCCGGTATGAAACCACAAGCCAAAGTCTTCCAAATCTTTTACTTTTGAGGTAATGAGCATCCCGAATATCCGATTTTTTTCGATTGTCAGCGTATTGTCAGCCTGTCTGTTGCTCTTTTTACCGTTGAGGGGGGAGCTTCATCCTTATTACATTGGGGTGAGTGAACTGCAACTTTATCCGGAGGAACAGCGGCTTGAATTGAGTATTCGCCTTTTTACGGATGATTTTGAAAATGCTCTTCAAAAAGCAGATGGCAAAAAAACGGACCTCCTAAAAAGTGTGAAAGATACGGCTACCAATGCCCGCATCAGGTCCTATCTGCTCAAACGGGTGGCGGTTCATATCGATAAATTGCCTGTAAACTTGTCTTATCTGGGGTATGAAGTCGAAGCCGATGCCTGCTGGATGCATCTGGAGGGCACTTTCAATGGAAAGGTTGATAAAGTACACTTCAGAAACACCGCCTTGTTTGAGTTTATTCCGACACAACAACACATTGTCCATATCCAGAAAGGAGATTACCGCAAGAGTGGCAGGTTGACACGGGAAAAGGCGGTGATTGCGCTGGAGTGATCTTTTCAGACATTGAGAGGGCGAGAGAGCGAGACTTTTTGTGCGCCAGTCTTTCCCGATACGGTTTGACTTGTTTATTTTTTACGGGAAAACCTACTCGAAATGACAGGCCAGGGAGAATCAGCACATCCGTTCCGCCCGTCTTCCTCCATACGGTTTGAGGTGCTTATTCTTCGGCCAATCCTACTCAAAATGATGTATTTAATGTATTATGTGTTAATTATATTGAGTGCGGATGGCACGGATTTTTATGATTTACAAAGCAATTGCTTCTTTTCTCGCCCATGAATTTTTCTTCGAATAGCAGAAATCCCGATGGCTGGTTGCTTTCGTTCGTTCATAACCCATAGATGGTAGTCAAATAAAATGTCAACTTTTTCCAGGAAGTGATATTAAGTTTCTTGATTCCAAATGGATCGTTTCTGACGGACAAACAGAAGTCCGGCTTTCCTGTCGGAAAAGAAAGCCGGACTTTTGACTCGAATAGCCTGTCTTTATTTCGATTAAGGGGTTTATTTTGTTTTTACGAGTTTCCTGATGGCTGTTCCCTGTGGGGTTTCCAGCAGTATGGTGTAGATACCTTCGGCAAGCTGTTCAAGCGGAAGTTCGAGTACGGTGCTACCCTGGGTTTCTGAGTGCTGGCGTTCGTACACCAGCCTACCCCGGCTGTCACGGACTTTGAGTTGGAACGTTGTTGCCTTTTCCAGTTCAAAGGAGAGATAAACAAGGCCGTTGGCTGGATTCGGATACAGTTGCAGGGCTTTGAGACCTGCTGGTTCTGCAATGCCAACCCCAATTATTTCGTAGCAGGAAGAGGTATCAGTACAGCCATTCTGGGTGACGATGGCTGCATAGCTGCCATTTACAGTAACAGTATACTGCCTGTTTGTTGCATTGGCTATCAGACTATTGGTAGCACAATTTAACCATTGATAAGCAGAAGTATTACTATCGGCCAGGGCAAGGAGCGTGAACTGACTCACGGTAACAGCCGTATCAATGGAATGGATTGATAAATTAAGCGTAATAAGAGAATCGCAACCTGTGGCAGATATCAGCGCAGTATAGCTGCCAGCAGTAGTTAATTGCTGGCCGGCAAACGTGTAGCTGTTGCCTGCACAAATGGCAACAGCGCGGTTGGCTGTGGGTGACAGGCTGCTGTCTATAAAAAGTGTAAGTGTAACAACAGAGTCACAACCGGAGCTGTTCTGGAAGGTATGTAAGAAAGTACCAGGCAAAGAGAGTGTTTGGCTGCCAAATTGATATGTACCGCCCAGACAGAAGCCCACCGTAGCTGTTTCTTGATGTATAGGATTAATGCTCAGCACAAGAGTCACGTTCGAATCACAACCTAAAACATTCTGGTAAGTATGGTTGTAAGTTCCAGCAGTGGTCAGGTTCTGACCACCAAATAAATAACTATTCCCCGGACAGATACCCGCAGCAGCGGAGGTTTGATTAACAGGGTATACAGAAAGCGTGAGAGTAACCACCGAATCGCAGCCATTCAATGATATTAACGTATCCTGATAGGTGCCAGCTGTGGTGATTGTTTGCCCTCCGAAGCTATATGAGTTACCCGCGCAAATTGTTGCAGAAACAGTGGTAGAAAGCAGCGAATTTACACTCAATGATAGACTAACCACCGAATCGCAACCAGCTGCGGTGCTGAAAGTATGGTGGTAGTAACCTGCTATTGTCAGATTTTGACTTGCAAACATATAAATATCACCCTGACAAATACTAGCACTCAATTGTGTGGAGTCAGGTGGTGCTATTAATAAAGTAAGGTTTATTACCGAATCACAACCACCATTGGATGCAGTGTAGAGATGGTTATATGAGCCAGCAGTTGAAAGTGCTTGTCCTCCAAATGTTATACTTGAACCGGAACAAATTTCCCTCGTAATTGATTGGTAAGTGGTCTCACATAATTCATTAGCACCAATAGTAGGAAGCAGTGAGCTGCGTAAATAACCATTAATGTCTAGGCCTATGATTGGAATTATTGTGGCAGCATATCTCAGAGGTGAAGTAAGCATTGGGATTAATTCAGGACTGCTAAAAAGGGGATCGGTCTGAAAAGAGTTACTGTCTAATCCAGAATTACTTTGCCAAGTAGAGAGACTGTCAAAATTAGTTGCGGGGCTGTTAACCCGTGCAAACTCACTTGCTGTAGGAAAGAAATAATCATTGTTACTGCTTTCAAGTACATTACGCTGAATAGCTAGGGCAATATACCAGCTTCGGAAATTAGGTGGTGTATGCCCACTTGTGTCGCCTGAGCTTACCTGCAAAACATTGTTTTTAAATTTTATTCCATTTATAGCCGGATTAGAAGGGGTGCCCCCTTGTACATAAAAGGCACCATTATGAGTTGTTGTGTTACTGGTAACCTGAACTTTAAAGGTATTATAATAAATTTCTACATAATCCGAACCACCAGCTGCATTTCCTGCAAGGAGTATGGCCTTGGGGACTAAGTCCGAAAATGATACATCAAATATATTATTAAAAACTCGATTCATATCTGGGCCAGTATTTGAAAAGTTTGACAAATACAATGAGGCAAATCCTAATTTACCAAATATAAAATTATTAGAAATACTAAAATTAGTTGTGTTGGTCAAACTAAATCCCCTGCCACTAGTATTTACTGAAGGTATATTTTGGTTATTTACTACATTTTCTTGAATATAAATCCTTTCAATTGGGATACTAGTTGACTGCCCCTGCAGAGAGATTGGTGTATGGTAAATATCTGTAAAGTAGTTATCAGTTATATAAATACCAGAACGAATCCCAGAACCAAACGAAAAGACACCATAATCAGCCTCCTTAAATTCGTTATTATTGATTAATATACTGTCAGAAGCCCCAGAAATGTGTATCAGCATGGTGCTATACAGGTGATTGCCGGACACATCATTTATAATACATCTTGATATTTTAACATTAGAACTGTTATCAACGGCAATTCCGTATCGTGTATCGGTCTGAGTAGCAGACCCGACAATACTAATAGCTTCTAAATTTACATTTGAAATCCTCCTTAGACGTATGCTTGCTCCATTCAAAATACCACCAAAATAAACATCTCCGGCATTTCCAGTTTGAGAAATAATTGTAAGACCAAAATCACCATCAAATTCTAGGATATACCCCCCGCCATAATTACCTGGAAATAGCTGAAAGGTCACAGGTGCGCTGATACCTCCACAATTAATTGCATCAACTGCTTGTTGAAAAGTTAAAAAATTTGCATTCAAGCCCCCAATTGTGTAGTTCCCAGCTAAGGATAGACAATAACTTCTTGAAGTGGTATCGTTAGAAGAATTTAAATCACTACCACTATTATTTGGATTCTGAATCCAGGTTTTTAATGTGAAATTCTGATTTGGGATCAAGAGATTTGTATTAAATGTAAAGGTATCAGATTGCTCTCTCGTAAGGGAGCCACTCCAATTAGCTATGACAGGAATACCGTTGTTAATTTGGTATCCTATCTCTGCTGAAGTGAGAATATTAAACCCGCAATTATATATAACTACCTGTACATTAACAGTTGAACCAGTACTCGGAAGAGTCCCAACAGGTGAAAGAAGATTTATACCAGCGTCAGTTGTTAATTCTTTATATTTTGTCACAAAAATATCGACACTTCCTAATGATGTCATATTTTTGAGCCCAATGCCAGCATCAAAATCGACTACACCTTCATAGGAGCCAGCAATAAATACATTACCGCCTATATCAAGATGTAAATTACCACAACCTTCATTCCCAGTACCTCCTATGGCATTTGCCCAAATACAAAACCCCGAAGAATCATACTTAGCTAAAAAAACATCCTTTCCTCCTGAGGAAAGTAGATTTATAGTTCCTGTATTTGTCTCAAAAACCGTTTGACCACTAAACTCTCCTGAAACATAAAGGTTATTTGCTAAATCCAAAGCAATGCTTCGACTAATATCATCAGCTGCTCCCCCGAGTTTCGCTCCCCATAAATAGTTACCATTAGCATCTAGTTTTAATAATAATCCATCATTCATTCCTGACGATATCAACGTAGTTAGTCCAGTCCCCAGAAGGGTATTGTTAAAATATCCTGCCAAATAGACATTCTCTAGTGAGTCAACGATTACGCAATTACCAACATCACTTCCTGAACCACCAAAATTCTTAGCCCACAAATAGCTACCCATTGAATCATACTTTACAATAAATATATCTAATCCGCCATGACTAGCAAGTGTTGGGCCTCCTCCAATGTGAAAATATAAATTAAATTCAAACTGACCGGACAGATAAACATTTCCAGAAATATCAGTAGTGAGACTATTTCCAAAGTCAATGCCAAGACCTCCTACTTGATTAGCCCAAAGATATGTACCTGAGGAATGATACTTTGCTAAGAATATATCCTGATGTCCAAAAGTTATTAAACTATCTATTACAATGCTCGGATTAAAATATACTGTTTGCTCAAAATAGCCGGTTAAGTAAACATTACCCATTATATCAATTGCAATTTCTTTAGCGAAATCCCCCCCGGCACCACCAATACTATTCGCCCATAAGTAATTCCCTGATGAATCATACTTGGCCAAGAATATATCTATACCTCCAGATGAAATCAAAGGATTAGTCCCAGTTCCCGAATCAAAATCTACAGTATCGCTAAAATGACCAACTATAAAAATATTTCCGTATAAATCTAAAGCCACGCTGGTTCCCCAATCACTCCCAACACCACCAATACTTTTCACCCATAATAAATTACCCGCAGAATTATACTTTGTTAAAAGCATATCATGGCCGCCATTAGATATTAAGTTTAATATCGCAGAATCAGAATCAAAATCAGCCGAAGTACTAAAATACCCGGTTATATAAATATTTCCTGCTGCGTCGGTAACAACATCATTTCCATAATCAGCCCCTCCGCCACCAATTCCCTTTGCCCAAAGCAAACTTTGCGCGTATGCACTGCCGGCAGAAATAAGCAACAGACCGATAAATAAAAAATTCAGATAGTTAATTTTCATAAATAAGGATTTCATCGTTTTAGTTTTATTTGAACTAATAGCTGGTTTAGCATAAGCCAAAAACAGACCTAATCTTTCAAAGGTATTCTCAGATATTTTGCACACCCAGTTTAGGGGTGGGACAAAAAAGGGACAACCTATTAATGCGTTGATTTACAGGATATTAATTCTAAACATGTTAGTTTGTAGACTGCTTCGATAAGACACACTAAAGGATTGCAAAGCCGTCCTTTGTGTGTTGTCAATAGTCAATAGCCATTGAAAAATGTTTATTAAGTCTGGCCAAGCTTCCCTCGATGAAATCGGGATGACTATTTGAAATTATATGCTATCGTCTTTTTTATCAGGCAATCTGCAGTTTGGGTGCCGATACTTCTTCGATAAAACCGGGAATATCCTTATAACTATCCAGGGCAAGTTTTTTACGGAGCCTTTGCCGGGCTTTGCGTACAGATTCCTGAGAGATGCCCAGCATGGCTGCCATCTCCTGTTTATCGAGGCCCAGTTTAAGTAAGAGCAGTAGCCGCAATTCAGCTACGGTCAGATCAGGATAATCGTGTTGTACTTTCCGGATGAAGCCCGGATGTACTTTTTCAAAAACACTCTTGAATTCCACCCAGTTGTCTTCTGTAAGTATAATGGAATCATAAAGTTGTTCCAGCATATCATTGTTGGATACCCCAGTAACATCGGAAGATGATCCCCTGGTTATTTCTACCCTTAATTGTTCAATCAGCCGGTTCTTTTCGCGAATGCTGCCTATATAATGGCCCAAACGATGGCGGTAATGGGCTAATTTTTCCTCTGCTTTTAGTTGTTCGAGTTCAGCTTTTTGCCTTTCCAGCTCCAGTATCCTTTGTTTTCTTTGCTGGCGCATTCGTAATCCGTATATCATACCAATCAGGAGTAATATTGCCATACCCGATACCATCCAACTGGCATTTCGTATTACGCGCTGCCGGTTATTTTCTTTTTCCAGCAAGACTTTGTCAGCCAGGTATTTTTCAGCTGAAATCTGCGCCTCCAGATTGGCCAGCATATTGGCATCTTTTTCCTGGTTAAGACTGTCTACTATAACATAAAAGGTGTCGAGATATAAATTCGCTTCTGCATAACGCTTGTTCAACTGATATAAGAGGGCTGTTTGTTTAAAATATTCGGACAGTACATGTAAATCCAATTCGTGATTCTGTACAAGAAGGGCTAGTTCTTGTTGGCTCTTCCAGGCTGACTTCAAATTGTTAAGACCAATTTCAGCCTGAATTCTACTCAACCATATATAACTTAAACAATCCCAACATTTACTCAATATGCTATAACGATACGCATTTTGCAATACTTTTTTTGCTTCTACATATTGACCCGTTTTCACGTAAAGCTGCCCCATGTTAGCATTAACAGTGGCAAGTTCTGCTTCAGCGTTAATTTTCAATCCTGCTTGCTGCGCCTTTGTATAATAAACAAGTGATTTTTTATATTCCCTTTTATCTTTGTATGCATTCGCAAGGAGGTTATATATTTCAATATCGGTAGTGGGTCTGCTTTTTTTTCTATATTTTAATGCCATTTCTCCATATAAAATGCCCCGGTCATAATTGGCAAAATTGTTATAGGTAAGGGCAAGAAACAACAACTGCTGATATGCAGTGGATAAATTTTTGAACCCGACTTCTTCCGCCATTTTATAAGCCTGCAGCATATAGGTAAGGCCTTCTTCTTTTTTACCTGACTTAAATAAAGTATAACCCAGCGTACTCATTATAGAAATCTCCAATTCTGTGAGTTCATGCTTCTTCGCAAGTTCAAGACTCTCTTTAAAGTATCGGGTAGATATAGGCGTGAATACATTATTTTTCAAATCCAGTTGATAGGATCCTTTAAAAAAAACGGAAGCCACTTCTACATTTGGAGAATTGTTAATTACAGCAAGTTTTTGCAGCATATTTAATGCTGTCATCACAGCAGCACTATCGTGGGTGGAAGACAGATTTTCAAAAATTTTATCTGCTTGTTGAATTTGTAATTCATCCTTATGAACAAACACACTATCCCAAACCCCGCCCTTCACCGGCAGTACGGTCGTTAACAACAGCATCCCTATCAGCAGTAGCCTGTACATTATTGTAAATATACTGAATACGCAGATTTACCAGCAGGTTCGGCATGCGAATTCACCCCATTTTAAGTCATAATTGCGTCAAAAACAAATATTTAGAGAAAAGAGAGGGGTATGGCCGGTTTTGGCTGGCGGCGGTTTTTGGCTGATTAATTGTGGTCTATGGCAGTTTTTAGTCTACAAAAATGTAAATAAACTGTTGTTATTCCCGGGCTCCGGATCATGCCGGTTTTGTTTCATCGGAAAATAATATGCCGGTTTTTTTGAAAACCTATATATTTGCCTCCGCATTCAGTTGCACATTTTGAATATGACCTCGACCGCACTCAGTTACAACTTACATCAGAGACCAGCCGGAACGGCTTTGGTGGCTGCAGGTATGGTGCGACGATACCGAGGCGGGGCCCGTTGGTAAAACCGGGCCCTAAGGGTTGAACGTCATCTGTACGGTTTACAGATCAGGTCGTGTAAGCACGGCAACTCCTTTATCATTTCAATTTCAATTTTTTATAAACGTGACAAAACATCCGTTTGTGGTCAGGATGGCCACAGGGAAGGATCAGTTATACGCTGATCAGATTACCCGGGAAATGGAAACGTCGGCCAAGGCCCGCGGAACCGGCATTGCCAAACGCTCACCGGATTATATCCGGCTGAAGATGTTGGAAGGCAAAGCCGTGATTGCCGTGACAAAAGACGGTTCCTGGGTAGGGTTTTGCTACATCGAGGCCTGGGATCACGAACGTTTCGTGGCCAATTCCGGGCTTATTGTTTCTCCCGAATTCCGGGGATCCGGCGTTGCCTCGGCCATCAAAGCCGAAATCTTCGCCCTCTCCCGGAAGAAGTATCCGCAGGCCAAAATATTCGGCCTCACCACCGGACTGGCCGTGATGAAAATCAACTCCAGCCTTGGCTACAAACCGGTTACCTACTCCGAACTCACCACCGACGAAGCCTTCTGGAAAGGCTGCCAGAGTTGTGTGAATTTCGAGGTGCTGAAAAGCAAAAACAGGCAAAACTGCCTGTGTACAGCCATGTTGTACGACCCTGCTGCCGAAAATGCACCGGTCGATTCTAAACAAGGTGGTATTGCTGTAAGCCTGGGCGGTAAACTGTTCCGACGAAGAAAGCGCGAGTTCAAGGGTAATTTCAAACTCTTCGAACGCTGGATGCGCTTTAAAAAATCGGTGCTGCTGGGGGCAAAAAAAGCCTCCGACAAAACACCTGTCTGGTAACAAACGGAATACTTTAAACCCAAAATCATGAAAGAAAAAGTCTTACTCGCCTTCAGCGGCGGGTTGGATACCTCTTTCTGCGCCATCTACCTGGCCGCGGAAAAGGGGTACGACGTACATACACTCACCGTCAATACCGGTGGATTTGACGAAAAGGAACTGGCAACTATCGCTGAAAGAGCAGGCTACCTTGGTATTAAGCACCACGCTGTGGCCGATTGCACCCGCGATTATTACGATAAGGTTATCCGCTTCCTGATTTACGGCAATGTGCTCAAAAACCAGGCATATCCGCTCAGCGTAAGTGCCGAACGCATGTCGCAGGCGCTGGCGGTGGCCGAATATGCCGCGGCTCACGGCATCAGCACAGTGGCCCACGGCAGTACCGCGGCGGGCAACGACCAGGTACGTTTTGATCTCGTATTACAAACCTTGCTGCCGGAAGTGAAAATCCTCACCCCCATACGCGAGCTGCAGCTCAGCCGGCAACAGGAAATCGACTACCTCCGCTCGCACGGGGTGGAGATGGATTTCACCAAAGCAGCCTATTCCATCAACAAAGGCCTTTGGGGTACTTCGGTGGGTGGGGTAGAAACCCTGCAATCGCTCGGTAGCCTGCCCGAATCGGCCTGGCCCACCCAGCTCAGCCGCTACGACAGTGAAACAATTGTGCTGAAATTTGAAAAGGGTGAACTTAAAAATATAAATAATATAGATTTTGAGCATTCTGCTTTAGCAATACAGCATTTACAGGCCATTGCCGGACCTTTCGCCATTGGCCGCGATATTCATGTGGGCGACACCATCATCGGCATCAAAGGCAGGGTAGGGTTTGAGGCAGCTGCGGCTATACTAATCCTCAAAGCCCATCTGGCCCTCGAAAAACATACGCTCACCAAATGGCAACTCTACTGGAAGGAGCAGGTAGGTCAGTTCTACGGCAACTGGCTGCATGAAGGCCTGTACCTCGATCCGGTCATGCGCGACCTGGAGGCTTTCCTCGAAAGCAGCCAGGCTACCGTTACCGGCGAAGTACATCTGAAACTCCACCCATACCGCTTTGAGGTGCTGGGGATACAATCGGATTTTGACCTGATGTCGGATCGTTACGGCAGCTACGGCGAGATGAACCGCAGTTGGACCGGTGCGGATGTACAGGGCTTCACTAAAATTTTCGGCAACCAGCTCCGTATCGCCCGGCAGGTGCAGAGAGATGCCTTATTGAAAGGGGAGGAATCATGATCAAAGTAGCCATTGCAGGTGCTTCGGGTTATGTGGGCGGCGAGCTGATTCGTTTGCTGCTGCAACATCCGGAAGTAGCCCTGACCCAACTCGTGAGCCAGCACCATGCAGGGAAAGCGGTTGCCGCCGTACATCCCGATTTGCTGGGAGACTGTGAACTACAGTTTACAGATAAGCTGGTTCCGGAAGCCATCGACCTGGTTTTTCTGGCACTCAGCCATGGTGAACCCAAAAAGTGGTTTGATGGGATTGTTTTGCCCGACGCGCTCCGGATCATCGACCTGAGCCAGGATTTCCGGGATGAAAGTGCCGGTTTTGTGTACGGACTGCCCGAATGGCAGCGGGAGAAGATAACCCAAGCCCGCTACATCGCCAATCCGGGTTGTTTTGCTACCGCCATCCAACTGGCTTTGCTGCCCCTGGCAGCTGCTGATATGCTGGATACGGTGTATGTCACCGGCATTACCGGATCTACCGGTGCCGGGCAGTCGCCTTCGGCCACCACCCATTTCAGCTGGCGGGCCAACAATATCGCGGCCTATAAAAGTCTGGATCACCAGCATCTGCTCGAAATTAACCGGAACCTGAGGGGTATACAACCTGACTGGTCGGGCAGGCTGAATTTTGTGCCGTGGCGGGGAGATTTTACCCGGGGCATTTTTGTCAGCGCGCAAATGGAATCAACTCGCTCACTGGAACAGTTAAAAGTACTTTATACAGCTTTTTATGCCGGACATCCGTTTACGCATCTGAGCGAAAATCCCATCGACCTCAAACAGGTGGTGAATACCAACAAATGTGTGATACAGCTCGAAAAGCAAGGCAATCAACTGGTGGTGCACACAGCCATCGACAATCTCCTCAAAGGTGCAGCAGGACAGGCGGTGCAGAATATGAACCTGCTGTTTGGTTTGCCAGAAAATACAGGACTTCAACTCAAAGCTTCAGCCTTTTAAAACCTGGTCATGGACTTATTTAATGTATATCCTCTTTTTCCCATCCAACCTATAAAAGCCGAAGGCAGCTGGTTGTGGGATGCGGCAGGCAAAAAATACCTCGATTTATACGGCGGTCATGCCGTGATTTCGATTGGCCACAACCACCCGGTATGGGCGGAGGCCCTGCGGGCACAGCTTGGCCAGATATCTTTCTACTCCAACAGCGTACAGAATCCGTTGCAGGAAAAACTCGCCGCGCGCCTCGGCGAAGTATCGGGTTATCCTGATTTTCAGCTGTTTTTATGCAATTCCGGCGCGGAAGCCAACGAAAATGCCCTCAAACTTGCCTCTTTTGTGACCGGGAGAAGCAAAATACTGGCGTTCAAAGATGCTTTCCACGGCCGCACCTCCGCCGCGGTGGCTGCTACCGACAATCCGAAAATCGTGGCTCCTCTAAACGCGGGCCATCAGGTTAGCTTCCTGCCCCTTAATGATTTGCCAGCCCTCGAAGCCACCCTCGACGATAGCTATGCTGCCGTCATCATAGAAGGTATTCAGGGGGTTGGCGGCATTCGTTTGCCGGAAGATGCGTTTCTGCAGCGTTTATCAGCCCTTTGCAAAGCCAAAGGTGTGCTGTTGATACTGGACGAAGTACAAAGCGGTTACGGTCGTACAGGCCGGTTTTTCGCCCACCAATATGCCGGTATCCGTCCCGATTTAATCACGGTAGCCAAAGGCATGGGTAATGGCTTTCCGATAGGCGGAGTCCTTATCTCCCCGGATATACAGCCCCGGATGGGGATGCTGGGAACCACCTTCGGAGGTAATTACCTGGCCTGTGCCGCTGCTTTGGCGGTGCTGGAGGTGATAGAAACTGAAAAACTGATGCAAAATGCGCTGGAACAAGGCCAATGGCTCACAGAAAAGCTGCAAAAGCTGGCCGTTTTCAGCGAAGTAAGGGGCAGAGGACTGATGCTGGGTTTTGAACCGGTAACGGCTCCGCAGGACCTACGACAGAAATTGTTGCATGAGCAACATATTTTTACCGGAGAAGCCAAGCCGAATACCATCCGCCTGCTGCCGTCGCTTGCGGTAAGCCGCACCGAACTCGATTATTTTATGGCAGCCGTTCAACAACAAATTCAGCTTCAATCAGCATGAAACAATTTTTATCCGTCACCGATGTGACCGATCTCCCGGGACTTGTTGACCTCGCCCTGCAACTGAAAAAAGAACCCCTGGCATTTGAACGTCTGGGAAGAGGAAAAACCATCGGTCTGGTCTTTTTTAACCCCAGCCTCCGGACGCGTCTGAGCACCCAGCTCGCGGCACGCAAACTCGGACTGGAAGTGCTGGTCATGAATGTGCAGCAGGATGGCTGGTCGATTGAAACTGCCGATGGCGCCATCATGAATGGTGACAAAGCCGAACATATACGGGAAGCAGCCGGCGTAATGGGGCAGTACTGTGATCTGTTGGGGGTACGGACTTTTCCGGATCTAATAAACCGGGAAAATGATTATGCCGAGCACATTCTCCATCAATTTGTCCGTTTCAGCGGTGTTCCGGTGATCAGTCTCGAAAGCGCCACCCGGCATCCGCTGCAAAGCCTGGCCGACCTGGTGACTATACGCGAAAAAGCCCCGGTTGGCAGGAAGGCGAAAGTACTGCTGCGTTGGGCGCCGCATGTAAAGGCTCTGCCACAGGCGGTTCCCAATTCATTTGCGGAATGGATGCTGACCAGCGATCAGGTAGACCTGGCCATCTCTTACCCCAAAGGATACGCCCTGGCACCTGAATTCAGGACGGGGGCTCATCTTTTTCATGAGCCGGAGGCAGGTCTGGCAGAAGCCGATTTTGTGTATGTCAAAAACTGGTCGAGTTATGAGCAATATGGTCAGATACTGAATACCGATCCTGCCTGGATGCTTGATGAAAAGTGCCTGAAAGTGAATCCGGGAGCCAAAGTCATGCACTGTCTGCCGGTCCGCCGGAATGTGGTTATCAGCGATGCGGTGCTTGACGGACCACAATCCGTTGTCCTGGAACAGGCTGGTAACCGTATCTGGGCAGCACAGGCCGTTTTACATCAAATGCTCTCGGCGTTATGAAGAAGTTATACATCCTCAAAGCAGGGGGCGAACTGCTCGATGACCCGGTACTCCGTGAACAACTGCTGAAAAGTGTGAGCGGCTGCGGTCATTCCATGTTACTCGTACACGGCGGCGGCAAGGTAGCCAGCGAAATCGGCCGCCGACTGGGGCTGGAACCACAGTACGCAGCAGGACGGCGCATCACCGATGCCGCCACCCTCGAACTGGTGACCATGGTGTACGGCGGTTTGCTGAACAAACAGCTGGTGGCCGATTTGTCGGCGGTTGGCAAGGCTGCTTTGGGGGTTTGCGGGGCGGATGGTAACCTGCTTAGGGCCACACGCAGGCCGGCGGGCGTGTATGATTTTGGCTTTGCCGGAGATGTGGATAAAGTGGATGTGGATGTATACTTATTGGAAAATTGGCTGGAAGCAGGCCTTTTGCCAGTGATTGCTCCGCTCACACACGACGGGCAGGGGCAGCTCCTCAACACCAATGCAGATACCATTGCCGCGGTGATTGCCATGGCTATGCAGCAACTGTATGCCGTGGAACTGATTTACCTCTTTAACTTTCCCGGCGTGTTGCTTCAACTGGATCAGCCGGAAAGCCTGGTGCCGGAAATAAACCGGAATTTATACAATCAACTCAGATCAGAAGGAGTAGTGAGCGGGGGGATGTTACCCAAGCTCGAAAACGCCTTGTCAGTAGCGGAGGCTGGGGTTTCATCGGTGGTCTTAACCGATGTCGCGTCTTTACCGGGTCAACTGGGTGGTAAAGCCACCGGCACCCGTATTTTAAAAGGATAAGTATGCATACAAACCAATGGAAGGACTTACCCGAAGCGTTGATACGCATTCCGTCGTTCAGCGGGGAGGAAGAAAACACAGCTGCTTTGCTCGAAAGCTGGCTCCGGGAGCAGGGCTGCTGGCCAAGGCGCAAAGGCAACAATGTGTGGGCCGTCAACGAACATTACCGCCCCGAAAAACCCACCATACTCCTCAATTCCCACCACGATACCGTAAAACCGAATCCCGCCTATACCCGGGATCCGTTTGAGGCAAAGGTAGAAGATGGTAAGTTATATGGTCTGGGCAGCAACGATGCCGGGGGTGCGCTGGCGTGTCTCGCAGCCACTTTTGTACACTACAGCCGCCGGACCGATTTACCCTTCAACCTGGTTTTTCTGGCCAGTGCAGAAGAAGAAAACAGCGGACCGGGTGGGGTGGAACTGGTCTGGCCGGAGCTGCCGCCCGTTAGTTTTGCCATCGTAGGTGAACCTACCTTGTGTCAGCTGGCTGTGGCAGAAAAAGGATTGCTGGTACTCGATTGTATCGCCCGCGGACAAGCGGGTCATGCCGCCCGCGATGAAGGCATCAATGCGCTCTATCTGGCCATTGACGACATCAACTGGTTCCGAAACTACCGTTTCGATAAACAATCGGAGCAATTGGGGGCGGTGAAGATGACGGTTACGGCTATTTCGGCCGGTAAACAGCACAATGTGGTGCCTGCAGAATGCCATTTTACGGTAGATGTCAGGGTAACGGATGCTTATACGCTCGAAGAGGTACTGACTACCATACAGGAAAATGTAAAATGTGAAGTAAAGGCCCGGTCGATGCGTATGCGGCCCTCCGGAATCGACCTGAACCACCCGCTGGTAGAAGCTGCCCGAACCCTCGGCTTAAGCCTGTATGGCTCGCCCACTACCTCTGATCAGGCACTGATACCCGTGCCTTCTGTAAAATGCGGCCCCGGCGACAGCGCCCGCTCCCATACCGCCGACGAATTTATTTATCTCCATGAACTCGAACAGGGATTTAAAACCTATACAGGCCTGCTCGATCAATTTATACAGCCATGAAAAAATTGTGGGACAAAGGAATCCCCGCCAATCTGCAGGTAGAACAGTTTACCACCGGTGAAGACCGCAAACTCGACCTCCAACTGGCGGCAGCCGATATTTTAGGTTCGATAGCGCATGTGCGCATGCTGGGAGAAGTGGGCTTGTTGAGCAGTGATGAAAGCCGGCAGCTGGTAACCACCCTGCAGCAATTGTATCCTCTGGTGACAGCGCCCGGTTTTGTGCTGGAAGAGGGGGTGGAAGACATCCACTCGCAGATAGAATTATTGCTTACCCGGCAATTGGGCGAGACCGGTAAAAAAGTCCATAGCGGCCGGTCACGCAACGACCAGGTGCTGATTGATTTGAAACTCTTTTTCCGCAGCGAGATTTTTTCGCTTACCGAAGCCCTGGAACCTTTGTTCAGACAGCTGATTCAGTTGGCCGAACAGCATAAAGACCAGCTCATGCCGGGCTACACTCACCTGCAGGTGGCTATGCCATCCAGTTTCGGTCTCTGGTTTGGCGCCTGGGCCGAAAGTCTCAGCGATGATATGGAGAGTCTGCTGGCGGCTTTCCGGCTGGTGAACAAAAATCCGCTGGGTTCGGCGGCAGGTTATGGTTCATCGTTTCCCCTCAACCGGCAACTGACTACCGATTTGCTGGCATTCGACAGCCTGCACTACAATGTGATCAATGCACAGATGTCGCGCGGGAAAACAGAGATCCGGGTTGCGGAGGCGCTGGCTGCCCTCGGGTCGACCCTGGCCCGGCTCGCGATGGATATGTGCCTTTATATGGGACAGAATTTTGGTTTTATCCGGTTCCCCGACCAACTTACGACGGGTTCGAGCATCATGCCGCACAAAAAAAATCCGGATGTATGGGAGCTTATCCGGGCCAAAGGCAATCGTTTGCAGGGGTTGCCCAACAGCCTCCGTTTGATGACCACCAATCTGCCGGCCGGTTACCACCGCGATCTGCAATTGCTCAAGGAAGAACTTTTCCCAGCCTTCACAGACCTGAAAGCCTGCCTGGAGATGAGCCTGCTGATGCTGCAAAACATAGAAGTACAGCCTGATTTGTTGAAAGACGAACGGTACCGTTATCTCTTTACCGTGGAGGTAGTGAACCGGAAGGTGCTGGAAGGCCAGAATTTCCGGGATGCTTACCGGGAAGTAGGAGAGGCCGTTTCCAACGGCACTTTCAGCTTCGAAGATACCCTCCGCCATACCCACGAAGGCAGTCTGGGAAAGCTGATGCTGGCAGAAATAACTGCTTCATTTGATTCAAAACTGACTGCTTTTTCAGCAGCTGAAATCCGGCAAAGAGAGCGCAGCTTACTGGGTACAGTTTAAAAGAAGCGGGTACCCGGGATTTCCAGTATAAGTTCTGGTCCGAAACAGCTGGCAGGGGTCTGATAGCCGGTTTTAACGACCTCCGATTGCACCCTTTTTGCAATGTGGAGGGCAACCAGAGCCGTAAGCCAATATGATTCGGGACCTTCAAAGCGGATTTCTGCTGATTTGCCATCCGGAGCGGTAAGCTGCCCCCAGACCAGTGAACGTCCGTGCGCGTTTTGTTCGGGTGTCGGGCCAAAAACGGATTTGTCAATCTTACGCTGGGCCCATCTTCTGAAAAAAGCCGATCTGAACAAAGGGTTCAGCAATGCCTGCATTTTGAGCAGATAGTAGAATTTTTTAGGAGCGGCGGAGTAAATGGTTGTATAGGCGATGCCGGTTCCGAAGTGGGCAGTGCTCACATCTCCCCAGGGAATGGAGATGCAAAAGCGTTTTTTGAGCCCGAAATCAATGATTTTCCCTTTGGCTGCCAGCGGCTTGCTTTTTATTTTTCCTTTGATGCGTTCCGCGCCTCCTGTTCCCAGATTGGTCAGCATGGTGGTGAGGGTGCCATGTGAAATGCCTCCCCCCAGATTCATAAAGGCCATCTCGAGCTGGTTACCTTCGGGAAGTTGTTGATGAAGCTTTTTGGCGACACAATCGGTGGGTACCACATCAAAACCAACGCCTGGCAGTAAAACAATGCCAGCTTTTTTGGCCCGTTCATCGAGGGTTTTCATCCACTCAAACATGGCTATTTCACCCGTGATATCGAGATAATGGATGCCCAGTTCCAGACAGGCCTCCACCAGTTGCGGTGCTGTTCGCGGGAAAGGTCCGGCACAATTCAACACTACCCGGACACCCGAAAGTGCCTTTTTCAGGGAAACAGCTTCATCCAACCCGAAAACGCACGCCTCAAAACCGGTACGCTGCGCCATCGCATTGATTTCAACAGCATTCCTTCCACCCAGGATGATGGCAACCGACTGCTCCGAAGCAGCTTTTACCACCAACTGCCCTGTATAACCGTTGGCTCCGTAAACAAGTATAGACATGCGGAAATTTACGGGATAGAACGCAGATTTTTGCAGGGGGTAATTACCGGGGGCACTGAGTTCACGTATAACTGCCTCCGTGCCCCCAGTGTTTAATCCTTCACCAAACGCCTGAAACTACGCCTGCCATTTACATCTGTAATCTCTGCCATATAAATGCCGATACCTAAGTCACTCAATCCCAATCGAACCATTTCTGTATCCACAGGGTATGTAGCAATGAGTTTTCCCTGCAGGTCAAACAATCTGATAAGTTGCAATACGCTGCCACTTTCTATGGTCAGATAATCAGCTACAGGATTGGGGTACAAGTTTAAAACAGGAATTTCAAGTTTGTCGGTGGATACCGTTATGGTAAAGCTTAACTGGACGGAGTCGACCCCGCAATTGTTTTCTGCTCTGATGCGTAAAGTGTAGCTGCCGCTTTGAGGGTAGTTGTATGTAGCTGTTGGGACAGTCGTTGTTACTTCCGGACTGCCATCTCCGAAATTCCAGACAAACTGATCCGCCCGGGCACTGTTGGTCAGGTTAAAAGTATAGTTGCGTTCGGTATTGTTGAAAGTCAGTGTACCAACGGCCGGACGGTTGTTGGCTTCAATCTGCACAGTATCTGAAAGGGCACTCAGTCCACTAATGGCACAGTTGGTTTGCACCCGGTACCAACTGGTTACGGCAGGGCTTATTACAAGGCTGTCGGCAGTACCGGTACCGATGGTGGTGAAACTGATATTATCGGTAGATACCTGCCATAACAAACTGACCCCCACGCCAGTACTACCCTGCAGATGCCGCAGGGTGATGGGCGGAGTATTAGCGCAATAAAGAGTTGCCGGGCTGTTGATATTGCCTCTGTTGGGCGTTCCACTGCAACCACCACCACCCAAAGACGGGGTGGTTTCATCCGCACCCCTGTAAGGGATAGTGCTTCTGAAATTACCATCAATGTCGGTTGGGATATTGACATTGGAGATGCCGCCAAGCGCAAGATTACCTGCTGAAGTTCCGGTAAGGTGCAGGTCAGTGCCAGAAATCAACTGCACGGCTGCTGTATTACCATTGCTCTCCTGAGAACTGCCCAAGGCAGCTATAAAATCGGGTAAGGTGTTGGCCAGGGTGGTTCCGACTCTTCCGATCGAAAGGGCAGCATTGTAGGTGTTGTAATCAAATGCCAGATTCCCGGAATCGTTGTTAAGCACAATGGCAACGTGCTGCGCCCCTGCATTACCTCCTGTTCGTGTGCTCAGAAACAGGTTGTTTTTTACCTCATAGGAAGAAGTGATATTGGATGCTGTTTTCAAAAATGCCGCTGATACAACATTACCGGAAACACCTCCACTGTTGAGTGTTCCACCCACAAGTACGGTATTATGCCATATTCTGGCATTAACAAGGTTAACACCGGAATATTCTATCCCGACAACATTCGTGCTTGACCCGTTGGGAAGGCTTAGCGAAATCATGTTGTTTGTAATCTCTGTATAGTTATTGCTTGCTGAGGCCAGCGTACTTCTGATGGCTATGCCCTTTACCAAACTCGTTGCTGTACCATTGTTTATATCGAAGATTCTGTTACGACGGATAACAACAGTATCGGTCTGAGAATCAAACAAAATTCCGTAGGGACCATTCCCAACCGTATTGGTGCTTGAAATCGTGTTTGAGTCGATAACCATACTTGTGGTTCCTCCCTGTCCCCAGATGCCACTAAAAATGACAGTGGTTATTTCATTGCCAAAAATTACATTGCCAGCATTTGGGTTGGCAGCAGTACCGGAACTGTTAATGCCGTAACGGGATCCTGTCAGCAGACAGTACTCAATTCTGTTGAACGAATTTCCACTTGTATTGGCTGCGGAGGCGCCAAAAAAGATATTCCGACTTCCACTGGTTGTACCGCCGTTACTCAGGTTAATGTACCTGATAATGTTATTTGTAGCACCATTCGTCAGGGTGATAGTAGCGGTATTGCTGCTGGTGCCTGTATTATTAAGTGAAATTGCCCGGGTACTGCCTGTGCCGCCGGGTCTGCCATCCAATATGAGCCAATCTGCATCCTGAAGCTGGATCAGACCCACCCCCGCGGCTGCGGCAGACAGCGACAAAGTCGTAAAACCGGCTGCCGGGCGAATGGTAATAGTATTGCTTGCACTTGTGCCTGTTTTGAGGCCTAAGATCAGGGGAATTGTTTCGCTTGAACCTATGTAACCTGACTGCAATTCAACGGTATATGCCTGCGTAACCGGATCTGGTATGGCAGAATAGGCTTCATTGATGCTGGCATGTGTACTGACTTCAACGCCCAGACTATTCAGCAATTTTACACTTCCAGGCTGCGCAAATGCACCTAAATAACAGACCAGACTCAATGTCAGAAACCAGATTTTTTTCATAGCTCAATTTTGATTACCCTAAAAATACAAATTTGAGGCATCCATTACTCTTTATTCAGGTCATGATGCTCAATAGATAAAAAAATGGCGCAAGAAGTTGTTACAGGCTATTCATCCACGCTATGATATCAGCCATTACCTGGGGAGAAAAGGTTTCTCTGAGCGTCAGATACTCCTCGGGAGAACCGCTTTGGGCACTTTGGAAAAGGTGGTTCAGTCCCTGATAATTCTGTACAGCCGTTTTGGGGCTTTTCTGATAAGGAATCTCATCCAGTATGCTTCGGAGATTCTCATTGGCAGTAACCTGAACATCTAAGGAACCGTTGGCGGCATAAACGGGAATATCAATTTTCCGCAGATAAGGCACGGGATCAAATGCAATAAAATAGCGGAACCACGGATCCAGCAGGGTATTCAGTTGTTGGTCAAGGGCCTCTTTTGTTTTCTGATCGGGTTGACGTCCGGTTTCAGTGAAATAATAATTTTCAAGTTTCTCCCGCATGGCATTCCTGGCCTTGAGACTGTCTTTTTCTGACTTGGCGATGGCATACAAACTGCTATTGAGTTGCTCGGCCTGCAGGACTTTGTCCTCATCCATTCCACTTGTGATCGCTACCGCTCTGGTCTGCAAAAGCATCAACCTGTCATGGGCTATCCCGGGCCCGGCCAAAGAAATCACGAAAGCAGGTTTATGCGCTTCCGCGGAGGCCATCCAGGCAAGCATACCTCCTTCGCTATGACCCAGCAATCCGGTTTTTGCCGGATTTACTTCCGGTATACTGCGCAAAAAGTCAAGTCCTGCCATGGCGTCTTCCAGAAAATCGGCGGAATTGGCACCTCTGAATTTTCCTTCTGATTCTCCCACACCCCGGTCGTCGTATCGGAGCACTGCATAACCGGCATTCGTGAATTCATTTGCCAGAACATGAAATGGCTTGTGCTTGCCAATAGATTCATCCCGGTTTTGCGGACCGGAACCGGTTACCAGCAGGACTGCCGGAAAAGGTCCCTTACCCCTGGGAAGTGTCAGCGTTCCGGCGAGTTTGATACCTGCCTTTTTATTCTGAAAGCTAACCTGCCTGATCTCATAGTTAAAAGGCCCCACAGGCGTCTGTATCGCTAAATCCGGGGCTTGCTCAATATAATTCCGGTACAAAGTGAGGGGAACCGAAAGCCCGGCCTGCGTATAATCGCCCTTCAGTGAATCACCGCCAAATCTGCCATAGTAGGCCATCTTTATATCGGGAATATGCAGGGTAAGGATGGGTTCACTCCAGATGGTGTTTTCGATTTTTAAACCATAAGCCGATTGGTCGGGACTATCCATGGTGGCCGACCATTGGCCATTTTCTTCTTTTACATGAAAAATTACTTTTAAGGTCAGCTGATTCAATTTCAGAAAACCTGTCCAGTCACCGGTTGGAATTGGCTGTGCTTTGCAAAGGCTGAAAAAAAACAGGGCAAATGCTAAAAGAGTTATTTTTTTCATAGGGTACTGTAAATAAGAAATTTTGAAAGCACTTCAGCAGAAAGAACTGCCGCAACAAATAAAACAACGGGCCATACGCCTTCTTTGTGTAACAAAATGCGGTAAGCCTGGTAGAGCAATGAAAGTGCCCAGATGGTACAGAGTATGATGACGATGGAAAAAAGCAGCAGCCAGAAAATGTCGGCGGTCGCCGGCAGTTCTGATGCCGGTTTGCCGGTCTGTACGAAATAGTCGGTGAGTCGTTTGAAAAAACCACCCATCAGCGTAAGCGGCATCAGCAGCAAGGGCCATCTGGAAAAGGCAATCATGCCAAACAGGTCTATCCACCGGAATCTGTTTTTTGCCTGTATGACCAGAAAAATCCCGAAGACCAGCCACAAGGCACCCACATTGATGAGCTGATCGGTGAGTATTCTGCCAAACCCTGCATCTGCAGAGAGGTGAAAGTCTAATACCCCGTCGTAACGGGCGCCCAGTCGCCAGGCCAGTACCACGGCAAGTAATTGCGATACTAAACCGAGCATCATGGCCTTCCATCCGGCCATTCTGCCGAAAGGATACAAAAGAGGGGAGTAGGCTCTGTTATTGGATTGGACCATTTTCCAGTTGATTCAGTCGGACAATCAAATCATCCAGCATATTACGAACGGTGGGATAGCTGAGGTCCAGCAAAGCCGACATTTCCTTCAGGCTGCCGCTTGCCTTGATAAAGGCCAGAATAAATGACTGCTCGTCGGGTTTCAATTGCGCCAGTACAGGCAAAACAAAAAAACCGTTAACCGTTGTATCGCATTGGGCACAGCACAGTGTTTTTACGCGTAAAAGCGATTCACAGCTGGGACAGACAACCGGTAGCTTTTTCATTTTATCTATAATAATTAACCAAAACTAAATAATATTTATTACATATTGAATATAGTATATTATTATTTGATTTTTGTGTTATTTATGGCCTTGATGAAGTGTTTTGATAATCCGGAAGATTCAGGGGGCTGAAAGCTTTTCACGGGTAAGACATTTCCTCTCAAACAAAAAAAGGCGGGATTTCCCCGCCTTAAAAAGTAACTGATGAAGTTTATCCCAAAGCAATACTCCGCTCAATGAAGGCAGTCAGTTGCGGCCCCTTTAACAGTCCTTGCGACAGCAAGGCGAGGTCGAAAGCCTGTTGTGCTAATTTCTGTTGCGCTGCCTCATCCTGGGCACCGGCCAGTTTCTGGAGATAGGGGTGGGAGGTATTCAAAACAAGCTGCATAGGCTCTTTCATGGTGCCGCCCATAAATCCTCCGCCACCAGTCGCGGCCATTTCGTTCATCCTCCGGATGAATTCTGAACGGGTAATTACTACAGGCTGGTCGTCGGGTGAGAGTGCCTCTGTTACAACGGTAAAATTGCTGTCGGTATCCAGGCCTTTGAACAGCGCGATGGCTTTGTTCTGCTGCTCTTCATTCAGCAGTGGTTCACGTATTTCCTCTTTGGCAATGAGCTTATCAATGGTCTCCGCATCGATACGTTTGAACATTGTTTTTTCAAGTTTACTTTCAACAGCACTGATGAAGTGGCTGTCGATGACACTGCCCAATTCAAGCACCTGATAGCCACGTTTTTCAGCAGCCTGAACGAAGCTATGCTGAGCTTCCAGATTGCTGCTGTAGAGGACAATGAGATTACCGTCTTTATCACGCTGATTGACTTCAATGGCAGCTGTAAATTCCTCCCAGGTGCGGGTTTCTCCGGTGGTATTTTTATACAGGCAGAAACTTTTGGCGCGGTCATAGAATTTTTCATCGCTGATCATGCCATATTTCACAAACAAATCAAGGTGAGGCCACTTTTCAGCAAAAGCATTTTTATCTGCCTTGAAAATATCGAAGAGTTTGTCTGCTACCTTTTTACTGATATGGCTGTTGATTTTGCGCACATTGGCATCGGTTTGCAGGAAAGAGCGTGATACGTTCAACGGAATATCCGGTGAGTCGATTACACCATGTAACAGCCGGAGGTAATCAGGCACTATTTCTTCTACCGAGTCGGTAATGAATACCTGACGGCTGTACAGCTGGATTTTGTTTTTAACAGGCTCAAACTCGTTTTTGAGCTTGGGAAAATATAAAACACCGGTGAGGTTAAAAGGGAAGTCTACGTTGAGGTGAATCCAGAAGAGTGGTTTTTCAGCCATCGGGTAGAGGTCAGCATAGAACTTCTCGTAGGCCTCATCTGTCAGTTCCGCAGGTTTTTTGGTCCATAAAGGCTCGGTCTGATTGATGATATCCCCTTCAAAACTGATTTCAACGGGCAGGAATTTGCAGTATTTACGCAGAATTTCTTTCAGCCGGTAGCTTTCAAGAAACTC
The DNA here is from genome assembly GCA_002483345.1 of Bacteroidetes bacterium UBA7662. GTDB lineage: Bacteria > Bacteroidota > Bacteroidia > UBA7662 > UBA7662 > UBA7662. The sequence goes on from DLHS01000005.1 coordinate 308,580, forward strand.
TTCGGAATCGTCAGCCAGGTGCAGGATGATGTCGGTACCCCGGTCCGTACGTTCACCCGGTCCGATTTCAAAACTGGTGCTGCCATCGCAGGTCCAACGGGCAGCCGCACTACCCTCCTGGTGACTGAGGGTTTGAATTTCAACCGTTTTGGCTACCATAAAAGCCGAGTAGAAACCAAGACCAAAAGCGCCAATCATATTGTTAAGCTCACTTTTGTCCTTGTACTTCTCCACAAATTCAGTAGCCCCTGAAAAGGCTACCTGATTGATATATTTTTCCAGCTCATCCGCGGTGAGGCCTATGCCCCGATCGCTGATGGTGATGGTCTTTTTGTCTTTGTCGACTGCAATTTTGACCTGTAATTCACCCAACTCTCCTTTAAATTCGTTCAGAGAGGCAAGCGTTTTTAGTTTTTGGGTAGCATCAACGGCATTGCTGACGAGCTCCCGCAGGAAAATTTCATGGTTAGAATACAGCGATTTTTTGATGATGGGGAAGATGTTCTCTGTATTTACGGAAATGGTTCCGGTACGTACGTTTTCCATATAACTGTTTGTTTAGCAAACTGCCTTCAAAGAGGATGCCATCGCCATGATTCTGCCAAATTGGCAAGGAATCAGGAATGCGTCAGTTTGCCTAGCTGGGATTTCAGAATCTGAAAATCGAGGGGCTTGGGTAGCAGTGCCAGGGCATCGGGATTCATCCAGACTTTCTGCAAATCACTGTCATCCAGGGTCGATGACAGCATAAAAATGAAGTAATGCCTGCGGATTAATTCGGGTAATTTATTGAACGCTTTGAGGAAAGCAAAGCCGTCCATTTCAGGCATTTGAATGTCTAATAATACGACACTTATCGTCGGGGGAGATTTTTCTGTACGTATATAATCAAGCGCATTTCGGGCATTCAGAAAAGTCTTTACCTGGCTCGCAAGGTCTCCATAAAGGAGCAATCGCTCATTTATTTTAAGATCAAGCGGATTATCGTCGATCAGTATAAAGGGCAGTTTTTGAAAGTTGCTCGTCACTGGATGTTAGGCAGGTCGATCCGGAATACCGTTCCCCTTCCCACTTCCGAATCTACATATATTTTTCCATTCAAGCGAGAAACCGCGTCTTTCACGATGTACAGACCGATTCCACTGCCGAAATTATGGTTGGTTGCACGGAAGAACATTTTAAATATGTTCTCCTGCTCGGTGAGAGCGATGCCTATGCCATTGTCACCAATTTCAATCCTGGCTCCTTCCCGGTCAACCTGTATGCGTACCCATAATTTTTTATCCGTTTTTTTCGGATCCTGGTATTTGATGGCATTGGAAATCAGGTTGCTGAAAATAATATTGAGTTTTAATACGTCTGAGCGAAAGGATACGGGTTGCTGAACATCTACTTCAAACTGCACATCCTTGGCAAGCTCCTGATACCGGTTGGCCTCCACGATTTCTTTACAGATTTGCAGGAAATCTATCTGACTGAAGTCGTTTTCAATCCGGTTGTTTTTGTAGTAGCTGATAATGTTTTTTATAAATACATCCAGCCGGTGTACACTTTCTTCAATCATATTGAAGTACTGCTCTGTGGAGCTGGGATCCTGCTCAATGCGGGCAAGTTTAATGATACCTAAAATCGACATCAGCGGAGAACGCAGGTCATGTGAGGCGGAATACACAAACTTGTCCAGTTCAACATATGCTTTTTCCAACTCCCGTTGTTTTTCAATCAACTGAACCCGTGAATCATATACCTCGAAGGCTGATTGCACCGCACCCCTGATTTCCTCTTCATTCCAGGGCTTCTGCAGATAACGGAAAATATTCCCTACGTTAACTGCGCTGATAACCGCCTGAATGTCGGTATATCCGGTGAGTAATATGCGCATGGTGTAGGGGTACTGGTCTTTGATCGATTCAAAAAACTCAATACCCGTCTCTCTTGGCATACGTTGGTCAGCGACAATGATGGGAATTTCCTTTTCCTTCAGAATTTCCCGGGCCTCATCTGCTGATTCTGCAAGCAGTATGTCAAAATCGATGCGAAAGGCAGCACGGAAAGCGTAAAGATTATGCCTTTCGTCGTCGATGTAGAGTATGCGTATTTTTTTGGCAGTCATAACTATTTGTGCACCTTGGGGAGTGTAAGGATGAATTCGGTGCCTTCACCCAAGGTTGATTGTATGTCGATTTTTCCGTGATGAGATTCGATGATGCTGTAAACTATGGAAAGCCCCAGACCGGTACCCTGCCCGACAGCCTTGGTTGTAAAAAAAGGTTCGAATATCCGCTGTTTGGTTTCTTCTGTCATGCCTGATCCTGAATCTTTGATGCTGATAATCACCTGTTCGGCTTCAGCTTTTGTGGTCAGGGTAAGGGTTCCTGTGCTGTGGTTGTCTTTGGCATGGATGGCCTGAATGGCGTTGTTAAGTATGTTCATAAACACCTGATTCAGTTTGCCGGGGTAACATTCCACCAATGCATCTTCATCATAAACGCGTTCTACTTTTATACGCCCACCCATGCTGCTGTTCAATAAAATCAGGGTTGAATCTATGCCTTCATTCACGTTTACTTTTTTCAGATCACTTTCATCCAGTCTGGAAAAAGTCCGTAAACCCTTTACAATCTCGGCAGTACGTACCGCACCTTCTTCCATACCGCTGATTAATACCTCAATTTCTTCGGTGAGATAGCTGAAATCCAGTTCGTTTTTGATGCTTTCCAGTTGCTTGCGCAGGTGGGGCTGATCTTCGGGTAAGATAGCTTCAAAACGTTTAATGGTCTCCATCAGATCATTGATATCCCGCCGGAGCGGCCTGATATTGGACGTAACAAAATTGATGGGGTTATTGATTTCATGAGCAATACCAGCGGTCAGCTGACCAAGCGAGGCCATCTTTTCGGCGTTCACCAACTGCGTCTGGGTGTTTTTCAATTCCGACAGGGTTTGATTCAGTTCCACATTGGTTTTCTGCAATTCAGAGGTGCGTTCATCTACCTTTTGCTCCAGCACAACGTTTTGTTCCCGGACCAGGAGTTCATTTTCTCTGGAAACACGCAAGGCATCCGCCTGCGATATTTCTTTTTCCTTTTTAAGGGTATTGATACGATCGGCCAGCGCCACACTCAGTAAAATACCCTCCACGGCCGACGACATCATCAGCACATGGTCTGTAAAAAATGTATAGGGAAGCCAACCCAGGTTGCGGCCTACATAAATGAAAAGCCCAATCATGAAGAAAGACCAGGCAAGCAGGAAAAAACGCGCAGACCGTATGCCTTTCAGCGAAAGCCGGATTGAAAAGTACAAAGCATAAAAAGACAACAGCATGGCACAGAGATCCAGTATGTTGTAGCTTATCTTATGTAAACCCAATAGAAAGGTGATAACGGCCGTCAGATAGAGCCCTGCAAACAAGTGCAGCACTTTATTTACAACCGGAAGCCGTTCTTTGAGATGCAGGAAAAAACGGGTGAAGGAAATGGCGCCGATACCCCCCAGGGCAGAAAACAGCACGACTGAAAATTTATTCAGCTCCGGCGAACCGGGCAGGGCATATTTAAAGGTAAATCCCTGCAGACTGGCTTGCGCCAGAGCAATCCCCAGAATGTAAAGAACATAAAAGAGATAACTTTTATCACGAACACTGAAATAAATAAAGAGGTTGTAAAAAAACATCACGAACATGATGCCCAGATACAAACCCATGAAAATATCACTGCGGTAGTGGTTGGCCGTTATAGATTCAAGTGTCCCCACGTTTACAGGCAGGCTCATCTGCTCTTCCGAAACTACCCGGAAATAATAAACAGCGGTTTGTCCCATTTCGAGCGAAACCGGGAAAACATAATGCTGGTGATTAAAAACCCGTTCGCTGAAAGGTAGATTATCACCACTTGTGGTGCGCCGGTACCCCTGTGGGGTGGCCTCATAAAAAGATATACTGTCAAGTTGAGGATTGACCAGCTCTATGGCCAGGACTTCGTTTGACTGCCGGTTTTCGACAGATAACCTGATCCAAATGGCATCTCCGGAGTATTGGTAGTTAGGTACCTGATAGGCTGTTTTAACGAAGTGGTTATGACGAATAACTTCTTCCAGCGTCATTCCCCTGCTACTGTCTGTGAACAACGCCATGTTGGTTCCTGCCAGGACACGTGTGTCGGCTGATCGGATCACAATTTGCCCCTTTCCCGTAAAAGGCAGCAACAGAAGCAGCAGAAACGGGAAAATCCTCATACAAGTTTGGTTTTAAACTCGTCGGCCACGATGTTTTTGAGCTGCAGATCGTAGTGTATTTCTACCTGCATCTGACGGATAGGAGATGTTTCAACATGCACTTGCCGGAGGTTCTTTCGGAGGCTCAAGATACGTTCTCTTTCCAGATCCTCAGCAGTGTCGAGTGTTACAGCATTTTCAAGCAACACTACAGTGGCCAGCAGATCCAGTTTAGGGTAATAAAAAGTACCGTTGTTACCAATGGCCTTTAGTACACGGCATCCCACTTTTTCAGCAAACTTAACGGTATAGGGGGCACAAAGTGCAAAGATACTTTTGATCCCGATCTGCTCTGAAATCACTACGCCAACCCGTGTACTGAAAAAGGCACCTATACCCAAACCCGACACTTCCCTGGAATTCCAGAGACCGCATAACTCAGCCGTGCCGTCAACACTTAAATTTTTAACGTAATCATAAATTTTGGCATCAAAATCACCCGTGGCCTCTTCAATCGGAAGTGGCATGGTACCGCCTGCGCATTGCAGCCGCGCACCTCCCAAAACCTTCTCTCCATCCAGGGTTTCAACCAGTATCACAAAACAGGCAGGATTAAACTTCCAGGCATGGTTGGCGCTCGTTACTTTGTTCACACCGGCAACCTCCAAAACGTGTTCGTGTCCTGCAATAAATCTGTCGCATGCCTCCGGATCATCGGTTGCTCTGAATGCCCTGATTTTTACTGCTTGTTGTGACATCAGAGCTGCAGGTTTATGGGGTCCGTAATTTTTTCAGTATCAAAATAAAAACGACCTGATAACTGAAACTGACCCAACAATAAACGTCTGCTCACGTCTGTAGTGGTTCCTCCGCCTAAAATAACAGCAGAGGCGAGCTGTGGCCAACTGGTAATTTTATGGCCAATGGCTGCATAAGAGTCACGCAGACGTTGGGAAATCTGGTGATAATCAACAATGGCCATCAGATACTGCATGCGGAGTTCCGCTGGCATAGGGCCCTCCGGCAGAGGACCAAAAGCCTCGATGCGTCCGTGAAAGAGCGGACGGTCGGGTTCGAGATCGAATCGTTCAACATCCAGCATACCCCGGTCGCTGGTTTCCATTACCACCGGTATGGCAGCAGCCTTGGCTTTGTGCCGCAGCAATAGTTTTATTTCAAGACTGTCGCATTCGTCTGCCACCAGGTCAAGGCCTTCTATAAAAAGATCGATGTTTTCGGGGGTAATGCCTTCTGAAAAAACCTGAACCTGTAGAAATGGATCTATTTCGGCAATTTCACGGGCGGTGACAATGGCTTTGTTCTGCCCCAGGTGGTGTATGCCTGTCCGGATACGATTCAGATTGGTCAGGTCGAGGGTGTCAAAATCGGCCAGCCGGATTTCACCACATATGCGCTCCATGGCCATGGTCATGGCAATCGCATTGCCAACGGAAAGACCTGCGATGCCAATTTTTTTGGTACGCAGTATATCCTGCTCCTCCCGGGTAATCTTAAACTGATTGCGGCTGGTACGCAGTTCATAAAATTCTTCCTCATCCACCAGGTGAATCAGCCGGTTCGACCAAGGGAAATAGACCCAGACACCATACTCATGAAAACCCAGGTCTCCCAGATGCGCATTCAGCAGTACTTTGGTGTCCTCATGTTGCAGCCTTCGGCCCGGATTCCTGATTTGCATCAGCTCTGCCAACTGGCGCTGCAAGGTATCCAGGATAATCAGATCAGGATTGCCAATGAGTTCATTGAAGACATCCACATCATTTTTATCCGTTAGCCGGAAAATCCGGGGACGGTAGGCATGTACCTCACTGCCGCTGCGATAATCTAAATAATCCATGAATCTTGCTTCCTAGGTGATGATTTAGGCATTTACTGTGGTTAACCAAACAGTCGTGTTGGAAAGATAATCAAGGATTACACAATAATCGTGTGGCCAATAGGGATAAAGTTTATTTTTGATTCAATAATTGAAAGTCATGTCGGATAAAAGTCTCATCAACATATTGTACGTCGACGACGAAATCAACAATCTTCATTCGTTCAAAGCAGCATTCCGACGTGATTTTAACGTTTTTGTAGCCGAATCGGCAGATGAGGGCAGAAAGATACTCGATGAACAAATGATAGAGGTAATCGTCACCGACCAGCGTATGCCCGGTATGACGGGTGTCGAGTTCCTCGAATCCATCATTCCCCACTACCCCGAACCTATCCGGATACTGCTGACAGGATATACTGATATTCAGGCGGTTATTGATGCAATCAACAAAGGCCAGGTATACCACTATATCACCAAACCCTGGGATGAACAACAGCTCAGAAACATCATCAACAAAGCATTTGAAGTATTCAGCCTGCGGGCAGAAAATAAAGAGCTTATCAAAAGCCTCCTTCGGGTAAATGAACAGCTGGAGTTTTTGCTGCGACAGAAATTACTCTCCTGAAAAAGTCAGGGTTTTCGGCTGTAAATTTTCACTTCGTAACCGTTCAGCACTTCCCCGTTGCCTAAAGCAGCTGGCTGACCGGTAAATAAATCTTCCCAATTCGCATCCTGCCAGTAGTCTGGTATCGACAGATTTTGGCTGCCTGACTGGTTCCCTATGCAAATGAGCACGGTATCCCCCTCGTAGTATTTATAGAATGCGGTAACCGGGGTATGGCTCAGTACAAAAAGACCACCTTTTCTGAGTGCTTCCTGTGCTGTCCGTATCTGCATCAGTTTTTTATATTGCTCCGATAAACCAGGGTTTAAGCTCCAGTTGATGGGTTGTTTGGTAAAGAAGGGAATTTTTTGAGGGATGCCTACTTCCTGTCCGTTGTAAATAAGGGGTACTCCGCCTATCAGCGCAGCCATGGCAAAGGCAGAAAAACTCCCCTGAATGCCGTTGAAGAGCGTTACCGGGCTATTGTCCCAGGCATATTCATCGTGGTTGGTACTGAAACGCAGCCGATGTTTGCCTTCAGGAGTTGTCAGGTATTCGCTGTGGTGGCGTGAGAGTAAATTGGCTGTCCCGCCATCGTTTTCAAAGACCAGCTTCAGACCGGTATAAAAATCCCAGCCGAAATTCAGATCAAACCCGGCTGCAAAATGATTACTTCTTGCTCCTTCTGCCAACATCAGCAGTCTTTTCGGGCTGTTTTGCCTTAAACTGTCAATGGCCTGTTTCCAGAAATCGTAAGGAACCATATCGGCTGCATCACAGCGGAAACCATCCACACCCATGGTCTCTGTCCAGAAACGTATTTCCTGAATCATGGCCAGCCGCATTTCGGCGTTGCTGAAATTCAGATCGGCCACATCTAGCCAGGTAGTGCCCGGTGGGTGTATTATTGTGCCGCTACCGTCCTGCGTATACCAATCGGGATGTGTTGTAATCCAGGCGTGATCCCAGGCAGTATGGTTGGCAACCCAATCGAGCAGGATGGCGATACCTCTTTTGTGTGCTTCTGTTATCAGCAGCTGCATGTCGGCCATGGTGCCATACTCGGCTGCGATGGCTTTGTAGTCGCGGATAGAATAGGGAGATCCCAATCCACCCACCGAACGAAGCTGCCCTACAGGATAAACGGGCATCAGCCAGATGACATTTATGGAAAGCGCCCGGATGGAGTCGAGGCGTGCCAGGAGTCCGTTGAGGTTGCCTGCCGTGCTGAATGCCCGCAGGTTAACCTCATACATGGCAATATCGGCCGTTGCGGTCAGCTCAAAAGGAGCAGAGACGACGGGGGTAACCGGTGTTCCGGTTTCTTTCCGGCAGCCGGTCAGCGCTAGGAGTATCAACCCGGCAACGACTATTACGCGTATTTTCATGCTGCAAACTACACACGAAAGCATCCTCCTCCAAAAGTGGTCACAGCTTATATCTTTGCTGCATGGATTTACAACACCCCTTTGAGCTGTTAGGTACCTATGCTTTTGCCATTTCCGGTTCGCTGGCGGTGAAAGACAAGGAACACGACTGGTTTGGGGCCGGATTCACCGGCTTTCTGACTGCCATCGGGGGAGGAACGCTGCGCGATGTGCTGCTGGGCAGTTATCCGCTCGTGTGGATTGCCAATATCCATTTTTTGTATGCCGTTATTGCCGGTGTGCTGACCACTTACTTCGCCTTTGGCTTTCTGATGCGTTTGCGGAAAACCTTATTTTTGTTTGATACGGTGGGTATTGGCTTTTTTACAGTTTTAGGTGTCGAAAAAGCGCTGGAAGTGGGTGTTCAACCTGAAATCGCGGCCATCATGGGCATGTTTTCAGCCGTCATGGGTGGTGTAATCCGGGATACACTCACGAATGAAATCCCCGTTATCTTCCGCAAAGAAATTTACGCCACCGCCTGCCTGGCAGGCGCAGCTTTTTACCTTTTGCTTCGCTCGTTTGGGGTCGAGCGCGACTGGAACCTGATTTTATCTATCCTGAGTATTATCTCCATAAGGTTGCTGGCTGTCAGGTACCGACTCACTTTGGGTAGAATTAACTGATCCGGACAGGATTGGCAGGGAATAAATGTATCACAATGAGCAGGAGAAACTTTATGTGAAAAACGAGGCAAGATTCCATGCCGATTTCTGTAGCTCAATTCGTGTGAATACGCCTTGTTTTGACTACTTTTGAGTCCTATGAATTATTGGCTCCTCAAATCCGAACCAGACGTTTACGGCTTCGAAAAACTTCAGAAAGAAGGTAAAGGAACCTGGGACGGTGTGCGTAACTATCAGGCAAGGAACAACCTCCGGGATATGTTGGTGGGTGATCTCGCTTTTTTTTACCACAGTAACATCGGTCAGGAAATTGTAGGTGTAATACGTATCAGCAAGGCACATTTCCCCGACCCAACTATTGACGATGACCGATGGCTGGCGGTGGAGGTAGAGCCGGTTTATCTCCTGAAAAGGCCGGTTACTTTAAAAGAACTCAAGGCGGATCCCCGTTTTGAAGAACTGCTGCTCGTCCGCCATAGCCGCTTGTCAGTAATGCCGGTCAGCAAAGAACATTTTGATGCTATCTTAGCACTCTCGGAACTATGAGCGAACGCCGCCTGATTGTCGAAACCAAACAGCTGCCCATCATCATTGATCGGCTTTGTGCTCAATTGATAGAGCGGCATGGGGCGTTTGAAAACACCGTTATTATTGGCCTCCAACCCCGCGGGGCGCTGCTTGCAAGCCGGATTCATCAGAAAATAGAAAAACTTACCGGTCACCCGGTTACTTTCGGTTTATTGGATGTGACTTTTTACCGCGATGATTTTCGCCGTCGTGAAGAACCGCTGATTCCGAGCGCTACCCGGATTGATTTCAGCATCGAAGGCAAACAAGTGGTACTCATCGACGATGTTTTTTATACCGGTCGTACCATCAGGGCTGGTTTGGATGCCCTGATTGATTTCGGCCGGCCAGCTAAAGTAGAGTTGCTGGTGCTTATAGAACGGCGGTATACCCAGGAATTTCCGGTGAAACCTGATTTTCTGGGGAAAAGAGTCAACACCGGCGATACCGAAAAGGTATTGGTAGAGTGGAAGGAAGTGAATGGTAAAGACAACGTTTGGATTGTTTCGCAATAATGGCACAGGCACTCAGCACCCCCCACCTCATCAGCATTAAGGAACTCAAAACTGAGGATCTGGAGCTGATATTCAGTACTGCCGACAACTTCAAGGACGTCATCAACCGTCCCATTAAAAAAGTGCCTTCGCTGCGTGACATCACCATTGCCAACATCTTCTTTGAAAACTCCACCCGCACCCGGCTGTCGTTTGAACTGGCAGAAAAACGTCTTTCAGCAGATGTGGTGAATTTTTCGAGCTCCGGGTCTTCCGTGTCAAAAGGGGAGACGCTGGTGGATACCGTCAAAAACATCCTGGCCATGAAGGTTGACATGGTGGTAATGCGCCATAGCAGCCCGGGCGCCTGCCAGTTTCTGGCTGCCAACATTGATGCCAAGGTGGTGAATGCCGGCGACGGCGCACACGAACACCCCACGCAGGCTTTGCTGGATGCCTTTTCTATACGAGAAAAATATGGCTACATCGTCGGCCTTAAAGTGGCTATCATTGGCGATATACTCCATTCAAGGGTAGCCATGTCGAATATCTTCTGTCTCCAGAAACTGGGTGCTGAGGTGATGGTATGCGGCCCGACAACCCTCATGCCGCGCTATATGGCTGAATTGGGCGTGAAGGTAGAGCATGATGTCCGCAAGGCGCTTGCCTGGTGTGATGTGGCTAACGTATTGCGGATACAACTGGAACGGCAACAAACCAAATACTTCCCCTCCCTCCGGGAATACACCCTGCAGTTTGGCATCAACAAAGCCATGCTTGAAAACCTCGACAAGGAGATTACCATCATGCATCCTGGTCCTATCAACAGAGGGGTAGAGATTACGAGCGATGTGGCCGATTCCGGCCAAAGCATCATCCTGAATCAGGTAGAGAACGGGGTGGCGATCCGGATGGCGGTTTTATACCTGCTGGCGGATAAGATTGTGCGGGCTTAAATACTCCGTGCCACCGTGACCTCCGTGGTTAACCACGGAGGTCACGGTGGCACGGAGGGGTTTTCCCTGAAGTGGATTCCGGATACCCGTAATGTGTCGTATTTCACCTGCCGGAGAAACGGGACGACACCTATATTTACGGGTCTGCATCAAACCATTTTCCATGGAAACAGCTAATTTCAGGGATATTGACGAGTACATCTCTGCTTTTCCGCCTGAGGTAAGAGAGAAGCTGGCGGCCATCAGGGAAATAGCCCTGCTTGCCGCACCGGATGCCACAGAGGCCATACGCTACAACATGCCTGCTATCCTCCAAAACGGCTATTTACTCTACTTTGCCGCCTTCAAAAAACACATCAGTCTTTTCCCGGCACCACCTGTGACTGTTGATTTTTTTGAGGAGGTGCGGCCGTACTTAAAGAACAAATCCACGATTCAGATTCCGCTCAAACAGGATTTTCCCCTGGAGCTGGTAACGAAACTGGTGAAGTACCGATGGGGTGAAAATATGCGGGAATCAGAAAAAAAACCTTCTTAATTGAACTCGTTCGGCTCAAATCATGCTCTTCAGCACATCAGCACATCAGCACATCAGCACATCAGCACATCAGCACATCAATCCTTCATCCAAAGCTCCGGCTTTTCGCGCCAGCTGCTCAATTTTTCAATGTCGGTATCGAGTATGAAATTTTCTTCTTTGGCTACCTGCAGCAAGGTGGTGTAATTACTCAGGCTGAAGAGAGGGACTTTCGCCTCCCTGAACATTTTCGCCGCCAGTGGAAATTCATAAGTGAAAGTAGAGAGCACTGCTTTTACATGCATACCGGCAGCCCTGATGGCTTCAACGGCTTTCAGGCTGCTGCCACCGGTAGAAATCAAGTCTTCAATCACAACAACAGAAGCATCCGGGCGTATTACCCCTTCAATCTGATTACCCATACCATGTTCTTTGGCACTTGAACGCACGTAGATCAAAGGTAAACCCATCTCTTCCGCCACCAGAGCTGCCTGCGGAATGCCGGCGGTAGCAACTCCCGCAATCAGATCTACCTCGCCTAGTTGCTGACGAATGGTTTCCGACAACATCTGGCGGATGTATGTCCGGATTTTGGGATAAGAAAGTGTGATGCGGTTATCGCAATAAATAGGCGAATTCCAACCCGAAGCCCATTTGAACGGCTGATCGGGCGATAGTTTTACGGCTTTAATTTCCAGCAAAAGTTTTGCAACTTGCAGGGAGGTCTCGTCAGTTTTCTTCACACCGCAAATGTACCAAATCTTCATCAACGAAAAGCCCCTTCACATTCTCCCGGCTAAAAAATCAGCCGCGAGCAAAGGGCATATAGTATTGCACGAGCCTGGGGTGAAGCAATTGTTGCAGTGGGCGCGGAGACTCGAAGAGGATGACAGTCTGCTGGCTGTTTACGCAGTTTGCCGACAACCGGAAGCTTGCTTTGCGGCCTTTAAAGCGGAACATAAAAATATAGACGCAGCGGGGGGGCTGGTTTGCCGTCAGGATGATTTGCTGTTTATCAAACGATTCGGTAAGTGGGATCTTCCCAAAGGCAAGGTAGAAAAAGGGGAAAAACTGGAAGAAACGGCGGTTCGGGAAGTAGAAGAAGAGTGCGGTGTTCAACAGCTTCGGCTGGGCCGGTTTATTGCTACCACCTACCATACCTACGATTTTCAAGGGGTTCGGGCACTCAAACACAGTCATTGGTACGAGATGGAGTGCGATTTCAAGGATGTACCCAAACCACAGACAGAAGAAGGCATCACAGAGGTATGCTGGATAAACCGCTATCAGTTGCAGGAAGTTTTTTCCAATACCTATGGCTCTATCTCGGCCTTGCTGAATACTTTTCTTACAACTGACTGAGCTGTTGTTGTATTTTTTTGGTAATCCGCACTTCTGCAGGTACAAAGGGAGCCACATCGCCGTCGTTGCGGATGATGTCGCGGATGATGGTCGAAGAGATGGGAGACAACGCGGGTTCGGTAAAAAAAAGTACCGTGTCTACACCATGCATGGCCTTGTTGAACTGGGCGATGCTTTTCTCATATTCAAAATCAGGGGCATTGCGTAAACCCCTGACAATGTATTTTGCACCTATAGAAAGGCTGTAACGAACAGTCAGGCCTTCATAAATTTCCACCCTGATTTTAGGTTCATTGCGAAATACTTTTTCAATCCAGTTTTTACGCTGCTCAAGGTCAAAAAGATAAGTTTTGGCGCTGTTCTGGCCGATACCAATCACTACTTCATCAAAAATGGGCAATGCCCGGCGAATGATATCCACATGGCCATTGGTAATAGGGTCGAACGAACCCGGGAAAAGGGCTATTTGTTTCATGCGCTGGTTTCGGTGCCGGTAAAAATACTAAAAACAGACTGACCGTAATTCCTTGCTTCCAAAAAGCCTGGTTCAGTTTCAAATTGAAGCTGCGCAGGGTGTTCCAGCACAAAAAGTCCGGTTGATTTCAGCAGTTTTTGTGAGCGGACAATACCCGGCAGTTCTTTCAGCCTGTCGAGGAGATAGGGGGGATCGGCAAAAATCAGGTCAAAGTCACCGGCTGCTTTTGGCAGCCAATTGAAAACATCTGCCTGGGTGACCTTAATGGAGCTTAATCGAAGTAATTCCGCTGTTTCCCTGATAAAGCGGCAGCAACCAGTATGCTGATCAACAGCTAAAATAGCAGGACAACCTCTGGAAGCAAATTCATAACTGATGTTGCCTGTTCCGGCAAACAGATCAAGCACCGCAAGCTCTTCAAAATCAAAACGATGTTGCAGATAGTTAAAGAGTGCTTCTTTGGCCCGGTCAGTAGTTGGCCTTACCGGAAGCCTGGCAGGTGCCTGAATGTTTCTGCCCTTATGCGTGCCGCTTATGATACGCATAAGAGGGCGAGGGCATCCGAAAGAGCAGCTTTTTCCAGCCGGGCCATGCCTGTGGCATCGTTCAGCTCTTCACCTGGCTGAATCAGGTCGCAGCTGATGAAATGCGGCGAGAGAAATTTTAACAGACTGCTTTGGTCACTGTTTGAACGCAATAAATGAAGGGGTGGCTGGTCAAAACCCAGTTGTTTGGCGGTGTTGAGACAATGGTACAGGATGTCTTCCTGAACAGTCGCTTTAAAGCGGTTGAGTAAATGAAGTTTTTGACCGCTGTAAGCCCACAACTGAAGAGATTCTTCTGTATAATGGATAAAAAGATGTTCTCCTCCCGGTGTTGTACTCTGTAAGTACTCGGTCATTGCCCCGACAAGTGCCCGGATGCTTGCACTCGGAAAATGCAGACGAACAGCACTCGAAAGGCCAAACGGGAGTCCATAGATGAGTTCTGCCTCTGTTCTTTTGAGGCTGTCTCTACCCAATTGTTCATCCAGCGCCCTGGGAAGCACACACTCATAATAATCGGTACCTGTACCTTCCTGATACACGGCGCCTGGAACCAGCGTGTAATGAATGCTTTCAAGGGCAACCAATATTCTGCTGTATACTTTACCTGGTAGCGGTTCTGTCTGTAATAATTGCTGTAAACGTTCAGCAGGATGCAGTTTTTGCTGTTCTGCTGTCCAGGCATCCGCTTGTACGGCCAGTAATTTGCGGTCAGCAGCAGCACTGACACAAAAACAATAGCCATCGTTTTTGAGAACGATGGCCAGTGTTTTGTCGGCGGTAGCGGAGGAGTCGAATCCTGCCGCTGTCTGACGAATGGTTTTCAATTTATTCCCAGTTACCGGAAACGTTGGCATCTGACATGGAACCTACTTTCAAGACCTTGCGCGGGTCAAAGGGTTTGCTGTCAACCACTTCAAAAACGTTCACATCAATGTTTCCTTTTTTGATTTTTCCTGCGGTCAGCGTGAATTTTTCAGGTTCTGCAAAAGGAATAAAGGGCAGAGAATCGACATTGATACCGACAAAGAAAGTGTCTATGATGGGCACATAAATCGTGTCATATTCGATGCCTTTCAGGATATCAAGGGAGTCGTCGGGGTTACCGATTACTTTAATGAAACGGAGATTTTCGTTTTTAACCACGTCGAGGAGTTTATCCCAATCGTCGGCAAATTCACCTTTTACATCGCGATATGCCAGCTGGGCTGTCCGGATGTTTTTAAGGCGTTCGATTACGTGGGCATAACGTCGGTCCTTTTCTTTTTCGAATCGAATCGGTTCTGCGATAGTTTCCACCAGGAAATAGGTCAGAACCACAATTACAACAAAAAGCGCGGCTTTGATTACGTTCATCAATTTCATGAGAGCTACGAGATTATAGTAGTCGCAATATTAGCATTTTTATCCCAAAAACAAGCCTTGTCTGAGGTTACCTTTGTGTTTTTAAAGTAAATTCTATGACTACCCCGCCCGATTTCGAAAAACGCCGAGCAGACATTTTTCAGAAGCTGCAAGGACAGCATTTTATGCACCACATAGGCTTTGATCTTACCGCGGTGGAACCGGGTGTTGTTACAGGCGAAATGATACTGCAACCCTTTACCCGACAGCAAATGGGCTATTTGCACGGAGGGGTTACCGCAACCGTTGCCGATGTAGTAGCCGGTTTTGCAGCCTATAGTCTTACACCTGCAGAACAACATGTGGTTACCGCAGATATCAATATCATGTACTATCGGCCGGGTATTGGGGAAAAACTCAGAGCAGTAGGGCGGGTTTTAAAGGCGGGCAGTAAAATTCACTTCTGTGAAAGCGAAGTTTGGGTACAACAAAAAGACGAATGGGTACTTGTGGCCCGTTCAACCTCTACCATGGCGGTGGTATGAAACTCGGAGCAGCTTTCTATCAACGCAATGACGTGGTTCACCTGGCCCGCGAACTCTTGGGTAAACGACTGGTTGTTTACCGGCAGGGAGTTTTATTAGGGGGCATAATCACAGAAACAGAAGCCTATGCAGGCACCACAGACCGCGGTTCACATGCTTATGGGGGTAAACGAACCCCGCGCAATGAGGTGATGTATGCAGCAGGCGGATGCGCTTATGTATATCGTTGTTATGGTATTCACCACCTGCTGAATGTGGTAACCGGTCCCGAAAATAATCCTCAGGCGATACTGATCAGGTCTTTAAGGCCAGATACAGGAATCAAGGAGATGTTGTACAACCGGCAGATGGAGGGCATTTCTCCCCGGCTTACGGCTGGGCCGGGGAGATTGTGTGAAGCCATGGGGCTGGATATGTCCTTTAATGGCTGTTCTTTAACCGGAGACAGCTTGTGGATAGAAGAAAATGCGCCCTTAACAAACCAACAGATTGTAAGCACGCCGCGTATTGGCATCGGTTATGCCGGTGAAGATGCCGGCTTACCATATCGTTTTTATCTGAACGGTGAAAATTGGGTAAGTCGCCCTCTCATGCCGGTATATCCCTGAGCCTTGGCATGTGCAATGCCGGGAAATCGCTGTTATTTATTAGTTCTCTGCCAAACAATTTTAGCTGAAAGGGGTTTCATAAACATATCAGCGCTCAGGTTTGCAAATTGTGTATAAGCCCTGAGCTGGTTTGACGAATTTTAAACTGTGGAATCCGTGAATTATTTCTCTATCAAAGAGATCGAATCGCTTACCGGGATCAAAGCCCATACCATTCGCATCTGGGAACAGCGTTACGGTATGGTCGCTCCCCGCAGAACGGATACTAATATTCGGTTTTACGACGAAAACGACCTGAAAAAGCTTTTGAACGTAGGCCTTTTGAATCGTAACGGCTTTAAAATATCGGAAATAGCCGATATGAGCGAGGCTGATTTAATGGCCAATGTCCGCAAGGTCTCAGAAGAAAAAACAGATTTTGAAAATCAGCTGCAGGCCCTTACACTCACCATGCTGGAGCTGGATGAGCATGCTTTTGAAAAACTGATAGCTACGGCCATACTGCAAATGGGCCTTGAAAAAACCATGATCAAGGTGGTTTTTCCGTTTTTCAGGGCTATAGGTATCATGTGGCAAACCGGCTCCATCAATCCTGCCCATGAACATTTTATTTCTAATATCATCCGCCAGAAACTGATAGTAGCCATCGATGGTCAAAGACACGATGCGGATATATGGTCGAGAAAATTCATGTTGTACCTTCCGGAGGGAGAGTTTCATGAAATCGGGTTACTTTTTGCCAACTATGCGATCCGGGCAAGAGGCGGTAAAGTTATTTATATTGGCTCCAATGTGCCCTTTAATGACTTGAAAGTGGTACACAAAGTATATACCCCCGATTACCTGTTCACGGTCATCACGTCCCCCTTGCTGAATGGTGAATCGGTATCTGATTACCTGCAGAAACTCAGTGCTCAGTTTCCGGAAACCCTCCTCTATGTCTCGGGAGGATTTGTGCTGGCAGATGCATCTCTGGTTTTGCCGGCAAATGTTCGGTTGATACGCGATTTTAAAGAGATGTTGCTGTTGGTGAGCGAAATAGCATGAGTGCCGTGATATGGTTTTTTGTCGGCTTTTGGGGTACTGAAATGGTATCGGCAGCCATACACCGTTGGCTGATGCATGGCCCGCTCTGGTTTATCCACCAGTCTCATCACCGTCCGGGTAAAGGATTTTTCCAGTATAATGATGTTTTTACCCTGCTTTTTGGCGGGACAGGTATATACTTGCTCCTGCAGGGCAGCAGCAGTCTGAATGCAGGCTTTTGGTCGGGTGCTGGCATCAGCTTTTATGGGATTTGCTATTTTTTACTCCATGATATGTTGGTGCACCGCCGTATCCGTGGCTGGGTATCTACCCGATTCACTTATTTCAGGGCCTTGCAAAAGGCACACCGGGCGCATCACAAATGGGTTGATAAAAAGCCTGGGGAGAGTTATGGTTTGTTCCTATTTTCATCCAGATATTTCCGCCGCTAAAGCGATATCAGCAGGGAAGGTATCCGAAAAAGACCAAATCAGACACTAATCTCTCCTCTTTAAGCAATCCCACTCCACCCGAATATGCGTATGGCACTTTACATCCTTCTTGGTTTGATTTTTATCCTGGGATTAACCACCTGGATAGTCCTTCAGCGGCCCGCTTTCGGAAACGACCCGGATAAAAACAGGCTGCAGCGATACCAGTCTCCCCAATTGAAGGAAGGCAGTTTTGTCAATGCCATCGAAACTGTGGTGATGCGGCCAAATGCCAGTTACTGGCAGTTATTGCGGAAACAGTTTTCTGCCGGGAAAAGAGAACCAGCCAGAATCCTGCCTGTCAAAAAAGAAATGAAGATGCCGGTGGATACCGGTTTTCACTGGATTTGGTTCGGCCACAGTACATTGCTTTTTCAGAAAAACGGCTTAAGTATCTTGCTCGATCCGGTTTTCAGCCAACGGGCTTCCCCTTTTCAGTTTGCCGGATCCAAACAGTTTCCCGGGACAGAAGCCCTGGGGCTGGAGGATTTACCTGCCATCGATTACATCCTCATCACGCACGACCATTACGACCATCTCGATCATGGCAGCATACTGGCCTTGGCCAAACAGGAAAAAATACGTTTCATAGTGCCACTGGGTGTAGGAAGCCATCTGGAACACTGGGGTGTTGCAGCCAGTCGGATTCAGGAAATGGATTGGTGGCAGGAACTGCAACTGGAAGGCCAGCTCAGGCTGGTGATGACACCCGCCAGGCATTTTTCCGGCAGGGGACTTATCCGCAACAAAACACTTTGGGCCTCCTACAGCTTTTTGTGGCCGGATCAGAAAGTGTTTGCCAGCGGCGACTCCGGCTATGGGCCCCATTTCAGGGAGATAGGAGAAAAACTGGGTCCTTTCGACCTGGCTTTGCTTGAGAACGGGCAATACAACGAAGACTGGCCTTATATCCACATGATGCCCGAAGAGGCCTGGCAGGCCGGGCGTGATTTGTCGGCCGGGCACATCATGCCCATTCACTGGGGTAAGTTTACGCTGGCGCTGCACCACTGGGCAGAGCCGGCCGACCGTTTGCTGAAAGCTGCTGCCGAAGCCGACTCGGTCTTTCTCAGTCCTCTTATGGGGGAGCAGGTGCAGCTGTCTCATGAATTTCCCCGCGAGCGCTGGTGGCAATGAGGGTGTAACAGCCCTTTACGGGTGGAAATGTGTAACTTTGCCCCATGTCGAATTTCAGCCAGCCCGGCAACATCTTTATCAGCTGCTACAAACGTTTATCGCCTTATCTCGCCGAAGAGCTGCGCGAACTCGGTTACGAGCCGGAGAATATCACTTCTACCGGTGTCGCCATTCAGGGAACGCTTACCGATTGTATGCTGCTCAATATGAAGCTGCGCACAGCCAGTCAGGTTTTTTATGAAATCAGCCGTTTCGAAGCGGAAGACCCGGAAGGTATGTACGATGCCGCGTATCAGGTGGCCTGGGAAGACTGGTTGTTTTCGGACGGATATGTAAGTATATCCAGCTTTGTGCAACATCCGAGTATTAACAATCCGATGTATGCCAATACCAAGCTGAAAGATGCAGTGGTAGACAGGCTGCGCGCAAAATCCGGCCGACGTCCGGATACAGGTCCTTTGCTCAACAAAGCGGTGGTATATCTCTTTTGGACGGAAACCGAGGGTATTTTATACCTCGATACATCCGGTGAGACCCTTGCCAAACACGGGTATCGTTTGTATCCGGGTAAAGCCCCTATGCTCGAATCGCTGGCTGCCGCCACCATACTGGCGAGTCGGTGGGATCGGGAAAGCCCCTTTATCAACCCCATGTGCGGTTCAGGAACCCTCGCCATTGAGGCGGCTTTGATTGCTACCGGTCGCAGGCCAGGTTTGCTGCGCAGGAATTATGCCTTTATGCATATCAAGGGGTACGACAAAGCAGCTTACATGGAAGCAGTTCTTGATCTGGAAGATGAGGTAAAGGAAGTTCCGGGTCTGTATATCCATGCCAGCGACCACAATAGGGAAGCCATTCGTTTAGCCACGCTGAATGCTGAAAAGGCAGGAGTAGATCACTATATCAAGCTCGATCAGTTTGATTTCCGGCGTACCAAACTGCCGCAGCCCGGTGCCGCCGGTGTTGTTTTCATCAACCCTGAATACGGTGAGCGCCTCGGTGAGTTAGACGATCTGGTGGTGATGTACAAGGCGATAGGGGACTTTCTGAAACAGCAGTGCACCGGATACATTGGTTATGTCTTTACCGGGAATCTCGATCTGGCCAAAAAAATAGGCCTGGCCACCAAAAAGAAAACAGAGTTCTTCAATGGCCGTATCGACAGTCGTTTGATGGAGTTTGAACTTTATAGCGGAACCATTCACGAGAAAAAAAAGGTGACAGAAGTAAGTGCTGACCCGGATGCCGGGGAGGCAGACAGCGGTTTCCCACTCCTTTCAGAAGACGAAGATTAACCCTTTCAGCTATTATTTAACGATTCTTAAACGCTGTAAAAGTGGTGGCTGTCGGATTTAGCTTAGTTTTGACAAGGTAAAATCTGATAGCAAAATGAAACAGTTACGTTATGGTCTCCTGGCCCTGGTTGTTGTGGCCGCGTGCGACTCCAAACCAAAAGAAGAAGCTTTGGTGTATCCTGAAACCAAAAAAGTAGAACAGATAGACGAGTATTTCGGGACCTTGGTGGAAGATCCGTACCGCTGGCTCGAGGCTGATACCAGCGCAGAAACAGCTTCCTGGGTAGCCGCTCAAAACGAGCTTAGCTTTGGTTATCTCTCCAAAATCCCTTTCCGTGATAAAATCCGTACCCGGCTCGAGGCACTTTGGAACTACGAGAAGTTTTCTGCACCGTTCAAGGAGGGTAAATACACCTATTTTTACAAAAATGACGGCTTACAGAACCAGTATGTGCTTTATCGCGAAAGCGAAGGAGAGGCGGCTGCCGTATTCCTGGACCCGAATACTTTTTCCGCTGATGGCACCACCTCGCTGGCTGGCATCAGTTTCACTAAAGACGGCAGTCTTTGTGCCTATCAGATCAGTGAAGGTGGTTCGGACTGGCGCAAAGTAATTGTGCTCAACACCGAAACCAGACAACAGATAGAAGATACTCTTTTTGATGTGAAATTCAGTGGATTGAGCTGGAAAGGCAACGAAGGCTTTTATTACAGCAGCTACGACAAACCCAAAGACGGCAGTCAGCTTTCTGGCAAGACCCAGTATCATAAGCTTTATTACCATAAACTTGGGACCCCGCAAGCTACAGATGTGCTGGTTTTTGGCGGCGATAAGCAACCCCGGCGTTATATCGGCGGCGGCGTAACCGAGGACGGTCAGTTTTTGGTAATCAGCGCAGCCAATGCTACCTATGGCAATGAATTGTACATGCAGGATCTGAGCAAAAAAGGCTCTGCTATTCAAACTCTGGTAGGTGATATGAACAATGAACACGATGTGGTACACAGCGAAAATGGTAAACTTTATATCGTAACCAATATCAATGCACCCAACCGTAAACTGGTCACCTGCGATGCCACCAAAGCCACCCCGGAAAACTGGGTTGATCTGATACCTGAAACCGAATTTCCCCTGACAGTAGGTACAGCCGGTGCATACATTTTTGCCAGCTATCTGAAAGACGCGGTGAGTATGATTCAGCAGTACGATCTTGACGGTAAACTGGTACGCGATATTGAACTTCCCGGCCTAGGTTCTGCAGGTGGTTTTGGAGGGAAACGCACGGAAACCGAAATTTACTATAGCTATACATCCTACGTTTATCCCCCAACCATTTTCAAGATGGATCTGGCCTCCGGTAAATCAGAACTTTATAAAAAAGCAGGGGTAGATTTTGATCCGGCCCAGTTTGAGTCGAAGCAGGTATTTTATACTTCTAAAGACGGCACCAAAGTCCCTATGATTCTTACCTATAAAAAGGGGGTGGAGCTCAATGGCAAGAACCCGACGCTTTTATATGGCTATGGTGGCTTTAATGTAAGTCTTACGCCATCATTCAGTACATCCAACATCGTCTTTATGGAAAATGGAGGTGTTTTTGCGGTGGCCAACCTGCGGGGTGGGGGTGAATATGGAGATAAATGGCACGATGCGGGTACCCAAATGAAGAAACAGAATGTATTTGACGACTTCATTGCGGCTGCCGAATACCTGATTAAAGAGCAGTACACCAGTAACAGTTTTCTGGCCATTGCCGGCGGCTCTAACGGGGGCTTATTGGTAGGTGCATGTATGACTCAGCGACCTGAACTGTTCAAAGTAGCCTTCCCTGCAGTAGGTGTACTGGATATGTTGCGCTATCATAAATTCACTGCAGGAGCAGGCTGGGCCTACGATTATGGTACCGCGGACGATTCCAAGGAGATGTTTGAATACCTCTACAAATATTCACCTGTGCACAATGTGAAAGAAGGGGTAAGTTATCCCGCTACGATGATTACCACAGCCGATCACGACGACCGGGTAGTCCCTGCACACAGTTTCAAGTTTGCAGCAGCCCTGCAGGCCAAACATGCCGGTACAGCTCCTGTAATCATTCGGATTGATGTGAAAGCCGGTCATGGTGCCGGTAAACCTACGGCAATGATTATTCAGGAACAGGCCGATAAGTGGGCCTTTTTATTCCATAATATGGGGCTGGAGATTAAGTAGAACCAGCTGCTACACAGATAAAGAGCCGTCTCCTTTTGGAGGCGGCTTTTTTTTTGGGGGATAGGAGGAATACGGCGGTTCTTCAGCCCGAGAGATTTCGGGGAGTGAGCGCAAGCCTCTTTTGGGTTCAATAATTAACCCATGGAGGCATTCGTGGCGTCTCCCGCCTGAAATCGCACTGACTGGCAGCCCTTTATTTTGTTCCGTATCACGCGACTTTTTTCACAAAGCGTATTACCCCTTGGGGACTCGCCGATGAGGCTTTACCTTTAACCTATGCAGCTCACACAAGCCCAGCCCATTGATATTCTCAGACAATATTTCGGCTACGATGAATTCCGAAACCAGCAGGAGAAAATCATTGAGCATGTGCTTCAGCGTAAGGATACGTTGGTGCTGATGCCCACAGGAGGCGGTAAAAGCTTATGTTATCAGATTCCTGCCTTGTTGCTTCCCGGTCTCACGATAGTCGTTTCACCACTCATCGCTTTGATGAAGGATCAGGTAGATGCCCTCCGGTTGAATGGTGTGGCGGCAGCTTTTGTGAACTCCAGCATGAATACAGCAGAACGCAGTCATGTATACGATTTGCTCAACCGTAAGGAGCTTAAAATGTTGTATCTGGCCCCTGAACGTTTGCTTTCGGATGACCTGAAGTTTCTTGAATACCTCAAGCAACAGGAAATATCCCTCATTGCAGTGGATGAAGCACATTGCATTTCACACTGGGGACATGATTTCCGGGAGGAATATCTGCGGCTGGGAGAACTGCGGGAAGCCATTCCCAAGGTGCCTGTACTGGCTCTCACTGCCACGGCCGATGCGCTTACCCGAAAGGATATATTGGGAAAACTGAAAATGACAGCCCCCAAGACCTTCATTTCCAGTTTTAATCGCCCTAATATCACGTATCTCGTGCAGCCTAAACGGGATAGTACCGGACAATTACTTGATTTTCTGGACAAACACCGTGATGACAGTGGGATTGTCTATTGCCTGAGTCGCAAAGGGACCGAAAAAGTGGCGGAAACGCTGAATGAAGAAGGATTTCCTGCCAGGGTGTATCATGCCGGTTTAAGTGCTGAAGAGCGTGCCAGACATCAGGAGATGTTTCAGAAAGATGAGGTCAAAATAATCGTAGCTACCATTGCTTTTGGAATGGGCATTGATAAATCGAATGTGCGGTTTGTAGCTCACATGGATTTGCCTAAAAATATTGAGAGTTACTATCAGGAGACGGGCCGTGCAGGCAGAGATGGATTACCCAGTAAAGCCCTGCTTTTTTTCAGCAGGGGAGATGCTGTCAAACTCAAAGGGTTTATTGATCACGAAGACCCGGAACAGCAGCGAATCATGCTGAAGAAGCTGGATCAGATGGTAGATTTTGGCAGCATGCACAGTTGCCGCCGACAGCATTTGCTACGTTATTTCGGGGAAGATGCCCCAGACAACTGTGGGAACTGTGATATATGTCTGGGTGCATATGAACAGTGGGATGCTACCCTCCAGGCCCAGCAGGCACTTTCTGCGGTTGCAAGGCTCCAGGAAAGTTTTGGTATAGGGTATGTAGTAGATTTCCTGAGAGGATCTAAAGCGGAAAAAATAAGGGAATCACACAAAAACCTTAAAACCTATGGTATCGGAAAGGACAAGTCGAAAGAAGAATGGACCAACATACTGCGGGAGCTGGTAAGATTGGGTTATGCCGGACTGGAAGGAGAATATCCTGTTCTGAAACTCAATGACCGAAGCTGGAAAGTACTTCAATCTGGTGAAAAGGTACTGTTGTCTTCCCTGGTCCGGCAAGAGGAGCCGGAAGAAGCGCTAACACCTGTGGTAACCTATGAAGCAGGTTTGTTACTCGCACTCAAGGAGCAGCGGCGTGAAATAGCGATTGAACTCAATGTCCCTGCTTATACCATTTTATCAGATGCGAGCTTACAGGATATGGCCACCTACCTGCCTTTTGATGAAGAGGAACTGTTGCGCATCAGTGGATTCGGTACTTACAAAGCTGAGCAATACGGGCATAGCTTCCTGAAGATAGTACGCAGCTATTGTACGGAACATGCTTTGGAAAGTCGTATGCATGAAAAAACAGGCAGAAAAAAAAGCAACTCAAAAAACAGTGAGCGCAAGAAAAACCCTGCCGGAAAGCTAAGCGATACTTATTTGGAAACCCTCAGCCACTTCAAAAGTGGAATGGACATACTCGAAATTGCCGCCAGGCGAAATTTAGCACCTGCCACAATCGAGGGCCATTTGGGTATGCTGTTGATGAAAGCGGAATTGCATATCGATCAATTGGTAGCACCCTCCAGACAGGAGGTCATTCACAAAGCCATCAACAACCGCTACGACCTGCAACTCGGACAACTCAAAGAAATTCTGGGAGATGCTTACAGCTGGGGAGAACTCCGTTGGGTATTGGCTGCTGCAAGGGCAAAGAAATAAAGATTCTCAGCTTTCATAACAAGGTTTCACGGGTAGAGCACCACCGGTCATGGGGTCTGTTATAAAGAAAAAGAGGCTATTCCAACGGAATAACCTCTTTCAAACAACCTGAAAGCTTATTGCAGTTTCCAGATCTCCTCATATTTTAAGGGTTTGGCTTCACCTTCAGCAGCATCCATGCTCTTTTTTACCATGATGTTCAGGTGCTCTGTTTGTGCAATACGCTTCAGACAATTGGGGTCGTTAAGTTCTTTTTTGGAGAAGGAAATACCTTCTCCGGTAATAGTACCACGCAGTAGCGGGGTGATCATACTGTAAGCGGGATAATTCGGGCGCCCATAAATCTGGTAGGTGAGCACAGGGTGAAGCACGACATGCTTTTTACCATCATCCCCCACCCGTAAGTCAAGACTGAGAACTACCAGGCCATCCAGATCGAGCTCTTTCATGATGCGATACTGGGGCATGTCGATGGTGTAGGTGCTGGTGGCTGAACTCACCACTTCTCCCAGTGTGGTGGGACTCAGCCGCTTCGTTTTTTTGTAGTTTTTTTGAACCAGTACGGTGGTAAGTGTGTCTTCATCTGTGAAAAATTCCTTGTAGGAAGGGTGCGCCACGATTCTTTCCGGCCCTTCCAGTGTAATACCATAAGCTTTCAGATTAGCTTCCATATCTCCGTAAAGCGTGTTGAGAAGGTTGTTCCAGGTAGCATCCGGCAATTCCGGGAATTGGTAGGTGGTGATGGTGGTCGTGGTGGTGATCGTATTGGTATAATAATTCGTACTGGTGCTGGTTGAAACCGTTTTTTTGTATAATACTCCCGACACACTCAGCGATGCCAGTCCGACTTTTTTCAGATTTGACAAGGCGGAAGCGTAGTAGCTGTTGGGCTTGTCGGCAAAAAACTCAAATTTACCCTGCTTCTTTTCTGATTTACCCTGCACAAAAATGATGTTGTGACTTTGATCTTTGCCAATCACTTTGCATGGAACGGTGGCATAAGCTCCGTTGACAATACGGGCAGCACCCAGAGCAGTTCCCTTCACAAACTCCTCGCTGAAACTTTCTACACGCAGATAGTTCTTGGCTTCGAACTTAATGACGCTTTTTGACTTAAACCCACCAGATACCATTTTGCTTCGCAAGGCTTCTTTGGGTATGCTGAGTTTGTTGTTGGCCTTGGCTAGCAGGAAGTTGCTGAAGTCTTTCCCAAACGGGATTTTGACAATCATCGCCAGCGCCAGCGGATATTTTTTGCCTTCTTCTGCTATGTCCAGTTCCAGCTCTACATCTTTCGCGAGGTCTATTTCGAAAGCCTCTGTTTTACCGTTGATGCTTTTGATGGCAGGAATCGGAATAGGACCTACCGTAAAACTGGCTTCCTGTCCTTTGGCAGATTTGATAGTGATTTTACGGGCTTTGGTATCGCCGGCATCTACCATGATCAAATAGCTGCCGGGAGTGGTTTCAGCCACTGCCTTGCCATCTACCAATACTTCACCTTCAAGGCTTACTATGCCAATACCGGATTTATTGAGCAGGGTGACACCCACATAAGAAGCGCCCGCTTTCCAGCTTTTTTTCATGTATTTAGCTGTCAGGGTTCCTGTTTCAGCAGGATAGAGATTTTGGTAGTAGCCCACCGTTGCACTGATCTCACCAAGATCAGCCTTTTTTTTCGTCAGAGCCTTGGCCGCTAATTTGCTCAGGGCCTGGGCAGAAACTTCTGATATCGAGCACAATAGCAGCAGTATGAAGAGGATGTTTCGCATAACAAATATTTGTCATGCAAATTCGCTTTTCTAGAAACGCACTTCCATACCGTCACCAGGGTATATTGGCGACTTTATGATTTCTTAATGGAGATGCATGAATGCCAACAGTCCACCCATGAACGCAAGTACCACATGCCGCCAGCTGAACTGGTGATTCGAAGTGCTTTCATATAAAATGGTCGTGGCAATCTGCAGGAAAGAACCGGTCGCCAGTGCAAGCATTACATGGAATACTTCACCCATTGCATTCATATCTGATTGTAACAGCAAGTATCCAATGCCAACACCAAGCGGGGTCATCAGTGCAAAACCGCTCAGCATGCCGATAAGGCGTTTTCCGGATAATCCTGTTTGTTTCAGAACCGTCATCAGCGCGAAAGCAGAGGGGAATTTATGAATCACCACCCCAATCAAAAGAGGGTTTTGCCAGAAAGGCTGATCGAGTTTGAAAGTGCCGTTCAAGGGAATACCCTCAACCAGAGAATGAATGCTCAGACTGACCAGCAGTCCAAGGCTGAGCGTATGGGAATGTTTGTGATAATGGCTGTGATCATGGTGTTGGTGATCATGCCCCAGCGGCGCATCCAGGTGAATGTGTCCGTGTTCAATGCCTTCACTGAATTTTTCAAGCAACATCTGAAAGAAGAAACCTACCAGTATCAGCAGACCTTCATAATGGTGATTCGTCTGAAAAATCTCCGGCAACAAATGGAGAATAGCGGTCGCAAACAGAAAACCACCACAGAATGTGAGTATATATTTAAGCTGACGGGCATAGGACTCTTTCACAAGCAATACCAGCAATCCACCTACCACCGGACTTAAAAACAATAATAACAACCCTAACCCGCTCATTTTTCCAGTTTCAAAAACCTCTTGTAAACCAAACCCATCAGAAAAGCAATGGTAGTACCCAACAGGGCTCCAAATGTAATATCAATCGGATAGTGGACACCCACATATACCTGTGACAATGAAATTATGGCAGCCCAAACAACCAGAATAGGCATGGCCCATTTCCAGTATGGTCGGATAATGATGGAACTGATGACTGCAAACCCAAAGTGGTTGGTGGCGTGGGAGGAAGTGAATGAGAAACCTCCGCCACATTTCACCAGCAACCGGACGTATTCGGCGATATATGGATCATTGCAGGGCCTTGGACGTTCAAAAAATGGCTTGATAACCGATGAACTCAACATATCGGTAAAAGCAAAGGTCAAAAGTATCCATCCGACAGCTATCCATCCCCGTTTACCGAAATTTACAACCAGCCAGGCGGCCATACCTACATAGAGGGGAGCCCAGAAGTACATATCCCTGAACCAGGGAAGTATCAGATCGAACAGACCATTGGCCCAGCCCCGGTTGATGGCGAAAAATAAATTCTGGTCGAAAGCAATCAATTCATTCATAAACGCCTGGCAACATAAATACAGCGTGGGGAATCTGCCGACAAGGGATCGAGCCGGTAATTGCCGAAACTGCGTATGATTTCAAAACCGCAACGTTGCAACATGGTTGCAAGTTCCTCCGGTGAGAAATTTCTTACTTTTTCATAGAAACAATAGGCCTGTCCTCCTGTCTCAAATTCGATTTGTTTTATAATCCAGGCGTCACTTAAATGCCTGGAAATTGAAAATTGTATGCCTTCATGGAACTGGCTTTCACGCGGCACATGGGTTTCCTGGACATGGGTAGCATGGAGATAGTCGAATACAAACAGTCCACCCGGTTTCAAACCCGCGGCGACACTTTGAAATACGGCTTCATCATCGGTTTTGTCCTCAAAATAGCCAAAGCTGGTGAACAGATTAAAGGCGACATCGAAGTAGGCGGGTTTCCACAAACGGCGCATATCATGAATGTGGAAGGAGAGCCGGTCGTTTGCATGTTGGGTTGCTTCGGCAATGTTGCGTGCCGACAGGTCGAGTCCGACTACCCGAAACCCCTTGCGGGCCAGATAGATGGCGTGTCTTCCTTTGCCACAGGCCAGGTCCAGCACGACGCTGTTGGCAGCCAGGCCCAGATACTGGCAAATATTATCTATAAACGACTCCGCTTCTTTAAAATCACGGTGTTTGTAAAGCACATGGTACCAGGGGGTGTCAAACCAGGACTGATACCAGGCTTTGTCGCCGGGGGTGGCCATCATTTTTTGAGTTCTATTTGCAGATAGATAGCAAAATGATCGCTGTACCCGCCCAGGTAGTTTTTGCCGGCATAGGTCCTCCAGGGGTTGCCTTTGTATTTTTCATTGGTTTCGCGCAGAAAATCAGGCTTGTAAACACCTGCGCTGCCGCTTACATAGGCAACCTTTGCCTGGGGCCCCAGGGTGCTGCCCGACACAATAATGTGATCGATTTGCTGATATTTCCGCTGATAAACAATGCTGCCCTCCCCGTTTTTTTGCAGGCTGTAGAAAGGATTGAAAAGGTCACCCTGGCCATTTTCGGCAGAGTCGGTTCGAAGTACCTGATAAACACTTGAATCAGTTGCTTCGTCATTCAGATCACCCAGAATAAAAACGGCAGCAGCTGGCTGGGTACTTTTGATAGAGTCGTAAACAGTTCTTGCCAGCCGGGCGGCGAGGGCCCTCTTAGGCGCTGATTTTTCCTGACCACCTACGCGGGACGGCCAGTGATTTACCAGAAAAAAAGCTTGCTGTCCATTTTTAAGGGTTCCGTTGACGACCAGGATATCACGGGTTTTGAATTTGGGTTCACCGGGGTCGTGGAGATAAGCGGTACGGGCACCAACATTTTTTAAGCTTCCTTTTTTGTATAAAAAAGCGACATCTATACCCCTTCCATCGGGAGAATCAAAGTGGACATACTGATACCTGAGCTTTTTTAGCCTTTTTTGCTGGCACAGTGCCGCTACCACTGAAGCGTTTTCAACCTCACAGAGTCCCAGAAAGTCGGGCCCTTTTCCATGAGCCATACCGGCAATCACTTCCGCGAGCTTGTCGAGTTTGGCTTCATAACGGACACGGTTCCATGTTTTGGGGGTATCGGGAAGAAATTCTTCATCGTTGATAGCCGGATCGTTGAGGGTGTCGAAAAGATTTTCTACATTGTAGTGTGCCAGCGTTAGTTTTTGCGCCTGCACAACGGGTGGCAGGAGGAGCGCCATAACAAGGAGCAGATAGCTGTACTGTATTTTCATAATAATCGCTTAACCGAAGGCATTTTGACAAGCGAAAATAACACATTAAAATTGTTGTGACGTCCGTAATACGGAGTGGGAGGAGGGTTATGAAAAGATTGTATCTGTTACGCCATGCCAAAGCCGGTTTTGACCTTACGGGACAGGCCGATGCCGAACGTGTACTTACCCACAGCGGAAAGCAGGATGCTATTAAACTGGGCTATAAACTGAAGGGACGCAACGAAGAGATTGATTGGTTTAAGTGCAGTCCGGCTTTACGAACCCGGCAAACCATTGACGCCATCATGGAAGTTACCGGTTTCAGCGATATCCGGCTGGAGATGACACCGGAATTGTATCAGGCCAGTGATGAAAAATTTCTGCAGCAGATCCACCAAACACCTGAAAATATTAGTGCCTTGCTGCTCGTAGGGCATAATCCTTCCATTACCCAGGCTGCCAACTGGCTGGCCATTGATTTCCGGATCGACCACCTTCCAACCTGTGGCCTGCTTGCCTTTAGTTTTGAGGTAAATGCGTGGCACCAGATCAGCGAACACAGCGGTAAAGTGCTGTGGTTCGATTTTCCTAAAAATGAATACTCCATCCTCTGAACATGAGTCTGAATAACCCCGCCATTCTTTTTAAAAAAACTGTCAAAGGACTCAAATTTCAATTGCTGAATCGGGAGATCAGCTGGCTTGCCTTCAACGCAAGGGTTTTGCAGGAAGCTGAGAATCCGGATGTGCCCCTGCTCGAACGGATCAAATTCCTGGCGATTTTCTCCTCCAATCTGGACGAATTTTTTCGGGTCAGGGTAGCTTCCCAGCGCCGGCTTTTGCAGCTCCGGCCAAGTGCTTTGAATAAGCTTAACTTCCATCCGGATGCTATTTTGAATCAAATTCAGCAAACTGTAATCAAACAACAACAGCGGTTTGAAAGCATTTTTCACAACGATATTACCCCCGCTCTGGAGAAAGAGGGCGTTTTCATCCGCAGCGAGCGCCAATTGAGCGATGCACAAAGCGAATACCTCAAACTGGTATTCCGTACACAGATTTTCCCGTTTCTGACGCCCATCATGATCAGCTCGTCAGTTACCAATCCGCATATCAAAGACGCTTACATCTATCTGGCTGTCAAAATGTATCATGCGGTTGACCCGGATGATTTTAAATACGCACTCATAGAATTGCCTACCAAGGTGGTTCCCCGCTTTTTTACACTACCTACGGAAGATGATACCAAAGCGGTTATACTGCTTGATGATGTGGTCAGACACAACCTCAAAAACATTTTCGCTTTTTTCGGATACGATACCTACGAAGCCTACACCATCAAAGTTACCCGGGACCAGGAGTTGGACATTGACAACGACATCAGCGAAACGCTGGTGGAAAAGGTAAATAAAAGCCTGAAAACAAGAAAAAGGGGCGACCCGGTTCGGTTTATTTACGATGCCAACATGCCGCTTGATTTGTTGCAATTCCTTATCCGACGCATCGATCTGGAGAAATCCAACCTCATCCCTGGCGGACGTTATCACAACTTCAGCGATTTTATGGATTTCCCTGACCTCGGGAAGCCACATCTCAAGTACCAGACCCTTCAACCGGCCCCGGTTTTGTATCTCGACCGGTCTAAACGGATCTTTGATGCCATACGGAACAAAGATGTGATGGTTCATCATCCTTATCAGAGCTTTGATTATGTAATCAGGTTTTTGAGGGAGGCGGCCATCGATCCGCAGGTCACAAGCATCCGGATTACCTTGTATCGGGTAGCTAAAATTTCAAGTGTTGTAAACTCCCTCATCACTGCCGTGATGAATGGCAAGGATGTTACAGCCATGGTCGAGATTCAGGCCAGATTTGATGAAGAAACTAATATTTACTGGGCTGGGAAACTTCAGGAAGCAGGGGCTAAGGTTATTTTTGGTCAGCCCGGGCAGAAAGTCCACTGTAAAATGTGTATGGTAAGCCGCATTGAGAAGGGAAGAATCAGGGAGTATGTACACCTGGGCACAGGTAATTACAATGGTTTTACAGCAAAAATATATTGTGACGATGGTTTGTTTACGGCTGACAAGCGTATCACCACGGAAGTATCAAGGCTATTTAAAGCGCTTGAAAGAGGCAATAAACAATTTGCCTACCGGCACTTGCTGGTAGCGCCGTTTTATCTCCGCAATAAGTTCGTGGATCTGGTTGATAAAGAGATAGCCCATGCCCGTCACGGCCACAAGGCGTATCTCATTCTGAAGATGAACAGCCTGGTGGATGCGGATATGATTCAGAAATTGTACGAAGCGAGTGAGGCAGGAGTCAAAATTAAGTTGATTATCAGGGGAGTGTGCTCACTTATGCCAGGCATCAAGGGGTTAAGTGAAAATATACAGGTTATCAGCATCATAGATCGATTTCTGGAACACTCCCGGGTTTACATTTTTGGTAACAAGGGTAACGAGAAAATATACCTTTCGTCCGCAGATTGGATGACCCGGAATCTGACGCACCGGGTAGAAATTGCTTTTCCGATTTATTCGGCAGAAATCAGAAAGGAAATCAGGGATATGATTGATTTTCAGCTTCATGATAATGTAAAAGGCAGGGACATGATACATCCGCTGGCGAATACCATGAAAGTACAGCGGGCAGAGGAACCGATTATTCGGTCGCAATATGCCATTTACGAATATTTTGTGCGCATTTTTGAGGAACAGAACCGGCCTGTTGCCGATTATAAACCTGCAAACGCACTGCATTGAACGTAGCCGCCATAGACATCGGGTCAAACGCTGCCCGCTTATATATCTGTAGTTTTTTCCACGACGGTGCAGACCAGACCCGGATTAAAATATTGGAATTTGTCAGGGTTCCGGTTCGGTTGGGGGAAGATGTTTTTTCAACCCATCATATTCCTGAGGCCAAGGAAGCGGAATTGCTGGAATTACTGAAGGCCTTTCAGATACTCATGAAGCTTTTCCATGTGGAGGATTACAAAGCCTGTGCAACTTCCGCCATGCGTGAAGCGGCTAATGGCAAGGAGGTTGCCAAACGCATAGAAGCAGCCATCGGAATTAAAATCGACATCATTCCGGGCAATAAAGAAGCTGAACTTATCTATAAGGCCCACCAGGGAGCTATTGAAGAAGGAGGGAAACTACTCTTTGTTGATGTTGGGGGTGGCAGTACAGAGATTTCCCTGCTGCAGGGACAGAAAAAAATTGCCAGCCGCTCCTTTGATCTGGGTGCAGTACGGATATTGGACAAAAAGGATAAACCCAAAGACTGGGAACAGATGAAAGAATGGCTCAAAGTGGTGGTTAAGCCCTTTGGAGCTGATTACGCCATCGGAACAGGTGGTAATATCAATAAGCTGTTTGATCTGATGAACCTCAAGGAAGGGCGTTTTGCCAGCCAGAAGCAGCTTAAAACCACCTATGATTATGTGGCCAGTTTCGATCTGGATGCCCGTGTAAAGCAGCTGGGCCTGAACCCCGACCGGGCAGATGTAATCCTGCCGGCCACAGAGATTTACCTCAATGTGCTCAAAGCCAGTGGTGTAAACCGCATTACCATTTCCGGTTTGGGTTTAAAAGAAGGTATTGTGGCCGAACTGCTCGAAAAACACCACCAGGCCATTATCCGGAAGTTTCAGGGGAATGAACGGTTTTCGGTTCATTAGAAGATATAAATCCGATATTCATTTTTGGAGTATGGTACGTTCTTTTTGGTTTGTCACTTTTCTGTTCCTTTTTTCTAATGTCTCCGGACAGGGACATGATTATGGGTTATTTCGGCAGGTTCCTTTTCAATATGACTCCATTCAAAACGCAAGAAGGCTTTATCTGATTGGCGATGATAATACCTTTGGCCCTTTCCCAATAGGCTTCACATTCTGTTTTTTTAGAGCTAGTTACGACTCTTTTTATGTGTCTACAAATGGAGAAGTAACTTTTGTGAAACCGACACCTGCTCAAGCACCAGCTCCCCCAATCTATTCAAGAAGGATATTGCCAGATACAATTGCCCGTAGAGCAGTGATATATTTTCTTAAATCTGATTTTTACCCGGTCTTTCCAATTTCAAAATTATATCTGGAAACAAAAGGCTTGGCTCCCAATCGTAAACTCATAATCACGGTAGATTCTGTCGTGCAGTTTTTGTGTGAAGACAGGTATAACTTTTTTCAGGTAGTACTTGAGGAAAATGATGGTAGTGTTAGGTTTAATATTCTGAAAAAGGATACATGTTCTTCATGGATTCATGCACATCATGCCACCATTGGTATGCAGGATTATAGCAGGACAATTGCCGCAGTTGATACCCACTATATGGATAAACCTCTCAAATTAGATAGTATATCTTTTTTATTTTCGCGTGATTCTCTTCCTGATTTGATTAATCCTTTGGCTGATAGCCTTGTTTGCAGTACAGGAGATAGTATTCGGCTTAGTGTTAACACTATGGTAGGCGGTGGTTCCTGTTTATGGCAATGGCAGGTCTTAAATTGGAGGATTAATGGTATTGTCATCCCTTTCAGTAATGACTCTGTTCTTTTTGCAAGAAGTGCAGGAGAATATGATGTTTTATTAGGGAATGGAAACAGTACTATAGCCTCAAAACCAGTGAATATTTACAATCCTGAGTATATGAACTTTACTTTGGTAGGGCCTGACCAAATAGGGCCTACGCTTAGTTATACTTACACAACAAATCCTGGCAATGGTTTATCATACCATTGGATTTGTGAAGGGTGTTCTCTCCTCTCAGCTCAGGGCTTTCCCATGATGAGTGTTGTTTGGCCTAACTATGTGCTGAATCCGGAAATACAAGTCTTGGTTTCGGACGGTACATGTTATGAGATATTCAGAAAACAACTTTGGTTTTTCCCGCTTTCAACATCTAAGGAACAGATCTCAGAGATAAAAATTTATCCCAATCCTAATACAGGGGACTTTACCATCGAAACATTGTCTCAGCTTAAAGCTGAAAAATTGAAAATAATTGATCCAACCGGTAGGGTAATCCCCTTTGATTTTATTCAAATAAATCAAAATGAGGTTCAATTATCTCTTCGAAGAAGGGTAAAAGGCTTATATTTCCTTGAATTAAATTTTACAGAGGGAATCCGAAAAACTCGATTCATAGTTCATTAGAAAGAATTTGAATTTTATAAAATAGTGAATTACTTCTTTCTCCGGACAATCCACGTATCCTGTGCCGGCTGACCATCCAGGATATATCCTGCTTCATGTTTCAGCAATTCAAAATCGGAGGCGATAAGTGCAGAAATTACCGCGGGCGGATGAAAGGCTCCATATACCCGGTGCCCCTCAGGGCCACTGCCGCGGACTACCAGCTCATTCCTGCCATACGAAAGCTGCTCGGTCTTTGTAAGTCTTGCCCGGAAAACATCGCCATGTGTCGTGAAAAGAAAAATTCCCCCCGGGCGTAACACACGTGCTATTTCTTTGATCCAGGCGTAATGCCCTTTTGCAGACAGATGTGTAAAAATTGAGATTGCATAAGCGAAATCGACACTTTCTGCTTCAAAATCAAGGGGCGGATAAAGTGAGTTATTTTTGATGTTGAACGCGGGAAAATGATGCTGTAACCATTGAACAGTTTCCGGGTTATAGTCACTGCCTTGGATGTTCCCATTGGGAAAATGCGATGGTAAATGTCTCATTACCCTGGCCGGACCACACCCCCAGTCAAGTATGCTGTAAACAGTTTCTGCAGGCATCCAGGGAGCGATTTGCTCTTCCAGCCAGGAGGCTGTGTTTTTCCCATCCTCATAATACGCCTTGTAATCCAGTCCATAGGCTTCATACATCATATAATCTGGCGGGAGTATAAAATCGGGGTGCGTCAATCTGAACTGTTGATTACTTTTCGCGAGCCGGCGACTACTCCAGATAAATTTCAATTTGGTGAGGGGCACCAATAAACCCAAGGTGCTGAGTATTTTTTTTAGACTGTTTTTCATGCGTCCCCAAAGCTAAGTCCACATATGTTTGAACCCAAGTCTCTGGCTTTTAAAATTTGGCAATAATTTGTCCTTTAAGTTCTGAGCGTTCAGGGCCATCAATTTCATCCAGCCCGCTTCCCGTATGATCACTGTCGAAGTGCCTCAAAACAGCATAACGCAACCCTAATTCCCAGTTTCTGAAGGGCTTCCATTGCGCTGTCAATAACCAACGTTGCCCTTCCCCGGAAACGGATGACATGGAAACAGCGTACCGGAGATCGCCTTCCCGGACATAGAGCCGGGTATCAAAGTTGTCGGTCGCAAAAAGGCATATTTGAGATTGAAAACTCCATTTTTTATCCGGATGTTGGTAGCGTACCGATTGCCAGAAGGCATTACCGGTGGCGTAGGATGGCTTAAGCTGACGATGATGCTGCCATGACAGTTTACATTCAACATCCGGATGTGGCACCAGCCGCAGTTGTAAGCGCCCTTGCCACCGGTAAACAGCCTCCAGGGCAGGCCCTGTCTGACTCCGATTCTGAAACGATTCTACTGACCGAAGTCGGAACAACCATTGCTGCTGTCTGGTCGCCTGGTAGTGGATAACCAGCAATTTATCGAGTCCGCCAGCGGGTTTGTCAAGCTGAAACCGGAGCCAATCCCATTGATACTGATCTGAAAGCAGTTGTATTTTCCAGTGTTTTGCAGGTTCCCACCAACAGCCAATTACCCATCCTTGTTCGCCCTGCAGCTCACTTTTTGTGCTCAGACTTTGCCCCAGGAAGGCGAAGTAGGCCCTGTGGTAACGCCGAAAGCTGCCTTGCCAGCCAAATTTAGGGTGGGGGGGCCATAAAAAACCAGTAAGCAATGCGGTATGGAGTTTTGCATCAAAAGCCAATTCACCGTAATGTGTCAGATTCTTCCAGTTATACCGGCCATGAAAGCTGTTCAGCCATTGTTGGTTTTCCTGAAAATCGAACCGTTGATAAGCTTCAGTTCCCTGAAGGAAGTTTTTTGGCCAGTGATGAAAGACCGTATTTAATCCCAGCAGATAGTGTTTTTTCTTCCACTGTACACTGGCTGCAGCGGTGGTCTCCCGAAGGTTTCTCCACTTGGATTGTTCTGTGCCGGTGCGAAATAAACCGGCAGTATACAAATTTTGAATGACAGCATTTTCACGGGTTTCATCCTGTTGCAGGGTGCTGTGTTGCAGGCTGTAGCTGAACATTATTTCAGCCTGCAGGTATTTACTGAGGGAAAGACTCAATCCGGCACCCCGTAGACGATGCCATTCTGCTGCGGAAGCAGAAGGGCGTAATCCTGCAGTGTATGGTATAGCAAGCAACGGATCACTGCTTTTACCAGCATAAAAACCGGTATTCATGGTAAGCCCGAAGCCCGCCCCGTAGCGCATATCTCCCAGTATCCATTGGAGCCTGTCAGACCGGCCACCGGCGATGGAGAAGCTGAGATGTTTTTGATTTTCTCCCGCATCTTTTTCTATTACGAGACCAATTTTTAAATGAGGACTGTCGAGCCGATACCGTAGTAAATGTTGCCAGGTTGTTCCGGGATAATAGGAGAGGTTTTGAGCCGCTCTTCCCGGGGAATATCCTTGCTGCTCTTGCAGAATACGTTTGCTGCGCCAGAGTATTTGCTGTTTGCAGGCTTGTATTTCAGGTAAAGTGGTTTTCCCGGAAGTGCCTGTCACCACCAGCTTACGCCAGTTTTTGAGCATTTCAGGCGAAATCCCTGCTATCTGTTGTAATTCTTCAAAATCAAGCAATGGACCAAAACGCTGCTGATGTTTTTCTATTTCCAGCAGTAAGTTTTCATTCATTCCGGGCAGTTGAAGCAGTTGCAATCTGTCTGCCTGATTCCACTTGATTTTATCCGGGTGTTCCCAGCCAAGCTGCTCCAGCCAGTGACTGCTTTCATCGACTAAAACATCCTCCGTCAGCGCATCCGGCAAAAGCTCGTTTTCAGGCAATTGAGCCCGGGAAGTAGTGAAGGTCAGCAGTAGTAATCCTACAAAAAACCAGTTGTACATAATCCCATCCAGTAAGTGGTGCCGGGTGAATTTTGATGCAGGGCATAAAACTGGACTTTGAACTTTTTCAAGCCGTATTCCAGGCCGACCCCAAGCCTGTTTTGAGAACCGGTGTAGCCAGATAAAATGGCCAGATCGTGTGTAATATGGTAGATCAGTCCACCCTGGAAGCCGATGCCTGTTTCAGCAGGAGAGAAAACCAACCCCCCGTTCAATTGAAGGGACTCGAACAAATCATGGGTAAATCCACCCTGCAAAACAGGAAACTGTACGGCTTTTTGCCAGCTATGGTCCGGAAGCAGGTGCTGTTCACAACGTAAATGGACCCACCAATCTTTTTTGAGCTGATAGCTACCGCTCAGTACATACCCGGGCAGATCGCTTTTACGGTTTTCTATTTTGAACCGCCTGTGCTGAATTTGTATTCCGATACTGACCCGCGGCCAGCTTTTGCCAAAACCGATAAGGTGCTTTTTTTCATGAAAGCCTCCAAACGAGGCATATTCGATGCCCAGGGCCAGCACACCACCTGGCACAGCCATTTGCAACGCCAGCATGGACTCACCTGCTCCGACAGTTTGCCATCGGTACCAGCTGCCAGCCGCTGCCATGCTGTTGGCATTTGGAGCCAGTTGATCTGGCTGATTCCAAAGCTGCCAGACATCCGGTTTAACACTCCTGTGCAGACCCCGGAGTATGCCTGCCGGCCCTTGCCCTGAAAGCGGAAAAGACAGAAACAGCTGTCCCAGAAAATACAAAAAATACCTGCTGCTAAGGGCATGAATCATATCCCGAAATACGGAAAGGGAAATTCCGGAGTCGGGTGTAAACGTTTAAAAATGCGCCATAATGGCATTAATAATGACAAAAATGCAGACATAATGTCATTTTTCGGGTCAGGCAGACCAGGAAATTACCTTGAATTGGAATTGGTATACCCTTTGAAAGGACGGTAACAGAACCTTAAAATATACAGGAGATAAAAAAATGACACTCGTTAAATTCAACAAATCCGAAACATTACCCAACTTCATCGATCGCTTCTTTCAGGGAGACCCCTTCCCGGGTACAGATTTTTTTCAGGCAAGTCACCTGCCTCAAATGAAATTACCGGCCGTGAACATCCTTGAAAAAGCAGACAGTTTTCTGGTTGAGCTGGCAGTACCTGGTCGTAAAAAAGAAGACTTCAAAATAGAGCTTAACGACCAATTGTTGACTATCAGCAGCGAAACAAGCACTGAAAAGGAAGAAAAGGACAAGGATGGTAAATTCACCCGTCGTGAATTTGGTTTCCAGACTTTCAGCAGAAGTTTTACTTTGCCGCAAAGCATCGATGCCCAGCGCATTGAAGCCCGTTATGAAGACGGCGTGTTGCGCCTTGAGCTGGCTAAAAAGGAGGAGGCCAAAGAAAAAGGTCCTCGCCTGATCGATATCAGCTAAAAAATGCAGAGGCTGCCCCCAAAGGCAGCCTCTTTGCTTTCATGCAAATTTCATAATGTTTCAGGGCGTTTCGGATAGAAATCAGTTAAAATCCTGCCAGTCATAAAATCAGTGGCCCATTCTCCGAAACACTACACCGAAAAAGAAGTAAGTTTGTGTCGGAATAATGAACTGCCATGCATAAAATTTTTCGCCAGCACTTTCGCTTTCACCCTCTTTTTCACTTATTAATATTTCCGCTGGCACTGGCTTTTTTCGGGGTCTGCGTTTATCTCCTTGCCATTTATTACAATGAAGGTTATGGCATTGAGCTGGTTTACTTTGGTTTGCTGAGTATTCTGATACTGCTCATCGGTCTACAGTCGCGCCAGGTCCCCTTCAGAAATACCAAAAGAATCATCCGGCTGGAAATGCGTCTGCGCTATCTTGAAATAAGCGGACAGTCTTTCCGGCACAAAGAGCAACAGTTGCTCATCTCCCAGATCGCGGCACTCAGACTCGCCAGTGATGAAGAACTGGTGGCATTGGTTGATGAAGCCATCAACAAAAAATTAACTGCCCGTGAAATACGGGAAAGTATAAAAAATCCGCATCCTCAACATTAGTATTGCCCGGATGCGGATTTTCAGGAAGGGGATGATGCGCAGATCGCCGGAAAACTTTACCAGCGCAAAACAGCTGATGCCCAGGTGAAACCAGAACCAAACGCGGCAAACATCACAATATCTCCCTTTTTAATCCTGCCTTCGCGCCATGCTTCACTCAGCGCAATGGGAATAGAAGCAGCCGTGGTATTACCGTACCGCATGATGTTGTTGTAAACTTTCTCCGGAGCAAGACCCATATGTTGCTGAATAAACTGGCTGATGCGCAGATTTGCCTGGTGCGGAATCAGCAAATCAATGTCAGCAGCGGTTAAACCGTTTGTTTGAAGGGCTTCATTGATGACTTCCGCAAAACGTACAACAGCATGTTTAAAGACAAAATTGCCGTTCATATAGGGGAAATAGTCTATTTCTTCCGGATCGTTGCGGCGGATGATGTTAGGGATCCAGTCACGGGTATTAGGTGCAATCAGGGAGAGTTCTTTGGCATGACGGCCTTCGCTGTGCAGGTGGGTAGATAAAATACCTCGTTCCTGATCATCGCTGGCTGAAAGGACCACTGCTCCTGCACCATCTCCGAAAATTACACTCACATTGCGGCCACGGGTGGTCATGTCTAGTCCGCCACTGTGTAATTCAGAACCTATTACCAGCACATGTTTGTACATGCCGGTTTTGATGAACTGGTCTGCCACAGAAAGTCCGTATACAAAGCCCGAGCATTGATTCCGGATGTCAATGGCACCGATTTCCCTTTTGAGCCCCAGCTGTTCCTGAACCTGTACACCCGGGCCGGGGAAATAGTAGTCGGGGCTAAGCGTGGCAAAAACAATAAAATCAATATCGTCTGGTGTCAGACCGGCATGTTCTATAGCAATCCTGGCTGCTTTGGTGCCCATGGTAGAAGTTGCATCTTCGCTTCCGGGAACAACATGCCTGCGTTCTTTGATACCGGTACGCTCTACTATCCAGGCATCGTTGGTTTCCATACGGGCGGCCAGATCGTCGTTGGTGACCACATTTTCAGGTACATAATGCCCGACACCACTGATTACAGATCTTTTTAACATAAAAGGCTAGTTTGTTTGCCAATATACGGGATAAAAATAAGCCCGGACACCGCTTTTGGCATGTTCTTACCGCTTGTTAATGTAAGTCACAGGTTTATCTTTGTAAATACACATCAGAAGACCTCTTAACTAACCTGAATATGTCTGCTTCTTCCCTGGTAACCTTCGACTACCTGAATGAAATTTCAGGTGGTGATACTGAATTTCAAAAAGAGATTGTTCAGACTTTTCTCGAAGAAATGGTCAATGAAATCGGTTTACTGCAGGAAGCAACGGCTACTGCCGACTGGGCTGCCGTTGGTAGTCTGGCACATAAAATAAAAGCTCCTATCAGCATGCTTTGTACAACACCGCTTAAAAACCGGGTTTTATTCATAGAGAAAAGTGCAAAAGCAGGAGAGCATCTCGATACTTTACCTGCTGAAGTTGATGCGCTGGTGGCAGATTTGGGGATGGTAATGGCAGAGTTAAGAGCCTTGTAGTTCATACCCGCAGTTGCGCTAAAACTGATTTCAACGTATAATTTCACACAAGACACTTCCTGCCGTCTCGCCGGAAGCTGGCGACGAGATACGGGAATTCCGGACTCCGGACACAGACCACCGGTATCCGGAATGTTCTTTCCGCGTCTTTGTAAGCAAAAAAAGAAGGCTGCCCCAGGGGAGCAGCCTCATGACCAAATTTATTAAAACCCGGTTTTATTTTTTAACAATGCGAAGCGTATGCTGCGCCTTGCCTAATTGCAGCTGAATCAGATACAAACCAGCAGGCAATTGTGCCAGATCCAGTTTGAAATCACCTAAAGTTTCAGCAGTGCTGATTTCATGCATTTTCAAAAGCTGGCCATTTAAACCCATTACCCGTGCGAAACCGGTTTCTCCCTTGTTTGGGTCACCGATGCGTATGTTAAGGATATCTGTAGTAGGGTTAGGCCACGCTTCAAAATCAAGTAGGTCGTACTGACTTGTAGCAGTTGTAGCGCCGGGGTGATAAAAATACTCAACCAGCCGGCTCTCCAGATAACGGTTGCTGTCGATTGACCAGGTAGCAGTTTCGATCAATACCGGTTTATTGTTGGAAAAAGTATAGGCGTAGGTACTGCCTTCATCTATGACCCAGT
This sequence comes from Bacteroidetes bacterium UBA7662, assembly GCA_002483345.1. Lineage (GTDB taxonomy): Bacteria > Bacteroidota > Bacteroidia > UBA7662 > UBA7662 > UBA7662. Next base: position 350,509 of record DLHS01000005.1, read on the forward strand.
TCTGACCATTGAAGTAGGCGTAATGGGATTCCATCAACCATGATTGGGCATTAAAGCTGAAATATTCACGGTCTGCAGCTACCCATCCATTGCCATCCGGCAAGTGATAGGTGTATTCGCTGACGAGGTTGCCCTGATAACTTACGGTATATTTTTCCTCCGCTATCCATACTGTATCCTGCCAGCTCTCGACCACAAACGAGCTTACACGACCTGCCTGCAGGGTACTTGTGGAGCGCATGCCAATTCCGGTTTGGGTATAAGTAGCCACATAATCTGTTGGTTGCATCAATTGCAACTCCTGAATAGGCAAAATGGCAAAATCTGCCAGGAATGGGTTGGTCATGCCAAATACATCGGGCCAGTTGGTAAAACCAAAACCCCAACCCATCTGATTGTTTTGAACCGGACTGCCGAAAGCACCGGTGCTGGGATCGTATTCTTCGGTCAACATGCTCAACGGGTGTCCGTTAGGACTATAAGCAATGTTTTCAGCACGTAAAAGAGGCTCCCAGCCGGTACCGAAAATCATATTCAGACTATAGAAGGTAAGACTCGTTACCTGATTGGCGGCATTGTAGGTAGTGACAAGAGAGTCGCCCATCACAGCCGACCAGTTGCCGGAACGCTGTTGTCGGGTCTGGCCGCCCATGTCGACATAATAAATACGTGATTGAACATTTCCATGGCTGTCATACATCATTTCAAAAAGAATCCTGTCTACCAGCGTGTTGCCATCGGTTTCCGCGTAGGTATAAGTGGCGAGTTTGCCGGGAGCTGCCCAGCTAAGTGTTTCTCTGGCCTGCAATTCAGGGCCAATACCGAAATCGAAATAATAGCTCACCTCACTCAGGTCAGCTGAATGGTTGTATTTGTACTGCACATTGGATTGCGGCACAAATTGACCAAGGGTAGGGTCCCAGGAAGACTGAACAGCCGAATCTGGATAATAATTGGCAACTGTACGGGCATGTTCACCTCTAAGACTCCAGGCGAGGCGTGCGTTTGCCCTTGTTTCAAGCAATTGCCGGCTTATTTTTTTTCCTGCAAGAGGATTTTCGGGAAGTGGTCCTGCGGCATGTCCGGAAGCGGCAGCTATGCTGAAGATGATAGCTGTCAAAAGAAAAACTTTTTTCATAAAGTTGGGTTTAAATACCCCCGGGCTATGACCAAAGCTGTGCCAAAATTGAAAGCAGGAAAGGGATTGTCGTGAAATGATAAATTGACGACGTTGTTGGAGGGAAGGGTGGGATGGGGCGCGGGGATGCTATCGGGTTAGCCTATTGTAGACCACGTATCGCGGAGCAGGGAGGAAGCCCGGAGACTTTCGTAGCCATGTTTTGCAGGGCGTAAGGATCGCTCAGCCATGGTCTCTTGCCGGAACTGACTACCGGCAATTGACTTTGAGCTTTTTGTGGGGAAGGAGAGTGGAGCGTGGAGAGTGGAGAGTGGAGAGTGGAGCGTGGAGAGTGGAGCGTGGAGCGTGGAGCGTGGAGGTATTTAAAGTACTGCCTGATGCATTACAGAAATCCCAGCTCGAGTTTTGCCTCTTCGCTCATAAGGTCCTGGCTCCAGGGAGGATCAAAGGTGAGTTCTACTTTTACACCTTGTACTCCCGGAATGCCTTTGAGTTTGGCTTCTACTTCTCCAGGCAAAGTGCCGGCAACCGGGCAGGAAGGGGAGGTGAGGGTCATCATTACCGTCATCTCACCACCGGTGGTTACTTTTATTTCATAGATGAGACCGAGCTCATATATATCAACAGGGATTTCAGGATCGTAGATTGTTTTGAGTACGCCAATGGCGTCGTTTTGTATTTCTACGAAGCTGCGTTCAGGCGTAGTTTCCATTAACCGGCGATTTGGTTCTGACTGTGAAAAACAAGGGCAAAATTGCGCAATTGCTTGTGCATGCTGGCAAGGCCATTGGAACGATTGGGTGATAAATGCTCATGCAGACCGATACGTTCCAGCAGGTCGAGCTTTTCATGCAGGATGTCTTCGGGCTTCTGGTGGTTATAAACCTTCACCAGCAGCGCAACCATCCCCTTGGAAATAAAAGCATCTGAATCGGCCTGAAAATGTACAAAACCATCCTTCATGGCAGCAGTCAGCCATACCTTGCTCTGGCAACCGCGGATCAGGTTCTCCTCGGTTTTGGATTCTGCCGGCATGGGTTCCAGAGTTTTACCCAAATCGATGAGGAAGGCGTATTTATCTGTCCAATCCTCCAGAAAGCTGAAGTCGTCGATGAGTTCGTCTTGTATTTCGCGTATGCTGGCCATTAACTGAGCATGGTTTGTACTTTCCGGAGGCTTTGAATGAAGTAATCTATTTCAGCTTCCGTATTATAAAAGGCAAAGGAGGCTCGGCAGGTTCCGGGAATTTCAAAAATATCCATGAGGGGTTGCGCACAATGGTGACCGGTACGGATGGCGATGCCCATCTGGTCGAGTAATATGCCGATGTCGTAAGGATGCAGATTACCTGCCATAAACGACAACACCGATCTTTTATCGGCGGCCTCGCCTATGATACGGATACCGGGGATGGTTTTGATCTGCCTGGTGGCATACGCCAGCAGTTCCTGTTCCCGCGCTTCAATGTTCTCAAGGCCGATTCGGGTGAGATAGTCGATGGCTTCACCAAAGGCTATGCCGTCAGCAATATTGGGTGTGCCTGCCTCAAATTTGAGCGGAAGCACGTTGTAGGTAGTTTTTTCAAAAGTCACCCGGTCAATCATATCTCCGCCACCCTGATAAGGAGGCATAAGATCTAAAAGGGCTCTTTTGCCATATAAAACACCGATGCCGGTAGGGCCAAGCATTTTGTGGGCGGAAAAAACGAGGAAATCAACGCCCAGTGCCTGTACATCGATGGTGCTGTGCGGTGCGGCCTGGGCGGCATCGAGCAGGACAGGGATGTGACGGGCATGGGCAGCGGCGATTATCTCTTTTACCGGATTTACCGTTCCCAACGCATTGCTGATCCAACTGACCGCAACCAGTTTGGTTCGTTCGTTCAGGAGCAGCTGAAATTTTTCCATCTCCAGCTCTCCCCGTGTATTGATGGGTGCTACCACAACTTTAGCACCTTTGGCCTCACACAACATTTGCCAGGGTACCAGATTCGCATGGTGCTCCAGCGCGCTGATGAGTATTTCATCGCCGGGACCAACGTGCTGGCCACCCCAACTGCTGGCAACGAGGTTGATGGCATCGGTAGTGCCTTTGGTGAAGATGATCTCTGCGGGTTCTTTCGCGTTTATGAGGGCCTGCACCTTGAGGCGGGTGGCTTCATAGGCATTGGTGGCTGTCTGACTTAAATGATGCACCCCGCGGTGTACATTGCTGTTGTAACGGGTATAATAATCCACCAGCGCGTCGATCACCACCTGAGGTTTCTGCGAAGTGGCCGCATTATCAAAATACACCAACGGCTTGCCATGTACGGTTTCCCGGAGAATGGGGAAATCAGCTCTGACGGCCGACCAGTCGATGCGGGCGGTTGCTGCCATCAGAACTCTATTTGCAGGTGATGTAACTCTTTCATCAGTTGCTCCAGCAAATCGTCGCGGAGGGCGGGGATACGGACTTGTTCCACTACCTGACCGGCAAAAGCAGTGAGGAGGATAGTACGTGCCTTGTCTTCGGGTATGCCGCGGGCTTTGAGGTAAAACAGCTCATCCTGGTTCAACTGACCGGTAGTAGCACCGTGTGAGCACTTCACATCATCCGCAAAAATTTCCAGCTCCGGCTTGGCATTGATGGTGCCCGTATCAGCCAGAAGGATGTTGGCATTGCTTTGGTAGGCATTGGTTTTCTGCGCGTCGGGGCGCACCAGAATTTTACCGTTGAATACAGCCTTGCCGTCGGCCCCTACAATGCCTTTGTACAGCTCATTGCTGTAGCAATTCGGCATGGCATGGTCAACCAGCGTATGGTTGTCGATGAGGTTGTCGTGGTCGAGGAGGTAGAGACCGTAAAAGTTGGTTTCGCAATGCTGACCGGCATGGGCTGCCTGCAGGTTGTTGCGAACCCGTCCGCCGCTCCAACTGATGGTAGCATTGTAGTATTGACTGTCGCGCTCCTGTTGTACCCGGGTAGTGCCATTGTGCCAGGCATCTCCGTAACGGGTCTGCAGTTTGTAGTGCTGCACACTGGCATTGGCACCAACTGCTATTTCCAGCACATCGTTGTCGAATACAGGTGACAGGCTGATGTATTTCTCAATAATGGTCACATCACAGCCTGCTTCTGCTACCACGAGGTTGCGGGTGTTGGTCCAGCATTGTTCTTTGGTCCCGGTTGAGAGGTGATAAACCACTACCGTTTTATCCCAACGTTCGTTTTTGGCTCCATAAACCACAAATCCGTCGTGAGCGAGCAGGGTGTTGAGGGCTGTAAAGCCTTCTTCACAAACCCGGGCGTATTGTCCTAAATGTGCCAGAACCGGTTCAGGAATCTGAACCAGCGCATGCTGCAAACTACCGGCAAACTGGTTTCCCGTATGCCATTCCTGTGAGAGGGAAGGAGCAAAGCGGCCATTGACAAAAACCAGTTCTACAGCGTCCAGCCCGGCAATGCGGTAGGGACCCAGCTCAATGGTTGATAAGTCAATGACTGGAGCACCTGCCAGCGGATCCAGTCGACCTACATCGGTTAGATTGGTATATTTCCAATCTTCATGGGTTGTGTCGGGCAAACCCAACGCTGAGAAGGCAGCGGCAGCCTCCTGACGTTGGGCTGCCAATGGTTGTTCTCCCAACGATGCAAGGTGGGCAGTGAGCCGGTCAGCGAGGGTATGTTCAAGTACATTCTCCATTATACAGCAGCATTCACTTCGGCTTTGATCCAGTCGTAGCCCTTTTCTTCAAGTTCGTATGCCAGTTCTTTGGTACCTGATTTTACAATCTGCCCATTATACAACACATGTACGAAGTCGGGTACGATGTAATCGAGCAGGCGCTGGTAGTGGGTTATCACCAGGAAAGCATTGTTTTCGGTACGTAGTTTGTTTACGCCACCCGCTACGATGCGTAGCGCATCAATGTCAAGTCCGGAATCTGTCTCATCCAGTATGGCCAGACTGGGTTCGAGCATAGCGAGCTGAAAAATCTCATTTCTTTTTTTTTCGCCGCCAGAAAAGCCCTGGTTCACAGATCGTTTCATCAGGCTTTCGTCGAGTTCTACAAGGGCTGCCTTCTGTCGCATCAGTTTGAGGAAGGAAGAAGCATCCATTTCAGGCAATTTGCGGTATTTGCGCTGTTCGTTGATGCAGGTACGCATGAAATTGGTAATGCTCACGCCCGGAATCTCAACGGGATACTGAAATGCAAGGAAAATACCTTCCCAGGCCCGTACTTCAGGAGCCAGTTCCAGCAGATCTTGACCGTTAAAGGTCACGTTCCCGCTGACTTCATAACCATCCTTACCGGCTATAACGCTTGACAGGGTGGATTTACCGGAGCCGTTGGGGCCCATGATGGCGTGTACCTCTCCGGGCTTCACTTCAAGGTTGATGCCTTTTAATATCTGCTTACCGTCTATCGACGCTCTTAGATTTTTGATGCTTAACATAATATATCTGCTTCTGGTCGGCTTCGCCTCTGTTTAGAATTCAAAATTTAAGATTCAAAATTCAAAATTTTCGGCGGTTTGCCATTGGGTGAGATAGGGGGCGTCAGCTTCGCTGACTTTGGTACTGTATTTTTCTCCGGTGTAGCCACTTCTTTTAAGATAGTCTATGAATCCCTTTAGCGTCCGGCTTACTTCTTCAATTTCGTTGAGGGCAGATTTGAAGGAGGATAAACTGATATAATTAAGATCCAGCGAAAGCATCAGTTGTGTTCTTAGCTCTCCGGCCGAGCCTTTGGCAATGTAGAGGAAGTGTATGAACTCTTTGTTGCCGTTTCTTTCAAAACCTTCAGCGATGTTAGAGGGTATTGACATCGCTGAACGCCGAATCTGGTCTTTCAGTCCAAAATCTTTGGCAAAATCACTTGCTAAAGTAAGCGCATAGATAGTAGTGACCAGTTTTCTGCCCAACTGCCAAACCTTCATGTCCTCATATCGCTCAATCCTAGCCAACCCAACAACAATTTTGAATTTTGAATCTTAAATTTTGAATTAACCAACGCTTCCTTCCAGGGAAATGGCTAATAGTTTCCTGGCTTCTACCGCGAATTCCATTGGTAATTTATCGAGTACTTCCTTCGCGTAGCCGTTTACAATGAGGGCTACTGCATCTTCCTGGCTGATGCCACGTTGATTGCAGTAGAAAAGAATGTCTTCGCCGATTTTGGAGGTAGTGGCTTCGTGTTCTACAGTTGCGCTGTTGTTGTTGATTTCAAAATAGGGGAAGGTATGCGCCCCGCATTTGTCTCCCATAAGCAGCGAATCACACTGAGAGTAATTGCGGGCACCGGCAGCACTTTTGCGGACTTTTACCAGACCGCGGTAGGAGTTTTGGCTTTTGCCAGCACTGATACCTTTGCTCACAATCCGGCTTTTGGTGTTTTTGCCGATGTGGATCATTTTAGTACCGGTATCTGCCTGCTGCATATTGTTGGTGAGGGCAACCGAATAGAACTCGCCTATGCTGTTGTCTCCCTTCAGTATCACACTCGGGTATTTCCACGTGATGGAGGAGCCGGTTTCAACCTGTGTCCAGCTGATTTTGGCGTTATTGCCCATGCAAACACCCCGTTTGGTAACAAAATTGTAGATGCCCCCCTTGCCGTCTTTATCACCGGGATACCAGTTCTGGACAGTAGAATATTTGATTTCAGCATCAGCCATGGCCACCAGTTCAACTACCGCGGCGTGTAGCTGATTTTCATCGCGTTTGGGAGCTGTACAACCTTCCAGGTAACTAACATAAGCGCTCTCTTCTGCCACTATCAGGGTGCGCTCAAACTGACCGGTTCCCTGAGCATTGATGCGGAAATAGGTGCTTAGTTCCATCGGACAACGTACCCCTTTGGGGATAAAAACAAACGACCCATCGCTGAAAACAGCACTGTTCAGCGCAGCGAAATAGTTGTCTGTATAGGGCACGACTGAACCGAGGTATTTTTTTACCAAATCAGGGTATTCATGCACAGCTTCGCTGATGGAGCTGAATATCACCCCTTTCTCCGCAAGTTTCTCTTTGTAGGTGGTAATCACAGAAACAGAATCCAGGACGGCATCAACGGCTACCCCTGCCAGCAATAACTGTTCTTCGAGTGGAATGCCCAGTTTGTCGTAAGTGGCTTTGATTTCCGGGTCCAGTTCATCGAGACTATTCAATTTATTACCTTCTTTGGGCGAAGCGTAATAACTGATGGCCTGATAATCAATGGGCGGATACTGTACATTCTGCCAGCGGGGCTCCGTCATGGTAAGCCAATGCCGGTAGGCCTTCAAACGCCAGTTGAGTAACCATTCCGGCTCACCTTTTTTGGCAGAAATAAAGCGGATAGTATCTTCACTAAGCCCCTTCTCCAGGATATCCTGGTCGATATTACTGACAAAGCCGTACTTATATTCTTCGTCGGTAATCTGACTAAGGATGTCTTGCTCGTTATTGCTCATATTCGGGTGAAGTCTGTATTTAGACTTATTCTGAATTGGGGAACAAAGATAGCTGAAAAAAGGTTTGCCTGACCCATGAAAATCAGCATAGTTGGGACTTGGGAGCGTGCCAGTGGGGGGAGTGTGAAAGAGTGGCAGTGTTTTAGTGTGGCAGTATTCGTTGCATCTGGCATTGCCTGAGCAGCGTCTAAAGCATAGCCGGCGAAGCCGGCCAGGAAAAACACAGCCACACGCTCAAAACCCTACCTCAATGCTTTCCCATACACCTCAAGGGCTCTTTCTCTTGCGAATTTGTGTTTCACCATCGGTTGTACGTAGCTGAGGCTGTCAAATTCCGGAACCCAGCGGCGGATGTAATCGCCTTGCGCGTCGAATTTTTTGGTTTGTTCCTCAGGGTTGAAGATGCGGAAGTAGGGGGCAGCATCACAACCGCTGCCGGCAGCCCACTGCCAGCCACCGTTGTTGGCAGCCAGATCGAAATCGAGGAGATGACGGGCAAACCAGGCTTCTCCCCAGCGCCAGTCGATGAGCAGGTGTTTGGTAAGGAAGCTGGCCGTTATCATACGTACCCGGTTATGCATGAAGCCGGTTGCAAGGAGTTCGCGCATGCCGGCATCTACGATGGGATAGCCGGTATTACCGGTGCACCAGCGTTCAAATTCCGTTTCGTTGTTGCGCCAGGGAATGTGCTCGTATGCAGGTTTGAAGGCAGTTTTGACAACATGCGGGTAATGCCAGAGTATCATCTGGTAAAAATCCCGCCAGATGAGTTCATTTAAAAAAGTCTCATTCAGCTTCCTCGCCCGGGCAGCCAGCGCCCGGATGGAGATGGTACCAAACCGCAGATGAACACCCAGGCGGGAGGTACCCGGAAGGGAGGGCAGATTCCGCTGGCTGTGATAAAGCAGCAGGCGTGCATCGCGGACTTCCTTGCCGGGGAAATCTGCTGCAGCTGTTTCAAAGCCCATCGCTTCCAGTGCCAGCAGAGAGACAGGCTCTCGCGGCATAAGCTTGTGTAACAGTTTTTCACTGGCCTGGTTCTCTAAAGTAGTTTCGCAGGCCACCGATTTCCATTTGCGACTATAAGGCGTAAAAACAGTGTAAGGATTTCCATCGTCTTTCAGCACTTCATGGGCTTCGAGCAGAACATGGTCTTTGAAATGGTGAAAAGGGATGTTTTGTACTTTGAGCAAACTACTTACGGCCGAATCCCGTTGCCTGGCATAAGGCTCATAGTCACGGTTGGTATACACACCCTTGAGCATAGGTTCAGCAATCAACTGCTGCCAGATGGTGGCGGGCTCTCCGTAGTAGGTCTGTATGGAAGCACCGTATTTCCGTACGACTGTCTCCATTTCGGTCAGAGCCTGGTGAATAAAGGTCAGGCGTCGGTCAGCTTTGTCTTCGAGTTTATCAAGAATTTGCTGATCAAAAATAAACACCAGCTGAACCGGGTATTCCGACTGCAAAGCATGAAACAGTGCCGTGTTGTCAAATAACCGTAAATCGCGGCGTAGCCAATGAATTACGTAGGGGGTGGAGGACATGTTTGATGAACATTCTGCCTCAGGGAATGTTTTCAGCAGTTCCGGATTCCAGACAGATTCAGAAGTCAGACCAATCCTGAAGCTGAAATCCGGGAAAAACTATTGGGATGTATGAATAATTTTATCGCGGTGGTTCTGACCCCAACGATTCATCGCTTCCAGCACCTCTTTAAGTGATTCACTGTAGGGTGTCAGGGCATATTCAACGGTGATGGGTTTGGTATCGCAAACCGTACGGCTGACCAGACCATTCATTTCCATTTCTTGTAGCTCTTTGGATAAAATCCGGGGTGAGATGCCGGCTTCCCTGGACAACTCACGGAATCTTCTTTTTCCACTCATGAGGATGGTCAGAAGCACAAGTTTCCACTTGCCGCCCACTACATCAAGCGTATCCCGGACAGCCCGCATGGCTTTGCCACATGTTTCTTTGGTATGCATGGTATTCTTTTTGTAATCGGTATCCTATTTGTAACAGGTTACAAATGTATATCATATGACTGTAAATTTGTCCATCATTTAAAAAAATCACATGATGTCTCAAAAAATTATCAGAAATACCGGTTGGATATTGACCCTTGTTTTAGTCCTTTTATTCTCCATGAGTGCATTTTTGAAGCTCTCGCAAAATGAAATGGCTGTCGGGCAGGCTGCTTCTATTGGAATTGATGCCGCTACCTATCAATGGATAGGTATACTTGAGATTATTTCTCTCCTGTTTTTCATCATACCCCGAACGGGGGTTTTGGGTTCACTGCTGCTCATTGCTTATATGGGAGGTGCCATCGTGACCCATCTCCAGCACCAGCAACCCGTCCTGATGGCGGTGGGCGTACAGACTTTGGTATGGATAACGGCGCTGATTCGCTTTCCCGAGCTTAGACAAAGGTTGTTTTCGCTGCAGCAAGCCAGGAGCATTTAAATCGAACATTCTGACAAAAAAAGCAATTGTAACAGAGATGATACAACGAAATATAGCGAAGATAAACACCCATTCCCTCCACCCCGGTTTTTTGGGGAAGGGACATCTGGCGGCAGCCATACTGGATGGTAATTCATTTACACAAACCGATCCTTTTATATTGTTGATGGACGACCAGTTGGACTTACCGGGCGGTCCTCCGGTAGGTGGGCCACATCCGCATGCCGGATTTGAAACCGTTACGCTGGTATTGGAGGGAAACGGAAAAGACTGGAAAACCGGAAGTCTGGAACTGATGACAGCAGGAAAAGGAATCATCCATACCGAGGAAATAACCTCTGAAACGAAAATGCGTATTTTACAGCTGTGGCTGGTATTGCCTCCCGGGAAAAGGTGGACGGAACCATTTTTACAGCAAATTTTACTGGAAGATGTTCCGACAAAGAAGACCCCCGGCAGTGAAATCAGGGTTTACAGCGGAACCAGTCAGGGACTGAGGTCGCCTCTTCAGAACCAAACGCCGGTCACCATCGTTGATTTTTTGCTTCACAAAAATACAGCAGCTGTACAGCAGATTCCGGCACAATACAATGGTTTTATCTATGTTACCGAAGGGTCTGTAAAAGTTGGTGAAACACACATAAAACAGGGACAAAGTGCCTGGTTTGACAGACCAGTTGCGTCGGGTGAAAGTGAAATTTCCTTCAAAGCCGGCGAAACGGGCGCACGTTTGCTGTTTTATGCCGGAGAGTCTCAAAATGCCCCGATAGTAAGCTATGGCCCCTTTATCGGAGACACATCTGCAGATATCACCAGGTTGTACCAGGAGTACCGGCAAGGTAAAATACCCCATCTGAATACCCTTCCGGAGGATAGGAAGGTAAGGCATAAATACGCTGAAGGTATTGCTGCAGAATTATAAGGATGCTGCTACCGGAGCCACCGGAGAATTCAATATTCAACATTCAAAATTGTTGCCGGAGCCCGGAAAGTCTTGCTTTCCGGGCTCCGGTTTTTATCAAAATCAATTTTGAATCTTAAATTTTGAATGTTGAATTAAAAGGAGCGTTCAAAAGAACTCCGCCAATCCCCGGCAAAAGCCCAATCTGGAATCCCGTAGTAACGGTATCTTATAGATTTGAAACCTGGAACCCGGCACTAACGGACCCGTTTCCAGAATTGTTTTTTGTACATACGGCCATAAGCCACTTCCACCCACAACTCATCGGCTTTGGGTATGCTGATATTACAATTGTATACCCGGCCGTTTTCCAGATCCAGGTATTCGCCGTTTACGAAGCGGTTGCCGAGCGGCGCTACTTTTTCTACAATCACTATGCCCATCATAGGGGCGTTTTTGCGTTTGTCGTCACGGGGGCAGAGTTCACATTTTTTCATGTGGGCGAATCTACTGCCTGCCGGGTAGCCTTTCAGTGTACCACGGAGTTCTCCATTCACCATTTTGACGTCTACCAACATCCAGGGTTTTCCGTCACGCGGATCGGGAACGAGCCAGGTACCGGTCGGGTCGTATTTTGGGCCTTGGGGGCTTATGATCTCACAATTGTCGCTGGCCGGGGACTCCGAAACCCATGACAATGGCGAAAACACCGATGTAAGCGGATGATACGCTGCTGCGCTCATCAGCACCCAGGAGAGTGCTAAAACGAATATTTTCATTTGCTTTTTTTAATCCTCACCACATCTTCAAGGGGTACTTCATTGTGAGCTTTAACATGAGCGACCCAACCTTCCAGGTGAGGAAAAAGGAGCTCAAAAATGGCTGCCGTCGCGAGCGCATCCCCCAGAGCCCGGTGTCGGTTTTCAATGGTAATGCCAAGTCCTTCAGCCAGACGACCAAGGGAGTAGGAGGGTTGTTCAGGGATGAATTTCCTGCTTTTTTTCAGGGTACAAAGTCTCGGAGCTTCCAGTTCGTAACCCACTTCCATCAACTCGTGTTTAAGGAAATTGTAATCAAAATTCACATCATGGCCTACAATGACACAACCTGCTATCTCCCGCCATATTTCATGCGCCTTTTCGTGGAAATGAGGAGCTTCCTCTACCATTTCTTCGGTAATTCCGGTGAGCTCAACGACAAAAGGTGGAATTGGCACGCCAGGCTTCAGCAAACTGCTCCAGGTTGATAAAATCTGCCTGCCATCGTGTTTGACAATGGCAAGTTCCATGATGCGGTCGGCTGGGTATTTACTGCCGGTGGCTTCGATATCAATGACTGCGTATAACAAGCCGTAAAAATAAGCTGGAATTATTAAATGAAGCTTAATAAACACAATTCAGTTTTTATGCGGATGCCTCGCTATTTTTGAGCATGCGGATGCTGTTTTATGCTGGGTTGATTTGTTTGCTGACGGGTTGCCTCGATCAGGCGAAATACCGGGCTCAGTATGTCAAAATTGACGGTAGTAGTACTGTTTTCCCTATTACGGAGGCTATTACGGAAGATTTTTATGCCGCCAATCCCGGCTACAAAGTAGTGGTGGGTGTGTCAGGTACCGGTGGTGGTATCCGCAAATTGTGCCGGGGAGATATCGACCTTTGTAATGCATCGCGGCCGATTGAGGAAGGTGAAATGAACGCTTGCCAAAAGGTGGGACTCGAAATAATAAGCCTTCCCGTGGCTTTTGACGGCATTGTGATAGCCGTTCCCAACGCTAACCACTGGGCAAAAGACATCCGGGTGAGTGAACTCCGGCGCCTTTGGGAGCCAGCCGCCCAGGGAAAAAAATTCAAATGGAAAGATCTTCGTCCTGAATGGCCGGATGAGCCGGTGAGTCTGTTTGGAGCCGGTAGCAGTAGTGGTACCTATGATTTTTTTACAGAGATGGTGACCGGTATCCCGCGATCAAGCCGGGGGGATTATTCATCGAGTGAAAGCGATAACATAGTCGTACAGGGACTGTTAGGATCTGCTGGCGGCATCGGATATTTTGGCTATACCTATTTTCTTGAAAATGAAGGCCGATTGAGGGCTTTACCGGTAATTAATGACCTTGCAGGAGGGATTACCGCTGTGGGGCCTTCTGATGAAACCATTGCAGATGGTAGTTATCAGCCTTTCCGGCGGACTCAATTCATGCTTGTAAGTAATAAATCACTTGAAAGAGAAAACGTCAGAAAGTACCTTGATTATTACTACAGCCGTATCGAACAATTGGCCAATGAACTGCATTTTGTGCCATTACCGCCAGCAGCATACCAGGAGGTGCGTGCCTGGTTATTAAATTACTCACCCCCCAAACCATGAAAAGGAAAGGGGAGTGGTTTATAGAACGTTTGCTACAGGCTGCAGCCTGGCTAACGGTTGGGATTACCCTTTCTGTGGTGCTGGTGTTGGTCTGGAATGCTGCCGGTTTTTTCCGGGAGGTCTCTGTCTGGGAGTTTATAACCGGAACCAGCTGGACACCTCTTTTTTCAGAAAAAAACTATGGCATATTGCCCTTGCTGAGTGCTACCCTGCTCACATCGGTCATTGCTTTGCTGGTAGCTTTGCCGCTCGGGCTGTTCATCTCTATCTATCTGAGTGAATTTGCACCCAAAGAACTGCGGCAGCTGGCTCGTCCGGCGCTGGATTTGTTATCGGCGGTGCCTACGGTCGTTTATGGCTTTCTGGCCCTTGTTTTTGTAACACCCGCTTTGCAGTGGTTTTTCCCTGGCATAGAAACTTTTAATGCTTTGTCGCCGGGACTCGTCATGGGATTTATGATACTGCCCATCATTACCAGTATCAGTGAAGACAGCATGCGGAGTGTACCTGCCAATCTCCGGGAAGCCGCATTGGCTTTAGGCTCCAGCAAATGGCAGGTAGCCTTGAAGGTAGTGCTGCCGGCAGCCTTTTCCGGAGTTACAGCTTCGGTCTTACTGGCCTTTTCAAGGGCTTTGGGTGAAACCATGATTGTAGCCATTGCAGCAGGTCAGCAGCCTGCACTTACGTTTAACCCAACGGTTGCCATACAAACGGCTTCTACCTACATCATCCAGGTGAGCCTGGGAGATGTGTCACAGGCTTCAATAGAGTATAAGACCATTTTTGCCGTCGGATTAAGCCTGTTTCTGCTCACGTTCACCCTCAACAACCTCAGTTTCTGGCTGCGGTCACGTTTCAAAAACCGTCAAAAATCGATTAGCTGATGAAATCCCCTTTTGGCAATCTTTTTACACTCTTTGAGCGTTTCGATAGCTGGGTTGACCGTGTACGCCGGGGTGGTTTTGCTATTTACGGGCTTATTTTCACGGTCGGCGTGGTATTGTTTATACTCGGATTGTTTGCCTATATCACTTTTGCCGGCCTGCCACGTCTTAACATGGGATTTTTCACGGGTTATGCTTCCCGTTTACCAGAACAGGCTGGTATTTTGCCGGCATTTCTGGGAACTTTGTGGGTCATGGGGCTGGTACTGCTCATCAGTTTTCCGGTAGGCGTTGCCGCGGGGATTTATCTGGAACTATATCAGAAACCAGGCCGCTGGAGCAGATTGCTGGAGGTGAATATTACCAATCTGGCGGGTATACCATCTGTGATTTACGGTTTGTTAGGTTTGCAGTTTTTTGTGCGGGAGATGGCGTTGGGGGAGAGTATACTTGCTGCTTCGCTGACGCTTTGTCTGCTTATTTTACCATTGGTCATTGTGAGTACACGGGAATCTTTGCGGATGGTACCCGCTGGTATCACGGAAGCTGCTTATGCCTTAGGGGCTACCCGCTGGCAAGCCATCTGGTTTCACGTACTGCCCTTGTCGTTTCCCGGAATAGTTTCGGGGGCCTTGCTTGGGGTAAGCCGGGCCATAGGTGAAGCATCGCCTTTGTTAGTGCTGGGGGCGGTGGCCTTCGTGCCGTTTAGTCCGGGCTCGGTCTTTGATTTTTTCACCGTTTTGCCGGTGCAGATATTTTTCTGGGCAACCAAACCGCAGGCAGCCTTTCTGGTAAATGCAAGTGCCGCTATCCTGGTTTTGCTGGTGCTTACCCTTTTGTTGAACCTGATCGCCATGCGTTTGCGCGAACGCTGGCACAAACGTATTGAAGCCTGATGTATAAAATTGAAACCAACGACCTCAACTTCTTTTACGGCAATAACCAGGTACTCCACCGGGTAAGCCTCGGCATAGAACCCCGTACCGTAACAGCCCTGATTGGACCTTCAGGCTGTGGAAAGTCAACTTTCCTGCGGGTACTCAACCGCATGAACGAACTTGTACCGAATGCCCGCCACGACGGCCGGGTGCTCATCGACAACAAAGACATCTACGACCCAAGTGTCGACCTCTACGATCTCCGGAAACGAGTGGGCATGGTGTTTCAGAAACCGAATCCTTTCCCCAAGTCAATTTTCGAGAATGTTGCCTTCGGGCTGCGCATCAAGGGGGTTACCCACCGGAAATTCATTCAGGAAAAGGTAGAAAGAACCCTCCGGCAGGTTTTTTTGTGGGAGGAGGTAAAAGACAACCTCCACAAGTCTGCCCTTATACTGTCGGGCGGGCAACAGCAACGCCTATGCATTGCCCGGGCCCTGGCAGTAGAACCCAGCATACTGCTGATGGATGAGCCGGCCTCTTCCCTCGATCCTATCAGCACTGCCAAACTGGAAGAGTTGGTGTACGAGCTCAAACAATCGTATACCATCGTCATTGTAACCCACAATATGCAGCAAGCCTCCCGCACCAGCGACAAAACAGCTTTCCTCTACAAGGGGACTCTGGTGGAGTACAGCGACACCACCACTTTTTTCACCAACCCCAGCAACGAAAGCACACAGAATTACATTACTGGCAGGTTTGAGCAACCAGGATAGCACTTTCTCTCAACTGAAATTGTCTTATCGTTAATTCCCGTATCCTCGTTACATACCTTACCGCTTCCGTTTAACTTTGCTGAAATATCATCGCTGTGAATCAACTGTCTGTAGAACTGCTGCAACTTAAAACCGCTTCTCTTGAAATGGCTGAACTTGTCCGAGGACAGGTGGCGGGAGTATTGCAGGCGGTTTCTACTTTCGATCACAGCCTCATTGAAGAAATAGAATTGGGAGAAAAGCAGGTAGATACGTTGGATTTGCGTATTGAACGCAAGTGTGAGCAGATACTCGCCCTTTTTTCACCTGTAGCACGTGACTTACGGTTTGTTTTTGCCACCAATAAAATTATCTCCGACTTCGAAGGTATCAGCGACAATGCGCATGCGATTGGTAAATACCTGCTTGAAACACGCAAAGCCTTTACAGCCGATCAACTGAAAGCCCTTGAATTTACGGCTATGTCGAACCAATTGCTTACCATGCTCGATGCGACCCTGCTGGCACTCGACGAGGAATCGGTAGACCGGGCCAACGCCGTGATGCGGCTCGAAAGTGAACTGGATCGGATCAATCTGGCAGCCAACCGCACCATAGCGAAAATGGCCGCTGCATGCAAAACAGAGCGGGAAGCCCACGATATCATCAATCTGCTGACGATCATCCGTAAAATGGAAAAGATAGGTGACTATCTGACCGCCATCGCAGAACGCATTATCTACTTCATCGAAGCCAGAATCGTAAAACACCGCCAGGCTTCCTGATTAATTCCGGATTTCAGGTTCAAAATTTCAAACTTTATTTAAACCTTGTTAAGGTTTAATTCCGTTTGTTTACATGCTTCTTTCATTCTTTCTGTCGACCAGGCGTTTGTTTAGTGCAGAAACTATCTGTACAAAGAACAATCTTGAATTTGAAACCTGAAGTTTAATCCTTTTTGGGTTTCATCAGCTGAAAGAAGCCCCGGAGTTGTTCGCGGGGTAGCATATTGGCAAACATATTGAACTGGCCAGCCTGAAGCCGTTCTCCGCCGTCGATGGTGATACATTCACCGGTGATGTAGTCGCTCATATCACTCATCAGGTAGATGGCCAGATTGGCCAGCTCCTCATGTTTGCCGTAACGACCTGCAGGAATACGTTTGAGGTATTTTTCTTCAATACTTTTGTCAGGCAGCAAACGAGTCCAGGCGCCTTCAGTAGGGAAGGGTCCGGGCGCAATGGCATTGAGACGAATGCCATATGTGGCCCACTCCATGGCCAATGAGTTGGTCATGGCATATACGCCGGCTTTGGCGCAGGCACTGGGAAGTACAAAAGCGGAGCCGGTTTCGGTGTAAGTGGTTACGATGTTGATGACAGTCCCCGACTTTTTGGCTGCTATCAGCGCCTTACCGAAATGCTGGGTACAGTTGAAACTGCCCTTAAGCACGATGTCGATGACTGCCCCGAAAGCATTCGGCGACAAATCCTCAGCAGCCGATAAAAAGTTACCGGCCGCATTGTTTACCAGTCCGTTGATTATGCCAATCCGGCTTTGCAGACGAGCAAACAGTTGGCCAACCGCCTCATGGTCGCGTACATCGCAGACTTCATAAACCGCTTCGTGGCCTATTTCCTGGATGGCTGTCTGTAATTTGGCTTCGTTGCGACCACAAATGGCCACTTTGGCGCCGTGAGAGGCGTAATGTTTCGCCATGGCAAGGCCAAGGCCACTGCCTCCGCCTGTGATGAGTATGGTTTTGCCGGAAAGGGTATCGTTTGTGAACATGAACATCAACTTAGGCAGGTAATATACGAAGCAGCAGGCATTGCAAACAGCTTGTCGACAGAATTGCGTAGCTTCAGCTTATACAAGCTTCTTATGAAAAAAAAACTGGCCGTACTCTTCCTTATGAGTGTTTTCTTTTCAACAGCTCATGCCCAGCATCCCAAACAGGCGGTAGAAAGCCTGCACAGTTTTGAAACGACATCCGTAAGACTTGAAAAGGCGATTCAGGAAGCAGGCCTCAGCTTGTTTTCGAAAATTGATCACCGGGAAAATGCTCAAAATGCCGGTATGAAAATGGATTCCTGTACGGTTTTCATTTTTGGTAATCCAAAAGCCGGCACCTTGCTGATGCAGGAAAACCCGGCGATTGCTGCTGAATTGCCTCTTAAGATCACGGTTTATAAGTCCGGCATTGTTTGGTTGCTGTACGATCAGCCCACCGATTGGGCGATCTCTTACGGCATCATCAAACAAAAAGCCCTGCTCGAAAAAATCGAACAGGGTTTAGAAGGGATTGTTACCAGAACAGCCAATTAAGTGATTCAGGCACCTATGAGGGCTTCCCGCTGCATTTTAACTGTTTCACTGCTGATATAATCGTCAAATTCCATCAGCTTGTCGAGATTACCTTTGGGAGTAAGTTCGATGATGCGGTTAGCCACTGTTTGTGCCAGGGTATGGTCGCTGGTGGTAAAGAGGATGCTGCCTTTGAAGTCGGTCATGCCGTTGTTGAGGGCGGTAATCGATTCAAGATCGAGGTGGTTGGTGGGTTCATCAAACAGCAGCACATTACCTTGCTGCAACATCAGGCGGCTGAACATGCAACGCATTTTTTCACCTCCTGAAAGTACGCTGCAGTTTTTGAGTACTTCTTCACCCGAAAACAACATCTTGCCCAGAAAACCACGGATAAACTGCTCATCTTTTTCACCGGTGCTGTATTCGCGCAGCCAATCTACCAGATTCAGTTTTTTCCCGTCGAAATAACTGTGGTTATCTCCCGGGAGATAAGCGGCATTGATAGTGACACCCCACTTGAAGCTACCGCTGAAGTCTGTGTCCTCACCAGACAGTATTTTGTACAATGCGGTGCTGGCAAGACTATTTTTGGAGAGAATGGCAATTTTATCACCTTTGTTCACCGTAAAACTGATGTTTGAGAACAGGGTTTCACTGCCTTGTTTTTTGCTGAGGTTGGTTACTTCCAGTATCTGATCACCAGCCTCACGACTCATATTGTTGAACAGAATGGCCGGATATTTCCGGCTCGAAGGTTTGATATCGTCGAGGTTGATTTTATCGAGGGCCTTCTTACGGCTGGTGGCTTGTTTGGATTTAGAGGCGTTGGCGCTGAATCGACTGATAAAGTCCTGCAATTCCTTCACTTTATCTTCCAGCTTTTTGTTCTGATCGGAGCGCTGTTTGAGTGCCAGCTGGCTTGACTCATACCAGAATGTGTAGTTACCGGTATAAATATTCATTTTGCTGAAGTCTACATCCACCACATGGGTACAAACGGTATCGAGGAAGTGCCGGTCGTGTGATACCACGATGGCGGTGTTCTGGTAATCGGCCAGGAAGTTCTCCAGCCAGCTGATTGTTTCCAGATCGAGGTCGTTGGTGGGCTCATCGAGAAGCAGGATATCGGGATTGCCGAACAACGCCTGTGCGAGGAGTACACGGACTTTCTGCTTACCGTCGAGCTCTTTCACGAGTTTATAGTGGTGTTCTTCGCTGATGTTGAGGTTGCTGAGCAGGGTAGCGGCATTACTTTCGGCATCCCAGCCATCCATCTCCGCAAATTTACTTTCCAGTTCCCCGGCACGCAGTCCGTCAGCATCGCTGAAATCCGCTTTGGCGTAGATGGCGTCTTTCTCTTTCATCACGGTGTACAGGTCTTTGTGACCCATCAACACCGTTTCGATGACTGGAAATTCATCGAATTCATAGTGATTTTGTTTCAGCACCGCCATCCGTTCACCGGGGGTAATGCTCACCTGGCCACCGGTAGGGTCAATTTCGCCGGAGAGGATTTTCAGGAAGGTAGATTTACCAGCTCCGTTGGCTCCGATTATGCCATAGCAGTTCCCATGGGTGAATTTGAGGTTAACGTCCTCAAACAAAACCCGTTTACCATACCGTAGTGAAATATTGGAAACTGAAATCATAACTGCGCGAAATTTGGTGCAAAGGTCGTGATTTCTGCGTTAAAAATGCGGGTTTGTTTGGCTTTTCAATACCAGTTTTTTAACACGGATTGTGCAGAGTTAAAAGAGTTTCCTTTAAACCTCGGCAAGGCATCGGCTCACTTCTTGAAAATGAAATAAACCGCCAGGATGAGAAAGAAAAAACCGATGAAGTGGTTGGTTTTGAATGTCTCGTTTTTAAATAATACGGTCGTGAAAATGGTAAATACAACCAGTGTGATCACTTCTTGCATCACTTTGAGCTCTACCAGCGAAAACGGACCGCCGTTTTCCTTGTACCCGATACGGTTGGCTGGTACCTGAAAAAAGTACTCAAACAAGGCAACTCCCCAGCTGATCAGAATGATGGCAAATAATCCCAGGTTCTGAAATCCTTTCATCTCCCCGAATTTCAGATGACCATACCAGGCAAACGTCATGAAGATGTTCGACAATATGAGCAAACCGATGGTGTAAAATGCCTTCATTTAATTCCAGATTTCAAATTCCAGGTTCCAAATTAAGGGAAATTCCAGATTTCAGGTTTTAATGTCCAGGTTGTTTTCCCGGATGGCTGGCTTCCGCGTCTCTCAAACACCGGAACAGGGAACAAATCCGGGCCTTAGAAAATCCGGATACAACACCCTGAAAATCCGGAGCCAGGAATTTGAAACCTCTAAGCGATGTAGAGAAGTAACCCCTTCAGATATTCCCCCTCCGGGTGGTAGATATTGATCGGGTGATCGTCGGCCTGGGAGAGGAAACGCAGGATGCGGACTTCACGACCGGCATCTACCGCGGCCCCAAAAACGATTTTACGGAATAAATCGGGCGTGATGTTTTGCGAGCAACTGTAAGTGAACAGGAAACCACCCGGCTTCAGATTCTTCATGGCGAGCAGGTTGAGGTCTTTGTAACCCCTGGCTGCATTCGGTACCGATTTCGCGTTTTTGGCGAAGGCCGGAGGGTCGAGTACAATCACATCGTATTTCGTTTCGCAATGGCGGAGGTAATCGAAACAATCTTCGGCGATGGCCTGGTGGTTCGCGTCCGGGAAATTGAGTTTTACCATGGCGTCGGCCCTGGCAATGGCATCTTTGGAGATGTCGACCGAATGCACTTCGGCGGCTCCTCCTGCCAGGGCATACAGGCTGAAACCACCGGTATAGCTGAAGGCATTGAGCACCGTTTTCCCTGCCACATATTCTTTGGTAAGGGAGCGGTTATCCCTTTGATCGATGAAAAAGCCCGTTTTCTGGCCACTTTCCACATCCACAATAAAACTAATACCATTTTCAAGAACCGTTACCGGCATGGCCACCGGGTCGCCGCGCCAGCCTTTGGGCAGACTGACCGCTTCGAGGAAACCGGAATTTTCTTTTTGTTTGAGGTAGATGTTTTTAAAACCGAGGCGATGCATTGATTTTTCGATGGCCGGGAAAATGTGCTCAGTACCTTTGATCAGCACCTGCATCACAACCACCTCACCGTATACATCTGCGATAACGCCGGGCAAAAAATCGCCTTCGGCATGCAGCAGACGGAAACAGTTGGTTTGTAACGGATCCAGAAAAGATTGACGCAGTCGCAGTGCGCCTTCGATTTTAGCATGCCAGTAAGCATCGTCAAACGAATCCGCAGGCTTTTTGGTGAACTCAAAAATGCGGCAGCATATCTGGCTTTTGGGCGAAAAAAAACCATAGCCGAGTAGCTGGTCGTTGTTGTCGGTTACGGCGACTATTTCTCCGTTCTGCGATTCAGGCCAGGTTTTTACAGCACCTGAAAACACCCAGGGGTGACGGTTGAGGATGGAGCGGTCGCGCCCGCTTTTGAGAACAAGTTTGGCAAACATGGGGCAAAAGTACGGCTTAAGCAGCAAAGGCCACAGCCATCAGCACTGCCTGCAAAACAATGGCTCCGTCGATACCGGCAGAATAGGCCAGGTCATGGCTGCTGCGGATAGCGAAACGCATGCTGACACCAGCATACAGAAGACTACAGAAAAGCAATAAATGAGCTGTCAACCCCATAAAGGGGTATAGCAACAACGGTTGTATCAGCAGGAGTATATAAGCAGCCCACTCAGTGGGTTTTCTGCCGATCAGAACCGGCAGGGTTTGCATACCGTGGCTACGGTCAATGGGCTCATCGCGTAAATCAAAGGGAAGGCACAACGCCAGAATGAAAAAAAACCGCCCGATAAACTCGGCGAAAAAACGGCTGTCGAAGGCGTAACCATTGGCTACCACCGGAAGACCCACACAAACAGCTGCCCATACGTATGCTACAAAAACAGGCTTGGTGAATCCGATTTTACGGAGTACAAATCTTTCGCCGTTTCTAAGCCGCCATAAAGGAACAGAATATCCTACCGAAATCAATCCCAGATGCAGTAACCAGGTAATTACCGGCATCGAAAGCCAGAAACTCATTACCACCCATGCAATGCCCGGAAGTATGGTGAAGATGGCCAGCTGCCTGCGATGCTCATGCAGCCACTGGTGCCGTTTTTGGTAGCTGTCGGCAAATGACAGGCGTTCCACATACCGGTCAAAATTATAGCAGAACAAGGTGGCCAGAAAGATAAACGTCAGTAATAGGGGAGAGACCTCCAGACCCATCACCCAGGCCGTTTGCCAGGCACCTGCAGCGGCGCCCGTTGCTATCCAGATATTACCGTAGAATACGGTATGTAGCACATTTTTCATCGCATACAGATCTGGCGGAAGTTACATTTTTCACAAATACTTTGGTCTTCAGTTTGCGTAAAAGTGCTTTCCGGATCGAGCAGACGACGAAGTAAAACTGTCAGAAAAGTCTCGTATTGTGCCAGTATTTCCTGGTTTATCAAATCTGTCCTGTCAACTTTAACAAGAACCAACCCCTTGGTCATGAGGCGGAAAGACCAGATGCCCGATTGCAAAACTGTTGTTTCCGGGTTTTTTTGATGGTATAGCCAGGCATAACTGAGCAATTGCATGGCTTTTATTTTTTTCGGATCCCATAACTCCGTAGCAACATCGCTCAGTTCAATTTCCGCATTCGTAAAGTTGCCGGTTTTGTAGTCGGTTATCCGCAGCAAACCGTTGACCTGGTCTATGCGATCGGCTGTTCCTTTGAGCACCACCTCCTGCCCGTCAATGTTTAGGGAGTGCATCAGTTTTTCTTCACTGGCAAGTACTGTGAGTTCCTGCCCGCCTGCTGTTTGCAGTACTGATTCCTGTGCCAGAAAACGCTCCAGATAATCGCGGCAAACCTCTCTGATCAACAGGTTAAGGCCTTCATCCGTCGGTGCGTGGTGCATCGTTTCTTCCAGTGCCTGATGGAAAGCCGCCGGCATCCTGGTTTTCATTTCCTGTAACTGTGCTGCCCGCAGTGGTTTGTTCAGATGCGGTTCATACAGTAACTCCAACGTACGGTGCAGTACAGTGCCTATACTCCTGTGGTCGAGGTGTTCGGCTAGTGTGTCTTCTTCCTGTAAGCCTTCTAATTGGGCAAAGTAAAACTGAAGACTGCAGTTAATATAGTTGCTGATGGCAGTAGGAGATAAGCCCCTGATCAGTCTGTCTTTAATTTTAGATCTTAAAGCCGCATCCTGGGAGATTTTTATCGGAAAGGCCTGTAAAGTTTCAGCCTGAAGGATTGGTGAAATACTGCGCTCAACCAGTTGGATGTCTCTATTTCCGGTCAGCTCAAAGCGCAGTTGCTGCAAATACCGGCTGGGTTCTCCGCCGCCAAAATCGTCCTGAACACCGTTGTAGGTAAGCACTACTTCTTTCGACCGTTGCAGGAGCCGGTAAAAGTGATAGGCGAAAACAGCTTCTTTTTCTCTCGGACCAGGTAGTCCGAAATTATAACGCAGGGTTGCTGTAATAAAACTATGTTGACTGGCTTTGCCTGGCAATTTCCCCTCATTGACACCTACAATCAGCACCCGGTCAAAATCAAGGGTACGTGTTTCCAGCAAACCCATCAGTTGTAAACCTTCCAGCGGCTCCCCTAAAAAATCAAGGGTTTCTGTCTCCGTAAATTGCTGCCAGAGTTGCAGCAGCAGCGACCAGTCGGGTAAAGAGGCTTCTTCTTCCAGTAGTACCTCAAAACGTCGCAGCAAGGTAATGAGCTGCAGACATAATTGCTGTTGCAAAAAGTCAATGTGTTTGCCATCGGCCAGCTCTTCTAACAGCGGGATAACCAGGGCAGGAAATTGTCCCGGGCTCGTGTCTGGAGTTTTCAGCAGCCTGTCAAGGGCCGGTAAAATCTGCATGGCTTCCGCCAGCAAGGTGTAAGGGATACGTACGCGGCGGCTTTCAATCAGTTCACGACTCAGCCTGCTGAAAACTGATTTTCTCAGAAGCGGCAATTGTAACAGGGGCAACACATCCCGATAGCCATAAACGGGGCCATCTGCCTGAATTTTCCGGTTGTTCATCAGCCGCATGAGCAGATTCACCAGTTGATAAGCCTGTCCCAAACGGGATGGGTAGCCCATGGTAACATTCAGCTTGCCGAGCTTTTCGGGCAGACTGCTGAGCATGGGCACCAGCAGGCTTTCATCAGCCAGCACCAATACCGTCCGATGCAGGTAGGGGTCGTCTTTTTGCCACCTGGCCAGCTGCCCGGAAGCAGCTTTCACCTGTGCAAGTTGACCTGCAGCCTGTACAAGGTGGATTTTTTTGGGTTCACGGAAGTGATCTCCCGGTTGATAACCCTGCATCAGGTCGTTGTCGTCAAGCAGCCGTCGTAAAAACAGTCCGGCTTCGTGTTGTTCGTTGTCGAGATAATAGCGGTCGCCATCCCAGCGGAAGCTGGCTTTCCGGTCGGCGGCAAGTTGTTTAAAGAGGGTAATTTCTGCGGAGTTCAAGGCATTAAAGCCACAGAACCAGCAATATTCCCAGGGAATTGCTGTGCCGTCTTTCGCCCATTTTTCGGCAAGCATGCGTGCAGCCAGAGCCGGGTACGCCTTGCCGTCTTTCAGGAGTTTTTCGCGTAGCCTGTGGTAAAGATTGCCCAGTTCACGGTAGAAATCGAGGTAATTTTGTTCATATTCGCTCAAAGTCCCTCGGTCGGGTTGCCATAACTCGATGGCTTTCTCCTGATTCAGAAAGCCGAACACCGCATCCGGGTCGAGGAGGTAGTTGTCTGTCTCTGCAAAATCACGCAAGAGACTGTTTCCCCAGGTGGAGAAACCGGCAAAACCTTCATCCCTTTCCGGTAAGAGTTTTCTGTATTCCTGATACAAGGCAAAAAGCAAACGGACCGGGTCGGCCGGGCATAAGTTGCTCATCCGGAATACAAAATCGTTCAGCGTCAGCAATTGGGGGGCAAAGGCAGGGCCGGGTAAAACATCCTGCAAAGCCTGCCTGAAAAAAACCGCTGCCCGCTGACTGGGGAAAACCACCACCACGCGGTGCATCTCGGTGCCGTGTTTCTCATACAAGGCACGGGCGGTCTCATGCAGAAAGCTCATAGGTGGTTCCAAATTTCAGATTCCAAGTTCCAAATTGCGGATTTATCTTTAGAACATACCTGGGTGGATGGTTCCAAATTTCAGGTTCCAAGTTAGGTTGCTTTTGAGGATTAGTTCCAAATGATAATATACAATATGATATACAGGATGAAACAGCCAGCCGGGGACCCGAAACGCATGATCTCTGACTCACCCTGTAAAGCATCTCATACAAGCGGGAATCTGAAACCCGGAATCTGGAATTTTCCCCGCGCCCTGTCAGTGCTATGGGGCACTTTTTTAGGGTTTATTTTACTGTGGGGAGCAGCTTCCGCGCAAAAGCCAGACAGCCTGTATGTGGGTGTTAACACTTCCATACGGGCCTTGCAGGTAGTAAACGACAGCGTATTGTGGTTTGGAGGCAGCAAAGGCTGGATCGGACGTAGCACCAACGCGGGAAGAAGCTGGCAACGCTGGCAACCGGGAGGCGATAAGCTTGATTTCAGGACATTGTATGCCCACAGTGATGAGGTGGCCATTGCTGCCAATGCCGGAAGTCCTGCCAACATCCTGTATACCCATGACGGGGGTAAAACCTGGGCACGTATTTACCACAATGCTGATAGTAACATATTTCTGGATGGGGTAGATTTCTGGGATAAGCAGCATGGCATTCTTTTCGGTGATCCCATGGACGGGAAGCTGTTTTTGCTCCGTACCAGCGATGGTGGAAAAAGCTGGACAGCATTGCCGCCGGAAAGCAGACCGTTGTTTGCACCGGGAGAAGCAGCCTTTGCCGCAAGCGGTACAAGTATACGCTGTGTGGGCGACAGCACCGTAGTAGTCGTCAGCGGTGGTTCAACAGCCCGTTTGTGGTATTCACACAACCGGGGGAACAGCTGGCAGTTTATTCCAACCAACAAACACAACCGTGCGATTGCAGGACAACATTTACTGTACCCCGAAAATGTAAGGCTCAAAGCAGATTATATCCTTCAGGGAGAACCCAGCCAGGGGGCTTTTTCGGTAGCGCTGACACCCGACAGCCAATATGTAGTAGTAGGGGGAGATTACCGCCGGGAATCTGCTACCGTATCCCATATTGCGACACTCACCTATAATATGTGGTGGAAACCCCGGACACCTACCCGTGGGTACCGGGAATGTGTTCAGGCATTAAGTTCCATGCTTTTGGTAGCCACCGGTCCCACCGGCAGCGATATCAGCCACAATGGCGGATTGGATTGGTTGCCACTCCATAACCTGACAGGTATGCACGTAGTCAGACAATCGCCTCATTCAAATCGTTTGTTTATGGCAGGCGCGGGTGGCGTCATGTACCGTTATGATTCACTGCCAGTGCAGGCGGTAAAAGGCTGGTCGCCCGCGACTGCTCTGGGAAAATCGATCCATGCGGGTAAAACGGACAGACTCGAACGTAAACTGAAACGTTTGGTTCGCCAATACGGTAAAGGGCAGAAATCGGAAGGGGGTTATTATGTCTATCACCAAAGCCTGGCCAGACTGGCTGCTGAAATACAACAAATAGAGGGATTAGAGGGTTTGACACTGGACAGCTGTGGCATACGTTTGGCTATTTATCCCGCTCATGGGAAAATGATGTTTTTACTCTCTAATAAGCAGGGTTTACGTGAATATTGCCTTCTCTTCAGAGAAGGGGGTATCCGGCGCGGAGGGTTTATCCGGCACAAACTCGGGTTAAGCATGCAAAAAAACCGGCTTACAAATCCGAAGCTGACGGCTTGCCCGGATGCTATACGCCGGCAACATATTTCATGTGAATTTGAACGGCCATAGGAGTGCATGAAAGTGTTTTCCTGCCATATTCCCTTCCCTGTTTCCCGTTTCCCGTTTATTCGTTTAAACGGTAAAACGGCCAAACGGTAAAACGTTTAAAGGAAACGTTTAAACGGATACCCCTTTAGCCAGTGCTTCCCGATGAGTTGTTTAATCCCGCCAACGTTTCACAAAATCCCCTTCTCCTGTCTATCTTAGCAAGATGTCGCATGATCTGCTTTCACCCGAACAACTTGCCATTCCCGGAAAACTGGAATTCCTGGCCAAACAGGTAGTAGAAGGTTTTATTACAGGCCTGCACAAAAGCCCTTATCATGGCTTTTCTGTTGAGTTTTCAGAGCACAGGCTGTATAATACCGGTGAAAGTACCCGTAACATCGACTGGAAACTCTACGCCCGCAGTGAAAAGGTTTTCGTGAAGCGGTATGAGGAAGAAACCAACCTGCGCTGTCAGTTGGTGATAGATGCTTCTGCCTCCATGTACTTTCCGCTGGACGGGTCTTCCAAGCTGCAGTTCAGCATACTGGCTTCGGCCGCCATCATGAATTTGCTGTACCGCCAGCGGGATGCTGTGGGGTTAGCAGTCTTTGATGCACAATTGGAAACCCTCATCAAACCCCGTGGTTCTGGGGCACACCAGAAACTGCTGATGTTTGAACTGGAGCAACTCCTGCGGCGGGAACGCAAACAAACCCGTACCCGGGCGGTAGAAGCCCTGCATACCATCGCAGAGGCGGTGCACCGCCGTTCGCTGGTGGTTATTTTTTCGGATATGTTCGATGCGGGTGTCGACAATGAAGCGCTTTACGAAGCCTTGCAGCACCTGCGTTACAACAAACACGAGGTGATTCTTTTTCATGTAGTTGAAGAACAGCACGAGCTTGATTTTGATTATGAAAACCGGCCACATGTTTTCATCGACATGGAAACGGGTGAAGAGCTCAAGCTGAATCCGGTTGAAGTACAGGCAGCTTTCCGGGAATCATCGGCGGCTTTCCGCAAAGAGCTACAGCTGAAATGTGGTCAATATGGTATCGATCTGGTGGCTGCTGATACAAGCAAGGGCTTCAAACAAGTGTTGATGCCCTATCTACTCAAAAGGAGCAAATTGCTTTAAGATTTCAGCGCTTTCCGTCGTTCGTAATTTTTGAAGAAGGCGTTGATAAACAAGGTGGCCAGAATGATAAGCGTACCCATATAAAAGGCACCAGTCATTTTTTCGCTGTTGCCGAAGATGAAAAAGGCGAGTATGATACCATAAACAGGCTCCATATTGATGGAAAGCACCATGGTATAAGGAGAAACGTGCTTCATCAGGCGGATGCTGGCGATAAACGGATAGGCGGTGCAAACGATGGCCAGTATCAGTATGTACAACACATCATACCCCTGAAACTGCATCTCTGCTGCACTAAAACTTTGGCTGAAGAACATAAAAATGCTTAGTCCCAGTACGCCACCGAGCATTTCATAAACAGTGACTACCGGGGCTTCATGCTTTTGAGCAAACTTACTGTTGATGACGTTAAACAAGGCAGAAAGAGCAGCAGAAATAATGGCTATGATAATGCCTGCTACATAGGCGGTTTCGAAAGAGAAAATCAGGTATAAACCACCAATGGAGGCTATTCCCAATACAATCTCATACCATAAAAGTTTCCGTTTGTAAAAAACCGGTTCAAAAATGGAGGCGAAAAAGGCACCGCTCGATAAACAGGCCAGCGTTACAGAAACATTCGAGATTTTGATGGCATGATAAAAGGTAACCCAATGCCCTGCAATTATCAACCCGGTCAGCATCATCCGGATCCGCTCTGCCCGGTTGATATTCAACGACAGTTTTTTGAAGCGGGCAAAAGCATATACGACCAGAATGGCCACTATCATGCGGTACCAGACCAATCCCAATGCCTGCAGTGATAATAATTTGCCGAGTATGGCGGTAAATCCCCAGATGAAAACTATAAAATGCAGCTCTGCAAGTGCCTTGCGGTTATTTGGGTGCGACACGATAGAAGTAAATACTTAAAGTTCCGAAAAGCAGATTAGGTGTCCAGGCGGCAATCAGGGGTGGAAGATTGCCCTTGGTGGCAAAGGTAAGCGCAAACCGCATCATCATAATGTAAACAAAACACAAGCCAACGCCTATTCCCAGCTGTATACCTATACCACCCCGCACCTTACGTGAGGACAGTGTGGCGCCAATGATGGTCAAAATGAAAGCAGAAAAGGGAATGCTCACCCGGTTGTATTTTTCAATCAGATAGGGCTCAATGCGTGCATTGCCCTTGAGCCTTTCCCGGTCGATCAAGGCGTCAAGTTCAGCATTGTTAAGCAAGGCAGCATCTTCCAGTAAGGGCCTGGCAAAGTCATCAGGGGTAAAGCCCAGGGCAGTATCCAGACTGGCGAAAAACTCGAGCGGTTCTGTCAGATCGGAAATATTGGTCCGCCTGCTGCAGCCTTCCAGTCGCCAGGTTTGACTGGCGCTGTTCCAC
Organism: Bacteroidetes bacterium UBA7662; assembly: GCA_002483345.1. Lineage (GTDB taxonomy): Bacteria > Bacteroidota > Bacteroidia > UBA7662 > UBA7662 > UBA7662. Next base: position 380,078 of record DLHS01000005.1, read on the forward strand.
TGTATCCGATCGCACATCAGTTTTGATACGAGGCGACCTTCTTCAAAATGTTCGAGAGAAAACCGGAAGCCGGAGCTGTCGGGTGTGCTGTAAGTTTCCAGAAACGCCTGTTTACCCGGCAGAATCTGAAAATGGATGTTGCGTTTGCTGAAGTAGAATTTGTCGCGGATGTATTTGTTCTCGAAATCGATGCGGTTTTTATTAGCAGGGGGCAGCACCCAGCCACTGAGGTACCAGTTGCCGACGGCTATCAGTGCAGCCGCAACCAGATAGGGTCTCAGCAGCCGCATATAGGTTGTTCCGCTGCTTAGAATGGCCACAATTTCACTTTTGGCAGCCATTTTGGAAGTGAAAAATATGACGGCTATGAAAACAAAAAGCGGAGAAAACAGATTGGCGAAGTAGGGGATGAAATTGAGATAATAGTCGAAAAGAATCTCCTTCATTGGTGCATTCCGCTGCAGCATCCCATCAATTTTTTCGGTGAGATCGAATACCACGGCAATCGCAATAAAAATGGCGATGGCGTAGACGAATGTCCCGAGGAATTTCCGGATGATATACCAGTCAAGCAGTTTCACAGCAGCACAAAGATGCAATTCTCCGGCTGCATCTGATGCATGCCATTCGAAGCGAATTTCAAACGGCATATTCCGTAAATTGGTGCCATGAACACTTCTGACTTTCTCCGATACCTGCCGGTGCGTCTGCTTGCTGGCTTGTTTTTCTGTTTTTACTTGTTTCTGCCACAGTATTTGCAGGCTCAGTTGACGTTCAGAATCACCCAGGTACCCACCTATACACCTGCCAATGCAGAAATATACATTGCCGGCAGTTTTAACGCCTGGAATCCCGGAAGTGCTGCACATAAACTGGTGCGCCAACCCGACAGCAGCTGGGCCATCAGCCTCCCGGCCGGTACAGGGACCATACAGTTTAAGTTTACCCGGGGCAGTTGGGCAACCGTAGAAGGTACTGCCACAGGTGCATCACTGCCTAACCGTACTTATACCTATGGCAACAATACCACTGTAGACCTGGGTATTTTAAGCTGGGAAGATTTACATGGCGGAGGCGGAGGAGGAGGTACAGCAAATGCTCAGGTAAGCGTACTGACAGACTCCTTTTACATTCCTCAACTCAACCGTTACCGACGTATCTGGCTTTATCTCCCGCCAGATTATGACAGTACAAGCAGCCGGTATCCGGTTATTTATATGCACGACGGTCAGAACCTTTTTAACAGTCAGACGGCCTTTGCGGGTGAGTGGGAAATTGATGAAACCCTGAGTCGCCTGCATGCTGCAGGAGATGGTGGTGCCATCGTAGTGGGTATAGATAACGGGGGAGCTAACCGATTGAATGAGTACAGCCCCTGGGTAAACCCTCAGTATGGAGGCGGACAAGGCGATGAATACATGTCGTTTATTGCAAATACCCTCAAACCTTATGTAGACCAGCACTACAGGACTGATACGGCGCAAAACAAAACCGGATTGATCGGCAGCAGCATGGGGGGATTAATTTCTCAATATGGTGCCATAGCGCACCAAAACGTATTTGGCCGCATCGGTGTTTTTTCCCCGTCTCTGTGGTTTTCAAACGATGTTTTTACCCAAATTCAGCAAACCGGCAAACAGCAGGATATACGTTTCTACATCCTGGCAGGTGCGAATGAAAGTGCAACCCTGGTTCCCCTTTGCAATCAGTTAAAAGCAGCGTTACAGGCCAATGGTTACGGCGCGAATGATGTGAATCTGGTAATAAAAACCGATGGACAGCACAGCGAATGGTTCTGGAGAAGAGAGTTTGAAGCAGCCTATGCGTGGTTGTTCGGAATCAACAGCAGCATGAAAGAAACCGTGCCGGATACTGTCATGGTTTATCCGAATCCTGCCACGGAAATGCTGTTTGTAAAAGTACCGGTTGACATGCCCTACCAATACGTAGTATATGACCAGCTTGGCAGGACCATCGTAAGTGGAGAGCAATCTGCCAGAGATAGCATCAGTTTGCAACGACTGGAGAAGGGAATGTACTTTTTAAGGGTAATTCAATCCGGAAAAGAATACAGCGCACGGTTTATCAGGGAGTAGCTGGCATTGATTGACCAAGGACAGCGGACCATGGACCTTGCTGCTCCGCAGGTGCGGCAAGGTCTCGCCTCTCAAAATCCCGATGTCTGAAAAATCAGCGCTGCACTAATTTTCTCACCACGCGGTATCCCTCATGTTCAATAGAGAGGAAGTATATACCAGCCGACTGTAAACCTGTTTCAATTCCTAAACTATTTTCCGAAGCGATGATTTGTTGCGCTGCAATCAACTTGCCTTCTGCTGAACGAAGTTCTACCCGCAGGTTTTTGCCAGCCAGTTCAGCAGCAGCTATCTGTAGATTTTCGCCCCGTTCCAGAAAAGTAGGATATACTTTCAGGTCATCAAAATGGGCTTCTGCTACAGAAGTTGCGGTAAAAGAAGTGGTAGAGAAGGTTCCCCGTGCACTGGTAGGGTTGCCACACAAATCGGTTTGGTTGTAGGCGGTTACTTCCCATTCATAATTCCGGTTGGCCTTCAGTTTGTTGTGTCCGTGAAAATAACTGGTAGTGTAGAGCAGGGTGTCTATATCGACTACAATGCCATTGGAAAGAGCTCTTAGCCTGTACATGGTAGCGCCGGGCACAGGATCCCAGGCAAAAGTGGTGAAATTAGGATGGAGACCAGTGGCGCCCTGTAATGGCAGGGTTAAAACCGGTGCAGTAGTCACGGCTTGCAGCACGGGCATGGGGAATGCCAGTAAGTAACCACGTTTGCCAACATCTTCGAGTGTTGCCCGGCAGGCCGCCATTTGTTCTTCTGTAAGTCTGATACGACAGGCATCTCCTGCATAGGACATCAGCAGGCTGGAATCAGGCCGGAAAAAATCACCGTTAAGATCAGTGTCCCCGGCAGCCGGGGTGAAAGTACAGCCCCAGCGATTGCTCAGAAAATCAGCCCTGGTGTCACAGAACTTATCACCTGCCTGATAACAGTTAGCAGAATAACGTGGTAGGACCTCGTTGAAGTTTCTGGTAACCCGCTCACCCATCAGCTTGTTATTTGAAGTTCCATCAAAGGGGTGAGGCAGGGACAAATAGTGACCGGTTTCATGTGAGAGTGTGGCACCGTTTAAGACCGCGCTGTAACTCATGACCAAACCACCCCTACGGACAGTAGTTCCGGGTCCTGAATTAGGGTAATATGCATATCCGTTTAAGCCAAGGGGGCCGAGGTTGGCAAAATAGATATTCATTACGTATGGCTGATTGGCTGTTCCCATCAGCGTATTGATGACCGAGCTGGCAGAAGGATTCAACAGAGCGTTGGAATCATAGTAAAGTATTTCTCCCTTTATGTAAAACTGAATGTTGGCGAGGGTATATCGGTCATTCATGGTGCAAATGGCGGAGAATATATCAGCAGGGCTTAAAGGTGCTGTACCGGTGCTGCTGCGCATCATGTGAAGCTGAATCGGTATATGCATGACTGTATCGCTGGCTCTCCTTGCTTTGAGTTGTTCAAAATTGAGGCTTTCCAGGAAGTCGAATATATGTTGGGGAGTAGGTTCAGTTCCGCAAACATCTTGCGCTAAAAGCGGGCTTCCGCTGAGTAGAAGAACAATTGCCAGTAGGAGTTTTTTCATTTCGCTTTCAATAGATCAGACCTTAAATATACAGTCGGAAGGTTAAAATTGTTGAATGATTATCAAAATACGGACAAGACTTACACAAAAATGACCTGAAATAGTTGATTATAATCTGTGATTACAGCATTAAATCAGCGGATTTGCTGAGCGGGCAGCTTCCTCATCAGGGACTGTATTTTTTGTGCACGACGACTCACATAACCACCGGGTGTTGCGGGGTTTCTTTTGACCGGATTAGGTAAAACCGCAGCAATCAAAGCGGCTTCTCTTTTGGTAAGCCTACTGGCAGGTTTATGAAAATAGTGTTGAGCGGCTGCCTCCGCCCCGTAAATGCCCGGCCCCATTTCTATGACATTCAGATATACTTCCATGATACGGGCTTTGCCCCAAAACAATTCTATGAGAACCGTAAAATAGGCCTCCAGCCCTTTCCGGAAATAATTACGGCCATGCCACAGAAATACGTTTTTGGCCGTCTGCATACTGATGGTACTGCCCCCCAGCTTTCTTTTTTTTCCCTTCTGATTCCGTTTAAGAGCCTTCTCGATGGCTTGAAAATCAAAACCCCGATGTTGTTCAAAACGGTTGTCTTCCGAGGCAATGACTGCCTGAACCAGATGAGGAGAGATCCGGGAAAGCGGAACCCAGTCTTTTTCAAATCTGCCCTTTGATTTTTCAGGCTGAAACGCCCGGATACCCATCAGGGGAGTGGCAGGTACAGGAACAAAACGGTACAGCAGTGTAAGTCCTATACTCAGACCAAAAAACCAGAGCAGTAGGAGGCGTATCCAGCGAATCATGGTGCAATTTATACATTGGTCGCAAAGAACACAGCAGGCGTCTACCCATCTTTTTCAACGGATAAGGATAGAGATATACATGTTTAAATATCGACTTCGTTCTTTTGATACGACGAAAACAAAATTATTTATCAACCTGATAAACCTTTTCAGAAGTGTGACGTTATATCAGTGTTTTGCAAATATGAGTTACCGCCTCTGGTCAGTTGTTTTTATTGTATTGGTTGTATCGTGGCAATTGCTGGTTGGTCTGCAAATACCATCAAATGAAAGTATTATGGATTTTTACGCCCTCAAAGGCACTACACTCGAAGGCAAAGAAGTTGATTTCGCTCAATTCAGGGGTAAGAAAGTTCTTTTGGTCAATACGGCCACCGAATGTGGATTTACACCACAACTCGAAGCCCTGGAAAAACTACACGATCAATACAAGGAGGATCTGGTAGTTATAGGCATTCCAACCAATGACTTTGGGGGCCAGGAGCCCAGAGAAGGAGAAGAAATCGCCACTTTCTGCGAAAGGAATTACGGCGTTTCGTTTCTTATGCTCCACAAGGCTACTACCAAAGGCCCTGAAAAAGATCCGTTGTTCCGCTGGCTGACCGAAAAATCGCTGAACGGTCGTAAATCAAGTCGTATCTGGTGGAATTTCCAGAAATACCTGGTTGATGAAGAGGGAAAACTGGTTGATTACTATTTTTCCTTTACGAAACCCGATAGTCCTCGAATTCTGTCAAAACTTGGAAAATAAAGTTCTTATAGCACGCTGGGGTGTTCCTGTAGCCTTGGGGGCAACAGGTTTGTGGTTGATTGTTTTACTGCTTAACATGCAGCGCACGGTTGATTTCACAAGTCCCGTCAGCTGGCTTTGGATGTTGCTGCAAACACATCTTTTCACAGGTCTGTTTATTACTGCTCACGATGGCATGCACGGTACGATTAGTCCGGACAAACGGGTAAATGAGATCATTGGTAGTATTTCTCTCGGTTTTTTTGCCCTCAACAGCTGGAAAAAACTCTATCCCAAACACCACGACCATCACCGACATGTGGCCACCGAAGCGGATCCGGATTTTGGTCCGCCTTCTTTCTGGCGCTGGTATTTCAAATTTGTGAAAACCTATGTCAGCTGGTGGCAACTGTTAGGGATGGCCATCCTGTTTAATATCGCTCAAACCAGCATCAGGGAGGTCAACCTTATCTTTTTTTATGTGGTACCCAGTGTGTTAAGCACATTACAGCTTTTTTATTTCGGCACTTATCTCCCGCACAGGGGAGAACATGCCGCCGATAATCTCCACAAAGCACGCAGTCTGCCTAAAAATCACCTTTGGGCATTCCTGAGCTGCTATTTTTTCGGATATCACTATGAACATCACGACCAGCCCGGTGTACCGTGGTGGTTGTTATACCGAACCAAACAAGCCTAAACCTGCTACAGTTTTGAAATACGTTTTACTTTTTCTGATGGCTCCTTTGGTAGCTTTTTCTCAGTCCGGTGAAATCCGGGGACTTGTAAAAAACAAACTTACCAACGAACCGATTCCTTTTGCCAATGTCATTCTGCAGGGAACCACAACCGGATCTACTACCGATATTGATGGTAAATACAGCATCAAAAGTCTGAAACCTGGCTTTTACAATGTACAGGTGAGTTATCTTGGATTTAAAACCCAGACCATTTTTGAAATTCAGGTTGCCAATGCCCGTCCAGCCATAGTGAATGTTGAAATGGAGGAAGATGCCCGCAAGCTGGAAGCCGTGGAAGTAACCGCTTCGGCATTTACCAGGGTAGAGGAAAGCCCCGTTTCCCTGCGAACCATTGGGGTGGCCGAAATTCAACGTAACCCGGGAGGTAACCGCGATATATCCAAAGCAATCCAGTCCTTACCCGGTGTGTCGAGCGGTGCCGCCTTCCGTAATGATATTATCATCCGGGGAGGCGCGCCCAATGAAAACCGCTTCTACCTCGACGGGGTTGAAGTGCCTACCATCAACCACTTTGCTACCCAGGGCTCTTCGGGCGGACCGGTAGGTATTATCAATGTGGATATGATACGGGAGGTGGATTTTTACTCCGGAGCATTCCCCGCCAACCGTGGCAATACCCTGAGTTCTGTTTTTGATTTTAAACAAAAGGATCCGCGCACAGACAAAATGGCCTTCCGGGGTATTGTGGGTGCCAGCGACATCGGTCTTATTGCCGAAGGGCCCATCACCGATAAAATCTCCTTTGTGGCTTCTGCCAGGCGGTCTTATCTGCAGTTTTTGTTTAACGCCATTGGATTGCCGTTTTTACCCACTTTTAACGGTTTCCAAACCAAAGTGAAGTACAAAATTGATAACCAGAACGAAATCAGTTTTATCGGTCTGGGTGCCATTGATCAATTCAGTCTCAATACTGGACTGAATCTCAATCTGGATCCGGCTCTCAATCCGGGAGTCGACAGTCAGCAGGTCAGAGAACAACGTTATATACTGGGTAACCTCCCGGTGAATACCCAGTGGAACTATACCAATGGTCTGGTTTACAAACGTTACCGGAAAAACGGCTACCATACTTTTGTGCTGAGCCGGAATATGCTCAACAATGTCGCTTACAAATACACCAACAACGATGAAAGCCTTCCCAAACTGTTTAACTACCTCAGTCAGGAAAGTGAAAACAGGTTCCGATACGAAAATCAGATCAGAAGCGAAGGAAGCTGGAAGTTTAACTATGGTGTTAATTTTGACCGTGCCCGTTACTATGTGAACAACGAAACCCGTGATCTGGTTGGAGACTCGCTGGTCAGCCGGGTTTTTGAAAGTGAGCTGCGTATCAATCGTTATGGCCTTTTTGGTCAGATAACCAAGGGGTTTTTCTCTGAAAGACTCACCCTGAGTGCCGGATTAAGGATAGATGGCAATGATTATGGTCCTTCTATGCGTAATCCGCTCGAACAGTTTTCACCCCGCTTTTCTGCTTCTTACGCGATAACGGGCAACTGGAGTCTGAACCTGAATACCGGACGTTACTATCAGCTGCCTGCATACACCGTTTTGGGTTTCCGCGACAATGCGGGTACCCTGGTAAACCGGCAGAATGGGGTGAAATACATTGGTGTGGACCACCTTGTAGCGGGTATAGAGTATTTCAGCCGCAAAAGTTTCAAGTCTACGGTGGAAGTTTTCTATAAAAATTACTTCCGGTATCCTTTCCTGCTCGACCAGAACATCAGCCTCGCCAATCTGGGCAGTGATTTCGGGGTGATTGGAAATGCACCCGTAACCAGTACCAGCAAGGGACGCAGTTATGGGATTGAATACCTCGCCCAACAAAAGCTCTACAAGGGATTCTATGGTATTTTGGCTTATACCTGGGTCCGTTCAGAATTCGAAAATGCCGCCAGTCAGTATATTCCGTCTGCCTGGGATAACCGGCACATTGTAACCCTCACCGGTGGCAAAATTTTCAAGGGGAACTGGGAGCTGGGTGTTCGCTACCGTTATGTCGGAGGTAGTCCGACAACGCCCTACAACAGCGACCTGAGCCTGCGCCGCGATGTATGGGATCAGAATGGCCGTTCCATACTGGATTATGCTAATCTTAATACCCTCCGTAACGGCGCTACCCAACAGCTCGATATCCGTATCGACAAAAAGTGGAGCTACGAGCGATGGGCTCTTAATCTCTACATAGATGTACAAAACCTGCTGAACCAACAAACCCGGCAGCTCGATCAGCTGGTAGCACTTACCGACCCGACAACCGGCGCCCCGGTAGTGGATCCGAACGACAATAGCCGGTATCTGCCCGATTACATTCCCAATACAGCCGGTACCCGTTTGCCAACGATAGGCATCATCATTGATTTTTAGGGTAGCAACGGGTCAGTTTCATTCCTCGGAACACCTGATGGTGTGGTCTGCCTTTCGTGATGAAGCCAACGGCCGGGTGTTTTAGATTCGTAAAGCTTTCTGCCGAAAACAACTGTAATCAAAGGATACCACCACCCTTGGGTAAAGGGGTTTTAAGTTGATTTACTTGCCGGAGGTTCTTTTTTTTGCCGTTTCGGTGAGGGCGAAATCTTTGCTTCGGGTGAGGGTTTTGATGTAATCCACCCGTCGGAACCGCAAAGCACTCCAGTCATCATCAATGGCAACCTGACGGACAGGTTCGTAACCCAGTTGCCCTAATACAGTCCAGCCGGTATCCCGGTTGAAATCACATTTGTATTTTTTGCTGCTTCCCTTTGGATAGCAGCACCATAAAATGGCATCTCCTTCCAGTTTAGCGTCAAGAAGAGGAATCCAATGATCTAATTCAGCTTGTTTGGTCGCAAACAGCATCGCAAAACTGCCTTGCCTGATGTCATCTACAGCAGTTAAACGTTCGCCCAGCCATGTTTTGGGTGTACGGAAACTCTCTGGTTCATTCACCACAAATACTACCGGCTCTGCTTTTAAATTTAGCTTTTTGAACAATGCGGCTGATTCATCCATCTGTTTTGTTACGGTTTAATTGGTATAAAATGAAAGAAGTAATACGGCTAATGCTGTCAGTCAAAATCTTCGATTATTTTCACAAACGCCTCCCCATTGGTAATCGTAAGTTCGCTTCCCAGTCCATCGAAAAGTTTACAGTTGAAGGTTACGCGGATGTTCAGGGCATCAAAGCCCAGATAAGTGCCCGGAGCAATGCTAATCAGACTGGCACTGCCTGTTTGATTGCCTGTAAAGCTGCTGTACCATTCCTTTCTGGAAGCATCGCGGTAGGTGATTTCAATACTTTGGGGCAGATAAAGGTCAGAAAGTTTATAGAGAGGCAAGTTCCCGGCATTCAAATGAGCTGACATGGTCGTGAGATTATCATTCGGGGCATCTGCCACATGAAGATAAATGTACAATTGTTCTTTACCGGAAGGCAGTTCATAGGCTAAAAAGCCGCAACCGGCATTTCTAAGGGTAGTATCGCCACCTCCTCCGGAAGATGATCCACTGCTCAGTTCCATTCTGTATCCAAAATCCGACCGGGCCACATATTCTTTTTTTTCACCATTAATTTCTAAGGCTACATAATAATCTGTGTCATTCCTTTGCGGAGCTGCGTCTTGTACGGTTTCTTTTTTGCAGCCTGAAATTCCGGCGACGAGAAGCAAAAGCGAGAAAAGTTTCGTTTTCATGGGAAGTCATTCATGGGTTGGTGCTATCAACTAAACGGATTAAAAAGATATTTCCATTGAACAGAGCCTGTTAAGTGGATCCTGAAACAAGCCATGCAACTGCTGCCGGTATATATTACCTGAATAACTCATCTATACCCCGGACGTGCGCGTGACCATTTGTAATGGTGAGTGAGCCACCCAAACCATCATAGAGGATACAGTTAAAAGTTACCCTGGCACTGAAGGACGCCCTGCCAAGGTAGGTGTCAGTCTGGATGCTGGTAATGGTTGCCGTGCTGGCAGACTGACCCGGACCGCTGTAGTTGGTAGACCATATTTTTCTGGACGCATCGTAGTAGTAGACCTCAAACCCGGTATGCCAGTTTACCATGTCTTCCTGTATATAAGGCAAAGGGCCGGGTTTCAGGACAGCACTAAAAAGGCTGTGATTGGTTCCGGTTGAATCAAGCACATTGAATACAATTTCTACCTGCTCTTTGCTGGAAGGGGCGGTGACAGCTTTGAAAAGACAGTAGGTATAATTGGACAAAGAATCATTGGTAAACGCAACGGTATCTTCTTTGATATAATAGCCAAGACCAGGATAATAGTTATATCCAAGGTCAGGATTGCCGATGTATTCTTTTTTGACCCCATTGAGGTCAAATTCAATGTAATAATCATCAGGGCCTCTCTGAGGCGTAATTACTTCATCTTTTTTACAGCCATAAATTGCGCATATCAGCAACCACAAAGGCAGCAGTTTCATACTCATTTCACAGGTTTAATAACCCAATGTAATAAATATTGAGAGAAATACTATTCTCTCCGACTGCTGTCGATGGAAATTGTTACAGGGCCGTCGTTCACCAGATGTACTTGCATATCAGCACCAAAACGACCTGTTTGAGGTGTTTTACCAGTTAAGCTTTTCAGTTCTGCCAGAAAGGCTTCATACAGTGGTATAGCAATTTCAGGTCTGGCAGAACGGATGTAGGAGGGACGATTTCCTTTTTTTGTAGCCGCAAAGAGTGTAAACTGGCTCACTACCAGCAAATCTCCCTGTACATCAGTCAACGCCAGATTCATCGTGCCGGCTGCATCGTTGAAAATACGGAGATTCACAATTTTTGCAGCCAGCCACTGTATATCTTCAGCGGTGTCGGCAGCTTCAAAACCGACCAGAACCAGCAAACCATGTCCAATCTTTCCGGTGGTTTCGCCGTCAATGCTTACCCATGATTCACCGACCCGCTGCAGTACTACCCTCATGGCTGGCGCAGGTAGATGGCCGCTGTTTCAAACATGTCAGGCATATCTTCCCGGAAACTTGATAATATCAGACTGTCACCCTGTAGCTCCCAGTAATAGGCATCATGTTCGTTGGCATTACGATACATCCACAATACACTGTTGAAGGCCGGGTAACTGGCATAACCCAGTATGAGTCTGAATTTATTGTATTTGCTACTACCCCGTACAAATCCATTGGTGCCAAACTGAAGACTGTTGCCCAGCGGTTTGTCTCCTTCCAGCAACCTGAAATTGCCGTAAAGCTTGTTTTTGACCAATAATTGTTGAACAGCCTTGCCGGCTTCTTCAATTTTGGTACTTACCCTTACAAATCGGAGTGTCAGTTCGTCTACTGTAAGCAGGAGCTGTTTGCTGAAGGGATCGTATTCGAATACAAAACGGGTTTCGGAATTGCCATCGCAGCTGTTGATTAACAGACTGTCGCCCTGACGCAGCAACGGCCCGCTGCAGGCTTCGTTGTACCCGAATACAATCTGTATCGTTTTATTGTTTTCATCTACCACTACTTCAGATATGGGCAGCAGTTTCTCCTGACTGCCAAAAGGATCAGCTGTTTTTTGCAGTTCATCCAGATAGTCCAGCTTCACCCAATGGCCGGTAAGGGTATCGGGGATGCGGCTTTCAGGCATTTCAATCAGGCTGTCGAGGGCAGAATCCGGACTTTCCACGGTGGTTTCTTCTGGTTCAGGACCACAGGCGATCAGGAGGATAATCGGCATCAGCCAGCATATTTTTTTCATATCAGTTGTATTGATCTTCATTGTTGAGGATGCTCAGATAACTTTTATAACGGTCATAGGGTAATGTTCCGGTATCAACGGCAGCTTTAATGGCACAGCCGGGTTCATGCTGATGGGTGCAGTTGTGGAATTTACATTGGCCGAGAATCGCTTTCATCTCCGGGAAAAAATGGCTTATTTCTGCCCCTTCCAGTTCAATCACACCCAGTTCTTTGATACCGGGAGTATCAATGATCCGGGTTCCGGGCATGGGTTCAAACATTTCAGCAAAGGTGGTGGTGTGTTTTCCTTTCTGGCTGAAATCAGATAAACCACCTACTTTTAGCCCTAATTCCGGGTATAGGGTATTGAGCAGAGAACTTTTTCCTACGCCCGAAAAGCCGCTGATAAGGGTGGTCTTACCGGTAAAAAGGGCCTTCACCAGGTCCAGTCCGTTGCCATTGAGGGTAGAACAGTCATAAACCTCGTAACCGGCATTTTGATAGATGGCCTTGTATTCCTCATAAATCCCCGACACCTCCTCCTGCCACATATCATTTTTGTTGAATACAATGCGAGCCGGAATACCATATGCCTCAGCAGTAACCAGAAAACGGTCGATAAAGCCGAGTGATACTTTGGGATAAAACAAGGTAGCCACCAGAACCGCCTGATCCAGGTTAGCTGCCAGAATGTGGGTTTGTTTACTGAGGTTGGTAGACCGGCGGATGATGTAATTCCGGCGTTGCTGAATGCCTGTGATTACCGTGCCATGATGCGGGTCGTTGTCAAAATTGACACGGTCACCGACTGCCACAGGGTTGGTAGATTTGATACCAGCCAGCCTCAGTTTCCCCCGGATACGGCAATCAAATAACTGTCCGTCGTCGGTACGTACGGCGTACCAACTCCCGGTGGATTTAATGACAATGCCTTCCAGAATCAGATTTTTAACAAAGCTACGACTTATACAGCATTCGTTTCTCAGCGATATCGGTCAATCCGGGGTGTTTCCAACTTCCCGGATTGTGTAAACGCTTCGCTGGTAACGCAGGGCGCCTGAAGGCCACCCTGCTGTATATACCTTTGGCGGGAATGGTCCGCCGACTTCTTCTTTGCCTTCCTCTGGCTTTTTATCATTTAGCAGAAGCGCCCGACCTGAACACCGGCACAGCCTTCTCTGCAGAAGGATTCCCGACAGGCCTGACCGCATTAACAGCGAAGCGTTCCCTTATTTCTGTTCAGGGAGATAGGTCACCGGATCGACCGCAGAAGTGCTTTTTTCTTTCAGCAGGGCCAGGTCCAGCACTTCATCCATACGCTCTACATAATGAAATTTCAGGTCACTGATGTACGCTGCCTTGATTTCATCAATGTCTTTTTTGTTGGCTTTGCAGAGGATGATGTCGCTGATCCCTGCCCGTTTGGCAGCCAGGATTTTCTCCTTGATGCCGCCTACAGGAAGCACTTTACCACGAAGGGTGATTTCTCCTGTCATGGCCAGTTTTTTACGCACCTTGCGGCCGGTAAGCGCCGACACAATACTCGTCAGCATAGTGATACCCGCCGACGGGCCGTCTTTGGGGGTAGCTCCTTCGGGGACATGTATATACAAATCCGTATGGTCGAAAATTCGATGATCCAGACCAATTTTTTCGGCATGGGTGCGCACATACGCCAGGGCAATGCTGGCAGATTCTTTCATCACATCACCCAGGTTTCCCGTAATCTGCAGCTTTCCTTTGCCTCGGCTTATGCCGGTTTCTATATAGAGGATGTCCCCACCTACTGAAGTCCAGGCGAGTCCTGTAACCACGCCGGCTACTTCGTTACCTTCATACAGATCGGCATCGAAATAACGCGCACCCAGGATTTTGCGGAGGTCTTCATCCTCAGCAGTAATATTATAAGGCTCATCGAGGGCTTTGAGTTTGGCAAAACCACGGATCAGGGCTGCAATTTTTTTATCAAGACTTCTGACACCAGATTCACGGGTGTATCCCTCAATGATGCTCCGGATTATTTTAGGGGAAACAACCACATCTTTTTTGGTCAGCCCATGTTCTTCAAGCTGTTTGGGGATGAGGTATTTTCTGGCTATTTCCAGTTTTTCTTCCAGTGTATAGCCATTGATTTCTATTACCTCCATCCGGTCCAGCAAAGCAGGCTGAATGGGCTGCAGATTGTTCGCGGTAGCAATAAAAAGCACCTTACTGAGGTCATAATCAAGTTCAAGATAATGATCGAAGAAAGTTTTGTTTTGCTCGGGATCCAGGACTTCCAGCAGCGCTGAACTTACATCACCGCGGTAATCACTGCCTACTTTGTCAATCTCATCGAGCACCATCACTGGATTGCTTGAGCCTGCTTTTTTGATGCTTTGAATGATGCGGCCGGGCATCGCACCGATGTAGGTTTTACGGTGTCCGCGTATGGTAGCCTCATCATGGACTCCTCCGAGACTCATGCGAACATATTCCCTGCCTACCGCCCTGGCAATACTTCTCCCCAAAGAGGTTTTACCTACTCCGGGAGGCCCTACCAGCAAAAGGATAGGAGCTTTCATATTAGCCTTGAGTTTCAGCACAGCCAGATACTCCAGGATACGGTCTTTGACTTTTTCCAGACCATAATGATCCTGATCCAGGATTTTTTTGGCACGTTTGAGATCAAAACGATCGGTCGTAAAACTATCCCAGGGGAGTTCAAGCATGAGCTCCACATAGTTCAGCACCACACTGTAATCCGCCGCAGCGGGGTTCATGCGCTGGAGTTTGTCAAGCTCCTTGTTAAAATGTGTTTGTACCTCCTTGTTCCATTTTTTCTTCCGGCCGCGTTCCCGCAGACTTTGAACTTCGAGATCTGGTGTAAGTCCTCCCAGCTCTTCCTGGATGGTTTTAAGCTGCTGATGCAGATAATACTCCCGCTGCTGTTTGTCCATGTCGGTTCGCACCTTGCTCTGTATCTGATTTTTCAGCTCAAGCAACTGGTACTCCCGGTTCATCAATACCAGCACTTCGTTGGCACGGACTTTCAGGTTCTCAATTTCCAGCAGCCGTTGTTTTTCGGCTACTTCCACATTCAGATTGCTGGCAATAAAATTTACAAGAAAGGCAGGTGTTTCAATGTTTCGCAGGGCAACCGCCGCTTCACTGGGAATATTCGGAGAAAGCTCAATAATCTGTTTGGCCAGATCGTTCATGGAACCAATGAGTGCCTGGAATTCCTTGTCGTTTTTCCGGGGCTTCTGGTCTTTGAAAGCCGATACATTGGCCCGGATATAAGGCTCCTGCTGCGTAAGGCTGTCAATCCGCATTCGTTGGCGACCCTGTATGATGACAGTTGTATTCCCATCGGGCATACGCAACATTTTGAGGATGCGTGCCACGGTGCCAATCTCATGCAGGTCTTTGAACTGGGGATCTTCAATCGAAACATCTTTCTGCGAAACTACCCCGATGATTTTATCAGCGCTGTTGGCTTCACGGATGAGTTTGATGGATTTATCCCTGCCAACCGTGATAGGAATCACCACGCCGGGAAAAAGAACTGTGTTTCTAAGCGGAAGAATTGGCAGATTGTCAGGCAGTTTTTCCGATGATTCGTCGTGGTCTTCTTCGTTGACAGTCATGATAGGAATGTAATCCGGATCATCTTCTGCGCCCTGTAATCCAAAAAAAGTGCTGTTATCGTACGTTATGCTCATGAGTAGTAAAGGTAAACCGGGGTTGCCATTGTGGCAGTTTCCGTGGTGGCGGAGTATAAGGCAAGAACGATGCCAGCGGGAGTTGAGGGAGTGTGACAGTGTAGTGTTGCTGCAACAACTGTCACACTCCTCACGCTTTCTCAACTCACACCGTTATCGTCTCATTCCTGAAAACCAACCCAACTTCATCGAAGTAGTCTATCAGAATGGCAGCATCTTTCTTGACGGTTCCAGCCAGAATTTCCTTCGAAAGTTTGTTGAGGATTTCCTTTTGCATAGCGCGTTTCAGCGGACGGGCACCGAAGAGCGGATCGAAACCTGCATCGGCCAGGTGGTCAATAGCAGCCTCTGTGGCAGCGATGAGGATGCCTTTCTGTTCGAGCAACTGACGCAGCCCTTCCATCTGAATGGCGACTATGCCCCGTATGTCGGCTTTACTGAGCGGATTGAACATTACAATTTCATCGATTCGGTTCAGGAACTCCGGACGGATGGTTTTTTTAAGCAATTCAAAAACTTCCACCTTGGTTTTTTCGATAATGTCTTCCCGGTTTTGGTTGTTCATCTCCTCAAAATTGCCCTGGATAATGGGGGCACCCAGGTTGGAGGTCATGATGATGATGGTGTTTTTGAAATTGACCGTCCTGCCTTTGTTGTCGGTCAACCGGCCATCGTCGAGTACCTGCAGCAGTATATTGAATACATCCGGATGGGCTTTTTCTATTTCGTCCAGCAACAGCACGCTGTAAGGTTTACGGCGTACGGCCTCTGTGAGCTGCCCGCCTTCCTCGTAACCAACATAACCGGGAGGAGCCCCTATCAGGCGCGATACACTGTGTCGTTCCTGATATTCACTCATGTCAATACGTACCAGTGCATTGTCGTCGTTGAAAAGGAAACCGGCAAGTGCCTTGGCCAATTCTGTTTTACCTACCCCGGTGGTGCCCAAAAAGATAAAGCTGCCGATAGGGCGTTTTTCATCCTGTAAACCCGCCCGACTGCGGCGAACGGCATCAGAAATAGCCGCAATAGCTTCTTCCTGACCCACTACCCGTTTGTGTAATTCGTCTTCGAGTCTCAAAAGTTTCTGTCGCTCACTTTCGAGCATACGGGTAACGGGAATACCGGTCCATTTGGCCACCACTTCGGCAATATCCTCACTGGTAACTTCTTCTTTGAGCATTTTGTGGTCGCTTTGCGTCTCCGCCAGTAGTTTTTGGTCGGCCAGCAACTGCGTTTCGGTTTCTTTCATCCGGCCGTAGCGTATCTCTGCCACCTTCCCGAAATCTGCTGCCCTTTCAGCCTGTTCTGCCTCAAGTTTAAGCTGCTCCAGCATCTCTTTTCCAGCCTGGATTTTTTCGACTATGTCTTTTTCAGCACGCCAGCGTGCCCGCAGCGCATCCGCCTCTTCCCGGAGATTGGCCAGGTCAAGGTTCAGTACCTTTACCTTGTCCTCATCTTTTTCCCGTTTCATGGCTTCCCGTTCGATTTCCAGCTGCATGATGCGGCGCTGAAGTTCGTCAAGTTCTTCGGGCACCGAATCTATCTCAATGCGTAAGCGGGAGGCAGCTTCGTCGATGAGGTCGATGGCTTTGTCGGGCAGGAAGCGGTCGCTGATGTAGCGCTGGCTCAGCTCTACGGCAGCGATGATGGCCTCGTCGCGTATCTGTACTTTGTGGTGGGTTTCGTAGCGCTCTTTCAGGCCGCGTAAAATGCTGATGGCATCCGCGGTATCTGGCTCATCTACTACAACTTTCTGGAAGCGGCGTTCCAGGGCCTTGTCTTTCTCCAGGTATTTCTGGTATTCATTGAGGGTAGTGGCGCCGATGGCACGCAGTTCACCCCTCGCCAGAGCAGGTTTGAGGATATTGGCGGCATCCATGGCTCCTTCGCCGCCACCGGCACCTACGAGGGTGTGGATCTCGTCGATGAACAGGATAATCTGGCCGTCACTACCGGTAACTTCTTTGATAACAGCTTTCAGTCTTTCCTCAAATTCTCCCTTGTATTTGGCTCCGGCTATCAATGCTCCCATATCGAGGGAGAAAACTACTTTGTCTTTCAGGTTTTCCGGTACATCTCCTTTTACAATCCGGAAGGCGATGCCTTCTGCAATGGCGGTTTTACCGACACCGGGTTCTCCGATAAGGATGGGGTTGTTTTTGGTCCGGCGGCTCAGTATCTGAATTACACGGCGGATTTCGTCGTCACGGCCAATCACCGGATCAAGTTTGCCATTAGCGGCCAGCTCATTCAGGTTTTTGGCGTATTTGTCCAGACTATTGTAGCTGTTTTCAGCATGGGGATCGGTAACCCGCTCGCCCTTGCGTAATTCTGTGACAGCACTGCGCAGCCCGGCTTCGGTGAGGCCGGCATCTTTCAGCAAACGGGCTGTCTGATCGTTGCCATTCAGCAGGGCCAGCAGCAGGTGCTCCAAAGTGACATACTCATCTTTAAACGATTTCATCACAGTCTTGGCTTGTACCAGTACCTGGTTGAGGGGATTGGTTAAATACGGCTGACCCCCGCCACTCACCTTAGGCAGGCTTTTAATGACAGCTTCGTTGGTATCACGCAGCCTTTGTGTATTGAGTCCTGTTTTGCCCAGCAGATACTGACTCAGGGAAGGATCGGCATTCAGCACAGCCTGCAGCAGATGCGGGGTGTCGACCCCTTGCTGCTCATGCTCCAGCGCCAGATTAACCGCTCCCTGAACGGCCTCCTGAGCTTTGACGGTGAATTGTTCGAATTGCATAATTTCTCTTTTGAAGTGATCGTGTCAAAGGGCGCTCCAAAGTATAAAAACTGACTTTTTGGCTTGAAAATAAAGAAAATGAGGTAATTATGACAGTCGTTGTTTTGTGTTTTGTCAGTTATTGCTGAAATTGAAAATAACTTACGCCTGCTGTATGAAACATTTCCTGGTGTTTTTGATTTTGGTACTTCTGTCTCCTGCCCGTCTGTTTGCCCAGCCTGCACTGGATTCCTGGCTGCGCGTTACCCCGAGTACCCAGGAGCGGGAGATTTTTAAGGCTATGGAGGAACAGGATTCAGGTAACCTGCTTTTCCTGATGTTCAGTTACCTGAACCATGCTCCCTTTACAAAAAAGTCAGTTCTTTTTCAGCGATCTCCTGCGGGAGTTTTGCTCGACTCTGTCTCATTTCCGAATGTAGCCTTATCCCATCTGCTAATCAATGCAAACTATATCTATCTCTTTGGAAATTATGGCAATGTGCAGCATGGTGGCGTATGTGTTGTCTTGCTGGATCATGATCTGAATGTTTTGCGGACAGATAATCTTGGCATGCTGTCAGTGCCCATGGAATTCAGGCAGGCACATTTTTATGAGGAGAGACTGGGCGTATTGATCCAGCATGATTCATCAGGGGCGGGTATGTTTTATGCCATGACACAGGATCTGAATGTTGAAAAACAATTCAACATTCATCCATCACTTGGCTGGGGAACCATCAAGGACTTTTTATACCAACCGCTTAGTCACCGCTTTGTTCTGGCAGGAGATTCGATTGTGGTAACAGAAGAATTACTGCAAAAGCGGGTAAGACTGATTCAGGTAGACACCAACTTTCAGGAAGTGGCAGTTCGTCTGGCAAATTTTTTCCCGATGGATTATCTGGCACTGCAACGTTCCGCAGAATCCATCTCTGCTTATCCCACCTTACTGGAAAAGCTGGACGATACCAGTTTTTTTCTGATAGCCCATGCCCATGTACATCCCAATATTTTTGACATCAATGTAGGTAACCGTCAAATAAGCATCTCCAGATGGGATGCAGACCTGAATCCACTCCTGCACGAAATCCATGGAGGGTATGATACTGTGGAAACCCTCGGGGAGTCTTCGGTGTCTGTCTCCCTTCACAGACAACTACTGGTGGGTATGATCAGTCAGAAAAGGATTGCCAGTGGTTGGCTTAACGACAGCTGTCGTATCAGGATAAATAGTTTTGATCACACCGGTACAAAAGTTCATGAGCGTTATATAGCTATTCCGGGACATCGCCTGAGAATCTGGCAGTTGAAAAGTTTGCATGACGGGAGCATAGGGATAGTAGGTTATTATTACAACTTCAACGCAGGGAAAACGCACGCCGCTCAGGATGCCATTTTTATACGCATTGATTCTTTGGGACATGTTTTCAATACTCATGTATCTTCTTTACAAAAGCAGGGTATACGGCTTTATCCGAATCCATCAGCGGGTATATACAGAATCAGTGATGCTGATTTAGTCAGATCAATTGGCCTGACGGATTTAAGCGGACGTTCTCTGAAGTTTGGGTTGGAGGGTGATCAGCTCGATTTATCCTTGCATCCCACAGGTTTGTATTTTGCAACCATTCATTTGAAGGATGGTTCCCGACAGTGTGTAAAGTTGATTAAGGAGCCATAGAGCAGGCTTCTTGTAGATTTTGAGATACAGGAAGACATTTCCGGGTGCCTGGGTACTTCTGAAACACGGAGATTATAGCACTCGGAAGATCATCTGATGGTCTTCGAGGGGATCATGCACTTTTTGTCATAAGCAGGCTGAAGGGAGTTGGTTTTTGACAGTTAGTCGGGTCTCAATCTCATAAACAGATGTATAGAGCTCCTCAAAAGACTCAATGAAGAAGTACTTTTCCTGAAAGTTGTCTTTGCGGTAATCCTGTTCATAGAGGGCTGCCACCTCATAGGGATGTCGGTTCGGACCGGTGCCAAGGCTGAAAGTGCTTTCTCCGGGAGAGGAGAGGAGTCCGGCACCATAAATTTTCAGTTGGTTGTTTTCCCGGATCAGACCAAACTCAACGGTAAACCAGTATATCCGTGAGAGCAGGGCAATGGCTTCCGGGTTGCGGAGGTGTTTCAGTCCCACAAAGGCCAGCGATTGCAGAAAGCCTGTAAACTGCCGGTTGGTTAGCAGGGGGATATGTCCGAATACATCGTGGAACATATCCGGCTCTTCGAGGTAATCGAGTTGTTTTAAACTACGCAACCAGGTGGTGGCCGGAAATTTCCGGCAGGCGAGCATTTCAAAAAACACATCATCAGCTACAATACCCGGCACGACCATAATTTCCCAGCCGGTGAGTTTGCGCAACAGGATATTGGTCTGCTCAAATTCCGGAATTTTGCTGCCGCTGAAACGAATGCGTTCCAGGCCTTCGAAGAAGGTATTGCTGGCCTTGTCCTGCAGATTGGCTATCTGACGATCGAAAAGCATTTGCCAAACCTGCCGGTCTTCGGCGGTGTACTGGCTGTAAAGTTGTTTCATTTTATGGTTGTTAAAGGTGAATCGGTTTTAACAACCCGTTTCCGGACAATGGCCGGGGCAATAAAAAACCCGGCTCCTTATCATGGAACCGGGTTGGATTTTTGTATTTGCTTACACTCAGCGCTTACATACCCCTGCTACTCCATGATACACGGAAGAAGGATAATAGTAATAAGCGTTGCGGAGCGCTGAAGTCATGGTGTAATAATAGGGGATATCCGGATATTTTCCAACAGAGGCACATGGGGTTAAACGGTTAAATGGGGTAAAACGGTAAAACGGTAAAACGGTAAAAGGGTAAAACGGTAAAACTTGTCTCTTCCTAAAAAAGGTTGACAGTTTA
>DLHS01000009.1 GCA_002483345.1 Bacteroidetes bacterium UBA7662
GGAAAAGGTAAAAGGGGTAAAACGGATAATGGTACACCTGCGGTGTTGGTAAAACGGTAAAACGGCACTTTAGCGGTGGTTGAGCGGATGTCGAAACCATTGCTGGTTAAACGGCTAAACGGTAAAACGGCAGGCTAGTCTCCTGGCGGTGGGTGAATGGAGCAGAAACCATAAGCTGGTTAAACGGGAACGGGTTAAATGGCCGGGAATGAGCCGACTTTACCGTTTTACCCCTACCTCCCCGTTTTACCGTTTTACCAACACCGCAGGTGCCCGTTTTACCAAAAACCCTCACCTCCTGTCCAATGCGTACTCGAGTTTTTCCGAAACCCCCTCTTCCTGTAACCACCTTACATATTCCTCCTCAAACGATTCCTTCAGATGGTGTTCGGTCTGGTTCTCAATGTATTGCGCAACCTTGTCTACCCGCTGATGGTCTACTCCGAACAAACCATACCCCCGTTGCCAGTAAAACCCCTTTCTGAACCATCCTTGCTCTATTATCCACTCGTTGCTCGAGGTTTTCAAATCCTTTACAAAGGCATCCAATACGGTATTAACCCGGTACCTGAATAACAAATGAATATGTTCCGGCATGACTTTCATAGCCAGTACATCCAATCCGCGGTTGTGACACAAACCCGCTATATATGCCTCCAGCCGAACAATGTGTTTCACCTCAAAGCAGGGTTCCCTGAACCTGGTTGAAAAGACCAGATGCGCGTAAAGCAAGGTATAAGTATTTGCCATGAGACAAAGAAAACCGTCGGCTCTGATGCCAACAACAGGCATGCGTTAAACACAAAAAAGATAGCTTTATTTACGATAACTCGATGCCGGAGTTGGGAGTGCTGATTAGTGATTTAATCTATAATCTCTACTCACTAATCCCCCCTCTAAAGCAGACAAAAACGCTCCAACGGTAACACGGGAATAAGCTGTCGGGCTATCAAACCGGCTGCCCGGGCGTCTGACAAAGCCTCATGGTGGTTCAGGGGTATGTGAAAGTAATCCGCCAGGGTATTCAGCCTGTGGTTGGGGGTTCGCAAGGCTGCCCGTGAAGCCTTGAGGGTGCAGAACCGCATGCTTCTGGGCATGGCCATGTCGAGGTAATCGAAAGATGCCTTCAGAACGGCGTAATCAAACGGCATGTTGTGGGCTACGATGGGCATGTCCTGCATAAAATCTCTCAGGATACCGGTAATCGCTTCAAAGGTGGGTGCATGCATCACATCCCGTTCCGAAATACCATGAATATAGGTATACAAAAACCCGGGTCGGATGGGTTGAATCAGGGTATGATAGGCTTCGACCTCCTCGAAATTATCATATACTACCAGGCCGATCGAACAGGCACTCAAACGGGTGTTGTTAGCGGTCTCGAAATCGAAGGCCACGTAATTGCCTTGTTTTAACTTTTCAATCATAACCCGTTTATCCTGTGAAAATCGGCAATTGGGATGATAATGTGATGCGTCCGCCGGAATGTTCCGGTTTAAAGTTGTCGACCTGCAGGAATCACATGTTAAGTGAATGGAAATACCGTAATTTGAGGTACTATAGAAATAGTCTACAGATGCGTTTCAGCAGATATTCACTATACCTTTTTTTGATTTTCAACTGGTTGTCCGGCCCTGTTTCGGCTCAGCAGTCTCCCCTTCCGTTTGCCACCAATGAAAGCCATCTTACCATTTGGAATGGCCAGCAATATGTGCCCTTTGTCGTAAAAGGAGTAAACCTGGGGGTAGCCGTGCCAGGCACCTTTCCGGGAGAATTGCTGGTAAGCCGGGAACAGTATGTAGACTGGTTCGTGCGCATCAAAGCCGCCGGTTTTAACACCATCAGACTGTATACCTTGCATTATCCGCAGTTTTATGCGGCACTCGACTCTTTCAACCGGGCCAATGCCAACAATCCGCTCTATTTTTTTCAGGGGGTATGGCTTGAAGAAGAGATACCAAACTATGATGAAGACCTCAAATCCATCGAGCCTTACTTTACCCTTGAGACCGAAGAGAATATTGGTTGTGTGCACGGTGACCGTGTCATCGCCCAGCGGCAGGGAAAAGCCTGGGGAACGTATACCATCGATGCCAGCGACTGGCTGATTGGCTGGATCATCGGGCGGGAGATTTACCCGGGGGAGGTACTGCATACCAACCAAAGTTATCCGGCTGAAACCAGCTATACCGGCAACTATCTCGCGATTCAAAACACCCGCGCTACCGAAGCCTGGATGGTTAAACAGCTTGACCGGCTGCTGACTTACCAGCAAAGCAACTACAACACCATGCGCCCGGTAAGCTGCTCCAGCTGGCCGACACTCGATCCCATGCACCACCCCTTTGAAACCAACCGGGATGAAGACACCGTGACCTTTGACATTTCTGCCATCGACCGCAGCAAGGCGCCTGCGGGTTATTTTGTGAGCTACCATGCCTATCCCTACTATCCTGATTTTGTAAGTCAGGATCCTGAATACCAGGGTTTCAGTGATTATCTGGGGCAAAATTCCTATCTCGGCTACCTCACCCGGCTGAAAGAACACTACGAAGGAATACCGCTCATCATCGCAGAATTCGGAGTGCCTTCCAGTTGGGGCATCGCCCACTATGCTCAAAGCGGCATGCACCACGGGGGGCCGGATGAAAAAGAACAGGGTGAGTTAAACATCAGACTGCTGCAAAATGTACTGCAATCAGGTTGTGGCGGAGGTATACAGTTCTCCTGGATGGATGAGTGGTTCAAACGCACCTGGCTCATGGATCCGTTCGATTATCTGGCCGAACGCCGTATCATCTGGCACAACCTCATGTCGGCTGAACAGAATTTCGGCTTGCTGGGTTTTAAAAAAGCTATCCGTGAACCAGACCTGCTGACCACCTTCGCTCCTACGGCAGCGGTTGATAAGATTGAGGCTGTCGCTGAATTCGGATTGCTCGAAATCGACCTATTTCTGCGCCAGCCCTTCCGCAATACCGATACCCTTTACCTGGCGCTCGATACCTATGTGGACAGCCTGGGTGAACGTGTTTTACCCACCGGAGATACCCTCAGCCACGGCGCAGAATTTGTGCTCATGATTACCAACGACCGGGCCGATTTGTATGTCACCGAGGCATACGATCTTTATGGGATCTGGCACAATGTGTCATCACCCGCACAGCGTTACCGGTCCACGGCCACCACAGGCGCACCCTGGAAGATTGTCAGGTTGCGTAATAATAATGGCGACCAGGAAATACAATATTCCGGCCGCCTGAAATCGAACCGCGCCGATTTACCCCCTTCGAGCAAAGACGGCGTTATTTTCGACGGCAGCAACATACACATCCGTCTGCCCTGGTCGCTGATCAATGTAGTAGATCCAAGTGTTTTCCGGGTCATTCACGACGACAGGACCGTTGCCGGAAGAGAAGACACCCTTTCTGACGGGCTTCGCCTCAGTATTTTATACAGAAACGAGCAATTGGTTACCCCCAACCGCTGGCAGTATCAGACCTGGAACCACGCGCTCAACGCGGCTCCCTACGAAAAGGATTCCTACCAGATTGTCAAAAACCGGCTGCCCCTGATTCCGGGTACGCTGGTCGCCAAAAGTGATACACTGGAAACCAATATGAACCAAAGCCTGGAGCTGGCTGCCACAACCGGTTTGCTGCAAAACGATTTGTTGCTGGAACCCGGACAGGCTTTCGTCCGTCAGGTGAACGCGCCGCAGTTCGGGCAGTTATTTGTACAGGCAGACGGCAGCCTTTTCTACGAGCCGCAGACCGATTTTCAGGGAATCGATTATTTCACCTACGAATTGGTGAATGGCATCCATCGTTCTCAGCCGGTTGCGGTACAAATCAGGGTCAGCGATGCCAACAGCCGCATTGGTTTTGTGCAGCTTTTTCCTAATCCGAGCGATGGTTTGTGTGAATTAAGGGCGGCAGTCCCCATGCAACGGATAAATTTATTCAGTACCACAGGAGCCCTCCTTCAGCGCTGGGAGACGCTGGCGTCACGGCTTGAACTGGATGTACGCGATTTACCCCAGGGATTGTATCTCCTTCAGATTCAGGCAGGAGATGTAACTGTTTTCCGGAAACTGGTTATTCAGCGGCCCTGATGCTTCGTTCAGGGAACTGCCTTTACTTCTTCAGGGTTTTACCTTCATAACATTCCTGTCAGCATGTCATTGCTAAAATCTACTTTACCTGTCACCGGCATGAGCTGTGCCAGTTGCGCGGTGAGCGTTGAATCCATCGCCAAAAGCCAGGACGGTATCAAAGAGGCCCGGGTTAACCTTGCCACGAATACCGTACAGCTTGAATACGATCATCCGGATGCCCTTCCCCTGCTGAAGCAGAGCCTTGAAACCATGGGCTACAGCCTCGAACTGGATGCGGAAGACCCGCTGGAAGTGGCCGAAGCTCATCAAAAAAAGAAATACCAATACATCCGCAACCAGTTTATGGGTGCTCTCCTGCTTTCAGCGCCGGTAATGGTGCTGGGTATGTTTTTCATGGAGATGCCGTATGTGAACTGGATTATGCTTGTTTTGAGCACACCGGTTGTGTTCTGGTTTGGCCGTTCCTTCTTCCAAAATGCCTGGGGGCAGCTCCGCCACCGCCGCGCCAATATGGATACGCTGGTAGCCCTCAGTACCGGCATTGCCTGGGTTTTCAGCGTATTTAACACCGTTTACCCCGAATACTGGCACAGGCAAGGCCTGCATGCCCATGTCTATTTCGAATCGGCCGCCGTTATCATCGCCTTCATTTTACTGGGGAGATTGCTGGAAGAACGAGCCAAAAACAGCACCGCCTCCGCCTTGCGTAAACTCATGGGCCTCCAGCCCAATACCGTCATCCGACTTGACAACGGGCAACCGGTAACGGTAGCACTGGGAGATGTAAAAACCGACGATATCCTGCTCGTACGTGCCGGAGATAAGGTTCCGGTCGATGGGAAAGTTGTGGCGGGCACTGCCTTTGTCGATGAAGCCATGTTAAGCGGAGAGCCGGTACCGGTCTCCAAAACTGTGGGTGATACCCTTTTTGCCGGCACCATCAACCGCGACGGCAGGCTCGAGCTGCAGGCCACGGGTGTTGGCAAAGCTACTTTGCTGTCGCAGATTATCCGGCGGGTGCAGGAAGCCCAGGGCAGTAAAGCGCCTGTGCAGCAATTGGTCGATAAAATCGCCGGCATTTTCGTCCCCATTGTGCTGGTAATCGCGCTGGTGAGTTTTGGTGCCTGGATGTACTGGGCCACCGACAATGCCTTCTCCCACGCCTTACTTTCGCTGGTAACCGTATTGGTCATCGCCTGTCCCTGTGCTTTGGGCCTTGCCACGCCAACCGCCATCATGGTCGGCATGGGCAAAGGTGCCGGGCAAGGCCTCCTGATCCGCGATGCGGCCAGCCTTGAAACGGCGGTGCGGGTTACCGACCTGGTACTCGACAAAACCGGCACCCTCACCACCGGAAAACCAACCCTCGAAGACATCGTCTGGCGTACCGCCGAAAAAGAGCAGCAAGCCTCCTGGCTGGCCATATTACTGGCGCTGGAAGAAGCTTCCGACCATCCCCTGGCCAAAAGCATCAGCAGCCACCTGCGCGACAACGGCATTCAGCCCGTTGAACTCGATGCCTTCAAAAATCTCCCCGGAAAAGGGGTACTTGGCACCTTCGCCGGTGAAAGCTGGATGGCAGGCAGTGAAAGCTGGATACGGGAGATGGAGATTCCCATCGGCAGCAGACTCCGGGAAGCAGCAGCCAGTTTCCGGGAAAAAGGGTTTACCCTTGTCTGGCTGGCACACGGCAATGAAAGTCTGGCCGTGCTGGCTCTTACAGATCAGTTGAAAGACAGCGCTGCGATATCTGTTGACCACCTCCAGAAACGCGGGCTTACCCTCCACATGCTTACCGGCGACCAGGACGCTTCGGCACAGCACATCGCGGCCAAAGCCGGCATCTCCCACATCAAATCAGGCGTATTGCCCTCCGAAAAAGCAGATTACATCCGTGCATTACAAGCCGAAGGCAAAGTAGTAGCCATGGTCGGCGACGGCATCAACGACAGCGAAGCGCTGGCCCTGGCAGATCTGAGCATCGCCATGGGCAGCGGCTCCGACATCGCCATCGATGTGGCCGGCATGACCCTGTTGCACAACGACCTCAGCCGCATCGAGACAGCCATCAGGCTTTCAAAACTGACGGTTCGTACCATCCGGCAAAACCTCTTCTGGGCCTTTATCTACAACCTCATCGGCATACCGCTGGCTGCCGGTTTGTTGTACCCCGTCAATGGTTTTTTACTCAACCCCATGATTGCCGCGGCAGCCATGGCCCTCAGCTCGGTGAGCGTAGTCACCAACAGCCTGAGTTTAAACTGGAAAAAACTGCGCTGAATAACACAAACACACAACCATGACTACCTTAAAATTCAAATCCACCATCAAGTGTACCGGCTGCATCGCAACCGTAAGCCCCGAACTCAACAACCTTTCCGGTATCACACACTGGGAAGTTGATCTGGAAAGCCCCGACCGGGTGCTCACGGTTGAAAGTGAGAGCGGCGACCCGAAACAGGTCATTTCTGCTTTACAGGCTGTTGGTTATCAGGCTGAGTTGCTTCCAAAACCTTAAGCTTTTGTCAGCATACTTCGGTGATTTTCGTAGCTTGAAGTATGAATGCTGAAGCCCTTTTTATTCCCTATCATCAACCCGCAGTTTCATCCGGTGAGATGGAAAAGCGGGTTGATGATTTTTATAATGTTCTGAATCAACGCAGGAGCATACGCCATTTCAGTGAAAAGCCTGTGGATCAGGCCATCATTGAACAGCTGATACTTACGGCCGGTACAGCACCTTCCGGGGCCCACATGCAACCCTGGACTTTTTGCGCCGTGCAGGATCCTGTCATCAAACAAAAAATAAGGGCAGCTGCCGAAGAAGAAGAGTACCGCAACTACCATGGCCGCATGGATGCCGAATGGATCAACGACCTCAAACCCCTGGCCACCGACTGGCACAAGCCTTTCCTGGAAACCGCTCCCTGGCTGATTATCGTATTCCGACAATCCTATGGCGCGCAGGACAGCGGTAAAAAACAGCATTATTATGTGCAGGAATCGGTTGGTATCGCCTGTGGTTTTCTCATCGCGGCCATTCACCAGGCCGGTCTGGTTACCCTTACCCATACGCCCAGTCCCATGCAGTTTCTGGGAGATGTTTTAGGCAGACCCAAAAATGAAAAACCTTTCCTCTTGTTGCCCGTAGGTTTTCCCGCGGATAATGCCCTGGTTCCCGATTTGAAAAGAAAAACACTCGGGGAAATCGCTGTAATCTACTAAAAACGTCTTTTTTACCTGATTAAGGGCTATTTCCACACATTACAGTCTTCTTGAAATTGCGAGAATCTTCGAGAATCTCGCAATTATAGGAAAACCGAAACTGTCCGTTGGTTTCCGGAAGTCATTTCATTTCCCGGACAAACTTATGTTTTCATCTCCGGCCTTATAAGGCAGGTAAGTGATGATCAGTTGAAACATCTCATCGGTAGTGCGCATATTGCCTTCCGGCTCCCGTACGGTACGGGGCGGGTTGAAGGGGTTGTTCGGATTATTGCGGGTATTGTCAAAAACGCCTTCTACATATACTGTACTCCCTGCCGGCAGTTTGAGCATTTTGGGGAAAGTATAGTTGTACTGCCAGCGGAAATCCCATTTCGGAATGCGGATCAACGGAATGGTATCGGAGCGGGGGGTAATGGCATAAGCCCAATAAGATTTGCCCAGCAAATGCATGTGGGGATTAAGGGTCAGCAGACTTATATCCTGCATCACCATGGCCTGGGTGCGGAAAGTCATGATGGTATCGGGCGGAATGATGAGCGCAGGCTCAATTTCAGAGATACCAAGCGTCCCCAACTGAATTTCCTGGGTGGGCCTTTCCGGGGGGTCAGGGCTAAAAAAGAGGTTCAGGTAAGCCGCGTCCTGGGTATCAACCGGCGAGGCTGCATAATGAATATCCCGCAGGAGGAAAACACCTTTTGTTGCAATCGGCCAGCCCCCAATGCCCTGGGGATATACCACCGGCTGCATACCGGGCAGATAGTTCATCACGCTGGTGGTAAGCGCGGGGTAGCTGCCGTCGTCGTTGGGCAGGTCGAGGCGCTGATAACTCTCGGCATAACCCATCAGCAGCGGGTCGACATGCCGGATACCCCCGTATACATCCCGTTTTTTGCCGGGCTCGTAGTTGATCAGGTGACCATTCATATGATGCACAATCCGCCGGTGACCGGGGACGTATTCCACCGCCTTCAGATAGGTTGCCCGGGGCAGTTCAAAAGGAATTTTTACAATCCAGAAATGTTCTTCGTTGTCGCCGGGTATCTGAACCGGCTTGTCTATTTTCACTACAAAATCGGGCTTGCCCAACGTGGACCCTTCCGGATATACGGGTGCCGGAGGGGCCTGACTTAAATCTCCTTCCGGTGCATTTTGTACTGCCCAGCGCTTGAACAAGGCAATTTCTGCGTTGGTGAGATGGCGTTGCCCTACAAAGGTGGAATAGCCTATATCCGCCGGCCAGGGTGGCATAAAACGGCTTTCGGTAACCGCTGCCAGCAGTTGCGCGCGGCGGCTGGCATCCTGATAGGTCATCAGCGAGAATGGCCCGGCATGGCCCGGGCGGTGGCAGGGGGTGCATTCGCGGTACACCAGCGGGGCGATGTGCTCCGACCAGGTAACGGTTTCGGGTAGCCCGTCGCCGGTGGTTTCTTCCTGTGGCTGACCACAGGCCGACAGCAAAGCCAGCAGGCTTAAGGTTGCGGCGGCTCTATAAAACATCCCACGGCTTCGGTATGGTCCGGATTGATCCATTGGCCTGCAAAATAAGCAGTCAAAGCATTTTCCAGATAATGTTCTGTCGCCTTCCTGCGCTGTTGCCCTAAACTAACGGCCCAATTATCGATGGCGCCCTTGTATATCAGCTTTTTTTCTGCGTAAACAAATACTTCCGGGGTTATCCGGGCTTGCATAAAACGCGTAAGCTGCCAGCTGCTATCGCGGTATACAGGCAGTCGGAGTTTAAAACGGGTGATAAAATCTGCTATGGCAGCGGGGCTGTCGTAGTGACCGGGGATGATGGCTGTGAAACGGACGCTGTCCTGTCCGTACTGTTCCATCAGTCGGTTCGCATGGGCGGTATAATTTTCACTGAGCGGACAGGTTGGGCCGAAATAAAAATAGACCTGAACTTTCGCTTCCGGCAGAGCTCCAAACAGAATGGTTTCACCGTTGATAGCTTCCAGGGTAATTTTTTCAGGCAATACAGCCTGTTGGCACCCCAGCAACAGACACCCCAGCAGTAAGGGAATGATGAATCTAGTCACGGCCTTTGAGGAAGTCGCGGTAGCCGCGTTCTTCGAGGTCCTGTGCATCGTCGAGCACTTTATCGCGGAGGCGTTCCTTGAACTCCCGCACCCTTTGCATCACCACGGCATCGTGGGTAGCAATGATCTGAGCAGCAAGAATGCCGGCATTGCGGGCATTGCCCAGCGCTACTGTGGCCACGGGCACACCGGCAGGCATCTGAAGAATAGACAGTACCGAATCCCAGCCATCGATGCTGTTGGAGGATTTGATGGGAACACCGATTACCGGCATGGGGGTAATGGATGCCACCATACCCGGTAAATGCGCGGCACCGCCGGCACCGGCAATGATCACTTCGAGGCCCCGTCCTTCGGCCTTTTGCGCATAATCAAACATGCGCTCCGGGGTACGGTGGGCTGAAACGATGGTGATTTCGTATTTCACCCCCAGTTCATCAAGAATAGTGGCTGCTTCCTGCATGACGGGCAGATCACTGCTGCTGCCCATGATAATGCCTACACGGATGTCGTTCATATGCTGATTACTTTAAGGGTTTCCTGTACTTGTTTTGCTGCCTGAAGCGCTTCTTCCAAAGCATGTCTGACGACCGTCACATGCCCCATCTTGCGGAAGGGGCGGGTTTCCCGTTTGCCATATACATGCAAATAAACACCCGGTTGATGTAAAATGGTTTCAGCACCCAGATAAAAAACAGGCCCGCTGTGGCCGGCTTCTCCCACGAGATTCACCATCACAGCAGGACATTTCAGTCCGGGATCTCCCAATGGCAGGTTGAGTACTCCCCGGAGATGCTGCTCGTATTGCGAGGTAAAAGAGGCTTCTATGGTAAAATGGCCGCTGTTGTGCGGCCGGGGCGCTACCTCATTCACCAGCAACTGACCATCAACGGTTACAAAATATTCTACTGCCAGCAGACCGCATATGCCAAAACCTTCGATGAGCTGTGTCGCGAGGGTTTCAGCTTGCTTTAAAATTTCCGGAGAGATGGATGAAGGGCAAAAAACCTGTTCTACCAGGTTGGCCACCGGATGAAAAACCATCTCACAGGCCGGAAAGCAGCAGACTTCACCCGCTTCGTTGCGAGCCGCCACCACGGCAATCTCTTTGGAGATAGCTGCCAGGTCTTCCGAAATACAGGCAGTGTCCGGCAGATCGGTCAGATCAGCAGTGGTTCTGATCACTTTCACCCCCTTGCCATCGTAGCCGAAACGGGTTGATTTCCAGACGAAAGGCAGGCTTTGTCTGCCGTTTTCAACAGCATCTTTTAGCGCGTCTATGCCATTCCAGACGGCAAAAGCGGAAGTTGGCACGTTATTCCCTGCGTAAAACTGCTTCTGAAGGCCCTTGTCCTGTATAAGCGCCAGGGCTTCCGGATCAGGATGTACTTTTACCCCCTCTTTTTTCAGCTGCCGGAGGGCATCGGTATTTACATGCTCAATTTCAATCGTAAGCACATCACAACCCCGGCCGAAACGGAGCACCGTTTCGTAATCCAGCAAACTACCCACTTCAAAGGTGTTTGCTGCCAGATGACAGGGCGCATCGGCTGCAGGATCGAGAACTTTTGTCCGGATGTCGAGCTTGCGGGTATCATACAGCAGCATTTTGCCCAATTGGCCACCCCCGAGTATGCCCAGGGTGAAGTCGGTAGAAAATATCGGTTTCACAGGGCAAAGATAAGGGGAGAGAGGGTGAGATTTCGAGAAGCGAGAGGCGAGACTTTTTTTTGCTTACTGCCCCGGGCGGGGGCGCTATGTTCGAGCCCTACAGGCTCGAGGGTGCCGGGTCCTTGGTGCGCTTACGCAGCAACCAGACCAGACCACCAATATCATACAACCACCAACCCCGCTGCCTCAAGTACGCGGTCCCACCAAAAAGTGGCCTGTAAGGACACAAGCTGCGTAAGCGTAGCGCGAGCACAGCGAACACACCCTGAGCCTGTAGGGCTCAAACCAGGCACTATGCCCGGGTGGTGAGCCAAATCCTCGTCTCGCCTCTCGTATCTCGAAATCTCGATGTCCAAACACTTTACCGTCCCTTCCCGACACTTCACGCGTTTCCGACAACCCTTCGGCAGCATCTGTTTTTTTCAATGGACACCCACCTCTTACTTCGCATCCTGTTCATCCAAACAAATTTTAACAGAAAAGAAACAATGGAAACTATTTTTATGTTGAAAGTTTCCATAGTTTTGTCTCCGAATTTGTGAAATGGATTTAGAAACCCAGATACTGACCAAAACACGTGAGCTGTTCTTCAAGTACGGCGTCAAAAGCATTACGATGGATGACATCGCCAACAACCTGGGCATGTCAAAAAAAACCATCTATGCTTCTTTCCCGGATAAGAAAGCCTTGCTGAAACGTATGATAGTGGATTACCTTGCGTACCATAAAGACGACAGCCGTTGCCAGGGCAATGAAGCATCCAATGCCATTGAACGCATGCTGATGGGCGCTGCCTCCGGGGTACAGTTCATGGAGAAAATCAATCCGGTTTTCCTCTATGACATACAGAAGTACTTCGGTGATGTGTGGTCTGTTTTCGAAGAGTATCGCAATAAAGAGATACGCAGTGAGGTGAAAAATTGCCTCCAGCAGGGGCTTTCAGAGGGTCTGGTACGCAACGATGTTGACATCGAAATAGCTGTCAGCATGCATATGCAGCACATCGACATGATGGTTGACCCCGCCCACTTTGATACACTCAACAAACCCAAAACAGAAATCATCAAAACCATTCTCATCACATTCCTCAATGGTATTTGTACCCCTAAAGGCATCAAAGCCATGCAGAAAATCCTTGAACACCATGACCCATTCTCCATTAGTCCTAAATAATTCCACCATGTCGCCCCGACAATTCAAACCCAACGCCCTGAGCCTGCTGCTGCTATTGCTGCTGGCCACCAGCCTCACCAGCCGGGCGCAAAGCAGCTTTACGGTTGATGAAGCCGTGAAGTATGCCCTGACCAACAGCATGACGGCCAAAAACGCGCAACTCGACGAGCAAAGTGCCCGGGAGAAAGTGCGTGAAATTACCGCCATCGGTTTCCCTCAGGTAAGCGCCTCCTATTCGCTGAGTAATAACTACATCATCCAGAAAGTCATCATTCCTGACGGAACTGCCTTCGGAGGCCCCCCCGGCCCCCTGGCACTTGAGTTCCAGCCACAATACGGCGGGCAAGCTGTCCTGAGCGTGAATCAGTTGATTTTTGACGGCTCCTACATCGTAGGTCTCCAGGCAGCTAAAACCTACCGCGAACTGGCCCAAAGACAGAGCGATATTACACGGGTACAGGTAGTAGAAAATGTAAAAAAAGCCTATTACAGCGTATTGGTTAACAAAGAGCGGATGAGCCTGCTCAACGCAAACGTTGGCCGGCTGGATTCCACCCTCAACGAAATGCGGGCTATGCTCGCCAATGGTTTTGTTGAAAAGCTGGATGTAGACCGCCTGCAGGTTCAACGTAACAATCTGGTTTCAGAAAAAGACAAAATTGAACGCTTCGCAGACCTGTCACTCGCTTTGCTGAAGTTCCAGATGAACTACCCCGCCAACCAGGAGCTGGTACTCACCGACCAGCTTTCGCAGGTGATGGTTACCAACGATATGCTCAATACTGCCAACGTGGATTATATGAAACGGCCGGAGTACAAGCTGATGCAGGCACAGAAAAGAGCCGCCAGCCTGGAGCTTAAAAATGTACGTGCCGGTTACCTGCCAAGCATTGGTGCCCAGGCAACCCGGGGTGCACTGGCCGGTTCAAACAGCTTCGACCGGGTGTTGAACCCTGGTGGCGACTGGTATGCCTTCGGTGCATTGGGTCTCAGCATACAGGTACCTATTTTCGATAGTTTCAGCAAACGTTTCCAGGCGCAGCAGAAAAAAATCAATGTACTGAAAGTAGATAACGGCATCCAGGAATATCGCCGTGCCATCGACCTGCAGGTTGAGCAAGCTCAGATTTCTGTCAGAAATGCTTTTCAAACCGTAGATATCCAAAAACAGAACCTTACTTTATCGGAAGACGTATTGCGCGTAAGCCGGTTGAAGTATACCGAAGGGGTTGGCTCCAATCTTGAGGTAATCACCGCTGAGGCCTCCTATCGTGAAGCACAAAGCAACTATTATACAGCCGTTTACGATTTGCTGGTTGCAAGAATTGATCTTGAAAAGGCAAAAGGTGAACTCATCCGTTAATTAAATAAATATACCATCAACCATATGAAATCCCGTCTCCTCGCAGCCTTTGCCCTCTTATTTGTGGCCATTGCCTGCACCAGCAACGAAGCCAGCGACAAAGCTGCCCGACTCGAAGAGCTGCGCAAACAGCAAGCTGAAATCACCACCGAAATCAAAAAACTGGAAGCAGAAATGCAGGCTACCGGTGAGATCAAGGTTGCCAGTAAATCTGTGTTGGTTACCAACATTGCACCGGTCGAATTCAAAAGCTACATCGATGTACAGGGTCGTGTCGACGCCCGTGAAAACGTAGATGTAAGTGCGGAAAGCCCCGGTATTGTAAAAGTCATCCATGTGCGTTCGGGTGATGCCGTTCGCAAAGGCCAGGTACTGGCTGAACTTGATGCGGAAGGACTGCGTAAATCCGTAGATGAGCTGAAAGGACAGTTGCAATATGCCACCACCCTCTTCCAGAAGCGTGAAAGCCTTTGGAAACAAAAAATTGGTTCTGAAGTTGAATACCTGACCGCCAAAAACCAGAAAGAAAGCCTGGAACTCAGGCTGGCCGGTTTGAACAAGCAGCTTGACATGACCCGTATCAAATCGCCCATTGATGGTACGGTGGACGATGTGAACCTCAAACTTGGTCAGGCTGCATCACCTGGTCTGCCTGCCTTCCGGGTGGTAAACTACAACGATTTGCGTGTAGTGGCTGAACTGGCCGAAAGCCACATCAGCAAGGTGAAAAAAGGTGATAAAGTCCGCCTTCTTTTTCAGGATCTGAACAAAGAAGTGGATGCCATGGTAACTTTTTCTGCCAAAACCATCAATCAGATCAACCGTACATTCAGGGTTGAGGTACAGCTGCGTGAAAATACCCGCGATTATTATCCCAACATGATTACGCTGGTGCGCATCAACGACTACACCAACCCGGCAGCCTTTGTGATACCCGTTAATTTGCTTCAACGCTCCGAAAACGGCACTTTCATCTTTGTAGCAGTGAAAAAAGGCAATCAGTTTGTAGCTGAAAAACGCAATATCACCACAGGTAAGTCGTATGGTGCCAACATTGAAGTTGCCAGTGGTTTAGCCGAAGGCGATGCCATCATCAGCACCGGTTACAACGACCTGAACGAAGGACAAGTCATCAGTTTCTGAGCATCCAACCCAACAAAACGCCATCATGAGCGAACCTAAATACAAAGAATTTAAACCCACCAGCTGGGCGATCGACAACAAGGTGAGTATTTTCATCCTGTCGATTATCATTACGCTGGCCGGTTTGCAGGTTTATAACACCATCCCGAAGGAGCAATTCCCGGAGATAGTGATTCCGACCATTTACGTGAGTACGGTATACCCCGGTACTTCTCCGGCAGATATGGAGAACCTGGTGACCAAACCCATCGAAAAAGAGATCAAGGGTATCTCAGGCATCAAAAAACTCACCTCTAACTCTTTGCAGGATTTCTCGAACGTCATCGTGGAATTCGGCACCGAGGTAAATGTGGATGAAGCCAAGCAAAAAGTAAAAGACGCGGTTGACAAGGCCCGCTCTGAGCTGCCGACCGATCTCCCACAGGAGCCGGTAGTGCTTGAAATCGACCTTTCCGAGATTCCCATCATGTATGTGAACATCTCCGGAAACTTCGACCTGGCCCGCCTCAAACAATACGCCGACAACATCAAAGACCGCATCGAAGACATCAAATCCATCAACCGCGTTGACCTGGTAGGTGCTTTGGAGCGTGAAGTGCAGGTGGATGTGGACATGTACCGCATGCAGGCCGCTCAAATCACCATGGATGATATAGAGCGGTCCATCAAATACGAGAACATGACCATCTCCGGTGGTAATGTAAACACCGGTCCGATGAAACGGGCGATTCGTGTCGTAGGTGAGTTTGCCAGGGTTAATGAGCTTGAGAACCTGATTATTACTTCCCTGCCCGGCACACCGGTTTACCTCAAGGACATCGCTGTGATCACAGATGGTTTTAAGGAGAAAGAATCCTTTGCACGGCTGAATGGTGAAAATGTAATTACCCTGAACGTCATCAAGCGTTCAGGTGAAAACCTGATTGCTACGGCTGACGATATCCGTTTGCTGATTGATCAGGAGAAAGAAAAATTACCGAAAGATCTCAAAGTAACCATTACCGGTGACCAAAGTACCTTCACCCGGACCACCGTACACGATCTGGTGAACACTATCATCATCGGTTTTGTACTGGTTACGCTGGTGCTGATGTTCTTCATGGGGACCACCAACGCCATGTTTGTTGGATTATCGGTTCCGCTTTCAAGCTTCCTGGCCTTCATGTTCATGCCGAGCATCGATTTTACCCTGAACATGATCGTACTCTTCTCCCTGCTCATGGCACTTGGCGTGGTGGTCGACGATGCCATTGTGGTTATTGAAAACACCCACCGGATATTTGCCAATGGCCGGCGAAAAATCAAGGATGCCGCGAAGGAAGCTGCAGGTGAAGTCTTCCTGCCGGTTCTGGCGGGTACACTTACGACAGTCGCGCCGTTTTTACCCCTGGCCTTCTGGGGTGGTGTAGTAGGTAAGTTTATGTTCTTCCTGCCCATCACCCTCATACTTACCCTGATGGCCTCCTTGCTCGTGGCTTACATCATCAACCCGGTTTTTGCCGCGCAGTTTATGAAGCCTGAGTTCCGCAACGAAGATGGCTTTATGAAAAAGACCAAGGTGCGTAGTCTCCAGATTGCTTCACTTGGTTTCGTATCGCTTGCTGTCATTTTATATCTCAGTGGCAGTGTGGGTATGGGGAATTTTCTCCTGTTCGTTGTAGGCCTCCTTTGGTTGAACCGCTATGTACTCTCTCCGGCCATTATCAGGTTTCAGGATAAACAATGGCCGGTAGCACAGGGAGCCTATGAAAGGGCACTTCGCTGGGCTTTGGTTGGCAAGCGGCCGGTGGCCATTCTGTTAAGCATGGTGGGTGTGCTCATTGCCACTTTCATCATCACAGGCATGGCTGCCAGTTCCGGGCGTCTCAAAGTTGAATTTTTCCCGGAAGGTGACCCTAACTTTGTTTACACCTACATCACCTTACCGGTTGGTACCGACCAGACCGTAACCGACTCCATTACCCGGATTGTGGAAGAAAGGGTAGCCAAAGTAATCGGCAAAGACAATCCGATAGTTGAATCACTTATTGCCAACGTGGCCATCGGAGCCGGAGACCCTATGTCGGGCGACCAGGCTGCTTCTCCCAACAAGGGGAAAGTTACCGTAGCCTTCGTTGAATTTGTAAAACGGAATGGTGAGTCAACGCAGCCCTATCTTGATTCCATCCGGGGTGCCATCAAGGGCATTCCTGGTGTAGAAATCGCCGTAGACAAGGAGCAGAATGGCCCGCCGACCGGTAAGCCGATCAACATTGAAATCAGCGGTGACGATTTTGCCGTATTGGGTCAGGTATCTGCCAACCTTAAACGTTTTCTGGATTCAATGCAGGTAGCCGGTGTGGAAGAGCTCAAAAGTGATCTGGAAGCGAGCAAGCCAGAGTTGATTATTTCTGTTGACCGGGAACGGGCGCAACGGGAAGGCATCAGCACCGCTCAGATTGGTTCTGAAATCCGGGCAGCTGTTTTCGGTAAGGAAGTCAGTAAGTTCCGGGATGCCAACGATGAGATTCCGATTCAGTTACGGTACGCTGTACCACAGCGTCAGGATGTGGAACAGCTGATCAACACCCGCATTACTTTCCGTGACATGAATGCCGGAGGTGCTATCCGTCAGGTACCGCTTTCTTCGGTGGCTAAAATTGAGTATGCCAACAGTTATGGCAGTATCAAACGCAAAAACCAGAAACGCGTTGTGACCTTATCTTCAAACGTACTGAGTGGTTATACAGCCAATGAAGTTGTTTTCCAGATAACCAAAGCCCTGCAGGATTTTGATGCCCCTGAAGGGTATACCATTGCAATGACTGGTGAGCAGGAAGAGCAGGCCGAAACCGGCGCTTTCCTGAGTACAGCCATGATGATTTCCATTGGTCTTATCTTCCTGATTCTGGTATTGCAGTTCAATTCTGTCAACAAGAGTTTGATTATTCTTTCAGAGATTGTATTCTCGATCATCGGGGTATTGCTTGGCTTCATCATCACAGGCATGTCCATCTCCATTGTAATGACTGGTATCGGGGTTGTTGCCCTGGCAGGTATTGTTGTGAAGAATGGTATCCTGATTGTAGAGTACATCGATGTGATGCTGGAGAAACCCGGGGTTTCATTGAAGGAGGCCATCATTCAGGCAGGTAAAATCAGGATGACACCGGTTATGCTCACAGCACTGTCGACCATTCTGGGGTTAATACCGCTGGCCGTTGGTTTAAACATCGATTTCGGCACCCTCTTCACCGAATTAAACCCACACATCTTCTTTGGGGGTGACAGTGTGGCCTTCTTCGGCCCGCTGAGCTGGACTATCATTTTTGGTCTGACCTTTGCCACTTTCCTTACCTTGATACTGGTACCGATTATGTACTACATTACTTTCCGTAATCAGGTGAGAAGAAAATATATCATGAGGAAACTAAAACGTCTCGCCTACCGTTAAGCAATCATTAACGGTAGAAAATATGTCATCCCGGCCTTTGGCCGGTAGTTTTTCATAGGTTTAGTTTGGTTAACCCGCGCGCTGTGAAGCGTGCGGGTTTTTTATTTACAACCTATGGGTCAGTGTCCAAAAATTGTAAAAACTGCTCTTAAAGCTAAAAATCACTACCGTATACAGGGTATTTTAGGTCAATTTAACGGTATTTATTTGGGACTTGTTTCCAAAACCGGGAATACGGGGCTATTTTTGCACCCGATAACTAAACCTGTGAATATCAAACAATCAGCCCTTGTTCTAGGCCTTTTTCTGCTTGTCATGAGCAGTTGCAACAGCATACGTTGCGTAAGAGGCGGCGGCATCAAAGAAAGCCAGGAGCGAAATGCCGTGGCCTTCACAGGTGTTCATCTGCAATTCGACGGACATGTGAATGTGAGTCAGGGAAATAGAAGCGAGGTCATCATCATTGCTCCTCCGCATATACAACCACTCATCAAAACTGAAATCATCGACGGGGAGCTTGTCATATCCAGTACCCGCTGTTTGCTGGAAGCCGCAAAAGACGTAGATATTTTTGTTACGCTGCCACGGCTCACCCATCTGAAGATAAAAGGGGATGGTCAGATAAACGGGCTCAACAAATTCACCTCTGCTGACCTGGATGTCGAAATAACCGGTGGCGGAAAAATTAAACTGCTGGCAGAAAT
The DNA here is from genome assembly GCA_002483345.1 of Bacteroidetes bacterium UBA7662. Taxonomy (GTDB): domain Bacteria; phylum Bacteroidota; class Bacteroidia; order UBA7662; family UBA7662; genus UBA7662. The sequence continues at coordinate 18,875 of DLHS01000009.1, forward strand.
GTCATCGGTTGAAATCAAGGTAAATGGCAGCGGCCTCGTGAATCTTTCAGGGAAAGCCGAAAGTAATTATATGGAAGTGAAAGGCTCCGGCAAGCTGCAGCTTTTCGAACTCAACAGCGATTTCACTTATATCGATGTTGACGGTCCTGCCAACATCGAGGTGTATACCCGCAACAACCTGAACATACGTGCCAACGGTAATGGCGAAATCCTTTACAAAGGAAAACCTTCGGTGGAGCACCGTTACCTGGGTAACGCACGGGTAGTGCAGGTTAATTAGGCCGGAATGGCATACGGATTTTATGCTGGTTATGATATCCGCGGATATCATAACCAGCATAAAATCAGCGGCCCATCCCCATAAACCCGGAAACAGCCTGATTAAACGCCTCTGATCCCTCAAACTGCACAAAGTGCCCAACCCCGGGTATCATTACCAGTTGATGGTTTGGGATTCTCTCCGATACTTTGGCAATCTCCTCTGTACGGCCACCGTTCAGAAACCTGTTGGGTATGAGCTGATCGTTGGCACCAAAGACCACCAGCACCGGCATTTTTAACTCAGGCAGCCGGTTGTAAACCGGTTCATTCACCATACCCTGCACACCTTTGGGAATGATATAGCAGTACCAGTCAAAATCAACAGCACTGCGCATGGCCAGCCGGTCACGGATCATAAACTCCGCATCATCCGGAAACTGGTAAAAATTGCTGTGATAATTCTGGATGATGGCTTTTGCCGGGGTTATTTTGGTACCCCGGGCTGTCACCACATCCCTGAACCAGGCTTTCTCACCGGCATCGAAGGTTTCGAAACCTGCCGGGGCGGCGAGAATAAGTTTTTTGATGCGCTGAGGAGCCATCAGAGCTGCGGTAATGGCAATCTGTCCTCCCATGGAATGACCTGCCAGTGTAAACTCCGTGATACCAAGTTTATCGGCGAACTGAAGAACTAGTCCGGCATTGTACTTCATACCTCCCTCATACGCTCCTTTGGCAGATTTACCATAACCGGGCAGATCGACGGCAATACAGCGGTACTGCAGTGACAAAACAGCCAGCTGTTTTTTCCAGGCAGGGGCATAGGATCCCAGACCATGTAAAAACAGGATGACAGGAGCGTCTGCCGGGCCCTGCTCCATATAGGCAAGCAGGTGTACCGAGTCGAGCTGTACTTTTTTAACCGAATAAGGATATTCCAGCTCATCCATCGTTTTAAGCGGCGTATGCGCGTAAGGACGGGCACAGGCAACCGCAAGTACCAATAGAAATGTCCAATTGATTATATGTTTCATGACGGCTTGCTTAAAAAATTAACCAGCGATATACCATCAATACCGTCCACGGGTTCTCCGGACGACTCGCGGCATTGCCGTTTGCGATAGGGGAGTCGTAAAAATTACCCAGACTCAGATAAGCGGCATGTAACTCCATATCCATAAAAACTTTGGGTGTGTAACGGAGTTTGAAATTCACCTCGGTACCCATGGTGTTACCCCCTCCTGCCGGCGCTACATTCGACAAGGCATGTGCCAGACCAATTTTACCATCGAATTTATTGGGAATAAAGGCTTTGTGAAAATTGAGGGTACCACCGGTTAAACCATAACCGGCATTGGATATATCGTTAACTGCAGCTGCAAACCGGTTTACCACATTACCATGGGTGAACAGCAGGTAGGCACCATGGTTGATAAAAATTGCAGCCGGTGTTCCCCAGGTATTACCCGTGATTACGCCCGTATAGCTGTTATCCGTTTGATTTTTATCTCCGCTGGTATAAATCAGATCCGTCAGTATGGCATCTTCATTGGTCTGTCCATATTTGTACCCTGCCCGGAGATTTGCTCCCAACCCCATGATGCTATACATCCTGCTGTTGTTGGAGGCACGGCGAATCTGCCCGAAATTGCTATTCAGGAATCCGGATACCATCAGTCTGCCGGTGTGAAAGCCCGCATTGTAGGATCCGTTGGTCCCAAGCCAAAATACATCTGCCTTGAAGGGCTCTGCACCCAATGGAAAACGGTAGGCACCATTCATTTCTGCAAGCGCGGAACCGGGGCCGTTGCCGATGGCTCCACCCTGTCCGTTGGCACGATCGGATACGTACCAAAAGGTAAGCGCCTGAGACCAGCCTTTTGACAGATCCCGTTCATAAGTGGCCATGGTGAGCGTGGCGTCGTCGTTCAGGTGGATGTTGTTTTCGTAAAGCTGATAAAAGCCAAGACTGTAGCGTTCAAAATCCCGGTCACGCCGTACATTGATCCCTACGCCGTCGGTTCCCCAATAACTGAGGCGGTAGCCGGTGCTCATCAATTCATCAAAAAGCACCCGGTACGGATTGGCAGGGTTATCGAACATACGCTGTAAGCCAAGATTAACAGCCCAGCCGTTGCCCGGCAAAAACTCAAGCTCCACATTCTGGGTCTGGAGATTTACCATGTCGCCGGCAATGGCACCCCCCTGGTTTCCGGCGGCCCCATAGCTGTTATCACCCCAGGTCCAGTCTATTTCGAAAGACGTCCGCAGCAGCACCTTACCATCCAGCAATCGGGGCTTGTAAATGAAAAAGGGCAACAAACGCTGTTCAAAATAACTCGACCGTCCCTTGTGGGTGGTGGTGGTATTGGAACCAAACAAACGTCCGATGACCTGCCCCTGGAAAAAGGGCTGGGTTACCTGCAGGTTGCTGTTAACCCATTGATTGTAAAAAAGTGCAAATACCTGCAGTTCCTTCTCTTCTTTCTGAGGGACAGGCTTGTCAAGCCATTGGATGCTTCCGCTGCCGGCATTATCCTGTCCGAAGGCACACAAAGCTGCTGTGCTCAGTGCCAGACCAAGCCCTAATCGTTTCAACATAGGTGCGAAATTGGATAAAATGAAGATGGCGGAAAAATCCGCCATCTTCTTCCTATCAGTTAGAAGTTAACCTTTTGTACCGCTGTAAATTCCAGCCTGGCTGTAAACCGGGACCTGCAGTAGAACCAAAACCTGTAGCAGGTGTAGGTCCTGTAAATCCTGTAAGGGTAGGATTGGTTTGAAGCACTTCGTATTTCATGCTGTCAGGGCTGGCAGCATATACTTCAAAGATGCCTTCAGAGGTGACGGCCGAAGGAGTAGTCTGGTTCAGTGTGATGGTGTAAATGCTGTTTACACTACTTTTATTAGCCGACCAGGTACCGGAGAAAGTTAAAGCTGTACCTGCGGTATCATAGCTCTTCACTTCATAGGTATTGTTCGCATTAAATTTAGCCCAGATAGAATCGGCATTTACCGGTGGAAATCTGAGCAGGAAGGCGATGTCAGCACCTACAGAAGCCCAGGTACCAACGATGGGGTTGACTTCAGGGGTTACCGGTGTGGGTGTATCGTCGTCTTTGCTGCAGGATGATACAGAAACCACCAGCGCGAACGCCAGCATGAGTAAGGAAAATGATGCTTTTTTCATAGATAATGGCTGTTTGTTAAGTGAACATTAAGCTACGGTATCCTGTGCGCTTATACTTTTTTGTCGTCAGCTTGAAAGTGGTCGACTTATATCTAAGTTAAAGCTATTTATTCATTTATACTACTAAATTTCAGCTTGTTACACTCATATCGTGTAGCATCGACTTAATTTTATCAAAAGGGGCAGGGGCCCAGCGCCGCAGTTCTTCGCACAGCTGAAAAAGTTGACTGCGCCGGTGATTATCTATTTCTACAGTGAATATCACTTCTTTTAGTCCCTCAAAAAGTGCCGGCTGTTCGAGTTGTCCTTCCCTGAAGCGTGCCAGGAGATAATACCAGCTCAACGCCGGCATATAATGTTGCCGCTTGCGGTAGTTCTGTTCCCGTTCCATCAGTTTGTAAACCCGTACTACCCGGATCAGTTTTGTAAACTTCTGTTGCAGAAGCATGGCCTGCAGGTAACTGGTAAAAAGCAAGTGCCAGCGTTGTTCAAAAACCTGCTCTTTATAGGCATTGAGAAAGTTTTCGGCATACTTCTCCCCCTCCTGGGGCTGTCCGGTTTCGTTGAGACAACGTACATAGAGCGCTACAAAACCCGTTCGGTTGTGAAAATTATTATTGTGTTTGAGTTCCGGAAAGGCCTGACGCATGAGGGTAAGGGCCTCTTTGGATTTATTCTGCCTCAGCAGGATGGAGCTCAGGTTGTTGATGTAATGGATGTAGTCGGCATTGCGACCCCGGATAGAAAGATACCCATAACGGACCGCCTCTTCCAGCTGGTCCAACTGGGCGTGCAGCAACAAACGATTGCTGTAGTAATTAGACAGTATGCGTTTGGAGTAAAATCTGCCCTGGTTAAAGGCTGCTTCCAGTTCATCATAAAAGGGGAGCAACTCATGATAACTGCGGTGGTTGTAATGCCAGAATGTTAAACGAACCAAGGCAAAATACCGGTTCAGTCCGTCCAGGGCCTCATCTCTGAAAATCTGTCCCAGGCGATTCGTCCAATCGGTGGTGGGGGAAATGCCTTCCTTGTATTCGCGGGTAATCTCCAGGCTGGCCTGGTGCAGTTCGGTATAAACAGCGAGCGACCTGTTGTAGGCATTTTCATGTATTTGCAACCATTTATCCACCTGTTCGTGCTCTCTGAACCGCATCCGGATAAGCAGATACTGCCTGAAATTGAGCATCAGCCGGAAGTTTTTAGTGAAATAATAAGCCGCCGAATCTGTTTTTAAGACTTGTAAAAGTTGCTTTTCTACCTCAGCATCCAGCTGATCGGTCATTATCCGGCCATCCAGTTCATTGATCGATTCAAAAACCCGGTCCACATCGATGGCCTCCAGTTTGTGCTGCACCCATTGTATAAGTGCTGAGTATTTCCTTTTATCTATCTCCTGATCAAAATCGAGCTTGCTGTTGTGCAGTACCCGTTCAGCCATCCGTTCCAGTACCGCTATGTTTTCGGCATCCTGAAACTGGTGAACAGCTTTCAGGTAAATCAGTTCATGCGGCAGCAAGACCTCTACAAACTGTTGAAAAACCTGGAGTTTGCGTTTCATCTTTCAGTTCCCGGATTGTATATAGCTGATACCACGCTCAAGCATACTGTCAAATCCCTGCGCTGCCAGAAGTGGATCCAGATCTACCCTGATGTGTGGTGGTACGCCGTCTTCCCAGTTGTAACGGTTACCGGAAGGATCGGTTTCCGGACTCAGGCTTTGGGTAACCGAGAACCGGTAGTACCAGCCGTTGGGCAGTTCTCCTCCGTTGGGTGCCCCTAAACCGCCTCCCGTGGTATCACCCACCAGTCTGGCCTGCGGCAATGCCCGAACATGCAGGGCAAACATAGAGGTAGCACTGTAGGAGCCCCGGTTGGTCAATACGGCTAAACGACCGGTAAAACGCCGGGAAGACGCAGCAGGTATGGTTCGTATCACCGATTCCGGTGTAAAATGATCAGGATCTGGTCCTCCCTTGATACGGCTGTAATACGCAATCCGTTCCACCGCTGTGAATCGTCCCGCCAGGTTATGGGCATGCTGTATGGCCCCGCCACCGTTTGAGCGCAGGTCGAGTATTACCCCATCCACCCCACTCATTTTGCCCAATACAAAATCAAGTTCAGCTCCACTGAAACTACCTGAAAATGAACGATAACTGATCAGCCCTATTTTTAACCCAAGGGTATCCAGCACCGTGTGCTGAAAAGGGCCTGTCACAAAATATTTTTCAGGATACCGGAGCATATAATGCTCCAGCAGCAAACGACTGTCATAGTTAACCGGACTATTCAGGAAAACAGGATAATAATTAGAAAAAGTAAAAGGCGCGAACAAATTGGCATGTCCGTCCCGGAGTTCGTTGGTCATGGCTTCCAATACCCTGAAAAGCGCTTCATCGCTCATGTCAGGCCGTATCCGGGGGCTGTAGCGGTTGTATACTTCATCCCAGTCGATTTGTTTGTAGGTCAGAAAACTGTACTTCTGCCTTATCTGCTCCCAGAGGTATTCAAAATTTTCGCGTGGGCTGTTTTCCGGCTGATCGCCGAGAAATGGCTTCGTACAGGAGGCCAATACGACCATCATCAGCAGGACAAGAAGGTACTTCTTCATTTTCTCAGCTCCCCGTTTTTATCCAGTTTTATACGCAGTCCCAGTAAAATCTGCCCATTCGAGGACCGGGTCGGCTGGCTCTCATAATTATAGGCATATCCGGCCCATTGCCAGCCGAATGTCAGCGCATTGCCGTTTTTCAGAAAGTAATGTCCGTAAAAATGATTGCGCAGATAGAGATAACTACCAGGCCCTTTGAAACGACTGTTATCCATCAGATCGGCCAGAAGTCCATCGACCGGATCATTGCCGATGGTATTGGTTACACCCGCGAAAGGTGACCTTGTATGCAAACCTGCCAGGGGTAGTTCCAATTGCCAACCCAGCCGGATAGGACGCAAGGCCCGTCGGGTATACCGAAAGATTAAAAATTTGTAGCTTCTGTCAGATTTCAGGTAAAGGGGGAACTCCAGTCTGCTGACGCCCCCCAGGCCTGCATAAAAATCATAACCAAGGCTTGAATTCCCCAGATCGGGCAGGGTCCTGAGTTGGGTATAAAGCTGAATAGCGGGGCCTGCATACCATTGCCATCTACCCAAAGGCAACCGTATCCGCCACAACCGGCCGCCCGTATACTGCAATCCCATGACAGAGGCACTGTTGCTGCCAAAACTACCCGATAACTGATTACCGGCAGTACCGGTAAAAGCCACCAGATCGAGCAATTTTATACGCCGGGCATCCAGTTTTTCATAGCCTGCTGAAAATGAGAAGCTGCCACCCTGATAAATTCTCGGCGACTGCAACTGATCCCGGAAACCGGCATTTCCATAACCACCTCCCATCAGCAGCACACGGTTTGCCATTTTAGGCTGTTTTGGGGTAACGGCATCCGCCACATAACTGTAACAGAGCATGATCAATACCAGGGCAAGCTGTCGCAATGCCTGTAGTTTGCTGTTGTTGCCTGAACGGTATTGGTACCTCTTTGTCATTATCTGCTGCCCAATATGCGTAGAATGGTAAGCCGCAGGTCGTCCGGATTAAATGGCTTTACCACGACTGCATCCAATCCTGCTTTAAATGCGTCACTTTCAACCTCTTTCGGCAAACTGGCCGTGAGTGCAATGATAGGCAATGATTCACCCCTGGCCCTTAGCTGGCGGGTGGCCTCGTATCCATCCATGACAGGCATGTGCAAATCCATCAGTACCAGCTGGTGTTTGTTGGCGTCCAACTGATCAATGGCCTCCTGACCATTGGTTGCCACTTCAATCTGCGCACCCCAACGCTGCAAAAAGGCTTTGGCTACCATCACATTGAGGGCGTTGTCTTCCACCAGCAGTATATTAACATCTTTCAGGGGCTTCCCTTGTTGTTCTTCCTCCAGCAAATCCTGGTTAGCGGTGGTATTCAACACAATGTTTTCCTTGCTTTTCGCCATCCACAGGTCGAAAAAGAAACGGGAGCCTTTGTCAGGTTCACTGTCGAGCTGAAGTTTACTTCCCTGCAGTTCAAGTATACGACGCGCGATGGAAAGTCCCAATCCTGTCCCGCCAAAACTTCTGGAGGTAGATGAATCCGCCTGGGTAAAACGTTCGAAGATCAACTGCTGTTTTTCCGGAGCGATGCCTATTCCGGTATCAATCACCTCAAAACGCAGTAAAATTCTGTTGTCTATCTCTTCTATCTTTCCTACCCGCAGCAGCACTTTGCCATGCCGGGTGAATTTGATGGCATTGTGCAGGAGGTTTACCAATACCTGACTTAACCGCGTTGGATCGGTTAGGAGCTTATATTCCTCCTTTAAGCCTAATTCCAACTGCATCTCCAGGCTCTTTTCGTCTCCCTGAGAACGCAGTCCGAGAAAAATATTCCTGGTGAGGCCGGATACATCCACAGGTATGGCTTCAAAAGTAATTTTACCGGCTTCGATTTTATTGTAATCCAGTATGTCGTTGACAATACTCAGCAGATTGCGGGCTGCAAAAAGCAAGACGTTCAGCTGTTCCTGCTGGTCGGCCCGGGGCTTGTCCTTCAGCAGTATGTGTGTCATGCCGATCACCGAATTCAAAGGTGTCCGTATTTCATGTGACATGGTACTCAAAAACTCCGACTTCACCCGAAGGGCATTTTCCGCGTCTCTCCTGGCTCCATCCAGCTGTTCGGCAAAACGGTAGCTGAGTATGAGCGACTGTAAAAAGAAAAACAGAATGTAACCGAAAAAAATGACGGCCTTGTCAGGCATGATAATGCCGAAATATTGAAAATTAATCAGCAGCACCACGCACAGCACCACAGCCGTGCTCCAGAGCGCATAACCCGACCCCAGTCGTTTGTTCCTGTAAGCCTGTATGTATACCCAAAAAGAATAAAAAGTGAAGGCGAACATCAATACCAAAAACGGATTGATTGTTTTCGTGAAAATGGAAGGTGGTGTGACAATTACCAGGGCTGAAAGTGCAATGTTGAACCCTACCATCACCCGCATGATGGCTGTATTGGTTTCAACCGGATACAACCGCAGGGTGTAAAAGCAGAAAAAAGTAACGCTGGCAAACAAGCTGAAATATTCCAGACGTACGGCAATGTGCCAGCTAAGATCCGGTAAAAGCTGGTGGAGGACATAATTATGGGTTCCTACAATGCGGTAAGCGTACGTCAGGCAAAAAAGGGCGAAGAACAAAATCACTTTGTCATGCCTGCCAAAGCTGTACAGCCCCAGAAAGAAGAGCCCGCCCATCAGCAGGCAGCCAAACAAAACAAGATCGAAAGCATTGTCAAGGCGGCGATTGCTCAGCAGGGTTTCCAGCTGACCGATAGCAACCGGCTTATAAGGCCCCCCCTTGGAATGCCAGTAATTGGCAACATGCAAAACAAGGTGTACGCTGTCCAGACCGGCCGGAATGGCCAGGATTTTCCGCTCCCAGCGGGGTACTGCTCTTTCCGGTATACTATCAGGACTTCCATTTGCACCCAGTAAGCGGCCGTTGAGATATACCCGGTAGGCCGTATACACATCGGGCATGTCAATGGCGAGATTGCCGCTGTTTTCCGGAAGCAGCAGGGTAAGACTGTAACTCGCGTAACCAACCGCCGGTAACACCTTCCCTTCGTATTTCAATTCGTTCCAGCGTACCGGAAAAGCAGCAAACTGCAGGTCGCTGTAAACAGAATCCGGGGCAATGAGTTGTTTCCAGTAGAATCCCCAATCACCTTTGAGAATTACTTTCTGATCCGAAAAATCATGGTGGCGTAAATCTGCGACCCCTTGTCTGACCACTCCCGCAGCGTTTGCCTGACAGGAAAAAAAACAAAGCAGACTTACCCAGAACAAGCGGGACATACCTTTAAAATCAGTCACCATTTAACAAAAGGAAGTGGCCATTGTCTGAGCGTATATTAAGGTTATAGGTCTGCAGTCAAACCCTGAAAAAAGTTTGGTTGCTACACGAAACTACGGGGTAAGTAGCCACCGGCTAAGGCAGCGGGTCACCTACGGCAACTGCACAATCATGGCCTGGCTGACCATGGGCAGGGTTGAGTCTTTTTCCGCCACTGTTTTGCTGTGCCGGAACGGCTTCTGGTTTTTCAAGTCCTTTCAGATTTTGTTCTGCCGCATTCTGAGCAGATGATGGCGGAACGACCATTGTGCTTATCTCATTTTGCGCAGGTTTTTGGGCTGTCGAGTTCAGCGGAGAGCCTACCGGTATGTCACATCTGTGACCCGGCTGGCCATGCTCAGGATTCATCCCGCTGGCAGCAACGGCGGCGGCAGGTGCCGGAGCCGCGTTACCGGCTGCTTGCTGAGGCATTTCAAAAGGAACATCGTTGGTTTGATTTGACTGAGGAGCGCCGATCGCAGGAGCAGGGCGGTAGGTATTTGGGGCCTTTCCGGTACAGCCCGACACGACCGCAGTGGCTGTTACCAGCAAAAGGGCAGGGACGAATAAGTTCATGGCAATTGTTTCGAGCTAACAAGTTAAGACTTTCCCGACAGAAAAGGCCTTAAAACCTGCTTAAGCTTTGTTCAGTTTATTGTCAAATGAATCTCAGAGGCTTTTCCTGTCTACCTTGCCCGTAGCTGTTTTGGGGATTTCTGCCACAAGCTCAAAGTGTTTGGGCACCTTAAACTTAGCCATCCCTCCTATGCAAAAGCCCTTGAGTTCGTCGGTCGTAATTTTTTGTCCCGGACGGAGAACTACGAAGGCCTTGCCGGTTTCTCCCCATTTTTCATCGGGCACCCCTACAACCACTACCTCACTGACTGCCGGATGGGTTAGCAGGTATTTTTCAATTTCTGCCGGGTAAATATTCTCCCCGCCACTGATGAACATATTTTTGATACGATCGACCACATACAGATACCCTTCCGCATCTCTCCGAAGCATATCGCCTGTATGAAACCAGCCATCGACTATGGTTTTGGACGTGGCTTCCGGGTGTCGCCAATAACCAGGTGTAACCACATCTCCCTTCAGGCAGAACTCGCCGATACCTTCTCCCCTTACCTCCTGCCCTTTTTCATCCACCAGTTTTGTTTCCAGATAAAAATTCGGGAAGCCGATAGATCCTATTTTCCGGATCGCATCTTCATGTTGGAGAGAGGTCACATTGGGTCCCACTTCTGTAAGCCCGTAACCCTGCCGGATGGGCACCCCTTTCTGTTTCCAGTTTTCGATTACAGGTATAGGCAGGGCCTCTCCCCCGACAATAAAATAACGCAGCGCGGAAAGGTTTACCTGATCAAAAGCCTTGGTCTCCGCCATGAGCCTGATCATGGTTGGCACGACCATAAACAAGCTGATTTTTTCACTTTCGAGTAATTCCATCACCTTTTCTGCTTCGAATTGGGCCATCAGTACAACCGTGGCCCCAAAATGCAAAAAGGGAGTGGTAAGTACATTCCAGCCACCGGTATGAAAAGGCGGCATGCACATCAGGGTACGGTCGGCACCGGTTACCTGCAACCGCAGGGCGGTGTTCAGGCTGTTCCATACCAGCATTTTATGGGTATACAAGGCCCCTTTGGGGAAACCCGTGGTGCCACTGGTGTATAGAATGAATACCGGATCATCTTCATGCAAAACTGCTACCGTGTAGACATCCGGATATGCCTCTTCGGTTGCAATGTGATTTATCTGTGCCACGGTTCTTTGGGGAATACCTGCCGAAAGCGGCGCATCGTCGAGGGTGGTCTCAAATTTCGGAGAGAAAATGATGAGGGCCGGATCGGCATCTCCCAGCAGATAATCTATTTCACGGGGAGCCAGTCGGTAGTTGAGCGGAACAAGTATAATTCCCGTTTTTTGAGCAGCACAGAAGAGCATCAGATATTCGGCACAAAATTCTGCCAGAACCACCACCCGGTCTCCTTTCTGAAGTCCCTGGGCCGCAAACATATGAGCCAGTCTGGCTGCTGCGGCATCAAGCTCCTGATAGGTAAGTTCTCTCCCGGTTTGAGCTTCCTTTACAGCGATCTGACCTGGTGTATACTTACGCCAGCGTGCCGACCAGTCGAATTCGGTAATCATGACTTTTTATCTTTTTTCAAAAGGTACAAAATGCCACCGGTCAACAGGCTGGCAGTGATGGCCAAAGATGCCGGAATAGCAGGGTTTTTTACTGCTGCCTGCATCCAGGGGGTTAGTTCAGCGTAGTACACAACAAAATGCACCACCAACGCCATGACCGATGCCGGCGCCACCACCCGCAGACCGGCCTGGGGTAAAAACATGCCAAACAAAACGGGCACAAAGGCAGCTGCGAAATAGGCATACACCCCGTTTTGCGCAAAAATTGCCACACTCAGGTTAGGTGCAACCAACTGCTGGTAGCTGAAATAACCACTGACTGCTGCCAGCAGGATGATTACAAGGCGATTAAGTTGCATTCGTTTTTTATCGGCCAGTCCGCGTACGCCTGATGAAAGCGGGGGCAACAAATCATTCGTAATGGTGGTACTCAGCGACTGAATAAGCCCTTCAAGGGTGGAGATACCTGCTGAAATAAGCCCCAATACCACCACCAGGCCTATCCAAACAGGAAATTCCTGTACAACGTAGGCTGACAAAATAGCATCTGTCCGGATTGCCATTCCACCCATCTGTAAATCAGGAAACTGCAAGCGGGCGTACAAACCTGTGAAGACAACGGAAAAAAAGATGAGCTCAACGAGGACTGCCACCGTCAGAAAACGGTTTACATCCTTTTCATCTTTCAGCAAAAGGGCTTTGGTAATGATGTGCGGCTGGCAAACGATGGCGATACCTATCATAAACTGGGCAAAGCCTATCTCAAACCAATCCCGGAACAATAAACTGCCCGGATTGGTGACCTCCACCAATACCGGATCGATGGCTTTCAGCTTGGCTATAAAACCATGCACGCCGGCACTGAAATGCTCATAACCCGACCCAAGCAAAAGAAAGGCCACTATCAGCATGAGTATTGCCTGTATCATATTGGTATAGACCATAGAATTGGCACCGCCAAACATCATATACCCGAATACAAAAACAATGATGCCAAGCAGTACCCAGGACGGGTCGGCATCAAGCGCCTGTGATAATATCTGGGTTAAACCAACATGAATGAGTACAATAAAAGTGATGAGCAACAAAGCCAGAAAAGCAAAAAACAAGCCGTAACCCTGACTTTTGTACCGGCTGCTCATCCATTGCGCCAGACTCAGGGCCTTTACCGTATGGCCATATCGCCTGAACCCTTTGCTGAGTATTACGAGAGAACTCAGCGCTGCCACCGGCATAACAATGCCATAACTGATTACGCCACTGAGGCCATACATGGCAATAAAACCCGGATTGATGATAAAGGTAGCTGCACTTGTCATACTCGCCGCAAGTGCCAGACCGACGGCAACCGGTGAAAAATGCCGGCTGCCTACCGCATAATCTGACAGGCTTTTGATGCGCAGGGCTGCCCGTACAACTATCCAAAGCGTTACGGCCATATAGACCAGCAAGAGTATCCAGGTGGCTGTTACCATGCTGCTTTAGCTTAGAAAAGTGTGGAAATGATTCAGAAACTCCGCTGGCTTTTCAATAAAAGGGCTGTGTCCGGTGTCTTCCATCACAACTTCCCTGTAGCTGCCGCCATTTTTAACCAGTTCGTTCAGTACATGACGGGTCTGACTCACCATGGGTTGCGGCGGATAAATGCTCTCGCCGGGATAACCCGGTATATACCCCAGCTTGCCCAGGGTTCCGAAGTCAAATAGGCTGTTATCACTCACAATGAGGTCGTCGGAACCACGTACCCACAACACAGGTACCCTGATTGCCTTTTGAACAAAATCAGTCACCGCATTACCGATGTATTTGGGCGAAGAGGCGTTGATAGGTCCCCATTGGCCGGGTGCCACAAAGGGATAATTTTCGGAAGTCACAAAGTCACCCGGATAACGATCGGGGCCAATTTTTTCAGTAAGCAAACTCTCCAGCAATTCTTCTTCCCAGTGCGGTACAAAAGGAGGTTTCCAGTAATAACTGTTCATTACCACCCGCGGGCTTGCCTGCGGATGGTCGCTGCTTTTATCTCCGGCAGCAATCAGTCTGGCAAATTCTGCATTGACAATACCACCGCCTGAACCGGCGTAATCAGGAAAACAAGGAGTACCTATGACATCCTTCGTCCCGCCAAATCCATACGGTGAAGCCGGATTGACAACCGTAGCAGTGTAAAACCGCTCGGGGGCTGTCGCCAGCAGCGACCAGATAATACCACCTCCCAACGAATGTCCTATCACATGGCATTTTTCAACGCCATAATGATCCAACAACACCAACAGATCTGCCACAAAGTCACCAAATCCCAGGCTTCCGTCGATGCGCTTGTCTTCGGTATGGCCATAGCCCCTTAAATCAGGTGCCAGGCAGAAATAGTCTGCCGACAATGTTTCACCTATCTCCTGCCAGAAAACAGAAGAGGACGCATTGCCGTGAATAAACAAAACAGCAGGGGTATCCGGTTGCCCGGCGACCAGCACATGTTGCTGCAATCTTTTGGTAGCTATGGTGGCGGGTGTCATGGTAGTTGTTTTAGCGTATAGTTCCGGGAGATAACATGCTTCAAAAACGAAAAGCTGCAGCAGCAAAGGCAAGTCCGCCGCCGCTACCTATGAGAAAGATAAGGTCTCCCTGTTGAATAGTTCCTTTACGCGCTGCGATATCGAGTGCCATGGGTATGGCGGCAGAACCCGTATAGCCATGTTTTTGCATGATATAGGTAGCCCTGTCGTGTGGCAGACCCAAAATATCGAGTGTGGCCCAGATGCTGTTGATGTTAATCTGGGTAATGAAGAAGTGGTTTATTTCTTCGGGGCCTACCCCAATCCGGTTGCAGAGCGACAGTGTCATCTCACTCCAGTAGGTAGGATTGAGTTCTTTGGGGAATTTGTGAACGAACTTCAGCAGTTGGTCTTGTTGGGCCACTACAGATTCCGTGACGGGCTGTTTGGTTCCCCCGGCGTATATACCCATCCAGCTGGCATACTGACCCTCGGTACGAAGTTCGCTGGCCAGAAAACCGCGATTTGTATTTGTCTGCGCACTTACCACCACTGCCCCCGCGCCATCCGCGAAGAGTGTGACGGTTTTTTTATCGTGCAGATTGAGGTATTTACTCATAGCATAAGCTCCTACCACCAATACGTGCTGATAGCGGTTGTCGGCGATGATGTATTTGGAGGCCACATCGAGGGCTGTTACAAATCCGGCGCACGCTGAGTTCAGGTCGAAGGTACCCGCCTTTCGGGCGCCAAGGCGGTCCTGAAGCACTGCCGCGGTAGCGGGAGAGATGTATTCAGGGGTGTCGGTAGCTACTATTACAAGATCGAGGTCGGTGGCCTTTATACCGGCAGCTTCAAGTGCTCTGCCGGCTGCCGCTTCACACAAATCTGCCGTTGACTCGTCAGCCGCACACCAGCGTCTTTCCTCTATGTGTACATTTTGTCGCAGCCAGGTATCGACATCTTCGCCCAGCAAATCGTTGAAATATTGGTTGGTGACTATCCTTTCGGGCACATAGTGACCGGTACCGGTGATGACAGCTTTGCGCATACTTAAATCAAAGGCTTAAAGCGCCATCCACACTGATGCAGGTACCGCTGATGTAAGAGGCTTCGTCGGAAGCCAGGAAACAATAAATATTGGCGATGTCTTCCGGGGTACCGAGACGGTTCAGCGGTGTTTTGGATTTCATCATTTCAATCACCTTTTCCGGCATCGCGGCAACCATATCCGTGGCGATAAATCCGGGTGCGACGGCATTTACCAGAATGCCCTTTTTGCCAAACTCCCTGGCCCAGGTTTTGGTCATGCCGATCACGCCTGCCTTGGTGGCTACATAGTTGGTCTGACCGAAATTACCGTATAAACCAACCACCGAAGAGGTATTGATAATTCGGCCATAACCCTTCTCCACCATAAAAGGTGTGATAGCCTTGGCACAGTTAAATACTCCGGTGAGGTTAACATCGATTACCTGCTGCCATTGTTCAGCTGTCATTTTAGCCAGGGTGGCATCACGGGTAATGCCGGCATTGTTTATCAGTATATCGATTTGACCGTATTTTTCAACAACTGCGGCAGCGGCAGCTTCAACAGCCGCCAGTTGTGTGGTATTGACCTCCATAAAATCATGTCCCGGACTTATTTTTTCCGCTTCGGCAAGGGTTTCCTTTCCTTTTTCGGTTTGTAAATCCCAGATAACTACACGGGCCCCTTCCTGCGCGAACTTCAGTACCGCAGCTTTCCCGATACCGCTGGCCCCGCCTGTAATGACTGCCACTCTTCCACTCAATCGATTCATTTTTTCCGCTTTTACTTGCTCCCTCAAGTTACAGTAAGGGTACAGCTTGTTGTTTTCGGGAAGCGTTAAGTTAAAGGCCGACTTATAGTATAAAATGCATACAGAATCAATTAAAAAGCTGTAATACAGCAATTTGAGTCATTTTTTACAATATCCGACCCTTTTCATCCGAAAACAGCCTGTGCTTTCCGGATAATCCCACCAGGTGTATGATTGCTAAAAAAAATCTGCCCCCGAAAAACAGTCATATTTCAATCAGAAGGCAATGCATGGCCATTTTAACATTTCATTTGAAGAAGTTAACCGACCCTTAACGGAAGTCCGTGCAACCTCTGCGCAACTTTGTGCGTCTGATAAAATGTAACCCAACTTACAAGACCCAACCAGACCCTAAGTACCCACGCCATGAAAAAGTTATTTGCCCTCCTGCTCCTGTCCGCCCTCGGTTTTCAGACTGCCATTGCAGGTGGCACCCTGCATGCCGAAGATGTCAGTGTTAAAAAAATGTGGTCGAAAATCGAGAAAGACCTTCGGATTCCCGCCAAAGTCATCACACTCCATGAGGGAGAGACACCTGAAGTCCACTTTACCCTTGATTCAACCGGAAACATTCAGGTTCTGGAAATTGAAAATGCCACTCCGTTTCTGGAAAAGCAACTTCGCCGCAGCTTTGAAGATATCCGTGCTGCCGGCAACCCTTTGATGAGCGGTCAACGCTTCTCTATTCAGCTGAAACTACAATAGTTTTTTTTCATAGATCAGATTTCGCTTTGGCGGACCAGTCGGGAGATAGGTCCGCTTTTTTTTGCCATTAAAAAACCCCGGCGAAAGCACGGGGTAGAAGATTAATGTGGTTCCTTGGTGTAATAAGTGAGGGCGAACACAAAGCCACCCAAGGCCAATACTGCAAAAATTATCCAGCCGATCATAGTTTGAGGTTTACCGCTAAGGTAAGTCAATAGCCCGGCTTATGCAAGCATGGCCTAAACGGCTGCTCTTTTGGTATTCAACCAGCGAAACATATACCAAAACATTACGAGCAACATCAGCAGGCTTAAGGCAATACCCGCAAAGCTTTTCCCGGCCATTCCAGACAACCCCGGATACACCCCCCACAAACCTGCATATCCCACCAGCACCAGCCAGCGGGCCATCCACACCCCGCTACCCCGGTAAGTTTGCCGGGTGCCTGCATAAATAAGTACGAAAGCCAGTGGCAGACTGACAAAAAAAAGGGATAGGTTTGAGTAGCTCCAAACAGGGCACCGGCCTGCAACAGCATACTCAGGCCAAACATCCAAAGACCGGGGGCTTTAAGGTCTAAACCATTTCTGAACATAAATCAAGTTTAGGAGGAGGGGACAATTTTCAAAGCAGAAGGCACAGTCTGCCAGCCCCGAACTGTGGTCGTTTTCCTCAGAATGTGGCATATAGCGCCAGTTAAGCAACAGATAATCTTCGTTTCATGCCAGAAAACAGCATTTTTTAAACTGGCACAACCTTTTCAATAGGGTAATCAAACATACACTTAATCATATTTATCATGAAAAAAGTACTCTTGATTGCCGCCCTGTTTACTGCCACTACAGCGGTTGCTTTTGCGCAGACCGCCCCGGGCATCAACAACGAACCCACCGCACAGCCTGTGTCGGAAGGCGAGGATAAAAGCAAAAAAATCGAATTCAGCGCGCTTCCTGAAGCCGTTCAAACTGCCTTCAAAGCCAGCACGCACAAAGATTCACCGGTAAAAGAAGTGTTTGAAGTAACCAAGACGGATGGCAACATTTACAAAATTGTTGTGGACGTCAAGGGTACTGCTACCACTTTGAAATACAACGCCAAAGGCGAATTATTGAAAGATTAAAGCTAGGTATAGCTTTTCATAGGTTTAGTTGGTTAACCCCGCGGCTGTGAAGTAGCGGGGTTTTTTGTTTTTGGAATTAGACCCGGCTTTTTTAGGTTAGAGGGACAAAGCCCCGCCATGCCCCGCATACTCCTTGTTGAAGACGACATCCTTTTTTCAGATTTGCTGCAACAATACCTTGTAAAAAAGGGTTTTGAGGTGGTTTGTGCCGCTACCGGCCGACAGGCGCTCAGGGCGCAGGCGGATAAATCCTTTGAGCTGGCATTACTGGATTACCGGCTACCCGACACCAATGGGCTGGATTTGTTACGGCAGCTCAGACAATCGGCGCCCGCTATGCCAGTATTGTTAATGACTGCCTATTCCGACATCCGTCTGGCCATTGAGGCCATGAAAATGGGGGCTTCTGATTATATCATCAAGCCTATCCATCAGGAAGAATTGCTGCACGGTATACAATCTGCCCTGCCTGATGAAAAAAACGCCCGACCATCGGCAGGTAGCAGTCCTAAGGCGAGCCACCCGGCCTCTTTTGTGAAGGGGCAGTCGGCCAGATCCAGGGAGGTGCAGGAGATGTTAAGCCTGGTGTCTCCCACACCCATTTCTGTCATTATCCTCGGTGAAAGTGGTACAGGAAAGGAGTATGCAGCAAGGTTTATTCACCAGAACAGCAAAAGATCCGACAAGCCATTCGTCGCCATTGACTGTGGTGCATTGGGGGAAGAGCTGGCTGCCAGTGAATTATTCGGGCATCTTAAAGGTGCCTTCACAGGGGCTATGACAGACAAAACAGGTGTCTTTGAACATGCAAACGGAGGCACGCTCTTCCTCGATGAAATCGGTAATCTTTCCTACGAAATTCAGGTGATGCTGTTGCGCGTCTTACAGGAAAAACAACTGAGACGCATAGGAGAACAAAAGCTCAGGCCTGTAGATGTTCGCATCCTGGTGGCTACCAATGAAGACCTGAGAAGTGCCGTTCAGCGCGGAAATTTCCGGGAGGATTTATACCACCGGCTGAATGAATTTACCATTTCCCTGCCCCCCCTGCGCGAGCGAAAAGATGACTTACCCCTGTTTATCAGTCATTTTCTGGCTCAGGCCAATGCAGAGCTTGAAAAAAATGTGAGCAGTTTCAGCGGAGAAGTCCTGGAAATGTTTGCCAGGTACGACTGGCCCGGGAATTTACGTGAATTCAAAAACATCATTAAACGCTGTGTACTGTTAACCGCTGGAAATGAAGTAGAAAGCCGGGTACTGCCTGATGAAATTAAACATTATCAGCCTCAGGGCCTTGCTTCGGGAGGCAATAGCAGTGATCTGTACTCCAAAAGGGAAGAGCAGGAAATTCAACTGATACGAGAGGTACTTGAGAAAACCAGGTACAATAAAAGCAGGGCGGCGTTGCTACTGAACATCGACCGGAAAACCCTCTATGCCAAACTCAGGAAATACGGACTGGATCAGGATTGATGCTGCAAAAAAGTACGGCAAAGCGCCAGTATCTGGTGAAGACGGGCTGTTGCCTGCCAGGGCCATGGTTCGTTGACAGGCAGGGCTTCCATCTCCCGCAGGGAGGGTGAAAATGGCAAATCAAAAAGCTGAAGCCGCGTGGCCAGCTGATGAACCCCCTCTTGCAGGCCCCTCCGGTCAGCCGACGAAAGTGCCTGTTCCAATTGACTTAGCAGGTTCAGGGTATCCTGTTTAAACCGTTGTAAAAACGCCCCTTTGGCAGCAATATCATCCTCCAGAAACCCCGCCATGCGCTCTGTACGAATGAACAGATTGGGGAACCGGCGGAGGCTTTCTTCCCGTAGTATGCGATGCAGTTGCTCCGATTCAAAAGGTTTTTCAAGCACCCATATAATTCCTGCCCTCAGGTAATTTCTAAAATCCTCCTCCGAAACAGCTGCCGTCATCAGATAAACAGACAGCTTTTCATCTTTAGCCAAAAGCGCGACTGCCAGTGCCGGTCCTTCCATCCCCGGGAGGCGCCGATCTGTAATGACCAGGTCAAAGTTTTGATTTCCGGCTATTTCAAGCGCCTTTTCAGCCGAAAGGCATGCCTCCAGCAGCGCCACCCTGGGCTCCAGGAACTGCTGCATCAATTCGATGTTCAGCGGATCATCGTCAACAATCAGCAGCCGTAAGGGGAATTGGGTTTCCGGCAGTTGTTGTTCCGTTTCCTCGGTTTCCGACATAAACAAGACAGGCAATTCGACGAGAAACGTGCTCCCTTCTCCGGGTTGACTTTCGATGGTCAGTTTCCCGTCCAGCAATGTTATCAGCTGACTCACCAGGTGCAGGCCCAGCCCTATCCCTCCTTTTGCCTGATCGGTGGCAGGGTTGTGTTGTTTATAAGCCTCGAAACCAGTCAGATCAGCGCTATCCATCCCTACTCCTGTATCGATGATCCGGAAAATCAACTGGTCTTCGGATTTATCCACTTCCAGACAAACGCCTCCTGTCCGGGTGAATTTAACCGCATTATCAAGGAGATTGAATAAGATCTGCCGAAGCCGGTACGGATCAGTTCTGACAGAAAAAGTGTCTGTTAAATTGGATAACAGCTCCCAATGCAGTTGTTTTTCGGTACAACGCGCCTTGTAAATCTCATCTACTTCGTCTATCAAGCCGGAAAGTGAAAACACCTCCGGCAGCAGCTGCGCTTTTCCAAGCGAGAGCTGGTTAAACTGCAACAATTGTCCGATTAAAAAGCTGAGTTGACGGGACGACTGTTTGATGAAAGCCAGCCATCTTTTTTGCTTACCGGCAGGCGCAGCAGCCAACTGTTCTGAAAACCCGGCAATCGCCTGCAGTGGTGTTCTCAACTCATGGGAAATCCTTGACAATAACTCCTGACGGGCTTTTACCAGATCAGCCACTTTTTTCTGTTCAGCATCCAGCATTTTCTGCTGTTCGGCCGATAACCTTAATAATTTGCGGAGATAAAGCATCAAAATCAAGCCTAAAGCCAGTCCGCAGGCACTGATCAGCGCGAGCATATTGGCCGCACTACGGGCAAGTTTGAGGGCTTGTGTGGCTCTTTTTTGCTGCTCATTCAAAAACTGGCGTTCCAGCACTTCCGTCAATCGGTTGAGTTGCATCTGAAGCAACTGACCGCTCTCCCGCAGTGATATCTCCCTTTTCTGCACGCCTGATAATAATTGGCTGTTATAGCGTCGGGCTTCCTCCAGCAGTGCCCTTACTTCGGCACGCCGGTCGGCCTGCAGGGGTTCTATTTGTAACACACTGTCTGTCAGGATTACCTCTTCCTGGCTTCCGGCCGTTGTTGTATTTCTTTTTTTACCACCAAAGAAGTCTTTGAACTGTTGCAGCAAATTCCGTTTCCCCTGCTCATCGGGTAAAACATCGTCTGTGGCTACGGGCACCTGTCGGCGTTGTATGTACCGGTCAAGCCGGATGAGAATGGTGGAATCATACCTGCCGGCGAGCACATCTTCCACTTCATTGAGCAGGGATTCCGGCATGGTAGCATCGGCCTGCGCCTCTTTGAGCCGTAGCAGGGTGCTCAACTGTTTGGTCCTTGCCGCTATCAGATAACCCATGCTATCGATAAGCATGAGGGCAGCCGTATCCGAAACCTGCATTTTTAAAGACTCCAGGTGTGTAGTCAGTCTTTTTTCACTCTCCTTAAGTTGTGCAGAAAACGGTTTATTCTTTTCCTGACCACTGAACCGGGAGGCGGTTTCCAAAGCAAGTATATCCTCCCGCAGCGCCCGTAAAATCTGTAGTTCACTGCTTTCTACTTCGAGGGAGACAATCGCACGCTGGAGGGTGATAAACCGGTTAATACCAATACCCCCGATGACCAGGATGAGTAGCAAGGTAAAAAACAACCATCCCGCCACGGCATTCCATAGCGTAGACAATAAGTCTCTGAAGCCCCTGGTAGAATTCCGCATACCTCAAGATATGGGTTGAGGCCGAAAAACCGGCTGAATTACCTCCTAAAATACAGCAGAAGCTATCTGCCTGGTGGCTTCACTTTTACCCATGGTATAGAAATGGAGAACGGGTGCCCCCTTGGCTTTGAGCTCTTTGCACTGTGCTATGGCCCATTCTATCCCTATTTCCTTCACCTGTTTATCATCTTTGGCTTTCTCAACAGCATCAGAAAGCGCTTCGGGTATATCGATGTGAAACACCTTCGGTAATACAGTCAGCTGTTTTTTAGTGGCAATGGGTTTGATGCCCGGAATAATAGGTACCTCCATACCAGCTTTTCGGCATTTATCTACAAAATCAAAATATGCCTTGTTATCGAAAAACATCTGGGTGGTGATGAACTCAGCCCCTGAATCCACTTTTTTCTTCAACCACAACATATCCGATTTCATATTGGGCGCATCCTGATGCTTTTCAGGATAACCTGCCACACCGATGCAAAAATCAGTATGAACCGGATTAACCAGGTCTTCATCCTCATATTTACCGGCATTCATACGCTTTACCTGATCCAGTAACTCAAGCGCGTTGGTATTTCCATCCAGCTCCGGAACAAACACAGTTTCGTGTTTCAGATTATCACCCCGCAGCACCAATACATTGTCGATGCCCAGAAAGTGGAGGTCAATGAGGGCATTTTCCGTTTCTTCGCGGTTAAAACCACCACAAATCAGGTGTGGAACAGCATCAACCTTAAATTTATTCATGATAGCCGCACAGATAGCAACTGTACCCGGACGTTTACGGGTCGTGATACGCCGGAAAGTGCCATCCGGGAGGGGTTTCATGATAAACTCTTCCCGGTGATACGTCACATCAATAAAGGGCGGATTGAACTCCATGAGGGGCTCAATACCGGCGTAAATCTGGTTGATATCCTGCCCCTTGAGCGGGGGGAGTATCTCGAAAGAGAAGAGGGTGTCTTTAGCGGTGGATATGTGGTCAGTGATTTTCATATTTTTGGGGTTAACACGGGGGGCACGGAGGGCACGGAGCAGAGGTTACGGAGGGCACGGAGCGGAGGTTACGGAGGACACGGAGTTGCCTTTTAAAGCACAATTCTGATGACACCTTGTTTTAGCAGCTCACAGTTAAAATTGATGAGCAACCCTACTTTGTGACGCGATAGTTTCAGATAAGTCATCAATTGCGCCTTGAACAGATTGTGTATGTGTTCTGCAGCTTTCAGTTCTATCAGAATTTTACCTTCAACCAGAAAATCTGCCCGGTAGCCACAATCAAGTCTTTCACCTTTGTATAACATAGGGATAGGCACCTCAACCCTGAAGCCCAGATTACGCTCTGTCAGTTCTTTCATCAAAGCGACTTTGTATGCCGACTCCAGCAAACCTGGCCCGAGATTCCGGTGGACTTCAAGTGCTGCACTCCAGATTTTATCTGTTATATCACCGTGTATAAGGGTTGTCATTGCCTCTGTTTACTTCATGCCTTCTCCTTTCAAAACTCTGAATTTTATTTATTTGGTTTAAAGCTATTTTTATCAATTAACATTATATAATACAATCGCTGCAAGTCATAGGCACAATGCGCTCCGAAACCCCCGCTCCGTGTCCTCCGTGCCCTCCGTGTTTAATAATTCAGTGCAGGTGCCAGCCATTTCTCCGCTTCTTTTAAAGTAACACCACGCCTTACCGCATAATCTGCCACCTGGTCCTTGCCTATTTTACCTACCCCGAAGTATTTGGCATCAGGATGGGCGAGATAGTAGCCACTAACAGCAGCTGCAGGCCACATGGCATAATGATCGGTAAGCACAAGGCCAATACGTTCTTCCACCTTCAGCACCTTCCAGAGGGTTCCCTTGTCGAGGTGATCGGGACAAGCCGGATACCCGGGGGCAGGGCGTATACCTCTGTATTTCTCCGCTATCAGGTCATCATTACTGAGGCGTTCACTGGGCTCATAGCCCCAATATTCTCTGCGGACGCGTTCATGGAGGTGTTCGGCAAAGGCTTCCGCCAAACGATCGGCCAACGACTTCAGCAGGATGGCGTTGTAGTCATCGTGCTTGGCTTCGAATGCTTTCGCCCTTTCCTCGGCACCAAAAATACCGATGGCAAACAGACCGAAATAGTCCTGAAAACCGGTTTCTTCCGGGGCAATAAAATCAGACAGGGCCAGGTTGGGGAGGCCTGTCGTTTTTTGGGATTGTTGTCGGAGGGTGAGGAATTTTGCTACTTCCTCTGCCGCTCCTCCCAGGGTAGGGGTCGGGGATGGTGTCCGGATGACAATATCATCCCCCGCTGCATTGGCTTCAAACAGGCCAAACACCGCACGGGCATCAAGCCATTGTTCACGGATGATGGTTTTCAGCATCTGCTGGGCCTCCTCAAACAACTTGGTAGCTGTCTCTCCAACCAGGGGGTCGTGCAGAATATCGGGGTATTTGCCATGCAATTCCCAGGCCTGGAAGAACGGTGTCCAATCTATGTAATCAGCTATCGTCTGTAAAGGGTACTGCCTGAATTCGTGTACCCCCGGCTGTTGCGGTACGCTCAGATCTGCCGGATCCCAGTTGATGGGAAAACAGTTGTTTCTGGCTTCCTCAATTGAAAGCAATACCTTTTCGCGACCGCGGCTGAGATAACCTTCTCTTAACTTATCGTAATCGGTTTTGGTATTGGCCGCAAAACCATCCCGCTGCTCCGGACTCAGCAAGCTGCTCACAACGGGTACTGAACGACTCGCATCCAGCACATGCACCACGGTGCCACTGAATACGGGCGCAATTTTAACGGCTGTATGTGCCCGGGAGGTGGTTGCTCCACCTATCAGAAGTGGCTTTTTAATGCCCAAACGTTCCATTTCAGAAGCCACAAACACCATTTCATCGAGTGAAGGTGTTATCAGACCTGACAGGCCTATCACATCTACTTCATGATGAAGGGCTGCTTCGAGTATTTTATCGCAACTGACCATCACCCCCAGGTCAACCACATCATAATTATTGCATTGTAGTACGACACCAACAATGTTCTTACCTATGTCGTGTACATCGCCCTTTACCGTAGCCATCAGGATTTTACCCTTGGCCTGGCGGTTCTGACCCGGATTGGCCAGTTTTTCTGCTTCCAGATAGGGCATCAGATAAGCAACCGCCTTTTTCATGACGCGGGCGCTCTTCACGACCTGAGGCAGGAACATTTTACCGGCACCAAACAAATCGCCGACAACGTTCATACCGGCCATCAGCGGCCCTTCAATTACCTGTAACGGCTTATCGAATTCGTGGCGGGCTTCTTCCACATCCACATCAATATATTCATCTATTCCCTTGACGAGGGCATGGGTGAGACGCTCCTGAACGGGTGCCAGGCGCCAGCTTTCATCTTTAGCCACCGCTTCCTTGCCGGGACCACCTTTGTATTGTTCAGCAAGTTGAATTAAACGCTCCGTAGCATCGGGACGGCGGTTAAAAAGTACATCCTCCACATGCAAAAGAAGCTCTTTGTCGATTTCCTCGTACACTTCGATCTGACCGGCATTGACAATCCCCATGTCCATACCTGCCTGAATGGCATGGTACAGAAAAGCGGCATGCATGGCTTCACGCACCTTGTCGTTGCCCCGGAAAGAGAAGGAGATATTGCTCACCCCGCCACTGACTTTCACGCCCGGCAGGTTCTCTTTGATCCATTTAGTGGCCTTGATGAAGTCGATGGCATAGTTATTATGTTCTTCTATACCCGTGGCGACTGTAAGGATATTCGGGTCAAAAATGATATCCTCGGCAGGGAAACCAACTTCTTTGGTAAGAATATCATAGGCCCGCTGACAGATTTCGATGCGACGCTCGTAGCTATCGGCCTGGCCCTGTTCATCAAATGCCATGACAATGACAGCTGCACCATAGGCGAGTACCTGGTGAGCATAGTAGCGGAAACGCTCCTCCCCCTCTTTCATGGAGATAGAGTTGACAATAGCCTTTCCCTGCACGCATTTCAGACCTGCTTCGATGACACTCCATTTGGAAGAGTCGATCATCACCGGAACACGGGCAATGTCGGGTTCGGCGGCAATCAGATTGAGAAAGCGGGTCATGGCTGCTTCTGAGTCGAGCATACCTTCGTCAAAATTCACGTCAATGACCTGAGCACCGCTTTCAACCTGCTGCCGGGCGACTTCCACCGCGGCATCGAATTTTTCTTCCTTGATAAGTCTGGCGAACATGCGGGAGCCGGTAACGTTGGTCCGCTCGCCTACATTCACAAAATTGGTGGCTTTGGTGATGCTCACCGGCTCCAGGCCACTCAGATGAAGTACAGACTCCAGTTCCGGCAAGGTGCGCGGTACATGCAATGCTGCTTCGGCGGCTATCTCGCGGATGTGATCGGGTGAGGTGCCACAACAACCGCCTATGATATTGACAAAGCTGTTGTCCAGAAAATCCTTGATCTGCGCACGCATCATGGCAGGCGATTCGTCGTATTCTCCGAAGGCGTTCGGTAAGCCGGCATTCGGGTGGGCAGAGATACGGTATTTACTGGCTTTCGACAATGATTGCAGGTGCGGGCGCATCTGTTTGGCTCCCAACGCGCAGTTTAAACCAATGCTGAGCAACGGCAGGTGCGACATGGAGTACAGAAATGCCTCTACCGTCTGTCCTGAGAGGGTACGGCCACTGTTGTCGGTAATGGTACCGCTGACCATAATGGGCAGGGGTTGCTGCGACCGGTCGCGGAAATATCTATCAATGGCATACAACGCCGCCTTGGCATTGAGGGTATCAAAAATTGTTTCAACCAGCAGCAAATCCACCCCTCCGTCTACCAATCCCTGCACCTGTTCGTAATAGGCTTCGACCAGTTCATCAAAGCTGATACTCCGGAAGCCCGGATTATTTACATCAGGGCTGATGCTGGCTGTTTTATTGGTGGGACCGATGGCACCTGCCACAAAACGGGGTTTGTCCGGATGCAAAGCCGTGAAATCTGCTGCTACTTTTTTGGCTATGCGGGCTGATTCCAGGTTCAACTCATAACTCAGGGCCTCCATGTGGTAATCTCCCATGGAAACGCGCTGCGCATTGAAGGTATTGGTTTCTGCAATGTCTGCGCCGGCCTCAAAATAGGCCCGGTGGATATTTTCTATGATTTGTGGCTGGGTAAGAGAAAGGAGTTCGTTATTGCCTTTGAGATCAGAGGCCCAGTCTTTGAAACGCTCACCCCGGTAATCAGCCTCTGAGAGTTTATAATTCTGAATTTGCGTACCCATGGCGCCGTCCAGGACCAGGATGCGTTTTTTGAGTTCTTGTTGTATATCGTATTGCATAAAAAAAGCCAAACGTTTCGTTTAGCTCATCCCCGAAGGTTCGGGTACAGACTTGCAAGTAGCACACAGCCCTTTTCAGCTGTTTCCTGCTTGCTCATCTCCTGCCTCAGTTATTTGTTAGTGGCAGCGGAATTGGCACCAGACCACCGTGAGGCAAGTGTCTCACGCTGCGGTTGCCAGGACTTCGTAGGGCCGTTCCCTCCGTCCTTCTGGATAAGCTTTTGCAAAGATAACACTTCGGCTGTTTAATTCAAAATGTCAAAAATATCGCAAACAGGATAAAATTACTTTTTTACAAAGTGTCCTATCAGCAGGCCATACGCACCGCCATCATAAGGCTCCGCTAACCGGATACTCTCATAAATCTTCGTTCCCCGCCTGAATTGTTGGTGCCATTGCTTTTCAAGATTGCCTGCAAGGCGTTCTGAAAAATCCCACCCTACTACCGTAGGTTCACAGAGAGCAGGCCTGCTGTGTATGTCTGATATAAGCAAAAAATCACCTCCAGGCTTTAAAACACGGCAAATCTCAGAGATAGCCGCGTCAAAATCATCCACATGGTCCAGCGAATTAAATGAACTCACCAAATCGAAAGAATTGCTTTCAAAGGGCATCAACTCTGCCGCTGCAGGCACATATTTCATGCGATGTTTCCCTTTGTTTAACTTCAGATACTGATTAGCCAGCGGGTCTAAACCAAAACAATCCGCTGAGGATGGCGCCCACTCCAGGCTTCCGCGGGGACCACAACCTACATCCAGTATTTTTTTGCCTTCATAGTAGGTTGTTTCGAGACCAAAGCCCTCCGTAAAAACCCATTGATAGTGCCTGTTGGTAAGGCTACCTCCTTCTTTGAGACATTTCATGAGCCAATACAAGTATTCAAAGAGGTATTTAGCCCTTTTCTGCCCCAGCAGAAAGACCATAAGTGCTCCTGTTTTGTCGTATAAAAACAACCTTACTCCATTCATAGGTTCATATCCAGACAGGGATCAGCATTCCAGTCATGCCTGACCCAATTTAAAAGCACAATTATAGGCAAACAGTACCTAATTAGAAACAAGCGGAAACATCAATATGCTATTCTCAGGAGACAAGCTTTTTTTTTGATTTTAAATCATTATTATAATTCAATTAATAATTATTCCTGGTTAGTATTTCTCTCCTTTTTCCCAACATCCTAACACAGATTAATTTGATTTCTGGTGCCTATTGACTAAAATAGCATCTTCATGAAGCGTTTGGTTTTAAAGGTGAAATCGCTTGTGGCGTAAGCTTTCTGATGGCTGGCGGGAGCTTTCATCCAAAATATAACGTATTCAACAGGGGGTTAACACGTATCTGCCGGGCACATACAAGGAGTACCATTCACGAAAAATGACAACAAAATATACACTTGGAGCTCCATTGAGCTTTGTTTCCATAGTCCTGGCATTTTTAACAGCCTGTACTTCCGGGCCGGGCGAAACCGCCCCTTCTTTTAAATTACCCTACGAAGGGCATGTAGCCTTCCATACCCTGCCGCAGGCTCATTACAAAAGGACCCTGAAAGACACCTTGTTTTACCACTTCAAAGACTATTCAACCTATCGTATACTCCCGAAGGTCAGAGAACTGGGCCAACAAATGCCCGAAAGATTTTTTGAGGTAGATAAACGTTTGTATTACCTCCATCAACAAGGTGTTTTTGATTTTGGAAGCCGCAGGTTTCACCCTTTCAGTAATAAAAAAATAGCAAGTATCGTATCTCACAGCCAGTCCATTGTACAGTTTAATGGCCAAATAATATTCCAGCTGACATATGCCGATGAACCTGTCATCTCCGACCAACTGATCCATGCCAGTTTCCTTCAAAAACCCGGATTGGCAGCCTTCCGCTTACCTCTGATGGAAGACAGTCTGAAACTGACCTTTTTACCCGTTAGCAGGCAACCCGAAAAGGAAATACCCGCCAATGTTTTCCCGGGCTCTTCTTTTTATGTAAGTATGAACGACAGCAGCCTCCTCATCTCCTACAAGTCTTACCCCCATATCCAAAGCTGGCAAAGTCAGGATACAGCCGCCCGGCTGATTACCCGCTTTAAACCCCTGACCGGGTTTGGACAACGTCCCTTTCCATTCGGAGAAACATCCATTTCCAAAAGGAAGGTCTATTTTAAAGGGCAGCCGTTTTACTTCGAAGCCTATCCGGAGGGACAAAAGATTTACAGACTCCTTAAAACCAGAAAAAAACTTTACTTGTGTGTTGCAGATTTGGAAGCAGGTGTTTCCCGTTACATCCACATACCGGCAGATCATGGGGTTGTTACACTTCTTAAAGCGGGCAACCATGTATTTTACATTAAAGTAAAGTTTGAAAAGGCACATCGGCTGGTTCAGCATCGTCCGGTAGAAGAGCTGATAGATTTGTACGAACGATGACCCGCATACAATAGCAGCCTTATCAGACCATCACAGCTAGTCCCGGCATGCTGCGTTATCCACCGACGCCTGCAGGTGCAGCCGACGGCACCAAGCGTCCGGCTGTTACCGGTCAACAGATTTTCCGCTCACCCCCACTCTCCCGCCAGACACAGTCAATCCACTCTCCACTCCACACTCTCCACTCTCCACTCTCCACTCTCCACTCTCCACTCTCCACTCTCCACTCCACCCCCCGATAGCACAAATATCCGGCGCAATGATTAACTTCTCCCGCCAAACCCAATACCATGCAACGCCACCTCGACCACTGGCATAGCCCCTCCCTGAACAAGGATATGCCCATTGCCTCTTATGGCCATTATGGATTTGCTCTTCTGCTCGTCCCGACTGCAGCAGCAGATTATCTTGAATACGAACGTTTTCAACTCCTCGACAGTCTGCAGGAGCACCTCAACGGAGGCAAAATAAGGGTCTTTTCGGTCGACAGCATCAACAATGAAAGCTGGCTCAACAACCAGATGCATCCCGGAAACAAAGCCGAACGACACGATCAGTGGAACAATTATATCTTTCAGGAAGTGATTCCCTACATAAAAAAGGCAACCTCGGCCGAAACACCCATCGTGGTTGCCGGTGCTTCATTCGGGGCATTGCACAGCATGAACCTTTTTTTACGCCGGCCTGATCTGATTAATGGGGTGATAGCCATGAGCGGTGTTTATAACCTGATGGAATACACCAAAGGATTCTACAACGACAAAGTATACTTCAACAGCCCTTCTCATTACATCCCGAATCTGGAAGACCACCACCTGCTGGAAACCATCCGGGCTGGCCGGATCATCGTATCCACCGGAAGCGGGGCCTATGAAGATCCGGGGGCTTCCCGCGATTTCGGAGGTGTGCTCAACAGCAAAAATATTCCACACGAACTGAGTATATGGGGACAGGAATGGACCCATGATTGGCCTACCTGGCGGGAAATGTTGCCATTTTTTATCCGTGAACGCTTCTGAAATTCCTTTAAACATCTGAATCACTGCGTCTTATTTATTTCATGAAAAAGATAAGATTGTCCTTTTCTATTTTGGATAAATTTATCTAATTTTGACTCATCAAACCATTACCCATGTTTAAAAAAGCCGTAACCCCCGAACAAGCCGTTGCCCTCATTCGCTCTGGTGATCACGTTTACATTCAGGGAGCTGCCGCCACGCCCCTGCGACTGGTTGAAGCACTCACCGCCCGGCACGCCGAACTGCGGGATGTAGAATTATACCACATGCACACCGAAGGCAAAGCTGATTATACCCGTCCGGAATTTGCCGACAGCTTTCAGGTAAGCGCTTTTTTTATCGGCGGTAACATCCGGCCATCTGTACAGTCTGGTCATTCTCAGTATATACCAATCTTTCTAAGCGAGATCCCTTTGTTGTTCCGGCGTGAAATTCTGCCGGTAGACGTGGCGCTCATCCATGTTTCACCGCCGGACGCCCACGGTTTCTGCTCTCTTGGCACCTCCGTAGATGCATCTCATGCTGCCCTGGAGAAGGCACGCATCGTAATCGCGCAGGTTAACAAAAAAATGCCCCGCTCACATGGCGACGGGCTGGTACCGCTGAGTCGCTTTGACGCCTATATTGAAGTAGACGAATACCTCCCCGAGCACGATCTGGGAGAACCTGATGACATCGAAACCCTGATTGGCCAGCATGTTGCCAGCCTGGTAGAAGATGGAGCCACCCTTCAGATGGGCATCGGGGGTATTCCAAACGCCGCGCTCAAATTCCTGGGCAACCACAAACACCTGGGTATCCATACTGAAATGTTCTCCGACGGCGTACTCCCGCTCATTGAAAAAGGCGTGATCGACGGGTCTCTCAAACGGGTACACCCCGGTAAAATCGTCTCTACCTTTGCCATGGGCACCCAAAAACTATATGACTTCATCCACGACAATCCACAGGTTGCCATGCTGGATGTACAATATGTAAACGATACGGCTGTCATCCGGCGCAATCCAAGGGTAACTGCCATCAATTCAGCAATCGAAATCGACCTCACCGGTCAGGTTTGCGCCGACTCCATCGGTTACAAAATGTATTCCGGGGTGGGTGGTCAGATGGACTTTATCCGGGGTGCATCGCTCTCGGAAGGCGGCCGGCCTATCATCGCCCTGCCTTCTCAGACAGCCAGAGGTATCAGCAAAATTGTACCTGCCCTGAAAGAAGGTGCCGGTGTGGTCACTACCCGAGCCCACGTTCATTTTGTGGTGACTGAGTTTGGAGTCGTGGATTTATATGGCAAAAACCTGAAACAGCGTGCCCATGCCCTCATCAACATCGCCCATCCCGACCACCGGGAGGCGCTGAGCGAGCTGGCATGGAATCGTTTTGGCAGATAAGCAACCTTCCGCTGCAACTTTTCAGCCTACAGGGGTGTTCTTACTTTTTTAATCCTACTTCATGGCACAAATCACCCTGGGAGGTACTCCCGTCCATACTTCCGGACAGTTACCGCAAAAAGGTCAAAAGGCACCGGAATTTACGCTCACTGGTTCTGATCTGAAAGATGTAAATCTTTCTGACCTGCAAGGTCAGCGGTTGGTACTCAATATCTTTCCGAGCATTGATACGAATGTTTGCGCCAGTTCTGTTCGTAAGTTCAATGCCGAAGCCGCGTCTCTGGAGAATACAAGAGTACTGAATATCAGCCGGGATTTACCTTTTGCACACAAACGTTTCTGTGCTGCTGAGGGCATTGAAAATGCCGTTTGCCTGGCCGAGTACAAAAACCATGCTTTTGGTAAAAACTATGGCGTTGAGATGGAAGATGGCAATCTGGCAGGTTTGCTGAGCAGAGCTGTTGTGGTAGTAGACGAGCAAGGCAGTGTAATTTATGCCGAGCAGGTCCCTGAAATTAAACAGGAGCCGGATTATGCCGCTGCACTGGCGGTTCTAAAGTAATTATCCCCGCTCAAAGCAACTTCACTGCGCCTGAAAATCATAAAAAATCCCGCTCGGGCCGGACATGCATAAAACCCGTGTCCCGGCATCGGCTGGACAGGATTACTTATTTGATTTAGCCGCTTTTTTTGCTTCGGCCTTGGCTTTCGCAGCTTCCTTTTTCTGCAAGGCTTTTTGTCTGGCTTTGGCCTTTTCAGCTTCTTTATCCGCTGCAGCTTTGGCTTTGGCGTCAACCAGCTTCTGGTCTATTTTTTTGAATTCAAAGCCTTTTTGTTCTGCTGCCGGACCCCATAGTTGGGTATGGTCGTGTTCAAAACCCCGATCTGCCCGGATGACTTTCTCTTCGTAAATCTCAATGGAAGAAGTAACATAAAAGGCATTCTTCTTGCCGTATTTACACTCTTTTCTGATGGTGGCCCCGGCATATTTGTTATCTCCCTTTTTATTGAAGATAATCGTGCATTCTGCCAGTCCGTTCAGATCAGCTTCTGGATCAAACCCTTCGAAAGGTTCCGGTTTCTGCCATTCTCCGGCATAACGCTCCATGTCTGTGAGTTCATAAATAACAGCCTCCCATTGAAAGGCATTTACATCCGCAAAGCGGTAAATGCGCTGACTGATGATGACTTGTTTATCATCCGTAATTTCTTCGTACATCCAGATAGCGTCTGTTACCAGATTTTCCCAGATGGGCACCACATAGGCGAAAGCTGCCTGTGCGGTTGTATCCCGGCGAACCTGACTCTGGTTTTGGTATTTACCCTGAAACCAGTCCGTTATTTTAATCAGATCTTTGGAAAACTTAGGCGGCATAAGAGCCTCGCTTGTCGTGCTGAACACAGACAGGGATATCATTAGAATCAGGAGCAGCTTTTTATACATGGTCTTAAATATCATGGGTCTTAAAATTACAACTGTATACTAAACTAAACAGCTTTCAGTGACATTTTCTTATATCTCACCCATTTTTAGCTGATTTTCAGGCTAGTTGACACCTGCTTTCTTAACCTTCCCTTAAAGTAGGTCAATAAACTTTTTGCAACAATCTGTATTTCAATTACTTAAATAATTTAAAGGCTGTTGTGCAAAAGTCCAAAATGGTTGTGGACAACGGCGGTCGTTTGTTTTCAAAATTTGTAAAGTCGCTGAACACGCTACAGCCCATTCCACTTCGTATTTCACTTGCTATCGGAAGACCAGCCGGTAGAAGGAAAGTTTTTCGGGTTGGTTCTGTATCGTACAGCTTCCTTTAACTGACTGAAACAGAGCTAATAATTATGGTTGAGCACATTTTACAAGAGAACAAAGACCGCTTCGTCCTGTTCCCCATCAAACATCCCGACATTTGGGAATATTACAAAAAATCAGAAGCCAGTTTCTGGACGGCAGAGGAAATTGATCTTTCTCAGGATCAGACAGACTGGGAAAACCGGTTAAATGCCGACGAGAAGCATTTTATCAAACATGTGCTCGCATTTTTTGCTGCTTCGGATGGTATTGTGAATGAAAATCTCGCCATAAACTTCCTCAATGAGGTACAATATCCGGAGGCCCGCTGTTTTTATGGTTTTCAGGTAATGATGGAAAATATCCACTCTGAAACCTATTCATTGCTCATTGATACATACATCAAAGATCCGGTCGAGAAAGATTATCTCTTCCATGCGGTGGAGAACCTGCCCTGCGTAGCCAAAAAAGCCGACTGGGCTTTGCGTTGGATCAGCAATGGCTCATTCATGGAGCGACTGATTGCCTTTGCAGCCGTAGAGGGCATCTTCTTCTCGGGTAGTTTCTGCTCTATTTTCTGGTTGAAAAAACGGGGGTTGATGCCCGGTCTGACTTTCTCCAACGAGCTCATCAGTCGGGATGAAGGTTTACACCGCGACTTTGCCTGTCTGCTGTACACCCGTCACCTGCAGCATAAAATGGATCCGGCCCGTGTGGTTGAAATCATCACGGATGCTGTCGAAATTGAAAAAGAATTCGTGAGTGATGCCATTCCTGTCAGGCTGATAGGTATGAATGCCGACCTCATGTGTCAGTATATAGAGTTTGTGGCCGACCACCTGCTGACCACACTTGGTTTGCCGAAACACTACCATGCCACCAATCCATTCGACTTCATGGAGCTGATTTCAATGGAAGGCAAGACAAACTTCTTTGAGAAGCGTGTAGCTGAATACAAAAAGGCTGGTGTTGGCACCAACCGTGAGAAGCAATCGTTCAGCATCGACGAAGATTTTTAATCTGACAATCCTAAACCAGCCCAACCATGCAAGTAATCAAAAGAGATGGCCGGAGGGAACCGGTAAAGTTTGACAAAATCACCTCGCGCATCGAAAAGATGTGCTACGGTTTAAATCCCGAATATGTAGAGCCCATTGAAGTAGCCAAAAAAGTTATCAATGGTCTTTTCGACGGTGTAACCACCACCCAGCTTGACGATCTGGCGGCGGAAGTAGCCGCATCGATGACGGCTTTACACCCTGATTATGCCATACTCGCGGCCCGCATCGCGGTATCCAACCTCCACAAGGAAACGAAAAAATCGTTTTCGGAAACCATGCGCGATCTGCATCAGTATATCGACAAAAAAACCAATTCACCGGCTTCGCTGATTGCTGACGATGTGATGGAAATCATAGACAGACATGCCGACGAACTGGACTCAGCCATCATCTACAGCAGGGATTACGATTACGATTATTTCGGTTTCAAAACCCTCGACCGGTCGTATCTGCTGAAAATTGATGGCAAAATCGTGGAACGCCCGCAGCACATGCTTATGCGTGTAGCCGTTGGTATTCACCGGGATGACATTGAAGCCGCTATAAAAAGTTATGAGCTGATGAGTGAGCGTTGGTTTACCCACGCTACCCCTACCCTGTTCAATGCGGGCACTCCCAAACCACAACTGTCGAGTTGTTTCCTGTTATCGGCACAAGACGACAGCATTGATGGCATCTACAACACCCTGAAACAATGCGCCAAAATCAGCCAGTCGGCTGGTGGTATCGGCCTCAGCATCCACAACGTAAGGGCCACCGGCAGTTACATCAAGGGCACCAATGGCACCTCCAACGGTATTGTGCCGATGCTTCGGGTGTTCAACGATACCGCGCGTTATGTAGATCAGGGTGGTGGTAAACGCAAAGGTTCGTTTGCCATCTATCTGGAGCCCTGGCATGCCGATGTTTTCGACTTCCTGGATTTGAAAAAGAACCATGGTAAGGAAGAAATGCGTGCCCGTGACCTGTTCTACGCTATGTGGATTCCTGATTTATTCATGAAACGGGTGGAGGCCAACGGTGACTGGAGTTTGTTCTGTCCGAACGAAGCCCCTGGTTTGTACGATTGCTGGGGTGAAGAGTTTGAAAAACTCTATCACCGTTACGAGCAGGAAGACAGGGCCCGTCGCACCGTAAAAGCGCAGGATCTGTGGTTTGCCATACTTGAATCGCAAATCGAAACGGGTACCCCTTATCTGTTGTACAAAGATGCCTGCAATGGCAAAAGCAACCAGCAGAACCTCGGCACCATCCGCTCGAGCAACCTTTGCACAGAGATAGTAGAGTATACCTCGAAAGATGAAGTAGCTGTCTGTAACCTCGCGTCGCTGGCATTGCCCCGCTTTGTAAAGGCCGACAAAACCTTTGACCACGAGCGTTTGTATGAAATCGCGTATACCGTTACCCTCAACCTCAACAAGGTAATTGACGTAAATTATTACCCCATTGAGGAGGCAAGACGTTCGAATATGCGTCACCGTCCGATTGGTATCGGGGTACAGGGACTGGCCGATGCATTTATCCTGATGCGTTATGCCTTTGATTCACCTGAAGCCAAGGCTTTGAACCGGGACATCTTCGAAACCATCTATTTCGCGG
The DNA here is from genome assembly GCA_002483345.1 of Bacteroidetes bacterium UBA7662. Taxonomy (GTDB): domain Bacteria; phylum Bacteroidota; class Bacteroidia; order UBA7662; family UBA7662; genus UBA7662. The sequence continues at coordinate 55,113 of DLHS01000009.1, forward strand.
CCATGACGGCCTCGAAAGACCTGGCGATCAAAGACGGAGCTTATGAGACCTTCCCGGGTTCACCCACTTCAAAAGGAATCTTCCAGTTTGATATGTGGAACGTAACGCCAACCGACCGTTGGGACTGGGCAAGCCTCAAAAAAGAAGTGGTGAAACACGGTATCCGCAACTCTTTGTTGCTGGCCCCGATGCCAACGGCTTCTACCAGCCAGATTTTAGGTAACAACGAGTGTTTTGAGCCGTATACCTCCAACATTTACAGCCGCCGGGTACTGAGTGGTGAATTTGTAGTGGTAAACAAACACCTGCTCCGCGATCTGATTGAGATGGGTATCTGGAGTCTGGAACTGAAAGACAAAATCATATCCGCCAACGGCTCGGTACAAGGTATTGCGGAGATTCCGGACGAGCTCAAGGAAATCTACAAAACTGCCTGGGAGATCAAACAAAAAACCATCATCGACATGGCGGCCGACCGGGGCGCATTCATCTGTCAGAGTCAGAGCATGAATGTGTTCATGAGCGAAGTGAATTTTGCCAAGCTGACTTCGATGCACTTCCACGCCTGGAAGAGTGGCTTGAAGACAGGCATGTATTACCTGCGTACACGTGCTGCTGCCAATGCGGTGAAATTTACCATTGCCAAACAGGCGGAAGTGGCATTAGAACCTAAAACAGCCATTGAAGCAGATGGTGTCGACCTTAGCAAAGAGGAGGCACTGGCACAAATGGCCTGTTCACTCGATAATCCGGATGCCTGCGAAGCCTGTGGCAGCTGAGAAGAGTGTCTAATTTATTGGAATATGAACAAAAGGCGCCTCTGGGCGCCTTTTTTCCTGTTTAAAGTCGTGCATAACTTTTGGAAATTGTCGATTGTACCCAAAAACCGTTAAAGTATATTTGATATACCTTAAAACCACCCATTATGAAAAAAATCATTGCATTCGCCTCACTGGCATTGTTGTTCAGTGGAGCAGTTTCAGCGCAAAAGGCTACCAGCGGTGCTATCACCGTGGAGGGCCAGCTTTCTCTCTGGGGCCCGACACAAGTAGTTGCCCCTATCATCCGGGGTCGTTACTTCATTACAGACGATCTGGCTGCCCGCTTACAATTGGGCTTCTATTCCAACAACAACACCAGTAATTTTACAGAAAACCCTGATGGCACCGGTGGCACCGGTTCAAGAGAGCGCTCAAACAGCATGTTTGACATTCGTCTCGGCATTGAAAAACACCTTTCCGGTACAGATAAACTGAGCCCTTATCTGGGAGCTGAGTTTATGTTCGGAAGTGGCTCTGCCTCAGAAACCTGGACCAACTCAAACAACGGTACTTCTTATACCCTCAACGACAGAGGCAGTATCGACGGAGCCTGGTCTGGTGGCTTCCTGACTTATGCTCCCGGTACAACCATTGGCTTTAATGTGCTGGTGGGTGCCGACTACTACCTTGTAGAGAAACTGTACATAGGCGGTGAGTTCGGATATGGCTTCATGTCGAATTCAGGACCCGATGTTACCACAGAACTCAGCGTTGGTGGTGTAACCGGCAAAACAGTAGCGCCAGGTGGTTCCAGCAGCGGTCTGGGTATGTACAATACCGCAGGGCTGCGTATTGGTCTGAAGTTTTAACAGACGAATCTCTTAAATCAGGCCATTCCTCAGGGGATGGCCTTTTTTGTTTAGACATCGAGAGGCGAGAGGCGAGAAAAAAACTATGCCTGTGTAGATTATAAAAACCAGCCTGCTAGGTGGCCCGCCTGAGAACATACAGCTGGTTACTGTTTATATGGATTTTTAAACCGGTGCTACCAGGTATAAATGCTGTCTGGCTCTTGTAATGGCGGTATACAGCCAGCGTTGGTATAATTCATCGCTGCCGTAGGCCTTTTCCATCAACACAAAAACATGCGGCCATTCCCCGCCCTGGGCTTTGTGGGTTGTAATGGCATAAGGATATTTTAGCTGCAACGCATTCAGATAGGGATCGTACGGCCCGTAAGTCTCCGCGTTTTTACGGGCGATCAGCAGTAGCTGATATGCCGGCTGCGAAAGGCCTGCTTCTTTGCTGTCGAGCAAATTGTACAACACCCTGCCTTGCCGGATGTGCCGGCGTCCCTTCAAGTCCACAAAAGCATACTCGGCTTTCAGCCATTGTAAACCGGCATACTCTTCCAGTTGCCCTCCATGGTTTATCAGGTCTATTTCTTCGCCATTGGCAATGAAGTCTGTTTTGTTGAGATAATGATTCCGTATCACCAGCATGGATTCGCCCGGAACAGGCATTTTCTGCTCTGCTGCATGCAGCAATCGTCTGAATTTTTTATTGATCCGCTGCGCCCAGAAGTTAGAATAAGTAACCATCGCTACCTGATCGGGGTTTTGCTTATACAGCTCCAGGTATAGCTCCAGGGCGGCATCCACCGAATGGAACTGCCCGATATCCTCCGGCAACTCAAAAGTAGCGGGATCAAACCGACGTCGTTGCTCCAGTTGGTCCCGTAATTCGGTGGCCATCTGCAGTATACCTGAATAGCTTTGCTGTCGCTTCACTTTCCGGAGGGTAAATTCCAGACTTTCAATACCCCTCGTTTTCAGATCTGCCGGTGTCAGCGCTGCGGATCTCAGTTCCTGTACCGGGGGCAACTGAAAAGGATCGCCCACAAAAATGATACGGTTCCAGCCGCTGTTACCGAATACGTAACGGAGCAGGTCGTCCAGCAGGCCATTGGTACGCATCAGTCCTTCTTTATTAGGCATGGATCCCAGCATAGATGCCTCATCCACAATAAAAACAGCAGGTTCCTCTGTTTCAAATTCCCGTAGCATAAAGGTAAATCCACTCACATGCCCACCCGCATCAAAGCGCTCCTCCAGCATATAAATCTGCTTATGGATGGTACTCGCCTCTTTGCCGGTTCTGTTGGCCAGCACTTTAGCAGCCCTGCCTGTGGGTGCCAGCAGGTAGCAGGGTATTCCGGTGTTCGTAAGCTGGTCAACCAGTCCCTGCATCAGACTTGTTTTGCCGGTTCCGGCAGATCCCTTCAAGACAAATGCGGTTCCCGGCTCCCCGTCGGTCAGATAACCGGCAAGGGCAAAAAGCAACTCCCGCTGCTCCTCATCCGCCTCCATGTGCAGCTTATCCAAAAGCGCTTCTGCAAGCCCTGTAACCGTATCCGGAACGGCTGTTTTGCCGGAACCAAACCAGGACCGTATAAAATACTGCAAATGCTGATCGACAGCCTGCTGAACCGCCTCCAGGTCGTCAGGTGAAAAAACGGACATAGACCGAAATTAAAGCAAATACTGCGCTTCTTTTCAGAATTTACAGCTTAAACACAACACACCGTGACTATTTGTACGGATATCCCCTATTTTCACGATTCTGGCCTGATTTAGGCGGTTGCCATTTTATGACACATCGACTCCAGCTGCTTTGTTTCTGCCTGCTCCTTGCCCTGCCTTCAGTGGCTCAGTACGCTGTTAAGGGAATCGTAACAGATGCACAAAGCGGGCAGGCGCTGCCTTTTGTAAACATCGTATGGAACGACAGTCGCCATGGCACAACTTCCGATATAGATGGCCGTTTTGAGCTGAAATCAAATCAACCCTTTGAAAAAATCCTGTTCTCCTATGTCGGCTACGAGATAAAGACCATTTTAAACCCCGGTGCAGACCCTCTCCGGGTAGGGATGGCACGGAAAAGCCTTACCCTACAGGAAGTCGCTGTAATTGCCGGCGAAAACCCCGCCCATCGTATTATACGTGCAGCAGTTGACCGGCGCGACCACAATGACCCGGAAAAGCTGAGCAGTTTCCGCTATACGGCCTATAATAAATTTGTTGTAACCGTGGATACCAACGACGTACTGCTTGATACCATCCCTTACCGGCGCATAAAAACGGCTGCGGGTGTTGATTCCGTGGTGGTAGATTCGAGTCGCATCCGGACGAGTGATTATTTCCGGAAGCGGGATCTGTTCCTCACCGAATCGGTCAGTCAGCGCAGTTTCAGGGCTCCTGATTTAAGCCAGGAACGGGTTCTTGCCTTGCGCACCTCTGGTCTTAAATCACCTGAATTTCTGCTGTTATCCTCCCAGATGCAGTCCTTCAGCTTTTACAAAGATTACATTGAAATTTTGCAGACGCGGTACCTCAACCCGCTTTCGCCCGGCAGTACCAGCCGGTATTTCTTTCAAATAGAAGATACCTCCTACCAGGCTCCTGATACTGTTTTTGTCATTTCTTTCAGGCCAAAAACCGGCAAAAATTTCAAGGGGATGAAAGGTTTGCTGTATATAAATACCAATGGTTATGCGCTTCAGAATGTAATTGCCTCACCGGCCGATTCACTGGAAAGCATGCAAATCTCTATCCGACAGTTGTACAAACAGGTAAACGGACATAAGTGGTTTCCGGAGCAGCTCCATACCGATATCATCCTGGGCGGTATTGTCCTTAACGGCATGCAGCCGGTTGCGCTGGGGCGCTCTTACCTGCGAGATATAGAACTTGAACCCGCACTCTCCCGCAAGGAAATCGGCACCAACGGGGTAGAAGTAGCGAACGGAGCATACCAGACTCCTCCGGCGTTCTGGCAAACCTACAGAATAGAGGGCAGCGAAGGCCGGGACCAGGAAACCTACCGGTATCTGGATAGTCTGAGCAGCGAACATCAGCTGGAGCAGCGACTCAAATATGCCATGGCACTGGCAACCGGGCGACTGGCCCTTGGTCCGGTCGACCTGCGGTTAAAAGAAATGCTGGCTGCCAACCGATACGAAGGTTTGCGATTGGGTTTAAGTCTGGCAACCAACGACAAGGTATCCCGGTGGTTTTCGGTAGGTGGTTACCTTGCCTGGGGTTTTCAGGACCGGCAGGGTAAATATGGTGGTAATGCCGATTTTTATCTGGATACCCGTAAAAACTGGCGGATTTCTGTTGCTCACAGAAATGATCTCGAGGAATCGGGGGGATATCGTTTTTTCAACGCCGATGCGGCCCTGTTTTCACAGCATTCTGAGGTGTTATGGCCACTTTTCAGACAGTATTTTGACAGAAATCTACAGGAAAATGAGTTCAGACTGCAGTTCCTCAACCAGCGGTACCTGAGCGGCACCATCGGATTAAGGACGGTAAACAAGGAGCAGACTCCCTGGTACCGTTACCGGTACCTGCCTGATGAGACAGTAGCAGATATGCTCCCGCCAGACCAGCTGGCGGCTCTGCCTGCGAACCGTTTTCAATACACAGAACTTCGCTTTCAGTTACGGTATGCTTTTCGGGAACGTTATGTAAAGCTGAGTAATCAGCAGCACAGCCTTGGCACCAGCTATCCGGTTGTATCAGTCAATTACAGCAGGGGGCTGAAAATCCTGTCGGGCGATTATGACTTTCACCGGATGGAACTGCGCATTGAAAAAACCTTTGTGATACGCAATGCCGGATCGAGTAATCTGCAGCTGAATGCAGGGATGGCCATTGGAAACGACCTGCCGTTGAATTTACTTTATTTCACCCGTGGTATAGGGTCAGATAAGGTTGTATATGCGCAGCATAGTTTTCAAACCATTGATGCGAACGACTTTGTGAATGACCGTTTTATAACCCTGCACTGGCGCCATAGTTTTGAATCTTTATTATTCAGAACTGCCAAACAAGCTCCTGTTTTCGCTCTTGAAAACAGGCTGATTTTCGGCACATTGCGGCATCCGGGCAGGCATGTCATGACCGCGCCTGTGAACGTATTTATCCGGTCGCTGGAAAGAGGATATTTTGAAAGTGGCCTGACCCTGAGCAGAATTAAAATTGCGAGGCAGATGTGGGGTTTTGGTGTCTTCTATGGCTATGGTCCGAACCAAAAACCAGCCTTAAAAGACAATCTTGCCGTTAAGCTGATTTTCGGAATATAAAGCCACACCGGATACATCCAAGCAGTTGGATAATTGCCTATTTTCGGAGCGATTTTTGAAACTACTATGATCATTTCCATGATTCTTGTGTTCGTGCTGGGCTATGCGGCCATTGCATTTGAACACCCGCTGAAGGTTAACAAAACGGCCTCTGCACTCATCACAGCAGTATTAAGCTGGACCATACTAGCTTTATTCCCGATTCCCGACAGTATTTTCTCCACTGAAATCTTTACCGATTTTCTTGGGAAATTAAAACTCGAAGGTGCTTTTGACGGGTTAAGCCAGACAGAACTTTTCAGAGAATTTGCAGGACACGAATTGTCACATCACCTGAGCTCGATTGCAGAAATTCTCTTTTTCCTGCTGGGTGCCATGACCATTGTGGAATTGGTGGATTCTCACCAGGGTTTCAAAGTCATTACCAACCGTATCAAAACCAAAGACAGCCAGAAACTATTGATTATCATCAGTGTGCTGGCTTTTTTCTTGTCGTCGGTACTCGACAACCTGACAACAGCCATTGTAATGGTTTCGTTGCTGCGTAAGCTGATACACAACCATGTGCAGCGGAAGTTGTATGCAGGTATGGTGATTATCGCTGCCAATGCCGGCGGTGCCTGGTCTCCCATAGGAGACGTAACCACCACCATGTTGTGGATAGGCGGGCAGATTTCAGCACTTAATATCATGAAAACCCTGATACTCCCATCAATTGTATGTTTGGCGGTGCCACTGATAGTAGTAGCGCGTAAAATGAAGGGCAGGGTTATACGTGCTCCTTACGATTATGAGGTTGCTGAGCAGCAGGAGTTAATCAAAGGAAGCAGGCTGATGCTCTTTATGGGTATAGGTGCGCTGGTTTTTGTGCCCATTTTTAAAACGGTCACGCACCTCCCTCCCTATCTGGGTATGTTGCTTGGGTTGGGTGTGCTTTGGATTACTTCCGAGTTAATCCATATTGACAAAAGCGAAGAGGAGAAAAAGCCTTATTCTGCCATCCATGCATTGAGCAAAATCGACACCTCAAGTGTCTTGTTCTTCCTGGGTATACTACTCGCCATTTCTGCCCTGGAAACCATGAATATTTTGCGGCTGACAGCGGAGTGGCTGAATGCAACGATTGGAGATATGAAAATCATCGTATACATCATCGGGATTCTTTCTGCCATTGTAGATAACGTTCCCCTGGTAGCAGCCAGCATGGGTATGTACGACTTGTCGGTTTATCCGATGGATCACTGGATGTGGGAAATGATGGCCTATTCTGCCGGTACAGGTGGCAGTATCCTGATCATAGGTTCTGCAGCAGGTGTTGCTGTTATGGGTATGGAGCGTATCAATTTCATCTGGTACCTTAAAAAGATATCACTACTGGCCTTTCTGGGTTATACAGCCGGCACCATTGTATATCTGTTGATTTATCCTTACTTAGCGGTACATCCTGTTCATTGATGCATATTGAAAAGACCCACATAGAGGGCCTGCTGGTCATACAGCCAACCGTGTTTGGTGACCACCGTGGTTACTTCATGGAGAGTTTTAACGAAGCTGTATTTCAGAGCCGGGGACTCCCGACCGATTTTGTTCAGGATAACCAATCCTTATCCAACAAAGGCATATTGCGTGGTTTGCACTTTCAGGCACCCCCATACGCCCAGGGTAAGCTGGTACGTGTTATCAAGGGGGCGGTACTGGATGTTGCTCTTGACATTCGTGCCCATTCGCCTACCTATGGCCAGCACTTTGCCCTGGAGCTGAATGAGTCTAATAAAACCATGCTCTGGATACCGCCCGGATTCGCTCATGGGTTCGCCACCCTTGCCGACGAGACCATCTTTTTCTACAAATGCACCGCGCTGTACGACAAAACCTCCGAAGGGGGTGTCTTGTGGAACGATCCTGCCCTTGGCATAAACTGGGGTATCAGCAACCCTGTTTTGAGCGATAAAGACATGCTCCTGCCCAGATTGGCGGATTTCAAAACCCCCTTTAACAGGTAGATAAGTCTTTATTCTCTTTTCACTTCTTCTTAATTATATATTTGGATATTCTTATCCTTTTATATACTTTTACATAAAAGTTCCACCCATGAAACGCATCGTCATACTGGGGGCCGGCTCCGGAGGCACCATGCTCGCCCGCCATCTATTCAAAAAGCTTCCGCACGATCTTTACAAGATTACGTTGGTTGATCCGGAAGCAAGGCACTATTATCAACCAGGATTCCTCTTCCTCCCTTTCGGACAAATTGAACCGGAAGCCTGTTACAGACCCAAAACGGATTTTATTCCAAAAGGTATCCAGCTTAAAACTGACCGGGCGCTGATCATAAAACCCGACATACAACAAATTACCCTCGAAAATGGCCAGCACATGCATTACGATGTATTGGTGGTGGCCACCGGTACACATATAGCACCGGAAGAAACACCTGGTATGCTGGGTGAGGGTTGGCGCAAAGATGTTTTTGATTTTTACAGTTTCGAAGGCGCCATGGCACTGCGTGAAAAACTGGCGCACTGGCAAGGTGGCCGGTTGGTTGTGCATATCACCGAAACACCTATCAAATGCCCTGTTGCACCACTGGAATTTGCCTTCCTGGCAGATGCTTATTTTGATGAAAAAGGCCTGCGCGACAAAGTGCAAATCACTTATGTGACACCCCTTTCGGGAGCATTTACCAAACCCAGGGCCGCCGCCAAGCTGGGGCACCTGCTGGAGGAAAAACAAATCGACATCGTCACCGATTTTGCCATTCAGGAAGTCGACAATGCCGGCAAACGCATCGTTTCTTACGATGGTATAGAAGTCCCTTACGACCTGTTGGTAACCGTCCCCACCAATCTGGGTGACCCGGTGGTGGCCAACTCCGGTCTGGGCGATGACTTCGGCTTTTTGCCGGTGGATAAAAAAAGTCTTCAGCACCGGCAATACCCCAACATTTTTTCGCTGGGTGATGCCACCAATGTCCCGACCTCCAAGGCTGGTTCTGTGGCACATTTTCAGTCGGAGCTGCTGGCAGCCAACATCACCCGTTATCTGATGGGTTTACCGGTCAGACAGGATTTTGACGGCCATGCCAACTGTTTTATCGAAACCGGGTACGGCAAGGCCCTGTTGATCGACTTCAACTACGAAACAGAGCCGGTAGAAGGTACTTTCCCGATACCCGGCATAGGGCCCATGCAGTTGCTGACCGAAACCCGGATGAATCATCTCGGTAAACAGGCCTTCCACTGGATATACTTCCACATGCTGCTGGAAGGACGTAGTATTCCCTTTGTATCTCCTCAAATGAAAGTCAGTGGTAAAAAACTGAATCAAATCACCCGTTAATCATGGAAAAAATCATCGCCGGAGTAACAGTCGACGTCAATGCCGAAGGTTATCTCACTCAAATTTCTCAATGGAATGAAAACATTGCCTCAGCCATTGCTGTCGAAGAAGAAGTTGGCCCGCTGGGACCTAAACACTGGGAAGTACTGAAATACCTGCGCGACCAGCAAAGCAGAGGTACCGCCCTCTCCATCCGTGGCATCGGTAAATCCGGTGTGGTGGATATCAAAACCTTCTACGAGTTGTTTCCGAACGGCCCGCTGAAAAAAGCATCTAAGATTGCAGGCATACCCAAACCTGCCAGTTGTATTTAAACAGGGAAATCATGGAAACTGACGTAATGTCCATCAAAAAAGAAAACAACCTGAAACCGGTGAAGAAGGTAATGATCATCGTCTCCAAAGGCACCCTGGACGGTGTTTATCCGGCTTTGATTCTCGCCAACGGTGCCCGCATGGAAGGAATAGAAGCGGAGATGTTTTTTACCTTTTTCGGGCTCGAATCTATTGTAAAATCACGTATGAACGATCTTCATGTGGCTGCTGTAGGTAATCCTGCTTTGCACATGCCAACGCTAGTAGGTGGTTTGCCGGGTATGGAGCATTTTGTAACCCACATGATGAAAAAGGAGATGGAAAAACTTGACATCCCGGATGTGCAGGAATTTCTGGAAATCATCAATGCTTCAGGTGGTAAAATTTACGCCTGTAAACTGGCCATGGATATGTTTCATCTGAAAAAAGAAGACCTCTGGGAAGGGGTGGATGAAGTGCTGACCGTGGGCGATTTTTATGCCCGATGCGCCGGCGAAAATACACAGGTGCTTTTTACCTGAGTGATCAGTTTGGGGTTGACCGGTCAAAGAGGCATTACGGGAAAGGACGCCTTGCTGACCGGTCTTTTTTTTCGAAGAATGTCCTTACTTTCGTTGGCATGGAGCTAACGCCCGAAATCATCGAAAAACTGGAACGGCTGGAACAGAAGTACGCCGTCATGGGTCAGGATATGCTTTCGTATCTGGAGGGACTCATTCACACCGATTATCTGCAATACTGGGATTATGTGCACCTGGATGTACTCCTGAACCTGCAAAATCCCCGTACACACTGGCCTGACGAGAAGATCTTCATCATCTACCACCAGATTACAGAGCTTTATTTCAACCTCTGCCTGCATGAGTTTAATCAGCTGTTCGACAAAGAAGCGGTCGATAGCAGCTGGCTCCTGGCCCGGGTAAACCGGCTCACCAACTACTTCCGTTGTCTGATAGATTCTTTCAGCATCATGGTGGAAGGCATGGAAAAAGAGCAGTTCCTGAACTTCCGCATGGCCCTGTTACCGGCCTCCGGTTTTCAGTCTGTTCAGTACCGGAAAATAGAAATCTGTGCCACCAGTTTCCCGAATCTGGTCGACAAGGATCACCGCACCACCACGGTTATGTCGCAGCCGCTGGAGACCCAATTCGAGTACATTTACTGGAAAAAGGGTGCTACTGAGCTCAGTACCGGGCGCAAAACCCTTACCCTCCAGCAATTTGAAGATAAGTACGGGGATGAACTGCTGGCCTTGTCCCGCCTGCGGGCCGATAAAAATCTGTACACCCTTTACCAGGCCCTGCCCACCGGTCCTGAGAAAGATAAACTCACGGATGCCCTGCGCACCTTCGACCAGCAGGTAAACATCAACTGGCCGCTGGCACATTATAAATCAGCCGTGCGTTACCTGCAACGCCGTCCCGAAGACATCGCCGCGACCGGCGGTACCAACTGGCAGAAATACCTCCCTCCGCGTTTTCAGAAACGTATTTTTTATCCGGAACTCTGGACGGAGACAGAGATAGCCGACTGGGGCAAAAGCTGGGTCGACGAGCAACTGGCCGGCGCATGAACGATCCCGGCAAGCTACTCCGGCTTTTCAGGGCGTTAAACTTGCTTTCAGGCAGCAAACGAGGTTACACCGTGCAGGAACTGGCTGAAAAAGTCGGTGTTTCGTACCGCACGGTTTACCGTGATTTGCGCATTTTCGAAGAAACGGGTTTTGAACTCATACAGCATCCCGGTTCCAAACGTTTCCGGCTGGCCCGGGCAGAAGACGTCAGTGAGAATATCTCCTTCAACCGCGAAGAAGCCGGTGCACTGGAGGAGGCCCTCGTAGGCCTGCCGGAAGGCCCGCTCCGGCAATTGCTGTTTGACAAGGTGCAGGCGCTGACCGGATCGGCACAGCAGGCAGGCTTGCTGCACCGACAGGCTGTTTCAGCCAGCTTCCATACACTTGCGCAGGCCATCCGCGACAAAAAGCAGGTAATACTGCTCGACTATCAGTCGGGGGCCTCCCGTCAGATCAGCAACCGCCTGGTAGAGCCCTTCGCTTTTTCAGACCAGATGACTACGGTGCAGTGTTACGAACCCGCCAGCAAAAGCAACAAATTCTTCAAAATTGAGAGAATTGGCCAGGTAAGGCAGGAACAGATGGGCTGGCAGTATGAACTTTACCACGAAGAAAAAAAGCAGGACGTCTTTGGCATGACACTTCACGAACCGGTAGTCGTGTGCTTTACCCTGGGTCTGCTCAGTACCAATTTATTACGCGAGGAATTCCCTGCCGCGGCTATTCACCTCACCCGCCTGCCTGATGGCAGACACCGCTTCGAAGGTGAAGTTGGTGGTTTCGATGCCGTAGGCCGCTTCGTGCTGGGCCTCATCGACGACATCGAATTAGAATCTCCCCCCGCTTTCAAGGCCTTTCTGGTTAAAAAAATCAGTCCACTGCGCTGATTATAAGCATTCGTATCCTTTTTATTTCTTCGATTTCATATTGACAAGACATGTCAATGATCGGCTACATCTTTGAATCAAGTTAAAAGACACAGTCATGAAAAACGAAATGGAATACCCCGAAGTGCTCGACATGGTACCCGCCGACGTTGAAGATGTTGCCGCCTATTTTGCTTCTTTCGAGCCCACCCTTCAAGCTGCCTGACTTATGGAAGCGATGCTCTCTTTCCCTTTCGCCTGGCGGATGTTCCGCTGGTCGGACCGTGCGGCGGCCCTTCAGAACCGCCGGCTGCTTTGCGAAAGTTATCTGGTTACAGGCCAACGGGATGTTGTTGGCCTGAAACCGGAACTTCCGCTGCAATTGCGGCACAGCTACGACAAAACCACCGGCATTCACCGTTTTGCCCTATATCAGAAGCGCAGGCTGGTGGGTTACCTGCCCTTGCCCGAGGCACAGAAACTGGCGGAAAACAAAATCAGTGGTCACCGTTTGTTTGCCCGCATCAGTTGGTACGCGCCGGAGGCCCCTTTCTGGGAGAAGATAAAAGTAAGGATCAGCGCTTCGTAAGCCGCTCACGGTAGCGCCGGGCGAAACCTCCGCTGAAAAGGATGTAAGCCAGAAAAGCACCCAGGCACAGTAATTCCAACCACCAAAGGCCTTTCCACAAGGCACTCACAAACAAACCGCCTATGGCGAACCCGGCTACAAAATGCATGGCCGTATTCGGCCGGGCGGGTGTATTTTCAGTGGCTGTTTTTTTCATCTCAGCCGGCTATTTGCGCGATACACTTCAGTTCGATGGCGATGGGGGTAGGCAGCGCACCTACTTCCACCGTTGTACGGCAGGGCTTGGGGTCTATTTCCTTGAAATATTCCGCATAAAGCTTGTTGAACACCCTGAAATCACGCTGCATATCTGTAAGAAATACGGTCACATCCACCAGATCGGCCAAGGTAGCGCCGGAGGCTTCGAGTACGGCCTTTACATTGGCAAAAACGGCATGTACCTGCGCTTCGAAGTCGAACTGCTCAAAGTTCCCACTTTTATCGAGCGTTAAACCCGGCACCTGCGGGTCGCTGGCGCTGGTTCCTGCCGCGCGCGGACCAATGCCGCTGAGGAATAACAAATTCCCGACTTTACGGGCATGGGGATACGCTCCTACGGATCCTGGGGCGTTGCTGGTGTTGATTTGGGTGCTCATTACTCAAATGGTTAGTACAAAAATGCAGTTTTTGAGGGAAGGATAAAAGGGTTAAACGGGGGGGGGCACCTACGGTGCTGGTAAAACGGTTAAACGGAGTTGCACCTGCGGTGCTGGTAAAACGGTAAAACGGGGAGGGCACCTGTGGTGCTGGTAAAACGGCAAACACTGTCTTGTACCCTTCGTTTTACCGTTTTACCCCTTCCACCCGTTGTCTTGTACTGAAATAGGT
>DLHS01000008.1 GCA_002483345.1 Bacteroidetes bacterium UBA7662
GGTAAGAATGTTTCCGGAAGATTGCAAAGGAAAATTTACGTTTAAATTTTCCTTCGTACCCAGAGCGGGACTTGAACCCGCACGACCTCATCGGTCACGGGATTTTAAGTCCCGCGTGTCTACCGGTTTCACCATCTGGGCGTGGAGCGGGAAACGAGACTCGAACTCGCGACCCCAACCTTGGCAAGGTTGTGCTCTACCAACTGAGCTATTCCCGCATCTTCAATGAACAACCCCGTTTGCGAACGGGATAGCAAAGGTAGAGATAAAATCATTCCTGACAAGCCCTGAGTGTGATTTTTCTGCAAAAATTTCACCAACCAAAAGGCATGCCCGCTTATCTATTTGGAAATCAGAGAAATATTGAAGTATTAGCATTAACGACAGTGAAAAAAGTTAAGACAGCAATGCGCAGGTATCGTATATATATAAGGTATGCCCCCATCCATTGTAAACGCCCCGCTGGCAAACCCTATATCAGTCCGGATACGCTTATACAAAAACAGAAGAGCCGACCATATAGAGCCGGCTTCTTTGCTGTATCGTGCCTGATAAAGCGTCTATCGCACTACAACTATTCTGGCGGTACCTGCTTCGTTCCCGGCAATGACCCTGACTGTATACTGACCTGCATGAAGCATCGACAAGTCGAGGGCAATCTCAGAGGCGTTAAAACCGGAAAGTTCTTTCACCAACCTGCCTTCACTGCTGTATACAGCCGCTACAAAAGAAGATAATTCCCCGTCTGTAAACCGAAGCTGCAATTGATCGGCGACCGGGTTCGGGAATGCTACAAGGGAAATACCCTGATGATAGCTAATCTCCTTAACGGCTGAATAATAAGAGCGTCCATTGGTTCCTATGACTTTAAGTCGGTATGCGAGATTAATTTCACCCCTGACAAGACGTGCTCCTGCAGGATTACGGTCAGCAAGAGAAAAGAGACCTGCTGTCACCTCTACCGGTGGTTGCTCTAATAACTCCCAGTTTTTACCATCGAATGATTTCTCAACACTGTAAGCATTTACATTTCCATTCAACTCCCATTCCACAGCAATACCATCTCCCTGGCGTTGTGCCTCAAACTTCCATATCGGATTGGAGGTGCCTGGCAATCCTACCAAAAAGGCAAATTCTACTTCCGACATATTAAAACCTCGTTCAGGATCATATCCGTGTACCATGGTTCTCATTCCGGGAGTCACCAGAGAAAGACCGGCATTGTTCAGATTAAATGTACTCTCCACGCCCCCTAAGAAAAATCTGCCTATCCGATGCATGTTTTCCCTTTTATCAATTCTGGCAATCTGTAACTCAAAATCAGCTGCATTCGAAAAATCAGGAGAAAAGATGTTTATGATAGCATAGGTATGCCCCCCGTCTGCCTTTACTTTAGAAAATAACCCCTGCTCATAACCAAAGGCATACAAACCACTCGCAGTGAAAAACTGATTGCTTCCACCCACATATTGCATTTTAGAAGGAACAACAGATCCGGGAAACTTGATAACAATGTCAGAATAACCCAGAAAAACAACACTATCTCCTGTTTGACGTAAGTATACATCAAAATACAGCTTGCCATTGTCGAATTGCTGATTCTTAATCTCAATAGCCACCTTATGCTGATTGTTGGCATGAACAGGCTTCACTCCTAATACCAGGGCAGTCAACCAAATTAAGAAGGCTACCAACAGGATGATGTGAGAAGAGATTCCTGCTTCATTTAAGGAGGGCTCTTTCGCGGACTGAAAATTACGGGATGATTTCATGATTCTAATTTTGGGAAGCCAGATGAATGAACTTCTTGTGCCAAAATTAGAATCAGCAGTCTATATAATAATCATGCCATAATTTATATTAAAATATGTTTTATTTATTGTTTCATAGAACATCGTGCAAATTTACCAATCAGTGTGCTTAACAATTATAAATTTGCTGTTGCTGTAATTTGAATTTACATTATTTAACATAATTAGATGCCATATATTCGGATATCACTGTCCTTTTTCCAAATTATGGAATAGCTCAAAATAAAAGCCGGGCGCTATAACAAAATTAATGCCAATATTTAATATATCGACGTAACCCGGATAGGGCTTTCAAAAAGGGCTTTCTTTCCAACCCATACAACTTTGACAAAAACATACTTTTTTCTAAGTACATCAGGCATAGTTCCTATCTGCACAATAGTACCCATACCTCCTGCCCCTGCTGCAGCCTCAAACCAATTCACCTGATCAGCCGATATCATCATCTTCCAGGGAAGTGTTGTCAATGCTTCGCCAGGCAGCCAACTGGCCGACAAAGTCTCCTGACTGATGCTCAGCTCAAACGAACTCAAAAGATTCTTCCTGAACCTAAGTGGCTTCCCTTCCACCTTAACCTCAACCGCCTTGAAGTCAAGCAGCGGATCAAATGCACGCATCACCGTATTCGGAGAATCATCTTCAAACCTGATACTTATTTGCTTACCCGGCTTGGCAATACCCCTGATCTCGAATCTTCCTATTCTATGTAACGACCTGGTTGAATCTATAAGAGCTACTTTATCAAAAAAATCAACAGGATCCAAAAACTGATTGGGCAGCAATTTGATAATGAAGTAGGTCTGTCTCTCCCGTTGAATGGTAACTGCTTCTATACCTGTTCCGTAACTCAGCAATTCTCCCCCAAGTGTCATAAGCTGGCTGCTGCCTTTCAGGTAGCGGAATCCGGGATTGGTTGCGAATCTGGTTTTCGGGAGCACTACCACTATCTCACTGAAAGAGAGATAAAAAGGGCGGGTTACTGCGCTGATTTCAAGATCAAACGATAAGGTCCCGCTGGCTTCGTTCCAGTTCACTTGATTGGCGTTCACTGTTGCCTCCAAAACCTGCCCGGTGGCAAACAAGGCCTTGAAAGTTATAAAACAGAAAACAAAAACAAACAAACGCATTTGCCGAAAGATAGGGAAGTAAAATAAAAAACCCCGCCTAAGCGGGGTCAATTCAAAGTCTCTATCCTCTATTAACGCCAAACTACTACCTTCTCCGTTCGTTTCCCTTTGGTTGTCGTGACTTCCAGCAGGTAAATGCCCGGTGCTATACCAGCCACTTCAAAACGAATGATTTCGTTGGGGGAAAAACGACGTGATGAAATTTCAGATCCTTGCCGATCAAGCAACCTGACGACAATGGTTTCATCCACAATGTTTTTAAGTTGTATGTTGACGATATCTGTAGCCGGATTCGGCCAGGTATTCATGTCAATCTCATTCAACTCATTAAATGTAACCGCCCGGGTTGGTGAGTAGGCAAAACTATCGCTGTCTGTAATATACTTCAAACGGTAGTAAAACAAGGTAATCTGATCGTTGGGATTAAAAACATCCCGGTCAATAGAACGGTAAACAGACAGTTGATTCTGAAAACCCTTGGCAGCGACATCCCCTATTTTCACAAAGGAAACATTGTCAATACTTCTTTCAATCTCAAAGCGAGTCATGTTAACCTCGTTCTGTGTGGTCCATTCAAGCTCAGCGGAACGACCTACAGTGACAGCGGTGAAGGCAGTAAGGGTAACAAACAGAAAATTACCGCCGGCTGATCCGCCATCTACCGGCCCGGTAGAGCTGGTAGCATCACTGTTAAACCGGTAAACCTTGGTAAGGAAGTCAGAGCCATGACGGGGAACAATAGGATTGTAGATACTGAATTTCGGATCAGCAACTGTATTGTTAAAACCACTTACAGTAAACAGTCCCAGACAATGAAATTTTTCTCTGCCGTCAATCCTTGCAACCTTGGTCCTGACTTCTGCTTCCTCATTACCATCCGCCAACCAACCTGGCTGAAAGTTGATCATGATCTTGCCCTTGTTATCTCCACTCAGAATAGTATAGGTCATTCCAAGGTTATTCAACTTCAGACCATTTTCATTGTAGAGATTGATGTAGGTTTTATCGTAGGTCATCTCCGGCTGATTAAAAGCGTTTGAATCATACAATATCACGATACCGGTATGGGCAAGATATTGCGGTGTACCATCACTTGAACTCAGGTAAAGCTCAAACATAACTTTATCACCGATGGCACGCTGACGGCCAATCTCAATTTTCATGGCAGCTGACTGCGCAGAAATTTGAGTAGCTGAAAGCAGCAGGGTGATAAGGAATATGAGTGCTCTGAGTTTCATTGTGTTTTGACCGATAATATTTGGTTGTCTTGATATTTTAAAGCGGCCCTGTTGCCAGGGCCGCCTCAGTTAAAGATACTTTATGGTGTTGAGATGATGGCCGGTGCGGCTTTCGCTCTCGAGTTCCAGGAGATGGCCAGGTCAGAAGACTGAATATCTGTTCCGTCCATATTGGTATCTGCCCATCTGTAGAAACCTACACCTGTTGTGTTACGGTTCGCCCAGATTTTAGTCCGGTCGCTGGCATCGATGGTCCAAGGAGTAGCACCAGTCGCATCAGCATTACCACCCCAGAGTGCATACACACCACCGGTGAGGTCTTCAAGCGGATCGGTACCGACTGCTGAAGAAGCTGAAGATTTGAAGCTCCATGATTTACCGGTTGAAGCGGTGATACCAATCGTCGCACTGTCGGCAGAGATAACCGGCAAGTGGTTACGGTGATAAAGCACCAGGTAGAAATTACCTTCTGAGCTTGTAGGCATAACCAGTTTGTTTCCGGCGGTATCTACAATGGTTCCATCTGTTCTGATGAAGGCCGGCATGGTTGTATCGATGGTCGACATACCAGCAGCAGTCGGAGCAGCCGTTGATCTGCGTAATTGTACCAGAACCCAGTCAACCGCGTTGGCAGGTGCAGCACCTACGTTGGTCACCCGGTTATGGACATAACCGAAGCTGTCAACATTGTTGTAAGGCTGCTGCGCAGGAAGTGTAAGCGCTGCTGTCATGTTGGTACCATTCCATGCACCGGCCAACCAGGCTTGTGCTGTAACAGTCAACCAGGTGTACGTGTTACCTGAAAGTTTGGTAGCAGTACGGTAGCGGTTGAGGCCTGCATAGGCATCATTGGCCGTGGTATCACCGTTAAACTCGTAGATATCGAAGTAGTAACGTTGGTTTTGTTTCAGACCAAGGATCGTAACTGGTCCGGCAGCTCCCTGATACACGACATAGTTGCCTGTACCAATCTCGCTACCTGCACCGTACACCCGGTTAGAGCTATACTGAGCACCATTTACAGGCGCAGCAGTAGGCGCACCGGCTTCGCGGGCAACCACAATTCTCCAGTCACCACCGTTGGTGTTGCCCGTAGTATCTGCAGGGTTTGTCCAGCTAAGGGTCAGGGAAGTATCGGTCTTAGTAGACGTTGTGTTAGGATTCGAGAAACCAGTCGCAATAACGGTAGGCTCCTGATAAGTAGTGGAGCGGAAGGCGTTGGCAATAGAATCGGAACGGTAGTTCTGTGAACCGGCAGTGGATGTACCTCTGAATGAAGTAGCAGACACCTGATAAGTAGTGGCGGCATTCAAACCTGATACGGTAATGGTTTTCTGACCGCTTACACCGCCAACAGTGTCGGCATAGATTGCGTAGGTCAAACCGGCACCGATGGTATCACCAGATGCATAGGTAAGGCTGCGGTTATACTTTTTACCATCCGAAGGTGTGGTAGGTGTAGCATTCAGGCGAATGTAAACCAATACTGAGTCACCAACATTAGCATAGTTGTAAGTATAGGTAATGTCGATGGCATCATCCGGTGTACTTGTATTGGTGGTGAGGGCCAGATTTGTAATTCTCCAGCTTGGTTCAGCTGCAAAAGATGAGCTTACATAGGTAAGCATGGTTGCAGAATAATTGTTACTGTAACCACTTTCTCCGTTGTAAACGGCAGCTGTAAATACATAAACGCGACCCGCTGTCAAACCTGTGATGTTTACAGAGTCAGATGCATTGCGTAAACCGCGGTAGACAGCAAAAATAGAATCATGACCACCAATGGTTGCGCCTGAACCAAAAGTGGTATTCGGTGTATACAACAAACCATCCGAAGGCATGGTATCTGTTCCAACAACCGTGTATCCGAGCGGGCGGGCAAAAATGATAACGCTGTCAGCAGTACCACCTGTCCACTTCAACTTCAATTCAGTTGGAGATACAGGCTCACCGCTAAGTGTTGCCAGCAAGGTAGGGTTGGCAGCAACAACAGCAGCGAATGCATTCAACGTTTCTGTCATACGGCTCTGGGTAAAATTACCCGAGGCAGCCATTTTGTAAATTTTGGTTTTTGTACCGGCACCTGCTGTGTGAAATGCATGGTTAGGCGAAAAACTCTTATTGGTTGCATTGGTAATCTTAAAGCGACCTAAACGAACTTCAGCCGTGGTGATTTTGGCGGCTTCCGCGTTAAAGTCTGATTGGTTGCTAATAGCAGGTATGTCGATGTTGATAATGATGCGGTTGCTGTTTGCACCAGTACCTATCACAGGACTGATATTGTAACCATCAGCAGCAGCTCCGGCCGAATCAAGGAAATTCGTTGTAGAGCCCTCCAATGTAATTACCGGCGATGAGAAAGCACCTGCAGGAATTACGTTGGTTAGAATGATGTCGGAGTAACCAAGGAAAAATCTTCCGTCGTTACTTTTGAGGTATACGTCAAAATAAAAGTCAGTACCACTTAAGTACTGATTTTTCACGCTTACCTCTACCGTTTGCGCACTTACATTTCCTACTGCCAGAAGCAATACTGTAATAAGTGCAAAGTAAATTTTTTTCATAAGTGGTTTTTAATCTGAAGGGTATAGAGTAATAATGATGCCACTTGCTCATGAAGTGCCTCTAAGCTACTTAAATAGCAATTTTTCGATTTTTGGGGATATTCTCAGACGTAGATTTATCCCAATTTGAAACAAAATTCCAAAAATGGAACACTACGGGACGTATGAACTCCTGTTCCTGTTATTCCACACCACAGTCCGGTCACTGGCATCAACAAGTCCTTCGAGCACAGCATCTGCTTCTGCATAGCCTCCAACCGTATTTCTGTCGTCCCAGCCCCTTATTATGTCAGCCAGATCAATGGCAAAAGGAGTGCTGTTTTCAATTCTGCCTGCAAACTGCCCCCAAAAGCCACCTGTTAACAAAGCAAGGGGGTCTGCACCATAGGCACTGCTGTTCGATGTCGTAAAATCATGACTGTATGCCCCTCCTTCGAGGTGAATATAGGTGGCACTCATGACCGGAATATGGGTTCTGTGATACACAACCACATAAAATGAATCTGCCGCTGAAGTTTCCATGGTAAGGAAAGATGTTCCGTCGGTTGCTACCACACTGCCGTTACTTCTCAGGAATCCGGCCACTTCTGCTTTGACACTGTCGGCTACGGCACCGGCGGCACTGCCTGCCTTTCTGAGCTGTATATACACCCAATCTACAATTGGGACAGCCGGAATGCTGCCTACGGCCTCACTGCCTGCATAATTCCAGGGAGCGGTGTTATATGGCTGATTTAATGGCAACTCCGCCGTAATATTTGTCCGCATACTATCCCCTTCAAAAGGACCCTCCAGAAATATGCTGATATTGAGAAACAGGTAGGTAAAGCGGTCGCTTTCAAAAGCTGGTGAAAAAGCATAGCTCCTGGTAGCGGCCGAACCACTGTAATCGAACAAAGCCACATAATAGGTGCTGTTCTGCTCCAGGTTTGAAATGGTGACTGAATTGCTGGTCGCTGAATAGACTACATAATTGCTGTCTCCCAGCAGGGCGCCGCTTCCAAAGGCTGTATTAGCCGTATAATTCTGTCCCTGTTCGGGATAGGCTGATACAGGTGACCCTTTCCGTATCACCACCAATTTTCCGGTGGCGGCTCCTGTCCAGCTCAAACGAAAAGAAACAGGTGTAACCAAGTCAAATACCGGTGCACTGCTCAGTACTGCCGGTAAGGTATTCCGGCTGAGGGTAGGTGGTGAAGTAGTTTTGAATGCGGCTGAAATCCCTTCGCCATGATAGGTATAAACGGCATAGCGGTAATTGGTATTGGCAGTCAGTCCGGTGACCGTCAGGGTGTTTCCGGTATCGGCATACACTACATATGTTCCGGCTGAAGTCTGGGAACCACTTCCAAAAACGCTACTGGCTGTATACAGGTTGCCGGAGGTTGGCGCTGCTGCCGTATTATTCTGCCTGATAACTACGAGACTTCTTGCCCCATCTCCCCTGACCCAGCTCAGACTCATGGAAGTGGCAGAAACCTGCGTCACCACCAGGGCAGATGCTGAAACCACCGGCGCAACGGCCAGGGTACGCGTAGCGGTGTCGGGAGCCGATGTCAGCAGATAATTACTCGAACCGGCGCTGCCTGTTCTGACCTCAAATACCTTGAAATAATACAGACTGTTGGCCTGCAAACCGGTAAGATTGCCTGAATTAGTCGCGCCCGTATTATAGTAGACCACATAATTACTGTCTCCTAAATGGCTGCCGGCTCCATAGACGCCTGATGTGTAGGTTATACCATCCTGCGGATCAAAGGTAACGGGTGCGTTTTTCCGCATCACTACCAGCCGGTGGGTCCCGTTTCCTGCTACCCAGTTGATTCTAAAAGCTGTACTTGTCCGGTTAGATACGGATGTAAACTGTACCTGACTGGTAGGGGTTGTGCTAAGTACGGCCCTGCTGATGGTGGGTGCACCGGTAGTCATATAAGCCGTCGAATCAGCCGTTCCATTGTAGGTATTCACCCGAAAATGATAGGTAAGACCAGGTGTCAGGCCTGTAATCGTCAGGCTGGTATCGGTACCGGCATGTATGGCATAAGTCGCAGCTGCCACACTGTCACCGGTGCCATAAACTGTATTTCCCGTATAGGATATACCATTCACCAGAGAAAAACCAACCGCGGCACTCTGTCGGATAAGTACCAGGTGACGTGCACCATTTCCTTTGTTGAAACGAATAGAAATGCTGTTGGAATCGTATGCGGTAACTGTAAGCGCAGATGCCTGTATGGTCGGCGTAACAGCCCGGGTGGTAAAACTTCCGGTTATGGCATTGGTCTGCAAGAAATTTTCACTGCCTGCATTGGTATAACCATACTCCAGAATTTTGTAATGATAGCTTGTTCCCGGCAAAAGCGCCGTCACATCCACCAGCGTACCGGTGCCTGCATACACCACATAATTTCCGCTTCCCAGCTGGGTACCGCTGCCAAAAACTGCATTGGCGGTATAAATAACGCCATTCACAGGATCAGCATCTACCGGATCTCCGGCCTTGAGGAGCACCAATCTCCGGTTGCCATTCCCCGGCACAAAATTGATTTCGACCGTGGTTGCCGTCAGGTCCTCTATGGCGCCCGGGCTGGTTTGCTGGGTCGGAACCGAATCAAGGGTAGTCCGGCTGGTACTCAGCACAGAAGAAGTGCGGTAATTGGCATAGCTGTTTAAACCATTGTATTCCACCACCCGATACTGATAAATAACACCGACTTCCAGACCGGTAACCGTAAAAACACTGTCCGCGCCATCGTAAACCACAAAAGTTTCTGCATTCAGGGTATCTCCTGCACCGAAAACAGCGGAGGCAGTATATCCCTGTCCATCAACCGGCGATGCAGTAACCGCCGAAACCCGTCGCATCGCGACCAGGCGCCTGCTACCGTTTCCTTTGGTAACCCGCAGGGTCAGACTGGTGGTATCTACTGCCAGAAAAAACGCTGCAGATGCTGTAACCGTTGGCTCAGCTGCTATGGTGTAAAAGGAATCCTGCGGTGCTCCTGCCAGGAGATAGTGATCATTTCCGTTGGCACTGCCATTGGCTTCGTAAACTTTGATGAAATATTGGGTTCCCGGATTTAATCCGGTAACGGCTACCGAAGTACCGGTGCTATAATAAACAACCCGGTTACCACTGCCAATCTGCCCGGCACTGCCAAAAGCTGCATTAGCCGTATAAAAGGCGCCTTGTGCCGGATCCTGATTTACCTGGGTTCCCTCCCGTAAAACGACCAACCGGCGGTTGCCGCCCCCAGCAGCAAAGTTGATGGTCAGCGAAGTAGTTGTAACCGAGGTTTTGCTGGTGATACTCGCCTGAGAAACCGGTCTGGTATAGAGGGTAGTCCGGTTAGCCACCGGCATGCCGGTGGTATTGTACTGGCTGCCTGACCCGGTGCCATTGTATTCTGCAGCCCTGAAATGATAAATTGTATTGGGATTTAAGCCTGTGAGGGTAAAAACAGTATCAGTACCTGCATATACCACAAAATTACCTGAGCCTAAATCTGTTCCTGTTCCAAAAGTACTACCGGCGGAGTAGCCGGTACCATTGACCGGACCCGCGTTTACTGCTGAAGTTGCTCTGGCTACAACCAAAACCCGGGCGCCATTGCCCCTGGCTATCCTGACGCGCAGCGTGGTAGTATCCGGCTGATCGATGATGAGGGCAGTGGCCTGCGTACCGGGAGCTACGGCAAACACCGCATTGACTCGTTTGATGTGGTTGGGGTTGACGGGCTCGTTGGCTACCAGGTTCTGTATATTGTTCATGGTTACCGTATACTCCACCGATGCCGTCATGGCAGAGACGGTAAGGGTTACAACACTATCGTTTAAAGCGGCATTGCTGACGGTAAGTGCCGGAGAGACGCTGTAATTAGCCGTATTGGTGGAGGTGGCGTTCAACTTCTCGTTAAAAACAAGCTGAATCTGGGTATTGGTGGGAGTAGAAGCTGCCGACACGAATGGTTTGGCAGTTGCAACGGCCAGATTTCCGCCGTTGTCGGTCAGTTCTCCCTGAACGTTGAGCTGATTTTCATCGAGTATGATTTCCGTACTGTCACCTATAACACCATCGTTCAGTACCGTTACATTGCCCCCGGCTGTCAGTGCTCCGTCGGTTTCAATGACCAGATTGTAAAACACAATGTCGTTTGAGATTACCTGATCAGAATCTCCATCAAAAATTACCGTTGAAGTACCCGCGTTAAAGGTACCGGTGTTTGTTAAGTCTCCCTGCACCACAATGTTGGCTTCACCGGCATTGATGACCCCGTTGCTGTTGTCAACCACTACATCTCCCCCGAAATTGAGTGCACCTGAACCCGCATTGAGTGTCCCGGAGCTCTGGAAAGTTGCATTCCCCTGAAAATTGAGTGTACCTACATCGTTATTGACTGTCCCGGCATCTGAAACCTGCAGGCTTCTGGTAAAAGTTACCGTACCGCTATCCGCGTTGAGGGAGGCATTACTTCCGATAAAAACCGAATCGTTGAACAATACGGTCCCCTGCCCTGCCCTGAAGGATGCGCCGCTGCTGCTGATGCTGGTCAGGTTAGCCCCCATCGGTATGCTGGGATTAAACACAACATTGGCTTGCTGTGTATACCAATTGCCCGAAATCTGATTATTCTGGCCACTTTGCCTGTTTACGACAATGTTGGTGCTACCAGCATAAAAGTTTGTGCTGGTTCCAACGGTTATTCTGCCATCTACAAGCAGAGAATCTGTGGCCGTAAGGGTAAAGGTAGAAGAAGAGGGTTTGACATGGAGATGCCCTGTCACGTGGATAATACCGGCGGTAGCCGTGAAAGACTTTCCGTTGGAAATGCCCAGACCACCATTGGCATTAAACCTGCCACCGCTCATGGTCATGCTGTTGTTGATGTCGAAGTTGGTGGCGTTGGTACTTAAGGTCCCTGCCGTAATATTCACCCCCACATCTGAATTATAGGGAAAAGTGAAACTTGTCCCCGTTTGCGTCAAGGTTCCCCCATTCACCTGCAATGTACCTCCCCCGTTCAGGGCAATGCTGCCGGTCACGGTAAGTGTTCCGCCGTTTATATAGAGCGGAGCTGTACCAGACCAATTGCCAATTGTTAGATTCCCAATCTGTAAAGTGGTATTAAAAGCCGGCGCATAGGTGCCCGACCGTATTTCAACGTCCTGTCCGGCAGTGGGTATGTTTCCACCCTGCCAGTTCGCAGCCGTAAACCAATCGGTACTCGTACCACCGGTCCACACCCTTGTCTGCGCCCATGTAACGCTCGTGCACAGGCCAAAAAGTAGCGCAAAAAGTAACTTGAAACGCAAATTCAAAAGATTATGCCGCAATTTAGCAAATAACAAGGGCGAAACGGCATTAAATCCTCTTTTTGGAATTATTCCCATTTTTAGACCAACGATGTTTTTTCGCTTTCAGATTTAAGCTACACAAAAAAAAGCAAAAGGGCTGTCTCCAGCCCCTTTACAACGTAACTAATTTATTATCAATAAGATTAAGGTATCTGAGAGGTCTTGCCCCGATTGTTCCAGATAACCGAACGGTCTGCTGCATCAATGTCGCCCTTGAGGGTAGCATTGGTAGACCGGTAACCAAAATTATTGCGGTCGTTCCATCCTGCAGTCCTGTCGGCTGCATCGATAAGGTAAGGGGTGGTGTTTTCTACCCGACCGGCATAGGCACCAAAACTACCGCCACCTAAGTCGGTGAGTGCATCGGTACCGTACGCCTGAGATACAGCTGTTTTGAAATTATACCGGTAGGCACCGGCACTGAAAACAAGCTGTGAAGCACTCATCACCGGAATATGTGTACGGTGATAGACCGCCACATAAAAATCTCCGGCTTCGCTGGTGTTAAACTGAAGATCTGCACTGCCATCAAGCCCGACAATGTTGCCATTGCGAAGCATAAAGCCAACCTGGGTAGCCTTTATTGTCCCGGAAGTAGCCGTTGCCGCGCTCCCCGATTTACGGAGCTCCAGCAGCACCCAATCCACAATATTGGCGTTGGGCAGGCTTGCAACATTTTCAGTACCGGCGTAATTCCAGGGCGCTGTATTGTAAGGCTGTGTCAGTGGCAAACTATCCAGCATGAGTGCGTCCATATTGCTGCCATTCCAGCCTCCCTCCAGCCAGAGCTGAACATTCGCCAGCAAATAGGTATGCTGATTCCCGGTAGCAGGGCTGGTTACGAGGTAATTCTGAACGCCTCCCGTCCCGTTGAATTCAAAGACGCTGAAATGGTAAACCGTATTCTGATCCATGCCCGTGATGATGACAGAATCGATGGTACTGTTGAACAAAACATAATTACCGGTTCCCACTTGCTGACCGCTGCCAAAAACGGCACTGGACGTATATCCCTGGCCATCTTCCGGTAAAACATCCACGGCCGAAACTGCTTTTCCGAGCACCAACCGCCTGCTGCCATTGCCATTGGTCCACTTAAGTTTCAGTGAGCTTGTCCCGATGGCAGAGAAAGTTAAAACTGTGCTTTGAACCGTTGGTTCTACCGCCCAGGTCGTCTGGCTGCCGGTGGCAGGTAAGGTGAGCAGAAAATCGACATCTATCCCGGCATTGCTGAATTCATAAACCGCAAAATGATAGGTCGTTTCGGGGGTCAGACCTGTCAGCAGGAAAGTGCTGTCGTTATTGGCATAAACCGCATAGTTACCAGCACCCAGCTGACTTCCGGCAGCAAAAACAGTATCAGCTGTATAGACCGTATTATCAACCGGGTTACTGTTGACCACATTGCCGGCTCTGGCCAGCACAAGGCGGCGGGATCCGTTTCCTTTGGTCCAGCGCAGACGCATGGTGGTAGACGTTACATTTTCAAAAACCAGCAAGGTTGCCTGGATAGTCGGCTCGGCAAAAGGCGCCTCTCCTGCCGAAAACTCATTCAAAACACTGATACCTGTAATACTCAATGAATTCCCGGCCGCATCGGCTGCCAGGCCGTTTAAACAGGGCAAGGACGGGCGGGTCATGCGTGAAAAAATCAACGCTTCACTGCCGTTTACATCCGCATCGGTATAACGTGCGGAAAGATTAACCACATAATCGGTAACGGCATTGCTGCTGTATGCCCAATATCTTGAAATGTAGTTGGTTCCTCCTGAGCAGGTTGGATTCTGATCATCTATCACCTGAACCGTGACATAAGCTCCGCTGCCGAAAGTCCCACTGCTGAAGAGGATGGTAGTAGGCGCATATTCGGCTGTTCCCGTTTCCTCTCCAATGGGAAAGGTAAAGCTGCCGCTGTTGCTGCGGATGTTTTTACGCACCCTGCCACTGCTGCCCTGTACCACCATAGCAATAGCAGATGGGGTCCCGTTCACATTGGCAACCGAGTCCATGACCAGGTTATAAGTGCCCAGATACACCCTGCCATGAGTCATGGTCAGCGTATTCAACACCGTGATATCACTTTGCAGTGTTTTGCTTCCACCACCGGCGACTTCCAGGTTGTAGAAAGTAGTGACTCCGGAAATCAGCTGCGGACTGGCCGACTTAAAATTCACGGTACCACTGCCAGGCACAAAACCTGCTACCCCAACCTGATTGATCCAGTTGGCACGTACTTCCCAGTTCCGGTTAAAGGTGATATTGGTAATATTCCCTGCTTCAATGGTAAGATCGCCGTTGATTATCCAATCTACATTGGCCTGGGTGCGGGTAGACCCATCCTTAAAGATGATTTTGTTATAGGTGGTCTGGGTGGGTAAAATACCGTTACCGGCGTTGTAAAATTCTACCGTACCACCATTGGCGGCGGTGAAAGCATCATAATTTCCACCCGGGAATACGAATTGCTCGCTGCCGGTAGCCCTGATCCGGATAGTACCTGTACCACTGACAATCCCCAGGTTATGGGCGAAGGTCTGGTTCAGGTTTAAGATGGCCGTCCCGTTTAACTGGGTAGACTCTGCCAACTGGGTATTCGCGGTAATGTTTACAGTATGTCCTGTAGCAATGATTACCGGCACACCAAGAGGCGGAACACCCGTAGCAGACCCGGCATGCCCACCGGTCGACCAGGAATTGGCATTCGTCCAGTCGCAACCTCCCGGACATACTGCATCGCGGCTGTAATAAGTACTTACGGCGGTAAACTCACTGCTTTCACCAGCCGTTATACCACCCCCTATGTAACTCACGCCCGTCAGTGTAATGGTGTTGGCCGCGCTGTTGACCGCCCCTGCTATTCCGAGCAAAGGACTCCAGTTCGGGAATTCGTACCTGCCGCCTCTGTAATTGGTTTCAGTTCCGTTTACATCCCCCTGAATATAATTGTAGGTATGAGTAGCTGTTACGCCGCCAGAGAAACCGGTACTGTCTATCTGCCAGTAATAATTGAGCTGACTTTCCGCGGCATCGCGGGTAGAAGGGTGTTTTTGGTTTACTACACGGATGTTAACAGTACCCGGATTGCTTAAAGCGGTGATGTTGATGGTAGCAGGGGTATACTTACCCAATACCCCGATCGGATAAAGGAAGCTGCCACTGGTATTGTAGGACTTGGTTACTCCTCCGTCACTCAATACCCCATTGCTCCTGATCATCCGTACCGAACTGAAGCTGCCGCTGACGGTGGCTGTCGCTCCCAGTGTAAGCCGGTTCGCTCCGATATCTATCAGACCGGCCGACAGTGTAAGCTGCCGGGTAACGGTGGTGCTGTTATTGAGTTGTACGTTATCGACATTGTTGATGACCAGGTTGCCGAACGTTCCGGTACCGCTGATTTGCTGCAGGCCGGTACCATCAAAGACCAGGGTATTGGTTGAACTGGCAGAAGGAGACGTATGGGTTCCGTTGTTGGTAGCATTTCCCCTCAATTGAACGGCATTACCATTATCGTGTAGTGTACCCCCGGAATGGATGGTCAGGGAATTGGTAGCCCTGATCGGACTGGAAGCCTGCAGGGTAACCACCGCATTGTTGTCAACGATGAACTGATAAAACGACTGCGTTGTAAAATCACCGCTGAGTTCTGCGGAAGTGCCGAACATGGTAAAACTCGAGTTACCGCCATTGTAACTGGCCGAGCCAACAGCTGATTTAGAGACATTACCCCCAACCCTGACATTCAGATTGTTGGTATTGATAATCCCTCCGTCGCCCAGGGTGAAATTATTATTGACAGTCAGATTATTGACAAATAAACCGACTGTAGAAGTACCGCTGCCTCCGTTCCTGAGAATTTCCAGGTTATAGAAACTGTAGGTTACGTCGAATGTGAAAACCTCCGAACCGCCTACGGTGCGTGGAATCAGCCGGACGGTGCCTCCGGTTACAAGGCTGCTGTCGGGACGGACATACAGGTCCGCAAAGGTTACCGCACCGCCGGTCTGTACAGTCAGCAGAGAAGTCCCTTCCATCTGAAAATAAGCCCCCGAATTCACCACTTCCAGCTTACCTCTTGATGTATTGTGGTTACGACCTAAAATATTTACAATGCTGTTTCCCCCCTGCAGGTAGTAAAGAGAACCTGCCGTGCTGGTAAGACTTCTGCGAATCTGACCGTTGACCTGGAGTGTTCCGCCTGAAATCTCCAGAACAGGAAGCCCTGCCGGGGCAATTTCAATGTCATTATTGGTGTTATTGGCCAGATTCCCGACGTTAATGGTGCCTGCCTTCAATTCAAGTTTTCCCCGAAGGCTGACATCGGCATCATCCCCGTTAAATTGTCCGAACCCAAGGGTGGCGGAAGCATTATTCAGGATCAGACAGGTAGTTGTCGGGATTTCGAAGGCGACATTGGTATTAGAGGCGGTCAGGCTTGAACTGTTGGCCCATTCAAACCGGCCATTGGTCAGATTCAGCCAACCGGTGTTGGCCTGGGTAGTAATGGCGTTGGCCATGTTAACGACTATACCCGCACTGCAGTCGCTGCCTTTGTTTACTTCAATGACATATATTTCTGCGCCTGCCGTATTGCTGCCTCCAACGGTATCCATCCCGCTGCCGATGAAGTTCAGCCGTGTGTAATTGCTGTTATCATTCCGCAGATCAAAACGACCGTTATTGACAATGCTGCCTTCGAGGTTTAAAATATGAATGATGGCGCCTGCACCCGTATTATCCAGCGCACCGCCACTCGCGATGACAATATCTCCCTTAACCGTGATGGTTTTAGATGCGGTGGTATGCTGTAGCCTCAAGGTGCGGGCATCAATTCTTAAATCACTGTGGATGGTAATATCCGTAGCGGCGGTTGTATTCGAGAGTACCACACCACTTCCGGAACCTCTGACCCGCATGGTGTCAAGTATCGTCAGAGCAGTAGCCGGCATCAGCAGGTTTCCGGTACTGTTGATTTCAAAAGTCAGGTTACGGTATTGCCCCAGGTTGAGGGAAGTAGGTGCTGCAGATATGGCCGGAATGGTCAGTGCATTGGCACCGTTGTTATAAAAAACAACCTCGCCCCCGTTCGCCCCCAAAAACTCTCCGAAGTCACCAGCCGGAAACTCCATGGTACCAGCTGTGGTACGGGAAACGCGCAAGGTACCGTTACCGGCAACTGTTTCTCCAGCTATGGCTCCGAAATTATGACCTGTAAAAGCCCCTACATCCAACACCGAACCATTGCCTATCACCAGTGAGCCCGACAGCGCGTTGTTCGCCGTCACCGTAATGGTATGATTCACAATACCATTGCCTATTCTTACGATAGAATTGGCATTGGGAATAGCAAGCGGCTGAACCTGCGTGCCGGTATGACCTGCCGTTGACCAGGTACTGAGCGATGTCCACGGGCCGGAAGCATAGCTGTAATAAACCGTTACCGTTCCGAATGGATTGGTAGGTGAATTATCTCCAGCCGTATACTCACCGCTGATGCTGCTTTCAAAAACTGCCCCGCCAAAGGTTATCACATTTGAAGTGGTATTGAGGTTGGCGGTAATACCCGGCACCCAGCTGTTGTTGGACACATCGTAACGGGCTGCCACGTAACCCGCCTCACTGACATCCCCTCCGGCTACTACATCGGCTTCTGCATAGGTATAAACCCAGGTCACTTTGGCGCTGCCCAGAACAAAATTACTGCTGGTTGTTTTCCAGTAATAATTCAGCGAACGTCCTGTTTCCGTAACACTCGGATGTGAAAAGGCAACAGGGCGGACGGTAACACTTCCATACTGGGTAGGGGTGGCATCTAATGCCAGGCTGCCGGGGGTATAATCTGTTGCTCCTGTTCCGACCGGGAACAAAAAGCTGTTGGAATTCATCACTTTGGTGAGTCCTGCCGCTGACTGAAAGCCGCTGGTTCTGATAAACCGGTCAGCACTTGGGTTGGTAATCGTGGCAAAGGTATCCAGCAGGAGATTATAAGACCCGATATCCAGGATGCGGTCGTTGGCAGCACTGGTTATAAATCCCAGATTGCCCATAATTTTCAGATTTGCACCCAGCGTATAGACCACATTGGCAGCAGCTCCGGTGAGTTCCAGATTCGTGAGCGCCCCGCTTCCATTACCGCTGAGTGTCCGGCTGTTGGCCGTGCTGAGCTGAATTTTGCCACTTCCGATGTGGGTGCCTGAGAAAGTACAGGCCGCACGCAGCTCCAGTGTTTTACCTCCATCATTAAGTATGCCTGCGGTATGGACAAATGTATTGGCCACAATCCAGGTATTACTTGTTCCAGCCAGCAACAAGGTGTCTGCCTTATTGATGGTCAGATTGTTAAATGCCGTAGTGATGGTGCCGCTGTTGCTGAAGGTCTGTTTGCCGTTTCCGTTAAAAGTGACTGTATTGGTACCTGGGGTATAGGTTGACCCGGAGCCAATGGTGAAATTCCCGCCTACCGTCAAATTCAGGTTATTGGCCAACAGGGTCTGACTACCGGAGATCGTCAGGTTGTTGAGAATAGTGAGCGGCTGCGTATTCTGGCTGGTGATTCCTGCACCACCGGTACGGTTCACAATCAGGTTATAAAAGGGTGCGGTAGACCTGAAATTAAAGGTATTGGTACCTGTTGTAATAAACTCAACCGTACCTCCGGTTACATTGGCATTCAGCGTGGATACGTTAATATCCAGCCCCCCGTTAGCAACCGAACGGGGATTTGAAACCTGCAAAAGACCACCAGTCATAGTGAAAGACGCATCAACACTTTCAAGCTTAAAAACCGGTTGCCCGTCGTTGGGCTCACCTGTTGCATTCAGGATACAGGTTCCGCCGGTCTGCCGGAAGGTAGTCCTACCTGTTCCGATGTTCCACATCTGACAAACTGTGGTTGTACCGCCTTCGATATCAATGATCCCGTCTCCTATATAAATCAAACCGGCGGCATTGTTGGTGGTAAAAGTACCTGCCGTAATGCGGAATCTCCCGGAAATGGTGAGGGCCTGATAACCGGTGCCATTGTCGCTGGTAGTGGTTGATACGGTCGCACCATCCACCCAAAGGCAGGTGTTGAGCGGTATCCAGATATCATCACCTCCCTCAGTCATGCTGGGAATGTTGATATTTTCCTTCAGCCGCAGGGTTCCGTTTTTCAGGGAAAGGGCCTTGTTAACAACAGGGTTAGGATCCGTAGTGGTTTGCGCCGGGGTATTCGAAACATCATTCTCCCCCATCAGCCTGAAATTGGCAGTATTGCTGGAGTTGATGGTGAGTAAGAATGTTTGATCCACCCCTTTGTCCAGCACCAGTCTGTATAAATCAGTAATGCCAAAACAATCCATTTTAGCATTACCGGACCCCGTAAAAGTCAGGACAGCATAACCACCGGTATAGGTAATCAGATAATCGGGACTTGTCTGATTGGTCAGGCGCACCCGGCCGTTGTTGACGAGATCGCCTGAAAGGTTGATCTGATGCGTGCCGGCTGTGTGCACGCTCAGCGTACAACCAGCTGCCAGGGAAAGATGTCCCGTAATATTGAGTGTACGCGTCACCGCACTGTTCCCGATCCTGAAATCTACCGTAGCACTGCCAGTACGGGACACGGTAAGACTTCCGTTAACAGACAGGTTAGCGGCAAGTACATACAACACCGATCCGCTGGTTTCTTTATTGAGGGTAAGATTGTTAAAGGGTCCGGAAGGCAGTGTAATGGTTCCACCGCCGGTAGAGTAGTACTCCAGGGTACCGCCGTTTGTCTGATTGAAGGTGGCTGCTGCTGTCGTTGGGAAATAAGCCGTTCCTGATGCATTGATGCGCAATACACCGCCTCCTGCAAGCGCCGTCAGGGCATTGGTAATGGTGAAATTCTGTAAATTGAGGGTACCTCCTGCCTGTAAAAGCAACCCCATATTGGTATTGGTGATGTTGGCTATCGCTGTAATTATCCTTCCGTTCAGAACCACCACACTGTCGAAATTCCCCGGTACTGCCGGAGAAACCAGCGTAGTGCCTGAGGGGTCTTTGGTCCAGCTGTTAGGCTCTGTCCAGTTACCGGATTGATAGCTGTACAAGGTGTTCTTATAATATATAAGTGTACCCGGGCCCGGGGAAAAGCTGTTATTGGTGATGACAGGAAAATAAACCGGATTGGTACGTACCAATATCCTTAGTTCACCACTTCCTGTGAGGTGATCCAGGCCTGTAATGGTATAGTCGGTCAAATCGACGCTTCCACCGGCTGTGATGTTAAAGCTTAATCCGCTTTGGGTCACATTGGCGGTAAAAATTACACTTTTGCCACTTAAGACAACCGCACTATCGTAATCTCCGGGGACCGCAGCTCCTGTCAGCGTGAGCCCGCTCAGGTCAGTCGTCCAGGTATTCGCTGTATTCCAGTTACCGGATTGATAGGTCACCAGTGTTTTTACCGGGTAAATGTTGTAAGTACCGCTGAAGCTGTTAACGGCGCTCACCGCAGGGAAAGCTGGTGACGCACGCTTCAGGGTAAGCATGCTTCCGCCGCCTGACAAGCAGAAAAGATCGGAGAAATTATAAGTAACCAGATCTACCGTTCCTCCCGCCTGAACAGTCAGTCCCA
Source organism: Bacteroidetes bacterium UBA7662 (assembly GCA_002483345.1). GTDB lineage: Bacteria > Bacteroidota > Bacteroidia > UBA7662 > UBA7662 > UBA7662. The sequence continues at coordinate 20,695 of DLHS01000008.1, forward strand.
GATTGGCGGTGGTGACATTGGCGGTCAGGCTTACAGTGCGTCCGTTCAGCACGATGGCGCTATCAAGATCTGCCGGAACAGCAGAACCTACCAGCGTAGCACCGGTAGCATCGGTTGTCCAGGTATTGGCAGTGCCCCAGTTGCCTGTTTGGTAGCTGTAATAGGTACGAGCGGCACGCAGCACTACCATATGGGCTACATAAGTTTCAGAATTGTCATTGGGTGCATAAACAGCTGCCCTTGTACCCGTAGAGCCTGAGGCACTCAATTGTTCAGAAGATCCCTGTGTGATAAGACGGGTACCGGAAGTAATCATGACTTGTGCCCTTTCGGTCATACCTGTCGGAGGTGTAATACCTGTAGGTGTTCCTCCATGCCGCACACCGAAGAAGGTCAGCAACATCGCATCGTCATTGCCAGCCGGTACAGTTACCGCATTGGCTGTAACCGTGTTCCCGCTGGTTGAAGTACCGGTGTTGTTGCCGGAAACAAGAATGGGGCTCTTAGGATTTACACCCCTGTAGACATACATGACAGCGTTCATCCGGGCACCGGCAGAAAGGGAAACAGTCTGACTCCCGGATTCACTGCCCGTAGCTACCCGGAAATAAATCGCCTGTGTATTATTTGTTCCATTATTTACCCGGCTGATAAGGGTCCATCCGGAAGGTGTCGTAATGGTAGAGTTGGCTCTGGTAGTTACCTGAATGAGTAATACATCCCTTGCCTGAATCGACACAGAATAATCAAGGGTAGCTGTTGAGCTGTTAGCATTACCCGAAGTATAAGTAGTGGCGGCAACAAAAGTAACAGCACCGGCGGCAGACCGGGCAACAGATAACAAAAAAAGAAAAAATACAAACAGCCGGAGCTTATTCCATAGGTGCATGCGTGCACGTGCACCAAAACAGTGCCGAATGCCATACAACGAAAAAAAGGCATTTTTAGCGGATATAGGATTCCAAATATGGAAATATTTCCAATATATGGAATCATTTCCTGTATAGGAATTATTGCTGATATTGGAAACTCCTCCCGCTATTGTACCCGGAATTCCTCCGGGTCTGTCCGATTACCGGATGGTTTGCTGCGTCCCTGGCTTCCGCGTGAGTCGTGTTGGCAACCCGTTACCAAAGCCTTTGTGATGGTCTCGGGTAGATACTCAGGAATTCAGCACCTTCTTCAGTTCATTGAGCAGAAACAGCGCTTCTACCGGTGTCACCCGGTTCACATCGGTGCTGTCGAGCATCTGTCTGATTTGGGCGAATTGCGGGTCTTTTACTTCGAATAAATTAAGCTGAAACTCTGCCTGCCTTGATTTACGCAATTTTTTCGCACCGCCTGCCTCCCGCTGCGCCTCCAGTTCCTGCAGTAATTTTTGTGCCTGGGTAAGGACAGATTGCGGGATACCTGCCATACGGGCCACATGAATTCCAAAACTATGCTCACTGCCCCCCGAAACCAGTTTCCGCAGGAAGATGATTTTATTCCCCAGCTCTTTGATGCTTACATTAAAATTACGGATGCGGGAAAACTCCTTCTCCATTTCATTCAGCTCATGGTAGTGGGTGGCAAACAGGGTGCGCGGATGATAAACGGGATGCTGGTGGAGGTATTCGGCTATGGCCCAGGCCAATGAAATGCCATCATAGGTACTGGTTCCCCGGCCGATTTCATCTAACAGAATGAGACTGCGGGCAGAGATATTGTTGAGTATACTGGCCGTTTCGTTCATCTCCACCATAAACGTAGATTCTCCCGAACTGATGTTATCCGTAGCACCTACCCTGGTAAAAATCTTATCTACCAGACCAATACGGGCACTTTTGGCAGGCACATAGGAGCCTATCTGCGCCAACAGGGTAATCAGCGCCGTTTGCCGCAGCAAAGCTGATTTACCGGCCATGTTGGGACCTGTTATCATCAGTATCTGCTGATTGTCTGAATCGAGTAACAAATCATTGGGGACATAGGCCTCTCCTGCCGGTAACCGTTTTTCAATGACGGGATGGCGGGCACCTTCCAGATGCAGCACCATCGACTCGTCCACCTCAGGCTTACAATAGTGGTTCTCAATGGCCAGTTGGTAAAAACCCAGCAGACAGTCGAGCCGTGCCAGCAGTTGTGCGTTCTTCTGAATCGATTGCAGACAGGCATTCGCGGCCACCAGCAGTTCCTGATATAGTTTCTCCTCCAGCGCCTGAATTTTGCCTTCGGCACCTAAAATCTGCTCTTCAAAGGTTTTCAACTCTTCGGTAATATATCGTTCGGCATTCACCAGGGTCTGTTTGCGGATCCATTCGGGCGGCACCTTGTCCTTGTGGGTGTTGGTGACTTCCAGGTAATAGCCGAAAACATTGTTATAGCTCACCCTGAGCGAGTTGATACCCGTGCGTTCTGCTTCTCTTTGCTGGATCTGCTGCAGATAATCCTTGCCCGAAAACGCAATCTGCCGGAGACGGTCAAGTTCTTCATCCACCCCTGCCGCGATAACCCCTCCCTTGTTCAGCAAAGCAGGTGCTTCTTCCTGCAGTTCTTTACCCAGTCTTTCAAGCAGTTCAGGGCAGGGATCTAACTGATCGGCCAGCCGGTTGAGCGGAACGCTTTCTGCCTGAGTCAACTGACCACGGATAGGCCCGACGAGGGCCAGCGACCGGCGCAACTGCACCAGCTCCCGGGGAGAAATACGACCTACTGCTACCCTGGAAACGAGCCTTTCCAGGTCACCTACCTGCTTCAGCTCCGTCCGCAGGCTTTGGGCAACCCCTTCTTCCTGGTGAAACCAGCTCACCATATCGAGCCGGTCGCGGATAGGGGCCAGTTCTTTCAGCGGAAACACCAGCCAGCGTTTCAGCAGGCGGGCGCCCATGGGGGTTACGGTATGGTCGATGACCTGGAAAAGACCCAGACCACCGGGAGAACCAGGTTCCAGCAGTTCGAGGTTGCGGATGGTAAAACGATCCATCCACACATATTGCGACTCGTCTAAACGGGCAATTCCCTGGATATGTCCAAGATCCGTGTGGCGGGTTTCGGAAAGATAATGTAAAACGGTACCGGCCGCGATGACGGCCAAAGGCCAGTTTTCGATGCCGAAACCTTTAACTGAACGGGTTTCAAACTGACGTTTGAGCACATCTTCGGCGTAGTCGGTGCTGAATACCCATTCGTCCTGGTGGTGCGCATACCAGCGTTCGCCGAAGGTTTCGGTGAATTGTTTTGATTTACCTTTCTGATACAGGATTTCAGCGGGTTGGAGGCTTTGCAGGAGCTTTTCTATCTGAACCAAAGGCCCTTGTGAGACCAGAAACTCGCCCGTGGATACGTCCAGAAAAGCTATACCTGCTGCTTCTCCATCCAGGTGAATGGCCGAGAGATAGTTGTTGGAGCGGTGGTCGAGCAGTTTGTCACTAAAGGCAACCCCGGGGGTTACCAGTTCCGTCACTTCCCGTTCTACAATGCCTTTGGCCTGGGCAGGGTCTTCCATCTGTTCGCAGATAGCTACCCTTTGACCGGCACGGACCAGTTTGGGCAGATAGGTATCGAGGGAATGGTGGGGGAAACCCGCCAGAGCTGTTTCAGCAGCGGTACCATTACCTCGTTTGGTGAGTACGATGCCAAGTATGCCGGCTGTTTTGATCGCGTCTTCGCCAAAAGTCTCGTAAAAATCGCCTACACGGAACAAAAGCAGGGCTCCCGGATATTTCGCCTTGATCTGCTTGTATTGTTTCATCAAAGGGGTTTCCTTTGCGTCGGTCGATTTGGCCAAAACGTTTGTATTTATGCGTAAACTATCGATGGAAGCCCTCAACCGACCTTCGGCCGAGGCGTTCAAAAATAGCGAAAAATTAGCTGTCGTGGCGGTGCTCGACAACATCAGAAGCCTGGCCAATGTGGGCTCTGTTTTCCGCTCAGCCGATGCGTTTGCCATCGGTCACCTGTACCTCTGCGGCTTCACCGGCACCCCTCCCAACCGTGAGCTGCACAAAGCAGCCCTGGGGGCTGAAGAAAGTGTGGTCTGGAGTCACCATACATCCACTGCCGACTGCCTGAAGCAGCTCAAAGCCGACGGCTATATCCTGCTGGCAGTAGAACAAACGGATGAAAGCATACTCCTCTCAGATTTCTCTTTCCGGAAAGACCAGAAATACGCCCTCATCCTCGGCAATGAGGTGATGGGGGTGGCTGATGAGGCGCTGGCCCTGTGCGACGGGGCCCTGGAGATACCTCAGGCGGGGAGTAAACATTCACTGAATGTGAGCGTTTGCGCAGGGGTGGTTTTCTGGGAGGCTTTCAGGGCTTTGAGGTAGATGGCCCACGGGTTTTGATGCCTTTTAGTGATTTAATCAATCATTTCTTTTGAAATGTTACCCAATAAGGTAACTTTACGAAAACAGAAAGGGAATGAATTCGGAATTCGTCAGAGACATCCGCTATTACAAACGCTTCTATCTTGATTTTTTTGAAACCCAAAAGCCTGAAGTGCAAAAAAAGTTTAACTGGACACTTCAGCTAATTGCAACCATTGATCGTGTGCCTGAAAAATATTTCAAACACATCATTGGCTCATCCGGGCTTTATGAAATCAGAGTCGAAGCTGGTTCTGATATTTTCCGTGTTTTCTCTTTTTTTGACAAAGGAAAATTGGTTATTCTCATAAATGGTTTTCAAAAGAAAACTCAAAAAACACCTAGAAAAGAAATAACCCTGGCCGAAAGAATAAAAAAAATGTACTTCGATGAAAAATAAAAATCTGACATCTTTCGCTACGCACCTCGACGAACAATATGGCAAACGAGGAACTGAAAAAAGAGAACAATACGAAGCCGGCTTTGAAGCCTTTAAACTTGGGGCAATGTTGCAGGAACTTCGAAAAGGGCAAGGATTAACACAGGAACAACTTGCAGAAAAGTGTGGTACAACCAAAAACTACATTTCACGTATTGAGAACGACGCGAGCGACATAAGGCTCTCAACACTCATGCGCATCATCCGGGAAGGCCTGGGAGGGAAACTGCGTTTGTGCGTCGACGCATAAATTCCCGGATCTGTTAGAGAACCCACATAAACCGTCCGTTACCCTTCGATCACGTAGCTGTAATCAGCCCCTCTTCAAAACTTCACCGTCACCCCGAACATCACATGGCGCGGCGCCATATAGCGGGCGGGATTGTCGGGAGGGGTGCCGCGGCTGCGGAAGTCGCGGGGGTCTAAGAATGCCGGGTCGCGTTGGTTGGATGGCACGGGATCGCCCTCCTCCCACGCCCTGCCGGTAACCGGATTCGGAATGGTGGTATTGAGGGTGTTCAGCAGGTTGGTGATTTGCATGGAGGCTTCAATGCGCAATCCTTTCATGATCCACCATTTACGAATGTTGATATCGATCCAGTAAACAGATTCTCCCAGTTTTGACCAGAGGGCCGTCGGGCTTGGATCCACTTCATAAATCGGGCGGCCGGTGATGGGCTCCGTACCCTGATAAATATAAGGGGTATAGCGACGGCCGGTGCGGTAAATGGCCTCTACATAAAACGACATCCGGTCCAGAGCCTTCAGGTTAAACAGTCCTTTTTTGTTGTTGACGGTAAAGGTCGCGTTGGCCTTGATGTCGAAAGGTGAATCCCAGGCCAGGTAGGTTTCCTTGGTGTCTTCCCGGTTACCGGTGTTCAGTATCTGGTTGAGTGCTTCATTGGCCGAGGAGCTTTGTCCGGTAGCTACCATATAACTGGCCGAAGTCTGACCGCTGAACCATTTGCCGACCCGTTTCAAATAAGTCACTTCCAACCCCCTGACACGGGCGTAATCTGAATTGATCCGGATAGTCCGGGTATTCTCGCGACCGGTGAGGTCACGCACCTGCACCGAAGCAGAAGTGATGAAGTCGTATTTATCCTTCCAATAAGCCGAAACGGTCAGGGCATCGTTGGATGACAGTTGCGAACGCACCCCTAATTCATAAGAAATGTCCACTTCCGGATTCAGATCCGGATTACCCACCCTGGCCAGGGTCGACCTGTCCTGATACAGCGGGTTTAAGCCCTGATACACCCATGAAGGGTGCGGCAGTATCATGGAATGGTTGTAATTGAAGAACATCACCTGGTTGTCCTTGATCGGGAAAGAGGCCGATATTTTAGGCAAAAGACGCATTTTCATGCGGGCTCCGAATACGCCGATCGTATTGTCCTGGTAATTCTGACGGATTTCATCCCGGATAGGCGACCGGGCATCCTGCACTGCATTGTCGACAAAAGCCCCGGGGAACCAGTATTCAAGGCGGCCGCCGATTTCGGCTATCAGACCACGGTATTTGATTTTATTCGAGGCGTAAAAGGCACCACGGGTTGGATTTACCTTCCACACATCGCTGTAATCTCCCAGGCGGAAACTCTGGCTGTACTCCCCGTTTGGCAAGGGAATCGGAGCGCCTATCCAGGGGCGGATGATGTCAATCCACTGCATTTCCTGGGTTTTCACCTCGGTTCCGAAGCTCAGACGATCACCGCGGGAATTGTAATAGTAGTTACCGGTATACCGCAGGCTGTATTCTACCACGTAGTGGTCATGCCAGAGGGTACCAATACCACCATTGTTGTACAAACCCGGCCCTGGATTGACGAACACGGCCGAATCTCCGGGATTAAAATAGGTAGCCGGATAACTCACAATCACATCGGGGTCAAATTCTGAGTCCACATTCTCAGGACGCCAGTCGCGGCCATTGGCATCTGCCCGCAGACGAACGAACAGCCTGGAGCCGGTAACCGTATATGAAAACTTATTGCTGGGCGTATGCGACCAATTCAGCGTTTCCATATTGGTATCGTGGGTGTAGGTATTGGCGTTGTCGGGCTGGAGCGAGAAATTATACTGGAAACCCGGCTGGAAAGGTGCGTCGTTGCCAATGATACGCAGCATGTTCACGTCCTGGTTGATGGTAATCGACCTCAGATAGGTAAACGACAGCCGCATGCCCGGCTTGAATTCATAATCGAGCTTCAGCATGCCGGCCCAGCGGTTATCCTGATAGGGACTCCAGGCGTTGTCCCGGTACAGCGAAGAAACCACCTGATTGGCCGGATTACGGAAATACTGATCGTCGAAGCTGCCTTTGAAAGATGTGAACACCCGCAATGGCTTGGGCAGCACCCCTTTGATGGAGCCCCCGGCGGTCCCTTCGTAGACGCTGTTGTTCCAGACGCTGTTCCAGTTGCGGTTGAAACCAAGATTATCCCGGCGATGTCCGAGGGAAAACTCCCATTTATCGCCACCCGAACGGGTTTTTGTCTTTACCAGGCCTGAAGTACCATCACCGTAAGCCACATCACCGCCACCGGTGGTGATATCAATGCTTTCTACCGAATTGGTACCCAGATCTATCCCGAAGCCAGTACCTGCCAGCGGGTCGGAAGCAGATACGCCATCGATGATGAAAGAAGTTTCATACGTACGGCCCCCGCGGATAGACACCCCTTCGGGGTTCAGGACCACCCCGGCCTGGGTATTCAGCACGCCCTGTAACTGGCGGGCAGGTGCCGCTTCGATGGCTTCCTGCGAAACGCGTTGTTCTGTTTTGGTTTGTTCGATGTCGACCAGCGGCTTATCTCCTACAATCACCACTTCCTGGTCGAAAGTGAGCGAAGAGCGTCCCAGCGGAATATTCAGCACCCTGTTTTGTCCTTTATCTACCTTAATACCGGTAAATACCTTCTTTTCGTAGCCCAGATAACTGACCTCTACGTTGTAGACGCCCGCATTGATGTTGTCAATCTTGTATTTACCATCAAAATCCGTGGATGAGCCCAGGGTGGTTCCTTTGATAACCACGTTTACACCAATCAGCGGCAGCTTATCGTTAGCGTCGGTAACGATACCACTGATAGAGCCCCGCTGCGCCAGGGCGCTGAAACAGGTGATCAGAAACAAAAACGACAGTAAAAACTGCTTCAAACAGCGGGGCTTTAAGACCGTCAAAAGTAAGGTCTATTAGCCAAAAGCAAAAATCAGATTGCTTTAAGATTTCGTGAAGTTATCAAGGTTGCTTTCAGACATTGAGATTGCGAGAGGCGAGATTTTGAGAGGGGACCTTCCTGACTGCTATGGCCTGGTATTTTTAACGCAGATTACGCGGATTTTCGGGAGTTTCGCGGAGGTTTCACAAGCCTGTCATTTCGAGTGGGTTTTCCCGTAAAAAATAAACCAGGCAACCCGTATCCAGAAAGACAGTCCTAAGGGACTCCGCATAACTCCCGAAAACCCGCGTAATCTGCGTTAAAACCCGTCAGGCCTGCATGCTCAGGAAAGCTTTCTCGAAATCTCGCCTCTCGCCTCTCGATGTCTAAACGCCCTTTAGCCCAAAAAACCCTACCTTTGCAGCTTTGTTTAGCCCTTCCCCTGCATGAACCGTCTCGAAGAGATCCAACGCCGCCGCACCTTTGCCATCATCTCTCACCCCGATGCGGGTAAAACCACCCTCACGGAAAAATTCCTGTTGTTCGGGGGAGCTATCCAGACTGCCGGCGCAGTAAAAAGCAATAAGATTAAAAAATCGGCTACCTCCGACTTCATGGAAATCGAAAAACAACGGGGCATCTCGGTTTCGACCTCTGTAATGGGCTTTGAATACGGTGGTTGCAGGGTGAATATACTCGATACACCTGGTCACAAAGACTTCGCGGAAGACACCTACCGCACCCTGACAGCCGTCGACTCGGTTATTCTCGTGGTAGATGCCGCCAAAGGGGTGGAAGAACAAACCGAAAAACTCATGTCGGTCTGCCGGATGCGCAATACGCCGGTGATTGTGTTCATCAATAAAATGGACCGGGAAGGCCAGGATCCTTTCGATTTGCTCGATGAACTCGAGACCAAGCTGAATATCCACACCACCCCACTCACCTGGCCCATCAGCAAGGGTGCCACCTTTAAAGGGGTATACAACCTCTACCGTAAAAAACTCAACCTCTTCGCACCCAACAAAACAGGCATTTCCGACGATGTAAAGGCCTTCGAAGACCTCAACGACCCGGCACTGGACGGCCTGCTGCAGGAACGTTACGCCAATCAGCTCCGGGAAGAGGCCGAACTGGCACAACTGCATCCGGAATTTACGGTTGCTGCTTATCAGGCAGGCGATATCGCCCCTGTTTTTTTCGGCTCTGCCCTGAACAATTTCGGCGTACAGGAACTGCTCGACACTTTTGTGGAGATCGCCCCTTCTCCCCGCCAGCGGGAAACCAATAAGTCTATTGTAAAACCCGAAGACCAGAAACTCAGTGGCTTCGTCTTTAAAATCCACGCGAATCTTGATCCCAACCACCGCGACCGTATTGCTTTTATGCGGGTATGTTCAGGTGTTTTTGAACGCAATACCTTCTATTTCCATCCCCGCCTGAAGAAAAAATTCAGGTTCTCCACCCCCATCATGTTCCAGGCCAACGAGCGCAGCAATGTCGACTTCGCCTATCCGGGCGATGTGGTGGGTTTATATGATACCGGCAACTTCAAAATAGGCGATTCGCTTACCGAAGGCGAAAGTTTCTTTTTCAAAGGCATACCAGCCTTCTCCCCTGAATTGTTCCGGATGGTGGAGAACAAAGATCCTTTCAAGACCAAACAATTCGAAAAAGGTCTCAAACAACTCACCGACGAAGGGGTGGCGCAGTTGTTTGTACAACAACCCGGTAACCGCAAAATCATCGGTACGGTAGGAGAACTGCAGTTTGATGTCATTCAGCACCGTTTGTTGCATGAATATGGTGCTCAGGTCACTTTTCAGGGGCTTTCTTACGTAAAAGCCTGCTGGGTCCGTTCAGAAGATGAAGTGGCGCTCGAGAAATTCTTCCGCTACCGCGGCGATCACCTGGCCTACGACAAAGACAACCAGCCCGTCTATTTCGCCGACAGCATCTGGATGCTGGAGCGTGCTATTGAAGATAATCCTAAGCTGAGATTTGATTTTTCGTCGGATCTGATTCTGACGGAAGAGGTGTAGATAGCGTGCCTCTGAAAGAAGCATACTGCTAAACGAGGGTGAGATAACGCTTCGCTGTTAACGCAGGCAGCCTGAAGGCCGCCGTGCTGGTTTGGAGCTGCGCTCCTGGGAACGCTTCGCTGACATACTAATCAACATGCAGGTAAGGGAGTATCTTTCACACAAAACATACTGCATAGGCCAGCGAAGCGTTCCCAGGAGCACAGCGCCATTCCCAGCGCAGTGCGAAGCACCAGCGTTCCCAGCGAAGCGTTCACTAAGTTACTGACCCAGATAGACTTTCAATGCCCGGCTTCTTGACGTATTCCTTAGCCTGCGGATCGATTTTTCCTTGATCTGACGTACTCTTTCCCGGGTAAGACTGAACTTCTCTCCTATTTCTTCCAGCGTAAGCGGTGGAATGCCTCCCAGGCCAAAGTAATACCGCAACACATCGGCTTCCCGCTTGGTGAGCGTGGTAAGGGCCCGCTCTACTTCGCGGCGGAGCGATTCGCTCATCAGGGAGCTGTCAGGCCTTGGCTCGTCGTCGCTGATCATGACATCGAGCAGGCTGTTTTCTTCACCATCGCTGAAAGGCGCATCTACTGAGATATGACGACCGGAAACGCTCATGGTATCCTCTACATCGGTTACGGTCATATCGAGTATGTCGGCCAGCTCGTCGGCAGTGGGTTCGCGCTCAAACTGCTGTTCCAGCACCGAAAAAGCTTTGCTGATTTTGTTGAGGGAACCAACCCGGTTCAACGGCAGACGCACAATGCGCGATTGTTCAGCCAGGGCTTGCAGTATCGACTGACGTATCCACCAGACTGCATAAGAGATAAACTTGAAACCACGGGTTTCATCAAACCGCTGTCCGGCTTTGATCAGCCCCAGATTGCCCTCATTGATTAAATCACCCAGGGTTAATCCCTGATTCTGGTATTGCTTAGCCACTGAAACCACAAAACGAAGGTTTGCCTTGGTCAGCTTCTCCAGAGCCCGCTGGTCGCCTTGCTGGATACGTTTGGCCAACTGCACTTCTTCATCTGCAGTGATCAGTTCTACTTTCCCGATTTCCTGGAGGTATTTGTCAAGGGATTGACTCTCCCGATTCGTAATCTGCTTGCTGATCTTGAGCTGTCTCATAGAAAGTTGGCCAACGATAAATTATTTTTTTCTGCATGTTTTGCGTTAAACACAAAAAGAAATTAACACACAGAATTGCTAATTAAAGAAGATTAAACAACGAAGTCAAGCACTAAAATTAAATCCTGAAAAACAGGGGAATTAATTTAGACCCAAAACAAAAAAATCCCGGCTCAAAAGAGCCAGGATTTAAAATTATTGCTTTGTTATTGTTATTCCGAAGCAGGTCCGTCTGTACGGGGTGTACGTTCAGGACGGTCGCCGTAACCACGGTTGCGGTCACCGCCACGGTCACCACCACGGCGATCTCCACCACGGTCGTTGCCTCTGCGGTCGCCACCCCGGTCGTTGCGGTCGCGGTTTTCACGGCGCGGACGCTCCTCCGGAGCTACATATCCTTCAGGGACAGGCAACAATGCTTTGGCTGACAGGCGGTATTTACCGGTTTTAGGGTCGATTTCCACCAGTTTCACCTCAACCATATCTCCTTCTTTGTACACGCCCTCCATCGAATCGATGCGGTCGTAAGAGATTTCGCTGATATGCAGCAGGCCGTCTTTACCTGGCAGGAATTCTACAAAGGCACCGAATGGCATGATGCTGCGCACTTTACCCATAAATACGGTGCCTACTTCCGGTTTGGAAGTGATTCCCTTGATGCGGGCAATGGCGGCATCCATGCCGGCTTTATCGCTGGTATAGATTTGAACGATACCAAACTCACCATCTTCCCCGATGCTCACCACAGAGTTGGTTTCGCGCTGGATTTCCTGGATGATTTTTCCGCCCGGGCCGATTACAGCGCCGATAAATTCGCGGTCGATCTTGAATTCAACGATACGTGGCACGTTCGGACGATAGTCTGCACGTGGTGCGTTCAGGGTTTCGAGCATTTTGCCGAGGATGTGCTCGCGGCCGGCTTTCGCCTGATTGAGGGCTGCCAGCAGCACTTCCCAAGGCAAACCATCGATTTTGATGTCCATCTGACAACCGGTGATTCCTTTTTTGGTACCGGTTACCTTGAAGTCCATATCTCCGAGGTGATCTTCATCTCCCAGGATATCGCTGAGTACTTTAAAACGTTTTCCATCGGTTATTAAACCCATGGCGATACCCGAAACAGGTGCCTTGAGCTGAATACCGGCATCCATCATGGCAAGGGTACCTGCACAAACGGTAGCCATTGAAGAGGAACCGTTCGATTCCAGGATATCACTTACGATACGGATGGTGTAAGGACACTCCTCACGGCTGGGTAATACTTGCTTCAACGAACGCATGGCCAGGTTACCATGTCCGATTTCACGACGGCCGGGGCCACGGTTCGGACGGGTTTCGCCTGTTGAGAACGAAGGGAAATTGTAGTGCAGCATGAACGGATTGTAACCGTCGAACATGGCACCGTCGATCATCTGTTCACTTTCTTTTGAACCGAGGGTCACTGAAGTCAGCGACTGGGTTTCACCGCGGGTAAAGATGGCTGAACCGTGGGTAGAGGGTAGATAACCTACTTCCGACCAGATAGGACGAACCTCATCGAGCTTGCGGCCATCCAGTCGACGCTCTTCGTCGAGGATCAGGTTACGCATCGCGTCGTACTCTACTTCGTGATAGTATTTTTTAGCAAGAAACTTGTCTACTACTGTCCCTTCCGGCAGGGTAGCGATAAAGTCGGCCAGTACCTGTTTGAAAGCAGCAGAACGCTCGGCTTTCGGAGCACCCGACTTGGCTACGGCATAAGCGCGCGGGTAGCAGAACGCATGAATGGCTTTTTGCAATTCCTCATCGCTGCGTTCGTGGTTGAATTCACGTTTGGTTACACCCAACTCTTTGGCAAGATCCAGCTGAACCTGACACTGCACCTTGATGGCGTCGTGGCCGATTTTGATGGCTTCAGCCAGTTCAGCCTCCGAACATTCTTTGGCTTCGCCTTCTACCATCATCACATTCTCAATGGTAGCAGCGATCATCAGGTCGATGTCGGCATGCTCCAGTTCAGAAATGCGTGGGTTGATAACAAATTTGCCATCGATACGCGCTACACGCACTTCCGAGATAGGCCCGTTGAATGGAACATCAGAAACAGCGATGGCAGCTGAAGCAGCCAGACCGGCCAAAGCATCGGGAGCGATGTCTTTGTCGGCAGAAATAAGGGTAACCATTACCTGTGTGTCGGCATGGTAGTTTTCAGGGAATAAGGGGCGCAGGGCGCGGTCAATCAGGCGGCTGATGAGAATCTCATAGTCCGACAAACGGCCTTCACGCTTCAGGAAGCCACCGGGAATTTTACCGGTAGAAGCAAATTTTTCCTGGTAATCGACTGTCAACGGCATGAAGTCGACATCTTCTTTGGCCTCGCGGGCCGATACTACAGTGGCGAGCAACATGGTGTCGCCCATTTTCACAACGACTGATCCGTCGGCCTGTTTGGCCAGTTTACCGGTCTCGATGCTGATTGTTCTGCCATCGCCTAAGTTGATGGTCTTGGTAATTGGATTCATTTTCTCTCCTCTTTTCTTAATTGCAGCTAAATAAAAAAGGCGATTGGAATTTGCAATCGCCTTGTGGGGTATTCAGAAGTACGTAAATTATTTACGCAGACCGAGTTTTTCGATAATCGCACGGTAACGGGCGATGTCGTTTTTTTGAAGGTAAGTAAGCAGGTCACGGCGTTTGCCTACGAGCTTAATGAGGGACTGCTGTGTAGAGAAGTCCTTTTTATTCTTTTTGAGATGCTCTGTGAGGTGTTTGATACGGGTCGAGAACAGGGCAATCTGGCTTTCAGCCATGCCTGTATTCACGTCGTTTCCACCAAACTGGGCGAAAATCTCTTTTTTCTTTACGGTATCCAGATACATCTTCTGTGTTTTATTCTTTTCGAGCACGCAAAAATAGCGCTTCGTTTTTAATTCACCAACTAGTTTTTCAAGAGACGGAACAACTGTGCGAGTTTTGCCTTCAGTTCACGGCGATCCACGATAAAATCGAGGAAGCCCGATTCGAGTACCATCTCTGCCGACTGGAAGCCTTTCGGCAAATCTTTTTTGATGGTTTCCTTGATTACCCGCGGGCCGGCAAAACCAATGAGGGCATTGGGCTCGGCAATGTTGAAGTCGCCCAGCATGGCAAACGACGCGGTGACCCCACCGGTAGTAGGATCTGTCATCAGCGACACATAAGGCACCTTTTCCTCTGCCAGCAACGCCAGTTTGGCACTGGTTTTAGCCATTTGCATGAGTGAATAGGCCGCTTCCATCATGCGTGCGCCTCCTGATTTACTGATAATCAGCATAGGTGATTTGCGGGCACGGGCGGTATCAATGGCACGGGCAATCTTTTCACCCACCACCGATCCCATCGAACCTCCGATAAAATCGAAATCCATACAGGCTACCACCACTTCTTCCCCTTCTACGTTGCCGTAGGCGGTTCTGATGGCGTCTTTCAAACCGGTTTTGGCGATGGTTGCCTTGAGGCGCGCATCGTACGGTTTGGTATCCGTGAATTTGAGGGGGTCGGCTGCTGTCATGTCAGCATCGAGTTCGGTAAACTGATTTTCATCGAAGAGCAGTTCAAAATACTCCACCGAACCGATACGGGCGTGATAATTACAATGCACACAAACGTATTTGTTCAGCTTCAGATCTTTGGTCATCTGCGACTTCTTACAACTGGGGCACTTGAACCACAGGCCGTCGGGTACTTCTTTTTTCTCCTCGGTGGTGGTGGTAACCCCTGCTGTTGATCTTTTAAACCAGGCCATGCTTATGCGAGCTGAATGCTGTTGTCAAGATAAACGTCCTGAACCGAATTTAAAAGCTGGATGCCTTCGTTCATCGGCTTCTGGAAAGCCTTGCGGCCAAGGATAAGTCCGGTACCGCCTGCTCTTTTATTGATTACAGCTGTAGTAACGGCTTCTGCCAGATCGCTGGCGCCTTTCGACTCACCACCGCTGTTAATCAGACCGGCACGGCCCATATAACAATTAGCTACCTGATAGCGGCACAGATCAATGGGGTGTTCGCTGGTGAGCTCTTCGTACACTTTTTTATGGGTTTTACCGTGGCCGGTAGCCAGGTAGCCGCCGTTGTTGGTCGGTAATTTCTGCTTGATGATGTCGGCCTGAATGGTTACACCCAGGTGGTTGGCCTGACCGGTTAAGTCGGCTGAGGTGTGATAATCCACGCCGTCTTTTTTAAAGGCATTGTTGCGGGTATAGCACCACAAAACGGTGGTCATGCCCAGCTCATGCGCCATTTCAAAGGCTTCTGATACTTCGATAATCTGGCGGGCGGATTCATCCGAGCCAAAATAAATGGTTGCCCCCACGGCCACTGCTCCCATATTCCAGGCTTCCTTGATGGTACCAAACATGATCTGGTCATATTTATTAGGGTAGCTGAGGAATTCGTTGTGGTTGATTTTAACAATGAAAGGGATTTTGTGGGCGTATTTACGCGACACCGATCCCAGAACACCATAGGTAGAAGCAACCGCATTACAACCCGACTCAATGGCGAGTTTCACAATGTTTTCACTGTCGAAATAAATGGGGTTAGGTGCAAAAGAAGCACCGGCACTGTGTTCAATCCCCTGATCCACCGGAAGAATGGAGAGATAACCACTTCCACCCAGGCGGCCGTGGCCGTAGAGGGTTTCCATGCTGCGGAGGGTTTGGTTGTTACGATTACTGTGCGACCAGATGCGGTCTACAAAATCGCCACCCGGCGCGTGCAGCATTTCTTTGGAGATGGTTTTCGATTGGTGGCCAAGAAGATAGTCGGCCTGAGCTCCCAGAATTTCCCGGATTTTGTTATTTGCCATGGCAGTGCTTTGTAGATTTGGGTTTTTACGACAAGCCACAAAGCTAAAGGAAAAATTCTATTGGACACCGCATCTCCCCGCATCGAACTGACAGAAGTCAGGGACAGCCAGACCCTGGAAACCGTTTTTGCCATTCGCAAAGAAGTGTTTGTAAACGAACAAGCCGTTGACCCGGAAGAAGAGTATGATGAATTTGAGACGCAATCCCGTCATTTTTTGTTGTTGGTGGATGATACCGGCGCTGCCACCGGTCGTTTCCGGAGCACGGAAAAAGGCTGGAAAATAGAACGGATGGCCGTTCTGAAAGCATACAGGGGGCGTAGCTACGGCGCTTTGGTGCTGCAAAGCATGCTGGCCGTCATTCCCCGCGACGGACGTCCTATTTACCTGCATGCTCAGGAACATGCCCTGCCGTTTTACAAACGTTACCGTTTTGTGGCGGAAGGCGACCGTTTTCTGGAAGCCAATATCCCCCATTTTAAAATGGTGTATACGGTAAAATAAAGCTGTATACAAAACGCTATACAACTGGATTAACCTCCTTTTCGGTTATACAATCTACTATACACTTCGATTAAGCAGCGCTTCTGGTATCTCGCAGGTCCGATCTTCAGGCCATGCACACCCTTCAGCCCTTCGACTGGCGGGAAGTACCTTTTGTCAGGTTGCTTTTACCGCTGTTGCTCGGATTCATTTCCAGCGACTGGCAGGCGTTTAATCCTGAGCAGGCCACGGCTTGTATACTGTTTTGTATACTCCTGCAGCAGCTTTACCAGCGCAGTGCCTTGCGCAGTCGCTGGCGGTGGCGGTATGTACCCGGCCTTCTTTTTTTCACAGCGATTCTGCTGCTTGGAAACAGCCTGCCTGCCTGGCGTGACAGCGGAAAAAGGCCTGACCATATCCGGCACTTTATCCGGGACGACCCACCACAGGAATGGCTGCTGGTACGTGCCACGGAACCCGCCGAGCAAAAACGCAAAAGTGTTAAGCTGATAGCAGAAACCCGATGGCTGAAACATGCAAACGGTATTTCCAACGTGAGCGGCCAGGTGCTCTTATACCTGAAAGCTGATAGTCTGACAATACTTCCTGAGCCCGGAGACTTACTGTGGATACAAAACCTGCTGCAGCCTCCTCAGCAACCCATGAATCCTGGCGCGTTTGACTACAGGCGGTATCTGTATCAGCAACAGCTTTATCTGCAGGCCTATCTCCCGGAAGGCAGTTGGCGTTTGGCTGGCCGTGATAAATCCGTCCGCCTGAAAGACATGGCTCTGCAATTGAGAAGTCGGGCCATCCGGGAATTGCAGCTGTACCTCGGGAAAGGCCCGGAAAGTGGTCTGGCGGCAGCACTCATTTTTGGCTACCGGGGTGAACTACCACCTGAACTGGTGCAAGCCTACGCCAACAGCGGAGCCATTCATGTGTTGGCCGTTTCAGGACTTCATACCGGCATTTTGTATATGCTGCTGCAACTCGTCTTTAAACCGCTGCGTCGGATCAGGCGGTTTCGCTGGCTACCACCTATACTCGTCATCGCCGGTTTGTGGGGATATGCCCTGGTAGCCGGCCTCCCACCCTCGGTTAACCGGGCCGCTACCATGTGCAGCATGATGGTCATTGCCGGTGAACTGAGGCGAAAAACCCTCGTTTACAATACCCTAGCCGCCACAGCTTTTGTATTGCTCATCCTGGTGCCCGGATGGCTCAGCCATGTGGGGTTCCAGTTGTCCTTTCTGGCGGTATTGGGCATCGTTTTTTTACAGAAGCGGCTCGCTCAGCTCTGGGTACCCCGAAATAAGATACTGGATTACCTCTGGCAACTCAGTGCCGTATCCATTGCCGCCCAGTTGTTTACCATGCCTTTGGGTTTATACTACTTCCACCAGTTCCCCACCTATTTCTGGCTGAGCAACTGGCTGGTAATACCGCTGGCAACTGTCTTATTGGGCGGTGGTTTGCTGTTGCTGGTAATTTCTCCCTGGCATTTGGGGGCCAAATGGCTAGGGATAGGGTTGCATTGGCTCATTTACTGGCAAAACAAGCTCATTCAGGAGATCGACAGCCTGCCGGGTGCCGTCTGGTCGGGTTGGTGGTTAAGTCCCTGGGCGCTTTTCCTGCTTTTTATGGTAATAACAGGTTTTGGGCTGTGGCTGGTAGTTGCTAAAAAATGGGGTTTACAGGTTGGACTGGCAGCTGGTGTGTTATTGTGCCTGGTAGCCGCCCACCAGCAATGGAAATGGGGTCAACAAAGGCAGTTTACCCTATATCATCTTCCCAAAAGAACGGTTTTCAGTGTTTTTGAGGGAAGAAACGGCCGCTGGTTTGGTCTGAAACAGGCGGACGATGCCCGGTTTTTACAGCAACCCCATGCATTGCTGGCAGGCATACAAAACAACGGTCTGCTTGTGGTCGACAGCAGCAGGGGTTTGCTGCAATTCGGACATGTAAAAATATGGGCAATCAACCGTTTCAACAGTCATTTTCTGCAATATGACATCCCGTTTAAAACGGACTTTGTGCTGCTCAGCCAACAGCCCCGGATAGATACCTCCGGACTCAAAGAAAGACTTCATACCAAGGCTATTCTTTTAGATGGCAGTAATTCCCGTTATTATTGCAATAAGACTGTACCGATGTTGCAGGCAGCCGGCTTCAGGGTACGGACTACCTGGAATGAAGGTGCCATCATCCTGCCCTTATGAACTACGACTACATAGAGACTTCGGTTGCCGAACGCATCGGCTACATCGTGCTTAACCGGCCTGAAAAGCGCAATGCTTTCAACTATGAATTGGTTGCAGAGCTGAAAACAGCTTTTAGATTGCATTTTGAGGACAAACACTGTAAAATAATAGTGCTCAAAGCCAAAGGAGAGGTTTTCAGTGCCGGTGCCGATCTCGGCTATCTGAAAATGCTGCAATCCAACACCTTCGAGGAAAACCTGGCCGACAGCACCCACCTCATGGAACTGTATGAATTGATTTACAGCGGCCCCAAAGTAGTTATCAGCCAGATTGAAGGTTCGGCTATTGCAGGAGGATGTGGTCTGGCCACACTGACCGACTTCTCCTTCGCCGTTCCTGCCGCGAAATTTGGCTATACTGAGGTGAGAATCGGCTTTATTCCGGCCATCGTCATGGTATTTCTGGCAAGGAAAATAGGCGAAGGCCGTGCCAGGGAGCTTTTGCTCACCGGCGATCTGCTCAGTGCTGAAGAAGCCCTCAAATATGGTCTCATCAACTTTGTGGTAAATGCCGATGAAATTGAACTGCTGGTGCATCAGTTTGCCAAAAAACTGATTGAAAACTGTTCGGGGGAATCGCTGGCCACCACCAAAAAAATGCTGGCACGGGTACAGGATTTACCTTATGAAGAAGCGTTACATTATGCAGCCGAACAAAATGCCCATGCCCGCGCCACAGCAGACTGTCAGCGGGGCATCGCGGCTTTTTTAAATAAGGAGAAAAATCAATGGTAGCCAAAAAGATTATCCTCAGATCATTACCCTGGCTTTGGGTAACCGTAATTCCAATGCTTTTACTGTCATGCGGCCCGGGTAATTCGCAAAGCGAAAAAAACAAACTGTATGCAGCCGACAGCGGTATGCCCGATACGCTGGCACATCAAAAAGCCAAAGCAATCAGTGCAGAAGCCTTTTCGCAACTTTCTGCTGCACTTACCCAGGCCATTCAACGGGGCGGAGTAGCCGAGGCCATTCAGGTTTGTAAACTACAGGCACTGCCCATTACCGACAGTGTTGCCGGAAAATATGGCATCAGCCTGCAGCGTATCGCGCTCAAAACCCGCAATCCGCTCAATTTGGCCAATAGTACAGAAAAGCAAATTTTCAGGGACTGGAAAGCACAAATGGAGGCTGGAAACGACCCTGCTGCCGTTATTCTCCACGAAGGCGACAGCCTGATCTGGTACGGCGCCATCCGGCTGGCCAACCCTGTGTGTCTGCAATGTCACGGCGAACCGGGCAAAGACATCAGCACGGAAAACCTGAAGATCATCCGGGCTGCTTATCCGGAAGATCAGGCGACCGGCTTTGTTATGGGAGATTTACGGGGTGCCTGGAAAATCGGATTCCGAAATTGACTCTTGAGGATAGAACGCGGATTTTTATGCATGTCCCGTCTATTCGGGAATTTCTATGATCTTCACAGATATCCTCGAAAATCATATAAATCTTAAAAATCAGTGTCCTATTCCGATGATCTAATGCACAAAAATCCCTTTCAGCATAGGCACCACTCCATTGGCGATGAACTGGATGCCGATGGCCAGCACAATAAAACCCATCATACGCGAAAGGGAACTGATGCCCGATTCACCCAGAAAACGAACCAATTTCGGAGATAGCAGCAAAATAAAATAACTGGTAACTGCGATGGCCACAATGGCTCCGATGATAGCCGCATATTCCCAGAATCCGCTGATTTCAATCGCCAGACTGATGAGCAGCGAAATAGAGCCCGGCCCCGACAACATCGGCATGGCCAAAGGAGAAAACGAAATGTCATTCTTCTGGAGCGCCTCTTCTTTAACTCTTTTGGTAATAGCCCTGCCCTTCGAATAGCTGGATTTGGAACGAAGTAGATCGATGCCTGATTTGGAGATGATTACCCCACCGGCAATCCGCAACCCTTCAATGGTGATACCGAAAAAGTTGAGGATGTAGGTCCCGATCAGGAAAAAAACGATGAGAATGCAAGCAAGATAAATGGCCGCTTTGCGAAGCTGTACGCGTCGCCAGCCGGGTGAATCATTGGAGGTGAGTGCCAGAAACACCGGCATGGCTCCCAAAGGGTTCACAACCGAAAAAAGTGCGCTGAAAGTGGCGAAAAACAGTCCCATAATTCGATATTCTCCACAAAGGTAGTCAGTTACCAGAGCATTCCCCAGATTCTCTTCACTCCGTGCCTCAGTGCCCTCAGTGGTTAAACACGGAGAGCACTGAGGCACGGAGCTTGAGTCACTGCTGGTAGCTTTTTACGGTTTCTATGAATGTTTTCACATGTTCCACAGGAGTATCCGGGTAAACCCCATGCCCCAGGTTGGCAATGTGGCGGTGCGGACCGAAAGCTTTTAACATAGCCCTGGTTTCCGCTTCAATCACTTCCGGCTGCGCGTAAAGCAGACAGGGATCCATATTACCCTGCAACGTGAACCCATCTCCTACCCTTTGGCGGGCATCGGCCGGATCCATGTTCCAGTCGAGGCCAATGGTGTTGCACGGCATGGTCGCAAAATCTTCCAATGCAAAAAAGGCTCCTTTGGCGAAGATGGTCACCGGCACTTCGGTAATCGCCTCACAAATCGCCCGGATGTAGCGGGAGGAAAATTCAGCGTACTGTACCGGACTTAGTATACCCGCCCAACTGTCGAAAAGCTGTACCATGGCAGCTCCTGCTTCAATTTGCGCTTTGAGGTAGGCGATGGTTGAAGTGGTAATCATTTCGAGCAACTGATGGGCGAAAACCGGATCGGTATAGAGTAGTTTTTTGGCGATGCTGAAGGTTTTACTGCCCTTGCCTTCGGTCATATAGGCGAAGATTGTCCAGGGAGCACCGGCAAAACCGATGAGTGGCACCCGGCCGCCGAGTTGTTTAACAGTGAGGGTTATGGCATCGGTGACATAGGCCAGGTCAGAGGGATCAGCGATGTGTATTTTTTTCAGATCTGCGGAACTGCGAATGACTTCCGGGAAATTCGGGCCACGGGCTTCGATCATTTCATAACGGCAACCCATAGCATCGGGTATCACCAGGATGTCGGAAAAGATGATGGCAGCGTCTACACCCAGCAGGTCGACCGGCTGGATGGTGACTTCCGAAGCCAGTTCAGGTGTTTCTACCAGCGTTTTGAAATCACCTGCCTGTTCGCGCACAGCTCTGTATTCTTTCAGGATACGACCTGCCTGACGCATCATCCAAACTGGGGTTCTTTCCGTCTTCTCGCCTCGCGCAGCACGCAGGATAAGGTCGTTCTGGTAAATCATGCCGCGAAATTAAGGGTTTAACACCACAATCCCGAAGCAGCACCAAACCTGTCCGCTTAAAAACCGACCGCGTACTTTTCTACTAAAACCCAAATTCCACCCAAGAAATCAAGAACTTTGCCGTTGGAAATACAAAGAAGCCTCCTTAGGGACAGACAACACATTAAACAATCCTGAACTTGAAATCTGGAATCTCAAATTCCGTAAAGCGTGAAGAATCGCTCAATGCCCTCACCCACGGCCTTGGCGCATTGCTGAGCCTCGTTGCGCTGGTATATGGCATCGGCTGGTCGACCCATACCCCCTGGAGTTCGGGCTGGACAGGTGAACTCGTATTTGCCGCCTCACTGTTGCTGCTGTACAGCGCCTCAACTGTTTACCATGCTGTCCATCATGAAAAATGGAAAAAGCGGTTGCGGGTTATCGATCATATGAGCATTTATGTGCTCATCGCAGGGACCTATACCCCCTTCCTGACATCTGCCATACCCGGGCAGCTGGGAACTATCATGCTGTGGGTAATCTGGGGCATCGCCATCAGCGGCATACTTTTCAAAGCAACACTGGGTTTTAAATTCCCCAAAATATCACTTGCCTTCTATATAGCGATGGGTTGGATGGTCGTTTTCATTTACGATTCATTTGTTGCCCATGTCCCTGGTCAAAGTGTAGTGCTGGTTGGTTTAGGCGGGATTTTTTATACCGGAGGCACCCTTTTTTTCGTAAGTAAAAAAGTGCCTTATGCGCATGCATGGTGGCATTTGTGTGTTTTGGGAGGCTCTGCCTGTCATTATGCGGCGGTTACCGGACTCGCATGACAAATTAATGACCAAAAAAAGGTTTGTCCTTTCCTAAAACCCTTTCATATTTGTCTCCATGACAAACAGTTGTTTCCATTGGCATCATCATCACGCCCACCTGCTGGTAGGACGGGATGTTTGTGTGCATGGAAATAGCTAGTCTATCCAAACACGCCACATTCAAGGGCTTACCGGTACACGGTAAGCCCTTTTTTTTTCAAAAAAAACCACTCTCCACTCCCCACTCCCCACTCCCCACTCTCCACCCATGCTCCGCCTCGCCATCCAGAAATCCGGTCGCCTCAGCGACGACAGTCTCAATCTCCTCAAAGAATGCGGTATCAGCTTCAACAACGGCCTCGGCAAACTCCGTACGGAGGCCCGTAATTTCCCGCTGGAGTTATTTTTCCTCCGCGACGACGATATTCCCCAATACGTGGCCGACGGCGTGGCCGATCTGGGTATAGTAGGCGAAAATGTGTTGTTAGAAAAGGGGAAATCCCTTGAAATTGCCGAAAAACTAGGTTTCGGCAAATGCCGGCTGAGTCTGGCGCTGCCCAAGGGAGAAAACTACGGGGGAATTAAAACGCTGAAAGACCGGCGCATCGCGACCTCTTACCCTAAAATTCTGGGAGAGTATCTGACCAAAGCCGGTATTACAGCCGACATCCACGAAATCAGCGGTTCGGTAGAGATAGCCCCCGGCATTGGTCTGGCCGACGCCATCTGTGACTTGGTGAGCTCCGGCTCTACCCTGTTCACCAATGGTTTGCAGGAAGTAGAAACCATTTTGCGCAGCGAAGCGGTATTAGTGAGCCGCCCCGGCTTAGATGAACAAAAGACCATCCTCCTGCAAAAATTGCTTTTCCGCATCCGGGCCGTTAAAAAAGCAGCCTCCAACAAATACATACTGCTCAATGCCCCCAACCAGAAGTTGGAGGAAGTCATCCGCCTGTTACCGGGTATGAAAAGCCCGACGATCATGCCCCTGGCTGCCAGCGGATGGAGCTCTATCCATGCTGTGCTGGAAGAAGATCAGTTCTGGGACATCATCGAGCAACTCAAAAATGCCGGGGCTGAAGGAATACTGGTTGTACCCATCGAAAAAATGATAGCCTGATGTTGTATTACGAAAACCCTTTGCGGGCCAGTTGGCCTGAAATACTGGCCCGTCCGGTCCTTGACAGCCGTTCGTTTGAAATGCAGGTGCAGCAAATCCTGGAAGAAGTACGTGCCCACGGCGACGATGCCTTGTTTCGTTTCACTGCGCAATTCGACCGCGCTACCCTCGACCGGCTGACAGTAACTGAAACCGAAATGGCTGCCGCTGCCGGTAAGCTTACGGATGAACTGAAAGCTGCCATCGAAATGGCCAAAAGCAACATCAACTGTTTTCATGTGGCACAAAAGCAGGAAATAGCGGTCGTCGAGACGCTGCCCGGTGTGCGTTGCTGGCGGAAATCAGTCGCCATCGAGCGTATTGGCCTGTACATCCCCGGCGGCAGCGCCCCGCTTTTTTCAACCATCCTGATGCTGGGTGTTCCGGCTGCCCTGGCCGGTTGCAAGGAAATAATACTTTGTACCCCGCCCCGCCCCGATGGCAGCGTCGACCCGGCTATTTTGTATACCGCGGGTTTGGTTGGCATCCGAAACATCTTTAAGGTGGGTGGCGCACAGGCCATCGGGGCACTGGCTTTTGGTACGGAAAGTATCGGACGGGTCGATAAAATATTCGGACCAGGTAATGCGTATGTAACGCTGGCCAAGCAGCTTGTAAGCAAGGAAGGCATTGCGATTGACCTGCCTGCAGGACCTTCAGAGCTGGTCATACTGGCCGATGCCAGTGCCGATGCCCGGTTTGTGGCAGCCGATCTGCTGAGCCAGGCCGAACATGGCCCCGACAGTCAGGTGATACTGGTTTCTGACAGTTCTGAATTGTTAAGCGAGGTGCGAAACGAGGTGCAGGTGCAATTGACTGTCCTGTCCCGCAAAAACATTGCGGAACAGGCCCTGAAAAACAGCCGCCTCATACTGGTCCAGAATTTGGCGACCGGACTGGAACTACTCAACCAATACGCGCCTGAACACCTGATCCTGAATTGCGAAAATGCCATTTTGCTGGCAGAAAAGGTGGTCAATGCCGGCTCGGTTTTCATCGGAAACTGGAGTCCCGAAAGCGCCGGGGATTATGCCTCCGGCACCAACCACACCCTGCCGACTTATGGTTATGCGCGCGCATACAGCGGGGTGTCGCTCGATAGTTTTGTGAAAAAAATCACCTTTCAGGAGCTAAGCAAAGAAGGTTTGCAGTCGCTTGGACCGGCGATAGAAACCATGGCAGCGGCTGAACAGCTCGATGCCCACAAAAATGCAGTCAGTATCCGGCTCGCAGCCTTGAGAGAGGGGGTTATTTCATGAGCCCAACCGAACTGATGCAGCCACATCTCCGGGCCTTGCAACCCTATGCCACCGCCCGGCACGAATTTGAAGGAAACGCCCGCATTTTCCTGGATGCCAATGAAAACGCTTACGGTTCTCCCCTTCCGGTGGGTTACAACCGCTATCCCGATCCGGTGCAGGCAGGTCTTCGCAACCGGATCGCCCGGCTGAATAAGGTTGATCCCCAAAATATTTTCATCAGCCATGGCAGTGATGAGGCCATCGATCTGCTCACCCGCCTGTTTTGTATACCCGGGCAGGATGAAATCATCTTATGTCCACCGACTTATGGCGTTTACGGGGTAGCAGCCAGTATACAGGGCATTGGAATCAGGCAAATATCCCTAAAAGTAGGATTTCAGTTGGATCTGAACCTGATTTTAGCGCAAAAAAGCGCTCACAGCAAAATACTCTGGCTGTGTTCACCCAACAACCCTACCGGCAATATTCTCCCAAAACAAGACATTGAGCAAATTCTGGAATCATTTCCCGGGATGGTAGTGATCGATGAAGCTTATATCCATTTCAGCGGAGAGATGAGCTGGAACAAACGCCTGGCGGAATTCCCGCGACTGGTAGTCCTTCAAACCCTCTCGAAGGCCTGGGGATTGGCGGGTTTACGGGTAGGAATGGCCTATGCGGCACCTGAAGTCGTGCAGGCGTTGCTGAAAATAAAGCCCCCCTACAACCTCGGGAGCCCTGCCCAGCAGCTGGCGCTGGATGCCCTGCAGCATACCGATATTTTTGAAAGTTGGGTGCGTGACACTATCTCGGAGCGGGAAATGCTGCGGCAGGCTTTATGCCGGCTTCCGATCGTAGAAGAAGTATACGCCAGCGATGCCAACTTTCTGCTCGTCCGCTTCGGAAATCCGGGGGCTGTGTACCGCTATCTGCTCGAAAAAGGTCTGGTAGTCCGCGAGCGTTATCAATTAAGCGGTTGTGCCGGATGCCTCCGCATCAGTCTGGGAACCACCGTCCAGAATGCCGAACTTTTACAAGCCTTAGCAGCCTATACCCTATGAAAAAAGTATTGTTTATCGACCGCGACGGGGTGTTGCTCGTCGAACCACCCGTTACTTTCCAGATCGACAGCCTGGAAAAAGTCCGCTTTGTCCCCGGTATGGTGAGTGCTCTGGGGAAAATAGCCCGGGAGCTTGCGTATGAACTCGTGATGGTCTCCAACCAGGACGGACTCGGGACCGGCAACTATCCGGAAGCCATCTTTCAGTCAATACAAACATTGCTGCTCGATACCCTGGCAGGTGAAGGGGTTTATTTTACCCAGATTCACATCGACCGGCTGAAAGAAGAACAGGTAGACTGGCAATTACCGCATCACCAGATCAGCCGTAAGCCCGGAACGGCTTTGCTGCAGGGTTATCTGAAGGGATACGACCTCGCCAGCAGTTTTGTCATCGGCGACCGACTCACCGACCTGCAACTGGCAACCAATCTGGGATGTCAAAGCATCTGGTTTCAGCCCGCGAAAACGCCGGTTGAAGGATACAGCCCGGCGCTGGTGGCCGACCAATGGGCAGATATTTACCACTTTCTCCGTAACCAGGACAGGCTGACAGAAATAATTCGTAAAACCGCAGAGACCGAGATTCGGGTCCGGCTGCGGCTTGACGGACATGGTATCAGCCGGATACAGACCGGCCTTCCCTTTTTCGATCACATGCTGGATCAACTGGCCAGGCATGGTGGATATGACCTGGAAATAAACTGTCGGGGAGATCTTGAAATTGACGAACACCACAGCATAGAAGATACAGCCCTGGCCCTGGGACAAGCTTTCAGGGAAGCTATTGGTAAAAAAACGGGCATTGGCCGTTACGGTTTTTGTCTGCCGATGGACGATTGCCTGGCACAAGTCGCCCTGGACTTCGGCGGCAGACCCTGGCTGGTGTGGGGAGCTGATTTCCGACGGGAAAAAGTCGGGGAAGTCCCCACCGAACTTTTCTTTCACTTCTTCAAATCATTCAGCGACGCCGCTGCCATCAATCTTAACATCAAGGCGGAAGGTGACAATGAGCACCACAAGATTGAAAGCATCTTCAAAGCCTTTGCCAGGGCCTTGCGGATGGCCACTGACCGGCGACCCGGCGACAACAGCCTGCCCAGTACCAAAGGAAGCCTGTGAAAGTTGTCCTGCTCGATTATGATGCCGGTAACACACAATCGGTTATCCTTGCCTTCCGGCGACTGGGACTGGAAGTGATACTCAGTGCTTCCCCGGAAGAAATCAGCACGGCAGACAAGGTCATTGTACCTGGTGTGGGGGCTGCCGGCAGTGCCATGCAGAGACTTCATGTAACAGGTCTCAGCAAGGTGATCCAAAACCTGACACAACCCGTTCTGGGTATTTGTCTGGGTATGCAGCTTTTTTGCCGGTCTTCGGAAGAAGGCCCGGTGGACTGTCTTCAAATCATAGACACAGCTGTCATGGCCTTTCCTGCTGATTCAGGGAAAGTCCCGCTGACCGGCTGGAACAGCCTTGATAAGGTTCAGGGGCCCCTTTTCAAGGGCATCGACAGCGGCACCTATTTTTATTTCGTACATGGTTATTATGTGCCTGAAACCAACGCTACAGTAGCTTCTGCGCGATTTGGCGGGTTGAATCCAGCAACCGCCACCCCCCGTGAAGCTGGTCTGACCTACAGTGCTGCCTTACAGCAGGACAATTTTTTCGCCGTACAATTTCACCCGGAGCGGTCAGGCCCGGCCGGTGTCCGTTTGCTTCAAAACTTTTTACAAATATGATTATACCGATAGCTGCCATTGATCTCATAGACGGGAAAGTAGTCCGCCTGCGTCAGGGTGATTTCAGTCAACAAACTACCTACAGTGCAGACCCGCTCGCCATTGCGCTTGAGTTGGAAAAACTTGGGTTTAAACGACTTCACCTGGTTGACCTGGATGGTGCCCGCGCCGGCAGCGTTCAGCAACTGGAAGTGTTGCAGACCCTCTTCCGGAATACCGGGTTATTAATCGATTTTGGCGGAGGTGTTCAAACAGAATCCGAAGTAGAACGCATCCTGGAAACAGGTGCCCGTCAGGTTACCATCGGCAGTCTGGCGGTGCACCAACCTGAAAAGTTGCAGGGATGGATAAATCGATACGGTGCTGATAAATTTCTTCTGGCCGCCGATGTAAAAGATGGCTATATCGTCACCAAGGCCTGGACCACAGCCAGTCAGCAGCAACCTGCAGATTTCCTGGATTTTTGGCAGCAGCAGGGGGTGCAGGAGATTTTCCTGACGGAGGTGCGTCGGGATGGTGCCCTGGCTGGTCCGGCTATTGACTTTTACAGGCAGCTTTGCCAGGATTTCCCAACCTTGCAGATCATCGCCAGCGGTGGCGTACGTGGTCCGGGAGATGTGGTGGCCCTGGGAGAGGCGGGTTGTGCCGGCGTTATCATCGGCAAGGCCCTGTATGAACAGGCAGTTCCCCGGATGCGGTGGATAGAACTACTCCAAAAAGGAACCTATGCTGGCTAAACGTATCATTCCCTGCCTCGACATACAAAACGGACGAACTGTAAAGGGCATTCGTTTCGAAGGTCTGCGTGATGCCGGTGACCCGGTTGACCTGGCACAACATTATGCCCTCGAAGGTGCCGACGAACTCGTTTTCCTCGACATCACCGCCACCCATGAACAACGTGACACCCTGATACAATTGGTTCAGGAGGTAGCGTCTGTCCTCGACATTCCCTTCACGGTAGGGGGTGGTATTCGCCAGGTGTCAGATTTCAAAACACTGCTGCGTGCCGGGGCTGATAAAATCTCCGTCAACAGTGCCGCCTTCAACCGCCCTGCCCTGATTCGGGAAGCAGCCGATGCTTTTGGCAGTCAGTGTGTCATCACTGCCATCGACGCCAAATGGACGGGCGAGCGGTGGGAAGTCTACCTCAACGGTGGCAGGCAGGCTACCGGCCGGGAGCTTTACGACTGGGCTTCGGAGGCGGTTTCACAGGGTGCGGGAGAAATTCTGCTCACCAGCATGGATGCCGACGGTACCCGTGATGGTTTTGATATCTCCATGACCCGTCTCCTCTCACAAAATTTACCTGTACCTGTGATTGCAAGTGGTGGTGCCGGTTCCATCGCTGATTTTGCCGACGTATTTACCCTGGCGAAAGCCGATGCAGCGCTGGCTGCCAGCGTATTTCATTTTGGCGAGATAACGATACCAACCCTTAAAAACGCCCTTCGGGCCCAATCCATACCCATCCGATGAACAATTTTAATTCAGTCACCCCCCTTTTCCCTGCTGTAATTCAGGATGCCGACACCCGGACCGTGCTGATGCTGGGCTATGTAAATGAAGCAAGTCTGGCGATGACCAGGGAACTGGGTAAAGTCACTTTCTGGAGCAGAAGCAAAGGTCGGTTGTGGACCAAGGGGGAGACCAGCGGCCATTTTCTCACCCTGGTTGATATTCAAACCGACTGCGACCAGGACAGTTATCTCATCCTGGCAAGGCCCCGGGGCTCTGCCTGCCATACCGGCAGCAACAGTTGTTTTGGGGACCCCACTCCTCCGGGTTTTGACCTCCGGCAATTGGAAAACATCATTCTTTCAAGAAAAAACAACCCGTCCCCCACTTCTTATACCAGCAGTCTGTTTGCTGCCGGTATTGACCGCATGGCGCAGAAAGTAGGTGAAGAAGGGGTAGAAACAGTAATCGCTGCCAAAAATGAAGACGAGGCCGCTTTCCTGGGTGAAATGGCCGATTTGTTTTTTCACAGTCTGGTACTGCTGGCCGCCAAAGGAAAAAGCCTGCAGGATGTGGCGGACGTACTGCAAGAACGTCACGAAAAGAAAAAAAAGGTGGAATGACGCCAGGCTGTTATTTTCGTCATAACTGCCTGAAATAAAAAATATGCGCTATCTCCTGATTTTATTGTCCCTGACGCTGTTTGTCTCCTGCAAATCCGGGAAAACGGTTTTGGTTGAGCCGGAAAAACCCGTTTATGCTGTCCGTGACAGTATAAATGATGCCCGTTTCCGTGCAGGAACCAGTTGGTACGCCACCGGAAATGAACCAGGATGGTCATTGCAGATCGACCGCAATCGCACTATTTTGTTCAGAGATCAGGCTGGCAATGAACGGAAATCTTCGCTCAGCGAAAAAATTGTCCTCGACGACGGCCAGGGTTTTCGTTATGTGCTGCAAACTGAAACAGGTTTGCTGGAGGTGCGGTTTATGGAGACCAACTGCACCGATGATATGTCAGGTGAAAGTTTTCCTTTTGAAGTAACGGTTAACCTCGACTACACCCAATACAAAGGATGTGGTGGCCCCACCTTTGACCATCGTTTGCAGGGGAAATGGGATATAGTAAATGTAAACGAACAAAAAATCAATCCTGATGGTACCGGCAGACAAGCCACGTTGCATCTGCAGCCTGAGACTGGTCAGGTATCAGGCACAGATGGCTGTAACCACCTGAAGGGACCACTAACCGTTGCCCTGGGGCATTTAAAATTCGGCCCACTGGCAACTACTAAAATGGCTTGTCATGACAGTCCCGATCAATTGATACAAAGTGTTCTGAATGCTTCCGACCTGACCTATTCATTTAAAGAAGATTTGCTGGAACTGCGTGGCATTGATGGACAGGTACTGTTGTTACGTAAGGCAGAATAAACATTTGAAGCAGCTTTTTTGTCATTTCAACAAACAGGCTTAAAAATTCCGGCGACACTGTTGTTCTTTTGCAGCATGGACTTCAGTACCCCCCTTTCCCGTTTCCGTTGGGTTGCCCGTTTTGAAGGCATCTCTTTTCTGGTTTTGTTATTCATTGCCATGCCCCTGAAATATGGTTTCGACTGGCCTTATGCCGTGAAATATATCGGCTGGGCGCACGGGGTACTGTTCGTATGGTATGTCATAGCCTTGGTAGAAATCTGGCAAAATGCCCGCTGGGGCTTTTGGAAAGCAGCACTTGCCTTTCTGATGAGCCTCCTCCCGTTTGGCACATTCTGGTTTGAACGGAAATACCTGACCAGCTGATTAAATCACCATACATAATCACAATGTTGCATAAGCAACATTATATGCCAAAAACTAGCGTACATTCTGGGCGAGCCGGAAGAGGTAATCTGAACACTGGTCTTTTTCTTCGTTTCGGAATCCAGACCACAATTCGTCGAGGGTTTGCTGACCCACTTCTGCCCCCTGTTCATGCAAAATTTGCCCCGATCGGGTAAGCGCCACCGTAAAAGCGCGTTTATCATCTGCATCAGCCTTGCGATTCACCCAACCCTTTTCTTCCATCAGTTGTATCATGCGGGTAATGGCAGAGCGGTCACGTCCGAGTTGTTTTGCCAGAAAAAGCTGATTACAACTATCATTTTCAGCCAGTTGCATTAGCAAAAGAAGCTGATCCGCTGTGATATCCAATCCTGTTGCACGCAGGTTGGCCGACAGCCTGCGGTTGAGTCTGAACCAAAGCATACCGAGCAATCGGCCTGTATTGATGGCTTTCATAATGTTGCTATTTCAACATAAAGCTAAAACAATAATCGTTGCACGACAAAATGTAACCAAGGCTTCTCTTTAGTCGTCCTATGCGTTAAAATTATCCAATCGGTCTTGTCGGCTGAACCCAACAACTTAGCTTTACATCAGATGCGTTCCCTGTCCTTTTTAATATGTTTCGCACTCAGCAGTTGGTTGCTTCGGCCAGTGAGTGTCTGCGCTCAATCCGAAATGCCCGAAACGCTGGCAGATCCGCATCAGATTATTCTGCCGTTTCAACGGGTAGGTAACCTGATTCTAATTGAAGCTCAGGTAGATACCTTCAAAGGCAATTTTATTCTGGATACAGGCGCGCCCGGATTGGTACTGAACCGTACCTGGTTCCGGGATTACGGTCAGCTTTTTACAGGTGATGGCATGGGCATCACCGGAGGAACAACCACGACCTACCGCACGGTAGTAGGTAAGTTTAAACTGGATGGCATACAAGACGAAGAAGTAGAAGCAGACGTGATTGACCTGGGTCATATAGAAAATGCCAGGGGTGTGCCGATTTACGGGCTGTTGGGCGTCAGTATTTTTAAGGGGTACGAAATCATCATCGACTACCCTAATAATGTACTTTATCTGCTGGAACTCGACCGAAAAGGGATGCGAAAATCGTTACAGGGGCCGGTTTTTAACGGGAAGGCTGAAAAAGTCCCCATTCAACTGGTAAACAATACCATTTTGTTATGGGGTGAAATAGGTGGCAAAAAGCTAAGGTTCAGCCTGGATACAGGAGCAGAAACCAATGTGCTCCATAACCGTGTTCCGGATGCGGTGTTGCAGGAAGTACAGATTACCCGACGTGCCATGCTCTCCGGCACCGGTAACAAAAAAGTAGAGGTATTGGGCGGGCAGATTCAGCGCCTGCGTATCGGTCAATCAGACTATAAGGATGTCCGTACTATCGTAACAAATCTCTCCAATATCAGTCGCGCTTATTCTTTAAGTATTGATGGTATGATTGGGCACGACTTTTTGTCGTTAGGCGTTGTGAGTATTAACTTTGTACGCAAAGAATTAACCTTGTATTCATCTCCTATTGAAATGCAACCATGAAACGTATTTTGTTGATGCTATTTCTGGGGATGCTACTGGTGGTGAGCGGTATAGCCCAAACAATCAACACACCAAAAAAATCGAAAAACCAGCTGCCTCCCAAAGCAGGTTACAGTTGGTCGGGACATGAGCAGCTGATTACGATTCCCCGCAACATTACACCTGGTGCATTGGATACAATGATCAGACAATTTGGTCTGGAAGACCTGAAACTAAGGTTCCTACTCGATTCAGGGCAATTACAGAGCAGTGCTGCAGCGCTGGGGTGGCGTCTGACAACCTACAATGATCTTTTTATTCAGGTAAGCAAATCGCTTGACAAATTTGAAGGTGATTTTGACTTCGCGGATAAAATGAGGCTTTTCGAGAACGTATTTCTGGAAGCATACGACTTGCATACGTTCACGCCCCAGGCAGTCTATGGTGTGAATAAATTCCGGTACCCGGCTACCACCACGGGTGATGATGGTACAACCCGCTTCTTCCTGAAAGGGCATTCCGAAGCCGGTTCTGTATTTCTTTCAGGATCTTTCAACGCCTGGCAGAAGTCAGACCTTGCCATGGACAAAACCGCAGATGGCTGGGCGCTGACGATTCGTATACCTGAAGGGAAACACCTCTACAAATTTATTGTAGATGGCAAATGGATCAACGACCCGGCCAATGAGTTAAAAGAAGACGACCTGTACAGCGGCTATAACTCCATCTATTTCTGCTACAACTATACTTTTCGCCTCCGTAACACCTTTGAAAACGCCCGGAAAGTCATACTCGCCGGCAGTTTCAACAACTGGAACGAAAAGGAACTGGAAATGAAGCTGGTCGGTAATGAATGGGTACTTCCGTTATACCTGCAGGACGGAACCCATGCCTATAAGTTCATTGTAGATAAACAATGGATGTTAGACCCTGCCAACCCGGTTGTACGCATCGGAGAGGGTGGTCACGAAAACAGCTACATTTCACTGGGTGACACGACTGTATTTTTTCTGGAGGGGTTTCTGCATGCCAAACAGGTCATATTGTGTGGAGAGTTCAACAACTGGAATGAACAGGAGTTGGCAATGACTAAAAATGACATGGGTTGGATATTCCCTTATGTGTTGCGGGAAGGATCCTTTCAATACAAGTTCATCGTTGATGGGAACTGGATAGCAGACCCCGGCAATCCGCTTTCTATCGGGGAGCCCCCCTTTAATAATTCAGTCGTACAAGTAGGCAGCAACCATGAATTCAGGCTGAAAGGATATGAGAAAGCCGAAAAGGTGGTTTTGTCGGGCACCTTTAACGGCTGGAATGAAAACGATTACCGCATGCAGCGGGAAGGAGGGGACTGGGTTTTCAGCATATATCTCCCCTACGGGAAACACTATTATAAATTTATTGTGGATGGTGTCTGGTTAAAAGACCCTGATAATCCACTCTGGGAAGAAAATGAGCACAATACCGGCAACTCGATTGTGTGGCGTTTGCCGGAGCAATTGCTGATGGCGACACCGGTCCCGAACAAGTAACAACCCTTTCTTTCTCCGGAGAAAGGTGGTGAAACCATCTTTTACAAATACCGGCATTTCCTGCGGGCTCAGTGCCCCGCACCGGCGTCTACCGTTCTTACCCCTTCCCTGCGGGTATTAGCCCCTTACTGCTTCCGTTACTGCCGTAATTCCCGGTCATATCAGCGATGAAATTCCCAATATTGGAATTTTTTCAGTCCTAAATTTGTACTACCTGCGTAAATATCGACCCAATAAGGGATTTATTATTCCCAAATTGAAACAAAACACGCCTTCACTGGCTCAAATTACTTTAAATATTGATTCATTTTTTACAAATATTGAATCAAACTAATCTACATATTTTATAATAATATACTGATAATCAAATTATTATATAAAATATGAAGACACTTGCATTCCAAAAACTGGAAATCATCCAAAATAATACCGTGCCAAAAATTGTGGCATCAAAATATTGTTGCTACCTTGCAAGCGTATTCAAGTTCAAAAGCGCACGTCATGAAAAGGTCTTTTTCCCTCCTCGTACTTTCAGCAGGCCTCCTCCTCATCCTTGGTACTTCTTGTACCAAAATGCCAAGTGCATACCTTGCTTCTGAACAGAAAACTGAAAAGTCATTGACTAAGAAAAAACCGCATACCCATGACAACTGTGGCACCAGATGTAAAGAGGTCAGCTCTGCCATCCGGGAACAGTTTGCCTGGGCTAAATAAGGAACCGGATTTTCCGGCCTTAATTCTGCCATCTGCACTTCACGCCTGACCTTTGGTGCTATCCTGCTGAATTCACCTGTTTACTTTCTTGTGATTCATGCTTAGCTTCCAAAAGCCCATACATAAAGATGTGTCTCCTTCACAGGGCGGAAGAAATAAGAAGCGCCTTTCCTACTTATAGAATATAAAGCTGAGCATAAAGGCAAACATGCCAAAAATCATCATGTTGAGGAGTATTCCCACATTGATGACAAACAGCTTGAGAATCGTTTTAGGCCACGATTGTTTATATACCCGCTTCAGGGCTAAAGTTATGTAAACCGTAAACAGCAACAGTCCGAAATCACTCCACGATCCGCCGAAAATTGCCTCTACAACCATTACCAGTAACAAAAGCAGAAAAAACAAAGACTGTACATGGTAGGTAAAAATGAGGTGTTCGAAATAATAGATCTTCTGGCGTATATAAACCAGTTTTAAGGTGAGTGCCAGAAAAGGCAGGAAAAGAAACAGGAAAAGCGGGATCTTACCCACGATGTATTGCGTAAACTCCCGACGGTCGAAGCTGTTAATCTTCTGACTTTCCCGGTACTTGAACCGGTTGAAGACTGTATTTTTCTTTTTCATAGCTGTCAACGCCTGTTCAACCGTTTGGTCAGGGTTATTTTTGCTATACAGATACATATCATCGATGTCTTCAAAACCCGGTAAACCAACATTAAAATCATAAACGCTTGTGTCGGCGCCCGGTAGCCGGCTTGCCACCAATTCCTTTTCCAGACTATCAATGGCTGCTGTCTGGGCCGGTGATTTAACATTCACAGCCGTACTTCCTGCTATATCATCTGATCCGGACTGAAAGAAAAAATAGACCAGGCTAATGGTCAGATACATCCTCATAGGGGGCACAAAACGAGCCATTTTACCACTGTTGTATTCTTCCGTAACCTGACCCGGCCGGGTTATCAGCGGCCAGAGCGTATGGGCTACTTTGGAATCGAAAGCAAAGAAGTTCACCAGGATATCGTTCCAGACCTGCCAGAAGCTCAGCCGATGGGGGCGGGTGCTCTGACCACAGACAGCACAGAATTTATCTTCCGGCTTCAGTGTATGCTCACAATTCGGACAGGCAGGCGGTTGGATATTGGCAGACATGGGCTCCTAATTTTTCAGCAAACTACTAATTGCGCACTTAAGCACATGCTCAGTCGTTTTATTTTTTCTGTACCCTGCTTAAATAAGTTTCAAAGCGGTGAATTGAGTCGTTAAACAGACCACGAATTCCATTCATCGAAAAAAAACGGGCATTCATCGAAAGAAAAGCTGCACTTTCCGGGCTTGAATGACATTTGCCGACACTATGTCATCAGCAATGCGCGGTTCAACGCTTGTCACCCTTTTGTTTACCTCAGTAGTATTACTCTGCTCCTGCCAAAAGCAGCCGGAAGCTTGTATTACAACAGACAAGCGGTCGACTACCTATTTTGTAGGCGAGACAGTGCAGTTTCAGAGCAATTGTAGTCAAAATGCAGAACGCTACCGGTGGAATATCGGCCAGTACAATGAATCCGGCACTTTTGATCAATCAGGTGTGAAATACACTTTCAGCAACAGCGGAACCTACGAAATCAAGCTGACTACCTACAGCGGAACACGCTCCAGCACTGCAAGTATGTTTGTGACTGTTGTCGCTGACTGACTTTTTAAGTCCACGAGCGCTTTCAGGTTTTCCAGACTTACCCGGTAAAACGGGCTTATGCCAGCAGCAAACCTGCATTAATATACTGTATTACAGTATAATTAATTCAAAATACAACCTTAGCCGCATTGAATTATCCGGGTTAAGGTAAACAGCCTCCTGAGCATAAAAGCATAAACCCATCAAAATCAGTCATAAATTTTGAAGACGGTCAATCCATGCCCGCTCAAAGTTCGTAAGCATTGGAAACAAGGATGAACCGCCTTGCTACCAACCGCTAAAACGAACACCATGAAAACACTTCCCTCACTTCTGACATATACTGCCGGTATATTGCTTTTTGCCGGTACATCCTGTACCAAAAATCCGGAAGCATGTATCACTACGGATAAAAGAACGGATCGTTTTGTGGTTAATGAAGAGATTCACTTTCATGCCAGCTGCAGCCGGAACGCGGAAAGTTATGTGTGGCGTTTCGAAAACAAGCTGGCCGGGCCTGACGGGGGTACGGTTGTGACAAGAGAGAGCGTAAAGTTTCGTTTCTCGCGTGCCGGAAGACATCAGGTAAAGCTGGAGGCGCATAACAACCTGCACACGGCAGAAGCATATATGACAGTATATGTTTACGAAAACTGATTCTGAGGCAAACAGCCGCGTATAGCACAATCATCGCTATTTTTGAGGATACGAAACCAAGTTAACTTACGTTTCGTTGACTTCTAAAACACACTGATGACTGTCGTTATTATGATTGCCCAATTGATATTGGGCCTTTCCTTATTGGTATTCCTGCATGAATTAGGCCATTTTCTGGCAGCACGCGCCTTTGGCATACGGGTTGAAAAATTTTATATTTTCTTCGATGCCTGGGGTTTTAAACTCCTCAGCTTTAAAAAAGGTGATACTGAATATGGCATTGGCTGGCTTCCCCTCGGAGGATATGTGAAAATTGCCGGCATGGTAGATGAGTCGCTGGATACCGGTCAGTTGAATACCACTCCGGAGCACTGGGAATTCAGAACCAAACCAGCCTGGCAAAGACTGATAGTGATGTTGGGTGGTGTAACAGTAAATGCTCTTTTAGGAGTAGTGATTTTTGCCGGTATGCTGATGTACTGGGGAGAAAAATACATTCCCAATGAAGCACTCAAGTACGGTATTGTTGCCTCCCCGATTGCCCGTGAGATTGGTTTACGGCATGGTGATAAGTTACTTACCATCAATCACAAAGCGGTAGAACGTTTTGATGAGATTGTAAGCAGTGAGGTACTGCTTGGCAATGAGGTGGTATTGGAAGTAAACAGGGAGGGTGTCACAGAAACCATTAAAATTCCTGCTGACTTTACAGCGAGGTTGCTGGAAGAAGACAAAAGTCTGTTTGTATCTCCCCGTCTCCCCTTTACCGTTGGGGAAATAACCAAAGGAATGCCTGCTGCAGAAGCTGGTTTGCAGGAAGGAGACAAAATAATAAGAGTAAATAATGCTGAAATTGCATATTTCAACGATGTCCAGGAAGCGCTGAAGGCTGGGGCTGGTAAAGAAGCTGCCATTACGGTTGTTCGCGGTACTGATACGTTATTACTGACGACAACCATCACAGAAGCAGGCACATTGGGCTTTTTCCCGGTGGTTGAGGAACTTGAAATAGGTTACAAACAATACGGGTTACTTGATGGAGTACCCGCCGGGGCTGTGATGGCCTGGAAAGTAATCACCGATAATATCAAAGGTTTTGGAAAAATTTTCTCCGGCGATATTCCTGTGGAGAAGTCGCTGGGAGGGCCCATTGCCATTGCTAAAAAGATGTATGGTGGTGAATGGGATTGGTATCGTTTCTGGATGACTACCGGTTTGCTTTCCATGATACTTGCCTTCATGAATCTGTTACCTATACCAGCCCTGGATGGCGGTCATGTGGTTTTCCTGTTGATAGAGATGGTTGTTCGCCGCCCGTTACCTGAAAAGGTGCTGCTGGTTGCGCAATATGTCGGTATGGTCATTCTCATCTCGCTGATGGTGTTTGCCTTTGGCAATGATATCTGGCAACACATCCTCAAGTAAGCATGGCTCCCTCCCTGCAACGTTTGTTAAGATGGGGGGTTGTTCCGGTGAGAATATTACTGGGACTGGTGTTTTTCACAGCCGGCATGGGAAAAATATGGCCTGGACATGCCTTTCCGGGTCTGATTGGTCCCGTTTGGCTGATTGAGCGGCTCGAAGCATTCCAGCTTGGCTTGTATGCCGGTTTTATCGCCTGGTCGCAGATTATCATTGGTATTCTGCTGCTTACACAGCGGTTTGCCAGACTGGGTACAGTGATGCTGGTCCCGATGTTGGCCAATATCTTCATGGTAACTGTCTCACAGCAGTGGGGGGGGACGCCTTATGTACTCGCTGTCTTTCTGCTGATGAACCTTTATTTACTGCTCATGGATTTCGAAGGCCTCAAATGGCTTTTATCAGACCGTGTGCCGGATGACCGTGCCCCTATACGCCGGAACAGCCGTAAGGACAGCCAGCTGGCCTTTTCCATACTTCTGATACTTGCCGGCCCGCTGGTTGCTCCGGTACATTTACCGACAGGTATAGGTTGTGTGGTTATCGGATTGCTCGGAGCGCTTCTTAACCAATACCTCCCCCGCCCATGAACATAGCCAACAGCTGGAATATCCTGCGATACTCCCTCTATACGCCATTTTATGACCTTGTTGCAGGCATTTTCGCACCTTATCGGGCCAAATCCATTGCTCATATAACCTTCAAAGGCGATGATCAGGTTTTAATAGTAGGTGCGGGAACCGGATTGGATCTTAAGTACTTCCCTGCAGATGTCCGGATTACAGCCACAGACATTACCCCTTCCATGCTGTTGCTTTTGAAACAGCGTGCTAAAAAAAGGCAGCAACCAGTGCTGGTTAAACAGATGGATGGTCAGCATCTTACCTTACCTGATAACAGCGTGGATGTGGTTGTGCTTCATTTAATACTTGCTGTTATTCCGGATCCGGTAGCCTGTCTCCGGGAATGTGAAAGGGTGCTGAAACAGGGGGGGCAACTGGTCATTTTCGATAAATTCATGGCTCCCTCGCAAAAAACAACCCTTGCCAGGAAAATAGCAGGCAGTATAACAGATGTGCTGTTCTCAGATATCAACCGGAAAATAGAGCCCATAGTAGCGTCCACCCAACTACGTTTCCTTCAAAATGAAGCAGCTGCCTTCGGCGGTTTGTTTCGTTACATCAAACTCCAAAAAGATCAGGATTTTGCGGATATGCGCTGAATTTTAATGAACAGCTCGTCCTGGTCGAAGGGTTTTGTGACAAAATCATTCATACCACAGCTTGCCACCTTCTGACGGGTTTCATAAAAAGCGTCTGCGGTCAGCGCCATAATGGGTACCTGCTGATGTGCCCCTCCTCTTTCACCGGACCGGATGAGGGCCGTGGTTTCAAATCCTCCCATCACCGGCATTTGCAAATCCATAAATACCAGATCAAACTGATCATTTTCAAGCATTTCAAGCGCTATTTCTCCATTATCCGCTAAAGATACCGTAGCATTCCAGCGCTGCAGTATTTGTTTGGCAACAAACTGATTCATTTTATTGTCCTCCACAACCAATATGTGCATTCCCTGTAAATCCTTGACTTGTGTGCTGTCTGGCATTGTTATTTTAAGTTTTTCAGGTTCTCCCGGCTCAAAGGAAAGTATCACGGTGAATTTAGACCCCTTTCCTACCTCACTTTCTACCGAAATTTCTCCCCCTTGCAGGTGAATGAGATTTTGTGTTATGGCCAGCCCCAATCCGGTTCCTCCAAAAAGTCTGGTAGTATCCGTGTAGGCCTGGGTGAAAGACTCAAATATAGTAGTCAGTTTTTTTTCAGGAATACCAATACCGGTATCCTGTACTTCGAAACGAAGCTTCAGGTTTCCGTTATCCTCCACCCCTATCTGCCTGACTCGTATCTCCACAAACCCTTTGGAAGTGAATTTGATTGCATTCCCAGCCAGATTGAGGAGT
Source organism: Bacteroidetes bacterium UBA7662 (assembly GCA_002483345.1). GTDB lineage: Bacteria > Bacteroidota > Bacteroidia > UBA7662 > UBA7662 > UBA7662. The sequence continues at coordinate 61,428 of DLHS01000008.1, forward strand.
ATTTGATTCAGGCGGTAGGGGTCACCCCGGAGTACCGGAGGCACCTCCTCTCCAATTTTCTGGCGAAGGTCGATTCCCTTTTCATCGGATTTGTACGAGACTGTTTTAATCAGCTCACTGACCACCCTGCGGACATCAAAATCAATCCGTTCCATGGTAATTTTGCCGCTTTCTATCTTTGAAAAATCAAGTATATCATTGATAATAACCAAGAGATTATCGGCTGAATATTTGATGGATTTCAGGTATTCCTGGTTTTTCTCTGTTTGTTTTTCCTGCAAAAGCAATTCCGTAAGTCCGATAACAGCATTCATCGGGGTACGGATCTCGTGACTCATATTCGATAAAAACTCCGTCTTTGCTTTCGCAGCCAGTTCCGCGGCTTTTTTGGCCTCCAGCAGTTCCTCTTCCGTTTTTTTCTTTTCACTGATATCACTCAGCACAGAGACCACAAACTGTTGCCCCTTGTCGTCGGTATACAGAGAATTTGAGACTGAAAGCGTTATTTTCTGCTTGTCCTTGCGTTTCAGCACCCACTCGTCCGGCACGGCATCCACCATCTCTTTCATAAACAACTTGTGCAATTCAAGTGCGGCCTGGTGAAATTCCGGTTTAAATAGTAAGGTAAAGTGCTTCCCGTACAACTCATCCAGGGTCCAGCCAAGTATATCGCTGAAAGCCTGGTTAACCCGGACAAAAACACCCTGGTCATTGGTGAGGCAAATACCTACATGGGTGGCATTAAAGACAATATCAAGGAGCCTTTCGTTTTCCCGTAATGCTGATTCTGCCTGACGCTTCGCAGCATCAATCTGGCCCACCATCATCACATGCCGTAAAATAGAAGTCAGCTTCTCCGGTCCTACTTCTGACTTGGGGAAATAATCAAAAGCACCCGACTTCATCATTTCCACCGCAATTTTTTCATCTCCCTGCGATGTAAGCACCGCCACAGGGGTAAAAATCCCTTTCTCCCGGATATGCTTCAGCAAGCGGATTCCATTGGTTCCGGGAAGCAGGTAATCAAGAAAAATGCAGTCAAAAGTTTGTTTTTCCAGGGTAGCAAACCCTTCTTCCGCGGTACGTTCCGCAATAATTTCATACAGTAAACCTGTCTTCCGAAGTGCACGCTCGAAAGCCATTGTGTCGACTTCGTCGTCGTCAACCAACAGTATGCGAATAGGTTCTTCGGTGCCAAGCATAAATTCAGGAAGGGAATTCGATGAGTTGCCAGTAATTATTAAGAATACTTACCGCAGATATAAAACTTTCCATCGACAGTGGTTTGAGTATATAACCTGCTACATTCAGTTTATAGGCTTCGACCTTGTCGCGGTCCTCATTGGAGGTTGTCATCACAAAAACCGTTATTGATTTCAGGTTTTCATCTTTTCTAAGTTCTGTCAGAAACTCTATGCCACCCATTTTGGGCATATTCAGGTCAAGTAAAATGATGCGCGGCAGCGGTACCATCGGCTGCTCACCCTGACCTCTGAGCATCTCGAGGGCTTCCACCCCATTCCCGGCCAAAAAAAGAGGATTGGTGATGTTGTTTTTTTTGAATGCCCTCTTGACATTCATGACATCTACTTCGTCGTCCTCGACCAGCAGAATACTGATAAGATTGTAACTCATAATTTCAATCGGCTTTGGGTGGCTTTCCTGTGGCAGGATAAATGTCAGTTTACCCTGACAGAAAGTTCCTGTATCCAGGCAGTTTGCTTGTTCATGTATGGTAAAATACAGCTTTTATTGTTCAAAAAATGTAAGAAAAAGGATACCCCAACAGTTTTACCTGCCGGTAAGCATCATTTGGCAGGCCAGGTAAAGTAAAAATGAGCCCCTGTGGGCGGCGTCTGATCAATCCAGACAGCCCCTCCCTGGTCTTCCACTATCTTTTTTACTATAGAGAGCCCGATGCCTGTGCTATCCTCATGTTTTTTAGTATCGATGGTCTGAAAGAGCCTGAAAATAGACTCCTGATATCCTGCCGGAATGCCGGGCCCGTTATCATGTACTCCAAAACAATAAAAATCGTCGGTTCTTTTACAGCTAATCCTTACTTCAGCCTGTTCGTCCTGTTTCCCATACCGAAGCGCATTTCCCAGCAGGTTGGAAAACACCTGCGAAAGAGCCACCTTTTCTGTCAGCAGGGTGGGTAAAGGCTCCCCTTCCACGGTAAGTTTGCGCTTTTTGTTTGGCAGACTGTCCCAGATATCCTTGATTTCCCTTGACAAATCCATGCTTTGCGGGTCAGATTTAAAACGTCCTGCCCGACTGTAGCTTAAAACGCCATCTATCATCCCCGACATCCTGTTAACCCTTCCTTTAAGCAGCTCCATATTAGCAGCCGTTTCTTCTGTCATCAGCTCCTGCAGATCTTCTGCAATCCAGGTTGTCAGATTTTGTATGGCCCGTAAGGGGGCTTTTAAATCATGGGAAATGATATAGGCGAAGTTGTCAAGTTCCTGGTTGATGGATTCGACTTCCCGGCTGTGTTCAAGGGCTGCGATTTCGCTGTTTTTCCTGTCCGTGATATCCCGCTGAAAAATAGCGATGGCGGTAGGTGTTTTAAAGCGGGTGTCGTAAATCAGGAAAAAAGAGGAGAGCATAACCCTTTCTCCCTTCTGAGGATGCCTAAGACTTATCTCTCCCTCCCAACTGCCGGATTCGAGTATGGCCGGCGTGATGACTTCATCTACGATACCTGTAAGCCGGTCGTCTCCGAATTCTTTGTAATTGCGTCCAATGGCATCGGCAGGGCCTGGAATACCCAGAACGGCGGCGGCTTCCGGATTCATGTAGAAATAATACCCCTCCAGATTGGTGAGGGCTATAAAGTCATGACTGTATTCTATCATGGTCACGAACTGCTGGATTTTCTGTTCACTGGCCCTTTGGTCTGTAATGTCCTGTATCGTGCCCACCATACGTGCCAGCTGGCCATGACCATCCAGGACAGGGCCTCCTTTGGCACGCATATAGCGCATCTTTCCGCTTGCAAGCTTCACCCGGAACTCCATGTCATAAGGCTTCTTTTGAAGCACTGCCTCCCGCCAGATGTTCTTCCTTCTTGGCTGGTCGTCCCTATGCATCATACTATTCAAGAGCTCTGCCTCGACAACCACATCCGGAGGAAGTTCATACAAAGCTTTGATCTCATCAGACCAAAACGCCTTGTTGAGGGCAAAATTGAACTCAAAACTGCCCATTTTAGCTATTGACTGTGCTTCCAGCAGGTTCCGCTGTAATTCCAGCATGTCTTCCTGAAAATATTGCCTTTGTTTCGCGTGGCCGACTGACAGCGCAAAATTGCGCAGAACATCCACATTGGGTTCATACCAGTCTGCATCTTCCTTCAGGTCATCAAAAACCATATAGCCCCAGGGGGTAGTGGCTGTAAAAATGGGGACCATCAAGACACTTTTTACCCCGTATCCTTCCAGCAAAGATTGTTCATCTTCAGGGAAACGGGTTGTGGGACCATACAACACATCGCCCCTGGTTAAAACTTCATACCAGCGTACGGGCACCTTGTATTGTTCTATGTTTTCATTTTCAAGCGACCATTTTATCTCCGTAGCACCTTGCCCCTCTTCCCAGCGATAGCGGCACATACACTGCTGATTGTCCAGAAATTTAAAGAGTAAAATACGATGAGCACGTGATGCGTTGCCTATTTTACCGAGTGCCTCAGGCAGAGAAACGCTCAGATCAATTTCCTGCAGAATACGGGTACTTGCTTCGAGCAGTCCGCGAAGCAATACTTCATGTTTATGCTGAAGCTCTGCCTGTTTTTTCTCCTGATCAATGTCAATCTGTGTTCCTATAAACCGACGCGGTCTGCCGTCTGGTCCGGGATCGACTGCTTTGCCTCTTGACAACACCCAGCGGTATTTTCCGTCCTTGTGGCGGAGTCGAAAGCTGATATGATACTGCTCTGTTCTCCCCGACACGTGGTCTTCGATAGCCAGCAATACAGGAGGCAAATCATCGGGATGAACGAGCTTTCGCCAGGCAGATATGTTATTATCCAGGTCTTCCTCCTCATAGCCCAGCATGGCCTTCCAGCGTTTGCTGTAGAAAACTTCATCGGTAACCATATCCCAGTCAAACAATCCGTCTTCACTGTTCTCAATGGCATGTTTGAGTCTGAATTGACTTTCCTCCACCACATCCGGCTGATTCAACCGTTCCCCGTCGCTCAGGGTAGTGGCCAGACAGCCTGCGATTTCCCCCGCGTTGTTTCGGATGGGTTCCAACACTACTGTATAATAGATGGTATTCCCCTGCATGTCGTAGGCACTGGTCTGTGAAACAGACTCTCCCAGCAGGGCCTTGTTGTAAAGTGACTGCCACAGTTCTTTCGCGACCGCCGGCATAACCAGCAGCATATTGGTTCCTGCCTCTATCCGGAGCGCGCTGAACTGGTAAAAATAGTCCCGCGCCTTTTTATTCATGCCTAAAAGACGGCACTGTTTGTCGACCGCCCACATGGGTTCGGTTCCAAACTCAAAGGCGTGGCGGTATACTTCAGGCAGCAGGTCGGTTGTAAACCCCATAAGCGTATCGCTACTTAAAAATGGGAAGCTTAGGACAAAGCAACAACAAAAAAGTCAGGGAGTACGAAAAAAACCAAGTCAGGTTGCTTTGACACTGGCTGTTGCTTCTTCCCGTGTGACCTGAATTTCCTTTGATAGCATAAAAAAAACCCGCTTAAAAGCGGGTTAAAGATGGTGCCCAGGACCGGAGTCGAACCGGTACGAGTGTAACCTCACAGGTGTTTGAGACCAGCGCGTCTACCAATTCCGCCACCTGGGCAGTAAGCGGACTGCAAATTTAGCAGCGAATGCTGATTTTGCAACCCGTGACAAAGAAAAAAGCCCTTGCGGGCCTTTTTCTGCTGTAAATGAATGTGTTAGTTATTTGCGAAGTTCCTGCGGATGATATTCAGGGCTCCTCCTGCTACAAACCACTCGATTTGTTGCTCGTTGTAACTGTGGTTTACGACAATGTAGTCGCTGCTACCGTCGCTGTGGTGTGCGACCACGGTAAGGGTATTGCCCGGAGCAAAGCTGGTCAGCCCGACGATGTCGAACAGGTCATCTTCGCGAATCAGGTCATAGTCTGTTTTATTGGCAAAAGTGAGTGCCAGCATTCCCTGTTTTTTGAGATTAGTCTCGTGAATACGGGCGAATGATTTTACCAGAATAGCACGTACGCCGAGGTGGCGGGGTTCCATCGCCGCATGTTCGCGGGATGAACCTTCACCATAATTCTCATCCCCTACCACGATGGATCCAATGCCTGCTGCCTTGTAATCGCGCTGGGTGGCGGGTACTTCTCCGTAAACGCCGGTTAATTGGTTCTTTACGCTGTTGGCGTTATCGTTAAACGCATTGATAGCGCCGATGAGGAGGTTGTTGGAGATATTGTCGAGGTGGCCGCGGTAACGCAACCAGGGGCCTGCCATTGAAATGTGGTCGGTGGTACATTTGCCTTTGGCCTTGATAAGGAGACGCAGTCCGCTAAGATCGTGGCCTTCCCACGCTGCAAACGGATCGAGCAGTTGTAAACGATCAGATACAGGCGATACCAGCACTTCTACGGTGCTGCCATCCAAAGCCGGTGCCTGATAACCTGCGTCTTCTACGGCATAACCGTTTACAGGCATTTCGTAGCCTTGCGGCTCATCCAGACGGACTTGTACGCCATCCCGGTTGGTCAGCGTATCGGTCATCGGGTTGAAGGTAAGATCGCCGGCTATGGCCATTGCGGTTACTATTTCTGGAGATGCCACAAAAGCGTGGGTATTCGGGTTGCCATCAGCACGTTTCGCAAAATTGCGGTTGAAGGAGGTGATGATGGAGTTTTTCTCCTGTTTCTCGGCACCGTGACGGGCCCACTGGCCGATGCAGGGCCCACAGGCATTGGCGAGGACTACGCCTCCCATCTGAGCGAATGTTCCGAGGTATCCATCGCGTTCAACGGTATAACGAACCTGTTCTGAACCCGGGGTAATGGTAAATTCCGCTTTGGCGATTAGTTTTTTATCTACCGCTTGTTTGGCAAGAGAGGCCGAACGGCTGATGTCTTCATAAGAAGAGTTGGTACAGGAGCCTATCAAACCCACATCGAGTTTGGCAGGCCAGCCGTTTTCTTTCACCGCTTTGGCGAACTTACTCAAAGGCCAGGCGAGATCTGGTGTGAATGGTCCGTTGATATGTGGTTCCAGTTCGCTCAGGTTGATTTCTATAACCTGATTGAAATACTTCTCCGGATTGGCATATACTTCGGGGTCTCCGGTGAGGTGCTCTGCAATTTCATCTGCCATGAGGGCGATGTCGCGACGACCAGTACCAGTGAGGTAAGTGGCTACTTTTTCATCGTAACCGAAAATCGAGGTGGTTGCTCCTATTTCAGCTCCCATATTACAGATAGTGCCTTTACCGGTCGCTGAAAGCGAACGGGCACCTTCTCCGAAATATTCCACAATATGATCGGTGCCACCTTTGACGGTTAGTATACCTGCCACTTTCAGGATTACATCTTTAGGAGAACTCCAGCCACTGAGTTTACCGGTAAGCTTCACTCCGATAATTTTAGGGAATTTGAGTTCCCAGGGCAAACCGGCCATGACATCACAGGCATCGGCACCGCCTACGCCAATGGCAATCATGCCCAAACCACCTGCATTGGGGGTGTGTGAGTCGGTACCTATCATCATACCCCCCGGAAAGGCGTAGTTTTCAAGCACTACCTGGTGGATGATGCCGGCGCCGGCTTTCCAGAAGCCAATGCCATATTTATTTGAAACAGAGGCCAGAAAGTCATACACCTCCCGGTTTTTATCAACAGCGGTATTCAGGTCTTCAACGGCTCCTACTTTCGCCTGAATCAGGTGATCGCAATGAACGGTAGATGGTACGGCTACCTGCTTGCGACCTGCCTGCATAAACTGTAAAAGTGCCATCTGTGCTGTGGCATCCTGCATGGCAACCCGATCAGGGGCAAAATCAACGTAAGAAACGGCACGTCCGTAAGCTTCATGTGCATCTCCCTGCCACAGGTGGGCATACAGGATTTTTTCAGTGAGCGTGAGCGGACGGGCAACCGTTTTGCGGGCAGCGGCTATGCGCAATGGCATACGGTCGTATACCTGCTTAATCATGTCCAAATCGAATACCATGGCTGTTTAACGTTTTAAAAATGGAGCTTCATGTAATTAAGTGCGAAAATAAGGATTAAAACGTGTGTTTAAAGTAGGATCTACAAGCAAAACAAGGACGGACTATTAATAATTCCAGCCCGGCGATGACAAGTTGTACTTAAGCCTCCTATTTTTGAGGTTGTGAGAAGGGTCTGGCTCGAAAACCTACGCATCGCCATCGATGCCATACGCAGCAATTTGTTGCGCACTGTCCTGACAGCGCTCATCATTTCCTTTGGCATCATGGCATTGGTTGGTATACTGACCTCCATCGATGCCCTGAAGGCGTCTATAAACGACACTTTCACCAGTATGGGGGCTAACACCTTCACCATACGCAACCGTGGTCTCAATATTCAGTTCGGTGGTGGTGGTCGCAGGCCACCCCCCAAGCGGCCTATTTCCTGGCGGGATGCCGAAACTTTCAAAGAACGTTTTGATTTTCCTGCACAGATATCCGTAAGCGGACTTGTTTCCAGAAATTCCGTTATCAAAAACGCGGATAAAAAAACGAATCCCAATGTGGTAGTATTTGCCAGCGACGACAACTACCTCAGCACGGGTGGTTTTATACTGGAACGCGGACGGAACTTCACCCCGGGCGAAATCCAATACGCCTCCAATGTCGTTTTGCTGGGGAAAGAAGTATCTGATCTCCTGTTCGGAGAGAAAGACCCGGAGGGTAAGCTTGTAAAAATAGGCAACGGGCAATACCGTGTGATTGGTATTGTTGCCTCGAAGGGATCCAGTTTCGGAGGTAACAGCGACCGCTCGGTGGTGATTCCGGTAACCAACGGACGGAGCTTTTTCCCCGATGCCAACCGTTCATATGTCATCAGTGTATTGGTTGGCAGTGCCGAGCTGCTGGAACCCGCCACAGAAGAAGCCATGGGCACTTTCCGGGTAATCAGAAAAATGCGACCCGAGCAGGAAAACAATTTTGACATCACCAAATCTGACAGTTTTGCCAGCAGTCTGATAGAAAATCTCAGCTTTATCTCCGTGGCAGCCACGGCAATTGGTTTTATCACCCTGCTGGGCGCAGCCATAGGGCTGATGAACATCATGTTGGTTTCCGTTACAGAACGTACCCGGGAGATTGGGGTCCGCAAAGCCCTGGGTGCCAATCAGGAGACCATCCGCCAGCAATTTCTGTTTGAAGCCCTGGTGATAGGTCAATTGGGGGGTGTTCTGGGTATTATACTGGGTATACTGATTGGCAATCTGGTTGCCCTGGTAGTTGGCGCCGGTTTCATCATTCCCTGGGCCTGGATTGCGGCAGGTGTATTTTTATGTCTGGTGGTCGGGCTTGTATCTGGCTATTATCCAGCTGCTAAGGCTGCGAGTTTAGATCCGATTGAAGCTTTACGTTACGAATAGGAACTTTTTATTCATTCCTTCCTTTATATTTGCACTCCTGACAATCAGGGTCGGATGGCCGAGTGGCTAGGCAGAGCTCTGCAAAAGCTCCTACAGCGGTTCGAATCCGCTTCCGACCTCCAAACAAAGCCCCTTTTTGGGGCTTTGTTATTTACCATAATCCGGAAGTACGACAGCCTGTTTTCAGCTTATTAAAACCTGATGCTGCATAAACAAAAAAACCGCCCGAAGGCGGTTCAAAAGCAGCTATTTCTTACTTGAGGTTACAAGTTGTAGTAATGCTCATATCACCATTGGTAGAGGTCTGTTTCAAACCATCGCAGGATGTCTCAGCATCCGATTTTTTAGCGTTAAAATTTGTGGTAGTGGTAGAACGGTCGATTTCTGTACCGTCTTCAGTCATTACGGTTACACATTCGCAAGTGTAGTCTTTTTTACAAGATACAGTCGACAAACCAGCCAAAACGAGGCAGACAAGGAGGATTTTTTTCATAGATTTATTAATTTGAGTTAAACAATAATAATAATCAATCTGAAAAGAGAAACCTTTTTATCGATTTATTTTTCCCGAAGCAGCCTTTCGATAAAAACCGGATCGAGACTGTTAAGGGTTAATGTTTTCCTTATTATCCCTTTTTGAACGATATAAATAGCTGGCAGATGGGTACCGCTGAGCTTGAGAAAAGGTTCAGCCCTGAGCATCAGATAAGGATAGGCTGCTATGCCGTATTTTTCCATAAAAACATCATTTTCGGCACTGTCTCCATTGATGATCAGGAATACGGGAATGCCTGAAAAACCGGCCTGCATTTCACCCAAACGTGTCGCAGCCATTTGACAATATTTACAGCTTTGGCTAAGCATTACGATCAGACAGCCCTCCTGTTCAAAATTGAATTGAACACGGCTGTCTACCGCCCTTATCAACTCACTGCGGAATCTGATTTTTTGATCCAGTACTGTATTTCTTTTCAGGAACGTCCCTTCTGCCATGCTAAAATAAGCGGTTGCCAATGCCAGAACTGCCACTACCGTTGAACCGATGACCGGATACCGCCAGACAAAGTGGGTGTGCCTGTGAAACTGCTGAAGTAAAAAAAGCAAAAAACCTGTCACCAGATTTTTCAGGATGGCCTCCAGCGGACTGAAAGGCAGTGCCTCTCCCATGCAGCCACAATTGATATCATTGCCCCGCAGATACCACAGCTGTGCCAGATAAACGGTAAAGAGCAACAGCAAAAAATACGTCAGTCTTTCAATTGATTTGTTTTTCCAGGGAATCACGAGGAAATAACCAGCCAGAAAAAACTCGAGGAAAATAAAGCCAAACCCAACCAAAGCCGACCAATGCCATCCCAATGGGGTGGTTTCGATGATTCGAAGCTCGAACATGGCAAATCCAGCGGATTTGGCAAAGGCACTGTATGCAAAAAGTACGGCCAGTGAAAGCCGGATGGCCGTGTACAAAATCTTCAGTATCATGGAGCACAAAATAGTACAGAGATAGCTGAAACCAGCAATGCCAGAACCAAAATCAATCTGTACCGCACCTTAATAACCCATCCATCTGATTTTACCTTCAGCATGTCCTTTTCAAAATACTCCGGAAAGCCCTAACTTTCCGACAAACGAAAAAGCCATGGCCATCCGAGCACCCTTTAATCTCCAGCAGTGGATCAAAGAAAACCGCCATTTGCTCAAACCACCGGTTGCCAACAAAAATCTGTATCCGGAAGGCAGCGATTATATTGTCATGATTGTCGGCGGCCCCAATGCCCGTAAGGACTACCACTACAACGAAACGGAGGAGCTTTTTTACCAGTTGGAGGGGCAGATAACAGTCCGGATTCAGGAGGATGGTACCCCTCGTGATATTCGCCTCGGACCGGGAGACATGTTTCTTTGTCCTGCCAAAACCCCGCACTCACCTGTCAGAAATGAGGGTTCGATAGGCCTTGTCATAGAACGGGTAAGAGAAGACAAGGGCTATACCGATGGCTTGTTGTGGTTCTGCGAAAATTGCAACCATCCGCTGCATGAGGCCTATTTCGAACTGAAAGACATTGAAACTGATTTTCTGCCCCGTTTTAAAACTTTTTATGCTTCCGAATCGATGCGTACCTGCAAAAAATGCGGGACGGTGATGGAAGCAGATGCCCGGTTTGTATAGGAAACACGGGGTACACGGAGGGCACAGAACGGCGAAATCACGGTTTTGACTGCATGTTTATTGGTGCACGCTTAGCCCGCATACGCAGGCTTAAATCAACTTTGAATCTTAAATTTTGAATTTTGAATCTTCATCACCCCTACGGCCACAGTGAGCTGACCATCGACATACACACCCACATCATGCCGGAGCATTTGCCCAGGTGGGCGGATAAATTCGGCTATGGCAGTTTTGTGCACATGGAGCATATTGAGGGCAGTTGCCCGAAGTGCGCCAACATGATGCAGGGAGATAAGTTCTTCCGTAAGGTGGAAGAGAATTGCTGGTCGGGCACAGCGCGACTGGCAGAAAGTAACCATCAGGGCGTTCATGTTCAGGTGCTGAGCACCATTCCGGTGTTGTTTCACTACTGGGCTAAGGGCCGGGATGCCCTGGAGACCTCCCGTTTTCTGAACGACCATCTTGCAGGTGTGGTGGCTACCAATCCCAAACGATTTGTCGGATTAGGCACTTTGCCGCTGCAGGAACCGCAGCTGGCCATTCAGGAACTTGAAAGATGTATAAATGAACTGGGCTTTGCCGGAGTAGAGATTGGTTCGCATGTAAACGACTGGAACCTGAATGCGCCAGAGCTTTTTCCCGTATTTGAAGCAGCTGAGAAACTCGGGGCCTGCATTTTTGTACACCCCTGGGATATGATGGGTAAAGACAAGATGACAGATTACTGGCTTCCCTGGCTGGTAGGCATGCCTGCCGAAAGTTCACTCGCCATCTGCTCTATGATATTCGGAGGCATTTTCGAACGATTGCCAGGGCTGCGGGTAGCCTTTGCCCATGGCGGAGGCTCTTTCCCTGCGACTATTGGCCGAATAGAGCATGGATTTAAGGTAAGACCTGATCTGGTTGCCAAACACAATCCCGTAAATCCCAGAGATTACCTGGGTAAATTCTGGCTTGACAGCCTCGTTCACGACCCTTTGATGCTCCAATACATCACCGATCTGGTCGGGCAGGAGAAAGTGGCAATGGGTACCGATTACCCTTTCCCGCTGGGCGAACTTGAGCCTGGTAAGCTCATTCACGAAATGGCGTGGACTCAGGATAAAAAGGACTGGCTGCTGCATAAGTCAGCGCTCGGCTTCCTGCAGCGGGAAAAATCGAGTTTCCTGTAAATAATCCCGCATCTTTTAACGCAGATTACACAGAGCTCTTGGAGTTTCGCAGAGCAAGGGTTTCCTTTGGAAATTATGCAGAATGATGCCCTTAACGACCTTTCATTTAAAGTAATTGCAGCTGCCATGGAAGTCCATTCACAGGTAGGGCCTGGCATGCTTGAATCTGTTTATCAGCACTGTCAGGAGGAGGAATTGCGATTACGAAAAATTCCTTTTTTGAGCCAGGCACCTCAGGCAGTAACTTACAAAGGGAGAATGCTGGATAAAGTTCTTATCCTGGATTTTCTTGTTGCAAATATCTTAATTATAGAGATAAAGTCACTTGAAACCATCTTACCTGTTCACGAAGCTCAATCGGTCAGTTATCTTCGCATGTCCGCAAAACCTCCAGGACTGCTTGTTAACTTCAATGTGGCCTCTTTAAAAGATGGCATCAAAAGAAAAATCAACAGCAAACCTCTGTGAAACTCTCTTAACTCCGTGTAATCTGCGTTAAACCCATGGAAGACAACAAATTCAACCTGAATAAGGCTAAGGAACTTGATCAACAAGATATATTATCTTCATTCAGGTCGCTTTTCCACATCCCCCTTCATCAGGGAAAAGAGGTGTATTATTTCACAGGCAACTCTCTTGGCCTCATGCCCCGGAGCGTCCGTCAGTACCTCGAAACGGAACTGGAAAGCTGGAGCACCCATGGTGTGGAGGGGCATTTCCGGGGTACAAATCCCTGGATGCATTATCACAAGTTGTTTACCGACAAAGCCGCCCGGTTGGTTGGGGCACTCCCCGGCGAGGTGGTTGTGATGAATACGCTCACAGTTAATCTGCACCTTGCCATGGTGAGTTTTTACCAACCCAAGGGACAACGTTACAAAATCATCATGGAAGGAGGCGCTTTCCCTTCCGACCAATACGCCATGGAAAGTCAGGTTCGCTTCCACGGACTTGATCCTGACCAAAGTATCATCGAGCTTGTTCCCCGTCCCGGCGAATACAACCTTCGTACCGAAGATATCCTTCACACCATTCAGGAACATGCAGAAGAAACAGCCCTTATCTTGATGGGAGGCGTTAATTATTATACCGGACAGTTGTTCGATATGGCTGCCATCACGAACGCGGGACATGAGGCCGGTGCAAAAGTGGGTTTCGATCTGGCACATGCTGCCGGTAATGTCCCGTTGCGACTGCATGATTGGGGGGTTGACTTTGCCGTATGGTGCAGCTACAAATACCTGAACAGCGGCCCGGGAGGTCCCAGCGGCTTTTTTGTGCATGAAAAACATGCCAACAATCCCGCCTTACCGCGCTTCGCAGGTTGGTGGGGGCATCGGGAAGACGAGCGGTTTCAAATGAAAAAAGGCTTTCAGCCCATGTCAGGAGCAGCAGGCTGGCAACTGAGCAATGCGCAGATAATGGCCTCTGCTCCTCACCTGGCGTCCCTCGAAATTTTTGAAGAAGCCGGCATGCATAACCTGAGAGAAAAATCACACCGACTTACCGGCTATCTGGCCTTTCTGCTGGATGATTTACAGGCAAGATACCCCAACTGCGGACTTGAGATTATCACACCGAATACCCCCGAAGAGAGGGGTTGTCAGCTATCTGTTTTTGCTGCCCGAAACGGGCGTAAAATTTTTGATTACCTCACAGAAAACGGCGTAATAGCAGACTGGCGGGAACCGGATGTGATCCGGGTAGCACCCGTGCCTTTGTACAACAGATTTGAAGATGTGTTTTGGTTGGTAAAACTGCTTGAAGATGGCATTAAACGATTCAACCACTAACCGTGGATGCAGTTGGCCGGGTAACGACCCTGTCATGCAGGCTTATCACGATACAGAATGGGGTGTCCCGGTCCATGACGACCGTAAACACTATGAATTTCTTGTCCTGGATGCCGCTCAGGCAGGTCTGAGCTGGAGAACTGTGCTGCACAAAAGAGATGGATATCGTAAGGCTTTTGCAGATTTCGATTTCAGGAAAGTTGCAGATTTTACAGAAGCAGATGTAGAACGGCTATTACAGGACACAAACATCATACGCAACCGTCAGAAAATTCAATCGGCCATCACCAATGCCAGGGCTATGATTCGTACCATAGAAATCCATGGGAGCTTTGATGCTTTCATCTGGCAATTCACAGGGCACAAAACACAGGTAAATCACTGGGAACACAACCATCAGATACCGGCAACCAGCCCTGCCTCTGATGGCATGAGTAAAGCGTTGAAAAAGCTGGGGTTTTCATTCTGCGGCAGTACCATCTGTTACGCCTATATGCAGGCGGCCGGTATGATAAACGATCATGTAACTGCCTGCAGCCGACACAGCCAACTCGGCCGTATTCTTCCTTAAATTAGTGCCTATGAAAAATGTCACCTTGCTCGGAGCCGGCCTTGTAGGCTCCCTGCTCGCAGTATATATGCGTCGCCGTGGTTATGCGGTAGATATTTATGAACGCAGGCCGGATTTACGAAAAGCGGATGCCTATGGCGGGCGGTCTATTAACCTGGCGCTCAGCGACCGGGGTTTCCGAGCCCTCGAAAAAGTAGGACTGGCAGATGAAGTCCGCAGTGTGGGAATTCCCATGTATGGCCGTATGATGCATGATGAAAAAGGGCAACTCAGTTATCAGGCCTATGGTAAGGAAGGACAGGCCATCTATTCTGTGTCAAGGGGTGGTCTGAATTTTAAGATGATGGATCTGGCAGAAAATGAAGGGGTCCGTATCCATTTTAACATGCGTAGCACTGAGGTAGATCTGGATGAAAAAATTGTGCACTTCGAGAAGGGTGATACCCGCCAGAAAATGTCTGTTCCCTATGAACTGCTTTTCGGGTCTGACGGTGCCTTTTCAGCACTGCGCGGAAGCTTTCAGAAGCGCGACCGCTTTGATTACAGCCAGGATTACCTCAGTGCAGGTTACAAGGAACTTACCATACCAGCAGGCCCGGGCGGCACTTTCCGGATGGAAAAAAATGCCCTCCACATCTGGCCCCGGGGTAGTTATATGATGATAGCTTTGCCCAACCCCGACGGCAGCTTCACCTGTACCCTTTTCTTCCCATTTGATGGTCCCGATTCGTTTGCAAGCCTTAAAACCAGAGAAGATGTAGCGGGGTTTTTCAACCGTACCATGCCCGACGCGGTAGCGCTCATGCCTACCCTACTCGATGATTATTTCAATAATCCAACCTCCTCGCTGGTGACTGTAAAATGTAGTCCCTGGATACATGAAAACCACAGCGCACTCATTGGCGATGCTGCCCATGCCATTGTTCCATTTTACGGACAGGGTATGAATTGCGGCTTCGAGGATGTTTTCGTACTCGATGAGCTCATCAACCAATATGGGGAGGACTGGTCACAGATTCTGCCCGCTTATCAGCAAAGCCGCAAACCCGACGGCGATGCCATAGCCGATCTGGCCAAAGCCAACTTTATAGAAATGCGTGACAAAGTGGCAGATGCCGACTTTCTGCTGCGTAAGAAGATTGAATCAAAAATCTACCAGTTGTATCCCGAAAAATGGATCCCGCTTTATACCATGGTTACTTTCAGTCCGGATATCCGCTATGCGGAAGCGCTCCGGCTTGGACAGGTACAAGATCGCATTATGGACGAAGTAATGGCACGCCCCGATATCCGGCTGAACTGGGAAGATGCTGCTACTACCACCTTTATTCATAATCTGATGACCCATTACGATAAAAACTGATGCAGGCAATCCAGAATTTACGTCAAATGTTTCTATTCAGGCTGCTGGCATTCGGCATCATGGGTGTAGGGCTGTATATCGTATTTGAGAGCAATCTGCCGGCTATGACCACCTACCTTATCATGGGTGCCGCCATTGCACTGCTGGTTGCTGTATGGTTGATTGTTTCACCGACCTATGTCTGTTTTGATTTTGTACAGAACCAGATTTTCATTGGTACCGATAAAGAAGACGACCAGCACTTCCACCTGGTAATACCCATGAATGAGTTCGCAGGCTACCAGATCAAATCAGAATTCGGCGGGCTGCGCAAAACCCTTTATATTTTCCGTAAACATGGCACCCAATACCTGCGTAGTAAAGCCACCAATATCAGTTTGCTGATGCCAAAGCAGCGTAAATCGCTGGAAGAACGACTTACCGGTATTCAACGCCGAAATGGTACAGAAGGATTAAAATTCAACTGATTCAGGGCAGCAGCGGATACAATACCGGCTTGCTGGGACTGGCATCGTTCACAAAAGAGGCCACCATCAGGTTGAGGAGGTAATCTCCATCCGTTATTTCATTCCCTATACAGGCCATCTCCGTAATGGTAGCCTCCAGACGGGTATCGGCCGGATGATTCCAGAATGCATGGTGCGCAAGCAAGCTACCCCCGTCTTCTTCTCTGTCGACCGACGGCAAATCTGTCAGCAGATGTATTACTCCAATTTCACATAACCAGGCTAAAGCGGCAGCTTCAAAATAACAGGGGTTTGTACCGCTGTATTGACGCTTTCTTTTGTCGGTGGTATTGGGCAGGGTCCTGATGACCAATGCCTCCGGCCGGCGACTTCCCAGGCTTTCCCGGACAGATGCCGCTGAAATAATCCAGTCTCCACCCTGCTGAAACGGGCGGACGGAAATCAGGACGGCCGAAAAATGAAAGCGTTTCAAACATTGCTGTAAATCAACAAATTGCTTTGTAATATGTCCTACACACTCCGTATGGGTACCATTACCATGTGGGTTGAACTGAATATTATTCACATTACAAGCCCCACCCAAGGCTACGTTACCAACAAAACTACCGATTGCATAGGGCCAGAAACGGGGTGGTTCGATATAAAATGCATTGGGATTTCCGGCCCCGTGTTGCAGGGGCAGTGAAATATCAAACGGTTGCGCCCAGTCGACGCGTGTGGGGTCAAATGAAATCATCTCCTAAGATAAAAAGATCGCTGGCCATCCTGTCGGCATAATGTTTTCCTGCCCGGGTGAGAACAATGCTGTCTCCCAACACCTGGTACCAATCGGTATCACATTCTCGCAGGCTGTTCAGCATAAAACTATACATCTTATCGCCAAATTGGGTTTGAATATGCATACGGGATATGCCCCTCGCTGTCCTCAGGGCAGTCAGTATGTATTCATTGTAACGGGTGCGTCTATCCAGTATCTCCTCTTCCGCCGGAAAATCGCCGGCAGTGATGGTTTTGATATAGGCCGGATTATTGGCCACATTCCACCACCGTTTCTCTCCATCAAAGGAATGTGCCGAAGGCCCGATACCTAAATAACGACTGCCGTTCCAGTAATTACTGTTGTGCTTTGCATGGTGTCCGGGTTGCGCAAAATTAGATATTTCGTAATGTTCATAGCCATGGGTGGCTGCCATATCCAGCAATAGCTCAAACTGTCTGGGAGCTGTTTCTTCCGGCACTTCCGGGATTTTCCCTTTGCGTATGTGAGCCTCCAGAGGTGTTTTTTCCTCCACTGTAAGACAGTATGCAGAAAAATGAGGTAGTTTCATAGCCATGAGCTGATCTACATTGGCTACCCAGTCGGCATCGGTAAGCTCGGGTAATGCATAAATCAAATCAGCCGTAAGATCTTCAAACCCCATTTCACGTGCCAGCCGGATGCAATGAAGCGCTTCCTGAGCATTGTGCGCCCTGTTCATCCGCTGCAAATCTTCATCTCTGAATGATTGAATACCGATACTGAGCCGGTTGATGCCCGCATCCTTCAATGCATTGAGTTTACTTATGGTAAGATCGTCGGGATTGGCTTCCAGCGTAATTTCCGGTTTGTCGGTTACCTTGTACAGACTGTACAGCGTCCCCATGATCTTTTCAAGCTGTGAAGTCGGCAAAAGAGAAGGAGTACCGCCGCCAAAGTATATCGTCTGTATCTCCTCGTCCTGCCAGGCAGGGGCACGGAGTTTTAATTCATGCACAAGGGCATCCGAAAGCGCATCTACCAGGCGCAGGGAAGTACTGAAATGAAAATCGCAATAATAACAGGCTTGCTTACAAAACGGAATATGCAGATAGATACCAGCCATTCTTCCAAAAATAGGAGTTAGCGCACGTTTTTACGCCTGTTCCGCTGATAATCGTGAAATACAAATTCCCCAAGGCCTTTCAGGCTGCTGTAAAACGCTTTGCCCTGATTGGCCTCCGTAAAATCAGCCACAAACTGTTGTAAATACGGGTCGCTGGCAATCATAAAAGTGGTAATCCCAATCTTAGCCTTTTTTGCCTGGGTTGCCAGCTCAAGACACCGGTTCACGATGCGCCGGTCCAGTCCGAAGCTGTTTTTATAATAACTTCCATCCCACTCTTTCAAACAACTGGGTTTGCCATCAGTAATCATGAAAATCTGTTTGTTCGGATTTTTGCGCTTGCGTAACATATCCATGGCCAGTTCAAGCCCTGCCACTGTATTGGTATGAAAAGGCCCTACCTGCAGATAAGGTAAATCTCTGATTTCTATCGGGATGGCATCATCCCCGAAAGCTAATATATCGAGCGTGTCCTTCGGGTATTTCCGGAGAATGAGTTCTGACAATGCCATGGCCACTTTTTTTGCAGGTGTAATCCTGTCTTCACCATACAAAATCATGCTGTGAGAAATATCTATCATCAATACTGTGGATGTCTGAGCAAAATGTTCCGTCTCCCTCACCTCCAGATCTGCTTCCGTGAGCAGAAATGAACCTATCCCATGATTAACCTGGGCATTCCGGATAGAATCGGTAAAATCAATCTGATCCGTAGTATCGCCAAAACGAAACTGTCTGCGGTCAGCGGATGGTTCCTGACCCGGACCGGCATGCGGTGTTGCGTGGTTGCCGGTCGCCGACTTTTTAAGTTTACCAAAAATCTCTTCCAGCGACCGTTGCCGGATTGACTGTTCCGTTTTAGGGGTAATGACAATTTCTCCCCTTTCATTCTCCTTCAGATAACCCTTCCTCCTCAAATCCTCTATAAAATCACCCATCCCATAGTTATCATCTGTGAGTTTATACTGCTTATCAAGCTCATTAAGCCAGGAAACAGCTTCATTCACATCTCCGGAGGTATAGGTTAACAGTTCCAGGAATACTGGCATGAGTTTATCGAAGTCTTTTTTCAAATCCTCCGGATCCGGTACAAAATCAGAAAAACGATATCCAAGCATGGAAAGGAAACAAGGGAAGGCGTCTTAAAGTTGCCCGAACCCGAATATATCAGTTAAAAACCTTGTGTATTGCCGACAAAAAAAGCCTGTTTCCAGACAGAAACAGGCTTTTGTAAAGAGATAACTTCTTAATACTCCCAAAGGGCTTGTTCGAAGTCAACGATTTTGTATTTGATACGATCCGCTTCTTTCAGGATATCCTTACCGGCAGCATAATCTTCGATACGCAAATCTTTCACATTCGACTCCTTGTAGATGTAGCTGGCAAAGTGGCGGCGGATGAAAATATCGTCAAAAGATATTTTCTGCCCGTCATTCCGCCAGTTAAACACCTCGGTAGCACCGATGATGTTGCGGATGGCAGGATAATAGACCCAGAACATCGGGATTTCACCTACTACCTGACCCTCAGACTTCAGATTCTGAACCGGAGCAATCGCGATGATACGTACTACCATGGTACTGATCTGCTTGTCAAAAACCCACTCCTCTTTGATGCGGTACTTTACTACATCATTGGGGTTAAACTCTGTTTTTTCGATGCGTTGTTCAGGTAATAAAGTCACCGGATTGGTAACCAGAACAGTATCGTAGCTTTCCAGCGTTTTCAGGATTTCATCTGAAGTCACCGCATTCTCAGGAAACAATTCTTCTGTTTTGAAGAGATATCCTTCCAGCTCACCACCTTTCAGGGCATCGATCAATACATTGATCAGCATACTCTTAGGGTAGGTAAATACAAGATTCGGCTTTTGGTTAAGGTCGATAACCCGCAATACATTCCAACTGAACATTACATCCGACTCCCGGATATAGGCCAGTGGAACAGGCGGACGTTTCTTGTACTGCTGGCGCTTGTAGGCACCGTCAATCACTTCAATTTGCTGACTCTGACCAACAACATCGTTGACGAGCAACAGCGCAAAAATTACGAACAGCAGCTTTTTCATGTTCTTTTTAGTTTAGACCGTAGGTTACCGGGTTCAGCTTACGCGTCACCTTATCTGGCCCTATGGCTTTGATTTCATCGAAAATAAATCGGTCACCAGGTTGTGCACCGCGGATAATCTGTGAAGCAGCACCTGTGTAAGAAGGGCCTGTCACACTGATTACCTGTGGGTCTTTTCTGGGAGCGATATAAATCATACGGAATGACTGGATGTTAAAACGTAAATCGAAGTCGAAATCTTTTAACACGGCAATCATACCTCCCTGCGCTTTGAATCTTGAGGTAGCAATCTGGCCCGGATCAAGACCTCCAATGGTCGCAACCGGATCCGGCACATATTTCACGCGGAATTCAGAAGCACCCATTACCGTTGATTTACCGTCTACTCCTTTTCCGTTAACCGTTACATTCACTTTACCGGGAGCATTCACCCGCACTATGTATTTACCGTTGCTTCCGCTGATGCTTCCACCTCCGGAAATAGAGGGAGAAAGATTGGCAGGTGTAACACCTGGTGCGGAAATAGAGACCGGATTGTCAACACCTATATAAAATACGTTCATCTTATCAGGCGATACCACAGCAGCCGGACGGGCTACGGTATAGGATGACTCAAAAGGATAATCAGTTTCTTCGCCGGTGGCAGGATTTTTAACCTTGATAACGCCACCCCACTTCTTCTCACCCTCGGAAGTTGCACGTGTTTTGTATTTACCCAGACCCCCTTCAACAGGCAAGGAGGCACCACCAACAACTATGTTGAGATTCTGACGGCTGTCATACGCAACAAGCAATACATCAGCCACATAATCCTGTCCGGTAAGCACATAATTGGAAGGCGCAATCACTTTCGCAACCAACTGGTCAAATTTGAAGCTTTCAGCATCAATGGCTCCGAGCAGGTAACCCACCACTTCTGTTTCAGTATTGCGGATATCGCTTTCAAACTTGGTGAGTAAGGTGATGGCCCCCATGAGTGGCATTTCACCGAAACTTGACTGAAGCCAGTTTTTTGCAGCCTGACCAGGTGTTTTTTCCGGATCGGCCGCTTCTTCGAGATACAATTTCACAGTTGCCTTGTCACGATCAGCAATGACACTGCCAATCTTCTTGCGGTAGGCATTGATGCGGTCTCTCAACTCAATACCCAATTTGCTTTTACCATCTGGATTTACAAGCAAGGTCGAGCTGATATCGATGTTTCCGTCATCAATTACACGGGTGATACCTTGTTCGGTTTTAAAGTCCTCTTTGGTAACTTTTCCGTCTTTCTTACCACCCATATCGGTCATCTGATCTTTAATAGTCTTGATAAATGCCAGAAGCTCGAGTGATTCTTTTTTCACCAGCTGCGCCTTGTCAAAATTGACTTTGGTTTTGCCGGGTTCATCAGCCATTTTTTTATCAAAAGCTGCGTAAAGTCCGTCGTTTTTTTGCTTGATAGAGCCATTGGTGGCCTCCAAGCTGTTATTTATCATGGAGAAAGCTTTCAGAATCTCAGCAGATACATTCAGGGCTAACATGGCTGTTAGCACCAAATACATCATATTGATCATCTTCTGCCTGGGGGATACGTTACCTGATGCCATTTTTACTTTAGTTCAACACTATGAATACCGGAACAACAGGATTAAACGCGGGGCGCTGACATAGCGCTCAACATATTTCCATAAATAGCGTTAAGCGAGCCCAGATTTTTGGCCAGCTTGCCCATTTCTTCTTTATACTGCATGGCATCGGCCTGAGCCTGCTCCATAGAGGAAAGTGCGCCGGAGATATTCCCGTAGAACTTATTGATGGTTTGAAGGTGGTTGTTGGTTTCTTTCAACTCCATCTCATACATCGCATTGACACTGCTAAGTGAAGAAACCAGTTGCTGCAACTGAGCAGAATATCCTTTTGCTTCATCATTTACGGCAGCTACCTCGCTGATTACAGCGGCAGCATCGTTGGTAGATTTGGCAAAACCGGAAATAGAACTGGCCGCATCACGCATTCCCCGGCTGTACTCTTCAGTTGCAACGGTAGCTTCAGAAATATCACTGATTTTAGAAACGTTGGTGCTCAAAGAACGGAAGCTGTTACCCAGATTTTCGAGTACATCACTTGAAATATTGGCTTTCTCGAGCATGGTATCCAATTCAGCGCTGTTACCAGCCTGACGACGCGGCTCACCGCCTGCGAGTTCCGGATATACAATCGACCAATCAGTTTCTTCATGTGGCTTCTCAAAAGCCGAAAGGAAGAAGATAATGGCCTCAGTACCAAGTCCAAGGGTAAGCATCAGATCGGCACCGGTTAAGTGACGGATTTTAAACAACGCACCGATGATAACGATGGATGCACCCCAACCATAAGCGTAGTTGAGAAACGTTTTTCCTTTTTTTGACTGGAGAAAGCTTGACATGTGTTGGTTTGAAATTTTGTGGGTTAGTGTGAGGTTATGCTTTATAATTCTTAGAAATCTCTCAAGTCACGACCAAGGAAATCCATGACGCAACGGAAACCTATGTAAGATTTAGTGGTATCCTGATATTCAAAAGTCCTGGTACTGGTTTGAACCATGTGCCCGATATCTTTCCAACTTCCACCACGGATGACTTTACGCTTCATAACAATATCATCCTCATCCTTGGCTTCATACTTATAATCAGGGTTCAAGTCATGTACGGTAGAATTCACTGATTCATCGAATGCAGTGGAAGTCCACTCTGCCACATTACCAGCCATGTTATATAAGCCAAAATCATTGGGGTTGTAGGCATATGTTTTAACCGTATACAGGCCGCCGTCATCGGTATAATTACCACGACCGGGTTTAAAGTTTGCCAGCAAACAACCTTTGTCGTTTTTGATGTATGGGCCTCCCCAAGGATATGGAGCACTCATGTGAGAACCCCTTGCGGCATATTCCCACTCAAATTCTGTTGGCAAGCGAAACTTACCCTGCTCCGACATTCCTTTCGAAACACGGTAAGCATTGTACAAATGTGTCCTCCAGGCGGCGAAGGCATTGGCCTGTTCCCAGGTGACCCCTACAACAGGGTAATCATCGTAGGCAGGGTGTGAGAAATAGGCTTGTGCCTGAGGCTCATTGTAAGAAAAGGCGAAATCACGTGCCCAAACCAAAGTATCCGGATAGATGTTAACGGTATGCGTTTTGATAAACTCTGTACGCAAACGATTTTCATCACGGTTATCAGCGGCACCCCTTAAATCAAAGGTCTTATAGGTAAAGTTGAGTTTACGTACATCTAACTCAAAACGACCAAAAATCTGTTCGTTTTCGGCGAAAAAGAGCTCCTGAACTTCTTCCAGCAAAATAGGATCGCTCCAGTCCAGCTCAATTTCCCAGTTGAGGTACTCTTTACCAAATTCATCCTCAATGGTATTTCCGAGTATGGTGTGGGCAAGAGAGTCACGAACCCAGTACACAAACTGCCGGTATTCGTTGTTCGATATTTCAGCGTCGTCCATGTAGAAGGCTTTCACTGAAACAGTTTTGGTAGTCTGGTTTTGGTTGAAGAAAACATCTTCATCACTCTGGCCTATCTGAAAGCTGCCGGAATTAATGAAAACTGTTCCATAGGGCTCCGACTGTGTCCAGGTAGGACGGTCGGGAGCTCCCACCAGATCACCGTTGTTTCCGCGACCGCAAGCTGCCAGCAAGACAGTTGCACCGAAAATGGCGATATAAGATGTGATCTTAGTCATGGTTGCCTTTTAAGATTAAAAGCGCCTTAAAAATAAGAATTTCAAACATCTCTATTTCTTTCGAATGGATATTTTTTGATTCCAACGGTATTAAGGCAGGGTAAAATTATGGTTAAAACTGAAATATTAAAGAAATCGTGGCAATTTTCTTAAATCGGACTACAGGAATCGAGGTGAACGAATGGTAATCTGAGGTTTAGGCGGGAACTTAATATTGAAGTCATAGCCAATGAATATCTCATGAGAACCTGCATGCAAACCACTCAATTCACCCAGTGAGTAATCATATGAATATCCCATCCTGACATTTTTACCAATATTGGCACCAACCATCAGGATACCGGCATCCACCGTTGTATAGCCAAGACCTACCCAAAACTTATCCCGGAAGGTACCCATGGCATTGATATCAAACTGTGTGGCCGATGCATTGGTCCGGATAAAGAAAGAAGGCGTTAACTTAAAACTCTCACCAATGGGTATATGGTATCCGGCACTGACAAAATAATTTCTAGAAAAGGTTTCCAGATAAAGACTTGTGGCTGTGAGCTGAGAAACGGTTGGTTCGGTAAGGCGGTTGGAGGCAATGTGTACGAACATATCCTCGTCTTTATAATTCAGACCGAAACCCATATCAAAAGTACTTCCTGAAGTATTGGCCCCCGGAATGCGTACATCACCGGGCTGGTTAGGGTTAAGTTTAGACGACTGAAATCCGGTTTGCAACAACCCTCCGCTTACACCTATCCCCAGCGCACCGTTAAAAACAGGCATACGGTAGGCATAGGAGAACTGGATGGTTGTAAAGTCATTTACAAAAATCTGGTCACGCATAATGCTGAGACCAATCCCCCCATGAAGGAACTTGACAGGTGCATGAATGCTCATATTGGTGGTTCGGGGGCTACCTCCTTCAATGTTCACCCACTGATACCGGTGAATCAAAAAAGTACTGATAGCGTCGCGGGAACCAGCAACTCCAGGGTTGTAAGCGAAATCATTAAACATATAATGATTCCACTTGGGCTCCCGCTGAGCGCTCGCATCCCAGAACAGCAATGCCAATAAAGCCGTGAAAAGAAGCTTCTTCATTAAAAATCGTCGCTAGATGCTAAGTAAAACAGCATCTAAGTAACGGAAAGTCCTGCGAATGCGCAAGACTACTTATTGACTTTTTTGATGTATTCTTCAATAGCCATGGTCATCGAGGGTGCTGTCGGGGTCGGTGCAGGCACATCGAGCCGTAGGTCAAACTCCTGGATAGCTGCATGGGTCTGACTGCCAAAACCTGCGATTCTGGTATTTTCCTGCACAAAATCAGGGAAATTCTCGAACAAAGACTTGATACCGGAAGGGCTGAAAAAGCACAGCATATCGTATTTAATATCCGCGAGGTCAGATAAGTCGCTCGATACCGTACGAAACATTATTGCCTGCTGAATTTCTATACCATGTTTGGCAACCTCTCCTATGAATCCTCCCTTCATCACATCCGAACAAGGCATCAGAAATTTCTCTGTCTTGTGCTTGAGCATGTATGGAATCAAATCTTCCATTTTACCGTCGCCAAAGAAAATTTTACGCTTGCGCATCTGTATATATTTCTGAACATACACCCCTATGTTTTCAGAAATGCAGAAATATTTCGTCTCCGCTGGCATTTCGATTCGCATTTCTTCACAAATGCGAAAGAAATGATCGATGGCGTTGCGGCTGTTGAAGAGTATAGCCGTAAAATCGGCTATGTTGATCTTATCCTTTCTGAAATCCCGGGCAGGCACTCCATCTACCTTGATAAAAGGCCGGAAATCAATCTTGATGTTGTACTTCTTCGCCAGGTCGAAATACGGAGACTTTTCCGTTTCAGGTTTAGGTTGGGAAACGAGGATGCTCTTAACCTTCAGGTTTGGAGTTTCCGGGTTAGACATTCAGCAATATTTTGGAGATGATAAGCGTGGGTAAAATTTCGACGGCGCAAAAATACAAAATAAAGTGGATGGTATTTGCGCCTAATACACCGGAAGTAATTCTGATCCCGCGAAGATAGCGTAAAAAGATACCTGCAATAAAGGCCAGAGCAATGGTCCATATTGCTATGTTACCCATGGCAGGAGGAGCATAATAAAGGAAAACAAGGGCCGGTAACAGCATGAATACGAGCATTCTGTTCATCAGAAATACCTGAGACAGATAATAAGAAACCTGTTCCCTGAGTCCGAAAAGTTTGCCGAGAAACTTGTAAAAAGCATACTTGAACAGGTAAACCAGGGTAATGGATAGAAACAATAACAACCAGGCGCCTTCAAAATCGATGAGCAACGATTTATGATTGGTCATTTCAAGCAGGCGGATAAGAAACAAGGCGAACAGCATGTTAAATATCAGTGTGTAGGCCACCGACGCCGGCGTTCGGTTGGCTACCTGCTCCCGGGCCACCTGCAACGACAATCTGTAATTAGCAGTTGCCCGAAACATATTCTGGAAATAGTTGAAATCGCGGTTGATACTGAAAACAAGGACCAGGAAGACCAATAACAACAAATAAAAATAGTAATCCGGAAGTCGTTCCCTGGGTGCCGGAAACACCTTTAACCGGGGGTCAAAGGCCGGCTGAAAACGACTCCAGTCCGCCTCTGTGAAACTCGTGAAGCTGTAAATGCTGAAATAACCCCCGGCATACCGTTCTCTTAATGCCGTTGCCTGCACAAGGTTTGTATCAAACAAGGTAATTTCAAGGGGATAAATCGAACTGTCAACAACCGTAACGGCGGTATCTGTAGCCAACATACCCTGCCCCGCAGTGGTAGTCAGGGAGCCAAACAACAAAAGAAGCGTAAAGATCAGGCGCATCAGGTGCAAAAATACACAATGGTTTACAGCAAATAGCGATATCCCAAATGGACCTTGGCAGAACGGAGTTCAAACGGGTTGTTTCGCTCCTTGCCCAATGCATAGGCAAGCGAAAAAATCCCGGCACTGTTCTGAAAAGTTAAACCTGCGCCAAAACCATGAGGTCTGTCCGTATAGGTATTGCCGATACTCCTGTTTTGCAGCCAGCCTCCGTTCCAGAAAAGATACAACCAGCTGTTCTGTTCAAGTAAAAACCGCTGTTCTATATTCAAAAACAAATACTGTGTGGCTGCAACCGATGCCTCATCAAAGCCTTTCAGCGTTTTGAAGCCCCCCAGTCTGTATACTTCATTCTGATAAATCTGATCACTGAAAAGCAACTTACTTCTTAGCTCGAGAGCTGTTATCCAGCGGGGTTTCCAATGCCAGTATGTCTCAGCCTCCCCACTCAATTGGTACTGCTGGAACCGCCTGGCAGGTGTCGTTTCAGTGGCCCGTAATTCACGCTCACCGGCAGCGGCACCCAGCCGAAACCGATAGCCGTCAGAAGGATTCAACGCCCGGTTTAAGCGAAAACGCTGGTACTCAAGTCCGTACAACTCCCCTCCTACATTCGCAAAACCTGGCTGAACCAAGGTTGTCAACAAGCTATAGGTTCTCAGCTCCGCATATACTCGCAGCCAGTCGGCAGCGCCCAGACTGTAGGGTAGTCCCAGATTCGTTTGCACCTCCAGAAAAGTGGAGTCGCGCTTGAAAAGCGAAAAATCAGCATCAAAACCTATCGGACTCTTAAAAAGCATGGGCCAGTTTACCTTGATTTTCAAATCCTGCGTACCCGATTCCAGGCTCCGGAAGTTAAATCCCAGTTGTTCGCCACTTTTAAAAACACTCCAAAGCTGCAGATTTAAATCTCCCGTAAGCACCAGCTTGTTGTTGGCGCTATTGGGGAAGATCCCCAGCATGCCATCAAAATTATTTACACTTTGCTTCCGGGTATACACATAGATTTCCGCCTGGTTGTTATCGAAATAAATGCGAGCAGCTTCTGTCTCTGTCAGGTAAGGGAGGGCACGAAGCCGTTGCGAAATCTGGTCAATGCTCCGCTGATCATACCGTTTGCCGGTATTTAATTGTAAATAGGCTGCGAGAAAACTGGTTTTGACGGGCCCGTCTCCGGCCAGACGTACTCCCTTATACACTACTGATGGCCCTGTGTCGAAACGAATTCTGGCAGAGAAAAAAATGCTATCGAGGGAAACAGCGTCAAAAGAGACCCTCGCGAAAGGGAATCCCCGGTTTTCGGCCAGTTGCAGCAAGGCCTCTGTAAAACGTTCTAATTGACCGGGATTTACAGGTTTCCCTTCAAACAGACGACCTTTAAAGCGTAATTCCCGCAACCAGTCTGCGGGCACATCTTCGCTTAACTGTAAACGAAGCCAATTGTACCGGAGGCCTCTGTCCAGACAAAAACTGAGATATGCGGTTGTATCAGGCAACAGGGTTGCAGACAAATAGCCCTCATTGTATTGCTTGCGCAGAAAGTCCTGCAGTTTCTGTTGGTGATCCAGACTATCTCTGGTCTGCCAGCTGCCGAGTATAGCGTTTCCTGAACAGTTTCTGACCGTCACCTGACTTTGTCCCCGAACCGTCAGGCCGGATAGTAATATGACTACAAGCAGGAAAATACCTTTCACGTGATAAAACTAATATGGAAATGTCGGGAACGTGAAACAGAAGTGCGATGTTGCGGTTAATAGTCATCAGACACTTCCCTATGCAGCCTCCAAAAATCAAAACCCTCGGCGCCCTCAGGGCATCCGGCTACCAACCCAAAGCCATCAAAGATGAGTTGCGTGAAAACCTCATCCGTCACCTGGAAAGCGGGAAATCGTTCTTTGAAGGTATCCACGGTTATGAAGACACTGTGATTCCGGAACTGGAAAGGGCCATACTGGCACGCCATAATGTTTTGTTGCTGGGCTTACGCGGACAAGCCAAAACCAGGCTCGCGAGAATGCTTACCGGTTTGCTCGACGAGTACATCCCATACGTTTACGGCAGTGACATCAACGATGACCCGCTACAGCCGGTCTCTCGTTTTGCCCTCGATCTCATCGACGACAAGGGGGACGACACCCCGATTGCATGGTTGCACCGTGCGGAAAGATATACTGAAAAACTGGCGACTCCGGATGTAACCGTGGCGGACCTGATTGGTGACAGCGATCCGATTAAAGCTGCCAATCTTCGTCTTTCTTACGCTGATGAACGGGTGATTCACTTCGGGCTGGTTCCACGTGCCAACCGGGGCATCTTCGTCATCAATGAATTGCCTGATTTGCAGGCAAGAATTCAAGTAGCACTTTTTAATATACTGCAGGAAGGTGATATTCAAATCAGGGGATTCAAGCTCCGTCTGCCGCTCGATATTCAGTTTTTCTTTACTGCCAATCCGGAAGATTATACCAACAGGGGATCGATTGTGACACCACTCAAGGACAGGATTGAAAGTCAGATACTGACCCATTACCCAAAAAACATTGCCATTGCCCGTAAGATTACCGCGCAGGAATCAGCCCTTCAGGCAGCACAAACAGAACGGGTCGCTGTACCGGATTTATTACGCGATTTGATAGAGCAGATTGCTTTTGAAGCCCGCAGCAGTGAGTTTGTAGATCAAAAAAGTGGTGTTTCCGCCCGCCTGACCATCGCTGCCTACGAACAACTGGTAAGTACGGCTGAAAGAAGAAGTCTTTTAAACAAGGAAAACACGACCATGGCCCGTATCGGTGATCTGGCAGGGATACTTCCGGCCATTACTGGCAAGGTGGAACTTGTGTATGAGGGTGAAAAAGAAGGAGCCGCCCTGGTTGCCAGAAACCTGGTTAAAAAGGCTATCCGAAGCATCTTCCCACACTATTTCCCCGACCCTGAAAAGATAAAAAAGAAGGCCGGTACCAATCCTTACCAGACAGTTTTGCATTGGTTCGGGGAAGGCAACAGCGTAGACCTGCTGCATCTTGACAAACAGAATTTCTACGCCTCCAGCCTCGCTGCAGTGCCGGGTCTGGATGAAATTATCAACCGCTACCAGCCCGCCTGGCCACAGGAGGAACGCCTGTTTCTGAAAGAGTTTATACTGCACGGATTGGCAGAATACTCCCTGCTCAGCAAATTACAGCTTGAAACACAGACTACTTTCAAAGACCTGGTGAGCAGCATGTTCAATTTCGGGGAGGACGATGACAAATGAATAATCTCCCAAATAAAAAACGGCTGCAAATTGTCTGGCTGAGTTAACCGGAAAGCCTTTAAATTCGGGCATGGCCTTTTTTGTTTATCGTGCCTCAGCCGGATCGGGGAAAACATATACGTTGGTACGCACTTACCTGGCGCTGGCGATGTCGGGTGACGACCCTGCCAATTTCAGGCATATACTGGCCATCACCTTTACCAACAAGGCGGCACAGGAGATGAAAACCAGGATTATTGCCGCCCTTGCCGCCTTGTCGGGCCGGGAAGATGATGCCCGGTATAAGACGATGGGAGAAGAATTAGGCGCACAGCTTGGTCTGAGCCCTGAAAACCTGCGCTTCCGTGCCAACAGTGTTTTCGAATCTGTTTTACACCGTTATCAGGAGTTTTCCATCAGCACCATTGATGCTTTTGTGGCCAAAATAGGGCGCAGTTTTGCCAGGGACTTACGCCTGCAACAGTCGTTTGAAATACTACTGGATCAAAACGAAATCAAAGAAGAGGCTGTCGACTGGTTATTCAGTCGCCTGGGGGAAGATGGCAGCCTCACGGAAACCCTGGTTGATTTCGCTATAGAACAAACCCGGGAGGACAAAAGCTGGGACATACGTCGTTCGCTGCTGCAATACTGTCAGGAGCTTTTTCGGGATGAAAGCCGGGTCTATTTGCCCTTGCTGGCGCAGATGGATAACATGCAACTCCGGCAGGGCAGGCAATACATACAGCAACAAATTGCTGTGTACGGAAATAAAATCAGGACTATCGCCCAGGAAGTTGTGTCCGAGATTACTGCCAGCGGTCTCACTGACAGTGTTTTCGCCGGTGGTAGCCGCGGACTGGCGCCTTTCTTCCGGAAAACCGCGGAAGGGGATTTTGACGGACTCAGCAAAACTGCCCTCAACGCACTGGAAGATGATAAATGGCTGGGGAGCAAACTCAGCATATCGGAAAAAACTGAGGCGGAGCACCTGATTCCGGCACTCCGGAAAGGTTTGTTGCAGTTACAGGAAATTTCAGAAATGGAAGGGCCGCGAATACGCTTGTGGCTGGCCATCCGGAACAGCCTGTACGCTACCGCCACCCTGGGGCAGCTGAATGAAGCTGTCGCCGTGGTTTTGGAAGAACGGCAGGCCACTACGCTTTCTGAACTATATCACCGCATCGGACTGCTTTTGGCTGATGCAGCTACACCTTATATATATGAAAGACTCGGCAACCGTTACCGACATTTTCTGATAGATGAGTTCCAGGACACCTCGTTGTTGCAGTGGCAGAATCTGGCTCCCTTGGTTGACAACGGACTTTCCGGTGGTTTTGAAAGTCTGCTCGTTGGTGATGCCAAACAGGCCATTTACCGCTGGCGATCGGGAGAAGCCGGACAGTTTGTAGCGCTGCCCGACCCGTATGGGAATCAAATGGCTTATCCTTCTTTTTACAATGCCTTCGAATTACGTGATCTGAAGGACAATTATCGCAGCGGAGAAGAAATTATCCGTTTCAACAATGCCTTCTTCCGCCATTGGGCCGCTTTGCTTCCTGCTGAACTACATGCCTATTATGAATCTCTGGAACAAAATCCCCAACGTCCCGGAGGTTATGTAGAAGTTCAGTTACTGGAGGAAGTAAAAAAGAAAACTGACCGGATCACACTGCTTTATGAAGCCATGCTGCCACAAATCCGGGAGATGTTGAAACGGGGATATGCACCTGGTGATATGGCCATATTGGTCAGAAGCAATAAAACAGGGAGTGAAATCGCTGCGGAATTGTTGCGTGAAGGCTTGCCAGTCATTTCTGCCGACTCCCTGCTGCTTGGCAGCCACCGGGAAGTGCATCAGCTGGCACAATTTATACGATGGCTGTATACCGGCGATGTGCTGGCGGAGGCCAGTGTAAAAATCTGGCTGAATACCCAGCACGGATGGCCGGGCGACCGGCTGGAAGATAAAATAAAGAGTCAGTTGCCCGACTGGCGACCAGAAATCTGGCTGGCTCTGAATCTGTATGAACTGGGGGAGTTATTGATGAACTTCTTCGGGCTTAATCACAAGGCAGATCCTTTTTTGTGGAGATTGCTCGACCAGTTGCACGATTTCAGCCGCCAACCCCATGCTACCACCGACGCCTGGCTGCAATGGTGGGAGGATAAAGGTCAGACAATGGCCGTTTCTCTCCCGGAAGGAACCAATGCCATACAGGTAATGACGTATCACAAGGCCAAAGGGTTGGAATTCCCGGTTGTATTTCTCCCCGAACCAGATGTACATCAACCAGCAAAACCAGGCGTTGACGGCAGTTGGATTCAGCCTCCTGAAGAAACAGGTTTAGCGGTTGCCTATACGCAAACCGGCAGCTTGCGGGATACCCCTCCCGAATACGCTATACTATATGAGCAGGAAAAGCAAAAATCACAGTTAGACCTCATCAACCTGGTGTATGTGGCCTGTACCCGGGCTTCAGAGGCCTTGTTTGTATTTGGTATCAAACACAACAAAGAAAAACCTGCCTTAACCCTGAACTTCAGCCGTATTTTTGGCTCGTTTACCGGCGGAGATATGTCAGAAAGCAGCATACACCACTATGGTAATTTGCCTGCGAAAGTTGTCTCCGGATTTGAAAGCCAGGCAGCAGCTGAAACAGGAAGTCATCCGTATGCTTTGTGGCGTGAAAATCTCAGACTTTCTACCAGATACCGGGGGGCTGTCACCACACAAGACAGCCCTGCTTTGCGCAGAGGGCGGCTGGCCCATCAGTTGCTCGCGAAACTCGATTACCCCTACCAGCTTCCTGCCCTGCTGCTCGAAGAAACTGAAAGCGGCAGGCTGTCGGCAGAAGAGGCAGCCCAACTACAACAAGCGCTGGAGAAACTGCTACAGGACACGACCCTGGCTCCCTTTTTTGAACCGGAAGGACAGGTTTTGAATGAAGCGGCCATACTTGGACCGGGTACTCATTTACGTCCCGACCGGGTGGTGCTGGTAGGCAGGGAAGCCAGGGTGCTTGAGTACAAAACCGGCTTGCCTGTTCCGGAACACGGGCAACAACTCAACGGGTATCTGGAACAGTTGCGTCAGATGGGCTACGATGCGGTAGGCAAGCTGGTTTATCTTGATTTGCAGCCAGACCAGACTTCCTGAATGTTCGGGAATCATTGAAATATGATACAAATGCCTGCCCTGTGCATCATATTTTATCCGATTTTTACAGCCATTTGAATAAAAACACCAGAAAACAGCTTTTTATGCTAAATCTTGACAAGAACACCACCGACCGTGTGAACCAATGGCTGGAAGGCGATTACGATGAAGCTACCAAAACAGCTATCCGACAACTGATAGACACGAATCAAACCGAAGAACTGTCGGATGCCTTTTACCGTGATCTTGAATTTGGTACAGGCGGCTTAAGGGGTTTGATGGGTGTTGGTTCCAACAGGGTTAATAAATATACACTGGGTGCCGCCACACAAGGTTTGAGTAATTACCTCAAAAAACAATACCCCGGTAAACAAATCCGTGTTGTAATTGCACACGACAACAGGAACAACGCCACCACCTTTGCGCAGATAGTGGCCGATGTGTTCTCCGCCAACGACATCTACGTTTACTTTTTCGATGCCTTGCGTCCTACCCCGGAGCTTAGTTTTGCTATCCGCGAACTGGATTGCCAGAGTGGTGTTATGCTTACCGCTTCACACAACCCCAAGGAATACAGTGGCTACAAAGCCTATTGGAACGATGGCGGCCAGATCATAGCGCCGCACGATAAAAATATCATCGCCGAGGTTAACGCCATCACCTCGGTTTCGCAGATCAACTTCACTCCTCAGCCGGCACATATCGAAAAAATCGGTGCGGAGATGGATGTATTGTTTCTTGACAAGGTAAAAGCGGTTTGTCTTAACCCTGATGCCATCAAAGCGCAGCACGATTTAAAAATTGTTTACTCTCCTATTCACGGGACTGGCATTACCCTTGTACCCCAGGCTTTGAAAGCCGTAGGCTTTACGCATGTGAGTCTGGTAGAGGAGCAATGTGTGATTGACGGTAACTTCCCAACGGTGGTGTACCCCAACCCGGAAGAAGAAGAGGCCATGACATTGTCGCTGAAGAAGGCGAAAGCCATCGATGCCGATCTGGTGATGGCCACAGACCCTGACGCGGACCGGGTGGGTATAGCGGTAAAAAACAACCACAACCAATTTATCCTGCTCAACGGCAACCAGACCGGCGTGCTGCTTTTCAATTACCTGCTCAACCAGTGGGAAGCCAAAGGAAAGCTGAAAGGCAATGAGTACATCATAAAAACCGTAGTAACCACCTACCTCATCGACAAAATGGCTGCCGCCAAAGGAGTCACCTGTTACAATACCCTCACCGGTTTCAAATTCATCGGTGCCCTGATGACCGAACTGGCGGGTAAATCAACCTTCATTGCAGGCTGTGAAGAGAGTTACGGATATCTTATAGGAGACCACGTGCGTGACAAAGATTCGGTGGTATCCTGTACCATGATAGCCGAAATGGCCGCCTATTATAAAACGCAGGGTAAATCACTTTTTGATGCCCTGATGGACGTTTATCTGACTTATGGTCTGTACCAGGAGAACCTGCTTTCGGTAACTAAAACAGGTAAAAGCGGTGCCGAAGAAATCGCGGCGCTGATGAGTGGATACCGGTCGAATCCGCCTGCGACTTTAGGTGGCAGAAAAGTGGTCATCATCAAGGATTATCAGCATTCTGTAGAAAAAAATCTGCTTACCGGAACAGAAACAGTCATCGACCTGCCCAAATCTAATGTAATGCAGTTTATTACGGAGGGAGATTACATTGTATCTGCCCGTCCGTCAGGTACGGAGCCCAAAATCAAATACTACGTGAGCGTGAATACAAAGCTGAACTCCGTAAAAGACTACGACCAACAAACAGCAGGGTTGAACGCACTGATTCAATCGCTGAAAGCAGATCTTCTTTAGTTTCAGACATTGGGATGGCAGGAGACGAAACACGAGAAAGACACTTTGGTTCGACAGGCCCACCACGACCATGCAACAACTCTCCACTCTCCACTCTCCACTCTCCACACTCCACTCTCCACTCCCCACTCTAATCCCCCACCTCAATACTGATACCTCAGCTGCTCCGGCAGTTTCCTTTCAATTTCCCGGAGCCAGCGGATGCATTGCATTTCGTCCTGGCAGGCATTTGAATGTAGCAACAGCAGTCGCAATGCCTGCAATTCGCGGATGCTTCTGGGAAATTCCTCTATGTCGTTTTCGGAAATGTCGAATTCCCGGAGGTTTTTGAGGGAGAGAACTTCTGCAGGGAAGATGAGGAAGCGGTTGTGGTTGAGGCTTAAGCGCTCCAGGGATGTCAACCGGCTGAAGGAGGCCGGCAACTGTTCCAGGTGGTTGTTTTCGACATAACAAAACCGCAATCGGGTCAGGTTACCGATGTTTTCGGGCAGTTTACGGATGTAATTGTGTGCCAGGTAAAGCTCCTCCAGTTTTTCCAGATTTCCCAGACCCTCAGGCAGGCTGTCGAGCTGGTTATGGTGAAAGTCCAGTTCCCTCAAATGGCTGCATTCAAAGACGAATGAAGGGATTTGAGCGATTTGGTTTTTATAGAATATGACGCTCTGAAGCCCGGTAAATGCCTTGATTTCTACAGGTACTTCACGGAACAAATTCCGGGCAAGCACCAATTTTTCCAGTTTTCTGAATCGGGTAATCCCTTTCGGCAATTGTTTCATGCCGTTGCC
This sequence comes from Bacteroidetes bacterium UBA7662, assembly GCA_002483345.1. Taxonomy (GTDB): domain Bacteria; phylum Bacteroidota; class Bacteroidia; order UBA7662; family UBA7662; genus UBA7662. The sequence goes on from DLHS01000008.1 coordinate 97,062, forward strand.
CGATAAATTGAGTTTCCGAAGATCTTTCCTGAACCAACCCCCTGCTTTCAGCGATATGATCTGATTCTCCATCGTGTTCAGTTCCTGCAAACCTCTGGCTTTCACCTTCAGGCTGCGTAATCCGTTTGCGTTGAGATCTGCGGCTTTCAGTCGTTTGCCTGCAACCAATGTAAAAGCTGCTGAAAACTGGTTGCGGTCGAGGGTAATTTTTTCGAGTTTGCGGTATTTCCGGAGCGAGAGGCGTTGTCCGCCGAGAAAATTTTCATTCAGATACAGGCGTCTGAGTTTTCGAAATTCCTTTAATTCCTCCGGCCAGCGATGCAATTTGTTTTCGTTGAGATATATTTCTTCTACCGCCGTGTAACGGAGCAGCGCGGCCGGGAAAGAATCCAGGCCCATGCGACTCAGATCCAGCACTTTAACAGAATTAATAGAAGCCTGTTCCAGGCTTTTGAGATAAGCTTCCAGGGACCGTTGCGGCCTGCCGGTACTCCTGTTTTGTGCTGTGGATGCTGCCGGAGACATAATCCACAGGCACGTGAGTAAAAAAATACCAAATAATCGCATGGTTAAATATAATTCGAACAGCGGCTTAGCTGCAAAAACTTTACTTTTGTGCCTTCATTACTTTAGCCCGAGATGAACGTACTGCCTATCCGATCTGCCTTAATTTCTGTCTATTACAAAGACGGACTGGAACCTCTTGTGAAAAAGCTCCATGCCGATGGTGTAACCCTGTATTCTACCGGTGGCACTCAATCGTTTATCGAAGCTTTGAACATACCGGTGGTGGCAGTGGAAGATCTGACAGGTTATGCTTCTATCCTGGGCGGCCGGGTAAAAACACTTCATCCGAAAGTATTCGGTGGTATCCTGGCCCGTCGTGAAAATATATCCGATCTCAACGAACTGGCCGGCTACGAAATCCCGACCATAGACCTGGTGATAGTAGACCTCTATCCTTTCGAAGAAACCGTCACCGCTGGTGCGAATCACGCTGACACCATCGAAAAAATCGATATTGGAGGCATCTCCCTCATCCGGGCTGCTGCCAAAAATTACAATGAAGTCGTGATTCTGTCGGGCAAAGACCAATACAGTCGTTTGCTCGAGCAGTTGAATACGCAGCATGGCACTACCCTGGCCGACCGTCAACGGTATGCTGCTGAAGCCTTTGCAACCAGTTCCAACTACGATACCCACATCTTCAATTATTTCAACCGCAGTGAACAACTTGAAGTGCTGCGCATCTCCAGCAACGATGCCCACGTGCTCCGGTATGGGGAGAATCCTCACCAGAAAGGTGCTTTCTACGGCAAACTTGAAGAGTTGTTTGAAATTCTGAATGGCAAAACCCTCAGCTACAATAATCTGCTGGACGTAGATGCGGCTGTAAACCTGCTGGCAGATTTTGAAGACCCTACTTTTGCCATCATCAAACACAACAATGCCTGCGGCCTTGCCTCCCGTGACACCATACTGCAAGCCTGGCACGACGCATTGGCCGGTGATCCGGTTTCCGCATTCGGAGGTATACTCATGGGCAACCGCACCATCGACCTGGATACAGCCAAAGAAATTGACAAACTATTTTATGAAGTGCTCATCGCGCCTGATTTTGCGCCTGGTGTGGTGGAGTTGCTGAGTAAGAAGAAGAACCGTATTTTGCTGCGTATGAAGCGGTCGTTACCAGCCAATCCGAGTGTACGCGCCATCCTGAACGGGGTATTGGTACAGGACAAGGACAACCATATTGATGCCCTTGACAACCTGCGGGTGGTTACCCAAAAAACACCCACGCGGCAGGAGTTGGAAGACATGGTTTTCGCCCTCAAGCTGGTGAAACACACCAAAAGCAACGCCATTGTGCTGGCTCGTAACAAACAGCTCATCGGTAGCGGAACCGGTCAGACATCCCGTATCGATGCAATGAAGCAAGCTGTGCACAAAGCCCGTAGCTTTAACTTCGAAATTGACGGTGCTGTTTTAGCCTCCGACGCCTTCTTTCCTTTTGCCGACAGTGTGGAAGTAGCCTTTCATGAAGGCATACGCGCGGTTGTTCAACCCGGAGGCTCTATCAAAGACCAGGACTCGATAGATTTCTGCGACCAACACGGAATGGCCATGACCTTCACTGGTATACGTCATTTTAAACACTAATTTTAACCGAAAGACACATATATGGGATTGTTCGACTTCTTTACCCAGGAAATTGCGATTGACCTGGGCACCGCGAACACGCTGATAATATTCAAAGACAAAATTGTGGTCGACGAGCCCTCCATAGTGGCCATCGACCGTACCACAACCAAAGTCATTGCCATCGGCAAGCAGGCACAGCAAATGCATGGCAAAACCCACGAGAACATCAAAACCATTCGCCCGCTGAAAGACGGTGTAATTGCCGACTTCCATGCAGCAGAAAGTATGATTCGCGGGATGATTGACATGATCAATCCTAAAAAACGATGGATTGCGCCCTCCTTGCGTATGGTAATTTGTATTCCATCGGGTATTACTGAGGTTGAGAAGCGTGCCGTACGCGACTCTGCGGAGCATGCCGGTGCCAAAGAGGTATATCTCATTCACGAGCCCATGGCCGCCGCCATTGGTATCGGGATTGACGTGGAAGAGCCGAAGGGCAATATGATCATCGACATCGGAGGAGGTACCTCCGAGATTGCGGTGATCGCGTTGGCAGGTATTGTCTGTGACCAGTCCATCCGGGTGGCAGGCGACCAGTTTACGGCCGATGTGCTGGAATACATCCGCCGCCAGCACAATATGCTCATTGGTGAGCGTACGGCTGAGATGATCAAAATCCAGGTTGGCTCTGCCCTGCCTGAGCTCGATGAGCCACCGGCAGACATCACCGTCAGCGGTCGCGATCTGATGACGGGTATCCCGAAACAGATTACCGTAAGTTATACCGAGATTGCCCACGCACTTGACAAAAGCATCAGTAAAGTAGAAGGTGCCATTCTCAAGGCATTGGAGATTACGCCGCCCGAACTTGCTTCTGACATACACGAAACCGGCATTTACCTCACCGGAGGGGGTGCCCTGATTCGTGGCCTTGACAAGCGTATCAGCCAGAAAACAAAACTCAAAGTACATATCGCCGAAGACCCGTTGCGCGCCGTAGTTCGTGGTACGGGCATAGCCCTTAAAAACATCGATCGTTTCAACTTCCTGATGACCTGAGTTTAGGCCATGCGAGCGATACTCCGATTTTTTGCCCGGTTTCGATTGTTGCTTTTTTTCCTGCTGCTGGAGGGTATCGCTTTGGTATTGACTGTTCAGAACAATCAATATCACCAGGCAGTCTTTTTGAATTCCAGCAATGCGGTCAGTGGTAGTTTTTACAGTGAAATCAATGAATTTTCGGAATACCTGCGACTCAAACAGGTGAACGATTCTCTGGTGGCGTATGTAGAAACGCTGCAGGCGATGCTCCCTGCTAATCAAAGCCTGGACACGAGTAGTTTCTATCCGTTGCTGACAGATAGTATTGTATCTCAACGTTACTTCTACACAGGGGCCAAAGTCATCAACAATACGGTTGATTTCAGGAATAACTACCTCACCTTAAACAAAGGCAGTCTCAACGGCATCAAGGCCAGGTCTGCCGTGATATCATCCAAAGGAATAGTAGGTATTATCAAGGATGTATCTCCAAGATTCAGTACCGTTATTTCCTTGCTGAACAAAAATGCGCGTATCTCGGCGCGTCTTAAAAAATCGGGTACTGCCGGTACTGTTTTATGGCCCGGAGGCAACTACCGTTATGCTGATTTGATTGAAATACCAGAGCATGTGGAAGTTAAAGTAGGTGATACCATACTCACAAGTCCTTACTCCTCTATCTTCCCGGATGGTTTGTTTATTGGTACCATTGCAGAGATTGAATTACCGGAGGGAGGCAGTATGTACCAGCTTCGGGTGAAATTGGGAGCCGATTTCAAACAACTGAGCTATGTATGGGTGGTGGAAGACCGCTTTGTCGCAGAACGTGATTCACTTGAAAGCAAACTAAACTATGAGTGAAGTTTTGAAACATCTGGTCCGGCTGTTACTGCTTCTGATTTTCCAGATTACGGTTTTCAACCATATAGGTTTGCATGGTTTGTTTAACCCCTTCATTTACATCTTTTTTGTGCTTATGCTGCCGCTGGCAACGCCTGCGGGCTTGTTGATGTTAATGGCATTTTTAACCGGCCTTGCCGTTGATATTTTCTCGAATACAGGAGGAATGCATGCTTTTGCAAGCACTTTGGTGGCTTTTATCAGACCTTTCTGGATAAAAACCACCATACCACGTACTGCTTATGATGAACTCCAAAACATCAGTTTCAGGGAAGTAGAACCTGGTCAGTTTGTGACTTATGCCGCTTTGCTGGTATTTGTCCACAATCTCGCCTTGTACAGCATCGAATCACTCGACTTTTCCGATATTTTTGTAATTCTCATGAAGGCTTTTTTCAGCAGTCTGCTCACCTTGCTGTTGGTTGTTGCCTTGAGATATATAGAAATACGCCCCCGTCGGACTCCATGAACCCATCCAACCGCCAGAATCTGGTTATTTTCATCATGCTGGGAATCTTTGCGATTTTCCTGCTGAGGTTGTTTTATGTACAGGTAATTGATGATTCTTATACCCTCTGGGCAGACCAGAATGCCATCCGGAAGGTAACCATTTACCCTGCAAGAGGTATTTTATACGACCGTAACCGGGAAAGAGTGGTGGTAAACCGTCCTATTTACGACCTGATGGTGATTCCCCGGCAGCTTGAAAAAGGCATGGATACCACCTCCTTTTGCAAATTACTCGGTATCGACAAAACCACTTTTGTTGAACGCGTCAACAAGGCTAAAAATCACTCCCGTTTTAAACCTTCCCTTTTCCAGGCACAAATCAGTGTGGAAGAATTCGCTGCCATTCAGGAAAGGTTACATGAATTTACAGGTTTTTACCCTGAAGCCCGAACCGTTCGCTCCTATCCGTATCAATCATCAGCACACGTATTAGGCTATATCGGAGAAGTAAATCAACGGCAAATTGAAAAATCAGCCGGTTACTATCAGATGGGCGACTATATCGGGATAGGTGGAATTGAACTGGCTTACGAGGAGTTTCTGAGAGGTAAACGAGGTGTGAAGTATCAATATGTGGATGTTCACAACCGTATTGTGGGTAGTTATAAAGAAGGTGAATTTGATTCTCTGGCAGTTTCCGGTGAGGACCTGATTTTATCCCTTGACATAGAACTGCAAAACTATGCGGAATCGCTGATGGTCAATAAAAAGGGCAGTGTGGTAGCGATCGAACCCTCTACCGGGGAGATACTGGCCTTTGTCAGCGCCCCCTATTATGACCCTAACCTGCTGGTAGGTTCTGTGCGTGGCAAAAACTACAAAATTCTCGCCAACGACGAAAACAAGCCCATGTTCAACCGGCCGTTGCAGGCACAGTACCCGCCCGGATCTATCTTTAAACCCATACAGGCACTTATAGGTCAGCAATTGGGGCTGATGGGACCCGACACCCGTTTCCCTTGCCACGGCGGCTACCGGATGGGTGGGCATACCGTCAAATGTACCCACGTGCACGACCGGCTGAACCTGGAGGAATCGATTCAGTTTTCCTGTAATCCTTACTATTGCTGGGCTTTCAAAACCATGGTGGATAACAACCCCGGTAAGTCTTCACCTGAAGGTTACGGCATCTGGCGTGATTATATCGCCGCCTTCAACATCGGAAGCAAAACAGGTATCGATATCCCCAACGAAGTGAAAGGGATACTACCCTCTGTCAACTATTACAATAAAATTCATGGCAAACGCTGGTATGCCAATAACATCATTTCGCTGGCCATTGGTCAGGGAGAGTTGGGGATAACGCCCCTGCAGATGGCCAATGTGATGGCCATTATCGGCAACAGGGGTTGGTATTACCGGCCGCATCTGGTAAAACAGATTGGTGACGGTCAGGGTGCCACCGTAAAAGCTGAATACCGTGAAAAAATAAGTGTAGGCATAGACGATCAATACTTTGACGTGGTACTGGAAGGCATGCAGAAAGTGGTAGATGCCGGTACAGCCCGTTTGTATGGCAAACTCGACAGCATGGCCATTTGTGGCAAGACAGGTACAGCGCAAAATCCACATGGCAAGGATCACGCGGTTTATGTTTGTTTCGCACCCCGTGAAAACCCCCGCATTGCCATTGCGGTGATTGTAGAAAACTCCGGCTATGGCGGTGTGTGGGGCGCGCCCATTGCGAGTCTGATGATTGAGAAATATCTCAGAGGAGGCACTAAACGTAAAGACCTGGAAAAGAGAATATTGGAAGCCAAACTGTTGTAAAGATGCAAAGACAGGAAAAAACCATCTTCCAGTATATCGACAAGTGGACCATACTACTCTACTTCATCCTGACCCTGATTGGTTGGGTAGCCATTTACTCTGCTGTTTACAATGAGGAGCACAAGAGTATTTTTGACCTCAGTCAGAACTATGGCAAACAATTGCTTTGGATGGGTAGCTCCTATTTGCTTTTAACCATCATTCTCGCCCTTGATTTCAGGATTTTCGAAGGTATTTCACCTATTGTATATGGTGTCACGCTACTTCTGGGGGCAGGTGTGCTGTTTTTAGGCAGGGAGGTAAATGGTGCACGTGCCTGGTTTGAAATAGGTAGTTTCAGACTCCAGCCTGCTGAATTTATGAAGCTGGGCACAGTGATGATGGTCGCCTATTATCTCAGCAATACCGATGCTGCCATTTCCAAGTTAAAGGCTAAGCTGGTTGTGGGTATGCTGTTGGCCATTCCCGTAGCGCTCATTTTCCTGCAGCACGATACAGGCAGCGCGCTGGTGTACGCTTCTTTCATTTTCGTCCTGTACAGGGAAGGCCTTTCTGTGAATTACCTGGTTTTTGGGGGGCTGAGCATATTGGTGGTTGTACTAACCTTATTGCTGGATGAATGGGCTGTTTCTATCAGCATTGCTATTCTGCTGGCCCTTTATGTGGCGCTTTCGAGGAAAAAAATGAAAGCTTTCTGGCGAGGTATGCTGGTGGCTGGACCTGCCATCGCAGTCATTTTTTCAGTTAATTATGCTTTTGAGAACATACTGGAAGAGCACCAGCGGCAGCGTATCAATGTGCTTCTGGGCAAGGTAGAAGACTATAAAGGGGCGGGATACAACGTCCATCAATCGCTCATTGCCATCGGCAGTGGTGGTTTTTTCGGGAAAGGATTTTTGCAGGGTACCCAAACCAAATTTGATTTCGTACCGGAACAAAGTACCGACTTCATTTTCTGTACCATAGGAGAAGAATATGGCTTTCTGGGTAGCATTGCAGTACTCGCTTTGTACTCGTTGCTCCTGATCCGGATTCTGAACCTTGCCGAACGACAAACGACCCGTTTCGGCCGGGTTTATGGCTATGGTGTTGCCAGCATCCTCTTTTTCCACGTATTCGTAAACATTGGCATGGCCATAGGATTGTTACCGGTGATCGGCATTCCGCTGCCTTTCATCAGCTATGGAGGATCCTCGATGTTATCGTTTACCATACTTTTCGGTATTCTCATACGGCTCGACAGTGGCCGTAAACTGGTGTTACGTTAAACTGTAAATGATCGTATATGAAACAGCTTTTCTCCTATTTCGTAAATGTATTCAGGCCCAACGGCCCACACAAAACCAAAAACTTCAACCTGCGTATGATGCATGGCATCAACCGCATTTCGATACTGATGTTTCTGGGCTGTTTGCTGGTGCTGTTGTACCGCTGGTTAAGCTGATCAGCTGATTCTGCTCCAGTTTTTACGGTGTTTGTGCACCTCGTTGTAGGCTGCCACCAATTGTCTGGTCTCGGCTCGCTCTAAGGAGGGGTCTTCTTCAAAGATAGCCTCCACCACCTGCCGCGCCTGCCTTAGAATTTCACCATCGGTAGCCAGATCGGCTATGCTGAAGTCCATGCTACCACTTTGCTGAGTACCCGAAATATCACCCGGCCCCCTCAGCTGTAAATCCACCTCCGCTATTTTAAAGCCATCGTTTGTTTCACACATGGTTTTGATGCGCACCCGTGCGTCGGCCGACAATTTATCACTGGTCATCAACAGGCAGTAACTCTGTTCTGCACCGCGCCCTACCCTGCCGCGTAACTGGTGCAATTGTGATAATCCGAACCGTTCGGCATTCTCAATCACCATCACCGACGCATTGGGAACATTCACGCCCACTTCAATAACTGTGGTTGCCACCATGATATTGGTTTGGCCTTTCACAAATCGTTGCATCTCAAACTCCTTGGCATCGGCTTTCATTTTACCATGTAAAATACTCACCTGGTATTGTGGTATTGGAAAAGCCCTTGAAATTGCCTCGAAACCATCGTGCAGGAACTTCAGGTCAAGCTTTTCCGATTCTTCAATCATGGGGTAAACCACATAAATCTGCCTTCCCAGGGCAATTTCACGGCGCATAAACTCAAATACTTTCAAACGTTGCGCATCGCGCGAGTGAATGGTTTTGATGGGTTTACGACCAGCCGGCAGTTCATCAATCACGGAGATATCCAGATCGCCATACAAAGTCATCGCCAGGGTACGTGGGATGGGCGTGGCGGTCATGACCAGCACATGGGGAGGCACCTTGCTCTTGGCCCACAACTGAGCCCGCTGAGCGACTCCAAAACGATGCTGCTCGTCGATGATGGTTAATCCAAGATTTTGAAATACAACGGCCGGCTCAATGAGCGCATGGGTACCCACCAGAAAATGGAGTGATCCATCCTGAAGGGCAGCATGTATCTCCCGGCGCTCCCTGGTACCGGTGCTGCCTGTGAGCAAACGAATCTGCACAGGCATTTCGCGGAGCATTTCACGCAGGGTATTGTAGTGCTGGGTTGCCAGAATCTCTGTTGGTGCCATCAAACAAGCCTGAAAACCATTGTCGATGGCCAACAGCATGGTCAGCAACGCCACAACTGTTTTACCGCTGCCTACATCACCCTGCAACAGCCGGTTCATCTGCGCTCCTGTTTTAACATCAGCCCTGATTTCCTTCAGCACCCGTTTCTGGGCATTGGTAAGTTCAAAAGGAAGTTGATTTTCATAAAAATCCATGAAATGCACACCCACCTGCCCGAATACGTATCCTTTATATTTGGATAATCTGGTTCGTTTCTGCCACAACAAACCAAACTGCAACAGAAACAGCTCTTCAAACTTCAGCCGGTAACGGGCTGCATCAAGACTTGCCTGATCTTTGGGAAAGTGAATATGCTGAAAAGCGGCAGCGCGCGACATAAGCTTGTGCTTCTGCACAAAAAATGCTGGCAGGCTTTCCGGCAACTGGTTTTTAAGCTGCTCCTGCAACTGAAAACTGATGCGGGCAATGCCCTTGGCATCAAGTCCCTTGTTTTTGAGTTTGTCTGTCGAGCTGTAAACCGGCTGCAGCACGGCCTGTCCCGCAAATCCCTGCGCGGCACTCACCAGCTCCAGCTCGGGATGCGCGATGCTGTACTGGGAACGGAAAAGTGTGGGTTTGCCGAATACAATGTACTCTTCCCCTATTTTCAGGCTGCTTTCTATCCACCTGACCGATTGAAACCAGATGAGTTCCACCTTGCCGTGTGCATCCTGTAAAGTAGCCACCAATCTCTTTTTACGACCTTCTCCGGCATAAGCTACCGTGGTAATACGCCCCTTGAGTTGTACAAGTCCCAGGTTTTCATTCAGCTCCGCTGTGCTGAAAAACCGGGTGCGGTCGATGTGCCTGAAAGGAAAAAAATGAAGTAAATCCCTGAAAGTGTGAATATTCAATTCCGACTTCAGCAAATCTGCCCGTGCAGGACCTACCCCTTTGAGGTATTCGATGGGGGTTGCAAGTAAATCGGTCTGGCTCACGCTCCGAAAATAGCCCGAATCCGCCTCATTTCCAGCGGAAGGTTTCCAACAAGTGTCGCACGTCTTCCAGGACGTAAGCTACTACCGGTGCCAGGCTATCCGGGCGGGGTTCACTGTAGAAATAAAGGCTGCCTCTCAAAAAATGACGGCTGCTGTCGGTAAGATAAAACTGAGTGGCAGAGGCTGCCTCACCACCTACCTCGTACAGCATACCATATTCGCGCTCTTCCGGCCTGTTAATCATTTTTTCTTCAATCGATGACGCTCTTACCACATGTTTGTAGGTCAGCCGCTGTGTCTCATAAATCAGCTTATCGAGTGGTGTCTGCGCATTGATTGGCTTGTAGCTCAGGTAGATGGTCGCCTGTAGTCCGGGATAAAACAGGTTCATCCAACAGGCATTCTCCCCGTTTTTTACCGGCTCGAGACGACTGGCCAGGGGATATTCAAAAACATAAGGGCAGCTGGTGGTATCAAACAACCGGTAGCCGCGGGCCGGTAAATCAATGCGGTGATAGCCATAAGGCCTGGGCGATGCCGCCTTCTCTTCACAGGACACAAAAAGCAGGACTGCCATAAACAGAAAAACAATTTTCTTAAATTTCAGGACTGTCATTTTCTGTTTTGGGTTCTGTTTGAGGTAATTCGGGTAAAGTAATTCTGACAGATATAATACGCCTGTCGTCGGCTTCCAGTATGGTGAATAGATACGCTTCAAAATTGATTTCTTCACCTGCTACTGGCATATGCCCTGAAAGCTCCAGCAAGAGGCCTGCCAGACTGTCGGCATCCCCGCGGGCTTCCTCAAAGGTTTCCGAGTCAATATCCAGGTATTTATAAACTTCCTGAAGCTGTGTTTTGGCTTCAAAAATGTAATTACGCTCGTCTATTTGTTCATAAGGCAGCTCTTCAGCCTCATCAAATTCATCGTTGATTTCTCCGACAATTTCCTCGAGTATGTCTTCCAGCGTAATAAGACCTGCACAGCCGCCATATTCATCCACAACCACTGCCATATGGGTGTGTTTGCCCTGAAAATCTTTAAAAAGGTCGTCTATTCTCTTTTTCTCGGGAACAAAATATGGCTTACGCAACAACGGACGCCAGTCAAAAGTATCATCCTTATCGAGATGTGCCAGCAAGTCTTTCAGATAGAGTATACCGTCTATCTTATCCAGCGATTCGGTGTATACCGGTACCCTGCTGTAACCCGAGTCTGTTATCTGAGCTATCAGTTCCCGGAACAAAACATCTGATTCCACGGCGGTAATATCCTGTCGTGAGGTCATGACCTGCTTCACGCTGATGTTCCCGAAATTAACGATCCCTTTGAGTATCTCCTTTTCTTCCGTGTTTTCGTCCTCCTCCTCATAGGTTAGCTCAATGGCCTGATTCAGTTCATCGATGGATACATTCTGAATTTTGTTTTTGAAACGTTTATCAATCAGATTAGTACCGGAAACAAGCAGGAAGCTGAAAGGTGCAAATACACGATTTAATACTTTCAGCGCCGGAGCCATAAAGGCAGCAACCTGCAGGTTTTTTTCAGTAGCGTATACTTTTGGCAGCACCTCTCCAAACATTACAATCAACAGGGTTACCAGCAATGTTTGAATCAAAAAACCAACAAAAGGTGCTGTACTGAAGTCAAACTGCCTGAAAGTGACGTAATAAGACAGTATGACAATACTCACATTCACGAAATTATTGGCGATCAAAAGCGTAGCCAACAGTTTTTTGGGATGATCAAGCAAATGGACAATCAGTTTATCGCGGGGCGATTCACTCTGGATCAGCTCTCCGTGGGCCGTTTTGCTGAGCGAGAAAAAAGCAACTTCGGCACCGGAAATCAGAGCAGAACAAATAAGAAGCAGGAAAATGGCTGCAAGGGTCATCACCAGCTCCTGCACGGATGCAGCAAGTGTAATCTGGTTGAGTAAAAAAAGCCAGCTAAGCTGGGAGTCTCCGTCGGGATTATCCAAAATGTGGGTTATTCGTGAAACTAAAAGGGCAGATCGTCACCCTGACTATCGGCAGAAAGGTAATCTTCATGGCTGCTACCTGCACCACTTTGCGCACCGGCATTGGAGGCTCCTCCGCTTTCACCAGGCTTGCGGCCAAGTAATACAATGTTGTCGCCAACCACTTCGGTCGTGTAACGGGTATTGCCGTCTTTGTCTTCCCATTTACGGGTCGACAACCGGCCTTCTATGTATACCTGCTGGCCTTTGGTCAGAAATCGGACTGCCAGATCTGCCAGTGCACGCCATAGCACAATGTTATGCCATTCTGTACGGGTCTGACGGTTACCGTCTTTGTCCTTGTAATCTTCGGATGTTGCCAGCGGGAAAATGGCCAGCTTGACACCGTTCCCGGTATCCTTTACCTCCGGGTCTTTACCCAGATTGCCAATCAACATCACTTTATTCAGTCCAGCCATGCAGCTATCGTTTTGAAATATGTGGTTATCAAACGTGGAACGGGAAATAAATCACGTTCTGAATGCTCTACAAAAATAAGGTCATTCCCTTGCAAGTTATGAAAAATTTGAACCAGCCAAAACCGGGCATGAAGCCGTTGATGCGTCAGAATATGGCGAAAGTCGGCTGATTCATCGAGAACTGACATTTCTCCTGACCCCAATCCGAAAACCTGATGCAAACGCGACAAAAGTTGCGGAGTTTCTAACAAAGTCGGCTCTTCCAGGCAAAAGGGATCGTACAGCCCCTGCCAGATATCTCCTGCCGTTCGTTTTTTGAGATAGATACCCCCTTCAAACTGAAACAAAACATAGTTCAGGTAGCGGGAACGCACCTTAATCTTACCTGCCTTCACCGGTAACAAAGTTACTTCCCGTGTCTTGAACGCATGACAATCACCCTGAAACGGGCAGTTTGCGCAGTCTGGTTGCTGCGGTGTACAAAGGGTAGCGCCAAACTCCATGATAGCCTGGTTGTAGGTACCGGGTTGTTCCCTGTCAAGTAATGCATCTGCCTTTTCACGGAACAACCGCTGGCCCGCAGGCTGGTCGATGGCCTCCCGGATACCGAACAAACGGGCCAGCACACGGTACACGTTTCCATCAACAACCGCATGTGGCTGGTTGAAAGCCAGAGAAGCAATGGCCGCAGCGCTGTAAACCCCCACCCCTTTCAGCTTCAGCAGCGATGTGTAATCAGGCGGAAAAACACCTCCGAACATATCCATTACCTGTTTGGCTGCATGGTGCAGGTTGCGGGCACGGCTGTAGTACCCCAATCCCTGCCAGTCACGCAGTACTTCCTGTTCATCGGCCGCGGCCAGATGAGCAACGGTCGGGTAGTGCGCCACGAATTTCTCGTAGTATGGCAGCCCCTGCGCCACCCGGGTTTGCTGAAGAATTATCTCCGACAACCAGATTTTATAGGGGTCCGAGGTCCTTCTCCAGGGCAAATCACGGTGTCCGGAGCGGTACCAGTCAATTAGTTTATGGCTAAATAGCATCGCAATGCGAAATAAACACCAACAAATGAATCTTCCGTTTTTAATTCAGCTTCAATACCTTATTTTTGCATTCCCTTTCAAAATCGACCTGAATAACCTTAATAAAATGACCAAAGCAGAAGTTATTAGCCAAATCGCCGAACAGACCGGCATTGAGAAGGTAGATGTTCAACAAGTAGTTGAGTCGTTCTTCGGAGTTGTTAAAGATTCTATCAAGAACGGAGAGAACATCTACGTTCGTGGATTCGGTAGTTTTATTGTGAAAAAGCGTGCGAAGAAGATTGCCCGCAATATCTCGCGTAACACCTCTATTGAGATACCTGAGCACTTTATCCCACACTTCAAACCTTCGAAACAATTTATCGAAGAGGTTAAGGACAATGTGCGTAATACAGTTATCGCCTGAGTAATATGAGTCGTTTACAACTGCTTCTGGTGGGTGCCGTGCTGATTCTGGGAATCAGCATCTTCCTTTTCGGGGAGATGACGGTGCTCAAGCCTGCCGGCGAAACCGAAGCAGTGCAGGAACAACCTATGGATGCGGAGATGCTGTTGCTGATGAGCCGCTCGGGTCTGAACGCCCAGGAGCAGGATAAGCTCACAGCTATCGAAAAGGCACTCGACACCGTGACCAATGCCAGCCAACGCGAAGCATTGGCGCAGAGCCTGGCCGCGTTCTGGGAAACCAAAAACGACTGGGCCGCGGCCGCCGTATGGTATGAAAAAGCTGCTGTTGCAGGTAAAAATGCTACGGGCCACGCCCTTGCAGGTACCCGCTTCCTGGCTGCTGCCGATATGGTAGGCGACTCGACCCTGTTAAATTACCTGCATGCCGCAGCCATCCGCAACTTTGAGGCAGCCAGTCAGCTGGCCCCGGAAAATCTCGATTTTGCTGCCGATCTGGGCCACGCCCTCACAATCGGTACTGCGGCTCCCATGCAGGGCATTCAAAAATTGCTTGGCATCGTTAAGCAGGAACCTAAACACCTGAAAGCCAATTTCCATCTGGCACAGCTGGCCATACGTTCCAATCAATACGACAAAGCTGCCAAACGTTTTGAAGACATTCTAAGCTGGTACCCCGCCTTCGCAGATGCCTATCTGGGGCTGGGGGAAGCCTATTACAAGCTGGGTGATACCGAAAAAGCCGTCAAGGCTCTGGAAGATTACAAAGCACTCTCTAAAGACCCTGCCATATTGGCTCAGGTTGAAGACTTCATCAGACAAATCAAAAGTTCAACACCTTAAATACCAAACAGATGCCTTGCGGTAAAAAAAGAAAACGCCATAAGATTGCTACCCACAAGCGTAAAAAACGCCTCAGGAAGAATCGTCACAAGAAGAAGTAATCCTTCTTTATTGAACTTTTAAAGCAACACTTCAGCTTGTAAAATACGAGCTGAAGTGTTGCCGTTTCTGTCACTTTCAAGCGACAGCCTGTACGCCGTACACCATACTTTTATGTCAGAAAACCCGTCCCCGCGACCCAATAAGTCACTCTTCGTCAGCAATACACCCAATGGTGTTGAAATTGTCATGTTCGAAGACAAACGTCTGGTGGAACTCACCCAGGACAGTGCCGATAAGGAATACTCGGTGGGTGACATCTATCTCGGCAAAGTAAAAAAGGTGATTCCAGGGCTGAACGCCTGTTTTGTAGACATCGGTTATGAGAAAGATGCTTTTCTGCACTATCTCGACCTGGGTCCGCAATTCAACTCCCTGAAAAAGTATACGGAAGATGTGATGAGCGGCAAGCGGAAAAACAGCACACTGCAGCATTTCCGACCCGAAACCGATATCAACAAAGACGGTACCATCGTTGATGCGGTTGAAAAAGGACAGCTGGTACTGGTACAGGTAGTTAAAGAACCCATCTCTACCAAAGGCCCGCGTCTCAGCGCAGAACTTTCTATCGCCGGCAGGTATGTGGTGCTGGTACCATTTACCGACAGTGTCTCCATCTCTAAAAAGATCAGCGATTACGCAGAGAAAAAACGACTGAAGCAGGTAGTGCTGGGCATCAAACCCAAAAACTTCGGCATCATCGTGCGTACTGCCGCCGCCGCCGCTGAGGCAGAGGAATTGGAGAAAGACATCCGGGAATTGATTGAGAAATGGGAAAACTGTTTCAAAGCCCTTAAAACTGCCAAACCCGCCGACCGCGTCATCCAGGAGATGGCCCGGACCACCGGTATGCTGCGCGACCTGCTCAATGATTCGTTTACCAGCATCTGGATAGACGACCCACGGACTCATGAAGAGGTAAAGGATTACGTAGCGACCATCGCCCCGGAAAAAGCTGAGATTGTAAAACTGTATAAGGGCAAAACATCGATGTATGAGCATTTCCACATCGACAAACAGATCAAAGCTACTTTCGGCAAAAATGTCACTATCCCGGGAGGTGCCTATATCATCATTGAGCACACAGAAGCATTGCATGTCGTTGATGTGAACTCCGGCAATCGCCTCAAGTCGGAACTGGATCAGGAAAGCAATGCCATCCACACCAATCTCGAAGCTGCGGAAGAAATTGCCCGCCAGCTTCGTTTACGGGATATGGGCGGCATCATTGTCATCGACTTCATCGACATGAAGAAGGCATCGCACAAGAAAGATCTCTACGACAAAATGGTGGCTATCATGGCTACCGACCGGGCGAAACACACCGTGCTGCCCATCTCTAAATTCGGGTTAATGCAAATCACCCGCCAGCGGGTCCGTCCGGAGATCAATGTCGCCATCACAGAAACCTGCCCTGCCTGCGAAGGAACGGGCACCATCCAGCCGAGCATCCTGGTCACCGATCAGATTGAAACCAATCTGCGGTACATACTGACCGAACAGAACGAGAAAAAATTACGCCTCCACCTCCACCCCTATCTGGCCGCTTATCTTACCAGTGGTTTCCCATCGAAACGGATGCGCTGGTTTATGAAGTACAAGGTTTGGATTCCTATTCAGTCTGAGAACTCCTATCACATGACGGAGTATCACTTCTTCAACAGCAACGACGAGCAGATCAGCCTCTGATTTTCAGAGCAAAACTGCAAGTGCCGCAAAAAACAGCAGCTGATATAACCAATAACTTGCCGACAGCCTGTTTTTCAGCTGTAAACCCAAAAGCTGATAAAGCGCAAGCACCAGAAATGAAAAGAGTCCCCAGGCCAGATAATTCTGTGCGGGGGCTATCATCCAGGCAGACTGCGTCACAAAATCCCAGGTCCAGAACCCAAGCTTCACCGCAACCGGTTCGATAAAAAAATCGGTGCCCACCAAAACCAGCGCACCCCAAACCGGACGTGTCCAGGCAGGTACCGACCACCCTGCTACCCATTGGTAAATGGCAAATAACAAGATGGTCCAGTTAAGCCCTATCACCAGCGGCACTTCCGCCAGCTTTGGGCCCAGTACCGAACCATACCCATAAGCTCCGAAAACAGCTCCGGTCTTAACACCCGCTACCTCTACCCCAAAGCCTGCCAGCCAGGTCAAACCCATCACCCACCAAAATCGATTATCGCGTTTTTCTTCAAACCAGAGAAGGGTCAGCGCTCCACCAAGCAATGTAAGGGGTGTCAGCAGTAGAAAGTATTCCCGGCTTACCGGCCACCACAAACCCGGAACGCCGAAACCATATACCAGTTTCAACCAAAGTTTTGCCTGTTTCATCTGAGTCTGCGTCCTTTCCATTCATATTGTTTGGTAAGACGCAGATACACCGATTTCCAGGCAATCCAGTTAAAAATGAGAAGTTGTGGCAGATGAAACAGCAGATTCCGCCCGGGGTGCTGGCCTGCTGCCAGGGATACATACACGCGAATCCCCACCACCACCAGTGAAAGTCCGATGAATTCAAAACGGGCGCCCAGCCACCACAATAGCAGCCAGCTGTAGGTGGTAAGAAAGAGATAGGTGAAAAGGACAAAAGCTGAATTTCCGAATCCAGACAACAGATTTTTAGAGAAGCCATTGATGCCTTCCCGGAATCCGCCATACATCCTGCAACGGATGAATCCCGCCGGATCGGTCAAGGTCATCACTTTTTTACCAGCCTTTTTGAGGGCCCTGAAGATGGCAATATCTTCCACAATCTCAAACCTTACCTGCTCATGCCATCGGTGCTTCCGGTAATCGGCAGCTTTAAGCATGATAAACTGTCCGTTGGCCGCTGCCAGAGACGGGAACTTAAACCAGCAGATAAACCATAAGGGCAGCAGACTCAGCAGCAATTGGTGCATCAGCGGCACGGTAAACTGCTCCCCCCTTGTTTTCATCTCCTGAAAAGGGAAAACGGACAAGGCATCAAGCTTCCCTTTTTCCGCCTGCTGCAAGGCATAGGCCAACGCCTTGGGTTGAAGCAAAACATCGGCATCTATAAAAACCAGCCAGTCGCCGGTGGCGGCTTCTGCCAATTGATGGCAGGCCCATGACTTGCCCAGCCAGTCAGCGGGTAAGGTGCGTCCCTGCAACAGGCGAGCCCGGGAATCTCCTTCAATCGCCCGCAAAACCAGGGCTGAGGTATTGTCTTCCGAATGATCATCCAGCACCAGCAACTCCAGGCGGACACCTTCTGCCGCCAGCACTGCCTCTACAACGGGTCCGATGTTTGCGGCTTCATTGCGTGCAGGGATAAGGACGCTTAATTTAACGGCACTGTCTTTAACCACGCCTGCCTTCAGATAGGGCCGGCTTCCCCAGTTGAAAAAAGCGATCCAGAAACGAAGCGCAGCAAAACCCAGTACAACCAGCAGCAGGTAAGTCATGGTTTACTCTTTGTATTATGTTGCATATGCAACATAATAATGTGATTCTGCCTTGCAGAATTGTAAAAATGCTGATAATCACGCTCAATTACTGCCGCATCTACCTCTCCGGCGTAACATTTGAGCTGGTGATAATGGAATACGGTTGGTTTAGGTGATGCCCCGTAATCAACCAAAAAGGCCGACATCAGCCATTGTATGTGTTCATTTTCCCGGCAGGCATACCGTAACATACCCGGTGCAAAACGGATATCGGTTTCCGCCATGGATTCAAGTTGCCCCTGCGGATATAGTAGTACCAGATTTTCAGGCTGCCGTAACAAAGACGCCAGGTATTGACCTGTTTCCGCCATCGAGCGTTCACCAGGCGCTATCGAAAAGGAACCCAGTGCGCGGAGAAAAGGACGCTTTTTCAGCTCCTTCTCGAGCATAAGTACATAAAAAGGCCGTTTTTCATGTTTCTCATTGAGGAGAAGCGGCCAAACCCCGTCCCACCAACTGCTGTGGTTACTGATCCAGCATACCGATTTTTGGGGATCGGTTTCCGCTAATACCCCTTCAAAATGACTAAATTGTCGTTTAAACAAACGACGGAAATACCACCGGAAAAAAAGCTGTTGCAGATGTTGGTGCCTGGCGGTAATCATGCTCGGTGTATAAGTTCATCGACAATGCGGGCGGAATACAGACAAAGCGGAATACCCCCACCCGGATGTACGCTGCCACCACAAAAATATAGTCCTGACACCGTTCTGCTGTAATTCGGATGTCTTAAAAAAGCCGCCCATTTGTTGTTGGAAGCAAGACCATAAATAGCGCCTCCTTTCGATCCGGTCCTGCCAGCCAGCTCAGGCGGTGTAGTAACAGCCTCGCAGACAATATGTTGTGATAACGGCAAGCCGAGCAGTTTACCCAACCTTTCCTGCAACTGCAGCCGGAGGCGCCCCGTTTCAGCAGCCCAGTCCTGACCCGTGTCGGCAGGGGTATTGACCATCACAAACCAGTTTTCATGACCTTCAGGAGCATCTGAATTGTTTTTTCTGGCACTTACATATACATAAACCGTTGGTTCTTCGGGGACTATACCAGCCCGAAGGGCCGTGAACTCGCGGGCGTAATCAGCCGAAAAAAGGATGTTATGCAAATCAAGTTGCGGGAAAACTCCCTTTACCCCCCAATGAAAAATGATGGCAGAGGTTGATAACTCATCCTTTTCAGGATTTTTGTGCGGACGCGATCCGGGTAATAAGCGTTCATAAAACTGATGGATATCTCCTGCAAAAATGACCTTGTCAAAGGGAAGCTGCTTCCCGGCAATGGTTAATCCGGTCAGCTTACCCCCTGTCACATCCAGTTGGTCAACAGTCCTGCCGATGTATACCAAAACCCCCAGCTCCAGCAACAGCTTTTGCAGTGCGTCCCGAATGGCAACCATGCCCCCTTCGGGATACCAGGCACCCTCCTGATGCTCTATATGGGCAATCTGGAGCAAAGTTGCCGGTGCCTGATATGGGTCAGAACCATTGTAGGTAGCAAACCTGTCGAATAACTGAACAACCCTCCTGTCGCCGAACCAAGCCTTGTTAAAGGCATGCATACTTCCGAAGATGCCCAGCCAGGGTATTCTCAGAACTCCCTTCAGGGCAACCCACCGCAGGTAGTTTGAAAAACGATGCAGCGACCGTGCTAAAAATACAGGGGTAGTGGTTTCATAAATGAAGGCCGCACGCCGGAGGTAAGCTTTTGTTTTGGCTGCCGGAACCTGGGTGGTTCTCTCAATTTCCAGTGCAAAACGGTCAGAATCCGACCAGGCATCGATCTTAGTACCATCGGGATAAAAATAACGGCATACCAGCTCCAGTCGCTCGTATGCAAGATAATCAGACAAACGCCTGCCCGCCAGTGAGAACAATTCTTCGAGTAATTCGGGCAGGGTAAAAAGCGACGGACCATTATCAAAGCGAAAATCCTGCAAACGGGTATCCGTCAGTTTACCACCAAGGGTTTGGCTGGCTTCAAACAAACTCACCTGATGCCCTGCAACCGCCATGCGGATGGCAGCAGCCATACCGGCTATACCTCCTCCTACTACGGCAATTCGCTGTACCTGATGGGCATGAAGGTGTTTGTGTTCGTCCATGAACCAAAGATAGATGGTCAGGACTGCGGCAGGGACATTTTGAGCAGCTTCAGTTCAGCACGGCTCACAGATTGGGTCTCCTCAAAAAATCCCAGCATATTTTTAACCAAGGCAGTGTCCTGTCTGGGATACTTTCCTGCTTTGAGCAGCGCGACCATTACTTTCAAATCCTCTTCCTTATTTTCTGAATACCCCAGGAATTCCGGGACATAATATTGATAAGAGAAGCGCAGAAATCTTATTTCAATATTATCAGGAGCGGCTTTTACTGCCTTTTGCATCGTTTGATCAGCTTCCCGGAGGTATTGCAGCTTGTAGTAGGGATTAATTGCATGTTTGGCCCTTAAGGCTTCCAGACTCCCCACATACGCCAATATAACAGGTGCAGGCAGTCGCTGCTTTTTAAGCTCTGAATACAATTTTTCAGTAGCAACCGACGAGTGTACCGCTGCATAATACCGCTCCCGAAGGCTTTTCATATCGACTACCTCACTGGCAAAACCACCCGTGCTGAGCAGGAGTAAAAACAGTATGAAGCGTATACTCACAATAAATTCAGTTTGCTGCTGATCATCGATTGCATCAGCAAGGCTGCCTTTTCGGTATTAGAAATCCGAATCCGAGCTTGCAGTATGCGTTTTGAGGCTGTTTTCCTTATTTTCTGAAAGAGATTTCTGTAAAAACGGTAAGCCGTCAGTACACCCAATCTGGAGCCTTTCGGCAGTTGTATAATTCCCTGGTAAGCAGCCTGAAAGTCCGCTTCTATGTCTGCTTCTATGTCCTTTTTGGAACACTCATCCAGACTGATTCCAAGGTTGAGATTGGGAAAATAAGTCCTGCCACGTGATTGATAATCTTCCCCGATGTCTCTCAGAAAGTTGATTTTTTGAAACGCCGCGCCGAGTCTTCTGGCAGGCTCCCTGAGTTTTTCATAAGCAGACTGATCTCCGTCGCAGAAAACCTTGAGACACATCAGACCTACTACCTCGGCTGAGCCGTAGATGTATTCGATGTAGTTCTCCTCCGCATACTCTATCTCTTCAAGATCCATGGCCATACTTTTGAGAAAGGCTCCAATCAGGTCTGTTCCGATTTGGTAACGGTGTACGGTATCCTGAAAGGCATCCAGTACCGGATTCAGGCTTATTTTCCGCTCAATGGCCAGCCAGGTGTCCCTTTCGAACTCCTCCAGCAGTACTCTTTTATCGAAATCATGGAAGGTATCCACAATCTCATCCGCATACCGTACGAAACCATAGATGGCGTAAATAGGGTCGCGGTACTGTTTGTCGAAAGCAAGTATACCCATACTGAACGAGGTGCTGTAGTTGCGGGTGATGATGCGGCTGCATTCGATGTTCGTTTTGCGGTAAAGACTTAGCATGGCGGGTGATTTTTCAAAGAATTAACACGTATCCGTCTCAATGGTTTGGATGCTCCCGTAATATTTCTGCGGCAACTACCTGACCGGAAATCAGAGAAGGCGGGACTCCTGGTCCCGGAACCGTCAACTGACCTGTATAGTACAAGTTATCTAGCTTTTTGTTTTTAAGAGATGGTTTCAGGATGGCTGTTTGCAACAGTGTGTTGGCAAGCCCGTAAGCATTGCCCCGGAAAGCGTGGTAATCAGCCTTAAAATCTGCCATCGCATAAGATCGTTTGTAAACCACCGCATCCCGGATAGACTGGCCGGTAAGTCGCTCGAAACGATCCATCACCCGCTGATAGTACTGCTCGCGGGTGGCCTCGCTGTCGGGCAGATCAGGAGCCAGGGGGATAAGAATAACCAGATTTTCACAACCTTCAGGAGCAACTGACGGGTCGGTTTTAGACGCGAGAGAAGTATAAAAAAGCGGGCGGGAAGGCCACTTGGGATCGGTATAGATGTCGTGTGCATGCTGATCAAACTCCTCATCAAAAAACAAGGTATGGTGCGTCAGCCCTTCCAGTTTTTTATTCAAGCCGATGTAAAACAACAGGCTGGAAGGCGCCAATACCCGCTTTTTCCAATAAGCAGCGCTGTAGTTCCTGTAAGCAGGTTCCAGTATATGTTGGTCGAGGTGATGGTAATCATTGCCGCCAACAACAACATCTGCTTCAAAGTCACCGGCAGTTGTTACCACCGTTTTGGCCGATTTCCCGGCTATCCTGATGGCTGTAACTTCTGCATTGTAAACAAATCTGACACCCTTTTCTTTCGCAAGACTTTCCATGGCTTTCACAATCTCAAACATCCCGCCTTGCGGATACCAGGTGCCGAGTTTGAGGTCAGCATAGTTCATCAGGCTGTACAAAGCCGGTGTATTCTGGGGGGTTGCTCCCAGAAATAATACCGGAAACTCCATCAGTTTAACCAGCTTAGGATTTTTAAAAAACTTGCGGATGTGTTTACGGATAGACTGAAAAATGTCCATGCGGGTCATATCGTAAAGCAGACCCGGACTTGTAAACTCAAAAATACTGCGGCTGGGTTTGTAGACAAGCTGATTCACACCCACTTCATATTTATAAGCAGCCTGCTCCATAAATTTATCCAGTTGCACTGCTGCTCCGCTTTCGTACGACTCAAACAGGTCCCTCAGGGACTGATAATCGGCGGGTACCGTCAGCCTGTCGTTTTCTCCGAATACAATGGTATAGCCGGGATCGAGGCGGATGAGTTCGTAATAATCACTTACCTTTTTTCCAAAGCGGGCAAAATAGCGTTCAAATACATCGGGCATCCAGTACCACGAAGGCCCCATATCAAAGCGAAAACCGGCTGCTTCATGTACCCGTGCCCGACCACCTGGCATCTGGTGTTTTTCAACGAGGGTAACAGCATAACCCATATCTGCCAGCGTAGTAGCAGCTGAGAGACCGGCAAAACCGGCGCCAATGACAATTATATTTTTAGCAGACATGTGTGTAAAAGTCGACGCTTCATTCGATACTCTATCAACAAAAAACGGATGGCTATGTTTGCCATCCGCTTTCGAAAATATGTTTCTAACCAAAAAACAAACTTCTGTCAGGCAGCATGCATGCCGTATTGTTCACCATAGGTTTTGAGTCGCTTTTTGAGTACCTGACGTGCCAGGTGTATGCGGGTTTTAACGGTGCCTATGGGAATTGCAAAATGGTCCGCAATTTCCTGGTACTTATAGCCCCGGTAGTTCATCATAAAGGCTTCCCGTAGATCGTGTGGCAACAGACTGATGGCTTTATTCATATCCTGCAAAGCCATGCTTACCTCTCCGTCGTTGGATTTGGAGAAACTCACACTGTCGATATAAAAGCTGTTATCTGTCTTGTCCAGAAAGGTATTCCGCTTCACCATCCGACGGTAATTATTGATGAAGGTATTTTTCATGATGGTGTACAACCATCCCTTGAGATTGGTATCTGCTGTAAACTTCTGATAATTCGCAAATGCCTTGAGATAGGTCTCCTGAAGCAGATCATTTGCATCCTCCCGATCCTGCGTCAGGTAGAGAGCGTAAGCTTTCAAAGCGCTGCTGTGTTCGTTGACTTTCAGTGTAAAATCGGATGGCTTCATTTGTTTAACGTTTATCATTAAATCTTAAACAAGATTACGAACAAATAATCATAATTCCAATTTTTGTTTATTCTTTCGTGAAAATCATTAAACAGACTTACGCTTAATGACAGGCCTGTTTCCGGATAAATGAGACTTCCTCACGCTGCCTAAGGGTTTTTCCAGATCATTTCTGTTCCGTGCCATTGTAGAAAGTTTTTAAAAAAATCCTGCACAAAACCAGCCAGGCAATAGCTTAACCTCCTGCCGGGATTGATTAACACACATACGAAAGGTTCGGATTTCCGGATTGCTGTGCACGAGTGCCGCCAGGTGCTGCGCTGATGTCGTCCTTTTTGGCATTAGTCTGCAACGCAGACGCACAAAAAGTCTCGCCCTCTCGCCTATCGAAATCTCAACATCTCCCCGGCAGGCACAAAAAAAAGGCCATCCTTTCGGATGACCTTTCTTATTCGGAAAGAGAAGCTTATGCCTCGTCTTCGTCTTCAGTTTTAGCTTTTTTGGAAGGTTTCTTGGCTTTGGCATCCATCTTTTTGATGGCTTCTACCTGTGCCAGTTTTTCCGATTCCATGAACTGCTCTTTCAAGCCTGCCAACACGTCGAGGTCACCGAGGGTAGAACGATCTTCATCGCCTGCACCTTTTCCGGCTTTCTTCGCGCTGGTTTTTTTGGTATAAGCAGCTACTTCAGCATCTTCTGCAGCCTTTTCGTTGGCTTTCAGCTCCTGCCAGGTGCGTGTGTGCGAAACCACAATGCGACGGTTCTCTTTGCTGAACTCAATCACTTTGAAATCGGCTTCTTCTTCACCATGGAGGGCTTTGCCATCAGCTTTCTGAAGTTGCTTTTTAGGAGCAAATCCTTCAACACCATAAGGCAGTTGTACTACTGCACCTTTTTCTTCCACCGCAGTTACAGTACCCTTGTGGGTAGAACCTTCGAGGAAGATGGTCTCAAACGTCTCCCAAGGATTTTCCTCGAGTTGTTTGTGACCCAGGCTCAGACGACGGTTGTCGATGTCGATGTCGAGCACAATCACGTCGATTTCTTCATCACGTTTGATGAATTCGGCCGGGTGATTGATTTTTTTAGTCCAGCTCAGATCACTTACGTGTACCAGACCGTCAACACCTTCACCGAGCTCAACGAAGAGACCGAAGTTGGTGAGATTACGGACGATACCCTTGTGGCGCGAACCTACAGGGAAACGCTCGGTGATGTTGATCCATGGATCCGGAGAAAGTTGTTTGATACCCAACGACATCTTACGATCGTCGCGGTCAACACTCAATACAACTGCTTCTACTTCATCGCCGGCTTTCATGAAGTCCTGCGGGTTGCGCAGGTGCTGGCTCCAGCTCATTTCTGAAACGTGGATCAAACCTTCTACGCCTGGCATGATTTCAAGGAATGCACCGTAATCGGCTACAGTTACAACACGGCCTTTCACCACGCTGCCCGGCTGAATGTCTTCAGTCATGGCATCCCATGGGTGAGAGGTGAGTTGTTTCATGCCGAGGCTGATACGCTTCTTCTCGTCGTCGAAGTCAATAACAACCACCTGAATTTTCTGATCCAGTTGCAGGACTTCAGAAGGATGGTTGATACGGCCCCAGCTGATGTCGGTGATGTGCAGCAAGCCGTCTACACCGCCGAGGTCTACGAATACACCGAAGTCTGTCATGTTCTTGACAGTACCTTCGAGTACCTGACCTTTTTCCATCTTGCTCATGATCTCGATTTTTTGTGCTTCGAGGTCACTTTCGATGAGGATTTTGTGAGATACTACAGCATTACGCAGGGTCTGGTTGATTTTCACAACTTTGAACTCCATGGTTTTGCCTACATATTGATCGTAATCACGAACCGGCTTCACATCAATTTGTGAACCTGGCAGGAAGGTCTCGATACCATCGATTTCTACTACCAGACCGCCTTTGGTACGCGATTTCACGCGGCCCTGAATAACGGTGTCGTTTTCGTGGCTGGAAACAATGTTGTCCCAGGCATTCAGGATACGGGCGGCTTTGCGTGAAAGCACGAGTTGTCCGTTTTTGTCTTCCTGATTGAGGATGAGCACTTCAACTTCGTCGCCGATAGCAAGGCCCGGTTTGTCGCGGAATTCTGAAAGCGGCACAAGACCATCAGATTTGAATCCGATGTTCAAAACCACATCCCGATCGGTGATAGCGGCTACAGTAGCCTTCACCATCTGGTTGGTTTCGATGACGCTCAGGGTACCTGCATAGAGGTCTTCGAGCTTCTTGCGTTCATCTTTCGAATAGCCACCGCCTTTTTTGCCGGTGCCTTCCCAGTCAAAATCGCCGGGAGTAGGGGTCGTCGACTTGGCTGCAGCAGCTTTCTTAGGGGCTGCTACCTCCGTGGTTTCCGTTGCAACTGTTTGTTCCAGTTCTTTTTCTGTCATTAATTTAAATTTCCTTTCCTGCCTTCTAAAAAGGCGAGTGCAAAAGTATGAATAACTTTTGCAGCTACAAAATGGTTTTTAATACAGTAACTCAAAGGCTTAGGAGTCATTGAGATTTCGAGAGGCGAGCGTGCGAGAGGTAGGCGGCGAGTTTCTTCACCATGGTGGCTTCATCCGGTTGTACATGCTGGTGATGTGCTGATTTCCTGATCTGCTGGTGTGCTGGTGATAATTTTTTACTGCTGCCCAACCGTTGTCTTGTACTGAAATAGG